>NZ_JAAAMV010000023.1 GCF_009909185.1 Paenibacillus glycinis | reverse complement strand
GGCGGCCGACTTCGCCGCAGCGACGGCGGAGGGCGCGCGCCCATGGCAGCGGCGCGCGGCCTCCGCGGGGCTTGCCGCAGCGGGCGCGGCAGCGGCGCGCGATGCGCGCGCGGGCGGGGAGCTGCCCGCGCTTTACAGCGAAGCGGCGCTGCCGCTCATCCTCGGCACGGCGGTACTGCCGCCCGGATAAGCGCGGCGGCGCCGCACGGATGTTTGGTGGGGGATCGAGCGGGAGCGAGCACACCGTGTCCGCCATGTCACATTGCCAGCATGCAGGTGTTCGCTGCGGCAGACCGCCTTCACGCCATGTCCTGCATGCTACATTGCCAGCATGCAGGTGTTCGCTGCGGCAACACCGCCCTCACGCCATGCCCTGCATTTCACATTGTCCCCTAACCTCATACCTCGCTCACGACCCGCTCACAGCTCGCTCACAACCTGCTCACGCCCGCTCACTGCCCGATCCGCGCGAACTGTTCCTCCAGCAACGCGGTCCACCGCCGCTGCCAACGCTTCAGATCGAACGCGGCGGCAGTTTTCCGGGCGTATTCGCCATACCGCGCGCGAAGCGGGGCATCCTCGAGCAGCTCCTTGACGGCGGCATGCAGCGCTTGAACGGTCGGCGCGACGAGCCTGCCGTTGAAGCCGTCGGTCAGGAGGTCGTTCAAGCCGCCGACGTTCGTGGCGACGACGGCGCTGCCGCAGCTCATCGCCTCCAGGCAGGACAGCGAGGTTCCCTCCGAGTAGACCGTCGGAATCACGACGACGTCGGCGGCCCGGTAGGCGTCGCGTACCGCTTGGAACGCATAGGTGTTGTGCACGATGCGCGATGGCCGGGGATGCGACTGACGCCATGCGTGGAAGGCGACCGCCACCGGCGTCTGCTCCACGAGCTCGCCCGCGAACTCGACCGTAAGCGTCGGAAATTCCTCGAGCAGCAGGTCGGTCGCCAGCATCATCGGCACGATGCCGCGCTCGTAGCTGAGGCGCCTGGGGAAGAGCAGGCGCAGCTGGCCGCTGTCCGGCGGCTCCGCGCCGTCGTCCGCTTTCGAAAACCACGCCGTATCCACCGCGTTCGGCAGCAGCACGAGCTTCTCGGAATCGTCGAACTGGCACACCGCGCGGCAGTACGTCTGGAAATGCGAATCCACCGACACCAGCCGGTCAAGCCCGTCGACGGCAAGCTGGATCATGTAGGCGACGCCGCTTTTGACTTTGTCGCCGAAGTCGGGCCAATCCCAGTTGATGCCGTGGCAGATGCCGATGCTGCCGGGCTTGTAGGCGATGGGATGCCAGATGCAGCTGGCGTAAACGATCAGTCCTTCGGCATCCTCTGCCATGCGGTCGAAGGCGCCGGCGATATCGTTCAGCTCATAGGGATAGCCGCGCACGCGGGTACCCTCGTAGACCGTATCGAAGGCTCTGTAGTAGGAGAGCTGATGCACGACCGATCGCCAGCCCTTCGCTTGAACGACCGCGCAGAGCTCGTGCATGTACCGCTCCAGGCCGCCGCCGAAGGGCCGCGTGAATTGTTCGCCCTCCGAATAGCCGTTCAGATAGCTGTGCGTTAAGATCGTCACCGTTCTCATGTCGTCCCCGCCTCCTCGTCCTCCTGCCAGCGGACGAGCGCGGGGCTGGGATCCAGGATGGACGCATACTGCGCCAAGCTGCCCCATTTGCCGTCCGGATCCAGCTTCATGTAACGGTCGTACTTGGCCCGCCGCGCGGCTTCGTCGCCGGCCCAACCGTAATGCTTTACCCGAAGCTCGGATTGAAATCCCTGCAGGGCGGCGCAGGTCAAGGGCAGGCGCGGCACGTGATGATTCCAATCCGGATAGATGTAGGAGTAGAGCGGCAGATAGCGGACAAGCATCATCGTATGCCGCCTGTGCAGCTGCCACAAATCGTCATCGCGATAATACGCGAGCGAGCCCCAGAAATCGTACATGCGAAAAGAAACCCAATCGTACCGGTCCTGGTCGATGAGCGTCCGAATCCGCGTCTTCGCCTTGCGTTCGAAAAACTCGTCCGCGTCGATGGACAGCAGCCAATCCGGTTCCGTCCGCAGCGCTTCCTGCCAGAGCAGCTGCCGCAGCCGTCCCTCCTGCCCGAACAGCGGCGTCGGCACCTGCACGAGCCGGACGACCTTCGGGAAGGACCGGCAGATGTCCGGCGTCTCGTCCTCGCTGGCATCGTCCACGATGACGATCTCGTCGACGAAGCCGGACAAGTCCGCCAGCGCCGCCTCGAGATACCGGCCGGCTTCGTTGCGGACCTGCATCATGGCGGTCAGCTTGTTGCCGCTTGCCTTGCGCAGCACGCTCAAGAGAAATCCCCCTCTGCCATTCGCTTCGCCTTCGCGTCGACGGATGCGATCTCGGCAATGACATGCAGCGGCTCGAGGCCGGTCATGGCCGCTTGAAGCAGCGCCCGCACGGCGTCATGCCGCCTTCCCTCCATGACCCAAGCGCGCCCCTCCAACAGGTTTCGCCGCAGCCGCTCCTTCACGGTGCGCGGCGGCTCCAGCAGCGCGAGCGCCGCTCCCGGACGTCCGCTGCGTTCATGCGACTCGATCAGCAGGCCGGTCGCGCGTGCGGCAGCCGCCGGTCCGTTCGGGAGCCGACCAAGCGGACGGGCATGCGGAACGGACTCGGAATCGGACGTAGCGGGTGCCCGCACTGGCGTTTCCGCCATGGAGGCGCCGTCGTCCAGTTCCTTCCGAGTAAGCTCCGTGCCGGGTGGCGATGCCGCTGGCTCCGCGCCTGCTGTCGCTTCTTCCAGCATCGTCTTCAGCAGCGCCGACGCCTGGCGTAAATCGTCGTTCATCCGATAAAGCAGCGCCGCGGCCAGATGCGTCTCTCCGGCAGCGCGCAGCGCGGACATTTCCTCGAATGCGGATCGTTCCTCGTCGGTCGCTATGCTGATGCCGTAGGTCGCAATGGCGTCATCCGGGCGTTCCCGCAGCAGCCGGACGGCCGAGAGGAAGCGGAAATACGTCTGCACGGCACCTTCTTCGGCCGTCAAAATCGCCAAATGGAACGCATCGAGAGCCCATCGCTCCGCTTCCTCTCCCTTGCCGAGGAGATAGCCGTACACCGCTTGGAAGAAATATTGCATCGCGGAAGGACGCAGCGCGCGCAGCTGTTCCGCGCGGAAGTCCATTCGGCGCTGCAGCTGCAGCCTCGCGAGCGCATCCACGGATTTGCCCGCGACGGCATCGCTGACCGCGGCATCGACCAGGAGATCCGAAGCCGTGTCGAGGCCATCCTGCAGGAAGACGCCTCCCCGCCTGAACCACTGTTCGAAATAAAACGGCTCCGAGCTCGCCACCACGAGCGTTGCCGACGCGCACAAGGCGTCTCGGCACCGCGAATGCGATTCGTCCCCGTTCTCGAGCTCGGCGGGGGTAAGCGCGATCAGGGCCGCCGGCTTCCGGCCGGCGATCTCGTATGCCCAGCTCGGATGCGTCGCGACGACCGCCGTATGCGCCCAATCCAGGGCATTCAAGCCTTGAAGCGTAATCGTGCCGTACTCCCGGGGCGCGCCGGTCATGGCCTGCGCGCCCGTGACGAAGAGGACGGACCGGCCCCGCCCAAGCCTTTCGACCAAACTCCCGTACTGGAAATTGTCCCACGCGCAGTGGGGAAATACGATCACCGTGTCCGTCGCGTTTCACTCCCGCCGTTTTGCGCCGGCCGCAGGAGACGGCATGCGCTGAACTGTAACTTTACTATTTTATGGGAAACGGCGACGTGACATTCCTCCGTTTAACGATCCGTTTTTGCCGGATTCCGTGGGTGCGTTCGGTTCGGATTGCGGCGAAGGTCTCGACATGATCGCAATAGGGCAGCCGGTTTCGCCGTGTGCGAACAAAGCAAAAAAGGCTCCCGTCAACGGGAGCCCTTCGTTATGCGATCGGTCAGTTCGCTTTCACGGCTTCCAGCTCGATCGTGAATTTCACGTCGTCGCCGATGAGGACGCCGCCCGTCTCGAGGACGGCATTGTACGTCAGGCCGTAGCTGCTGCGGCTGATGGCGCCTTTGGCGCTGAAGCCGACTTTCTCGTTGCCCCAAGGATCCTTGCCGCTGCCTTCGTACGCGACATGGAACGTTTCCGGACGCGTCAGGCCGTGAAGATGCAGATCGCCGGTCACGTCGTATTCGCCGTCGCCCGTCCGGCGGATGGAGGTCGATTGGAAGGAAAGCGTCGGATAGTGCTCGATATCGAAGAAATCGCCGGTGCGAAGGTGATTGTCCCGGTCCGCGTTGCGCGTATCGATGCTGTTCAGCACCACGTTGAACTGAATGTTCGCCGTCGTCAGGTCGCTCGGATCCGCTTCGATTTCCGCGCTGAATTCATGGAACGCGCCTTTGACTTTCGCAATCATCATGTGTTTGATCGTAAAATCTACGCTGCTGTGCGCGACATCGACTTGCCATTTGGACGTGGACATGGACAAAACCTCCGATAATTAATTACATAAAGTAATGTACTTTATTATTTAAAGTAAGTATAGAGGCAGAAAGTGCCGACTGTCAATCCTTTTTCTTCCTGCCCGTCCCAACCGGTTGACAACTTTTCCCTGGGGGGGTATAGTCTTGACAGGAAATCCACTAGGGGCGCCCGCACGGGCTGAGATAAGGCGAATGCCTTGGTCCCTTTGAACCTGATCTGGGTTATGCCAGCGTAGGAAAGTGGGAATGTACGTGCGACCTCGAGTCTCGCGCGTCAGAGCTTCCGGCGTGCAATCGCCGCGCTCCGACTGCCGCGGACTCCGCCCGCCGCCAGGAACCTCAGCGTTCCGGAAGCCGCGGGCAGCCGACCGCGACATTTTGCCGCTCCTTCGCCGGAGCGGTTTTTTTGTTTTGCGGATGAGGACGGAGCCGCCGGTCGGCTGCCGTTTCTCCGCGAATTCCAAGCAGGGCACGCGCGTCGTCGCAAGGACGGCGAGGCGTCGGCGGCTTGGCGCTCCGGCAAGCAGCGGATGGGAAAGGCATGAGCGCCCCGCCTGCAATGACGGGGTCCGTGCGGCATCCCGCGCTCTGCAGGCCTCCTAGTGTTTTTCCAGCTCCGACTTCGCTTCCGTTCCCCTGCCTGACGGCGGGAGGAAGCGGCGAAGGCGCCAACCAGACGAGGAGGTTTTGCGAGATGCCGATTATGACGACCCCGCTGCCGGGGAGCCGCAAAGTGTACGCCGAAGGAAGCCGTCCCGATATTCGGGTGCCGATGAGGGAGATCGGGCTGACGCCCACGACGGGAAAGAACGGCGAGACGGAGAACGCGCCGCTAGCGGTTTACGATGCCAGCGGGCCGTATACGGACGCCGGCCATGCGACCGATGTCACGAAAGGGCTGCCTGCGCTGCGCGGGCGATGGATTGCGGAGCGCGGCGATACGGAAGCGTACGAGGGACGTACGATCGTGCCGCTGGATAACGGATTTCATAGCGAAGCTGCGGCGTCGCAGCGGGGCGCGGACGTGTTTCCGGGGCTTGCGCGGAAACCGCTGCGGGCGCGAAACGGCCGCAACGTGACGCAGCTGCACTACGCGAGACAGGGCGTCGTGACGCCGGAGATGGAATTCATCGCGATCCGCGAAGGGATGGAGCCGGAATTCGTGCGCGCGGAAGTGGCGGCCGGGCGCGCGATCATTCCCGCGAATATCAACCATCCGGAGAGCGAGCCGATGATCATCGGCAGGCATTTTCACGTGAAGATCAACGCGAACATCGGCAATTCCGCGGTCGCCTCCTCGATCGAGGAAGAGGTCGAGAAGATGACGTGGGCGACGCGCTGGGGCGCGGACACGATCATGGACCTGTCCACGGGCAAAAACATCCACACGACGCGCGAATGGATCGTCCGCAATTCCCCCGTTCCCGTCGGGACGGTGCCGATCTACCAGGCGCTCGAGAAGGTCGACGGCAAGGCGGAGGACCTGACCTGGGAGGTGTACCGCGACACGCTGATCGAGCAGGCGGAGCAGGGGGTGGATTATTTCACGATTCATGCGGGGGTGCTGCTTCGCTATATCCCGCTGACGGCAAAGCGCGTCACGGGCATCGTTTCCCGCGGCGGCTCGATCATGGCGGCATGGTGCCTGGCGCATCACAAGGAGAACTTCCTGTATACGCATTTCGAGGACATCTGCGAGATCATGAAGCGGTACGACGTGGCCTTCTCCTTGGGCGACGGTCTGCGTCCGGGGTCGATCGCCGATGCCAACGACGAGGCGCAGTTCGGCGAACTGGACACGCTCGGCGAGCTGACGCATATCGCATGGAAGCATGACGTGCAGGTCATGATCGAGGGACCGGGCCACGTGCCGATGCACCTGATCAAGGAAAACATGGACCGCCAGCTGGAGGTGTGCAAGGAAGCGCCGTTCTACACGCTCGGCCCGCTGACGACGGACATCGCCCCGGGCTACGACCATATCACGTCGGCGATCGGGGCCGCGATGATCGGCTGGTTCGGGACGGCGATGCTCTGTTACGTGACGCCGAAGGAGCATCTCGGGCTGCCGAACAAGGAGGACGTGAAGGAAGGCGTCATCGCGTACAAGATCGCCGCCCACGCCGCCGACTTGGCCAAAGGCCATCCGCGCGCCAGGCTGCGCGACGACGCGCTGTCGAAGGCGCGGTTCGAGTTCCGCTGGAAGGACCAGTTTCATCTGTCGCTCGATCCCGAGCGGGCGATGGCGTACCACGACGAGACGCTGCCCGCGGAGGCGGCGAAGTCGGCGCATTTCTGCTCGATGTGCGGGCCGAAGTTCTGCAGCATGCGCATTACGCAGGACATCCGCGATTACGCGGAGGCGAACGGGCTCGAGACGCAGGAAGCGGTCGAAGCGGGCATGAAGGAGCAGGCGAGCGCGTTCCGCTCGGGCGGCGGATCGATTTATTCGTAGACGGGCGGCGGATTCCGCGGAATGGTGCCCTTGCGCCTTCCGGAGGGGAGGCGTCGCCAGCTTCGGAAGCGGCACAAGCGAGAGGAGAAGAAGCATGGAGAAACGAAACTGGCGGGATTTCAAGCTGTACGCCATCACGGCGGCGAACTACCATCCCGGGCGGGACCTGCTGGAGGTCATGGAGCAGGCGATCCTCGGCGGCGCCGACATCGTGCAGCTGCGGGCGAAGGACGCCCCGAAGGAGGCGCTGCTGCGCGACGCCCGGGCGCTGCGCGAGCTGACGGCGCGGTACGGCGTGCCGCTTATCGTCAATGATCATATCGACGTTGCGCTCGCGGCTGGCGCGGACGGTGCGCATATCGGCCAGGACGACCTGCCGCTTGCGGAGGCGCGGCGGATTCTGGGGCCGGACGCGATTATCGGCATCTCGACGCATAACCTGGCGCAGGCGCTGGCGGCCGAGCGGGGAGGCGCCGACTATATCGGGGTCGGTCCGGTGTACCCGACGGGCACGAAGCCGGGCAGAGCGGCGGTCACGACGGCATACGTACGGGAGGCCGCCGCGAACGTGTCGATCCCGTGGGTCGCCATCGGCGGCATCACGCTCGCCAATGCCGGCGAGGTGTTGGCGGCCGGGGCGACGCGGATCTGCGCGGTGTCCGCGATCGTGGGCAGCGAGCGGCCGGCGGAGGTTTGCCGGGCATTCCGGGCAAAGCTCGATGCCGCCCGGGCCGGCGGCGAGCCGGGGTCTATCGCGATCACCGTCAACGGTCGCCGCGAACGAACGTCCGCCCGAACGGTCGGCGCGCTCGTGGAGTCGCTCGGCCTGGCCGGCAAAAGCCTGGTCGTCGAGCTGAACGGCGAGATCGTCGCCCGCGAAGCGTGGGCAACCGCCGCGATTGCGGACGGCGCGTCGCTGGAGCTGGTTCATTTCGTGGGGGGAGGCTGACAAGATGGCGACTATGGAAGGCCAGGCGCACGACGGCATCGGGGACGAGCTGATTATCGGCGGGAAAAGCTTGCGGTCCCGTTTCTTCCTCGGCACGGGGCGGTTTCCGAGTCCGGCGGTATTCCGGATGGCGCTCGAAGCGTCGGCGGCGGAGGTCGTGACGTTCGCGGTGCGCCGCGTCAATCTGGATTATGCCGAGGATGACGCCATCCTGCAGCATATGGACGGCAGCGGCTATACGTATCTGCCGAACACGTCCGGCGCGGGCAACGCCGACGAAGCCGTGCGGATCGCCAAGCTGGCGCGGGCGGCGGGCTTGAGCGACTGGATCAAAGTCGAGATCAGCGCGCATCCGCGCACGCTGCTGCCGGATCCGATCGAGACGCTGCGGGCGACGGAACGGCTGGTGCGGGAAGGCTTCGTCGTGCTGCCGTATACGTCGGACGATCCGATCCTCTGTCGGAGGCTCGAGGAAGCCGGCGCGGCGGCCGTCATGCCCGGCGGCGCGCCGATCGGCACGGGGCTCGGCCTGCTGAATCCGTACAATCTCGGCCTCATCGCCGAGGAGGCCGGGGTGCCGGTCATCGTGGACGCGGGCATCGGCTCCGCGGCCGATATCGTGCAGGCGATGGAGCTCGGCGCCTCGGGGATATTGGTCAATACGCCCGTGGCCAAGGCGTTGGATCCCGTCGGCATGGCGCGGGCGATGCGGCTCGCCGTCGAAGCGGGGCGGCTGTCGTATCTGTCGGGCCGCATTCCGAAGCGGCGCTACGCGTCGGCCAGCAGCGAGACGGAGGGCGTATCGGTGCTGCCGGGCGGGAACGGGGAAGGGCGCTACGCGGCGGCCTACGGCGTCTCGAATGCCGAAGCTGCTCACGGCCGGCAAGCGGCGGGTCCGGCCGGTTCGCGGGCGAAAGCGGGCGACGGTTCTGACTGGCCGGAAAGCGGAACGCGATGAGCCGGTCGATCTTCGTGTTGTGCGGCGGCGCGTCGGCTGAAGCGGCTCCGTGCAGGCAAGCGGCGGATTCGATCGTTTCTCGGCCGGAAGCGCGAGGCGGCTTGGCCGGGCCGAAGGGCGGCTCGCGATGAGCCGGTCGATCGTCGTCCTCGGCGGCGGCATCATCGGCTTGTCCTGCGCGTTCGAGGCCGCGCTCGCCGGCGACGCCGTCACCGTCGTGGAGCCGGGACGCGTCGGGGGCCAAGCTTCCGGGGCGGCGGCCGGCATGCTCGCGCCGTTCACGGAGAACGGCGAGCAGCCGGATGCGTTCTTCCGGCTGTGCCTGAACAGTTTGCGCCGCTACGCCGAATGGGTGAGCCGGATCGAAGAAATCTCCGGCTTATGCGCGGAGCTGACCGCCGCCGGCAGCTTGACGGTCGCGCTGCACGAGGCGGATCTGCAGCCGCTCCAGGCTCGATTGGCCTGGCAGCGGCGATTCGGAGCGAATGCGGAGCTGGTCGGTCCGGGACGGCTGCGCGAGATGGAGCCGAGGCTGCATCCGGGCGCGGTGGCCGCGCTCTACTGTCCCGGCGAGTCGCACGTGCATGCGCCGAAGCTGGTGGCCGCGCTGGAAGCGGCCTGCCGCAGGCTCGGCGTGCGCCTCCTCGAGCATGCGGGCAGCATCGCGGCGCCTCGCGACCCGGTCGGCGGCGCGGCTCCTGCCGTCGAGACGGCCGCATACGGACGGGTCGGCGGAGACGCGCTCGTCGTTTGCGCCGGTGCGTGGGCGGGCGCCTACGCGGAGCTGTGCGGCTTTCCGATCCCGGTGCATCCGATACGGGGGCAGATTTGCGCGTTCGACCTTTCGGGCGGTTCGGAGACCGGCGCCGTCGGCAGCGGCGCGGACAGCGAATTCGTTCGGCACATGGTGTTTTCCAGCCAAGCCTATTGGGTGCAGAAACGGGATGGCCGCCTCGTCTGCGGCGCCTCCGAGGACGCGGCCGGCTACGACGCCTCCGTCACGGCGCGAGGGATCGGCCGGCTGACCCGCTGGACGCCGCGGGTATTCCCGTTTCTGGACGGGCGCGCGCCCGCGATGACGTGGGCGGGACTGCGCCCCGCGACGGTCGACGGACGGCCGCTCATCGGCGCCGTTCCCGGCCGGCCGGAGGTGCTGCTCGCGGCCGGTCACTATCGCAACGGCATCCTGCTCGGCCCGGCGACGGCCGCGATGGTCGGCAGCCTGCTGCGCGGCGAGCAGCCGCACCTGGAAGCGGCGACGAGCTTCGCGCCGGACCGGTTCGCGCGGCTTGGCACGGTAGGCGGTCGCTAACCGGCGGCAAACCGTGCCGTATTAATCTGCTCAGTCCGGCGGCCGCGATAGTCGGCGACCAACCGGAGCGGCAAGCTTCACGCTAATGACCGCCCGGCCGATAACGCCGACAGGACGCCCCGAAGTTTCCGAATTACCGCCGGAATAACCGCCGCACGCGAAAGCATACAAAAAGGGCGTTTCCGCCGCCACTCAAGCCGATGGCCGGAAACGCCCTTTGTGCGTTCGCGCAAGTCGTTACCCTTTGATGCCCGTCATCGTGATCCCTTCGATGAAATACTTCTGCGCGAAGAAGAACACGATCAGCACCGGCGCGCTGACGAGCGTCGCGGCGGCCATCATGGCCCCCCAGTCTGCGGTGCCGTACTGGGTCTGGAAGGAGCTCAGGCCGATCTGGACGGTGCGCAGTTCCTCGCTGTTGGTCACGACGAGCGGCGTGCCGGGCCTCACGGGCGCGTTCGGCTGCTTCCTCTTGCGGCAATTCATCGCCACGATCCCGAGCGATATCATCGAGTCCTGCTTGATCGACGGGGCAAGGGCATCTGAAAGTACTGAAATCCATCGTGTCGCCTTTGCTCTACCCGGCGCTCGCAACGCTCGGCATCTTCACGTTCATGGGCACGTGGAACAACTTCTTCTGCTTTGAGAGCGGGAGAAATCGTCGTTTGCGCGGAATTTTTATAAAAGTCGAAAAGCCCTCCGATGCCGGAGGGCTTTTCGACTTTATGCGGATGAACGAGCACCTTTGCAATAGGCAGACGGTTACCGCGCGCTTCGCTGCCCGGCGCGGCTTGGCGCCGGACAGAGCAGACGCGGAACGCCGCCGGCAGTCTGCCGACGACAATCCTCGGCGCCTCCGCCTCCGCGGCCGGAACGCTAGCTCACGTCCTGCGTCCGCTTCTGCGTGCTGAACTGGCTCTCGTACAGGTCGGCGTAGAAGCCGCCCGCGGCGAGCAGGCCTTCGTGCGTGCCCTGCTCGATGACGGTGCCGTGGTTCATGACGAGGATCAGGTCCGCGTCGCGGATGGTGGACAGCCGGTGCGCGATGACGAAGCTCGTGCGGCCTTCCATCAGCTCGCTCATGGCGCGCTGGATATGGATCTCGGTCCGCGTGTCGACGCTGCTCGTCGCCTCGTCGAGGATCAGGATCGCCGGATCCGCCAGGATGGCGCGGGCGATGGTCAGCAGCTGCTTCTGTCCCTGCGAGATGTTGGATGCTTCCTCGTTCAGGATCGTATCGTAGCCGTCCGGCAGCGTACGGATGAAATGGTCCGCGTACGCCGCGCGGGCCGCGGCCACGACTTCGTCCTCCGTCGCGCCGCTGCGGCCGTAGGCGATGTTGTCGCGGATCGTGCCGTTGAATAGCCACGTATCCTGCAGCACCATGCCGAACAGGCTGCGCAGGTCGCCGCGCTTCAGGTCCGTCAGGCTCGCGCCGTCGATCGTGATGCTGCCGCCGCTGAGCTCATAGAAGCGCATGAGCAGGTTGATGAGCGTGGTCTTGCCGGCGCCCGTCGGTCCGACGATGGCGATCATCTGGCCGGACTGCACGTGAATG
This sequence comes from Paenibacillus glycinis, assembly GCF_009909185.1. GTDB lineage: Bacteria > Bacillota > Bacilli > Paenibacillales > Paenibacillaceae > Paenibacillus_Z > Paenibacillus_Z glycinis. The sequence goes on along the minus strand of NZ_JAAAMV010000023.1, from coordinate 215,484 downwards.
TCCATGTCCTCGATGAGCGGCGCGTCGTCCTTGTAGCGGAACTTCACGTGATTGAAGCTCACGTTGCCGCGTACCTTGGCGGTTTTGCCCGGCACGGATTCCTTGGCGGGGGCGGCAAGCGCGGTCGGATTCGCCGCTTCGGGCACTTCCTCTTCCTCGTCCAGCAGTTCGAAGATCCGCTCCGCGGAAGCGATCGTCGACTGGATGATGTTGGCGATCTGCGCCGTCTGCGTGATCGGCATCGCGAATTGGCGCGAGTAGGAGATGAACGCCTGCACGTCGCCGATCGTAATCGATTTGTGCAGCACGAGCAGGCCGCCGGCGACGCTGACGAGCACGTAACCGATATTGCCGATGAAGCCCATGATCGGCATGATCATCCCGGAGACGAACTGCGCGCGCCAGCCGGATTCGTACAGCCGCTCGTTCGCTTCGTTGAACTTGGCGACGGATTTTTTCTCGTGGCCGAACGCTTTGACGATGTTATGGCCGGTGTACATTTCCTCGACGTGGCCGTTCAGCTCGCCGAGCGCCTTCTGTTGGCCCTTGAAGTACAGCTGCGAGCGCTTCGCGATCATCTTGATCGCGACGAAGCTGAGCGGCAGCGTCACGACCGTGATGAGCGTCATGAGCGGGCTGATCGTCAGCATCATGACGATGACGCCGACGAGGGTGACGAACGACGTGATGAACTGCGTCAAGCTCTGCTGCAGCGTGCCGCTGATGTTGTCGACGTCGTTGACGGCGCGGCTCAGGATTTCCCCGTGCGTGCGGGAGTCGAAGAACTTGAGCGGCAGCCGCTCCAGCTTTTCATTGACGTCCTTGCGCAGGTCGTAAACGGTCTTCTGCGCGACGCTCGCCATGACGTACTGCTGGATGAAGCTGAACAAGGCGCTGATGATGTAGAGCACGCCGAGCACGGCGAGAATCTGCCAGATATAGCCGAAATCGATGGCCGCTCCGGGCGTTCCCTGCACCTTCCCGACGATGCCGTTGAACAGCTCCGTCGTCGCCTTGCCCATGATTTTCGGGCCGAGGATCGAGAACACCGTGCTGAGCACGGCCGTCAGCAGCACGATCAGCAGCGCGGTGCGGTGCGGCCGCAGGTAGCCGGTCAAACGGCGGAGCGTGCCTTTGAAATCCTTCGCTTTCTGCACCGGCATGCCCATGGCGCCCGGGCCGCCGCGTCCGGGGCCGAAGCCGAAATTGCCCGGCGCGGGTCCGCTCGGCCGCTGGCCCGGACCGCCGGGACCGCCGCCCGTGGGGCCTTTCTGTTGTTCGCTCATGCGATCTCCTCCTCTGACAGCTGTGACGTCACGATTTCGCGGTAGACGGTGGACGATTGCAGCAGCTCGCGGTGCGTACCGATCGCGGATACTTGGCCGTCATCGAGCACGATGATGCGGTCCGCGTCCATGACGGTGCTGACCCGCTGCGCGACGATAAGGACGGTCGCGTCCGTCGTCTCGGAACGCAGCGCGGCGCGGAGCTTGGCGTCGGTCTTGAAGTCGAGCGCCGAGAAGCTGTCGTCGAACAGATAGATGGACGGCTTGCGGACGAGCGCCCGGGCGATGGACAGCCGCTGCTTCTGGCCGCCGGATACGTTCGTGCCGCCCTGCGCGATCGGTGAATCGAAGCCGTCCTTCATCTCGGTGACGAAATCGTACGCCTGCGCCACGACGGCCGCATGGCGAACCTCCTCGTCCGACGCGTCCGATTTGCCGAAGCGGATGTTGTCGGCGATCGTGCCCGTGAAGAGCACGGCCTTCTGCGGCACGAGTCCGATGCGGGAACGCAGCTCTTCCTGCGTCATCTCCCGTATGTCCGTGCCGCCGATCGTAATGCTGCCGCCCGAGACGTCGTAGAAGCGCGGAATCAGGTTGATCAGCGTCGATTTGCCGGAGCCCGTGCCGCCGATGATGGCCGTGACTTCGCCGGCCCCCGCCGTGAACGAGATCCCGGAAAGCGCGGGCATCTCGGCGCCCGGGTAATGGAAGGAGACGTCGTTGAACGCCAGCTCGGCCTTCGCGGACGCGCGCCCGGCGGACGCGCGCGCAGGGTCGTAGATGTCCGGCACCGTGTTCAGCACGTCGTTGATCCGGGTAGCGGACGCGGAGGCGCGCGGGATCATGACGAACATCATGGACGCGAAGATAAGCGCGAACATGATCTGCCACGCGTATTGGATGAAGGCCATCAGGTCGCCGACCTCCATGTTGCCGCCGTCGATGCGCAGCCCGCCGTACCAGACGATGAACAAGCTGGCGAAGTTCAGCACGAGCATCATGATCGGCATCAGCGAAGCCATGATGCGGTTGACCTTGATCGCCGTGTCCGTCAAATCGAGGTTGGCGTCGTTGAAGCGGCCCTGCTCATGCTTCGTGCGGTTGAAGGAACGGATGACGCGAATGCCGGTCAGGTTCTCGCGGAGCACGAGGTTCAGCTTGTCGATCTTGACCTGCATGACCTTGAACAGCGGCACGCCGCGGCTTACGATGAGGAAGATGATCAGCGCGAGCAGCGGCACGATCGCGATGATGACGAGCGAGAGATGGGCGTCTTTGTAGAGCGCCATGACGATGCCGCCGAAGCACATCATCGGGGCCATGACCATGACCCGCATCATCATCATGAGCACCTGCTGCACCTGCGTGATGTCGTTGGTCGTCCGCGTAATGAGCGAGGCCGTGCCGATTTGATCGAATTCGTGCAGGGAGTATTTCTCGACATGCGCGAACACGCGGCTGCGCAGGTCGCGGCCGAAGCCGCCGGCCGACTTGGCGGAGAGGAAGCTGGCGCCGATGGAGCAGATTCCGCCGGCGAGCGCGATGAGCAGCATGAAGCCGCCGATGCGCCAGATGTAAGGATTGTCGCCCGCGACGACGCCTTTGTCGACGATGTCCGCGAGCAGGGTGGGGAGGTAGAGATCCGATAAGGATTGCAGCAGCACGAACAACAGGACGAATGAAACGAGCAGCCGGTAAGGCTTCAACATGCGCAGCAACTTGATCATGACGACTTATTCACCTTCTTTGGTCGTAGTAGAGGGGCTTGCCCCCGGCCCGCAGCCGGGGCCGCCTCCGGATTCGGAACCCCCGTCCAGGGTTTGGTAAAACGCGTTCACTTCGTCCAGCAGTTTGACCAGCTGATGCACCCGGTCCCCGCCGAGATGCGCGACGAGCGCGGACATGCGCGCCTGCATCGCCGCATGCGCCTGCCCGGTGAGCCGCTCGCCTTCGTCCGTCAGCGTGATGAGGGATGCCCGGCGGTCGTTCGGATCCGCGTTCCGCTGAAGCAGCCCTTTGGCGACGAGCATGTTGACGCTCTGCGTGACGGTCGGGGACGCGACGTTCAGCATGCCGCTGAGCTCCGAGGCTTTGACGCCGGCGGGATTCTCGGTCGTCGCCCTGCGGATGCTGAACAGGGTCATCGTCTCGGCGGGCGTGCAGTTCTCGATGGGGCTGCGGCCGTTCCATGGCAGCTGCCGCAGCAGCCGCAGCGAGCGAATGAGCTCGTGCGCGGCCGGAGGAGGTGGATTGTGGTCGTCCTGCATGGCGTCTTGCTCCTTTGTGCTTTTAATTTTATTAGCTAACCTAAGTATATATTTTGAGCGGCGGATGTCAAGATGGCGATTTATTCTAGCATCGCGCAAGATTGCTATTTATAAAGGCGTCCGAAATTGTGTACAATAGTAGGATAAGAATTTCAGGTGGGAAAGGTTGGTCGTTATGGAGAATAAGGCATCATCCTCTAACTTTATCAAGAACATCGTGAGCGACGACCTGCAGTCGGGCAAGGTCGCCGAGATCGTCACCCGTTTTCCGCCGGAGCCGAACGGCTACCTGCACATCGGGCACGCGAAGTCGATCACGCTTAATTTCGAGCTGGCCGACGAATTCAAGGGCAAAACTAATTTGCGCTTCGACGACACGAATCCCGTGAAAGAAGATACCGAGTACGTGGAAGCGATCCAGGAGGACGTCCGTTGGCTCGGGTTCGAGTGGGACGACCTGCGGTTCGCCTCCGATTATTTCGAAGAAATGTATCAGCGCGCCGTGCTGCTCATCCAGAAGGGCAAGGCTTACGTCGACGACTTGTCCGCCGAGCAAATGCGCGAAATGCGCGGTACCCTGACGCAGCCCGGCCAGAACAGCCCTCACCGCGACCGCGGCGTCGAGGAGAACCTGGACCTGTTCGCCCGCATGCGCGCCGGCGAATTCAAGGACGGCGAGCGCGTCCTTCGCGCCAAGATCGACATGGCGTCGCCGAACATCAACCTGCGCGACCCGGCGCTGTACCGCATCGCCCATGCCCATCATCACCGGACCGGGAATGCGTGGTGCATCTATCCGATGTACGATTACGCGCATCCGATCGGCGACGCCATCGAAGGCGTGACGCATTCCATCTGCACGCTGGAATTCGAAGACCACCGTCCGCTCTACGACTGGGTCATCGAAGAGTGCGAGATGGCGGACAAGCCGCATCAATACGAGTTTGCCCGCCTGAACGTGACGAATACGATCATGAGCAAGCGGTACCTGAAAATGCTGGTCGATAAGGGTGTAGTCGAGAGCTGGGACGATCCGCGCATGCCGACGATCAGCGGCCTGCGCCGCAAAGGCTTCACGCCGGAAGCGCTCCGCGCCTTCTGCCGCGAGATCGGCGTGTCCCGCGCCTACAGCGTGGTGGACGAACGCATGCTGGAATTTTTCATCCGCGAGGACTTGAAGCTGAAGGCGCCGCGGACGATGGCCGTGCTGCAGCCGCTGAAGGTCGTCATCACCAATTACCCGGAAGGGCAATCGGAGCTGCTGGACGCCGAGAACAATGCCGAGAACGAAGCGATGGGCATCCGCCAAATCCCGTTCTCGCGCGAGATCTACATCGAGCAGGACGACTTCATGGAGAACCCGCCGAGCAAGTACTTCCGCTTGTTCCCGGGCAACGAGGTGCGCCTGAAGAACGCGTACTTCATCAAGTGCGAAGAGGTCGTCAAGGACGCGAACGGCAATGTCGTCGAGCTTCGCTGCACCTACGATCCCGAGACGAAGAGCGGTTCCGGCTTCACCGGCCGCAAGGTCAAGGGCACGATCCACTGGGTGGACGCGTCGCAGGCCGTTCCGGCGGAATTCCGCCTGTTCGAGCCGCTGCTGCTGGACGAGGAAGGCGATTCCGACAAGGAGTTCCTCGATCGCATCAACCCGGAATCGCTGACGACGCTGCAAGGCTTCGTCGAGCCGAACATGAAGGAAGCGAAGGGGCAGGACAAATTCCAGTTCTTCCGCCACGGCTACTTCAACGTCGATCCGAAGCATACGAGTCCGGAACTCGTCGTATTCAACCGCGTCGTCTCGCTGAAGAGCTCGTTCGATCCGAAGGCTTGATGTTAAGGAGGCCGTCCCTTGCCGGGGCGGTCTTTTTTGTATGGCCGCATCCGATTTTCGCCGCCGGCGCGCGGCTGCGGACAGGCTTCCTTCACAATCCTTTCACCGGCCTCTATACTGGAAGAAACAGCTTGGACGAGCGAATCGGACGGAAGGAGGGCGAACGAATGGAAGACGAGCGCAAGCTGGCGGCCGGACAGTCCGGTATCATCCTGGCAGGCGGACGGAGCGCGCGCATGGGACGGAACAAAGCGCTGCTGCCGGTGGACGGCAAGCCGCTTCTGCGGCGCTTGGCGGAGCGGATGCTGGCGCTGGGAATGACGCGCGTCATTGTCGCTTGCGGCACGGAAGCGCGGGGAGCGGAGTATCGCGCGCGGCTGCGGGAGCTGCCGGGCGATCTCGCGTTTGCGGTCGACCGCTTCCCCGGCAGCGGTCCGCTTGCGGGGCTTCATGCCGCGCTCGGCGCGATGCCGGAGCCCGGCTACGCATTCGCGATGGCCTGCGACATGCCGGCGATCTCGGCGTCGTTGTACGCGCGGATGCTGCGGGCAGCCGGAGAAGGGGGAAGATTCGACGAGGCCGCGGGCCGATCGGATAACGGCGGCGCCAGCCGTACAGATGCCGGTGAATCCCCGGCTTCGTCCCCGGACTCGGCCCGTTTGCCGCAGCTAATCCGCACGGCGGGCCAGCCCTTCCATGCGCTCTACCATACGAGCGCGCGCGAGGAGCTGGAGCGGCGCTTGCGGCAGCACGACCTGCGCGTCATGCCGCTGCTCGGCGCGCTGCGGTCGATCGAGCTTAGCGCTGAGCCGGACGAAGAAGAGGCGTTCGTCAACTTGAACACGCCGGAGCTCTACGAACGGTTCCTGCGTTTGCGCGGGGACTATGATGGCCTGCGGCAGTGAACGGCGAGTGGCGTTTGCCGGATGATTGGCCGAATAGCAATCCGTTTTAGCCAAGAAAGCCCCTGTTCCGAAGCGCATGGCTTCAAGGATCAGGGGCTTTGCATGTTTATGCGGGTCGAAGCTCCCGCCCGGGGCAGACGGAGCCATCGCGCCGGCAGTTCCGGCAGGCGTTTACGAAGCGATGGTTCCCTGCACGGGAGCGTCGACGCGGGCTTTGCCGCCGCTGCCGATCCAGGACCGTTTCCACGAGCCTTGGATCAGGAAGATCAGCGCGACGCAGACCGCCGCCACGCCGCTGATGATCAGGAAGCCGGGCATGTACGAGCCGGTGGACTGCTTCAGGTTGCCGAGGACCTTCGGCAGGAAGTAGCCGCCGAGTCCGCCCGCGGCGCCGACGATGCCCGTGACGATGCCGATCTCGTTCCGGAAGCGGAGCGGGACGAGCTGGAATACGGAGCCGTTGCCCATGCCGAGCGCCATCATGCCGACGAACAGGAGGACGAGCATGACCGGCAGCGCGGGGAGCGACGAGATGCACGCCATCATGACGGCGACGATGCCGTACAGCAGCATGAGCATGCGGATGCCGCCGATCCGGTCGGCCAGCCAGCCGCCCACGGGACGGAAGAAGCTGCCGGCGATGACGCAGAGGGTGGTGAAATCGGCCGCCCGTACGGGGCTGAGGCCGTATTGCGTATTGAAGAAGATGGTGAGGTAGTTGGACATGCCGACGAAGCCGCCGAACGTGACGCCGTAGAAGATGCAGAACATCCACGTGTCGCGCTGCTTCAGCACGGAGCCGTAATCGGAGAGCTTGCGCGGCGCGGGTTGGTTCGGGCTGTCCTTCGCGAGGACGGTGAAGGCGACGAAGACGAGCGCGATCGGGATGAGCGCCAAGCCGAACACGACATGCCAGGTGCCGAAATGCTGGGCGATCCGGTTCGCGAACAGCGTCGAGAACACGGTGCCGCTGTTGCCGGCTCCCGCGATCCCCATGGCGAGGCCTTGGTATTTCGGCGGATACCAGCGGCTGGCAAGCGGCAGGGCGGCGGCGAAGGAAGCGCCGGCGATACCCAGCATCAGCGCGACGATATACAGCTCGTTCAGCGAGTCGACGAATTTCCAGCCCCAGATGAGGGGCACCATCGTCAGGATCAGTCCGATCTGCCCGGTGCGTTTCGGGCCGATCACGTCCGTCAGATAGCCGAGCACGAGCCGAAGCACGGAGCCGCCCAGGACGGGCAGGGCGACCAGATTGGCTTTTTGCGCGGCGTCCATCGGATAATCGGCCATGATGACCACGGCCAGCGGGCCGAGCAGGGACCATACCATGAAGCTCAGATCGAAATACAGGAATGCGCTCAGCAGCGAGGGGCCGTGCCCGCTCTTCAGAAAACTTTTACGGTCCATCATAATGAAAAACTCCTCTCCATGGTTGGGATCGCTCTTCTCTCTCTCGTTCTGTTTTTCTCGCTGTTCTTGCTGGCGGCAAGCCGGGATCCGCAGGCTGGCAAATCGGGACTTTCGCAAGCTCGCGTGCCCGGACGGCCGCTGCTCCTAAGGGCATTACGCAATAAAAGGCCGCACCGCAGTCCATGGACTGCAATACGGCCTCGTCGCCATCGGCCGCACGTCGGTGTGCGGACCGGTTCATCGTTCGATACACGACTTTGTGATCTTAGTTTGCATTATAGGGGGAAGGGAATTCTGATGTCAATATTCCTGACGCGGATAGCCGAAGAAAATTTTGCCGGCCGTTCGAATCGCGTTCAACCGTGGATGAGCTGGTAGACTTTCACGATGGAGGCCGATACATCCCCGATCCGCTTGCGTTCGTTCATCGCCTGCTTGCGCAGGAAGTCATACGCTTCCGCTTCGGTGATCCCTTTGATCTCGCACAGCACCGCCTTCGCCTGATCGATCCATTTGCGCTCTTCGAGCCGCTGCAACAGCTGCTCGCGCTCCTCCGCCCAGCGTTTGCGTTGTTGGAACGCGCGCTGCCCCCATTTCAGCGCCACGTCCATCTCCAGGGCGTTCATGGAACCGAAGAGGATGCCGTCCAACGCGAAGCCCCAATCGGGCTCCTTCGGCACCGCGGCATCCGGGCAGAGCCACAGCGTCGGAAGCCGGCGCATGCCGGCTATCGCGGACTGCCACTCCTGCATCGCATCGGCCGGCGCGTGCAGCACGACCGCGTCGACGCTCCCGACGAGACGCTTGGCTTCTTCCGCGCGCTCCGCCCGGTGCAGCGATTCGCAGCACTGCCGCAGGCTGCGCGCGGCATCCGAGGACTTTCCTTGTTCAAGCAAAAGAATGGCTTTCAACGATCATCACCTCGCTTGGCTGGGCTTGGGCGTTCATTTCACGTTTGCAGAGGCAAGGATGTAATGGAATATGACATATAGTCGTTTCATTATGGCGCGTGTTTGCGAACCTTCTCGCTGTATTATGAAGCAATACCGCAACTGATGTCAATATAGTTGACATATATCTTAGAGCGATCTATAATCGAGTCATAATATTCGATCCTGCGGCACAACGGCGTGCCCATTCGATCCGGCAATGGTGCCTATCTCCGCGTCAGCTTATCGTTGACGCGGGGATGGGCTTTTTATGGTTTCCGGGACGCGTCATCACTTTTTCCAAGAGGAGAGATCGCCATGAAAAGGAAGCTCGTCATGATCGGCAACGGCATGGCCGGCGTATCGTTCGTCGAACAGCTGTTGAAGCTTAACCCTGGCCGGTACGACGTGTCCATTATCGGAGCCGAGCCGCATCCGAACTATAACCGCATCATGCTCTCGTCCGTTCTCGCGGGAGAGGCCGGCATGAAAGATATCATTTTGAACGATTGGGACTGGTACCGCGACAACGGCATTGCGCTGCTCGCCGGGCAAGAAGCGGTAGCGGTGGACGCGGCGGCGCGGACCGTCTCCACGAATGGCGGAGAGACGCTGCCTTACGACGAGCTGGTGTTCGCGACGGGCTCGCTGCCCTTCATGCTGCCGCTGCCCGGCGCCGACAAGGAAGGCGTCATCGCGTTCCGCGACATCAAGGACTGCGAGACGATGATCGAGACGGCCGAACGGTACCGGAAGGCGGTCGTCATCGGCGGCGGCCTGCTCGGCCTCGAAGCCGCCCGCGGCCTGATCAATCTCGGCATGGAGGTCGGCGTCGTCCACAACAGCCCGTATTTGATGAACCGGCAGCTGGACGAGACGGCCTCGCGCATGCTGCAGGCGGAGCTGGAGCGCCAAGGGATGAAGTTTCTGCTGGGCAAGCAGTCCGACTTCATTACGGGCGAAGAGCGCGTCACGGGACTGACGTTCAAGGACGGCTCCCATGAGGCGGCCGATCTGATCGTCATGGCGGTCGGCATCCGGCCGAACGCGCGGCTGGCGAAGAACAGCGGCCTCGTCGTGAACGACGGCATCGTGGTGGACGATTATATGGCCGCGAGCCTCCCGAACATCCACGCCGTGGGGGAATGCGCGGAGCATCGCGGCGTCTCGTACGGCCTCGTGGCGCCGCTTTACGAGCAAGGCGCGGTGCTGGCGAGGAAGCTGGCCGGCGCGGACGGCGACGGCTACCAGGGCTCGGTCGTCTCGACGAAGCTGAAGGTCTCCGGCGTCCATGTCTTCTCGGCGGGACGTTTCGCGGACGAACCCGGCACGAAGGCGCTCCGCGTCCAGGACGACCTGGACGGCATCTATAAGAAGGTCGTGTTCGAGAACGGCAAAGTCGTCGGCGCGGTGCTCTTCGGCGATACGGGCGACAGCTCGAAGCTGTTCTCGGCCATCCGGGGCGGGAAGGATTACACGGGCATCGAGAAGGAAGTTTTGTTCGGACCGTCCGGTGCGGGAGGCAAAGCGGAGAGTGCGACCGACCTGGTCGCGGCGATGAGCGGCGACGAGATCGTCTGCGGCTGCAACGGCGTGACCAAGGATACGCTGGTCGGAGCCATTGCGGAGAAAGGCTGCGCCAGCTTGCCCGAGCTGAAGGCCTGCACGAAGGCTTCCGCCGGCTGCGGCGGCTGCAAGCCGCTCGTGGAAGCGGTTCTGTCGGCGACGCTCGGCGCCGATCGGGTGGCGGCGGTAAAGGAAGGCATCTGCGGCTGCACGCCGCTGTCCCGGGACGAGGTCGTCGGCGCCATACGGCAGATGCACCTGACGACGTCGAAAGAAGTCATGCACGTGCTGGCATGGCGCAATACGGAGGGCTGTTCCAAATGCCGCCCGGCGCTCAACTATTACCTGGGCATGGCGTTCCCGGAGGAGCACGAGGACGAACGGGAATCGCGCTTCGTCAACGAGCGCAACCACGCCAACATTCAGAAGGACGGCACGTACTCCGTCGTTCCGCGCATCTACGGGGGCGTGACGACGCCGGAGGATCTGATGAAGATCGCGACGGTCGCGGAGAAGTACCGAGTGCCGCTCGTCAAATTCACCGGCGGCCAGCGGATCGATCTGCTCGGCGTCAAGAAAGAAGACCTGCCCGGCATGTGGAAGGACCTCGACATGCCGTCCGGGTACGCCTACGGCAAGTCGCTGCGGACGGTCAAGACCTGCGTCGGCAACACGTTTTGCCGCTTCGGCACCCAGGACGCCATCAAGATGGGCGTGGATCTGGAGAAGAAATTCGAACGGCTGAACACGCCGCATAAAGTGAAGCTCGCCGTATCCGGCTGCCCGCGCAACTGCGCGGAGGCGACGATCAAGGACCTCGGCGTCGTCGCGATCGACGGCGGTTGGGAGCTCTACGCGGCCGGCAACGGCGGCACCCGCGTCCGCGCGGCGGATCTGCTGACGAAGGTCAAGACCGAGGAGGAAGTGCTCGCTTGGACCGGCGCTTATCTGCAATATTACCGCGAGACGGCGAACTATATGGAGCGTACGAGCGAGTGGTCCTTGCGCGTCGGGCTGGAAACGATCAAGCGGGCGCTCGAGAAGCCGGAAGACCGCGACGCGCTTAACGCCCGCATCGACAAGGCGCTGGAGCTGACGCAGGATCCGTGGAAGCAGATCATCGAGAACGACGACCTTCGCGGCGCGTTCGGCGTCATGACGGCGACGGTCGGCGCGCAGGCCGCCGACGGGAAGTAAACGGAAGCCGCGAAGCAGGCGGAGAACGATATGGGCAAGCGGCGAGGCGCGTGGGAGATGATAGCGGCAAGCGGCGACGGGCGCGGAAATGCGCACGCCGTCCGATCATGGAGAGCCGTCGCCGGTCGGCGGCTGGGCGAAGGAGCGGAAGCGCGATGAACCGAGTGGTGGTAGGGCATATTTCCGAATTTCCGGCGCGTTCGGGACGGGTGTTCCGGGCGGGGACGCTGGAGCTGGCGATGTTCAGGCTGTCGGACGGCACGGTCAAGGCGGTCGAGAACCGCTGCCCGCACAAGCAGGGCAGGCTTTCCGAAGGGATCGTGTGCGACCATCATGTCTATTGTCCCCTGCATGATTGGAAGATCGATCTGCACGACGGACGCGTGCAGGCGCCGGACGAAGGCTGCGTCGACGCGTATCCGGTCGAGGTGGACGAAGCCGGCAACGTGATCCTGTTCCTGAAGGACGAGGTCGAAGCGAAGGTATCCTGAGAAGGCAACGGCAATCGGGCGGCGAGGGAATTCGGGCATACGGCCGGACAACGGCGATTACGAGGCGGGAGGCGGCGGAAATGGCGCGATTGGAAGGGAAAACGATAGCGGTGACGGGAGCGCGCAAGGCGGACGACTTCAATAGAATGGTGGCCAAATTCGGCGGGACGACGCTGCTTCGGCCGGCGCAGGGCGAAGTCTTCCTCGACGACGCCCGGATCGAGGAGCAGCTGCGCGGCTTGATCGCCGACCCGGCGGACTGGCTCGTCCTGACGACCGGCACGGGCACGGAGGCCTTGCTGGACGCGGCGGACCGGCTCGGGCTGCTGATGCCGTTTCTCGCCGCGCTCGGCCGGATGCGGATCGCGGCCCGCGGCTACAAGACCGTGAACGCGCTGCGCCGGTTCGGCCTCGCGCCGGATGCGCGCGACGACGACGGCACGACGGCCGGCCTGCTTCGGGTCATGGGGCAGAGCGACTTGACCGGCATGCGGGTCGCGCTTCAGTTGTACGGCGATCCCGCGCCGCGGATGACCGGCGAGCTATCCGCCCGCGGAGCCGTCTGCGAGGAGCTGCTGCCGTACCGCCACCTCCCGCCGGAAGGCGATGTCGTCGATCGGTTGATCGACGAGATTATCGGCGGCCAAGTGGACGCCGTCGCCTTCACGAGCACGGCGCAGGTCCGCTGCGTGATGGGCTGCGCGGCGGCGCGCGGCAAGCTGGAGGCGCTGCGGGCGGCCTTCGCGGGCAGCGTGCTGGCGGCTGCCGTCGGCAAGGTGTCGGCCGAGGCGCTCCGTGAAGAGGGCGTGGCGCAGGTGTTATTTCCGGAGGAGGAGCGGATGGGCAGCATGGTGGTGGCGATGTGCAAGTTCTTCGGCGCCGCGGACGGCAATTACGTCGCTTGAGCGAGCGGTCGGATCGCGTCTGCGCGAGGCGAATCAGCGGGATTGGACGTCATCGGGAATAGCGGGCCCCTTCGAGAGAAGGGGCTTTTTTGTTGCTGCGTCGGCGAGAGGACTGGGGGCGGGAACGTGCTTGGCGAAGCATCCCGATTTCCGAAGCGTCGCGTTTTGGTTGGAGCCGAATTATCTTGTATAATCAGGCTAAGAGGGGGCGGACCGGATGACGGCCATACATACGGGGAACGGGATAGCCTACGCGGACGGGCTCGAGGAATTGCTGCGGAGCCATGCGAACGCGGAGCAGGCGGCTTCGATGGAAGCTTACATGCGCAATCAGTTTTCGTTTCTCGGCATTCGCAATCCGGAGCGTACGGCGCTCGTCAAGCAGTACATGAAGGAGCGCGGCGTGCCTGCCGGGGCGGAGCTTGAAACCGCGGTACGACGATTATGGCTGCTGCCGGAACGCGAATTTCCGTATACGGCGTTGATGCTGCTGGAGAAACGCAAAAAGGACCTGCGCGCGGAGCAGACGGAGCTGCTGGAATTTCTCATCACGACGCAGGCCTGGTGGGACACCGTCGACATGATCGCGAGCCATCTCGCCGGAACGCTCTTCGCGAAGCATCCGGAGCTCGTGCCGGCGTTCCCGGAGAAATGGATCGCGTCGGACAACCTGTGGCTGCGGCGCAGCGCGATTCTGTTTCAGCTCGGCTACAAGGAGCGCACGGATGCGGCGCTATTGTTCGCGCTCATTACGCGGACGGCGCGCGAAGGCGATTTCTTCATGCGCAAGGCGATCGGCTGGGCGCTGCGGGAATACGGCAAAACCGATCCCGAAGCCGTGCGGGCGTTCGTACGCGAGCACGAGCTTTCGCCGCTTAGCGTGCGCGAGGCGCTGAAGCATATCGGGGCGTAGCGGGGCGTACCTTCCGCGAGCGGGCGGTCGTTTGCGCGACCGTCGCAATAGGCGTTTTGCATGTCGTGCCGTTGGCCGATTCCCGGGGGAAATGGCGATTGACGGTCGGCGTTTTCCATGGTATTGTTAATCCCAACAAAGTAGGTAGGAATTATAGGAATAAGGTGGTGCCGATAATGAATCATCCCATAACGATCAAGAGCGGCGATATAGAATTGGCCGGCGTGCTGCAGTATCCGGTCGTGCAGGAAGGCGCAAGATGCGGGAACAAATATCCGATCGTCATTATTTGCCATGGCTTCATCGGCAACCGGATGGGAACGGACCGCCTGTTCGTGGAAGCCGCCGAGCAGCTGACGCGCAGCGGGCATCTCGTGCTTCGCTTCGATTACGGCGGCTGCGGCGAGAGCACCGGCGACTACGGCAGCGGCGGCTTGGATGAGCTTATCGCCCAGACGCGGACGGTCATCGACTATGCCTCCGGTCTCGACCTGGTGGATTCGGAGCGGCTCGTGCTCCTGGGGCACAGCCTGGGCGGCGCGGTCGCGGTACTCACGGCGGCGCGGGATGCGCGCGTCAAATCCCTCGTGCTGTGGGCGCCGGTGGCGCATCCGTACATGGATATCCGCAACATCGTCGGCATGAAGGCGATCGAGGAGATCGACACCGTCGGCAAGACGGACTACATGCATTATCTGTTCACGAAGCGGTTCACCGATTCGCTGGCGCAGTTCCAACCGCTCACCGAGCTGGGCGGCTACGGCGGCGACGTTCTGATCGTGCACGGCACGGCCGATACGGTCATCCCGGTCGACTATTGCTTCCTGTACCAGAAAATGTTTTGGCTGCGCAAGGAGGGCAACTGCGACAAGGAGGTCATTTTGCAAGGGGACCATACCTTCTCCAGCAAAGCCTCCCGCGACGAGCTGTTCGATGTCTCGCTGCGCTGGATCGAATCGATCGGCAAGCGGCGCAGCGACTGGAGCTTGTGGACGATTTGATCGGAGCGCGCAATTCGCCGTCTTCGCCCGGAAACGGGCGGGCGGCTTTTCTGCGTTTCTCCTTCCTCGGCACGGTCTCCGGACCATGAACGCCACCTCGAGCGGCCGGTCGAGTGCAACAATTGCGGGGTCTTCTTTCGTCGGAAAGGGTAAGACTAAGAAGACATCGATGAAACGAGCGTGGTTGAAATGAGAAAATTATGGCTTGCCCTGCTGGTGCTTTCGGTCGGTCTTGCCGGCGGATGCGGCTCTTCCGGAAATGGCGACAATACGGGCACGGCGGCACCGCCGCCGGTCAAGACCCCCGATGCGGGGAATGCTCCCGGCGAGACGCCGAATCAGCCGGGCAATGGCGGCAATGCGGGCCATAACGGATCGCCGCCGCCCGCGGATCCGGGCAATACCGGCAGCGAGCCGTCAGCTCCGCAGGAGCCGGCGGTGCCGCCCGCGCCGACGACGGCGGAGCTCGTCGCGCGGAAGCTGCAGAAGATGACGCTGGACGAGAAGCTGGGCGAGATGATCATCGCCGGCCTCGACGGCACGACCGCTAGCGCGCAGGCGAAGCTGATGATTCAGGAGCAGCATATCGGCGGCTTTATCTTCTATAAAGAGAACGTCACGACCCCGGCCGGCGTCGCCGCTTACGTCAATCAGCTCAAGGCCTGGAACGCGGACAACCCCGCCCCGCTGCTGATCTCGGTGGATCAGGAGGGCGGACGCGTCAGCAGGCTGCCCGGTCTGCTCAAGATTCCCGCGGGCAGGGTCATCGGGGACACGGGGGACGTCTCCTATGCCAGTCAGATCGGGACGGCGCTCGGAGCGGCGAGCAAGCTGATGGGCTTCAACGTGGATTTCGCGCCCGTGCTCGATATCAACAGCAATCCGAAGAACCCGGTCATCGGCGACCGGTCCTACGGCACGACCGCGAAGCGGGTGACCGACATGGGCTTGGCCGCGATGGATAGCATTCGCGATCAGGGCGTGGTGCCGGTCGTGAAGCATTTTCCGGGCCACGGGGATACGTCGGTGGACTCCCATCTGGAGCTGCCGGTCGTAAACAAGAGCTTGGCGCAGCTAAGGGCGTTCGAGTGGGTGCCGTTCAAGGCGGCGGTCAAGGACGGCGTCGACATGGTCATGGTCGCGCATATCCTGTTCCCCAAGATCGATAAGAACGTGCCGGCCTCCCTGTCGAAAACGATCATCACGGACGAGCTGCGCGGCGAGCTGGGCTTCAAAGGCGTCGTCATCACCGACGACATGACGATGGGCGCGATCTCCGAGAACTTCGGGTTGGCGCAGGCGGCGATGACCTCGGTCAAGGCAGGCAGCGATATCATCCTGCTGGCGCATGGATACGAGGACGCCAAGACCGTGCTCGGGGCGTTGAAGCAAAGCGTCCGGAAAGGCGATATTTCGGAGAAACGGATCGACGAGAGCGTGACGCGCATCCTGACGCTGAAGCTCAACTACAAGCTGAGCGACGCGGCGATTCCGTCCCATCCGGATGTCGGCGGCGTGAACGCGATGATCAAGAAAGCGGTGTCGGCGCACTGATTTGCCCGCCGCAAACGGCCGTCCCGAAGGCAACCGCCCGCGGGGCGGCTTATTTTCGATTTCCGGGGGAAACCTACCGTAAACGGCACCAAGCTGGAGAAACGGAGAGTCAAGGAGGCGCCATGATGCCAGTCATTGATGAAAGCATCGTGTCGATGCTCGATCAGAACATCGACACGATCAAGGGGAAGTCGGGCACGATCATCTTGGTGGGACCGATCAAGCTGCCGGTCAATTTGGACGGCGAGACGGTCGAGTTTCAATGGTACTGCTGGCTGCCCTGCAAGGATCTCGTCCATAAGGAAGGCGGCTGCAAGGAAAAAGAACGAACGGAGTTTCTGATCGAGCAGCTGTCGGCTTCCAATCTCGCGGAGAAGCAGCAGTCGAGCGTGCTCGTCCACGGCGATTTCGCGAACGCGGAGGACGCGCTCATCCGTATGCACAGCATCTGCCATACCGGCGATATCTTCGGGAGCAAGCGTTGCGATTGCGGCTATCAGCTGCATCAGTCGATGAAGATGATCGCGGCGCACGGCGCGGGCGCGCTGTTCTATCTCGCGAATCACGAGGGGCGGGGCATCGGGTTGTTCAGCAAAGCGATGGCGTACCTCCTTCAGGAAAAGGGCTACGACACGGTCGAAGCGAACCTCGAGCTCGGCTTCAAGGACGACGCGCGAAGCTACGACGACACGTTGACGGTGCTGAAGCATCTGCGCGGCAAGCCGGTTACGCTGATCACGAACAACCCCCGGAAGATGGAGGCGCTCAAAGCATCCGGGATGAACGTAGGCGCGCGCGTGCCGCTGTGGGGCGACATCTCGGAGTTCAACCGCAAATACTTGCAGACGAAAGTGAATCGTTCGGGGCACTTCGACGAAGAGCAGACGATTCCTTGACGAGGAGCATTTGATTAGAAAGCAGCCGGGGCAGGCGCCCCGGCTTTTTGGTCTGATTCGCGTTCGCGAGCGGTCGTTCGAGCAAAGCGATGCGCTCGGCGACAGGGAATCGATGAACCGCTGTCCGCACGGTCGGTTGCGCGGTCGGGGCAGGCGATCATGGCATCCCGCGGATTGCGCCTGCTCGCAGGCTTGGCGCCGCAACGTTCATCCCGGCCGTGGCGCCCACAGCATGATGGATACGCCGGCGATGCAGACGGCGGCGCCGATCCAGTCGTGCAAATCCGGCGTTTTCCGATCGACCAGCCAGCCCCACAGCACCGCGAGCACGATGAACACCCCGCCGTAGGCGGCATAAACGTGTCCGAACGACGGGAAGCTTTGAAGGGTCGGAATGATGCCGTAAGCGACGAGTATGAGGCTGCCGACGACCCCGAACCAGAGCGGCCGCGCGTCCTTGAGCCACAGCCATACGAGATAGCCGCCGCCGATCTCCGCCAGGCCGGCCAGCAGGAATAGCGCCAATGCGAAAATCATGCATGAATCTCCTTTCAGCCGGTTTGTCGTATGCGCGAATTGCCCGAATTGAAGCAAACCCTTGACGCGCGGAGCGAGAACCGTTACTCTAGTAAATGCTAACTAACGATCGTTAGGTAAAACTCGAACGAATTGAAGGAGTGTCTCCGCATGACCGCTACCCGTCTTAAACAAACCGCCCTCGCGCTGTTCGCGGAAGCGGGCTACGAAGGCGTCTCCTTGTCGGAGATCGCCAAATCCGTCGGCATCAAGACGCCGTCGATCTACGCGCATTTCGAGTCCAAGGAGCAGCTCTTTCTCGCGCTGCTGGAGGACGCCGTGCACGAAGAACACGAGAAATTCACGCTGCTGCTCCGAAGCATGGAGGATCAGCCGCCTATAGCGCGTTTTTACGCCGCCTTCCGGTTCTTCACCGATTTGGACGGCCTGACGAAAGGGCAGTCGTTCCTGAAGCGGACGATGCTCATGCCGCCGCGGAATCTGGAGGAACGGCTTCGCCGGGATTTCATCGCGTACGAGGATGTCTTTACCGTGCCCATGACCGAGCTGCTCCATGAATGCCTCGGCACGGAATCGCTCGACAACGAGCAGGCGGAGCGGCTGATCGCGCTGTTCTTCGCGCTGACGGACGGACTGCTGGTGGAATACAAGCTGTACGATACGGAACTCTACCGCCGGCGGCAGGCGCTGCTGTGGCGTTGGCTGCAGGACGCGCTGGCGCTCGAGCAGGGCGGAAGGAAAGGATGAGGACGACATGGCATGGCTCTATTTACTGATCGCGGGCGTACTGGAGGTGGTCTGGGCATATGGCCTTCAGGAATCGGAGGGATTTACCAAGTGGCTGCCGAGCTTGTTCACGATCGCGATCCTGGCGGCGAGCTTCTTCTGCTTCGCCAAGGCGATGAAGCGCATCGAGATCGGGACGGCATACGCCGCGTTCACGGGAATCGGCACGGTGGGGACCGTCGTCGTGGGCATCGCGGTGCTGGATGAGCCGGTGAACGTTCTGAAGCTGTTGTTCATCGCGCTGCTCGTCGGCGGCATCGTCGGATTGAAGGTGATTTCCGGCAGGGCGGAAGGTGAGCATGCAGCCGAAGCGGCCAACGCGAAAATCACCGCGGACTAAGCACGAACGGACATGAGAGGGGGGTTGCGCCGTGGCCTGGTTGTTTTTGCTGCTCTCCGGACTCGGGGAGGTCGGAGGCGTTACGGGAATGAAGCTGTCGAACGGCTTCAAGAATTGGAAGGGCACGCTGCTCGCCCTGGCATCGGGGTTCGTCAGCTTTTATTGTTTATCGCGCGCGCTGCAGGACATTCCCATCAGCACGGCTTACGCCATCTGGACGGGGATCGGCTCGGTCGGCAGCGTCATTCTCGGGATGCTGCTGTTCGGCGAATCCAGAGACAAGCGCAAGCTGGTGTTTATCGGGATGATCTTCATCGGCGCGGCAGGGCTCAAATTCATCGGCGGCGCGCATTAAGCGGGCCGTTTTTTTTTGTTCGTTCGGCCCTTCGCGCGGGTTGCGGGGCAAGTGATTCGTTACTTTGTTGTTACTTTCTCGTTACTCTTTTGTAACGAAATGCGCCTCCGCGGCGGGTAATATGAACGTGTAAGGCAACGACGTCACTGGTCGCCAATCCAACGAAGAGGTGAGATATAGCATGAACGCAAAAATGAATCCAGCAATGAAGACGTGGAGCAAACTGGCCCTGGCCGGATTGATCACGGCAGGTTCCGTCGCATTCGCGGCACAACCTCAAGCGCACGCGGCGAGCGCGACCAGCGCGCAAGCGCCGGTACCGGCAAGCCTAAGCGCCCAAACGGGCAGCACCTATATAAAAACCATTTACTCGCTCGCCAAGCAGGGCAAAATCCCCGGCTTGAACGCGATCGCCGGCAAAACGCCGATTTCCGCGGTCCATTACAAATGGGGCCAGCCGGATACGGGCGGCGATTCGAAGGGCAACCATTACGAGGGCTATAATTTCGGCATGGGACAAGGCGCGTTCGCCTTCGGCGTCAACAAATCCGGCATCATTTACGACCTTCGCAATTTCGGCGAATCGGTCGATCAGTCGGTAGGGATCAAATCGCTGACCTTCGCGTCCGTCATCAAGACGCTCGGCATGCCGAAGGAAGTCCGCTTCAACGGAACGGACAAGATCTATGTCTATCCCGTGTCCTCGTACGAGCTGAAATTCGTTGGTCCGAGCACGGTCGCCAAAGGCAAAACGGCGCATATCGACCACATCAACGTCTACTCCGCCAAAGCGGCCAAATAATAAGCGCGCAATACAGGGTCCGCGGTCATCTCGCGGGCCACGACAAAAAACCGTCCGCATTCGGCCCATTCGCCGAACCGGACGGTTTTTTGGCGCGTTTCAGCCGCCAAATGCGCAGCGCCGCCAGTATCCTGCATCCTGGACCATGCCGCGTTCGGCGCGCCGGAGAACCGGCCGTCCATGGGTCGGTCCGCCCGCTCCTTACACCCGGGCGCCGCCCATCAGACCGAGCAGCTCTTCGGCGGGATAGGCGCCGGACAGCGCGTAACGGTTGTTGAACACGAAGAACGGCACGCCGGTGACGCCGATCTGGCGCGCCCGCTTGAGGTCGGCCTCGACCTCCTCGGCGCCTTCGCCCCGTTCCAGGCGTTCGCGCAGGTCGGGCAGGTTCGCGCCGAGCCCTTCGGCGATCGCGAGGATGGCCTTCAATTCCGTGATGTCGACGCCGTCTTCGAAATACGCCTTGAACAGCGCTTCGATAGCGGCATCCTTCGTCTCCTCGGGCAGCAGCGAGACGAAGCGGTGCGCCAGCCGGGTATTCGGCATCTTGGCGACGCGGTCGAACCGGAACGTCACCCCGACGGCGGCGCCGGCGCTCGTGACATGATCCGCGACGCGTTTCAGGTGATCCGTTCCGCCCATTTTGCGCATCATCGCTTCGTCGTACACGCGGCCCTCCTCCGGCAGATGGGGATCCAATTGGTACGCGTGATAGGCGACGGTCACCGGCTCGCCGCACCGTTCTTCCCAAAGCTGCAAAGCGCGGGTCAGGTTTTGCTTCCCGATACGGCACCATGGACAAGCGACATCGGAATAGAGGTCAATATGCATATGATCGCGACAACCTTTCCCTCATGTATTTTGGAACTGCCTCGCAGGGCGGTTAATGGGCGAGCGCAAGAACGGCAAGCTTGAATTCTTATATAACCATGCTAATGCAGAACGGCGAATCAATCAAGCGCGGGAAAACGATCGTTCCCAAATATCGGATGCGGACGAGCCCGCGGCGGGCGACGACGGAGAGCGGTCCCGTCACGTAAAAACACCCCTTGGCATGGCCGTCGGCTGCCCGGAGGCTCCGCCGATGACGATACGAAGAGGTGCGTTCTAAGTAGAGGACGTCTGTTGCATCCATCGTTTTCAGTAAATGGTTTTATTCACGGCCGCCGCCTTGGGGTTCGAATCGGTCTTGCACCAGTAGCTGAGCCGCTTGTGCACGTCGAACAAGGTCAGGCGATGTCCATGCTTGGCGCCGGTATCGATGCCGATCTTGCCTTCCCCGAACCACAGCTTCCCGGGGGCGCCCAGCTTGAATGTGGGCGTATGGCCGAATACGACTGTGTATTCCGTGTCGGTCGGCTTGTTCAGGAAGTCATCCCGGATTTCGGTCAAATCCGCAAGGGTTTGGCCGAGCAGCCCGACGCCCGGGCGGATACCGGCATGGACGAACAGGTAACCGTCCTCCATCCGGTAGCGGGGCAGGCTTCGGATCCAGCCGCTCCATTCCGCCGTCTCTTCTTCGGACAAATGCGAATAGTCGAATTGCCGCAGCAGCTTCAGCTCGTGGTTGCCGAGCAGCGCGCATGCGCCTTGCTGCACGAGCGAACGGATATACCGCAGCGTCCCGTAGGTGCCGGGATGGGCGGCGTCGATATAATCGCCGAGCAGGATGAGCCGATCTTGCGACGGGTTGTATTCGGCGGCCGCAAGAAGCCGTTTCAGGCTCTCCTCGCAGCCGTGAATGTCGGAGATGGCAAGCAATCGTGAGGGAGATATCGAATTAGAGGGCACTACCGTCTTCTTCCTTTCTATTCCGCCTCGGCGTACATATGGGCGGAGACTTCCGGCACGGCCAGCCATTTGCGGCTGCCCGGTTCGACTGGACCTTCATGCAGCAGGTACATCTTCTGCCCGCAATCCGATTGTATTCTGCAGCGCCAGTGCTTGCCTTCGAAGATGCTGTTCGAAACGGTGACGGGCAGGCCGTTCGGGCGGGATTTGAGCGCATCCGTTCCTTCCAGGTCCAGCAGCGCGGCGTCTTCCGGACGGAACATCAGCTCCGCGCGCGGCTCTTCCGGCATGCCTGCTCCGCGCGGGAACAAGCCGCGGATCGGCCGATCGTTTTCCGGGAGCAGCAATCCGGTCGCGCCGTCCGGCAGGACGACCGGTTTGCCCTTCAGGCTGTTGATGCCGCCCAGCAGGGAACAGACCCAGCGGCTGGCGGGCCGGTTGTAGCATTCCTCGGGCGTTCCGATCTGATCGATCTGCCCGGCGCGCATGATCAGCAGGCGGTCCGCCATCGAGAACGCTTCTTCCGGGTCGTGCGTCACGTGGAAGACGCTCGTGCCGAGCTTGCGGAACAGCTCGGCCATCTCGGTCCGCATCTCGACGCGCAGGCGCATGTCGAGATTGGACAGCGGCTCGTCGAGCAGCAGCAGCTGCGGACGCGTGGCGAGCGCGCGGGCGATGGCGACGCGCTGCTGCTGTCCGCCGGACAGCTCGGGCGGAAGCCGTTTCTCCAGGCCGGCGAGGCGGAGCAGCTCGAGCAGCTCGCCGACCGTGCGGTCGATGTCGCCCCGGGCCATCCGCTTACGGCGCAATCCGTAGGCGATATTATCGTAGACGGACAGATGCGGCCACAAGGCGTAATCCTGGAAGACCATGTTCACGTTGCGCTTCTCCGGCGGCAGCATCGTACGGGAAGAGCCGATGAGCGCGCCGTTCAGCAGCAGCTCCCCGCCGTCGGGCTGGAGCAAGCCGGCGACGAGCTGTAGCAGCGTCGACTTTCCGCAGCCGGACGGTCCCAGGACGCTGATGATTTCCCCCGGACGCATGTCGAACGAGATGCCTTTCAGGGCTTGGAACGCGCCGTAGCTTCGGCTCAGGAAGCGGGCCGAGAGCAGCGGCGTCTCGGACGGCTGCGCGTTCGGGGTTGTCGTTAAGGATGATGTCGCGGTAGTGTGTGATGCTTCGGCTCTCGCGGTTGACGGACTCATGCTTTAACCTCCTTGCGGCGGAGCAGGAGCTCCAATCCGAGAATGATCAGGATGACGATAACGGAACCGAATACGGTCGCGGCCGAGGCGTACCCGAATTTCAGATCCTCGAACGCTTTGTTGATCGATACCGGCAGGGTCAGAAAGTTCGGCGGAAACAGGATCGAATTGACCGCCAGGTCGAACACGCCGGAACCGAACGCGGCCAGCGCGGCCGACAGCAGCGCCCCCCGGATGAGCGGCACGAGTATGACGCGGATCCGCTCGAAGAAGGAACCGCCGTACAATTGGGCCGCGGTCAGCAGCTGCGCGGGCACCTTCGCCATCGCGCCGACGAGCATCCGCGTGACGATCGGGATCGCGCCGGCGACGGAGGCGAGCACGAGAATCCACGGCGTGCCGTACAGCAGCAGCCCGACCTTCTCCAGCCACGGCTGGTTCCACACGAAGATATAGCCGATGCCGAGCACGACGCCGGGCACCGCGAGCGTCAGGATGGAGATCGTCTCGACGAACCGTTTGAAGCGGAAGGCCGAATACGTCAGGACGTAAGCGACGCCCAGGCCGATGAGCAGCGCCAGCACGGCGGCGGCGGCGGCGATCAGCAGGGAGTGTTCCAATCCTTTCAGCAGCAGCTGTCCGTCTTTGAACAAGGCCGAATAGTTGGCGAAGGTCCAGTTGGCGGGCTTCATGCCGCCGCCGGCGGTCTTCGCGAAGGACATCCAGACGTTCGTGCCGATCGGAATGCCGATGATGACGGCGAGCAGGATCAGGTTGCCTGCCGCCAGCGGGAACTTGAGCCGGCCGGATGGCTGCGGCACGAGCCGCTCGGCGCGTCCGTTCAGGAAGTCGTACCGCGAACGGCGCATGGCGTAGAATTGCAGGACCATCGCGGCGCCGATCAGGATGACCAGGTAGAACGACAACACGCCGGCCATGTCGAAACGGATCGGGGACGTGTAGATCGCCGAGTAGATCGAATAAGGCAAGGTCGGAAACCGGTAAACCGCCGAGATCGAAGCCGGCAGGCCGAAGTCGCCGATCGTATCCATGAACACGAGCGCGGCTCCCGCCAGAAAAGCCGGCAGCAGCAGCGGCGCTTGAATCGTCCGCCATGCGGTGAAGGGCGAAGCGCCGTTCAGCCTCGCGGCCTGCGACAGCGAATCCACCTTCCATTCCATGGCCGAGTGGACGCTGAGGTAGGCGAGCGGAAACTTGCTGAGCGTCATGACCGCGATCAAGCCCGCCGGACTGAAGATAAAAGCGTTAATCCAATGAACGCCGAGAACGGAAGCGGCCAGGCCGTTCGGCGAAGCGAACATGACCCAGCCCTGCGATAAAATAAACGATGGCGTGATAAGCAGCACCCAGACGGCCGCGTCGAGCGCCTTCGCCGTCGGAAAAGCGCGCGAGGCGCGAACCATGGCCAGCACGCCGCCGAGCGCCGTTGCGAAGAGCGTCGTGCCCGTTGCGAGAACGAGCGAGTTCTCCAGCGATTTCTGCCAGAGCGGCCGCTGCGCGATCTCGAACAGGATCCGCCAGTCGCCGAGTTTCAGGTTGCCGAAAAAAATGCCCGGGAGCATCACCTGAACGATGACGGCTCCCAGCGGGCAAAGAACGAGTATGAACAACAGCAGGGTTATCGGCCATCCGAGACGGCCGTCCGAAGAACGGGCAAACATTACTTCACCGACTGGTCGGAGAACCACTGCTTGATTTCGGCTTCGTTATCGGCGGCCCAATCCGCTTTGGCCACGACCAGCTTCGCGTTCGGCTGGCGATCGGCTTTCGGCGTTACGCCGGCGACGGACGGTTCGAAGTAGCTTTCGTCGCCTTTGTCGATCAGCGCTTGCTGCGTCTTCGGATCAAGCAGGAAGTCGACGAATGCTTTGGCGCCGTCCGCGTTCTTCGTGTCCTTTTGGATAGCGGCTACGCGGACGGAGCCGGGTGCGCCGTCTTCCGGCCAGACGATTTCGATCGGATCGCCCTTGGTTTTCATCACGTAGGCGTTGCTCTCTTGCAGCGCGGCAACCGTGATTTCGCCGCCGGTCAGCGCTTCGACGACGTTGGGGTTCTTCGGATAGACGTGCAGGCCGTTCTTCATCAGCGAGCTGAAGTAGGTTTTGGCCGCGTCCATGCCTTGATCTTGGAAGAACCACGAGACGAACGGGTAAGCCGGAGCGGCGACGGCCGGGTCGGCCATGCCGATTTGGCCTTTATATTTTGCATTCGTGAAGTCGGCCCATGTTTTCGGCGCGTCTTCGGCTTTGACTTTGTCCTTGTTGTAAACGATGACGCCCGCGGCATGCGTGCCGGTCGGGTAGAACGAGCCGTCGGTTGGCACGAACGATTTGGAGAACTCCGTCAAGCCGGTAGCGTTCGCCGGCGTCCAGCCGGTAAGCAGCTCGCCCTGCTTGTCCAATCCGTTGATCGAAGGCATGGAATCCATCCAGACGACGTCCCAGTGCGGATTGCCTTTTTCCGCTTCGATGCGGGACATGATCTCGGCGCCGTTGCCGCTGACGACCTCCAGCTTGTAGCCGGTTTGTTCCTCGAACATCGGTTTGACGATATCGTCGAAGTCGTTCAGGTAAACGGTTACCGTGCCTTTGTCGCCGGCCGGGGCATCGGTCGTTTCGGTTTGGGTCGCATCCGTCGCAGCGGCATCGGTCGTCCCCGCGTTCGTGGCGCCGGCGGCGTTCGTGCCGTTACCCGCATTGGCTGCATTCGTTGCGTTTGCGTTCGCGGCGTTGGCCGCATTGTTACTGCCGTTCTCGTTATTGCCAGATCCGCAAGCGGTTGTGACGATCGTCAGCAGCAGCAGCGTTCCTACCATTCCTAATTTTCCGTTGGTCATCGTTTTCATTTTGGTTCTTCTCTCCTCCGTCTAATGGTCTATATCCAATTTAGACGAGAAGTATCAGGCGAACGTTAACGAGACGTCTAGGTTTTGTTAAATATCATCTATACATATTGATATAAACATAGATCGCATCTATATTCAGAAATAGAGAATGCGAAGGAGGCTGGTCGGCAGGTGAACGTGCAGCAGTTACGGGTATTCGTGGAGGTATGCAGCGGAGGGACATTGCAGGAGGCGGCGGAGAAGCTGGGCTTAAAGCAGCCGACGGTCAGCTTTCATCTCCGAAAGCTCGAGGAGGAGCTCGGCGTGAAGCTGTTCCATAAGCCGTCGCGGAGCTTGTTCCCGACGGAGAACGCCGCGGATTTGATGCCCTACGCCAGGCGGATCGTCGCGCTCATGGAGGAAGTGGAGTCGATGATGGAGGAGCGGCGGGACCGGGGGGAGGGCAAGCTGAAGCTCGGCGCCAGCTATACGCCTGCTACCTACTTCCTGCCGCCCTACATGGCGGAATTCGGCAGCCTTCATCCGCGCGTGCGCATCCAGCTCAGCGTCAAGAAGGCAGACAGCCTGCTGGAGATGCTTCGCAAATACGAGATCGACGCGGCCGTCGTATCGCTGCCGTCGGACCGTCTCGAGGGCCTGGTCATGGAGAAGCTGATGGAGGACGAGCTGAAGCTGATGCTGTCGCCCGCCCATCCGCTCGCGCGTCGCGCCGAGCTGACCGCGGCGGACCTGCAGCCGCAGACGTTCCTCCTGCATGAGGCCGGGTCGACGTCGCGCAAGCTGACGGACGAGTGGGCGGCGGGTCTTGGCCTGACCTGGAGCTCCTTCATGGAGCTCGGGGCGATCGAGACGATCAAGGAAGCCGTCAAATGCAACATCGGCGTCGGCGTGCTGCCCAAGCGCAGCGTGCTGCGGGAGGCGGAATCCGGCGAATTGGTCATGCGCGACCTGCCCCGGCATGTGAACCGCCGCCATATTTGTCTTGTCTACCGGCAGGAGGAGCAGATCTCGAAGCAGGTGCGCGCCTTCATCCAATTCCTGCTTCATGAGCGCGGAAGGGAATCGTTCGCTGCCCCGCCAGTCGGCATTCAAGCCGGGCGCTAGGTTTCGCGGACCAAGCCGGCGTTTGAAGAACACGCAGCAGGTTTCGCTGGATAGGCGTTGAATATACCCGTATCGAGGCAGAATGGTAAGGAGACGATGCGGAGGCGGGCGGCCGCCGAAGGAGGCGTGAGGCATGATCGATATCGGGTTATGCGGCTGGGGCGACCATTCCGAGCTGTACCGGGAGGCGGGCGCTTCGCGCGGCAAGCTGCCGATTTACGCGCAATGGTTTCGGGTAGTAGAGGTAGACAGCAGTTTCTATGCGATCCAAGCGCCGCATATTATGGAGAAGTGGGCTAGCGAGACGCCGCCGGGATTCCGGTTCGTGGTCAAGGCGTACCAGGGCATGACCGGCCATGACCGCGGAGGGCGCGAGCGCCGGCCGTTCGAGAACGACGATGCGATGTTCGCGGCTTTTTTGGAAGCCATCGCGCCGATCCGCGCGGCCGGGAAATTGCTCGCCGTCTTGTTCCAATACCCGCCGTGGTTCAATTGCGTTCGCCGCAACGTCGAGACGCTTAGAGCCGCGAAGGCGCGGATGGGCGACGTGCCGTGCGCGCTGGAATTCCGCCACCGGAGCTGGTATTCGGACGACATGCGCGCGAAGACGCTTGCGTTTGTCCGCAGGGAGGGGTGGATTCATACCGTCTGCGACGAACCGCAAGCGGGGGACGGATCGATTCCGATCGTGGAGGCGGCGACGGACGACGGCATGACGATCGTGCGGCTGCACGGCCGCAACGCGGAGGGCTGGGTGTCGGCGGGCCAGCCGAATTGGCGGGACGTGCGCTACCTGTACCGGTACAACGAGACGGAGCTTGCGGATTGGGCTGCGCGCCTGCGGCGTCTCGAGCGGTTGTCGGACGAGCTTTGCGTGCTGTTCAACAACAATTCCGGCGGGGACGCGGCCGACAATGCCCTGCAGCTGATGGCCATGCTCGGCCAGCTGCCGCCGCGGGGCTCCTTCGCGCTTGCGCCGCCGCCGGATGAACCGGAGCAGCTCAAGCTGTTCGAGCTTGAATAGCCTTTTCGTTTTTATTGCAAAATAAAAGGGTAACCGCCGTTGACAGTTTCAACTGTAACTGATATGATTACAGTACAAAGCGGGGTGCCGTTAACCATGAACAGCGAATTCACGATTGCCGTCCACAGTTTAGTTTACTTGGCTTATTTGCCGGAGCGCATGGCGCCCAGTGAGGCCATCGCCGAGAATGTTTCCACCAATCCGGCCCGTATCCGCAAAGTAATGAGCTGTCTGAGACGCGGCGGTTACGTCGATACGCGCGAAGGCGCGGGCGGCGGATACCGGCTGACGCTCGATCCGGCGGTCGTCAATTTGGCCGATATCTATCGGCTCATGGCGCAGGGCTCCGTTATTCCGAGCTGGTGCTCGGGCGATCCGGACATGGATTGCGTCGTCGGTTCCAACATGCGGGAAGTCATGGACGGGATTTTCTGCAGGGCGGAGAAGCAGTTGGAGGCTTATTTCGGCGGAATTACGATTTCCGACGTTTTGGGCCAGATCAAGGAGTGCAGCGATTGTTAGCTGCCGTCGCCGAGTCCCTTTTTTGGTGAGACGGGTTCCCCCCCTTCCCATAGCATCGAACTTATTGTAGAGAGGATGATTGACCATGACACAAGTATTGACGAAAGATAACTTTAACCAAAGCATCGAGAGCGGCGTAACGCTCGTGGATTTCTGGGCTCCGTGGTGCGGACCTTGCAAAATGCAGCTTCCTATCGTTGACGAGCTGTCGACCGAGCTTTCCGGCACGGCGACGATCGGCAAAATCAACGTCGACGAGGAGCCTGAACTGGCATCCCAATTCGGCGTCATGTCCATCCCTACGCTGATCGTCTTCAAAGACGGACAGCCCGTCGACAAAATGGTCGGCTTGCAGTCGAAGGACGCGTTGAAAAACAAAATCCAAAACCAAATCTAATGCTCCGGTTTTGCGATGGGCTCTCCCGTGGTGCTCCGCACCAAAGTCGTTCCCATTCGCAAAACCTGCGCGGCAGAAATACATGTGGGGCATTGCCCCCTCCCCCTCTGGGTAGAGCAGCTTGCCGGCCCGGGACTCGGGGCGAGACGAATGAGCGCTTCCGTGGTGTTTCACACCAAGGTCGCTCTCCTTCGTCTCGCCCCGTTTTTATTTGGGCCGGCTTCGCTTGCGCTGCGCATGAATGATTGCGCTTCGCGCTTGCGCTCGCGCCGCCTTGGTTCCCTCGTCTGCTTCGCGGAGGGATGGCGCTTCGCGCTTGCGCTCGCGCCGCCTTGGTTCCCTCGTCTGCTTCGCGGAGTGATGGCGCTTCGCGCTTGCGCTCGCGCCGCCTCGGATTCCTCGTCTGCTTCGCGTGAGTGATTGCGCTTCGCGCGGGTCCCTCGTCTGCTTCGCGAATTGATGCGCTAAGCGGTATACTAAAGATAATTGAACGAGACATCGAACCGAATAGGTGGTTCCCGACGTTACAATAAGCAGGGAAAGTCATGCGGACGCGAATGCGCGGAAAAGGAGGCCGATCCGGTGGCGGAGTGGCTGCAGAAGGTGAGGAAAGGCTACGGCAAGAAATTGGCGAGCCTGCATACGTGGAACGGTTGGATTGTCGTCGTGCTGGCGTTTACGGGGCTGATATTGTTCCAAGGGTTGTGGCGGGGCATTCTTGGCGAAGGCCGCGTGGTTATCCGCTACATACATATCGTCGTGGGGATTGCATCGCTCGTGCCGGTCGTGTATTACTTGCTGCTGGCCGGCAAGCATTGGAAGCAGCTGCGGGGGAAGACGGCGCAGCGGGTCAACGTGATCATCGTGCTGGCGCTGCTCGTCGGCTGGCTGCTCTCGGGTTTGCTGCTTTGGCAATTCAGGGCCGTCGGACCGCTATGGTCGAACAACGCGCTGGTCGTGCATGATCTGCTGACCTGGGTCGGCCTGCCGTATATCATCTATCATTCCGTCACGCGGCTCAAATGGCTCAAGGAACCGCATCGCCGTACCGTGAAGACGGGCCGGGACGGCGAGGGCGTCACGCCGCATCCCGCTTCGAATCCCGCGGCCGTCATGTCGCGCAGCAGCTTCATCAAGACGGCCATAGGCGCCGGGATCGCCATCACGGTGGGGCCGTCCTTTCTGCAATGGCTCGGCAATCAGCTGAGCGCCGGCACGGATTACGACGCGGCGGTCGCGACGGACGCCAACAAGCTGTTTCCGGCTCCCGCGCCGCTGCCGGCTTCCATGCCGCCGATCGGGGGCGGCAGCAAAGGGTCGTTCCGGATCTACACGGTCACGCCGATTCCGAAATTCGACAACAGCACGTTCTCGTTCAAGGTGGACGGCCTGGTGAACAAGAAGCTGCAGTGGAACTGGGAACAGTTCGTGGCGCTCAAGCGCGAGGTGCAGGTGAGCGATTTTCACTGCGTGACGGGCTGGTCGGTGTACAACAACACCTGGGAAGGCATCAAGCTCAAGGATTTTCTCGCGATGGCGGGCGTTCAGCCGGGCGCGAAGACGGTCAAATTCTACTCCGGCGACGGCGTGTATACGGATGCGCTCACGCTGGAGCAGGCGAACATGGACGACATCCTCGTCGCCGTCATGCACGACGGCAAGCCGATTCCGAGCGACCTCGGCGGACCCGTGCGGCTCGTCGTGCCGAAGATGTACACGTACAAGTCCGTGAAGTGGCTGAACCGCATCGAGCTGATCGACGGCGACCATATCGGGTATTGGGAACAACGCGGCTACTCGAATGACGCGTGGGTATAAGGAGTTCGGCTATAAGTACGCGACCCGGCGCAGGGGATGCGCCGGGTCTTTGGTTTGCCCATTCGCTGCGGCGGCAGGCCGGTCGCAGGCGGCGAATGCCGGATTTATTTTCCACGCAAGATCGATTTGACATTCACGTAACGTAAAGGTGTAGAGTGAGGTTGTCGGGAGGCGAAGAACATGGAATACACCGTGCAAAAGCTGGGCAGGCTCGCGGGAATCAGCACGCGGACGCTGCGGTTCTACGACGAGATCGGCATCCTGAAGCCGGCCAGGACCAATTCGTCCGGCTACCGGATCTACGGGCAGGCGGAGGTCGACAAGCTGCAGCAGATCCTGTTCTACCGGGAGCTTGGCGTGAGCTTGGACAGCATCAGGGCGATCGTGACCGATCCGTCCTTCGACGGCGCGGCGGCTCTGCTCCGGCACCGGGAACAGCTTCTCGCTAAACGAAAACAGCTCGATGCGCTTATCGCGAACGTGGAGACGACGATCGCATCGGCCGAAGGGAGAACGGAAATGAGCGATCAAGCGAAATTCGAGGGCTTCAAGCAGCGGATGATCGACGAGAACGAGCAGCGGTACGGCAAGGAAGCGCGGGAGAAATACGGCGACGAGGCCGTGAACAAATCCAACGCGAAGCTGAAAGGCATGACGCAGGAGGAGCATGAGCGGTTGAACCGGCTGACGCAGGAAGTGACGGATACGCTCGCGGAAGCGTTCGAGACCGGCGATCCGGCGGGCCAACTCGCGCAGAGGGCGGCGGACCTGCACCGGCAATGGCTGACCTTCCACTGGGATGCCTACAGCAAGGAAGCGCACGCGAATTTGGCGCAGATGTACGTCGACGACGAGCGGTTCAAGGCGTATTACGACGCGAAGCAGCCGGGAACGGCCGAGTTCCTGAGGGATGCGGTCCATATTTATACCGGCGCGGCGGGGAATGGGCAGTAACGTTGCGAGCAAGGGGAGCAAGAGCGGCGAGAAAAGGAGTCCATAGGTTCCGGAGACCTGACAAGACGTCCTTTAGGCTCGTCGTGGGAGAGCAGCGGCAGATCCATGGAGCGGGCAACGTCGGAGCTCTCGGAGGAAAGGCGATACAGCGATGCAGGGACACGAAGCTGTTGGATACCGCCCCGGACCGAAGCGCAAGATCCGGATCGGGCGCTCGTTCCGCCGCCGAAGTTTCGTTTCGCACGATGCTGAACAAGAACGCGAACGTTACTGCTTATGCATTAATCAATGTTTGCTTTAACGCACGCAGCGCAATAAAAAGGACGAATCCCATCCCTGTCGCGACAGGGATGGGATTCGCCTTTTTCGCGGATAACCCGCCGGGCGCCGGCTTGTTTACTTATCCGTCTTCTTTTTTACGCTGCTGTAGTTGGTGACGGATTTGGCATCCTCGAGGACGTCGTTGACGAACGCCATATCCTGGTTTTTCGCCTTCATGCGGGTCGTGCCCTTGTAGTTGCCTTCGTGGGTTTGGTTTTCCATGCCGACAATCACCTCCGGGAAATAGTATGCGCGCGTTGAGCGGGGCGCATGCGGAGGCGCGGGACGGCCGTTACTGTCCGCCGCTCATGGCAGCGATTGTAAAAAGTGCGTATGGCTGCAGGATGCGACATACTTCGACATTTTCGATTCGTTATAATGGGCTTCAATGTCTAATCATGGCAATTTTTACTAAGACATCACGACTATGAACGAATCGGAGGCTTATTAACGATGAATTATTGCATGCAATGCGGCCAGGAAACGATCGATGGCGAGGTGCACGCCTGCCAAGAGACGGCTGCGGCATCGGCCGGGTTCGGTTCGGCGCGCAATCGCGGCAACCCGGGCTTGCCTGGAGCCGCCGCGTTCAAGGTGGATGTCCATCGAATGCTGGCCCTGGTCCGCAATCCGCAGCATGCCGAAAATCTGCAGCCGGGCAAGGATTGGATCTACGGGGCGATCGGCCTGGTCGCGTCGATCCTCGGCTTTATGATCTGGGTCTGGATGATCGGCAAGAAGATCGATTCGCTGTTCGGAGGATGGTTTGGCGGCTTCGGCGGCTTGACGGATGTCTGGGATACGTCCGGAACGATCGGCTCCATGCTGACCGGAAGGCTGTTCGTGCTCGCGGTGATCTCGCTCGCGTCGCTGCTGACAACGCTGTGGCTCGTCGGCAGCTGGCAGGGCGGCCGGAAGCTCTCGGTCCGGGAGCTGGCGACCTACGTCGGCGGCGCGCAATATACGTTCGCGGCCGGCTTCGTCGTGGCCGGGATGCTGGCTTTCGTCAATATGGGCCTTTCCTTCGCGGCGCTATCCATCGTGCTGCTGTCGGCGCTGGCCATGAACCTGCTCGCGGGCTTGGAGATCGCCCGAGTGTCCAGGGAGCGCCGGTTCTCTTTCATCGGGAGCAGCATCGCCGTTTACGTGATTATCGTGGCGCTGCTTTCCAAGCTGTTCATGTGAGCCGATCAAAGAAAAACGGGCGCTGCCGTTCGGAAAGTTCCGGCCCGGATCCCCGTTCTCCCAGGCAAACCTTCTTTCCATCCGGCCATGCTTCGGGTATAATGGCGTGAGATTGTTTAATACGGAACAGGGGTGTACGGCATGGCTTTGAAGGCTGGAATCGTAGGTTTGCCGAACGTGGGCAAGTCGACGCTGTTTAACGCAATTACGCAAGCGGGCGCGGAGTCCGCGAACTATCCGTTCTGCACGATCGACCCGAACGTCGGGGTCGTCGAGGTGCCGGATGAGCGTTTGGATAAATTGACGGAGCTGGTGGTGCCGAACAAAACGGTGCCGACGGCGTTCGAATTCATCGATATCGCGGGCATCGTGAAAGGCGCGAGCAAGGGCGAGGGCCTCGGCAACAAGTTCCTGGCGCATATCCGCGAGGTCGACGCGATCGTGCACGTGGTGCGCTGCTTCCAGGACGACAACATCACGCATGTCTCGGGCAAAGTGGATCCGATCGGCGATATCAACACGATTAACCTCGAGCTGATCCTGGCGGATATCGACTCGGTGGACCGCAAAATCGAGCGTTCCCGCAAAAACCTCAAGGGCGGCGACAAGAAAGTAGCCCAAGAGGTGGAAACGCTGGAGCGCGTCAAAGAAGCGCTGTACAACGACATGCCGGCGCGCAGCCTGGACCTCTCCGACGAAGAGCAGGCGCTCATTCGCGATCTTCACCTGCTTACGATGAAGCCGGTATTGTACGCGGCGAACGTCAGCGAAGGGGAAGCGGCCAACTCCGACGGCAACGGCTTCGTGGACCTCGTCCGCGAATTCGCGAAAGCGGAAGGCGCGGAAGTCGTGCCGATCAGCGCGAAGGTGGAGTCCGAGATCGCCGAGCTGGAAGGCGAAGACAAGGACATGTTCCTCGAAGAGCTCGGTCTCACGGAGTCCGGCTTGAATCGCCTTATTCGCGCGGCTTACAAGCTCCTTGGCCTGTACACGTACTTCACGGCCGGCGTGCAGGAAGTGCGCGCTTGGACGATCCGCAAGGGCATGAAGGCGCCGCAGGCGGCCGGCGTCATCCATACGGATTTCGAACGCGGCTTCATCCGCGCGGAAGTGGTGTCGTACGACGATCTGATGGCGGCGGGCTCGATGAACGCGGCCAAAGAGCGCGGGCAGCTTCGCCTCGAGGGCAAGGAATACATCGTGCAGGACGGCGACGTCATGCATTTCCGTTTCAACGTGTAAGGATTCGTTTTGATAATCGTGATCGACAGGACCCGGGGAACCGGGTCTTTTGTTCATATCCGACGCGCGCGCCTGTTGAATCGGCCGAGCCCTACCGGCTTCGCGCCGTACTCGACTTCTGCGGGAAGCCCGCGCCCGATGCATGAAAGCAGGAAATTTCCTCTTGCTGGCGGCGCGCGTATTCGATACAATTCAAGCACGCCAAGCTTGAAGGAGGGATTCAAAATGAACATGGAGAAATGCGCGGGGTCGGGGTCCAATCATCCGAAATGGTTCGGGCTTGCGCTGCAGGCACTTGTCATTTTGTCCCGGGATCAGGTCCAGACCTGCCCGAGCGCGGAGCTTGCGCTGCATCTGCAGTCCGAGCCGACCTTGCTGCGCCGCATCCTCGCCATCCTCGCGAGAGAGGGCATCCTGGAGACGCGCGAAGGCCGCGACGGCGGTTACCGGCTGCGCACGGACCCGCACGCGATATCGCTGGCCGATATCTTCGACGCGCTGCAGGTCGCGGATCCGCTTCGCTGCGGCATCAAGGATACGACGGGCTCGAACCCGTTCGGCCAGGAGATGAACGCGATTTTCTCCGAGCTTGCCGCCGAGATGGACAAATCGCTCAAAGCGCTGCTCGGAACCTATACGCTCGGGGGCTTGGCCGACCGCGCCAATCGTTGCGAAGGCACGGGTAAATCCGCCGATTGACAGCAAGGCGATTCGGCATTATACTGTGCAATAAATGCAACAGTTAGCTGTTTGGACCTGAATCGCGTAGAACGATTTTTTAGTGCCATATACTGTGCGATATTTTCCACAGACAACATTTCGAGGAGGAACTCATAATGACTAATTCCCAAGTGCAAGAACAAGCTTTTTCCGCGGTGATCCGCGAGCGCCGTTCCGTCAGATCGTACGATCCGAGCTTCAAAATTTCCCGCGAGGACATCAACGCCCTGCTTGGCGATGCCATCTTGGCTCCATCGTCCTCGAACCTTCAGCCGTGGCGCTTCCTGGTGATCGACTCCGAGGAGCAGAAGCAGAAGCTGCTGCCGATCGCGTTCAATCAGCAGCAAGTGGCGGACGCTTCCGCGGTCATCGCGGTGCTGGGCGACCTGGAATCCTACACGCTGGCGGAAATGATTTACGGCCGCACGGTCGACGCGGGCTTCATGCCTGCCGACACGGCTAAAGCGTACGTGGAGCGCATGGTCGGCATGTATTCCTCGCTTTCGTCGGAAGTGAAATCGAAGATCGTCGCGACGGACGGGGGACTCGTCTCCATGCAGCTGATGCTTGCGGCGCGGGCGCGCGGCTGGGACACGGTGCCGATGGGCGGCTACGACGCCGCGAAGTTCAAAGAAACCTTCGGCGTCGGCGAGCGATACCTGCCGATCATGCTGATCGCGGTCGGCAAAGCGTTGAACCCGGGCCGTCAAACCGTGCGTCTGGCCGTGGAAGAAGTGACGAGCTATAACGAAATGACCAATTGATTTCGGCTTTCATGCCATGCGAATAATTAAGGGTCTTCCGCGGGGCGCGAATGCGTCTGCGCGACCGATCGGGACTTTCGTCAGTCCCGCGTCGGTCAAGCGCGCGCGGAAGACCTTTTTTTGACGGTTCGCAAGCGATGCGGCAGGCTTCCATTTCTCCATAATTGTAACGTTTATGGATTGCCGCGCGTTATGTTATACTAAGAAGACGAAGAATGGATTCATTCTAATAACCAAGAGGTGAATGACAGTGTTGGACCGTTTGCAAGCACTCGCCGACCGCTACGAGAAGCTGAGCGAATTATTATGCGATCCGGATGTGGCCAGCGATCCGAAGCGCCTGCGCGAATTCTCCAAGGAACAGTCGGATTTGCAGCCCGCTTACGCGGCATATACGGATTACAAGCAAGTGTCGGAGCAGCTCGAGGATGCGAAAGCCATGCAGAACGAGAAGCTCGACGACGACATGCGCGAAATGGTGAAGATGGAAATCGACGAACTGAGCGCGCGCAAAGAGGAGCTGGAAGGAGAGATTCACTTCCTCCTGCTGCCGAAGGACCCGAACGACGACAAGAACGTCATCGTCGAGATCCGCGGCGCCGCGGGCGGCGACGAGGCGGCGCTGTTCGCTTCGGATCTGTACCGCATGTACATGAAATTCGCGGACGCCCAAGGCTGGCGCATCGAGCTGATGGAGTCCAACGAGAGCGATCTCGGCGGCTTCAAAGAGGTTATCTTCATGGTGACGGGCAAAGGCGCGTACAGCAAGCTGAAGTACGAGAGCGGCGCGCATCGCGTGCAGCGCATTCCGGTCACGGAATCCGGCGGACGGATCCATACGTCGACCTCGACGGTCGCCGTCATGCCGGAAGTCGAGGAAGTCGAAGTCGAGATTCTGGATAAAGACATCCGCGTCGATACGTACTGCTCGAGCGGCGCGGGCGGCCAGTCCGTCAACACGACCAAGTCCGCCGTGCGCGTGCTGCACGTGCCGACGGGCATCATGGCGCAATGCCAGGACGGCAAGTCCCAGAACGAGAACAAGGCGAAGGCGCTTCAAGTGCTTCGCGCGCGCATCTCGGATATGCACCGTCAAGAGGAAGAGGCGAAGTACGCCGGCGAACGCAAGAGCAAAGTCGGCACGGGCGACCGCAGCGAGCGGATCCGCACGTACAACTACCCGCAAAGCCGGGTAACGGATCACCGCATCGGCCTGACGCTGCACAAGCTGGATTCCGTGCTGAACGGCGATATGGAAGAAATCATCAACGCGCTGACGCTGACGGCGCAGACGGAATTGATGGAGCGCGAGAACCTCGCGTAAGCTGGAACGGCATAAGCGAACGCAACGGGAGCGGCCTAGGGGATCAATGCTGAACATGAGTTTCAGCGTTCTCCCCGGGCATGCTCCCGTTTTTGCCGCATGGCGGCCGGGAGTCATGAACGGAGTGGGGATGGTGCGAGAATGACGGAGCAATGGAAAGACGGCGCGGACGGCGTCGAGGCCCTGGACGGCGACGGCCTGTCGGAAGACGCGGCGCAACGGCATCGGCGCGACGGGGCAGCAATTGCGGCATCGTCCGGCGGCACCGGGGAGCCAGGGGCAGGGAATGCCTTGCGCATAGCGGCTGCGGCAAGCGGCGATGCGCTGGCGAGGACAGCCGGCGAGACGGCGGGTGCGCCGGAACGCACGCTGCCGGAGACGATCGGGGAAGCTTGTCTGCGGGCGGCATCCATGCTGAAGGAACGGGACATTATGGAGCCGCGGAATAATGCCGAGCTGCTGCTCTTGCATGTGCTGGGGCTGGATCGCGCGGCGCTGCTGCGGGATTGGCGGGATCCTTTTCCCGCGGAGCGCCGCGCGACGTGGGAAGCGCTCTTGGCGCGCAAGGCGGCGGGCGAGCCGGTCCAGTACTTGATCGGCGAGCAGTGGTTCTACGGCCTGCCGTTCGCGGTGACGCCGGCGGTGCTGATCCCGCGGCCGGAGACGGAGCTGCTCGTGGAGGCCGTGCTGGAAGCGGCCGATCGGCTGTGGCCGGAGGCCGCGGGTGCCGCTGCGCCTGGCCAAGCTGGCGTCGCTGATGGCGCAGGCGGCATGGCGCT
Organism: Paenibacillus glycinis; assembly: GCF_009909185.1. Taxonomy (GTDB): domain Bacteria; phylum Bacillota; class Bacilli; order Paenibacillales; family Paenibacillaceae; genus Paenibacillus_Z; species Paenibacillus_Z glycinis. The sequence goes on along the minus strand of NZ_JAAAMV010000023.1, from coordinate 177,491 downwards.
CTGCGAGCAGGCCGTGCCTGGCGGCGCCGCCGCCGATGATCGCGTGCCGACGGTGGTCGATGTCGGCACGGGCAGCGGTGCCATCGGCGTGACGCTGGCGGCGCTGCGTCCGGGATGGCGGGTATGCGCGTCCGACCTGTCGCCGGACGCGCTCGCGGTCGCCCGCGCGAACGCGGCGCGCCATGGGGCGGCGGCGCGCATGACGTTCGTGCAGGGCGACCTGCTCGGGCCGTTCGCGCGGCCGCGGCCCGAGGCGCTCGATGAAGCGGCCGGGGACGGCGTGGCCGGCCTGCGCATCGACGTGCTGGTCTCCAACCCGCCGTATATCCCGGCGGGCGACATTGCCGGCCTGCAGCCGGAGGTGCGCGATCATGAGCCGCGCCTCGCGCTGGACGGCGGCGACGACGGCCTGACGCCGTACCGGCGCATGGCCGAGCAGCTCGCGCGGCTCTCCGCGATGCCGCGCATCGTCGGCTTCGAGCTCGGCATCGGCCAAGCGGAGGCCGTCGCCGATCTGCTTCGCGGCATCGGCGCATGGCGCGAGGTGCGCATCATCCCCGACTACGCGGGCATCGACCGGCACGTGCTGGCGATTGAATAGAAGCGCTAGATTCATAGCCATTCCGATAGGCGCGGCCGCATGCCAATCTCATGCGGGAACCGCGTGTTTATGCCGCTGGAGGCGTCCTGGACGGGACGTCTTTTTCGCGTTTTTCCCTCTCGGCGTTTTCATTTCGTTTTCATGGGATTGCGAGGTTTAGAGAGCCGCATCGCCGGACATAATGGGAGTATTATCGTTCCGGAACGCAAGCCGCCGCACCGACGGGTGCCACAAAGGAGCTTGTGTCAAATGATCCGCACTCATTCCCGCTTTCCTTATCGTCCGGTGTACGGCTACGTGCTGCTGATTGCGGCAATCCTTCTGATGAGCTGGGAAAACCAGCGCGCCGACGCGGCGATCGCCGGCGGCAGCATCCCTTCGGAGTCCATCCGGCTGCGCATTCTGGCCAACTCGGACGGCGCGTCCGATCAATTGGTCAAGCGCGAGGTGCGCGACGCCGTCGTCGAAGAAATGAAAACCTGGGTCGCAGGCCCGCAAACGATCGAAGAAGCCCGCGGCACGATCCGCGCGCATATGAGCGATATCGAGACGATCATCGCCGCGAAGCTGGCGGCGCGCGGTTTCCATTACGGCTACAAGGCGGAGCTCGGCATCGTGCCGTTCCCCACCAAAATATACGGCACGGAAGTGTACCCTGCAGGCAACTATGAAGCGCTCCGGATCACCCTCGGCGCCGGCGCGGGCCAGAATTGGTGGTGCGTCCTGTTCCCGCCGCTGTGCTTCGTGGACGCCGTAAGCGGCGAAGCTTCGACGCCGGCGGCGACGGCAACGACGGCCGCGGCGGCGCAAGCCGGCGGCAAGCAGCAAGACGGCGCGGTCAAGGCCGGCGGCGACGTGAAATCAAACGCTGACCAAAGCCAACAATCGCAGCATGCCGACCAGGACGGCACGCCGAAACAACCGGAAGTGAAATTCTTCCTCTGGGAGTTCCTCAAGTCCATCTTCAGTTTCTTCAAGCACTTGTTTTAAAAACAAAAAGGCTCGCTCGCGCGATTCGCGAGTGAGCCTTTCGTATTTAGCTGCATATCTGTATCGCGTGTTTTTATTGCATATCCGGTTAGGATCCTGAGCGCGTCCGAGCAACAAGCCGACGATCCAGCATCTTTAACGCGGATTAGCCGGAAAACCGAATCGAGCTTAAGCCGCTTGCTCTACCGTTTCTTCGGGCTTGCGCTTCAGCTTCGGAATGAACAGCGCGACCGGCAGCGCGACGAGCGCGATGATGGAGGCGATGAAGTAGACGTCGTCGACGCTCATCGTGACGGACATGAGCGTGATATGCTTTTGGTCCGTCACGCCGGATTGGACGAAATCCTTCGCGTGGCTCGCGGTCCGCGAGGTCAGCAGGGACGTGAACACGGCGATCGCGAACGAGCCGAGCACGTTGCGGACCCAGTTGGTCAGCGAGGACGCGTGGCCGCTGTACTGCTTCGGCACGGCTTCCATGCCCGCGTTGCTCGCCGGCATCATCGCGAACGATATGCCGATGTTCCGGACGATCATGCAGAAGATGATGTACTTGTGAGAAATGTCGATGCTCAGCCAACTGAGCGGTACCGTGCCGATGAACATCAGGATGATGCCGATCGCCAGGGGCACGCGCGGGCCGGTCTTGGTGTACAGCTTGCCGACGAACGGCATCATGATCGCCATCGCCAAGGAAGCCGGCAGCAGGATAAGCCCCGTATCGAGCGGCGTGACGTTCTGAATGTTCTGGAGGAACACCGGCGTCAGGAACGTGCCGGAGTACAGGCTGATCGTAATGATGCTCGTGATCAGCAGCGCGACGCTGTAACGGGATATTTTCAAGACCCGCAGATTGAGCAGCGGGGTGTCCGTCGCCAGCTCGCGCCAGATGAACAGCCCGAGGAAGACGACGCCCGTGGCGAACAGCGTGACCGTCTGCCAAGAGCCCCAGCCCCATTCGCTCCCGTGCGACAAGGCGACGAGCAGCGTGGAGCTGCTGATGATGACCGTGACGAAGCCGATCAGGTCGAATTTCTTCGGCACGTTCAGCCGATAGTAAGGAATGTAAATGCTGATCAGGATGATGCCGACGACGGCGATCGGCACGTTCAGCAAGAACAGCCAGTGCCAGCTTACGTTGTCGAGCAGCCAGCCGCTGTACGTCGGCCCGATAGCCGGCGCGAGCATGGACGAGGCCGCCCAGAAGGAGATGGCCATGGCGACCTTTTCCCGCGGGATGATCTGGTACACGATCGCCATCGTGATCGGCGAGATCATGCCGGTGAACGCGCCCTGCAGGATGCGGAACGCGATCAGCGATTCCACGTTCCAGGCCAGCGCGCAGCAGATGCTGGCGAGCGTGAAGCCGGTCATGGCGAACAGGAAGAGACGCTTGTAGCTGAACCGCTCGCCGAAATAGCCGGTAATCGGCGCGAACGTGCCCATCGCGAGCATGAAGCCCGTCAACGTCCATTGCGTGGTGCTGAGCTCCGTGTGGAATTGATTCGTCAGCACCGGAATCGCGATGTTGATCGTGCTGACGTTAAGCACCGAGACGAAACTGCCGAAGAATATGGCGATCATGATCGGCACGATGCGAACAGGTTTGCTTGAAGCCGTGGCTGGATCTTGCATGAATAATTGCCTCCTCGATCGTTATATGTCTCCAATGACATATAAACATAGCTTATGTAGCATAACGCCGCGAACGCGACAAGTCAAAGACGGCGCAAGGCGATTCCGGGCGAAAGCAGTCAATTGAAGCGCATACATGCATTCGGCAGCATCGTTTTTCTCTCGAATGCTTCGAATGGGGAAGAGGGTGCGCGATCAAGCGGGAACCGGGCGCACATCGGCGCGCCGCGTTGTTTCGCGCGGGGGCGCGTATGGTATAATAGAAATAAAACGAAGCTATTCAGCAGAAGCCGGGGAATCGAAAGTGAACATACCTGTTAGAAACACAAGCTTGTGGAGCGTGGAGGGCCGTACGCCGGATGCCGGGCGGCTGCGGGCGGCCGCGGAGCTTTTGAAGGCGGGCGGCACCGTCGCGTTTCCGACGGAAACCGTCTACGGGCTGGGCGCCGACGCGCGGAGCACGCCCGCGGTCGAGCGTATCTTCGAGGCCAAAGGCCGGCCGTCGGATAATCCGCTCATCGTGCATATCGCGGACCGCGCGGAGCTGGCGTCGTTGACGCTGCCGCTTGAACCGGCGGGCGCCGGCGCGCTCGCCGAGCGGCTGATGGACCGGTTCTGGCCGGGACCGCTGACGTTCGTGCTCCCGGCGAAGCCCGGCGCGGTGTCGCCGCGCGTAACCGCCGGCCTCGAGACCGTGGCCGTGCGGATGCCCGCCCATCCCGTCGCGCTCGCGCTCATCGCGCAGTCGGGTTGTCCGCTCGCCGCGCCGAGCGCGAACCGCTCGGGACGTCCCAGCCCAACGTTGGCGTCGCATGTGCAGGGCGACCTGGACGGACGCATCGACGGCATCGTCGACGGCGGCGCGGCCGGCGTCGGACTGGAGTCCACCGTCATCGAGGTGGTGGACGGCGGCACGGTGCGCATCCTGCGCCCGGGCGGCGTGACCGCCGAGGCTTTGCGCGAAGCCGGGGCCGCGGTCGTCTATGATGCCGTGGCCGCGCCCGACGGCGCAGCGGATGCGGGCGCCGTGCAGGCGCCGCGCTCGCCCGGCATGAAGTACGCGCACTACGCGCCGCAAGGGCAGATGCAGCTGGTTCAAGGCGATCCGGCGGCGGTGACCGCCTGGATCGGGTCTTCCGTTCGCGAAGCGCGCGCGGCCGGAGAGCGCACCGGCGTGCTCGCTTTCGCCGAGCATGCCGCCGGGTACGACGCCGACTGCGTGCTCGTCATGGGCAGCCTGGCCCGGCTCGACACGGCCGCCCACGGCTTATATGCCGCGCTGCGTGAATTCGACGCCCGCGGCGTGCAGCGCATCTGGGCGGAGACATGTCCCGAGCAGGGCATCGGGCACGCGCTCATGAACCGCCTGGCCAAGGCGGCCGGCCACGCGATCGTCCGCGTCTAAGGCAGCGGACGATCGGCCGCCAAGGCGCAAAATTCACGTTGCGGGGAGTCGGCCGGAAGCGATGGTATACTAACATTGAACCGCCATCGACGAGCATCGGGCATTGACGTCATCCGCACGAATCGCTGCGTGCGCCGCCGCTTCCGGATACGAGTCGCCGGCCTGCTTCTCCGGCCGTCCCGCGAGCGTTTCGCGCCTGATTTGCCGCTTGTCCCGCCGTCCCGTCATCTTTCCCGTCTTGTCCGCATATGCTTGGATGAGATAATGGACAGGGAGTGGATGGCATGGTTGAGGCGGGCCTGCAGGCCGGACAGCTGCTGACGCTGATCGTGATCGCGTTGGCGCTCGGGATGGACGCTTTTTCTTTGGGCGTGGGCATCGGGCTCAAAGGCATTCGGCTGCTTGATGTCCTCAAGCTGAGCGCGATTATCGCGCTTTTTCACGTCATGATGCCGCTTATGGGCATTTTCACGGGGAAATACGTCGGCACGCTGCTCGGCGGCGTGGCGACTTCGGCCGGCGGCGCGCTGCTGCTGCTGCTGGGCGGCCATATGATCTACAGCTCGCTGCGCGGGGATGCGGTTCCGTCGATCAATCACCGCAGCGCTTGGGGAATGCTGCTGTTCGCGCTCAGCGTCAGCATCGATTCCTTCTCCGTCGGGTTGTCGCTCGGCATGTTTGCCGTGGATATGCTGCTGGCGGTGCTGCTGTTCGGCCTCGCCGGCGGCGTCATGTCCATCTCGGGCCTGCTGATCGGCCGCCGGGTCAGCTCGAGCCTGGGCGGTTACGGCGAAGCGGTCGGCGGCGTGATTTTATTGACGTTCGGGCTGCTCATCTTGTTTTGAATTCTGAAGCCCACCTGAAGGAGGTTCTCGCATGAAACGGATCTTGTTCGTATGTACCGGCAACACTTGCCGTTCGCCCATGGCGGAGGCGATGCTTCGGGATTTGGCGCAGAAGCGAGGGATGTCGCTGGAGGTCCGCTCCGCGGGCGTTTCGACCGTGGACGGCCTGCCCGTATCGACGCACGCGCAATCGGTGCTGCGGCGCCGGGACATCCGCCATAACAACGGCTCCACCGCGCTCGAAAGCGGCTCCGTGACGTGGGCCGATCTCATATTGACGATGACCGCCAGCCATAAACGCCACTTGCTGCAGCGATTTCCGAGCGCCGTGGACAAGACGTACACGCTGCTGGAATTCGTCGACCGCGACGAAGAAGGGCTGGGGCGCATCGCGGAGCTGGAGAGCCTCTATACGGATTTTCAGATGAAGCAGGCTCTCGGCGGACAATTGACGGACGCGGAACGCCGGCGGCTGCTGGAGCTGGAAGCTTCCATCCCGAGCTTCGACATTGCCGATCCGTTCGGAGGTCCGCTGCACGTGTACGAGGACAGCGCGGCCGAGATCGAAGCGGCGCTGCGCAAGCTGCTGGACCGCCTGCAGCAGCGCAAATAACGGGCGCGGGCGATTGCGGCGAAGGATTGATTTTGCCGGGCCGATCCGGTATGATAAAGCTAACTAAGACGGTTTCCGATGTAACTGGCGACGAAAGTGGGTCCAACCACGGTGGAGCATCGGATCATACGGCCGGTCGCCTGGGCAAAGAGCAGCGTGCGTAAGCATGCTTGCTCTTTTTTCGTCTTTTCCGGCGAAATCAGGTATACTAGAACCATTGCGAATCGACAATTTCCGCCATTGCGCGGTCTCATTGGGAGGTATATCAAGGTTGAAAATCGCCATCGGAGCAGACCATGGGGGCTATCGCCTCAAAGAAATCGTCGTGCCTTATATACAGTCGCTGGGTCATGAAATCGAGGACGTCGGGTGCACCTGCGAGCAGTCGGTCGACTACCCGGATTACGCGCTGCCGGTCTGCGAGCGGGTCGCGCAGGGCAAGGCCGACCGCGGCATTCTGATCTGCGGCACGGGCATCGGCATGTCCATCGCCGCGAACAAGGTGGCCGGCATCCGCTGCGCTCTCGTGCATGACATGTTCTCGGCGCAGGCGACGCGCGACCACAACGACACGAACGTGCTGGCTATGGGCGAGCGCGTGATCGGACCGGGCGTCGCCCAGGAAATCATCCGCATCTGGCTGGAAACGCCGTTCTCGAACGGCGAGCGCCACGTCGGCCGCTTGAACAAGGTGAAGCGGATCGAAGAACAACACGCGCAGCCGGCGCACGCGGAATAAGGAGCGGATCCGACGTGAACGATACGGCAGCAGGCGGAAATGCGGCTCAGTTAACCAGGGATGTCGAGACCGTCGTGCGGGAGCTTGCCGAAACCGGCAACCTTCGCAAGGGGCAACTGCTCGTGATCGGCGTGTCCACGAGCGAGGTGCTCGGCCAGCGCATCGGCACGTCCGGCACGCTGGAGACGGCGCGGGCGATCTATGAGGGCATCGAGGCCGTGCGGGGCGAGTTGGGCTTCTTTCCGGTGTTCCAATGCTGCGAGCACCTGAACCGGGCGCTCGTCATGGAACGCGAGGCGGCGGAACGGTACGGGCTTGAGCTGGTCTCGGCGGTGCCGGTGCGCAAGGCGGGCGGCTCCATGGCGGCGTATGCGTTCGGCGCGCTGCGGGACGCGGTGCTGACGGAAACGGTGCAGGCGCATGCGGGCATCGACATCGGCGACACGTTCATCGGCATGCATCTGAAACGCGTGGCGGTCCCCGTGCGGCCGTCGATCCGGTCCATCGGGTCGGCGCACGTGACGATGGCCGTTACGCGTCCGAAGCTGATCGGCGGGGAACGGGCGGTTTATTCGCGCCCGTCGGAGTCGGATGCCGAGAGCGGCAATTGCGACTGAGTATTAAAAATCGAAGCGAATGCTTCCGATGCCACACCGGCAACCGAGGCGCGTGTTTTCGTCCATAAAACGAGGCATATGCCTACGAAGCCGTTTATTTTTCGCGCCGGCAACGACGGCGCTTGCTTCGCCATAAAACGAAGCGTATGCTTTCGAAGCCGTTTTATTCTCCGAACCGGCCCTTACCGGTTCGTGCTTCGCCATAAAACGAAGCGTATGCTTTCGAAGCCGTTTTATTCTCCGAACCGGCTCTTACCGGTTCGTGCTTCGCCATAAAACTTTAGGAGGAATAATCATGGAAAACCTACGCAAGCAAGATCCCGAAATCATGAAAGCCCTTGGCCTTGAGCTGCAGCGCCAACGCGACAACATCGAGCTGATCGCCTCCGAGAACATCGTCTCCGAAGCCGTATTGGAAGCGATGGGCACGGTGCTGACGAATAAATACGCCGAAGGCTATCCGGGCAAGCGCTACTACGGCGGCTGCGAGCACGTGGACATCGCCGAGGATATCGCGCGCAACCGCGCCAAGGAACTGTTCGGCGCCGAGCACGCGAACGTCCAGCCCCACTCCGGCGCGCAGGCGAACATGGCCGTTTACCTGGCGGCTTTGCAGCCCGGCGACACGGTGCTCGGCATGAACCTGGCGCACGGCGGCCATTTGACGCACGGCAGCCCGGTCAACGCATCCGGCATTCTGTACAACTTCGTTGCTTACGGCGTCGACGAGAACACGTTCACGATCAACTATGACGAAGTGCGCAAGCTGGCGTTCAAGCACCGTCCCCGCATGATCGTCGCAGGCGCTTCGGCGTACCCGCGCATCATCGATTTCGAAGCGCTCGGCAAAATCGCCGACGACGTGGGCGCGCTGCTCTTCGTCGACATGGCGCATATCGCGGGTCTGGTCGCGGCCGGTCTGCATCCGAGCCCGGTGCCTCACGCGCATTTCGTGACGACCACGACGCACAAAACGCTCCGCGGACCGCGCGGCGGCATGATCCTATGCCGCAAAGCATGGGCGGCGGCGATCGACAAAGCGGTCTTCCCTGGCTCCCAGGGCGGCCCTCTGATGCACATCATCGCGGCCAAGGCGGTCGCTTTCGGCGAAGCGCTCCAGCCGTCGTTCAAAGAATACGGCAAAAACGTCGTCGACAACGCCCATGCGCTGGCTGAAGCGCTGATTGCCCAAGGCATCAACATCGTCTCCGGCGGCACGGACAACCACCTCATGCTGATCGACCTGCGCAACCTGAACATCACGGGCAAGGACGCCGAGCATGTGCTCGATTCCGTTCAAATCACGGTCAACAAGAACGCGATTCCGTTCGACCCGACCAGCCCGTTCGTCACGAGCGGCATTCGCATCGGCACGCCTGCGGCTACTTCCCGCGGCATGGGCGTGGACGCGATGAAGACGATCGCCGAAGTCATCGCGATGACGCTGAAGAACCCGAAAGACGAAGCCGTGCTGGAAAAAGCGCGCGGCATGGTCAGCGACCTCGTGTCGCAATACCCGCTGTATCCGGGCATGACGTACTAATATCCGGTCGGGTAGGTCGATTTAGGGCCGATCCGATAAACAAAAAGTCGTTGGGTGCTGCATCTCGCAGCAGACCAACGACTTTTTCGTTATGCGCGGCTTTCCCGGCGCGACTAGCCCGTGAATGCCGAGCTTATCCGCCTGCCTTCTTGTTGCCCATGGATGGCCGTACAGGCACCGACTATACGACAGGCGCTCGCTGAAGTTAACGAATTCTGCAGGTATTTCGACCAAGCAGCTGATTGATCGCGCAGCGTTGCGTCAATCCCGTGAACAGCAGCGGCGTGGCGACGAGACCGAATAATTTGTAATACCCCGGCAGAACAAAGAACAACGACAACAACGCGATACCCAGCACGATCCGGATCGTCCGGTCCGCTCCTCCGACGTTTCTCATGAATGGCTTCCTCCTTTGAATGGGCTTGCTCGTTCTTGTGATGAAGCATATCATCCCGTACGGTTCTTCTTCCGTGACAAAGTCACACGGCATGTAGCGATAAACGATTCGAAGGCGGAAGCGGCGCATCCGCAACAAGAAAACAGCCGGTCCCTTTACGGGAACCGACTGTTTTGTCCGTGCTCAATATTCCAAATAGCGTTCAAGCTCGTCGCGCTTTATCTCGGCTATCCGGCCCCGCGTAAGGGCGAGGATGCCTTCTTTCTCGAAGCTCTTCAGCGTTCGGCTGATCACTTCCCGCGCCGTGCCGAGCTCCGTGGCGATCGCATCGTGCGTCAGCGCCAGCGTATCCGCCCCGGACGCGGTTTGCTCGTAGAGAAATTCCGCGACGCGCCCCGGGATGGTTTTGAAGTTGATGCTGTCGAGCAGATTGGACATGAGGATCAGGCGCTTGCCCACCATTTTGAATATATACTGCCGGAAGCCGCGGTATCGGTCCATCCATTCCCTGAACAAGCCTGACGGAATCGCCAAGGCAAGGCTAGGCTTCTCGATGCAGGCGGAGGCTTCGTATTCGCTTTCGCCAAGGATGCTGGTCATCATGAGCGGACAGCACTCCCCGCCTTGGATGCGGTACAGCGTGATTTCCCTTCCTCCGGGACTGATCTTGAACATGCGAATGGTACCGTCAAGCAGCAGGACCGCATAATCGAGAAGCTGTCCTTCCTGCACGAGGTGGTTGGGCGGCAGCTCGATCAAGACGACGTCTTCCCTCCCCCAATTTTCCGGGCCGATCTCGGCCAAACTCGGGAACAACTCGAGGATGCGCGGCAGCTCCGCCTGTACGGATAGCGTCATGGCTGTTTCCTTCTTTCTGCGTTGGTCTGGGCAGGCAGGTCATCTATTGATGCCAGTATACAAGGAAAGGGATCGTTTGTCATTCGCTCATCCTGCGGATAGGGTAAGCGGCGCGATGGCGCGCCGCGGAGCCGATTCGGAGCGCAGGCTTCAAATCGGCCGGGCAAGCCTGGCAAAATAGTACTTGCAATCGCTTTCTTTAACCCGCTATAATAGCGCTAGAGCATTTCCAAAACGTTTTGGAACCTTGGAGGAAGACGCCTTTGACGACCATTAAAGACCTAGCGAGAATTGCGGGCGTTTCCGTTACGACAGTGTCCCGGGCGTTAAACGGGTACGACGACGTGAACGAGGAGACCCGAAGGAAGATCAAGCGGGTCGCGGAAGAAATGAATTACCGGCCGAACGTGCTGGCCAGAAGCCTGGTCACGAAGAAATCCCGTTCGATCGGTGTGATCCTGTCGGAAATCAACCGCGCAGGGGCCAAGGACGCCATGCTGTACGAAATTTTGTGCGGCATCAACGACCGGGCCTCCGAACTCGACTACGACATTTTGCTGTTCAGCACGAATCCGAAGAAGCAGCTGTCCAAGTCGTATTCCGACCTGTGCAAGGAACGGAACGTGGAAGGGGCGATTATTTCGGGCTTGCGGGTGAACGACCAGTATTTGCAGGAGGTTGCGGTCGATACGAGCTTTCCGTGCGTGCTGATCGACATTCCCGCGGAGGGCAACAATCTCGGCCATGTCACGACGGACAACGTGCAGGGCGCCAGAATGGCCGTCCGGCATCTCGTCGAGCTGGGCCACCGCAATATCGCGATGATCAACGGCCACAACGAAGCTTCGGTCAGCCAGCAGCGCCTGAACGGGTACCGGCTGGAGCTGGAGAAGCATGGTCTGCCTTTCCGGACGGAGCTGGTCTACAACGGGAATTTCTCGGAAGAAGGCGGCGGCGACGCCATGCATCTGATCCTGCGCAACCATCCCGAGGTTACGGCGGTCTTCACCGCGAGCGATTTGATGGTGCTGGGCGCGCTGAGGGCGGTCGAGCGCAGCGGAGGCAAGGTGCCGGAGACAATCTCGATCGTCGGGTATGACGACATCGTCATCGCTTCGTATTGCTCCCCGCGGCTGACGACCGTCCGGCAGGATAAATACGAGATGGGCTATCAGTCCGCGCAGCTCTTGATCGATATGCTCGAAGGCCGCAACATCCAACGCAAGATCGTCCTGCACAATGAGCTCATCGTGCGCGAGAGCACGTCGCCCTTACGGAAGAGCAACTAGCCGCGGCACCCGAAGGGCGATTTTTGCCGGCATAATCCGAAACGTTAAGGATAAAAGTAAGCGCTTTATAGTTTGGTTGACGAATGCATTAGTTTACAAAACTAATAGGATAAAGGGATTATATTTTTTTATTTTTAATCCGAAACGTTTTGGAGTTTTCGATATTTGGCGCTTTGCGCAAGCGGAGCTCTTAAATATACAATCCCAATCTGAGGAGCGTGCAAGATGAAAAACAGGGGTATGGCATTTCTGGCACTCGGCATTACGGCTTCATTGGCGCTGTCCGGCTGCGGTTCCGGCGGGAACGGCAATTCCGGCAACGCCAATTCGGGCAAGGAATCCGCTAACGCGGGAACGAACGGGGCGGCGAACGCCGGCACTTCGGACAACGGCGGAGCCGACCAGAAGAAAGTCGAGCTTCGCATCGGTACCTGGGAAGGCGGGGACGGCCTAAAGCTGCAGCAGCAAATCGCGGACAATTACAAGAAGACGCACGAGAACGTGTCCATCTCCATCGAATCGGTGCCCGATCAGTACGGCACGAAGATTTTGACGCAGATCGCCGCGGGTCAAGCGCCGGACATTTTCCAGATCGGCGACGGCGACGTCAGCATGTTCATGAAGAAGGGCGCGCTCGAGGATCTGACGAGCTACATCGGCGGCTCGAACGGCATTAATACCGACGATTATTATCAAAGCGTGCTGGACGTCGGCAAGGCCGACGGCAAATATTACACGATGCCGAAGGATTACTCCGACATCGCGGTGTTCTACAACAAGAAAATGTTCGACGACGCGGGCGTTCCTTATCCGCAGGCGGGCTGGACCTGGGATCAATTCTACGAAACCGCGAAGAAGCTGACGAAGAAGGACGGGGACAAGTATACGCAATGGGGCGTTAATCTGCCGGGCAGCTGGGTTCGCGCGATTCTCCCGCTCATTCAATCGTACGGCGGCAGCGTGATCAGCCCGGACGGCGAGAAGATCGACGGCTACATGAACAGCGACGGCACTGTGAAAGCGCTTGAATTATACCAGGACATGTATTTGAAGGACCATATTTCCCCGTCCGGCACGGAGAGCCAGGCGTTCAAAGGCGTCGATCTGTTCGCGGTCGGCAAGGTGGCCATGAACATGACGGGCCGGTGGCCGGTGGAGGATTACAAGAAGAATGCCGATCTCTCGTTCGGCGTCGCGCAGATGCCGGTCGGACCGCAAGGCGCGTCCAACACGATCTGCTATTCGGGCTACGGCCTGTACGCCAAGTCCAAGAACAAGGACGCCGCTTGGGATTACCTCAAATACTTGACGGGGCCCGAAGGCCAGGAGCTGATGGCGCAGCACGCGTTCACGGCGGTCAAAGCCACGGCGGATAAGCTCGGCCAGACGAACGACCCGGCGCTGAAGCCGTTCCTCGACGACGTGCCGAACATCAAGGATTTCCCCGAGAAAATCTCCCCGTTCTTCGGCGTGTCCGGCGGCAAGACGCTGCAGTCGGTCATGGACAAAATGATGCTCGGCAAGCCGATCGACGTCAAGAAGGAGCTCGACGCCGCCGCAAAGCAGGGCGACGCCGATCTGCAGACCGCGAAGACCGAGTAACGATGCCGGGCAAGAAAGGCAAGCCGGCCAAACTACCGCGGGGCCGGACGGACGAAGCGTTCGTCCGCCCCTTCTTTAACCGGCGGCGCCGCTTCGGGCGAAGCCGCCAAACTAACCCCGAGGTGATGAAATGAGCAAGCCGGTGTCACAGCAAGCGGCAGCTGCCGTACCTGACACGATCCGCAAGACGATCCGGATGAACGCCTTACGCAAGGAGGCCATCTGGTTCTATGCCTTGATTTCCCCGTGGTTGATCGGTTTTCTCGTCTTCGTGCTGGGCCCGATGATCGCGTCGTTCATCATCAGCTTGACCAAGTGGGATTTGCTGACGCCGGCCAAATTCGTCGGCTTCAAGAATTATGAGAAAGCGCTCCGCCTGGACCCTTTATTCTGGAAGTCGCTAAAGGTGACGGTCGTCTATTCCGTGTTTTCCGTCCCGCTCGGGCTGATCTTCTCCTTGGCGCTCGCGCTGCTGCTCAATCAGGCGGCATGGGGCATGCGTTTATTCCGCACGATCTTCTATATGCCGGCCGTCGTCAGCGGCGTGTCCGTCATGGTGCTATGGATGTGGATTTTCAATCCGCAAATCGGATTATTAAATACAGTGCTCGGGTATTTCGGCATCGCCGGCCCTGGCTGGATTTTCGACCCCAATTGGGCGATGCCGTCCCTCGTCATCATGAGCTTGTGGAGCATCGGAGGCGGCATGATCATTTGGCTCGCGGGTCTGAAGGGCATCTCGCCGACGTTGTACGAAGCCGCGAACCTCGACGGGGCGAACGCCTGGCAGAAATTTCGCGGCGTGACGGTTCCCATGCTGACGCCGACGATCTTCTTCAATCTGGTCATGGGCATCGTCGGCGCGCTCCAGACCTTCGGGCAAGCATACGTCATGACGAAGGGCGGACCGATGAACTCCACCTTGTTCTTCAACTACTACTTGTTCCAGAACGCGTTCGAGAACTTCAGCATGGGGTACGCTTCCGCGCTCGCCTGGTTCCTGTTCGTGATCATTCTCGCGCTTACGCTCGTCGTCGTGAAATCGTCGGACGCGTGGGTGTATTACGAAGGGGAGAGGAAGTGACGGCATGAACAAAGCCAAGCTGATCAAATCCACGGTCGTGTACGCGCTTCTCGTGCTCGGCTCGCTCGTCATGCTCGTCCCGTTCGCGTGGATGCTGTCGACCTCGCTCAAGGAATCGTTCCAGGTGTTCGAGGTGCCGGTCAGGTGGATTCCGAGTCCGATCAAATGGCACAACTACGTGGAAACCTTCACGGGGCTTCCGTTCGGCAAATGGCTCGGCAATACGGTCATCATCACGTTGAGCACGATCTTGGGCACGCTGGCGTCCTGCACGGTCGTGGCTTACGGCTTCGCCCGATTTCGCGCGAAGGGCAAGAACCTGCTCTTCATCGTCATGCTGTCCACGATGATGCTTCCGGGCACCGTGACGATGATTCCGGTATTCTACCTGTTCCAGTTGCTCGGCTGGATGAACACGTTCTACCCGTTAATCGTGCCGGCGTTCTTCGGCAACGCGTTCTTCATCTTCCTGCTGCGGCAGTTTTTCATGGGAATTCCGACGGAGATGGAGGAGGCGGCCAAGATCGACGGCGCGAGCACGCTCGGCATTCTGGCGCGCGTCATCCTTCCTCTCACGGTTCCCGCGCTCATCACGGTCGCGATTTTTCAATTCAACGGGGTATGGAACGATTTCATGGGTCCGCTGCTGTACTTGAACAAGCCGGGCCTGTACACGCTCGCGCTTGGGATCAATTTCTTCAAGAGCGAGAACAACGTGCAATGGAACTTCTTGATGGCCGCTTCCGTCGTGACCATGCTGCCTTCGCTGATTTTTTATTTCGTCGGGCAGAAGTATTTCGTGGAGAGCATTACGCTGACCGGACAGAAGGGATGAGCGCATGAACAAGCTTACGAGAAGCGCCTGCTGGAGCTTGGGCGTGGGACTGATGTCGGCTTCGCTGCTGGGGCTGGAAATCGCGCTGACCAGCGTGTACGGCGTGTTGCTGCAGTACCACTACGTCTCGCTCGTCGTGTCGCTCGCGGTGTTCGGCATCGGCGCGGGCGCCTTTGCCGCATACCGGACGAAGCCGCGCGCGGCGGCCGGCGGGAAGCGCAGGGCCGGCCAGGCTGCCGCGGACGCGGACCTGTCGACGGCCGGCTGGGTAAGCGCGGCCGCCGGTCTGTTCATCGCGTTGCTCAGCTTCGCGCTCGCCAAGTTTCCGTACGTCCACCAGCTCGCGTTGTACGCGCTGCTCGGCACGATCCCCTTCGCGCTCTTCGGCTGGGTGATGGGGAAGGCGCTCGGCAGCGGCGCCGCGTCCGCGCCGCGGATCTATGCGGCCGACCTGCTCGGCGCTTCGCTCGGCGCGCTCCTCGGGTATGCGCTGCTGGAGCGCTTCGGCGGCTTCGCGGCCGTGTTCGCGTTGTCGGCGCCATGCTTTGCGGCCGGCGCGGTACTGTTCCTGGCGCCCGGCGCGGCGAACGCGGAAGCAGGCGACGGAATGCATGCCGAAGCGCGCGGCGCGGGCGCCGGCTACTCGCCGCGCAAGCGGCTTCGTTCCATCGGCGGCTTGGCGCTTGCCATTATCGCCGGGGCGATCGTCTGGCCGGCATCGTCCGCAGACGTCTGGCGGCTGGATTATGCGGGCATGAGGGGCGCCGCCCCGGACAAGACGATCGTCGGCACGTTGGCCGCGGACCCGGCCTCGCGGATCCTGCGCACGGACTGGGACAGCTTCGCCCGCACGGACGCCGTCGCCACCTCCGACGACCGCCGGCGAATCATGTTCGTGGACGGCGGCGCAGGCAGCTACATGTACAAATTCGGCGGCGATCTGAGCCAGATGGGCGAGCTCGCGCGCGATATCGAGTTTTTGCCGTTCGCGGCGGGGAAGGCGGATAAAGCCATTATCGTCGGGGCCGGCGGCGGACGCGACATTTTGTATGCCCTGATGGCGGGCGCCAAGGACATTACCGCCGTCGAGCTGAGCCCCGGGCTTGTGAGCGCGGTGCGATCGATGGCCGACTACAACGGCGGTATCCTCGACCGCCCGGGCGTTCATACGGTCGTCGGCGACGGGCGCGGCGTGCTGGAGCGCAGCGGCGAATCGTACGACCTGATCGTGCTCGACCTTGTCTATTCGCAGGTGGGCGGCGTGGGCGGCCAGGCGCTGTCCGAGAATTACGCGTTTACCCGCGAGGCGTTCCGGACGTATCTGGAGCGGCTGACGCCGGACGGCCGAATCATCGTGATCTCGCATCAAGGCATCGAAGGCCTGCGGGCGTACTATACGGGGTTCGACGCGCTCATGCGCGCGGGCGGCGGCGTCCCGCCGCGGGAAGCCGCGAAGCATACCACGCTGCTGCTGGCTCCCGAAGGCTCGTCCGCGCCCGATCTGACGCTGAGCGTGATCCAGAAATCGCCGCTTGCGGCCGGCCAGCTTGACCTGCTGCGGGCGGGCGCCCGGTCGCTGGGCCTGCAGGCGCTGTTTCTTCCCGGGTCCGACGAGCAGCTGCTGCGGCCCTTGCTGGACGGCCGGACGCCGTTCGACGCGTTCGTCCGCGATTCCGAGTACAAGGTCTACCCGACGACGGATGACAAACCGTTCTTCTTCCTGGTGGAGGAATCGCTGCCGGCCGCCTTGCGGCAATGGCTCATCGCGATCGCGGCGCTTACCCTATCGTTCTTCCTGCTTGTTTGGAGGTACGGCGCACCAGCCGGAGGACCGGGCAAGCGTCTTGGCGCTTGGGCGTACTACGGGTTGATCGGAATCGGCTACATGAGCATCCAGACCGTTTGGATCCAGAAAAGCCTGGCCTACTCCGGCACGCCCGCGCTCGCCGCGCTGATCGTCATCGTCCCGATGCTGCTCGGGGGCACGCTCGGCAGCCGGCTCGCCGGGCGCCGGGCCGTCAAGCCGCTCGCGGCGGCAGTCGCCGTCATCGCGCTGACCGCCGGGCTGCTCGCGCTTCAGGCGGCCGCGGGGGACGGCCTTATGGCGCTCGGGCAAGGCGGCCGTCTGGCGGTTATCGGAACCGTCATGTTCGTATATGGCGTGGTGCTCGGCATCCCGCTGCCGGCCGGGCTTCAGTCGGAAGACCGGCGCGTCCCGGGAAGCGCGCCGTTTTATTTCGCGCTGAACGGCATTGCCGGCGTCTGGGGCTCCTGGCTGGCCGTAGCGGCCTCCATCGCCTCGGGGCTCAGCGCCGCGTTGATCATGGGCTGCGCATGCTATGCCCTTCTCGCCGTAACAAGATATCGAACGACTTAGGAGGCAGGACGTATGACCGCAAAGGTTGAAATGACGAAACTGGACGCAGGGCCGGTTCTCGAGGCTTATCGCGAGTCGCGGGAGACGCGCGGCCTATCCTGGAAGGACCTTTATATCACGCCCGGCAACCGGACCTATCTGATCGGCAGCCAGAACGGGGGCTTCCCCGACTTCGGCCATCACGTCAAGCACGAGATGGGCGGGCTTTGGCTGCATCCTATCAAGCTGCTGGACGGCTTCTGGCTCCGGATCGCGGACAGCGGTTCCGTATCGGAGGCCGACGGCCAATGGCTGACGGAAGCGGACAGCTTTCATAATTATCCGTTCTTCAACGAGCATCGCTACGCGCTTCCGTCGCTGCGGCTTGAAGTCACGCGCCGCCAGTTTTGCCCGGACGACGTCGAAGGGTTGGTCGTCAGCTACATTTTGCGCGATACCGGCGGCACGGACCGGGCGCTTGATCTTCGTTTCCTGGCGAGAACGGACCTCAGTCCGGTATGGTTCTCGGAGGGCAAGGGAATCGTCGACGGCTTCGACGAGGGGCGCCTATCCCGGGAAGAGGGGCTGTTTCTGGCGCGCGACTCCGCGAATCCGTGGCATGTCGCCGTAGGCGCCGACCGCGGCTTCGATTCGGGCGCGGTCGACCGCGAACTGTTCGGCCCGCATTGGACGGCGGGCAGAGGCGTCGGCGGCGAGCTGGCGTATCGCGCGGTCGCCGTGCCGGCGGGCGGGGAGAGCGAGATTCGTTTCTTCGTCGCGGGCTCCTGCAGCTCGGAAGAAGAGGCGAAGCTCGCCTATCGGAAGCTGGCGGACCATCATGCCCGGTTATGGGACGAGAAATGCCGCCGCTACGAGGGGATCGCCGCGCAGACCGTGCTGACCATCCCGGACAAGCAGCTGCAGCATGTGTTCAATTGGGTTAAATTCCATAACGATT
Organism: Paenibacillus glycinis; assembly: GCF_009909185.1. GTDB lineage: Bacteria > Bacillota > Bacilli > Paenibacillales > Paenibacillaceae > Paenibacillus_Z > Paenibacillus_Z glycinis. Next base: position 159,127 of record NZ_JAAAMV010000023.1, on the reverse strand, counting down.
GGTTCGTGCGGGACGTGCCGGGGATCGGTCGCGGCATGGGAGCCGGCCATCCGGAATATCCGTGGTGGTTCGGCTGCGACAACAGCTATACGCTGCTCGGCCTGCTGCCGGTGGGCGGGCTCGCGATGGCGCAGGAGACGCTGGAGCTGATCCGCGACGCCTCCGAAGCGGAGAACGGCAACGGCAGGATCATCCACGAACTGTCCACCAGCGGCCTCGTCGCGAATCCCGGCAATACCCAGGAGACCGCGCATTTCATTCAATGCGTATGGGAAGTGTTCCAATGGACGGGGGACCTGGCCTTTCTCCGGGGCATGTATTCCGGCGTGAAGCAGGGCTTGGCGTGGCTGCTCGGCGACATGGATCCCGACGGCGATCTCTTGCCGGAGGGCTACGGCATCATCGAGATCGAAGGCCTCAACGTCGAGCTGATCGATACCGCGGCGTACACCTGGTCGGCCCTGAACGCGGGCTCACGGATGGCCGAGCTGCTCGGCGAGCCGCGCCAAGCCGTCCAATACGCCGAATTGGCGGATCGTCTCGGCCAGACGATCAATACGGAGCTGTGGCTGGAGGAAGAGGGATTGTACGCGGACGCGATGGCCTCCGTCGGCAAAGTCAGGAGCCGCATCGACGTTTATATCGAACGCGCCCGTTCGATGGGCGCCGCGGGCGCCGTCGCCGACATGGAGGCGATGAAGGCGCAGATGGAACGGCTGGAGCCGGAGCGCGAGCAGGGCTGGCTGTTCAAGAACTGGGTCATCAACACGCCGATGGAGACGGGACTCGCTCCGCGCGGCAAGGCGCTCCGGGCGCTCGACCGCATGGGCACGGACGAATTCACGGGACCGTGGGGAACTTATCTCTCCGGATTATACCGGGATCAAATGATGACGATCTCGACGGGCGTGCAGGCGATGGCGGAAGCCCGCTACGACCGGATGGACGAATCGCTGCGCTTCATCCGCCTGATCGCGTCCACCTTCAACATGCGCCTGCCGGGCTCCATCTCGGAGATGTCGCCGGACTACGGCTGCTTCGTCCAAGCTTGGACGGTCTACGGCATCGTATGGCCGATGCTCACGCGGATGTTCGGCATTCAGCCGAAGGCGCACGAGCGGACGCTGACGCTTCGTCCAAGGCTGCCGGAAGCGTGGAACGACATCGCGGCGGACCGGGTGGCCCTTGGGCTGGGAGATGCCGGCAACGCGCTTCGTCTCGCGATCTCCCGCGCGGAAGAAGGGAAGGCGGATGCCATTCGATTCGAGCTCGAGCGGGCGGGGTGGTCGGTCATGCTCGATCTGGCCGCGTCCGCGGAAGCGGAAGTCACGATCGACGGGCAAGCGGCTTCGCCTTCGGCCGTACGGGAAGACGGATCGGCGCTCTTCCGGATTGCCGATGCGGGCAGGCATGAGGTACTGATTCGTCGAAATGAATAGAGGCCGGCTGCATGAGCGGCTGGCGCGCATTGGCGCGAGTTGAAAATCGAATGGAGGAATAACGAACATGAAACTAGGCATCATCGCCGATCCGAAGGCGGAAAGCTTCGACTACGCCGCGGGCCTCGGCTTATCGTTCTTGGAATTTTGCATCAACGTCGGCACGCCGGCGGGCGAATTCGCAGCGGCCGTTCCCGAGCTGAAAGCGGCGGGCGCGCGGACGGGCGTCGGAGTGGGATCGATCGGCCGCTGGGGCTCGGACAGAATCGCGAAGGACGGCAGCATCATCGAAGAAGAGCTTCAAGCGGCATATATGCTGATCGATGCCTGCCAAGAGCTGGGCTGCCCGGTGTTCGTCTGCGGCGCCAACTACGTCGAGGAGCTGTCGTACTACGAGAACGCGCGCGCCTCGATCGCCTTCTTCACGCTGCTGCTCGATTACGGCCGCGCGCGCGGCGTTCGCATCGCGACGTATAACTGCCATTGGAACAGCTACATCGTTGATGAAACGGCCTGGAAGCTCATTCACGGCCATCTGCCGGAGCTCGGCATCAAGTATGATCCGTCCCATGCCCGGTACGCGGGACAAAATTATTTGAAGGAAATGGCGGACTGGGGCCACCGGTTCCTCCACGTCCACATCAAAGGCTCGGTGATTATCGACGGCAAGCGCTTCGACGATCCGCCGGCCGGACTCGATCAGACCGATTGGGGCACGTTCATGGCGATTCTGTACGGCGTCGGCTACGCGGGCGGCCTGAGCATCGAGCCGCATTCCGATACGTGGAAGGGCGAGCTGGGCGACCAAGGCGTCCGGTTTACGGTGGATTACATGAACCGGCTGCTGCTGCGGGGATGAATGAATGTTCGACCGCGCGTTCCACGGAACGGGCATTTGCAAGCGGAACCCTTTCGGGAGGCGCGCGAACAGCGTCGCCTGTCCGAAGGGGTTCTTTTAATATCAGGGACGGACTCTTCCGCCGGACGGCGCAACTCGGGCCTGCTCGCCCGAGGTTAATTTTTCCTCAAAACCGCTTGGAAGCGTTGTCCGGCATGCTATGATGGAGATACATATTTCATAAAGGGGTGCCATCCGAATGCCTCTCTTTGCGATCGTCATCATCGTTATCACCGTCGCCGTCCTGTTTAATCTCGCGAAGCCCAAAGGCGGCCCGGGCGCCGTCCGCGGAAACGGCGGACGCGCGAACATCCGCCGTCCGTCCGCGCCGCCGCGCACGCCTCCCGAGTGCCTCGGCGTACCTGCCGGCCACCCGGCCAGGCCCGCCGCGGAACGCTTGGAAGCGGCGCTTACGGCGGATTTCGAGACGCGCGTCAGAGACCGGGTCCTTCGCCAAGCGCCGAACATGCGCGATGTCGAATGGCAGTGGCGCTGGTTCGAGCTGAAGCGTTATTTTCTCTTGTGCGGCGTCCTGCGCGGGGTGCCCATGTACAGCGAGCGGGTCGACGAGGTCTGGCACGAAATGCTGATGTTTACGAGGGAGTACGAGGAGTTCTGCAAAACGTTTTGCGGGCAGCTCATCCATCATGCGCCGCACGCGCCGGATTCGAAGCCGAGTCCGGGCGAACGGGCGTTGTTCGATTGGGTGTACGGCGAGCTGTTTCTGCCGGCTTCGGGAAGCGCCGGGCTGTGGGGGGCGTTCTACCGGACCCCGATGCCGCGCGAGCTCATGCTCGAGCTGGAGACGCACGGCGCGGAAGCGCTGCGCAATGCGCGGTTCAACGCGCGCTCCGCGGGGCTGTTCCCGGACTTGAACGCGACGGTCGACTATCTGATCGAACGGGGCAGAAGGCTGGCGGCCTCGCGGAACGAACCGTTGACGAACAACGGCAGCGGGGACGACTGGTCGTCGCCCGCGATGCTGACGGGGATGATGTCGGCCGGGCTTTTCTACTACTCCTGGGGCTCGGAAGACCAATTCCGGTCGCAGATGGACGGGTTGCAAACGGAAGAGGAGCGCCGAAATAACGACAGCGCTTGCGGCGGTTCATACAGCTGCACTGGCGATGGCGGGACGGACGGCGGCGGGGGCGGAGACGGTTCGCCGGACGGCGGCAGCTCCTCCTGCGGCGGCGGCGACGGCGGCAGCGGCGGATCCTCATGTAGCAGCGGATCTTCCTGCGGCGGCGGATCGTCCTGCGGCAGCAATTAGCTCCAATGGCGACCTCGCCGGAGCCTGTTTCGCCGAAGCTGGCGCCATGCGTTCAATTGCAAGTATTCGGCGCGTTCGGGCATACTTTGCAGGAGGATTTTGGCCTGGCGAACGCCGTGTGCACAATCGGGCTCCGGATGTTATAATTGTCAGTTGAAGAAGATCTCCAGGAGGATTGAATAATGGGCACTCTTACGATTTGCGACCATCCGCTCATTCAGCACAAGCTGACGTATATTCGCGACAAAGATACCAAAACGAAAGATTTCCGCGAACTCGTGGACGAAATCGCGACGATGATGGCCTACGAGATCACGCGGGACCTGCCGCTCGAGACGATCAGCGTCACGACGCCGATCGTCGAGGCGCCGAGCAACGTCATATCCGGCCGCATGCTGGGCGTCATTCCGATTCTTCGCGCCGGCCTCGGCATGGTGGAAGGCATGCTCAAGCTCATACCGGCGGCGAAGGTGGGCCATATCGGACTCTTCCGCAACCCGGAAACGCTTCAGCCCGTAGAGTACTACGTGAATCTGCCCGCCGACGCGACGGAACGGCTGCTGATCGTCGTCGACCCGATGCTGGCGACCGGGGGGTCCGCCAATGCGGCGATCGCGTCGCTCAAATCGCGCGGCTGCACCCAGATCAAGCTGATGTGCCTGATCGCGGCGCCGGAAGGCGTGGCGGCCGTCCAACAGGCGCACCCCGACGTCGACATTTACCTCGCTTCGCTGGACAGCCATCTCAACGATCACGGCTATATCGTGCCGGGCCTCGGCGATGCCGGCGACCGCATGTTCGGAACCAAATAGTTAGGAGTGACTCCATTGTCCAAGTTGAAAGTAATGACCGTTTTCGGCACGCGCCCGGAAGCGGTGAAGATGGCTCCGCTCGTGCTGGAGCTGCAGAAGCACCCCGAAGAGATCGAATCGGTCGTCTGCGTGACGGCGCAGCACCGCCAAATGCTCGACCAAGTGCTCGATTTCTTCAAAATCGTGCCCGACTACGACCTGAACGTCATGAAAGACCGTCAGACGCTGACGGAAACGACCGTGCGCGTGCTGGAAGGATTGGAGCCGGTGCTTCGCGAATCGAAGCCGGACATCGTGCTCGTCCACGGCGACACGCTGACCTGCTTCCTGGCCAGCTACGCGGCGTTCCTGCAGCAGATTCCCGTCGGCCACGTGGAAGCGGGGCTGCGGACATGGAACAAGCTGTCTCCGTATCCGGAAGAGATGAACCGCCAGCTGGTCGGGGTTCTTGCGGACGTGCACTTCGCGCCGACCGAATGGTCGGCGAACAATCTGCGCAAAGAGAACAAGCCGGAGTCCGCGATCTACGTAACGGGCAATACGGCGGCCGACGTGTTCCAATACACGGTGGACAAGTCCTTCGCCCATCCGGTCATCGATTGGGCGGCGGGCAAACGGATGATCCTGATGACGGCGCACCGCCGCGAAGCGCTGGGCGAACCGCACCGGAATATCTTCCGCGCGGTGAAGCGGATCGCGGACGAATTCGAAGACGCGGCCATCGTGTACGCGGTGCATCCGAACCCGGCCGTCCGCGAGCCGGCGAACGAGATCCTCGGCAATCACCCGCGCGTGAAGCTGATCGAGCCGCTCGACGTGTTCGAATTCCACAACTTTTACCCGCACGCGCACATGATCATGACGGATTCCGGCGGTTTGCAGGAAGAGGCGCCGTCCTTCGGCGTGCCGACGCTCGTGCTCCGCGATACGACGGAGCGTCCGGAAGGCATAGAAGCGGGCACGCTGGAGCTTGTCGGCACCGACGAGGCCGCGGTTTACGAACGCGCGCGCGCGTTATTGTCGGACGCGCAGCTCTATGGACGGATGAGCCGAGCGGCCAATCCGTACGGCGACGGACAAGCCTCCGTCAGGATCGTGCAGGCGATTTTGCATCATTTTGGAAGGGTCGGCGAACGTCCGGCTCCGTTCACACAACGTTCATAGATTGCGATAGTAGGCATGCATGCCCGCCAACGCTACAGCATACAGTGCTACTGTACGGTTTGCGAAACCGGAAACCCTAGGTAAATCAAGGGTTTTCGGCTTGCCGTTCACTAAATGTTTGAATTTATATCAATTGACAAACGGGAACCCGCTTGGCTAAAATAAATAAGAGTTTTGGAGTGATTCATGGTGAATTCATCCCATAACGACAAGAATCGCGATGCAGGAAACGGCAATTTCGGCGATAATCCGTGGCGAGCCATGGGGCTGATCGGTTCCGTCGGCGGCACCATTGCCGCATGTCTGGGACTGGGTTACTGGATCGGCTCCAAAATGAACGACGGGTATGGCGCCATTGCCGGCATGGCTGCGGGTTTTGTCGTAGCCGTCATCATGACCATACTCTTGATCCGAACGTTTATAGGGGGCAAAGCGAAGTAATGGATGACTTGTCCGGCCACCTTCGAACGGTAATGCGTATCACCTTCTTTTTTTTGTCTCTATGCTTTATCGGGTGGGCCCTTTATCCGGAGCAAAAGCCGCTCTTCGGCGGACTTGTTCTCGGCGCTGCGGCCAGTCTTGTAAACGCCTTCCATCTTTCATGGAAAGTACAGCGGATCGGCGCGAACGCGGCCGCGAAAGGCGCCAAGAGGAATAACCTCGGTTTTCTCACGCGCGCGTGCATCGGCTTGCTTGCGGTGGTCGTCGCCACACGGTACTTTTCTTTTAGTGTCTACGGAACGGTCGCGGGATTATTTGTTGCTCAATTGGCAACACTCATACTGGGATTTCGATCCAAGGGCAGATCGGCCGCTAGGCATTCTTCCGATGAAAGGGGTGAAAACAACTAATGGAACATATTTTTCCTGAAGTGCATTGGCTCGGAATCCGTTGGGATTTGGCTGCGATCCTCACCATCTTGGTCACCAGCATTATCGTGTTCGTGCTTGCGAAGGTGGCGGTACGCGGGGCATCCGTGACCAACCCGACGAAAATGCAGAACTTCCTGGAATGGGTGATCGAGTTCGTCATTAACCTGATCGGAACTTCCATGGATGTGAAGAAAGGCCGTCCGTACCTGATTCTTGGAATCTCGTTGATCATGTACATTTTCGTAGCGAACATGCTGGGCCTGCCGCTCGGTATCGTCACGGAAGCGCATCACGGGTCGACCTTCCTGGGCATGGATCTCGTGTTGCCGGACGGAGAGGAAGAGGCGCATATTTCGTGGTGGAAATCGCCGACCGCGGACGTAGCCGTTGCAGGGGCTTTGATGGCGATCGTAATCGTCCTCACGCATGTCGAGGGCTTGAGACGCAACCGCAAACATTACCTGAAACACTACTTCGAGCCTTACATCCCATTCTTCCCGCTGAACGTCATCAAAGAAATTTCCAAGCCGCTTTCCCTGTCGCTTCGTCTATACGGGAACATTTTCGCCGGCGAGGTCATGATCTCCGTTATCATGCAGTTGAGTTGGGTCGGTATTCCTGCACTCATCGTATGGCAAGGCTTCAGCATGTTTATCGGCGCGATCCAATCGTTCGTGTTCGTCATGCTGACGATGGTGTACATGTCGCAGGCGATCGTGCACGAGGATCATTAACGCAGCAACAACCCCGTTCAACGCGGGACAACATAAAACTACTATTTCCAAACATTTAAGGAGGATTTTATTAATGGGAGCAACAGCTTTAATTGCAGCAGCAATTGTATTTGGTCTTGGAGCACTTGGCGCGGGTATCGGTAACGGTTTGATCGTAGGTCGCACGGTTGAGGGTATCTCCCGCCAGCCGGAACTTCGCGGTACGCTGCAAACGACCATGTTCATCGGGGTCGCGCTCGTCGAAGCATTGCCGATCATCTCCCTCGTTCTTGCGTTCATTTTCTACGGCGAAGCTTAATACTAAACTTGCAAATGGCGGGGAGTGCCAATGCCTCCGCGCCTTCCTTTTGCTAGCTGCCATAGAACAGCTGGCTAATTTACGGAAAGGAGTGACGTACGTTGGATATCGTATGGTCCAATTTTTTCATCCAACTGATTGCTTTCGGAATTCTTTACTGGCTGCTTAGCCGTTATGCGTTCGGTCCTCTGCTTTCCATCATGGAACAGCGCAAGCAGTTCGTGAAAGAACAGCTCGATAACGCGGAGAACAGCCGCAAGCAGGCGGAACAGCAGTTCGAAGAGCAAAAACAAACGCTGCAACAAGCGCGCAAAGACGCATATGAAATTATCGAGCAAGCGAAACAAACGAGCTCCAAGCAAGCGGACGAAATCCTCCAGACAGCCAAATCCGAGGCCAGCCGCCTGAAGGACGACGCCGTCAAGGATATCGAAACCGAGAAAAACAAAGCGATCGCGGCCCTGCGCGGCCAAGTCAGCGGCATGTCCGTCATGATCGCGTCCAAGATCATCGAGAAGCAAATCGATGACAAGTCCCAAGAACAACTCGTTAACCAATACTTGAACGAGGTTGGAAGCAAATGAGCCGCGAGAGCGTCGTAGCTAAACGCTACGCTAAAGCGCTGTTCGAGCTGGCTCAAAGCAACAACGCGGTTGCCGATGTCGAGAAACAGCTGAAGATCGTCGTGGACGCCTTGGCCGGAGATGCGCAAATCCGCAAATTCATGGCGCTGCCGAACGTCGAAGTCAGCCAAAAAATCGCCATCATCAAGGGCGCCTTGTCCGACAAAGTATCGGTTATGGTATTGAACACGGTAGAGCTTCTCATCGTTCGCGGGCGTCAAAACGCGCTCGGCGACGTGTACGAAGCTTATACGAAAGTAGCGGGCGAGGCGCTTGGTCAGGCACACGCTACGATATATACGGCCAAATCGCTCAGCGCCGAAGAATTGTCCAAAGTAGCGGCGCAATTCGGCGAAATGGTCGGCAAACGCATCATCGCGAAACAAATCGTTGAACCTGCTCTGCTCGGCGGCGTACAAGTGCGCATCGGCGACCGTCTCTACGACGGCAGCCTCTCCGGCAAGCTTGCTCGACTTGAACAAGCGTTGAAAACTCAAGCACTGTAGATAGGGGTGAACGGAATTGAGTATCAGACCTGATGAAATCAGCACGCTGATTAAACAACAGATCGAACAATTTAAATCCGAAATTCAAGTCGTTGACGTCGGTACGGTCATCCAAGTCGGTGACGGTATCGCGCGCGTGCACGGCCTTGAAAACGCAATGGCGGGCGAACTGCTCGAATTCGCGAACGGCGTTATGGGCATGGCCCTTAACCTTGAAGAGAGCAACGTCGGCGTCGTCATCATGGGGCCGTACACCGGCATCCGCGAAGGCGACCAAGTAAAACGCACGGGCCGCATCATGGAAGTTCCGGTAGGCGAAGCGCTTCTGGGCCGCGTCGTGAACGCACTGGGTCAACCGGTCGACGGCAACGGACCGATCGCAACGACGGCTACGCGTCCGATCGAATCTCCGGCACCGGGCGTCATGGCCCGTAAATCGGTATTCGAGCCGATGCAAACCGGCATCAAGGCGATCGACGCGATGATTCCGATCGGCCGCGGCCAACGGGAGCTCATCATCGGCGACCGTCAAACCGGTAAAACGCAAATCGCGATCGATACGATCGTCAACCAAAAAGGCAACGGCGTGGTTTGTATCTACGTTGCCATCGGACAAAAGCAATCCACGGTTCGTACCGTCGTCGAATCCCTTCGCCAACAAGGCGCTTTGGAGTACACGATCGTCGTAACGGCGAGCGCTTCCGAGCCGTCCCCGCTCCTCTACATCGCGCCTTACACGGGCTGCTCGATGGGCGAGTACTTCATGTACAACGGCAAACACGTACTTGTTATCTATGATGACCTTTCCAAACAAGCGGCAGCATACCGCGAGCTTTCCTTGCTGCTCCGCCGTCCTCCGGGTCGGGAAGCTTATCCGGGCGACGTATTCTACCTGCACTCCCGTTTGCTGGAGCGCGCGGCGAAGCTGAACGACGAGCTCGGCGGCGGTTCCCTGACTGCCCTGCCTTTCATCGAGACGCAAGCCGGCGATATCTCGGCTTACATCCCGACGAACGTTATCTCCATCACGGACGGTCAAATCTTCCTCGAATCCGATCTGTTCTACTCCGGTCAGCGTCCAGCGGTCAACGTTGGTAACTCCGTATCCCGGGTAGGCTCCTCGGCTCAAATCAAAGCCATGAAAAAAGTAGCGGGCACGCTCAAAACCGACCTTGCCCAATACCGCGAATTGGCGGCATTTGCGGCATTCGGATCCGATCTCGATAAAGTAACGCAATCCCGTCTGAACCGCGGCGAGCGCACTCTGGAAATCTTGAAGCAAGGCGTTAACCAGCCGCTGCCGGTAGAGCGCCAGGTCGTATCGCTGTACACGGTTACGCGCGGACATACGGACGACATCCCGGTACAGGATGTACGCCGTTTCGAAGCTGGACTCCTTGCTTTCGTGGATGCCAACAAGCCTGAGATTTACGCTTCCATCCGCGATACGAAAGATCTGACTTCCGACAACGAGAAAGCGCTGGTTGAAGCGATCAAATCGTTCAAAAACAGCTTTGCGACGTCGGTATAAACCATATCTTTACCTTCGGGCCGCACGCGCGCGTGCGGTTCGAATACTAGCGCGGAATAGAACCGGCCGAGGGCGAAGGGAAGCTTCGTCCGGGTAAGCCGGCAATAAGGTGGTGACAACGAATGGCTAAAGGCATGCGCGAAATCAAACGCTCGATCAAGAGCACCCAGAATACGAAGCAGATCACGAAGGCAATGGAGATGGTCGCGTCCGCTAAGCTGAAGCGAGCTCAGGAGGCGGCCGTGGCATCCCGTCCGTATACCGACAAGATCCGCGAAGTCGTGGCGAGCATCGCATCGGGCGGAGGCGCAATCAAGCATCCGATGCTGCAAAGCCGCGAAATCAAGCGTACGGCCTATCTGGTCGTCACGTCGGACCGCGGTTTGGCGGGCGGATACAATGCGAACGTGCTTCGTAAAGTATGGTTGACGATTCAGGAGAAGCATAAATCTCCCGCGGAATACGACGTGTTCGTCATCGGGCGCAAAGGCCGCGATTATTTCAAGCGCCGGGGCATTACCCCTGCGGATGAAGTGACGGGACTTTCCGATTCGCCGAAATTCGCCGACATCAAATCGTTGGCGGCATCTGCCGTCAAAGGTTTCGAAAGCGGCAAATACGACGAGTTGAACCTCGTGTACAACCAATTCTACAACGCGATCACCCAAGTGCCGGTCATTAAGCAGCTGCTTCCGCTGGATCAGTCGCAATTTACGGGCGCGAAGGCAAGCTACGAATACGAGCCGTCGCCTGAGAAGGTACTCGACGTGCTGCTGCCCAAATACGCGGAAACGGTGATTTACAGCGCGGTATTGGAAGGCAAAGCAAGCGAGTTCGGCGCACGTATGACCGCAATGGGCAATGCGACGAAGAACGCGACGAAAATGATCGCGGGCTTGACGTTGACGTACAACCGTGCCCGCCAAGCGGCGATCACGCAGGAAATCGCGGAAATCGTCGGCGGCGCGAACGCGCAGCAATAAATGCATACGATCATCCCGGAGGGCGTCCTTCGGAACAGCGATAAAGCAGTGCTTCCGGGAAGAGATTTTCTCCGGAAAACCCAATATACGCTTCCGGTTGCGAGCATTTCTCCGGAAAGCTAAAGATTACGCTTCCGGAGCCAGCTTTCCTCCGGAAAGCTTACAGGAGGTACAAGAATGAGCAAGGGGCATGTAGTCCAGGTCACTGGTCCGGTTGTCGACATCGCGTTCGAGAACGGCCATCTGCCTGAGATTCTTAATGCAATCAAAATTGAGAAACAAGCGCAAAACCCGGGCGAAGTCAACATCAACCTGACGGTTGAAGTCGCGACGCATCTCGGCGACAACTTGGTCCGCTGCGTTGCGATGTCGTCCACCGACGGTCTTGTCAGAGGCACGGAAGCCGTAGATACGGGCAATCCGATCACGGTTCCCGTAGGTCCGGCAACGCTGGGTCGCGTATTCAACGTGCTCGGCGATCCGATCGACAACAACGGCGACGTAGACCGTTCGATCGCGAACCCGATCCACCGTCAAGCTCCTCCGTTCGAGGAACTGTCGACTTCCCAAGAAATCCTGGAAACGGGCATCAAGGTTATCGACCTGATGGCTCCTTACTCCAAGGGCGGTAAAATCGGACTCTTCGGCGGCGCGGGCGTAGGTAAAACCGTAACGATGCAAGAGCTGATCCACAACATCGCGCAAGAGCACGGCGGTATCTCCGTATTCGCCGGCGTCGGCGAGCGTACGCGTGAAGGTAACGACCTTTACCACGAGATGAGCGATTCCGGCGTTATCGCGAAAACCGCGATGGTATTCGGTCAAATGAACGAGCCTCCGGGCGCGCGTCTTCGCGTAGCATTGACGGGCTTGACAATGGCTGAGTATTTCCGTGACGTAGAGGGAAGAGACGTTCTGCTGTTCGTCGATAACATCTTCCGCTTCACGCAAGCCGGTTCCGAAGTATCCGCATTGCTCGGCCGCATGCCGTCCGCGGTAGGTTACCAGCCGACGCTGGCAACTGAAATGGGTCAACTGCAAGAGCGTATCACGTCGACGAAAAAAGGTTCCGTTACTTCCATTCAAGCGATCTACGTTCCTGCCGATGACTATACGGATCCGGCTCCTGCAACGGCGTTTGCCCACTTGGACGCAACGACTAACCTTGAGCGTAACATCGCGGCAATGGGTATCTTCCCGGCCGTTGACCCGCTCGCCTCGTCTTCCCGTATCCTGACGCCTGAGATCCTTGGCGAAGAGCACTACCAAGTCGCTCAAAGCGTTAAGAAATTGCTGCAACGCTACAAAGAGCTGTTGGATATCATCGCGATCCTCGGCATGGACGAGTTGTCCGAAGAAGACAAACTCATCGTTATCCGCGCTCGCCGTATCCAATTGTTCCTGTCGCAGCCGCTTCACGTTGCCGAAGCGTTCAATGGCATGCCAGGCCTGTACGTGCCGGTTAAAGAAACGGTACGCAGCTTCAAGGAAATTCTCGAAGGCAAGCACGACGACCTTCCGGAACCGGCATTCCACAACGTCGGAACGATCGAAGATGCAGTTGCGAAGGCGCAAAAACTGGCACAAGAGGTTTAATTCGCCAGGAAGTTCGTCCGATTATCGCCGCCGAAGGCTGCTCCATCATTCGATGGGCAAGCGCCAAAACGACTTTTGTCGGACATACGCCTAAGCTAACGAAGTTGCGTCTTACGTCGTAGGGCGCATGGGAGGGTAAGATCATGAGCTCCTTTTTACTGGAAATCGTAACGCCTGAGCGTAAGGTTTACGCTGAGGATGTCAATATGGTGATCGTCAAAGGCTCCGAGGGCGAGATGGGCATCATGCCGAATCATATCCCGATGGTCACGCCTTTGAAGATCGCGCCCATTACGATCAAAAAGAATAACGCCGAAGAAAAAATCGCCGTTGGCGGCGGTTTTCTCGAGATCCGCAAGGATAAAGTCGTCATTCTGGCCGAAAGCGCGGAATTGCCGGGCGATATCGATCTCGCTCGTGCGGAAGCGGCCAAACAGCGCGCCGAACAGCGCCTGGGCGGCAAAAAGGACGATTACGATCAATTGCGTGCCGAGCTTGCGCTGCAGCGCGCGATGAACCGGATCGCCGTCAAACAAGGCTAATGGATTCGTAGCAGGAAGCCGATTCTTTTGCAGATGTTCCCATCTGCGGGGAATCGGCTTTTTTTTTGCATGCGCACAAAGTGAAGGAAAACGAATGAGAGCGGTAGAATGAAGCGTATCTCGGCCAGGCAGCATGGCGGATTGCGCGGGCCGCAAAGCCTTCGGCGATTTTCAAATCTGCGGAAATGGTTTGACGGAGCAGGTACCGTTCACTATACTTGGTGATAACGGTTCTCACTTGTTGAGAAGGACGGCGGACACGACAGGAAGGCATGATTTTGCGGAAAATAGGTATTTCCTTGGGCGGGCTTACCTTGGCTGCCTTGTTTGTCTGGTTTACGATGCGCTGGTTCCAGGGGAAGGCGCTGGGCGATGCGGCGATCCGATTGCTGCACGCCCCGTACATGCTTCTCCTGATGACGGCGGGCTATGGCTTATCCTTCTGGTTGAAGGCGTTGTCTTGGCGGCTCTATGCCGGTCGAGAGAAGCTGGACCCGCTGCGGCACTATATGCATCCGTTGTTCGTGAGCTTGCTGATCAATCATGTCCTGCCCGTAAAAGCAGGAGACTTGGCGCGTACCGGGTTGTACGTTCGGAGCACGTCGGTACGCTGGGACGATGCGCTGCATTCCGTAGCCGCCATGCGCGTGCTCGATATGGCTTCGCTGCTGCTGATCGGATCCGCCGGCGCGCTCATGCTCGGCTTGGAGACATCTCCCCGGTATGGGGTCGTGCTTGGAATGGGCGTGTTGGCTGCTGGCGCGGCGTGGTTCGGACTGGAGCGGCTGCGGAGAGGGGGAGGGCGCAGGCGCGGACGCATGGAAGCACTGTCCGGCTTGGCGCTGCGGCATTACGAACATCTGCGGACGACGTTGGCTTCCGGGAGAGGCGCAATGGCGGCGCTGCTCACTTTTGCCTGCTGGCTGCTCGAAGGCGCGGTCGTGTACGGCGTTGCACGAGCGCTTGGGCTATCCGTTAACCCGCTGCAGGCAGTCTGGGCGACCGGCATGACGATTGCCGGGCAGGTCTTTCATATTACGCCGGGCGGGATCGGCACCTACGAGACGACGCTGACGGCATCGCTCGGCGTACTGGGCATCGCCGGGAGCGCGGCCTATACGGCGGCTCTGTTGTCGCATGGGTACAAATTCGTTTTTGCTTACGTGACGGGGACGTTATCGATCGTCCTGACGGCCGTCACATGGACGGAGTTGCGGGGTTGGCTGAGGCTGCGCCGAAGAGAGGGGCATGGGGAATGAAGAAAGCGTCCGGGTTCGAGATCGTGGCGGCGCGCTGCTGGAACTTGTTGAACGAGGGGAAACCGTTTACGCCGATCTTCACGGTGTCGGTCTACGCGCTTTACCATATGGGATCGTGGGGAGACGGCGCGTTCTGGACGCAATTCGGCTTGGGCCTGCTCGCGGGGCTGCCCCTGTTCGCCTTGTATTTTCACTACGATTTTCCGCTGTTTCTGCGGAATTATCTCTGGTTCCCCGTCGTTGCGGCGCTGATCCTCTGGCGGGACGCGCCGCTCGAGCTGGGCTTATACGCGCTTGCGATCGGATTGTTTTTGTTCTTCACGATTTATTTCTGGGGGACGTTCTATTATCATTTGCGGATCGGCACGTCGTGGTGGAATTTCAAGCGCTTCTGGAAGCTCGTGCTGAAGAACAGCGATTCGACGAGCGGCAATGCGCAGGAGCAGTTGCCGAAGTTCCTGCTGCTGCTCTTCGTGGTCGATACGGCAGGAGCGAAATGGGCGGACGCTTCGGCGGCGGGCGGCGATTTCGGCTGGGGAACGTATCTGCTGTTTCTCGCCGGGACGGCGCTGTTCGCATGGGTGATGCACCGCAACCTGTTCGATTGGAAGCCGAAAGAGATGCCGGGCTATACGACGCCGATCGAGGCGCCTGCGGACCGCCCGGAAGGGAAAGTGTTCGTCCTCGTCATCGACGGGATGCGCAAGGACCGTTTCGAGGAAGCGGATGCGCCGTTCCTGAAGAAATGGCGGGCGGCAGGCACGGAGTACACGCAGATGGAGACGGTATACCCGGCGCGGACGGTCGTCTGCTTCTCCTCCATGTTCACCGGCACTTATCCGCGCGAGCATGGCATTACGTCGAATATGGTATGGAAGCTCGGAATCAAGGTGGAATCGATCTTCGACAGCCTGAGGAAGGTCGGCAAGCGCGGAAGGCTGCTCGGGATCGCGCATCTCATCGATTCCATGGGCGACGACGTGGAGAGCGTAACGGCGGTCATGCATAACGATAAGGCGGACCGCAACATCATGGAACGCGCGAAGCTCATCATGGCGGAGCAGGACCCGGACCTGTTGGTCGTGCAGTTCATCGCGACGGACCAGACGGGACACAGCATGGGCGCATTGTATGGCGAATATCGGCAAAAGATTGAAGAGGCGGATGCGCTGATCGCCGAATTCGTCGCTTGGCTTACGGAACGCGGGGACGCGGACGATGCGACGTTCATCGTATGCGCGGATCACGGACAAGCCGACGGCATCGGCGGGCATGGGCATTTGGACGAAGGCGAGCGGTACGTTCCGTTTTTCCTGCATGGGCCGCGGGTGCGCCAAGGCGTGAAAATCGACGCGAAGCAATCGCTCGTCTCGGTCGCGCCTACGCTCAGTTATTTGCTGGGCGCGCCTCTCCCGAGCCATAGCCGCGGTCCCGTGCTGACGGACGCTTTTGAATAACAGGGATTCCGAGGACTCCGCCAGAAAGAAGTGGAACAGCATGAAGAAGAGAAAACTGGTCGTTTTTCTGCCCGCTCATAACGAGGAAGGCAATATCGGGCCTGTCATTGCGCGTATTCCCCGGGAAATGGGGCGCGATTGGACCGTCGAGGTGCTGGTCGTCGACGACGGCTCCGCGGACGGCACGGTTGCGGAAGCGCGGCGGGCGGGCGCCGACCACGTCGTATCGTTTGCCGCGAACCGCGGCTTGGGCGCCGCGGTCCGCGAAGGGCTTGCGGGCTGCCTCCGGCTGGGCGCCGATATCGGGCTGATGATCGATGCCGACAATGAGTACCCGCCCGAGGAAATTCCGAACGTCATCGCGCCGATTCGCGAAGGCAGGGCCGAATATACGATGGGATCGCGGTTTAAAGGGACCATTCGCGGCATGAGGCTGCACCGCCGCGTAGGGAATATTTGCTTTACGATACTCCAAGCCGTGCTGCTGCGGCGCATGATCTGGGACGGGCAGTCGGGCATGCGCGGCTTCTCGCGCGAGGCGATGGAGCACGCGGACATCATTCATGATTACAATTACGCGCAGGTGCTGACGCTCAATCTGGTGCGCCAGGGCTTCGCGATGGAAGAAGTGCCGATCACGTACCGGGTTCGGGTGCACGGCCAATCCTTTATCAAATTCCGCAACTACCTCGGTCACGTGCTGCCGGCGATCTGGCGGGAGATGCGACGACCGGCGGTCAGACGCGGAAGCGCCGCTCGCGAGACGCTGCCTCCTGCAGGCGCGCCGACGGCGGGGCGGGGACTGACGGCAAAGGTAGAACGCGAACAGCGGTACGGATGACGAGGGCGCTAGATTGGACGCTGGCACACAAACCCGTTTGAGCGTGGATCGCGCTGTACCGTGAGAAATTATGCGTGGTTATTGCTAAGCGTACGCGAGTGCTATGAGTAAACGAGGGAGGGGGCGGTGACGCTGCGCGGGGATGACAAGATGGATCAGGCGATCGACACCGGGATACCCGCTGCGCCTCCGAGCAATCCCGGCCATCCATCGGGAAGCGGCGAATCCCTTAGACGGAAAGGGGCGTCGCGGCTGAACAAGGCTGCTCCGATAATCGCCGTGCTTGTCGCGCTGCTCTGGGCGGCATACAGTTGGACGCAGCGCAGTCCTTTCGTCGCGAGCTGGGACGAGGCGGATTTCGTATTGGCCTTGGACCGGTTCGATCTGCTCGCGATGCAGCCGCATTTCCCGGGCTATCCGTATTTCGTGATGGGGGCGATGGCATTGCGTCGGTTCGTCGGCGATCCCGCCCGCGCCTACGAATCGTTGAATATCGTTCTCGGCGCCGCGTCCGTCTATCCGATATGGCGGCTGGCGCGGCGGCGTCTGACGCCTGCATGGTCGCTGCTCGTCGTGCTGCTGATCTTGACGTCGCCATATCTCTGGCTGCAGACCGTCCGTCCGATGTCGGAGGCGGCGGGCATCGCCGTGCTGTGGTGGTACCTGTGGTGCTGGCGGCGGGCGATGGAGCGCAGGACATGGGGGCGGATGACGGCGGCGTTGTTCGTATTCGGCCTGTTGATGGGCGTGCGCCTGTCGTTCGCTCCCTTCGGACTCGGCGCCTGTTGGCTGTTGGCCGCGGCTTGGGCGGACTGGCGGGGGGAGCGGAGGCGGCTATGGCCGAAACTGGTCATCTTCGCGGCGATCGCGGCCGGGTGCCAGCTGCTATGGGTGGCCGGATTGGCGCTTAGCGAAGGCGGCGTGCGAGGATTCCTACAGCTGGCCGTCGCCTTCACGGAAGGCCACTTCAGCGAGTGGGGCGGCGGCGTGGCTTCCGCCGGTGACGAGCTTTCCTTCGCGGCGCGCCTGCTGCGCTTCGCGGGCGACAACGTGCTCTGGACCGGGATGTTCGCCCGGTCCACCGCGCTGTTCGCCGCGGCGGCGGCGCTATTGCTCGCCGCCGTGCTTTCCGCGGGGGCGCGGCCGCGCCCGCCCCGCGACAGCGCGAGCGCCGGCGCCCGCTTGGCGCCCCGGGCGGCGGCATGGCTTCGCCGCTCGGGCCTGCCGGGCGCGCTCGCCGCGCTCGCGGGCGCCTACGGCGCCTGGGCGCTGCTGGCGCAGAACATCGACAAGCCGCGCCACATCACGCCACTCATCGGCGTGATGTGGCTGCTGCTTGCGCTGCTCTGCGCGGCAGCGCCATCGGCGCGGCCCGCCGCGCCCCAATCGCCGGCCGCGCCCGGCGATGACGCCGCTGCGCCGCAGCGGCCGCCCGCGCCGGCAGACCCCGGCGCCGGCGAAGCCCCGCCGCGCGGCGAGCGCATCCGCCGCGCGCTGCGAACCGCCGGCGCGCTCATCGCCGCCGGCGTGGTCGCGCTCCAAGCCGCGCGGGGCGGCGCGCTCGTCGCGCGGCAGGCGGACGAGCCGCCGGCCGTCTACCAACTTGGGCAAGGGCTGCGCGAGCTGGCGGCGGCGCACCCGGACAACCGCTTCGTCGTCTACACCTACGAGGAGACGCGCGTCCTCGATTACCTGCATGTGCCGGTGTCGAACCGTCGAATCGAGACATACGATTATTTTATCGCGGACGTGCAGGCGGACCCGGGAGCGACGATCCTGCTGACCGACCACGTCCTGAAGGGGTTCGAAGCGCAGGTCGGGTCGTTGGCAGGCCAGGTGAAGCCGATAGCGGCCTATGACAGCGATCCGTTATTCGATCCGGTCTATGGACATATCGCGTTGTACGAATGGGTCGGCGAGCACTGAGCGGCCGCCCAATCGCGGGAATGTACACCGGTTGTTCACACTTTTCGACCGGCGGGGAGCGTATAATAAACCTGTTGACACGCTAAATGAAAATGATTATCGTTGTTAGCGGGCGGACCGTTGCCGTGCGCCTGTTTGAATGGCAAAGACGACCAGAAAAAGGTGAATTGCAGCCATGCGCATGATGGTGAAGACCGCAATGCTGTTCATTGCGCTTTTCCTCGCTTTGGCGCCCGCGGGCGCCTGGGCTTATTCCTACGGCGATGCCAATACCGAGGATGTGGCCGAAACGTTCAAGCTCGTCGTCTCCGACCTGGGCAAGACGCCGGCCGATTGGACCGGCGCGGAAGCCGCCCACAAGGAAAGGCGGGAGGAGATTGCTTCCCACTTCGGCGAAGAAGTCGCCGCGACCTTGGACGCGAACTTCCGATCCCGCGACGCGGACGTTACGATAGCCAATTATAAAGCCATACTGATCATGAATTTGGACCGACGGTTCGATAACGCGATTCAGAGCATAACCGATTATACGCAGGCGAAGCTGTTGCTGGCGAAAGCCCGCGCGACATACGAGGCGCTCGTGCCTTATGCGGAAGCGAAGCTGTCCAAGTCGGAGCTGGACGGCTTGTCCGCCGATTTCGACGCCGCGCTGGAGGCGATCGGCAACCCCGGTTTGTTCGGCGTAGGCAAGAAGGAGGCCGACGGGCAGGCGCTCCAAACCGCCGTGAACCAAGTGTACGGCGCGTTGAAGCCGCTCTTTCCGTACGCGCCCGGCGAAGCGGCCGGAGGCGCGAAGGATCCGGATGCGGCCGTCCAGGCCGCCGAGCCCGATACCATCGACGGCACGAAGGAGCATGCGGCGATGGAGCGGGAAAATAAAACGAACCCCGCGATCACCGTCGGCGTGATCGCGGGCATCGTCGTCATCGGCGGCGGAGCCGTCTTCTGGGCGCGCCGCAAAGGCCTGCTGTAGCCGCTCCTCCCGCGGCGAAGCAAACGAACAAGGATAAAGTAAGGAGTGAGCGTTCACCATGAACCTGCAGGCGTTTCTCATCACGTTTCGCGAGGCGTTCGAAGCGATATTGATCGTCGGCATCATCATTTCGTATTTGAACCGGATCGGGCAATCCCGCTGGAACAAATACGTCTGGCTCGGCGTCGCGCTCGCGGTCGCCGCGAGTCTCGGCGTCGCGATGCTGTTCCAGAACGTGCTCGACGGCTACGCGACCATGGGCAGCAAGGATTATTTGCGGATCGGCATCTTGATCGTTTCGGCGGGCCTGCTGACGCATATGATCCTGTTCATGAGCAAGCAGAACCGCGAGATGCGAAGCAAGCTGCAGAGCAAGGTGGCGCTCATACTGACCGCCGGCGGCGCGATCAACATGATCGTGCATTCGTTCCTCGTCACCTTGCGCGAGGGCGTGGAGACGGTATTCTTCTTCGCGGCCATCTCTTCCGGCGACATCTCCAAAGTGCTGCAAAGCTGGGGGGCGCTCGCGGGCCTGCTCGCGGCGGCGGCGCTCGGCGTGGTCGTTTTCAAGGGCAGCAAGAAAATCCAGATCGGCACGTTCTTCAAGGTGACGAGCGTGTTCCTGATCATGATCGCCGCGGGCCTCTTGGTCCAGGCGGTCGGCGTCATGCAGGATCTGCGCGTCATCGGCAGCGTCTACAAGACGCCGGGCGGGCAGGTCGCGGCCATGTACGATTTGACCTGGCTGCTGCCCGAGCATCCGATCGACGAAGCGAATTATATCCGGGACACCGGGCATCATCCGGTTTTCCATGGGCAGGCAGGCGTGTTCTTCAAAGCGTTCCTCGGCTACTCGGAAGATCCGTCGCTCGAGGAATTCGTCTGCTACTGGCTCTACTACGTGTTCGTCTTCGTCCTGATCGCGAGGCAGAAGAAGGTCGCCGGCCTCGCCGCGGCGAAAGCGAGGGAGGACGACGCGCACGCCGATCCGAGCATGCCGCAGGCATCCGCCCTTATCGCAAAGCCTGCGGCGACTCCCGCGAGCGCCGATGACGAACAACAGGTTCGCAAAGGCGCTCCGACGGCCGTATAAACCGCGTATTGCATGCCGGCAAGCTCTTCCTTCGTACCGTCGAAGGGGGAGCTTTTTTGCGTCTGGCAGATCGTTGGCTAAATCGTCATAACTTTTTCGGGGCGAACGAGCATATAGATTTCAAACGGCGGCGGTTTTCAAGAAGGGCGGGAATGGGCATAACTGAGCATTGGAGCAAGGAAGCGCATCCAACTCCGTCATAGACGCAAGTGGCAGGTTTTGTTATAATTGTGAGGGAATTTTGTCCAAGTTCGCTGCACGTATTTGCGCCCTGTAGATCCCTAACCATGGAGGCGAAAGTTGTGGAGAAGTACATCAACAATTACGTTATTGTAGCGATCTTCATTGTTATCGGCATTCTGCTTCCCGTGGTCGCGCTGACCGTCGGCCGGCTGCTTCGGCCCAACAAGCCGAACGACGAGAAGAAAACCACGTACGAGAGCGGGAACGAGCCCGTAGGGGAGGGGCAGGTTCGCTTCAACGTGCGCTACTACTTGTTCGCGCTTATGTTTGTCGTCTTTGATGTCGAAACCGTTTTCCTATATCCGTGGGCCGTTGCGTATAAGCAGCTCGGCCTTTTTGTGCTTGCCGAGATGGCGATCTTTACGGGACTTCTGCTGATCGGATTACTCTACGCCTGGAAGAAGAAGGTGCTGAAATGGAATTCAATTTAGAGTCGATTTCCCCGGAAGAGCGGCAGGAGCTGGAACGCAACGTATTCATGGGCACGCTGGAGCAGCTGAAGGCATGGGCGAGGAGCAACTCGCTGTGGCCGCTGACGTTCGGGCTGGCCTGCTGCGCCATCGAGATGATGGGCACGGGCGCGTCGCATTATGACCTTGACCGGTTCGGCGTCATGTTCCGCACGTCGCCCCGCCAATCCGACGTCATGATCGTCGCCGGGACCGTAACGAAGAAGATGGGACCGCTGCTTCGCCGGCTGTACGACCAAATGCCGGAACCCAAATGGGTGATCGCGATGGGCTCCTGCGCCACGGCGGGCGGGCCGTACGTCAAATCCTACTCCGTCATGAAGGGCGTCGACCAAATCGTGCCCGTCGACGTGTATATTCCGGGTTGTCCGCCGAATCCCGCCGCGCTTATTTACGGCATCAACAAGCTTCAGGAGAAGATTCGCTATGAAGCGAAGACCGGGAAGCGGGTGACGAGCCGATGAGCGACGGGAAGGAAAAGGAACCGGAGAAAGGCAGCCTGCCGGAATCGGAAGCATCCGCGACCCATGGACCGGATGCGGACGAGGCAACGGCAGCCGCGCAGCCCGACGGCGATGTCGTTCCGGCGCACGAGCCGGGTATGCCGTCCGAAGAGGATGCGAAGCCGGCTGATGCAGCCGCTTCTCCTGCAAGCGCGGCTTCATCGGAAGAATCGCGCGGCCCGGCTTCGGCCGATGAATCCGCATCGCCCGCTGCTCCTGCGGCGGGTGACGATTCCGCTTTAACCGCCGCCCCTGCGGCGGCTGACGATACCAAATTAAGCGCTGCGTCTGCAGCGGAAGACAAGTCCGCCGCTCAAGGAACGCCGGCGTCATCGACGGATGCCCCGGCCGCAGCCGCCTCTGGTGAGAAGGCGTCTCCTTCCGACGCCGCGGCCGGGCAGAGCGACGATGTTTCCGCGCATCCGGCGAATGCCGCCCAGGCGCCGCCAAGCGGCGAAGCGCCCGCGGCGGTCGACCCCGAGCGCGAAGCGAAGCTGAAAGCTGCCGCGGAAGCGCGCGCAGCCCGTGCCGCGGCGAAAGCGGCGGCCGAGGGCGGTGCACCCGCATCGGCGGACGCCGCCCAGGCGCCGTCAAGCGGCGAAGCGTCCGCGGCCGATCCCGAGAAGGAAGCGAAGCTGAAGGCGGCCGCGGAAGCGCGCGCGGCCCGCGCCGCGGCGAAGGCGGCCGCGGACGGCGAAGCCGCTGCCCCTGCCGAGCCGAAGCCGCCGTCCCCGATGCAGCCGCAGCTTGATCTGGCGGTGGAGCTGATCCGCACGCAGGCAGCCGAGGATGCCATCGAGGAATCATACATAAACGAACTGGACGGCCACCGGCCGACCTTGATTATACGCGGCGAGCGGCTGATTGCCGCGGCCGAGCTGCTGAAGTCGCACCAGGCGCTTCAAATGAACTATCTCCGCAACGTATCCGGCGTCGATTACGAGACGCATCTGGAAGTGGTGTACCACTTGGTATCCCTGCAGTCCGGGCAGGAAATCGCGGTGAAGGTGAAAGCGGACCGCGAAGCGCCGTCGGTGCCCTCCGTCGCGCCGGTCTGGGAGACGGCCAACTGGAACGAGCGCGAGATTTACGATTTGCTCGGCGTAGATTTTCCCGGCCATCCCGATCTGCGGCGCATCATGATGCCGGACGGTTGGGTCGGGCATCCGCTGCGCAAAGATTACGAACCGCTGGACCCGGAGGTGTGATGAGCCGTGATTCGAACCGAAGAACTGCTGCTTAACGTCGGCCCGCAGCATCCCAGCACGCATGGCGTTTTCCGCATCATCGTCAAGCTCGACGGCGAAGTGATCACGGAAGCGACGCCGGTCATGGGTTACCTGCACCGGGGGACGGAGAAGCTCGCGGAAGACCTGAACTATACGCAGATCATTCCTTATACCGACCGGATGGATTACGTATCCGCGATGACGACGAATTACGTGCTCTGCCACGCCGTCGAGAAAATGATGGGGCTCGAGGTGCCGGAGCGGGCGGAATTCATGCGGCTGATCGTCATGGAACTGCAGCGCGTCGCGAGTCATCTCGTCTGGTGGGGGACGTACCTGTTGGATATCGGGGCGATGAGCCCGTTCCTGTTCGCCTTTCGCGACCGGGAAATCATCATTAACCTGTTCAACGAGCTGTGCGGCGCCAGGCTGACGTACAATTACATGCGCGTCGGCGGCGTCAAGTGGGATGCGCCTCCGGGCTGGATCGAGCAGGTGCGCGATTTCATTCCGTACATGGAAGGCAAGCTCGACGAATACCACAACCTCGTCAGCGGCAACGAGATCTTCCTTGCCCGAATACGGGGCGTCGGCCGCTACGACGCGGAAACGGCGATCAACTTCGGTTTGTCAGGCGCCAACCTGCGGTCGACGGGCGTGGATTGGGACTTGCGCAAAAGCAAGCCGTACAGCCTCTACGATCGATTCGAGTTCGATGTGCCGCTGGGCCGGAACGGCGACTGCTACGACCGGTACAACATCCGGCTGGAGGAAGTCCGCCAATCGCTGCGCATCCTGAAGCAGGCGGTCGAGCAGTTCCCCGGCCCCGGCGACGTGATGGGCAAGGTGCCGCGCGTCATCCGGCCGCCGGCGGGCGAGCTGTACGTCGGCATCGAATCGCCGCGCGGCGAGATCGGCTGCCATATCGTATCCAAAGGCAAAGCGGAGCCGTACCGCCTGAAATTCCGCCGTCCGTCGTTCGTTAACCTGCAGATCCTGCCGAAGCTGCTCGTCGGCGAGACGATGACGAATCTCATTACGATTCTGGGCGGCATCGATATTGTCGTCGGGGAGGTCGACTGCTGATGGGAGCTTGGCTGGACGAAACCTTGACCTGGGGCCACGCGCTCCTGTTCTTCCTGTGGGGCGTCATTCTGCTTCTGGTCGTGCTCGGCTTCGTGACGTACGCCATCTTCTTCGAGCGGAAGGTCATCGGCTGGATGCAGTACCGGATCGGCCCGAACCGGGTCGGACCTTGGGGGCTGCTGCAGTCGGTCGCCGATATCACCAAGCTGTTGATCAAGGAAGACACCATCCCGCGCAAGGCGGACCGGGCGCTGTTCATCCTGGCCCCGGCGCTGGCGTACGTGCCGGCGTTCGCGGTGCTGGCGGTCATTCCGTACACGCAGAAGCTGTATTTCGCCGATATCAATGTCGGGCTGCTCTATTACGTGGCGCTGTCCGGCATCTCGACGATCGCGATCATCTTGGGCGGCTGGTCGTCCAATAACAAGTACGCGCTTCTCGGTGGCATGCGCTCCGCCGCGCAAATGATCAGCTACGAGGTGCCGCTCGTCATCTCCGTCGTCGGCGTCGTCATGCTGTCGGGCTCGCTGAACCTGCGCTCGATCGCGGACCAGCAGGGCGACTGGTTCTGGCAGTGGAACTTTCTGCCGCAGATCATCGGGTTCGTCGTCTTCATCATCGCGGCGGTGTCGGAGCTCAACCGGACGCCGTTCGACCTGCCCGAAGCGGAATCGGAGCTGGTCGCCGGTTATCACGTCGAGTACAGCGGCTTCCGGTTCGCGTTCTTCATGCTGACGGAGTACGTGTACGTCTACGCCATCGCGGCGCTGACGACGGTGCTCTTCCTGGGCGGCTGGCATGCGCCGTTCCCGTTCCTCGATTGGGTGCCGGGCATCATCTGGTTCCTGCTTAAATTCACGTCGATCGTCTTCTTCCTGTTCTGGATCAGGGCGACCCTGCCGCGGATTCGCATCGACCAGCTCATGGGGCTCGGCTGGAAGGTCCTGCTGCCGGTGGCGATCCTGAACGTGTTCCTGACCGCGGTTTACATGGAGCTGTTCGTGAAGTGAGACGACGGTCTCCAGTAAGTTTGCATTGCGCAGGAATGAAGACGAGCGGCGCCGCCATAAGAACGGCGCCAGCCTTCTCGCCTTGCTTGCCGGGAGCCCCGGCAAAGGCGTCGCACAATACTTAAGCATAAGCTTCCGAAGCAGTTTTGTTTAATTGCTGGGGGCCAGCGGCAAAGGCTTCGCACAAAACTTTTAGGAGGGGGAAGCAATGAAAGGACTCTTGAAAGGGCTTGGCGTCACGCTGCAATCCATGACCAAGAAGAAAGTCACGACCTCCTATCCCGACGTGCCCATCGTCATGCCGGACCGATTTCGCGGCATCCAGCATTTCGAGCCGGATAAATGCATCGTCTGCAACCAATGCGTGCGAATCTGCCCGACGGAGTGCATCACGCTCACGGGCAAAGCGAACCCGGACCCCGAGAAGAAGGGGAAGGTCATCGATACGTACGACATCAATTTCGAGATTTGCATCCTGTGCGATCTCTGCACGGAGGTGTGTCCGACGGAAGCCATCGTCATGACGGGCAACTTCGAGCTGGCGTCCTACAGCCGCGACGATTTGTTCAAAGACATGCAGTGGCTGGACGACAACAACCGCAATGTCCGTCAGGACAACAACAACATCGGCGCTCCCGCCGCAGCCAAGGGAGGAGCGAAGTAACGCATGTTCAATTTCAACTTCAGCGGAGAGTTCGTCGCTTTCTTCGTCTTCTCGGTCATGATCATCAGCGGCGCGGTACTGATGGTCAGCTTCACGAAAGTCGTGCATATGGTCGTGTCGCTGGCTGCCGTGTTCATCGGCGTCGCGGGCATGTTCATCTTGCTCGATGCGGAGTTTCTGGCTTTCGTGCAGGTGCTCATCTATGCCGGCGCCGTTTCGATCCTGATGATCTTCGGCATCATGATGACGAAGCACCAGGAAGCCGAGGCGGAGCGGCCCCGCACGCTGCATGACACGCTGACGGCCATCGGCGCGCTCGCGCTGTTCGGCATTCTGTTCTACGCGATCCGCCAATCGGATTTTCCGGCGCCTCCGCAGGCGGCGGATCAAACGGTCGACAATACGATGGCCATCGGCCAAGCGCTGTTTACCGGCTACGTCGTGCCGTTCGAGCTCGTATCGGTGCTGCTGACGGTCGCGTTCATCGGCGCGATCGTGCTCGCCAAGAAGGAGGCGGATTAGATGTTGTCTTCCTATTTGACCATGGCGGCGATTCTGTTCTGTCTGGGGCTGTACGGCGCCCTTACGAAACGGAATGCCGTCATCGTCCTATTATCCATCGAATTGATGCTGAACGCCGTCAACCTGAACCTGGTCGCGTTCTCCAAATACGGCGTCGTGCCCTCGCTGTCGGGCCAAATGTTCACGCTCTTCAGCATCGCCGTCGCGGCGGCCGAAGCGGCCGTGGGCATCGCCGTGCTGATAGCGCTGTACCGGGCGCGCGGAACCGTGAACGTGGACGATTACGACGAGATGAGGAGGTAAGCGCGCATGGACACGACTTTTTCGCAGATCGCCTGGCTCATCCCCGTCTTCCCGTTCGTCGCGTTCCTGCTGCTGCTGGCTTTCGGCCGCTCCTCGCGAACGATCGGCGTCGCGCTCGGTTCGATCAGCTCGCTCGCGAGCCTGGCGTTATCCCTTCTCGTCCTGATCGAACATATGACGGACGGCACCAAGTATTATCAATACGCTTTCAAATGGATCGACACGGGCACCGTCGTCTTCAAGGCCGGCTTCGAAGTGACGAATTTGACGGCGCTGATGCTCGTCGTGGTAACGACGGTCAGCTTTCTGGTCAACGTGTACTCGGCCGGCTACATGAAGGGCGACGAAAGGATTTCCGTTTTCTACGGCTACGTCGCGCTGTTCACGTTCTCCATGCTGGGACTCGTGCTGTCCGACAATATGCTGACGCTGTATATCTTCTGGGAGCTCGTCGGCGTCTGTTCGTTCTTGCTCGTCGGCTTCTGGTTCAGCAAGCCGGAAGCGAAAGCGGCCGCCAAGAAGGCGTTCATCGTGACGCGGATCGGCGATGCGGGCCTGCTGCTCGGCATTCTGCTGCTTTACTGGTACATGCCGGATCATGCGCTCGATTTCGTGCGGATCGGCAATGCGTTCGAGGGCGGCTCCGGCGTCATCGCGGCCAGCGTGACGACTTGGATCGCCATTCTGATCTTCGTCGGCGCGGTCGGCAAATCCGGTCAATTTCCGCTGCACGTGTGGCTGCCTGACGCGATGGAAGGCCCGACGCCGATCAGCGCGCTCATCCATGCCGCGACGATGGTCGCCGCGGGCGTGTTCCTGGTCGCGCGGACGTTCGACATCTTCCAAGCTTCGCAGACGGCGATGGACATCGTGGCTTACATCGGCGGGTTCACCGCGATCTTCGCGGCCACCATCGGCGTGGCGCAGAACGACATCAAGCGCATCCTCGCTTTCTCGACGGTCAGCCAACTGGGGTACATGATGATGGGGCTCGGGCTGAACTCGATGACGGGCGGGATCTTTCATCTCTTTACGCACGCGTTCTTTAAGGCGCTGCTCTTTCTTGGGGCGGGAAGCGTCATCCACGCCGTACATACGCAGAACATTCAAGAGATGGGCGGACTCGGCTCCAAGATGAAGATCACCGCCTGGACGTTCGGCATCGGCGCGCTGGCCCTCTCCGGCATTCCCCCGTTCTCGGGGTTCTGGTCCAAGGACATGATCTTGAATATCGCCTACCACGAGAAGCCCGGGCTGTTCGTGGTAGGCGTCGTCGCGGCGTTCTTCACCGCCTTCTACATGTCGCGGCTGTTCTTCCTCGTCTTCATGGGCAAGCCCAAGGGAGAGCAGCATGCCCATGCGCACGAGTCGCCTTCGTCCATGACGATTCCGCTGATCGTGCTCGCCGTGCTTGCCGTTGTCGCCGGTTTCGTGCAGACGCCGTGGAACGACACGCTCGGCAACTGGCTGACGGACGGCGCGGAGCGGGAGAACGGAGGCGGCGGGCTCGTGATGGTCATTTCCGCGGCGATCGGCCTGCTCGGGTTGTACCTGGGATGGCTCGTCTTCGTGAAGGGCATGATCCCGCGCGATTTCGTCTCCGCCCGGGCGCCTTGGCTGGTCAGACTGCTGGAACGCAAGTATTACGTCGACGAGCTGTACGAATGGCTGATCGTCCGGCCGCTTCGGGCGCTCGGCGGGCTGCTGAACGCCATTGACGACTACGTCGTGGACGGCTTGGTGCGCGCTGCGGGCGGCGCGGCGGTCCTGCTCGGCAGGGGAGGCACGCGGATGCAGAACGGCCAGCTTCAAACCTATGGACTGATCACCGCGTTCGGGCTCGTCATTCTCATCGCGGCCGTCGCCTTAAGGAGGTTCTGGTAATGCCTGCGGATCTTCCGATACTCTCCTTGATTACGTTCTCGCCGCTGCTCGGTTTGCTCGTGCTGCTCTTTCTGCCGAAGCACCGCAGCCGATGGCTGAAAGTGACGGCCATCACGGCGACGCTCCTGCCGCTGCTGCTCTCGTTCTGGCTCTATGCCGATTACGACGGGGTTAAGGGCGGAAAACCGTACGAAGAACAAGCGACCTGGATTTCGACCTCGCTCAACAAAGAAGCGGTCGGCGAAGTGAGTTCCTATACGTTCGAGATGCAGTACCATCTCGGCGTGGACGGCTTATCGATGCCGCTGCTCCTGCTGACGACCATCGTCGGCGTCATGGCCGCGCTGGCGTCCGTGCACATCAAGAAACGGTGGAAAGCCTTCTACATCTGGTTCCTGCTGCTGGAGGTCGGCATGCTCGGCGTCTTCCTGGCGCGCGACGTGTTCCTCTTCTTCGTTTTCTTCGAAATGACGCTGATCCCGATGTTCTTCCTGATCGGCATCTGGGGTTACATGAACCGGGAGCAGGCGGCGAATAAATTTTTGATCTACAACGGCATCGGATCGGCGATCATGCTGCTGGCCTTCGTGTTTCTCGTCGCGACGGCCGGCTTCCGGGCGGAACAGCTGCCGGAACAGCAGCAGACCCATCTCTCTTACAGCGGCAGCTACGACGTCATCGGCGCGAATCTGGCCGACCCGAACGCGTACGTCAACCTGTCGCCGGAGCAAACGCAGGGAACGGATAACCCGCTGTACTTGTCCGAACGCATGCATTGGGTCATCTTCCTGCTGCTACTGATCGCGTTCGGCATCAAGCTGCCGATCTTTCCGTTTCATACGTGGATGCTGAAGGTTCACGCGGAGGCGCCGCCTTCCGTCGTCATGATCCACTCGGGCGTGCTGCTCAAGATGGGCGCCTACGGCCTGCTGCGGTTCGGGGTCTTCATGTTCCCGGCGCAGACCAAGGATTGGGCGACGGTGCTCGCGATACTCGGCGTCGTCAATATCCTGTACGGGGCGGTGCTCGCGCTCGTGCAGAAGGAATTCAAGCTCGTGCTCGCCTATTCGTCCATCAGCCATATGGGCATCGTGCTGCTCGGCATCGCGTCGCTGAACGAAATCGGGCTGCACGGCGCCGTCATCCAGCTCGTCTCGCACGGCCTGATCTCCGCGCTGCTGTTCCTGCTCGTCGGCAGCATCTACGAGCGTACCGGCTCCACGGAGCTGAAGGATCTGGGCGGGCTCGCCCGGAGCATGCCGTTCCTGAGCGGCATCCTGCTCGCGGCCGGCATGGCATCGCTCGGACTGCCGGGGTTGTCCGGCTTCGTCGGCGAATTCCTGTCGCTGCTGGGCTTGTTCGACTCCATGCGGATCATTACGGCGATCGCCGTCCTTGGCGTCATCCTGACCGCGGTGTACGTGCTGCGGAGCGTGCTCGGCATCACCTTCGGCGCGCTGCCGGAACGGCTTGCCGCGATTCGCGACGTTCGCCTCGTGGAGGCGGTGCCGATGATCGCGCTGCTCGCGTTCATCGTGCTGATCGGCATTTACCCGGCCGTATTGACGCTGCCGATGCAGCATGGCTTCGACTCGCTGCTTCGGCAGCTATCTGACAAGGCGGGGAGGTAGGGGAAATGGACGCAACACAGCAGCTGCAATCCCTCTCTTGGAGCGATGCGGCCTATCTCGCCCCGGAATGGATCCTGATCGCGTTCATGATCGGCCTGGCCGTGCTCGATCTGTTCCTGCCGCGGCGCGCCTTGACGGGTTGGCTGACGCTTGCCGGGCTGCTCACGTCGCTCGGATTTGTCGTCTGGCGGTTGACGGAGCTTGCGAACTCGGCGGGACAGACGGACGCGGCCGGGCAGCAGGTCAACGGCATTATCCGGATCATGGCGGACAGCTACCGGATCGATTATTTCTCGAGCCTGCTCAAGATTGTCTTCCTCGTCGCCGCGGCGCTCACCGTCTTGATGAGTCTGGGCACGGTGAAGCGATCCGATATCTCGGATCGGGGCGAATATTATTATTTGCTGCTGCCGGCCGTCTGCGGCGCGATGATCATGGCGTCCTCCGGCGACATGATCACGCTGTATATCGGACTGGAGCTGCTCAGCATCACGACTTACGTGCTCGTCGGCATCCGCAAGCATGCCGTGCAATCGACCGAAGCGGCATTCAAATACGTGGTGACGGGCGGCATCTCGTCGGCGCTCGTCCTGTTCGGCATGTCCTACCTGTACGGCATCACGGGTGCGACGAACCTCGGCGCGATCGCCCAAGGCATCAAGGAGCACGGCATCGATTTTCCCGCCATTCTGTACGTGGCCTTCTTCTTCCTCATCGCGGGTCTCGGCATCAAAATCGCCGCGGCGCCGTTCCACTATTGGGCGGCCGACGTGTACCAAGGCGCGCCGACGCCGATTACCGCGTTTCTGGCGGTCGTGTCCAAAGGCGCAGCGTTCGCGGTTATTTTCCGGATCATTTACAATACCGCCTTCTTTGCTTCCTCGCCGGGCAAGCCGGTGACGAACGACGTGTTCCTCGTCCTGCTGATTCTGGCCGCCGCCGCGATGCTCATCGGCTCGACGATGGCCTTGAGGCAGTTCAACGCCAAACGCCTCATGGCATTGTCGGGCGTGGCGAATGCCGGGTATATGCTCGTCCCGCTGGGCTTGTCCATCAAAGGCATGCACGCCTCGGGCTTCGGCGAGTTCGTCTTCTATCTGGCCGCGTACCTGCTGATGACGATCGGCGCGCTGGCGGTCATCGGCGTGATCGGCAAGTCGGAGGGCAACGACGACGTCGGGAGCTTCGCGGGCTTGTACCACCGGGCGCCGTGGACGGCGGTCGCGATGGTCGTGTTCCTGCTTTCCCTTGCCGGCCTGCCGGTTACGGGCGGTTTCTTCGGGAAGCTGTTCATCCTGCTGGGCGCGATGCAATCCAAAGACTATTGGATCGCCGCCGTCATGGTCGCGAGCAGCGTCATCTCGTATTATTTCTACTTCGGACTGATCCGCCAAATGTTCATGCGTTCGACGAACGATTCGGATGTCCGGGTTCCGGCGACGAGCGGCATCGTGATCTGGCTGTGCGCGATCGCGACGGTCGCGCTCGGCATCGTGCCGGGCCCGGCGCTCGATTGGGTCAACAGCCATTTCACGATCGTGAACGATTTGTTCGTGCAGTTCGTACCGTAAAGCCAGTCCGGCAGCGGCTGGTTGGACGCCGATCGATGGCGCGTCCGCCTTTTCGCCATGCGCTTCCGAACCTCCGGCATCCGATTGCGCAATCGGGGCCGGAGGTTTTTTGGCTTGCGGCGGAAATGTTCATACAAAATTCAAACGTAAGCATGCACAAAGACGCATACATATCGATGAATGCGATGGGAACCCGGGACGATAGACCTGAATCGTCGCATTTCTATAATTTGTCAAAAGGATATCAGGGGGCGGGAAGCGAACAGTTTCAGATACCAAATTGCAGGTTAAAGGCTGAGTATGATGATCAACCGTAATGGGAAAGCGCGATCCAATTCCATATCGTCAAAGCCGGGCTCCGTGCTTCGCGGGGACTATTCCGTCGTGCCCGTCGCCGGGAAGATCGGCGCCGGGCAGGCGGCCCGGCGCCGGCAGCGCCAGGCGCTCGCGGCGCGCTTCGCGCGCCTGGCGCTGCGCGCTGCCCTCGCGGCGCTGCTGCTCGCGGGCGCTCCTGCGGAGGCGGCTTCGCTCGCCGCAGGGGCCGCTCGCGCGGCCCAGCCGCCCGCGGCGGCCATCGGCGGCCCCGATGGGTCTGCCGCCCCAGCCGCCGACGGCGGCCCGGATGAGCCGCAGCCGCGCGACTGGCTCATCAAATGGCGCGACCCCGCGCAGGCGAAGCCGCTGCCCGGCACGCGCGTGCTGCGCCGCCTCGCCCTGCCGGAGGCGGCGGTGGACGTCGTCCGCCCCGCGGACCCCGGGGCGGACACGGCCCGGTGGCTCCTCCGGCTGCAGCACACGCCGGAGCTCGCCTACGCCGAGCCGGTCGGCCGCGTGCATATGCTGGCGGCCGAACCGGCGGCGAACGACCCGGAACTGCCGAAGCAGCAGTTTCTGGCGCAGATCGGCGCCGCGGACGCCTGGACCATGGCGCATGATCAGACGGATTTGACGATCGCGCTCATCGATACCGGCGTCGACTTGGATCACCCGGACCTCAAGGATAACTTGGTTCCGGGAACGAACCTCGTCTCGCCGGGCAAGCCGCCGGAAGACGACAACGGCCACGGCACGGCGGTGGCGGGCGTCATCGCGGGGGAAGGCAACAACAAGCTGGGCGTCGCGGGCATCCTCTGGCATGCCAAGATCATGCCCGTCAAGGCGCTGGACGCCGACGGCTACGGCGACGAAGAACGCCTCGGCGAAGCCAT
Source organism: Paenibacillus glycinis (assembly GCF_009909185.1). GTDB lineage: Bacteria > Bacillota > Bacilli > Paenibacillales > Paenibacillaceae > Paenibacillus_Z > Paenibacillus_Z glycinis. The sequence goes on along the minus strand of NZ_JAAAMV010000023.1, from coordinate 125,983 downwards.
CACGTACGCCGTCGATCACGGGGCGCGCATCCTGGTGCTTTCGGTCGGGCTCTACCGCTATTCGCCTTACCTGAAGGACATCGCCGCCTATGCGGAATCCAAGGGGGCGCTGTTGGTGGCGGCCAGCGGCAACGACGGCGAGCTGCTCGGCAGCAAGGCCAAGGTCAAATACCCCGCCGCCTACCCGACGGTGATGGCGGTGGCCGGGGCGACGGCGGACGGAGCGCCGGAGACGAGGTCCAACGCGGGACCCGAGATCGACCTCGCCGCGCCTTGGAGCGTATATACGACGGCGCTTGGCGGAGGCTATAAGCAGGAAGAGGGCACGTCGATGGCCGCGCCGCAGGCAGCCGCGGCGGCGGCGCTCGTCTGGGCGGTGCATCCCGGCTATAAGCCGTATCAGGTGCGCGCCTTGCTTCGTCAGTCGGCGAAGGACATCGGCAACCCGGGCTTCGACAACGCCAGCGGTTACGGGCTGCTGCGGATCGATAAGGCCGTTACCGCCGCGCTGCAGGCGGACGCCTTCGAGCCGAATGACGACCGGCAGCGGGCGAAGCTGTTTCCGCTCGGCACGAAGATCGCCGCGGAGCTGGCGGGCGCAGCGGATACGGATTGGTATCGCGTCGAAGCGCCGTACGACGGCACGGTCGCGATCCAGGTCCAGAGCCTGCCGGCAGCCGGAGAGAGCGCCCCGACGCTGCAGTTGACGCACGCCGGCGACGCGTCCGCAAGCGCGACGAAGGATATCAAGCTCGGCAACCAAACGGTGGAATGGCACGTAAAAAAAGGGCGGAACGATTTCGAGGTGCGTTTCTTCGGCAGAACGAGCAAGCAGCAGCTGGCTTACCTGTTGACGTCGTCCTTCGAGAACGAGCCGGATGCGTACGAGACGAACGACAAGCAATACCAGGCGTTTGCGTTAAAGCCCGTATCCCAGCAGATCGTCGGCAATTTCCATCAGACGGGGGATCAGGATTGGTTCGCGATCCGCTTCGAGACGGGCGGCATGCTGAAGCTGTCCCTGACGGCGGATTCCGCGCGCATGGACCCCGGTCTCGCCTATCAGCGGCAGGGCGGCGCGCTGACGGAAGAAGACGAGAACGGCGAAGGCGAAGGGGAGTCGTCCCCGCCGATCGACGTGACGCCGGGCACGTACTACATCCGGGTGCACAACGCGGCGTCCGCGCAGGCCAGTCCGACGGCATCGCAATATAAACTGAACGTGCTGTTCATTACGCGGCATACGGATCCCAACGAGCCCAATGACAGGACGTACGAAGCCACCGGCATATCGCCCGGCGCGGGTTACTCCGGCGTTATCGGCGCGCCGGGCGACGTGGATTGGTACCAGCTGCGGTTGACCGCCGCTCAGATGGTGACGCTGAAGGTCAGCGGAATCCCGGCCGGCATCGCGATGAGGGCGGAGCTGCTCGACAAGCGCCAGAAGTCGCTGTACGTGCTCAAGTCGGCGCCGGGCGCTTCGTCCATGACCAAGGAGGCGCGGCTGGATGCGGGACTGTATTACGTCAAGCTGTCGGCAAGCGCCGCGTTCGATAAACAATACTACGGGCTCCGCGTGAAGACCGAGACGCTCGTCGCCGGATTTCGGGACATTGACGGCCATTGGGCCGAATCGGCGATCGTCGCCTTGAACAAGAAGGGCATCGTCGGCGGAAGCGGGAATTACCGGTTCGGCCCGGACCAAGGCATCACGCGCGCGGAAGCGGTATCCATGCTCGTTCGGGCGTTCAAGCCCGCGGGCAGCGGCGGGAACGGCGCGGGCTTCCGCGATGTCGGCGGCAGCCACTGGGCGTATTCGGCGATCGCCGGCGCGGCTCGCGCCGGTTGGATCGGGGGTTATCCCGGCGGCATCTTCGGACCCGGACGGCCGATCTCCCGCGAGGAAATGGCCGTCATTCTGCTGCGCGCGCTGAACGCCGAGAGCGGGCGCGCAAGCGCGGCGGCGTTCGACGACGTGCCGGCAGGGCGTTGGTCGGCGCCGGCCGTCCGGACCGTCAAGCAAATGGGACTCATGGGCGGTTACCCCGGCAACCGGTTCGAGCCGGAGCGTTCCGCGACGCGGGCCGAGTTCGCGTCCGTGCTGCTGCGCGCCTTGAGCGCCGGAATTTAGAATAGGGAGTCATTGAAATGATGGATCAAGTCGCTTCTACGGCCGGCATGCACGCGTTATTGTCGATCGTCATTGAATTGTTCAGCATCGCGCTGGCCTGGATCGTGATCCAGGAGCTGAAATGGGACGCGATCGTCAAGCGTCCCCGGGGACCTCAGGCCCGGGCGCTGCAAATTGTCCTGTCGATCGTCCTGGGACACGGTTTCGCTTCCTTCGTCCTCGCTTACTGGAACTGGTCGAGCCTGCTCAAAGGAATTGTCGAATAACAAGCTCGAAACATGTTAACAATGGGTAATAGATGACGGTACGAAAGACGAAATCGCTTGCGAATGGTATAAAATACCGCGTTTCGACAGGGAGAAAATAACGCTTGTCGATTCCTGTAAGCGGATGTTAAGATGTACTTTGAGTGCGTATCATAGTACCAGATATTTCCTCAAATAGGTAAAAGAATCTACTGCACGCGGAGGGAAACCTTAAGATGAGCAAAATAATCGTCCGCGGCGGCAAGCGACTATCCGGAACTGTCCGCGTGAGCGGCGCCAAGAACGCCGTATTACCGATACTCGCTGCCACGTTACTCGCAAAGGATGGCGAAAGCGTCATCCACGACGTACCTAATCTCGATGATGTGATGACGATTCAACAAGTGCTGACCGCCTTGGGCGGGAAGCTGACATATGCTAATGAGACCATGCGCATTTCCGCCGAGCATCTCGTATCGTTCGAAGCGCCGTACGAATGGGTGCGCAAGATGCGCGCTTCTTTTCTCGTCATGGGTCCCTTGTTGGCCCGTCTCGGCTGCGCGAGAATTTCGCTTCCGGGCGGCTGCGCCATCGGAACGCGTCCGATCGACCAGCATCTGAAAGGGTTCGAAGCCATGGGCGCCGAGATCGTGCTTGGCCAAGGCTTTATCGAGGCCCGCACGGACGGCAAGCTGAAGGGCGCGAAGATCTATCTGGATGTCGCCAGCGTCGGCGCAACGGAGAACATCATGATGGCGGCCGCGCTGGCGGACGGAACGACGACGATCGAGAACGCGGCCAAAGAGCCGGAGATCGTGGATTTGGCCAATTACCTCAATGCCATGGGCGCGATCGTCCGCGGCGCGGGAACGGGCATTATCCGCATCGAAGGCGTGGAATCGCTCAGCGGCGTTGCACATACCGTTATCCCTGACCGCGTAGAAGCGGGTACTTATATGATTGCCGCGGCCATGACCGGCGGCGACGTCCACATCGAGGGCGCAATCAGTGACCACTTGGCGCCGGTGATTTCCAAGCTGCAAGAAATGGGCGTCGGCGTGACGGAGACGGACGGCGGCATTCGCGTGACGGCATCGAAGAAGCTCAAGTCGGTCGACGTCAAGACGCTGCCTTATCCGGGTTTCCCCACGGACATGCAATCTCAAATGATGGCGCTGCTCATGGTGTCGGAAGGCACGAGCATCGTCACGGAGACGGTGTTCGAGAATCGTTTCATGCACGTCGAGGAGTTCCAGAAGATGAACGCGCACATCAAGGTGGACGGTCGCACGGCGATCGTATCCGGCGGCACGCAGCTGACGGGCGCCAAAGTTACGGCAACCGACCTGCGCGCGGGCGCGGCGCTCGTATGCGCGGCGCTCTGCGCCGACGGCGAAAGCGAAATTGCCGGCATTCACCACGTGGACCGCGGCTATGTCAACATTACGGGCAAACTGGCGGCGCTTGGCGCGGATATCTTCCGCGACGAGGAAATGCCGGCTGAATCGAAGGCATACGCCAAGGTGCTCGAAGGCGTTGCCGCCGCGCTCGAAGAGACGGAACCGGCCATCGTTGCGGCCAGGACGCAGGAGCCTGCCAAGCGGGAAAAGGAACTGCCGCGCATCAAAGCGCAGCCAACCTGGGCCTAATAGCCATTTTCCTTCAAAAAACCCTATTTTCGTCCCTTTCTCCGGAAAAGGCGGAAATAGGGTTTTTTGCGTTTGCACCCGAAGCATCGCGGCCGGTTTTGGGTACTATCCTATCTTTTCGGTTCATAGAATGAAATAGGCGGAGAACGAGAGACAGAGAGTCGCGGAACCGAAAGGAGCAGAGCATGAAGCGAGCGAAGTGGAAGGCAGGGCGCTCTTATCGCCGTCGTTTTTGGACAAGAGGGTGGTGGCTTGGGTTTCTATGGGGGCTGCTGCTCGTGATTCTCGTGAAAGCGATCGTTCATTATATGGCGCCGGGGACGACGGCATCCGAAGGCCGGGAATCGATAGGGACGATCGCGGAATCGGCGCCGGCCGAGCGTGAGTCCGAAGTCGGGCCGCCGAACGCGGCATCCGCCTCGGTGCCCAAGACGCCCAAGGCCGACATCCCGGCCTCTTCGGGCATTGACAGCGCGGACAAGCAGTCCAAAGTGCTCAGCGCGTACGACCGGCTCTGGGTATCCGTGTATTTGACCCGGGAGCGGCAGATCGAGAAAATGCCGATCGAGCTTTACGTGCGAGGCGTCCTGGCCGGCGAAATGCCGGTCGATTTCGAGCTGGAGGCGCTGAAGGCGCAGGCGATTGCCGCGCGGACCTACATCTACAGGCGGCTGCTGACGGGCGACAGGAGCGGTCTGAGCGGGAAGGAGCAGAAGGCCGACGTCGACGATACGGTCATGAACCAGGCGTACGTATCGATCGGCGCGCTGCTGAACCGCTGGAGCGGGACCGTGAAGGAGGCGAATCTGCGGAAGCTGAACGAGGCGGTCGAGGAAACGAAGGGCCTGATCGTCACGTACGGCGGCGAGCCGATTCAAGCGTCGTTTTTCTCCACGAGCAACGGGTATACGGAGAATGCTTCGGATTATTGGAATCTGGACCTGCCTTATTTGCGCAGCGTGGCCAGCCCGTGGGACAAGGCGATTTCGCCCAAATACGAGCAGACCGTCGAAATCGGACTGAAGGACGCGGCGGCCAAGCTCGGCGTGAAGACGGGCGAGATCCGCGGCATGCGCATCGTGGGCATGACGTCAGGCGACCGGGTGAAGGAGGTCAAGCTCGGCGGGAAGACTTTCACCGGAAGAGAGATTCGCGAGAAATTGGCTCTCGCATCCTCGGATTTCACGTGGTCTATCTCTGGCAATGCAATGACGTTCACGACGAAAGGCTATGGTCACGGAGTAGGCATGAGCCAATGGGGCGCGAACGGAATGGCGAAGGAAGGCGCAACGGCGCGGCAAATCCTGGCGCATTATTATTCGGGAGCCGCGGTCGTGCCGGCATCCGGCGTGCTAGACTAGCGCCGATCGCTATATCTAACAATCTCAAAAAATGTAAATCCCTCACGTATAAACTGCTAGGTTCTGGCAACAATGGCTAGTGAGGTGATCGAACAATGAGTGATAACAAATCAAAGTTCAATGAAGAGGCTCCCAAAAACACAATGGGAGGCAAAGCCGTCAAACCGTCTGCGTGGAGAAAACTGATGGCAAAGAAATGGGCAGCACCATCAGCATTTTTGGCCGCCGCAGCAATCATCGTAACCTTAATGTGGCTCTATGGGGGAGCTGGGGAAACAACGGACAAACCGGCCAGCACCACCGTAGATAGCACACAAGGGGTAACGGATGAGCAAACCCTGGACGAGCCTACGCCGTCGGACGACGAAGCCATGATCCAAAAGTCGGAAGACGAAACGATGAAATGGCCGGCCGACAAGAGCCAGCTCGACGTATTGGCACCGTTCTACAGCAGCAAGTCCAGCAATGAAGACCGCCAGGCTGCCCTGATCGAAGCCCCGAACAACGAGATCGTCGCCAACATGGGGATCGACCTCGGCAAAGAAGATAAAGCTTTCGACGTTACCGCGGCACTGAGCGGCGTCGTAACGGTAGCCGAGAAAAACCCGGTTAACGGCAACGTGGTTCAAATCAAGCACGCCGGCGGCCTCGTGACGATCTACAACAGCCTCAGCGACGTGCAAGTCACGGTCGGTCAAGACGTGAAGCAAGGCGACGTCATCGCGAAAGCGGGCCGCGACGAGCTGGAGAAAGACCTCGGCGTCCACCTGCACTTCGAAGTGCGCAAGGACGGCAAAGCGATCGATCCTTCGACGCTGATCGAAACCGCGAGCGCAAACGCGCAGCAATAACGGCAAGGCGGCAATGGGCCGCAAAACCTTTCGAAGGCAGGGACTCCCTGCCTTCTTTTTTGTGTTTCGGGACCGCTTTTGAAAATATTTGCAGTTCTTGGGCTTGTCACGCTTGGACACAAAGAATATATACCCGTACCCCTCATATAATGTACCAAACTATCTCGAGTAGGGAGGCGGGAGCGTGCACGATTATATCAAAGAACGGACCATAAAAATCGGCCGTTGCATCGTCGAGACGAAGCATACGGTTCGTACGATCGCGAAAGAATTTGGGGTCTCCAAAAGCACGGTGCACAAGGATTTGACCGAGCGGTTGCCGGAGATAAATCCCGATTTGGCGGATCAGGTCAAGCACATTCTGGAATACCACAAGTCGATCCGGCACCTGAGGGGAGGAGAAGCAACCAAGATCAAGTACAAGAAGAGCTCCGGACGCAAGCGCGAAGTCCTTGCCGCGGCAAAATCGTAAGCGATTTTTTCTACAAAAATAGAGGATTTTCGTTCAATTCAGCGAATACTATACTGGATGAGGATTGTACTCGACTATTATTCGCGCTGGAGGACTTCAGACTTATGTTTAGCAAGGATATCGGGATTGATTTGGGAACCGCAAATGTGTCCATTCACGTTAGGGGGAGAGGCGTCGTTTTGGATGAGCCTTCGGTCGTAGCGATCGAAAGCGAGACCAAACGCGTGCTTGCCGTCGGCGAGGAAGCGCATCGGATGGTAGGACGGACCCCTGGAAACATCATTGCCATCCGACCGCTTCGCGACGGCGTCATCGCCGATTTCGAAATAACGGAAATCATGCTTAAAGCTTTCATCGATCGCGTAGGCGGCCGGTCCTGGTACAGCCGCCCGCGCATTCTTATTTGCGCCCCGACCAACATTACGTCGGTCGAACAGAAGGCGATCCGGGAAGCCGCGGAGCGCAGCGGCGCGAAGGACGTCTTTCTGGAAGAAGAGCCGAAAGCGGCGGCCATCGGCGCCGGCATGGACATCTACCAGCCGAGCGGCAACATGGTCGTCGACATCGGCGGCGGCACGACGGACGTGGCCGTGCTGTCCATGGGCGACGTCGTGACGGCCTCCTCGATCAAAGTCGCGGGAGACAAGTTCGACGAAGCGATCATGAAGTATATCAAAAACAAGTACAAGCTCCTGATCGGCGAACGGACGAGCGAGGATATCAAAATCAAGATCGGCACCGTGTACGACAACGGCTTCAGGGACGAGATCGACATTCGCGGACGCGACATGGTAACCGGCTTGCCGCTGACCGTGACGATTTACTCGGAAGAAGTGCGCGAAGCGCTCTGGGAGCCGGTGTCGTCGATCGTCTCGGCCGCCAAATCCGTGCTGGAACGAACGCCTCCGGAGCTGTCGGCCGACATCATCGACCGCGGGGTCATCCTGACGGGCGGCGGGGCGCTGCTCGGCGGACTCGATGCATTGCTCGCGGAAGAGTTGAAGGTGCCGGTTCTGATCGCCGAGGATCCGATGCACTGCGTCGTCAAAGGGACAGGCCTGCTGCTGGACCATCTTGACCGCGCGCCTCGCCGGGATATCTCGAAGCGCTAGGACCGACGGAATAGGCGGCAAGCCGATGTTCGGGTAGGGTGCCGTAGGGAGGCGCGCCGAGGAGCATGGCTGCAGAATAGGTCTTTAGACGCAATGCCTGTCTATTCATGACGGAACGGGTTTATCCGATATATACGGTAAGGTTTCAACGTTCGGATAATCAGACAAGCGCCCGGGAGGATCTCCATGCTAAGAGGACTTTATACGGCTGCCGCGGGAATGATTTCGCAGCAGAACAGACATGATACCATCACCAACAATATCGCCAACATGAATACGCCGGGTTATAAGCAGAAATACGCGGTCACCCATTCTTTCCCGGACATGCTCCTGCGATTGACGGGAAGCGACGACGTCGACAACGGCAAATCGCTCGGCAAGCTGAGCACGGGCGTCTTCGCGGAGGAGAGCCTGCAGATCAACCTGCAGGGCGATCTGATGCAGACCAATCAATTCAGTGATTTCGCGATTTCCTCGGATATCGGCGTGCCCGGCGTTAATTTCGATTCTTCCGGCAAGTCGGTCACGGCGGACGGGGAGTTGATATTCCAGCCGCAAGCGTTCTTCACGGTGCAGAACAAGGACGGCGAGACCCGCTATACCCGCGACGGTCAGTTCAAACTGGACGAGCAGGGTTTCCTGACGCTGCCGGACGGATCCCGCGTTCTTGCCGCGGACGGCAATCCGTTCCAGCTTCCGGCGGGCATGACCATCAACGACCTGGCGATCACGGCCGATAACCGGCTGGTGAATCCGCTGACGGGCGCGAGCGCGGGGCAGCTGCTCATCTCGCGGGTGGAGAACCCGAACCAGTTGATTCGCGAAGGCGACGGCAAGTTCAAGCTTGCGGACGGCGAGACGGGCGTACGGGCCGTCAACGCGACCGATCGCGTCGAGGTGCGCCAAGGCTACATCGAACGCTCCAACGTCGATGCCGCCCAGTCGATGGTCGACCTCATGTCGGCGGCAAGAGCGTACGAAGCGAACCAGAAAATCATTCAATTTTACGATAAAAGCATGGATAAAGCGGTCAATGAAATCGGACGCATCTAACTTCGGCGTATAGGAACGCAAGGCAGGGGAGGCTACAGGAATGAACGGCTCAATGATCAGTGCGATGGCGTCCATGAGCGGACTGCAGCAGAAGCTCGACATGTTGGCCGACAATATCGCGAACGTGGATACGGTCGGCTACAAACGGAAGGTCGGTACGTTCGAAGACCTTCTGACGACGCTGAAGCAGCAGCCAGATGCGTTCAAACAGCCCGGCCGGCTTACGCCGATGGGGTTCAACCAAGGCTGGGGTTCCCGTCTCACGATGGTGCAGCCGGATATGGCCCAAGGGCCGCTGAAAGAAACGGACCAGCCATACGACGTGGCCATCGAAGGCAATGCTTTGTTCCAGGTTACCGTGGACGACGCGGGGCATACGGGCTATACGCGAGGCGGATCGTTCCAGACTACCTTTACCAATATGGGCATCAATATTCTTACCACCAAAGAAGGTTACCCGGTAGCCTCCGTCAACGGCGGCTCGATCGAAATTCCGGCGGAAGTGCAATCGAATGTTCGCATCGATGCTTCCGGCAATGTGATCGGCACGACGCCCGCGGGAGACATCTTGCAGCTTGGCCAGGTCAAGCTGGTTCAGGTAGACAAGCCTGGGCTGCTGACGCAGGTGTCGGACAATTTGTTTACGGTAGCCGACGGCGTTCAAGTCGGCGACGTGATGCACGACGTTACGGCTAGCGCGGAGTCCAAAATCGCCATTAAACAAGGTTATCTCGAGCAATCCAACGTCGTCTTGGCTGACGAGATGACGGATTTGATTAGCGTGCAGCGGGCTTACCAGCTTAGCGGAAGAGCATTGACATCGAGCGACACGATGATGGGGCTCGCGAACAATTTGCGCGCATAGGAAATGAGTGAATGCCTATGGATTCAAAGAAAGAAACAGCCGCAGGTCTCGAGGGCGTAACGTCCGCGGAACGCAGCAACCTGCTCGGCGCTTCGACTGCCGGGGATGCGGTCCGCGGAACCGGGAAGCGCCCGACGCGGGAGTCGAGCGCGGCGAAAGAAAAGACGAACGTGCGCAAGAAACGCCATCCGGCCGTCCGCGCGCTGAGGTGGACGCTGCTCAAAAGCATCGTGCCCATCCTGTGCGTGCTGGCCATCCTGGGCGGCATGTACATCGGCTACGCGGTGGTCGGCAAACAGCCGGGCGGCGACATTCTCAAAATCGAGACATGGAAGCATATGTATGACCTTATCTTTGCTGATTAATCGGATTGGTTTGCGTTCAAAGCGGAGCTTTGAATGCGGCATTCCGATAAAGGATTGGTTTGCGTTCAAAGCGGAGCTTTGAATGCAGCATTCCGATAAAGGATTGGTTTGCGTTCAAAGCGGAGCTTTGAATGCGGCATTTCCGATAAGAGCCTGCTTAGCCCAGCTAAGCAGGCTTTTTGTGCTCTGGGCGGTGTTAGGCTGGTCACCAAGCGGCAAGCGTTCCGGGAAGCGTGCAAAAGGCCCGCATCACCGTCCAACGACGAGATGCGGGCCTGAATCCGGTCAAGCGATTATTTTACGGATACGTGAATGCTGATCGTTTTGCCTTCTACCTTCGCGCGCACATAAGTCGAGCCTTTCGCGATCGCGGTAATGACGCCGTCTTCGACGGTTGCTACCTTGTTATTGCCGGTTGTCCATAGAGCCGCCTTGGTTACGTCTCCGACGCGGCCGCCTTCGTATTCGCCGGTCACATTGACGGTTTCCTTCGCTGCGGGCGCCATCGTCAGCGATTTGCTGGATGGCGTCATTTTCTTCAGCTTGCCGATGACCGAGACGGAGATGACGACGGATTTGCCTTGGTACGTGCCGGTCAGCTTGAAGGTACCTTCTTTAATCGTTTTGATGGAGCTGCCTTTGATCGTCGCGAGCTCTTCCGAATCCATCGTCCAGTTCATTTTGGAGGCGAGGGAGACGGTTTTGCCGCTTTTGTAGACACCCGTTACCTTGAGCGTATAGGTACGCGCCGGGCTGTAGACGGGAGCGAGATTATCCACGAGCAGTTTGGTGATTTCCTCTTCGATCGTGACGCGGATCGACGTGGATTTGCCCAGGTACGTAGCGGTCAGCGTGACGGCCGAAGCTTTGATGCCTTTGACGTTCGGGGCCTTCACGATCAGGTTGGCCGAAGAGCTCTTCCATGTCACCAAGGACGTGACGTCCTCCTCGTTGCCGCTGTCGTACGTCATCGTGATGGTCGGGAGCTTCGTGTCCTTGCCGATGACAACCGACAAGTTCTCTTGGTCGGAGCTCAGCATCAGCGGTTGTTCGTGCACGTTCACGGTAACCGTGACGGACTTGGACTGGATGGCGCCCGTCAAGGTGACTTTGCCGACCTTCTTCGCTTTCCACTTGCCGTCTACTTTATCGAAAATGTCTTTGTCGCTGCTGGTCCAGGTGACGACGCTCGATACATCCACCGTCTCGTCGGCGATCGTCGTGGCGGAAACTTTCGGCAGCGTTACGTTGTCGTCGTCCACGTACGCGTCCATCTTGTCTTTGGCCGCCGTCAAGCTGCTGACGCTCGGATAAACCGTTACGTTTACTTGCTGCGTGACGCCCATGTACGATGCTTTAATAACGGTGGCGCCGATTCCTTTGGGACTCACGAGCCCTTCTTTGCTGACGGTAGCGGCGAACACGTTGCTGGATGTCCACGTCGCTTTGGCGGTGACGTCAAGCGGCGCGTCATCGCCGTTCAGTACGACGGCGGTAAAAGGAACCGGGCTTTCTTTCAGCAGGATGTGCTGATCTTCCTTCGGGGTGAGGCGCATCGCTTCGAAGGCCGGCCTTACGACGACGGTCACGCTGCTGCTCACGCCGAGGTACTCGGCGGTAATCGTGGCCGTGCCTACGCCGACGGGCGTTACGACGCCTTTGTCGACCGTCGCGACGGTTGCGCTGCTCGTCGTCCATGTCGCTTTGCCCGTGACGTCGCTGCTGACGCTTTCGGTGGAGAGCGACGTTGCCGTCAAGGCTTCCGTCGGATCGCCGTAGGTGAATTCCAACAAATCGTTGTTCGAGAGCGAGAGCGATTTGTAAGGCGAGGCAACGGTCAATTTAACGGTGTCCGTTCTGCCTTTGAATTTGGCGGTGATGGTCGTGACGCCGGCCGCCAGCAGTTTGATCTTGCCGTCTTCGACCGTCGCGACATCGGCATCGGAGCTTGTCCACGTCGCGTCGTCGGTGACGTTCTGATCGGCCGATCCGCTTTTGACGGCGATGAGGTCGTAGTCGAGCTCGTCGCCCAGTTTGACGTTAATCGCGGAATCTACGGCAGTGCCGTCATTCTTGATCGTCACGCTGTCATATAAATAATCAACGGTGACAGGCAGGGAGACCTTGAAGCCTTTATAGGTAGCGCTGATCGTTGCGCTGCCTTTGGCGATGGCGGTCAATTGTCCGCTCGTGACTTTGACGATCGAAGAATTCGAGGTGGTCCAAGCCGCGTCCAACGTGACGTTTTTCTGAGAGGACGATCCGGATATGGACGCGACGACGTCGACCTGCAGCGTATCGTCATCGATATAGATCCGGGCCGGGGAAGGAGCGTTGTCGAAGGAAATGCCGGTGACGACGTCGTCCGCGTAAGCCAGTCCTGCAAAGGAAGAGAACGTCAAGACGATGGCTAACAGGAAAGTGAGCCATGGGCGGAATTTGGCAGGGGCGGCGGGTTTGTTCGTGCGCATGCTGATTCATAACCTCCAGAGACAGAAATTTTCCTTTATTAATAGAAGGAAAGCGAATCGTCCGCCGAGCTTCTATATAATGAAGGGATGAGCATACCGCGCTGCGTGGACGGCGGCGTTTCATCGTGTCTCTATATTTAACGGTTCGTTGGGACGGAAATTGAAGTCATTATGCATATTCTGCCAGATTTAGTTCGCGCAAAGAGGGAAATAGTCCCTCGTTTATGCGGTGCCGTACGCGGGAGTTGGGGCTTGGGCGAGGTTTTATTTTTTCCAGCGTAGCGGTATAATGGTTTAGAATGTCTGCAGGACGGATCATCGCATATCTGGGATGAAGGACGGTCGGCTGCCGTCCGCGCAAACCAATCGCCCGTGGGCGAATGCTGCGCAGCCTGCCGTCCGCGCAAACCAATCGCCCGTCACCTAATCGGTAAGGAGGCGTAAGCATTATGAATGTACCGAATATGCTCACCATGCTTCGGTTTGCGTTGATTCCCGTCTATGTAGCCATATATGCCTCGGACTCCACGAATCATATGAAATGGGCCTTCCTGGTCGTCGTGGTTGCCGGATTGACCGATGTATTGGACGGCTATCTGGCGCGTAAGTATGGACAGGTCACCATGGTTGGCTCCATGCTGGATCCGCTGGCGGACAAAATGATGATGATTGCCGTCATCCTGTCCTTGCTGATTACGGGACATATTCCATGGAGCGCAGGCGCGGCGATTTTCGTTCGCGACGCGGGCATGATCGTCGGATCGGCTTATTTTCACTTTCGGGGGAAGAAAACCGTGCCCGCCAACTGGATGGGCAAGCTGACGACAATGCTTTATTACTTGGCGATTTTCTTTATTTTCTTCGAAATGCCTTGGGCGCGCACGTATTTGTGGGGCGTCATCGCCTTTTCGTTCATCACGTCGTTTATCTACATCGGATTGTTCTTGGCGTTAAACAGGGAGGGCAAGAAGGCGAAGATCAAGGGGACGCCGACCGACGCGGACAACAAAGAGCATCACGCTCGGGAAGCCTGAGACACGATAAAAAGGAGATCGAACGCGCGGAACTTCTTCAAGAAGCACGCGTTCAATCTCCCTTATCTTAACCCCACGACTGCAGTTTCGTGTAGGATGGCCTTATTGTGGCACAATAATAAGCAATTTATAACATGCGCGACGAAAGGAAGTTTGAGCTATGCTCGATATTCGACAAATCCAGGAAATCATTCCGCATCGGCCGCCGTTTCTGCTGGTGGACCGCATCCTAGAAGTGGAAGAAGGCAAGCGGGCGGTCGGACTGAAGAACGTGACGATGAACGAGCCGTTTTTCACGGGACACTTTCCGGCGTATCCGGTCATGCCCGGCGTTTTGATCGTCGAGGCGCTGGCGCAGGTCGGAACCGTGGCTATTCTGATGGTGGAAGCGAACCGCGGCAAAATCGGGTTTTTCGCCGGCATCGATAATTTTCGGTTCCGCGGACAGGTCACCCCGGGAGATACGTTGATCCTGGAAGTGGAGATTACGCGCCTCAAAGGGCCGATCGGCAAAGGACAAGCCACGGCCAAGGTGGGAGATAAGGTCGTTGCCGAAGGCGAGATCATGTTCGCGCTGAAGGACCCGGAATAATTTGCCGAACGGGCCTTGCCCGGCAAAAAACCGAGCCCCTTCGCGCTTGAACTATATATAAAAAATGGAGAGGATGCTGGAGATGAACCAAACTGCTGTTGAACGTTACGAGGCTTGGCTTGCGGACCCTTCTATCGACGCTGCGACGAAAGAGGAACTGGCGGCTCTTCGGGGCAACGACAAGGAAATCGAGGATCGCTTTTACCGCGAGCTGGAATTCGGCACGGGCGGCTTGCGCGGCGTGATGGGCGCAGGGACGAACCGGTTGAACGTGTATACCGTCGGCAAAGCCACGCAAGGACTGGCGAATTGGACCCTCGGCAAATCGTCGAAACCATCCGTCGTCATCGCCCACGATTCGCGCAACAACTCTCCCGAGTTCGCGCTGGACGCGGCGCTTGTGCTTGCTGCGAACGGCGTAACGGCATATTTGTTCAAATCTTTGCGCCCGACGCCGCAGTTGTCTTTCGCGGTACGCGCGCTCGGCGCGACTAGCGGCGTGGTCATAACGGCCAGCCACAATCCGCCCGAATATAACGGGTACAAAGCCTACGGTTCCGACGGCTGCCAGCTCGTGCCGGCGGACGCGGAGCAAGTGATCGGCGCGATCCAAGCCGTTACTGGCTTCGATCAAGTGAAACGCATGAGCCGGGAAGACGCGGAGGCCCAAGGCTTGCTGCAATGGCTGGGCGAAGCGGAAGACCAAGACTTCATCCGCACGGTCGCGGCGCAAAGCTTGAATAGCGAGTTGTTGAAAAACGGACTGGGCGAAGCGCTGACGGTGGTTTACACGCCGCTTCACGGGGCGGGCAACATCCCGGTGCGCGAAGTGCTCGCGGCGGCAGGACTCTCCAATGTACATATAGTAGCGGAACAAGAACAACCGGACGGCTATTTCAGCACGGTCAAATCCCCGAATCCTGAAGAACGCGAAGCGTTCACGCTGGCGATCAAGCTGGGCCAAGAAGTCGGCGCCGACATTATGATCGGAACGGATCCGGATTGCGACCGGATGGGCGCGGTCGTCCGCAATAATGACGGCGAGTACGTCGTGCTATCGGGCAACCAGTCCGGCGCGATCATGGTGCATTATCTGCTTGGCACGCTCAAGGACCGCGGCCAGCTGCCGGCGAACGGCGTCGTCGTCAAGACGATCGTCACGAGCGAGATGGGCGGCGATATCGCGGCTTCTTACGGCGCCGAGGTCGTGAACACGCTGACCGGCTTCAAATACATCGGGGAGAAAATCACCCAATACGAGAAGAGCGGAGAGCATTCCTTCTTGTTCGGCTACGAGGAAAGCTACGGTTATTTGGCCGGCACGTATGCCCGCGATAAAGACGCGGTCGTCGCTTCGCTGCTTATCTGCGAGGCTGCCGCTTATTACAAGAGCCAAGGCAAAACCTTGTACGACGTGCTTCTGGAGTTGTATGCGCAGTACGGTTACTTCATGGAGCATCTGGAGTCCCGCACGCTGAAGGGCGTGGACGGCGTTCAACAAATCGCCGGCATCATGCAGGACTGGCGCGGCAATCCGCCGACGGAAGTAGGCGGCGTGCGCGTGACCAAGGTATTGGATTACTTGCCGGGCTTGGACGGGTTGCCGCCCGAGAACGTGCTCAAATACATGCTGGAGGACGGCTCCTGGTTCTGCCTGCGTCCTTCGGGAACGGAACCGAAAATCAAAGTGTATGTTGCCGTACGCGGTCAATCGTTAAGCCAGGCGCAGGACGCCATCAAGGCGCTGACGGAAACCGTGATGCAGCGCGTCGACAGCAAGGCTTAAGCAGAAAGCTTCCGGGCGGGGCGTTGTCCCCGCCGGAATACGTTAAGGAGTGGAAGTTGTGCGTCAGAATTGGCAGCATTGGAATCGCAAAGCCATCGCGGCATTGTGCATCTTGATCATCATCGGCATTATCGCGGCATTGCCCGTAAGCGCGACGCGGTGGAAGACGGAGCGCAGCTCCAAGCAAGTGGACATTGTCTTCGACTACCGCGATCTGCTTCAAATATCGGCTTACAAAACCCATCCGCAGCAGTTCATCCAACAAGAGCTCGGCAAAATGAAAGCGGCAGGCATCAGCTCGATGGCCGTCTTCGAAACGTCGCTTCAGGAACTGAAGTGGGCGGGACGCATTTCCTTGTACGGCTCCGACACCTTAAGCGACCTGCAGGGGAAGCCGCTGAGCGCGGACGAGAACTTTACGTACTTGCTCTTCAATTCGAAGCAGGACGAGGAATCGTTGAGTCCGATCATCGCGGACACTTTCAAAAGCTGGGATATCTCCACCTCGCCGTTCAGCTTCAAAGGCAGCAACGGGCTCGTGCTGGAAACGCCGGTCGAGGATGCGATGCTCAAAACGATGCAGCCCGACCCGGTTACCGTGCAAATGCTTCACGACGCCGGATTCCGGATCGTTCCGCGTTTGTCGGACCGCATTCCTTATGACGCCGCCAGCGTGGACAAGCTGTTGGATTCCTACCAAGCGATCGGCGTTACGCGGATTTTGTTCGACGGCAATGCCGTCAAAGGGTATGGCGACAATGCCGAGAAGAAGAGCTTGACTTCGTTCGGCGACTCGCTCGACAAGCATGGAATCGGAATCGCCACGATTGAGAATTCTAAACCGCAACAGGGCATGAATTCGCTCGCTTACCTGACGCATTATAATGTAGCGAGACTTTATTCCTTGTCCGAACGCGACGCAGCCGCATTGAAACCGATCGACATCGCGGACCGCTTCCAACTGGCCGTCAAAGACCGCAGCATCCGCATGTTCTACATCAATGCCGCGCCTGCCAGCAATTCGGCCAAGTCGTCCATTACGGACCCGCTGGAGAACATCTACAACTCCCTGCAGGGCGAAGACGGCTTCCTCGCGAAGTTGGACAAGCTCGGGTATACGGCAGGTCCTGCCGAGAAATTCGACTATTCATCCCCTTCTTGGCAAAAGCCGCTTAAAGCGCTTGTCGCATTGGGCGCGATCGCGTTCATCGCACTGTTGATCCAAGCATTCCTCCCCGGAGTGGGAGCAGCGATTCCGGTATTCATCATCGGACTGATCGGAAGCGCGGGCTTATACGTGCTTTCCAAATCCGTCTTCGAACAGGGGCTCGCGCTCGGCGCGGCCATCAGCGCGCCGACGCTCGCCATGGTATGGGCGATTCGTCGCGTCAGAACCCATACGATCGGCAATCGCCGCCCGGTGGGCGGCGGGGACCATGGCGTTGCTTCGCGAACGGACGGCGGCCAATTCCGCTGGATCTTCCCGGGCATCACCGCGGGACGCCGATTCACGATGGCAATCGCGATCTTCGCGACGACATCCGTCATCTCCCTCTGCGGCATTCCTTTCGTCGTCGGCTTACTCAACAATATTACGTACAAGCTCGTGCTGGAACAATTTAGGGGCGTCAGCATGCTTCACTTGGTTCCGATCGCCTTGACCGCGCTTTATGTGTTCCTCTACACGGGCGATTCCGTCATCGGCAATATCCGCAAACTGTTGAAGATGCAAATTACGGTTTTGTGGGTCGTCGTCGTCGCATTCGTGGGCGTGGCAGCGATGTACTACCTGTCGCGCACCGGCAACGAAGGATCGGCGTCGTCGATCGAGCTTACGTTCCGTAACTTCTTGGAAACGACCTTCGGCGTGCGGCCGAGAACGAAGGAATTCCTGCTGTCGCATCCGCTTTTCTTTGCCGGATTATTCCTGGCGCTTCGTTATCGCGCGGCGTGGGTATTATTTATCGTAGGATCCATCGGCCAATTGTCGATGGTGGATACCTTTGCCCATATTCATACGCCGCTTCCGATCTCCCTCATTCGCGTCCTGCTCGGGCTCGTGCTCGGCGCCCTGATCGGCATCGTGCTGATCGGCGTATGGCAGGTGTTGGAAGGAGTTTGGAAGCGATGGTCACCGCGGTTCGTCAAGACAAAGCAAAGCCTCAAATCCGGCGCGTAGTCGTCTCGGGCTATTACGGTTTCCGTAACAGCGGCGACGAAGCGGTGCTCAAATCGATATTGTTCGCGCTCGCGGAGGAAGGCGCCGAGCAAGGCGTGCAGATTGTTCCCGTCGTTCTGTCGGTGGACCCGGCCTGGACGACCAAAATGTACGGCGTGGAATCCGTGCACCGGATGAAGCTTGGCGAAATCGTGCGCGCGATTCGCGGCAGCGACGGCCTCATTAGCGGCGGAGGCAGCCTCTTGCAGGATGCGACCGGCGCGGCGACGATCCCGTACTACACGGGCGTCATCAAGCTGGCGCAGCTGCTGGGCAAGCCGACTTTCATCTACGCGCAAGGCATCGGTCCCGTGAATCGCCGATGGATGGATCGGCTGATTCGCGGCGTCATGCGCAAGAGCGCGTACGTGTCCGTGCGCGACGCGGAGTCCGCCGAGCTGCTTGGGCGGATGGGCGTGCCGCGCGACCGGATCGACGTTGTGCCCGATCCGGTCATGGGGTTGCCGCTTGCGCGCGAAGCTGCAAGCGGCGGCGGGGCCGCCGATGCGGAGCCGGCGGCAGCGGCGGGGAAATCGCCGCTGCCGGTGGTCGGCGTGTCCTTGCGGCATTGGCGCAAGGACGGCGCCGACCTGGCGCGCGCGGCGGCCGCGCTTGGCGCGCTGGCCCGCAGCCGGGCGGTGCGGCTGCGGTTTCTCCCGTTTCACACCCCCTCGGATGCGGAAGCGTCGCAATGGGTGATCGGTCAGCTCGGCGACCTTGGCGAGAGCGTCGCCGAGATCGCGCAGCCGGGCGACGACCCGCAGGCGATGCTGCTTGAAGTCAGCCGGTGCGACGCGCTATTCGGGATGCGCCTGCATGCGCTGATCTATGCGGCAAATCAATCGGTGCCGCTTATCGGTCTCTCGTACGATCCGAAGATCGATCAGTTCCTGAACCGATTGGGGTTGAAGCCGATCGGGACGACCGAATCGCTGGACCCGGACGCATTTGCGGCTGCCGTAGGCCGACTGCTCGACGAGTCCGCGGAATGGCGAACGGCGCATGGCGGCGTTATCGCGCGGCTGAAGCAAGAAGCGCGCAAACCCGCGAAACAAATAGTGGCAAAAATTCGTTAAACTATATATAGAAGCTGTTACCTCATCCAACCATAGGTTCCTGCGGACATCTAGTTATACGGCCGTAAAACGAAGCGAAAGCGCTGTGCGTGAGAGAAAATGTCGCAAAACCAGGCCCAAGCACGCGAAATCATCGGGTATTTCGTGGAAATCGCTTGAAAATGAGAGTGGAGTTTCTTTTCCAAACAGCGTATAATTCTATCCGGCGATAGCTAGGAAAGGGAGATGGAAATGAGTCACGTCGTTCTCTATACAGCCGCATTCATAATTTCGTTATGCCTTGCGCTGGCGCTTACCCCGCTTGTTATCAAACTCGCGTTCAAGGTCGGGGCGATCGACAAGCCGAATCATCGAAAAGTTCATACGAAGATCATGCCGCGTCTCGGCGGTTTGGGTATATATGCTGCATTCATCGGCGCTTATTTCGCCGTGCAGCCGTTTATTCCGGAAGGTCTCTTCCGCAGCTACGATAAAAATTTAATCAACGCGATGCTCGCGGGCGGTTCCATTATCGTCCTCATCGGCGCGTTGGATGACCGTTTTGAATTGTCGGCCAAGGTGAAGCTGCTTGGTCAAATCATTGCCGCCTGCGTCGTCGTATTCGGCTTCGGCGTCAAAATCGACCTGCTGAACATTCCGTTCGGCGAGGCCATGCAGCCTGTCGCTTCGTGGATCAGCATACCGATCACGATTCTTTGGATCGTGGGCGTTACCAATGCCATCAACCTGATTGACGGACTGGACGGATTGGCGGCAGGCGTGTCCGCGATCGCGATCGGTACGATCCTTGTGATGGCGGCTGTCATGGGCTTTGCGCCGGTCATTCTGCTGAGTACGCTTCTTTTGGGCGGCGTCATCGGGTTCCTGGTGTATAATTTTCATCCGGCGAAGATTTTCATGGGCGATACCGGTTCATTGTTTTTAGGTTTCGGTCTGGCGACGCTTTCCATGCTGGGCTTCAAGCAAGTGACGATGGTTTCTTTCGTAACGCCGCTGCTGATCATCGGAGTGCCGCTGTCGGATACGTTCTTTGCGATCATCCGCAGATGGATCAACAAGAAACCGATTTTCGCTCCGGACAAAGGCCATTTGCATCATTGCCTGCGCGAGCTCGGCTTCAGCCATCGTCGTACGGTGCTGATTATCTATGCCATCGCGTCGTTCTTCGGACTATGCGCGATCTTGCAGTCCACGATCGTACAGTCGGATGCCGCCAATTGGATTACCTTCGGCGTTATCTTGGTGCTCGTATTCTTCCTTCAGATCGGAGCCGAGCTGATCGGCATCGTCGACAAGTCCCGCAGGCCGCTTATCAGTTTCCTGCAGCGCTTGCTGTTAAGGACGGAGCAGTCCCGATCGAAATAATTGCGCCTGGTAAAATAAAACTCTGTTCCCAATCGGGAACAGAGTTTTTTGCGTTCTGGCGCGATGATGGCCCGGCTTTTTCTGGGACTTGTCTAAACTTTTAGTCCCGCAAGGCCGATAACAATGATACAAACTATGTGTATGGAATGAAGTGGAGGAGGCTTACCGTGATTAGGAAATTAGGTACATGGTTCATCTTGCTGGCCTTGATTATTCAACTGGTGCCGGCAAGCAAGATCGAAACCGCCCAAGCCGCAACAGGTAACTTCACGTTCCCGAGCGAAAGCGACCAAATCGGCTCGCCCCGCGTCACGACGGACGAACGCGTTACCTTGTCAGGAACGATCAACAATGTCGACCCATCCTCGATCTCGTACAGCGTGTACCAGATCATTGACCCTACCGACGAAACGAAACTCGGAAGCGTACGGGAAAACCTCACCAGCAATGTGTCGGTGAGTGGCTTTAACGTGCAGATTTTTAACATTCAACTCTTCCCGGGACTAAACAAAATTACGTTCAAAGGAACGCAGGGCGGCGGAGAAGTCAGCAATTCTATTTATGTTGAGTATCGCAATGGCCCAATGCTGTATGATTTGACGGCCAACTTGGACGGCAATAACTTCCCTATCGAGGAGAACGGAACGACTGTCGTCCAATCCACGACTTCGCGCGGCCGCAATACGGCCGATATCAGCATCACGGGTAAAGCGCCGAACGCGCAGCAAGTAACGATTGTCGTGAATGGAAGCAGCAAGACGTACTCCGTTAACAGCAGCAATGACAACTCGTTCGCAGCAGCTCCGATTACGTTGCAAAAAGGCAAGAACTTGGTCACGATACGTATCAAGAACGGAACCCAGGTAATCGAGACCTCGCGCGATATCGCGTTTTATAACGGCAGCGTTACCTTCTATGATGTGAATATCAACGAAATGAACAATATGACCACGTTGCAGTCGGCCGCATTGGAATACAGCCCGAACTTCGTCGTAACCACCGGCAACACGCTTAAAGTGACGGGAAAAGTCATCGTTCCGAACAGCGTATATGACGAAGTCATCGACCCGACGACCACGCCGCCGACGAAGGCGACGTTGCCTCATCCGGATCCGACAAAACCTCTTGCTTCTCTAAAGGCAGCCTTAAAGAAAGCAACGGATTCTGCATACACGGATCTCACATCCGCTATCAGCAATGCAACGATCGTCGGTAGTCCGGCAGTTACCGATAAATTTTTCGTTTATCAATACGAAATCAATCTCGGCGCCATTACAGCCGGCACGCTGGATACCTTGTATAATCTGAAGCTCACGGCGCGTAACGAAGAAAATGCGCACCTGAATTTGACGCCTACCGAACAGGGCACGGACGCGCTCTATTTCACGCTGCACGATAAGAATAAGCCGTTCGTAAGTCAAATCAATTACTTGCCCGGTTATAAGCCTGAAAGCTATCAAGGCATTGAAGGCATCTCGCTGGACGGAAAGAATATTTACGGTCTGCCGATCGGTATTGAAGTGTTGGTCGGCAATCCGGCAGGTGCGGACGTTGTCACGGTAACGGGGATCGCGGACAATTACGGTCACCCGGCAACGGTGCCGACCAAGGTTGCATTGCCGGCTCCGGGAGGTACGCTTGCATCCGGACAATACGCCGTTCGGGAGACTTCTACCGTCACGAAGACCGTTAACGGTGCGCCGCAAGTGTTTACCCGCGTCGTATTGGAGTTTTACAAGCTGCCGTATGAGGGCACCCAAACGATCACGGTTCAGGTAGGGAACGGGAATGCGGCTTCAGCAAAATTCACGATGCTATATGGGCCTTATGCGAATTTTAATACGATTTTTGATGGCATGACGATTAATGATGATTCTACTTTGTCACCTTCGGAACGGGTGAACGATATTATTCATGGCAAGCTTGGCAATTTCCAAGGGGTGCTGCAAAATATCAATAACACGTCCGAGATCAACTACAACACGAGTAATAACAAACCGCGAACGATCTATTTTTACATTAATAACGTAGCTTTCCCGCTTAGAGCGGTGGATAGTACCGATATCACCAAATTCGTGTTGGACGAGACGACTTCAATCGGAACGAATGTTTATACGGATGCGCTCAACGCGTTGTTTAACGGTGAAAACTCGATCAAGTTTGTTTTCCAGAGTTCGAAGAGCTACTATGAGAAAGTCGTTACCGTCAACAAAGTTCCAACCAACCTTCCGGTAATTCCTGCGCCGGACACATTAGGCATCTTCCCGTTCACGTTCGAGGATGCGATCACGGATCCGAAGCCGATAACGAATGACCCGCATTTCACGAAGAACGGAGCGCTTTACAACACGACGGAAGCGTTCATGAACGTGTACGGAACGTTCGATTTTATCGATTTGGGAAAATCGCCCGGTGAAGTCATCAGCAAAATGACTTCGCTCATGGCACCGGACGGCACGACCAATCACGTTCCGGCCAGCGATTATATTTTAAAGATTGCAGGCGCGTCGTTGACGACGCCGATTACATGGAAACTAACGGATCCGTTCCAAATCGTGAATGGCGATACTCCGATGGGCATGTATCCGGCCAACGCCAGCATTAACG
This sequence comes from Paenibacillus glycinis, assembly GCF_009909185.1. Lineage (GTDB taxonomy): Bacteria > Bacillota > Bacilli > Paenibacillales > Paenibacillaceae > Paenibacillus_Z > Paenibacillus_Z glycinis. The sequence continues at coordinate 102,730 of NZ_JAAAMV010000023.1, read as the reverse complement.
GGAATTTGGTCGTGCGTTATGACGTGTCGAAGCAATCCTTCGAATTCTTGCTTAAGAAGCAGGAGCTGAATTCCGACGGCAGCTCCAGCGTTTATCTATTCAATGTATTCAACAGCGGAGAGACCGGTCCTAAGGCAACCTATCGCCTGGAAGTCGACCCAACCGTACTGCCCTATAAAATCCTTCGTCCGTATCTGCCGGCAGAGGGCATCGTAAACAAGAACTTCGTCGATGTCATCATCAATGCCAAGGGCGCGGACAAGGTAACAATTAACAAAGTGGCAGCGGATAAATTTTCTTATGATGCCGATAATAATCCGATCAACGGCATCGAATATCCGAATGCTTACAAGGCAACCATTAACGGGCTCAAACCGGGCGTGAATAAGATCAGTTTCACGATCGAGAGCGCCTCGGATAAAGTCAGCAATTTCATCGAGGTTACCTATACGCCAACCAACATTCCGGGCGCGCAATTTTTGAATGACATGGGCACCACGAATAAAGTGTTTGATGGCGCGGTTTCATTGACCTTCCCGAAAGGAACGGCGCTCATTCGAAGGGACTTCAACGTGCCGGCGAATTTGAAAGACCAAGTATTTACGGGACATAAACTGCTGTTCGCGATCGCCAACCCCGAAGACGGCGTCGTTGACCGCCGCGAATACGACAGCCCGCCGCCGGATTTTGATTTGATCATGCAAAACTTCGGTACCCGGTTTAGAGTTTCGTTCCCGACTCGCTTCTCGAAATCCAGCCCTGTTTATTGGATCGATGCCGGGCTTGCGGACGATACCACTACGCCGAGCTACGATCCGCTCAAGATGGGCGTAGACCCATATCAGTATCCAGGCGCAACCGGACCTGGAGGAACGAAGATTCCAACATACGATGAGCGTCCGGACGATCGTGAATTGATTACGTCTAAGCGCGGGACGCTGGCGCTCTCATTTGATCCGAATATTCGGAATACCGCGGGCACGATCGTTACGGTTTTCCGTTACGATGTAGAGAATAAGTTCTGGGTCAATATGGGCGGAACCGTCGATACCAAGAAAAACACGATCACCGTTCCATTTGATCAATTCGGCTATTATGTTGTTGCAAAGATGACGTATTCGTTCTCGGATGTCACGAATCATCCATATGCGCGCAACTATATGGAGGCCATTTTCTCGAAGGGCATTATGAACGCGGCCAATTTTGACGATTTTGGAGCCGACATGTACACGACGCGCGGGGAGTTTACTCGGATGGTCGTCAAAGCGCTTGATATTCCGCTGAACTATGAACTGAGCAAACCGCATTTCGATGATGTGCCGCCGATCATTAACCAAGATGCGCTTTGGGATTACAGTTACATCGAAACGGCTGCGAGAGAAGGAATCATCCGCGGTACGCAGCCGCGAACGTTTGAACCGACCGCTAACCTTTCGCGACAAGATGCTGCCGTTTTCCTTGCGCGTGCATTGAACCTGAAGCTGGAGACGGATCCGAAGAAGATAGATGCCGCATTGCAGAAATCCTTCAAAGATTATTCGGACATCGATTACTATGCGAAGGCTTCAGTGCTTGCAATCGCGAAGAAGCTTTACATTCAAGGTTCCCCTATCGATTCGAAGGATCCGAAAAAGGGATATACCTTCGAGCCGAATTCCAGCTTGCTCCGTTCGGACGCGGCGATCATCACCGGCAAAATGCTTGCCGATCTGAAGCGACTGCCTAAACTGAACTAAAATGGTTGACAAAGGACTGCCTGGGCGATGCCAGGGCAGTCTTCTTGTTCTTGCATGGATTTCTAGCGTTTAGTAGTGCTCGCTATACATGGGAAATGTTATCTATCGACGGCAATAGGCCATTCGTTCTATAATTAAATCCGTGGTAGACAGCCTGTCCTGGTTCATACGACGCATCGACAAAAATTTCGAGAAATACCGAGCGAAAAAGTTTTTAAAAGTTTTTTTCTCGACATCGCAACTTTTTTGAAACCACTGCGTTTAATTACATGAAGATGGCGGTAAGAAAGCTTAACTAGCCGCTGGAAGGGCCTGGTACTATTTATGAAATAGCCCTTTACGCTAGTAAGTGCCCATTGTATAATGTTATAGTGGCGTTCGGACCCTACCATTTTTTTCATGCCTACTTTTATTTACAAGATTCTGCGACAAGTTCCTACAAGGAATCACTTTTTGCAGACATTATTTATACGAATTATGCTCAACTCGTGAAAGGGGGTGAATCGGCTAATGAGACAAACGAGCAAACAATATTCTAAACAAAACTCTCAAGACCCGAAGCAATTTAGAGGAGGAGAAAAAAAGGTTATGAAAAAAAGTTTATCTCTATTAGTGGCAGCAGCTATGACACTGACTACAGCGTCGGTAGCGTTCGCTGACGATGCAGCACCAACTACTCCAACAGCTCCAGCTACACCGGATCTTACAGCACAACAAAAGTTCGACGCTCTGAAAGAACTGGGTATCTTCAACGGGTATCCGGACGGTTCCGCTGGTCTTGACAAACAAATGACTCGCGCTGAGTTCGCGAAAGTACTTACGAAGCTTACGCAACTTGAAGAAAACGCAGCAGCAGCCAAAGTCTACAAAGACGTTCCTGCTACTCACTGGGCAGCTGGATTCATCGGCGCTTCCACGGAAGCTAAACTGATGAACGGTCTGGGCGCTAACAAATTCGGTCCATCCGGTCAAGTAACGGTTGAACAAATCGCGAAAGTTGCTGACCTGGTTGCAGGCATCGAACCTTCGACAGATGCTGTAACTGGTAAAGTATCCGAATGGGCGAAAGGTTATGTAGCAGCTGCGGTTAAAGCTGGTCTTCTTCCTGAGCTTCCTTCCTACCAAACAAACGCAACTCGCCAACTGTTGGTAGAAGTTACTTACGATCTGGCAGCTGACGTTGTCAAAGTTGCTTCCACGAAAATCGTCGACGAGAAGAACATCGAAGTAACGTTCTCCGACGGTGGCGTAGTCAAGAAAGCTCTTGATACTGCACTGGTTAATGGCGTTGCTACAAAGGTAACGGTTGAATACCAAGGCAAATCGTATGAAGTTACTGTTACGCTTCAAGCTGCGACAGTATCGAAGATTTCGCAAACTGGCGCAAACAAAATCTCGGTTGAATACAACCAAGCTTTGAATGCTGCTGAGCAAGCTGCCGTGAAAGTTGAAGTTAAGAAAGACGATGTACCGTATTCTGTCACAACGACTCTGTCTGAAGACAAAAAATCGGTTAACGTGACTTCTAACTATCTGCCAGCTGGCGAATACTCGGTGAGTGTGAACGGTGCTGAAGCTGTTAAAGTAACGGTAGCTGACGCTGTAATCTCCAAAATTGAGATCGGCGCAACAGCATTGGTCATTGCTGACAACCAAAAATTGGGCATTAAAGTACTCAACCAATTTGGTGAACAAGTACAAAACCCGAACTTGAATGTCAATGTTCTTGACGGTACAGACGCAACTGTAGGAGCGCTTGATTACACTATTGTTGATGGCGACTACACTGTTGATCTGAAAACCGACAAAGTTGAAAAAGACGATGTTATCATTGTTTCTGTTCTTAACCCAGACACAGGTATTTCCGCAAATAAATCCTTCAAAGCAACTGACGGTAGCGCTATCGTTACGATGAAAATCGATACAGTTAAACCGCTTGAAGGATCCACTCGCATCACTTCCGGAGATGAAGGTGTTGTAATTCCTTACAACTTCTTGGATGCTGCTGGAACTAAATATGTGCTGAATTCGAAAGCTACTGATACTAACACTACTGACAACATTGTTCAATTCGATGATGTTCAATTTATCTCTAGCAATAATGACATCATTGATGCTAACTCGCTTGCTGTCGACGAGAATGGCGTTCTGACATTCACTGCAGGTAATGCTGGTACGGCCGTTATCACTGCTTTGAACTCCAAGAATGGCGTCTCCACTTCGGTAACAATCAAAGTTGAAGATGCAACTAAAGTTGGTAAATTCACTTTGCAAGGTCCTGGTGCTCTCGTAGCTCAAGGTGAAGATGCTGCTTTCAACTTTGTTGCAAGTGATAACTATGGTGGCGCAATTGCAAAAGGCGATTTTGCAAAAGCTTCGTACAACACTCAAGTAACATTCACAACTAACCGTGGTGGAACTGTAACGCCTAAGTGGAACAGCAAAGGCGAACTGACTCTGAACTTCGGCGTGGATGATACTAAGGATGGATCGACTGTAATCTACGCTTGGGTTAACAACCAAATCGCAAGCCAAGTTACCGTTGACATCAAAGAAAAAGCAGTTCCGACTAAAGTTGCTGGTCTGAAAGATCTGGCTACTCTGTACGGAATTGGCGGTTCTGACGTAATCGACCTTAACAGTGTGAAAGTTGTTGATAACTGGGGACGTGTGATGTCTTCGCTTCCAGCTGGTTATGCACTCGCTGTAACTGAAAAAGCTGCAAGCGATGTAACTGCTCTGGACGGCCTGACTGTTGAAGGTGCTGCTGCAGGTACTTCTACACTGCTTATCGGCCTCACAAACGGTGGTACTGCGGTAGCTGGCTCGTCTTATGAGCAAAAAGTTACGGTAATCGGCAATGACAAGGTTGTAAACTTTGCAATCGATACAATCGGTACGCTTTATGCAAAGGATACCAACACTTCGGCTGGTGATACCGGCAAGTATGCAAAAACTGTTACTGTGACAGGTAAGACATCCGATAACAAAACAGTTGCAATTGATCAAGCTGCATTCGTAACTTCGATTACTTCGACTGACCTGTCCGTTGTAAACGTAGAAGGTTCTAAGATTTTCTCCAACGCAAAAGGAACGGCTACGATTGCTGCTTACCAAGGCGCAACCAAATTGGCTGAACTGGCAGTAACAACTTCGGATGCAACTCCTTATGCGGCTAAAGTTGCATTTGACAAAACAGAACTTCTCCTTGGAAATGGCGCAACTGACACTTCTGTTAAAGCTGATCTGTACGTAGAAGATCAGTATGGAGTAGACGTTACTGCTTTGCCAGCAGGTAGTGGCGTATGGGCTTCGTCTGATTCTTCCGTCGCAGCTGTTGCACAAAATGGAACGATTACGACTTCCGCAACTAAGGACGGCGTAGCAACTATCTCTTACATCACGAAAAACGGTGTTGTCGGAACTGTGTCCGTTAAAGTTCAATAATTTGCCGATCGTGATTCAAGCTTAATAAAAGACCCCCGTGCATATGCACGGGGGTCTTTTATACATTCCTCACATGTTGTCTATCATCGACCGAAACAAATAGATGTCAAGGAACGTCTATAATAGTAATAAGAAACAGGAGGAATTTATGTGAAGAGAATTGTGCAGACATCGATCATGGCTTTAACAGCTGCAGGTTTGCTTTTTCAACCCATACCATTGATGAAAGTTGCTTCGGCGGCAACTGTGTCAAATACTCTCTCGAGTAAAGTGGTGTCATTAGGAACGGGGAAAAGTTTAGTAATCCGCGATGCTAAGCTGCTGATGCAAGGAAAGGGTCTACTGCTTGCTTATACCGTAACCATTACAAATAATAGTACACAATCACTGGATCTACTTGATTATTGGATCAAAGTTAAAAGCTCAAATGGCAAGACGTATAAATCTACGGTGACGGATGAAGATAAAGATATCAAGTATGTAGAAGCGAAATCTTCAATAAATCTTACCTATTACACAACCGTAGACAGTAATACTAAGCTGACGGACCTTTCATTCAATATTGTAAAGTGGGATTTCTCGGTTGCTAACTATGAACGAAGTTTGGCAACTATCCAATACAACGGAAATTCTATCGGCAAAACGCCTCTGTATAAACCGAGCGTGATGTTGTTTAGTAATACGAAAATAAAAGGCGCAGTCAAACAATACTACATAACACAAGATCAAAGCGGAATTTATTTAACGATTAACTATCTGCTTGAGAATGTAGGCTCTAGCAGTGCCGCTCTAAGCCAACTTGGTTTTGCGCTTCAAACGGATAGTAATTCCGTATTTGATATCGCTGCAAACACGGCAGATCTAACCTCCCTTCAACCTAAGGAACGCAAAATTATATCTTTGCATGCTAAGCTTCCTAATACGCTAACTGGAAAGAAGCTAGCCCTTATTCCTTTTACCAAAGACGATACGAATAAAATTGAAATACCGAATGGATCTTTTGAAGTGCCTGCGCTAAAACCTCAGTCTGCTACGGAAGCGAATAAATCCCGAGTGGTTTATCTTGGGGGGAAACAAATACAGACCTTGGCTAAAAACGCAATCTTGAATGAGAATGATGGCAGTACTGACATTGCTTTGGACTTCACGTTGAATAACATTGACGTATCTGCTCTAACGATGCCTGGTCTTGAATTTTCAATTCAAACGCCAGACAATATTTCTTATCCCTTAACATTTGCTAAAAGCGATAATACAGTATTGTTGCCGAAAATCGAGCAGGATATCAATTTATCTGGCACCATTCCTAAGTCATTGCAATCCAAAGCACTGAAATTGGTTGTAAAGAGCGCTGCTACCGATGCGCAAGAAAGCTATTTGCTTGGAATTTACAATGTTCAAACCGAGAGTCAGGAAGGAAGCGTAGGAGGTTCGTTTACCTATAATAACGATTATTCCGTACAACTAAGCTCCATTCAAAGGACCCCATCTGGCGACGATGATATCCTACTGGCCGAATTGAGTATTACTAATAAGAGTAATTCATCAAAGAGTGTACCTTCTGATTTAACGGGATACTTTCTGATCAATGGCGTTAAAGTCGACGCTCAAAGTACTGCTGTGGGATTGGATCAAACGATTAATATTGCACCGAATGGCACCTATCATACGGTAGTTTTCTCGAAGATCCCATACACGACAACGGTGGATAAAATCAGTTTTGTTTTAACGCAATCGCAAAAGGATGCCAATGCCAAAAAGTTGTATCAGTATTCAAGCCAAGCTGTATCATCCATTCCTCAAATTTCCAACCAAAGCATATATGCCATCAATAATGTTGGTAGCAAATCAAACGTTAAATTAATTAATGCGAACGTGTACACGAATGAAGAAAACAACTATCTTTATACCGAATTCGAAATGACAAACATGGAAGCGAGAGCAGCGTTAATGTCCGACCTCAGCGGCTATTTGGAGGATGATGCAGGAGTCATCGTACCGGTAACGTTTACTCCCGTAAAAGATAAGTTAACTTCAAATGGAAAAGCGCTTATCTCGGCTTGGGGGCAATTTACAAAATCATTTAATTTGAATAATTATCGCCTTATCATCGGTAATGGAGTAAAAGTGAAAACAGATACGACTACGGATGAGGTAATCACCGTCAATCCAGTATCCTATCTCATGAAAAATGAAACGCCTGTCATTAAAAATGATTTCAACGCCATCAAATTCTCTGCCTACGCACTCAGCATGCGCAATATTCAAGCAACGTTTAGTGTTTCGGGCACGACTGTGGATGGCGTGAAAATGAACATGGATTATGATTTGGTCTTGGATCCAGCCTATGATTACGTCGCGGGAGATCATAAATTGCTGTTTGAGTTCGTTGACCAAGGTTATGGAAAAACAACGTATACTAAGGAATTTGCGATTAATCAAAGCAGCACGGAAGAGCCGCCTACCGGAGGTCAGTCAGCATCTGTAGCTTCTCTAAAATACGGAACAAGCATCCCACTTGAATTTGTATTTAGTGATTCGGACATACTGTCAAACATTCAATTGATGAAAAACTATAAATTGAATGTATATGACGAAGTAGCGGGAGCAAAAGTATTGCTTGCTACCAAAGAATTGACGTGGTTTGAAAGACAATAGCGTCGTTGAACAACGTAATAACGCTATCTGCTATCTAAGGCATCCTTTCCAACCAACTTCGCAGAGCCGGTGGATAAATATCCGGCTCTTCTTTTATGAATTTGAGCATTCATGCCGATATAACCTAGTAATCGGATATTGAAAATTAAAGAAAAGCAAGGAGGACTGAATAGTGAAGTTTAATGCTAAGAAGCTGGCGCTTTCGATCACGGTCGTAGGTGCAGCCCTGTGGATAGGGTTGAAAATTCCTACCCTCGCGGAAGGAGATAGCGCTGTCGTCACGCCAGGCTCCGTCAATGACCCGGTCGTCACCAAGAGCTACATCGATACGCAAGTCGCTGACTTGGTGAAGGCCGAGCTTGCCAAGCAGGGCGGAGGCCAGACGGATTCGAGCCAAGGTACCGGCGCGCAGAAAGTCGAAGTCGTGACGGTGCCGGTCGGGAAGCGTCTGATTGCGAAGGATGGCACCGAGTTCATCGTTCGCGCCGGAAAGGCTGTAGCCTACAGCGCGGACAGCAACGGGATTTCGGACCTTACGGATGGAACGGATATTACGAATAGTAAGCCGGTTCCGAATAACCATCTTATCTTGTTCCCGCGAGGCGGGAGAGGCGTGACTCCGGCACCGGGGCAGAAAACAGGTTTGACCGTGATGGTGCGCGGTTCTTACGAGTTGCAGGTCCAGCAATAGTTATTTTTACCCGAACTGACAACAACTTATCCGCTTCGAAAGCCGGAATTCCGCACACAATACAAGCATCCCATTAGGAGGTGCTTACAATGTCGAGAAGCAATCGTAAAGTCGTGCCTGAATGTGCGCAAGCCCTGAACCAAATGAAATACGAAATCGCAGCCGAGCTTGGTCTGATGACCGGCGGTACGGCCGGTGGGGCAGATACCGAGTTTGGTTCGGAGCTAGGCGGTACCGCCGGTGCCGGAGGCGCTCACGTAAATTGGTCGCAGCTGGCTACGCGCGATGCGGGTTCTGTTGGAGGCAGCATTACCAAAAGACTCGTCCAACATGCCGAGCAAGTGCTTAAAGGTCTGTAAACAGGCGCGGGAAAGTACCCATTACCATTGACACAAAGCGACAGTTTCGGTATCATACTGTTTTAGAGAGTTCTTAATGAGACCTTTTCCACATTGGAAAAGGTTCATTTTTTGGAATCGAAACGTTCAGCGTTAGATCCCTTATGGGACGACGATTTCTTCATAGAGTCCCAGCAACCGTTGCAGGTTATGCATCATACTTAAAATTTATCGAGGTACAGGAGGTTGAGGTTTAAATGTCACTTAAAGGACGCCATCTATTCACGTCCGAGTCCGTTACGGAAGGCCATCCCGACAAAATATGCGATCAGATCTCTGACGCGGTTTTGGATGCATTTCTAGAAGTGGACCCTTATGCGCGGGTTGCATGCGAAGTATCCGTTGCTACCGGCTTGGTGCTCGTAATCGGCGAGATCAGCACGAGCGCGGATTACGTCGATATCCCGTCGATCGTTCGTCGCACCATCAAAGAAATCGGTTATACGCGTGCCAAATACGGCTTCGACTCCAGCACTTGCGCTGTCTTGACGTCGCTTAACGAGCAATCCGCGGACATCGCGCAAGGCGTCAACGCAGCGCTGGAATCCCGCGAAGGCGTAGACGTTCGTCAAGAGAACGAAGATATCGGAGCCGGCGACCAAGGCTTGATGTTCGGTTTTGCTTCGAACGAAACGCCTGAGCTGATGCCGCTGCCGATCGCGCTTGCTCACCGTATCTCGCGTCAATTGTCGGAAGTACGCAAGAACGGTACGCTTGAATACCTGCGTCCGGACGGCAAAACGCAAGTCACGATCGAATATGTCGATGGAAAACCGAAACGCGTTGACGCGATCGTCGTTTCCACGCAGCATGCCGAAGAGGTCACGCTGGAGCAAATCCAAGCGGATATCCGCAAGCATGTCATCGCACCGGTCGTTCCGGCTGAATGGCTGGACGAAGAAACGAAATACTTCATTAACCCTACCGGCCGTTTCGTTATCGGCGGCCCGCAAGGCGATGCCGGCTTGACCGGCCGCAAAATCATCGTCGATACGTACGGCGGTTACGCCCGTCACGGCGGCGGTGCCTTCTCCGGCAAGGATCCGACAAAAGTCGACCGTTCCGCAGCGTATGCAGCCCGTTATGTGGCAAAAAACATCGTGGCAGCCGGTCTTGCGGATAAATGCGAAATTCAGCTTGCCTACGCGATTGGCGTTGCTAACCCGGTATCCATCAACGTAGATACGTACGGCACTAGCAATGTTGATGAAGAAGTACTCGTAGAAGTCATTAAGAATAACTTTGATCTGCGTCCGGCAGGCATTATCAAGATGCTTGACCTTCGTCGTCCGATCTATAGCAAAACGGCCGCTTACGGTCACTTTGGCCGTACGGACATCGATTTCCCGTGGGAACGCGTGGACAAAGCCGATAAGTTGAAGGCCGACGCGTTGCGTTAAGTTTATACGTAGAGAGCCGCTCCTGCGAAGGGGCGGCTTTTTTATGCGCGAAAGATCAGATAGACGGCAGGCATTTTACGCGAACATCTTCATTTCATCCGGCTCCCAGCCGAAAACTATAGTACGAGTGTCTTTATTTGGGGAGTGGGGAATCTTGGTACGTATTCGCAGTTGGGTATCATTCATAGTCGCAGCATTACTGGTCCTGCAGGTTGTCATAGGCGGATTGACCGCAGGACCGACGAAGGTTAAAGCCGCTTCGAGCGGTCCGGTTATTATCAACAAGTTACCGATGGCCAGCACGTCGAACGTTCCGACGAATACCAACCTTAGCCTTACGTTCGACGAGAACGTCAAGAAAGGAACGGGCAGCGCGACGATTCAGCTCCACAGGCAGCTGGACAACGTCGTCGTCGAATCTTTCGTCGTTGCCTCCGACAGCAGAGTGGCTATCGGTTCAGGCGACAACCGCAATGTCGTGACGATTTCGCCGAGCTCGAATTTCGCCCTCAATACGAGCTATTATGTCACGATCGATGCAGGCGCTTTCTTGAATGAAAGCAACAATGCCAATTTTGCCGGATTGACGAGCGCGGTCGGTTGGAGCTTTACGACGGTCGCTTCGGCGGATACGACGGCTCCGGTACTGAACTCCGGAGCGCCGTTCATTCCCGCGAATGGGGGAACGGCAGGCGTTGGCACGACGCTTACGATGAAGTTCAGCGAGCCGGTCTATGCGGCGATCGGAAGCATCACGGTAAAGAACACGGCGCAGTCATCCGATGAACAGTCGATCAGTGTTAATTCGATTGGGGTTAGCGGTAGCTCTACCAGTACCATCAGCGTCACGCTTCCAAACGTTTTGAATGGAAGCAGCAACTATGAAGTCCGAGTACCGAGCGGCGCCTTCCAGGATGCGGCAGGCAACTCTTTTGCAGGCGTAGGCTCGGGGCAATGGAGGTTTACGACCACGGCTCCGCCGCTGGGCAATCCAACGCTGCAGCCGGCTGACGATTCTTACGCGGTCAGCGTATCCACGAATCTTGTATTGAGCTTCAACAGGGCGGTTGTTGCCAATACGGGAACGATCACGCTTAATCGAATCTCCGATAATTCGACGGTGCAAACGATTAACGTCAACTCGGGCAGCGTATCGTATGTGCCAAACGGCTCAAACGGCGGGACGGACGTTATCATTAACCCATCCGATTTGGCTCCGAATACGGGCTTCTACGTTTTGATCGATCCGAACGCATTTAAGGATGCATCGGATTCATCAAAGCTGTATCAGGGCATCTCGGATGCGAGAACGTGGAGCTTCGTGACGGACCCGGGTAACGATACGACGCCGCCGACGCTGCTGTCGGACCGTAAACCGATAGGCGCGCAAGCAACGAAAACGGTCAGCCTGGAAATGAATTTCTCCGAGCCGGTGTATCCGGGAGCAGGCAATATTACGATTCGTTCGCAGCCTTCCGGTGCCGTTTTCACAAGCATTCCCGTCACGTCCTCCAAGGTTAGCGGCGGAGGGACGACGAAGATCACGGTAACGGACAGCAGCATAAATTACGCTAGCAACACAAGCTACTACGTGGAAATTGGCGGGCAAGCGTTCTCGGATGCGAAAGGAAACTATTTCGCCGGCATATCGGGATCGTCTTCATGGTCCTTCACGGTTACGCAGGACAATGATAAGCCTACGATGGTCTTGATTTTACCGGCAAACAACGCCCAGAACGTCCCATTGCAAGGGACGATTCTAGAGGCGACGTTCAACGAGCCAATCTTGCTTGGTTCCAATGCGTCGGCAATCAATGTCAAGCCGGCTGCCGGCAATTCGTCTATACCTACCACGATCTCCATCGATTCGTCAAATAACCGCAAGCTGCGCATTGCCGTTAATGGAACGATGGTCGCGAATACGGAATATTACGTTGAAATAGCCTCAGGCGCGGTAACCGATTTGGTCGGAAATGAATATGAGGGGATTCTCAATCAATATGCATGGAGGTTTAGGACGTCGAACAGCTCCTATGGTCCGCCTACGGTAACGGGGGCGAATTTGATTGGTTCGACCAAAATCGCCATTACCTTCAACGAAAATTTGAACGAAAGCGCTGCAGCGACCCCGGTTGGTGCTAATTTCTACGTGACGGTAAACGGTGCCGGCCGCACGGTATCGAACGTAAGCATCAGCGGCAATGTCGTAACGCTTACGCTCCAAAGCGCCGTTTCGTATGGACAAGTCATTCAGGTGTCATACTCCGCCGGCTCGAGACCGATTAAGGATTTGGATGGCACGGCGGCGGCCAACTTCTCCAACGTCAACGTGACCAATGTTCCGGATACGACGCCGCCGGTTCAAGCAAGCGGCTCGGTCAGCGGCAACATGATTCTCTTGACTTTCAGCGAAGAATTGGCGTCAGTCAGCTCCTATGCGAGTTCGCAGTTCACGGTATACGTTGATAATTCTTATCGATCGGTTACGAATATCTCGAGTTCGGATAATATCGTATTCCTAACGTTCAACGGTGCTGCTCCGTCGACTGGACAAACCGTGTCGGTATCCTACTCAAGTTCATCATCGTATCCGCTCAAGGATCTGGCAGGCAACCAGCTGGCTTCCTTCAGCAATTTTTACGTGCAGAACGGCCAGGACCAATTAGCCCCGGCACTGCAAAGCTTAACCTCATCCGGATCGACCGTTACGTTGTCCTATAACGAGGCGTTGAACTCGTCGCTCGTTCCGCAGACATCGGCATTCATCGTCACGGTCAATGGTTCGGCGCGTTCGGTCTACAACGTCAGAATCAGCGGGGCGCAGGTCATATTGACGCTCTCGGCGGCGACATTGACGGGAGATGCCGTGCTTGTCTCCTATCTTGGCGGATCTCCCGCGCTAACGGATCTCGGCGGCAATGCGGCGCCGGCTTTCAGCAGCATGCCGACCAACGGCAGCAACGGGTCATCATCGCTTGCTTTGAACGGAATTATCGCCAAGGGCGGCACGATTACCGTCAGCTTCTCGGCGCCGTTGAACACGGGCTACACGCCAACGACGTCGCAATTCTCGGTGAAAGTAAACAATGTCACGCGTCCGATTTCCAATGCTACGATTAGCGGCGCCGCTGTCGTGCTCACGGTGTATCCTGCGATAAGCATCGGAGACGCTGTGAAAGTCAGCTACAGCAACGCGGGCATCGGCCCCCGCTCGACAACGGGCGTTATGCCGGCATCCTTTACCGATGTGTCCGCGGCGAATCAGACAACGTGGGCCGATAACGCCGGAGGAGACTTCGAAGTGGCGACCGGCGGCGGGATAGCGATCAAAACATCGGTTGCGACAACCTCGTCCGCCGTATCTCCCGCCGGTATCCCGACCAATCAGTACGCCATTACGGCAGAGAAAATGACGAATGCGTATAATGCGGTACGTTCGGTCAGCGGCACGTTGCCTCGCGTCGTCTTTACCGTACCGAGTACGGAAAACGCGGCGATCGTCGCCTTTCCGCTGGGGGCGATGGAGGACGCCAAGAAATTGACCTCCAATGCCTCGATCGTCGTCGCGTACAAAGCGGTCACGTACGAAATTCCGCTTAGCGCGCTGAACTTCCCGCAACTGGCGCAGATGATGAACGCGGCCGGGGCAGTCGGACAATTGATCGTCTCCATCGACACGAGCGCAGGTTCCCTGGCCGGCGCTTTGAACACGCAGCTCGGCAGCTTAGGGGCGCAATCGCTCGTGAGTCCGGTCAGCTTTCAGCTGGCGGTCTCGAACAACGGGCAGACGAAACCGGTGGACAACCTGAGCGGATACGTAACCCGCACGATTACCACTTCCGCGAACGTGGACGGCAAGCAAACGGCGGTCGTCTGGCTGGATCCGCAGACGAACAAGGTTTCGTACGTGCCGACGCAGGTAACGCAGGTCAACGGTCAATCCGTGATTATGTTCAAACGGAAAGGGAACAGCGTATATGCCGTCGTGAAAGGCGCGACGAAATATACCGATCTGACGAAGCACTGGGCACAGAACGACATTTTGCTTATGGCCAACAAGTATATCGTCGAAGGCAGCACGCTCACGACCTTTGCGCCGAATAAACCCGTTACGCGCGGCGAATTCGCGATGTTCATCGCGAAAGGACTCGGGCTTAGCGGCGATAAGGCGGCAGCGGGGAAATTCAAGGACGTGAACACGTCCACGGTCCTCGCGGCTTACATCGGGGCGGCCGCCACGTCCGGCATCGTCCAAGGCATGACGGACGGCACGTTCAAGCCGAACAACGCGGTCACCCGCGAAGAGATGGCGACGATGATGATTCGCGCGGCCAGCGCCGCCGGCGTTCAGATCACGCTTTCGGATACCGCCGGCAATATCTTAAAACGGTTCGCCGATCGCGGCAAGATCGGCACCTGGGCGCAGAACGACGTCGCGAAAGCGGTCCAAGCGAGCATCATCAGCGGCCAGGCGGCGAACAAGTTCGGCGGCAAGAACAAAGCGACGCGCGCGGAAGCGGCCGTGATGGTGAAGCGTCTGCTGGACTACGTGAATTTCCTCGATATTTAGTAGAAATAGGGCTATCCGGTCGAATCGACACGGATAGCTTTTTTTTGTCGGTTAATAGAGGCTGATAGGACTATTCTATCAGACGTAACTTTTCCATTGGTTTCTTAGTCTAAACTACTAGACTTTGAGACGGGAGAGTTGTTAGAGAAATGCGGAACGAACAGAAGACGAACCGGATGCCGGGCAAAAACGGCAGACGCTTGCTGATATGGACACTTGGGGCTTCGCTGCTTGCGCAGCCATTGATGATTGCCGTACCGGCCTTTGCGTCGGCAGCGGCTAACGGAACGAACACGAATGCCGTGCAGGCCGCACTCAAGCAGCTTGTGCAGATCAATGCGGAAATGATTACGTCGGGCGCCAAGCGCGTCGATTATTCGTGGACCGGCAAGGCCGGAGCAACGCCTTCGAAGGTGCATGTCATCGAAGTGGACCTGACGAATCCGTACGTGAAGCTCGATGTCATGAACGGCAAGGCAGGCTCCGTATCGAGCGTCGGCTCGGTCGGCAACATGGTGAGCCAAACCGGCGCGGTAGCCGGCGTGAACGGGGATTATTTCAATACGGCCAGCGGCAAAGGCAATCCGATCGGCGCCGAAGTGACGGGCGGACAGCTCGTCTCGAGCCCTTCGCAGCTGACGGGCATGTATGCCTTCGCGCTGACGAACGAGCATAAGCCGACGATTGATACATATGGTTTTGAAGGGGCGGTAACGGCGGCCGACGGTTCCGTCTTCCCGCTGTCCGGCATCAACAAGGCGGCTTACAAGACGGAGCCGGACAACGCGTTCAGCCATGCCAACGCCATGTACATCTATACGGGCGCTTGGACGCAGACGAGACCGGACATCACCGACAGCTCCACGACGCCGACGGAAATTCTGGTGCAGAACGGCGTCGTCACGCAGTTCGCCGACAATAAGATGATCGCGGGCAGCGTGCCGGCCGACGGATATATTCTCCGGACGCACGGCAAGGCGGCCGAATACGCGCGCGCGCATTTGCAGGTGGGAACCCAAGTCTCGGCCAGCTATAATCTGATCGCGCAATCGACCGGCCAGAAGATCGACCCGGG
Organism: Paenibacillus glycinis; assembly: GCF_009909185.1. Taxonomy (GTDB): domain Bacteria; phylum Bacillota; class Bacilli; order Paenibacillales; family Paenibacillaceae; genus Paenibacillus_Z; species Paenibacillus_Z glycinis. Next base: position 86,755 of record NZ_JAAAMV010000023.1, on the reverse strand, counting down.
CTCGCTGCAAATGCTGATCGGCGGACATACCATCCTGGTCAACGGCGGCGCCGCGGCATCCTTCTCCCGCAGCACGAGCAGCATCAGTCCGAACAGCGACCGCGCGCGCACGGCGCTGGGGTACTCGAAGGACGGCAGCAAGGCGTTCATCATCACGGTGGAGGACAGCGATAACAGCTTGGGCGTAACGCTCTCCGAATTGCAGCAGATTATGGTGCAGGCGGGCGTATGGAAAGGGATGAACCTGGACGGCGGCGGATCCACGACGATGATCTCCCGCCCGCTCGGGGAGACGGCGGCGCAGCTCGCGTTTCCGACGGAATACGGCGTGACGCAGCGCCTGGTCGCGAACGGCCTGGGCGTCTTCTCGACGGCGCCCGCGGGCGCGCTGATGGGCATCAAAGCGAGCGGCAGCAGCGTGCTGTTCGTCGGACAGCAGGCGACGTACGCGATGAAAGCCTACGATACGTTCTACAATCCGATCGATCCCGGGACGCTGCAGCCGCAATGGCTGGTCGGCTCGGCGCTGGGCAGCTTCTCGGGCAACACGTTCACGGCGGCCAAAGCGGGCACGACGACCATTACCGTAAAATCCGGCAACGCAAGCGACAAGCTGCCGATCGAGATCGTGGGCGGCGACGCCATCGCCTCCATGACGGTGGATGCCGGCTCGCTCGTGCTCGAGCAAGGCAAATCCATGGCGCTTCCCGTGCATGCCACGCTGAAGGACGGCCGCAAAATGACGGTTCCGGCAGCCTCGATCAAATGGGAGCTGCGCGGCTTCACGGGCTCCGTGAAGGACGGCACGCTCACGATCGATGCCGTGAACCCGTCCGCGGAAGCCGGTTACGTCATTGCCCATTACGACAATTTCTCGACGATGGCGGTACTTACCGCGGGCGCCGACAAAAAATTCGAAGATTTCGAGAGCCAGACCTATCCAATTTCGTTCCAAGGTACGAATGGTGTAGTAGGCACGTCCTCCGTCGTCGCGGGATTGCCCGGGACGAATAGTTCGAGCGTCGTGCAGCTGCAGTATGATTTTACGGGCGGAAGCGGGACGAAGGCCGCTTATGCCGTCCTGAACGGCACGGGCCGCAAAGTGGACGGCAGCCCGTCCGGGATGACCATCGACGTGATGGGCGACGGCAGCCTGAACTGGGCACGGGCCGAGTTTATCGACAGCAAGGGCGCCGCGCACCTGATCACGCTGGCCAAGCAAGTGGATTGGACCGGATGGAAGACGATAAAAGTAAATTTGGCGGCCGAAGGAATGGCCTATCCCGTCACGTTGAAGCGGCTTTACGTCGCCTCGCTGGAAGACGGGCAGGACGAACGCGCGCTGACGGGCGCGCTGGCGTTCGACAACCTTGCGTTCCAGTACCCGGCGGTCGTGCCCGAGCCGCCGCGAGCGAAGATCGGCTTGAAGATGGGCTCCAAGAACGCCACCGTCGGCGGCCAGGCGTATAAGCTCGACGTGGCGCCGCTGCTGCTGAACGGCACGACGTATCTCCCGCTGCGCTTCGTGACCGAAGCCATGGGAGCCCAGATCGATTGGGACGCTGCGCTGAAACGCGTCTCCGTGCTGCGCGGCGGACAATTGCTGGAAATGTGGGTCGGACGTAACGATTTCGTGCTGACGGGCGTGCGAAAGCAATCCGAAGTCGCGCCGATCACCCGCAGCGGACGCACGCTTGTCCCGATTCGCCTCGTATCCGAGCAATTAGGCCTACGCGTAAATTGGGATGGAAAATTGGGCACGATTACCGTCGAATGATATGGATGCCTGCGACTGATTATGTGATATGATAGAATTAGTAGAACATGCAGAAAGTGGGCCGGGGAAGCATGGATTATCGCGTGGACGATATCGATAAAGTCATCAAGAACGCCGTTCTTGTCATGGAGGACAGCAAATATCAGATTTTCGAGATTTGCGAATCTGCGCGCAAAGAAATGTTTTCGCTGGGCCAAGAATTGAGCCAAGTACTGGAAGAAGCCGGGAATATTATCGATAAGGTGGACCAGCTCGAGCTGGACTACCGCCGGGCAAGGATCCGGTTGACTGAAGTCAGCCGGGACTTTGTCCGATATAAAGAAGAGGACATCAAAACGGCCTACGAGAAAGCGACGCAGCTTCAGCTGGATCTAATGATGTTCCGGGAAAAAGAAACGTATCTGAAAGCCCGCCGCGACGAATTGCAGAAGCGGGTCCGCAATGTCGAGAAGTCCATCGAACGGGCGGAATCGATCGCTTCCAAGATCAACGTGGTGCTGGAGTACTTGTCCGGAGACTTGAATCAGGTGACGCGTATCCTGGAGTCCGCCAAGAACCGACAGCAGATCGGGCTGAAGATCATTTTGGCCCAGGAGGAAGAGCGCAAACGAATCGCGCGGGAGATCCATGACGGCCCGGCGCAATCGCTTGCGAATATAGTGCTTAGGACGGAAATTGCGGAACGCATGCTGATGAAGCAGGAATTTCAAATCGTGCAGGAAGAATTAATAGATTTGAAGAGTCAGGTACGTTCGGGCATCGAGGAGATCCGCAAGATCATTTTCAATTTGCGTCCGATGGCGTTGGATGATCTGGGACTCGTGCCTACCCTTCGCAAGTATATTCAGGATTACGAAGAAAAAAGCAAGATTCGCACGATGTTCGAAACGATCGGCAAGGAAGCCCGGCTGCCCTCGGCCATGGAAGCTGCGATTTACCGCATGGTGCAGGAAGCGTTCAGCAATGCGTTCAAGCATGCGAATCCGTCTTATGTCTCGCTCGAAATGAACTATCAAGCGCAAATGGTGAAAATTGTCGTCAAAGACAACGGCGTCGGATTCCAACCGAGCCTGATTGAATCCAAAGCCAAAAACAGCGTCCATTTCGGGTTGATCGGCATGCGCGAGCGGGCGGAGCTGCTTGAAGGGAGGATGGAGATCGAATCCGCGATCAACGAAGGCACCAAAATCACGATTCATATCCCCATCAACGCGGAAACTAGAAAGGAGTAAATGACGAATGACGATCGAAATGAAAGCTTCTAGCGGCAAGCGCAAAATCAAAGTATTGATTGCTGACGATCATCAGCTATTCCGCGAAGGGCTTAAGCGGATTCTCAATATGGAAGATGATTTGGAAGTCATCGGAGAATGCAACGACGGAATCCAGGTATTGGAATTCTGCAACCAGAACAAGCCGGAAGTCGTGCTCATGGACATCAACATGCCCATCGAGAACGGCGTCGTGGCGACGGAACGGCTCCGCGATATTTTCCCGGAAGTAAAAGTCATTATACTCTCCATTCACGACGACGAGAGCTACGTTTTCGAGACGCTTCGCAAGGGCGCGAGCGGCTACCTGTTAAAGGATATGGAAGCGGAAGCGTTGGCGAACGCGATTCGTTCCGTCGTGAACGGTTATGCGTACATCCACCCGAAGGTGACGGGCAAGCTGATCAACCAGCTTCGCCGCATGACCTATCTCGACGAGATCGGCGCGACCTCCGGAGCGGCGGCGGCAAGGGAAACCGGCGTCAAGTTCATTCCGAGCGAGGACAATCCGCTGACGCGCCGGGAGGCAGAAGTGCTTCGGTTGATGGCAGAGGGCAAGAGCAACAAGATGATCGGCGAATTCTTGTTCATCAGCGAGAAGACGGTCAAAAACCATGTAAGCAGCATTTTGCAGAAAATGGAAGTCGACGACCGCACGCAGGCCGTCATTCACTCCATCAAGTTTGGCTGGGTTACGCTGTAAACGGGCTATACATACGAACGAAAAAGGCTTCCGCATCGATGCGGGGGCCTTTTTCGCGGTTGAAGGGCATTATGGGAACGAACTGATCGAAGGGATGACCGGAATAACCGCGATGCATGCGGATGGAACGATGCGCTACCTCCGCGCATGAGGTTGATTGCCGTCACGCGTCGTCGCCTCCGCGCAGATTGTTGCGCGAGTCGCCGAAAGCCCCTTTCTTGTCCACAAATGGCCGTAACCTCTGGGCGCGCGGCGGCATATGATGTCACATAAAGGAGGTGGACGCCTTTGATTACGGTATTATTATGGATCCTGGGCTGCTACGTTGCCGCTGCCGCCGTCGTCTACGTCTTCTCGGCTATGCGCCTCGGGCGCGAACGCCGCGCCAAGCATTACGTGCTGATCGCCGGCAACGAGGGGGCGCGGATGGAATGGTATATGCGCTCGCTTCGCCGTTTCTCGCATATGACCGGCACGGACGTGAAGGTGACGATCGTCGACAACGGCTCGGAGGACGACACGCTGAGCATTGCGCGGGTATTTGCCAAACACGGAATGAATGTGCGGGTACATGCGGGCGAAAGCGCGGAGATGATGGCGAACCGGATGGACGTCGGGCCAGGGGACGGAACGCGGGGTCATGAGGCCGTTCGCGAGACGACTTCGGCTGCTGAGTTGCCGCCGCTTGCGCCGGCTTCCCCTGTCGAAAAGGCAGACGAGGCGAAGAAGCATGACGGGCACCCCGGAAAATGGCAACGGTTACGCGCGGTTTGGCGGTGGAGAGTCGGCGGTCGCGGAGCTGCGTCCGCGGGCTTGGACGGGTCCGGGCAATCGGGCAAAAGCAGCGGGAAGCCGCTGGAACCGACGCACTTGCTGTGGATGCTGCAGGCGGAGGGCATCGTATCCGAGAGGGAGCATGCCGTCCTGATCGACCTGCGGGATCCGGCGGATTTGTCGAAGCTGCCGTTCTGATCGGCGACGGATCGGCAGGCGAACGCGCGGAAGGATTGCGTGCCTTGGGAGGGCGATGTATAATTAGACCAACTGAATATTTCGACGAGTGAAGCACACCCGTAGGACTGCCGGAAGGCGGTTCGTGGGCGTGCTTTTTTGGTTTTTCGGGCGCATGGCATGCGGAGGAGGAGAACAAGTGAAGGTTGTTGTGTATGCGGTTGCCGCAGGCAAGCGCTCTTGGGCGGGCTGGTCGCTGGCGCCCGAGATCGATACGGCGTATTGGCTTGATCCGGGGTATCGGGCGGAGGCGGAGCTGGCGTTTCGAGAAAAGGGGAACGACGCGCCTAGCCGGGTGCACGATCGACAGCCCGCAGCCGGAGCTGGGGAGGCTGGCGAGGCGGAACGGCTGGTCGCCTGGACGGAGCCGCTGCCGCTCGGCCATGCGCTGGCCGTTGCGGAGCGGTGGCCCGGCGGGCGCCTGCCGGGCCGGCGCTTGGATCAAACGTTGTCGCGTTTGATCGCGGACGCGTGGGCGGGCGACGCCCGCCTGGGGCTGCCGGTTCCGCGGCAGCCTGCGGCACATGCGGCGCATGTGCCGCGCGCGGCCGAGCCGGGCGCCGGCCGCGCGGACGCGCATGCGCTGGCGGCGCGCGCTTGCCGCGCCGCTGCGCTGCTGCAGGGACGAGCGCTGCTCGTCAGCGAGGCGCTCGCCCTGCTCGAGGCCGCGGGCGCGGCCGGGCCGGCCGGCGCCGTGCCGGCGACTTGGAGCGCGTGGGCGCCCGCGCTCCAGCTGGCCGCGCTGCTCGGCCGGCTGCGCCTCGGCGGCGCGGTCGCCCCGCAGCCGCAGCCCCGGCTGCTGCGGTGGCGGCAAGCGCTGGGCGCCAGGCCGCGCCCGCGGCTCCGCTGCCAGCGCTGCGGCAGCGGCACGGCGCGCATGCGCCGAACGCCATGCGCCGCGTGCGGCCGCGCATGCGCGTACTGCGAGGCGTGCCTCACCATGGGCCGCAGCCGCGAATGCGGCCTGCTCATCCTCGGCTCGCCGGGCTCTCCCGACGCCGGCGGCAGTTCGCCCGCCGTGAGCCCGCGGTCCGAGCCCATCATGCCGGCGGCTCGAGCCATGCCGCGCCAAGCTGCGGCGCCCGATCTCGCCGTCTGGAACCTCAGCCCCGCGCAGACGGCCGCCGCTTCCGCAGCGCTGGCTTACATCAACGCCCCGGGCGACCCCCGGCAGCCCCGCCGCAGGTTCCTGCTCTGGGCCGTGACGGGAGCGGGCAAGACCGAGATGATCTTCCCGCTCATCGCATCGGCATTGGCCCGTGGCGGCCGGGCGCTAATTGCCACGCCCAGGCGGGATGTCGTGCTGGAGCTGGATCCGCGCATTCGCAAAGCGTTCCCGGGCGCGGCGGTCGTCACGCTGTACGGCGGCAGCGAGCAGCGCTGGGAGCAGGGCGAGATCACGCTCGCCACGACGCATCAGCTTTTTCGCTTCCGCGAAGGATTCGATCTTGTCATCGTCGACGAGATCGACGCGTTTCCCTATCACGGCGACCCGATGCTGCACTTTGCCGCCGAGAACGCGCGCACGCCGGACGGCACTCACGTGCTCTTGTCCGCAACCCCGCCTGCCGCGCTCCGAGCGGAAGCCAGGCTTGGCCGATTGGCGCATGTGCGCGTTCCGGTCCGATTCCACCGGCATCCGCTTCCCGTGCCGGCCCTGCTTTCCATGCCGCCCGTGCGCAAGCTGCTTCGGCAGCGCGGCCTTCCGCGGGGACTGACGTCCGCGCTCGGCCGTTCGATCGACCGCGGCGCGCAGCTGTTCGTCTTCGTGCAGCAAATCCGCGACGTGGAGCCGCTTGCGGCCAAGCTGCGGCGCTTTTTCCCGGCGATCGTCATCGCGGGCACCTCGTCGCAGGACCCCGATCGAACGGACAAGGTTCAGCAATTTCGCGCGCGCGCCATCCGGCTGCTCGTCACGACGACCATCCTCGAACGGGGCGTCACGGTGCCGAAGAGCGATGTCTTCATTCTCGATGCGGACGGCAGGCTGTTCGACGAGGCGTCGTTGATCCAGATGGCCGGCAGGGCCGGGAGATCGAAGGACGATCCCGCGGGGAACGTCTACTTCTGCGCGCCGGAACGCACGCGTGCCCAGACATCCGCGATTGCCCAGATTCGAAGCATGAACCGCATTGCAAGGCGCCATGGCTATCTTATCGAGAATGAAAGGCGGTGACCGGAAGAATGTCGGTCGGTTCGATTTTGCGCTCGTTCCGGCGAGCGTTTCCCGCGTTCACGGCGCTGCTCGCCGCGAACGCGAATGCCTGCCTGGTCTGCGGCGGCCGCTGCGAACCGCGGCAGCAGGGACATTTCGGCTCCCTGTGCAGGACTTGCTTTCGCGGCATTCCATGGATCACCCGCGTCTATTGTCTGATATGCGGCCGGCCCGAGCATTGCCCCGACTGCGTTCGCCGCGCGCGGGCCGCGTTCGTGCTGAGCCGCTCGGCCGTGCGCTATGACGCCGCGATCCGGGCGTGGATCGCGCAGTACAAATACGGCGGCAACGAGGCGTTCGAACCTCTGCTGGGCGAATTGCTGACGATGGCCTATCGCGGCCTTTGCGCCGAACTCCGGCTCCCGCCTTCCATGCCGCGGCGCTTCGATGCCGTTATTCCCGTGCCGGTCAGCGAAGCCCGGCTTCTCGAGCGCGGCTTCAACCAAGCGGAGCGGCTGGGCGGGCGCCTGGCGGAATCCGAAGGCATTCCGCTCGTCGATGCGCTGCGGCGGACGCGGCATAGCGTCAAGCAAAGCGCCAAGACACGGGGCGCGAGGCTGCGCGACACGCATAATCTGTTCCGGGCCGACAGCGCCGCAGTGGCGGAATTGCTGCATTCGCGCAGCCGGCCGGACAGCTGCCGCCTTCTGCTGATCGACGATATTTACACGACCGGCAGCACGGTCAACGCTTGCGCCGAGGCTTTGGCGGACGCCTTGAGGCAAGCTGCGCCGACCCTGCGTTTTGAAATCTACTGTCTCACGCTCGCACGGTCGTAGGAATCAGACCGATGCACAGCTACAGCCGCTTGCCTCGCAATCTCGCGGTTTAACTGCCTGTCTATCCGTTCGCCTGATCCGAACGATCGATTCAAATCCGCGATTCTGATTGTCCTTCCGTTACTTTCTGCACCTCGCGCGGCTCCTCGGGCGAGGCGTGACGGCGCATGATGGCTGCCAACCTCGTCGATTGGAGCGTGCAATGCCACGGTAAACGGCAACGTTTCCGGATACCCGCAGCTCCCGGCCCAACGGCAGCCGGCGCGCGTTTCTTTCCCGGCAGCCCGTCCAAAAAAAAGGGTGAATTTTGTCAACGTATGAGTTAATATGAAGTCACGATTCGCGACCTGGAAGGGAGCATGAAGAGATGGATCTCGACAACTGCCCGCGCTGCGGCAAATTGTTCGCGAAGAATTTCCGCGATGTTTGCCCGGCCTGCATTAAAGCCATTGATAACGAATACACGTTGTGCGCGGACTACCTCCGCAAACATAAAGGCGCCAATATCACCGAGCTGACGGAAGCCACGGACGTAAGCATCAAGCAAATCACGAAGTTTATCAAAGAGGGCCGGATATCCCTGATCGGCGCGCCGAACCTGATGTATCCGTGCGAGATGTGCGGCACTCTGATCCGGGAGCATAACAAATGCGACAGCTGCCGGGCTAAACTTCTGCAAGAGGTGAACAAGGTGAGACCGGATCAGCCGGCAAAGGAACAGGCCGACCCCGCGAAGGCGCCGTCGTCGGTCGCATCCGTCTACCGCATCATGGATCGAACCACGCGAAACAAATAACCGCATCATGCCCGGCGAAGCGAATCTCGTAGATTCTCCTCCGCCGGGCTTTTTTATAGGCCAAAGATTGGCTATAAATAATTAAATGGAATTGCCGATAATACTTGTATTAGCGAATCGGCTTTTTGAAATGTTGGAGGGATGAACGTGAAGATCAACCAAACGCAGCGGGTTAATGCGGTGAATCCGTACCAGAAACAAAACGACCAACAGGCGGGCAGCCTAAGCCGCAAACGGAAAACGGACGAGGTTCAAATTTCGGCGGAGGCGCAGGAGATGCTGTCCTACAGCCGGGTCAACGATCCGGAACGGGCAAAGCGGATCGACGAGCTCAAGGAATCCGTCAGCTCGGGAACCTATCGAGTGGAATCCGGCAAAATCGCCGAAAAGCTCCTCCCGTATCTGAAAAATCATAAACAAGAATAGGTGAATTTCCGTGAACGTCGAGACGATTATCGCAACGCTGGAAATGCAGGCGGAAGTTTACGATCAATTGCTGGCCTTGGCGAAAGAGAAGACGCCTTATCTTGTTCATAATAAAGTGGATCTGCTGAACGCCACCATTCAGAAGGAACGGAAGCTTCTGAAGACGGCGGAGGAACTGGAACAACAGCGCATGAGACTCTCGGGACAATATTTCACGAGCTTGAACATGCTGCGTTACAAAGGCGGCAAGATCAGCGAAATGATCAAAACCGTCACCTCTCCCTACGAGAAGCAGCGGCTGACCGAGCTTCATGTCCGGCTTACGGATTCGCTAGGCGAGCTGAAGAATGTCACCCAGCTTAATCAGCAGCTCATCGAGCAATCGCTGAAGTTCATCGACTATTCGATCGATCTGCTGATGGATGACCCGAACAGCGAGTATACCTACCAGCATCCCCAGAACAATACGCGCGGCAAAAACCCGTATGCAAGATATGATCAGAGAAGATGATTGAGGGAGGTCGGCTGAGATGACATCGACATTTCATAGCATAGAAACCGCCAAGCGCAGCTTATTGACGACGAGGGTCGGGCTCGGCACGCTCGGACACAATATTTCGAACGCCAATACGGAAGGGTATACCCGGCAGAGGGTTCAAATTCAGGCGTCCCGGCCGATCGAGGCTTTCGGGATGACCCATTCGACCGCTGCCGGCCAGATCGGCACGGGCGTTGAAGCAACGGCGATCAATCGGATCCGCAATTCGTTTCTCGACACGCAATTTCGCGACGAGAACAAGTATCTCGGCAGTTGGGAGATTCGTTCGGACACGCTCAGCAAGCTGGAGACGATCGTTAACGAGCCCTCCGATACCGGCATTCGTACCGTGCTGGATAATTTCTGGTCGTCCTGGTCGGATCTCAGCAAGGACCCGGAGAACACGACGAATCGTGAAATCGTCAAACAAAACGCGCTCGCGCTTGTCGACGCTTTCAATCAGACGAGCCAGCAGCTGCAGAGCTTGAGCGACGACCTGACCGAATCGATCGGCACGAAAGCGCAGCAGGCAAACGTCATCCTTCACTCGATCGCCGACCTCAACGAGCAGATCAAACGGATCGAATCGACCGGCGACAGCGCCAACGACCTGCGCGACCAACGCGACCTTTATACCGATCAGCTGTCCAAGATGATGAACGTCAACGTGTCCGATACCGGCGACGGGTATACCATTGCCATGGGCGGAACGAATCTGGTGCAGGGCACGGAAGTGACGGAATTGACGGCCGCGTCGATCGAAGGCGCCTACGCGTCCGGGGATTTGAACAACGGCGATTTGTTCGGGACGATCGTCTCGCGCGACGTGAACGTGAAAGGCTATCAGGATCAACTCGACACGATCGCTAAGACGTTGGCCGAAGGCGAGTTGCAGGTTACGATTCCTGCGGGCTCCGTCTACAACGGCGTGACGCTGGCGAGCGATCAGGTCGTGACGGTCAAAGGCGTGAACGGCTTGCATAAATTAGGCTTCACGAACGACAAGACGATCACGCAGGGCTCGGATTTCTTCACGTTCGATACGACTTCCGGCGCGTCGGGTTTTACGGCCGCGAGCATCCGGGTGAATCCGGATATCGTGAAGGACAGCAACAAGATCGCGGTATCCATGCGCACCTCCGGCACGTCGGTCGTCAGCGGCAACAATACGATGGCGCTGCTGATTTCCCAGTTGAAGGACACGAAATTCTCCTTTGACCAGACGGCGACCGGCGGACCGATTACGAGCACGACGATGGGCACGTTCTACAATTCCATGGTAGGCTCGATCGGCATCCAGGCGCAGGAAGCAAACCGGCAGTACGACAATGCCAACTCCTTGGTGACGCAGGCGGATAGCGCGCGTCAATCGGTAAGCGGCGTTTCCTTGGATGAAGAGATGTCGGACATGATCGTATTTCAAAATGCATATAACGCCGCGGCGCGGTTCATGACCGTGATCGACGAGACGCTCGATAAATTGATTAACAGCACGGGTGCGGTAGGCAGATAAACACTAGGAGGCAAGCGAAATGTCGATGCGAGTAACCCAAAACATGACGAGCGCACGTTTGGTTCAGAATTTGAACGCGAACATGCGCAAAATGGCGATTCAGCAGGATCAAACCTCGACCGGACGAAAAATCAACAAGCCATCCGACGATCCGGTGGGCATGACCTACGGGCTTCGTTACCGGTCGGATCTTACGGCGAATACGCAATATCAGGATAATGTCGCCTCCTCGTTATCGTGGTTGGACTTCTACGATACCCAGCTTGACCAAGCGACGCAGGTGCTGCAGCGCGTAAACGATCTGGCCGTTCAAGGCGGTACGGGAACGAATACGCCGGACTCGTTGGAGAGCATCAACAAGGAGATCGCCCAGCTTAAAAACCAGATGACGGATATCGGCAACAGCAGCTTCAACGGAAAGTATGTATTTAGCGGCCAGATGTTCGAGCAACCTCCATTTCCGGCCGGTACCGATCCGAAGACGGTCTCTCCGGACGCCGGCGGCGTAACCTACGAGATCGGCGAAGGCATCACGATGGATGTCAACCTGACGGGGAATCAAGTGTTTGGCGACGCGGATCCCGCAGGCACGACGGATAATGTATTCTCGACGTTCGATCGTTTGTCGGCTGCCCTGCAGGCAGGGGATTACGCGGGCGTTTCGGCGGAGATCACGAACATCAAGTCCCGCATGAACAAAATCATCTCCGCCCGTTCGGAAAACGGCGCGAAGACGAACCGGGCAGAGCTGATGCAGAACCGAATGGAAACCATGAGCGACGGGCTAACCGCGCTGCAATCAAAGACGGAGGATGCGGACATCGATCAGTTGTTTATCGACTCCACGGTGACTCAGAACGTCTATCAGGCTTCCTTGTCCGTCGGAGCGAAGATCATTACGCCATCGCTCGTTAATTTCCTGAACTAAGATGAGACTGCCACAGCTGCAAATCACCAGTCAGCCTGCGGTGCTTGGTATCCAGACGGAATGGGGCGTCAGGACCATTCGGTCGGAGCGGGCCGAAGTGAACGTGCATACCGAGCAGCCTCATATGGATGTTCAATCGCATCGGCCGGTGATGAATGTGGATCAGTCGGCTACCTGGGATGCAATCAATGGCGGTAAACTTGAGGAATTAACCAAGCGGTTGGTATCCCAGACAACTAGCTATGTGCAACAATATATTCAGGCAACTAACGACAAATGGCGAACCATCGCGGATTTGGCGAAAACCAAGGTAAACCCGATTCCCGATTTGGCGTATGCATCCATAGGCAGGCAAAAGCCGGCACTTCCGGTATTCGGCCCGGCATCGAGGCTGAATACCCGCATCGAGTTTTCGGTGCAGAAGCCGGATATTCAGGTGCAGCCCGGCAATGTTTCGATCGATGTCGTTACGAATCAGCACCCGGATATCCAATTTACGCCGGGTAAAGTCCATTACACGATGGAGCGTTACCCCAAAGTAACGGTTACGCCGCCGCCGATCGTCGATCTGATGGTATAATAAAACGCGGAAAGCGAACTACCCCGTAAAGCTATAGCATCGTGCATACGTGCTATAGCTTTTGCGTATTTAAAACGGCAGATGAGATGAAAACGAGGTGTGAATCATGATCGTTCAAACCATTCGGTTTGGCCAGCTAGAGATCGAAGATAACGAGATTATTTGTTTCCCGCAGGGGATTCCCGGTTTTCCTGAATACAAAAAGTATACGATGATTTCGTTGGAGGACAGCCCGTTTTATTTCTTGCAGTCCGTGGACGAGGGAAGCCTTTCTTTTGTATTGGCATCGCCCTTTGAATTTTTTCCGGACTACGAGTTCGAGCTGAAGACGGATGTCTTGCATGAATTAGGTAACCCGGAACCCGAACAAATCGGGGTTCTTAACATCGTAACCGTAAAAGACGGGATCGAGGAGGCGACGGCAAATCTTGCGGCCCCCATCGTATGGAACGCGGTTAGCCGTTCTGCCATTCAGGTCGTATTGCAAGACACGCCTTACCGCACCAAGCATTTGCTGTTTGCGTCGATGCCCGGCAACGAAGGGGAGGGTGCATCATGTTAGTCTTAAGCCGCAAAAAAGGCGAAACGATCATGATCGGCAACGACATCGAGCTGACGGTGCTGGAGGTACTTGCGGACGGGGTGAAGCTTGGCATTTCGGCTCCTAGAGAGGTCGGCATCCTGCGCAAGGAGTTGTTCGTAGCGATTGCCGATACGAACAAGGAGGCGCGGAATTCGTTGTCCGCGTTGTCCGATCTTCAGGACCGCTACAAGGCGTTCAAAAAATAAAAATAATGTCTAAAGCACTAAACAATTAGCAAATTCTGCCGATATATAGTTTAGAGTTGATTAAGGGCGGCCGACCTTTTTTCAACTTTACCGCAAGGATGCGGGCTACTTGTTATCTCAGGGAGGAAATTACCAATGATTATCAATCACAACATCAGTGCGCTTAACACGCACCGCAACATGGGCCTGAACAACACGGCTGCTTCCAAAAACATGGAGAAGCTCTCTTCCGGTCTTCGCATCAACCGTGCTGCCGACGACGCTGCAGGTCTTTCGATCTCCGAAAACATGCGCGGCCAAATCCGCGGTTTGGAGCAAGCTCAACGTAACACGCAAGACGGAATCTCGTTCGTACAAACAGCTGAGGGTTCTTTGAACGAAGTATCCGCAATGCTTAGCCGTATGAAAGAGTTGACGATTCAAGGTATGAACGGTACTTACCAATCGACTGACCAAACGAACATTACAACCGAACTTACGGCACTGTCCGACCAAATCGACAATATCTTGGACAAAACTACGTTCAATGGTAAATCGATTACTGGCGGCGCAGATATCGTTACTGACGATAAAGGTACGGTTATCAGCATTGGTTCCATCACGACAACTGATTTCAAATCCCTTTCCATTACGCTTGACAGCAGCGGTCTTACGACCGTTAATGATGCTATTACTGCCGTAGCATCGGAACGTGGTAAATTGGGTGCGGTACAAAACCGTCTCGAATACACGTCCAACAACCTTGGTACGACTAGCGAAAACCTGACAGCTTCCGAGTCCCGTATCCGTGATACAGACATGGCAAGCGAAATGGTCAATCTTACGAAAAACAACATCTTGCTGCAGGCTTCGCAATCGATGCTGGCACAAGCGAACTCCGCGCCGCAAGGCGTACTGTCGTTGCTCCGTTAAGCGACGGTTCAATAGCAGAAGCAGGAGAGGTCTTAGATGCTTATCTAAGGCCTCTTTTCAATTTATAACAAGGTGGTTTATGGCATGAATAGCAGCAGCATGGCTCTCGTCATGATCGTGCGTAACGAGGAAACGAATTTACCTCGTTGTTTGGAAAGCGCCGTCCAATATGTGGATGATATGATTATCGTGGATACGGGTTCGACCGATAAAACGAAACAAATTGCCGAACGGTTCGGTGCTCGGGTTTTCGACTATATCTGGGATGATGATTTCGCGGCTGCCCGAAATTACGCATTGAGCCAATCGACGTCAACGTGGAATCTGGTGCTGGATGCAGATGAATATATCACTGCGTTGGATAAAGCCGCTCTTATTCAAGCTTTAAGCGAACAAGCATGCTTAGGTCGGATTACGGTCGTCAGCCTGACATCGGAGCAAGGCGAACAGAATGAAGCGCGAGGCTACATCACGCGCCTGCTGCCTGCCGGCGTTCGATTTGTAGGACGTATCCATGAACAGGTCATATCGGATCTGCCGCGGATTCATGTACCGATTACCGTGCTTCACGACGGCTATTTGCATCGGAACAAGTCGAACCGAAATATACCATTATTGTTGGCAGAATTAAAGAATACCCCGAATAGCAGTTATATTAACTTTCAACTGGCAAGAGAGTTTCAAGGCAATCAAGAATTTCAGCAAGCTTGCGAATACTTCGAAAGAGCATTCAACCTGCTTAACGGTGACGAAAGATACGCGCCAAACGTGGCGGTTCATTATATATACGCATTAAAGGAAGTCGAACGTTATACCGAGGCGTTAAAGCTTATACAAGCGAACTACGGCTGGCTACAGGCCTTTCCGGATTATCATTTTGCATGCGGCATATTTTATTTGGACCTCGTCATGAGCGATCCCGGTCAATATATCGCCTATTTGCCGGAAATAGAAGCTTCTTATAAGAGAAGCATCGCTCTCGGCGAAACGGATCGGTATGACACGGTTGCTGGCACAGGTTCATATCTTGCGCTGTACAATTTGGCTATCTATTACGAAACGTTCGGAAGAATGAGCGAAGCGGTTCATTGTTTGAAACAAGCAATGGATCTAAGCTACGAGAAAGCAAAAATAAGGTTGACACATCTGGGACTATAGCCGATGTAATATTAAGTAAAAGCCGTGTTATACCGATAAATACGGTAAGAACGATTTATCGGGGAGGATCATGTCGCTATGTCAATGAATGTATCTTCGGTCAACGCAAGCAAGTTTATTTCTTCCGATTTGAGCGTGGGTGCGCCAAGTCCGGATCACACGACGCAGTCCGGCGATCAGGGAGTCAGCTCTTTGATTAATACTACGGAGAGCATGCAGTTGGCGGAGCTTCGCGGTGCAAAGATTTCGGCCGGCGACGAACAGAAGATCAAGATACTAGACAAGGCCATAAAAGCAATGGAGGGGCCAAAGACAAGCCTTCATCTCTCGGTACATAAAGAGACGAATACCATCATGATCAAAGTGATGGACAAGGATACGGGTGAGTTAATTCGCGAGGTACCGCCGGAGAAAACGTTGGACGTAGCGGCTAAGCTAATGGAAATTGCAGGCATTCTAGTGGATCACCGGGTTTAATATAAGGAGGGTGCAGCATGACGGTTCGTATTACGGGGCTTTCTTCGGGCATGGACGTTGACGCAATGGTCAAGACTTTGATGAAAGCGGAGCAAGGCAAGAAAGACAAGCTGGTTCAACAGCAGACGTCCTTGCAATGGAAACAAGAAGCCTACCGCGACGTGGCGACTTCGCTCGTCGATTTTCGTCAAAACAAGATGAGCAACTATAATCTGAATTCCATTTTAACGTCAAGAAAGGCTGAAGTGACCGGAAATTCTTCGGCCGTTGCCGTCACTTCGACGAGCAGTTCGGCAAGCGGCACGATGAACGTAGCCGTGCAGAACGTTGCCACGTCGTCCAGCGGCATATATAACGTTTCCTCGAGGGGGACTAATCCCTTCGCGTACAATACTTCCGATCCCGCTCAAAATACATTTACCGTAAACGGCAAGACGGTAGAGATCAAGGCTGACGATACACTTGACTCCGTCATCAAGCGCATCAATTCGGACAAGGACATCAATGCTACGGTCATGTATTCGAATGGCCGGTTATCCATCACGAATAATGCTACAGGAAGTTCCTCCGATCCCGCGAAAGCCGCGGTTATCACGGGTCCGGGCTTTATCGAATCCACGGATCCGGGTTACCAAAGAGTCGTCGGACAAGACGCCAATTACAAGATTAACGGACTCGCGTATTCCTCTTCGACAAATAATGTTACGGTGAATGGTTTTAGCCTGCAGTTAAAGGCTGCAACAGGCTCTAACGGGGCGGCCATCATTTCCACGTCCGTCGATACGGATAAGATCGTGAATGCGATCAAGTCTTTTATCACGGATTACAATTCAATCCTTGACCAGGTAAACGGCAAACTGAATGAAGCCATATATCGCGACTATAAGCCGCTGACGCAGGATCAGGAAGATGCCATGAGCGATAAGCAAGCCGAGCTTTGGGAGAGCAAAGCGAAGAGCGGTCTATTAAGCAACGACGCTACGTTATCCTCCATGATCAGCAGCATGCGGACGATGATGGTGACCGGTTTTGACGATGGCAAAGGCAACAAAATCAGCCTTCAATCCATTGGTATCACGACAGGGCAGTGGACGGATTACGGGAAGCTAGTCATAGGCGATGAAGATAAGCTCCGCAAAGCCATAGAGTCTAATCCGGACGGCGTAGCAAAACTTTTTACGGCAACAGGTACGGATCCGAAAAACCCTACCAGCACGGACTCCGGAATCTTCACCAAAATCAGTGCTACCGTCTTGAATTCGCTGCAGATGCTCTCTACTAAAGCAGGAACCTCTGCATACAGTACGGACAAGAATGGCACGTTTATTGCAAACTCTTCAATCAGCGAACAGCTTCGTACCCTCACGAAGCAAATATCGGATCAGGACGCTTACTTAAAGCGCAAAGAGGATCAGTATTACGCACAGTTCTCGGCGATGGAAACGGCGATGAACCGATACAGCGCGCAATCCTCGGCATTTTCCAGCTATCAATAAAAAATAAGGAGGATACGGTAGGATGCTAACACCCCAACAAAAATATCAGCAGTTGTCGGCGCAAACCGCAACACCGATCCAACTTGTCTTAATGCTGTACGATGGAGCCATTCGTTTCTCCAAACAAGGAATTGAAGGCATCGAGCAACGCCGTTATGATAAAGCAAATCAATTCTTATGCAAGGCCGAGGCAATTATTCATGAGCTGATAGGTTCTTTGAATTTCAATTATGAAATCTCGCAGGAACTTGTCAGGATCTATGAATACGTACTTCATTGTCTGATTCAAGCGAATCTGAAGAAGGATGTCGCGCTTGTCAATGAAGCCATTAAGCATCTGCAGGAGCTTCGCGAGGCTTGGAAAGAAATATCCAAAACAGCCGTAGCTGTCGGCAATTAAGGAGTTCGTGATGAGCGAATCAGCACTAGCTGCCTTATATAGAGAAACTGTTGCAATCATGAGTCAACTCGATCAAGGACAGCAGGAGCAATTTGAGCAATTGATTGCGTCGCGTGAACGAGCGCTGGCCGAACTGCAAGCAGGAAATGCTGTGGGCGAGACGGATCGGGCAATCATTCGAGAGTTATCGAGCTACGACAAAAAAATCATGAAGCGTATGCAGGAGCTGAGGGACGACGCTTCCATGAGAATCAATAAAATACAAGTGTCCAAGCTTCAGAAACGCGTATATGATTCCGACGCATTCGAAGGCGGAGCGTTTTTTGATAAAAAGAAATAGATCTGCTTGAACGTTAAAACCCCAGAAGCCCATCGAGCGGCAGCCCGATAGGCTTCTGGGGTTTTTCCGATATTCCAATTATCGCACGGCAATCCGCTATCTAAGAAGATGCGCCAGGGCGGGGATTTTACGATAGAATGAGAATTTATCTCCATACTTCTGGATAAAGTTCCTTTTTGCATCGGCATCTGTGCAGTATGCGAGATAAAGCGTATAGAAACGCAAGGCGTCTGGACGTTTCTCGATGGCAAGAAGCAAGAACTCGAGGCCATCGTCAATATAATTATGGAAGAGATGATACATTGCCAAATTCTCCAGGCTGGTAGCATCCAATTCGTTATTCCGCAGCAATAACGAATAATAATTTAACGCTAGGTCTTCTTGCTTTTTGGTATAGAAGAAATTAGCCAATGCGTTTATTGTTTCGGGCGTATTGTACGTATTGACAAGTTGGTCATACAGCTCATAGAACTGAAACAGATAGCTTTTGGTCAATAGAGGATAGATATGCGAATGATGGATAACGGACTCTTTTTGTATGATGGACCTGACTGCTTGATAGCTCTGGGAGAGAGCGTGATCATCTGGGATGGTTACCTGGCCAAGAAAGTCTTTTCCCCACACCAAGGACCCAAGCGTGATCGTGACGAGCTTATCGAACTGCATACAGTCGTCTCCATGTATTTGATTCCATATGGTTTCAAAATCCGCTTCGTTTTGTTTGAGAAGCGCGTAGTTAAGTTGATCGAACAAATTTAGTTCCGAAGCAACTGCGGCTAGTTTTTCATGGAAGTATGCAGCCAAGTCGCCATTACCAAGCGTTAGCGAAGTTTTAAACAAATAAAGCTGATATTTCAGATCGCTACCGACCCCTTCCAGTAACCGCCCGATGTCTTGAACCGGCTGGGTTTGCGAAAGAATCGTAATCAATTGCGTCAATGCGCCATGGTCGTAGGGGTTTTGGACTAATAGTTTGGTCAAATAATAAATGGATTTTTCCGTATCTTTCTCCCAGGAATGGATTTGAAACAATATACGTAACGGGAAGGTAGAAGCATAGTCGGGCCTATCGAGCCAGAATACATGCGTTTTCTCGGCAAGTCGTTCTGCGGTTTGAAGAGCTTCCATGCTTTCTTGTGCGGCCGCTTCGAATAATCCCAGTTGAAAATAGATTAAGCCTTTTAATGAATGATATTCTGGATAGGCATTCCATTTGGAGAGCTTGTTTTCGACCACGCTCCATGCATCGTAAAGTCGCTTTTCCTCCAAATAAGCCTGCGTTAACGCAATGATGCAACGAGGATACCAGGTGTTGCCGCTTTCGCGTTCTCCTTTTTTCAGACTGCGCTCAAAATAATAAATCGCACTCTGAAAGTCGCGTTGAATGCCCTTTTCATTCCCAATCGTGAAGTAATCGTAAGCGGACAGCCCCTTTTTATTTTTCAGCTCGCTGAAGATGCTTGCATTGCGAGTAAGCTTGTCTTTGGATTGTATGGTTTCATTTAAATATCCCGTATGGAATAAGGATCCCGGGGCTAATTTATGACGAAGGCTCGTTCCGTTCAGACAATAGAGTTGTTCATGAATAGGCCGGGTGTAGTAGATATCGTGATGGTTTGGAAACAGCCGTGGTATTTCTCCCGTGCTTATTGCATTGCTTGTCTGTTCGGAGTCACCCATAAGATTTACTACGCTTAGCTCATAAACGACGCCCTCTGCGGGGAGTTCCTGTTCGAGGAAGCGTCTGAATGCTGCTGCTTCCGCCGGAGGAAAGTATTCGTCTGCATCGATGACAAAAATCCACTGGGAAGTAGCGCGTCGAATCCCCTCGTTGCGGGCTGCGGCGAAATCGTTGATCCATTCAAAATCATAGATATGATTCGTAAAGGCAGAAGCGATTTCTCTCGTTCGATCCGTCGAGCCGGTATCAATGATGATGATTTCATCCACATATTCTTTAATGCTGGAGAGGCATCGTTCAATGACTTTTTCTTCGTTTTTCACGATCATGCATGCTGAAATCAATTTGTTCATCTATGTAGTCCACCTAACATAAGAGGTTATACCTATACTTCGACATATCTAGACTAGAATATTAGGCATTTGATACACAGAGGTTTAATGAAAGTGTGATGACTGATAGCGGAACGGAGTGCATAACAAATGAGATTAACAGGATTAGAGTTGACTTTCACTTTAGGGAGTGCAATTTATTTTTGATTGTAGTAGCATGGTTACTCACCGTTCTTGAAGGTTATTTGGACTTGGATAATCCGTCTGAGGAATGTTGAATCCGGATTATATTAAGTCTGCGCTGAATTAAACCGATATAATCAATGTAATCTATGTTAGAGAGACGGCGTATTTTTGAGATCTAGGGGCGTGAACGGATTGTCGCAGGTTTTACTAGAAGATATAGACGGAGTTGTCACGGATCGGAATGTACCATGGGGAGAATTGCGCGATCGCGTTATTCTAATTACTGGCGCAACCGGAGCAATCGGAGCACTCCTAATTCAGGTATTAGTTGAAGCGGATGCGAGGCATGGACTCGGTTTGCATATTTTGGCGCTTGGTAGGAACAAAGATAGAGCCAAGACGCTTTTCAGTAAGATGAACAATGTGGAATTTGTGGAACACGATATCCGAAATCCATTGAATATAAATGGGCCTGTGGATTATATCCTTCATGGCGCAGCGGTAACGCGATCGGTGGAGATGGTGGCTAATCCGATAGGCGTGATAGAGACCTCGTTACGCGGTACCGAGAACATCTTGACAATCGCGCAGAACAAGCGGTGCAAGAGCATGGTGTACTTGTCTTCCATGGAAGTATACGGACTGACGGACCCTTTTCTTGATTGGGTGAGTGAGAATGATCTGGGGTATATCAATCTTCAAAGCCCAAGAAGCAGTTACCCGGAAAGTAAGCGAATGTGCGAGTGTCTGTGCAACTGCTCCTTCGCACAATACGGCACTCCGGTTAAGGTGGCTCGCTTGGCACAAACTTTTGGTGCAGGATTCCCGATAGACGACCCCAGAGTTTTTGCGCAATTTGCTCGCAGTTCAGTATCTGGTACAGATATTGTGTTGCATACGGAGGGGAAGTCTCGCGGTAATTATTGTTATGTCAGCGATGCAATTCGGGGACTGATTCTATTATTGCTTAATGGTGAAAACGGCGAGACTTATAACATCGTCAATCCGGAGACGAGCATGACCATTCGGGAGATGGCGGAATTGGTTGCCAGCGAGGTAAGCGGCGGTAGCATCTCTTTTAAAGTGGATCGACCTTCCGACGTCGTTAAACATGGATACGCCCCCGATGTAACGATGAGATTGAGCTCGGATAAGATGGAAGGGCTCGGCTGGAAGCCCCAGTACGGACTCGCGGAGATGTACAAGCGAATGATAGCGGATTGGCATGAAGCTTCAAATACGTTAGAAGTATGATGAGCCGGAGGTAACGAGATGAGGAAGTATCATCAAGAGAAAGTGCTGGAGCTCATTAAGACGTTAAACGAAGCACAGCGGGAACTCACGCGTTTATATGCCGAACAGAACATGCGGGTGTTCGTAGGGCTCCTGGCAGATTGCCAGGATTTCGCCCTTCACATCGGTCAATATATCGAGAAATTCGAAGGAGAGGGCACTCACACGGTATCCCTGCTGGAGAAGTATTGTGACATTCTCTATTTCGTAAGCGTTGGAGCCGACAATGGGGACGATAATACCTCGCCTATCATGTCATTGCAGGAACAGCTTGGGCAGATAGAAGATAGCGTCAAGACCGAGCTTAGACAGAGCAAAATCGAGATTGCTTTTCTCCCTTATAAGGCCAGTATGTGGGATAGTTGCGAATCCATTTGGCTGGCCGCGAAGAAGGACCCACAATATGACGCTTATGTAGTGCCGATTCCTTACTTTGACAGGCTGCCGGGCGGCGCGATCGGACAGATGCAATATGAGGGGAGTCAATTCCCGGACAATGTGCCGATTACGGATTGGCAAAGCTATAACATCGAAGAGCGTAGGCCAGATGTCATCGTCACGATTAACCCCTATGATGACAGTAACTTAATGACGATGGTTCACCCCGACTTCTTCAGCAAGCGGCTCAAGGATATGACGGATTTGCTTGTCTACGTTCCGTATTTCGTTAGTTTGGACGATGTGGATGAACATTTCTGCAGATGCGCAGGAGTCTTGCATGCCGATCGGGTGATCGTGCAATCGGATAAAATTAGGCAGACCTATATTCGGGTGCTTAAGCACTTTGAACAAACGAATCGTTGCGTAGGCCTCTTCGGTAACGTGGAAGAGAAGATCGTTGCACTCGGTTCGCCGAAGTTTGATAAAGTGGTGAATACGAAGCTTGAGGATTGTGTTGTTCCGGATGAATGGCGGAAGTTGATCGAGCGGCCGAATGGCACAGGGAAGCATGTTATTCTGTACAACACTTCGCTTTCCGCGTTGCTGGAAGGGAACGAGAAGGTTCTGGTTAAGTTGCGCGATGTGATCGAGGTATTTAAGAAACGGGATGATGTCGTCCTGCTGTGGCGTCCGCATCCCCTTAGTAAGTCCGCTTATCAGTCTATGCGTCCGCATCTGCGGGAAGAATATGAGCGAATCGTCGAGGATTATAAACAGCAGCAGATTGGAATTTATGACGACACGGCTGACTTGCATCGTGCCATTGCTTTATCGGATGCGTATTATGGCGATGGAGGGTCTGTGGTCGCACTCTATGCGTGCACGGGAAAGCCTATGATGGTACAGTTGATGGAATCCTCAACGCTGGCGGATAAGAAGGCACTTCTTAACACGATTCATGACGATGGCCAGTATTTATGGGGTTCAACTTATAATTTTAATGGATTGTTTCGGGTAGATAAGAATACGATGATTGCGAAGTACATGGGAAGTTTTGCTGAAGAAAATGCTCATTTTCTCTATTTGGATGTCGTGGAACAGGATGGGAAGCTGTATTTCGCACCTTATTACGCCAATTACATTGGGATCTATGACAAGAATAAACATACATTCGGAAAGTTGCAGTTCCATGATAAAGAAAGATTAAAGTGGCTTCGACCAGGCGAGAACGAATCATTCAACAGGGTCGTACAGAATCGGCAGTATTTGTTCTTCGTGTCTCATATGTACCCGGCGATTATTCGTTACGATACAGAAATCGGAGAAATGACGTATTGTTCGGATTGGGTCAGTCATGTGGAGTACGCAGCTAAAAAATCGCCTCATTGGCCGAAGTGGCAACAAACAAGCGATTTTGACGGTCTGTTGTGCCTTGGAGGCCATGTGGTTGGGTCTGAAATCGCAATCAATGTATTTGTGTCAAATGAACTTATGTTCTTTGACATGCAAACGTTAACTCATCGATTCTATAAGATCGGGAAGCAAGACGAACGTTACTCTCGCGTGTGTTACGACGGTGAATACTACTGGTTGACAGCTAGAAAAGGCAACTATGTCGTGAAATGGAAACGCGATACGCAGTCATATCAAAAAATAATGATTTCGGATGAGGTGATAACTGAAGGCTCCAATAAATATCGAGCGATTATATATGCCCAGGGCTATATTTGGCTAATCCCGGATGAGGCCGGTATAGCGTTAAAAATTGATGTAAACACCAACAGCATTCACGTAGCAAACGAGTTTGACCTGCCCGGAACAAAGGACTTTGCTTATCTTCATGCTAAACAGCATGACGATAAAATGCTCGCGTTGACGAGAAATGCTGTATTCCAGTGGGATATGAATGAGCCTCAGCATAAGCTGCAGCCCATTTCGTTTTCCGAGCATGACTTTAATGCGGTCATGAAATTAATGTTTACAGCGAGCAACAAACATTTATCGAAAACTCACAACGTGTTTGATGTAATATACACTGAGAATCTTATAGGTTTGGATACATTTTTAGATTATACTACTCTGTTTCATCAGTTCCCGTTTACTCAGACACGGACAGAAGAGCAGCTTGATCGTTGTCGAGAAATGACAAGTAATTTGAATGGAACAGCGGGACAAGCCATTCATGAATTCAATAAGCACACCCTACTTACTGCCACTGGAGGTAAGCAATGAATACAGCCCTTATATTTGCAGGAGGCACAGGCCAACGCATGAACTCTCGTGCTAAGCCAAAGCAGTTTCTTGAACTGCATGGTAAACCGATTCTTTTGTATACGTTGGAACATTTTGAACGTCATTCGGAGATCGATAACATCGTCATTGTTTGTTTGGAAAGTTGGATCGATGAGCTGAAAGTGTTATTGCGAAGATTTGAGATCGGAAAAGTAAAATTGATCATTCCGGGCGGCGGAACAGGTCACGAGTCTATCTACAACGGCTTGCAGGCATTGAGCGAAGTCTGTCAAGCGGAAGATATTGTGTTGATCCATGACGGCGTGCGCCCGTTGATAACGGAAGAGCTAATTTCCGAAAATATCGCAAAAGCGAGGAAGTTTGGAACTGCGATTACGGTCGAATCTGCAATTGAAAGCGTGATTCAGAGCAACACAGGCGATCGTATCGATGCCGTTCCTCCTCGATCAAGCATGTATGTTGCCAAAGCACCGCAAACGTTCCAATTTGAATTGATCTGGAAATATTATCAACAATCGCTTCAGGATGGATTGCTTTGCATTGATTCTGCCCAAATGTTAAGTATCTACCAGGTAGAAATGCACATGGTTAAGAGTCCGGCTAATAATATGAAGATTACGAGCCCGACGGACTACTATATCTTCCGTGCGTTACATGAGGCATTGGAGAATCAACAGATCATAGGGATTTAAGAGAGGACAATCATGAAGACGTTGGATGAGCGAGAGCAGGTGACCGAAGTATTTCAGACAAACTTCGGCAAATATCAGAATCGGAATATTGTGATCTACGGAATTGGAAAAAACACCGAGTATATTCTGGATTGCTGCTCAACATACAACATAGTGGGCTTAATGGACGATGCAAGAACAGGGGAGACGATTTACGGAAAGTCGGTACTTTCGTGTGATCAAGCGTTTATGCTCAATGTGGACATGATTGTTATTGTGGCACGCAGCAACAATGTGAAAATAATTTACAGAAGAATTGCTGACTTTTGTACCGCGCATTCAATTCGAGTTTACGATATTTATGGCAATCTGCTAGGACAAGATATTGCCCAGACCAAGTCTATGATTGCGTACAATCAATTGGACATGCATTCATTACTTTCAAAAATCATGGCTGCCGAAGTGGTGAGCTTCGACGTATTCGATACATTGGTCATGCGACAAACGCTGTACCCGCAAGATATATTTCTTATTATGCAAGAAAGAATAGAAGAATTAGATGAACATGCAGAAGCATTCGCAAACGTTCGAATCAAGGCCGAAAGAGAGTTATATAGAGAAGGATTGAATCCCAATCTGACGGCCGTCTATAACAGAATTCAAGAGCTCCTTTTAATTACTGATGAACTAAAGCAGAAGTGGCAGCAGCTTGAAGTTCGTATCGAAAGAGAGTTTCTCTTGCGAAGAGAGTCGATGTGCGAGCTTCTCGCATTTTCAGCTTCATCAGGCAAGGATGTCTACCTGGTCTCGGATATGTATTTGCCGAGAAGCACGCTGTATTCATTGTTATCCGAGTTAGGTATACATGTCCAAGAAGATCATCTGCTTGTTTCTTGCGATTTCGGGGTGTCTAAAGAGGCTGGTCTTTTCAATGTACTGACAGAGAAGGTCGGTTCTCGAAAGACGCTCCACATTGGGGACAATGAAGAGGCCGACATACGATCAGCCAAGCGTTATGGCATCCATGATACCTTTCACATCAAGAGTGCGTTGAACATGCTTGAAGATGGCTACGCCAGTGATCTGTTGAAGCATGATAACAAGCTAAGCAATAGGCTGATGATTGGGGAATTCATTGCACGACAGCTTAATAGTCCGTTTTTATTCGCTGAGACGCAGGGCAAATTTCGCGTCGATAGCCCCTATGAGATGGCGTATGCGTTCATAGCACCAGTCGTATACCGCTTCTTCAGTTGGATTGTAGCGAAGGCGAAGGAACTTGATTTAGACAGAATATTATTCAGTGCGCGAGATGGCTATCTAATGGAGCTGATTAGCCAATCCTTGCGTAGCGCGCTCCCCGACTTTCCTCGCACGCAATATTTCTATACGTCCCGTGCTGCAGCCGTACCGGCAGGATTGTACTCGGAAGAGGATATTCTGTATGCGGCTCAACTGGCTTACTCGGGTTCGACGTGGGATATGCTTCAGAGCAGATTTCATTTGAGTCCGGATGATATCCAGCAGCGGGCGAATGAAAGCGATGAGGAGTATGTACTGAAGCATAAGGATGCCATTTTACGACAAGCAGTCATCGCGCGAGATCGTTATTCGCGTTACTTGGATTCAGCGGCTATACCAAATGGGGCTCGTGTTGGTTTTTTTGATTTTGTATCTTCGGGAACATGTCAGAGAATGTTATCCAATTTTGTTGATTTTGAGCTATATGGGCTTTACTTCGCCCGAATTAATTCTCAGGGCGGCTATAAGAGTGATATAAAGATCGAAGCGATGTACGATATTCGCAACATTTATGAACCGAGTTGGCATTTTCTTGATGACTATTTCTTTATGGAAAATATTCTTACGTCCTTTGAACCCTCACTGCAGCAATTTGATAAAGATGGAAGGCCTGTCTTTGCTATTGAGCATCGAACAGCAGATCAATTTCAACATTTAACTGAGATTCAAAATGCGATCAAAGACTATTTTCAGAAAACTAAACTTCGGTTCAAGCATGTTGGAGAGGTGGATTTGGAAGTTCCCGATCTGCTTATTCGCTCTTTGCGAGAGCAGTACAGCATTATGCGAACCAATTATTTTGAAACGGAAGCTTTAGTGGACGAGTTTACGAATCGAAACTTTAGTTTGAAGGGGGGGTGAGCAGGTAGATGGCTGCAGATAATCGACTGGGAATCTTTCAAATGCAGGATGAGGATGGAATCGTGGATGATTACATCGAACATCTATTGGCTGATATTATCCGAAATGTTAAACACTTGGTTATTGTATGCAACGGAAGCATAAATGAAGAAGGTTTGGAAACGTTACAGACGTATACAACAGATGTGTTCATACGAAAGAATGAAGGATTCGATGCATCAGCTATTAAAGAGACACTTGAGGACTTGTTAGGTTGGAAACGGGTTTATCAATACGACGAATTAGTGATTGTTAATAACTCCTGCTATGGGCCGTTGTACCCGCTAGAAATCGTCTTTGAGAAAATGAAACAGAAGGAAATTGATTTCTGGGGATTAACAGAGCAGCCTTCGCTTCCTAATAAAAGTAGCTCACAAACTATAGATTCGTACTATTTACCTGCTCACATTCAAACTTATTTTTTGGTTATACGCAATAGACTTCTACATAGTGAGGATTTTAGACGTTTTTGGAGTACACTCCCTCAAATTCATACCTATCAAGAAGCAGCTATTCACTATGAAGCAAGATTGACTGTCTTTTTTACAGAGTTAGGATATGTTCGTGATACTTACGTGGATTCCGAACTATTTACTGTGGAGAATCCTGAGGATAATTATGCCTATGGTTGGCATGAATCCTATAGGCTGCTCGCAGAGTGCAAGTGTCCACTAATCAAACGCGAAAATTTTTCTAACCCACTAAAGGAAACATTGGAGATTTCCGCTGGGGAAGATATGTCGCATGTTCTCGCTTTTATAAGGGAGCATACTAACTACAATGAGAATATGATATGGGATCATCTGTTGCGTGTTTGTAATGTTACGGATCTATACGAGACCATGCATTTGAACTATATTTTTTCGACTAGGACAAGGGAAGCAGTCCAACCGATACATATACATAACAAGGCAGCTGTCATTACGCATATCTATTACCCGGATTTGGTCGATAAATGCTTCGAGTATATTATTCAGATTCCTGAAGAAATTGACGTAATTGTGACGACTAGTAGAGAGGATACCCGGGAACGAATCGCGGACTATTTTTCTCGACATCGAATTCGCAACGGGCACATCGTCTTCTCTCGTAACCGAGGACGGGAACAGAGCGCGTTATTAGTACAGTGCAAAGATTTACTCTTGCGATATGAGTATCTTTGCTTTGTTCATGACAAGAAAGTAAGTGGGGCAGTGGGCGTCGCGAAGATAGGACAATCGTTCATGGATTTGTTATGGACAAACACACTGAAGAGCTCGGCGTATATTTGGAATGTTCTCGATTGCTTTGAAAAGAATCCTCGCCTTGGCTGGCTAGCCCCGCCTGCTCCCCACCATGCATCTTATCTGGGAGTAAGTGCGGAAAGTTGGACATCGAGTTACCAGGCGACTAAGATCTTGTCAGACCGTTTAGGATTGGATGATAAGCTATCGGAAGAGAAGGGACCGTTTGCGCTTGGAACCGCTTTTTGGTGTCGTACGCAAGCGCTAAAGTCGTTATTTGAATACGGATTTAAGTATGAGGATTTTGCGGAAGAGCCGATGCCGATTGACGGTACGATTAGCCATGCGATTGAGCGTATTTTCCCTTATGTCGCTCAGCACGAAGGCTATTATAGCGGGGTCATGATGACGGAAGAGTATGCGGCGATTCAAATAGTCAATTACAGATATATGGTTAATGGAATAATTCGCGAATTGAAAAAAAAATCCGGTATCCCGTATTATAGTTATTCATATCGTAATGCTTTGGATATGGCCAAAGGCGCGGATATCTATCATTTCGCACTTCAGCATAAAAAAGTATTTATTTACGGTGCGGGAGATATCGGCTTGAAATGTGCTGCCAATCTGATAGCAGAGCAGGTTGATTTTCAGGGCTTTATCGTTTCAGACGGTCATCGTACAAAGATTCGACTTTTGGATCATCCTATATACGAATTGTCAGAAATTAAAGCCGATGATGAAATGGGTGTAATTCTAGCACTAAACTTAAGCCATATTAGGCAAGTTATCTCGGTGTTAGAGGAGAGAGAGTTTCGGAATTTATTCTATTTATAGAGGGTAACGCAAGCAAGATTGACGTTGGGTGGTGAGTTATGTGTATGCAAAGGTGAGCATGATCATTGCTTGTTATAACAAGGCTTCATATATCGTAGACACTCTCCGGTCTATTGTCAATCAAGTTTGGGATAATATCGAGGTCATTTTGGTGAATGACGGTTCAACCGATGCAACAGAAGCAATTATTCAAGATTGGGTTCCTCGTTTATTATCGAGAGGGTATGAAGTGATCGTCATTAACCAGGAAAATGCAGGTGTAGCTGCTGCAGTATCTGCGGGACTGGAGCGCTCGACTGGAGAATATGTTTGTTTCCCTGATGCGGACGATCAACTTAATGCTGAATATGTATCGATACTGCTAGAAACACTCGAGACAGATCCAAGTTTTGATTTTGCAGTCTGTAAAATGGCAGAAAGAAGCACACCAGGAGGAAAACCGGTACCAGTCATCTTCACGGATGACATCACGCCTAGCACAACCATCGAACAAGTTCTGTTACAAAGGGTGCACAGTTCTATCTGTGTATATCTTGTGAAACGCGAGTATGCCGTGCATTGTGGAATGATGCGAATGATCTCAGAGAAGGCATTCTCGCAGGAACCACAGATAACCACTTTGCTTTTCGCAGGTGGCGGCAAGCACATGACGGTCGATAAAGTGCTCTATATTTATAATATTTACTCCAGCGCGTTAGCGGGTGGACGGACTGAACAGAAAGTATCGGAGCACTACCGAGATCGCTTGAGGTTGTATGAACAGACGATCGAGCAGCTTACCCTGAGCTTAAAGGAAAAGGCGAGGTTGAAAGGTCTTGCATCCATCGGATGTCGATATATGGTTACCTCTATCTTAACGGAATGGGATCCTGTAAATGAAGTGTTTTTTCGGTTCTTAACGAATGCCTTACTGAACGTAAAACCGAAAGTTAAGGAGATCACAGGACGTATTATTTCGTTTGGGTCTCTTGGAAAAAACGCAGCAGGTCTCTTGCCCCTTTTAAAGGGAACGGAGTGGCAACCGAATGTGTTCTGGGACGTGTCAGCAACTAACGAATCCACAGTCTATGACGGGGCAAAAATCGTGAAGCCGAATGTAGAGCAAATTACAAATGGCGATATCTTATTGTGTTTTCCAAAGTCTCCAATCGTTTTTGCCGAAGTAGAGAGAATCGCATCGGCTAATGGGGCGAAGGTGCTTTCTTGCAATGATGTAATAGATTACTTGGCAGATTTGTATTATCCAATAAGGGAGATTTACTTATGAATGAACCTCTAGTATCGATCATTATCCCTGTATATAACGGAGCCAACTATATGCGCGAGGCGATTGATAGTGCACTGGCGCAGACGTATAAGAATATTGAAGTCATGGTTGTAAACGATGGTTCGTCAGATAACGGGGAGACGGAGCGAATCGCACTGTCCTATGGTGATCG
Source organism: Paenibacillus glycinis (assembly GCF_009909185.1). Lineage (GTDB taxonomy): Bacteria > Bacillota > Bacilli > Paenibacillales > Paenibacillaceae > Paenibacillus_Z > Paenibacillus_Z glycinis. Next base: position 56,148 of record NZ_JAAAMV010000023.1, on the reverse strand, counting down.
TATTCGATATTTGTATAAAATTAACGGCGGAGTAGCCACAGCATTGAATTATGCTATCGAAGAAATGAAGGGAGAATATTTCTCTTGGTTGTCGCATGACGACTTGTACTACCCGCAGAAGATCGAAAAACAGGTTGCCGCTTTAAAATCCAGTGGCGATGAACGATCTATTGTGTTGAGTGACGTGGATTTCATGGAGCAAGGAAAAATTTCATCACGATTAAAACTTAATAGCAAGTACGCCGTGGAGAGGTTGCAGAACTCCGTATTTCCGGTTTTAGAGGGCATGGTTAACGGCTGTGCGTTGTTGATACACAAATCTCATTTTGACAGAGTAGGTCACTTTGATGAAAACTTGATCACGACGCAAGATTATGATTTGTGGTTCCGGATGTTCCGCAATCAAAGCTTGATCTATGTGCCAGAAGCATTGATAATTTCCCGTTTGCATGATGCTCAAGGAAGCCGGACAATCTCGCAACATGAATCAGAACGTGATGCGTTGTATATTCGTTTCATGGAGCAGTTAACTGAACATGAGATGATCGGGATGTATGGATCACCTTATCGGTTTTATGGCAAAATGAACGAGCTTTTTCTGGATTTTAAGCTTCATGCAGCGTATCTTTATTCGGATGAAAAGATGCGATGCGTAGAAGTAGACACCAGTATATTCGATGAAATTAATGAGTTAAAACACTATTTGAAACACATTTCTAATAGTCTTGCAGATCGGATATGCGTATTTGGCGCAGGTGCATATGGAAGAAACTTGAAAGAGATGCTTCAAAATCGAAACATTCCTATTGGCTGCTTCTGCGATAACGATGCAGAGAAGTGGGGGACGATCATTGAAGGTGTTGTGTGTGTTTCGCCTAGTCAGTTGATGGAGATAAGGGATCGTACATTAGTCATTGTTGCTATTGCAACACCGGAACCTATTGTTAGACAACTACAATCGCTGGGCATACCTTTTATAATAACAAAACAAGAACTGGATCCGATGCTCAATAAAACTTCATCGCTAAAGTGGTCGTCCGCTCTTCATGACAAAGAAGACCTGAATTATACAGCTTTGTGAAATTGTTAATGAATCAGGAAAACAGAATGATTAATTCTATATGAGATTCCTCCATGCGGAAGTAGGGAATGAATTTGCAACTTGGGAAATTATTAATTGAGTTCATGGCTAGGCGTTATGAGAATCCTGCGTTATCCTATTTTGCGATTTTCGGCGCTGGAGATAACGGACGACAGCTTCAACGGATTTTCGAAAATCATGGGGTGAATCTGGATTTTTACGTGGATAACGATCGTAATAAACAAGGTCAATTTATTAATGGTGTGCCTTGTATTTCCGTAGAAGATCTTGTCCCTTATAAAGATAAGGTCACCGTATTCATTTCTCCAACAGAGTCCGACGGCATTGAAGAAAATTTAAAGTATCGAGGTATTCAGCATACTATTCCATCAGAGATTATAAAAATTATTCGTTTGTTTCCCCAGTCGAGAATTACGGATGCTTTTGAGAATTTACCGCCGATTGGGCATTTCTATTCGTTGTATCCGGATATTGATGAAGTAATGCGTAAAGAAGATCGAGTATTTAATCAAAATAAAGAAATAGTAGATGTTGATCTTAACGAGGAACAACAGGTAATCGTATTACGCCAAATGACACAGTTTTATGATTCTATACCTAGATGGGAGCCTATTTCTAATACAAATATCGTCTCTCCACTGCGATATAGATATGGAAACCCCAACTTGAGCGCCGGAGATGCAATCGGATTGCATTGTATGCTTAGATTACTGAAACCGAATAGACTTATCGAGGTTGGATCAGGCTATTCTTCGGCTGTGACATTAGATACGAATGAGTTTTTTCTGGATAATTCGATCAAGCTTACTTTCATTGAACCCTATCCGCAATTGATAAAGTCTTTGCTTAAGACGGAAGATGTCATCGAGCTGTTGGTACAGGGGCTGCAAGACACATCTCTGGTTGTGTTTGAGCAGTTGGAAAGTGGCGATGTACTCTTCATTGATTCGACGCATGTTACGAAGGTTGATTCGGATGTAAACTACTTGCTATTCGAGGTTTTACCGCGTTTAAAGTCCGGCGTTATTATTCACCTCCATGATATTTTCTATCCTTTTGAATATCCCAAAGAATGGATATTAGATGGAAGGTGTTGGAATGAGCTATATATACTAAGGGCATTTCTTCAGAATAATTCTAATTACTCTATTATTTATTTTCAGAACATGATGGAGAAGAAGCATTCAGAGATATTCAAACAAAAATGGCCATTGGACATATCGTTTCACGGAGGGAGCATTTGGCTTCGGAAGGAATAAACATTATGCTTCGATTCTAATGGGGGAGATCCAGCTGTTTATTACGGCGGCGCTAAAAGGGTATCTGCCTTAGATAATATTGAAGGAGTGGACTACACTTCTGAAAGTGTCTTTATGCTTATCACAAATTGTATTTGATAGATGAATGCAAATATTTCGAATCGCTTTAGAGAATGACTGTAATTTACGATATTAATAATATACTTCACTGAAGTGACTCATTACTCAAAGGGGTTTGTGATTATGAAAAAGGCACTTATTGTTGGCGGCGCCGGATATATTGGCGGCTATATGACCGATCTATTACAGCAAAGCCCAGAATTCGATATTACGGTGTATGATAATTTGTTGTTTGAAAATTACTACTTGAAGAACGTTAAATTTATCTATGGAGATATTCGAGATCGAGTGAAATTAGCGAGAATCCTACCGAATTATGACATAGTCATTTGGCTCGCGGCGCTCGTTGGCGACGGCGCGTGTGCAGTGAATCTACCGCTAACGGAAGAGATTAATGCTTCTGCTGCGAAGTGGTTGACGGATAATTACGATGGTACGATCGTATTCATGTCAACTTGCTCGGTTTACGGAATGAATAAAGATTTGATTAATGAAGATGCGACGCCAAATCCATTGTCAGCATATGCTTCGACGAAGCTTGAGGCTGAACAATATATTGTGAAACATGCAGCAGATTATTTGATCTTCCGATTAGGCACGCTCTATGGCGTTGGTGATTTGTTCTCTCGCCTTCGTTTTGACCTCGTGGTTAATGTTCTTACGCTTCATGCAATTCAAAAAGGTGAAGTGTCTGTTTTTGGCGGGCAACAATGGAGACCGATTCTGCACGTTAAAGACGTGGCGCATGCTGTTGCTTATTGCTTAAAGCATAATGTACGTGGACTGTATAACCTTTCGGAACAGAACGTTGTTATTGCAGACTTGGCAGAAGAAATTGTAAAAATTGTTCCTAATGTGAACATTAAGCATCAGGACATTAAGTTCGAAGATTTAAGAGATTATAAAGTAGATAATAATCGCATTCTAGCGACTGGCTGGCGTCCTAAGTTCACATTGACAGAAGGAATCGAAGAAATTGCATGGGCGATCTCAGAGAGTCGCGTAAAAGACCCGAATGCTCCTGTGTATTCCAATGTCGCTTATATGCGTGAACTGGAGAGGAGCGGTGTGCGTGGGTAATCAGATAGAATTGATAAAGGGTGGATTGGCGGTAGACGACCGTGGCAGTTTGCGCTTCGTGAATGATTTTTCATTTGCAGGTGTAAAACGTTTCTATCAGGTAGAGAATCATCGACAAGGGTTCATTCGTGCATGGCATGGGCATGAACGTGAAGGTAAGTATGTCTACGCAGTTTCCGGATCGGTACTTGTAGGAGCAGTTCCATTAACGGCTTCAGTCGGAGATTTGGCCGCTGTGAAGAAGGTAGTGTTATCCGATCAGTCGCCGGCGGTGCTATGGATTCCTCCTGGCTTCTACAACGGATTCATGAATTTATCGGCGAATTCGAAGTTGTTGTTCTTCTCGACGTCCACGTTAGAAGATAGTCGTGACGATGATATTCGTAAGGACTACGACACTTGGAACATTTGGCAGGAGGATTTTCGATGAAGCGAATTTTAGTGTTGGGCAGCACGGGAATGCTTGGCAATGCTATCCTCAATCATTTTGCCAGCTTACCTCAGTATGAAGTAATAGCGACATACCGTACAGATGACGCGAAACCCGAGTTGGATAGGTCAATCAAAGATGTTATTTATTTCGATGCGGCCAATCCTTCTCTCGATGAGCTCCCAGTGAAAATTGATTATATGATTAATTGCATTGGCGTGATTAAACCATTCATGGCAGCAGATCCTATCGCGGCGATTTCTCTTAATTCTCTTCTCCCTTGGAGACTCGCTGATTGGTGTCATCAGCATGGCAGCCGACTTTTGCACATAACAACGGATTGTGTCTATTCGGGAGCAAAGGGTAAATATCTAGAAAACGACCTACACGATGCGTTTGATGATTATGGTAAGAGCAAGTCTTTAGGTGAGTGCACAAGCAGAGCAATGGTTCTTCGTACGAGTATTATTGGTGAGGAGATTCATAAATTTGCAAGTCTGATCTCCTGGGCGAAGAATCAGAAGGGGAAGACGATCGGGGGCTTCTCGACTCATCTCTGGAACGGTGTAACGACTAACCAGTATGCGAAGATTTGCGATCGAATCATTAGCGAGGATTGGTACGAAACGGGACTGTTTCATATACATGCGAAAGACGATGTCAGCAAGTTAGATATGATGAACTACTTCAATGAAACGTTCGACCTCAATCTCACTATTGAAGAGAAGATGCCGGTTTCTGTAGACCGTACACTTCGTTCGGAGAAGTCGTTATGCGCCAAGCTAGAGATTCCTACAGTGCGCGAAATGATTGCGGAATTAGGAGCACGTTAGTTCTATGTGGGTGGGGGAAATATGAGGAAATTAAAGGTTATGACGATCATTGGTACGCGTCCCGATATTATTAAGCTTAGTGAGATTATCAAGAGGTGTGATGTTCACTTTGAGCATGTGTTGGTTCATACAGGACAAAACTATGATTACGAACTGAATCAAGCTTTCTTTGAAGATCTTGGTTTGCGCGCGCCCGACTTTTACCTGAATGTTGCAGGAAGCAATCTCGGTGAGACGATGGGAAATGTGTTGGGGAAATCATACAATTTAATGGCAACAGAGCGTCCTGACGCTCTGTTGGTCCTTGGAGATACGAATTCTGCACTTTGTGTGATTTCAGCTAAAAGGCTGAAGATTCCGATATTCCATTTGGAAGCCGGGAATCGTTGTTTCGATGAGAATTTGCCTGAGGAAGTGAATCGGCGAATTGTTGATCATACGAGTGACGTCAATTTATGTTATACCGAACATGCGCGACGGTATTTGTACGCAGAAGGACTTCGTAAAGAATACACGTTCGTTGTCGGTTCACCGATGAAGGAAGTGCTAGATAAGAATAGGCAGACAATAGAAGCAAGCGATGTTTTGAGCAGACTCTCTCTTGATTTAAAGCAATATTTTCTTGTCTCGGCACATCGGGAAGAAAATATCGATATAGAGGCGAATTTCATATCATTAATGAATGCAATAAATGCGTTGGCCGAACAATTCGCGATACCAGTCATTTACTCTGTTCATCCCCGCAGCGAAAAGTTCATCAAGGCAAGAGGATTTGTATTTCATCCTAATGTTCGAGCGATGAAGCCGTTTAATTTTAGCGATTACGTGACATTACAGAAGAATGCTTACTGTGTGGTATCTGATAGCGGGACGTTACCAGAAGAGGCGAGTTACTTTCGATTCCCTGCAGTTTCGATCCGTACGAGCACAGAGCGCCCAGAGGCAGTGGATAAAGGGAATTTTATTATCGGTGGTATAACGGAGGAAAGCCTGCTCCAAGCAGTTCAACTTACGGTTCGATTGCACGAATTAGGAGAGAATGGCGCTGGAGTACCGGACTATAGTGATGATAATGTATCTGCTAAAGTCGTAGGTATCATTCAAGGTTATGTTGGTGTTATTAATCGCATGGTATGGAGAAAGTAAGGGTGTGAATGTATGAGTCAGTTTGTATTTCCCTATCGTTCGATAGAGGCGGGCAGCAGGATCGTTCTGTATGCTGCAGGTGATGTAGGGCAACACTACTATAGACAGTTACAAGCGACAGGTTACTGCGAAGTTGTGCTTTGGGTCGATCGAATGCCCTATGCAAGTAACGTTCATCTCCCCGAGACAATTGCTACTCTTTCGAGTGACGAATACGATTGGGTTGTGATTGCAATTGAACGTATTGAGCTGATCGAAAGCATCAAAAACTTTCTTATTACGCTAGGAGTACCGCTTCATAAGATCGTGGACAAACCGCCTGCGGTGATACCTTTAATTAGTCGCTACTCTCGGTTGACTCTTCGTGAATGGTTAGAAGATACGAGCCGTGTTAAGAACGAAATGTTGAGCTATTTCGCTAGGTCAGAAGGGCAGATCTATTACTTCGAGTCACTGATACAAGAGATGAAGGGAAGTTGTCAATATGACAAGACGCAAAAGAGTGTCGTGCAGCATCGAGCCATCCAACTTATTGAAAATGAGTTGATTTCAACGGAGATGCGTTTAGTATTGCTGCGATTACTGCTCGAAGCAGATTGTTTCGACAAGCGAATGATGCGATTGTTCGTGAAGTATATCGGGGAGTTACGTCATAATTCTGCGCAGAAGTATTGGCTGATTAATGATGTGTCTTCAATTTGGATGCATTATGCTGACATATTATATGAGGATTTTTGGCTTGATAAGCAGCGTGTAATGAAAGACTACGCTGAAGAACTTGCCTTGTCGTGGAATCCCTCTCCGTATCGTAATGGGAGTAATCGAACGCTATGCGTTCTTACGGTTGGTTTTGATTTTGATTCACCTATAAAGTTTACTTCACCTATCACGAAGGAATTACTAAGAAGAAATTATCAAGTTCACGTTATTGATCTGCTTCCATTTCGTAACGATTCCGGTGCTAACTTTTTGCAGCCGAAGTATCCTCTTTTATTGTCTGGTATTAGCCCGGATCAATACGACCGAATCCAAACTTATTATCCCGAACCGATTCATCTGCATTATCCGAATTCAGTTACAATGAGGGATCGGCAACAAGAAATATTGGATTTGATTAGCAGCATAAATCCTTTTGGTATTTTGGATTTATCAGACGAGCTGGGGTTTATCTCATCCTACTACTACCAGGATTACCCAACAATTCATTTACCGGTCCGCAAAGTGCGAGAGTCGAGTTCTTTCTTCCATCGGTTCGTAATTCCAAGTAATCTTCCGATTGATGTCCAAGCACCAATTCGAGAAGATCAAGTGTTGCCTGCCCCATTCCTTGTCGAATATGTATCTCCTAAGCGAGAGTTTAAACGTAATGAGTACGGATTTTTGAGCGATGATATTCTTGTGGTGACGGTAGGCCACCGTCTAAATGTTGATATTAATCCAGAGTTAGTAGACAAATTCTGCACGGCGATGTGTGCCAATCCTAAGGTGAAGTGGATTTGCGTCGGTCCAGATGAACATCGCTATATGGTTGAGAGATACTCCAGTCTCATCGGGAAGCAAATTTATTTGTGGGGCTATGAAGATGACTTGCCGGCATTGTATGGTATGTGTGATATTTATCTCAATCCACAACGATTCGGTGGCGGGTTAAGCATAGCGTGGGCGATGCAGCAGGGGCTAGCGTTGGCATCTCCGCTAGGAGCCGACGCAGCGATGATGTATGCAGGAGAAGAATTGGCGGTACAGGACGAAAAGGAACTAGTTTCGTATGTGATGGATTTGGCGAATAGCCCGGGCTTGCTATCGAATAATCAAGCGATAATGCGTCGGAAGGCTGCTGAGTGGAGCATAGAGCGATTTGTGGATGCATTAATTGAAGGTATGGTCGAGATAGCCGAAGAATTCGAAGCAATGTAAGCATGTTGTTATTGAGAAACTTCTGTTTTATGCGAACCGGAAGTTTAGTACGATACCGGGTTGCACCTGAAGTGTATGATGCGATTCGCGCTGTACGATATTTACTTATTTTACTATGTTGGGGCTAAGGGAGTAGTAATAGTCGCTTGCTGGCGACGAGAGCTCTCATGGCATCAATGAGCGTAGAGAAATTATTCCCCCGGAGAAAAACTATCACCTGGCATTGAACAGACTGGAACGAACGAATTTTTGTTACCTTCGGAGGGGAGTATGACGATCGATGTCCATTCCTTTTAATAAATCTCCTGTTATTGAGACATCTATGCTCTATCTGAACCAAGTGCTGAACGGGCGGCTCTCCGGCGATGGTCTTTTTACGGCCCGGTGCTCATCGTGGATGGAATCTCGATTTGATGCCTCCCGCGTACTCTTGACGACTTCAGGCAGTCATGCCTTGGATATGTCGGCGCATCTTTGCAAGGTGCAGCCTGGGGATGAAGTGATTATGGCCTCGTATACATTCTCTTCGACGGCCAATGCCTTTGCGGGGCGTGGGGCGAAGATTGTGTTCGTTGATATCCGTCCCGATACGATGAACATCGATGAGACGCTGATCGAAGAGGCGATAACGGAACGTACCAAGGTCATCGTACCGATGCACTATGCCGGGGTATCCTGTGAAATGGATACAATTACAGACATCGCGCGACGATATAGGTTGCTTGTGGTCGAAGACGCAGCTCAAGGTGTGATGTCAACCTATAAAGGCAGGTCTTTAGGTACAATTGGTGATTATGGCTGCTATAGTTTCCATGAAACGAAAAATTATAGTATGGGCGAGGGCGGGGCGCTGCTCATCCGTGACCCGTCTGCTATCCAGAAAGCAGAGATTATTCGTGAGAAAGGGACAAACCGTAGCCGTTTCTTTCGCGGAGAAATCGATAAGTATTCATGGGTAGATTGGGGTTCATCTTATTTACCTAGCGAGATGAATGCGGCTTATTTGTGGTCGCAATTAGAAGTAGCAGATGAGATCAATCATGTTCGATTAGCAAGATGGCGGCAATATTACGAAGCGCTTTTACCGCTAGAACATGATGGGCTTATTGAGCTTCCATATATCCCCATGGACTGTATACACAACGCTCACATGTTCTACTTGAAGGTGGCAAATGAGAGTGTTCAGTCCGGGTTGATTAATCATCTAAAGAAAATGGGCATTACTGCAGTGTTTCACTACGTACCGCTGCATAGTTCGGATGCAGGGCGGAAGCTCGGAAGATTTCATGGTGAAGACAGATTTACGACGAATGAAAGCTCGCGATTGATTCGGCTTCCGATGTTTTATTCGTTATCCGTGCAGGAAGTCGAGGCAGTCGTAATGGGTGTTTTTAATTACTTTAAGCAATAAGAAGCTATTTTGTTACTACATATCTCAATCCAGTAAGTGAGGAACATGAAGGATGAGAAACGGCCTGCTTACAGACAAGAAATTGCTGTGTTTCCTCATGACGGATAAAGGTCTGTCATCTTTGGATTATGCTATAAATAGAGGGTACAGAGAAAATATCGGCTGCGTCGTGTCTTACAACGATAAAAACATGAAGACTGATGATTCGCAGAGAATCTTTGCACTGTGCGAGGAACATGGAATTCCGCATTTCGTTTGGTTCGAGGTTAAGGATCATCTGACCAAGCTCATCGTCAATCACAATATAACAAGCGCTGTAGCAATATCGTGGCAATATTTAATTGATCTATCGATTAATACACTCTTACAAGACGATCTAATCATATTTCATGATTCTCTTCTGCCCCGCTACAGGGGATTTACACCGACAGTGACAGCGATGCTTTGTGGAGATCGGATGACGGGAGTTTCGGTTATCAAAGCATCCGAGCAAGTGGATAGCGGCGATATCATCTTACAGAAACAAGTGGACATATCGAATGAGGATTACATCAAGGATGTTATTGAAAAGCAATCCATGATTTATGCGGAATCCTTTGTCGAAATCATCGATAGGTTGAGGAAAGGGAACCTACTAACGTATCCCCAAGATCATGCCTTGGCAACTTACAGCGTGTGGAGATCCTTGGAAGATTGCCGTGTTGACTGGTCTCTTAGTGCCCGTATGATTCATATCTTAGTTCGCGCAGTTAGTTCCCCCTACCCGGGAGCCTATACATTCTACGAAAATAAAAAAATCATTATTAATAGAGCTGAAGTGTTGGATAAGGATATAATATTTGCAATTCGAGACTTCGGGAAAATATGGTTGATACAAAATGGGATACCTGTTGTCATTTGCGGCAATGGAATGTTGGAAATTACAGATGCTGTATATGAAAATGGAGAAAAAGTGATTTTTAACAAGTTGCGAGTAAGATTGAAGTGAAACTCACGGCAAATCGGTTACCAGCTTGCTATGCGCTATCGGTGCAAAATATCGATTATCTCAAGAAAGGGTAAAAGGAGCGCTGAGATGTCTGCTTAATATTAAGCGCGAATATCCGATAGGCTGAATCGATGATGCAGAACTGCATTTCAATCATTATTTCTCTTTTGAAGAGGCAATTAATAAATGGAATAGCCGTGTCACAAAAGTGAACTGGGATAACCTGTTTGTTATGATGTATACAGAAGATTATGGGGAAGCGAGCCAATTCATTGACTTGCACTATGCGAATAAAGTTTGCTTTGTTCCCTTTGAAACGTCCGAGCCATCATTATTGCCGATTCCTTATAGCAGGATCGACGAGATGAGCAATGTGCCGTTCTGGGCTATTGTAAACGGCTTAGCACAAGGTACTTACAAGTATTATAACGTGCTCGAATTATTGCAAGGCAGCTTAAATCACGAACGGATCGAATTTCGACACTAGGGGGCTCTACATGAAGGGCATCATTTTAGCGGGCGGCACTGGCTCACGATTATACCCGTTGACGAAAGTAACGAATAAGCACCTGCTCCCTGTCGGAAAGTACCCGATGATTTTCCATTCGGTCGCGAAGTTGAAGGAAGCTGAGATAACCGATATCCTAATCGTAACAGGCAAAGACCATATGGGCGATGTGGTCAATCTGCTCGGCAGCGGTGCAGAGATGGGCGTGTCCTTCACCTACAAGGTGCAAGACGAAGCAGGCGGAATCGCACAGGCGCTAGGGCTCGCTGAACATTTTGTAAGAGATGACTCAATGGTCGTAATCCTGGGCGACAATGTTTTTTCGGACAGCATTGCTCCGTACGTGCAAGGATTTCGCAAACAAGGCAAAGGTGCAAAACTCCTTATCCAAGAAGTGCATGATCCGAAGCGCTACGGTGTGCCGGAGCTTAATGGCGATCAAATCGTCTCTATTGAAGAAAAACCGCTTGTTCCTAAGAGCAGCTATGCCGTGACAGGCATTTATATGTTCGATTCGCAGGTTTTCAACATTGTGAAGACGCTCAATCCCTCGGCACGAGGCGAACTGGAAATTACGGACGTGAATAATACGTATATTTCTCGCGGAGAGCTTAAATACGATATACTCAAGGGCTGGTGGACGGATGCAGGCACGCATGCGTCGCTGGCGAAAGCCAATGAGCTGGCGCAGGATCTACTGTTCGGCGAGGAGTTCGGCAAACTGAAGCTGTAGGTAAGGAAAGGGTGCTTTTCAAAAGATGAAAATCATCGACACGAAGCTCATAGGCGCAAAGTTGATCGAACCCGCAGTCTTCGGCGACCAGCGGGGATTCTTCATGGAGTCGTACAATGCGCAGCGCTTCGCCGAGCATGGACTAACCCACGCGTTCGTGCAAGATAATCATGCCTTGTCCGCGGAGGCCGGTGTGCTTAGAGGGCTGCATTACCAACTAAGCCCTAAGGCGCAAACTAAGCTCGTACGCGTTACGGCTGGCGCGGTCTACGATGTCATCGTCGATCTGCGTCGCGGTTCGCCGACTTACGGGCAGTGGGAAGGGTTTACGCTATCGGCGGAGAACAAGCGCCAGCTGCTCGTTCCGAAGGGGTTCGCGCATGGCTACTGCACGCTTGAGCCGAATACGGAATTCCTGTACAAGGTTGATGATTATTACGCACCCGAACATGATCGCGGCATTGCATGGAACGATCCGGCGTTGGCGATAGACTGGCCGACCGTCACGCCGATTCTGTCGGGCAAGGATGAGAAGCATCTGACGCTCGCGCAAGCCGAGCATAATTATACATTCGAAGGGTGAGTCTGGCTATGCGTATGCTTGTTACCGGCGGGGCCGGATTTATCGGAAGCAACTTTGTGCATTACATGCTGAGAGAGCATCCGGAAGATATCATTATCAATGCGGATTCGTTGACATATGCAGGAAATCTCGAAAATTTACGCGCCGTCGAACAAGAGCCGAACTATCAATTTGTTCGCGTCGACATTACGGATCGCGAAGCGCTTCGTCCTCTGTTTGAGCAGGAGATTGATGTAGTCGTGAATTTCGCGGCGGAGTCGCACGTGGATCGCAGCATTTTGGAACCGGACGTATTCGTGCGCACGAATATTTTGGGGACGCAGACTTTGCTCGATTTGGCTAAGGAGTTTAAGGTTCGCAAGTTTGTACAAGTATCGACGGACGAAGTGTACGGTACGCTCGGCGATACGGGACTGTTCAGCGAAACGACGCCGCTTGCCGCGAACAGCCCATATTCCGCCAGCAAGGCGGGAGCCGATCTGCTCGTGCGCGCTTACCATGAGACGTTCGGATTGCCGGTGAACATTACGCGCTGCTCGAATAATTACGGTCCTTATCAATTCCCGGAAAAATTGATCCCGTTAATGATTCAGAACGCGCTTGCGGATAAGCAACTGCCGGTATACGGTGATGGGCTGAACGTCCGCGACTGGCTCTATGTCGAGGATCACTGCAAGGCGATCGATCTCGTGATTCGCGAAGGCGCAACTGGTGAGGTATACAACGTCGGCGGCAACAACGAGCGGAATAACCTGCAAGTGGTAAGGACGATTCTGCAAGAACTAGGTAAGCCGGAGTCGCTCATCACGTACGTGACGGATCGCCCGGGTCATGACCGTCGTTATGCGATTGATGCATCCAAAATTCGCACGCAGCTTGGCTGGCAGCCGAAGTACAACTATGAATCAGGCATTGTCGAGACTATCCGTTGGTATTTGAGCAATCAAGCGTGGATGGAACAAGTGAAGTCCGGCGGTTATCGGGATTATTATGAGATGCAGTACGGAGAACGGTTAGGAAGCTAACGAAAAACTACGAGACGATAATAACCAAACGGAAATAAGCCGTCGAGAAGCGCAATGTATTCGCTTACAAAAACTTATTGACAAATTTGTGAAGCCTCTGGTATATTCGATTTGTGGGCCACGCTTAGTGATCTCGCAGCTATTTGAAGATGAAGGGAATGTTCTGAATGCAAGGTAAAGTAAAATGGTTCAACGCTGAAAAAGGTTATGGCTTCATCGAGACAGAACAAGGCGGCGACGTATTTGTTCACTTCTCCGCGATCCAATCCGAAGGTTTCAAGACGCTTGAAGAAGGCCAATCGGTAGAATTCGATATCGTCGAAGGCGCACGCGGTCCTCAAGCGGCTAACGTTCAAAAACTGTAATTATCCCGCTGTTAAGCGGCCACATCATACATGGTATGCGCGCTTAACCGAATGTGATAAGCAACAGCCCCGGGCAACCGGGGCTTTTTGTTGTGCTCGCATGCACCGAGGCCCGATAAATCGGCGAGGCGGTCTAAGCCGGCAAGGAAGTTGTCCACACTCGACGATCTGCGGTTTTCAGGCGGGAATTCACCTCGCCGGCAAGCGGCTCGTCCGAGCCCGTCGCTAATCTAGAGCCGTCATGAGACCGAAGCGTCAGACAAATAATCGAGCCGCACCAGGCGCCTGCCCGCGGCACAAGGCGTTGCCAAGACAAGCGTTGTTCGAACCGCCAAACCCTACCGTTTCTAGCATCCCAATACTGGTTTAAATATTTTAGACAATTCAAAAAATACTGAAAATATCTTTGAGAACGCCCGAATAAGATGTTATAATAAGATCATGTAAAAGGGAGGAATGCCGCATGAAATACAACATTCGAGGTCAACACATCTTGGTGACAGACGCCTTGCGCGACTATGTCGAGAAGAAATTGAGCCGCCTGGAAAAGTATTTTGAAGAGCCTTCTGTCTCCGAAACAAACGTAACCCTGTCCGTTACCAAAGGAAGACATGCGATCGAAGTGACGATCCCGTTAACGAGCGTGATGCTGAGAGCCGAAGAGAAAAGCGAGGACATGTATGCTTCGACCGATCTGGTAGTGGACAAACTGGAACGGCAAATTCGCAAACATAAAACGAAAATAAATAGCAAGTTTCGAAAAGAAAGCGGCATAAGGGCGATGTTCAAGGACGAAGGCGCGGCCGTGCGCGTCATGGATGAAGTGGACGATTACGAACTGGTCCGCACGAAGCGGTTCCTGCTGAAACCGATGGACGTCGAAGAGGCGATTTTGCAAATGAACATGGTCGGCCATTCCTTCTATATGTTCGCCAATTCCGATACCAAGGAAGTGAACGTCGTTTATCGGCGCAGCGACGGGCGTTACGGCTTGTTGGAAGCCGATTGAAAGCAACCGCGGGCGGGCCCTGGGCAACCAGGGCTCTTTGCTTGTCGTTGAAGCTTTAACCATCTTATACCTAAGGCCGCCAACATTGCGAGAACAGCCGCAAACTGTTACAATTTATGCAAACAGGCGTAACATCGAAAGGGGAAGACCATGCTCGGACTTGTAAAGAAATTATTCGGAGACGCCAACGAACGTGAGATTAAGCGTCTTATGCGTACGGTAGAGGAAATCAATGGCTTGGAGGCGCAGATCGCTCAGCTTTCGGACGAGGCTCTTCGAGAGAAGACGGTGGAATTCAGAGCCCGTCTGGAACAAGGAGAGGATATCGACGCGCTGCTCCCGGAGGCGTTCGCCGTTGTAAGAGAAGCATCCAAACGCGTGCTGGACAAGCGGCACTATGACGTGCAGCTGATCGGCGGTATGGTGCTGCACGAAGGGCAAATCGCCGAGATGAAGACCGGCGAAGGCAAAACGCTCGTCGGAACGCTCGCGGTGTATTTGAACGCGCTGCTCGGCAAAGGCGTCCATGTCGTCACCGTCAACGATTACCTCGCGATGCGCGACAGCGAACAAATGGGCCAAGTCTATACGTTTCTAGGCATGACCGTCGGCTGCAACCTGCACGGCCTCTCGCATGACGAGAAGCAGGCGGCGTACGCATGCGACATCACATATGGCACGAACAATGAATTCGGCTTCGACTACCTGCGCGACAACATGGTGCTATATAAGGAACAAATGGTACAGCGCCCGCTTTATTTCGCGATCATTGACGAAGTGGACTCCATTCTGGTCGATGAAGCGCGTACGCCGCTGATTATTTCCGGCCAAGCGGCGAAATCGACCGAGATGTACTTTGCGGCGGACCGTTTCGTGCAGCGATTGAAGGTAGAAGAAGATTTCACGGTGGACATCAAGCTGCGCACGGTCACGATGACGGAAGCGGGCGTAGAGAAAGCCGAGAAAGCGTTCGGCATCGAGAACTTGTACGATCATGCGAACGTGCTGATCAATCATCATATCCAACAAGCGCTGAAGGCGCATGTCATCATGAAGCGCGACGTAGACTATGTCGTGCAGGAAGACGAGGTCGTGATCGTCGACGAATTCACGGGCCGTCTGATGGCGGGCCGCCGTTACAGCGACGGGCTGCACCAAGCGATCGAGGCGAAAGAGCAGATCAAGGTGCAGAACGAGAGCATGACGCTCGCGACGATCACGTTCCAGAACTACTTCCGGATGTACCGCAAGCTGGCCGGCATGACCGGTACGGCGAAGACGGAGGAAGAAGAATTCAAGAAAATTTACGGCCTGGAAGTCATCCAAGTGCCGACGAACCGGAAGAACATCCGGGACGATATCGCGGACGTCGTCTACAAGACGGAGAACGGCAAGTTCAAGGCGGTCGTCGAGGAGATCGTCAAGCGCCATGCGAACAGGCAGCCGGTGCTGGTCGGTACGGTGTCCATCGAGAACTCCGAGAAACTGTCCGAGATGCTGAAGAAACGCGGCATCGAGCATAAGGTGCTGAATGCGAAATACCATGCCGAGGAAGCGGAAATCATCTCGCGCGCCGGTCAATCGAATTCGGTGACGATCGCGACGAACATGGCCGGCCGGGGTACGGATATTTTGCTCGAGAGCGGCGTCGACGGAATCGGCGGTTTGCATATTATCGGTACGGAGCGCCATGAGAGCCGCCGGATCGACAACCAGCTCCGCGGTCGCGCCGGACGTCAAGGCGACCCGGGCTCGTCGCAGTTCTACTTGTCCCTGGAGGATGATCTCATGCGCCGCTTCGGCTCGGAGAACATCATGGGCATGATGGAACGCCTCGGCTTCGAGGAAGACCAGCCGATCGAGAGCCGTCTGATCTCCCGAGCCATCGAATCGGCGCAGAAGCGGGTCGAGGGCAACAACTTCGATCAGCGTAAAATCGTCCTGCAGTACGACGACGTCATGAACCAGCAGCGCGAGATCATTTACAAGCAGCGCCGCGAAGTCTTGTTCTCCGAGAACATCCGCGAGATCGTGCTCGAGATGATCAAGCCGATCATCACGAAGATCGTGGAAGCGCACTGCCCGTCCGACGACATTCCGGAAAACTGGGAGCTGCAGGAGATCGTCGATTACGCCGAAGGCAACTTCCTGAACGAGGACATGATCACGAAGGATGATCTGTGGGGCAAGGAACCGCAGGAAATCATCGATTTCCTCTACGAGAAGGTCATCGGTCTGTACGATCAGCGCGAAGTGGAAATCGGCACCGAAACGATGCGCGAATTCGAGAAGGTCGTCGTGTTGCGCGCGGTAGACAGCAAGTGGATGGATCATATCGACGCGATGGATCAATTGCGTCAAGGGATTCACCTTCGCGCCTACGGCGGCACGGATCCGCTGCGCGAATATCAATTCGAGGGCTTCGAGATGTTCAAGGAAATGATCGAGAACATTCAAGAGGAAGTCACGAAATACATCATGAAGGCGCATGTCGAGAACAATCTGGAGCGTCAAGAGGTCGCCAAAGGCCAAACGGAATCCGGCGGCAGCAGCGAGAACGCGCAGAAGCGCCCGGTCCGCAAGGATGAGCGCGTGAAGCGCAACGACCCGTGCCCTTGCGGCAGCGGCAAGAAATACAAGCAATGCCACGGACAATAAGCCCGGCTTTCGCATAAAGTAAGGGCAATGAACCGAATGTTGAGGTGAAGCGATAGTCATGATAGATATCACGGTGAAACAAGATCTGCGTGAAATGGCGAAGCGTCTCCAAGAACTCAGGGGGTCTCTTTGACTTAGATATTAAGCAGGAGATGATCTTGAATTTCGAGGAGAAAATGAGCGCCCCCGATTTCTGGGACGACAACGAGCGCGCGCAAAGCACCATCGCCGAGCTAAATGCCGTCAAGTCCGTCGTGGACCAGTACGAGCGGATGAACGCCGAGCACGAAGACCTGCAGACGATGCTGGAGCTGGCGGAAGAGGAAAACGACGAGGACATGGACGCGGAGCTGAAGAAGAGCGTCTCGGACCTCGTGGCCAAAGTAGGCGAGTTCGAGCTGCAGCTGCTGCTGAACGAACCGTACGATAAGCTGAACGCCATTCTCGAATTGCATCCCGGCGCCGGCGGCACGGAGTCGCAGGACTGGGGTCAGATGCTGTACCGGATGTATACGCGTTGGGCGGAGAAGCACGGCTTCAAAGTGGAGCTTCTCGATTACTTGGCCGGGGACGAGGCGGGCATCAAGAGCGTCACGATTTCCGTCAAAGGCCACAATGCGTACGGATACCTGAAGGCGGAGAAAGGCGTGCACCGGCTCGTGCGGATATCCCCGTTCGACGCTTCGGGACGCCGGCATACGTCCTTCGTATCCTGCGACATCATGCCGGAGATCGACGACGACATCGAGATCGAGATTCGCAGCGAGGATTTGAAGGTGGATACGTACCGGGCGAGCGGCGCGGGCGGACAGCACATCAACAAGACGGAGTCGGCCATACGGATTACGCATGTCCCGTCCGGCATCGTGGTGTCCTGCCAAACGCAGCGTTCGCAAATCCAGAACCGGGAGCGCGCGATGCAGATGCTCCGTTCCAAGCTGTACGAGCGCAAGATCGAAGAGCAGCAGAAGCAGCTCGCGGAAATCCGCGGCGAACAGTCGGATATCGCATGGGGCAGCCAGATCCGCTCCTACGTGTTCCATCCGTACAGCATGGTGAAGGACCACCGGACCTCGGTGGAGACCGGCAACGTCGGCGCGGTCATGGACGGCGATTTGGATATCTTCATCGACGGTTACCTGCGCAGCAAGATCCGCCACGACGAGAATTAGGCTCGGGCGGCATGCATAGGCGTGACAAAGAGTTCCGACACTGATAAGTGTTGGAACTCTTTTTTAATATGAACGGCGACAGTAAAGGAGCGGAAGATGGTCATGGCCAATCATGCGGATGAAGGGCAGCAATCGAAGCAACAGGGGAAGGGACGGCTCGACGCAGCCGCGAAACAGCTCATTCGCGCCGAGCGGATCCGTACACGAAAATCGCGCGTCATGAACGCCAGAACGGAAGCCATGCTAAGCGTGCTGTATTTGCTCGCGGGCTCGTTTCTGATTGCCGTCAGTTTCAATGTCTTCCTCGTCCCGCTCGGCATCGCGGCCGGCGGCGTCTCGGGGATATCGATACTCGTGAATTACGAGACGGGCTTCCCGCCGGCGTATACGCAGTGGGCGCTGAACGTGCCCCTGTTTTTGCTCGGCCTCTGGCTGCTCGGCAAGCGATTCGCGCTCAAGACGGCGCTCGGCTCGTTCGTGCTGCCGCTATTCGTGCTGTTCACGTCGCATTGGAAGCCGCTGACGGACAACGCGATGCTGGCTTCCATCTACGGCGGCATCGGCGTCGGGATAGGGCTGGGGCTCGTGTTTCGCGGCAAAGCGTCCACGGGCGGCCTGGATCTGGCGGCGCAGCTGCTTCACCGGTTCACGGGCATACGCCTGGCGCTGGCCGTTCCGGTTTTCGACGGCTTGGTGATCGCGGCCGCAGGCATCCTGATCGCGCCGGAGAATGCGCTGTATGCGCTCGTGGGCTTGTTCGCGACGAGCAAAACGATCGACTTCGTGCAGACGGGACTCGCGATATCGAAGGTGGCCTTTATCATTTCCGCGCGGCCGGACCAGATTACGCAGGTCGTGCTGCATGATTTGGACCGCGGGCTGACGAAGCTGGACGGGCACGGCGGGTATACGGGAGAAGCGCGGACGGTGCTGATGGTCGTGGTCGGCAGAGGGGAGATCTCGAAGCTGAAAAGCCTCGTCAGGGCGACGGATCCGAGCGCGTTCGTGATCATCAGCGACACGGCGGAAGTGCTCGGCGAAGGCTTCAATTTGCCATGAAAACGACCGAATTTTTCGTTGTATTTATATGAATACGTATGTATAATAATACAAAGTAAAAGCTATTTCCACGATCCTTCCCTTTGTGTACAATGAAGAACTAGGAAGGATTAGGATGGGAGAGAACGGACATGAACACAGTGGTAAAAGCAGCGATTATCGGATCGACCGGCTACGGCGGCGTAGAGCTGATCCGGCTTCTGGCGGGTCATCCGCAAGTGGAAGTCACGTCGGTCGTATCCTCCTCGAGCGCAGGCGCTCCGATCGCGGAAGGATATCCGCATTTAACCGAAATTCGCACCGACCTGCTGGACGACGTCGATCCGGCGCTGATCAAGAGCAAGGCGGATGTCGTGTTCATCGCGACTCCTTCGGGCATCGCGGCCAAACTGGCCCCCTCGCTGCTGGCTGAAGGGCTGAAGGTCATCGATTTGTCCGGCGATCACCGGCTGAAGGAGCGCGGGGAATACGAGACGTGGTACAAGAAGCAGCCGGCCGATCAGGAGTACTTGGACAAGGCGGTATTCGGGCTGTCCGAAGTATACGGCGAGTCCGTGCGCGGAGCGGACTTCGTGTCCAATCCGGGCTGTTATCCGACGGCGACGCTGCTCGGTCTCGTGCCTGCGGTGAAGGCGGGCTTCATCGATCCGGCTTCGATCATCATCGATGCCAAATCCGGCGTTTCCGGAGCGGGCCGCGGCGTGAACCTGGGGCATCATTTCGCGGAAATCAACGAGAATTTCAAAGCGTATAAGCTCAACCAGCATCAGCATATCCCGGAAATCGAGCAGGTGCTGACGGACGCGGCGGGCCGCAAGATCGTGACGACCTTCTCGACGCAGCTGATCCCGATCACGCGTGGGATCATGAGCACGATGTATGCCGGCATGACCGGCACTTATACCAACGAAGATTTCATTTCGCTTTATCGCAATTACTATGAAGGCCGCCATTTCGTGCGGATCCGTCAGGACGGCACCTGGCCGGCGACCAAGGAAGTATCGGGCTCCAACTACTGCGACATCGGCTTCGCCGTCGATGCGCGCACGGGCCGCGTCACGATCGTATCGGTCATCGACAACCTCGTGAAGGGCGCCGCCGGGCAGGCCATCCAAAACCTCAACCTGATGATGGGCTGGGACGAGACGCTCGGACTTCGATTCGTACCGGTATATCCTTAACCTAGCACCACTACCGCGCAAAAGGAGAAGCGATTGAACAATGGGACAGGGGAACACATCCGCATCATACGCGGTCGTGCCGAACGGCTCGGTCACGACCCCAAAAGGCTTTAAAGCCGCCGGCCTGCATTGCGGCTTGAAGAAAACGACGCGCCACGACCTCGGCGCCATCGTCTGCGACGTACCCGCGGCGGCGGCCGGCGTGTACACGACGAACGTGTTCCAGGCGGCGCCCATCGCCGTCACGCGCGAGAGCATCGGCGCGGGCGGCAAGCTGCGCGCCGTCATCGTCAACAGCGGCAACGCCAATGCTTGCACCGGCAAGCAGGGCGATGCCGACGCGTACGAGATGCGCAGCGCGTTCGCGGACGCGATCGGCGTGCCGGCGGACCAAGTGGCGGTCGCTTCCACGGGCGTCATCGGCGAGCTGCTGAAGATGGACCGCGTGCGCGGCGGCATCGCGGAGCTTCCGGCCCGATTGAGCGATTCCTACGAAGCGGCGGACGACTTCTGCCAGGCGATTCTGACGACGGACCTCGTCAAGAAGGAAGTATGCGTCGCCGTCACCGTAGACGGCCGGACCGTACATATCGCCGGCGCTTCCAAGGGCAGCGGCATGATCCACCCTAACATGGCGACGATGCTCGGCTTCGTGACGACGGATGCGGCGATCGGCAGCGAGACGCTGCACAAGCTGCTCCGCCAAGCAACGGACCTGACGTTCAACATGATCACGGTGGACGGCGATACGAGCACGAACGACATGCTGGTCGCGATGGCGAGCGGGTTTGCCGGCAACGACGAGCTGACGGAGAGCCATCCGGATCTCGCCGCGTTCGCGGAAGGACTTCGTTACGTATGCGAGGTGCTGGCCAAGGCGATCGCGCGCGACGGCGAAGGCGCGACGAAGCTGGTAGAGGTGCAGGTGCGCGGGGCGGAGAACAATGCGTCCGCGCAGGCGATCGCGAAGACGGTCATCGGTTCGTCGCTCGTGAAGTCGGCCGTGTTCGGCGCGGACGCCAATTGGGGCCGGATTATCGCGGCCGTCGGCCGCGCAGGCGTGCCGGTCAACCCGGAGACGGTCGACATCGCGCTCGGCGACATCGTGACGCTCGCGCAATCCCGTCCCGTAGCCTTCGACGAAGAAGCGGCGCTGGCGTACCTGAAAGGCGATACGGTGGTCATTTACGTCGATCTGCATATGGGCGAAGGTCATGCGACGGCATGGGGCTGCGATTTGACTTATGATTACGTGCGCATCAACGCGGCGTATCGGACGTAATGCGATAGATAGACAGCGATGCAAGGGCAAGAGTTACGCTGACGCCCCGCTCCAATCGCTTTTGAAACTAGAGGTTCCGTAGACGGATGCGCAATGAATTTTTCGGTACGAAGGGAACGGAAGCAACCATGGATACGCGGTTTGTCATGAAATGCGGAGGCAGCACGCTGGCGGCGCTGCCGGCCTCCTTTTTCGAGGAGTTGCGGGATCTGCAGGCGCGGGGCGTGAAAGCGGTCATCGTGCACGGCGGCGGACCGGCGATCTCCGAGACGCTCGGCAAGCTCGGCATCGAGAGCGAGTTCGTCGGCGGTCTGCGCAAGACGAGCAACGAGGTGCTGGACGTCGTGGAGATGGTCCTGGCGGGACGCATCAATAAGGAAATCGTCCGCCGCATCCAGCAGAGCGGCGCGAAAGCGCTCGGTCTTTCCGGCGTGGACGGGGAGCTTATCCAGGCGAAGCCGGTGGCGAACGCGGCCGAGATCGGATTCGTCGGCGACGTGACGGACGTGAACGCGGCGATCATCGAAGGCGTCATGAGCATGGGCTACATCCCGGTCATCGCGCCGATCGGCATCGACGCGGCGGCGCAGCGGTACAACATCAACGCCGATACGGCGGCAGGCGCAGTCGCGTCGCATCTGGGCGTGGAGCGGATGATCGTCGTGACCGACGTGCCGGGCATCCTGAAGACGGTGGACGGGGAGAAGCGGGTTCTTCCGTCCGTGACCGTGGAGGAGATCGAAGCGATGATCGCGAGCGGCGACATCTACGGCGGCATGATCCCCAAGGTTCGCGCGGCGATCGCGTGCATCCAAGGGGACGTGAAGGAAGTCGTGATCGTGAACGGCGACATGCCGGGCGTGCTCGGCAAAGCGGTGCTCGAAGGCGGCATCGGCACGCGGATCGTGCGGCAATAATCATTCTATTTCTCATGAGAGGGTGAACGTAAGATGAGCGAATTGAACAATGGCGCGGCGGCAAACGGGGGAAGCTCGCTGTTCCCGACGTATGCCAGATATCCGATCGCTTTGGTGAAAGGCGAGGGCAGCTGGCTGTGGGACGACCAAGGGAACAAATACTTGGATTTCATGTGCGGTATCGCGGTGACGAACCTCGGCCATGCGCCGAAGCCGGTGAAGGACGCGCTCGTGAAGCAGCTCGATGAGCTGTGGCATGTCTCGAACTTGTTCCACATTCCGAACCAAGAAGCGGCCGCGAAGCTGCTCACGGACAACAGCCACGCGGACGCGGTGTTCTTCTGCAGCACCGGCGCGGAAGCGAACGAAGCGGCGATCAAGCTGGCGCGCCGGTACCAGCAGAAGGTGAAGGGCAACGGACGCTACGAGATTCTTACGTTCGCCCAATCGTTCCACGGACGGACGCTCGCGACGCTGACGGCGACCGGCCAAGAGAAAGTCAAGGAAGGCTTCCTGCCGCTGCCGGAAGGCTTCCGCTACATCCCGCTGCACGACGTCGACGCGCTCGAAGCTGCGATCACGGACAAGACGGCGGCGGTCATGATCGAGACGATTCAAGCGGAAGGCGGCGTCGTGCCGGTCGATCCGGCATACCTGCAGCATCTGTCGAAGCTGTGCAAGGAGCGCGGCGTCCTGCTGATCTTCGACGAGATTCAGACGGGCATGGGACGCACGGGCAAGCTGTTCTCGTTCGAGCACTACGGCATCGAGCCGGATATTTTCACGCTGGCGAAGGGGCTCGGAAGCGGCTTCCCGGTCGGCGCGATGCTGGCGAAGGGCGAGCTGGCCGAGGCGTTCTCGGCGGGCAGCCACGGCTCGACGTTCGGCGGCACGCCGATCGCGACGGCCGTCGTCAAGGCGACGATCGAGACGCTGCTGAGCGAGAACGCGGCGGGCCGCGCGGCGGAGACGGGCGAGTATCTGATGAACGAGCTGCGCGACAAGCTGGCCGGCAATCCGTTCGTGAAGGAAGTGCGCGGCAAAGGCTTGCTCGTCGGCATTGGCTGCAACGGCCCCGTGGCGCCGATCGTCGCGGAAGGCCAAAAACGCGGGCTGCTGGTCATCACGGCCGGTCCCGACGTGGTGCGCCTGCTGCCGAGCCTGCTCGTGTCGCGCGAGGAAGTCGACCAAGCGGTGAGCATTCTGGCTTCGATTTTTGCGGACCAAACGGCTGCGGCGCAGTTGTGATGAAAGGAGAGGCATCCATGTCTCAACTCTTGAAAGAAGAACTCGCGGTGAGTTTGAAAGGCCGCGATTTTATAGAATTGACCGATTACACGCCGGATGAAATCCGGTACCTGATCGATCTCGCGATCGAGCTGAAGCGCAAGCTGAGAGCGGGCGAAACGCATCATCCGCTCAAAGGCAAGACGCTCGGGATGATTTTCGAAAAGTCGTCCACGCGCACGCGCGTCTCGTTCGAGGTCGGCATGTACCAACTCGGCGGCCAGGCGCTGTTCCTGAGCCGCAACGACCTGCAGATCGGCCGCGGCGAGACGGTGTCCGATACCGCGCAGACGCTGTCGCGCTACCTGGACGGCATGATGATCCGCACGTTCGCGCACCGCACGGTCATCGAGCTGGCGCGCGCCGCGACCGTGCCGGTCATTAACGGCCTTACGGATCTGGCGCATCCGTGCCAGGTGCTGGCCGATTATCAAGCCGTGCTGGAGCATAAAGGCCGTCTGGAAGGGCTCAAGATCGCCTACATCGGCGACGGCAACAACATGGTGCACTCGCTGCTCATCGGCGCGGCGAAGCTCGGCATGCACATGTCGGTCGCGACGCCGGAAGGCTACGAGCCGGACGCGGACGTCGTCCGGATGGTCAAGGAATACGCGGCCGAGACCGGCTCGCGCATCCACGTCTGCCGCGATCCGCGCGAAGCGATCGAAGGCGCGGACGTCGTGTACACGGACGTGTGGGCGAGCATGGGCTTCGAAGCGGAGCAAAAGGAGCGCGAGCTCGCGTTCGCGAACTACCAAGTCAACGAAGCGCTCGTGAGCCACGCCAAGAGCGATTTCATCTTCATGCACTGCCTGCCCGCGCACCGCGGCGAAGAAGTCAGCGAAGGCGTCATCGACGGCAAGCACTCGATCGTGTTCGACCAAGCGGAGAACCGCCTGCATGCCCAAAAGGCCATCATGGCCGCGATCATGGGTTAACGGCGTTAATATTTACTTTTAGGTGCTCAGGTTCAAGGATTATCGCCAGCTGAACCTGTCTTTAGCCTTCATTCAAGCCGATGGCTCTGCGCTGGCTGGCCATTAGCTCTGTTTTCTGCCCCAGCTCCCTCCGGGAAATGTGTTAAAGAAGTGCCCGGAGGGCGAGGTGAGGTGGAAAAGTGTTAACGGTCGCCTTTGTAGTCGGATTTTACCTGATTAATAACTTAGGTGATCAAATAAATCCGACTACAACAGCGATTGGAACCCACCACGCCCGTAGGGCATGCCTCTTGCATTTCCCGAAATTATCATTCTTTAAGGAGCGTATTTATGGCAAAGGAAAAAATCGTTCTGGCCTATTCCGGCGGTCTCGACACGTCGGTCATCCTAAAATGGCTCAAAGAAACCTACGACGCGGAAATCATCGCCTTCACGGCCGACATCGGACAGAAGGACGAGCTCGACGGCCTGGAAGCGAAAGCGCTCGCGACCGGCGCCTCCAAAGTCTACATCGACGACCTGCGCGACGAATTCGCGCAAGACTTCATCTACCCGATGTTCCAATCCGGCGCGCTGTATGAAGGCCAATACCTGCTCGGCACGTCGATCGCGCGTCCGCTGATCGCCAAGCGCATGGTGGACATCGCGCGCGCGGAGGGCGCGACGGCCATCGCGCACGGCGCGACGGGCAAAGGCAACGACCAAGTGCGCTTCGAGCTGACGGCCGCCGCATTGGCGCCGGACATCGCCGTTATCGCGCCATGGCGCGTCGAAGCGTTCCGCGAGCAGTTTCCGGGCCGCGCCGAGATGATCGCGTACGCCGAGAAGCACAACATCCCGGTTCAAGCGTCCGCGGCGAAGCCGTACTCCATGGACCGCAACCTGCTCCATATCAGCTTCGAGAGCGGCGTGCTGGAGGATCCGTGGTTCGATCCGAGCAGCGACGAGAACAAGGGCATGTTCGTCTTGTCCGTAGCGCCCGAGGATGCGCCGGATCAATCCGAATACGTCGAGCTCACGTTCGAAGCCGGCAATTGCATCGCCGTGAACGGCGAGCAGCTGAGCCCGCTTGCGGTCATGGAGAAGCTGAACGAGCTGGGCGGCAAGCACGGCATCGGACGCGTCGACATGGTCGAGAACCGGTTCGTCGGCATGAAGAGCCGCGGTGTGTACGAGACGCCGGGCGGCACGATCCTGTTCGCCGCGCACCGCAAGATGGAATCGCTCACGATGGACCGCGACGTCATGCATCTGCGCGATTCCCTGATCTCCAAATACGCTTCGCTCGTCTACAACGGCTTCTGGTTCGCGCCCGAGCGGCTTGCGCTGCAAGCGCTCGTGCTCGAGAGCCAGAAGAACGTCACCGGCGTCGTGCGCCTGAAGCTGTACAAAGGCAACGTCATCGGCGCGGGCGTGAAGAGCCCCGTCAGCCTGTACAACCCGGACATCGCGACGATGGAGGCCGATCCGTCGAAGGCGTACGACCAAGGCGACGCGACCGGATTCATCCGCCTGAACGCGCTTCGCCTGAAAGTATCCTCCGGCGTCGAGCAAAGCAAGCAGCAATAAGGGATTGAAGGGGTCCGCGACAGTCGGGCCATGATTCGTATAGCCGGACGGCCGAGGTCCGCGCGAACCTTCGAGCTGACGGCAGTACGGCACGAAACGACAAAGGAGTGCACCGCTTGTGAGTAAATTATGGGGCGGCCGGTTTACGAAGAAAACCGACCAGCTGGTTGAAGAATATACGGCATCGATCACGTTCGACAAGGAATTGGCGGAAGAAGATATTCAAGGCAGCGTGGCGCACGTGACCATGCTGGGCAAGCAGGGCATCCTGCCGGCCGCGGACGTGGAGACGATCAAGGACGGCCTGCACCGCGTCCTGCAGCGCATCAAGCGCAACGACCTCGAATTCTCCGTCGCCGACGAAGACATTCACATGAACATCGAGAAGACGCTGATCGACGACGTCGGTCCGGTCGGCGGCAAGCTGCACACGGGCCGCAGCCGCAACGACCAGGTCGCGACGGATATGCATTTGTACCTGCGCAAGCGCGTCGTCGAGTTCGTCGACATGCTGCAGAAGCTCCAGGAGGCGCTCGTCGCGCAGGCGAAAGCGAACCTCGATACGATCCTGCCGGGCTATACGCATCTGCAGCGCGCGCAGCCGATCCTGTTCGCGCACCATATGATGGCGTACGTCAGCATGTTCGGCCGCGACATCGAACGGCTGCAGGACAGCTACAAACGCGTGAACATGCTGCCGCTCGGCGCCGGCGCGCTGGCGGGCACGACGTTCCCGATCGACCGCCATCTCGTGGCGAGCCAGTTGAAATTCGACCGCGTGTACGAGAATAGCCTCGACGCGGTAAGCGACCGCGACTTCATCCTCGAATTCTTGTCGCAGGCGTCGATCATCATGATGCATCTGTCGCGCCTGAGCGAAGAACTCATTCTGTGGTCGAGCACGGAGTTCCATTTCGTGGAGCTGGACGACGCGTTCTGCACGGGCAGCAGCATCATGCCGCAGAAGAAGAACCCGGACGTGCCGGAGCTTGTCCGCGGCAAGACGGGCCGCGTCTACGGCAATCTCGTCGGCTTGCTGACGGTGCTCAAGTCGCTTCCGCTCGCGTACAACAAGGACATGCAGGAAGACAAGGAAGGCATGTTCGATACGGTACGCACGCTGCAAGGCGCGCTTCAGCTGTTCGCGCCGATGATCGCGACGATGAAGGTCAACAAGGACCGGATGCGGCAAGCCGTCAACCAGGATTTCTCCAACGCGACGGACATCGCCGATTTCCTCGTGGGCAAAGGCCTGCCGTTCCGCCAAGCGCATGAGGTCATCGGCAAAACGGTGCTGTATTGCATTCAGCAGGGCAAGTACTTGCTCGACCTGAAGCTGGACGAATTCAAGCAGTTCTCCTCGTTATTCGACGACCGGATCTACGCGGTGCTGCAGCCGGAAAACGTCGTGAACGCCCGCAACGTCTACGGCGGCACGGCGACGACGCAGGTCGCGGAAGCGATCGCCCGCGCGGAGGCAGAGCTGGCGGGAACCGCGGCATGGGTCGCGGAATACGCGGAGCGCAGCCGCTAACGGGCAGCGCGGATGGAATAAAGCCCCGCATGGTGCTGACTTTGACAAGTCAGCCCATGGCGGGGCTTTTTGTTGTTCGATTGACGATGGCTGACGATCGCTGGCGGCAGCATAAGCCGGTGCCGTGCACCGTGGCTCGAATCGCGGCATGGCCTCGACAGCGGCATCGCCTCGACAGCGGCATCGCATCGATTGAAGCGACAACGAACAAGCATCAGCTGCAACGACTAGCGCTCCCGTCGCCTACTCCGACACGCCGTCTTCCAGCAGCGGCTTCTGATGGTCCAGCTGGCCGCCCGGCGAAGATTGTTCGGGCGCGATCGCGTACACCGACGGCTGCGCCTTGTAGGTATCCCGCGAGACGCGGTCGGTCGCGACGACTTTGCCGTTCACGAGCTTGGAGCGGTAGGTCTCGACGACGTAGCCGGCTTTGCCGGAAGACAGCAGCAGGCGGGAGCCCGGATGCAGGGAGGCCCTCGCGACTTCCTTGATCGTCGGCGGGATCGTGCGGATGGTTTTGGACGAGATGGCGTATTTGACGTTTTGCGGCATGGTGCCGAACAGCTTCACGGTCACCTGCCGGTCCGCCACCTCGGTGCGGATGACGAGCGTCTTGCCGGTCGTGTTCTTGAACCGGAAGTTAATGGCGCCCTCCGCGAAGGTCGCATCCTGGCCAAGGGGGAGATAGGCGACGGGCAGCGAATGGTTGCGCCGCTCGACCAGTTCGAGCCCGGCCCGCAGCACCGCGTTGTACAGCGTGCTGGAGACTTGGCAGATGCCGCCGCCGACGCCCTGCACGAATTCGCCGTTCAGGATGACCGGCGCCGCGCGGTAGCCGTATCGCTGGTTCGTGGCCGCCACGACCTTGCTGTAGTCGAACACTTCGCCCGGCGCCAGCACCCAATCGTTCAGCGTGCGCGCGGTCACGCCGACGTTGTAGGCGCGTCCGGCTCCGCTCGTCCTGTAGGTCGTCGCGAAGGAGGCGATCATCCGATCGACGCCCTCGGCTTTCAAGCGGTCGAGCGTCACGCCCGGGTGGATGACCTTGAGCGCGACGGGCATGGAGATCGGCTTCAAGGCCGCGCTCCAATCTTGTCCCAGCGTTTGTTCCACCGCCTTCACGGCTTGCTTGTACATGGCGTCCGCGTCGAGACGGCGGGCGTCTTTGTGCGGCGTGTAGACCACTTTATCGTCGGCCGTAATCGTTCGATTCGCGTTCTTGGGCTCCCCGGCGTTCAGATATCCCCACTCGCTGTTCATCTGCTTCTTGAATTTCGCCTGATCCCAGCCGACGCCGATGACGAGCTGCCCGGGGAAATGCCAGCGGGCCTTCGCGCGCTCCATGACGCTGCCGTTCTCCAGCTTGGCGATCGCCGCCTCCGCCGCCTTCGTATCGACGGTAAGGCCTAGCTCGGCCAGCGTCCAGGACCTTTGCCGGACGTCCGGGGGGCCGGCGTTCACGGTCAAGCGGAGCTTCTCAAGCGCGGCTTTGCGTTCGCTCAGCTTCTGCCTGGCGGCGGCTATGTTCAGGCTGCCGAGATCGACAGCCGCTCCACCTTTTAGCGGGGTGAGGCCTTTTCCGGCGCCCGTGCCGTCTATTCGGAGGGCAAGCTCCCTAGGCAGGGCCTGCTGCGAGGCATACACCCATATGCCGCCCCAGCCGGCGGAGAACAGCAGCAAGCCAAGCACGATCAGCGTCCAGATCAGATGGAGCCGTTTGGTTTTCAATACGCGTCATCTCCTTGGGCGGTGCTTCGTTCATGTATATGCACGTCCAAGCCGTTTTTTGCCAATGGGTTTCTATTTCCGAACGTTTGTCGAAAAATCTACGTCCGCGACCCCCTCAAACCCCCGATTCCAACATGAGAAAAATTAAAAAAATGCAGAATGTGGGACTTTCGTAGAGGATTTAGCATCCTTCTGTCGAATAGGATTAAGCTGACTATCTACAGGATGTGATACCGTGATCGAGCTTCAAGACATTTGGAAAACGTACGCGGACGGCACTCATGCGCTTCGCGGCGTCTCCGTTCTCATAGAACGCAATGAATTCGTTTACCTGGTAGGGCCTTCCGGGGCTGGAAAATCGACCTTCATGAAACTGATCTACCGCGAGGAAATTCCGACCAAAGGGCAAATCTCCGTCAACGGATTCAATATCGGCAAGCTCAAGCCGCGCAAAATCCCGTTCGTGCGCCGCAACATCGGCGTCATCTTCCAGGATTACCGGCTGCTGCCGAAGCTGACGGTCTTTGAAAATATCGCCTTCGCCATGGAAGTCATCGAAGCGCCCAAGCGCATCATCAAGAAAAGAACGATGGAGGTGCTCGAGCTCGTCGGCCTGCGTGGGAAGCACGGCAGCCTGCCGCAGCAGCTGTCCGGGGGCGAGCAGCAGCGCGTCGCCATCGCGCGCGCCATCGTGAACAATCCGTCCGTCATCGTGGCGGACGAGCCGACGGGGAACCTGGATCCCGAGACCTCGTGGGGCATCATGAACCTGCTCGAAGAGATCAATTTCCGCGGCACCACCATCGTCATGGCCACGCACAACAAAGAAATCGTCAATACGCTCCGCAAACGCGTCATCGCGATCGAGAACGGCACGATCGTGCGCGACGAAGTGAGAGGAGAGTACGGCTATGAAGCTTAGCACCCTCTTCCGCCATTTTCGGGAAGGCCTCAAGAACGTGGTGCGTAACGGGTGGATGACCTTCGCCTCTGTCAGCTCCATCGTGATTTCGCTGTTCATTCTCGGCGTCTTCCTGCTGCTCGCGATGAACGTCAACAAGCTGGCCGACCAGATCGAAAGCCAGGTCCAGATCCGGGTCTATCTGCAGCTGAACACGCCGGCAGCCAAGATCGACGAGCTCAAGACCGCGATCGGCAATATCGCCGAAGTGAAGAAAGTGACGTTCGTCTCCAAGGAGCAAGGGCTCGAGGAGCTGCGCAAAAGCATCGGCGCCGACGGCACGGAGCTGCTCGAAGGCTACGACAAGACCAATAATCCGCTGCCGGATTCCTTCACGGTCGACGTCTTCGATCCGCAGAACATCGCCTATGCCGCGAAGAAGATCGACGCGATCGGCAGCGCCGACGGGACGAAGCCGTTTTCGAGCGTGAAGTACGGGAAAGGAACGGTCGAGACGCTGTTCAAAATCACGAACGCCGTCCGCAACATCGGCCTTGTCATCGTCGCCGGTCTCGGCTTGACCGCGATGTTCCTCATTTCCAACACGATCAAGATGACGATTCTGGCGCGCCGCCGCGAGATCGGCATCATGAAGCTCGTGGGCGCGACCAACAATTTCATCCGCTGGCCGTTCTTTATCGAAGGCGCGCTGATCGGCATACTGGGCTCCGGGATTACGATCGCCGCCCTGCTGTTCGGCTACTCGCAGCTGGTCGAAGCATCGCAGTTCGATCTGGGTCTGATGATGATCAAGCTGGTGACGCTGAAGGACGCCGGCCTTACCGTCTCGGCGATCACGCTCGGACTCGGCATGCTGATCGGCATCTGGGGCAGTACCTTATCCGTACGGAAATATTTGAAAGTGTAGGTGACTGTGAACGTGAAGAAGGGTTTGCTGGTTCTCGCGATCATCGTTTTGGCGGGATACATCTTTCAACCGACGAAGGGCGAGGCTTCCTCGCAGCTGGATAAAATCAATCAAGAGCTCGCGCAGGTCCGCAAGGAGATGAGCGCGGCGACGCATAACCGCAACCAGGCGGACAAGGACAAGGAATACATCCTCCAGATGAAGGACAAGACGGCGAAGTCCGTCAACGAAATCGTCGCCCAGATCAACGAGGTCGGCGGGCAGCTGAACGGCGTTCAGACGCAGATCGACGAGAAGGAAGCGCAGGTCAAGCAGACGGGGGCGGATCTCGAAGCCGCGGAAGCGCGGCTCGCCTCGCAGGACAAGCTGCTGCAATCGCGGGTTCGCCTCATGTACACGAACGGCGTCGTATCCTACCTGGACGTGCTGCTGAGCGCGACGAGCTTCAGCGATTTCATCGATCGGATGGATTCGCTGTCGTCCATCCTGGGTCAGGACCGCGACATTCTCGCCAGCCGCAAGCAGGACAAGGCGCTCGTGGAAGCGAAGAAGCTCGAGGTCGAGAAATCGCTGGCCGAAGTGAAGACCATGTACGGCAAGCTTGCGGATTACCATGATCTCCTGAAGGACAAGGAGAAGCAGAAGGAAGTCATGGTGCTGAAATACAAGAGCCAAGCGGACGACCTTGACGAGATCAGCGAGGATCAGGAAGATCTGCTGATCCAGCTGGCGAAGAAAGTATCCGACCTCGAGGCGAAGAAGAACACGCTCAAAGTCTATTACAACCCCGGCGGCAAGCTCGGCATGCCGCTCAAGGCCAGCTGGCACCTGAGCTCGCCGTTCGGCTACCGCATTCATCCGATTACCGGCGCGAAGAAGCTGCATACGGGCATGGATATGGCGGTGCCGAAGGGCACGCCGATCTACGCGGCCGAATCCGGCGTCGTCATCGTCGCCCAGTGGTGGAGCGACTACGGCAATTGCGTCATCATCGATCACGGCGGCGGTTTGTGGACCGTATACGGCCATATTCGCGACGGCGGCATCAAGGTCGAGAAGGGCCAGCAGGTGAAGCGCGGCCAGAAAATCGCCGAAGTCGGCAGCACGGGCATGTCGACGGGGAACCATCTCCACTTCGAAGTGCGTTTGAACCAGAAGGCCGTCAATCCCGCGCCGTACTTGAAATAAATAACGGGCCCGAGCCGATTGGCTCCATGCCGAACGACAACGCCGCACCCGAGAGCAAATAATTGGGTGCGGCTTGTCATATACTAGGAAAGTTGGGAATATTGCTGCGGGCCGAACGGGCCGGCTCATGAAGGGGTGTTGACGTGCAGTTTAAAGGACGAACAGTGGCGGCGTTTATTTTGCTTACGATGGCGGCTTCCGTGCTGGTCACGCTGACGGTTGCGGACCGCTTTGTCGCGATCGGAAGCGAAGGGACGGCGGCAAGGGCGGCGTCATCGGAATCGTCCGGACAATACGGGCTCAACGAGAAGGAGCTCCGCAAACTGAATACCGTGCTCGGCTTGATCGAGACGAAATATTTTCGCGACGTGGACCGGACGAAGGTGATGGACGGCGCGATCAACGGGATGATGGAAGCGCTCGGCGATCCGTATTCGGTGTATATGCAGAAGACGGTGGCCAAGCAGTTTTCCGAGACGATCGAAGGCTCGTTCACGGGCATCGGAGCGGGCGTTCAGATCAAAGAAGGCAAAATCACCGTGGAATCGGCGATCAAAGGCTCGCCGGCGGAGCGGGCGGGCGTGCAGCCGAACGATGTTCTCGTGTCGGTCAACGGGGAGAAGCTTGCAGGCCTGTCGCTCAATGACGCCGTGGCGAAGATTCGCGGGCCGAAGGGCTCCAAGGTCAAGCTCGTCATTCAGCGCGCGGGCCTGAGCCAGCCGCTGCAGCTGACGATCGTGCGCGACGACATCGATTACGAGACCGTGTACGCCCATTTGCGCGAAGACGGCATCGGCGTCATCGAGATTCGCCAATTTTCGTTGAATACGGGAGACCGGTTCGCCGAAGAGCTGGACAAGCTGGAGAAGCAGCATATGAAGGCGCTCATCATCGACGTGCGGGGCAACCCCGGCGGCGTGCTGCCGGTCGTCGTGTCCGTCGCGCAGCCGTTCGTGCCGAAAGGGCAGCCGATCGTCCAGGTGGAGGATAAGAGCGGCCATCGGGAGAAAACGGTGTCGAGCGGCACCGGCAAGACCTATCCCGTCGCCGTGCTCATGAACAAAGGCAGCGCGAGCGCCTCCGAAGTGTTGGCCGGCGCGCTCAAGGAAGAAGCGCATGCCGTGCTTGTCGGCGAGACGTCCTTCGGCAAAGGCACGGTGCAGGTCAGCTACGACAAACAGCTGGCCGACGGCAGCCTGATCAAGATGACGATCGCGAAATGGCTGACGCCGCTCGGCAACTGGGTGCACGAGAAGGGCCTGAAGCCGGACGTAGCCGTGCAGCCGCCGGATTACTATACCGCGGCGCGCATGTCCAAGGAAAAGACGCTCGTGCCGAACACGATCGACGAGAACACGAAGAGCCTCCAGATCATGCTGGCGGGGCTCGGATACAAAGTCGACCGCAAGGACGGCTATTACAGCGCGGCGACGGCCAGCAGCGTCAAGGCGTTCCAGCTGAAAGCCGGACTTCCGGTAACGGGCAGCGCGGATAAAGCGACGGCCGAGAAGGTGGAGGAACAGCTCATCGCGAAGATTCGCGACGAGAACAGCGACACTCAGCTGCAGAAGGCCGTCAGCGTGCTTAAAGGCAAGCTCGGCGTGGCAAATTAATCCGGCAGGAGATCGCGGCGCCGGCGTCGAATAAGAAGAAGGTTGGAGTTCCGCCGCATGCGGGACCCGCCTTCTTTTTTATTTGCGATCGCGTCGGAACAGGGAACGAACATTCGGGGAGTGAAGGGATTGGAAGCGGCTATGGATGTGCTTCGGCTGGCTGGATCGGCGGCTCTCGGATTGCTGCTGTCTCCGTTTTACTATATTGGCGTGCTTCTCATCATGCTGCAATACTTTCGGCAAACGCGGCTTGAACGCAAGCTGTTTCATGTGCGGCTTCATGCATGGCCGAACCAACTGGCGCGAACGATGCTCGCGGGTCTGATCGTCGGCGTGCTGCTCTCCTGCGCGGGTTTGTTTCTCGGCGTGACCGTCGACGGGGAAGCGGTGCTTTGGCTGTGGGGAACGGCCATCGTGCTCTTGATCGTGCGCGTCCGTTATCTTTGCTTCGCGTACAGCGCCGGAATGCTGGGCTTGCTTCAATGGGGACTGGCCTGGTCCTCGCTCGACGCGCGAGGCGATTGGATCGGATCGGCTGCGCGGTCCGTCGGCGGACTCGACATACCGGGGCTGCTGGTGCTAGTGGCGCTGATGCATATTGCGGAAGGACTGCTGGTCCGTTGGCAGGGGGCGCGCTTCGCGAGCCCGCTCTTCCTCGAGGGCAAGCGGGGCAAGCTTGTCGGCGGTTACATGCTGCAGGGTTATTGGCCGGTGCCGATGCTGTTGCTCGTGCCGGCCGCGGCCGGGAGCGGGGACGTGACCTTGCCGTGGTCGCTGCTGTTGGATGGAGGCGCGGCGTGGAGCCACGGGGTGACGATGATCGGGTTTCCGATGATGATCGGGTTCACGGAGCTGACGCGGACCATGCTTCCGGGCGCGAAAGCGCGAAGCTCCTCGAAGGCGCTGCTGGTCTACGGCATTATTCTCGGCGCCGCGGCCGTGACGGCCTCCTTCTGGTCGCCGTTCATGCTGGCGGCCGCATTGTGCGCGCTGCTGCTGCATGAAGCGCTGGTCGCCGTCAGCTATTACAAAGAAGACGCGAACATGCCGCTGTACGTAAACGATGATCGCGGATTGCGCATCTTGGCCGTCATTCCGGGCACGCCGGCGGAGGCCATGGGCCTGCAAGCGGGAGAAATCATCCAGAAGGTGAACGGCGTGCCCGTCCGGTCGAAGGAAGACCTGCATGCCGCGCTGCACATCAACTCCGCGTTCTGCAAGCTCGAGGCGGTCAATTTGGAGGGCCATGTCAAATTCGCGCAGCGCGCGCGTTTCGCGGGCGAGCATCACCAGCTCGGCGTCGTGCTCGCGCCGGACGATCAAGCGGGATTCTACGCCGCGGCTTCGCCGGCTTCGCTGTTCGATTTGCTGCGCAAGCGCACGGCGAAGAGCCGGAACCGTTCGTCGTCGGCTTCGTTGTAACGGCAGCATGCAAGCCCCGGTCCCTGTCGCATATCGCGGCAAGCCGGGGCTTTTTTCATAGGCCTCGAGGAGGCAATTGCCGCTTATGGAAAGATGAACCGCGCATTGCATCGCAAGGGGTAAAACGGTATAATAGGTAAGAATGGGAACACATATTCTTATGCAAGATTTCGCTATGCCGACGGATTTCTCCGTCGGGAGCTTGTTTGCGGAATCCTATTCCCGTTTAATTTACGATTGCCGTCTATTTTTCCAGCATTATTGGGCATACAAATTAATAGGCCTTTTCATAGAAGACATAGGATCGGGGTGTAGCAAACTTATGGTTGAACAGCAGGAGCAAGGCAGGCTCTTCTCGCTCAAATCGGAATATACGCCGCAGGGCGACCAGCCGGAAGCGATCCGGCACCTCACGGCGGGGGTCGAGGCCGGAACGATGCATCAGACGCTGCTCGGCGCGACGGGGACGGGGAAGACGTACACGATCGCGAATACCATCGCGAAGCTGAACCGGCCGACGCTCGTCATCGCGCACAACAAAACGCTCGCGGCGCAGCTGTGCAGCGAGTTCAAGGAGTTTTTCCCCGATAATGCGGTTTCCTATTTCGTCAGTTATTACGATTACTATCAACCGGAAGCCTACATCCCGTCCTCCGATACGTTCATCGAGAAGGATTCCAGCATCAACGACGAGATCGACAAGCTGCGCCACTCCGCGACCAGTTCCTTGTTCGAGCGGCGCGACGTCATCATCGTCGCGAGCGTATCCTGCATCTACGGTCTCGGTTCCCCGATCGAATACGGGAAGCTGGTGCTGAGCCTCCGGGTAGGCATGGAGAAGCCGCGCGACACGATTCTT
This sequence comes from Paenibacillus glycinis, assembly GCF_009909185.1. Classification (GTDB taxonomy): domain Bacteria; phylum Bacillota; class Bacilli; order Paenibacillales; family Paenibacillaceae; genus Paenibacillus_Z; species Paenibacillus_Z glycinis. Next base: position 19,403 of record NZ_JAAAMV010000023.1, on the reverse strand, counting down.
CATAAGCTCGTCGACATTCAATATCAGCGCAACGACATTAACTTCATTCGCGGCACGTTCCGCGTCCGCGGCGATATTGTCGAGATTTTTCCGGTCGCGAACAACGAGCGCGCGATCCGCGTCGAGCTGTTCGGCGACGAGATCGAGCGCATCACCGAGATCGACGTGCTGACCGGCGAGATCGTCGGCGAGCGCGATCACGTCGCAATCTTCCCGGCGTCTCACTTCGTCACGCACGAGGATACGATGAAGGTCGCGATCAAGAATATCGAACGCGAATTGGAAGAGCGGCTGGCGGAGCTGCGCGAGCAAGGGAAGCTTTTGGAGCTGCAGCGGCTGGAGCAGCGGACGCGGTACGACCTCGAGATGATGCAGGAGATGGGTTTCTGCAGCGGGATCGAGAACTATTCGGGACCGCTGACGTTCCGCGAGCGCGGCGCGACGCCGTATACGCTGATGGATTATTTTCCGGACGACATGCTGATCGTCATCGACGAATCCCACGTCACCATTCCGCAAATCCGGGCCATGTACAACGGCGACCGGGCGCGGAAAGAAGTGCTCGTGGAGCACGGATTCCGGCTGCCTTCCGCCATGGATAACCGTCCGCTTCGCTTCGAAGAATTCGAGAAGAAAGTGAAGCAGGCCATTTACGTATCGGCGACGCCGGGCCCTTACGAGTTGGAACATTGCCCGGACATGATCCAACAGATCATCCGTCCGACCGGCTTGCTCGATCCGATCGTCGAAGTGCGGAAGACGAAGGGGCAAATCGACGATTTGCTCGTCGAGATCCGCGACCGGATCGCCAAGGACGAACGCGTCCTGGTGACGACGCTGACGAAGAAGATGTCGGAGGATTTGACGGATTATTTGAAGGATGTCGGCATCAAGGTGCGGTACCTGCATTCCGATATCAAGACGCTGGAGCGTTTGGCGATCTTGCGCGATTTGCGGATGGGGACGTTCCACGTGCTCGTCGGGATCAACTTGCTACGGGAAGGCCTGGACTTGCCGGAGGTATCGCTGGTCGCGATCTTGGACGCCGACAAAGAAGGCTTCCTGCGTTCCGAGCGGTCCTTGATTCAAACGATGGGCCGCGCGGCGCGTAACTCGGAGGGCCGGGTTATCATGTACGCGGACCGCTACACGGATTCCATGAATACCGCCATCGGCGAGACGGAGCGTCGCCGCGCCATCCAGGAAGCATATAACGAGGCGCATGGCATTACGCCTCAGACGATCCGCAAGAAAGTGCACGACGTCATCGAAGCGACGAAGGCGGCCGAACAGAAGAGCGACTATCTGACGGGCGTCGGCGTCGACAAGATGTCGAAGAAAGAACGCCAGTCGCTGCTGCAGCGACTGGAAGCGGAGATGAAGGAAGCGGCCAAGAGCCTGCAGTTCGAACGTGCGGCGGAGCTTCGCGACGCGCTGCTTGAACTCAAAGCGGAATTGGGCCTGTAGGCCGGGAGGAGAGGTAAGAAAGTGGCTAGCGATTCGATCGTAATTAAAGGGGCAAGGGCCCACAATCTCAAAAACATCGACGTGACGATTCCACGCGACAAGTTCGTCGTGCTGACCGGACTCAGCGGTTCCGGCAAGTCTTCCCTGGCCTTCGACACCATTTACGCGGAGGGGCAGCGCCGGTACGTCGAATCGTTGTCGGCCTACGCGCGTCAGTTTCTCGGACAGATGGAGAAGCCGGACGTCGATTCCATCGACGGGCTGTCGCCGGCGATTTCCATCGACCAGAAGACCACGAGCCGCAACCCGCGTTCGACGGTCGGTACGGTTACGGAAATCTACGACTACCTGCGGTTGTTGTTTGCCCGCGTCGGGAAGCCGCACTGTCCGGATCACGGCATCGAGATCACGTCGCAGACCGTCGAGCAGATGGTCGACCGCATCATGGAATATCCCGAGCGGACGCGGCTGCAGATTCTGGCGCCGATCGTCTCTGGACGCAAGGGCGAGCATTCCAAGCTCCTTGCCGACGTGCAGAAGCAGGGCTTCGTGCGGGTGCGCGTGAACGGCGAGCTGCGCGAGCTGGGCGAGACCATCGAGCTGGAGAAGAACAAGAAGCATAACATCGAGGTCGTCGTCGACCGGATCGTGGTGAAGGACGACGTTCACAGCCGGTTGGCGGATTCGCTCGAGACGGCGCTGAAGCTGTCCGGCGGCCAGGTGATCGTCGACGTCATGGAGAAGGAAGAGCTGTTGTTCAGCTCGAACCTGGCTTGTCCGATCTGCGGGTTCAGCATCGATGAGCTGGCGCCGCGCATGTTCTCGTTCAACAGCCCTTACGGCGCTTGCCCGGACTGCGACGGCTTGGGCGCCAAAATGATCGTCGATCCCGATTTGCTCGTGCCGGATTCGACCAAGTCGATTGCCGAGGGCGCATTCGAGGCATGGGCCGGCAGCACGTCGAACTACTATCCGCAGTTTCTGGATGCGGTGTGCAAGCATTACGATATCCCGCGCAACGTGCCGGTCGGCGAGCTGACGCCGGAACAAATGAAAAAGCTGCTGAACGGGACCGGGGGCGAGCGCGTTCGCTTCCGGTACACCAACGATTTCGGCCATGCCAAGGAAGCGCTCGTGCCGTTCGAAGGCATCGTCAACAACCTTGAGCGCCGTTACCGGGAGACGGGATCGGAAGGCATCCGCGAGCATATCGAACAGTACATGAGCGCCAAACCATGCTCCGGCTGCAAGGGCCACCGGTTGCGGAAGGAAAGCTTGGCCGTTACCATCGGCAGCCAAAACATCTCGTTCGTGACTTCGCTTTCGATCGGGGAAGCGGAACGTTTCTTTAACGGCCTTGATCTGACGGAGAAGGAGATGCTGATCGCGCATCTCATCCTCAAGGAAATCAACAGCCGGCTCGGCTTCCTCGTGAACGTCGGTCTGGAATACCTGTCGCTGAACCGGGCCGCGGGCACGCTCTCCGGCGGAGAAGCGCAGCGGATTCGGCTGGCAACCCAGATCGGTTCGAGCCTTATGGGCGTTCTCTATATTCTCGACGAACCGAGCATCGGCTTGCATCAACGCGATAATGACAAGCTCATTCAGACGCTTCTGCACATGCGCGACCTTGGCAACACGCTTATCGTCGTCGAGCATGACGAAGATACGATGCTGGCGAGCGATTACGTCATCGATATCGGTCCGGGCGCAGGCATCCACGGCGGTCAGGTCGTATCCATGGGGACGCCGAAGGAAGTCATGGCGGACGAGAATTCGTTGACTGGCGCTTATCTAAGCGGCCGCAAGTTTATCCCCGTGCCGCTGAAGCGGCGGGAGACGAACGGCAAGTGGCTGGAAGTCCGCGGAGCCAAAGAGAACAATTTGCGAGGCGTCAACGCCAAGTTCCCGTTAGGGGTGTTCACGGCGGTCACCGGCGTATCCGGCTCCGGAAAATCGACGCTGGTTAACGAGATCCTGTATAAGACGCTGGCGCGCGATCTCAACAAAGCGAAGGTTCGCCCCGGCGAATACAAAGAAATCCGCGGCTTGGAGCATGTCGAGAAGGTCATCGACATCGATCAATCGCCGATCGGCCGGACGCCGCGCTCCAACCCGGCGACCTATACGGGCGTATTCGACGATATTCGCGATCTGTACGCGTCGACGAACGAAGCGAAGGTGCGGGGCTATAAGAAGGGCCGTTTCAGCTTTAACGTAAAAGGCGGCCGCTGCGAATCTTGCCGCGGCGACGGCATCATCAAGATCGAGATGCACTTCCTTCCGGACGTATATGTCCCTTGCGAGATCTGCAAGGGCAAGCGCTATAACCGCGAGACGCTCGACGTGAAGTACAAAGGCAAAAGCATCGCGGATTTGCTCGAAATGACCATCGAGGACTCCTGCGAGTTCTTCCGCAACGTGCCTCGTATTCACCGGAAGCTGCAGACGCTGCTCGATGTCGGACTCGGTTACATGAACCTTGGCCAGCCGGCGACGACGCTTTCGGGCGGCGAAGCGCAGCGCGTGAAGCTGGCGGCGGAGCTGTATCGCCGCAGCACCGGCAAGATGCTGTATATTCTCGATGAACCGACGACGGGTCTCCATGTCGATGATATCGATCGTCTGCTCGTCGTGCTCCATCGTTTGGTGGATTCAGGCGAGTCGGTCCTGGTTATCGAACATAACCTGGACGTTATCAAGACCGCGGACTACCTCTTGGATCTTGGACCGGAAGGCGGAAAAGGCGGCGGCACGATCGTGGCCACCGGTACGCCGGAAGAAGTGGTGAAAGTCGAAGGTTCTTATACGGGCCGCTATTTGAAGCCGATTCTGGAGCGCGATCGCGAGCGTACGATCGCCCAGCATCGCGAGGTTCAAAGCGTAGCTGCAGGAGCCGAGCAATAAACAATAGGGCTGTTCCGTCGATGCGGCGGGGCAGTCACTTTTTGTTTTGGGAAGATCGACATGAGGCGAGCGACGTTACTCGATCCGCGGCGTCGGAAGATCATTAGATATAGAAGCGAAGAACCGCTCTTTCCTAGAAACTCGGCATGGGCGTTTTTTCTATGTGCTCAATCCCGCATTGTTTAGTTCCTGGACGAGATGGACACTTTAACTTTACGGGAGATCTTTATATAAATCAGCCGAGTTGTTCATAATAAAAAAACATGCAAAAAATGGTGACAAACTTGTTACGATTGTCGTTTGTGGCTTGCAACGAGCTCGTGATGAGGCTAACATAAGTAGTATAGGCTACGTGCGAAAATAAGGAGGATCTACCCCATGTATCTTGCAGAGACTGCATCAACGGCGCTCGCGAAATTCGATCCCATGGATATTATGATGCTGCTGTTTACGATCGTCATCTTCATCGGATTGGTTCGGTTGGTCATGAGCCCGAAGAAAAATAAGTTCGCCATCGGATGGGCGACCGTATCGTTTCTCGTGTTTGCTTTCGCGAACTACGTGATGATCTTCAAAGTGTGGATCTCGTAATACAACTGCAGCACGCATAAGGACGGATTGCTCGACCGATCAAGCCGATGGGATCTTGAAGCCAAGATTTCAGCGGCTTTTTTCGTTCGGGAGCAGCCATGGAGGTAAGCGCCTGCTATACAAGAAGCTCCGGCCAAATGGCCGGAGCTTCTTTGCGTATGCCGTTAGGATGCTTAGCGCGGGATTATACCCACCACATTTCGCCAAGCGGCTCGCGGATCAGGATGGATTGCAGGTTTTGCACGGCTTTCGAGAAGCCTTCGTCAACGGACATCAGGCCGTCTTCGTGCTCGATGCTGACGACGTAGTCGTAGCCGACGAGACGAAGCGCGCTGATGATGTCGGACCAGACTTTCATGTCGTGGCCGTAACCGACGGTGCGGAACTGCCAAGCGCGGTCCAGCATAAGCGTGTAAGACTGCATGTCCGTTACGCCGTGACGGTTGACGTTGATCGGGTCGATCGACGTGTCTTTGGCATGGAAATGATGAATCGCGCCGGCGCGTCCGAGAATGTGGATCGCTTGTACCGGATCGATGCCCTGCCACCACATATGGCTTGGGTCAAGATTGGCGCCGATCGCGTCGCCGGCCGCTTCGCGCAGGCGAAGGAGCGTAGCTGGCGTGTGCACGGAGAATCCGCCATGCAGCTCAAGGCCGATTTTGACGTTGCTTTCGGTGGCCAGCTTGCCGATTTCCGTCCAGTAAGGGATAACTTTGTTTTCCCACTGCCAATCCAGGATTTCCTGATAGTCGTTCGGCCATGGCGCAACCGGCCAGTTCGGATATTTGGCATCCTCATGGTCGCCGGGGCAACCGGAGAACGTGTTGACGACCGGAACGCCGAGTTTGGAAGCCAAAGCAATCGTTTTACGGATGACGGCATCATGCTCGCTCGAAATCGCTTTCTGCGGATGCAGCGGGTTGGCGTGGCAGCTCAGCGCGCTGATCGTGAGGCCGCGGGAATCGACCGCATCCTTAAACGCTTTCAGCTTGCTTTCGTCGGCGAGCAGTACGTCCGGATCGCAGTGCGCGTTGCCGGGGTAGCCGCCCGTGCCGATCTCGATGGCATCCAAGCCTTTGGCGGCAATGTAGTCCAAAGCGTCTTCAAACGACTTTTGCGCGAATAAAACGGCAAATACTCCGAGTTTCATACGTGTATAGTTACCTCCCAAATGGATATGTACTGCAGGTCTGCAATCCATTATAGCATGGGCAATTTCCAAGGGTAAGATTCCGAGGGGTCAATGACAAAAAAGCATATATAATGAGCAAAAATCATCCGATCAACATTATGGCTGGAGGGCGGCGTTTCTATCGTTTTCTGGCAGCGTGCGGCGTTGCAAGGTGATGGCCCCAGCCGTTCCCTCCACTATGGCGGCTTTTGTTTAACGGCCCGCTCTGGTACACTGAAAACAAATAAGGGTTTAATAGATAGGGATGAGATTAGCGATATGAATACGATAAACCGGCAAGACGTCGAGCTGTTGGCTCCGGCCGGCGACTGGGATTGCATGCGGGCGGCCGTGGCGAACGGGGCCGATGCCGTATTTTTCGGCGTAGAGAAGTTTAATGCGCGGGCGCGGGCGAACAATTTTCAGACGGACGAGCTCCCGGAAATCATGGCGTTCCTGCACAGTTACGGCGTGAAAGGGTTCCTGACGTTTAATATACTGGTATTCGAAAACGAATTGGAAGACGCGAAACGGCTGATGGATGCGTGCATCGATGCGGGCGTGGACGCCGCAATCGTGCAGGATCTCGGGCTGGTGAAGCTGATCCGCGAACTGTCGCCGGATTTCCCGATTCACGGCTCCACGCAAATGACCATCACGTCCCCGGAAGCGGTGGAATTCACGAAGCCGTTCGACATCGAGCGAGTCGTGCTCGGACGCGAGAACAACCTGAAGCAAATCAAGACGATCGGCGAACAGGCGAAGCTGCCGATGGAAGTATTCGTGCACGGTGCACTGTGCGTGTCCTACTCCGGGCAATGTCTGACCTCCGAGATGTGGGGCGGACGCTCCGCCAACCGCGGGGAATGCGCGCAAGCCTGCCGCCTGCCGTACGACTTGATGGTGGACGGCGTGCAGAAGCCGATGGGCGACGTGGCTTACCTGCTGTCGCCCAAGGATCTCGCGGCGGTCGAACTCGTGCCGGAACTGATCGAAGCGGGCGTGACGTCCTTTAAGATCGAAGGGCGCTTGAAAAGCCCCGAGTATGTCGCCAACGTCGTGAGCAAATACCGCCGGGCGATCGACAAATATTTCGACGGCGATCGTTCGGCGCCGTCCAAGGAAGAGATCCGCGAGCTGCAGCAAAGCTTCTCCCGCGGCTTCACGTCCGGTTTTCTGGAAGGCACGAACAACAAGAAATTGGTAGAAGGCACGTTTCCTAAGAGCCGCGGCGTGTACCTCGGTCGCGTCGAGCGCATTTTGCGCGATGCCGTCGTATGCCGCATCGACGCGCCGCTGAAGCGCGGGGACGGCATCGTGTTCGACGCTGGCGACCCGACGAAGAAGGAAGAGGGCGGCCGCGTCTACGATCTGCGCAGGCAAGGCGTCAAGCTGGAGGGCGAAGCGCAGGAAGGCACGGTACTCGAGCTGGTCCCCGGCCGCAACGATATCGACCTGCGCCGCGTCCACGTAGGCGACCGGATCTGGAAGACAAGCGATCCGGCTTTGGATAGACGGCTGCGCGCCACCTTCGAGACGGAGAAGCCTTATCGCGTATTCCCGCTGCATGTCGTCGTGGAGGGAGAACTAGGACAGCCGCTTCGCACGCGGTGGACCGACGTCGAGAAAGGGAACACCGTCGAGATCGTCTCGGAACTGCCGCTCGAGCATGCGGAGAAGCGCCCGATGGACGAGGCGCTGTTGCGCGAGCAATTCGGCCGTCTCGGCGGTACGGTGTATCAGCTGGAGGCGATGGATGCCCGGCTGCAGGGCGATCTGATCGTGCCGATGCGCGAGCTGAACCGAATGCGGCGCGAAGCCGCCGAAGCGCTCGCGGGCGAACGGCCGAAACCGCCCGTTTACGTGAAGCGCAGCATCGACGCGTATGCGGACGTGCGCCGCGGCGGGACTTCGACATCCGTCGAGGCAGGCCAGGATCCCAAGCTGACGGTGCTCTGCCGGAGCTTGCAGCAGCTGGAAGCGGCGGTGCGATCCGACAAGGTCGGCATGGTGTACGCCGATTTCGAGTTCATCAAACAGTTTCCCGCCGCGATGGAGCTTGCGCGGAGCGCCGGCAAACCGATCGCGCTGGCGACGCCGCGGATCCATATGCCGGGCGAAAACGGCTACCATGCCAACATCCTCAAGCTGAAACCGGATGCGGTGCTGGTGCGCAATACGGGCGCCTTGTACTATTATCTCCGCGCCAAGGCGGCCAATCCGCTCGAGCCGTTTCCGCGGTTGATCGGGGATTTCTCGCTCAACGTGGCGAATCATAAGGCATCGGACCTGTTCTTGGACGCAGGCTGCGATTTCATTACGCCTTCGTACGACCTGAACGTGCAGCAGATGCTCGACCTGCTGCGCAGCAGCGACACGTCGCGCACCGAGGTCGTCATTCATCAGCATCTGCCGATGTTCCATACGGAGCACTGCGTCTACTGCACGTTCATGAGCGAGGGGACGGATTATACGAACTGCGGCCGACCGTGCGAAGAGCACAGGGCTTCGCTCCAGGACCGGATCGGCATGTCCCATCCCGTCCGGGTGGACGAAGGCTGCCGGAACACCGTATATAACGCCATCGAGCAGTCCGGAGCGGAATATATGGCGCAGTTCCGGGATTTGGGCGTCCGATCGTTCCGCATCGAGTTTTTGGAAGAAACGGCCGACAAAGTGGAAGAAGTCATCGATTTGTACAGCGACGCGCTTGCCGGACGCATCGGCGGCACGCAGGTATGGCGCAGCCTCAAAGCGATTAACCAGCTTGGCGTGACGAGAGGCCAATTGGTGAAATAAAGGCATCGTAGAGGAGAGACCTGCAATCGGGTCTCTCTTTTCGCTTGGAGGCGCGATATTCTCGCATTATTCTTTCAACTTCGACAAAACCGAAAGGATTTTGGGACGGCGGAAGCGAATAGTAGCAACTATTAGCACCATGAATGGGCCAAACGGAGGATTGCTATTTCGTAAGGCCGGATGTCAATAATCGAAGCGCGGTGAGGATGCCAAATGAATCAGAATAGCAATCATGTCTCGCAGCAGGATCAATGGCTAGGTCAAGTCATGAAAATCGAACAGACGATTCTGGACGGGCAGATGCCGCCCATCGGGCAGCTGTTGTCTATTCCGGCCGACATAAGAATGAAATCGCCGCTTCTCCTTCGCGCGGAATGCGAGAACGGATTGTTGAACGGGCGTCTCATGGAGACGAAACAGCGCCTGGAAGCGGCGCTGCGCGGCTTCGCCGCTCAAGCGGACGAGTCCGCGATGCTGGCCATGATGGCGATGCTCGGCTTATTGTACGTGCAGGTCGGGGACCTGCACGAAGCGAAACCGTTCATGTCGCTGCTGGCGCAGGAGTGGGACCGCAATCCCGAGAATTGCAGCGGCTTCGTCCCCTGGGCGTTGGCCCGCGCGTCGGCGAGCGCCGCCGAACGGCCATCCCGGTTCGAGGAAGCGCGCAAGCTGCTGTTTGCCGCCGCGGATCGTTTCCGGGAAGAGGGCAGGCCGCTTTGGACGAGCTTCGTGCTGCTCGACTGCATGCTGTTCGACCCGCAGGAGCAGTCCCGGCCGGACTGGCCGTTCTGGATGAACTGGTTGAAACGGCACGCGGCGGAGCATCCGGGCGCGGGATCGGTTGTGCGGCTGCTTGCGAGCGAGAAGCCGGACGGGGCATTGTGCGAGGAGCTGCCGGCACGCTATGCGTACTTGAGCAAAGCGGTGCTGCTGAATCGAGCGGAGGAGCAGCTGCCCGCGGCGCTGAACGACGATATCGAGAGCAGCATTTACGCGGCGGCGGCGGCGGTCGTAAGGCAGCTTGCGGAAGGCCGGCAGGCGGCGGCGGCGGAGATGCTCGGAACGCTTGACCGGCTGCGAGGGACCGTGTCGACCCCGGCTATCGAACGGCTGGTCGAAGAAATGCGGAAGCGGGTGACGGCGGCTTCGGAGACCGCTCGGTCACGGCCGTTACGCCCGGAGCCGGATCGCGAAGGCGCCGGCGCCCCTCGGCATGCAACCGAGATAGGCTCGAAATGGAACATCAAACTATTCGACGGGATCGGCTTCAGCTCCGATGACGGACCGATGGCCGAACCGGTATGGAAACGCCGGAAAGCCGGCGAATTGTTCGTCTACTTGCTGCTGCAGACAGGATACAAAAGCAACCGGGAGCATGTCATCGAGCGGGTGTTCGGCGAAGGCGACCCCGCGAAGCGCTCCAACCAGCTTTACGTTACGCTGCATGACCTGCGTTCCGCGCTCAAAGAGATCGGCTTGCACGAAGAGACCGTGTATGCCAAGCGCGGCGTAATCGGCATTACGGAGCCCATCATCGAATCCGTCGACGTCGAGACGTTCATGACGCTGTCTCGCGTCGGAGATCAGTTATGGATGGACGACCGGGAAGCGGCCAGCCGGCTATATGACAAAGCATTGCCGCTGTACGGCATGCTCGGCACGGAGCTCCCCCACGCGGATTGGCTGGACCGCGCAAGAGAACAATTGAGGGATCGGCAGACGACGATGATCAAGCGGCTGGCGGCGTTCTACGGCGAGCAGAACGACGAAGCGCGCGAGGAGCAGCAGCTGTCGGATTGGATCGCGCTGCGCCCCGATCAGGAGGAGGCGTACGAAGCCATGATCAGGCTTTGCTTGCGGAGCGGCCGGCGCGTGGAGGCGATTGGCTGGTATCGTCGCCTGGAGCGTATATGCATGGAAGAGCTGGGCACGGAGCCGCTGGAAGAGGTTAGGCGATTGCTATGGCCGTGACGAACGAACGGCAGCATCAAGCCGCCTACCATAACGGAACCCTGCTCAACCGCCTGCTCGCCGTTTATCTGATCACGATGCTGGCCGGCGTCGTCATTTTGCGGGGCGACACGATATTGGCTTCCCACTTCGAGAAGATGTTTCCGTTCCCACTAATCATCGTAAGCCTGGGCGCGCTCATGCTCGCGTTTGCGCTCCTTTGCGTCTCGGCTCTTCGGCTGAAGCCGGTCTTCGGACTGCTGCAAGCCAATCTCGGCCAGGATGCCGACGCGAACGCGGAACGCCAAACGAACATGGCGCTGCGCCGGCTGTACCGGCTGCCCTACGAGCTGCTCGGGGGGATCATGATCGTCGGGCTGTCGTTTTCGATCGTGTTTCACGGCTTTGACATCTTGCGGAACCTCGCCAGAGCGGAATTGGACGGGCTGCGGCTGCTGGGGACCATCGTGGGCGAGCAAAGCTTGTTCATCTTCATCGCCATCGTTTTGTTTACGTCCGTGCGGCGCATTCTGAGGCCGGTGCTGATGCGGCTGCAGCCGCTGCCCGGCGGATTCGACGGACGCGCATCCGTTGCGCAGCCGCTCGTCATCACCTATACCTGCACGTTCGTGGTCACGATCCTCAGCCTGATTCAGCTGGCGATCGTCACGGCGAGGCCGCACAGCGCGCTCGATCCTTACAAATTTGGCATCATCGCGCTGTTTTATTTTATAATGGGACTAAGCTTGTTTAGCTACGTGACCATGCAATTCAGGCAGGAGCTGCGGGGGCTGATCCGCGGCATCCGGGGATTGGTCGGCGGCCACGAGCTGCCGAGAAACGAGGCGGCGGCGGTCGTGCACGACGAGGCGGGGGAGCTGGCCATCGCCTACAACGAGCTTCAAAACCGGATCAACCGGGAATACGAATCGCTCGAACGCGAACTGAAGCTGGCCTATAACGTCCAGCAAAAGCTCCTTCCTCCCGGCGACTTGACCATCGGCGCTTACCGGATTACGGCGCGCTGTCAGTCCTACAGCGAAGTAGGCGGGGATTTCTTCGACGTGGTGTCCCTCGGACCGAGCCGCTTCGCGATCATGATCGGCGACGTGTCCGGCAAAGGCATGCCCGCCGCGCTCCTCATGTCCGCCCAGCTGCTCGTCTTTCGGTCCGAGATTCGCCGAAACGGCAGCCCCTCCGAGGTGCTTGCGCGCATGAACCGTCAGCTCTGCGAAGCGATGGGCGAGGAAGGCTCCGTGACGATCGGCGTTGGCGTCATCGACTTGACGAACAATCAGGTGCAGTATGCGAGCGCAGGGCATCTGTCGCCTTACGTCATCGCGAAGGACGGGCATTTCCATGCGGTCGACTGCAGCTCGCTTCCGATCGGCATCGATCCCGAAGCCGTTTATGAGGAGTTCAGCCTGCAGCTGGAGGACGGCGACCGGTTCCTGCTGTATACCGACGGCCTGATCGAGGCCGTTAATCAAAGCGGGGAGATGTACAGCTTTGAAGGCCTGGAAGCGGAGCTGGCGACATGGGAGCCCGCCATGGATCTGGCCGTCGTCATCGACGATTGGCTGGCCCGCGTCGACCAGGAGTGCGGCCCCGGCCAAGACGACCGGACCGTCGTCGTGCTGGAATTGGCCGGCGAATACCGGAGCGTGCTTTCGAAGCTGAATCTGTCTCCGGAAGAGCGCGGAGCGGCGGTCGGCGCGTTCGACAATCCGTTCATGTCGCGGGAATGGTCGCTGCGCAGCAAGCTTGGCGACGAACGGCTGATTTCCATGAAGCTCGGCGACTGGATGGAAGAGCGGTGGCCGGAGAGCGACATTCGCGAGGATGTGCAGAGCGCCCTGTGCGAAGCGATGATTAATGCCATTGAACATGGCAACAAGCTGCAGCCGAATAAATACGTGACGGTCATTGCCCAGGTTGGGAGCATGCTGGCGGTATGCCGGATTTATGACGAGGGTGGGGGTTACTTCCCGCATCTTTCCAGAGACGAAGGAGAGATGCGCAAAAAGCTGGAGTCCGAGGATCCTCGCGGATGGGGGCTCGTCATGATCGATTCGCTGGCGGACTATTGGACGACGGGACGGGACGAGCGCGGCTTTTATACCGAGCTGTACTTTATGCGCAAATCGACCCAGGCTCCGAACGGGCAGCCTACATAGAAAGGAAGTAGACGAAGTGGCAGAACAACCGTTTTCGATGCATGCGCGAAAATTTCCGGGCGGCATGGTGCTCGAACTGAGCGGCGATTTGACCAAGTCGGCGGAGGCGAAGCTGATCGCGGGCTTGGAACAGGAAGCGGAGCTTGGCCGCGGCATCCGGTTCTTGGCGCTTGATTTGACGAAGGTGGATTATATCAACAGCGGAGGGATGGCCGTGCTCATCCGGCTTGCCCGGATGAGCGGCAAAGTGGGCGCCCATACGTTTTCTTGGGGCGTCACGTCCCATTACGAGAAGCTCTTCCGCATGGTCGGGCTGACGGAGTATTTGATGATTTATCCGAACGAGTTCGCGGTGATGCAGCGGATTGAGGCGCTTAATCTTTAACGGCGCGAAGCAACTGGGTAGTGGAGGGTAATCATGGAGCTGCAATCGGCGATATACGAACATTGGCGGCACGCGTTCAAGCTGGACCCCGAACGCGAGATCAGCGACGAGCGGCTGGACGCGGTTTGCATGTCCGGAACGGATGCCGTGATCGTGGGCGGCACGACGGGCGTCACGTTCGACAACACGGTCGATCTCATGTCGCGCATCCGGCGCTACGAAGTGCCGTGCGCGCTGGAGGTGTCCAGCGAGGAGGCGGCAGTTCCCGGCTTCGATCATTATTTCGTTCCGCTCGTGCTGAACACTGACCGCGCGGAATGGATGGCGGGCAGGCAGATCGGAGCGCTGCGCAAGTTCGGCGCGTTCATTCCGTGGGAGATCACTTCGGCGGAGGGCTACCTGATCCTGAACGGGGAAGCCGAGGCAGCCAAGTTGACCGGAGCGCGGGCATCGCTGGACGCGGAGACCGTCACGGCGCATATTTATTTGGCGGACAAGCTGATGAGGCTGCCGATCGTGTACATGGAGTACAGCGGGATATTCGGAGACATGGCGCTCGTCAAGCGCGCGTCGAGACTCGTATCGGGTGCGAGAGTATTCTATGGCGGCGGCATCGACAATGCGGACAAAGCGAGGCAGGCGGCGGAGGCGGCGCATACCGTCATCGTCGGCAATGCGATCTACGACGACCTGGAGGCGGCGTTATCGACGGTCGCCGCGGTTGTGGAGGTGCCGTTCGGCAGATAAAGCACGACCAACACGGCTGTGATAACGAATCGGGCATAAGCGACGCGGTCCTTCGTTTCATGGCCGTTTTGTTTTTGACGCCGCGTTCTAGGGAAGCACGCATCATTGGACAAAAGCAGGAGACAGCGGCTTCCGTGGAAAGCAATCGACGGACAGCAGCTCCGTTTCTCCCTCTTCGGGATATACGGATTCAGGTCCGACCGGCGGGCGGCAGACGCAATCCTGCCCAGCCAATTCTAATTGACACATCCCGGGCGGTTGTCTAGACTGAAGATAGGCGAACAAATGCGAACAAAGGAGTTAACGTTCACTATGTTGAATGAATTTAGCATCGATCAAGCTGTCAGCAAGCTGAACCCGCCGCAGCGCGCGGCCGTTCAAGCGACAGAAGGGCCGCTGCTCATTATGGCGGGAGCGGGAAGCGGCAAGACGCGCGTGCTGACGCACCGCATTGCTTATTTGATGGAGAAGAGACGCGTAGCGCCCTGGAGCATCCTGGCGATTACCTTTACCAATAAAGCGGCGCGGGAGATGCAGCAGCGGGTCGGGGCGCTCGTCGGCGCGTCCGCGCAGGACATATGGGTGTCCACCTTCCACTCCATGTGTGTGAGGATCTTGCGCCGGGACATCGGCCGGATCGGATTCACGAACAGCTTTTCCATCTTGGATTCCGCCGATCAGCTGTCGGTCATCCGCAACTGCATGAAGGAATTGAACATCGACACGAAGAAATTCGAACCGAAGAGCGTGCAGGCGGCGCTCGGCGGCGCAAAGAACGAATTGATATCGCCCGAGCAGTTCGAGCTGAAGATCGGCGATTATTTCGACGGCATCGTGGCGAAGGTATACACGCTCTATCAGAAGAAGCTCAAGAGCAATAATTCCCTCGATTTCGACGATTTGATCATGAAGACGATCCAGCTTTTCAAGGAAGAGCCGGACGTGCTGGCCTTCTACCAAAATAAATTCCGTTATATTCACGTCGACGAGTATCAAGACACGAACCGCGCGCAATATATGTTGTGCAAAATGCTGGCCTCCAAGCATCACAACATCTGCGTGGTCGGCGACAGCGACCAATCGATTTACCGCTGGCGGGGCGCGGACATTTCGAATATTTTGAACTTCGAGGAAGACTATCCCGAGGCCAAAGCGATCCTGCTGGAGCAGAATTACCGTTCGACGTCCAACATACTGAACGCGGCGAACGCCGTCATCAAGCTCAACAGCAGCCGCAAGGACAAGAAGCTGTGGACGGATCAGGGCGAAGGCGAAGCCATCACGGTGTACCAGGCCGATACGGAGCACGACGAGGGCTATTTCGTCACGGGACAAATTCGCCAGCAGGTGAACAAAGGACGCCATTATGCCGATCATGCGATTCTTTACCGGACGAACGCGCAGTCGCGGGTCATCGAGGAAACGCTCATCAAATCCGATATTCCGTACCAGATCGTCGGCGGCGTGAAGTTCTACGATCGCAAGGAGATCAAGGACCTGCTCGCTTACCTGCGGCTGATCTCGAATCCCGACGACGACGTCTGCTTCCAGCGGATCGTCAACGTGCCGAAGCGGGGGATCGGGGACACGACGGTCGCGAAGCTGTTCGACGAAGCGGGCCTCCGCGGCGTCTCCGTCTTCAATCTGCTGGAGCAATTGGATTGGCTCGAGCTGACGGGACGCGCGCGAACCGCGCTGCGGGAATTCCGGGAGATCATCCTCAATCTCACGCGAATGGTGGAATACCTGTCCGTGACGGAATTGACGGAGAAGATCCTGGAGCTGAGCGGCTATCGCGAGGAGCTGCAGCGCGAGAATACGCTGGAATCGAAAGCGCGCCTCGAGAACATCGACGAGTTCTTGTCGGTGACGCAGGATTTCGAGAAGCGCAACGAGGACAAGTCGCTCGTGGCGTTCCTGACGGATTTGGCCCTTATCGCCGACATCGATACGATGGACGCGGAGCCGGAGAACGGCGTCAAGGACGCGGTCGTGCTGATGACGATGCACAGCGCCAAAGGATTGGAGTTTCCGATCGTCTTCATCATCGGGATGGAGGAAGGCGTATTCCCTCACAGCAGGGCGCTGAACGACAACGACGAGCTGGAGGAAGAGCGCCGGCTCGCGTACGTCGGGATCACGCGCGCGGAGAAGCAGCTGTTCCTGACCAGCGCGCGGATGCGCACGCTCTTTGGCCGGACGAATGCCAACATGCCTTCGCGCTTCCTGCGCGAGGTGCCCGACGAGCTGAAGACGGACGCCTCCGCCGTCGGCCGCGGCCGGCCCGCGGGCGGCGGAATCGGCTTTGCCGGAGGCAGCCGAACGGGCGCTGCGGGATCGCCCGGCGGCGGCTTTGGCTTTGTAGGCAATGCCGCGACGCCGCCGCGCCCGGGTCAGGGGCAGCAGCGCCCGTCCGCGCCCGGCGGCGGCAGCAGCGGCGTGCGCGTGACGACCCCGATGGACGGCGCGCGTTCGGCCGCCGGCGCGGCAGCGGCCGCCCAGGGCGGCGGCGACTTTGCGGCGGGCGATAAGGTTTCCCATGGCAAATGGGGCATCGGCACGGTCGTCTCCGTTCGCGGAGTCGGCAACGACAAAGAGCTTCAAATCGCCTTCCCGGCGCCTGTCGGCCTGAAGAAGCTGCTTTCAAGCTTCGCGCCGATTACGAAAGTGACGACTTAGCAAGACTATTAAATATAAATTTGATGAGCATGAAAGGGAGGACGTCAATGACGACTGCGATGGAACCGGGACAGAACGCCGACCCGGCGAAGCTGATGCGCATGCGCGAGCTGGTCGATCTGCTTACGCTTCACAGCCATAATTACTACACGCTCGATCAGCCGACGATCAGCGACAAGCAATACGACGAGCTCTACGATGAGCTCGCGGCACTGGAGCAGCAAACCGGAAGCGCGCTCGCGGATTCCCCGACCCAGCGGGTCGGCGGCGATATTTTGAAGGGCTTCGAGCCGCACCGGCACCTTGCGCGGTTATGGAGCCTCGACAAAGCGCAGGACGCCGAGGATCTGCTCGCCTGGAACGCGCGCATGCGCAAAGCAGTCGCGGATTACAACGCCAAGAATCCCGAGGCGCAGCCCTTGCCCGACCCAGGCTACGTCATCGAGCTCAAATTCGACGGGCTGACGCTGAATTTGACGTATGACGGCGGAAATCTCGTCCAAGCTTCCACGCGCGGCAACGGCGTCGTCGGAGAAGGCATTTTGGCGCAGGTCAAGACGATCCGTTCCATCCCGCTCACCATTCCGTTCACGGACGGACTGATTGAAGTGCAAGGCGAAGGCATCATGAACCTGTCCGTGCTGGAAGCCTACAACCTGACGGCCGCGGAACCGCTCAAGAACGCCCGCAATGCGGCAGCAGGGGCGCTGCGCAATCAGAACCCCCGGATCACGGCGGAGCGCAGGCTGAACGCGTTTTTTTACAATGTCGGATACGCGGAGGGCGTGTCTTTCTCTACCCATCAAGAGATGATTCGGTTTCTCCGCGACAATCGATTCAAAGTGAACGGCTACACGACCTACTGGTCCACGATCGAAGAGGTGCAGGCGGAGCTGGAGCGCGTCGCCGCCGGCCGTCACGAGCACGATTTCCTCATCGACGGAGCAGTCGTGAAACTAACCGACATGCGCACGCGCGAGGTGCTCGGCTATACGGATAAATTCCCCCGCTGGGCGGTAGCCTTCAAATTCGAGGCCGAAGAGACGACGACGATTCTGGAATCCGTCTCTTGGGAAGTCGGACGCACGGGCAAGATCACGCCGGTCGCGCGCGTTGAAGCGGTCGATCTCGCGGGCGTCACCGTGCAGAACTGCACCCTCAACAACGTCGGCGACATCGAACGCAAGAACCTGAAGTTCGCGCTGGGCACGCCCGTGTTCATCCGCCGTTCGAATGACGTCATCCCGGAGATTCTGGGCAAAGCGGACGACGAGCCCGGCCAGGAAATCGTCGTGCCGACGGAATGCCCTTCCTGCGGAACGCCGCTTGAGCTCCGCGGAGCGCATCTTTTTTGCAACAACAAGCTCGGCTGCAGACCGCAGACGATCGGTCGCATTACGCATTTCTCCTCGCGGGATGCGATGGATATCGAGTCGTTCAGCATCATGACGGCGGAGCAGTTGTTCGACGAGTGCGGCGTGCGCGATCCGGCGGACCTCTATGAGCTCACCTACGACAACTTGATCGGCTTGGAACGGTTTGGCGACCGAAAGGCCCGGAAACTGCTCGAAGCATTGGAGAAATCCAAGGACCGGGATCTGGCCGCCTTCTTGTTTGCGCTCGGCATCCCCAACACGGGCAAAGCGACAACCAAAATGCTGGCCGATCATTTCGGCAATCTGGCCGACATTCGCGCTGCCGAAGTCGAGGAGTTGATCGGGCTGCCGGACGTCGGCGGAATCGTGGCCGAGAGCATCTATTCCTATTTCCGGGATCCGGTGATCGCGGAGAGCCTCGATCGCATGCTCGCGCTCGGCATCAAGGCAGAGGGCGAGCGTGGCGCGCCTGCGAGAACCGACAGCGTGTTCAGCGGCAAAACCGTCGTGCTGACAGGGACCTTGTCTTTAATGACGCGCGATGAAGCGGCCAAGAAACTGGAGGCGCTCGGCGCCAAGATCAGCGGCAGCGTGTCGAAGAAGACCGATTACGTGATTGCTGGGGAAAGCGCCGGCAGCAAGCTGACCAAAGCGCGGGACCTCGGTGTCGCGGTCATTGAAGACGAGCAGGAATTCCTGAGATTGCTGGGCGAATAAAGGTTGAAGAGACCGCGATTGAACCATGAAAGGTGCAGTCGCGGTCTTGTCATATTTTACAAGTTGTAATTGGTTTTCGATTGTGGTAAATTACTTCTTGTCGCTTTTGAGGCGAACGACAACATCGATTAGCAACTTTCGACAAGAAAGTAAAAAAGATGTTGACGAACGAAGAAATTGCTGATAATATACTTTCTTGTGACCACGAAAGTGATTGCGAGTAAAACAAGTTCTTTGAAAACTGAACATATGGATCACGTCAGATTCAACAATTGCTTTATACGGTTGGCTTCGGCCAATTTGTACAAGCTAGCAAGTAATGAGCTAACAAGCTTATTCTATACATTGGTTTTCGGACCACTTTTATGGAGAGTTTGATCCTGGCTCAGGACGAACGCTGGCGGCGTGCCTAATACATGCAAGTCGAGCGGAGT
>NZ_JAAAMV010000022.1 GCF_009909185.1 Paenibacillus glycinis | reverse complement strand
ACCCGCCGCAACGAAGCGCAGCATCCGATCGAAGTGGTCGGCGGCCAGCTTCGCGAACTGATGCACTGGATCAAGAAGTAAGACATTCTGTACCGGGCTTTCCGGTCATAACTTGATAATAAGCTTGTTGCCCGGATAAGCGGACCGGTCCCTGCGTCTCTTGCGTAAGCGATAGATGTCAGGGCCGTTTCGCTATCCGGGACTATTCTTGAAGTCCGAGGTGCAACTCATGCGCAAAATTTATATTTTCGATACGACGCTTCGCGACGGCGAACAATCTCCGGGCGTGAACCTGAACACGAAGGAAAAGCTTGAAATCGCGTACCAGCTCGAGAAGCTCGGCGTAGACCGCATCGAAGCGGGTTTCCCTGCGGCTTCCCCGGGCGATCTTGCGGCAGTCAACGCGGTCGCCCGCGCCGTCAAGAACGCGACGGTCATCGGCTTGTCCCGTTCCCGCGAGCAGGATATCGACGCGGCGCGCGAAGCGTTGAAGGACGCGCAGGACCCTTGCCTGCATCTGTTCCTGGCCACGTCTCCGATTCACCGCAAGCACAAGCTTCGCATGGAGAAGGAGCAGGTGCTGGAGACGGCGGAGCGCGCGATCCGCTACGCGAAGCAGTATTTCAGCAAAATCGAATTTTCCCCCGAGGATGCGGGCCGTACGGAGCTGGATTTTCTCTGCCAAGTGACGGAGATGGCCATCAAGGCGGGCGCAACGGTCGTCAATATTCCGGATACGGTCGGTTACATGAACCCTTCGGAGTTCGGGAATATTTTCAAAACGCTGAAAAATCAGGTGCCGGGCATCGAGAAAATCCAGTTGAGCGCGCACTGCCACGACGATCTGGGCATGGCGACGGCGAACGCGCTGGCCGCGATCCTGAACGGCGCGGATCAAGTCGAAGGCACCATTAACGGCATCGGCGAGCGCGCGGGCAATACGGCGATCGAAGAAATCGCCATGGCGCTTGCCACGCGATCGGATTTCTTCGGGGCGACGACCGGTCTGAACTTGAAGGAAATCGCCAAGACGAGCCGATTGGTCAGCAAGCTGACGGGCATGGTCGTGCCGGGCAACAAGGCGATCGTCGGCGCGAATGCGTTCGCGCATGAATCCGGCATTCATCAGGACGGCATGCTGAAGGAGAAAACGACGTACGAGATCATCTCGCCGGAGACGATCGGCTTGGTCGACTCCAAGCTCGTGCTCGGCAAGCACTCGGGCCGCGCCGCGTTCCGCGAGAAGCTGATCGATCTCGGCTACGAGCTCAGCGACGACGCCGTGAACGCGGCATTCGCGAAGTTCAAGGATCTGGCGGACAAGAAGAAGAACGTCAGCGACGAAGACATCCGCGCGATGCTGGAAGAGAAGCTCGTGGATACGCCCGAGGTGTACGCGCTCGAGCAGATCGAAGTCAGCTACGGCAACAAGTCGACGCCTAGCGCGACGCTGCGCATCCGCATCGGGGACGGCAGCGTGCAGGAGACGCGGGCGGAAGGCAACGGCTCCGTCGATGCGATCTACAACGCCATCGATGCGCTGACGGCGGAGAACGTGGAGCTGGAGGATTACTCCATCAAATCCGTCACGCACGGCAAGGACGCGCTCGGCGAGGTGCATGTCGTGCTGAAGCAGGACGAAGTATCCGCCCAAGGCCGGGGCCTCAGCACGGATATTCTCGAAGCCAGCGCGCGCGCTTACGTCGATGCTTTGAACCGGTTGGTGGAGAAGCGGAAGACGCCGGGCAGACGCGACAAAATGAGCCTGATTTGACGGCTCATTGAACAAGGGGGGGCGCCCTGCGGGCGGGACGGGTCTACGATCGCTGGTGCAGTTCGGATTTCCTTGATGTGATGAAACATGTAGAGATGGAAATCCGACTGCAAAGGCGAACCTTTCATTTCTCCGACTCCGTCCCGCCCTCCGGGCACGCTTGTTAATCGAACCTTTAAATCTTAATGCAGAAGACTACGCTTCAGCGGCCCGGTTGGGCTTGCTGGGGCGTTTTTTTCTAGGACGGGCGCGGAAGCACCTGATTGCTGCTGCGCTAGGCATAAAGTGCAGCAATCCTCCGTTCGTCTTGCCTTAAGGACAGGCATCGTTGCACCCGAGCGTCGGTGCGTATCGACGGATGTGCAGCAAGCCTCCGTTCACCTTGCCTCACGATCGAGAACAATGACCATGTAAAGTGACACGGTTGGGACGCTTGATCGCTCGCACGCTTGCCGCGCTTCTGCGCCATAGGACGCTTGCAATGGTTTGTTGTTTGTAAATCGTGCGCTGGTCTCGGTTTCGCCATGGTATAATGAAGAAAATCCGACAATTGTTGGCCGTTCGATGGGGGAGCATCTGGGGAATGTTGTTTGTATGGATCGTGCTTTGGACCGCATCGGGGTTGCTGCTCATCGCCAACCGGCGGAATCCGGCGGGACGCTGGCTTAGTTTTGTCGCGTTTTGCGGAGGGATGGGAGCGCTCGCTTCGGTGCTGGACGACTGGATCGCGGCTTGGCTGGTTAGCGGCGCGATCGACGTCGCGGACGAACAGGTGCTGCGCGTCCTGCAGCGCTGCTGTTCGTGGACCAGCTATTACGGGCTGCCTTACGGCTTTCTGTGCTTCGGCGCCGCTTATAATCGGGATCTGCTCCCTTCGAGCGTGTACAGGTGGCTGCACTACGTCGCGCTGCTGCCGCCGCTCGGCATGCTGCTGCTTCCGCTTGCGGAGCATTATCCCGTGCACTACAACCTGCTCGCGGTTTGGGCGCTTCCGTATTCCGCGCTCGGAACGGCGCTCATGGTGACCAAGGCGCATGTTCACCCGGCGGAGCGCCGCGCGCACGCCTTGCTGCTGCTGGCCGTGCTGCCGGCCGTGCTGATCGCGCTGACGATGAATTACGTGCTGCCGCTCTTCGGCTTGTACCGGCTGTGGGTGTACAATGTATGGCCGATCGGATTCGCGTTCGTGATTTTCCTGTTTTCGCTGTTCAATTTCGGCTTCCTCGGCGTCCAGCTGCTGATCGAGAAACGGCAGATCGATTATTCGCTGCGGGCCATCACGAGCGGTACCGCGATGCTGAACCACGCCATCAAGAACGACATCGGCAAAATCAAGCTCTTTACCGAAAAAATCGCCCGCGAGGCAGGCGGACAAGACGAGCTGCGCGCCGACTTGCGCGTCGTGAGCACGGCCGCCGTGCACATCGAAGCGATGATCCGCAGCGTCCATGAGCGGACGCAGGAGCTGCGGCTGCAGGTACGGGAAGCGCAGTTGTCCGAATTGGTAAGGAGCCAGCTTGGAGCCATCGCGGGACAAACGTCCGAACGGGGCATCGCCGTGCATGCGCAGCTGGACGACGACGCCATCGCCGAGGCGGATCCCGAGCAAACGAAGGAAGCGATTCATAACGTGCTGCAAAACGCGATCGACGCGATGCCGGGCGGAGGCGTCTTGACCGTCTCGGTCTTCAGCGGCAGGCGCGGCGGCACGATCGAAGTCCGCGATACCGGCACGGGCATCGACAAGGCGCATCTGCGCAAAGTGACGGAACCGTTCTTCACGACCAAGAACGGCAGGGAAATGAATTTCGGCCTCGGCCTGGCCTACTGTTTTCAATTGATGAGCCGGCAGGGCGGCGAGCTTCGCATCGCCAGCGAGCCCGGCGCCGGCACGGTCGTGCGGTTTCATTTTCGCGCGGTTCGCAGAAAAAGAGGAGGGGCGCGATGAACGGCATGCCGATTCGAATCATGCTCGTGGAAGACGATCCCGACTGGCGCAGGGGGCTAAGCGCGTATTTGAACGGAGAGCCGGATCTGACGGTCGTGGGCGAGACGGAAGATCCGGCGCTCGCGCTCTCCTTGGCCGCCGACGCCGCGCCCGACGTTATCCTGCTCGACATCATGATGGCGGACAGCCCCGAAGGCCTCAGGCTTGCGGGAGAATTGTCGACCTCGTCGCAGGCGCGCATCATCATGCTCACGTCCATGGAGGACAAAGCGTTCGTCGCGGAAGCGTTTCGGGCTGGCGCGGTGAATTATCTCGTCAAATCGGATTTTGCCTCGATTCCCGCGGCGGTCAGACAGGCGGCGTCGGACCGGTCCGCCATCGACGCGTCGGCCGCCAGGCAAATGCTGGAGGAATTCCGAAGGTTGAAGAAGCTGGAGCGCGAATACGAGACGGACAAATTCAAGCGCATGCTGACGCCTTCGGAGGTGCAGCTGCTCTCCATGATCCACGACGGTTACAGCCAGACGCAGATCGCCGAGCAATCGTTCCTGTCGCTGCGCACGGTAAAGAACCACGTGGGCAATATTTTGCGCAAGATCGGCGGCAAGAGCAGCAAGGAAGCGGCGCAGAAGGCGAAGGACCACGAGTTGTTTTGAGCAGTCGCCGGGCGGGGGAGCGGAGAAAGTCGGTACTTGCTCACCACCCGGGGTCTGCGGAGCGGCCCTGCAATGAATAAATTTTCTTGACGAGTTGGACCCATAAGGGACTTGTGTCTCCTTTTGGCGTCCTTCTTTTTGTTTTATGGGATATTCAGTAATGAGATTTCGGATGGACATCGCTTTTTTGAAGCCGGTAATGGCGCTCATCATTTCGTTTATTCAACAAAATACGCAATCGGCAGCATACAACCAATAATCTTCCTTGTTCGCTTATAATATTCCCTTCAATAAATAGGGTCCCGATTATAGTATAGGATTATCAAATTCCTAATAACGGTTTGTTCATAGCAAGAAAATGAAAGCGCTTTTATCTCATGTTGCCGTATATGCTCAAAAATGCGCCAACGGGCTGTATGGATTGCAAATACAGCAGAGAAACCGGCACTAATACCGCTTAGGCGGTAATGTGTATAAATCAGTATCAAGGAGGTTTTATGAGGGTGGGAAACAGAGCGTTAATTTGGATGATGACTTTGGTAATGGTAGTTTCCATGCTACCGGTTTCAAGGTCGGCAGCGGCGGCTGACAGCGCGCCGAAAGCAACGATCTACGTTGCTGCGACCGGCAATGACAACACGGGTGACGGAACGCAAGACAAGCCGTACAAAACGCTTGGCAAGGCGAAAGCGGTAGTGAGGACGCTGCCGAAGTCCGGCGGCGATATCGTCGTTCGGATTGCGGATGGCTTTTATCCGCTTAACGAAACCTTGGTTTTTACCAAGGAGGATTCCGGAAGCGCAAGCAGCACGGTTCGCTATGAAGCGGCGCCGGGTGCGAAGCCGGTCATCAGCGCCGGTGAAATGCTGGAAAAAGGCGCATGGACGGAGGCTGTCGGCCTTACCCAGACCGGAGGCTTGACGGCGTATAAAACGACCCTCAACCGGAGCGATAAGCTGCGCGCGATCTACGTAAACGACAAGCGCGCCAACATGACGACGAGCCCGCAAATCGGTTCGGCCAACAGAACCGTCACCGGCACCCCCACGGTCAGCTTTACCGCTGCCGATAACCCTTGGGCGTGGCAGAACGGCAGCAACATCCGTGCGGGTATCGTATTCGATGCCAGCGTAGGTCTGACGACGGCAACGAAAAACCCCCAAAACATCGAAGCCGAAAGCATGGGCGGCTCCACTGCCAGATGGGCGAGGCCTTTCGTCACTTTCGCGTCGATCGAACAGGCGCCTGCGGCCAGCAACAAGCCCGGCGGCGTCATGCTCCGGTTCCAGATGCCGTATGCAGCGATTTCGCAGTCTTTAAGCAATAACACGCAATACAATCCAGGCAACAATCAAGTCATCCGCAACGCGTTCGAATTCTTCAACAAACGCGGGGATTTCTATTTCGACCAGGCAGAAAGCACGCTGTATTACATCCCGCTCGAAGGCGAGGATATCAATAACGCCAACGTGGTCGTTCCAAGGCTCGAGACGGTCCTCGACATCAGAGGAATCCCCGTAGGAGACCGGTTGAACCCGATCGAGGGTTCGGATGACGGACGCGTCAAAAACATCACCTTCGACGGGCTGACGTTTGCCCATACCGACTACAAGCTGTACGAACTCACGGGCACGTATACGTATAGCGACGGATCCGGTCCGGTAACGACCACTTCCCGCGGCTACGCTTCCGTTCAGGGCTCTATCGTGAACAAAGTATACTTTCCGAGCAGCATAAACTGGCATGAGACGTTCTACCGGGGGTATGACATACCGCCTGCGGCGGTCATGATCAATGCCGCGCGGAACATTAAGGTGTTGAACGGCGAGATCGGGCTTGCCGGATTTAACGGCATCCATGTGGAGAACGATGCCAAGGATATCGAAGTCACGGGCAACTATATCGTAGATACGCTCGCTTCCGGCGTTGTAGTCGGACATCCGCAGCATATCTATGAAAACGATGTGGCGATCAGGAACGAATCCAGCGCTTCGGTTTCCGGCACGCCGATCAGGAACTGGGCCGGCGTCGATAAGGAGAAATTCACGGCGGGCACGGAAGCCGTGCCGGAAAATATTTTTATTACGAACAACTTTTTGTACAGGACCTGCTACGGATTTCCGGGCGCCAACGCGCTAGCCTCCTTCTACACCACTAACATGCAGGTACTGCACAACTACATTTATGACACCACGTACGGCGCGATGAGCATCGGCTGGGGCTGGGACGAGTACGATGGGTTCGGCTTTACCGCCCAAGGGACCAACAAGACCGGCGGCCCTTACCATGGTACGAGCGAAACGAGCCTCGCGAGATCTCCCGAAATTTCCAAAACATCCAGAAACAACAAAATCAACTATAACCGGATAGAGGAAATTTGCACGGTCGTTAACGACTCCGGAGCCATCTACTCGCTGGGAAGGCAGGGCGATCCGGGTAATTTGCCGGGCGGAGGGACGTGGGACACCGTCAACAATTTGACAAGCGACCCCGTCACCGACAAGAACAGCAACTGGAATCCTGACAACTGGACGAATTTCACCGAGATGAACTACAACTTCCTTAACCCGAATCCAACGGACAAACCGACAACCTCCAACAACTGGACGAACGGGTTCCATCCCGACGAAGGCAGCACGTTCATCAAGATGATCGGCAACGTCGTGCAGTCGAAGCTCTCCCATGCCGTCGGGCAAAGCCGTCTTTTTGAATTTAACAACTGGAAGCGCAAAAGCGATATGTATGCCGTCGGAGGATACGTGGACGGGAATAACAACCAGAATGGCGCCCCTAGGATTACGAACGACAATTACAAGAGCGAAGCCCGCATTTGGCCGGTTAAGGGCAACGAAATCGTTTTGAATTCGGGTCTAACCAACGAATACACGGATATGATCCCAAGAAGCCTCATTGCCGACACCGAGTTCGAACTGGCTTCCAACGTCATCATGGGCAAAGGCGAAAAGCTGAACCGCAGGGGTCTGCTGAAAGCGCAAGACACCGTTTGGCTCGCGCCCGCGAACACGACGGCCTTCAATGAAAGCAATACGATGACAAAAGCTGCAGGCGACGCAAAGTCCATCAAAGCTCCGGCGGCGGCAGGCGAATACAAACTCTATATCGACTACGCAGACGGCAAGGAAACGGCCACTTCCAAATATACGGTATACGTCGACCAGAACGCGTCGGCGATCAATGTGGAAGACGGGCAAAATTACGAAGTTTCGGCGGTACGGCCTCTTGAACTGACTTTGGGCGGAGGCTACACCTATACGCTCAACGGCAATCCCGTGGAGAACGGGTACCAAATCGCCGCCGAAGGAAGCTGGACCTTGGTAGCCGGCACAACGACGGAGCCGAATGCCATAACCGTCAACTTTACCACCACCCTATCGGAGGCAAATCGGCTGCTTCCGGCTGACGTATCGGTAGCCCCCGGCGGGAAAGTCAGGTTTGCTTTCGATTTGGACGACGCGACGAAAAAGATATGGATTTCCTCGTCGAGCGGCGGACATTTCGATGGAGGCGACGATGAAACGGTGGCCTCCGGCGACGTGCTCGGGATGACCGCGCCCCTGTTGCCCGGTCCATACATTATTTACGTGCTGGCGGCAGACGGCGAAGTGCTAAGTCAATCGCACGCCCGCGTCGTGGTGAGCGACAAGACGCCGGCCGATATCCCTAGAAACGGTCTCGACCTATGGCTCAAAGCCGACGAGGGCGTGGAAAAGGATAGCAGCGGGAACGTGACCGGATGGACGAATATGGGAAGCGTCCCGGCGAAGCTTGTCCCGGCGAACGTCCCCGGCAGCGGCGGCGATAATCTTGGAACGCCGACCGGCAATCCCACGCTGAAGAAGGACGTATACGACTATGTGGATTTCGCCGCGAACGCAAGGCCGCTAAAAGCCGCCGGCTTTAAAGATTATAACGGCAGTACGCAGATGACGATATACACGCTGGTTAGACCAACGACCACAGCCAACAACTCCAGCGACCAAAACGGCCTTGTTTATTTCGGATTGAACGAAGCTTACCAAACATGGGCCGCCAACGACGGTTGGAGCGGCATTAATCTCGGTGTCGGAACGAACAGGGTTAACGTCCGTTTCGGTAACGCGGACGGAGGCGTATCGGGCGGCGGGCAACAAATTGCGACAACCGCCACGGACGATCTGGTCAGCGTTCGGGCGCAGCTAGACGGAACCAATAGAGCCGTTTATGTTAATAACAGCGTCATCGGCACTCCTGGTACCAATGCCAAGGCGCTTTCAGGGAACAGATCGGATCTGGGCGTAGGTTACTCGATGGCGGCTGCAACCCCCTTCCGCTTCTTGGGCAGGGTCGCGCAGATTCTCATCTACGACAGGGTGCTGACGGCTGACGAAGTTTCGAAAGTAGAAACCTATTTTAACGAGGTCAAAGCCGGCCGCGGCGGATCCGCGAGCCCGATCGTCCCCGCGGCAGTCGACAAAACCCTGCTGACCGCACTGATCGGGGACGTCGGTAACCTGGACAATACGCTTTATACAAGCGATTCATGGAACGTTTTTGCAAGCGCTTTAAGCGAGGCCCAAGCTGCAGCCTCGAATGGCGCGGTCGGGCAGGAAGCAGCGGACAATGCCTATTACGCGCTGCGCGACGCGTTCAAAGCGCTTCAATTGTTCGTGGAGCTGGAGGTTTCCGGCGCGGCCGGAGCGACCTCCATCACGACGAAAGACGGCACGCTGCAAATGTCGGCGTCGGCGGGAGTTCCCGTCGTATGGTCGGTCACCGCGGAAGACGGGTCGGAGACCAATGCGGCGATCATCGGCGAGACGGGATTGCTGTCGGCCAAAAAGAACGGCGTCGTGAAAGTAACGGCGAAAGCCGTCGGGTCCAGCTTGAGCGGCAGCGCGCTGATCTCGATCAGCGGTCAGGAAGGCGCGTTGCTGAGCGGACCGGCTGCCGTCGTATCCGGGGAACCGTTCAAATTGAACTTTGGCTTGAATAACCTGACGTCCGACGTTTATGCGATCGATTTGACCGTTCGTTACGACCCTGCGAAGGTGGAATACGTGTCGGGCACCTCGCTGGTAGACGGCTTCTCGATCGTGCTCGATCAGGAAGGCACGTCGGGCGGCGGCGAAGCCAACATCCGATTCCTTGCCGCAGGCGCGGGCCAGGCCATTTCCAATACCGACAACCTGCTGGAGCTGAACTTCAAGGCCAGAACCGTCGGCGCGACCGTCGAGCTTAACGCCGTCACGGTCGAAAATGTCATCATCTCGGACGGCGTCGCCGAAACGCCGGTAAGCTCGACCAGTCATAATGTGACGATCGAGGTTAGCGACAAGACGGCTCTGAGCGCGGCAATCGCCGCGGCCGACAGCCGCTTGACCGGCGCGACAGAAGGTTCGTTCCTTGGACAATATGCGCCAGGTTCCAAAGCGCTGCTGCTGACGAAGCTGGCAGCCGCCAACGCCGCGCTGGCCGATCCGACCCTGTCCCAGGCAGAAATTCAAGAAGCAACAACGGAGTTGACGACAGCGATATCCGCATTCGACGGCTCGTTAAAAACGCTGTCCGGATCAAGCGCGTTGACCATCGGAGATTTGGCGGTCATCGGAAGATACTACGGGCAAAGCAGCGCGGACGTCAATTGGCCGCTGTACAAGGCGCTAGGCATTACCACGCCTCGTCCGATCGGCGTGCAGGATCTGGCGGCTGTCGCTTACCGCATCATGGGAAATCCGTAATCAACGAACCGGGTCTTTAATTTAACGATCGGTTGATCGGTCGGGAGGAGGCGCTTGCGCGCCTTCCTCCCCATCCATTCGGAAAGGAAGTTGACGAATGATACATACCAAGAGGATGACTGCGCTGAGAAAGGTCCCAATCGTCTGCTTAAGTCTTTTGCTGGCCGGCTCGATTCTGTTAGGCGCGTTTTCCTTGGCGACTGATGTCGCTTACGCCGCTCCGGCGTATACGCTTTCCGTCTCGAACAATGAGCCGATCGTCGGGAGCCAAGTGAAAGTCCAGGTGATCGGTCAGGAGCTGTCCGACGTGTACGCGACAGAGCTGCAAGCGACGTTCGACGCCGATCATTTGCGATTCATCAGCGCATCCAGCGACCGATTCGATTATGCCGTTGCGCCTGCCGTAAACGGCAATCAAATTGTATTGGCGTTTACGAAAGTCGGACCGAAGTCCGGGGAGGCCGGGACGGCCGTGCTGGCGGAAATGGTTTTTGAGGCGAAGGCATTGGGAAGCGGCACGGTCGAGCTGAAAAAAGCAAAAACCGTGGACAGCGCAATGAACGTCGTCGATTACGACGCGAACGCGATCGCGAGCTTGAAGGTGATCGAGGCGCCGGACGATTCTGGGCCGGGCACCACCGACCCGGGAAGCCCGGGCGGCTCCGGCGGCGTTACGCCTGTCGTTGACGACGAAGGCGATACTTCTGTCGTCGTCGACGAAGACGGTAAAGTCGTCATCACGCCGACGTCAAAAGTCGACGCCTCGACGGGCCGGGCCGTATCGAAAATCGACGAGCAGACCTGGTTGAAGGCGGTCGCCAAGGCGACGGCAGCGGGCGGCGGATTCAAGAAGATTCAAGTGGTATTGACCGAGGTGCCCGGCAGCACGTCTCACGCGTTGGAACTGCCGGCTGTGGCGTTCGGTCCTTCCGCCGAGGACGTGCTGGTCGAGATTTCCGCACCGTTTGGCACGGTAACCGTGCCGAGCGATATGTTCCAGGACGGCAGTCTGCCGGAGGGCGATATCGAATTCGGCATCGAACGAGCCGACATCGGCGGATTGGACGCAAAACTGCGCGCGCAAATCGGCGATCGTCCCGTTATCGATTTGAGCGTTCGCAGCGGCGGACAAGAGATTTCCTGGAGCAATCCGAACGCGCCGGCGACGATCAGCATCGCGTATCGTCCGACTGCGGAGGAAAGGGCCAATCCCGAGCATATTACGATCTGGTATATTGACGAACAAGGCAACGCGATCGCGGTACCGAACGCCCGGTATGATTCGGCGGCGGGGGCCGTGCTGTTCCAGGCGACGCAATTCGGCAAATATGCCGTCGTATTCGTGCAGAAGACGTTCGATGACCTGGGCGGCGTCGCTTGGGCCAAATCGGCCATTGAAGCGATGGCTTCCAAAGGGATCATCAACGGCGTTTCCGCAACCGAATATCGGCCGGAGTCTTCCGTGAGCCGGGCGGATTTTGCGCTGCTGCTCGTCCGAACGATGGGCCTGCAGGGAGCGAAGGGCGAGGCGTTTGCCGATGTGGCGCCCGACGCGTATTATGCCGAAGCGGTAGCCGTATTGCGCGGCTTGGGCATCGCCACGGGCACCGGCGACAATCAGTTCCGTCCCGACGATGCCATTTCGAGACAAGATATGATGGTGTTGATCGCCAAAGCGTTGGCGAGCGCGAACAAAGCCGTGCCTGCGCCCGCGGAACCTCTAAGCGGCTTCGCGGATGCCGGCAGCGTCGCCGATTACGCCCGGGACAGCGTCGCCGCACTGATTCATACCGGCTTGGTGAACGGGTCGAATCAGAACATCCATCCGAAAGCGTGGACGACCCGGGCGGAAACGGCCGTGTTGATGTATCGCCTATACAATTATTTTTATAAGTAAACCCTTTAATCACAAACCTGCTATATAGATGAGAATGCGATTCGCGCGACAACAGGCATGAAGATGTAAATGGCGCGACAACGAGCATGGAGGAGCTTCGCCGGCGTTAAAACGGTCGGCGTCGCTCTCCGTGCTCGTTTTCTTTGCCTGCTTGGCCAGGTGCGAACCGACTTCCGACGCTGGATTTGCGAACGCGGATAATCGGAAGCTGCAGCGCGGGCGCTTGTTCCGCCGGTTCGGATCCGTCGTGCCGGTCGCCGTAGCCGCGAAGACGCTGCTATTGGATCTTCGGCTTGATCTGGGGGAGGATGCACCATCCGAAGGCAAGCAACCGTCGCGAATCTTCGTTTATATCTCCAGCCTATAAAAGTCATAGCTTTCATATCTTTGTCTTTATGGCGTTCTTATGGTACAACTAAGCTTAGACTGAGAATCATAATCAAAGGACGCCCTACAGGTCCTGAATAAAGGAGCTCATTATCCCATGGCAGACGTAAAAAAAATCGCGGTCATCGCCGGTGACGGCATCGGTCCGGAAGTTGTCGGCGAAGCACTCAAAGTATTGAAGAGAACGGAAGAATTGTTCGGCTACCAGTTCGAGACGGAGCACGGTCTGTTCGGCGGCATCGCCATCGACGAGAAAGGCACGCCGCTTCCGCAGGAAACGCTCGACATCTGCCAAAACGCCGATGCCGTTCTTCTCGGCGCGGTAGGCGGCCCGAAATGGGACAATAACCCGAAAGAGCTTCGTCCCGAGACGGGCCTGCTCGGCATTCGCAAAGCGCTGGGCTTGTTCTCGAACATCCGCCCGGCCAACGTGTTCGACTGCCTGAAGGAAGCGTCCACGCTGAAGCCGGAAGTGCTTGACGGCACGGATTTGATCGTCGTGCGCGAGCTGACGGGCGGCATTTACTTCGGCGAGAAGTTCCGCCGCGAAGGCGAACACGGCACGGAAGCCGTCGATACGTGCGTATACAACGTGACCGAGATCGAGCGCATCGCGCGCCAAGGCTTCGAGATCGCCCTTACCCGCCACAAGAAGCTCGCTTCCGTCGACAAAGCGAACGTGCTCGAGACATCCCGCCTTTGGCGCGAAGTCGTGAACCGGATCGCGGTCGAATACCCGGACGTCGAGCTGGAGCACGTGCTCGTCGACAACTGCGCGATGCAGCTGCTGCGCCGTCCGTCGAGCTTCGACGTCATCGTGACCGAGAACATGTTCGGCGACATCATCAGCGACGAGGCCGCGATGCTGACGGGCTCCATCGGCATGCTCTCCTCCGCTTCGCTCGGGGAAGGCAGCTTCGGCCTCTATGAGCCGGTGCACGGCTCCGCGCCGGACATCGCGGGCCAAGGCATCTCCAACCCGATCGCGACCATCCTCTCCGTGGCGCTCATGTTCCGCCTGACCTTCGGTTATGCCGATGCGGCGCAAAGCATCGAGGATGCGGTGAAGTCCGTTCTGGATGCCGGACACCGCACGGGCGACATCGCGGTCGACAAGAGCAAGGCGATCGGCACGACGGCGATGGGCGATTTGATCATTGCCGCCATGAAAAAATAATTTAGAATTGTTATAAATAAGGAATCGTTTCAATATTGACTTCGTTCCAAAGAGTTGGTATTATTCTAAGCATAGTCACCAATTGAGTTTCATTCTCAATCAATGCAAACCAAAACTTTTTAGGAGGTTTTTTACATGGCAGAACGTTTGGTTGGTCGTCCGGCTCCGGATTTCTCGATGGAAACCGCAACTGGCAACGGTCAAGATTTCAGCACGGCAGCACTTTCCGACTACAAAGGCAAATGGCTCGTCCTTTTCTTCTACCCATTGGATTTCACGTTCGTATGCCCGACTGAAATTACGGCGCTTAGCTTGGCAGCCGAAGAATTCAAGAAGCTCGACACCGAGATCCTCGGCGTCAGCGTAGACAGCAAGCACAGCCACCGCGCTTGGATCAATACGCCTGTCAACGACAACGGTCTTGGCACGCTGAACTTCCCGCTCGCAGCCGACATCACGAAGAACGTCGCGCGCGACTACGGCGTCCTGATCGAAGAAGAAGGCATCGCGCTTCGCGGCCTGTTCATCATCGATCCGGAAGGCGAGATCAAATACCAAGTCGTCAACCACAACGACGTTGGCCGCTCCGTTGAAGAAACGCTCCGCGTATTGCAAGCTCTGCAATCCGGCGGACTGTGCCCGATCAACTGGAAACCGGGCGACAAGCACCTGGTTGCCAAATAAGCATCCGTACCGAACGGCGAAAACCCGGGGTCTTCCGAGACCTCGGGTTTTTGCCGTTCAATCTGCTTTTTCAACAGGATGAGGAAAGTTTAATTTTCGGCCTCAGGTCCGCTAGGTTTAAGGAATCGGGTTGCCGGATCGGCGTCTCCTTTTTCATCTTCTCTGTACGTAAGCGGTTATTTTGGCTATACTTTGCATATATGGCGAGCCGGAGAGCGTTTGCAGCCTCGGCGCAAGCAGGAATTATGCCTTCCCGGGACGAATAAGGTAAATCATGATTCATGATGCGTGGAACGAGGTTATGGAGTTAAGGAGGGAGTCCGTCATGAGTTTTTGCTGCGGAGCCAGCATGATCGGCACGAATGGCACGTTGAAGCATTTTCGTACGCATATACACAATGTCCCTATTCTGTTCTGTCCGGTATGTCATCGCGTCGAGATTCATTATCTGATCGAAAACGAATACGAGATCCTGGCGGAATACGCACACGGCGACGGCGCTTCCGAGGTCGACTTCATCGAATACGTTGAACAGGAAGACAAAGAGCTGTTCGAGAATTGCGTCAACAACGAGAACGAGGATCCCATGGACGTCGTCAGCAATCAAATCGACATGGCGCTGGACCTGCTCTGCTTTGCGAAGCAAATCGGGGACGAAGGCTGGCAGGGCGAGCTCAAGAAACGCCTCGGCGTGCTGAACCAGCGGCGCAATAAGCTGAAGCAGCGCAGAACCTCCGAAGGATATTGTTAAGCATCCCGGCCTCCTGACGAAGGGGGCTTTTTATATGCGAAAATTTATGAGAATTTCTTAATGTCTA
This sequence comes from Paenibacillus glycinis, assembly GCF_009909185.1. GTDB lineage: Bacteria > Bacillota > Bacilli > Paenibacillales > Paenibacillaceae > Paenibacillus_Z > Paenibacillus_Z glycinis. The sequence goes on along the minus strand of NZ_JAAAMV010000022.1, from coordinate 101,551 downwards.
CCCCCTCAAGCGAACACGACAGCACGAAAATTGTACTTGTGAGGTGGAGCGGTTGCTACTTGTACTGTTCAAACGAATTTTTGGCGGCAAGCACGATACGTCCGCAGTCACCCCCGATACCCGCGTTTCGCCGGAAGACATGGTGGAGCGGATTCGCCGCGGCGAAGCGTCGCGCAATGCGTTCATTGACGCGTACCAGCCTTACATCGCCAAGGTGACGAGCCGATTTTGCAAACGATACATCGACCCCGAACGCTCGGACGAGTTCAGCATCGCGCTGGCCGCGTTCGACGAAGCGATCGAGCAATTCTCCAGTCAGGCAGGAAAATCGTTTCTCGGCTTTGCCGAAACGGTCATCCGGCGCAGGCTTATTGACTATGTCCGCAAAGAGAGCCGCCATCAGGGAATGGTGCCTTACAGCTCCTTCGATCAGGATGACGAAGAAGATTCGGTCGTGAACCCGATCGAAACGAACGAAGCGATGTACCGCTATTCCCTGAGCCAGGAGGCGGACGCGCGCAGGCTTGAGATCGCGGAGTACGACGAGCGGCTGCAGGAGTTCGCCATCACGTTCGGCGAGCTGCCGGATATCTCGCCGAAGCATTCGGATTCCAGGCAGCTCCTCATCGCGATCAGCCGCCGGCTGGCGAACGATCCCGTGCTTTACGATAATTTGGAAACGAAGCAGAAGCTGCCCATCAAGGAGCTTTGCGAGATGACGGGCGTGTCGCGCAAGACGATCGAACGCAACCGTAAATACATCATCGCGCTTTCGATTTTACATAATGGCGATTTCCCGTATCTGCAACAATACATAAAACCCGAAGAACCGGTACAGAAGGAACTGCCCGCAGCGGAAGGAGTGAGAGCATGAGTCGTGGAATCGTGATGGAAACCGGCAGCAAGCATGTCATCGTGTTAATGCCGGACGGTCAATTCCGCAAAGTGCGGACTGCGCTCAAGCCTCGAATCGGCGAGGAGTTCATCTTCGCGGAACAAAGGCGCCTGCAGCGGCCGCGCAAGCTTTACAGCTTCAGCGCCGGCGCCGCCGCCGTGATGATCCTGCTGTTTGCGCCCTTCATCGTGCAGCATTTCTCGAAACAGCCGAATGTCGTCGCCTATCTCACCATGGACGTGAACCCCAGCATCGAGCTTGGCATCGACAAGAACGAGCACGTGGAAGTGCTGAGGGCGATCAATGCCGACGGGGCGGCGGTGACGAAAGACTTGGCATTCAAGGGCCTTCCGCTTCAGCAGGTGACCGAAGCCATCATGGACCGCATCAGCGCGGGACCGTACCTGAACAGCGGGGAAGGGGACGTCGTCATTACGAGCGTCGCCGTCGGCAGCGGAGTGCTGCCTGCCAACGAGGTCGACCTGACTTCGCATATGGATACGGCCGTGCGCAAGTCGTTGGCGAAAACGGATAAAGGACGCGAGCTCAAGGTCGAGGTGACGACGTTGTCCGCGCCGGCGGAAATCCGCGACGAAGCGGAGCGGGCAGGGGTGTCTTCCGGCAAGATGGCGTTCTACCTGATGGCCAAGGAGCAGGGCTACCGCATCTCGATCAAACAATTGAAGACGGAATCCATTCATCAGGCTGCGAAGCCGATGGGCGGCGTTGCGGCGGTCTTGAACGACGGCGGCGGCAAGGATGACATCGAAAGCGGCAAAGGGAAGGAAGGCATCGGCGCAAACGGCGGCAAGGTAGCCGACACAACGCCGATCAAACAGCAAACGAACGAGCCGCAGAATCCGGCCTCGGCGAAAGAGGCATCCAAGGAAACGCTGCGGGAGCAGCAGAAGCAGCAGCTTCAGGAATTGCTGAAGCACGAGCAGGAGAAACGCAAGGAGCGCGAAGAAAGCGGCGGCCATCGTCCGGGCGATCATGGTCCGGACGATCGCGGCTCGCGGGACGGCGACGATAAGCCGAACGACGCCAAGAGCGATAACGCCAAGAATGGCGGGCCTAAGAACGACGACGCCAAAAACGGCGCGAACCCCGCGAACGTGCCTCTTAAGAATAGCGGGATGATCAACGTTAGCGACGATCAACATTCCCCGGGCAATAATAACGGGAGCCATGGCAAAGGCGGCGGAAGCAAGCAGGGTGATAGCGGGAAGCCCGTGAAAGCACCGGCTCCGCCGCCTCCGCAGCAGCCTCCGCAATCCCATTCTAATTCCGATTCCCGCGATAACGGCGGGCACGGCCATTCCGGCTCGAACGGCAAAGGCAATGGCGGCAGCGACGAAGCGAAAAACGCTTCGGGCGGCCGCCATGAAGGCGTTCAGCCGGCTAACGGCAACGGCGGCGGCAAGCCGGCGAAGGAAGAAGACTCGTCCGGCTCGGATCGGGACAAGGACGACGACCGCGCCAAGGACGACGATCGAGGCAAGAACGGCGGCCGCGGCAAGGATGCGGACGATAGCGACAATCACGGCAGCGGGGACAACCGAAGCGATGACGGGGATAAGAATCACTCCAGAGGCGGGAAAGGGCGCTAATGCGCCTTTTCTTTGCGTTAGGCTGGCTTTGCGCTTAATCGAGCGAATTCGACAGGATTTCCCGTTGACAGAAATTAGGAGTTTTTTCTATGATTACTGTAAGCGATATCATCTCGGAATCTGCACGGATATTTTAAGGGCGGAGGCGAGTTAATCACGTGGAAATGTTCCATATTCGGGAGAAGGCGGATGCGATCCTGGCACGTCAGCGAGGGAGAGAAATCGCGAAAACGATCGGCTTCAGTCTCGTCGATCAAACGGTTATCGCTTATACGATTTCGGAACTGGCCTTGAAGCTGATTTCGATCTCGGAAAAAGGCCACATGATGATGCGTCCCGTCAGCCTCTACAAAGGAGAGTCTGCCAGCGGTATAGAAGTCAGACTATTCGATCATTTCAAAGGTCCAAGTCGAATTCATTTGCAGTGGATGGAGAAGATGACCGACGATATGGAACTCAGCCACGATCAGACCCGGGGAACGATGATTACGTTTCGCAAATGGGTTCACGCTCCACTGCGCATCGATTCACCGTTTTGTGCGGCAGGAGAGGAGTAAATCATGCAGGCAATACGTACGCGCTACTTCCCTGCGTTGGCGGAATATATTCGCAGCGGCAGTGAGGCATCATTATTCGAAGCTACGGAAATCGGCAAAATGCTGCAGGATATCCACCCGGAGGATATTATCGCCGTTCACGAGGAATCCATGCAGATGCTAGTGGCCAATGTCGATTCGGAAGAAGCGCTGCGGCTGTACAGCCGTTCGTTTATTTTTTTGATAGAGCTGATGGTGGCCTTTCGGTTCCGGGTACAGCCGGAGCAATCCTCGGAGCAGCGCTTCAGCGAGATGAGGGATATGCTGCTTCGCTCGCACCGCTCGTTTCGGATGGTCAAGAACAAGTACGAGAACGTGCTGCAGCATATGGACAGCGGCATCGCGATTTTCGACGGGGACGGCATGCTGTCGTTCATCAACGTCCAGATGGCCAAGCTGCTCGATATTCCCCGCACGACGCTCATCGGCTGCAATTTGATCGATATTCTGTCGCATAGTAGGCTCCGCAAGAGCACCAAGCGGATCATTCTGAAGCTTTACAAGGAAGTCTTTCTTCGGCGCAGCCGGTATTTGGAGTTCGTGGACGCGAACGGGCGGACCCTGCTCGTCACCGTCACCTACGGGGACCAGCTGGACGGCGATTATTTGTTCAGCGTGAAGGACGTCACGGAGTACAAGCAAATCGAGCAAACGGCGTACCAGAACGACAAGCTGGCGATGCTGGGCAAAATCGCCGCTTCCATCGCGCATGAAATCCGCAATCCGCTGACGTCGATCCGCGGGTTCATCCAGCTGCTGAAGCCGCATCTGTCGCAGCTCGGCAAGGAGGAGTATTCCCGCATCATTTTGACCGAGATCGACCGCGCCAACGACATCATCTATGAATTTCTGAATTCCTCCAAGCCGTCGGCGCCGATGAAGCAGAAGGTGCGCATCAATTCCCTGTTGAAGGAAGTCATTCTTCTCTCGGACAGCGAGGCGCTGATGAAAGGCTGCCAGATTCAGTTCGAGACGTACGACGAAGAGCTGACGGTATCCATCGACGTGAAGCAGGTGAAACAAGTCGTGCTCAACATCGTCCGCAACGCGATGGACGCGATCGGCGAGCTCGATGGAGAGCGGAGCGGACGGATCGACATCATCACGAGGCGGGACGGCCGCGACGTCGAGATCACCATCCGGGACAACGGCATGGGGATGGACCCGCTGACGAAATCCAAGCTGTTCGATCCGTTCTACACGACGAAAGCGGCGGGCACGGGCCTCGGGTTATCGGTCAGCTACCGCATCGTGCGCAACCACGGCGGGAAGATCCGGGTGGCGAGCGACACCGGCGAAGGAACGGAGTTCAATATCTATTTGCCAATAGCGGAATAAACGATTAGAATCGGGTTATAACCCGGATAGGCACGGAAAACCGGGGAAAAACCCGGTTTTTTTGCGTGGTTCCGAGCCGGGCGGGAACGCCGCCGGGTTCGCGGCATACGATCGCCATTAACGTTTGAGAGAATGGAGGATGTTCATACGAATGAGCATTCAATTTACATATGGTCCCGGCGAAAACGGAACGGCCGACGTCGATATCGTCGTCGCCCTCGTAACCAAGCAAGACCTTCAAGCCGGCGATGACGCCGGAGCCGGGCAGAGCGCGCGATGGATTCATCCCTCGCTCGACGAGGCGATGAGGCAGCATGCCGCCAAGGAGCTGTTCAAGGCCGAGCCGAAGGAGACGCTCGTGCTGCCGACGCTCGGACTGTACCCGTCGGCGCATGTCGTCTATGTCGGCGTGGCCCCGCAGGGCGGCTTGACGGCGGACGGCCTGCGCGATGCGGCCGCTGCGGCGGCCAAAGCGGCCAAGCGGTTGAAAGCGGTGACGGTCAAGCAGCTGCTGCCCGCCTGGTTGTCGGCGGGAACGACGGGCTTGCCGGCAAGCCAGGCGGCGCAAGCGCTCGTCGAAGGGTATTGGCTAGGTTTATACACGCGCGCGACGGCCAAGAAAGTGGATACGAGACGGAAGTCGCTCATCACGGACATCGCTTTCGAACCGTCCGTGCCGCCGACTGCCGATCCGGATGCGGCGGCCGCCGTTGCGGAGCAATGGGAAGCCGGCATTCGGCGCGGGCGGATTTTCGCGGAGTCCGTGATCTACGCCCGGGATCTGACGAACCTGCCGGGCAATGCGCTCATCCCGTCCAAGCTGGCCGAGGAAGCCGCCCGGCTGGCGGCGTCCTACGGATTCGATTGCGAGATCATCGACGAAGCCGCCGCGGAAGCTCAAGGGATGGGCGGGCTGGTCGGCGTCGGCAAAGGCAGCATCCATCCGCCCCGGATGATCGTCATCCAATATGAAGGAAACCCGGGCGATCCGGAGAAATGGGGCATCGTCGGCAAAGGGATCACGTTCGACACCGGCGGCATATCGCTGAAGAAGGGACCCGGCATGGAGGAGATGATCTCCGACATGGGGGGCGCCGCTGCCGTGCTCGGCCTCGTTCGCCTCTTCGGCGAGCTGAAGCCGAAGCGCAACGCGGTGTTCGTGATCCCGACGGCGGAGAACATGCCGTCCGACCGGGCGTTCAAGCCGGGCGACGTGCTGACGATGATGAACGGCACGACGGTCGAAATCGTCAACACGGACGCGGAAGGCCGGCTCGTGCTGGCGGACGGGCTCACGACGGCGATCCGCGGCGGCGCGACGAAGCTCATCGACGTTGCGACGTTGACGGGAGCCGTGCTCGTCCTGCTCGGCAACGTCGCGACGGGCTCCGTGACGAACGACGAAGCGTTCCAGCAGCAGGTGATCGACGCCTCCAAGCGGGCCGGCGAGCGGATATGGCCGCTTCCGCCATACCCGGAATTCCGCAGGCAGCTGGACAGCGATGCGGCCGACATGAAGAACGGCGCCAGCCGCTACGGCGCGGCGAGCATCGGGGGACTGTTCATCGGGGCATTCGCGGAGGAGAGGCCGTGGGTGCATCTGGATATCGCGGGAACCGCTTGGCTGGAGCGGGACCGTTCCTGGGAAGCGAAAGGCGGAACGGGCGTCATGGTACGCACGCTCGGCGAGCTGCTGGCCGATGATGGGACCTGAACGGAACAACTAGGGAATTATAACGGGGAGCTGGAGCAGGGTCATGTCATTTTGGAGCCACGTCATTTCGGTATTTCGTCGCAAGAAACTGTCCGATCAGCGGAAGGGGCTGCTGACTTCCATCATGGAAGGCATCCCGGCCAACGTGATCGGCAACCTGCTGGGCGGCCCGATCCTTACCATTTACGTCGTTTATCTGGGCGGAACGGCCTCGGACGTCGGCCTTGTCGTCGCGATTCCGGCGCTGGCCAATATGGTCCAGCTGGTCGCGGCGTTCTACATCCAGCGCTTCACCAACAGGCGGCTGCTGCTCTTCTGGTTTGCCGTGACGCACCGGATGCTCTGGGTGGCGACGGGCCTGATTCCGTTTCTCGTGACGAAATCGCTGCAAGTCGACGTGTTCATCGGCATGTTCCTCCTGTCCTTCATCTGCGCTTCGACCAGCGCGGTGTTCTGGACCTCCATGATCGCGGACATAGTGCCCGCGCAGGTTCGGGGCCGGTACTTCGGCATCCGCAACACGATTCACTGGGCCGTGGCGAGCATCTCGCTGCTGATCGGCGGCCAAATTCTCGAGCAGCTGGACAACCGGACGGGATTCGTCATCCTCTACGCCGTAAGCGCGCTTTGCACCGTGTGGAACGCCGCCGAGCTGTGGCGGTATCCGGATCTGCCGTTCGAACGCTCCGCCGCTTCGAGCTCCGCCGCGCTCTTTGGGAAGCCGCTGCGGGATAGCGGCTATATGAAAGCGACGAGCTTCATCGCGGTATTCATTTTGCTGCAAAATATCGCCGTTCCGTTATTTTCTTACGTCATGCTGGAAACGCTGCATCTCAGCAAGTGGTGGATCACGGTCATCACGACGGTTCAGATGATCGTCACGATGTTCAGCTATTATTATTGGGGCAACATGAACGCCCGGCACGCGACGCGGACGCTGCTGCTGTGGACGCTGCCGATCATCGCGGTCTCCTGCGTGCTGTGGGCGGGCATCGAGATCTTGCCGGTCATCCTGGTGCTGATGATCGTGAACATAACGCTGGGCGTCGGGCTCGGCGGCTATAACCTGTTGATCTTCAATTTCATCATCGGGGATACGCCGAAGTCCGATCGTCCGATGTACGTCGCGGTATTCTCGGCGCTGACCGGCGCGACGGGCTTTATCGGTCCGCTGCTCGGCGGCTGGATATACAAGCAGATCGAAGACGGCGCGTACTGGCTGCAGAGCTACGGCGTCTCGCTGTTCATCGGGATCGGCCTGCTCGTGCTGACGGCAACGGTCGGACCGTTCGTGCTCAAAGCGGGACGCAATGACGTTCAGGCGCTGACGGAAGGAAAGCATTAAGCGGATTGCAATCGAATAGAGCGGAAGTTAGGAAGACCGTTCGGGCGCCAACGCGCTTGGCGGTCTTTTATGCGGTTGCATACGTCGCGAGCGCGGAGGCATTGCCGCATAAAGCTTGGCTTGTGCCAATCAGACATGCCGTTTCTCGCGCATGCAATCCGGCACGGCGTTCATGGCTGCCTATTATCCATCGCCCAGTTGACGCAGAACGGACGCGCTCACGATCTCGACGAACGGCACGAGGACGCTTCCGTCGATCCTGCGCAGCGTAACCGTCCAACGGGTAAGCTCCTCGACCAGTCCCGTCAACTGTTCCCCGTCGTCCGTGCGAATCGCGACGAGCTGCCACGACTGCCGGGCTTGCTGTAAACATGCGCGTATCGTCATCGTACCTCCGTTCTCCTCGGCGAGCGGTTGCCCGTGAAGTCCAGGCGGCTCGCGCGGTCGGGTGCCTTTGCGGGATAGAGCTCGCATTATAGTGTTCGGACTATCGCATGAAAGTCCGACGGTCGAAGGACGATCCGGCTTCGGCGGGCACCGGGCTGCGAAAGAAACGGCTCTCGTCATGGCATCCGGCAGGATGGGGTGGTACAATGATCGGGGAACGTGCGTTCTTGAAGCTGCGGGTTGATTTCGTAGCGATTCCTTACCTGCGCAAGTTCGGAAATGGTCTTGCGCTTCAATGACTGGTGCCGGGAGGCTGGAGATGACGGAGAAGAAAACAAGCGCGGAGCTCGACGTGCATAAGAAGTTGGCTGCGGAGACGTTTAACGCGACATGGGATTTGATCGAGAAAAAGAATCGCAGCGCATACGATGACGATACGATGGTGAACGCGGCCCATGCGTCTCGTTACCATTGGGGCATGGCAGGAACGCCGCTGCATGCTGCGAGAGGCGAATGGCTGATTTCCCGGGTCTATTCGCTCGTAGGCAGAGCCGAGCCGGCATTGGTTCACGCCGAAAAATCGCTGGCGCTATGCGTGGACAATCAGCTTGGGTCGTTTGACACCGGCTTTGCATACGAAGCGTTGGCACGGGCGTATGCCGTATATGGAGACGCTGCGCGCCGCGACCAAAACATCGCGCTAGCCGAGCAGTTCTCCCGGCAGCTCGAAAGCGGAAGCAATCGGACGTGGCTGCTCAAAAACGTCAATACGGTAGCCTCGCTCACGCTTCCCGAGTGGGACGGCAGCTGAATTCGAGCGATGCGCCGCGCTTGCTCGGGACGGCCATCGACTGCGAGCGCCGCGTCCGGCACGGGGTGCCGAAGTCGCTCGGCAGATCGGTTTTGCGGCTTATTTCCGCGACCGTGCACCAGTGCCGGGACCGCGAATGCGCGTGCCCGAAGTGAGGTTGGCCGCCAAACATGCTATAGTAAGAGCATAACGCATGCGGGGATGAACGACTGCGCGTTACGGCCGTTTTCGCGCAGTCGTTCATTCCGTCTGCCCGAAAGGCGGTGAAGCCAAGCGATGACCTACGAAGAAACGATGCGTCAACTGGCCTCCATGGGCTCGGAGCAGACGAAGAAGACGTTCCTCAATCACGGCGCGCAGGAGCCGCTCTTCGGCGTGAAGATCGGCGATCTGAAGAAGCTGGTCAAAGCCGTGAAGAAGGATCAGGCGCTGGCCTATGCGCTGTACGAATCCGGCAACAGCGACGCGATGTACCTGGCCGGCCTGTCGGTCGATCCCGGCGCGTTGACGATGGAACGTCTGCGGGACTGGGCGCTCCGTGCGAATTGGTACCTGCTTGCGGAAACGACGGTGCCCGGCTTGGCCGCGGAAAGTCCTCACGGTCGCGCGCTCGCCATGGAATGGATCGCCTCGCCGCTCGAGCTGGTCGCCTGCTGCGGCTGGAGCACGTATGCCAACCTGGCGTCGATTACGCCGGACGGCGAGCTGGATCTCGATGAACTGCGCGGACTGCTGCGGCTGGCGGGCGAAAGCATCCATTCCGAACGCAACCGGGTCCGCTACGCGATGAACGCGTTCGTGATCGCGGCAGGCGGTTACGTGAAGCCGCTGCACGCGGAAGCCAAGGCCGTCGCCGAAACGATCGGCAAGGTTCGCGTCGACGTCGGCAATACGGCCTGCAAGGTGCCGGTCGCCGCGGACGATATCGCCAAGCTGGAAACGATGGACAGAATCGGACAGAAACGCAAAACTTGCATTTGCTAATCGGAAAGAAGGTACGTACAGACTATGGATCGTCAGCAGGATACGTATATGATCGGCGTCGATATCGGAACGACAAGCACCAAATCGGTGCTGTTCCGGGAAAACGGAGACGTCGTCGCCTCGGCTCACGGGGAATACCCTTTGCATACGCCGACGCCGGCCGTGGCGGAACAGGACCCCGAACAGATTTTCGCGGCGGTCGTCTCGACCATCATGCAGGTCATGGCGGGCATCGAGCCGGAGAAGGTGCTGCTCGTTTCGTTCAGCTCGGCCATGCACAGCGTCATCCCGGTCGACGCGGCGGGAAAGCCTTTGATGAACTGCCTGACCTGGGCGGACAACCGCAGCGCGGCATGGACCGGCCGCCTGAAGAACGAGATGAACGGGCAGGCGATCTACAGGCGGACGGGCACGCCGATCCACCCGATGTCGCCGATTACCAAATTGTTATGGCTGCGAAACGACGTACCGGAGGTCTTCAATCAGACGCGCAAATTCGTCTCGATCAAGGAGTACGTTTTCGCCAAGCTATACGGCGAGTACGTAATCGATCACTCCATCGCCTCCGCGACGGGCATGTTGAATCTGGAGAAGCTGGACTGGGACGCGGAAGCGCTCGAGATCGCGGGCATCGCGCCGGATCGGCTGTCTCGGCTCGTGCCGACGACGCACGTGATGCGCGGCATGAAGCCGCACTATGCGGAGGCGATGGGATTGCGGCCGGACACGCCGTTCGTCGTGGGCGCAAGCGACGGCGTGTTGTCCAATCTCGGCGTGGACGCGATCGAGCCCGGCGTCGTGGCGGCGACGATCGGCACGAGCGGCGCCATCCGCACGGTGGTGGACAGGCCGGTCACGGATCCGAAGGGGCGGTATTTCTGCTACGCGCTGACGGAGGACAAGTGGGTCATCGGCGGGGCGGTCAATAACGGCGGCGTCATCTTCCGCTGGTTGAAGGACGAGCTCGGCGGCTCGGAGATCGAGACGGCGAAGCTGCTCGGCAAAGACCCGTACGATCTGCTGACGCAGATCATGGAACGGGTGCGTCCCGGCTCGGACGGGCTGCTCTTCCACCCGTATCTGACGGGGGAGCGGGCGCCGCTCTGGAATGCCGACGCCCGCGGCTCGTTCTTCGGGCTGACGCTCCACCATGGAAAGCCGCATATGATGCGCGCGGTGCTCGAAGGCGTCAATTTCAATTTGTACGCGGTGCTGCAGGCGCTCGAGGAATCGACCGGCAAGCCGAAGCGGATCCACGCCACCGGCGGGTTCGCGCGTTCGCCTCTATGGCGCCAGATGATGGCCGATATCTTCAACCAGGAGGTCGTCATCCCCGAGAGCTTCGAGAGCTCGTGTCTGGGCGCGGTCGTGCTGGGCCTCATGGCGATCGGGCGAATCGATTCCTTATCCGCCGTCTCGCGGATGGTCGGCTCCACGCACGCGCACCGGCCGGACGCAAAAACAGCAGCCCTGTACCAAAGGCTGCTGCCGATCTACTTGCGGATTGCCGACAAGCTGGAGGACGAGTACGCGAACATCGCGGAATTCCAGCGCAGCTTGTTCTACTGATCGTATTACGGTTGCCCGGTATTGTGATTGACGGCGATCATGCCGATCACCTGCGGCGTGTCCGCGCTGCCGCCGAACCAAATCTCGCCGTTGCCTACCATGACGCCTTGATAGTTGACGAACAGATGATCGGCGTTTTGGTTCGCGATGGCGTCTTTGACCGCTTTGGTCATGATGGCGTCGTATTGGTCGACGAATTCATGCCGCGTCTGGATCATCGCGTGCTTGCCGATGGCCTCGTTCACCCGCAGCGGATAGAGAATATAGTTCGCGACCTCCGCCTTGTCGCCTTTCGCGATCGCGGCCTTGACCGCGTTGAAGGCGTTCAGGAACGCTTGCGGATCGTCGATGCCCGCCGCCGCGAACGGATTTTGCCCGTCCGCGATCTTGGTGGAGACGAGCGCGCCCGTGCTGACCGCAGGTCCGGCGTTGCCTGCGTCGTCGTTGGTTGAGGCGGCGCAGCCGACGTTCAGCAGCAGCGCCATCGATATGAGAACGGCCGCGAAGAGCCGCGAGCGTGAACGGGGCGAATCGAAACGGACGATGGGGACTCTCATTTTGCATGCACCCTTCCTTGTATAGCCTTATGCTTTCACTTTATGGACGAAGGGATACGAATTAATGTTTCGGCCAGGTCCCATGAAAAAAGTGGATCGGCAAAGACGCAGCAAAAAAACACGCCGGACGGCGTGTTTTTTGCGTTCGGGCGCATTGGCGCTAGGAACGGTCGAGAATCGTTCGGTACGTCGAGCGATCGCAGTGCTCCACGAGCTTCACGAGCAGTTCCTTGGCGGCGTCGTAATCGTCGGTATGCAGCACGGAAGCGGAAGTATGAATATACCGCGCGCACACGCCGACGACCGCCGACGGGATGCCGCTGCCCTGCGTATGGACGGCTCCGGCGTCCGTGCCGCCTTGCGAGATGAAATATTGGTACGGAATGCGATGCGTCTGCGCCATATCCAAGACATACTCCACCATCCCCCGGTGCGTCAGCATCGAAGGATCGTAGATGCGAAGCAGCGTGCCTTGGCCGAGCTGGCCGAAGGCGGATTTATCGCCGTTCATATCGTTGGCGGCGCTGGCGTCCATCGCGAAGAACAGATCGGGCTTGATCATGTTCGAGGACGTCCGCGCGCCGCGCAGGCCAAGCTCCTCTTGGACCGTCGCGCCGGAGTAAAGCACGTTCGGCAGCTTCTTGCCCTGCAGCTCCTTCAGCAGCTCGATGGCAAGACCGACGCCGTAGCGGTTGTCCCAGGCTTTGGCCATGATTTTCTTCGGGTTCGCGAGCGGGGTGAAGGGACAGTAAGGGACCGCCTGCTGGCCGATGCGGACGCCGATCTCCTGCGCATGCTCTCTGCTGTCGGCGCCGATGTCGATGTACATGCCTTTCACGTCCAGCGGCTTGCCGCGCGCCGCTTCGTCGAGCAGGTGGACCGGCGTCGTACCGATGATGCCGACCAACGGCCCGTGATCCGTCATGACTTGAATCCGCTGCGCCGGCAGAACCTGGCTGAACCAGCCGCCGAGCGTTTGGAATTTCAGCATGCCGCTCTCGGTAATGCCGGTGATCAGAAAGCCGACCTCGTCCAAGTGGCCGGCCGCCATGATGATAGGGCCTCCCTCGTCGCCGCGAAGCACGCCGAAGATGCTTCCCAATCGATCCTGCACGATCTCGTTCGTGTATTTTCCCATCTCGCCGCGGACAAAACCGCGCAGCTCCCGTTCGAAACCGGACGCCGCTTGATAGTCCGTCAAGGTCCGGAACAGCTCCATCGTTTCCTGGTTCATTCCACATTCCTCGCAATCCTTAAAGTAATGCGCTTCCCGCGCTTCGTCCTAACCATCTGTCGCCTAGGGTGCTTGAACCCGCGTCAGCTCCATAGTACCGCTTTTTTCCTTCCGGGTAAAATCCGCGCGTCGCTGGAGGTCCGCGGCGCAACAAAAAACGCCGACTTCGCGCGGTGGCGAAGTCGGCGGGGCTGCGAAACGGAATCCGCCGCTCAAGCTCGACGCATATGAATCCGACCTTGAATCTTGCTGCGCCGCATACCGGCGATCGCACCTCCGGCGCATGAAGCTTATTGCTGCAGCAGCTCCACGCTCGCGATGACGCCGCGGCGCGTATTCGCGTCGACCGGCTTGCCGTGCGCGAGCTCGAGTGCCCAGAGCACGGCGCCGGTCGCCGGCGGTACCTGCAGCAGCACGTACCTGCACGGCTGAACGACGAGCTCGGCCATGTAACTTTTGAAGCGATCGAACAGCAGCGGACTGTCCGCCTTGACCCACACGGAGCCCGCGAGCACGACGTCGATGATGTCTTCGCCGCCGAAATCGAGATGATGCAGGCAGCCGGCGGCGGAATGGGCCAGCTGCCTGGCCGAATGGCCGATGATGCCGAGGGCGGCTTCGTCGCCGGCTTCCGCGGCGCGCAGCAGAAGCCGGATCAGCTCGGTATTCGGCAGCGTCCGGCTCGCGGAACCTTCCACGGCGCATTCCATGAACGCTTCCTTCGCGGGCGCGCCGAGCAGCTTCATGACGGGCTCGGCCATCGACGTCGCCGGACCGAGCCGGTACAAGCTATCGTAGACGGCGCGCAGCACCTTTCGACCCAGATAGAAGCCGCCGGCTTCGTCGCCGGCCAGCTCGCTGCCGATGCCGCCGACCTGGAGCCGGCGGCCGCTCGGGGAGATGCCGCCGGCAACCGTGCCGGAGCCGTTGATGGAGCAGATGCCGTAGCCGCGGGCGATGCCCGCCTTGATGCCGAGGAAGGAGTCGTTATCGACGGCATAATTCGCGAACCCGAGCCGTTCGACGATTCGGCCGAGCTGCTCCTTCTGCGAGGGAATATCCGCGCCCGCGAGGCCGAACGCGCCGGCGGCGACCTGCGCCATCGTCAGTCCGTTGCGCGTCAACAACGCGCGGATATTCTCGTCCATGACGCGGAAAGAACTGGCGTACGCATCCGCGAAGCGTTCATGGCTGCAGGTGCCGGCGCCCAGATGATCGACGAAACGACCGTCGACGCCGAACAGGAAGTAATCGGTCTTGCTGTTGCCGCCGTCGACGCCGATAACGTAGCGGTCGCTCATTACGCGTTCGCTGCTTCCTTGAAGAACTGCGGCAGGTACTCCTTGTGCGCTTCCTTCAACTCCTCGAAAGCGCCGCGCGCCGCGTCGTAGTCGCCGACCAGCGGGTTCATCAGCAGCGCGCGCATGGCCGCGTCCTCGTCGCCGGCGATCGCGGCGGCGACGGTCTCGCGCTCGTACGCCTTCACCATCCGCATGTAATCGATGATATGCCGGTTGTCGAAGCCCTCGATCTTGACCGGCTTCGCGCCGTCCTTGCCGACGACCGCGCATACTTCGACGGCATCGTCGTCGCGCATGAAGTCGAGCGCGCCGTTGTTCAGCAGGTTCACGACATGCACTTCCTGCTTGTCGTTGTGGATCGCGTCGACGAGGCTGATCGCTACCTCGGAATAATTGGCGCCGCCGCGGGAAGCGAGCAGCTCCGGCTTGGCATGCAGCGCGGAATCGGAGTAGATATCCAGAAGCTCCTCCTCGATCTGCATGCATTTCTCGCCGCGGGACAGCTCCATGTCGAGGACGACCTGCAGCTTCTTGTTCTTGAAATAGTAATATTCCAGGTACGAGGACGGAATCGCGCCCGCCATCCGAATCAGCTCTTTGCTGAAGCCGCTGGCCGGGATGTTCTTCATCGTCTCGCTGTTCAGGCCCATCTCGAGCGCCGTCTTCAAATAATCCTTGCCGTCCTGCTCGATGCCGGTGATCCAGCTGAGGTGGTTCAACCCGACGTACTCGATGTTCGGACGGTCGAGCTGCAGCGACTCGCGGATGCTCTTGAACATGTTGTAGGGCACGTTGCACAGGCCGAGCATCTTGACGCCGGCATGGTTCAGGATGGCTTCGGTGATGATGCCCGCCGGATTGGAGAAGTTGATGAGCCACGCATCCGGGCACAGCGCCTTCATGCGCTCGGCGATCCGAAGCATGACGGGGATGGTGCGCATCGCCTTGAAGAAGCCGCCGATACCGCAGGTTTCCTGGCCGATCATGCCGTATCGGAGCGGAATCTTCTCGTCGAGCACGCGCGCCGGCAGCTTGCCGACGCGGATCTGGCCGAGCACGAAATCGGCGCCGGTCAGCGCTTCGTCCAAGTCCTGGGTCATCACGACGCGGCAAGGCATGTTCGCGGCGGCGATCATCCGCGCGCACAGCTCGCCGACGATGCGCAGCTTGCGCGCGTCGATATCCATCAGGACGAGCTCGCCGATAGGCAGCGCGTCCTTGCGCTTGATCATGCCTTCGATGAGCTCGGGCGTATACGTGCTGCCGGAACCGATAATGGCGATTTTGATGTTTGCTTTCTTCATGTCCTTCACCTCGGGTGTGGGGTTGCCGGGATAGCGGCATAATGTGAGGCCATTATAGCACGCAAGGGTTGATCCAACAATAAAAATCAGGTATAAAATTTCATATTGAATGTTTGTTTTGAAATAAAATTTCTAAATAAGATGTCCTAAAACATGACATGCAACGTCGCTTTTTTCTTGTGTTTTGCCATAAATACACTTAAGATAAGAGTGAATTCGAGAGGGACAAACTAGGCGGGTAGGGACGATTATGGCGATAAACGACAACATTTTGATCAAGATTCGGGACATGAAGGACAGCATGACGCCCGTTGAGAAGCTGGTTGCCGATTTTATATTGGAGAATACGGACGAAGTGCCGCATCTCTCGATCAAGAGCCTTGCCCAAATGAGCAAGACGAGCGACGCGTCCGTGCTGCGCTTCTGCAAAACGCTGGGCTACGGCGGCTATCGAAGCTTTATCGTCAGCATCTCGGCTTCGCTCGGCTCCAGGGACGAAGAGCAGAAGGACCAGTACACCGATATTCAGCCCGGAGACGACTTGTCCATCATCATCTCCAACATCTCCCGCAACAACATCAAGTCCATCGAAGACACGCTCAGCGTCATCGACCGCGAGCAGGTCGCCAAGGCCGTGAAGGTGCTTCGCGAGAGCAGCCGGATCGTGTTCTTCGGCGTAGGCGCTTCGGGGATCGTCTGCATGGACGCGGAGCAGAAGTTCAGCCGCATCAACAAAATGTGCCATGCTTACACCGACAGCCACAGCCAGCTGACCGCGGCCACGCTGCTCGGCAAGGGCGACGTCGCCTTCTTCGTCTCGAACTCCGGCGATACCGTGGAGATTCTCGATACGCTGGAGCTGGCGCAGAAGAACGGGGCGACGACGATCGCCATTACCAAATACAACAAGAGCGAGCTCGCGGACAAATCGGATATCCTGCTCAGCATTTCGACGCCGGAGCTGACCATGCGCAGCGGCGCGATGGGCTCGCGGATCGCCATGCTGACCGTGATCGACATGCTCTTCGCGGGCGTCGCGAGCGCCGAATACCAGAACGTGAAGAAGTATTTGACCAAGACGCATAACATCTTGTCGGGCAAGCATCGCAAATAAGGGAACGGGACATGGGAAAGCTAGCGCTGAACATGTCTTTTTTTATGGCCTCGTCCAAAATAAAAAAACAGTTATTAATTTTAGTATAAAATTTTATTTCAGAATCTATTGACGAGGATGGCAAGTCGACGTAATATGGGTCTTAAGAAATAACAAGTGTGTTAGATAACCTAACATCACGACTTGAGGGTAGGAGAATGGTTATGAACGAATATTTGGCGGGATTGACGACGGAGGAAATCAACCGGGACACGCTGATGATCGACGAATGCTCGACCGAGGACATGGTCCGCCTCCTGAATCAAGAGGATGCGAAGGTTCCTGCCGCGGTCGCCGCGGAAATTCCGCAGATTGCGAAAGCGGTCGATCTGCTGCATCGGCTGCTGAAGAACGGCGGACGCATGTTTTACATCGGAGCAGGCACTTCCGGCAGATTAGGGGTGCTCGACGCATCGGAGATTCCGCCGACGTTCGGGACCGACCCTTCGCTGGTGCAAGGATATATCGCCGGCGGGGACGTCGCGTTGCGGGTCGCCGTGGAAGGATTCGAAGACAGTGCAGAGGAGGGGGTAGGGTTAATCGATCGCTGCGGCATTACAGAGAAAGACGCGGTGATCGGCATCTCGGCCAGCGGAAGCGCAAGCTTCGTCATCGCCGGGTTGAAGCGGGCCGCCGAGCTTGGCGCGGCGACGATCGGCGTCGCGAACAACAAGAACTCCAGGCTCGCGGAAGTCTGCGACGTGTGCATCGCGCCCGTCGTCGGGCCGGAAGTCATCATGGGCTCGACGCGGCTGAAGGCGGGCACGGCGACGAAGCTGGTGCTCAACATGCTGACAACATGCACGATGGTCAAGCTCGGCAAGACGTACAACAACCTCATGGTGGACCTGAAAGCCAGCAATATCAAGCTGAACGACCGCTCGATCCGAATCATCCAAACCGCGACGGGCGCGGATCCGGAGACGGCAAAGCAGGCGCTTCAAGCGGCCTCCATGAACTGCAAGCTCGCCATTATGATGATCATTACCGGTTTGGACGCGGCGCAGGCCGAACAGGAGCTCGCGCGCAGCGAAGGCAGCCTGAAGACTGCGATCCGAAATTGCACGAAAGTCGGTTAACGAGGTTTGATCAGGACACTATAAATGCTGAATCCTTAAGGAGGATTATTCCTATGAAGACGAAATCCCGCGTTTTGGCATCCGTATTGGCACTCGGTTTATCCGTAACGACGCTTGCCGCATGTTCATCCAACAACGGCGATAACGGCGGCGCGAGCAACGCCGGGGGCAACGCGAACGCAGGCGGCGCGTCCGGCGCGAAGGATACGATCACGGCGCTGCTCCCGCCGGTATCCCCGACCTACCAGGACAATTTCGAGCAGATGGCCAAGGATTTCAACGCGGCGAACCCGAACTTGACGTTGAAGATCGAGCCCGCCAGCTGGGAAGACATGACGCAGAAGCTGGATACGCAGGTGAACGCGGGCAGCCCGCCGGACATCGCGTTCATCGGCTCGGACGGCATCTCCAAGTACGTGCAGCAGGGCATGCTGATGGATATCAAGGACGCGGCGACCTCCGACATGATCGCGGATTACGATCCCGCCCCGATGGAATACATGAAGAACGGCGACGGCATCTACGGCTTCCCGGCTTATATGGAAGCGCATGCGCTCGGCGGCAACAAGGAGTTCCTGGAGAAAGCCGGCATCGATTACAAGAGCGTGCAGAAAAACGGCTGGACCTATGACGAGTTCCGCGAAGCCATCAAGAAAGGCGTCGTGAAGGAAGGCGACAAAACGAGCCGCTACGGCTTCGTGTTCGCGACCGCGGGCGTCGCTTCCAAGGATTACTTGAACATTCTCGTCAAAAACGCCGGCATGCCGAACGCGTTCACGACGGACAACAAATACGCCTACACGAGCAAAAACTTCCTGGAAGTGCTGAAGGACATCCGCCAGCTGATCGACGACGGCTCCATGCCGAAGGAGCTGAGCTCCGTGGATGCGGGCAAACGCTGGAACATGTTCCTGACCGGCCAAACGATGATCACGGGCAAAGGCCTCGCGACGTTCGAGAACTCGGCGAACAAGAACAACGAGAAAATCGACGCCAATGACGGCAGCGCGGTCAAGGGCAGCATCAAAGCGGACTACATCGTTCTTCCCGTGCCTTCGTTCCTCGGCCAGCCGGCGGTCACGACCGTCGCGGTCGACGGCTACGTCACCTTCCGCGGCAAGAAAGAGCCGACGGCCGAGCATAAGGCGAACGTCGTCAAAGCGGCGTACTTCCTCGCCAGCGGCAAAGTCGCGGCAACGACGAACAACGATCTGTTCGTCGCGCATATTACCAAAACCGGCAGAACGGCGGCCGAAAGCATGACGGTCAACCGCAACCCGGACAACGTGGCGGCGGTCAGCACGCTTCTCTCCCATGCGGCACCGGCTCGTCCCGACATTCCGGTCGAGCTCGGCGCGAAAGCGATCAAGCTGGAAGACGAAGTGATGATTCCGAAGCTGCAGGCGCTGCTTGCCGGCGAGCTCAAGCCGGAGGACATGTACGACGCGCTGAAGAAAGCCGCGATCGACGCGTTCGGCGAAGACGGCGTCGTCAAGGACTGATTTTCCCATTCGGATAGCCGCTCGTATCCCAGGCGGCTATCCGAACTCATTTTACCGCGTGGCCACTGATCCGATTGCCGAAAAGAGGTGCTGCCTTCATGAACCCGTCCAAGAAATCATTCATCAAACGCAAATTCGGAGGCGATGCCGGCTGGGGATACATCTTCATCGCCGTCGCTTTGGTCGTCTTCGCATTGTTCACGGCCTATCCCGTCGCGAGCGCGTTCATTATCAGTTTCCAAGACTATAAACCGCTCGGCTCGACCTTCATCGGGTTGGACAATTACACCGAAACGTTCAAGGATGCGCTGTTCTGGCGCTCCATCCGCACCACGATCGTGTACACGATTCTAACCGTGCCAGTCGCGCTGCTGCTGTCGTTCGCGGTGGCGATTCTCATACTGCCTCTCAAGAAGTGGATGCAAACGACGTTCAAAGCCGTCTACTATTTGCCCGCGGTCGCGTCCGGGGTCGCGCTCTCGGTCGTCTGGCTGTGGATCTTCGACCCGATGGAATCCGGGATCTTCAACAAGCTGATCGGCCTCTTCGGCATCGGCAATCAGAACTGGCTCGGCTCGAGCAGCACGGCGATGTTCTCGCTGGTCTTCATGGCTTGGCTGTCGAGCCACGGCACGAGCATCATTATCTACTTGGCCGCTTTGCTCGGCATCGACACGAGCTACTACGAGGCCGCGGATCTGGACGGGGCGTCCTTCCTGCAGAAGCTGCGGTATATCGTCATCCCGTGCTTGAAGCCGACGACGCTGTTCCTGCTCGTCACCGGGGTCATCGGTTCCTTCCAGGTGTTCCAGAACGCCTATCTCATGACCGGAGGCGGACCGGACAACGCGACCACGATGGTCGGCCTGTTGATCTTCAACAACGCGTTCAAGTACTTCGAATTCGGCAAAGCGGCGGCCCAATCGCTCGTCCTGGCGGCATTCATCGCCATCGTAGCGTTGCTGCAATTCAAGTTTTTCGGCAAAGAAGTGGAATATTAGAGGAAGGAGGAAACGCAGATGTCGCTGTACAAAAATTATCCGGACCGCAGCAAAGGCAAGCTGTTCCGCAACGGCACGATCGTCGTGCTGCTGCTGCTCTTCGCGCTCGCTACCATATTCCCGATCTATTTCATGATCATCTCTTCCCTGGGCGATCCGGTCGAGGCGGGCGCGATGAACTACTCGCTGTTTCCGAGCAAAATCTCGTTCGCTTCCTATAAATTCTTCTTCGATTACAGCGAATATTCGCTCCGGTGGCTGTTCAATTCGCTCATCGTGGCCGGCAGCGTCATGCTGTCCAACGTGGTGTTCGCCAGCATGGCGGGCTACGCGTTCTCCAAGATCGATTTCAAGGGCAGATCGTTTCTCTTCACGCTGCTGCTCGTCGCCATGATGATTCCTTACCAGGTTACCCAAGTGCCGCTGTACATCCTGATCGTCAACGTATTCGATCTGCAGAACACGTACAGCGCGCTGATCGTGCCGGGTCTGGTGACGGTCTATAACATCTTCCTCGCGAAGCAGTTCATGTCGTCCATTCCGAAGGAAATCATCGAGAGCGCGAAGATGGAAGGCTGCAGCCAGTTCCAAATCTACGTGCGGATCATTCTGCCGTTATCCAAAACCGTCCTTGCCGTCATGGCCATCCTCACGTTCATGGACAGCTGGAATACGTTCTTCTGGCCGTTCCTCGTCACGAACACGATGGATATGCAGACGATCCAGGTCGGCCTCAAAAACTTCCGGTTCGCGAACACGACCTACTTCGCCCCGATGATGGCGGGCGCGACGATCTCCGCCCTGCCGATGTTCGTCCTGTTCTTCAGCCTGCAGCGTTACTTTCTCGAGGGCGTGACCGTCGGCGCGGTCAAAGGCTGATATGACGGCGGGCAGCGCGAAGACGCGCGCGGAGAGATACGCCGTCGGCTTGATGTCGGGCACGTCGGTCGACGGGATCGACGCCGCGGTGATCCGGATCGCCGGCGGCGAAAGCGATCGATCGGCGGCGCAGCTGGTCGCGTTCGCGAATACCGCCTATCCGCCGGCCGTGCGGGAGGCGATCTTCGAGCTGTTCGATCCCGCCCGCGCCACGATCGACCGGGTCGGCCGGATGAACGTCCGGCTGGGCGAGCTGTACGCCGAAGCGGCCCTGTCGGTCATCGCGGCCGCGGGTCTGGCGCCGGCGGACATCGCGGTCGTCGGCTCGCACGGGCAGACGATCTACCACGCGCCGGAGCCGCATATCGAGGACGGCCGCGATCTGCGCTTCACGGTGCAGATCGGCGAAGGCGCGGTGATCGCCGCGCGGACCGGCATCCCGTGCGTGTCCGATTTCCGGGTCGCCGACATGGCGGTCGGCGGGCAGGGCGCGCCGCTCGTGCCGTTCACGGAATATTTGCTGTACCGGGAGACGGAGCGGACGCTGCTGCTGCAAAACATCGGCGGCATCGGGAACATCACCGTGCTGCCTGCCGGCAGCGGCGCCGAAGGCGTATTCGCCTTCGACACGGGCCCCGGCAATATGCTGATCGACGGCGTCGTGTCGCTGCTGACCGGCGGGGAGCTGAAGATGGACGCCGGCGGCGCCATCGCCGCGTCCGGCCGCGTGAACGAAGCGCTGCTGAACCGGCTGAAGCAGGAACCGTATTACGCGCAGCCGCTGCCGAAATCGACCGGCCGGGAGCGCTTCGGCGCCGCGTACGCGGAGGAGCTGCTCGCGTATAAGCAGAAGCACGGCTTGTCCGCGAAGGACCTGATCGCGACCGTCACGATGCTGACGGCCTGGTCCATCGGAGACGCGTACCGGCGGTTCGCGGCGCCGCTGCATGCCGCGGACGTCATGCTGGTCGGCGGCGGCGGAAGCTATAATCCGACGCTGATCGGATGGCTGAAGCGGGAGATGGAACCGATGGGGGTGCAGGTGCTGATCCAGGAAGACATCGGTCAGAGCAGCGACGCCAAGGAAGCCGTGGCGTTCGCGCTGCTGGCGGACTATGCGATCGCGCGCAGGCCGAATAATTTGCCGAGCGTCACGGGCGCGAACCGGCCCGTCGTGCTGGGGAAAATCTCGTACTAGCACGAATACGAACATTTCATATCAGATCGCGAGCGAGGTGACGCCGAATGAGGATCGCCTCTTTCGAGCATCGTTACGTGGACGGCATCCTGGCGTTATGGAACCGGGAAGCCGTGCAGGAAGATTACAAGGAATTGGATGCGGCAAGCTTCGAGCGGATATTCGCGGGCAATCCGCATTTCGACGCGGCGTGCGCGTTCGTGCTGCTGGATGCTTACGGGGAGATAGCGGGCTTCGCGTGCGGCTGCACGGGCGACGAACTCCCGCTCGGCGACGTCGCGGGCTACGTGACGTGCGTCGTCCTCTCGGCCGCATGCCGGAATGATGACGCTTACGGGCAGCTGCTGGACGCGCTGGAGGCGCGCTTTCGGCAGCTCGGCAAGAAACAAGCCGACGTGCTGTTCTTCAATCCGATGATGCTCCCGTGGTACGTGCCTGGCACGCCGAAGCACGAGCACAACAACGCGCCCGGGGTTCCGGTCGGCAGCCCGCTTCATGCGTACCTGCTGGCGCGCGGCTACGCCGAACGGACGCAGGAGTGCGCGATGTACCTGGAGCTGTCCGGGTTCGCCTGGACGGACGAGATACGGGCGAAGGAAGCGAGAGCCGGCGACGGCGGGTACGCGGTCGAGCTGTTCGATCCGCGGCGGCATGCGGGCATCGAAGCGATGCTGGACGGGTTCGACAACCCGCTCTGGCGGCGCGAGATCGCGCGGTGCGCGGCGGACGGCGTGCCCGTCGTTATCGCGGCGCGCGCGGGCCGGGCCGTCGGATTCGCCGGTCCCGTGATCCGCGAGGACAACGGCCGAGGCTATTTCGCCGGGATCGGGGTGCATCCCGAGCATGAAGGGCACGGACTCGGGAGTTTGTTGTTCTTCCGGCTCTGCGAGGCGTTCAAGGCGATCGGCGCGGACTATATGTCGCTATACACGGGAATCAAGAATCCGGCCATTCGGATCTACGAGAAAGCCGGATTCCGGCCGGTCAAACATTTTGCGATCATGCGGAAGGAGTTTTAACGAATGGGCGAGCGGCGGTTGACGATCATGGCGATCGGCGGACATGTAGGGGATGCGGAATTGACGGCGGGCGGCGTGCTGGCGAGCCATGCCCTGAAGGGAGACAGGATCGTCACCTTGGCGCTGACGGCCGGGGAACGCGGCGTTCCGGCGGGCCGGGACATGGCGGACTACCGGGCGCAGAAGGTGCGTGAAGCGGAGCAATTCGCGGCGATGCTGGGCGGCGAGGCGATCGTGTTCGAGATTCCGGACGGGGAGCTCGAGGACAGCGACGAGATGCGGTACCGGGTGTGCGACGTCATCCGCCGCGTGAAGCCGGACGTGATCATCACGCATTTCAAGAACAGCATGCACAAGGATCATATGACGACGCATCGCATCGTGAACGACGCGCGCTTCTTCGCGGGCCTCGCGTCCTTCGAGCGGGAGCTGCCGGCGCACTTCGCGGCCAAGCTCTACTATGCGGAGAATTGGGAGGACGCGGTCGATTACAAGCCGTACGTCTACGTCGATTTCAATCACGAGGCGTACGAGCTGTGGATCAAAGCGGTATCGACGCATTGGTTCGTGACGGGCAGCAAGTCGTTCCCGTACCTCGAATACTATAAGCATCTTGCCCGCGTGCGCGGCATCGAGGCGCGCAAGCACTACGCGGAAACCTTCATGGTGCCGGAGGAAACGATGCGCCTGCGCCAGGATTCGCTCGCATGATGCTGAACGGGATCGATCGGATCGGCCGGCACGCGGAGCTGTTCCAGGGGAAACGGCTCGGCTTGATCACGTCGCCCACCGGCCTCGACAGGGCATTCGCGTCGACCATCGGCATCCTGCACGAACGGTTCAAGCTGGCTGCGTTGTTCTCGCCCGAGCACGGCGTGCGCGGCGATCAGGACGCGGGCGGGCTCGTGGAGACATACGTCGATCCGCAGACCGGCGTTCCCGTGCACAGCCTCTATCGTCAAGATTCCAAGCGGCTCACGCCGGCCATGCTGGACGAAGTCGACGCGGTCGTTTACGACATTCAGGATGTCGGCATTCGCTATTATACGTTTATCTATACGATGCTCTACGCGCTCGAGGATTGCGCCAAGGCGGGCAAGGAATTCATCGTGCTCGACCGGTTCAATCCGCTGGACGGCGCGACGGTGGAAGGCAACGTGCTGAAGCCGGGCTACCGGTCGTTCGTCGGGAATTATCCGCTTGCCGTGCGTTATGGGCTGACCGTCGGCGAGCTCGCCATGATGGCGAACGACGAGATGGGTTGGAATTGCAAGCTGCGCGTCGTCCCTTGCGAGGGCTGGAAGCGGGAGATGCGCTTCCCGGATCTGAACCGCGTCTGGGTGCAGCCGTCGATGGGCATCCCGCGGTACGAGACCGCGCTGCTGTACGGAGGCACCTGCTTGTTCGAAGGAACCAATCTGTCCGAGGGCAGGGGCACGACCTTCCCGTTCGAGATCATCGGCGCGCCGTTCATCGAGCCGCAGCGGCTGGCGGACGAGATGAACGGCAAGGGACTGCCCGGCGTGCATTTCCGTCCCGTTCATTACAAGCCGACCGCCTCGAAGCATCAGGGCGAGCGCTGCGGCGGGGTGCAATTGCACGTGACCGATGCGCGCGCGGTGAGGCCCGTGGATACGGGCGTCTCGCTGCTGTACGCGATCAAGGACAACTACGAGGCGTTCGCTTGGCTGCCGCCGTTCAAGGAAGGCGCGCGGCCGTTCATCGATTTGCTCGGCGGGGACAGCCTGTACCGCGCCGAATCCGTGGACGTTCCGGGACTGCTGGCGCAATTCCGCGAGGAAAGCCGGGAGTTCGCGGAGCGGAAGCGGCAGTATCATCTGTACTGAGGGGAGTGCGAGCATGAAAGCATTAACGTTACGGGAGAAAATCGGCCAGCTGATCGTGACCGGATTTCCGGCGACGGGCATGACCGGCGAGCTGCGGCATCTGATCGCGGAATTCAAGATCGGCAACATCATTCTGTTCTCGCATAACGTCGAGGGCAAAACGCAGCTGCGGGAGCTGTGCGCCGAGCTGCAGCATACGATTGCCGCGCATACCGGGTTCCCGGCGCTGATCTCCGTCGACCAGGAAGGCGGCCGGGTGACGCGCCTGCCCTCCGACGCGACGAGCGTGCCCGGCGCGATGGCGATCGCCTCGACGGGCCGGCCGGAGAACGCCTACGCCGCGGGCCGGATGACGGCGCGCGAGCTGCGCGCGCTCGGCATTAATTTCAATCTTGCGCCGGTGCTCGATATCAACAACAATAAACGGAACCCGGTCATCAACGTCCGCTCTTACGGGGATACGCCCGATGCCGTCATCGCATACGGCCTGCCTATGATGCGGGGCTTGACGGACGGCGGCGTGCTGGCATCCGTCAAGCATTTTCCGGGCCACGGCGATACGGCGGTCGACTCGCATCTGGGACTGCCCGCGATCGAGAAATCGATCGAGCAGCTGCTGGAGCTGGAGCTGAAGCCGTTTCAAGCGGCGATCGCGGCGGGGGCGGAAGCCCTCATGAGCTCGCATATCCTCTTCCCGCTCGTCGAGGCGGAGCGGGTGCCGGCGACGATGTCGCGGACGATCATCACCGATCTGCTGAAGCGACGGCTGGGCTACGAAGGGCTGGTCGTCTCGGATTGCCTGGAGATGGACGCGATCAAGGAATGCTACGGCACCGCTCGCGGCGCGCTCGGCGCGCTGAAGGCCGGCGTGCATCTGCTCTTCGTCAGCCATACGCCCGCGCTCGTGATGGAAACGGTGGCGACGATCGAGGAGGCGGTGGCATCCGGCGAGTTGTCGGAGTCCATCCTGGACGAAGCGCTCGAGAAGGTGCTTTATTATAAGAAGAAATACGGCGACGCGGCCGAAGCGGATCTCGGCATCGTCGGCTGCGAGACGCATCGCCGCGCGGCGGCGGCCATGAGCGAGGAAAGCGTCTGCCTCGCGAAGGGCGAGCTCGCGACCGTGCGCAGGGGCGGCGGCGAGACGATCTTCGTCGGCAGCTATCCGTACCGGACGGATCAAGCTTCGAGCCAAGCGAAGACGGGGTTGTCTTTCCCGGCGGCGATGGCCGCGGCGTTCGACGCGCCGCATGTCATGATCGGATTCGATCCGGACGAAGCGGAGATCGGGCGGACGCTGGCGCGCGCGGCCGGTTACAAGCAAGTCGTGGTCGGCTTGTACAACGGCCGCGAGAATGCCGGGCAGCTGGAGCTCGTGAACCGGTTGGCCGCGAACGGGCATGCGGTGACCGCCGTCGCGCTCGGCAAGCCTTACGACCTCGAGCACGTGGCGGACGGCGTCTGCGGGTTGGCCGCGTTCGAGTACACGCCGCTCGCGATCGATTCTTTGATCCGCATCCTGGGCGGCGGGATTCGGCCGACCGGACGGTTAAGCATCGCCATATCGGGCACCCACTAACAGGCTTCTGGCAAGGATGTGAAAACGAGATGAGGTACGTAGCGGGCTTGGACGGCGGCGGAACCAAGACGGCCGTGACCGTGGCCGATGAATTCGGACGGACGGTGCATGCGTTTGCGTCCGGCGCCATCAATTACAACGGGCAGGACGAAGCGAGCATCGCGCTCAGCTTCCGGGCGATCATGGCCGAGATCGAGCGGGCCGCCGGCGGCCTCTCGAACGTCGCGCAGCTATGCATCGGCGCGGCCGGCGTCAGCAATCCCGTCGTCCGTGAACGTCTGGCCGCGAACGTCCGGGAATGCGGCTACGCGGGCGGACTGCTCATTACCGGCGATCACGAGACGGCGCTGATCGGCGCGCTCGACAGTCCGGTCGGGATGATCCTGATCGCCGGCACGGGATCGATCTGCTACGGCGCGAACGATGCCGGCCTATCCCATCGCGCAGGCGGCTGCGGCTACCTGATCGACGACGAGGGAAGCGGCTACAGCATCGGCCGCGACCTATTGACGGCGGTCGCGAAGGCGAACGACGGCCGGATTCCGCCGACGGTCATTACCGGTCTCGTCTATGAGCGGCTGGCGATGACGACGGTGAGGGAGCTGATCGGGTTCGCGCACGACAAGCGCACGAACAAGAAGGACATCGCGGCGCTCGCTCCCCTGCTGACCGCGGCTTGCGAAGCCGGGGACGCCGTGGCGATGGCCATCGTCAAGCGCAGCGCCGCCTCGCTGCTGGAGCTGGTCGTTCCCGTCGCGGAGAAGCTGGCGCTGCAGGATGGCAGGCTCGTGCTGGCGGGAAGCGTGCTGTTGAAGAACGCTTACGTGCGGGGAGCCTTCGAGGCGCTGCTGAAGCAGGCGTACCCGGGGATGTCCTGCGTGGACGCGCCGGCCGATGCGTCCGGCGGGGCGGTTCGCATGGCGCTGTCGGCGCTCGCGCAGTAGGCGAAGGAACGTCAAGAAGCTGTCGGCGAGATGCCGGCAGCTTCTTGACGTTATTCGGCGGGGACTGCAAGCCTCGCCCGGAAGCCCTTTCCGTCTCGCAAGCCCAGTCTCGCAAGTTCGTCTCGCCCAATCTCGCAAGCACGCCTTGCCCAATCTCGCACGCCAGTCTCGCAGGCGCGTCTCGCAAGCCCAACTAGAAAGCCCATCTAGCAAGCCTCAGTCTCGCAAGCCCATCTCGCAAGCCTCAGTCTCGCAAGCCCATCTATCAAGCCCCAGTTTCGCAAGCCCAGCTTCGCGTCCATCAGTCCGCTTGGCCGATGCGTTCGACGCCGCGCGACGTATCCCGAGCCGGCATCGACGCTTCGATTTTTCCCGTCGACCGAAGGCGGACGCCTGGCATATTCGTTATTCGATCCGACGCGAAACGGTGAATTAGATAGGGGCAGGCAGCCGCGCTGTCAGAAGCTGCCGAATTGTCCGCAGCGTGCAACGTTTCATTGGCAATCCGCGTACTATATAAATCCGCATCCATCAGACATCGCATGCGCGGCACGAGGCGAAGACAGAAGCGAAAATAAGCAAGGCCAAGGAGGCGATAGGGTTGCTGCTCAGCGCCATTCGCAAATTGCCGGGGTTTCCGCTGCTCGTCGGGCTTCCGGTCGCCGTGGACGGGCTGTCCGTGCTGGCCGGAATCCTGATGAACGGCTTCCAGGGCAGCCCGCACGTGACGTTCAAGCTCGCGCTGCAAATGGGCATGCCGTCGATCAGCGCCGTGACCGAACAGCGGTTCATGGCCGGCACCGTCCAACTGAACGAAGGCGGGGGAATCCCTGCCGGCAGCGCCGCAACCGTACTGATCGCGCTGCTGATCTTCCTGCTCGCGCAAGCCTTCTTCCAGGGCGGCTACATCGGCCTGCTGCGGGAAGCGGCCGGCGAGCGGCCGTTGTCGATGGCGAAGTTCGCGGCCTACGGCTCGCGATTCTTCGGCCGATTCCTGCTGCTCAACCTGCTCGTGCTTGGCCTCATGCTGGTCGGGGGCAGCTTCGCCGTGCTGCTGCTGCACGGCATCGGCGCCGTCGTCAGCCTGCTGGCTTTCCTCATCCTCCGGGTTTGGTTCGTCTACCTGGAATTCACGCTCGTCGCGCAAAATTGCACGATACCGGAGGCGTTTCCCCGCTCGCTCCGGGCGTTCCGCAACCGTACGGGGGCAACGGCGGGCCTGATCGTCGCCGCGGTCATCCTGAACGTGATCTTCGGTCTGCTGGTCAACGCGATATGGCTCTCGTTCTTCTTCTTCCTGCTTCTGTTTCTGTACGATTATATTTTCGCCGGGATGCAGCTGGCGTTCATGGAAGAATACGAACGCATCGAGGGCTGACGGCCTGCGGCAAGCCGGCATTCGAGCGGCAAAAGAAAGGACGCGAACACGTTCATGTGTTTGCGTCCTTCTTTTGCCTGCCTGCGTTTGCGCGTGCATGCTCGAGCAGTTAGTCTCTTCTCGAGACGGCAGCATGACCTAACTATAACGGCAGCGGAAACGTGCCTGAATAGGGCAATGCTCCAGTTTACAGGGGGGGAATCCGCTTGGGTTCGGTCCAAGGGTGAATCCTGCCGGAATTCCCCGTTCGCGGCAAACCCTGATTTTCGCTATTGCGGAAGCGGAAGATTGGGTTTTTTTAACGCAGCTAGCCCGGGTCGCGTTCGTCGTGTAGGGGCGGGGACGCACCTTCCGGTTCGTCTTTCTTGTCTTGATCTCTTCCCGCATCCGGTCGACCGGGTGCGTCAAGCCGCCATCGCCTTGACGATCCCGCCGGGGCTTGTTCTAAATCGCGGAGAATATGATATACTTGGTAAAAAATGACGATGGGGTGTTCAGGCATGCTAGGCAGAAGCGGCAATCCAACCTTGAACGACAAAACGTTCGACCGGACGGGGCATGGCTCGTATTCCGGTACCGACAGAATGACGATCAACGGCACGGTCAACAAAACCTTTATCACGCTGGCGGTGCTGCTCGGCGCGGCTTTCGCGACG
This sequence comes from Paenibacillus glycinis, assembly GCF_009909185.1. GTDB lineage: Bacteria > Bacillota > Bacilli > Paenibacillales > Paenibacillaceae > Paenibacillus_Z > Paenibacillus_Z glycinis. Next base: position 71,671 of record NZ_JAAAMV010000022.1, on the reverse strand, counting down.
TGGAACCTGTATTTCAAAGGCAACGACGTGATGCCGTACGTCATCGGCGGGGCGATCGGCGGATTGATCTGCGCGCTGATCATCAGCTTCGTGCCGCGCACGGCGCCGTTCCTGGTGCCGGTCTACGCGGCGCTCGAAGGCGCGTTCCTCGGCGCGCTGAGCGCGAATTACGAATCGGCGTACGGCGGCATCACGATGCAGGCGGCGCTGATCACGATGTGCGTGTTCTTCGCGCTGCTCGTGGCGTACAAGACGCGGATCATCCGCGCGACCGAGAATTTCAAGCTTGGCGTGTTCGCGGCCACGGCGGGCATCGCGCTCGTCTACCTGGCCAGCATGGTGTTGAACATGTTCGGCGTGACCGTGCCGTATCTGCACGACAGCAGCTTGATCGGCATCGGCATCTCGCTCGTGATCGTCGTCGTGGCCGCGCTCAATCTCGTGCTCGACTTCGATTTCATCGAACAAGGCGCCGACCGCGGAGCGCCGAAATACATGGAATGGTACGGCGCGTTCGGCCTGATCGTCACGCTGGTCTGGCTGTATATCGAGATCCTCCGCCTGCTCTCGAAGCTGCGGAGCAGATAGCATTCCGCGCCGAAGGCGCCGTTCTCCGAAACGGCGCCTTTTTTGCGTGCATAACGAGCCAAGCCGCGGGGAAACCTCCTTATGAACCGGCACTGCCTTAATTTGGCTGAACAAGAGGAGGTCACCAACGATATGAACAGATTAACGAAATTCGCCGCCGGCTTGGCGCTCGCCATGCTGTTCGCGCTCGTCCTGCCGCATGGCGCGAGCGCCGAGACGATCCCGATGCTGAAGGACTTGCAGCAGCTGTCCGGGAACCAGCTGAAAGTGACGTACGACCAGCCGGTCGACGGAGCGAAAGGCATCAAACCGGGCAACTACTGGATTCAGAGCCTGAGCGAAACGATGCCGACCGGCATCGCGACGCTCGGCATGAACGACACGGTGAATCCGGGCAACGCGCTGACGGCGGACAAGGTGACGATTACTTCGGCGGACACGACGAACACGAGCTTCATCCTGACCTTCAAGAGCGTGATCCCGACGGGCAAATCGTACAAGCTGATCATCTGCTACGTCACGGCGCCGAATGCTCCGCCGTATAGCGGGGACAACGGCTCGCGGACGTTCATCGGCAAATAACGTCGGTGGCCGGGCGGGATAATAGGCCTCGCGCGGCTCTCGACGCACGAGCAAGACGTGTCTCGCCGAATCAGAGACCGCTTCGATTTTTTTGGCGCGGCTTGCCAGAGTTGGATCGCGTAACGCGAACGTAAACAAGAGAGCTCCGTTCCCGAATGGGACGGAGCTTTCTGCCGTTCCCGGCGCCTTCATCGACGAGCTGCTCATCAGCATCCGGTTCGCGTGGAAAAAAATGAAAAACGACCCGATCGGCGCCATGCGCGTGACAGGAATCAAGGACGCCGCGTCGTATATAAAGCTTACATGCCCGCGTACAATTTCACGATCGGACGGCCGCAGATCTTGTCGACCCAGCTCGCCGCGGACGCGAAGATGCGGATCAAGCTGCTCCGAGAATTGCAAGCGATTTCAGAGTCTGGGAACTGGAAGCGGCTGTTCGATCCTTGCATCGTGCAAGCCTCGTTCCGCTCTATTTGAAGATGGATAAGCTGCAAGATCATCATCATTTCCTGCCACAAGCTGATCGAGAAAGGCGTGTCGTTTATGGGGCTGAAAGGACAGGGCGGTTTCGGCGGCGATCGCGGCCGAAGGCGCAAGGAGGCGAGGGAATGCAGGCGGAACGCAAAGTAGCATTGGTTACGGGCTCCGGCAGGGGCATCGGCAGAGGCATCGCGCTGGCGTTCGCGAGAGCGGGCTACGATGTCTGCGTGAACTACAACCGCAGCGCGGAGAAGGCGGAGGCCGTCGTGCAGGAGATTCGGGCCGTCGGCGTGCGGGCCGAATCGGTGCAGGCGGACATCTCGACGATCGAAGGCGTCGACGCGTTGTACGACGGGGCGCGCGCGGCGTTCGGCCGGCTCGACGTCAGCGTGGCGAATTCCGGCATTACGCGGATGCGGCCGTTTCTCGAGACGACGCCGGAGCTGTACGACGAAGTGATGAACACGGATTTGAAAGGGCTTTATTTCTGCTCGCAGCGGGCGGCGCGCCTCATGGCGGAGCAGGGCACGGGGGGCGTGCTGATCCACATCAGCTCCAACCATGCGGAGGGCACGTGGTCGAACGCGACGGTGTACGCCGCGGCCAAGGCGGCGGTCAACAAGCTGACGAAGAACATGGCGCTCGACCTGGCCGGCTACGGCATCCGCGTCGTCGGCATCGCGCCGGGCTACACCCTGCTCGGCGAGCCGAAGGACGAGCAGGCGCGCGAACGCATCGCCGGCGTGGCCTCGCGCATTCCGTTAGGCCGCTTCGCCACGACGGACGAGGTCGGCGAGGCGGCCGTATACCTCTCCTCCGACAAGGCGGGCTACATGACGGGGACGACGGTGTACATGGACGGCGGCGCGCTGCTGCCGGTATGGGCGGATAAAGGGTAACCGAAGCATACGCGCCATGCGTGATGGGCATGCGGTTGACGGCAGGCGATGCAAGATCAATCCAAAGCGGAACGCAAGAGGAGACGAATCGTTATGAAGATCACCGATATGAAGCTTTACCATGTGAAACCGCGCTGGTTGTTTCTCAAGATCGAGACCGACGAGGGAATCAGCGGCTGGGGAGAGCCGATCGTGGAAGGGCGCGCGCTCACCGTCGCGACCGCGGTGGAGGAGCTGAAGCGTTACCTGATCGGAGAGGATCCGCTGCGCATCGAGCATCACTGGCAGGTCATGTACCGCGGCACGTTCTACCGCGGCGGCCCGGTGCTGGTCAGCGCGATCAGCGGCATCGAGCAGGCGCTGTGGGACATCAAGGGCAAGTTTTACAACATGCCCGTCTACGAGATGCTCGGCGGCAAGGTACGCGAGACTATCCGCATGTACAGCCACTGCGGCGGCGCGACGCCGGACGAGATCGCGGCGAACGCGAAGAAGCGCATGGAAGCGGGCTTCACCGCGATCAAGATCGGCGTGGACGCGCCGGTGCGGCAGGTGGATACCCTGGCGTTCGTGGAGAACGTGACGAATAAGTTCGCGGCGATCCGCGAAGCCGCGGGCAGCGGGCTCGACATCGCGATCGACTTCCACGGGCGGGTCAGCCCGGCGATGTCGATCCGGCTCGCGGCCGCGCTGGAGCCGTATTATCCGATGTTCATCGAAGAGCCCGTGCTGCCGGAGAACGTGGACGCGCTGCTTCGCGTTGCGCAGTCGACGAGCATTCCGATCGCCACCGGCGAGCGGCTGTTCACGCGCTGGGGCTTCCGCGAGGCGCTCGAGAAGGGCGCCGTGGCCATCGTCCAGCCGGATCTGTGCCATGCCGGGGGAATCTTCGAAGGCCGCAAGATCGCGGCGATGGCCGAGGTGCACTACGCCTCCGTCGCGCCGCATAACCCGCTCGGGCCGATCTCGCTGGCTTCCTGCCTGCAGCTCGATGCCTGCACGCCGAACTTCCTCATCCAGGAGCATCCGTCCATGGCGGAGAAATGGGACCTCGGCGAAGGCTACCTGAAGCGGCCGTTCGTAGTCGAAGGCGGGCACATTGCCGTGCCGCAGGGACCGGGCCTCGGCATCGAGATCAACGAGGAAGCGCTGATCGAACGCGGCTACGGCGGCGATTGGGATACGCCGAGACTGGCGTACGACGACGGCTCGTTCGCGGAATGGTAGGCGCATAAGGAAGGCATGTCCGCCGGGTAAAGTACGGAATAAGGGAGCTGCTTCCTGCGTGCCAAGGCCGCAGGGCAGCTCTTTTTCGTATTCGAGAGCATGCACGAATCGCGTATCTCTTATTCTCAGCGGTATAAAGCGGCTGGAAAATAATGATATCTATATTTTTCCATTCGTACTATGATCAAGCATAAGCACTTACAAAGGGAGGAATTGCAATGTATTTTTGCGTTAGATGCAACATAACACATGTACATTCCACGACCGAAACGATTTTCTTGGGCGGATTCACGAAAAAAGAAGGTCAGATCATAAGCGTCGGCTACTGCAAAGCTTCCGAATCGATTAAAACCATTTCAGATAGCCTTGAAGAGCGATTAGCGTACTTAAAAAGACATGCTTGCTGATCGCGGCTTGCGGCCGACCGCGCTTCCGCCGTTTCTTTCCGGGTCGGCTTCGCTTCCGCCGCGAACGGGACAACCGCTCGGAATTTTCCATTGACGTTCGCGCCGAACTGATTTAAGCTCGTAAAAGTGATTTTCATGTCAGGTTTGCTTGGTTGATCCTTTTACGAAAGAAAGGTTGCTGCGCGATGTTGATTCGATCCGTCGGCCTCGGCTTGTTCATTATGTTCGTCTATTGGCTGTCCTCGCAAGGGCCAGGCATGCATATGCTGTTCTTCCCGACGCTGGGGGCTTTCGGCTTCCTCTTCATTACCCGTTCTCCGCGGCTGCCGGAGCTGCTCGGCATCGCCTGCTGCGCGGTGCTGTCCTCCATCATTGGCACGCTCGCCTACGCCGTCGACAGCGGCATGGTATCCTTGTTCGTCAGCACGCTGATCGTGATCTGGCTCGTCCGTACGCTCAAGCTGAACGCGCCGCCGATCATCGCCGTCTCGCTTATTCCGTTCTTCGCGCACCCCGCGGATCTATGGATGGCTCCGCTGTCCGTCGCCGTTTCGCTTGGCGGCCTGCTCGCCGTGCTTGGCCTCGTCTATGCCGTCGAGCGCCTCGCGGCCAGAACAAGAACCCCGATCCCGCTTGGACAAGGCGTGCGGATGGACGCCGATCAATAGGCTTCGCTTGAAGAACGTCGCGTGCAGCGCGGCGTCTTTTGAATCAATAGGATAATCGGTGAACTGCCCCCGGCAAGTCCATGAACGGCTTTGGTCCTGAATTTCATTGGGCCGAGGCTGTTTTTTTTATCTGCAACATGTGCGGTTATTTGGTTGGTATTCATGGCTCACTTGCCGGACAATTGCCGCCGAAGGGGACTTGGCGCGCTGAGGCTGCGGTCCTGCGGCGACGCGCGTCCATTTTAAATGATTGCCAACCGATGCAACTTATGCTATTTTTGATAATGATAATCAATATCAATTAGGAGGAATTGGTTTTGCGCAGATTGAAGTTCATGCCGGTTATGCTTTTGCTTTCAGTTGGAATGGCGCTGCTTCTCGGGGCTTGCGGGAATACGCGGGAGAATGCGAGCCAGAACGGCAATAAGGCGGGGAATGCGGCCTCGTCCGTGACCGAGCCTGCCGAAGATACGGCTCCCGGAGAAGCGGAAACGGTCACCTTCCAAGCGGCCAACGGCGATATCCAAGTGCCTAAGCACCCCAAGCGGATCGTCGACTTGACCACTTTCTATACCGGCTACTTCCTGGTACTCGGCGCCAAGCCGGTCGGAGTCGGGGAAGGGGCCATGGGCAATCCTTACTTCAAGGGGATGCTGGACGGCGCCGTCAGCATTGGCGACGACGCGTCGCCGGAGAAGATTCTCGAGCTCAAGCCCGATCTGATCGTGACGTATAGCGGTACGGAAGGCATCGAGCAGCTGGAGCAAATCGCGCCGGTCGTGGCGATCGAATACGGCAAGAAAAACTACAAGGATCAATTGCTGGATTTCGGCAAGCTGACCGGAAAAGAAAACGAGGCGAAGCAGTGGATTGGCCAATGGGAGAAAAAAATCGGCGAGCTGAAGCCGCAGGTTCAGAAAGCCGTCGGCAATAAAACCGTGTCGATCATTAACCCGTACGCGAAGGGGCTGTACGTATTCGGTCACAACTACGGCCGCGGCGGCGAAATCATTTACGGCGAATTCGGCTTGAAGGCGCCGCCGGAAGCGCAAAAGGCCGCTATCGACAGCGGAACGGGCTGGGCTTCGATCTCGCTCGAGAAGCTTCCTGAATTCTCCGGCGACATCGTCTTCACTTGCGCATGGTCCGGCGATACCAGCGATCCGAAGATCGTCTACGACAGCCCGATATGGCAGGGACTGCCGGCCGTCAAAGCCGGACACGTATTCCAGCTCAACCCGAAAGGCGACACGTATAACGACCCGATCTCGCTCGACGCGCAGTTGAAGTTCATCTCGGATAGCTTGCTGTCCGCGAAATCGTAAGCCCGATCCTCCGCATTCGCCGGGGAGGCGGTTCTTCCTTCGCGGGAAAGAGACTTGGCCCCGGGGCCGGGTCTCTCTTCGTTTCGGTGCGCATAACGTTGCGATCGCCTCGTTCCAGGGAAGGCCGTACGATGTTATTGTTGCCCAATATGGTTGCCGGCCCTAGGTAAATGTCCGATGCTGCGCCGCCTTTTTGACAATCGCTCTCCGTAGGGCTACCATATGAGCAAAATGCGGATGCCGGCGCAAGCAAGAAGCCGGCGCAGAGGCGAGGGAGCGTGGAGGGCATGGAGATCATGGGGGGCGTGAGCCTGGAAATCGTCGTCAGGTCGACGGAGATCGATGTTAACGGGCATGTGAATAACGCCAAGTATTTGGAGTACTTGGAGTGGGGCCGGGAGGAATGGTACGAGCGGCGCGGCCTCTCGTACGAGACGTTCTTGGCGCTGGGCGTCCAGACGGTGACGGTCAACATCAACATCAACTATCGCAAGGAATGCAGGCAGGGGGACCGGCTGACGATCGTTACGGAGGCGGAACGGGCCGGCCGCACGAGCTACGTGTTGAAGCAGGAGATCTTCAACCAGTCCGGGGAACGATGCGCGGACGCGCTCGTGACGAGCGTGGCGATGGACGAGCGGACGCGCGCGAGCCGGCCGATCCCGGAGGAGCTGCGGGCGCATTTTCCGATAGGGCCCTAATTGAGGGCGGTATCGCATACCCTGAATTAGGCAATCATGGATAGAGGCGGCGCATGATGATTCATGCATCGCCTATTTACTTGAATAGAGAGGTAAGCGCATGTCTTCGACATATGCCGCGAGCGGCGGAGAATCAAGCATAGGAAGGGGCAAGCAAGATGGACTATCGGATCGAGAAGGACTCCATGGGCGAAATCAAGGTGGACGCCAACCGGCTATGGGGGGCGCAGACCGAGCGCAGTCTTCATAATTTCAAGATCGGCACGGAGAAAATGCCGCGCGAGCTCATCCAGGCGTTCGCGTACCTGAAGAAAGCGGCCGCCGTCGTGAACGGGGGACTCGGCAAGCTGGACGAGGCGAAGGCGGGCGCGATCGCCGAGGCGGCCGACGAGATCGTCGCGGGGCGATGGGACGGCGAATTTCCGCTGGCCGTCTGGCAGACCGGAAGCGGCACGCAATCGAACATGAACGTCAACGAAGTGATCGCGCGCCGCGCCGGGCAGCTGCTGGCGGAGCGCGGCGGCGATGCTGCCGCCAAGGTGCATCCCAACGACGACGTGAACCGCTCGCAGAGCTCCAACGACACGTTTCCGACCGCGATGCACGTCGCGGCGCTGATCGCCGTCGAAGATGACGTGCTGCCCGCCATTGCGCAGCTTAAGGCCACCCTCGCTGAGAAAAGCGCGGCCTTCGCGGACATCATCAAGATCGGCCGGACGCATCTGCAGGACGCGACCCCGCTGACGCTGGGCCAGGAGATCAGCGGCTGGGTCCGCATGCTGGAGAAGGCCGAGCGGAACATCGGCGCGGCGCGCGAGGAGCTGCGCGAGCTGGCCATCGGCGGCACGGCCGTCGGCACGGGGCTCAACGCGCCGCCGGGCTTCAGCGACAAGGTCGCCGACGCGATCTCCGGCTTGACGGGCAAGCGGTTCATCGGCGCGCCGAACAAGTTCCAGGCGCTCACGAGCCACGACGAGCTCGTCTTCGTGCACGGCGCGTTCAAGGCGCTGGCGGCGGATCTGATGAAGATCGCCAACGACGTCCGCTGGCTGGCGAGCGGGCCGCGCTGCGGCATCGGCGAGCTCCGCATCCCCGAGAACGAGCCGGGCAGCTCGATCATGCCGGGCAAGGTGAACCCGACCCAATGCGAGGCCTTGACGATGGTCGTCTGCCAGGTCATGGGCAACGACGCGGCGATCGGCTTCGCGGCGAGCCAGGGCAACTTCGAGCTCAACGTGTTCAAGCCGGTCATCATTCACAACTTCCTGCAATCGGCGCGGCTGCTGAGCGATGCCATGCGCTCGTTCGACGAGCACTGCGCCGTCGGCATCGAGCCGAACCGCGAGGCGATTCAGCGGCATTTGAACGAATCGCTGATGCTCGTGACGGCGCTGAATCCGCATATCGGCTACGAAAATGCCGCGTCGATCGCCAAAGCGGCGCACAAGGAGGGACTGACCCTGCGCGAGGCCGCCATCCGCAGCGGACTGATTTCCGCCGAGAAATTCGACGAGGTCGTGCGCGCGGACGCAATGATTTGAACGCCATTTCAGACCGCTGATTCGCTTTAAAGCGACAAAATTTTTTTTGCGTTCATGGCAGATTTCAAGTATGATTATAAAAAAATGCATGGATCAAAGGAGTACACGCACATGACCGCAAAGAACAATAATTGCAAAATCGTCGACTGCACGATCCGCGACGGCGGGCTCGTCAACAACTGGGATTTCAGCGTCGAATTCGTCCAGCACCTGTACCGCACCTTGAACGATGCGGGCGTGGACTATATGGAGATCGGCTACAAGAACTCCCCGAAGCTGCTGAAAGGTGCCGAATCCGCTGGACCGTGGCGCTTCCTGGACGACGATTTCCTGCGCAAGGTCATTCCGCATAAGCTGAACACGAAGCTGTCCGCGCTCGTGGATATCGGCCGCGTCGACGAGAACGATATTCTTCCGCGCGAAGAAAGCCTGCTCGACCTGATCCGCGTGGCCTGCTACATCCAAGACGTGGAGAAGGCGCTCGAGCTCGTGAAAGTGTTCCATGATCGCGGCTACGAAACGACGATCAACATCATGGCGTTGTCCAACGTCATGGAGAATCAGCTGCTGGAAGCGTTCGAGCTGATCGAAGCCAGCGTCGTGGACGTCGTGTACGTGGTGGACTCCTACGGCAGTCTGGATCCGAAGGATTTCGACTACTTGATCAGCAAGTTCAAGAAACATGTCCCGAGCAAGCGTCTCGGCGTGCATACGCACAACAACATGCAGTTGGCGTTCGCGAACACGCTTACCGCCGTCGACCAAGGCGTGGAGCTGCTGGACGCATCCGTTTACGGCATGGGCCGCGCGGCAGGCAACTGCCCGACGGAACTGCTCGTCGCCCACCTGAAGAACACGAAATACAACGTGCGCCCGGTGCTCGATATGATCGAGAAGTACATGATCCCGCTTCGCGAGAAAGAAGAATGGGGCTACATCATCCCGTACATGATCACGGGCATGCTGGACGAACATCCGCGTTCCGCCATGGCGCTTCGCGAATCCGACGACAAGGACAAAGCGGTCGATTTCTACGACAAGCTGACGACGCCGGAAGTGCTGCATAGCAAGTAAGCAAAGCCATCGACAAGCTCCCGATCCTACCCGGTTCGGGGGCTTGTCGCGTATTCCAAGGCTTGCATCGCTCATTTGGCCGCTATCGCATGGTATGGAACGCGCATGTTTTTATTGCGTTTCGGCCTATTTCGCGCGAGGCGCTTAACAAAATTCCGTTCCGGCCGCATATAAAGAAGAGTGACGCGGAGGTGCGCTTTCGCGGCGCTGGCCGCTCGCGGGCATGGCTTATCCGGGCGGTTCCGTGCGCCGGCAGTTGCCCGGTCAGAGCCAACGCTGAAGATAGCCGAGCTTCCGCGGCACGGCCGGATCGACCCGATCGTCGGTTTCTGCCGCGGGCGATATTGAATTGCCGGGATGCATCCATTACAATAGAATCCATTCTACTTTTTTGCGGCTTCGGCCGTCACTCACGGCGTACATGTTCCGCCGCTCGCCATTTCTTACGCTCGCAACAACCGGATTGGCATTATAACGCTGGAGGAGTGTTTGCCGCATGTACAAAGCCTTGACGTCGATCGCGGAACGATTGGAATCCCGCCAACCCCTGCAAGCATTGATGCCGAAGCACGCATGGGACGCTGCGTTGGAGCAACAAATCGAAGACCTGCCGCTCATTACCGCGGCTACGCCGCGCGCCGACTTGCCTGCGTTGATCGCGCTGAAAGCGGGCCTGCATCTCCTCAACGAAAGTTTGGCCGCCTCGCATGCGCATGCCCAGGAGATCGAGGACGACGCGACCGGCTGTTACTGGCACGGCATCATGCATCGCATGGAAGGCGATTTCTCGAATGCGAACTATTGGTTCCATATGGCCGGGGCTCATCCCGCGATGCAGCGGCTGCAGGAACGGTCCGCGGACTGGGTGCGGAATAGCACGATCCTGAACGATCTGCCGGACGGGGCGATCCGGGACGGACTGGCTGCGATCGCCCGGCAAGCGCGTTGGAACGCAAGCGCGTTTACCGGCATGATCTCGCTCCAGGAGAGCGGCAGCGTGTCCGAGGAATCCAGGGGCGCTTTGGAATATTTGCAGCACTTGGAATTGACGGAGCTGTTCGCGCATACGCAGCAGGCCGCGCGGCACGCCATCGTATAATTTGAGAAAGGCCGTATTCGCTCGTCGTGGAGCGAATACGGCCTTTTTATTTTTTTGCGTGTGCATGACGGCCGCGTAGCGGAAAGCGACCGCGAAAGTTGCGAGTTCGCTCCGCGTGAAGAACTACCAGTTCGCTTCGCCGAGCTTCCGTTCTTTGCTTCGCCAGAAGAACTACCAGCTCGCCAGAGCCGAATTTTTATTTCTTGCTGCGCCTAAAGAAATACCAATTCGCTTCGCCGAGCTCCCGTTCTTTGCTTCGCGAGAAGAACTACCAGCTCGCCAGAGCCGAATTTTTATTTCTTGCTGCGCCTAAAGAAATACCAATTCGCTTCGCCAAACAAATTCGCCAGCGCCGGCACGACCAGGCCCATGAACACGAACGCGTACAGGATCAGGCCGATCACGATGCCCGCGCCGATCTGGAGCAGCGTGTTCACGCCCGACATCATCAGCGCGGCGAACGTGCCGCCCATGATAATGGCCGCCGAGACGATGACGCCGCCGGTCGTGGACATCGCTTTCGCCATGGCGAGCCGGACGCCTCCGGGCTTGTATTCTTCCTTGAACCGCGCCATGAGGAAGATGCTGTAGTCCACCCCGAGCGCCACGATGATGAGGAAGATGAAGAACGACGCGCTCCAGGACAAGCCTTCCTTGCCGAGCAATCGGACGAAGATGAACTCCACGATGCCCATCGTCACGAGGAAGTTGAAGACGAGCGACAGGAGCAGATAGAGCGGCGCCAGAATGGAACGGAGCATGATCATGAGCACGATGAAGATGCCGATCAGGACAAACCCGCCCGTTCGCAAGAAATCGTTCTTGGAGATAGCCTTCAGTTCCGTAATCTGCGCGGAGGTGCCGGATACGTAAACCTTCGCGTCCTTCAAGGAACTGCCGCCCAGGCTGTGCCGCAGCGCTTCGCGGACTTGATCGACGGTTCGCAGCGCTTCTTCGGAGTAGGGATTGACGGCGAGCACGACGTCGATCTTCGCGGTCTTGCCGTCCTTGGAGATGTAGTAGTCCAGCGCTTGTTTCAGCTCGGGGCTGTCAAGCGCGGACGCCGGCAAATTCCAGCCGGGAATCTGGCTGTCCCCGATCGATTGCTCCGCCTCCTTGACCTGCGTCAGACCGGAGGAGACGTCGCGAAGCCCTTTGGCGCCGGAATCCAGCCCGTTCGTCAGCTCGGTCAGTCCGCTGCCGAGCTTGGCGGTGCCGTCGGCGGCATCCGTTTGCCCCGTGGCCAGCTGACCCAGCCCGCTGGCCACGCCGGCAACCCCGGGATTCAGCTGCGTAAAGCTGGACGTCAACTGATCGGCGCCGCCCTGCAGCTGCTTCAAGCCGTCCGAGAGCCCCTTCTGCTTGCCGACGAGCTGCTGCATGGCTGCTTCTCGCAACAGCTCGGGATGGGCCTTCAGCAGCGCCTTGATGTCGGCGCTCATGGAGTCCGAGACGGAGGCGCTTTGCTTGAGGCCGCCGGCCAGCCGGTCCGCGCCTTTGGAAGCCTGCTGCAGGCCGCCGTGGATTTGATCCAGGCCGCGCTGCGCTTCCTTCGCCTTGGACGCCATCGTCCGCAATCCGCTCGTCAGCTTGTCGACGTCGCCCTGCCCGCCGGAGATGGAGGTCTCCGCATCCTGCAGGCCGCCGGCGACTTTATCCACGCCGTCCTTGAGCTGCTGCAGCGCCTCGGAGGTCTTGGTCAACTGATCCGACACCGTAAGATCGGGTAGCTGCGCGCCGAGCGGGCGGACCGCGCTGCGCACCTCCTTGACGCCGCTCAGCTTCGCGACGTTGGCGCTTGCCGTTTCCATGACCGCCAGCGCCGCCGGATCGCGCATGGACGCGGAAGACGTAATCGCGATCGAGAGCGGGAATACTTCGCCGGAGCCGAAGCTGCGTTCCACTTGGCGGAAGCCCTGCACGGAGCCGTGGCTTGGACTGATCTCGGCCAAGTCGTCGAAGGAGCGCTTATTATGGTAAAGCAAGGTCAGCGGCGCGAGCAGGATGGCCGTCACGACGATGATCGCGACGGGCCTGCGCGCGGCGAGCGAAGCCATGGCGCTCCATAGCCTGGATTCCCCGTGTCCTTGCCCGCCGGCGATCCGCGTCGGCCAGAACGTGGCTTTCCCGAAGATCAGCAGCAGCGCGGGCGTCAGCGTCAGCGCGGCGACGAGCGTAACGGCCACGCCGATGGCGACGCCTACGGCAGATTGGTACAGGCCGAACTGCGCGAAGCCGATCAGGAAGAACGCGACGAACACGGTGCTGGCGGAGAAAGCGACCGTCTTGCCCACGGAGCGCGCCGTGCGCGCGAGCGCTTCGACCTTGTCCCCGTCATGGCTCATTTCTTCTCGGAAACGCTGGATGAGCAGGATGCAGTAATCCGTTCCCGCCCCGAACATGACGGCGATCAGGAACGATTCCGTGAACGAGGATACCGGCATGCCGAAGTGCGTTGCCGCGGCGACGAGCCCTCTCGTGATGACGAGCGACAATCCGATCGTGACGAGCGGGATGAACGGCGCGACCGGCGAGCGGAAGACGATCAGGAGAATGACCAGCACGAGCCCGACGGTCAGCAGTTCCGTTTTCTGGAGACCTTCGGAGGAGCTTTCCTGAAAATCCTTGCCGATCGGCGCGCTGCCGGTCAGCTCGACCTTGCTGCCGCCCGGCGCTCCTTTGATTCGTTCGTTGAGCGAGTCTACCGCATCCTGGGTAATCGCGTCGTTGTCCGTCCCGGTAAAGCCGACGATGAGCATCTCGGTCGTGCCGTCCTTGCTGCGGAACTTGGATGCGAGCTCCGGCGTCTCGTATGCGGACTGGACCGACTTGAAGCCGTCTTTGCCGCTCAGCGCCGCAAGCTCGGCCGCTTTGGCCTTCAGCCACGCGCGGTCCCGGTCCGTCATGCCGCCCGCCCTGGAATAGACCAGAATCGCGCTCGACTTGGTCGTCGTTTCGGGATTGATCCGCTCCAGCAGGTTCTTGGCGACGACGGATTCGGAATCCGCGGGCACGAATTTCTGCTCGGTCTGGCGCACGATGGCCGCCAGGTCGGGGAGTAGAAGCATGGACGCGGCGGTAATGGCGAGCCATCCCAGCAATATCGCCCATTTGGCGCGGGCGAGGCCGCGGATAAACCTTTCTGTCATAAGCAAACCCTCCTCATGCATGGAATCTCTATGAATAGTTATAGCGTATCGGAAAAGCCGAAGTCAATATTATTGAACCGTTGGTCATAATTTTTTCACAATCGGGAATAATAGATTAGAAGAGGGTATCATGCATGCATGGAATAGAGGATGACACAAATGGATCAAGGTTTTGCTAAATAAATGACCGTTGGTCATTTATTGTTTTACGGCATTCGGCCGCTATGCTACAATGGGCATATCAGAACGGCTCACGACGGAGGACCTCAACATGAACCGCGAGCTTAAGAAAGAACAGACGCGCCTGCGAATCAAAGAATCGGCGCTGGCCTTGTTTGCGGAGCACGGCTACGAATCCACGACGGTCGAAGCGATCGCCAAGCTGGCCGGCGTTGCCAAAGGCACGTTTTTCAACTATTTTTCTTCCAAAGACGATCTCCTATGCGAGCTTCAGGGCGTATTTGCCATGAGCGAGGTGGAGAAGCTGAAAGGCACCCCGGGTCCGCTCGTTCCCCGGCTGCAGCTGCTGATCTTCGAGCTCGTGAAGCGCTTCGAAATGAACAAGTCGTTGACGCGCGCGCTTTTCCAGGCCATGCTGGGCACGGACGCGGCGCTCGCCGCCCATAACAAGCTGCTGGCGGATTTGTCCGAAGCGGTGCTGCCGCTCGTGCACCGGGCTCAGGAGAACGGGGAGATCCGCAAGGACATGCCGGCGGAGATGCTGGCGCAGCAGGCGTTCCAATCGTACTTCGGCACGCTCATCATCTGGTCGATGGAAACGGGGGACGAGCCGCTCGACACCCGCATGACGATGACCTTCGAGCTCTTCTTCAAAGGCATCGCCCCGCAATGACCGACGCGTTCACCGCTTATCGCCGCCATCAAAAACAGCTCCGGCCTCGTTCCTTCTGGGAACGAGCCGGAGCTGTTTTTTGCTTGCAATTTTCGGCGGAACGGCGCTGTTAGAACCCGGGCAGCTCGCCGTCGCCGCGGATTGCCGCCGCATGGTGCTGCTCGTTGGGGTGAAAATAGCCGCTCCCATGGAACGGCCGCCCGCCTGCCGTGACGCCGTTCACGCCGACGCCGATCTGGTCGGTTTCGTTGAACCCGCGAAGCAGCTCGCGCTGCGCCATGCCGTCGATCTCGACGTACCAGAGCTTGTAGCCGGCGTCGGATACGACGACGAGCCGGGCGGACAAGAACGACAAATTCGTCGTCGTATCGCCGTGTTCGATGGACAACGCTGCCAATGGATAGGTTTCCAGGGCGAATGCCGCCTCCTTCTTTGGAAGAAACGCGAGCGAGGGGCTGCATTTCCCGCCCGATGCGGGCATGCGGGCCAATCGCCTTCTTCGGGTTGTTTTGATTGCGCGCATGGCGCGAATATTCGCGGAAAAAACGTATTCCCCAATTGTAATGCGGGCTTAACGGGATTGCAACAAATGGCCGCCGAACTTCGTCAATGGATTGAGGCGGTCTTACAAATATTGGCTGTCCAAGCAGATTAAAGGGGGAATCGGAAATGGTCGACGAACGCAACTCGCGAACAAACAGAAAAGACGAAGCCGGGGCAAGAAAGAAGGGAGCGCTGAAGATGTCAGCCGCGGCGCTGATCGGACTCGCGCTGGTACTCGGAGGATGCAGCTCGAACTCGAATAACGACGCGGCGAACACGGGCAATTCCGCGGCTACTGACGACGCCGCGACGAATGGCGGTTCGAACGCGAATTCCGGCAAGGACTCGTCATCGCATTCGAACGCGGATACGGGCACGCGCGATGACGGGGGCACGGGCGACTCGTCCGACGCGCACGAGCCCGCGGCAGACGACCGCGGCGATTCGCCGGCGGTGCCGGAGAAAGGGGAAGCCTCCCAATACGACGATTCCAAGCCTGGCCAGCTGACCGCGGGCGAATGGGACGACGCGATCGCTTGGAAGGCCTGGGTACGCTTGCTGGAGAGCGGCGAAGGCCGGGATAACCAGTCGTACTGGTCGATGTTTCCGCAGAACCGCTTGGAGGTCGACGTAACGGCCGGCGGCAAGCCCGTGTCGGATGCGACCGTCACGCTGTCCGGCGGGGACGGGGAGACGGTCTGGGAGGCGCGCACCGACAATAAGGGCGTCGCGTACGCGTACGCCGGCATGTTCGACGAGCAGGGCGCGCAGGAGAAGTACGGGATCGCCGTGACGTTCGGCGGGCAGACGAAACGGTTCGAGAACGTCCCTGTCCCGCGCGGGGAGGCGCTGAAGGTCGAGTTGGAGAAGCCCGTCAAAGCGGCCGACGCGCTCGACCTGATGCTGTTGGTCGATACGACGGGCTCGATGAAGGATGAGCTCGATTATTTGAAGACGGAGCTGAAGGACGTCGTGAAGCGCGTGGACCGGGACAACGGGCAGCAGCTCGGCATCCGCGTGAGCGCGAACTTCTATCGCGACCGTAACGACGAATATGTCGTCAGAGCCTTCCCGTTCACCGGCGATATCGAGAAGGTGGAGGACCAGCTGGCGGAGCAGGATGCCGCGGGCGGCGGGGACTTTCCGGAGGCCGTGGACGAAGCGCTGGCCAATGCGATCGAGAAGCACGACTGGAGCGACGAAGCGCGCGCAAGGCTGCTGTTCCTCGTGATGGACGCGCCGCCGCATCATGATCGCAAGGTCACGAAGCGAATTCAGGCGTTGACGGAAGAAGCGGCCGCGGAGGGCATTCGGATCGTTCCGATCGCTTCCAGCGGCGTCGACGTGAATACGGAATATTTGATGCGTTTCATCGCATCGGCCACGGGAGGCACTTATTTATTCCTTACGGATCACAGCGGAATCGGCAACGATCATCTGGAGCCGGCCGTCGGCGAATACGAGGTCAAGGCGCTGAACGATTTGCTCGTCGAGGTCATCAACCGTTATGCCGCGTAACGGCGGTGATTTTGTCGAAAAAAAGTTTTAGCGAAGCTTTAGAAAGAGGCTGGACAAGTGACACGGAATGGTACAAACTAGAAGGGATTCGCTTCAAACAGCAGGATCTTCCAATTTGGCGCCAATCTGTCGAAAAATGGATAATATTAGAGAATATAGACATACGCCGCAGCGGTTATTCTCCTCTTCCGCGCGGTTGCCCCGCGTTTGACCTGTCGACCGTGTCGATCCGCCTGCCAGCGCAGCGCGATCCGCGGGACTGCGACACCTTCACGGAAGTTACCCTGGCGCAGGCACGGCGGCTTCATCTCGGCTTCGGGCGGGACTGGAGCCGCCGGCCGCCGCCTCGGCCTTACATAAGCGTCACACCTGCTCCCGAACGATAAAGAAAGGAGCCGCGAATACCGATATATCCGATAACGACATTTTCTCATGAACGGCGATTCATCGTCTTACCCGATCAGAAATAGCGCATGCATGTATCATCGGTTAACTCGTTGAAGGAGGACATCATGTCAATAAAACGGGCGGAAAAAATAACGATCGGAATCGCACTCGCCGCCATTATTAGCTTTGTTCTCTTGCGATTGCTGCATCGCGGGCTGTATTGGCCGATACCGGAGCGCGCTTACTTGTTTCTTCATTCCGGCATGGAACTGTTCGGCTTTGCCGCGAGCTTTACGATGCTTGTGCTGGGCTGGCTGTTTTTCGTCAACTCGCTATCGAAACACCGCCTGTACACGGCCGCGTTGTTCGGCGCGGTCGGCTTGTTCGACCTGCTGCACGTCCTGACCGCGGAAGGGATGCCGTTTTACCGGCTGATCGGCGACACGTCGTTGTCGCAGCTCTTCGCGGAGACTGCCCAGACGGCCGGATCCATCGGCCTGTTCCTGATCTTCCGCAAGAACGACGAGCCGGTTCCGGCAAGCCGCCGGCTGCCCGCATTCCTGACCGCCATCGGCCTCGCCTGCCTCGTGTCCGTCCTCTACTTTTATTTGGCGGATCTCTCCGTTGCGCCGTCTTCCATCTTCGTCGGCCATGCCGCGGAGCTGTTCCGTTTCGAGACGCGCTCCCTGATCGCGTTCGCGTATCTCGGCACGATCGCTTCGGTGCTTTACCGCAACCGCAACGAAAGGCCGCAGGCGCTGCTCACGATGATTCAGTCGCTCGTATTCTTCACCGTAGCGGACGTGCAGTTCCTGCTGAGCGCCAACCAGCACGACAGCGATATGCTGATCGCGCATGTTTACAAGCTGGCGGGCATTTATTTTCTGATGAAGGGCATCTACTACGTCACGATCGAGGAACCGTACCAACAATACAAGCGCACGGAAAGCCGGATTAATTTTCTCGCGTTCCACGACGAGCTGACCGGGTTGTCCAACCGCCGGCTGCTGAAGGAGCAGCTCAACGACGAGCTGCAGCGCGCGCAGCAGAGCGGCAGCCGGGTCGCGGTGTTCCTCTTCGATATCGACCGGTTCAAAACGATCAACGACGCGCTGGGGCATTCCTTCGGCGACCGGATGCTGCAGGCCGTATCGGACCGGCTGCGACGAGCGGCGGATCCGTCCAAACGCGTCTACCGGATGGGCGGCGACGAATTCGTCATGCTCGTGCCGGATATGGATGCGGAAACGGACCGAATCGAGCATCAGGCGAAGCAGCTCATGGGGTTGTTCGACGCTCCGTTCGTGCTGGACGAGGCGGAGTACCATATCACGATCAGCCTCGGCATCTCCTTCTACCCGCAGGATGGGGAAAGCGTCGACGTGCTGCTGAAGAACGCGGATACCGCGCTCTATTCGGCGAAAGCGCACCGCAACGAATATTCCAGCTACGAGCCGGAGATGAACCGCAAGGCGCATGACCGGCTTCGCCTGGAAAGCGACCTGCGCCGCGCCATCGACGAGGAACAGTTCGCGCTGGCTTATCAGCCGCTCGTGAATCTGACCAGCAATAAAGTGGTCGGCGTCGAAGCCTTGGTGCGCTGGCATCATCCGAAGCGGGGCTTGCTGCCGCCGGGCGAATTCATTCCGCTGACGGAAGAGAACGGGCTTATCTTGCAGCTTGGGGAGTGGGTGCTCGGCGCCGCTTGCCGGCAAAACAAGGCTTGGCAGGATGCCGGGCTCCCGCCGATGATGATGTCGGTCAATCTGTCGATGCGCCAATTTCGGCAGCATCAATTGGCGGACCGGATCAAAGCCATCCTGCAGCAGTCGGGCATGCCGCCGCAATACCTGGAGCTCGAGATCACGGAAAGCATGACGAGCGACGTGGAATTCGCGGCCGATACCCTCTCCAGTCTGAAAGAGCTTGGCGTGCAGATCAGCATCGATGATTTCGGCACGGGCTACAGCTCGCTGAGCTCGCTCAAACGGTTCCCGATCGACAAGCTGAAGATCGATCGCTGCTTCGTGAACGATTTGACGCGGGACGCCAGCGATGCGGCCATCGTATCCACGATTACGACCATGGCCAAAAATCTAAAGCTGAAGGTAACGGCCGAGGGCGTCGAAAACGACGAACAAATCCAGTTCCTGCGCGAACGCGACTGCGAAGAAGCGCAAGGTTATTATTATACGCAGCCGATCCCGGCCAATTTGTTCGAGAATTGGTTCCGGCATCGCAGCCAGACCGCTTAACCGATAGCCGAGGGAGTCCGATGCCGATGCCGGAAAAGACGTTTGCTGTTTTCATTTACGGTTCGCTGCTTCCGGGTCACGGCAATCATCATGTCGCGGCCCCGTACATCCGGCTGACGCAGCCGGGCGTCATCGCGGGCAGGCTTGTCGATTACGGTCCGTATCCCGCCTTGGTTCGGGATGCCGAAGCACAGGCGAAGGGTGCCAGCGTATGCGGGCTGTGGATAACGGTCGATGAACGCGGATTGCGGGAAATGGATGAGCTGGAACAGTTTGTCGGCATCGAAGAAGAGAACGATTACGATCGCGTGTGGGCCGAGGATTTGGAAGCTTCGGAATATCGCGGTTGGGTGTACGTTTGGGAAAGCCCGCGAGGCTGTCCGGCCATCGAGGAAACGTATTGGCCGGACTACTTGGCCCGCAGAGGGAAGAAGGAATACGAATAAGAGCTGGCGTTCATTTGCCCGAGAAGGCCGGCGAGAACGAGATTTGAAGCATTTCATTGCGCTCCGCATCCGTGCGGAGCGTCTTTGCGTTTTTCATCGTATGAATAATGCCAAATGCGAGCAGCATGAACGCCATCGTGATGAAGACGACCCGGTTGATGAAATGGATCATCGACGTGCCGTCATCCCGATGGATGCGTCGGTGACGGATGGATTGCCGCCAGATGAGCAGTGCAGGCGACATCAATACCAGCAGCCCGATGACGAGAATCTGCATCCGCAGTTCCATGCCGAGCGGGAAGACGTTGATGGCGGCATAGAGCAGCGCTTCGATCACCAGCACTTGGATCGGTACGACCAGTCTAACCTCCGAGGCTGCCCGGCGTTTCGTGCGGCTCACCGCCGACTCCGTTTCCCTGGGCCGAAGCTTGGCGAGCTGAAGCAGTCTCGGCAGGGAGAATACGGCGATCGCGGCCGTAGGCGCCATGATCAGCGATAAGAACAGCAGCGCCGAATCCAGCACGAACCAGCTGCGGTAGGAATACGTCGCGATGAGCATGGTCACTTTTCCGATCGAGATCAGCGTCATGGCGCCGAGCAGGGCGAGCGTTACGATGGAGGTCCGCTGCAGGGACTCCTCGGTTTTGCGGAATGCGAGGCACCCCGACACGAACCCTGCGCACAGTGCAAGCAGAAGCAGCAGAACCGCTAGCGATGCGTTAATGACATAAATTTGTTGAGACATGCAAAATACCCCTCATTTCCACGATCTTTCTTCATCAAGTGTACATGGATGTCCGGAAAGTGTGATATCGGCCGTAGTCCAGTTTTGGAACTGGACTTTAGTCTGAGCGGTCGTTATGGGTGCTGCAGTATTGGTTTCCGGCAGGGCGATGAGACAGGAAACCTGACTCCTTAGCAGTGTGAAGAATTGCCGTGGCTGGTGTTCATTGCTTGGCGTATGCTTGTCTAAGGCAGGCGCGCGCCCGATGCATCGAGCCCGTCAAGTCGAGAAAGGAAGGCTCTTCCGGAAGTTCTGGCCCTCAGGCTATAGTCTGCTTCATACCCGCTTCGTTAATGCCCGGCGGTAATTTCTTCCTGTCGGGACGTCCAATCTGATCTATATTGTACCATGAAGCGCGTACTTCCTGAAACGTGATCGGCAAATATGGATTTTATATATCAACGGGCTCCGTGCTTTACAAATTCTTCAACGCATGACGGCTTGAGAAAGCACCGTTTAGCGAGTACGATTTGAATATTCTAATGGCAAGGCTGAAGGTGATTGGGATTGAGTAAGAGTACGAACCGCCGAATCCTGTACGTGGAAACAGCGGCAAAGGTTGAACGAATCATTAAAGCACGCCAGTTGAAGCCTCACGATCCCGTTCCCTCGGAAGGGGAGTTGGCTTCGTTATTCGGCATCAGCCGAATGACCGCGAAGCTGGCGCTTGATATGCTTGCGCGCCAAGGCTGCGTCTATCGGCTCAAGCGCAAAGGGACGTTTATGGCGGAAGCGAGCGCAGACTCCGACTGCGCGGCTCCTGAGCAGGAAGGGCCGACTTCCGGCAGCGATGGAGCATACGATCAGCCTTCGGAATCACGGAAACGGATTGCCTTCGTATTCCCGGTATTGGATGATTATACGTCGCGTATCGTATCCGCGTTGGAGACGGCTGCGCGTTCCTTCGATTTCGAGCTGATCATCAAGCTCAGCAAGGATTTGAACGACGAGGATGCCTGCCTGAGGCAGCTGCACGGCGACGGCGTCGACGGCGTGCTGTTGTTTGCCAGAGGCCGGAATCACTGCAGCCCGGTCGCGCTTGAGCTGCGTGAAGCGGGTTGCCCCATCGTGCTCGTCGATCGGATGTTCAGCGGGGCGGCGATGGATTTCGTCGTGCACGATTCGTTCCAGGGCATGTACGATATGGTCAAGCTCTTTATTGAAGCGGGGCATCGGGACATCGGCTTCGTCTCTAATCCGTTTCAAGGCGTGAGCAGCATCGACGATCGGTATAAGGGGTATATGAAAGCACTCATCGATCATGATATTCCCGTACATAGCCAGTATATCCATATCGTGGAGCTGGCGAACAACTACACGAATTACAGGGACGAGAATCCCGAGCTCGAACGGTTTCTGAGGAAGAATCCCAAATTAACGGCCGTTGCGAGCGGAGATGATTACTTGGCCGCCGCCGTCTATTTCTCCGCGCAAAGGTTGAATAAAGCCGTACCCGAGCAGCTCTCGTTATCGGGCTTCTCGGACTCGCAGCTGGCGATGATGCTGCCGGTGCAGCTCACGACGGTCGCGCAGCCGGTAGACGAATTGGTGCAGCGGGCGGTCCAAGCGTTGTTCGATCGAATGCTCGGAAGGGGCGGCAAGAAACCGATCACGATCCGAATCCAAACGAGGCTGATCGAGCGCATGTCGCTGGCGCGGCTGTCCAATGAACTAGAAACCATGCAAACAAGCGGTTTGGGAATCTCCTGACCGCTTGTTTTTCTTTTGCGTACCTGAGGCGGACTCCCTCAATAAGAGGCAACTTAAGTGCAGCAAACAAGAAGCGAAGAACAAAAAACCGCCTCCATCCAAAAGGATGGAGGCGGTCTATCGCGTAGAGCAAAATGCGGTCTTACAGATCGCCCCAGTTGAGGTTGGACGATTTGCTGTAGTTGGTGACCTTCTGCTCGAAGAAGTCGGTTTTCATGCCGTTCATATTGCTGAAGCTCTCGACCCATTTCATCGGGTGCTCGGTAATTTCCGGGTACAAGATGTCCAGGTTCAGCTTGCGCAGCCGTTCATTGGACAGGAACTTGATATACGAATCGATAATCTCGTCCGTCAGGCCGGGAATCTGATTGTTGGTAATGTATTTGCCCCATTCGATCTCGTGCTCGACCGCCGTGCGCATCATTTGGCGCAGCTCTTCGATGAGCACCGGCGTGAACATTTCGGCGTTTTCCTTGCGGATCTCGCGGAAAATGCCTTGGAACAAGGCCAAGTGAGTCAGCTCGTCGCGTTGAATGTACTTGATTTCGGAGACCGTGCCAAGCATCTTGCCTTGGCGTCCAAGCGCATAGAAGAAACTGAAGCCGCTGTAGAAATAGATGCCTTCCAAAATATAGTTGGCCATAATCGTCTTGATCAGGTTCTGCGAAGACGGATTGGCGATAAAATTCTCGTAAAGGTCCGTAATGAACCGATTGCGCTTAAGCAGGTTCTTATCCTCGCGCCACAAGTTGTAAATTTGGTCACGCACCTCTGGCGCACAAACACTGTCCAAAATGTAAGAATAGGATTGGCTGTGCACTGCTTCCTGGAATGTCTGTACAGTCAGGCAGAGATTAACTTCGGGTGCAGTAATAAACTCGTTGATATTCGGCAAATTCGCCGTTTGCAGCGAATCAAGGAAAATCAGAAAGCTAATGATCTTATCGTAGCTGTTACGCTCGGAGAGCGACAGGTTTCTGTAGTCTTTGGCATCCTGGGCGAGCGGGATTTCTTCCGGAATCCAGAAATTGTTCATCATCGTCCGGTACATCTTGGTGGCCCAGTCGTATTTTACGTTGTTCAGTTCGATGAGGTTCGTGGTGTTGCCGCCGATCATGCGACGCTTGCCCCAATCGCGGTCGCCTTCTTCGTTAAACAATTTTTTCTTCTGCAGTTCCATTAAATGGCCTGCCTCCTTCTTTTCCTGCTCCTATAAGTGCTGCAGCGGTTTTAGAATTGCCGATTCGTTGAAATTATGCCCGGAGAGCAGTTTGAAGTTGAAAAAGCGTTAGCGGTCGCCTTTGTAGTCGGATTATCACCGTTGAATGACTTATAAAAATAATCCGACTACAACAGCGATTGGAAACTCATACTGTCCCGCAGGGCAACTTTATTTCAACGTCTCGGATTTCTTAAGAGCTGCAGCTCACGCAATCTTCGACTTCCAAGCTTTTGTTGCGGCAATAATAAACGGTTTTCAAGCCGTTTTCCCACGCGGACATGTACAGGTCCATGAATTGCTTCGCCGAATAATCCGGCGTGATGTACAGGTTGAAGGATTGCGCTTGATCGATATGGCGCTGACGGCGGCCTGCCGCGCGGATGCTCCAATGCTGATCGATATGGTGCGCTTCCTTATAGAACCAGAACGTTTCGTCGTTCAGGTTCGGCGCCGTTTGCGGGATGACCGCGTTCTTCTTCTCTTCGACGAAGAATTTGCTGAAGATCGGATCGATGCCTGCCGTCGAGCCGGCGATCAGCGACGTGGAAGCCGTAGGCGCGATGGCGAACATCCAGCCGTTGCGGACGCCGTGCTCGGCGACGTCTTTCTTTAGCTTCTGCCAGTGAGGGGCTTCGTAACCGCGCTGCTCGAAATAAGCGCCGGTCTGCCATTCGCTGCCTTCGAATACGCGGAAGGCGCCTTTTTCCTTGGCGATTTCCATCGAGGCTTTGACGGCGCAGTAGTTGATCCATTCGTACAGCTCGTCGGCGCGGTCCAGATGCTCTTCGGATTCCCACGCGATGCCGTTCAGCGCCAGCCATTGATGGTAGCCGCTCGTGCCAAGGCCGACCGCTCGGTATTTCTGGTTCGTGATTTCCGCTTGCGGAATCGGATAATGGTTCAGGTCGATGACGTTGTCCATCATGCGCATTTGGCAGCTGACGACCTCTTCGATTTCTTCCTTCGAGCGCGTGCGGCCGAGGTTGAGCGAAGAGAGGTTGCAGACGACGTAGTCGCCCGATTTGATTTGCGTCGTGATGATGCCGTCCTCGTGCGTCGTCGTGATGTATTCCGTCGGGCTCATGTTTTGGCAAATCTCGGTGCACAGGTTGGAGCAGTAGATGATGCCTTTATGCTTGTTCGGGTTGGCGCGGTTGACCGCGTCGCGGTAGAACACGAACGGCGTGCCCGTTTCGAAGGAGCTGGTCAGGATGCGTTTCATGATCTCGATCGCAGGCACTTCTTCGCGGGAAAGGGAAGGATGGGCTACGCACTCTTCGTAGCGGCTTTCCCATTCGTCGCCCCAAGCGTCCTCGAGCGACCAGCCCATGAAGCTGCGCACTTCGTGCGGATCGAACAGGCACCAGTTTTCGCGATCCCGCACTTTGCGCATGAACAGGTCGGGGATGCACACGCCCGGGAAAATATCGTGCGCCTTCATCCGGTCGTCGCCGTTGTTCGTTCGCAGGTTCAGGAAATCGAAAATGTCTTTATGCCAAACGTCAAGATAGACGGCGACGGCGCCGGAACGCACGCCGAGCTGATCGACCGCGACGGCCGTGTTGTTGTAGTTTTTGATCCAAGGCACGACGCCGCCGGCGACGCCTTTGAATCCGCGGATGTTGGAGCCGCGGCTGCGGACTTTGCCGATGTAGATGCCCATGCCGCCGCCGAATTTGGATACTTGGGCGAAGCTGGAATCGACGTTGTAGATGCCCCACAGGTTGTCGGGAACCGTATCGATGAAACAGCTCGACAGCTGGTGGAACGGTTTGCGCGCGTTGGCGAGCGTCGGCGTGGCGACCGTCATTTGCAGACGGCTCAGCACGTCGTAGAATTTGCGGGCCCAGCCCAGTTTGTCTTCCTCTTTCATGGCCAGATGCATCGCCACGCCCATGAACAGCTCTTGCGGCAGCTCGAGCACGTCGCCGTTGAAGCTCTTGATGAGGTAACGGTCGGACAGCGTCTTCAGACCGATATAGTTGAACAAGTAGTCGCGTTCGGGCGCGATGTAATTGCCGAGCTCGCGAATTTCTTCCCGGGTGTAATGATCCAGTATGTAGCTGCCGTATAAGCCTTTATCGGTCAGATACGTGATGAGGGAGTAGAAGTCGCCGTAACCGAAATAACCGTATTTGCGGTTGATGGCGGATTCTTTATAGAGGTCGTACACGAGAAGCTTGGCCGCAACGTATTGCCAGTTCGGCTCTTCGATGCTTGTTTTCTCAACCGCAACTTGCGTCAGCGTACGTTGGATTTCTTTCGTCGTTATGTTGTTGCGGAAGTAAGGAAGCAGGGCCGTTTCGAGCTCCAGCGGATTGCAGTCGCCGTAACCGACACACGCGAAATCAATCACTTTCTTCAGCTTGGAAAAGATAAGTTCTTCTTTCTGTCCATTCCTTTTAATGATATCCACGGGCAGAGCCACTCCTTGTCGAAGGTTGTCGTCCGACAACCCGTAATACACAATATGTTGTAAGTACTTTCCTACGTTACACCGAGATATAGTGATAGTCAAGCTAAACAATTCGACATCCGGGACCCCTGTAGAGCGACATTTCTTAATGAAAAATCAATGAAAGCTCGCAGCGGCGCCCTTTCGCAAACGATCCTTCGGCGGCATGCGCGGCCGCGTAAAAAAATAAAAAAAGCAAGCAGGGCGAATAAACAGTATATCACTTCCGGGAGCCGTTGTGTGGTGACAATAATAGGGACTTGTTCGGCCGGAACGCGAAAGGCATTCGTTCAAACAAAAGTTGAAATTTCGGTTGGTGCTGGCAATGCGGCTCTAGTACACTTAGGTTTAGTTATCGGTTTGCGATCCGGGCACATTGAAGAGTAGGAAGGGACGTGAAGACGCAAGATGTTGATCGGCCGCAGGTACAGAAAAGAAAAACCGTTTCGTTTCATCGTCCAGGCGGCGGCGCTTGGCCTCTGGTTGTGCTGCATGCTGTTCGCCGGACCGAAGGCCGCGTTCGCGCATGCGGAGCTGGAGCGCACCGTGCCGGAGCCGAATACCAAATACGAGCAGAGCCCCAAAGAGATAGAGCTCGCCTTTAATGAAGCAATCGAAGCCAAGGTCGGCTCGCTGGAGGTGCTGGACGACAAGTCGCGCCGGGTGACGGACGCGGATCCGAAGACGAGCGCCGACCATAAATCGTTGACGCTCGCCCTGCCGAAGCTCGGGGAAGGCGTCTACACGGTGTCGTACGCGATCGTTTCGGCGGACGGGCATCCCATCAGCGGGTCCTACGTCTTCGTCGTGGGCAATCCGCCGCAGGGCGTCGATGCCGCCGCATTCGATCCGCATAAGGAATTGGGGCACGAGGGACACGGCGTCTCCACCCAGTTGACGACCAACGAATTCATTATCTACGCCGTGCGTGCTTTATATTATGCGGCGCTGCTGTGGACGGCAGGGCTGATGATCTGGCCGCTGCTCGCAAGGAAGCGGGGGGCCGTCCTGCCGGGCATTCAGAAGAAATGGGAGCGGATCGCGCTCCAAACGCTGCTCGTGGCGGTCCTGCTGTACGTGTTCGTCCACGCGCGAGAGATCCTGAAGGGCTATCCGACCAGCGATTACGGCAAGCTCTTCCTGGAAACGGCCATCGGCAAGGAATGGATCGCGCTGATCGCGCTGTCGCTCGCCGGCTTCGCGCTCGTGCGGCTGCATCCGGTCGCGAGGACCCTGTGGGCCGCGGCGATATTGGCCGTGGAAGCTTGGAGCGGACACGCGGCGGTATTCTCGCCGAAGTCGGCATCCGTGCTCTTCGATTTCGTTCATCTCGCGTCCGCGGCCGTATGGGTAGGCGGATTGACGCTGCTGTTCTTGCTGTGGCGGCAGGATCGCAAGGAGGCGGGACGTTTTGCCGTGCTGTTCTCCAGGGCGGCGCTGCTTTCCCTGATGCTCCTCGTCTTATCCGGCGTCGGCTTGACGCTCTTGTTCCTGCCGAAGCTGAGCTATCTCTTCTACACCTCCTGGGGAACGCTGCTGCTGATCAAGACGGGCCTCGTCGTGCTGGTGCTCGGGGTCGGCGGCACGCTTCATATGCGAATTAGAAGGGGAGACCTGCCGACGGCGCCGCTGCTTCGCGCGGACGCGGCCTTGATGGCGCTGATCATCGTCGTGGCGGCGTTGTTTACGTACGTAAGCCCGCTGCCGGCCAACGAACCCGTCACCTATCACCAAATGGGCGACAAAATGCACTTGTCCTTCCGGGTAACGCCGAATAAGGCGGGCGTCAACGAATTGACCGTCAAGGTGTGGCTGCCGGATGCCGTCGGCGCGGCGAAATCCGCGGAGCTTCGGCTGTTTTCGCTGGACCGCAAGGAGCTCGGGCCGATCGACGTGCCGCTCAAGACGTTCGAGGACACCGAATTGACGGATTTCGAAGGGTTCGTGAAGACCGCCTATCATGCGGAAGGGCCGTACATTCCGTTCGCCGGCCGTTGGCAGGCCGAGATTCGGGTCAGGGACAAGGACGACAACGAGAGCGTGCAGACCGTTGAATTCCGCAATTACTGATTAAACGGATGCCGGCGTAAATCAAACGACGGAGGGAGGCTGGGGGATGACGTACAAGCGCATCAAATGGCTTATCCTGTGGACGCCGACGCTGACGATCGCGCTCTGGGAGTACTTGCGCCATACCTTCCTGCTTCCCTACTTGTCC
Organism: Paenibacillus glycinis; assembly: GCF_009909185.1. Lineage (GTDB taxonomy): Bacteria > Bacillota > Bacilli > Paenibacillales > Paenibacillaceae > Paenibacillus_Z > Paenibacillus_Z glycinis. Next base: position 43,540 of record NZ_JAAAMV010000022.1, on the reverse strand, counting down.
ATGGACCTCGGCAACGCGCTTGCCCCCGTCATCGTCATGACGGTCACGGCAACGCTGCTCATGAAGCTGTTCCGCATGCTGGAGGAAACGCAGGAAACGCTGCAGCGGTCCAAATCCGCCGAAGCGGCGTTCGTGGAGAGGGAGCAGTTGGCGCGCGAGCTGCACGACGGCATCTCGCAGTCGTTGTTCCTGCTGTCCGTGAAGCTCGACAAATTGGAGCACGCGAAGGATCCCGAGCATGTCGCGGAAACGGCGCGGCAGCTTCGCCGGACGGTCAAGCACGTGTACGAGGACGTTCGGCAGTCGATTGCGAGCCTGCGGAGCGAGCCGTCCAAAACCGACGTGCAATGGATGCAGGCGGTGCGCGAAATGGCCGCCGAACTGGCGCTTGGCGGCTTGGACGTCGAGCTCGACTGGCAGTTGACCGACGCCAAGCTGACGGGCAAGGAAAAGATCGAGCTGCTCGCCATCGTGCGCGAAGCGATGCTGAACGTGCAGAAGCACGCCCATGCCTCTCGCCTCACCGTAAGGGCCGTGCCCGGAGAAGGGGCGGCAGGCGAGACGTTCCGCTGTATGATCCGGGACGACGGCGTGGGAGCGGAGCCGGAGCAGCTGATGGCCAAAGGCCGTTACGGCGTGCGGATGATGCAGGGGCGGGCCGAAGAGATGGGCTGGCGGTTCGCGGTCCGCCGGGCAGTCACGGCCGACGGCCCATGGCCGCATGACGGCGGCACGATCGTCGAGGTCGCGAAGGGAGCACGAGGAGAATGAACGGAATCGGAACGGTCAAGGTGCTGCTGGCGGACGATCATCCTCACGGACGCGAGGGGATGCGCGATATCCTGGGCGATGCGCCGGAATTCCATATCGTCGGCGAGGCAGCGAACGGCGAGCAGGCGGTTATGCTTGCCGCCGAACTGGCGCCGGACCTGGTGCTGATGGACATCAACATGCCCGTCATGACGGGACTCGAAGCGACGCAGCTGATAAAGTCCATCGATCCGCGGATCAAGATCATCATGGTGACGGTATCGGACGATATCGCCGATCTGTTCGAATCGATCAAGCGCGGCGCCCAGGGCTATCTGCTCAAGAACCTGTCGCCTTCTTCTTGGCTGGAATATTTGCGGGCCGTCGCGCACGACGAGGCGCCGATGTCCAAGGAGCTGGCCTACCGCATGCTGCAGGAGTTCAACGGCGCGGGCGGCGCGGGGAAGAACCGGCCGGGCAGGGAGCTGCCGACCGTCAAACCGGCCGGCCCTGCAGCGGAAGAGAGAGGGCATACGGCGCTGACGCAGCGCGAGCACGAAGTGCTGGAGCAGGTGGCCGGCGGCGGCTCCAATCGGCAAATCGCCGAAACCTTCGGCATTTCGGAGCACACGGTCAAGAATCATTTGAAGAACATCTTGCAGAAGCTGCACCTGGATAACCGGGTCCAGCTGACGCGTTACGCGCTGGAGAAAGGGCTTTTGAAGGAATAGCCGGGGCCGTCCGCCGCCGAGACACCTTTTCGTAACAATGCATAGCCCGTTCGAGTCATGCCGCCGTCTCGCCGCTGCGGTATACTCGCTCAGAAGGCAATGATTATTGAAGCGGCAAATGGGGGATCATTTGCTCACGAGGAGGATGTTCGTCGATATGATGAAACGCATGATGAATAACGGCAAGAAACTCGGGGTTATCGGGGCGGTCGCGATGTCCTTGTTGCTGTTCGCATCGATGGCCAGCGCGCACGTGACGGTGCAGCCGCCGCAGACGACGCAGGGCGGATACGAGGTGTTCTCCGTCCGGGTGCCGAGCGAGAGCGAGAACGTGACGACGACGAGCGTGAAAGTAACGGTGCCGGAAGGCGTGGCCGTGAGCCGCGTGGAGCCGAAGGCGGGCTGGAAATACGAGCTGGAGCAAGCGGCCGATACGAAAGCGATCAAGTCCATCACGTGGACGGCGGAGGGCAGCGGACTCGCGCAGACGGAATTCACCGATTTCCGCGTCTCCGGCAAAGTCGCGGACGATGCGACGCAGCTGGTGTGGAAAGCCTATCAGACCTACAGCGACAAGTCCGTCGTGGAATGGGTCGGCGCCGCCGGATCGGATCACCCGGCTTCGGTCACGACGGTCGTGGCGGGCACGGGAGAGGGCGACGGGCACGGGGCTCCGGCTGCCGGCGATGCCGGTTCGGCGGCTTCGGATGAAGCGGATAACGGCAGCGGCGGCACGAAGGAAAACGTGACTCTCGGCCTGTCGATCGCGGCCGTCGTGCTGGGCGCGCTTGCGCTTATCGCCGCGCTGGCAAGGAAGAAACGCTAACGCGGGAAAATAGGCGGCTGCGCGATGCGGGACGGACTTGCGGACGGATATGGAAATTTCGTATAATAGGAGGCATATACGTCAATGCGATGAGGAAGAAGAGTACGCAGTGCTTTCTTGACAGGGAGAAGACGCCGTAGATTGAGAGCGTTTTTGGGAAATCAGGCTGCGGAAGTTCGCTTCCGAGCAGGCTTCTGAACGGGTGCGGCCGACAAGGCGGCATGAGGTAGGAAGCTCCGGTCGTCCGGCCGATACCCGGAAGCATGAGGAATTGCTTATTCGGCATCATCACGGCCGGGCAGTTTGAATTAGGGTGGTAACACGGTTCTTTCGTCCCTTACGGGGAGAGAGGACCGTTTTTTTATTTTCGCAGAAGGGGCTGGATGGAATGAAAGAGCGTTTGGAAGCACTGCGCGCCGAGGCGCTGCAGGAGCTGCAGGGAGTCGACGGTCCGCAGCAGCTGAACGACCTGCGGGTCAAATATTTGGGCAAGAAGGGCGCGCTGACGGAGATTCTCCGCGGCATGGGCGGCTTGAGCGCCGAAGAGCGTCCGGTCATCGGGCAGGTCGGCAACGACGTGCGCGCCGCCATCGAGGCGGTCATCGAGACGAAGCAGGCGGCGTTCCAGCAGGCGGAGACGGAGAATCGCCTTCGCGCGGAAACGATCGACGTCACGCTGCCGGGCAACAAGCTCGGGGCCGGCGCGGTGCATCCGCTGAACAAGGTCGCGCAGGAAATCGAGGACGCGTTCATCGGTATGGGCTATTCCATCGCCGAGGGTCCGGAGGTCGAGACCGACTTCTTCAACTTCGAAGCGTTGAACCTGCCGAAGAATCACCCTGCGCGCGACATGCAGGATTCCTTCTACGTGACGGACGAGATCCTGATGCGGACGCATACCTCGCCGGTGCAAGTACGCACGATGAAGGCGATGAACGGCAAGCCGGTCAAGGTCATTTGCCCGGGCAAGGTATACCGCCGCGACGACGACGACGCGACGCACTCGTTCCAGTTCAATCAGATCGAGGGTCTCGTCATCGGACCGAACATCCGCATGAGCGATCTGAAGGGCACCTTGCTGCAATTCGTGCAGCTCATGTTCGGCAAGCAGGCGCAGATTCGCCTCCGCCCGAGCTTCTTCCCGTTCACCGAGCCGAGCGCCGAAGTGGACGTCACGTGCGTGCAGTGCGGCGGCCACGGCTGCCGGATGTGCAAGCATACCGGCTGGCTCGAGATCCTCGGCTGCGGCATGGTGCATCCGCGCGTGCTGGAGATGGGCGGCTACGATCCGGAGGAAGTCAGCGGCTTCGCGTTCGGGATGGGCGTCGAGCGGATCGCGCTGCTGAAATACGGCATTGACGACATTCGTCATTTCTATACGAACGACCTGCGCTTCCTGAGCCAGTTTGTCCGAATGTGAGAGGGAGGCTAATACGATGAACGTATCTTATAAATGGTTGAGCCACTATATCGATTTGCACGGCTACACCGGCGAACAGCTGGCGGAGCTGATGACGGGCGGCGGCATCGAGATCGATGTCGTGGAATCCCGCAACAAAGGCGTGACCGGCGTCGTCGTCGGCCGCGTGCTGACGAAGGAAAAGCATCCCGACGCCGACAAGCTGAACGTCACCACGGTCGACGTCGGCGGAGCGGAACCGCTGCAGATCGTCTGCGGCGCCAAGAACGTGGCCGCCGGCCAGCTCGTGCCGGTCGCGACGATCGGCGCGGTGCTGCCGGGCGATTTCGCCATCAAGAAGGCCAAGCTGCGCGGCGTGGAATCCCAAGGCATGATCTGCTCCGCGAAAGAGCTCGGACTGAACGATAAGCTGCTGCCGAAAGAGCTGCAGGAAGGCATTCTCGTGCTGCCGGAGGGCACGCAGATCGGCGCGTCCATCCTGGACGTGCTCGGCATCGACGACGAAGTGCTGGAGCTCGACCTGACGCCGAACCGCTCGGACTGCCTCAGCATGCTGGGCGTCGCGTACGAGGTCGGCGCGCTGACCGGCCGCGAAGTGAAGCTTCCCGATACCCGGGTGAGCGATTCCGCGGAGCAAGCTTCCGCCCACATATCGGTACGCATCGAAGCGAAGGAGCAGTGCGCGCATTACGCCGCGCGTTATATCAAAGGCGTGAATATCGGCCCGTCGCCGCTGTGGATGCAGAACCGGCTGATGGCCGCTGGCATCCGTCCGATCAGCAACGTCGTGGACATCACGAACTTCGTCATGCTGGAGTACGGCCAACCGCTGCATGCCTTCGACGCCGACAAAATTCCGGACGGCCGCATCCTGGTTCGCCTCGCGAACGAAGGCGAAACGATGACGACGCTGGACGGCCAGGAACGCAGGCTGGAGCCGCATATGCTCGTCATCACGGACGGCGAGAAGCCGCTCGCGCTTGCGGGCGTCATGGGCGGCGCGCATTCCGAAGTGACTTCTTCGACCGTGAACATCTTGTTGGAATCCGCCCGTTTCGAAGGCGGCACGATCCGCAAGACGTCCCGTCAGGTCGGCCTGCGCTCGGAATCCAGCGTGCGCTTCGAGAAAGGCGTCGACCCGGCGCGCGTCATTCCCGCGCTCGACCGGGCGGCATCGCTGATGGCGCAGTACGCCGGCGGCCACGTGCTCGACGGCGTCGTGGAAGAAATCGCGGCGCCGGCGGAGAAGACGGTCGTGACCGTATCCATCGCCAAGATTAACCGCTACCTGGGCACGAGCCTCTCCAAGCTGGAATTGGAGACGATCTTCAGCCGCCTGCAGTTCCCGTTCCAGCTCTCGGGCGACGGGGTGTTCACCGTGGACGTGCCGAGCCGCCGGGGCGATATTACCCGCGACGTCGATTTGATCGAAGAAGCGGCGCGCCTGTTCGGCTACGACAACATTCCGACGACGGCCATCGAGGGCGCGGCCACGCCGGGCGCGCTGACGAAGCCGCAGGCGATCCGCCGCGAGCTGCGCAAGCGGCTGACGGACGCCGGCCTGCATGAAGTGATCAGCTATTCGTTCACGCATCCGGACCGGACGAAGCTGTTCCCGTCGCTCAACGGAGAAGGCGTGCTTCCCGTGCGCCTGGCGCTTCCGATGAGCGAGGACCGCAGCGTGCTCCGCACGAGCCTGCTGCCGCAGCTGCTGGAAACCGCGGCCTACAACCGCAACCGCAAAACCGACGATGCCGCGATATTCGAGATCGGCAGCGTCTTCCATACGGACGAAGAGACGCTTACCCGTCTCCCGCAGGAGAAGCACCGCCTGGCGATTTTGCTGACGGGCAGCCGCAGCCGCGCGGAATGGAACCGCAAAGCGGAAGCGTACGATTTTTATGATTTGAAAGGCATCCTCGAAACGCTGGCGGACGTGCTCGGCGTCAGCGGATCGATCGGTTACGAGGCCGCGCAGCCGGAGCATATGCATCCGGGACGCACCGCGGCGGTCGTGTTCGACGGCGAGCGGGGTCCGGTCACGATCGGATATCTGGGCCAATTGCACCCGGCCGTTCAAATCGAGCACGACCTAAGCGATACGTACGTGCTGGAGATCGAACTGGCGCCGATCTACGAAGACGCCGATTTCGCGATCGCGTACAAATCGCTGCCTCGCTACCCGGCCATGGAACGCGATATCGCCGTCGTGCTGAACCGCGAGGTGGAAGCGGGCAAGCTGACGGATGCCGCGGCCGAAACGGCGGGCGAGCTGTTGGAGTCGATCCGCATCTTCGATATCTATACCGGCGAGAAGCTTGGCGCGGACAAGAAGAGCGTTGCGCTCTCCCTCGTATACCGGCATGCGGAACGCACGCTGACGGACGAAGAAGTCGCGGAGCTGCACGGCAAGGTGGTCGCGAAATTAGAACAATCTTTTGCGGCGGAATTGCGTAAATAGGCAGGAGATGCCAATAGCCGCATCGAATTAGTTCCTTGCGAACGAATTTCGATGCGGCTTTTTTATCCCCCCGGGCTGAATTGGTGGATACCGGAGGCGGCCGTGGCGTAAGCGTTTGCGACAGACGGGCATTCGGTTTGGGTTTGCGGCAGAAGAATCAGCAGCAGGAGCATACGGAGACTGGCGGAAACGGATCATCTGAATGAAATGAATGTCGAAATGAGCAGCAATGAAATATTTACCCGGAACAATAGGAGGATACCCTCATGAACGCTGCCGATCGGACACGTGTGACGGTTGACATATACGGTAACCAATTCAAACTGACGGGCCATAACAACCCGGAATATATCAAGCGGATCGCCGCTTTCGTGGACGAGAACCTGCACAAGCTCGCCAAGGGCTACCCGCGCCTCGATCTGCCGAAGCTCGCGATGCTGGCTTCGGTGCAGATGGCGGAGGACGTCTTCCGCCTGCGCGTCGAGAACGAGCGGATGCACGAGACGGAAGAGCGGCGCAAAGCGGCGGTCGCGGAGCTCGAGCAAGCCAAGCTCGTGCTAGACGGCCTGCAGGACGAGTTGGAAGCGGAGCGGCGGAGATCGGAGCAGGAGCTGCAGACGGAGCGCGAACAGGCGCGCTTGGAGCTGGAGCGGACGAGCGCCGGCCTTCAAGGCCGCATGGAAGCCGCGGTTCGCGAAGCCGAAGCGAAGGTTGCGCAAGCGGAGGCCGCGGCGCAAGCCGAGATGGCTCGGATGCGAAGCGAGCTGGAAGAGCAGCAGCTCCAAGAGATGCTTGCTGCCCAAGCGGAGCTGGATCGGGCGCAGGCCGCGCACGAGGCTTCCCGCGAAGCGGCGCAGGCTGACCGGGCGCGGTTGATCGCCGAGCAAGGCGCGCGGCGCGAAGCCGCGGAAGCGGAGCTCGCGCGCGTGCGCGAGGAGCTGGAGCTGGAACGCGAGCTCGAACGCGAATCCGCGCTGGAAGAGATGGAACGGCTGAGCGCGATGCTGCAAGGACGGATGGAACAGGCGCTTCGCGAGGCGGAAGCGAAGCTCGCGGAGGCGCGCTTGGCCGCCGCCGATGAGCTGGCGCTCGCGCGCCAAGCGTTGGAAGTAGAGCTGCTGCAAGCCCGGAACGAGCTGGCCGAAGAGCAGGAGCGTCATGCCGGCACGGCGCGCGACGGAGAAGCGGCCATGGAGCGCGCGCGCGCGGAAGCGGCGCAGCGGTTAGCCGCGGAGCGCGAAGCGGCGGCCGCGCAAATCGCGGCGGTGCGCGAGTCGCTGGAAGCCGAGCTGAAGGGGCTGCGCGAGTCGCTCGAGCAAGAGCTTGAACGGCAGCGGCTGGTATTGGAGCAGGAACGCGAGAGCCGGCTGCTCGAGACGCTGGAGGCGGAAGAAGCGCTTGAACAATCGAAGCGTTCCGCCGAGGCTCAGCGGTTGTCGGAGTTGGAAGCGGCCGCGGCCGAGCATGCCCGCGCGCTAGAAGAAGCTTCGGCGGAGCACGCGCGTAAGCGCGAGGCGGCGGAGGCGGATTGGGCACGTGCGCGGGAGAGCGCCGAGGCCGAGCTGGCGCAGGTGCGCGGAGAGCTGGAAGCGCGCTTGGCCGAGCAGCGCTTGGAACTGGAGCAGGAATGGGAGCGCCAGGATTTGGCCGCCCAGGCTGCGCAGGAAGCGCTGCAAGCAGTGGAAGCGAGGGCTGCTGGCGAACTCGAAGCGGCTGTGGCGGAACGCGCAAGAGCGCTGGAAGAAGCCGCCGCGGTGCGCGCCATGGAGCGCGAAGCGGCTGAAGCCGAGCTGGTCCGCACGCGGGAAGCCGCCGCTGCCGAGCTGGGGCAGCTTCGCGAAAGGCTTGAAGCCGAGCTGGCGCAGCAGCGTCTGACGCTTGAACAGGAACGGGATCACCGGGAGCTGTTCGAGCTGGAAGCGCAGGAAGCGCACGAACAAGCCTTGCGGGACGCGGAAGCAAGCGCGGCAGCCGAACGCGCGGCGTTCTCGCGTCGGCTGGAAGAAGCGCAAGCACAGGCGGCAGCCGCGCGCGAGTCGCTGGAAGCCGCGCTGGAAGCCGCGCAGGCGAGGGCTGCGGCGGAGCGCGAAGCAGCTGAAGCCGAGCTGAAGCGGGCCAGGGAAATGGCCTATTCGGAGTTGACCGCCGCGCAGGAAGCGGCTGAGGCCGAGTTGGCTCGCCTGCGCTCGGAGCTGGAGTCAAGGCTCGAGCAGGAACGCGAGAACCGGGAGCTGTCGGAGCTGGAAGCGCTGGAAGCGCACGAGCAGATGCTGCGGGATGCGGAAGCCGGAGCCGCAGCCGAACGCGAGTCGCTTTCGCGCCAGTTGGAGGAAGCGCAAGCGCAGGCGGCAGCCGAACGCGAGTCGCTGGAAGCCGCGCTGCAAGCCGCGCAGGCGAGGGCTGCGGCGGAGCGCGAAGCGGCTGAAGCCGAGCTGAAGCGGGCCAGGGAAATGGCGTCTTCGGAGCTGGCCGCCGCGAAGGAACAGGCTGAGGCCGAGTTGGCTCGCCTGCGCTCGGAGCTGGAGTCGCGGCTCGAGCAGGAACGCGAGAACCGGGAGCTGTCGGAGCTGGAAGCGCTGGAGGCGCACGAGCAGATGCTGCGGGAAGCCGAAGCCGGAGCTGCAGCCGAACGCGAGTCGCTCTCGCGCCAACTGGAGGCGATGACCGCCGAACGCGAGGCTTTCCATGCCGAATTGAGAGCGGCGGAGACAAAGGCCGCGGAAGAACGCGACGGTTACGAGCAGATGCTGCTCGCCGCGGCGACGCGGGCGGGCGCGGAGCGCAGATCGCACGAGCAGGCGCTGCAAGCCGCGGAAGCGAAAGCGGCGGAAGAGCGGGAAGTGCGCGATCAGGCATTGCGGGAAGCCGAAGCGTTGGCGTCCGCCGAGCTCGAGCGTCTGAGGGAAGCGGCCGCGCAGGAGCATGCGAAGCTTCGCGAAACGATGGAAGCGCAGCTCGCGGAACACCGCAGGGCGATGGAAGCGCAGCTCGCGCAGCAGCGCGAATCCGCGCATGCCGAGCTGGAGCTCGAACGCGAAGCGGCATTGCTCGAGATGATCGAAACGCAGGACAAGCATGAAGAAGAGCTGCGCCGCGAGCGATCGCTGCAGGAAGCGACGGCATCCGCGGCCGCCGAGCAATTGGCGGAAGCGCGGGCCGAGCTGACGGCACGGCTGGAACAAACGCTTGCGGCGGCTTCGGCGGAGGCAGATGCCATCCGTCAGGAGGCGCGCGAGCGGGAGGAGCGGCTCCTCGCGGAAACGGCGCAGGCCGGCGCCGCCGAGACCGCATTGCGGGAGCAGCTGACGCAGCTGAACGCGGCGCTGGAGGAAACGGCGGCGAAGCTTGCGCGCGAGCGGGAGGATTCGCAGGCGCTCTTGGAGCAGGCGTTGGAGGAAGGCGCCGCCGAAGCGGCCGCGCTGAGAGAGGATCATCGCCGCCAGCTGGATGCGGCTTACGCAGAAGCGGCGGAGCGCGAACAATCGCTGCGGACGGAGCTGGAGACCCGCAGCGCCGTGCTCGCCGGGGAACGCGAGCAGCTCGAGGCGCAGCTCGGCACCGCCCTCGCAGAGCTCGAGAGCATGCGTCGCCAGCTCGCGGATACGCAGGAAAACGGCGAGCTGCTATTAATGGAAGCAGCCGAGCTGGAAGAGACGCAGCGTTCGACGATCGAACGGCTGCAGCAGGAGCTGCGCGAGCAGGAATATGCCGCCGGGCAATTGCGGCAGCACGCGGAGCAGCTCCAGCGCAACGAACAGCGGCGCGCGGCGTCTGCCCAGGAACAGGAGCGGCAGCTTGACGAACTGAACGCGCAGCTTCAAGAGGCGCGGAAGAGCGCGGAAGACTATATGTCGCTGCAGCTGGAGCTCCGTCAAGAACGAGACGTCGTAAGGCAGGAATTGGCATTGCTGGGCAGCCGCAACGAAGAACTTGCCAGCAGGCTGCAAGCCGCCGAAGAGCGTGCGGCCGATCTCATGCGCGAGGCGCGCCGGCAGATGGCGGAAGCGGAACGCATTGCCGACGATGCCGCCGCGGAGCTGGAGCGTCAAGCCCAAGCGGCGGAGTCCGAGCTGGTCTTGGCGCAGCGGCAAGCCGCGGCGCACGCGGAATCGGAAGCCGGCCTGCTCGAGCAGCTCCGGAGCGTAGAGGAGGAAGCCAGGCATGCGAAGCAGCAGTCGCAGCAGATCGACGAGCGCTTCGCGGAACTGGAGTCGGCGCTGAACGAAGCGGTGCAGGATAAGCAGGAGCTCCGTTCCGTGCATGAACAGCTTCAGGTCGAGCATGGCAAGCTGGTGACGGAATACCGGAAGCTTCAAACCGAATTCAACGACTGGCTCGAATTGATCGAAAAGAGCTAGCCCGGAATAGCCGTACCATGAAAAAAGGACAGCGCCCGACGGCGAGCTGCTTCAAGCGAAGCCGCTCCGTCGGTGCGCGGTCCTTTTCTGTATCTCAACGCGGCCAAAAGAAAACCCGTTTCCGGGCAGTCGGCCTGCCGGAACCGGGCGGTTCGCAAAATCGGTTTCGATTTAAATCTACTCGACTTCGAACTTCGCGACCATCTTGGAATGGCCCGTGCCGCACATGATGTCGCAGTGGAATTCGAACGTGCCCGCGTCGTTGAACGTGACGACCTTAGGCTTGCCGGAATCGAGCTTGATGTCCATATCCGGAATTTCGACGCCGTGCACGCCGTCTTCCGATACGAGCGTGATTTCGGTCGGCTCGCCTTTTTTTACTTTGTAGACGGGCTCGTCGAACTCGAAGCGTTTCGCTTTGATCGTGATTTTGGCGGAAGCGGCCGAGCCGGTCTCCTGGACGTTGCCGTTCGAAGCGCCGTCGGTATTGGAAGTGGACTTCGAACCGCATGCGGCCAAGACGAAGATCGCAGCGGCAAGCATCATGGACATGAACAGTAATTTTTTCACGTAACGTGACTCCCCTTCTCTTACATGGAATTGATAAACAATTCCAGTATAACGCGAACGGGACGAAATTACTGTGACGATCTATTGAATCCCGTAATTCCGCTAAGCGCGGTCTTTGTCGCGGCCCGCTTCGTAAGGCGTGCTGACCGGGATGAACAGGTCGATGATGCCGATGACGAGCGCGGCCAGGATCGCGCCGAGCCACGTGACCGACACGCCGCCGACGATGAACTGCGCCAGCCAGATAACAAGCGCGCTCATCAGGAATCCGACGATGCCGCGTCCGAACGGCGTGACCCTTTTGCCGAAAATGCCTTCTACGATCCAGCCAAGTATGGCGATGACGACCGCTAGCAGCAGCGCGCTCCAGAACCCGCCGACGCTGAATTGAGGAACGATGTATCCTACGATCATAAGCACGATCGCCGATACGATGAATCGAACGACATGACCCAGAAAATGCATATCGATTAACCTCCTGTAAAGTATAGTGGCGAAGCGGCCGGCCAGGGTTCGGCGTCGTCAAACGGCGAGCCCGCGAAGCGAAAGCCGGCAATCCAAGAAGCGTTATACTTCCCGTGTACATGTAGTGTTACCTTTTTCGGCGGTGCCATTCATGGAAACGGGCGGCGTAGCGAACGGACTGCGCTTCGGCTATAATAGGAAACGAGAGGAGTTGTGCTCGCTTGGACAGCAAAATTTTACACACGCTCGATTATGCCAAAATCGTATATAAATTAGCGCAGCATGCCGCGACCGCGCTCGGCAAGGCCGAAGTCGAAGCGCTTCATCCGAGTCCGGACCTGGAAAACGTCAAGCATGCGCAGCAAGTGACGGACGAAGCGTACAAAGCCGACCGTCTGAAAGGAAGCGCGCCGTTCGGCGGCATCGCGGACATCAAGCCGTCGCTGCTGCGCTCGAAGATCGGCGGCACGCTTAATCCGGCCGAACTGCTGGAAATCGCCGAAACGGTTCGGGGCGGCCGCCGCGTGAAGCGGCACGTGCTGCAGCTGCACGACGACGATCCGGTGCCGTCGCTGGCGGCGATGGCCGAGCAGCTCACGGAGCATAAACCGCTGGAGGACGCCATCTTCCAATGCATCGACGATCAAGCCGAAGTGATGGACAGCGCCAGCGTCGAGCTGGCGAACATCCGCCGCGAGCTGCGCGCGGGCGAATCCCGCGTGCGCGAGAAGCTCGAGAGCATGATTCGTTCTTCCTCCGTGCAGAAGATGCTGCAGGACGCCATCATTACGATTCGGAACGACCGATACGTCATTCCCGTAAAGCAGGAATACCGCTCGAATTTCGGCGGCATCATTCACGATCAGTCGGGCTCCGGCGCCACGCTCTTCATCGAGCCGGAAGCGATCGTCGTGCTGAACAACAAACTGCGCGAGCTGCGTCTCGCCGAAGAGCGCGAGATCGAGAAAATCCTGCAGAAGCTCACGGCGCTGGCAGCCGAATACGCCGACGACCTCATGATCGATTTGGACTTGCTCGGCAAGCTCGACTTCGCTTTCGCCAAGGCAAGGCTGGCCCATGTCATGGGCGCATCGCAGCCCCGCATGAACGATCGGGGTTATATCAAGCTGCGCAAAGGACGGCATCCGCTCATTCCGCGCGAGCAGGTCGTGCCGATCGACGTGGAGCTCGGCAACAATTATACGGCCATCATCGTGACGGGACCGAATACGGGCGGTAAGACGGTATCGCTCAAGACGATCGGGCTGCTCAGCCTGATGGCGATGTCCGGCTTGTTCGTGCCCGCCGAAGAAGGAAGCCAGCTCTGCGTGTTCGACGCGCTGTATGCCGATATCGGGGACGAGCAAAGCATCGAGCAGAATTTGAGCACGTTCTCCTCCCATTTGACCAACATCATTCGAATCTTGAAGACGATGACGCCGAAGAGCCTCGTGCTGCTCGACGAGCTCGGCGCGGGAACCGACCCGGCCGAAGGCTCGGCGCTCGCCATCGCCATTCTCGAACATATGCATAAGCTGGGCTGCCGAATCGTCGCGACGACGCATTACAGCGAGCTGAAGGCGTACGCGTACAATCGCAAAGGCGTCATCAACGCGAGCATGGAATTCGATGTCGCGACGCTCAGCCCGACGTACCGGCTGCTGATCGGCGTTCCGGGACGAAGCAACGCTTTCGCCATCGCGGAGCGGCTTGGCCTGCAGCGGAGCATTATCGACCACGCCAAGGGCGAAGTCAGCGAAGAGGATATTCGCGTGGAAACGATGATCGCGTCCTTGGAAGAAAACCGCATCGGCGCCGAGAACGAGCGTCAGACCGCCGAAGCGCTCCGCAAGCAATTGGAGGAGCAGCGCGCCCGCCACGGAGCGGAGCTGCAGCGCTTCGAGGAACAGCGCGAGAAGCTGCTCGCCAAAGCCCAGGAGGATGCGCGCGAGGTGATGCTGCGGGCGAAACGCGAAGCGGAAGACATCATCGCCGACTTGCGCAAGCTCGCGCAGGAGGAAGGCGCGGCCGTCAAGGACCATAAGCTGACGGAAGCCCGCCGCAGATTGGACGAAGCGACGCCGGAAGCCCGCAAGGCGGCGAAGAGCAAAGCAATGGCCGCGAAGCCGCAGGAAATCGAGAACGGCGACGAGGTCATGGTGTACAGCCTTGGCCAACGCGGCCATGTGGTGGAGCGAACAGGCAGCGAAGCGGTCGTGCAGCTCGGCATCCTGAAGATGAAGGTGGCCATCGCCGATCTGGAATTGGTCAAGCGCGCCGAGACGGGCAAGACGCAGCAGCCGAAGCTGGCCGCGAGCCTGAAGCGCACGCGCGACGAGAACGTGCGCTCGGAGCTCGACCTGCGCGGCTCAAACCTGGAGGAAGCGATGCTGGAAGTGGACCGGTTCCTCGACGAGTCGTTCCTTGCCGGCTTCGGTCAAGTCTTCATCATTCACGGCAACGGCACGGGCGTGCTTCGTACCGGCATCAGCGATTTTCTGCGCAGGCACAAGCACGTGAAAAGCTACCGTCTGGGGAAATACGGCGAAGGCGGTTCCGGCGTGACCGTCGCTGAACTGAAGTAAGGAGATGGGGCCTCGGGATGGATACGGAAGTCGACCAATTGCTGAGCAATACCTTCGCGGCATCGCTGGCGTACGTTTCGGTTGCGGTGCTGGCGCTGCTGATCTTCTTATATGTTTTCGAACTGGTCACCCGCTATAAATGCTGGCAGGAAATCAAGAAGGGCAATTTGGCCGTGGCGATGGCGACCGGCGGCAAGATTTTCGGGATCTGCAATCTATTCCGCTTCTCCATCGAGGCCAACGAGACGGTCTATCAAAGCATGGTCTGGGCGGTGTTCGGCTACGCCCTCTTGTTGGCGGCTTATTTTTTGTTCGAATTTCTGACGCCGGTGTTCCGGATCGACGACGAGATCCAGAACGACAACCGCGCGGTCGGCTTTATCGCGATGATCATATCCATCTCGCTGTCGTACGTCATCGGCGCTACGATCGCATAAGCGGTTATGTACACCATATGGGGGATTGCTGCACGAATGAAATATTTATGGGGAACGCTGTTCGCGCTGGCTGCGCTGTTCGTGATATTCGGAGTCTATTATTTGATGCAATAGCTAATACGGGAACGAGGAGAGAAGCTGCATGAGCGATCAACAGCATCAACACGAGCAGGACGGGCCGGTCATTTGCCCATGGTGCCAGACGGAGATCGTCTGGGACGAGGAAATCGGACCCGAACGCTACTGTCCGCATTGCGAGAACGAGCTGTCGGGTTATCGGACGCTGCAATTGGATTTGAACGAGGACGAGGACGAACCGGTACGCGGAGCGGACGAAGAGGAAGAAGAGGAAGAGACCGGCTGGAAAGCGAACGGTCCCGACGACATGACGGATTTCGTGGAATACAACAGCCGCCGGATGGCGATGGACGGGACGATGGAGCGGGTGCTGGAAGACCAGCTCGAGGCGCCGGAATGCCCATCCTGCCGCGAGCTGATGCTGGAAGCCGGCACGCACATCGTGACCGGCGACCATTTCAAGCCGAGAATTCCCGCCGCCCTGGGCGCGCCGGTCGTCGAGACGCCGTTCGCGCTGGTCCTGTACGTATGCCCGTCGTGCTTCCATACGGAGAACCGGCTGTCGGTTCATGACCAGGAACGGCTGGTGCAGGTGCTGACCGAGTCCGATTCGGAGCATTAAGCGGTCGCAGGATTGGCAAGTTATTGAAAATAGGGAAAGCCGGCATGCCGGCTCACGCTTGAGGGCATCTTACGCCTAGCTGAAGCAGGCGATTGCTGCATTCCCCGACAATCAAGCTCCGTCGGCGAACGCAAACCAATCGCCTTAGCAGGAGGGATGCCGCTTGGAGCAAGGCAGAAATACGGCGCATAAGCGCCGGCATGCCGGCAAAGCCGGCTCCGCCGGACTTCGGACCGTTTCGAACGAAGGCGGAGGAACGCGCGACTATACGACCCGCACGCTCGATGGACAAGCCGTGCTGCTGCTGGCCGTTCAGGCCATGCTGGGCACGGCCAACGCGCTGTCGGGCACGTTTTTGCCGATCTATTTATGGAAGACGAGTCAATCCTTCGCGCTCGTCGGCTGGTTCAACTTCACGCAGTTCCTCGTGAGCGGGCTTACGTTCTGGCTGGCGGGCAAATGGGTCAAGGAACACAATAAAATGAACAGTCTCCGGCTCGGCGTGGCGCTGTCCGGCTTGTTCTATTTCGTCGTGCTGCTGCTGGGCGAATCCTCGGTCGATTACGCGGTACCGCTCGGCATCATGATCGGCATGGGGAACGGTTTTTTTTGGCTCGCGTTCAACGTCGTCTATTTCGAGGTGACGGAGCCCGGCAACCGCGACCGCTTCAACGGTTGGGCGGGGCTGCTCGGTTCGGGCGCGGGCATCGTGGCGCCATGGATCTCCGGATGGCTCATTACGATGAGCAAGGGAGAACGCGGCTACCATATTATTTTCACGGTGTCCGCGGTAATCTTCTCGGTCGCGGTCGTGCTCAGCTTCTGGCTGAAGAAGCGCAAGTCGACCGGCACGTACGAGTGGCTGCACGGCATACGGCAGCTGCGCGAGCGGGGCAACCCGTGGCGGTACGCCGTTCCCGCCATCGTCTGCCAAGGCGTGCGCGAAGGCGTGTACATGTTTTTTGTGGGTTTGCTTGTCTTTCTGGCGACGAAGAACGAGGGCAAGCTCGGCAACTTTTCGCTGATCACCTCGCTCGTGGGCCTTGTCGGCTTCTGGCTGGTCGGGCGCCTGCTGAAGCCGCGGCGCAGGCGGGCCGCGATGCTGATCGGGGCGGTCGCGGTCACGGCGGTCATCGCGCCGCTGTTCTGGCCGTTGTCCTATCGGACGCTGCTCGCGTTCGGCATCGGGACCGCGTTATTCATGCCGCTGTACGTCCTGCCGATGACGTCGACGGTCTTCGACCTGATCGGCAGCACGGAGGACAGCGCCAAGCAGCGCGAAGAATTCGTCATTTTGCGCGAGGCTGGCTTAACGGCCGGCCGGATGGTCGGCGTCGCCGCGTATTTGCTGGTGCTTCCTTATATGGAGCAATCGGATTACATCGTGCCCGGACTGATGCTCGCGGTAGGCGCGTTTCCGATTCTAGGTTGGTGGTTGATGCGCGGTCTGCTGGGAAAGGCCGCGGAAGGAAGGAAAGAAACCTCGACACGAGGCGGATAGCGGAGGAGGAGAAACCATGCCCCGGATCGTAAACGATATCACGGAGCTGATCGGAGATACGCCGGTCGTGGCGCTCTCGCGCATGAAGGAGAGGGGCTCGGCGGAGGTATTGGTGAAGCTGGAACGGTTCAATCCGAGCGGCAGCGTGAAGGACCGGGCGGCGTTCGCGCTGATCGCGGCCGGTGAAGCGCAAGGAGCGCTGGCGCCGGGAGCGACCATCATCGAGCCGACTAGCGGCAATACGGGCATCGGACTTGCCATGAACGCGGCGGCGAGAGGCTACAAGCTGATTCTCGTCATGCCCGATAACATGACCAAGGAACGCATCGGACTGCTGAAGGCATACGGCGCCGAGGTCGAGCTGACGCCGGCCGCGGAACGGATGCCGGGCGCGATCCGAAGAGCCATGGAGCTCCAAGCGGAGCGGCCGGGCAGCTACATCCCGAACCAGTTCGAGAACGAAGCGAACCCGGATATCCATCGGGTGACGACGGCGCAGGAAATACTCCGTCAGACGGACGGGCGATTGGATGTCTTCGTCGCCTCCGCCGGGACCGGCGGCACGATCACGGGAACGGGCGAGACGCTGAAGGCCGCGCTGCCCGGCTTGTACGTCGCGGTCGTCGAACCCCTCGGATCTCCGGTATTGTCCGGCGGGAAGCCGGGACCGCATAAGCTGGTCGGCACGAGTCCGGGATTCGTGCCGAAGATTCTGAATACGTCCGTCTACGACGAGATCGTGCCGGTCGCGGACGATGCGGCGGTGGACACGATGCGGCGGCTCGCCCGCGAGGAAGGACTGCTGCTCGGACCTTCGTCCGGCGCATCCGTCTGGGCGGCCATGATGCAGGCCCGCCGAATCGGAGAAGGCGGGCGCGTGCTCTGCATCGCGCCGGACAGCGGCGAGCGTTATTTAAGTATGGGATTGTTCTAAGCACTCGCGGCAGACCTGTGCCGCGCTTTAATCCCGCCAAGTTTTCAATTCTTCCATCACGATGGCCCTGCGCTCCTGGATGTAGCTGCGAAACAATTCCGGCTCCTCCTCGAAAGAGCGAAAGGGCCATTTTCGCGTGAAATCATCCCGGATGGCGGGGGTGATTTGCTCGTACAAGCCTTCGATCACGGGTTCGATGGCGCTCAAGGTAAACTTGCTTTCGAGCAGCTTGGCGAGGATTTTCCGGTAAGCCTGCCGGCAAGTTTTATAAGAAAGCACCTTGCGCGTCAACGCGTTATAGCCCTTTACGTCCACCAAGTCGCTGCCGCAAAGCCTGCCGTAGCAGTTCCTCCCCCACGTTCCCTCGTAGTCCCAAGGAATAATCCGATATTTCCCCGTCGAGGTATGCTCGTAGAGCGCGTAGTTCTGGTCAAAACCGTCGTAATTCCCCGTCAGCACGGCACCGGCAAGCCATTTCAAATAAACGGCGATGTCCAGCCGCTTGGCCATGAAGGCACGGAGCGATTTTCTCGGCAGGCGGTTGACGTTGCGCACGAAACGGACCAGCCGGCGCTCGGTTTTGGTTACGTTGCCGTTCATGACGCGGTAGCCCTCGACAAGCGACTCCTTGATTTGCTCGGTATCGGGATCGATGAGGCTGAAATTCGCTTTGTCGTTGACGGCGTAGATAAGCGCCCGCGAGCCGATGTTCCGCCTGCGGAAGAAGGCCGTGTCGACCGACTCGATCTCCAGGTATACACCGTGGGGATACCCGTTCCATTCCAGCCACATATGCTTCGTGCGCGGCGACGGAACCCCCATCATATTGAAGAATTGAAAGGACAACGCGTTGCGGATCATGGACGGATCGTCGAATTCGGCATTCCAATGAAGAATCCCGTTGGTCCCGTAATGGATCTCGTAGGATTTCTTCGGGTAATTCCGCGTGTGGCCGCCGCGAAACCGCAGCTGCGCATCCATCGTCTTGCCGTCCATTTCCAGCTTCACGGGCGCGAATTCATTGCTCCAGACGTCGGCCTGGAGGCGCCGCAGATCGTCCTCATCAATCGTTATTTTGCGCGTAGGGAGCCCTTCCCCGGACATTCGACCATCTCCTTAGGCAAAAGATAAAGCCTACCGCATTCGATAGGCTTCAGCTTATTTACACTATGCGGGCGAACGTCTATCGGTCACTCCTTATTTGCCGCCCCAGCCGCTATTGTGGCTGCGGGAGCCTTGGGAGCCGCGCGAGCCTTGCGAACCATGGGAACCGAGGGAGCCTTGGGAGCCACGGGAGCCTCGCGAACCTTGGGAACCACGGGAGCCTTGGGAGCCGCGGGAGCCTTGCGAACCATGGGAACCGCGGGAGCCTTGGGAGCCAGGCGATCCTTGGGAACCTTGGGAACCGCGCGAACCTTGGGAACCGGGAGAACCTTGGGAGCCTCTCGAGCCTTGGGAACCGCGGGAACCTTGCGAACCTTGGGAGCCGCGAGAACCTTGGGAGCCTTGGGAGCCTTGCGTACCTTGCACGCCTTGGGAGCCTTGCGTACCTTGCACGCCTTGAGAGCCTTGCGTACCTTGCACGCCTTGAGAGCCTTGCGTACCTTGTACGCCTTGGGAGCCTTGGGAACCGCGGGATCCGGGGGAGCCTTTTGAGCCTCGCGTACCTTGTGCGCCGCGGGAACCTTGAGAACCTTTGGAACCGCGGGAGCCTTTGGAGCCTTGTCCCGGGGAGCTGTTTTCACCGCGGGAACCTTGGGAACCGCGCGTACCTTCGCCGCGGGAGCCTTTGGAGCCTTGTCCCGGGGAGCTGTTTTCACCGCGGGAACCTTTGGAGCCGCGCGTACCTTCGCCGCGGGAGCCTTTGGAGCCTTGTCCAGGCGAGCTGTTTTCGCCCCGGGAACCTTTGGAGCCGCGCGTACCTTCGCCGCGGGAACCTTTGGAGCCTTGTCCCGGGGAGCTGTTTTCGCCCCGGGAACCTTGGGAACCGCGAGTACCTTCGCCGCGAGTACCTTCGCCTCGGGAGCCTTTGGAGCCGCGCGTACCTTGACCGCGGGAACCTTGGGATCCTTGCGTGCCTTCTTTTTGTCCGTTATTGGATCTCTGTGTTTGTTTAGGCAATGTGCTTCATCTCCTTTTCATAGATTCTATACAGGCTATGTCGCGAATCTATCAATCGCACCGGGTCATTGACTCAACTTATTAGAAATAGATAACAATCTAGTACCCTATGGATACAGGATACATATAAATACATTATAAATTGTCTCCCATGATAGATTTCACAGGGGCAAGCAATGGAGGGATGAATGCCGAAGCGAGTAGGATGAACCGTTATTATGTAAGCAGGTATCGGATCGTGTTTGCACCCTTTGGTCTTTCATGGGGCAGGTTAGAATCTATTGACTACGGAGGGATTTTGGTATGAATTCTTACTGGGGAAACATGGGCAACGATGCAATCAGCTACAAACCGTACGGCATGCTGGGCAACCAAGGCATGGGCAACCAAGGCATGGGCAATCAAGGCTCGCACTGCTGCAAGGATCACAAAAGCCACAAAAGTCACCATAGCGGCGGCAACGGAGGAGGAACCAACTTCTTGAGCAATCAAATCGGCATGAACGTCCGCATCAACCGCGGCGGTCCGGAATCGCTCCAAGGCAAGCTGATCGGCGTACAATCCGGCTATCTCGTGCTTAAAGTATCCGGCGGTTACGTCTATGTCAACACGAGCCACGTCAAAAGCGTCACCGACCTTCCCGGATCCGGCGGCTCGCACGGTTCCCGCGGCACGCGCCAATACATCATGGCAAACGGCTTCGTGGGCGTTCTCCGCGCGCTAACGCAAAAATTCGTGCAAATCAACTGGGGCGGCCCTGAAAAGATCGAAGGCTTCATCGCGCAAGTCGGCAACGAATCGCTGCTGCTCGTCGTCGGTCCCGAACTGGTGCAAATCCCGCTCTACCACATCAAAACCGTCAAAACCGCAGGCATCTACGCCAGCAAAGGCAGCCAAGGCAGCAGCGGCAACAACAGCAACAATAACAACAAGAACAACAATAACAATAACAACAAATCCAACTCTTCCGGCGGCAGCAAATCCTCCGGCAACAAATCTTCCTCCGGCGGCAACCGCAGCGCGAACAACCGCAACCAAAGCAGCAAAAAAAGCGGCAAAACCTCCAGCACTTCCGGTTCCACGCGGGGCAAAAAAGGCTGAATGCAAGCAAGAGCGTCCGGCGGCCCGCTTTTCCCCGCTGCCGGCACCG
Source organism: Paenibacillus glycinis (assembly GCF_009909185.1). Taxonomy (GTDB): domain Bacteria; phylum Bacillota; class Bacilli; order Paenibacillales; family Paenibacillaceae; genus Paenibacillus_Z; species Paenibacillus_Z glycinis. Next base: position 22,531 of record NZ_JAAAMV010000022.1, on the reverse strand, counting down.
CGCAACGCTTATCGCAGCGGCGGCCCGGGCCGGGTTCCAAGCGAATCCGGCCTTCGGGCGCCGGCTGACTGGACTTCCGCGGGCATCGAAGCGTCGAACGGACCCGCATGCATGCGGGCCCAGCGGCGCGCTGGAGATTCCCGGCGGCGACACCCCGGCTATCCTCAAGTTTGCGTTCGGTATCTATGTGATTGTAGACGCCTTCGGCGGGCTGCTGTACGATCATGTCCAACCTTCATGCATGCTTATGTCCTCTCGGCCGGGACATTGTCGCTGACCGATATCGAATCAGCTCCGTTCATTGCCATGCAGCCGGCCAGTCTGCTCAGTCTCCAATTGCCTGGACGCAAATAACTGGATGAAAGGAGGTCGATTTCATTGAAACATCGCCACCCTTTATTAGACCGCTACGTCGAGCTGGACATTTCAGGCAAGTCGATTACGATCCAAGGCAAGCTGATCGATATGGGCCAAGACATACTCGTTATTCATAACGGCACGCAGTTCCTCTACATTCCCCTCATCCATGTACAGCAGCTTCGATTGTCGAAAGCCGATACACAGGAAATCCAAGTGCCGGATCTTCCCTTCGAACCGCAGAACGATCCCATCTCCTACCGCAAGGTGCTCATGAACGCCAAGGGCATGTTTTCCGAAATTTACATCACCGGCAACCAATCCATCCACGGCTATCTCACGAGCGTCATGAACGATTTCTTCGTCTTTTACTCGCCCGTGTACCACTCGGTGATCGTATCGCTCCAGCATTTGAAATTTCTCATTCCGTACAACCCGAACGTGACGCCGTATACCTTGACGCCGGAGCAATTTCCGCTGAAGCCGTCTCCCATCACGCTCGCCCGCACCTTCGACCAGCAGCTGCGCAAGCTGATCGGCGAATTCGTCATCCTGGACCTGGGCGAGAACCCGAACAAAATCGGCGTGCTCAAAAGCATCGACCAAAACATCATCGAACTGTCGACCGCGGGAGGAAACTCCGTCTATCTGCACTTCGACCACGTGAAGACGGTGCATCTTCCGTAACCGGCGAATCGCCTCGTTTTCTTCCCTGCGGGGAAGAAGCGCTACATAGGAAAAGGACGACGGGGGCATACTATCCGAGGATTAAAATCCATGGAAAAAGGAGGGTTTGCCTTGATGCAACCGTTGACGTCCAAAGAACTGGAATACCTGGTGGATTCGATATCGAACGAGGATCTGCTGATCAAGCAAAACGCGGTGATGGCGGCTTCCGCCAGCAATTCCGCGCTGAAGCAGGCCGGCATGCAAATGATTAACACGCACCAGCAGCACGCGCAAATGCTGCTTAACGCCATCGCCCAACACCAGCAGCTCGCCCCTACGCAGCCGCAGTCGCATTAACGAAGCCATTTTACGAGCGGGAGGATCATACGAACATGTACCAACAACAAGGACAAGGCCACCCTCTTCTGTCCGACGAGGATTTGGCATATACGGTGCTGTCGGACTTGAAGCGCGTCGTGGGCGAATACGCCACCGCGGCGACGGAGTCCAGCTGCCAGCAGGTGCGGCAGCTCTTCACGAACCTGCTGAACAGCACCTTGCAGATGCAGGGTCATCTCTACAAGATCATGGAACAGAACAATATGTACAGCGCGGCGTCCCCGGTGCTTCGCCAAGAGATCCAGAAGCAGCTGCAGCAGAACCAGCAAACGGAGCAGAAGACGGACCAGTTCCTGCAGCAGCTCGGCCTCGGCCAGTCCGGATTCAGAAATCAGCAGCACATGCAGCAGCATATGCACCAGCCGCAAAACCAGATGCCTCCGCAGTATCAGCAGCAAGGCAACCAGCAGCATATGCCGGGCCAGAACCAGCCGTATATGTAACGCCGCGCAAAGACCCTACGGGGTCTTTTTTCATGCGGGCCTTCCTGCCGATCGCGCGTCCCGATAGGGCGAGCCCGAGCGCTTTAATGCTTTGCAGGAAGCTTGGATTCGTTGTAATATAGTCTTTATAGTTATGATCAGGAGGGTTTGGCGATGGATGGACGGAAAATGCAAATACTCGAACTGCTGAAGGAAGATGCAAGGCGCTCCGCGGACCTGATCGCGACGATGATCGACGCGCCCGCGGATGAAGTGAAACAGGCCATTGCGGAAATGGAGCAGGATCATATCATCGTCAAATACGCGACCGTCGTGAACTGGAGCAAGGTCGAAGACGAGAAGGTCACGGCGCTTATCGAAGTGCAGATCACGCCGGAACGCGGCCGCGGTTTCGAAGGCATCGCGGAGCGGATTTATTTATACCCCGAGGTGAAATCGGTCTATCTGATGTCCGGCGCGTACGATCTGCTCGTCGAAGTGCAGGGCAAGACGCTGAAGGACGTGGCTTCCTTCGTCTCCAACAAGCTGTCGCCGATCGATGCCGTTCTTTCCACCAAGACCTTTTTCATTCTCAAAAAATACAAGCAGGACGGCATTATATTCGAAGAGCATGAGGACGACCACCGTCTTCTCGTCTCGCCGTAAGGGGTGCATTCCGGATGATTATCGACGAGAAACAACGGAGCGCGCCTTCGAAGCGCGCGTCGATGGAGGAGTACCTGTCGCCTTCGGTCAGAGCCATCAAGCCGTCCGGCATCCGGCGGTTCTTCGACCTGGCGAGCGGACGCAAGGACATCATCACGCTCGGCGTCGGCGAGCCCGATTTCGTCACGCCTTGGCATGTCCGCGAAGCCTGCGTCTACGCGCTCGAGATGGGCAAGACGCAGTATACGTCCAATGCGGGCACGCCCGAGCTGCGCGAAGAGATCGCATACTACCTGCACAATCAATTCAGCGTCGCGTACGACCCGGCCAAGGAAGTGCTCGTCACGGTCGGCGGCAGCGAGGCGATCGATCTGGCGCTTCGCGCCTTGATCGCGCCCGGCGACGAGATTCTCGTGCCGGAGCCTTGCTATATCTCGTATTCCCCGATCACGTCGCTGAGCGGGGGCGTGCCGGTCGGCGTCGAGACCTTCGCGAAGGATGACTTCAAGCTGACGGCGGAATCGCTGCGCGCGGCCATCACGCCGAAGTCCAAGGTGCTCATTCTCTGTTACCCGAGCAATCCGACCGGCGGCATCATGACGGCCGAGGATTGGCTGCCGATCGCGAAGGTCGTGGAAGAGCACGACCTGATCGTCATCTCCGACGAGATCTACGCGGAGCTGACTTACGGCACGAAGCACGTCAGCTTCGCGGCCATGCCGGGCATGAAGGACCGCACGATTCTCGTCAGCGGCTTCTCCAAGTCGTTCGCGATGACGGGCTGGCGGATCGGCTACGCCTGCGGGCATCCGGAGCTGATCGCCGCGATGCTCAAGATTCATCAATACACGGTCATGTGCGCCTCCAACATGGCGCAGGTGGCGGCGCTCGAAGCGCTTCGCAACGGCATGGAAGAGAAGAACCGGATGGTGGAGTCCTACAACCAGCGCCGCAGGCTCGTCGTGAAGGGCTTCCGCGAGATCGGTCTGGCCTGCCACGAGCCGCAGGGCGCGTTTTACGCGTTCCCGTCCATCGCGGGACTCGGGCTGACCTCGGAGGAATTCGCGACGGGGCTGCTCAACGAGCAGAAGGTCGCGGCCGTGCCCGGCGACGTGTTCGGCCTCGGCGGCGAAGGGCATCTGCGCTGCTCCTACGCCACCTCCGTCAGCCAATTGACGGAAGCGATCGAACGGATGGGGCTGTACGTCAGGAAGTTAAAGGGAGACTGAAAAAGCGATATTCTTTTTTGGGTTTCTTTGTTATAATTATGAAATCTTTATCAAAACTTTAACCCGCGCTGAGCACAAGCGTCGTTGGTGGCATTGATTGATGACAGGAGGGATGGCAATGACTTGTGCTAAAACGGGTCTTACGCTGAAGTCCTCATCGTCTATACGTCGATTGGAAGACGAAATCTATGCGCTGCGTTTGAAGATGGAACAATCTTACGTGGAAGAAGCGACGTTCAGTTCCGAGAAAGTCATCGGCCTCAGCCGGATGCTGGATACCAAGATCAACGAATACATGCGTTTTCGAAGAAGGATGGGCGGCGCATCGACGTCGAGCTGAACATAAGAGCAGAGCCTTTCGCGAAGAGGTCCTTTCAGGGACTTCTTTTCTTTTGTCCTCGCGCCTCCGTTATAGAAGGGAACTTATCGATCATTATGAATGCCATTGCAGGCTTGCGCGCGTACAATTTTTTGTTTTTTGCCTTGTTGGCGATTTTCATCTCGTTTCTCCCCGTCTATCTGGACGCCCAAGGGCTGTCGGCCGTGCGGATCGGCATCATCGTCGGATCGGGCGGCTTCGTCTCGATCTTCTCCTCGCCGTTTTGGGGCATGATCAGCGACCGGGCCAAGACGATCCGGGGCGTGCTGCTGCTGCTGATCGCCTGCTCGACCGTCGTCGGGTATTTTCTCTACACGTCGGAGAGCTTCTTCGTGCTCGTGCTCTTCACGATGCTGCTGTTCTTCTTCCTGATGCCGATGGATCCGCTGACGGAAAGCTTGAACTTCCAGACTTCGCAGGCGGCCCGGGTCAGCTACGGCTCGATACGGACCTTCGGCGCGCTGGGCTACGCCGTGATGTCGCTGATCGTCGGCTATGTCATGCTTTATTTCGGGAAAAGCAGCCTCGGTCTCCTGTTCGCGGGCTTCGGCGCGGTGAGCTTCGTCGTCTGCCTGATGCTGCGCGACGCGCCGGCGGCGAGCAAGCCGGTCTCGTTCAAGAGCCTGGGCAGATTTCTGGGCCATCGCGAAACGCTGCTGTTTCTCGTGCTCGTCTTCGTTGCGGCCGTGCCCTCACGGATGAATGATACATACCTGGGCGTCCACCTGCATGCGCTCGGAGGCGGATCCGAGCTTGTCGGCCAAGCCTGGTTTCTCGCCGCGGGCAGCGAGATTCTCGTCTTCGCGCTAAGCTTCTGGTGGATGCGCGGCGGGCGGGAGATGGCGCTTATCGCCTTCGCCAGCTTTTTCTACTTCCTGCGGTTTTTCCTGTCGGCCTGGATCACGGATCCCCATGCCATGACGTATTTGCAGCTGCTGCAGGTGTTCACGTTCCCGATTCTCTATTCGGCGGCGATTCAATATTTGTACCGGATCGTGCCGGACGAATGGAAGGCGACGGGGCAGACGGTGCTGGCGCTCGTATTCTTCGGCGTGTCGGGCATCGTCGCTTCGTACGGCGGCGGCTGGCTCTACCAGCGGCTCGAAGGCCATGGCTTCTATCTGCTCCTGTCCGGCATGTCGCTTGCCGCGTTTTTGTTCAGTCTCGTCCTGCTGGCCGTCTATCGGAAGGGGCATGCGCAGGGTAAGATGAGCGGCAGCCGTTCGGTGTAATGCGAAGCGCCGCGGGGCGGCATGTCCCGTGGCGATCATAGCGAACGGAGACGGGAGATGGCGCAGCGGCCCGAGCTGTGCCTCGCGCCGGTTTTTTATGCTATAGTGGACGTAGTTTTAACGAGACTACAAGGCTGCGGGAGGAGAATTCGCCAATGAAACTATATACGCGAACGGGAGACGGCGGGCAAACGTCGGTCAAGGGCGGGCGCGTGCGCAAGGACGACAGCCGGGTCGAAGCGTACGGGACCATCGACGAACTGAACAGCTTCGTCGGCCAAGCGGCAGCCGCGGCGGCGCGCGAAGGGCTGGGGGAAATGGTCGCGGAGCTGGCGGAGATTCAGCAGGAGCTGTTCGACTGCGGGTCCGACCTGGCGTTCCGCGATCCGGCCGGCCGGGAATTCAAGCTGACGGCGGAAGCTTCGACGCGCCTGGAAGGCTGGATCGACGCGCATGGCGCGGCGGCGCCGGAGATTACCCGGTTTATCTTGCCGGGGGGGAGCGAAGTATCGGCGCTGCTGCACGTATGCCGGACGGTGTGCCGCAGGGCGGAACGCCGCGCCGTGACGCTGAGCGCCGACATCGCGGTGCATGAGCCGGTCATGATGTACTTGAATCGGCTGTCGGATTACTTCTTCGCGGCGGCGCGCGCGGCCAACGCGAAGCTAGGCGTGCAGGATACGGAATACGTCCGCAGCGCGGAAGTGTTCCGGAAGCGCGATTCATGAGCGTGGAGACATTGTATTATACTCCGCTCGCGGTGCGCGTGGCCGAGGAGGACGACGGCAAAACGGTGCGCGCCGTGCTGGAGCGCCGGCTCGGCGTCTCGCGCAAGCTGCTGTCGCGGCTGAAGCTGACGGAGCACGGCATTACGGTCAACGGCCGGCGCGTCTATACGAACGACCGGGTCGCGAAGGATGATCTGCTCGAGCTTCGGATGGAGCAGGAGGAGTCGGACGATATATTGCCGGAGCCGATGGCGCTCGACATCGTGTACGAGGACGACGACCTGCTCGTCGTGAACAAGCCGCCCGGCCTCATCGTGCATCCGACGCATGGCCACTATACGGGGACGCTGGCGAACGGCGTCGTTCGCCACTGGAAGGAACGCGGCGAACGGGTGCGGTTCCGGCCGATCCATCGGCTGGACGAAGAAACGTCGGGGCTGGTGGCCATCGCGAAAACCGCCTATGTCCACCAGCAGTTGTCGGAACAGCTGCAGAGCGGCGAAGTCGACAAGCGCTACCGGGCTTACGTGTACGGCTGTCCCGCGGAGCCGGCGGCCACGGTGAACGAGCCGATCGACCGCGATACGGACAATCCGCATCTGCGGGTCGTGACGCCGGACGGGTATCCTTCCGTTACGCATTACGCGGTGGAGAATATCTACGGCAACGGCGCGGCGGCGAAGGTGAATTTGAAGCTCGAGACGGGGCGGACGCATCAGATCCGCGTCCATATGAAGCATATCGGCTGTCCGCTCATCGGGGATAAGCTGTACGGCTACGCCGGCGCGGCGGCCGGGGACGGGATGGACGCCAACAGACCGGCGACCGGCGCCGCAGCCGAGGAAGGGGCTGCGGCACGCGTGACAGAGCATGCCGGCACAGACCGATCCGCGCCCGCGGCCTCGGGCCGGCTGGAGGCTGGCGTGGACCGTCAGGCGCTTCACGCGGCGATCCTGTCGTTCACGCATCCCGTCACGCGGGAGCGGATGACGTTCGAGGCCTCGCTGCCGGATGACCTGCGCCGGCTGGAGTCCGAGCTCGAACGGCTTTAAGCATTGCGCTGAAGGAGGCGCACGGACGGCGGGACATACCGGTTGGCTTGACGCAAGCGCCTCGTTCGTCATGATCGAAACCAAACGATAGGAGCACGCATCACGATGAAGAAGCTAACGATCTATGAATATCCCAAATGCGGAACCTGCCGCATGGCGATCAAATCGCTGAAGAGCAAAGGGTACGAGCTGGAGGCGCACAACGTCTTCGAGGCCGCGCCGCCCGTGGAGGTGCTGACGGAGCTTGTGAAGAAGAGCGGTCTGGAAGCGAAGAAGTTTTTCAACACCTCCGGCGAAGCGTATAAGGAAATGGGCTTGAAGGACAAGCTTCCAGGCCTGACGGACGGGGAGAAGATCGCCCTGCTGGCATCCAACGGACGGTTGATCAAGCGGCCCGTCGTGACGGACGGCACCAAGGTGACGGTCGGTTTCAAAGAAGAAGATTTTGACCGCATTTGGAGCTGAAACGAGGGGGAGAAGCGGTTGACTACGAAATCTTGGCGCGCGGACCGGCTGTCGCGGCTGGGATCGTCGATCTTCGCGGAGGTAGCGGAGTGGAAGCGGAACGCGGCCGCAAGGGGACTGGACGTCATCGATCTCAGCATCGGCAGCCCCGATCTTCCGCCTTCGCCGGCGATCCGGCGCGCGCTCGGCCAGGCTGCGCTGCGGGAGGATGCCTACGGCTATCCCGGCTCGAAGGGAACGCCGGCTTTTCTCCAGCAGGCGGCCGAATGGCTGGCGTTCCGGTTCGGCATCGCGATCGATCCCGAGCAGGAGCTTGTTTCCTTGATGGGCTCGCAGGACGGCCTGGGGCATCTGGCGCTTGCGCTGTGCAACCCCGGCGATATCGCGCTGCTGCCGGATCCGGGTTATCCGGTCTACGCGGCCGGCCTGGCGCTGGCGGGAATCGAGCCATACCTGATGCCGCTGCGGGCGGAGAACGGCTATTTGCCGGATTTCTCCGCCATACCGGCGGAGGTATGGGCTCGCGCCAAATTCATGCTGCTCAATTATCCGAGCAATCCGGTATCGGCGGTGGCGGACTTGGCCTTCTTCAAGCATGCGGTCGAGATTGCCTCGCGGCACGGCGTCCTCATCGTGCATGATTTGGCTTATTCGGAAATGGCCTTCGACGGTTATCGGCCGCCGAGCATCCTTCAGGCAGAGGGCGCGATCGATGCCGCGGTCGAATTTCATTCCCTGTCCAAAAGCTTCAATATGGCCGGCGCGCGGATCGGTTTCCTTGCCGGCAACCGCGAGGCGGTTGCGGCGATGCGCGAGCTGAAGGCCAATATCGATTACGGCGTGTTTCTACCCGTACAGGAAGCGGGAATTGTCGCGCTGGCAGAAGATATGAGAGGAACGGGTCCAGTAGTCGGACCTATATACGAGAAGCGCAGGGACGCGTTCATCCAGGCGCTCCGGGAGCAAGGCTGGACGGTCGGCAGCCCGAAGGCGACGATGTTCCTATGGGCCAAATTGCCCGATATGCGCTGGGAGCTGGCCGATCCTTGGAATTCGCGTCGAATTTCCCGGGAAATGCTCGAAAGAGCAGGCGTCGCCGTTATTCCCGGCGATGCGTTCGGGGCGGAAGGCGAAGGCTATGTCCGGATCGCGCTCGTGGAAAGCGAAGAGCGGCTCCGGGAGGCTGCGATACGCATCGGCGAGTTTATTCGCGGCGAACGATGATTCGCTTCTAATTGCCGGCCGCATCTTGAATGACCTGGCATGAGCAAGAACATGAATAACGAACATGGGTAACGAGAAAGCATGCATGAACCGTCAGACTGCATCCGGAAACAGATGAGGTCGGACGGTTTTTTTAGGTTGGCATCCTTGATCGGCGAACTCACGGGCCAAGTTCGGAAGACAACGATTCGCTTCGCGGCGGTCGAAGCTGATCGCAGATCGCCGTCCATGCCGAACGGTTCGAGACGTATCGGCTTTTTCGTATCGACCGAAGCATTCTCCGTATCCACCGAAAAACGTAATGCCGACGAACATGGAACGCCTTCGCGTCATCGACGTATATTTCTTTACCGGAAACGAAAAAGGAACCTGCCATATGGTCATATGGGCGGGCTCCATTAAAGCTTCGTCGGGCTTCCGGGATAACGGGGACGTTCCTTGAATCGTTCCTGTTCGACGAACGCCTGCGCTTCCGATATTTTCGCGGCGATCGTCTGGAGCAGTGCGTGGAATTCTTCCGCCGTACAGGTCGGTTCGCGCAGTCCGTCCGGGTTATCATTCCTAGTATTCGTATCCATGGTTTCCTCCCGCGTAACATAATGCCGATCGACATGGCATGATTCAGAAAAGGTAGCTGCGGTTAGTTTTCCAAATAATGTTATATGTGTCGAAAAAGCTGCGCCTTATGCTAAAATAATAGTAAATCGTACGTTACATAATCGTTACAAATGACGGATCGACAACTAACTTTTCCATGGGGCTGCCCTGGAAATCGTTCCGATTAGGAGGCTTGAGCTTGTCTGACCAGCGCGTCCCCAAACCGATGATTACTTATCGCCTTAGGCAGTCGAATCAGCCTTCGGCGGAGACGATCATGCTGCTGCATGGAAACGGCTTCAACAGCTCGCTTTGGGGAGAGCTGGAAGACCGTTTGAGCGAAAGCTATCACCTGCTGCTCATGGATATGCGGCCGGACGAGCATACGGACGACGGCGGCAATTCGCAAGAATCGCTTCTGTCGTGGGATCTGCTCTGCGGCATGCTTGCCGGCGCGCTCGATGCGCTATCTATCAAGGACGTGCATATTATCGGGCAGCTTCGGCGGCTCTCTGGCAACCTCTTTTGCCGATCGGTATCCGGAGCGCGTCAAGACGCTCGTGCTATTGTCGATGGTCGTCTTCTATCCCGCGATCGAGGGCGAGCAGTTGCTCGACTATTACTTGAATCTGGTCGCGCGGGAAGGACTGAAGACGGTCGCCCGCCGCGAGCTGCTTCCGTTCCTGACCCTTCATCGCGAAGGAGCGCTCTTCGAGGCGGTCAGACGCGCCTACGACGAGATGAACGAACAGTTCTACTTGAGCTTGTTCATCATGCAGATGCATCATCGTCCGATCGACGGAACGCATAAAGCCGCTTGCCCTACGCTGCTGCTCGCGGGGGAGCGGGACGAGCTCTACTTGCCGACGCTGCAATCGATCACGGCCGGCTATTTTCAGAACGGGACCTTCCTGGTCGTGCCGAATGCCGCCAACGCGATCTTCATCGACCAACCCGAGCTGACGGCGCAATGGATCATGGATTTTCTTCGGAAGGCTTCGGTGTCGGAGCGGTCTCCGCGGACGAAGTCGAGCTTGTCCGGCCACCTGCCCTCCGTGATCCGTTCCGCGGTGCAAGGCGGAGCGCCGGTTAAACCGCGTTCCAATCCGATATTGACCATCTCGTTGTTCCATTCGTTCGAGGTTCGCCTGAACGGCGTTCCTCTCTCGGCCGGCTGGGACAAACGGTACGCGAAGAATATTCTGGCGTACTTGGGCATGCATGCGTCCTGTACGCGGGAAGAGCTGTGCGACGCGCTTTTTCCGGAGCAGCACCTGCCGAACGCCTTGAATAATTTGAGGGTATATCTGGGGCATTTGAAGAAACTGCTGGAGCTGCCGGACGGAGGTTCGATCTTGCAGATCAGCGGGAAACGCATTGGCCTGCAAGCGACGGTCTCCTGCGATTTGCTGGACTACGCGGAGGAGCTCAAGCGCAGCTTGTTCATCGAAGACGAATACGCCAAGTATGAAGCGGTCAAAGCGCTGCTGCCGAAGATCGGCACGGAACCGTTCATGACCGGCATCTACGATCAATGGTTCGTCGATTGCCGCACCGATATCGAGGAGCTGATCGGAAGCTTATCCAAATGGGCGGCCGCTTGGGAAGCGCGGATGAACCGGCCCGACTCGGCGCTCTATTTCGAGAGAATCGCGGACCGCGTCCTGGACGGCGGCGAAGCCTTGTAAATGCATCCAATCCGGCGATAGCATTGCGGCAAGGAGCCTTCTATTCTATGATGGTAGTATATTTTGAGAGAATAGGATGGACGCACCGATGAACGAAAACAAGATTTTGATCGTCGACGGCATGGCGCTGCTGTTCAGAGCGTTTTTCGCCCAGTCGTACGACGCGCGGAGAATGGCGGACGGCACGCCCACGAACGCCGTCTACGGTTTCATGCAATACTTGTTCGATGCCGTGAACCGGTTTGAACCGACGCATGTGCTCTGCTGCTGGGATATGGGAAGCAAGACGTTCCGAACGGACCTTTACTCTAACTACAAAGCGAACAGACCCGAAGCGCCAATGGACCTGGCACCGCAATTTTCGCTTGTTAAGGATATCGTAGCGGCTCTTGAGATCCCTAACATTGGCCTCGAAGGCTATGAAGCCGACGATTGCATCGGGACGGTATCGCAAAAGCTAAGTCAGCTGGGCCACGTTTATATCCTGACCGGTGACCACGATATGCTTCAATTGGTTACGGACCGTGTTCATGTCGTGATCATGAAGAAAGGCAGAGGCAACTATGCCGTCTATGATTTGGATTTCCTGAAAGTCGATAAGGGCATCCATCCGTTCCAAGTCATCGAGATGAAAGGACTTACCGGCGACACGAGCGATAATTATCCGGGCGTTCGGGGGATCGGCGAGAAAACGGCGCTAAAGCTGCTGATTGAATACGAGTCCATTGATGGCATTCTCAGTAACTTGGACAATTTATCGAAAAGCATTAAAGCAAAGATAGAATCCGATTTGGAGATGCTGCATCTTTCAAGAACGCTTGCTCGAATTAACGTCGAGGTGCCTATCGAATGCAACCTCGAAGAGTGCTTGTGGCAAGTCGACTTGGAAGCAGCGACGACTGTATTCGATAAGTATCGGTTAAGTTCGTTATTGAAGATGATCAGTTAACGGGAGCGAACTTGCGAGCGGTTAGGCCAAAGCAAAAGGATATGAAATGCGATTTGCGGCGAAAAGGTTACCTGCGACAAGGTGGCCTTTTTTCATGTTCATTTCAGATTTAATTGATATATTTAAGTGCTATGAAAATCGACACAGGAGGTAAGGGGATCATGCGTATTCTGCTGGCTGAGGACGATGAGACGCTTGGGGAGTTAACCGAGCATCAACTGAAGCGGCAATATCATGTCGTAGATTGGATGAAGGACGGCCTGCAGGTAAAAGAGGCCATCGCTGCTGGCGAATATGACGTATACGTGCTCGATTGGATGCTGCCCGAGATAACGGGTCTTGAACTCGTGCGGGAGATCCGCGGCAAGGAGAACCATACCCCTATCCTGCTGCTGACGGCAAGAGACGCCGTGCAGGACAGGGTGGAAGGACTTCGCGCAGGGGCTGATGATTATATGATTAAGCCTTTTGCATTCGAAGAGCTGGAAGCGCGGTTGTTCGCTTTGTTCCGGAGGCAGGATCGAAGCTACCGATCGTCGGATACGCTTTGTCTGGGTGAGTTAACGGCCCATTTGAACCGATTCGAAGTCGCAAGGAGAGGCGAGACAATCGCCCTGACAAGGCGCGAGTTTCAATTGCTTGTCTGCTTGATGCGGCATGCGGGACAAGTGCTTTCCCGCGAACAACTGCTCGATCAGGTATGGGGGCTTGGTTCGGACGTGACGCTGAACGTCGTCGATGCCACGATCAAATTGCTTCGTAAAAAAGTGGATGGGCCTCATGAGGCAAAATGCATCCAAAGTGTCTACGGCGCAGGCTACCGACTTACAACGGGTGGGAAGTGAAGTCATGTTCAAACAAACGCGAACCCGGTTGACGCGAGAATTCTCGTTGACCGTGGGTATAATTCTCATCATCTCCGCAGTCTTCTCCTTATGGATGGTGCAGCATATGCTGACGACGACCGAGGACAATCAACTCCTGTCATTAAGCAAGCAATATGAAACAGAGCTGCAGAAACTGGTCGAATCACCAAAAGGGCAATCGTTGTTCGACGCCTCGGTCGATAAAACGAAGCCCAATAACGTCTTTGCACCGACGGGCTTACAATTGAACCAAATGGCGTGGCTGCTCGATCCGAAAGGGGAGATTATTTTCCAATCGATACCGGAGAGCGATGCGCAGGAAAGCAAGCTTGCATCGGGGGAGACCTTTCCATTCACGGCGCTCTTGCCAAGCCTCTTTGCAAAACCGGTCGACAATAAGTTCCATAATGTTCGTGCGGAGGGTAGAACATTTCGAATGGGCGGGATTGTCATCCCAGCGGGAGAAATCAAAGACTTCCGGATTATCGTAGCGCAAGAAGCGACGAGCGATATCGCGCTCATGACACGACTGCGATGGGCTTTTGCAGGGTTCGCATTGCTCTTGCTTGCTGCCGGCGGAGCAGCGGGATTTTTTTTGGCGGGACGAGCGATGGGGCCGATTGCGCAAGCCTTCCGTAGGCAGGAGCAGTTCACGTCAGATGCTTCACATGAACTGCGGACGCCGCTTAGTATTTTGAAATCCGCTTATGAAGTACTAGGCGAGCAGAGCGATAAGCTGCCTGACTTCCACCGCAACGTACTGACAAAGTCAGGCAGGGAGATTCATCATATGAGCCGGCTTGTCGACAATCTTCTTGTGCTTGCACGGAGCGATAGCGGACGAATGGAGTTGGTCGTCTCGCGATTCTCTTTGAGCTCCGCGATTCGTCACGTACTGGAGCAACTGGAACCGATTGCGAAGTCGAAGCAGGTGCAACTGGAATGGGGAAACCGAAAGGACGCCCATGACGAGATTGAAGCGATCATCGAAGCGGACGAGGTCCGCATACGGCAGCTCATCCTGATCTTGATCGAGAATGCCGTCCAATACAACCGGGAGGGCGGTAAAGTCATCGCTTCTTTGGAAACGACGCCGCAGAAAACGTCCTTCACCGTAACCGATACCGGTATCGGCATGGAGAAGGAACATCTGCCACGTATTTTCGAACGATTTTACCGAATGGATAAAGCCCGGACGCGCCGATCGGAAGGCACCGGCCTCGGGCTTGCAATTGCCAAACAAATTGCGGATGCGCACCGCGCGAAGATCGAAGTGTGGAGCGAGCCGCAGATCGGGACGACTTTTCGTATAACTCTTCCGAGCGTTTCAGATTCATTTCAGAATGTTCCCGTATCTTAAACCATGCAGCCTTCGAAAGTAGGGAAGGCAATCTGAAATAAGGAAGGGATTCATCGATGAAGAGAAATTGGAAACTCGCAGGCGCGGCGCTGGCGATCGCGATCGCTGTACCGGTAACCGCCTATGCGGCAGACATTTCGAACGGCAAATCACCGTGGCCTGTTAGCGGTAGAGCTGACAGGCTTTTGTCCGTGAAGGTAGTAGCGCCAGTTTACGCGGTCGTTAAGCTAGCGCGCGATTGCTTGAATCAGACATTGAAGCGGCGACAATTTCCCGTCCCCTATGCGCGCGAATAGGAGGCAGTGCCGGGCGGCCTCCTGAAGTCGTGTATGTTTTTCGTCATCTGGTTTGGCTCCTGTTATTTATCCCGCTCGTTCATCCATCCGAAAAACCCCACGCCGATGACCATGAATACGGTGCACAGGCCTTGAACAAGCCCTTCCCAATCCAGTCCGTGCGGCTCGCCGACGGGACCGGTGCGGGGACGCAGCGGTAGCAGGAACGATGATTTGCCCGATCAGAAGCACGATTCCCGCGGCGAAAATAAGCTGGAATTTGCGCATCGACATCCCTCCGTTCCTTATGCGGCACGACCGTTAACGGTCTTGCGGCCGCCGAGGCAGGACAACCTGTTAAACGGCGCGCCGTTCACCATTAGCGATCTCCTTGCGGACGGCTAGAGACGCCGGTTCCGTTTCTCGTTCAGATAGATATCCAGCGCTTCGATCCCGCGCAGCAAGAACTTGATGAGCAGGTAGAGCGCGTATAAACCGAGCAGAATAAACAACCCGTACACGATAAACAAGATGATGCCCAATGAAGAAACGATCGAAAAACCCGTCGAAGCGTCCATGATGCCGCCTTCCTCCTTTTCGTTTCGTTGATTGGTTCATACGGGGCTGCAAGAAGGAAGTTCCATAATTTTACATGGGTCGGTTGACGGAACGCTCCTGCGTTAAACACGCGAACTTCCCTATCGACAGCGGATAATGGATACGGTATTGTATGTTTAAAAGGAACAATATTTGTTCGCAACAAACATATCGTGTTCGGGAGGGCTGTTCCGATGGCAAAGCTTCATTTGCTCAGCAACGCGCATTTGGATCCCGTGTGGCAGTGGGAATGGGAGGAAGGAGCGGCTGCGGCGGTATCGACGTTTCGCGCGGCGGCGGAGTTTTGCAGGGAGTATGACGGCTATGTGTTCAACCATAACGAAGTGATCCTGTACCGGTGGATCGAGGAATACGAGCCGGAGCTGTTCAGGGCCATTCAGGCGCTCGTCGCGCAGGGCCGCTGGCATATCATGGGCGGCTGGTACCTGCAGCCGGACTGCAACATGCCCTCGGGAGAATCCATCGTCCGGCAAATGCTCCACGGCCGCGCGTATTTCGGCGAGAAGTTCGGGGCGAGGCCGACGACGGCGATCAACTTCGATTCGTTCGGCCATTCGCGCGGCTTGGTGCAGCTGATGGCTAAGGCGGGCTACGATTCCTATCTGTTCATGCGACCGGACGACCGCACCGCCGGACCTGACCGCGACTTTCGCTGGATCGGCTTCGACGGCTCGGAAGTGCTGGCGCATCAGACGCATTTCTACAACACGCAGATGGGGCAAGCGCGCCAGGCGATCGAGAAGTGGCTGGACGCGAATGCCGGCAAAGAGCTGGGCGTTTTTCTCTGGGGCGTAGGCAATCACGGCGGCGGTCCTTCGAGGCGGGATCTGGACGATATCGGAGAGCTGATCCAAGAGCGCGACGCCGTGGAAATCGCGCACTCGACACCGGAGGCGTACTTCGCGGAGCTGGAGCGGGGTGCCGAACTGCCGGGGCACGAGGGCGACCTGAATCCGCGGTTCGTCGGCTGCTACACCTCCATGATCCGGATCAAGCAGAAGCATCGTCTTCTCGAGAACGAGCTGTACGCGACGGAGAAAATGCTCTCGTCCGCCGCCATCGCCGGCAAGCTGACCTATCCGAAAGCCGAGCTTCGCGAGGCTGCTTACGATCTGATGACGGCACAATTCCACGACATTCTGCCGGGCTCCTCCGTCCAGCCGGCGGAAGACGCCTCGCTGCGGCTGCTCGGCCATGGTCTTGAAACCGTTTCCAGGCTAAAGGCGCGCGCGTTCTTCGCGCTGGCAGCGGGCGAACGCCAAGCCGCCGAGGGCGAATATCCGATTCTCGTCTATAATCCGCATCCGTTTCCGGTTACGGGGGAATTCGCCTGCGAATTCATGCTGGCCGATCAGAACTGGAAGCCGGAATTCTCGAATCCGGTCGTATACCGGGACGGCATGCGCATTCCCTCCCAGTCGGAGAAGGAGCACAGCAACATCAACCTCGACTGGCGCAAACGCGTCGTGTTCCGGGCGGAGCTGGCGCCGTCTTCCATGAACCGCTTCGACTGCCGGATCGAGATGCTGCCGGTACGTCCGGCGCCGAAGTCTTTGATCGAGAACGGGCGCATCGTCTTCGCCAACGGAACGCTGGAAGCCGTTATCAACGCGCACACCGGGTTATTGGACGCGTATGCCGTGAACGGCGTTCCGTATTTGCAGGCGGGCGCGTTTCGGCCGGTCGTCGTCGCGGACAACGAGGATCCCTGGCGAATGGACGCGAACCGCTTCGAGCCGGATATCGGTTCGTTCCAGCTGATGGACCGCGGAGCGGGCTCGGACTTCTCCGGTTTGCGCCATGCGCTGCTCCCGTCCGTGCGCGTCGTCGAAGACGGAGAGGTGCGCACGGTCGTCGAAGCCGTGCTCGCCTACAATCAATCGAAGCTGGTGCTGACCTACAAGCTGCCGAAGCAGGGCAGCCAGCTCGAGGTGCATGCGCGCGTCTTCTGGAACGAGAAAGACAAGCTGCTGAAGCTGGCGATTCCGACGACGCTCGCGGAACCGGGCTATTGCGGCCAGACCGTCTACGGCGTGCAGGAGCTGAACGCGGACGGCCAGGAAACGGTCGCGCAGAAATGGACGGCCGCCTGCTCCCGCGCGGACGGAGGGGCGGTGACGCTGATCAACGACGGCACGTACGGCTCCGATTTTCGCGAAGGCGTCATCCGTCCGACGCTGCTCCGCAGTCCGGGGTATACGACGCATCCGATCATGGACCGCCCGCTGATCGTGCAGGACCGCTTCTCGCCGCGCATCGATCAAGGCGAGCGGGAATTCAGATTCTGGCTGAATGCCGGAACGGCGCGGGAACGGCTCGCGCGCGTCGACCGCGAAGCGACCCAGCTCGGCGAGGCGCCGTACGCGCTGTCGTTCTTCCCGTCGGGACGCGGCGCCAGAGCGCTGCCGTTGATCGAGCTGAAGGACGATGCCGTCCAGCTCGGCGCCTTCAAAGCGATGGAACAAGGCGACGATTACCTGCTTCGTCTCTACGAGCCGACGGGCATCGCGCGCGAGACGGAAGTATGCCTGCCGGCGCTCGGCATGGCAAGCCGCGTGTCGCTGAGGCCCTTCGAGGTGAAGACGTACCGCGTCTCGCCAAGCGGCCGGACGATGGAGGAAACGACGTTGATGGAAGGCCTGTAAACAATCGCGCTTGCGTTCAAATTTTCCCCCGATTGGCCGACAAATAGGAAAGGAGCACCATGATCCGGCCGTCCGCGTTCGCCGGACTCGCCGAAATTCACGAACAAGGGAGTTACGCGCAGCATGAAGAGAACGAATAGCAAGACTATAGCGGCCGCAGCTCTGCTCGCGGCGATGCTGGCGGTGTCGCCATCGGCGCGGCCGGCTGAGGCCGTGACCGGAAGCGGCGCTTCGGCCGGGCAGCAACAAACCGTCCAACTGACCTATCCCGCCGCCGCCATCGATCTGTCAATGGGCGTCCAGCTCCCGGCCGGGCGGAAGCTGAAGCTGTCCGCGCCGGTGCAAGTGCTTTACGCGACGGGAAACCCGGCGGTCGCGAAGGTTAATGCCGCCGGCGTTCTGACGCCGGTCGCGCCGGGCCGGACGACGCTTACGATCAGCGTCTCCCCGGCATCCGCCGGCTACGCGGGCGCGCTGAAGCTGCCGGTTACGGTCGCCAAGCCGGCCATGCCGGTCAAATTGGCGTTCGAGCCGAAGCTCGAGGCCCGCACGGTCAAGATTGCCGGCAGAAGCTTCGCCGTGCGAACCGTGACGATTCCCAAGGGCATGCCGGTCACGGCGGGCTACGCCAACCGCAGAATCGGCACGACGCAGTCGCTGGCGGGCATCGCATCGGCTTATCAGGCCGATATTGCGATCAACGGCGCCTTCTTCGATTCCTACAGCGGCATCCCGGACCCGTACGGCATGCTCATCAGCGGCGGCCAACCGGCGCATATCGGCAACACGGGCACGACGATCGGGTTCAAATGGGACGGCGGCGCCGTCATGGATACGCTGCGGCTGAGCATTAACGGCACGGTCTCGGCGGCGGACGGAAGAACGCGTTCATGGTACGCGTACTTCATGAACCGGCTCCCGACGGGCCAATCGGCCGCGACCCTCTTCACGCCGCAGCGCGGCAAGACGCTCGGCTTCGCGGCCGAGAATGCCGTCGTCGTGCAGCGCGGCGTCGTAACCGCGATCCGTCACGGCGCAGACGCCGCGATTCCGGCGGATGGATTCGTGATCGTCTATCAAGGCGGCGAGGCCGGGCAAGCCGAGCGTTTCAGCGTCGGCGCGAGCGTCTCGTACACGCTTCGCACGACGAATCTGATCGGCGCCTCCGTCGATTGGAGCGGCGTGCATACCGCGGTCGGCGCGGGTCCGCGCCTCGTCGCGGACGGGAAAGTCGCGCTCGATGCCGCGGCCGAGGGATTTCGCGATCCCAAGATCTTGACCGGCGGCGGGGCGCGCAGCGGCATCGCCATTCGCAGGGACGGGTCGATTCTGATCGCGACGGTGCCCGGCGCGACGATGAAGCAGTGGGCGGAGATCATGCTTCAGCTCGGCGCCGGCCAGGCGATGAATCTCGACGGAGGCGCTTCGTCGGGCATGTTGTTCCAGGGACGTACCGTGACGCAGCCGGGCCGGGCGCTCAGCAACGCCCTGCTGTTCGGCAAGCAGCTCCGCTACTGATGCCGCGCGTCGTCGGCCGACAAAAAAGCCCGTTCGGCAAAGGATGTCCGTTAGCGGGCATCCTTTCCGAGCGGGCTGTTACTTCATGCGGTCAATTAAGGCTCATCTATGGCATCCGGGTAGCTGTCTTCTCCGGGATAGTCGCGTCCGATCCCCTCGTGCAGCTCGCGGTTCTCGTAATCGAACCGGTTCGGCGAGCGCATGTCCATCCGCCAAGGCGTGCTTTTTCCAAGCGAAGCAGACTGGATTTCGGAACCGTACGGGCCTTCGGGAAATTCTTCCGCGACAAGGTCGTTGCGCTGGGATTCGACTGATTTGAAATCCGTATACGATTGACGATCTTCTTTTTTGAACAAGTCGGCTGCCTCCTGAAACGGATTTGGGATCCTACGATACAAGCAAGCGATCGGCCGCCGTCCCTGCCTTACTTCTGTTTGTGCGGGCGGCGGAGCGCGCTCCGCCGCCCGCCAGGGCAGCGTTTTATCGTAGTTGTCCCCGTTTCAGTGTACCCCGATCAGTCGGTAAAATTCACCGTTCCGACCACGAATTCAAGAAACTGGCGAAGATCCGCCGCTTCCTCTTCGTTCAGCTTGTACGTGAATTCCAAGTACCCTTCCTGGTCCAGATCGTCCTGGCCCATGATCGCGGTGCGGCCGCTTTGCAGATCGGTAATGAGCTTCTTGCCGTAGAAGCGGTTCGTCGTCATGATGGCCAAGTCGAAGCGCTTCAAATTCGGGGTGATGAACGTGACGAAGCGCGTCGTCGTTTGTTCGGTCGTATCCGACATAAAATCGTAATCAGGCAGCTGCATGCGGGCGTTCCTCCTTTATTTCGTCTATCATAGCATCCGGTTCGAGGACCGGGCAACAAGCGCGACGGAAGGAACCCGTCCGTTTGGCTATTGCCATCATGAAAGCGCTGTGCTATGATGTGAGCAATCAAATCGTTGCACGTGAGGAAGCACCTCTTTTCGCCATTCGTTGGCGTCAAGCGGGTGCTTTTTTTGCGTTCGCGCGCCGTTGCCGCTAGTCGGCGTACGCGCGGCGCTCGGGTTTGATCATTACATGCGATGGAGGTGCCTGCATGCAGGTCGTATTTTTGAACACGTTCGAGAAAGCGGGCGGGGAGGACGGCGCGGCGCGCGAAGCGCAGCTGTCGATTTGCGAACAGAACGGCGTTTGGTCGGTCATCTGGACGGATTCCGAGGGGAACCGGGACGGCGATCAGGCGGTTTGGTACGAGGGAGGATCCTGGGAAGAGATGATGACGGCGTTCCGGCACGGCATCGCCGTCCACATGGGAGACGGCTTCTCGCCGCTGATCGACGGGATGCTCGAGGAGCGCAAAAGCGCGGAAGGAAGCGGCACGCTGTATTCCATGGTCCAGTGCTACGGAGAGATGAACGGCGATGCGGATTTGTTCAACGCGCTTCGCGATTGGAGGCGCGCCAAGGCGGTCGCCATCAAGAAATCGGCGTACCTGGTCGCGACGAACCGGATGCTGTGGATGATCAGCGCGTTCGTGCCCCGGCTGCCGGAGGAGCTGCTGCAGATTCCGGGCTGGGGCGAATCCAAGCAGACGGCCTACGGCGAGGAGGTGCTGGCGATTACGGCGGCCTTTGCACGGGAAACGCAATTTCCGCTCGATTGGGTAGCCGACACGCTCGACGCGAAGACGTACACGAAGTGGATGTTCAAACAAAAGGAAATGAAATACAAAGCCTTGCTGGATCGCCAGCAGGAGAAGCGGGAGCTGCTCCGCGCGATCGCAGAAGGGAAGTCGATCGAGGAGCTTCAAGCGCAGATCGACCTGCCGCGCCGGGACTTGATGGAGCGAATCGAGAAGCTGGACACGGAAGGCTACGATTTGGAGCCGTTGATCGAGAAGGAGCTGGCGCAGATGCCGGCTGCCGAGCAGCAGCAGGTATGGGACGCGATGCACGCGATCGGCGACCGGTATTTGCGACCCGTGCTGCATCAGGTATACGGCGAAGAAGCGGAGAAGGGAAAGGGCGCCTCGCTCGATCTGCTCTACGACCGCCTGCGGTTGATCCGGCTTCGTTACCGCCGGGCCGGGGGCAATCGGGTCTCCTGATCAGATCGCCCAAATCGGATCCTCGAACCGGATGGACGCGCCGCTGTCGCAGCTCCGTCCGGTTTCGTAGGAACGGTTGCCGATCAAGCGCTCCGCGGCTTCCCGAAGCCGATGCTTGGAAAGCGCGCCGTCACCGCCCGGCTCCTGCGGCTCCGCTTCTTCGCTGCGAAGCCAGTGCAGGACGGCTTTCACGACGGACGCGCTTTCTTCCATCGCTTTGTCCCACAGCATCCACACGTCGTCGTCGTGCCTGGTCCGGCCGTCCGCCGGGTCAAGCCAAGGGCGGCGCGCTTCGTTCAAGATATCCAGCTTCGGCAGCTGGCGTTTATACACGAACGGCTCGATCTGCTTGAACGTCAATGCCCGCTTTATCCCGGTAGGATCATGAAACAACCGCTGCGCCCGGATCATGTCGCGCATCGCGCTTCCCCATTGCTCGCGACGGATATGCGGCGCCGTCTCCGGATAATGCACCGCCGCAATTTGCTCGAACGCGTCCACGATCGGCTCCGGCAGGTCGCCCCCAATATCGATCTCGCGCCATACCTCCGTTTTCCAAGTCTCTACGCCCAGCAGCTTCCGAACGAGAAGCGTATCCAGCATGACTTCAAAGCGCTGATGGTCCCATTTGCGAAAGCCCGAACGGCTGAATACGTAGGGATGCATGACGCGGTCCAATAGATGATGAAGCAGAAATCCCAGCGCATAAACGAGCGCCGCGCCTTTGGACGGATCCGAGTCCGGCGTATGGTCGACCGCCTCCAGCATGTCCATCAACGCGGGTCCGCAATGCCGTTCGTGCATGGCGCTGCCCAAATTGTTTATCGTTCTGTCTTTCTGCCAAGGCAGAAAATGATGATAGAACAGAAAATCAGGTCCTTGGCAGCCCATATTGAACATGCGCCTCCGCTCCGGCTGCGCGATCAGCGCTTCTTCGCCGAGCGCCTGCAGGCAGCGCTGCCCGAATATCATATGGGTCCATACGTTAGGCACGTTTAACCTCCTAAAAGTTTTGCGAGCGAAGCCCGCGGCCGGGAATCCGGCGAGGAAAGCAAAACTGCATCGGAAGCATAGGCTAAGTTTTGCGAGCGAAGCCCGC
>NZ_JAAAMV010000021.1 GCF_009909185.1 Paenibacillus glycinis | reverse complement strand
AAGTTTTGCGAGCGAAGCCCGCGGCCGGGAATCCGGCGAGGAAAGCAAAACTGCATCGGAAGCATAGGCTAAGTTTTGCGAGCGAAGCCCGCAGAACAGGCAATTTGAAGCATGGACATGGGGATAGTCGGGACATGAGTTCGACATATTTCCGCAAATATTGCAAGGAATAGTATACTTGGCCTAATTAATCCTGTATAATTGTAAGTAGTTTGAAAGAAATCGTCGAAAAAGGGGCGCTACTTCAAGATGAAGGCTGAGTATATTAATCCCTTCTTAGAATCCGCTAAAATCGTGATCGAACAAGTGATTCAAATCAGACCTTCAACCGGGCAGCTCGGCATTAAAGACATCAAATTCGTAGAGAACTACATATGGATTCAAATCGGCATCAACGGCCAAATGAACGGGGATATCGTATTCGGCTTAAGCGAGCAGGTAGCGCTCAAAATGGTTTCCGCCATGATGGGCGGCTACGCCATCGCCGAAATGGACGAGATGGGCAAAAGCGCGATCTCGGAGCTCGGCAATATGATCAGCGGCAATGCCAGCACGATGTTGTTCAATCAGGGCGTAAAGGTGGACATCACCCCGCCGAAAGTCGTGCATTCCGCGCAGGCCGCAGGCTTTACAGCGACTAAAGCACTGACCATTCCGCTTATCATGGATGGGATAGGCGAACTGGATATCCAGGTCCTAATTGCATCGTAGCATGATTCAAGCTCCTTTGGGAGCTTTTTTTCTTGTCCGTTTTCGTTGCGGGCCGCGGATTCGTTTTGCCTATTTGACCCCGTTGAAGTAAACTGAATGTCAGGTGATGCGCGTGTTACAAGGGAAAATCGTACTGATTACCGGCGCCGCGGGCGGCGTGGGAGCGGAGACGGCCAGGCAGCTGGCCGCGCTGGGCGCCATTCCGATCCTGACGGGGCGCGATATGGAGAAACTGGAACGGTTGTCCCGGTCGATCGGCGGAGAGCATGGCGTTTATGAGCTGGACGTGACGGATTTTGACGCCGTTCAGGACGTGGTTCGCCGGGTTGCGGGGACGTACGGCCGTATCGACGTGCTGCTCAACAATGCCGGCTACGGGGTCTTCGAACTATTCGAGGACGCGCCGCTGGAACGGTTCGAGGCGATGATGGACACGAACTACATGGGCGCGGTGCGCTGCGCGAAAGCCGTGCTGCCGGTCATGCGCGCGCAGGGCGGCGGACAGATCGTGAACGTCGCATCCATGGCGGGCAAAATAAGCACGGCGAAAGCATCCGGCTACGCGGCGACGAAGCACGCGGTGCTGGGCTTTACCAACGCGCTGCGCGCGGAGCTCGCGCCGCTGAACATCGCCGTATCGGCCGTCAATCCCGGGCCGATCGACACGCCCTTCCTGCGGACGGCGGATCCCGACGGGTCCTACGCCAGCCGCGTGCGCGGCTATATGCTGACGCCGGAGCGGGTCGCGGGGGCGATCGTGAACGTGATCCGAAAACGGACGCCGGAGGTGGACTTGCCGATGTCGGCGTCCATCGGGATCCGCTTGTACGGGCTGTTTCCGCGGTTTGCCGACCGGGTCGCGGGCCGATGGCTTAATCGAAAGTAAGCAAACGAGGAGTTTGATGATGACTGTGTCTTGGGAAACGTTGCAGCTGCAGCCGCAGCTGATCGAAGCGTTAAGAAGCAATAAGATCGAATCGCCGACCCCGGTGCAGGCGGATACGATTCCGCTGCTGCTGGCCGGCCATGATATTTCGGCCAAATCGCAGACGGGCTCGGGCAAGACGCTGGCGTACATGCTGCCGGCGCTCCAGTCGGTCGACACGGCGAACGCAGGCGTGCAGGTCATGGTGCTTGCGCCGACGCAGGAGCTGGCGATGCAGATTTTCCGCGTGTCGGAGACGTACGGCGAAGCCGTCGGCGTGAAGACGCAGCAGCTGATCGGCGGCGCGTCCATGCAGCGCCAGGTGGAGAAGCTGCGCGAGCATCCGCATATCGTGGTCGGCACGCCGGGGCGCATCCACGAGCTGGTGAAATCCGGCAAGCTGAAGCTGCACGCCATCCGGTTCGTCGTGATCGACGAGGCCGATCAGGTGTTTAATCTCGGCTCGACGATCGAAGTGGAAACCTTGCTCAAGGGCATGCTGCGCGACCGCCAGATCGCCTTCTTCTCGGCGACGAGGCCGCAGGCGATGGCGGACGTGGAGGAACGCTGGATGCGGGAGCCGCGGCAGGTCAGCGTCGATGCCGACCGTCAGGTCGGCAGCCGGGTGGAGCATTATTACGTCGTCAGCGAGCGGCGCGATAAAGTCGACACGGCAAGGCGGCTCATCCGCCTCTTGAAGCCGGCCTCCGCGCTGCTGTTCATCAACGAAACGGACGAGATCGCGAATTACGAGGCGAAGCTGAAGTACGAAGGCTTCTCGGTGGAGACGCTGTACGGCGATGCCGACAAGCAGCGCCGCGCGGCGACGCTTGCCCGGTTCAGGGACGGGCGCTGCCAGATTTTGCTGGCAACGGACGTCGCGGCGCGAGGTCTCGACATCGTGGATTTGCCGCTCGTCGTGCATCTGGATCCGGCCTTGGACGCCGATCATTACGTGCACCGTTCGGGACGGACGGGAAGGATGGGCAAGCCGGGCACGGTGGTGTCCATCGTTCTTCGCAACCAGCTGTTCATCATGGATAAATTCCGCAAGCAGCTCGGCATCGACCTGCAGGAGAAGACGATGTACCGCGGACGGTTATGGACGCCGGGCGAGGAGCAGGGGAATCGTCCGGAACAAGGCTACCGGCGCGAATCCGCTCCGCGGGTCGGGCGCGAAGGCAATACTTCGGGCGCGCGGCAAACGGACGGGCAGCGGCCGGAGCGGGCAAGCGCGGCGCCGGTTCGTCCAGGTCAGGCGGGCGCTTCGATAACGGCGCGCCGCTCGGCAGGCGGAACGGCCAATGCAGCGGGCGGCCAGACGGCGCGCGCTGCGGCCGGCCAAGGCGGAACGAAGCCTGCGGGCACGCCGAGCAAGCCGGGCGCTACTCCGGCCAAACCCGCGAAGTCCAAAAAAGAGCTGGAGCGGGAACGGAAAAACAAAGGGGCGCCGAAGTGGCTGAAAGCCAAACGCGACGGCGAGCCGCAATAGCACGGCAGCAACCGGAACCAGCCTTGGGCTGTTCCGGTTTTTTTGCATCTTTTGCGTGCAATTGGCGCGGTAAGCCGGGGCTCGTGTCATGCCGAAGCGGACTCGCGCAAGCGTGGACGAAAATGGATAACGAAGTCGTGCTGAAGGCGCGGTTTCGGCCGGACGATGCAGCCGGCTGAAGATTTTTTCTGCTTCGGGGCGGTCGTTGAAAACCCAGCATTATCAGGTATTCGGCCGAAGGCGACAGCAGCCTGTTGTATCGTAAGCCGACAATTGTCGCGGACGGCACCCCCTGAAAGCCCTTGCAGCCTCGCGAAGGATATGAGCGAAGGTAAAAAGCGGCCTGGACCGCATCGCGAGGAGAGTGGCATCACCATGAAAAAAGCCATGTTCAAGAAAGCGGCAGTGACATCGATGGCGTTACTGACCTTGGCAGGAGGCGCGGGAAGCGCATTTGCCGACGGTAAAGGTAACGGGCATGAAGATAAACACAACAGCGGCAAACACGACGATAAAGGCAATATCGGCAAACCCGACGATAAAGGCAAGGGCGGGATCAATCTTCATTTCAAAGACGAGGACGATCTCAAATGGGCCATGGAATATATCATTCGCTTGGCTTCCAAAGGCGTGTTCAACGGCTATGACGACGGCACGTTCAAGCCGCAGCAGCACATTACGCGCATCGAATCCATCGTGGCGGCGGTCCGCTTGATGGGATTGAAGGACCAAGCGGAATCCGCCGCGGAGATGGGCACGAAGCTGAACTTCAAGGACGCGGACCAGTTGAAGAAGAAGTATCCATGGGCGGTCGGTTACGTGGCCGTTGCTTTGGAGAAGGATCTCTTCACCGAGACGGACGATGCGATTCAAGCCGATAAACCGGCGACGCGCGTATTCGCGGCGACGCTGCTCGTGAAGGCGCTCGGCCTGGAAGCCGAAGCGAAAGCGAAGAGCAACTCGCAGCTGAATTTCCGCGACGCGGGCAAAATCCCGGCCGGCTCCGTCGGTTACGTGGAAGTGGCCATCGAGAAGAACCTGATCACCGGCTACGAAGACAACACGTTCCGTCCGAACCAGCCGGTTACGCGGGCCGAGCTGGCGGCTTTGCTTGACCGTACGGACGATCAACTCCCGGATCACGACGCGGCGGCGATCACGGGCAAGCTGAAGGCTTCCGCTTCGAACGGCATCATCACGGTCGTGAAATCCGACAACAGCGAAGTGGCGCTGGCGCTCGATCCGAACGTGTTCGTTTTCCGCGACAACGTGAAGGCTAACGTATCGGCGCTGAAGGCGGGCGACGAAGTGCTCGTGCGCACGTTCCAAAACAAAGTCGTATTCGTCGAAGTGACCAAATCGGCGGTCGACCAGCCGGCGGTGACGACGCAAACCGGCAAGTTCAATTCCTTGTCGCTGAACGCGCAAGGCCAAATCGCCACGATCTCGATCACGAAGGAAGTGAACGGCGGGACGCAGGCGTTGGTACTGAACGTATCCCCTACCGTTACCGTCGTCGGCAACGCGGCCTTGCTCGAGAACGGACATGCCGTCGAGCTGACGCTGCTGAACGGCGTCGTCATCTCCATCAAAGTCGTTTAAAGCGCCTCGCCGCAACGGCTCCGCAGCATTCGAGACCGGTTCCAGTCATGCCACATGACTGGGGCCGGTCTTTCTTATATAGAAGAAACGGGGCGCGCGGAGGAGCGGCGTTTTTCATTTCTTCGAAAATTTGGTAGTATTCAGGGTAGAACAAAGAGGTGATCGCGATGAAACCGGTATTGGAAGTCAAAGGGCTGACAGGCGGATATAGTCCCCGGCGGCCCGTGCTGCATGATTTGAATTTCGAGGTCGGCGCAGGCGAAATGGTCGGGCTGATCGGCTTGAACGGCGCCGGCAAGAGCACGGCGATCAAGCATATTCTCGGACTGATGCAGGCGCATGCGGGCGAGATCCGAATCGGCGGTCATACGCTCGCGGAGCAGCCGGAGGCGTACCGCCAAGCGCTGGCCTACGTGCCGGAGTCGCCGCTGCTCTTCGACGAGCTGACGGTGGAGGAGCATCTGCGCTTGACGGGCATGGCGTACGACGTGGAGGAAGCGCTCTTCGAGAAGCGCAGCGAGAGCCTGCTGGACGAATTCTACATGACGCCGAAGCGGCGCGCGTTCGCTTCGCATCTGTCGAAGGGCATGCGGCAAAAGGTCATGATCATGAACGCGCTGCTCGCGCGCCCGTCGCTGTACGTCATCGACGAGCCGTTCCTGGGGCTGGACCCGCTCGGGATCCGCTCGCTGCTGGATAAGCTGGTGGAGGTCACGAAGGAAGGCTCGTCGGTGTTCATGAGCTCGCATATCTTGTCCACGGTGGAGTCGTACTGCAGCCGGTTCATCGTGCTGCATCAAGGCGCGATCGTCGCGCAAGGCACGCTGGCGGACGTCTGCCAGGCGGCCGGCATGGCCCGCGGCGGCGGCGCGGGATCGCTGGAGGAAGCCTTCTACCGGCTGGTGGCGGATGGGGGATCGCATGGATCGTTCCATTGAGTCGTTATGGCGCAAGCGCGCCGGAGACTTCTGGCGCGGCAGCATCCCGTATTTCCGCGACATGACGCAAAGCGGGCTGCCCGGCGTCGTGATCATGCTCCTGCTCGCGGGGCTGGCCGGCTATGCGGTGCTGCTGCGGAATATGCCGGCCTCCTTTCCGTTTACGTTGGTCGGCGTCATCGCCTTGACGCCGGTCTTGTGCTGGAGTCCCCTCCGCACTTGGCTGCGGGAGGCGGACATCGTCTTCCTGGTGCCGCGCGAGGCGGAGATGCCCGCTTACCTGCGCAGGTCTTTCCGCTATAACGGGCTTGCCTGCGCCGCATTGGTGCTACTCGTCTGCGCGGTCTATATGCCGCTTTATCTGGCGGGACCGGCGACGACGCCCGTGCTGGTCATCGTTATATTCGCGCTGCTGCTCAAGCTGATGAACCTGTTCGCCGCCTGGCGAGAGCGGCAGCTTGTCGGGCGCGCCGGCAGACGGGCCATCCGGCTGCTGCGCTGGGCCTCGACCGCGATTGCCGCGGGCGCGCTGCTGCAGACGGAGCTCTGGAAGACGCTGCTGTATCTCGTCGTGATCGGCGGCTTGTTCTGGCTGCTCTATTCGCGGCAGTCCCGGTATCCGCTGCCCTGGCTGACCTTGATCGCCGAGGAGCAGGTGACGCGCCGGCGCTACATGGCCTTCTTCAGCGCCTTCGCCGACGTTCCGACGGAAACCGCCGCCGTGCGGTCCCGGCGGTATCTCTCCTGGCTGGCACGGTTCGTCTCTTACGGCAAACGGAGCGCGTTTACGTATTTGTACGCGCATACGCTTATCCGCACGGAGCTTGGCGGCATCGTCATGCGGCTAACGGGTCTCGGCATGTTCTCGGGCATGCTGTCCGCTTATTCGGGGCTTCTGCAGGGCTGGGGCTCGGCGGCCGTCTGTCTCCTGTTCGTCTGGCTGAGCGGCATACAGCTGGGTTCGCTGGCGCAGTCGCACAAGCATTCGGTCTGGCGCCTGGTCTATCCGCTGCCGGAGCAGACGCGTCATGACGCCGTGCTGCGCGTCGACCGCATCGCGGCTCTGATCTGCGCGGTCCTGATCTGGCTGCCGCATGGCATTCTGCTGCCGCGCAAAGGAGATCTCGTGCCCGCGCTCATCGCGCTGGCGCTGTCGCTTCTGTACGTGCTCGTGCTGCGCCAGGCGCGGATGAAGCGGCTGCTGAAGTTTGATCCGGAGGACGACTAGGGCTCCGGTGTTTGCGATGAGCGCTCTCGTGGTGCTCCGCACCAAAGTCGCGCTCATTCGCAAAACCTGCGCTGCAGTTTTGCTGGCCGGAGCTCCGAAGCGGGGCTCCGGTGTTTGCGATGAGTGCTCTCGTGGTGCTCCGCACCAAAGTCGCGCTCATTCGCAAAACCTGCGCTGTGCTTTTTGTGGGCCGAGGCTTCGAGCGGGGCTCCGGTGTTTGCGATGAGCGCTCTCGTGGTGCTCCGCACCAAAGTCGCGCTCATTCGCAAAACCTGCGCTGTGCTTTTTGAGGGCCGGGGCTTCGTAGCGGGGCTCGGGCTCCGGTTATTGCGATGAGCGCTCTCGTGGTGCTCCGCACCAAAGTCGCGCTCATTCGCAAAACCTGCGCTGCAGTTTTTCTGGCCGGAGCTCCGAAACGGGGCTCCGGTTTTTGCGTTTGGCGCTCTCTTCCGTGGTGCTGCGATTGCTGCGATTCAATGTCGCGGCGAACTTGGCGGGATCGAGAAACTTTGCGCAACCCTGGTTTACCTTGAGCGCCTAATGAGTGGGAATTGTTTCATAGGGAGCGTGATCGTGGTGAGCGGGGCTAAGCGGGCAATCGTTCTTTTTGTTCTATTGGGCAGTTTCTTTTTTTGGCGTTCTTCGGCGTTTGCCGCGCTTTTCGTAAACGGTCATGCCGTGCAGGACGAAGCGATCACGGTCGAAGGCAGCACGCTTGTCAAACTGCGCGCGCTGACGGATCCGTCATGGCTTGTGTTTGCCTACGACAACAAGACGCATATCGTCACGGCGCATACCAAGGACAACAGCAAGTTCCTGCAGATGAAGGTCGGAGAGAAGACGGCCGCGGTCAACGGCAAGCCCGTCGTGCTCGACGTCCCCGCCGTGGTCAAGAACGGTCTTACTTATGTTCCCTTGCGGTTTATCGGCGAGACGCTCGGCGTGCAGGTAACGAATAATGCCACGGAAAAGCGAGTGATCGTTCGTACGCCTAGAGGGCAATCGGACTATAAGATGCTTATGAACGGCGACCTGACGGAAGCACGGCGAATCGCGATCGGCTTGTCCCGTGTCTCGAACGGCTCCGTCCCTTCGTTTGACGTGAATTGGGAAGGGTGGAGCAGCACGAGCTATTCGTTCCCGGAGGGCGAGACGCTGCGCTTCACGGTGGAAATGGAAGGCGAAACCAGCTACTACGAGGTGAACGACGAAGGGCTTGCCGTGTTGAAAGGAAAGGTTTATCCGGAGAAGAATCAAGCATGGGGGACGGTGCCGAGCTTTGGCGCTTCGGTCTTTTTCTGGGATGAATTCATGGCCGGCCTGTTGGATTACGGAAGAACGGACGAAAACGGAAAACCGCTGCAAACCTGGCGGCTCGGGGATCCGGATAATCCGAACGGCTGGAACATCGTGCCGATCGACGGCGAGCAGCGCATCGATGCAGCGGCATAGGACAGGAGGCTTTACGCATGAACCCGAAATTAGCGTTGATCGAGGGGTTGCCGGGATTCGGGAAAACGACGACGGCTCTGCTCGTTCATGAAATTTTGACGGAAAGGAACCTACGCGCTCCGCTTTTCTTGGAGGGGAATCTGGATCATCCGGCGGATTACGACGGCGTCGCTCTTTTCAAGAACGACGAATGGGACGCCTTATTGGCTGCCCACGAACAGCATAGAGAACTGCTGAATCATCGCAGGATTGCGAAGGCCGGCGATAATCTGCTGCCCTATCGAAAACTGCTCCATGAGTCCGGCTCGATCTTCTCGGATGAATGGCTGCAGGCTATTGTAACGAAAGATATCTACGAATTATCGCTCGATCGGAACAGGCAGCTCGTAACGGATCGATGGCGATCGTTTGCGGAGAACGCTTCGGGCGGCACGGACGTCTTCGTTTTCGAATGCTGTTTTATCCAAAATCCCGTGACGATGGGCATGATTAAACACGGCG
This sequence comes from Paenibacillus glycinis, assembly GCF_009909185.1. GTDB lineage: Bacteria > Bacillota > Bacilli > Paenibacillales > Paenibacillaceae > Paenibacillus_Z > Paenibacillus_Z glycinis. The sequence goes on along the minus strand of NZ_JAAAMV010000021.1, from coordinate 103,173 downwards.
CAAGGAAGGAAGACGTCATCGGGTATGTTGTAGAACTGGCGGCGATTGCGGCGCGTCTGGATCCCTTATTGATCTACGTGGAGCAGCGCGATCTTGATCGTGCCTTCGGGAAGGCCGTGGCGGAAAGGCCGAAGGAATGGTCGGAGGGCTTCATCGACTACTATACGAACCAAAAGTATGGCAAAACGCACGGCTTCAAAGGGTTGGATGGAACGTTGAAGGTTCTGCGGGCAAGGAAGGAGCTGGAAGAGGAGATTTACAACGACCTACGGTTAACCAAAGTGAAGGTCGATAATGCTTCGTTCGATAGAGCTGCGTACAAGCAAGTATTAGCGGACATCCTGTCCGATTATTTCAAGCTTGCACGCTAGCCGGCAATGATAGGCGGGCAGCGATTATTGCATCGCCGCCCACAGCATGGCGATTCCGGAGCAGAGCATCAGGATGTCGAGCACATAACGGAACGAAGCGAGGCTCATGCGATGCACGAGGCGCTTGGACAGGAAGGTTCCGAGCATGAGGGAGGACCCGACGATCAAGCCTTGAAGCACGATCTTCGGCGGTAGCGCGCCCAGCTCGCGGAACGTGGCGAGCTTGCTGACGTAGAGCGCCAACGAACTGGCGGATTCCGTGGCCAGGAAGCCGCCCTTCGCGAGGCCGTAGGACGTGAAGGCGGGAACGCTCAGCGGGCCCGTGGAGAGCACGACGCCGGTCAGGAAGCCGATGACGGCCCCGGCGATGGCGAGCTGCCATAACTGGATGCGCAGCTTTTTGGCGTCCAGCCAGCGTTTGACGGGAATCATCGCCAGGAAGAACGCGCCGAGCGCGATATCCACGGCATGCACCGGAAGGACCAATAACGTCCGGGCGCCGACGGCAGCGGCGGGAATGCCCGTAACGGAGTACGCGAAACACGCTTTCCAATCGATTTCGCGCCGCCACGCGAATGCGCGGGTTAGATTCGCCATGACCGCCGCGAGCGCCATGATGGGCACGGCTTCCTTCGGACCGAACGCCATGACGAGCACCGGCAGCAGCATGATGGACGAACCGGTTCCGATCACGCCGCTGATCGCTCCGGCGGCCAAGCCTACCGCCAAGACAAGCAAATACGCTTCCAACTCAAGCACTCCTAGCCGCACGCCGCGCGTATGGCGGGCGTGTCTTTTTGTCTATCTAAATCCTATCACATTGCGGATCGGCAATCGATAGGAGAGAGGACATGCCGGGAGCGCCCCGGATAGTGGCAGTCTTCCTTGCTGGGAGGCTGCCTTTTTTTTGCGCGAGATCGAGTCGGTATCCCCGTCGTTGCGATCGGAGCGCGTGTCCGTTCGCCTCTAGCGCCGACGCAAGATCTTTCGTTTCCGATAGGATTCAGAGGAAATTGTGATAGATGACCTCTCCCCGTTCCCCCGATAATAGAGTCAGTCGACCGGTCTTAGGCGTGGAAAGGAGGGATATGAAGTGAAAGCGAATGCCCAATCATCCTTTGCAAAACAAGCCAACGAATTGATTTTCCTACGGACCGATACCTTGACTCCATAGGGCATTCGCGGATGATCGGCCAAGCATCCGGAATTCGGGACTTCCTTATCGGCAAGCATGCAGGGTTCGATCGGATGGCGTACTTCTTTAGCTTTGAGCGATTAATTGAGGGAGGGAAAATGATGTCATTCAAGAAAGTAGTAAGCTTCATCATGGTATGGACGATTATGCTTACGTTTGTACCTTCGGCGTTTGCGATCGATTCCGGAACGCAGCAAACCACATCGTCGCCTAATGGCTCGCTCACGGCGACGATGTACTTGGAAGGCGGGGAATTATTCTACACCGTTACCAAAAACGGCGCGACAATCGTCGAAAAATCGCGGTTAGGCCTAAAGACCACCGGTGCGGATTTCTACTCGGGCATGTCGTTCGTATCCACCGGCACAACGTCGTGGAACAATACCTACTCGATACCGGGCGGCAAAAAAAGCGTCTACACGGATAACGGGGTACAACGGGAATACGTCGTGTCGAAGGGCTCGGCTCAGCTTAAAATCTACATGCGGGTCTATAACGATGGATTCGGTTTCCGATACTATCTTCCCGGGCAGGGAGAGACGTTTATCGAAAAGGAATATACCGAATACAACTTTCCTAACGGCACAGGCGGATGGGGATACCCGCCGGTCAACACGTACGAGGGAACTTGGCAATATTACAATTCCACGACGTTAGACAGCAGTACGGTTACCATGCCTTTTTTGGCCTCGATCAACAACAACGCTTATTGGGCTTTATTTACCGAAGCGAATGTCTATAACGCCGGCGGGACTTATTGCCCTTCGATTCTCACCGGGAGCTCGGGACAGAACATGAAGTTTTCCTGCGGGGCCGACCAAGCCCAGTACGGAACGCAGATTCAAGCGGCTTTGCCTTTTCAGACGCCGTACAGGGCCGTGATCGTCACCGACAATCTGAACGATCTCGTCAATTCAACCCTGGTGCAAAACCTGAACCCGCCGTCCAAAATCGCCGACACCAGTTGGATCAAGCCGGGTAACGCCGCATGGTCTTGGTGGTCCGAGGACTATTACGGCGACCCGGGCGTTCCCGAAGGCTATCGCGAAGTGCCTTTTACTTACGCGCGCCAAAAAGATTATGTGGATTTCGCAGCTTCAATGGGATGGAAATATGTCACCGTCGACGCCGGATGGGTGAAATGGACCGACGGTACCATCGCGGATCTCGTCCAATACGCCGCCGCAAAGAACGTGGGCATCTTCATATGGGCAAGTCCGTATGTTCATACCCCCTATGGCGCGAGCAGGATGAATTTGCGTACATGGGCGAGCTGGGGCATTAAAGGCGTAAAAGTAGACATGACCGCGAACGAATCGCAGGTCGGGATGAGCTTCCTGGAGTCGGTAGCCGATTATTGCGCCGAGCTTCATCTGATGGTCTATTTTCACAACGCCACGAAGCCGGGCGGAGAAGAGCGTACTTGGCCTAATATTATAGGTTCGGAAGGGGTGCTTGGCTCCGAACGCTACAAATTGTACTGGCCGCCGGCGCCGACCGCCGTTCACAATACCACGCTTCCGTTCACGAGAAACGTGCTGGGCTCCATGGATTACACGCCCGTCGCGCTTAGCAACACGAACAAAAACACGACGCAGGGCCAACAATTGGCGATGTCGATCGTCTATGAAACCAAAATTCAAAATTATGCCGACTCCATCGACATCTACGGCAACTGGAAAGGCACGGAGCTTCTGCACGTCGTGCCGGCCTCATGGGACGAGACCAAGCTCCTTGACGGCTTCCCGGGTAGTCACGTCGTGATGGCAAGGCGAAGCGGTTCGGACTGGTATATCGGGGCGATGACCGACGCCGCGAGGACCGTCACGATTCCTCTTTCGAGCCTGAACCTGGGTTCCGGCAACTATACGGCTTATGTATATAAGGACGGAGCCACGGGAGAATCCATCAGTAAAGTGACAAGTACGGTGACATCCTCCTCCACGCTGACGATTCCTCTTCTAGCAACCGGAGGAGCCGCGGTTTTGATCTCGAAGACTACGGTGCCGAGCATGCCTAACGATCCTTATACGTACTACGAAGCGGAGAGCGCTACGCTTGCCGGCTCCGCTAATGTCGTAAGCTGCGTCAACTGCTCGAACGGCAATAAAGTCGGCAACCTGGGCAGTAATGGAGGCTCCGTGCAATTCAACGTGACCGTACCGGCAGCGGGGGCGTACAAAGTCAAGCTGAATTATCTGACGTCCGACGAGAGATGGCCTAACTACAGTCTGAATGGCGGAGCTAATACGTTGCTTAAAATCAGACTGGATTCGGGAAGCTTTAATGTCGTTCGAAGCTATGTGACAACCATGAATTTGAACGCCGGCAGCAATACGATCAAGTTCTCCTACCCCAATTGGGGGGCTGAAATCGACAAACTCGGAATTCTGGTACCGTAGCGCTCATTCGCGTTAAGGACGCGTTAACCCGGTTTTCTGCTTCGAGGTTTGCCGGAAGCAAGTCTCGAAGTCGGGTGGCTTTCGCTTGCCCGGGATTTGCTCGGAGGCGGCAATCGAACAAAACAAAGCAAAGGCGATGCCGGGGCAACACCCCGTGCACCGCCTTTGCTTTTTTTAGTATCGTCCATGCGCCCGGTTCGACTTTTAGCGATGTCAACCGTTATTCGGAAGTTGCTGCAAAGGGAGGATGATCCTGATTTTCGTGCCGCGTCCGGCTTCGCTATGAATGGTTACGCCGTAGTTTTCCCCGTAAGCAAGCTGCACGCGTTCGTGAACGTTTTTGATGCCATACCCTCCTTTCGATTCCGAGAGCAGCAGGTTCTCTGCTTGTTCGGAAGACATTCCGCAGCCGTCATCTTCTACTTCGAGCAAGAGCGCCGGAACGCCGACGTGTACGGATCGGTAAGCGCGGATAGCGATATTCAGGCATTGTTGATCATCATGCATGGCGTGATTAATGGCATTTTCGACAAAAGGCTGCAGCAGCAATTTTATTATTTTCTGCGCGGATAAGCTGTCGTCAATTTCCCAGCGCTCGATAAAGCGGTTATCAAAGCGCATATGCTGGATAGCCAGATAGTGCTTGGTAAGGGCGAGTTCTTGTTCCAGCGTGATATATTGATACCCCATATTCAGCGAGGTTTGATAGAATCTTGCGAGATGGTTTACGATTTTGCTTACTTCGCCATCGCCGTTTTGAATGGCCAGAGACGAGATGCCCGACAGCGTATTATAAAGAAAATGCGGATTAATCTGGCTTTGCAAGGCATAAAGCTCCGCATCGCGCTTGGCGATTTCCTTGACATACAGCTTGTCTATCAAATCTTTGAGACGCGTGCTCATCTGGTTGAAAGCCGCCCTTAATTGACCGATTTCGTCCGTGCTGTAATCATCGGGCAGGAGGGTGAAATTTCCTTGCTCGATTTGCGCTGCTTGAAGGTTTAATTTACGCAGACGGCGCGAAAGGTATTTGGCGATGACAACGATCATCGAGATGGATAAGACAAGGCTAAAAAGCGCGATGACGACAATTTGCAGAGCCGTTATGCGGGATGAACGCATGATATCATCAAGCGGGGTGAGGGATACGGTTTTCCAACCATGGTACATGGTGTTATACACCAGCAGAGCGGGATGTCCGTTCAGGGTGACGACTTCTTTATTGATTGACAGCTCGGGGCCGATGGCCTCGCTGAAGGACCGGTTTAAAAGCGATTTATCGGACGCGGAGATGATTTGATTATGTTCGTTGAGCAAGAAGACGCGTTTGTTTTGCTCTTCTTTTTCGATTAACCGGTAAAGCAATTCTTCATTGAGACCGATCGTAACCATTCCGTAAGATTGGTTTTGGGTATTATAGTTAAGAATTCGTCCCAAATAAACGACATTTTTCCCGTTTTTTTCTTGAATGATGTTGCTGAATATATTATTTCCATAGGTTTGATTTAATTGAGAAAGAAACTGAGTCGCTAGAAGGTCAGGCGTAATATGTTTGAGAAACAGACCGTCCTCCGGGAGCGTTTCATTGTTTACGTAGAGGTTAATGCTTGAAAGGTTGTTGTTCGCGGACAGCAGGCTGTATAAGAGTCCATCGATATATTTGTAGGCTTCGACGATAGGAATGTCGCTTGAATATGATTTCGTTAGATAAGCTTGCAAGGTTTCATCCGTATAAAGCAATGATAAAATTTGGCCAAGATTGTCCAATTGCGCATTTACGTTGCTGCTGATTTGTTGGTTGCTGCTATACATATTTTCGTAGGTCAATTCCAACAGTCGTTTCTCGGTACGATCATAGAAGAATATCGTAATGATTAGAAGCGGGATGATCGTGACGGCAATGAACATGATTAATAATTTTTGCAATAAAGATGAATGTTTGGAAATTCTTCTCAGTACATTCATGCTCGCTGTCCCTTTTCCGCGTGCGTACGGTATTGGTTGGGCGTGAGCCCCGTGCGTTTGAAAAAGACAGCGCCGAAATAGGAGGGGCTTTCATAGCCGACTCTTTTTGCAATGTCATGAATTCGAAGATTCGTGTCCCGCAGCATGATGCAAGCATTGTCCATGCGGATCTGAGTGACGTATTCGAGCAATGTTTTCCCCGTAATATCCTTGAAAATAGCTCGGAGATAGTTGGGGGAAAGGAAGACCAATTCCGCCAGCATTTCGATCGAAATAACCTGTCCGTAGTTTTTTTGGATGATCCCGCAAACTTCGTCGACAAGCTCGATATGCCGGTCGACTGGAGACGCTTCCAATTCGTCCATCATCATGTTCAATATTTGCCTCATGAGCGTTTTCATCGATTGCATGCTCTCCATCAGGGAAAGGCGTCCAAAGAACTTGGCATCCTGCACGATAATATCCTTCAACTGGCGGTTGTTAGCCGCAATGGCGGACAGCAGCGAATCGAATACCGACTTGGTATCGACAAAAACTTGACTGATATTTCCGGGTGGCAGACCGCCGTCGAAAAAGTCATGGAGCCATTCTTCCGCTTGGTCTCTGCGTTTTTGCTGCACGGCGGCAATCAAGTGCTCCGTTTTCGGAAAAGGCGTCTTGCGCCATGCGACGTCCATGTTTTCCCAGTCGTCGCTGATAAGTCCCGTGCCTTGAGTCGCAACCAGCTGTTTGCGCATTTGCAGCATCTTTGACCATTGCTTCGTAAAGGAATGCAGCGTTAGCGGGCTGCTTGCGAGGAATAGGGAGATCCAATGCATCGCATTCGCATTCTGATTGCGCCAATGCTCAAACGCGGCACGGTCCGATTGCCGAGTGGCAAAGATCCATTGGCCGTCGCGCAGTTTGGTCAGTACGCCGGGGATAAAACTGGGCAATCCGGCGATGAAAAATTCCAATCTTTCCACGAGGGAAAAATCATTGGGAGGTGCATCGATCAGGAGCGGATTCTCTGCCAACAGCATATATTCGTCGATGCTGATAAAAACAAAGGTAAACGTTTTGTTATCGGCGGGAAGATGCAAATGCTGATTGTAAATAGAGGTCACTTCATTCGCTAAGCCGGAGAGCAGATTACCGCCGATCTGGAGAAGCTCGCGCAGATATTCACCGGATTTTATGAGGGTGGAATTGTGATGGTTCTTCTGCTCGTCGCAGCGTTGGCGAACGATCTTCATCATGGCGGCCAGCTCTTCGTGGTCGACCGGCTTCAACAAATAGCCGCAGGCACCGTGTTGCAGCGCGGCGCGAGCATAATCGAACTCATTGTATCCGCTGAGAAAAACGATCTGGATGCTAGGGAAGCGGGCATGCACTTGCTTGCAGAGTTCAATGCCGTCCATGACGGGCATCTTAACGTCGGTAATCAGAATATGCGGTTGCAGGGCTTCTATCTTTTCCATTGCGTCCCGTCCGTTGCTGGCGGTGGCAATGACACGGCAGTGCATTTGTTCCCAGTTCACATAATTGGAAATGTTGTCCAAGGTGAGTCGTTCGTCATCGACTAAAACAACAGTGTACATAGATCCTCCGCGAATATCGTTAATAGTTAAGCGGGAACAAATAAGCCTAGCCCATACGGAAAAGTGAAACTGGAGAAAGTATATGATCGAACGTAGATAATGTCAACGACAAAGAGCGTGGGATGTCCAGCGCCAGCGCACCGGTTCACGGTGGGGGCTGCCATCGCCATCGCTTTTTTTACATTCATCTACCTTAAGCGCATCGCTCATCCTTCAATTGGGCGAAAGTTCTTTCGTTTCGGAGAGAAATCAGAAAATCGTGAGATAGAGATCGAATTTAGGATTCCGTATGATGAATACATCGATAAAAGTTTGGCGAAGAGGAGGCGGGGGAATGGAATTGAAAGATGAAAGCAACGCGGGAATGCCTCTGCTGAAGCATCCTACCGTTAAAAAGATGGTTCGGCAGCGATACGTCTATTTACTATTGATCCCCGGAGTCGTTTGGGCAGCGTTATTTTCTTATGCGCCCATGGTTGGTCTGTACATGGCGTTCACGGACTACAAGCCGGCTTTAGGGAATTTCTGGGGTTCCCTCTTTCATGCGAAATTCGTGGGATTTCAGTGGTTTGACTTCTTTTTCACGGGGCAAGATTTTGGGCGAGTGATGCGCAATACCTTGGTCTCGAGCGTGTTGACGCTGTCTATCGGGTTCGTTGTTCCGATCTTCATTGCCATCGCGTTGAATGAAGTCAGAATCAATTGGTTTAAGCGGGTCGTACAAACAACATCCTATTTCCCCTTTTTTATTTCATGGGTTGTCGCTGCAAGCATCGTGATGACGTTGTTGTCGACCGAAGGACCCGTAAATCAATTCTTGATGAATATCGGCGCCGTCAAACAAGGCGTTTTGTTCATGCAGGAAGGAAAGCTGTTCTGGATCATCATTGCCTTGTCGAATGCGTGGAAGGATATGGGATATAACTCCATCATGTATTTGGCGGCCATTGCCGCGGTTCCGCCGGCGCTATTCGAAGCCGCAAAAATAGACGGCGCCGGTCGCATGAAGCAAATCTGGCACGTCTTGCTGCCGACGATACGGCCAACGATCATTATTCTTTTGATTTTAAACATCGGCAATTTGATGAATACCGGATTCGATCAATATTTTTTATTGGGGAATTCGCTGAACAGGTCGTATTCCGACGTGGTCGATACCTATGCGTTTCGTTATGGCATTCAAAACGGGATGTTCTCGTACGCAGCTGCCGTAAGCATGTTCAAATCGGTCGTCGCATTTATTTTGGTGGTAAGCGTCAACAGCATCTCTAAAAAAATGGGCCAAACCCATCTGTTCTAAGTCATATGCGCGGTCGGGAGGAGCAAGGAAATGCAAAATGGAGTTGCACGGCGTTACAAGCCGGGTTCAATAAGCGAGTGGTTACGGCAACATATAGCGGAAACGATTATGGCAAATATCATCATTTACGGTTTCCTGTTGCTTATATTCGCCATTACGTTCTTTCCTTTCTGGTACATTTTTGTTTTGTCGCTCAATGATGCGTCGGCCCCTACGTATGGACAATTTATGCTGTGGCCGAGCGATTTCAGCTTGGGCAGCTACCGGACCGTTTTGCAGGACGAAGAAATATTAAATTCCTTCGTGGTGACGGTCGGCCGAACCGTCGTCGGCGTGCCGCTTACGCTGGCTTGCGTTTCGATGGTGGCGTATGCGCTAAGCAAAAGAGAGCTCGTGGGCTGGCGCGGCTTTAATTTGTATTTTGTATTTACGATGTACTTCAGCGGCGGCTTGATTCCCACCTATATGGTCGTGCGCAGCTTGCATCTCATCGATAATTTTTGGGTGTTCATTTTCCCCGGGATCATGAGCATTTTCTGGATGATCCTCGTGCGAACCTACATGGAGGGCATGCCGAAAGAAATGGAGGAAGCGGCACAAATAGAAGGCGCGAACGACATTCAGATTTTTTTGAAAGTCATGATACCCGTGTGTACGCCGGTGCTTGCCACGGTTACCTTGTTTTCGGCCATCAGTCATTGGAACGCATGGTACGATTCTTATATTTATACCTATAAAGATTCGTTGAAAACCTTGTCGGCCGTGTTGGTGAAAATTCTCAATCAGTTCCAGACAAATGATATGCTGAACACGTCGCAGCAGCTTGCGAACGAACAGCGAAAATTGCCGGTGTCCAGCGAGAGTATCCGTATGACGGTGACGATGGTAGCTACGCTGCCCATTATTGTCGTCTATCCGTTATTGCAAAAGTACTTCCTGCAAGGAATGCTCATCGGGGCAGTAAAAGGCTAATGGTTACGAATCACGAGGAAGTATTTTATCCGACTCTCCGAATCTTTTTCCGGTTCGGGACGCGGACTAAATAAAATCCCCTACAAGAGTAGGAGTGTGATGGTTCATCTGATTCGGCGAATAAAGAGAAGCTATTTACTAAACAGGAGGGTATGAAAATGAAAAAGAGATTCGTTTTGACAGCGGCGCTTGCAAGTATTTTGCTTTTGAGCGCGTGCAGTTCCGGAAACAAAAATTCGGATGTTAACTCGACCAAGGATGAAGCAACGAACAGCAAAGCAACAAACGGCAAAGCAACAAACGATACGCCGAAGAAGCCGATTACGTTGACTTTGTTCGATAAAAACGTGGGCGATCCGTTTACGAACCCCGTGGCGCAAGAAATCACGGATCGTACGGGCGTGTTTATCGAGATTCAGCAACCCACCGGCAATCCGGACGAGAAACTGAACCTGATGCTGGTCAGCGGAGATTTGCCCGATATCGCGCTGATCGACAGACGCGAGGCTACCTTGAACAAATACATTGCCGCCGGCGCTTTGATTCCTCTGAACGATTTGATCGAAGAGTACGCTCCGAATATCAAGAAGCGTTATGGCGACGTACTTTCCAAAAGCGTGTACGAGGACGGCAAAAATTATTATTTGAACAACTGGTACGGATTGGATCCGGATCCAAACTGGGCCATCAATATGCGCATGGATATCCTGGAGGAGTTCGGATACGGCGAGCGCGCCGCGGCCGGGGATTCCTTTACGCAGGATGAATTTCTGGATTTGCTGAGAAAGTTCAAGGCGAAATATCCCGAGGTTGACGGAAAACCTTCCATACCGATGACGGTAAGCGCTGACCACATGCCTACCATCATCGGCTCGTTCAAGGCGATGTACGGGATGAAAACGTATTACGAGCATGATGGCCGCCTTGAATTCGATGTCAGGGATCCGCAGTACTTGGCAATGATCAGATTCATCAATACGCTTTATTCGGAAGGCTTGCTCGACCGCGAGTGGGGAATCAATAAAGCGCAAAATTATGCGCAGAAAACGGCCAGCGGACGCGTATTCGCAACGGCGGGCGGTATCGTGAACGAAGCCAACAGCGCGTTTCGAACGCAATACGGCGAAGATACGCATCAACTGTTCTACGGATTCAAAGTGACGGCCCCGGGCGTCGATCCGAATAAAACGACTTACGGGCCGCGCAGTTCTTTGGGTTGGGACGGAGTCGGCATTACGAAAGCGAACAAGCATCCGGTGGAAACGATCAAATTTTTGGACTTCCTGGCGAGCGAAGAAGGCCAATATTTGCTGATGTGGGGCAAGGAAGGCATGAACTGGAATATGGAGAACGGCGTTCACGTGCCGACGCAGGAAGCGCTGGATGCCATCAGCAAAGATTGGGCGGCGTTCTCGAAATCAACCGGCGCTCGCAAATGGACATGGATGATCCGCAACGGATTGGGCGAAGACGGCACTCCGTATGACTTAATGTTCCGTTACAAGAGAGATAACGTGAATCAGCATGCATTGAAATCGATGGCCGGTTCGACCTGGGATACCGCGCTTTACGATGATCTCGGTCCGAAGAGCGGCACGCCCGACGCACTGAACGAACAAAAAATCAAGGATATTATCGACACCGGCTTTTCCAATATGGTGTATGCGCAGTCGCATGATGAAATCGACGGTATGTATGCGAAAATGATTGCCGAAATCGAAGCGAACGACGCGGTGAAAATCGAAGGCATTTACACGGAAAACTATAAAGCTCGTCTGGCATTGTACAATGCGGCCGAACAAAAGTAAGCCTTTGGCAAGCGAGAAGTGAATCGTTTTATTCCGGGGCAGGGTAACCCTGCCCCTACACCAAATGAATGGGCAGGAGATTACGATGATGTGGGAACTGCGTTCGCCGAATAAGGCTATTCGCATGACGGTCGGCAGAAATGCCGAGGGAGAGTTAGGGTACGCCGTCGAGCGCAATGGCCGTGCGGTCATAGAGCAAAGCAAGCTCGGCTTTGAAAGCGATTTGGAAAATTTCGCGACGGCATTTCGTTTTATAAAAGAAACGCGCGCGATCGTTGACGAGACCTATTCGCTGCCGGCGGGAAAAAAGGCCGTTTATGATAACCATGCGAACGAGATGTCCCTGCAATTTGCATGCGGGGCGTATACGTTCGTGCTGTGCGCTCGCGCGTATGACGACGGGGCTGCTTTTCGCTATCAAGTGCTGTCCGATATAGAGCAGCCTATGCAAGTCATTCGCGAAGCGACGAATTTCGCTTTGGCGGAGACCTACGACGATTTGTGGCTGCAGCATTTGAACAGCAGCTATGAAGCCACGTACGACCATACCGGATGGGAAGACAAAGCGGGCAGGGATTACGGAATGCCAAGCTTGTTCCACGCCGACAATGGCGGTTGGGTCATGCTGACGGAAGCGCAGGTGTATAACACGAACGGCAGCTATTGCTCCAGTCACTTGCGCGGAGCCGGAGGCCGCAGCCTGTCTTTGGAGTTCGCCCCGGAAGAAATGGGAAGGCCGCTCTCCTGCAAGCTGCCGTTCTCCTCTCCTTGGCGCGTCATCGTGGCGACGGACGATCTCAACGAATTGGTGAATACGACGATCAACTATAACTTGAATCCGCCTTCCGCGATCGAAGACACAAGCTGGATCAAACCCGGGCGTTGTTTATGGGGTTGGTGGGAATATATGAACAGCGCGCAGCTCTACACGGAGCAAAAACGCTATGTGGATTACGCGGCGGGGGTCGGATTCGAAGGGCTCACCGTGGACGCGGACTGGGATATTACGTGGCTGAAAGAGCTGTGCGATTATGCCCATTCGAAAGGCATCGTCGTATGGCTGTGGAGCGCCATGCAGTATATCGATACGCCCGAAACGGCGCGCGAGAAAATTGCGCTCTGGGCAAGCTGCGGGGTAGACGGGCTCAAGGTGGACTTCTTCCAGAACGATTCCCAGCACACGATGCGGCAATACGAGATGATTGCCGAGGTCATGACCGAGCATCGGTTGATGATTAATTTCCACGGAGCGACCAAATGCATGGGCGAAGGACGCACATGGCCGAATTTCCTGACGGCGGAAGGGATCCTGGGCCTTGAACACTATATGTGGAGCGGCTTGCCGGACGCCGAGCACAATTGTACGGTTCCGTTTACGCGCAACGTGCTCGGTCCGATGGATTATACGCCGACCGGATTCTCGAACAAAAACCGCAATACGACGCTGGCGCATCAGATGGCGCTTTCGGTCGTATACGAATCGGGCGCCGCGCACATTGCCGCTTCCATTTATTATTTGGAAGCGTGGAGAGGGACGGATTTCTTACGCCGCATGAAGCCCGCTTACGATGAGGTAAAGGTGCTGTCCGGATATCCGGGTCATCATGCAGCCATTCTGCGCCGTTCGGGAGAAGAATGGTTGATCGGCTGCATCACGAACGAAGCGATGATCGTGCGCCTGAAAATGGATTTTCTGCCCGAAGGCGAATTCGCGGCCGAAGTTTACGAGGATGACTCCAGCGGCGAAATGATGAAGGTAAGACGCTGCACAGTGACTAGCGAGACCGTGATCGAACTTCCGCTTAAGAAAAGCGGAGGCGCCGGCATTTATATCGCCAAAGAGATTTCGCCGTTGCCAAAAGGAATTGAATCCGGCTATATGAGCGGTGAAAGATCGGAATATTTGGCGCAAGAGGCGCAAACGCGGCAAGGGAGCGAGCCTGTCGAATACGAGAACGATCAGCAAGCCGTATTGCTGAATTTGAACGGCCGTCTTGTCTTTTCGGTGAAAACACCGGCCGAGCCGCAAACCGTAAGGCTGTTCTACGCGGCAAAAGAACCTTGGAAAGTGCGTATTAGCGACGGAATCAACCAAGTAGAGATGGATATGCCGCAAAGCGGATCCGTTAAGATATTCATGACGAGAGACGTGGTATTCCCTTTTTCGGGCGGCGAGAACGCGTTGTCCATCGAACGTATTGCAGGATCCGTGCCCGCGTTGGAAAAAATCCATATTATCGATAACAAACCGCAGCCGGAATTGTATGTGCCCGTCGGACAAGGCATCTTGAGCGGCGGCGCGGAATTCGTGTTGGACGCGTCGGGCGGCGAGAAGGTTACGGGTCTTGGCAATGGAGGCGAGCTTAAGTTTGACTCCGTTATGCTGCCGAAGGATGGCTATTATCTGATGCGCTTCGACTATTGCGCGGGGGAAAGCAGAGACCTCAGCGTAGAAGTGAACGGCGGAGCCCACACGTACAGGACGAATTTGCACACCACGGACGGCTGGGATTTCCCGACTTGGAGTATCAAAGATCAGCGCGAAATCCGCATCCGGATGCAGGCGGGCAAGAATACCTTGCGTCTATACAATGATCAAGGCCGGGCAGCTCATATCTACGGGTTTGCGATCACGGCGGATGAATGAGAAAGGACACCGTTGAATAGTGTTGCAGGAAACAAAGCATCCTCGGGGGCGAAGCCTCCTAAGGATGCTTTGTTTTTGACAAGGGGTTGCCACAATTGTTTTTCCCGTCCCGCCGATGGTTATTCGTATATATCGTTTTCGTCCATCCTTAGGTCGGATCATGAATGGTTTCGTCAGCCGTTGCACATGTACAAGGGAGAGAGGACAGGCCGCGAGCGCCGCGGATACCGGCAGCCTTCCTTACAGGGAGGCTGCTTTTTGCGCGAGATTCAGGCGATAGCCCTTGACCAGCGTTTCCCCGTTCATGATGTCGGTCTCGACGGCTCGTTCGAAGCCGAGTCTCTCGTAGAGGCTGACGGCGGAAGCCATCATGTCCGAGGTGTGCAGGTTCAGCCAGTCCGCGCCGAGCCGGACCGAACGCGCGGCGGCTTCGCGGATGAGCGCAGTGGCGATTCCTTTGCCCCGATGCTCCGGCGGCACGGCAAGCAGGCGGATGATCGGGTTCGTAATGCCGAGCTCCGGCGCGCCGTAGGCGGCTTCCGAGGAGAGAAACAGCTGCACGGAGCCGACGATGCGGCCGTCCTCCTCCGCGACGATTCTCGCCGCCGGCCGATCGCCGTCGAAGGAAGCGAGAATGGAATCGCGGTAAGGCTCCCATCTGTCCGCGGGCAGCGAATCCGAATATTGCGCGTAGGCGCCTATGGTGACTCCGATGACCGCATCGCGGTCGGCGCTTGTCACATCCCGAATGATCAACCCCATCGTGAATACCCCCTAATCGTTTGACGCGCGAGGACGCCTGCAAGTAAAGCTACGATATCGTTTAATTCCGACCATTGAAATAGGAAATAAAAAAATTCAATCCATCGATAGAAAGAAGCTATCGATCGTCTATGACATTCGTAAACCCAGGCAGTATAAGGGTCGAGCCCGGATTGACGCCGCATGAGCGTTGCTTTAGAATATTTGTAATTCCAAGTTAACGCATGCGAATAATAAAATATAAGGAGCGGACCGGATATGAACATCGAGAACATCGAGGCCTTCGTGTACGTGAATCATTACGGGAGCTTCAACAAAGCGGCCGAGGTGCTCTTCCTGTCCCAGCCTTCCGTCACGGCCCGCATTCAAACGCTGGAACGGGAGCTGGACTGCAAGCTGTTCGACCGGCTGGGCAAGCAAATCGCGCTGACCGAGAAGGGCAAGCAGTTTCTTCCCTACGCCCAGCAAATCATGCAGACGTTCCAGAAAGGCAAGCTGCACATGCAGCAGCGCAAAACGGTCCCGCACGAGCTGCGGATCGGCGCGACGGTGTCCGTCTCGAATTATCTCATTCCGAGCCTGCTGCCGAGATTGAAGCAGCGGTATCCCGAGCTTCATATCAAGCTGTTCACGTCGGGCACCGACGAGCTGGTGAACAAGCTGCACAACAAGGAGATCGACCTGGCGTTCGTGCGGAAGGTGGCGCACCCGACGTTGGCCTCTTATAAATTTTACGAGGATCCGATCAAACTATACGTGTACGAGGGGCATCCTTTCACGCGGAAGCCGGACGTCTCGATCGAGGAGATCAGCTCGCAGCCGCTCGTCTTCTTCGAATGCGGCTCGCTCGATTGGATGCGGGTGCACCGGGTGTTCGACAGCCTCGACCGGCAGCCGAACATCGAGTACCTCGTCGACAACTCCGAGTCGGCCAAGAAGCTCGTGCTGGAACGCGCCGGCATCTGTTTCCTGCCGGGGCTGTGCGTGGAGCAGGACGTGCGGGAGAGGCGGCTGTTCCCCATCGAGTTCGCCGAGATGAACGGCATCACGCTGCAAACGAACCTGATCTCGCGGAGCGGCGAGCATTCCCTGTTCGCGGATTCGCTGCTGGAGATCGGGCAGGAGCTGTTCGGCTAGCGATCGAATCTCTCCATCGACGAATAGAAAATCTCTATCGACAACCGGATTGACCGATGGGAGCCCCGGATGATAAATTAGTTTCAACCTAATTCCGATTAATTCGATTGGAATTGTAAAAATTATAAAACGGCGATCTACCATACCTGTGGAGGTCCGCATTTCGACCTTGGCCGAATAGCCGGGGCAACTCAAACACAGTGGGGGTAGATGAAAGATGAAGAAGACCATGATCGGCACGGCGGGATTGGCATTGGTGGCAATGACGGTGGTCGCGACGGGATGCGGCGCGAAGAACGACGCGAACGAGGCAGGCGCGAATGCGTCCGGCAGCGCGCAGACGGACAATGCCTCCGGCGGCAATGCGGCGGCGGACGTGAAGAAGATCATCGTCGGCACGGGCACGCAATTTCCGAAGGTATGCTTCCTGGACGAGAACGGCAAGCTGACGGGCTTCGACGTCGAGCTGGTCAAAGAAGTCGACAAGCGCCTGCCGGGCTACGAATTCGAGTTCCAAACGCTCGATTTCTCCAACCTGCTGCTCAGCCTGGAGACGAAGAAGATCGATTTCGTGGCGCACGAGATGGAGCAGAACCCGGACCGGGCGGCGAAATACTTGTTCAATAAGGAAGCGTACGCGCACTGGAAAACGAAGATCATCGTGCCGAAGGAGAGCAAGGCGACGTTCAAGAACCTCGACGACCTGAAGGGCAAGAAGGTGCTGACGACCGCGACGAGCGCCGAGGCGACGCTGCTCGAGACGTACAACAAGTCGCATGACGACGCGATCAAGATCGTCTATACGAACGGCGCGGCCAACGATACCGTCAGCCAGCTGACGAGCGGCCGGGTGGACGCGACGCTGGGCGCGGACTTCACGCTCTCGCTGATCGATCCGCAGGGCAAATTGGAGTCGGTAGGGGACGCGCTCGAGGAAGCGGACGTGCAGTTCGTCTTCCGCAAGGACGATCCGGACGAACAGAAGCTCGCGGACGCCGTGGACGGCGCGCTCAAGGAAATCAAGGACGACGGCACGCTGAGCAAGCTGAGCGTGCAATGGCTGGGCGCGGATTACACGCAAAAATAGAGTCGAAGGAGCGATAGGAAGATGGGCGAAAAGTTCGACATCAGCTATGTCTTCACGTTTTTCCCCAAGCTTGCGGGCACGCTGCAGACGACGCTGCTCATCGTGGGCGGGGCCTTGCTGACGGGACTGATCGTCGGCTTCCTCGTGGCGCTGCCCCGGCTGTACAAGGTGCCGGTCCTGCAGCGGATATCCCAGCTGTACGCTTCCTTCTTCCGGGGCACGCCGATACTGATCCAGCTGTTCCTGTTCTACTACGGACTCCCGGAAATCCTCAAGCTCGCGCATATCGACGTCAGCCGGGCGCCCGTCCTCGCGTTCGTCGTCCTGACGTACGGCCTGCATACCGGCGCTTACGTATCGGAGACGATCCGATCGGCCGTCGCCTCGGTCGACCGGGGGCAAGTCGAAGCCGCGTATTCCGTCGGCATGTCGGGCTACCAGGCGTTCACCCGGATCGTCATGCCGCAGGCGTTGGCGATCGCGGTGCCGGTGCTCTCCAACGTCATCCTCGCGCTGCTGAAGGATACGTCCCTCGCCTTCTCGCTCGGCGTGATGGAGATGACGGGCAAGTCGCAGTCGCTCGCGACGCTGACCAATCATTTCGTCGAAAGCTACATTTCCTTGGCGCTCATCTACCTGGTCATCAGCATTATCCTGGAGCGGCTGCTGCTGTTCCTGGAGCGCAGGCTGCTGCGGCATGAGAGCCGGCCGGCGGAAGCGTACCCGGTATTCCGGCGCGAGCGGTTCGGCCGTCTCCGCCAGTTCTTCACCCGCGAACGGCGCGTTCGCTTCAGAGAGGAGACGAGGTAAATGAAGCTGGATCCGTCGTTTATCTGGGAGGCCTTCGTCAAACTGCTGCCCGTGATTCCGACCACGCTGCTGATCACCGTCGTGTCCGTCGCATGCGGCTTCGTCATCGGGACGGCGGTCGCGTTCGTCCGTATCTACAAGGTGCCCGTGCTGCATCCGATCGCTTCCGCGTACGTCACGTTCATTCGGGGCACGCCGATGCTCACGCATCTGCTGATCATTTATTTCGGACTGCCGATGATTATCGACGCCGTAAGCGCGCAGCTCGGACTCGGCTTTCGTTCGGCATCCATCCCGATGATCGATTTCGCGTTTCTGGCCTTCTCCATCACGGCGGGGGGCTATATGTCGGAAGTCGTGCGCTCCGGCCTGCTGACCGTGAACCGCGGACAGATCGAGGCCGCGTACTCCGTCGGCATGACGACGCCGCAGGCGATCCGCCGCATCGTGTTTCCGCAGGCGATGGCGGCCAGCATTCCCAATCTGGCGAATTCGTTCATCGGCATGCTGCACGCGTCGACGCTCGCTTTCACCGTGTCGGTCGTGGAGATCTTCGCGAAGGCGCAGATCGTCGCCTCGACGAATTGGAAGTTCTTCGAGGCTTACTTGGCCGCCGCCGTCATCTTCTGGGGGCTCACGGTCCTCATCGAACGCGTTGCCGTTATCCTGGAGAAACGGATGAATCTGTACAATCGAGGTGGAGTCGCATGATCAAGCTGACGGGTATCACGAAGTCGTTCGGCAGGAATCAAGTCTTGCAGGGCATCGATCTGCAGGTGGAGAAAGGCGAGGTCGTCGTTATTCTGGGTCCGAGCGGCTCCGGCAAAACGACCCTGCTGCGCTGCATCAATTATCTGGAACGTCCGAACGCGGGACGGATCGCGATCGGCGATTTCGAGGTCGACTGCGAGCGCGCCGGCAAGAAGGATATCCACGCGCTGCGCGGCAAATCCGCGATGGTCTTCCAGCATTACAACCTGTTCAAGCACAAGACGGTGCTGGAAAACGTCATGGAAGGCCTCGTGATCGTGCAGCGGATGCCGAAGGAAACGGCGCGCCGCCGAAGCGTCGAGGTGCTGGAGAAGGTCGGGCTCGGCGAGAAGCTGGACGCGTACCCGAGCCAGCTGTCGGGCGGCCAGCAGCAGCGCGTCGGCATCGCCCGGGCCTTGGCGCTGGGTCCGGAGGTCATCCTGTTCGACGAACCGACCTCGGCGCTCGATCCCGAGCTGGTGGGCGAGGTGCTCGCGGTCATCCGTCGGATCGCGAAGGAAGGCATCACGATGATCGTCGTCACGCACGAGATGGGCTTCGCCCGCGACGTTGCGAACCACGTCGTGTTCATGGACGGCGGCGCCATCGTCGAGGAAGGCGCGCCGAAGGATATTTTCAACAAGCCGCAGGAAGAGCGGACGAAGCAGTTCTTGAAACGAATCATGCCGGAGCCGGCCTATTCCATCTAACGTCGCCAGGAGGGGAAAGCAATGGGCATTACGTTAAGCATATTGGATCAAACGCCGATTTATCCGGGGGAGACGGCGACGGACGCTTTTCGCCATACGGTGACGCTGGCCCAGCGGGCCGAAGCGCTCGGCTACAGACGATTGTGGGTATCGGAGCATCACGACTCGGAGCAGGTCGGCGGCTCGTCCCCGGAGGTGCTGATCTCGCATCTGCTCGCCAAGACGGAGCGGATCACGATCGGCTCGGGCGGCATCATGCTGCAGCATTACAGTCCGTACAAGGTCGCGGAAAATTTCAACGTGCTGTCCTCGCTCGCGCCGGGTCGCGTCGATCTGGGCATCGGCCGGGCGCCGGGCGGGCTGCCGCGGTCGACGCAGGCGCTGCAGCGCGGGGTTCAGGACCCGCCGTCCCTGACGGACAAGATCGTCGAGCTGGAGAAGTTCATCCACGACCGGCTGGAGGACGGACATCCGCTCGCGGGATTGAAAGCCTCGCCTTTGCCGGAGACGGCACCGGAGCTGTACGTGCTCGGCACGAGCGTCGGCAGCGCCGAGATCGCGGCGTCGCTCGGCCTGCCGTACGTGTTCTCGCAGTTCATCAACGGCGATGAAGACGTCGCGCTGGCGTCGTTCGCGGCGTATCGCGGGCAATTCAACTTCAAGAGCGGCCGGCAGCCGCAGGCGATCTTCGCCCTGGCCGCGATCGTCGCGGACAGCGACGAGGAAGCGGAGGGACTTGCCGGGAACCTCCAGCTGGTCAAGATTCATCTCGAGAGCGGCCGGACGTTGACCGTCGCCACGATCGAGCAGGCGGAGGAATACGGAAGGCAGTCCAACGAGAAATACCGCATCGAGGTGAAGGCGCCCGAGGTGACGAAGGGCTCCAAGGAAACGGTGCGCGCCAAGCTGCTGGCGTTGCAGGCGAAGTTCGGCGTCGACGAGTTCATCGTCACGACGAACGTGCCGAATTTCGAGAAGCGGCTCCGCTCGTTCGAGCTGCTGAAGGAAGCCTTTGCGGAAGTGCCGGCTTCGACGGTATTGTAGACGAGAGAAGCCCTGCCGCCAAGGCGGGCACGCGGCTGACTGCGGCGACCCTTGGCGGGGGCAAGACGCGTTTGCGCGCAAGGAGGAATCGACATGGCGGAACGATTGATCGAAGACGGGGAGGCAGGACTGCAGGAAAAGCTGGTCGGCATTCGCCGCGAGCTGCACCGCAATCCGGAGCTGTCGCTGGAGGAATACGAGACGACGGCGGCCATTCGCGGCTGGCTGGAGGAAGCCGATATACGGGTTCGCGACTACGGTCTGCGCACGGGTCTCGTCGCGGAGATCGGCGGTCTGTTGCCGGGGCCGGTCGTGGCAGTCCGCGCGGATATCGACGGGCTGCCGATCCAAGAGGAGACCGGACTGCCGTTCGCGTCCCGGATCCCCGGCCGGATGCACGCCTGCGGCCATGATTTTCATACCGCGGCCGCGATCGGCGCGGCGCTGCTGCTGAAGGCGCGGGAGCGCGAGCTGCGCGGCACGGTCCGGCTGCTGTTCCAGCCCGCGGAAGAGAAGGCCAAGGGCGCGCAGCAGCTGATCGCCGCCGGCGCGTTGGAAGGCGTGAGCGCGGTGTTCGGCATGCACAATAAGCCGGACCTGCCGGTCGGCACGGTCGGGATCAAGGAAGGCCCGCTCATGGCGGCGGCCGACGGGTTCGTCGTCGAGATCGCGGGGCAAGGCTCGCACGCGGCGGTTCCCGAAGCGGGCATCGACCCGATCGTGGCGGCGGCCCACATCATCACGGCGCTGCAGACGATCGTGAGCCGCAACGTCGGCCCGCTGCAAAGCGCGGTGATCAGCGTAACGAAGCTGCATAGCGGCACCGCGTGGAACGTCATTCCGGACAAAGCGGTGCTGGACGGCACGATCCGCACGTTCGACGAGCGGGTTCGGGAACAGGTGCTGCGCAGGTTCCGGGAAGTGGTCGAGGGCGTCGCGGCAGCCTGCGGGACGACGGCGGAGGTCCGCTGGATTCAAGGGCCGCCGCCCGTGACGAACGAGGCCTCGCTCGTGCCGCTCGCGCTGCGGGCCGCGGCGGACGCCGGGCTTCGGACGGTTGCGCCGACGCCGTCGCCCGCCGGCGAAGACTTTGCTTTCTATCAGCGCGAGGTGCCCGGGCTGTTCGTCTTCATGGGCACGTCCGGCGAGCGCGAATGGCATCATCCGGCGTTCGATATCGACGAGCGCGCGCTGCTGTCGAGCGCGAGATTTTTCGCCGGGCTGGCCGAGACGGCGCTGCTCGAACTGGCGCCGGAAAAGCAATAGCCGAACGAGTCGGCGCCCGCTTCGCTCGAAAAACGCAGCCTATGCTTCCGAAGCGGTTTTTCCATCGCGCCGGACGACTCGGCGCCCGCTTCGCTCGAAAAACGCAGCCTATGCTTCCGAAGCGGTTTTTCTATCGCGCCGGACAACCCGGCGCCCGCTTCGCTCGAAAAACGCAGCCTATGCTTCCGAAGCGGTTTTTCTATCGCGCCGGATAGCTCGGCGCCCGCTTCGCTCGAAAAACGCAGCCTATGCTTCCGAAGCGGTTTTTCTATCGCGCCGGATAACTCGGCGCCCGCTTCGCTCGAAAAACTTTAGGAGGTCCAAACATGACGGCCAATCCCATTGAAACGCTGCTTTTCGATTATTCGGTGCTTCATCAGCAGTTGAAACAGACGATCGCGGGCTTGACCGAGGATCAGCTGACATGGAAAGCGGCGCCCGGCGTGTGGAGCGTGACGGAGGTGCTGTCGCATCTGGCGGATCACGCGATCGTCGTCGGTTTTCGGATCCGCGAGATCGTGTCGGGCTCGGAGGCGAAGCTGCCCGGCTTCAAGCAGGACGCATGGGTGGCGTCCGGGCGTGCCAACGAAGGCGCGGCCGGCGACATTTTGGCTTTCTACGAGGCTTATCTGACGTACAACCTACTCCTGCTGAAACGGCTTGCGCCAGAGGATTGGGCCAAGACGGGCATCAACTTCAAGGACGAGACGGTTGCGCTTCGCGACGTCGTCTGGGGCTTCGTCAAGCACGTGCATAACCATATCGCGCAAATCGAACGCATCGCGTCGGCATACGTCGTCGTGTGAAGCTGCGGCAGCCCGCAGCGCATAAAGGAGGAGAAATCGATGAGCAAACCGCGGAAACAACTGAAACTCGGCGCCCTGCTGCACGGCGTGGGCGGCAATCCCGCGATGTGGCGTCATCCGGACGTACAGCCGGACGCCAGCGTGAATTTCGAGCTTTACAAGCAATGGGCGCAGAAGGCGGAGGCGGGCAAGCTGGATCTGATCTTCATCGCCGACGGCCTGTATATCAACGAGAAATCGATTCCGCATTTTCAGAACCGTTTCGAGCCGATCTCGCTGCTCAGCGCGCTTGCTTCGGTCACCAAGAACATCGGTCTCGTCGGGACGCTCTCGACGTCGTACAGCGAACCGTTCACGGTGGCGCGCCAGTTCGGTTCGCTGGACGTATTGAGCGGCGGACGCGCCGGTTGGAACATCGTCACGTCGCCGCTGGAGGGCTCGGCGCTGAATTACGGCAAGAAGGAGCATCCCGAGCATGATCTGCGCTACCGGATCGCGACGGAATACCTGGACGTGACGCGGGGGCTGTGGGATTCGTGGGAGGACGACGCGTTCGTGCGGGATAAGGCGACCGGGGTGTTCTTCGACCCGGCGAAGGTCCATGCTTTGAACCACGAGGGCGAGTTCTTCTCGGTGAAAGGGCCGCTTAACATCGCGCGCTCCAAGCAGGGAAGGCCGGTCATTTTCCAAGCGGGCTCCTCGGAGGTCGGCAAAAACTACGCGGCCAAGGAAGCCGATGCCATCTTCACGGGGCATGAGACGATCGAGGACGCGATCGCGTTCTACCAAGACGTGAAAGCGCGGGCGGTCTCCTTCGGCCGCTCGGCGGACGACGTGCTCGTCTTCCCGGGCATCGGGCCGATCATCGGCGCGACGGCGGAAGAAGCGGAGCGCAAATACCAAGAGGTCGCCAATCTCGTGACGATCGAGACGGCGCTGAACTACCTCGGCCGGTTTTTCGAGCATCACGATTTCTCCCAATATCCGCTCGACGAGCCGTTTCCGGACCTTGGCGACCTCGGCCGCAACAGCTTCCAGAGCGGCACGGACAAGATCAAGCGCGATGCCAAGGAGCGCAACCTGACGCTGCGCCAGGTCGCGATTCAATCCGCCACGCCGAGAAGCAAGTTCATCGGCACGCCGGAGCAGGTCGCGGACATCCTCGAGGAATGGTTCGTTCGCGGCGCGGCCGACGGCTTCATGCTGGCCGAGTCCGTCCCGAACGGCTTGACGGACTTCGTGGATCTCGTCGTGCCGATCCTGCAGGAGCGCGGCTTGTTCCGCACGGAATACGAGAGCGGCACGCTCCGCGGCAACTTGGGTCTGGCGATCCCGGCCAACCGGTACGCGAAGGAAGAAGCATCCATTTAATAGACGGGCCGCCATTCGCGCGGCAGCGGAGGCAGTTTCGCGGGTCGAAGACCTTTGCGGAGCTGCCTTTTCCCGTATCGTTGTAATTTTTTTCCGCGCGGCTTATAGTTTCAAATCATTTTGAAAACAGTATAAATAAGCAAGGCCGTCCAACGGCGCGCCGGAAGGGAGGACAGGCCACGATGACGACGAGACAGGATGCCGCCGAGCGACTGCCGCGCAAAGAGCGGGTGCCGGAGCTCGAGATGCTGCGGGGCATCGCGATACTGGGCGTGATGATGGTGCATGCGACGTCCTCGGCCGTGGTGACCGTGCAAAATTCCTTGCCGCGGGATGCATACATCATCCTCAACACGTTCTCGCTCTTCTGCGTGCCGGCGTTTATCTTCCTCTCGGGCTTCGTGCTCTTCTATAATTATGGCGATCGGCCGTTGACGTTCTCCGGGCTTCGGACGTTTTACAGCAAGCGATTCTTGCAGCTGATCGTGCCGTACGCGTTCGTATCGCTGGGTTACGAGCTGGTCGAGAACGCGCTGAAGCACCGCTCGCGGGAGTCCATCGAGATGCTGCGGCTGTTCGGAGAGCATCTGCTGACCGGCAAAGCGTACCCCCACTTGTATTACGTTGCGATCACCATTCAGCTGTATGCCTTGTTTCCGATCTTGCTGCTGCTCTTCCAGAAGCTTCGCCTGCCGGTCCGGCTGGCCGTTCCGCTCGGCTTCGCCGTCCAATGGGGCTTCTACCTGTTGAACCGGAACTACTGGCATATGGACGCGAAAGGGAGCTGGGCCTTTTCGTATTTCGCGGCGTTCCTGATCGGCGCCTACCTGGGCATGCGGTCCGACCGGTTGGCGCATTGGTTTCGAGGCAGCGACGGCGCGAATCGGCACCGGAGAGCCGGCATGTTGACGGCGGCTGCGCTTCTATGGCTGACCGCGACCGCCGGATTCCTGGGCATGTATATCGCGTACCGCACCGGCGCGTCGACGCCGAACGGCTATTGGTTCGAGATCGGCTACAACCTGTTCACGGTTCTGACCACCCTTGTCCTCTTGTTCGCTTGTTTCCGGCTCGCCAAGCTGCGGGCCGCCCGTCCCCTGTCCGCCGTGCTGTCCGATCTCGGCGCGCTTTCGTTCGGCTTGTACCTCGTGCATCCGTTCTTTCTGCTGCTGTACCACCGGCTGAAGCCGGCAAGCGGACAGCCGCTCGTCTATCATCTCTGGACGGCGGGCGGCTTCGTCTTCGCGCTCGTCGCCTCCGTGCTCGTCCTGCTTCTCGCACATCGCTATATCCGCGGCGCTTGGCTCGTCCTGGGGCAGGCGCCGGCCAAATTCCGCCCGAAGCTCGAGTCCGCGGCGGAAGCGGAGGCCGAGAACGGCCAGGCAGCCGACAGGCGGCTAACGGAAGCGACGGAATAAGGAGCTTCGGGCGATGGGAAAGCTTCCGCCAAGGGAAGAAGCGCAAGCACATTTCCCTCGTGCGGCGGCTCGCGCAACCATAGGAGCGTAAGAGGACGTTCAATATCCGAAGCCTTCGATATCCGAAGCATTCAGTATCAGCATACGAAAACTTCCATAGCAGGAAGAAGCACAGCAGGCTGCTCCGGGCGGAGCGGCCTTTTTGATATGTCATTTTTGCTATCGCGTCGCGTAGCCTTCCGGACCGTTCGATGCGGGTCGAAACGGTCGTTTTGCGGGCTGCCGCCCAGTCCGGCCCGATTGGCCAAAATTGCTTTCAACGCCGGTGCAGCCTGCAACCCCGCAAAAACGACATATTGTCCGCCTGTCGGGCGGATAGGCCAAACTTGCGCCAAGCCTGAAGTAGAGCGCTTTCAACGAAATGAGGGAAATGACATATTTACGCTGCGCTTGCCGTCCTCTATCGTTGAGGATGTGAACGCGTCAGGTAAGCTTACATAATGATGAGCCGACAACGTAACCTACCAATTCAGAAGGGAGTGATCCTATGCAGGATACGGATGCTGTCATCGCAAGAGGCACATCGTCCGAAACCGTACCGCCCAATCGAAGCCTATGGAAGAAGATCGTCCGCAACTGGGAATTGTATCTCTTCGTTGCGCCGGCGTTCCTCTACTTCCTTATCTTCTCCTATGGGCCGATGTACGGCATTCAAATCGCGTTCAAGAATTACATTCCGACAAAGGGAATCCTGGGAAGCCCGTGGGTCGGCTTCGATCACTTCGTGCGCTTCTTCCATTCCTATTACTTCTGGGACTTGATCTGGAACACGCTGAGCATCAGCTTGTACGAGCTGGCCGTCGGATTTCCGATCCCGATTATCCTGGCGCTCGCGTTCAACGAGGTGAGAACGGGCTTCTTCAAGAAGCTGGCCCAGACGGTGACGTACGCGCCGCATTTCATATCGGTCGTCGTCATGGCCGGGATGATCATTACCTTCCTGTCCCCGTCGACCGGAATGATCGTCCGGTTAATCGAAGGGCTGGGGTTCGGCTCGCCGGATTTCCTGACCGATCCCCGCTGGTTCAAGACGATGTACGTCCTGTCCGGCGTTTGGCAGAGCGCGGGCTGGGGAACGATCATTTATTTGGCGGCGCTCTCGGGCGTCGATCCCGGACTGCACGAAGCGGCCATCATCGACGGGGCATCGCGTTTCCAGCGCGTCCGCCATATCAACGTTCCGACCCTGCTCCCGACGATGACGATCTTGCTTATCTTGAACATGGGCAGCTTGTTCGGCGTCGGCTTCGAGAAGATCTTGCTGCTGCAAAACCCGCTCAACATGGATTCGTCGGACGTGATCTCGACGTTCGTCTACCGCTCGGGACTCGTGGATGCGCAGTACAGCTTCTCGACGGCGATCGGGCTGTTCAATTCGGTGGTGAATGCGGCGCTGCTGGTGCTCGTGAATCAGATCGTCCGCCGGACGAGCGAGAATAGTTTGTGGTAGGGAGGAGGGACGCGAATGTTAACCGGCGTGAAAGAAACCGGACGGGACAAACTGTTTTTGATCTGTAATTACCTCTACGTATTCGCTGCTTTCCTGATCGTGTTTTATCCCGTGGTGTATATCGTCAGCGCCTCCGTCAGCGATCCGAAGTACGTCGCCTCCGGCGAGATGTGGTTGTGGCCGAAGGGCATTACGTTCGACGGGTACCAAAGGGTGCTCGAGAATTCGAATATCTGGATCGGCTACTGGAACACCATCGTGTACACGGTGCTCGGAACCGCGATCAACCTGGCGGTGACGCTGCCGGCGGCGTACGCGCTGAGCCGAAAGGATTTCGTCGGACGCCACTTTTTTACCGGCATGTTCATGGTCACGATGTTTTTCGGCGGCGGCTTGGTCCCGACGTACCTGCTCGTCAAACAGCTGCACATGGTCAATACGGTATGGGCGATCGTGCTCCCTTCGGCCGCTTCGATCTGGAACATCATCGTCTCCCGCACGTTCTTCCAAAGCTCCATTCCGAGGGAGCTGCAGGAGGCGGCCCAGATCGACGGCGCGACGAACATGAAGCTGTTCGTCCGCATCATTCTGCCGCTGTCGATGCCGATTATCGCGGTCATGGCGCTGTTCTACGGCGTCGGCAATTGGAACAGCTATTTCTCGGCGCTGATCTACTTGAACGACAACGCCAAATACCCGCTGCAGCTGGTGCTGCGCCAGATCCTCGTGCTGCAGGAAATGAGCGCGCAGGGCGGCGGGGTGATCGATTCGTCCACGGCCACGGCGATGAACACCAAGGCGGAAATCGCGGCGTTGGTCAAATATGCCGTGATCATCGTGGCGACCGTTCCCGTGATAGCCGTCTATCCGTTCCTTCAGCGTTACTTCGTGCAGGGTGTTATGATTGGTTCCATAAAGGGCTGATCTTGCCATAATCAAATTAAGGGGGATGTTCGAATGAAAAATCTTCGCAAGCCTTCATCGATCGTACTGAGTCTTACCCTGACGGCGGCCATGTTGGCGGCCTGCAGCTCCGGGAACGAGAAGAACGGCGCGCCGGCCAACGATTCGGGAGGAGCCGCGAACGCGGAAAACGGAGCGAACGCGGGCAATGGAACGAACGCGAACGCCGGAACGGAAGCGAACGGCGTGAAAAAGGACGGCTTTCCGATCGTGGACAAGGCGCTCACGCTGACGATGATGTCGCAGGACGCGGGCGTCGCGGACTGGAAACAGATGGCCGTGCTTCAGGAAATGGAGAAGCTGACCGGCGTCAAGTTCGAGTATCAGCTTGCGCCGATCGACAGCTTCGAAGCCAAGAAGAACCTCGTCTTCGCGAGCGGCGACCTGCCGGACGTCTTCTACGGCGCCGATCTGAAGCCGGCGGAGCAAGTAACCTACGGCACGCAGGGCGTGTTGATTCCTTTGGAGAAATACATCGACGAGGGCTATGCGCCGAACCTGAAGAAGATCTTCGACGAGCATCCGGACATCCGCAAGTCGTTCACGACGCCGGACGGCCATATGTACGCGCTGCCCAACATCGATCTCTCCGCGGTCTGGTACCGCAGCCCGATGTGGTACAACGGCAAGTTCCTCCAAGCGCTGAAGGTGACGGAGCTGCCGAAGACGACGGACGAGCTGTACGATTACCTGAAGCGCGTCAAGAACGAGGACCCGAACGGCAACGGCAAGCCGGACGAAATTCCGCTGACCTCCGTCAAGCTGGATGACCTGCGGATGTTCTTCCTGGGCTTCTGGGGCATCTACGACGAGGCGGTATACTCGGACAAGGACGGCAAGGTGCACTATACGCCTCAGGAAGAAGGCTACAAAGGCTACTTGACGTTCATGAACCGCCTGTGGAAGGACGAGCTGCTCGACCACGAGACGTTCTCGCAAACGCCGGAGCAGAAGAAGGCCAAAGGGCAGAACAACCAGATCGCGCTGTTCAACGATTGGTTCCCGTACTTCACGCTCGGCGGCGAGCCGAGCGGCGACAACCCGATGATGACGCCGGTGAAGAGCGAGATTGCCGGTTCGCCGGTGTACGGCAAGCACCCGGGCATTTCCACCAACGGCACCTTCGCCATTACGAGCAAGGACCCGGCGCCGGAAGCGACGATGCGCTGGATCGATTACCTGTACGGGTACGACGGCGCGACGCTGTTCGCCCAAGGGCCGGAAAACACGCTGTGGAAATACAAAGACAAAGCGACGCACGAGAAAGAATGGCTGCCGGTTCCGGGAGGCGGAGACCGCGAGGAGTACCGCGGGAAGCTGACGCCGAACTACGGCATCCTCACGCCGGGCATGAGCTCCAGCGAGCTTACGAAGGGGCTGGGAAGCGAATTCGACGCATGGCTCGCGAAGGAAAACGCGGAGAAGCTGACGCCGATCGGCAAGGCGCCGTTCCCGAACGTCTACCTGACGAACGAGGAGCAGACCGAAGCGACGACGCTGCTGTCCGATCTGAACACGTACGTGACGCAGATGGAAGCGAAATTCGTCACGGGGCAAGAACCGATGTCCGGTTGGGACAAGTACGTCGCCCAGATCAAAAAAATGGGCGGCGACCGGATCGCGGAGCTGTATCAAGGCGCCTACGACAAGTGGAACGCGGGTAAATAAGCGATTGCCGCACGGAAAAGAAGCCAACTTGCCCGGTCGCCTCGACCGGGAGTTGGCTTCGCGTGTTTACGGCATGTTTACAGGTCTTCGGCGTCCGCGGCCGATTCGGCCAAGCCGTTTCCGGCGGCGAACATTTTCCGGTATTGGCCGGGGGTATAGCCGGTTTCCTTCTTGAATTTGCGAATGAAGTTCGGCGTGTCCAGATAGCCGACCGTCAAGATGATGTCCTTCAGCGGTTCGCCGGTCGTCGCGAGCCGGTGCATGACCTGCTCCAACCTGCGTTTCCAGATGTATTGGATAAAATTCAAGCCCAGCTTTTCCTTGAAGGAGCGGCTGAGGTGGGAAGGCGAGATGCCGAATTCGAACGCGACCGTCTCCAGGCTCAAGTTGGCGTCGACATAATGAACGTCGATATAGGCGGCGATCCGGTCGATGACCGACTGCTCTTCCTTCCGGTGGGTCTGCTCCACCTGGTTGCAGAGCTGGGCGGCCAGGTTCAGCAGGCCGCGCTCTAGCTCGTCCAGCGATTTGCCGTAAGCCGCGTTAGGCGCCATTTCCTGAAGCAGGCGGTGATGGCCGAGCTCGGAAGCGGTCTTCAGGATCGTGTTCAGCAGGTCGAAGCAGACGCAGCGCATGAGCAGCGCGGACAGCTCGGAGTGCTGCAGCCCGCGAACGGCGTCTTGGATCATCTGCGCCGACACGTCGTAATTGCCCTGCTTCAGGCTTTGGGCGAGCTTCATGAGCGTGTTGGCCGGAATCCAGACCGCTTGATCCGACGTGTAGGACAGCTTCTCGAAGTAGGTCACGGTGCCGCTGCCGGAAGACATCCGAAGCTCGAAGGCCGAACAGGCTTCGATGAACGATTGGTTCAGTTGATCGGGACTCGCGTAACAGGTTCCGACGCCGATGACCGGGATGAAATCGAACGCTTCCAGCATCATGCTCCGCACGGCTTCGACGATCTTCCGGACCTGTTCGAATTCTTCGGTGCCGCTGCCGGGATCGAAGCTGAGCATGAGGCCGAATTGATCCGGCTGCGACAGCTCGACGCCGTAGCCTTGGGCGGCCAGTTCCGGGAATTCCAGCTGGGCGAGCAGCTCGGCGATCTCCTGCCGCTCCGCTCTTCCGAGTTCCCCGTCCTGCTCCCAGCCGGCCACGAGGACGAAGTGCCTGGCGCGGTCGAAGCTCAAATCGAAGGCGTCCTGAAGCTCGGGCGTCAAGCTCTGGGCATTGCCGTATTTGAGCAGCAAGGACAGGAAGTGATTGCGGGCGAAAGGCTCTTGGAGATCGATGCGCGAGCTGTACTCCTGCAGGGCGCTTCGAATCCGGTCCAGCTCGTTGCCGGACGCGCCGTCCGCCGTGCCCGGCCGTTTGGCCGCCGACTTGGAAGCCGCGAACGCGACGAGCGTCGAGATCGGCAGGTACTGCGCCCTGGCCAGGAGAAGCGCGATGCCGGCTCCGGCGATCACCACGATGATGAACAGCATGATGATGAAGCTGCGCACGTGCAGGACGCTGCTGAAGAACTGGGCGCTCGGCATGATCGTCACGTACGTCCAGCCGTTCGATTCCGATTTGACGGACACGATCGAATGGGGTTTGCCGTTCAAGGTACGGTCGTAGATGCCGGGCGTCAGCGTATCGAACAGGGACTTCGCCTCGGCGGCGGACAGCGCCTCGCCTTGGCGGTTGTCCACGAGCGGACGGCCTTGGTTGTCCAGGATGTACGTCAAGCCTTGGTAATTGCCGAGGATGGAATCGATGAGGCCCGTCAGCTCCGGTTCCTTGATCAGGTACATGACCGTTCCGTGCGG
Organism: Paenibacillus glycinis; assembly: GCF_009909185.1. GTDB lineage: Bacteria > Bacillota > Bacilli > Paenibacillales > Paenibacillaceae > Paenibacillus_Z > Paenibacillus_Z glycinis. The sequence continues at coordinate 71,817 of NZ_JAAAMV010000021.1, read as the reverse complement.
ATTCGGGTTGTTCGGCGTAATCGGAATCAGGTATGCCAGCATGGTCTCCTGCATGCCGTTCGGCTTGCTGACGCTGTCGGACGCGCGCATCGTCGGGTAACGGAAGGTATTCAGATCCCGGTACAGGGCATCCTTGTCCCAGCTGCGGAAGCGGACGTTCTCGGCGAACACGTCGTAGTCGTTCAGGCCTTTGCTGGAGTAGATTTTGCCGTCCTGATGAAAGTACAGGTAAATCTCGCCGATGATGGAGCTGGTCGCTTTGTATTGATCGAGGGCGGTTATGGCTTCCCCGCTGTAGATCGGGTCGTGCACCCGGTACGGAGTCAGCCGTTTGTCGTAGGAGATGCGGGAGGCGATTTCGCCAAGCTCTTTCATCCGCCCGTCGACGATGACCTTGGCCTGCGTCAACTGGGCGAGACGCGATTGCTCGATTTCGGTGCGCAGGTTCGTGACGGCGTTGTGATAGATAAAGACGGTCAGAAACACCAAGGGGATCAGTAAAATAAACAAGTAGGACCAGATGTATTTCAAAAACAGCCTGGATTTAAAATAGGTCATGCTTACTCGGCCTGCCTCCTTGCTGGATGCCCAACGTGCTCCAATTTGTTTACATAATAACAACAAAAACGGGGTTTGAACATCCCCGCCCGGAGGGAACGACATGATTCGAAGCGGAGTACCTGAACCGCAGATCGCCTATCAGCCTAATCATTACCTGTGCAAACGCGCCCCGGGGCCGCTCGTCTTGGACGGCCGCGTCGACAAACCGTTCTGGTCGGACGCGGAATGGACGGCGGATTTCGTCGACATCGAAGGCGATCTCCGTCCGAAGCCCGCGAAGCGGACGCGGGTCAAGATGCTGTGGGACGACGACTATTTTTATTTCGCGGCGGAGCTGATCGAAGACCAGATCTGGGCGACGCTCACGGAGCGGGACTCGGTCATCTTTCACGACAACGATTTTGAAATCTTCATCGATCCGGACGGCGACTCGCATCTGTACTACGAGTTCGAGATCAACGCGCTGAACACCGTCTGGGACCTGCTGCTCCCGAAGCCGTACCGAGACGGCGGCCCGGCCGTGAACGGGTGGGATATCGCCGGGCTTCGGACGGCGGTGCACATCGACGGCGAACTGAACCGGCCGCAGGCCGATAACCGGATGTGGAGCATCGAGGTCGCCCTGCCGTGGTCCAGCTTGAAGGAGTGCGCGCCGGAAGGCCGCCGCCCGGCCAAGGGCGAGTTCTGGCGCGTCAACTTCTCCCGCGTCGAGTGGCGGGCGGAAATACGGGACGGCGAGTACCGCAAGGTACTGGATCCCGGGACGGGCAAGCCTTTCCCGGAGGATAACTGGGTATGGTCGCCGATGGGCCTCGTCAACATGCATTACCCGGAGCTCTGGGGCTACGTGGCGTTCGCGGACGAAGAGGGCCCGGCCTCCTTCGCGCTGCCGCCCGATGAACGCGTCAAATGGGAACTGCGCAGGCTGTATTACAAGGAACGGAACTATTGCGAAGCCCACGGTTCGTTTACGGACGACCTGCGGCTGTTGACGGGCGGGGAAGCCTTGGAGATCGAACCCGTAATCGAGACGACGCGAAGCATGTTTCAGATCGCGGCGCCTTCCTCGGACGGGACCGCGGTCTACTGCATCCGCGAAGACGGAAAGCTATGGAAGGAGCCGATACGATGACGACGAAACAGCCCTGCGCATTTGATTTGGATCACGAGGAGATGGCGAGCATCGAGCGCAAGCTCCAAGAGAAACGGGCGGTCGCGCGACCGCGGGAACGGGAATTGTTCGGCGTGTTCGAGGAAGCGCTGACGGAAGAAGAAGCCTGGGCGCTGAAATATTTGTACGCGTACATGCCGGTCAACGACTTGGCCGATTACGACGGGCGCTTATTTCTGAGCCATGTGCGCAAGACGCTCGAGATTCGCGAACGGATGCCGTGGGGGACTCGCGTGCCCGATCGTTTGTTTCTTGCATTCGTCCTGCCTTATCGGGTGAATACGGAGAATATCGAGGATTCGCGCGGCGTGCTGCATGCCGAATTGGCGGAACGCACGCTGCCGCTCACGATGGCGGACGCGATCCTCGAGACGAACTATTGGTGTCACGAGAAGGCGGTCTACGTCGGCAGCGATCTGCGGACGCTGTCGCCGCTTTCCATGATCCGCAACGCGCGCGGCCGGTGCGGCGAGGAATCGACCCTCGCGGTCGCCGCGCTGCGCAGCATCGGGATTCCGGCGAGGCAGGTCTACACTCCGCTCTGGGCGCATTGCGACAGCAACCATGCATGGGTGGAAGCCTGGGCGGACGGCACATGGCATTACTTCGGCGCCTGCGAGCCGGAAGCCCGCTTGAATCAAGGCTGGTTCAGTCCGCCGGCTCGGCGGGCCATGCTCGTCAACACGCGAATCGCCGGAGACTACAGGGGGCCGGAAGACATCACGCTTGCCCACGAACGGTTTACGGAGATCAATCTGCTGGCGAACTACGCGCCGGCGCGGACGCTGACCGTCGCGGTGAAGGATGAGCAGGGGATGCCGGCGAGCGGCGCCCAAGTGCGGTTCGAGCTGTACAATATGGCGGAGTTTCAACCGATCGCCACGCTGCCGACGAACGAGCGGGGAGAGGCCGTGCTGATCACCGGTTACGGGGATCTGTTGATCCGCGCGGCGAAGGATGGTCGATGGGGCGAAGCTGCCGCCGTCGCCGATGCCGATCGCATAGAGATCGTGCTTGCCAGCGCCGGGCTGACCGTCGGCACGGTCGATCTGGACATGACGCCTCCGCCGGAACGCGAGGGCGAGGCGGGCGAATCGCTGCCCGAGGAGACGATCTCGCGTCATAACCGCCGCCTCGAAGAAGGCGCGAGGATTCGCGCCGCCTACGAGGCGACGTTCCTGAACGAGGTTCAAGCGGCCGAACTGGCCGGGACGACCGGACTGCCGGCGGACCGGGTATGGGACGTGCTGCGCAAAGCGCGCGGCAACAGCCGCGAGATCGCCGCGTTTCTCCGCGAGCATGCCGCCGTACATGGACAGTGGGCGCTGCTGCTGCTGGAGAGCCTGAACGAGAAGGATCTGACCGATACGTTCCGTCCGGCGCTCGAAGATCACCTGTTAGGCGCTTTGGACCGGCGGGGGGAGCTGCCGGAGGACGTATTCGTTCCCTATGTCCTCTGTCCGCGCGTGCTGCACGAGATGATCGTGCCGTACAGAAGGTTATTCCGTTCGGCGTTCACCGAAGCGGAGGTTACGGCTTTCCGGGCGGAGCCAAGCGCATTGGCCCGCAAGCTGGGCGAGGGCTACGCGCGAGAGGAAGACCTTCCGAACTTGAAGGGAAAGGGAAACCCGGCCGGCACCTTCAACCTGATGAAGGGCGACCGCATGTCGCTGGCGATTCTGTTCGTGGCGGTTTGCCGCAGTCTGGGCATCCCGGCGCGGCTGGAGCCGAGCGAGCAGAAGCCGCAATTTAGGGCCGGCGGCAGCTGGCAGTATGCGGTCATGGACGAAGACGCCGCGTTGGAGCAAGCAGCTGCGCATCCGGGAACGCTGCGTCTGCTGCGGGATGCCGAGGCGCCGGCGGAAGCGCCGGCCGCGGCCTATGCCGAGAACTTCACGTTCGCCCGATTGGAAAACGGCGTCTACAAAACGCTGCTGTATCCGCACGGCAAGACCGACGTGTACGATAAGCCGTTCGAGGCGGAGCCGGGCTCGTACCGGCTGACGACGGGCGTGCGTCTGAAGGACGGCACCGTGCGGGTGCGGTTCGCGTATTTCGCGGTGCGCGCCGGGGAGGAGACGAGCGTCGCGCTGACCTATCGGGAGGCGGAAGCCGAGCTGCCCGTGCTGGGGACGCTGGATGCCTCGGCTGCGGTCGCGCTGCCGGACGGAACTGGCAAGCGGCTGGAGGCGCTGCTCGGTCAGGATGGCGCGATCGCGGCATGGATCGAACCGGAACGGGAGCCGACCAAGCATTTGCTTCGCGAGCTTGGCGAGCTCGCCGATCGGTTCGCGGAGCTTGGGACGCCGATCGTGCTCCTCGTCGGCGACGCCGAGTGGACCGCTTCGTTCGACCCGTCCCACTATCCGAAGCTGCCGGCTGCCGTCGTCTTCGTACGGGATTCGACGTCGGCGGCGATGCCGGACGCGATCTCGCGGCCGCCGGCAAGCGAAGCGGGCTTCCCGCATCTCTTCGTCGTGGACGGGGAACGCCGGATCCGCTACGCGGCCTCGGGCTACAAGATCGGCACCGGAAAGGAAGCGCTCCGCGCGCTGTCCGGCTTAAGCTCGGTTACTATGGAAGGAGGTGCTCAAGCATGACGCCGCAGCCTTATATCGTCGGTTATGTCGTCGACAGCCAGCTTCCCCGGACGACGCGGGAGGACCTGGCCAAATTAACGCATGTGAACGTGGCCTTCGGCCATGTGCGCGAGGATGAAATTCATATCGGACACTTGAAGCATCTGGGTTGTCTGGCGGACATCAAGCGCGATCATCCCGGGCTTCGGGTCCTGCTGTCCGTCGGCGGCTGGGGAGCGGGCGGGTTCTCGGAAGCGGCGTCGACGGAGGCGGGGCGGGCCAGCATGGCGGCTTCGGCGATACGCGTCTTGGCGGAATTCCCGTTCGACGGCATCGACCTCGACTGGGAGTATCCTTGCTACGGCGAAGCGGATATCGCATCAAGCCCCGACGACAAGGCGAATTTCACGCTGCTGCTGCAGGCGATCCGCGAAGCGCTGGACGCCAAAGGCGCGCAGGACGGACGCCGTTATCTGCTGACGATCGCCGCCGGAGCCGATCAGTATTACGTGGACGGGACGGAGATGGACCGGGCGCAGCGGTACTTGGATTACGTGCAGCTGATGACCTACGACATGCGCGGCGGGTTCCAAATCCTGACCGGCCACCACACGAACCTGTATACCCCGCCGGGCGATCTGTTCCGCATCAGCGCGGACGCGTCCGTCAAGCTGTTCCTGGCGGCCGGCGTGCCTCGGGAGAAGCTGGTCATGGGCGTCGCCTTCTACTCCCGCATGTGGAACGGCGTGCCCGAGCGGAATCGCGGTCTGCACCAGATGGCGGCCGGCACCGGCGGCTACGGCCCGGACTTCACGGAGCTCGCGTCGGACTACATCGGCAAGAACGGTTACGTCCGCCATTGGGACGAGGAGGCCCGCGCGCCGTATCTCTTCAACGGCAGCAGCTTCATCTCCTATGACGACGAGGAATCGGTCGGACATAAATGCGACTATGTCAAAACCAACGGCCTCGCCGGCCTCATGTTCTGGGAATACGGCCTGGACCAAACGCATCGCCTGCTGGACGCGATGCACCGCGGTCTTCGGTCGGGTGTCTGATAATATGATTGTAGGGTGTATATAAAAAACGTGGCTGTCCGAAGTAGATCAACTACTTCGGGCAGCCACGTTTTCATTATTAAAAACCTGCCGCGCAGGTTTTGCGAATGGGAGCGACTTTGGTGCGAAGCACCACGGGAGCGCCCATCGCAAAACCGGAGCCCGACTTTGGTGCGGAGCACCACGGGAGCGCCCGTGGCAAAACCGGAGCCGCTCAACGCACTAAAAAGCCGTCCCCGTGGCAACCGGGAACGACGTTCTTTTAAATCCTGCCGCGCAGGTTTTGCGAATGGGAGCGACTTTGGTGCGGAGCACCACGAGAGCGCCCATCGCAAAACCGGAGCCCGACTTTGGTGCGAAGCACCACGAAAGCGCCCGTGGCGAAACCGGAGCCGCTCAACGCACTAAAAAGCCGTCCCCGTGGCAACCGGGAACGACTTTCTTTTAAAACCTGCCGCGCAGGTTTTGCGAATGGGAGCACCACGGGAGCGCCCATCGCAAAACCGGAGCCTGATCGCAAAACCGGAGCCTGATCGCAAAACCGGGGCCTTACTTGGCCGCCACGCCCACCTCTTGAGCGGCTTTGTAAATCGTATCGAACAGCTCTTCGAGGTTCTCTTCGTCAATGCAGGAGAACGCGACGCGCAGGTCGGTCTCGCCGAGCGCGATCGTGCCGATGCCGTACTCGTCGAGCAGGCGCATGCGCACGGCTTCCGCTTCCGCGCCGTTCAGCTTCAGGCACATGAAGTAGCCGGAATTGAACGGATAATAGCTCCAAACGTCTCCGTAGCGGCCGCTGTCGAGCAGGTTCTTCACGGTGTTGGCGCGGCCTTTCATGATCGCGAACTTTTCTTCCTTCTGCGCTTCGAAGTCCGGCGACTGCAGCGCCTTCAGCACGAACGTCTGCGACGGATGCGGTCCGCTCGAGATCGTCGCGCGGATGATGCCGAGCGTTTTCTGCTCCAGGGCGCTCAGTACCGCGTCGGAACCGTCCGCGTAGGTGATGAAACCGACGCGGAAACCCCATACGTACTCTTCCTTCGTCGCGCCGTCGACCTTGATCGGCAGGATGCGCGGGTGCGCGCCGGCCAGCTGGCCGAACAGCGACTCATGCATCGACCCTTCAAAGAAGAGCCCGAAGTAGGCGTCGTCGGTGACGGCCACGACGTTGATGCCGGCTTCGGCGGCATCGCGCAGCGCCGCGACGATCTCGGCGCCTTCTTCCGCGCCCGGCGTATAGCCCGTCGGGTTATTCGGGAAGTTCAGGACGACGATGGCTTTGCCTTTGCTCTTCTGCGCCAGCAGCGCTTCGCGCAGCCCTTGGCTGTTGAAGCGGTTGTCGCCGTCGTACAGCGGATATTCGACGATCGATGCCCCGCGGCGCACGCCGAAGGTCAGCTCGTAATTTTCCCAGTTTTTGTTCGGAATGATGACGGCGTCCCCTGCGTCCGCGAACAGGTCCGCAACGATGCTGAGGCCATGCGTGAGCGCGTTGGTCGCGATCGGGTTGCCGTACGTCTTGTTCGCAAGCGACGGGTTCTCTTTCAGCATCTTGGCGCGCCATGCGGTGCGCAGCTCGGGCTTTCCGGCCGGAGGCGCGTATTCGTACAGATCCTTCGGATTGTAGGCGGACAGCGTGTCTTGGATGACCTTCAGATGCATCGGCTGACCGTTCTCGATCGCGATGCCGATCGTTGCGTTGAATTTCTTCGCCTTCGCTTTTGCTTCGGCCGATTGGCTTAAGATGCCTTCCTTCGGAAAATAGAGGGCTTTGCCGAGTGTGGATAACATCGAGAAAACGTGGCCGTTCTCGCGCTCAATCGTCGCGTTCAATTGCTGGGCAAGTGGGTTCATGGACTTCATTCATCCTTCCGGTAGATCATTCTCGTAATTGGCTTCCGGCTGGAAACCGTTTAGGTGATATTATACCACTTTCCAAGAGCGGAAGGCCATGACCGCCCGGCTATTTTTCGTACAATATTTGAAATCGCCCGTCCGTTTCCGCGGCGAAGTTGGCAAAGGTTTCGCAGTATTGTATGATGGCTTCGACATTGTTTACCGCGAGGGGGAGGAAGCTGAAGGATGCTTCACGTATCGCCGAATTCGTTGCAATTAAAGCCGGCCTTCGCCAAGATCGTGTGCGAGCCGGGGTGGAAGTGGCAGAAGCGCGAGAAGCCGCTGGCCAATTACGACCTGTTCTATGTGTGGAGCGGCAGCGGGGAAGTGCTGCTGAACGGCGTGCCGGTGCCCGTCAGCAAGGGCAGCTGCTTCTTGTTCCGGCCGGGCGACTTCACGAGCGCCACGCATAACCCGCAGCGGCCGCTCGTGCTGACGTACATTCATTTCGACGTCAAAGAGCCGGTCGACATCGTCCCGCAATCGTACCGGATGCTTCAGGAGACGGTGGATTTCGAGTACTTGCTGTCCCGCTACGTCCGGCTGTTCCTCGTCAAGACGTACGCGGCCGAAGAGGAAGCGCAGCTGATTCTGAAGCAGCTCATCATCCATCTTCTGCGCGAGGACCGGGAAGGCCCCGTCGAACGCAAGGCGAGCAACCAATTGACCGAAGCGATCCACGAGGTCGCCAACTACATCCGCCAAAATCCCGGCATCGCGCACCGCGTCGAGGATCTGGCCGCGAGGGCTCAGCTTTCCCCGAGGTATTTCTCGATCAAATTCAAGGAAATGATCGGCACCTCGGTCCAATCCTACATGATCCGGACGCGGATCGAGCGGGCGCAGCATCTGCTCATGCATGCAGGGATGAACGTGACGGAGGTCGCGGACGCGCTGGGGTACCGGGATATTTTCTTCTTCAGCCGGCAGTTCAAGCAGTACACGGGAAAAAGCCCGTCGGAAATCCGCTAGGCGCGCTGCGCCTTGGCGGCCGGCCGGCGGGCTTTCTGCATGCAGCGGCCCGGGCCATGCGCCGATCGCGGGCTCAGTCCCCGGTCGCGCCTCCGGCATGCGGGCAATAGCGGTTCATGAGCGCGATCGTCTCCGCGTCGAGCGGGGCATCGCGCTCGGCCAGTTGGCCCGTGATGGATTCGCGGGCGGGCTGCTTCAAGTTTTGGCCGAATTTGAACTTGCCGCTGACCCGGTCCGCGTCGATGCGCACGACCGCGACGCCCTTGAGCCGGGGAATGTAATCCGGATCGGCCGCGTCGATCGTCTTGTAGCCCCCCTCCGGCTGCAGCTTGCGCATGAGCGCTTCCAGCGCGGCGGCTTTTTCCGCGGGATCGTCGACCACGACGGCTCGTCCGTCGAGCCGCACCGATTTGAAATACGCCGTCGCCGGGCAAGCCATCAGCGGGTCGCTGAAGTACGACGGGATGATCGCGTATTCCTTCGCGGCCATGAACGCGACGCGCTCGTTCGCTTTGAGCTGGGTCATTTTCTCCCCGATCCGGCTGCCGTGAAAATAGACCTTCCCGTTCACGTAGACGAAATTAAGCGGCGTCATCGCGGGCGCTCCCTCGGGCGTGACGGTGCCGAGAAAGCCGAAGCTCATCTCCTCCATGAAGCTTGCGATTTCCTCCGGATTGCTGCTTTCGTCAACTTCGAATTCCGTTCTGCGCATGTTCCATTCCTCCGCCTTCCTATTGATAGCCCCTAGCATACACCGCGCATTGACAATCAAAAAGATCCAATTATGATTAGTTTTATTGGACCACTTCATAGAGAAGCGAACTTTCGGGAGGATCGGCGCGATGGATTTGGATTTTCGCATTGCTTACGAACGGCATTACGGGGAGCTGGGGCGCAAGACGGAAGCGATGTTCCAAGCGCTGCGGGAAGGGATCGTGAACGGGACGCTTCGCGGCGGGACCAAATTGCCCTCGAGCCGGAAGCTCGCTGAGCTGTACGGCCTGTCGCGCGGTTCCGTGAACGCCGCGTACGACATGTTGATCGCGGAAGGCTTCGCCCGTGCCGAGCTCGGCAGCGGGACCTTCGTGGCGGCGGCCGTCTCGTCGCCGGGGGACAGCGAGGGCGGAAACGCTGGAGCGCCGCTCGCTTTATCGTCTTGGGGCGAGCGCCTCGTCGCGTCGAAAGCGCGGTTCGGCTTCGTGGAAAGCCACCCTTGGCTGCCCTTCGGCGCCGGGGAGGAGCAGGTGAGCTTCCGGCTGCGCGAGACGGACGCCGAGCTGTTTCCGGCGGAGGCGTGGAAATCCGCGATGCACGCGGAGATCCGGGACATGATGGCGGCGTTCCCGGCGGTGACGGCGCCCGTCGAAGGGTATCTGCCCCTCCGCGAGGCGATCGCGCGGGATCTGCGGCGCGAGCGCGGCATACGCGCCGGCGCCGCCAATATCTGCATCACGAACGGCTCCATGCAGGCGATCGCCCTGCTGACGATGCTGCTCGTGCAGCCCGGCATGCCGGTCGTCGTGGAAAATCCGGCCTATTCCGGCATCCGCCGCGCCGTGACGGCCCAGGGCGGTACCCTTGTCACCGCTGCCGTCGACGATCACGGCATCGTCCCGCAGGATTGGCGCGCGCGTCTGCTGCTCGTCACGCCGACCCGGCAATATCCGACCGGGGCGGTGCTCTCCGCGCGGCGCCGGGCGGAGCTGCTGGCCTGGGCATCGCGGCAGGGCGCCGTCATCGTCGAGGACGATTACGACAGCGAGCTGCGCTGGGGCGGTCGGCCGGCGGAGCCGCTCAAGGCGCTCGACCGCGAGGAACGGGTCGTCTACATCGGCACGTTCTCGAAGACGATGTTCGTGGATCTGCGCATCGGCTACGTCGTCCTGCCGGATTCGCTGCTAGAGCCGTTCCGGTTGGCCAAAGCGCTGCTTGAGCCGCATCCGTCGGCGCTCGTGGAGCAGCGGGCGCTGGCCCATTTTATCGGAAGCGGCGCGTATGCCAAGCATGTCCGGCGGATGAAACGGATCATCGGCCGCCGGCTGCTGGCTTTCCGGGAGGGAGTGGAGGCGCGGCTCGCGCGCTGGTTCCGCTTCGTGCCGGCGGACGCGGGGCTGCATATGTACGCCGAATGGCGGGGGGACGCCGAAAGTTATGCCGAGCTTCAGGCGCGCTGCTCGGCTCGCGGGGTCAATTGGTCGTTGGGCGATTCGTTGTGGGAGGGCGATGCCGCGCCGCCCTGCACGGCGTTATTCGGCTTCGCTCACTTACGGGAAGCCCAGATCTCGCTCGGCGGGGCGCTGATCGAAGCGGCCTGCATGGAGATGATGGCGGAACGTTAAAAAGCGGCAGGCTCGGGAGCCTGCCGCTTTGGCGTATGTATCGGTCGTTATGTATCGGGTCGTTACGGATTGCTCAGCGTGCCGAGCTTCTCGCCCATCCGTACCTTCAAGCCGGTCCGCAGATCGGCGCGCGGGGCGAAGCTGTCGTCTTCCGTCAAGAGCACGACGGTGGAACCGAATTCGAAATAGGCGAGATCGTCGCCTTTCTCCATCTTGTCGCGGAGCGGCAGCACGTATTTGATGCTGCTGACGTTCATGGCGCCGACTTTGACGATGGCGGTCTCGGCGTGCGCATGCCGCATGTACGTGATGAGACGCTCGTTGCGGCTCAGCACCCGGCGCATGTGGCGGAGGCCGAAGTCGTTGACGGGGTATACTTTGCCGGCGACGTGCTCGCGTTCCACGATCGTGCCGGCGATCGGCGTATGTATGCGATGGTAATCGGTGGGGCTTAAGTATAGGACCATATAGTAGCCGTTCTTGTAGTTCTCCAAGCGCGGCGAGCGGTTAAGCAGTTCTTCGATCGAATAATCCTGTCCCTTGACGTTCAGGATCGTGCCCTGCCGTATGGGGCCGCAGCCGGTAACGAGCGCGTCGACGGGGCTCACGAGCGCATCCGGGGCGGAATCGACTGGCCTGGAGCCGGGCTTCAGCCGTCGGGTGAAAAATTCGTTGAGCGTGCTGTATTCGTGCAGCTGTTTCTCGGCTTCCTGCACGGCAATGCCGTACATTCGGGCGAATCGCGGTATAAAGGGCCGGCTGGCGGGCGATTGCGCAAATCGGCCGGTCATGCGCGATATCCATTTCCGCGAGCTAAGCTCGGTCATGGATCGGAGCAGCCATTTGGTCATGCCGGTAATTCACGTCCTCTCTTGGATAAGGCCAGCATCTGGATGGTCTGCGACTAGTTTGACATATCGCGGGTTAATTATCAATAGAATACATTCCCACGGGTTTAAGCCGGCCGATGACTGCGAATGCTGGTTGTGAGGTGATTTCAATGATTGGATTCATACTGGCTGCCGTCATCATCGGAGGCATGCTGCTGACCTGGTTGAGGCACGCTTACCGCGGTGCGAAATGGCTGCTGGACGTGCTGGCGGCCGCGGCTTACCTGCTCTTCTTCTCGGAGGCGGCCCATGCCGTATTGAGGACGCTGCTGGACGATACCGTGTTCATGACGCAGGTGCACGAGGTGCTGCTCAGTCCCTTGTTTCTGGTCAGCGGCGGCTATCTCGGACCGTACGGCCTGAGCCTGCTCCTGGCGCAGCTGCTGCCGAGGAACAAATAGTTAGGCGCTTCGATTTGCCGGAGCAAGGCGCATGGCGGTTGCCGGCTTGCCAATCCCGCGTAAACTGTAACAGCACATTTTGTTACAGGAGAGGCGGTCTGCGCGCCATGGATAAACCCAAAGTCGCCTTCGTGACGCCGGGTACGTTTCCTCTGCCATCCCCAACCAGCAGCTCGGTCGAACGCGTCGTGGAAAAAACCGTGCCGCTCCTCGCTTCCCGTATCGAGGCCCATATCTACGGTCGAATCAGCCGTTCCCTCGGCAGGCGCGGAAAGTTGGGCATGGCGGTCATCGAACGGTTCCCGGCTGCCAATAAACAGACGTACATCCGGTGCGTGAAGCGCGCGATCGGCAAGCTTCGTCCCGATCTGCTTCAGGTCGAGAACCGGCCGCGCTACGTGCTGAAGCTGAAGCAGGCGCTGCCGAACAAACGCGTCTGGCTGAACCTGCATTCCAATACGTTTATCCGGGAACGGGCGATCCAACCCAGGACGCTGTCCCAATGTTTCCAATCCGCGGACCGCATCATCGTGAACAGCGAATTTCTGCGGGAGGATGCGGCCGGCCGCGTCCCCCAGTGCGCGGATAAGCTGCGGGTCGTCTACCCCGGCGTGGACATCGAGCGGTTTCCGTCCCAATTCTCGGCCGCCGGGGCGACTCAGCGGGCAGAGCTCCGTACCAGGCGGAAGTGGCTCGGCCGCAGCGTCGTGCTGTTCATGGGCCGGCTCCAGGAGATCAAGGGCGTGCATCATCTGCTGAAGCTGATGCCGCAGCTCATTCGCGCGCATCCGTCCGTGCTGCTCGTGATCGTCGGCGGCGCTTTCTACGGCTCCAAACGAACAACGCCTTACGTCCGCAAGCTGCACCGGATCGGCCGGACGATGCGGAACCATGTGCGGTTCGTGCCGTACGTGCCGTATTCGGAGGTGCCGAGCTGGTTTCTCGGCGCCGACGTGGCGGTCGTGCCTTCCGGCAGCCGCGAAGCGTTCGGGCTCGTGAACGTGGAGGCGATGTCCTGCGGCCTGCCGGTCGTGGCCACGCGTTCGGGCGGGATGAAGGAAATCATCGACGACGGCGTAACCGGCTACCTGGTCAACCCCGATCATGTCGTGTCGGAGATGCGCTCGCGTCTGCTGGAGCTGCTGTGCAATGATCAGCTGCGTCAGGACATGGGGCGCCAGAGCCGCAGGCGCGTCGAGCAGCATTTTACGTGGCGGCATTCGGCGGAACGTTGGCTGGAGCTGTTATCGGAGCCTTAAGGGCGGGCTACTGGCGTAAATGTAAAAATAAGGTTGAAATTTGTCGTCGTCCTGCGTACAATAAGGGAGTCATTATAGACGTACGCATTCTCACATGCAGCAGGAAGCACCTGTTTGCAGGCTGGTTTATTCAGCTTGCAGGCCGGTGCTTTTTTTCGTTCTCGCAGGCTGGGGAGCCGCGAAAACTTTGGGGATTTTTTAAGGGAACGGGTATCGTCGAAATCTAGCGAAAGGTGGTAGAATATGTTAATCGGTGGAGGTGCTTGGGGCGCCGGAGGATAGTGCGTCATATATATGGGCTTCCGAAGAAGCTGTGATACTAGCGGTAAATGTGCCGTGATGCATAAAATCCGGGGAGGACTTTGGACATGAAAAGGAATAGAATGATGACGGCTGTTTTGGCCGCGGCAGTATTGGCAGGCAGCATGATTGGAGGAGCTTCGGCTTTTGCGGATACACCTCGAATCGTATCGTCGAACATGCCCATTAAACTGTTATTTGATGCACGACAGTTGACTACGGATGTGGCGCCTGTGAATGAGGATGGGACAATACTTGTGCCGATTCGTTTCGTATCGGATAAGCTCGGCGGAAAGTTGACGCTGACGGGTAAGTTGATCAACATTGTGAAGGGTTCCAATACTCTGAATCTAACAATTGGAGCTTCTACAGCGACGGTGAACGGGAAGACAATTACGTTATCGGTGCCAGTGCGTGCGGTTTCAGGGCGAACTATGGTACCTCTCCGCGTAGTGAGTGAGGGATTGGGAGTCGCGGTGAAATGGGATGTTATCAATAAGTTTGTTTGGATTGGAAGTCAGGATGTACCGAAAATACATGATTTTAAGAAGCCTGGAGATATTAAGCCGTTTTTACCTTATTTTAAGGGAGCGCCTGAATATCTTCTAAATGGTGGATATGGAAGATATACTAACGCAACCGAAATAGAAATTAATGATTTCCCTTTTAGAGATGGTGTAAATACTTTCTATAGGATGGATTTAGCTTATGATCAAGATAATAATGTCTATTTGCAAACAATTGAGAATACTCCAGCTGTTATGAACGGCGATTTTTATTTTCTGTCCCGTAATTCAAGTCCAATTGGTAGTTTAGCTTTAACATACTTGCGTCAGATTCCGACCAAGGGAATTCATATTTATTATAACAATACTTCAAAATTAGGCGGGAAAATGAGTGATCTTAGTAAAGTCGATTATATCGATTTTTGTAATACAATAAATCTCGGAAATGGAAATAGCACTCAAATATTTATTAAAAATCCATGGAGGTAACTGCTTTTGAAAAAACGCGTCAAACAGATAGTAGCTCTTTTTGGGTTGATAACCCTTTTAGCTGCACTATTTCCGACCGATTTTTTTCAAAAAGTATCGGCGGATAGCATAAATCCAAGTATTACTCCTGTACGTGAAAGAAGTAATTATCCAGACGGTAGCTTTCTAAATTCCAATAAACGTTACGCCGTTGGTTTTATGTACGAAGACATATGGTCTGATTCAACCGGAGGAAACTGGAAACCTGATGCCAAAGACGCAACAGGCGTTTCTATTATAAGTCCTTATTCTTTTTCGTTTCCTGGAAGGACAGTCAAGGATGTTACTGTTTCAAAATTCACTCCAGGATCAACCAGAGATACAGGTTTCTTTACTGAATCGCGTTCAGGAGATAGATGGGACAAATATGTAGCATGGGTGGGAAACAACCCGTCTTTGCCAAAGACCACTTCAGTTTCTGGATTAGGCACAAATAGCGTTTCCTTCACAGTAACATTGACTGGTGATTTAACAACGATCGACCCATATAACATTCGCGATCGTGATCAAGTTTGCGAAAACTGTTCAGAAAACGTCCATGGTTACCGCTATTTCTTCCCAATTCTCTTCACTTTTGAGCTTAACGGTTACTTGGAAGTACATCATTACACAACCAAAGGAACGAATATCGATAGCTCATTTCCGGAACAATCAACGGACCTGGGCGGCAGTCCGAAGGCAATTATCCCAGCTACAAGTGAAGACTACGATTACGTAGGATACAAAAAGAGCACCGTGAGCCAGCCATCGGGCGGCAGCATCGTATCGGGGAGTCCGCCGACAGTAACCTACGACGCTACATATGATATCTATTATCTCAACTTGTATTACGACGAAAAGACGACCGACGGCAAGGTCATTATCCAGCATTTAGACAAGAACAACAACAGCCTCGACGGCATTGCCGGGTTGCATGACAGGGAACAATCCTTGAAAGAACACCAGTCTTACTCGTTCTCGCACAGCATTCCGGATTCGGGCTCCGGCTACACGTATTCCGGCTATCGAAAATCCTTGTCGGGCGTCCCTCCGAGCAGCGGTGCGATCACCGCGGGCGAGTATGATCTTGGTACTTACACCAGCGCCTCGTTCCCCAACCCGGTCTATCTGAATTATTACTACGACGTTGATCCAACGGAAACCGCGGGCGAAATCAACATCCGCCATATGGTACGCGAAGGATCGACGGGGACCTATTCACTGGCCAAGCAGCAGACAATCCCCATCGCCGCGCTGCCGAACAGCTCGTCTTACAGCTACGATAGTTCCTATGGGAACTTCCAAGGAAGCAATTTATCCTACGTGGCGTATTCCAACACCGTCACGACCAAGACTAGTCAATCCGTCAGCTTAACATCAACGCTCAGCAAGGCGTATGTAACCTTTTTCTACGAGAAACCCCTCTCGTTCACAGGCGATTTCGACATCCTGCCTGATACCCTCCCCTATAAAGCTTCCT
This sequence comes from Paenibacillus glycinis, assembly GCF_009909185.1. Taxonomy (GTDB): domain Bacteria; phylum Bacillota; class Bacilli; order Paenibacillales; family Paenibacillaceae; genus Paenibacillus_Z; species Paenibacillus_Z glycinis. The sequence goes on along the minus strand of NZ_JAAAMV010000021.1, from coordinate 55,898 downwards.
TTACGCTGCATCCCAAAAACTTTCAGCTGAAAGGCTGTACGTACATCTCCCATCACTTCAAAATCGAACGAAATGGCTCGTGGACCGGCGACCCGGTAAACGGGCAGACGACGGATTCGACGTATACCTTCGGAAACTATCCGTGGGTAATCGGGGTCGGCATTCATAGCGTCTCCATGCAGATCGTGACGAGCTGCGGCACGTCGGACTGGATCGGACCAAAGCCGCTGACGGTAACGGGGCCGACCGTCAATAATCCACCGACATTCCAGATTGGTTTTGTGAATCCGAGCCAGCCGAAAATTCCGCTGCATCAAGTCGTAGAAGGAACGGTATTGGATTTGATTTACATTAACGATCCCACCGTCCCGACGCCGAACGATCCGGACGGCGACGACCTGTATTTCATGGGCTTCGACTATTCGGCCGGTTCGGCCTTCGTGCAGTCGATTCCATCCAAGAGTATTGAGTATGTGAATGGCCAGCATAACTTAACGATGGACTCGCTCGGGTTTCAAAACATCTGCGGGCAGATGCGAGACGAATTCGGGGCGACGGCCACCGCATGTACCTATATCGAGGTCGTGCCGAAGAACCCGGTGCCGGTCATCGACTGCCCGCCGTCCGTCATCGCGAATCACCCGATTTCATCCGGGGCCATCGGCAGCGCGCGCAGCTACAGCCCGATCTCGTATCTGAAGATCGATCATAGCCGCGATGAATGGACCAATAAACAGTCCAGCTACCCGAATCCGGGAACCACGGATATTACCGTGCAGGTGTCGTTATCCGTTTATGACGAAAACGGTCTAAAGTCGCTTGCGCCGGCCACGTGCACGATTATCGTGAAGCCGGACTTGCCGCCGGTCGCGAAGCTGGTCGTTCCGCCGCTGTCGGTTCGCGGCACGCTGCTCGATCTGCTGAACAAGTCGACCAGTCCGGATGCGGATGCGATCGTAACGGCGGAGTACCGGTACAAATACGATGCCAACAACAACGGGTTTGCGGATGATGCATGGAAATCGGCAGCGGGCACGCTGACGAAGCTGCAGTTCACGCCGACCAAAGTCGGCAACTATTTGTTCTATCTAAAGGTTACGGAAGAATACGGACAATGGGATGACACGAACTCCGATTCGCCGTCCGCGTTAACGCTGAATGTCGTGAACAACGCGCCGGAAGTGTCATTCGATCTGGAAGGGAACAACCCGCAGCCGGATCTCGACCCGTACACGCGGATCCAGGCGGAGGAGATGATCAATTGGCCGATCTATGTGCCGGGCACGAACAATCTCGTCTACAACAACACGAATTTGTGGCGGACCAGCGCCGGCAGCTTGATCAGCGGGGAAGGACGGAATTTCGGACAGCAGTATGATGAAGCCTATACCTACAACGTCATGCGCTTCAGCCGAACGCTCGAATCGTACCAAGCGTATCCGTTGACGAACAACGGCTTCGGGTCCAACGAACTGAACCCCTGGAGGTCTACGCTGCAATCCAACGTCGTTGCCAACGTCTTGAATAAGAAAGGCGACGGATTGCTGACCTGGTACTATAACCCGCCAAAAATACGATCGACGAAGAAGCTCTTGTTTTACGATTACCATAATACGACCAGCAGTTACAATTCCACGACGGGACACACGACGTATTATTACGATGACGAGTTCATCGCGCTTGATCCGCAAAAGCTTTCGCCCGTCAAAGACGTGATCGGTGACTGGGGTTCCGTTTCGCAGGCGTACACGAAAGGCGATCCCAATGCTTACGTAGTAACTAATTCCAGTTTCGGACCAAGGAGCGTCGACTTTTTGTACGAAGGCACGATGAAGAAGAACATTCAGGTCATCGTAACCAGTTTGCCGGATTACGAGCTCGCGGATCACTATCTTTACATCAAGCGGTATTGGTCATACGGGAACGGTCAGAACTTATCGGATATCGGCGTCTTCGATGCCCGGACAGGCCAGGAGCTTTCCAGCACGTTCGCCAATCCGACGATCGATCTCGGCCAACAGAACACGAATATTTGGAACATGGATTTCTGCGGCGTCCAAGGCACCAGCGTGATATTATGCAACACGGTCTCGAACGGGAACGAACGGCATTACAAATTAACCCGCGATATGGCGCTTATCGAATTGCCGACCTGGACCGCGCCGGCACCGGTGAATCCGAATATCAAAACGATGGATAATCCGCAGTATACGTCGCTTGCTTCCATGACCGACGCAGCCGGGAACACGTATCGTTATGAAGCTTATTACAACCAGACCTACAATTCGGGCTATTATGACCTGAACGTCGCGAAATACAATGCGGATTACACGTTAGCCTGGCGGCAGTACATCGGGGATTCCATCCGAAATGACGCTGCGGTGCAAGGGCAGCAAATCAGCACCACGCCGCAAAATTCGTTCATGTCGGCTTACGCGTATCCGGAAATCAAGAGCGGATTCTACTTCAACCCCGCGAAGAATGAGCTGTACGCCAGGGTCTATTACGACCATACCCGGCCGGGGGACGTTCTTCCATTGATGTATGAACGCGTATATGTGCTGCATACAGGTACCGGAGCGATCAAACGCAAAGCGGATTCGCTGAATGGCGATGATATGGGCATGTATCATTACGGCGGCAGCGATTTCGGAGCCTATACCCAATTTTCAACCGACTTCTCAGGGAATCTCGCGCCTAAAAGCAGACTCAGCCAAACGGCCGACGGTTATCGCACCAGCTTGGATCGAACTAATGGCGCGACCTGCGATGCGGGGGGCGGTACCATGTACTCCACCTATGGGCACAGCAAAATATTCGATGCCGCAGGCAATACGGCCGGCAGCGTGTTGACCGGATGCAACTATTCCCCGTCGCCGATCTATGGCGCCTATTACATGGATGGCGTATACGTCTCGCTGTCGCAAGGCCGGCCGACTACTAGCTCGGATTCGGGGACGTACTCGAATACCATGAGCTTGACCGTTTCCGTCGGTCCGCCGACGACCAATCCGCTGATCGTGAAGCCGTTCACGAGCGGCCAATTCTACTCGCCGTTCTCCTTGTCCGACGCGGAAGCGAAATTCAACTTCAAGCTGGACGACGCGGATTACGACAACGAATGGCTCGGATATTCGTTCCGGATGAAGGATCGGCAGAACGGTTACGCGCTCGAGACGGATGCGAAGAAGATCGAGCTGGTCAAATACGTCGCCGGCGCGCGCACGGTCATTGCGACGCAGGACTATCCGCTGCTCAGCCAGAAGACGTATGCCGTCAAGCTGCGGGCGAGCGGAAGCCATCTCGCGGTGTTCCTGGACAACACGCCGATCTTCGAGGCGGATGACGGCACGTATGCGTCCGGACGCTTCGGCTACTTCTCGAACAAGGCGTTCGTCACGTTCAGCGGACTTGCCTATAAGCCGATGACGAGTAACGACGCATGGTCGGATCAATATGCGATATGGGACGCCGGGTCCGCGACGGCCGAGGTGAAGTATGACAACATCGTTTTCAGCGACCCGGAGAACGATCCGCCCGCCGGCGGCGTCTATGATTGGACCGTGCAGCACACGGCACGCTTCATTCATAACCAAGGCGTCTCCGCGTTGAACGGGAAGACGTTTCATGACGCGCAGCTGAAGTTCGATAAGGTCGGGGACTACGTCGTTTCGCTGAAGGCGAAGGACGATCCCCATCCGGATTATCTCGCGCCGGACAATACGTTCGACGAGTACCGGAAAGACTCCAATACATTCACGAAAAAGATAACGGTCCACCGACGGCCGATCGCGAAATTCGCGCTGGCCAGCGACGCGGCCCACAAGCTCCAGTGGACCGACTACAGCTACGATCCGGACCGGTATTTCAGCGGCACGGATTATTCGACCGAAGCTACGGGCATCGATTACAAGGCGACGAAAGGGATCCTGCAGAAGAGATTTTATTACGTGACGCCAAGCGGCGCGTACAAGGAAGCGAAGCTCACCGCCCCGCAGGAAGTCGGCACGTACGAGATCGGCTTGGCGGTCAAGGACGAGTACGGCGCGTGGTCGGATTGGTACGTGACGATGCTGCCGGTGACGGATCTGGCGCCGCCGAACAATCCGCCGGTTCCCGGATTCACGTCGAATCGCGTAAACACGTTCCGCGGCGTGCCGGTCACGTTCGATTCGACGGCCCATGACATCGAGGACGGCGATCGCACGAAGCTGCCGCATGAATATTACATCTCGAACGAGACGGCCGGCGGGACGGAGACGTTCGCGAGCGACTCCCGGACGAATTGGACGAAGAGCTTCAGCAGCGTAGGGACGTTCGACGTACGGCAAGTCGTCTCGGACTCCGACGGCGCGACCGCGGAGTTCGGCCTGCAGGTCAATATCTTGAATCAGAAGCCGACCGCGGCGATTACGGTACCGGAGAGCACGGACCAAGCGAACCCGACGAAGACGATCGTGCTGCGGCCGGACTTTAACTGGAACTATTGGGATGCGGACGGCGATAACCAGACGCAGTTCCAGATGAAAATCTATAAGTACGGCGGCGTGCTGCTGCATGATTCGGGCATAAAAACGTCTGGCGCCGTAGATTGGGTGCCCGGCGCGGATCTTCCCGAGCACGTGAACATGTATGTTGTCGTCCGCGTCTTCGACGGCTACGATTGGAGCGATTACAGCGATCCGCATTATTTCTACATCGAGACGAACCGGCCGCCGACTGCGGACTTTGATTGGTCGCCGAAACCGGTCTATGAAGGCGATATAGTGAAAATCGCGCAGACGATCGACGACCCGGATAAGGATCCGTTAAGCGTGCAGTATGTCGTGAAGGATCCGAACGGCGTCGAGACGGCGTTCACTTATACGCTGAATTCGCCGTATGCTCCGTCCGGTCCGAGCTTCAAAGGAACCAGGGTCGGCGCGTACAGCGTGCGGCTGACGGTATCCGACGGCAAAGCGCCGCCGGTCGCGACGACGAAGAACGTCATCGTGCTTCCGCTTGCGGTGAACGGACAAGTGAAGCACACGGATCTATGGAACGAGCGTCGAATCGAGAGCAACCTCAAATCCAGCGGAGATCCCGAGCAGCCGCGCGGCTACAACGTCTTCTGGGCAGGGGAGAGGTTCCTGCTGCGCGCGGCGACGACGGATACGGTCACGACGACCGATGCCGTCGAGGTCACGGCGACGATGAACGGCAAGACGGCGACCTTAACGCCGACGGACGCGTCGCGGACCAGCTGGAGCGGCGAAATGTGGGAGGAGACGTTCGAGAAGCTGCCGGACGGTCCGCTGACGTTCGGGTTCAAGGCGACGTACAGCAACGGCACCGTCAAAACCGCGACGGTCACGGTCGTCATCTCCGGCAACGTCCAGCAAACGGTCGGCGTCCACCGGCGCGATTAAGGCACGGGCATGGACGTCAAATCGTGCCGAACATGCCATTTTTCGATTTCCAACGAACGGCTCCATTGCCTGGAGAGCGCCGAAAAGCCTTGCTTTTCGGCGTTCTTCCCGAGCGGAGCCGTTTTTTTGCGATAAATTGACCCTGCGCCAAGTGACCTGCCCATGGGTGAATGCATATGCTACCTATGACTATTCAGGTGGAAGAAGGAGAGGGCTATGGCGAAGAGCAGCAAGGGAAAGAGCCCGAAAGGGCGAAAGCCGTTATTTTACGTGGATAATCCGAATACCTCGGAGTTGAAGTGGCTCGAGGAATTGAAGATGAAAAAACCGGTAGCTGACAAGAGCGGCGAGAAACGCACCGTTCAGGTGAACGCGGCTTCGCAGGTGCTGGAAACCCCGATTAACATAACAGCCGATTCGGCGCCGATCCGGCAGCCGGAAGCAGATTCGTTCGCTCAGGAAGCGATCGCCGCTGTTCCGACCTCTGACGTTAGAAGCGAGGCAGCAATCATCGAGCAGCCGCAGCCGCCGATTTTTGCGGCGAAAGCCGCGGCATTGCCGGAGACGACGGAGATACCCGAGTCATTACCGCAAGCGATAACCCTAGCAGAAACGAAGGATATCGCGCCGGAACCGCAAGCTAGCCTTTCGCTTGAGCCGCTGGCGCAGGAAGCAGCGGAAGTGGAAGCGGAAGCACCGGCCATTTCGCCGGAAGCTTTCGTGGAAGAACGACGCCTGCCGAACACGGCGCTGCCGTTCGTGCATACCGACGACATCGCGGACGACGCGGTGACTACCGAGAAGCTTGCCTTCGGCGCCGTCGATTCCAGCCGAATCAGGCATGGAGCTGTAAAGTCGCAGTCGATCGCGGATTTTGCCGTCGAAAGCATTCATATCGCGGAAAACGCGGTGAGCGCATCCAAGATCGCGCCGGACTCCATTACGAGCGAGCATTTGGCCAAGAACGCGATTTCCGGCGCCAAGATCCGCGACCGTTCCGTCACCGGCGACAAGCTGCGCGACAACAGCGTTACGTCGGAGAAGCTGGCAGATCGCACGATCAGCGCCGACAAGCTCGCGGAAGGCTCCATCGAAGCCAAGCATTTGAAGGAACTGATCATTACGACGGAGCTGCTCGACGATCAATCCGTGACGACATCAAAGCTGAGGAGCGCGGCCGTTCGCACGGAAAGCATCGCCAATGAAGCGATCAGCACCTCCAAGCTCGCGGAAGGCTCGGTAACCCGTTCCAAGATCCGCGACGGCGCGATAACAGGCGAGAAAATCAGCATGAACTCCATCGAGTCCGAGCATTTGCAGCCGGGACTGCTCCTAGCTGAGCATGTCGCGCCGGGGGTGCTCCTGGGAAAGCATCTCGCGCCGGGCGAAATCGCGTCAAGCCATCTGGCCAAAGGCGCCATAGGCGCTAAGGAGCTGAGGCCCGAGGCCGTCACGTCGGAAGCCATCGCGCCGGAAGCGGTCGGATCCAGAGAGCTGAAAGACGGCGCAGTCAAGGCACAGCATATCGAAGCCGGCGAAGTCGGCACGGATCACCTGCATGACCAGTCGGTCTCCACGTCGAAGATCGCCGATCTGTCGATCTCGACCATCAAGCTCGTCGATCAGGCGGTGACCTCATCCAAAATCGCCGACAAAAGCATTACGTCGAGCAAGCTTTCGGACGACGCGGTACACGGCAAACACTTGAGCCGTCTCAGCATCAGCGGCGACAAGCTGCTGGTCGACAGCATCGAGGAGCGGCATCTGAACGAGAATTCGGTCGGCTCCAAGCAGCTGATCGTCGGCAGCGTGCAGGAGAAGCACTTAAGCTCAGGCATCGTGACCGAAGGGAAAATCGCCGCCAATGCCGTCCGCGAAGCGCATATCAGCAGCGCGTCGGTCGGGCAGGCGCAGCTGCAGGACGAATCGGTGACCGAGCAGAAGCTGGCGGAAGGCAGCGTGAACAGCGCCAAGCTGGCGGAGCAGTCGGTGCAGACGAAGCATCTGTCCGATGAATCGATCACCTTCGATAAAATCGCGCCGGAAGCAATCCGCGCCTTTCACCTTTCGGTGGGAGCGGTGACGGAGGAAGCGATCTCGCCGGAATCCGTATCGATGGAGCATCTGCAGCCGGGGTTGATCGATGCCGTTCATATCCGCAAAGCGGCCATCGAAACGAGCGCGCTCCAAGATGGCGCGGTCAAGTCCGTGAAGCTGGCGAGCGGGGCGGTGACGGAGCGGCATCTAGCCGCAGGGGCGGTCTACTCGCATCACCTGGCGGATCACGTGGTGAATTCGCTCAAGCTCTCTCCGGAGAGCGTCTCGACGGATAAACTGACGGACTGGTCGGTGACGACGGAGAAGCTGGCCGATGCCAGCGTCACGACGGATAAACTGGCAGGCGGCGCCGTAACGGGCGGTCAGCTCGCGGACGGCGCGGTGGGCGCGAATCATTTGGCCCCGCGCGCGGTCGAAGGCCGCCATTTGGCGGAAGGCCTCGTGAACGAGCGGCATCTGGCGAGCGGATCGGTCGTCGGCGGCGCGATCGGGCAAGGAGCCGTAACCGGAGATAAAATCGCCGCGGGCACGGTGAACGGCGCCCACTTGGCGAATGAATCGATCGGCAGCCGGCATCTGGCGGAACAGTCGATCTTCGGGGCGCATTTGTCCGGAGAGAGCATCAAGGACATCCATCTGGGCAAGGCTTCCGTTACCGGGGAAAAGATTGCGGAAGGCAGCATCGCGAGCTATCATCTGCAGAACGAATCGGTAGGCTCGCGTTCCCTCGAACCGTCGGCGGTGCAAGGGCAGCATGTCGCGGCGGCGTCGATCGACGCCAACCATCTGGCGGACGGCTCGGTCGGCAGCACGCATCTGAAGATCGACAGCGTCCTGCAGCTGCATCTGGCCGCGGAATCGGTCGGCACGGAGCAGCTCGGCGACGAGACGGTGACGGGCGCGAAGCTGGCGCAGCTGTCCGTAAGCGGCGAGCACATCCATCTGGAGACGATCGCGGGGAAACATTTGAAAGCCGAGTCCATCCAGGGCTATCACATCCGCAAAGGCTCGATTTCGCAGGCGCACCTGGCCGCGGAATTCTACACCTTCGAGAAAGCGCCGGACGGCATCATCCACGGCAGCAAACTCAAACCCGGAACCGTCGGCGCGGAGCTGCTGTCGGAGGGATCCGTCGGCAGCGCGCAGCTTCAAGCCGGCGCGGTCGGCGCGGATGCGTTGGCAGCCGGCTCCATCGGCGAGAAGCATCTGCATTCCGGCGCGGTGACGCTCAGTAAAATCGCCGCGCGTTCCATTGCGGGGGCTCATATCATCACGGGTGCCGTCGGCAGCGAAGCGATAGCGGAGGGCGCGATCGGCAGCACGAAGCTGGCGCAGGGCGCGGTCGGCACGGAAGCGCTCGGCGACGGCGCGGTCGTAAGCGCGAAGCTGGCGAAAGGAGCAGCCGGCACGGAAGCGATCGGCGATGGCGCGGTCGTAAGCGCGAAGCTGGCGAAAGGCGCGGTCGGCACGGAAGCGCTCGGCGACGGCGCGGTCGTAAGCGCGAAGCTGGCAAGCGGCGCGGTCGGGGCGGGAGCGCTCGCGGACGGCGCGGTCGTAAGCGCGAAGCTGGCCAATGGCGCGGTAGGAACGGCGGCATTGGCCGACGGATCGATCATTGGCGCGAAGCTCGCTAAGGGCGCGGTCGGCGCGGATGCGATCAAAGACGGCTCGATCGTCGGCGCGAAGCTGGCCATCGGCGCGGTCGGCACGCTGGCGCTGGGCGACGGTTCGGTCGTTAGCGGAAAGCTGGCGAACGGCGCGGTCGGCGCGGCGGCGCTTAGCGACGGCGCGATCGTCAGCGCGAAGCTGGCAAACGGCGCGGTCGGGACGGCGGCGCTCGGGGACGGAGCGGTGGCAAGCGCGAAGCTGGCGGTCGGCGCGGTCGGGGAGAGCCATCTGCAGGACGGTGCCGTTACCGCGAATAAAATCGCCTTGCAGGCCATCGGCGCGCAGCATCTGGCGCCCGGTGCCATCAGCGGCAAGTCGATCGTCGCCGGAACGGTCGGCACGACGGCGATCGGCGACGGCGCGGTCACGGCCGCCAAGCTGGCCGGCGGCGCGGTCGGCGAAGGGCAGTTGCAGCATGGAGCCGTGACGATGGGCAAGATTGCCGCGCGTTCCATTACGACGGCGCATCTGATTCCGGGCTCCGTGGAAAGCGCGGCGCTGTGCAACGGTGCCGTCACGTCCGACAAACTCGCTGCCGGCGCGGTCGTCGGAGCCGCGATCGCGGACGGCTCGATCACCGCGGATAAGCTCGCCGCGGGCGTGCTGAAAGAAGCGGAGATCGTCATCCAAGACGGCAGCGTGACGGCAGCCTCCTTGGAGGACGGCGCGGTGCAAACCAGCAAACTGGCAGAAGGCGCGGTGCAGGTCGGCAAATTGGCGGACGGCGCGGTGCAGGCCAACAAGCTGGCGGATGGCGCGGTGGAAACCGGCAAGCTGGCGGAAGGCGCCGTGCAAACCAGCAAACTGGCGGAAGGCGCCGTACAGGTCGGCAAATTGGCGGACGGAGCCGTGCAAACGAGTAAATTGGCGGACGGCGCGGTGCAGGTCGGCAAATTGGCGGACGGCGCGGTGCAAGCCAGCAAGCTGGCCGAGGGTGCGGTGCAAGCCAGCAAGCTGGCGGACGGCGCGGTGCAGGTCGGCAAACTGGCGGACGGCGCGGTGCAAGCCGGCAAGCTGGCGGACGGCGCGGTGCAAGCCAGCAAATTGGCGGACGGCGCGGTGGAAGCCGGCAAGCTGGCGAACGGCGCGGTGGAAACCGTCAAGCTGGTCGACGGCGCGGTAATAGCCAGTAAACTGGCGGACGGCGCGGTGGAAACCGGCAAGCTGGTGGACGGAGCGGTGCAAGCCAGCAAATTGGCGGACGGCGCGGTGGAAACCGTCAAGCTGGCGGATGGAGCCGTACAGTTCAACAAACTGGCGGACGGCGCGGTGCAAACCAGCAAATTGGCGGACGGAACGGTGCAAGCCAGCAAGCTGGCGGACAGCGCGGTGGAAACCGTCAAGCTGGCGGATGGAGCCGTGCAGTTCAACAAACTGGCGGACGGTGCGGTGCAAACAAGCAAACTGGCATACGGCGCGGTACAATCCAGCAAGCTGGCGGATGGCGCGGTGGAAAGCGGCAAACTGGCAGACGGCGCGGTGCAAGCGAGCAAGCTGGCAGATGGAGCCGTAGAAACCGGCAAATTGGCAGAAGGCGCGGTACAAACCGGCAAGCTGGCGGAAGGTGCGGTGCAAGCGAGCAAGCTGGCAGATGGAGCCGTGGAAACCGCCAAATTGGCGGACGGAGCCGTGGAAACCGGCAAGCTGGCAGAAGGTGCAGTGCAAGCGAGCAAGCTGGCGGATCGCGCGGTGGAAGCCGGCAAGCTGGCAAACGGCGCGGTGGAAACCGCCAAGCTGGCGGACGGCGCGGTAACGGGCAGCAAACTGGCCCTGGGCAGCGTGACGGAACTTCATTTCGCGCCAAGCGTGCTGCTGGCTTCCCGGCAAAGCCCGCTCGTGAACGGAGCCTGCCTGACGGACGGAAGCGTTGGCGAGGATAAGCTGAGCTTCACGCCGGTCTCGACCGTGAAGAAGGATACGGCGGCCCTGCAGCAATTCGGACTCGCGCCGTATAACTTTCATGGGCAGGGAGAGCAGCTCGACATCACGATCGGTTTCGAAGAACCGTTCGCGAACAACGCCTACGTGTTCGTGGCCACGACTGACCAGCCTTCCTGCTATGCGGTCATCAAACAGAAGACGGCGGCAGCCGTGCAGTTGACCGTCGTTCGCACGCGCATCAGCCCCGAGCCGATCGGTCTCGTGAACTGGATCGCGATCGGTCAGCGATAACGGCAACGCGCAAAACGAATACCGAGCCTCCCCTCTCGCGGCGCACGCGGCAGGGGAGGTTTTTTTGTGTTGGGAATTTTTGTAACCATCTGCCCGATTCTTGCGTCTAGCATAAAAAAGGAGTTGAACGCAGATGTCCAAGAAGTTCGTCGCAAATGTCCGTAATCCGCTCTCCAGCGCCATATTCCGACTCATAACTGCCGCGGTGTTCATCCTAGGGATCGCCGGGACCGTCCTGCCGGTTGGCGTGCATGCCGCTGCCCGGGCACCGGCTCACGAGGGCTTTGCGGCCCGAAAGACGAATCAGCCGATCGGCTTGATGCGCAAGGACGGCAGCCAAGAATGGAAGGTCGAGCTGCAAACGCCGGTCATTTCATCGAACGGCCGCTTATACGTCTCGGTTCCGGATCTCCGAACGTTGTTTCGCGACGCCAGCCTGATATCGTCCAACGACGGCGCGCTGGTCACGCTTGCTTATCCGGGCGCGTTGGCCGAATATCGCCGCGACGCCAGGCAGGCGACCGTGAACGGCCGATCCGTCCGATTGGACGGCGCGGGACTGATCGTGCGGCAGAAGACCGCTTATCTGGCGATTCGCGAGATCGCCTCCCTGCTTCATGCGGACGCGCGGTACGACGCGGCGCGCCGGCTGCTCGTCGTCGCTTACGCCGAGCGCTACCTGACGGAGTACGGCAACGACGATGCGCCGGCATTGATTTGGCTGGATGGCCGGACGCGTCAACTTTATACGGCGCGGCCGGGAGAACGTCCGGAAGCGGCGGGCACGACGAACGTGAAGCTCAATGGGGCGGGCTATGCGGTAACGGAGCGCCTGGACGCGCAGACCATCGCCGTCACGGTAACGGATACATACGGAGAGCCGAGCCTGGGGACGAACGTCTATAAGCTGATCCTGCACCAGGGCAAGCTGACGCTTCAGAGCAAGGCCGAGTATTACGGCGTCCGGCGCACGGACAGCGTATTCCGTTATGCGGGCGGAATCGCGCTTGTCGACGGCGGACGCGTGCTGTTGGCAAAGCCGGACGGCTCCGTCAAGCAGGCGGCGGACGTGCGGAAGATGCTGGATACGGAGGATGCCATCACGGTCGTGTACGCCGCCGATGACGCGCTGGTCGTTCGTCTCTACCTGGATCAGATGCTGGCGCTCGTGAACTTGAAGACGAAGACGGCCGTGCTGTTGTACAAGCAGCTGCTGCCGGCGGACGAACGGAAGCGGATCGAGGAAGCAAGCCGATACGCCATGGATTTCGATTACAACGGGGACGGGTTCGAATTCGATCGAAGGGAAGGCGACGCGTTTTATTTCACGCATGACGACGAGGAGGGCAACGGCGAGAGCCCGTACAGCCTTAAGTTAAATTAATTTAAATTAGCTTCGCCTATCGTGAATCGCCCTGCCGCCCGCGGCAGGGCGAATTTTGCTATATCGGCTCCGGCGGCCGACGTATCGCGCGTATCCGGGAGCGGGCAAGCGCGGGGCGGCCGCCGATCATGCTCCGTTTCGCGAACCGTTCCGCCGAACAAGCCGCGAGGAAGGTTCGCTTCAGGAAAGCGGCGTTTGCCGGGCTGCGCGGTTCTCTATCATCCTGCAACGCTTCCTTCTTCGAACCGCATTTTCCGGTCGCTAGATTGCGTCGTCGATCCCTGGGGAAACATCAGGCAAGGCGAGCGCCTTGACGTACATCAGCCGTTCCTCTTACTTTCAATCGTCCATACACTAACTGGTAACAAGAAGATTTAGGGCAGGTGAAAGGGATGCAGCAGCCAATCGGCACCAAAACGGCCTCGCGCAAGAACGGCGTCCTGCTGTTCCGCAAGGAGGCGCCTTTCGCGGCGAAGCCGTCCGGCGCATTGCCCGCGCCGGCGCCTGAGGCGGCGAAGGATCCGGCATGGCCGTCGCCGGATTCGGGAAAATCCCCGGACCGGGCGAGCGGCAAGCAGCAGCCCGCTCCGCGAGCCCGCGTTTCCAAATCGGCGGCGAAATCGGCGCCCGCCGCATCCGAAGCGCCGGCCCGCGCAACCCGGGCCGCGTCACCGGCATCGGCCAAGGCGGCGAGAACGGCCGCGATCAAGCGTGTCTACGCAGGAAGGCAGAAGCAGACGCAGCGGAAGCGGAGGCAGCGGGCCGGAGGCGCCGCGGGTGCCCGCGGAACGTCCCGGCAGGCGCTCGGTCCGGCGATCCGCCGCAAGCTGCCGGCGGCGGCCGAGGCGCCGATAGCCAAGCCGCCCATGGCGCCGATAGCGCCGGCAGCCGCCGCATTCCCGCAGCGCGCGCCGCAGCCGCAGCCTGCGGCAGCCGGAGAGCCGCTCGTTTCCGTCATCATCCCGGTCATGAACGAACGCCGGACGATCGGGCGAGTCATCGATGAGGCACGGCGCGTCCATCCGAATACGGAAGTGATCGTCGTCGCGAACGGCTCGACGGACGGGTCGGCGGATATCGCGCGAAGGAAGGGCGTGCGCGTTCTCGCATTCGCGGAACCGCTCGGCCACGACGTCGGCCGAGCGGTAGGGGCGAAAGCGGCGCGAGGCGGCGCGCTCCTGTTCATTGACGGGGATATGATCATCGCGGCCGCGCAGCTGAAGCCGTTCGTGCAGTCCGTCCTGCGGGGCGAGGCGGACGTGGCGTTGAACGATTATTCGGGTCCGACGAACAAAGCGGTCGTGCACAGCGTCGTGTTGGCCAAATACGCGCTCAACGCGCTGCTCGGAAGACCGGACCTGCAGGGCACGTCCATGACGGCGGTGCCGCATGCCGTCAGCCGCCGGGCGCTGGAGGCGATCGGCGCGGACGCGCTCGCCGTTCCGCCGCTTGCCCATGCCAAGGCCGTCCGGCTCGGCTTCGCGGTGAAGGCGGTCAAACATATCAACGTCGGCAAGCTGAATCTGCTTCGCAAGCAGAGAGAGCGCACGAATCCGCTGGAGCGGCTCATCGTCGGCGATCATCTGGAAGCGATCGACTGGCTGGCCCGGCAAACCGACGATCGCGGCGGCTATGGCGACACGGAGCGAAAACGCGAATTTGCGAGGTGATGACATGCAAGCGTCGAGAAGTGGCCGCCCCGGCAAAGCGGGCAGCAAACGCAGCCGCGGAGGCGGGAGCCGAATGTCCATAAGGAGAAATGCCGCGTCCGCGAGAAGGCCGGGCCGAAGCGGATACGGGGGTTCGCTGCAGTTCGAGTACGCGGCAGGCTTCGCCGATGCCTCGGCGCTTCTTCGAAGCGGCCCCGCTCCTGCCGGCCCGGATGCCAAGCTGCGCATGAACGAGCACTGGACGCGGCGCTGCCTGCGGGGCGCGCGAACGCGGCGCGGCGAGCATGCGCAGCTGCGCGGCCGGGCGTACGCGGACGGATTCGCGGCGGGGCTGCATCTGCCGAAGGGCGCATGGCTGCCCGTCGCGTTGACGAAATCCGCGGCGGCCGTCGTCCTCGCGGGCTCCCGCACGCGGCTCGAGGCGGTGCAGCAGCTGCTTCGCCTGCCGCTGCAGGAGATCGTCGTGGTGCTGGAGGACGGGGGCGAGGAAGCTTTCACGCGGTTGCGTTCCTTGCCGGAGATCACGATCGTCCATACGCGGGAGCGGCTTGGTGCGGACGTGGGACGGACGGTCGGGGCCAGGATGACGGACGCGGAGCTGATTCTGTTCGCGGACGGGGAGACGCCGGTGCCGGCAGAGCGGTTGGCCGGGCTGCTGGAGGAGGTTCAGGCGGGCAGCGATTTGGCGTTGGCGGACGTGGGCGGACAGCTCGGCGCGTTCCGGGGCTGGGACGACGCGGCGCGGATCCGGGCGTTCATGAACTGGTCGCTCGGGCGGCCGGAGCTGCATGCCAACTCCGTCGCGGTGCTCCCGCATGCGTGGACGCGGCAAGGCATGGAACGCGTCGGCTTGGCCCAGCTTGCCGTGCCGGCGATGGCGCAGCGGGCGGCGATCGGGCTGCAGCTTCGCATCCGGTGCCTGCCGATGCATGCCGCGCGAAAAGGAGGAGCCTTGAACGGGAACGCCGGCGGAACGGCAACGGCAACGACGGGGGCGAGGCTCTCGGCGGGCGACCATATCGAGGCGCTGCGAGCCGCCATGCGCGAGAACGGGGCGCGGCTGGCTTTGCCTGACCAGGTACGGCGCAGATTCGCGGCGGAAGGAGGCGGGACATGAACGGCCTGACGAGCATCATCATTCCGACGTTCAACGGCCTGGCGCTGCTTCAGTCCGCGGTCGCCTCCATCCGGTTGTACACGGATCCGGTGCAGACGCCTTACGAAATCATCGCCGTCGACAACGGATCGTCCGACGGCACGCCGAACTGGTGCGCCGGAGAGGGCATCGCCTGCGTATCGCTGGCCCGCAACGCCGGTTTTCCCAAAGCGTGCAACAAAGGCATGCGCGCCGCGAACGGGGAATACTTCGTGCTGCTGAACAATGACGTCACGGTGTCCTTCGGCTGGCTGCAGGGCTTGCGGCAGGCGCTCGACAATCACGCGGACGTCGGGATCGTCGGACCGGTCACGAACTATGCGAGCGGCAGGCAGCAGGTCGATTATCCATTCGGCTCGCGGATCGATTTTCATCGCGCGGCCGCGGACGCCGTCGTCCGCGAAGCGGGCGGATATGAACCGATCCTGCGGCTGGTCGGCTTCTGCATGCTGTTCCGGCGTACGTTATACGAACGGATCGGCGAGCTCGACGAACGTTTCTCGCCCGGTCATTACGAGGACGACGATTACTGCTTCCGTGCCCGGATGCACGGGTTCGGCCTGCTGATGTGCAGGGACGTATTCGTCCACCACGAAGGCAGCGCCAGCTTCAAACGCGGCAACGCCGCGGAGCTGCAGCAGCTCGTCGAACGCAACAGAGGGCTCTTCATGGCAAAATGGCAGGTCGATCCTGCGAATTTCATGTAACCGTTGGGAGGTCGTTCATTTGAAAGCTGTTATCTTGGCCGGCGGGACGGGTACGCGGCTTCGGCCCCTGACGAAGCTGCTGAACAAGCACCTGCTGCCGGTAGGCAAGCTGCCGATGATTTGCTACGGCTTGGGCAGCCTGCAGGCCGCGGGAATCTCGGATATCTTGCTCGTCACGGACAGGAAAGCGCTTGGGGACTTCGCGTCGTTTCTCGGCAGTGGCAGAGACTACGGGGTGTCGCTCACCTACCGGGTTCAGGAAGAAGCGGGAGGCATCGCGCAGGCGCTGGAGCTGGCGCGCCCGTTCGTCGGGGAGGACGGGAAGTTCGTCGTGCTGCTGGGGGACAATTTGTTCGAGGAATCGTTGAAGCCGCATCTGGATGCGTTCCGTTCGCAGCCGGCGGGCGCCATGGTGCTGCTCAAGCAGGTGCCGGATCCGGAGCGTTACGGCGTCCCGGTATTCGACGGCGAAGGCCGCATCGTCCATATCGACGAGAAGCCGGCCGCGCCGCTGACGGACAGCTGCGTGACGGGCATTTACATGTACGACGGCACCGTGTTCGACATTATCGCGGCGCAGTCGCCGTCGCAGCGCGGAGAGCTGGAGATCACGGACGTGAATAACGCGTACGCGGCGAAAGGGAAGCTGGAATACCGGCATCTGAGCGGCTGGTGGGCGGACGCCGGAACGTTCCGTTCGCTGCTGGAAGCGACCCGGAAGCTGATGGGGGATCTGCCATGAGCGGAGACCGGGGAGCGGTCGCCAGAACCGCGGCGATCTACGCGGCTCCTGCCGGGGCAGGCCCGACCGGCCGCGGCGTGGGCGGCAAAACGACAGGCGCCGCGGACAGAACCGCGGCAAAATCGGGGCGCAAGCGCGGAATCGGCGGCGGCGGCGGCGGGACCGTACCCGGGGTATCCGCGCCGAGAGCCGCCGAAGGCAAGAAACGATCAAAAACGCGGAAAGGCGCCCTCCGGAAGCGGCGCGGCCGGAAAGGGAAGCTCAGGCCGGCCGTAAAACCGTCCGACAGGCAATCCCTTCCGCAGGAGCCGCAGCATCCGCTGGCCGCCGACGGGCCGCCGCGGGAGAATTACAACGAGAATGCCTACACGGCGGGCTATGAGCTAGGCCGCTACGAGGGCGGCGAGCTGCTGCTGGAGCAGGCGATGCCGATTCATCAGCTGCTGCCCGAGATCAGCCTGCGCGAGATCATCGCGCTGGGCGCCGAACAGGTCCGGCCGCATTGCCATCCGCTCATGGACGTGCACGAGGTGTTCATGGAAATGGAGGCGGCGGTCCACGAACGGCGGCCGTGCGCGGTCGTGCGGCTGGGAGACGGCGAATTGCTGACGCTCGCGCAAGAGGTCGTGTACGATCCGGCGACGATTCAGCGGGAAGGCGCTTTTCTGCCTTACGCCGGCGTGAATCCGCCGGACTTGAGGGCGAGGGACCAGCTGGCGCAGGCGGTCCGCGAGGCGCACATCGTCGGCGTGCCCTTGTCGCGGCGGAAGCATTTTCAGCCGCTGCTTCATCCGGTTCTCCGCGGGCATGGGATCGCGCCGGGGGACTTGCGGATGACCCATTCGGCGGTCAATTACGACCTTCACCAGGCGGGATTGCTCGGCCGGCTGCTGACGGGCAAGCAGCTGCTCGTGATCGGCAACCTGGCGCCCGCGCTCGGGCATCTGCTCTCGGCGCGGGGTTTCGCGGTAACCGGCACGATCAGTCCCGTCAGAGGGGTAGACGACATCGAACGGGTCATGCAGGAGGTCCGCGGCATCGATTTCAATCTGGCGCTCGTATCCGCGGGCATCGCCGCGGTCATGATTTGCACCCGGATCGCCGGCGAGCTCGGCAGGACCGCCCTCGACTTCGGCCATATGGCGGACGGCATCGTCAGAGGCAAATACGCGCTCTAATCCCGCCCGCCTTCGCGCCGGCAATTCGGAAGGAGAAGCATCCCATGAGAAAGCTAACGCAATCGCGGCGCAAACGCAAGACGGTGCCGCGTTCCCGTTCCCGCCGGCGGACGAAGTCCGGCGGCCGCTTCGAGGCCGGCATGGCATCCGGCTACCAGGAGGGCGTGCGGTCGGGAAGAGAAAGCTTCGGCACGCAATTCGAAGGCACCAGCATCATCATTCCGAGCTACAATCAGGTCGAATACTTAAAGAAGTGCATCGCGAGCATCCGCGACTATACGACTTCCGCCTATGAGATCGTCGTCGTGGACAATGCGTCCACGGACGGCACGGCCGAGTACCTGCGTTCCGTCGGCGGCATCGTGCGCTTCCGCGTGCTGGAGCGCAACCGCGGCTTCGCCGGCGCGGTCAACGTCGGCATGATGATGGCCAAGGGCAGCACGCTGCTGCTGCTCAACAACGATACCATCGTCACCGAGCGCTGGCTGGACAATATGCTCGCTTGCCTGAACAGCGACCCCGGCATCGGCATGGTCGGTCCCGTCACCAACTATATCAGCGGCGAGCAGCGGATCGAGGTCCCTTACACGGAAGAGAAAGGAATCGCGCCCTTCGCGCGGCGGTTCAATATCGGCGATCCGGCCAAGTGGCGGCGGACCGACCGGCTGACGGGCTTCTGCCTGCTGTTCCGGCGCGAGTTGTGGGAACGGACGGGGTACTTGGACGAAGGCTTCGAGATCGGCAATTTCGAGGATGACGATTACAATATCCGCGTGCGGCTGCAGGGCTACGCCCTTGTGCTGGCAGGCGATACGTTCATCCATCATTTCGGCAGCGTCAGCATGAAGGCGCTCGGCGAGAAGTTCCAGGAAGTGAATGATCGCAACGAGCATGTCTACACGGACAAATGGGGCAACCCGCACGAGCTGATCCATGCGGTCCGGCAAACGGTCGTGGGCTTGTCGCCGCAGGGCGAGGCGTCGTTCTTCCCCCAGGGTGTCGTCGTGCGCGGCGCGACGGAGACGCGGTACTGGATCGAGGGCGGCGTCCGCAGGACGGTCGTCGGCGACATGCGGCAGCCCGTCATCCGTCTGTCGCAGATCGACATTCGCCGCTGGCCGGCGGGCGAACCCGTCGCGGCGGAAGCCGTGGAAGCGGCCTGGTCGAGTCAGCCCCCGCTCTGGGAAGAGGGCGGCGCTCTCTATATGGCCGAGAACGGAACGCGCCGTATCGTGCCGACCGCGAAAACGGCGGAGGCTTGGGGCCTGCAGCTGCGCCCGGGCGTCGCGTTATCGCCCGAACAGCGCGGCGGGCTTGCCGAAGGACTGCCGATCATCGCGCCGGTCCGGGTTGCGGAGCATTTGTAGCGGAGCGGGCGCGCGCCGATTCGGGTCGCGGAGCAACTGCAGCGTCGGCGCGGTCGACGCTATTGCTTTGTCGGCAGCGCGGGTTAGGCGCCGGTTCGGGTCGCGAAGCAAGCATCGGCGTGGTCGTTCTACGCCTGTCCGTGCAGTTGGGCAAATCCGGCGTCGGCGCGGTCGACGCTTTTTGCTTTGCCGGTCGCGCGGGTTCCGCGCCGGTCCGACCAGCGTAACGCACACATCGCCGCAGCAGCGCTTTCTTTCGCCGCGCCTCGGTTCACGCTTCGGCCCATCCTGTCAAAGCCGCGCCAAGCACGAGCGCCGCGGGAGCAACGAGGAAACGCTATGCTCTTCCGCGCGCCTTCGTTTCGGCAGTACCGCACGGCGGATGCCGCGCATATGCTGATAGTGACCGACGCGGCGAAGAGAGACGGAGGGTCAAGTTAAGGAGGACGGTGTCGTGCAGCAAATTTTGACGGAAATGATCGAGCATATGTCCCATTCGCATGAACAGCTGTCGCGCATATTGGAAGGCAAGCGCCACGTCGCCGTCCGAATGGCGCAGCTCGTGCACGCGCTTCCGGATCAGCACCCCGATTTCGGCGGCTTCGAAGGGGTATTGGACAATTCCAAAGCGGTGACGGGCAGCGTCGTCGCTTATTTGAACAGCATCGCCGAGCTTCAGGAATCGCTCGCGGCGACCTTGTCCGCGGTCATGAAGGAATTCGCGGTCGAGGACGAAGAGTAAGGCGGAGGAAGGGGGGCATGATCTCATGAGTCGGGAAACGGCGTATGTCAGAATGCTGGACGCCTCCGCCAAGCTGCAGTGGAACGTGGCGATGATTTTGGAGGCCAAGGCGCTGGAGGCGGAGAAGGTGCGGTCGTGGATGATCAATCACGTCACGCCGGACGCCTTCGCCGATCAGCAGGAACATTTGAAGTCGGCCCTGCAGGTACACGATCAGCTGGTCGAAGTGATCGACGGGCTGACGAAGCTGAGCATGGGCATGACGAACGTGCTGAAAGCCGCGCTGCGCCACGACGGCGAAGCGGAGGGCGGATTCGAAGGCATGCTCGGCGGCTCCTTCGATATGGGGGAGAAAGACTAGTGGACCGGAACCGGCTGGAGCGCGAGGCCCGCATCGCGCTGATCGGCGCGCTCTCCCGGAGCCAGTCGGCCATAGCAAGCATTTTGGAAAGCGTGGGGGACATGGCGCGGCATGACGCGGCCTTGGCAGTGTCCATCCGGCGCAATATGAAGTCGCTCGCGGTCATGCAGCGGACGCTCTCCGAGATGGTCCAGGCGATGGAACGCCATCCGGCGCAGCGCAGCGCCGGGAAGCCCGCGGCAAAGCCCTGGCTGAACCGCTGCACGGCTTTGCCGGACGGGAGCGGGGAGCCGACGGAGCGCAAAGGAGGAATCCGAAGTGGTCGCAGCAGCCGTCAGAAGGAGTAAACGGCCCAAAACGGCGGGCTCGAAGCGCAAGCGCAGCAGCGCGACGCCGAAGCAGAAGGGCAAGCGAACCAAGTCCCGCAAGGGCAAGCTGGCGCCGCGCAGGAAGCGCTCGCCTCGAAGCGGGTATAACGCGGCCTTCGATGCCGCCTACAATCAGGGCTACAACCTCGGCTTCGCCAAAGGCTTCGAGGACGGGCACCAGATTGCGTACGAGCAGCAGAACGGATAGACGGAGACGAAGGCGCCCGAGCATGGGTTCATGCGCGGGCGCTTCGATCAAGCGCGGACAGGCTGCGCTTCGTTTTCTTCGTTCAGCCGCCCGACAGCGTATCCGTCAGCAGCGAGGCGAGAAGCAGAACGCCCATCGCGGCCGAGGACCAATACGCCCATTTCAGCGTCGAAGCCGCTCCGGTGCCGGCTGCTTTGGAGCGCTTCACGGAGGAGCGGAGATAAAGGAGGAATCCGCCGGCGATCAGGACGGCTTCTAGCGCGGCGCTTGCCGCCGGATGCTCCCAGAGGCCGAAGCCCAGCAGCGGCAGATCGCCGGCGTTGCCGGGAAGAATCGGCAGATCGGGACGGTGGACGATCAGATCGAGCAGCCAGTGGCTGAACACGACCAGACCGATGACGGCGCCGGAGCGCCTGCCCCAGAAGCGCCGGCCGAGCAGGGCAGCCGCGAGCGAGACGACGATCGCCCCGACGAGCGAATGCGTGTAATCCGCATGGATAAGCGCGCCGCCGTAGCCTTCGCGTTCGGCGACGATCGTTTCGTGGCCCGACAGCAGCAGGGGCACGAAGATGACGTCCAGCAGCTGCGTGCCGAGCATAAGCGCCCACACCGGCGTCCTCGCGTCGCTCGCCTTCACGGCGGCGGCCAATCCGAAATGACCCGCGAACATTCAGTTCAACCCCTTTCCATGCGATTCGCTACCGCGCCCGATGCGCGCGTCGAGCAATCCGCAGACAACCGCAAACAACAGCATAAACACGATAAAGCTCATCAGAGCAGCCTCCCGAAACTTATGATAACCATCGGTTACTAACCTACGGTTATAATATAACCAATGGAAACTAGTGTCAATAAAATTCTTTCCGTCTTGCAGCCGGCCTTCCTAAATGGACCCGGAGCAAGGATAAGCTGCGCATAAATGCCGAGACGCAGAGATTTTTAAAATCAAAAAAACCAGGCAGCTCCCGTCAGTGTCCGCGACGGGAATTGCCTGGTTTTTGTGTGTACCTCGTACGAGAATTTCATGAATGTCGGTGAACGAAAGCGACCGCAGGTCATGCCTTTCACCATCATTTCATGAAAATCACAGCCTGTCTTATTGGAAGCCGCGTTTCGTGCCGTTCGTCAGGACCGGCAGGCTTTTGATTTGGCTGGTCATGCTGGAATGGCAAATGGGGCAGCTCGGGAACTCCCCGAACGAAAAATCGTTTCTCATCCAGCAGGAGCAGTTCTCGTTCGTGCATGTCCAAATGGACGTCTCTTCTTCCGGGATCGGTTCGACTTGTTTCTTTGAGAAATGAATGATCAAGCCCTCCTTCGTTCGCATGCCTTCGACCTCTTTTAATATGTGACGGGACTGCCAGATTTATACTACTTTTTTGCGATACCCGAACGAATGCGGCGCCGGGCGTCCGGTATGTTCGCCTTGGGGGTCATCAGCCAATTTTGCGCGGTTCGCGGACAAGTGACCATGAGCCTTGCCTGTCATTCGCATATATATGGAGACAGGAGAATGAAACTCAGGGGTGGCGACTGTGCAGACAAAGGAACGAGTAACGGATCAGGCCGCGACGGCTGGATTCACATGGGGCTACGAGAACGGTTTGCGGGACGGCGCCTGCGAATATTTGGTCCGGCAGTTGCAGCCGGCCGCCCCGGCGAAACGGAATTGCAGCGTCCTCTACGTCCCGCAGGGCTTCGAAGCCATCGATCAAGGCGTCATCGAAGCGCTGCGGCTGACGGTCCGCGAAGTTTACGTGGCGGAACCCGCGCGGATGGCGGAGCAGGCTTCGCTCGTCCGTCCGGACTGGATGCTGGTGCTGAACGGGCTTCACGTCTTTCCGGCCGATCATCTGGAGCAGGTCGATGCCGTTCGTTCGCTCGGGATACGAACGGCTATTTGGTTTGCCGACGATCCGTACGTGACGGCGGACACGATGTACATCGCGCCCCGCTACGACGCCGTGCTGACGCACGAGCTGAGCACGATCCAGATGTACCGGGAACGCGGCTGCGCGAAAGTCGTCTACATGCCGCTGGCCGTCGACCAGATGCGGTTCAAGCCGATGACGGTCGAGGAGAAATACCGCAGCGACATTTGCTTTATCGGCCAGGCGTTCTGGAACCGGGTGGAAATGTTCGACGCGATCGCGCCGTACCTGAAGACGCGCAAGGTATTTATCGCCGGCGGGCTATGGGACCGGATGCGCAGCTTCAAGGAGCTGAAGCGGTTCATTCGGATGGGGTGGCTGCCGGTCGAGGAATCGATCCGCCATTACAACGGCGCCCGGATCGTCATTAACCTGCACCGGACGACCGAGACGGGCAAGGACAACAAGAACGTGCTGGGTCTGCCGGGACGTTCCATCAATCCCCGCACGTACGAGATCGCCGCCTGCGGAACGCTGCAGCTGACGGACCGGCGGGAGGACCTGCCGCACTACTACAGGCCGGGCGCCGAGATCGAGACGTTCGCGGACGCCGAAGAGCTGAGAGCCAAGCTGGAATATTATCTGACACACGAGGACGAACGCCGCGCGCTCGCGCTTCGGGGCTTGCGCCGGACGCTCGTCGACCATACGTATACCCGGCGCCTGCAGCAGATCGCCGAGGTGCTGGGATGGTGAACGGCGCGCCGCGGACAACATCCGTACGAGGGAGGAATGGGAGCATGAAAACGACGCAACGAACGCGCCGCAAAAGGACGCGAACCGGCCGTGCCGCGTCCCCGGGCGCGAAGGCCGGATTCCGGCTGGGCTGGGAGCACGGGCATTGGTTCGGACGCTGCGAGGCCGCGCTCCAAGGCAGCATCCAGCCGCCGCCGCCGCTGAAGCAGGCGCATGTCCTGTTCGTGGCGACCGGCAAAGGGTTTCCGTATTCGCCGCTCGATATCGCGATCGCGGAGGCCTTCCGCGGCCAAGTCACGCAATTGACCATTACCGATACGAAGCAGCCCGTCGCCGATCTCGCCCTGCGGATCAGGCCGGATATCGTACTCGTGCTGGACGGCCTGGAATTCGACGTCGCCCAGGTCGACCGCATGCGCGAAGCCGGCATCCGCACGGCCATCTGGTTCACGGACGATCCCTATTACACCGACATCACGTCTTCGCTTGCTCCGCACTACGATGTCGTCTTCACGCTCGAGCTGGTCTGCGTCGACTATTACCGCAGCCTTGGCTGCGCGGACGTGCATTACCTGCCGCTCGGCGCGGATCCCGTGTCCTTCCGCCCGCGCAATCCCGAACGCTCGCAGCGCCACGAGATCTGCTTCGTCGGCTCGGCGTACTGGAAGCGGGTGGAGTTCTTCGATCAGGTGACCCGTTACCTGGCCACCAAGGATACCCATATCTCGGGCATCTGGTGGGAGCGCTTGAAGGAGTTTCGGCTGCTCGCCGGCAAAATCGAGCTCGGCCGCTGGATGGGACCGATGGAGACGGCCAATATGTACAACGGCGCCAAAATCGTCATCAACATGCATCGCTCCCACAACGACGACACGTTCAACAACAACAGCGCCGGCATCGAGGCCGTCTCGCCGAACCCGCGCACGTTCGAGATCGCGGGCTGCGCGACGCTGCAGCTGACGGACGCGCGGAACGACCTGGTCTCCTTCTATACGCCGGGCTACGATATCGTCACTTATTCGACCCCGCAAGAGATGATAGAGAAGATCGACTATTACCTGACCCACGAGGAGGAACGGCAGACGATCGCGATGCGCGGGATGCTCCGGACGATGCGCGAGCATACGTACGTCAAGCGGATCGAGCGCCTGCTCGGGCTGCTGTATCCGGTATGAACGTGCGTCCGTGATCGGCGCACAGTCGGACGCGGCGCTATTTTGTGCGTTTGCTGGCGGTCCAAATGTCGTGCCGCGTCAACGGCCTTCCAAATACTATATAAGAACTAGGATCGAAGAATAGAGCGATACAGGACGGAGGTGAGCGCCTGCTCGTTGACAGCCGCCGACGAGCGAGGCAGCCGATTGAAGCAAACCAAGCCGAAAATGCTGATCTTCTCGCATATTTGCAGTCCGCAATACGTGACGGGTGCCGAGAAGCTGTTGTTGTTCATGATCCGCGAACTGCTGCCGATCTACGCCTGCACCCTCGTCGTTCCCACGGAAGGCGTCATTGCCGCGCATGCCCGCAAGCTGGGTCTTCCGGTCATCGTGCAGGATATTCCGCTGATCGTTCCGCTCTACCTGGCCCTCCCGCATATGAACGAAGAGATTGCGACCAAGCAGCAGGAGCCGTCTTGGCGCGATCTCGTCCACCTCATGAACAAGGAGCAGCCGAACGTCATCCTGGCCAATACCTGCGTCCACCCGCTACCCGCCATCGCCGGCAAAGCGCTCGGCATCCCCGTCGTCTGGTCGGTGATGGAGGCGATCCGCGAGACGCCGCTGACGCCGGCTTCGGCCGCGCTGATCGAAGCGCACGCCGACTTCGTGCTCGGCATCTCGGAGACGGCGCTCGCGCCGCTGCGCACGCCGGGCATGATCCCGAAGACGACGCTCATTCCGCCCTCGTGGCATCAAGCGGAGCTGCGGCCGGAGGGATGGGGCCAGCATCGCGCCAACCGGCGCAGGCATCTCGGCATCGCGGAGCATGAACGGCTGGTCGGTTATATCTCCTCCTCGATTTTCGAGGGGAAAGGGCTGGAGCACTTCATGGAAATGGCGGTCAAGACCGCGGCGTTTCATCCCAAGGCGCGTTACCTGATCGTCGGCAACCCCGTCGATCCGCCGTATTTCGAACGGTGTCTCGACGTCGCCCGCGCGGCCGGCGTGATCGAGCGGTTCCGCTGGCTCCGGTTCGAGGAGCAGGTGGCGACGGTGTACCCTGCCATGGATATCCTCGTCGTGCCGAGCTTGATGCCGGAGGGCTTCGGCATGACGGCGCTGGAAGGAATGGCCTTCGGCAAGGCGATCGTGGTTTACGGCTCCGGCGGACTGGCCGAGATCGGCCGCGCGACCGGCAACGATGCGTACGTCGTGCCGACGGGCGATATCGAAGGGCTGGCGGCCGGCGTGTCGGCGCTGCTGGACAACGAAGAGCTGCTGCAGGCCGTCGGCGCCCGCAATGCGCGAGAGGCGCATGCCGCGTTCGGCGTCGCGGCTTACCGGGAACGGCTGCGCAGGTTCACCGATGTCCTCAAGCAGCAGGCTCCGCGGCCGCCGACCGTGCTGAAGGGCAGCGGGCCGACGATTTATCTGTTCGATCGCGGCGCGCTGCGGCCGTTCCGGACGATGGAGGCGTTCACGGCCGCCGGTTACCGGGTCGACGAGGTGCGGACCGTGCCGGATGCCTTCATCGCCGTCTGGCCGGTCGGGGAGCCGATCGGCACGGCCGCGGCGCCGGCCCGCAAGCGGCGCCGGCGTCGCGCGGGCAAGGGCAAGCGGCGGCGCCGCGGCCGCCGAGGCGTCCTGAAGCCGCGGCGCGGCCTCAGGGGCGGCAAGGCGCGCCGCGGGAAAGCCGCCCCGGGGGGAAGGAAACGGCGCCGCCGCGCGTCGTAGCGGCAGTCAAGAGAGCGAACGAAGGAGGAACGTTTCATGCGCGTTGTAACGATTTTGGGCACGCGCCCGGAGATTATTCGCCTTAGCCTCATCATTCAAAAGCTGGATGCGCTGGCCGAAAAGCATGTGCTCGTGCATACCGGGCAAAACTTCTCTCCTTCCCTGTCGGACGTGTTTTTCCGGGAGCTCGGCCTGCGTAAGCCGGATGTGCTGCTCACGGACGCGAAGCAGACGCTGGGCGGCCAACTGTCCGTCATGTTCGCGGAGACGGAGCGCGTGCTGACGGCGCACAAGCCGGACGCGGTCCTGCTGCTCGGCGACACGAACAGCGCGCTGTGCGCCATCGTCGCCGAACGCATGGGCATTCCGGTCGTGCATATGGAAGCCGGCAACCGCTGCTATGATCTGTCGGTTCCGGAAGAGAAGAACCGCCGGATCATCGACGCGGTATCGAGCATCAACATGCCTTACACCTCCTACAGCAAAGGCAATTTGCTGCGCGAGGGCTTTCCGAGCAACCGGATCGTGCAGACGGGCAATCCCATCCATGAGGTCATCGCGCACTACGCGCCGCAGATCGAAGCGAGCGACGTGCTGGAGCGGCTCGAGCTCGAACCCGGCGGGTACGTGCTCGTCACGGCGCACCGCGCGGAGAACGTGGATGCGCCGGAACGCTTGGCCGGCATCCTGGAAGGGTTGAACCGGGTGGCGCGGCGATTCGGCAAGCGCATCGTCTGCAGCGTGCATCCGCGCACGCGGTCGCGGATCGACGCCGGCACGGTGCGGGTCGACATGGACGCGCGGGTGGAATTTTACGAACCGATGGGATTTTTCGACTTTGTCCGGCTGGAGCGGCACGCGCTGCTGGCGATCACGGACAGCGGCACGGTGCAGGAGGAATGCTGCCTCTTCGGCGTACCGACGGTGACGATCCGGGAGACGACGGAGCGTCCGGAGACGATCGATTGCGGCAGCAACGTCGTCTGCGGCCTGCATCCGCAGCGGATCGAGGAAGCGGCGGCGGTCATGACCGCGCTGCCCGCGAAGTGGGATTGTCCGGAAGGGTACCTGGCCGGCGACGTATCGGATAAAGTGGTTAAATTTATGCTTGGAGGGAAATGGAATGTTTACTAATCAGCGCATACTGGTCACCGGGGGAACAGGGTCCTGGGGCTATGAATTGATTCGCCAGCTGCTGCCCCAGCAGCCCAAACAAATCATCGTGTTCTCCCGCAACGAGTCCAGCCAGGTGGCGATGAGCCGTTCGTTCGAGGACTCGCGCCTGAGCTTCTGCATCGGGGACATCCGCGATAAAGAAGCGCTCATGCGGGCGTGCGAACGCGTGGATTACGTGTTTCATTTGGCGGCGCTGAAGCATGTTCCGGTCTGCGAGGATCAGCCTTACGAAGCGCTCAAGACGAACGTGATCGGCACGCAGAACGTCATCGAAGCGGCCATCGCGAACAACGTGAAGCGCGTCATCTACATCTCGACGGATAAGGCGGCGAACCCGTCCAATTTCTACGGCATGACCAAGGCGATCGGCGAGAAGCTGATCGTGTACGCGAACTTGCTCCATTCCGAGACGACGTTCGTCTGCGTGCGCGGCGGCAACGTGCTCGGCACGAACGGCAGCGTCGTGCATCTGTTCATGAACCAGATCAAGAACAAGAACCAGGTCCGCATCACGGACATGAATATGACCCGCTTCTTCCTGACGCTGCAGGATGCGATCACGCTGCTGTTCAAGGCGTCCGAGGAGAGCGTGGGCGGGGAAATCTTCGTCATGACGATGCCGACCTGCCGGATCGTCGACCTGGCCGCGGTCCTGATGGAGGACATGGGCATCGACGCGGAAGTGGTGGAGACCGGCATCCGTCCGGGCGAGAAAATCCACGAGATCCTGCTCACGGAGCACGAAAGCACGACGACGGTCGCATACGACGACGAGTACCTCGTGATATTGCCGACGCTCGACATTCCGGGACTTCGCCAGCACTACAGCGCGCACACGAAGGTCGCGTTCGACAGCTATTGCTCCAGCGAGTCGCTGATGTCCAAGGAAGAGATCCGCTCCATGCTCGTGAGAGGCGGGTTTCTCTCATGAAGCTCCTCGTCATCGCAGGGAACGGGATGGCGGGTCATATGCTGATCCGCTACTTCCGGGAGGTTCATCCCGAGGTCGAGGTCGCCTATACGACGCGGCGCGCGGACGGAACGGGCAGCCTCGCCCTCGACGCGACGGATGCGGAAGCGGTGGCCGACGCGGTATGGACGGTGCGGCCGGATATTATCGTCAACGCGGCGGGCGTCTTGAACCAGGATGCCGAGACGCATCCGCTGGAAGCGTATCTGGTCAACGGCCTGCTGCCGCATTGGCTCCGCTACGCGGCGGACGCGATCGGCGCGCGCGTCGTCCATATCAGCTCGGACTGCGTGTTCAGCGGCGAGCGGGGTTCCTACGCGGAGAGCGACCATCCGGACGGCACGTCGGTCTACGCGCGTTCGAAGGCGCTCGGCGAGATGGTCTACGGCCGGCATCTGACGATTCGCACCTCGATCATCGGGCCGGAGATCCGGCCGCAGGGCATCGGCCTGCTCAAGTGGTTCCTGGCGCAGAGCGGCACGGTGAAGGGTTACGCGAACGTCTTCTGGAACGGGGTGACGACGCTGGAGCTCGCGAAGGCGGTCGCGTACGCGATCGAGCATCCGGAGATCGGCGGCCTCGTGCATCTGACGGCGAGCGAATCGGTCAGCAAACATACGCTGCTGCTGCTGTTCCAAGCGGCCTTCGAAGCGGAAGGGGTAAGGGTCGTGTCGGACGACGCGGTCAAGATCGACCGGACGCTCGTATCGACGCGGCACGATTGGCGCTTCCGGACGACGGGGTACATTCCGATGCTGGATGAACTGGCGCAGTGGATGAAGCGCGGATGAGCGGGCAGCGCCTGCTCGTCACGGGCGCCGGCGGGTTCTGCGGCGAGCATGCCTGCCGAAGCTTCGCCTCCCTCGGCTGGCGCGTAACCGCGGCGGTCCGCCGGCTGCCGGAAGCGGGTTCGCCGGAATGGGCATGGCTCGGCGAAGCCGATGACGTGCTGGCCTGCGACTTGGCCTCGCGCAGCGAGACCGAGGCGCTCGTGCGGCGCGCGGCGCCGGACTGCGTCCTGCATCTGGCGGGCGCCAACGCGGTCGGCGCGTCGTGGAGCGACCCGGCATCCGTGCTGCAAAGCAACGTCATGGGCACCGTGCATTTGCTGGAGGGCGTGCGGCGGCTCGGAACGCCGTGCCGGGTGCTGGTCGCGGGCTCGATGCTGCGCTTTCCCCTGGCCGTCGCCGGCGACGCTGGCGACGCGGGGCCGAAGCCGCAGCATCCGTACAGCTTGAGCAAGACGATGCAGGTGCTCGTCGCGCAGAGCTGGGCATCGCTCTTCGGCATGGAGATTATCGTCGCGGAGCCGTCGAATTTGATCGGCCCCGGCCGGTCCGGGGGGCTGTGCGGCCTGCTCGCGCGATACGCGGCGGGCGCGGAGCGCGCGGCGGCGGCGGGGGAAGAAGCGCCGGCGCCGTTCCGGTTCTCCTCTCGCGGCGAACGGCGCGACCTGCTCGACGTGCGCGACGCGATCGCCGCGTACGGCGCGCTGCTCCGCGCAGGCGAGAGCGGCCGCGTCTATGCCGTGGCGTCCGGCGTCATGCGGACGCTCGAGGAGATCGCCGAGGCGTTCGGCGATCTGGCGCTGCATCCGCTGCGCTGGGAATTCGGCGACTCGGACGCGGCATCGCCGGCGCCGTCGGATCCCGGCGCGATCGCGGCCCTCGGCTGGGCGCCGCGCTATTCGCTGCGGCAATCGCTGCAGGATGCGCTGGCATCCGCCCGGCAGAACGTTTGAACAGCATGCTGCATGCGGGAGGGGAAGCAAGATGGGGTTGAAAACCAACCGGCCGCTCGTCACGATCGTCATTCCGTTCTATAACGATCCGTACGTCGCGGAAGCGGTCGAAAGCGCGCTGACCCAGACGTATCGGGAGATCGAGGTCATCGTCGTCGATGACGGATCGACGAAGCATCAGGACCAGCTGCGCCGGTACGAAGGGCGCATTCATTACATCGGCAAAGCCAACGGGGGAACGGCGAGCGCGCTGAACAGCGGCTTTCGGCTGGCGAACGGGAAGTACGTGGCCTGGCTCAGCTCCGACGATCGGTTCTATCCGGACAAAATCAGGCGACAGGTCGAGGCGATGGAGCGGGCGGGCTCGCCGATCAGCCATACCGGGTTCGACGTCATCGACGGCCGCGGCAAAATGACAGACTTCGATATTATCCCGCCCGGCATCGCATCTGGCGACTTCTACCGGGCGTTCCAGCACGGCAATCCCGTGAACGGCTGCACGGTCGTCATGACCAAGGAACTGTACCGGATCACCGGACCGTTCAACGAAACGCTGCGCTACACGCAGGATCTGGATTATTGGTTCCGGGTGCTGCTCTCCGGCACGCCGTTCCTGCTGGTCCCGGAGCCGCTCTGCGCCTACCGGAGGCACGAAGCGATGGGCACGCTCAAGCATGCCGACGCGGTCGCGCTCGAAACCAAGGGCACCTTCGCGAGGTACGAGGCGCGCTGGCAGTCGTATTTGAAGCAGCTCGGCCTTCTCCCGCGGGGGCGGGAGCTGCCGCGCAAGAAGCCGGAAAGCGGCAAGCAGCGCGGCACGTCGCGCTGAACGAACAGCCGGGGATCGCGTCCCGCGATCCCCGGCTGTCGACGGCGTACATATGAATGTTCAAAGGGTGCGGCGGAGGCCGGTCGGACAGGCGTTCGCGGCCCGGCGGCATTGATGGCTTTGAATGATTGCGCCTGTTACCGTCGAACCGGCCATAGCGGCCCGTCATTCGTGCACATTCGGCCGTAGCCGATTCGAGAGGGCGCTTGCGTCCAGAGGTTCGAACGGCTTGTCCGCGCGTCAGGCGAACAAGCTGATCAAGTTGCCGTCCGGGTCGGCGACGATCGCGTAGCGCTGGCCCCAGAAGGCGTCCCACGGCTCGCGGCGGCCTTCGTATCCACGTTCGACGATTCGCCCGTACAGCGCGTTCAAGGCTTCGGCATCGTCGCAGCGGAATGCCAGCTCGATCCGGTGTCCGGCCGGCTGCTCCCAGCCGCCGTATACGTCTCTCGCGACATCGATCGTGTCGAACGCGATGCGGACGCCTTCCTGCGCGATTTCCACGTGCGGCCGTCCGTCCGCCTCTTCGGGAATATCGAATCCGAGCGCGCGGTAAAACGCCAACGCCCGGCTCATATCCGCGACGACGATGCCGACCATGTCGAGTTTGATTGCCATGCTTATCGACTCCTTTCCGGTTTTATCCAGTATAGCATAATCGGCTGCCGCTTCTTCCGGATCAAGGCGGCGGCTGCGCTTTTCAAATCATGCGGGCGGCAGTACAATGGAAGGCAGGGAACAAACGTTTGGCGATGACCGGCAATGCCAGCCGGCCGATCGGAAGAGGTGTTCGAAGAGATGGAGCATACGGAGCCGTTTGCGTTCAAGGCGGGCGATTACCCGGATAAGCCGGGCTGCTATCTGATGCGGGACGCGTCGGGACGCCTGCTGTACGTCGGCAAATCCAAGAAGCTCAGAAGCCGCCTGCGGTCGTACTTCACGACACGGCATGCGCGCAAGCGGCTGGGGGAGCTCGTGGCGCAGATCGCGAGCATTGAAATCATTCTCGTCAATAATGAAACGGAAAGCCTGCTGCTGGAAAACAACCTGATCAAAATCCATAAGCCGCCGTACAACCGCGCGCTCAAACGGGACAACAGCGGCTATGCCTACCTGGAGCTCACCGCGGAGCGCATCCCGCGCCTGGCGGTGCATTACCGGGATCGCCGGGAACAGGAGGCGCCTGCAGCGGACAAGCCCCCCGGATCCGCATCGCGGCCCGCTTCCGCCGGGCCGAGGCGCTTCGGTCCGTTCGCGAGCGCGAGATTCCGCAACGAGCTGCTGGAATTTCTGGCCGACCATTACAAGCTGCGTTCCTGCGCGACGCTGCCGAAGCGCGCCTGCCTGCTGTACCACATCGGCAAATGCAGCGGGATCTGCGAGGGCCATGTATCCGAGGCGGACTACGCCAAGGACGTCAAGCAGGTGTCGGAGCTGCTGTTCGGCGGCAGCAAGGACGCCCTGATCGCGCGAATGTACCGACAGATGGGCGAATACGCGGAGCAGCTCAAATTCGAGAAGGCGCAGAACATGCTGTCGCATATCCGCAACCTGGAGAAGACGCCGGAAGCCCAGATCGTCGACCGGGAAACGAACGTCAATCAGGAAGTGCTGTATTTCGGCGGCGACGGCGTCATGATCGCGAAGGTGCAGCAGGGCATGCTGCGGGATTTTCAGCTACATGAGCTGGAGCGGGGCTTCGCGGAAACCGCTTGCGACCGGTTTCTTATTCAGCGCTACAGAGCGGTGACGAAGCCGGACGAGCTGATCGTCAACCGGGTGGCCGACCCGGGAGCGGTGCGCAGGGCGCTGCGACGTCCGGGAGAGGGACAAGTCCCGGCGCTGCGCATCACCCAGCCCAAGCGCGGGCTGAAGCGCGCGCTGCTCGAACTATGCCGGGAGAATTACGAATACCGCAAGGGCGGCACAGAAGAACCGCACCCGGAGGATTGATAGTCATAGCATGGTCGCCGCAAGCCGGCGCAATAGTTTTCCATAGGGAAGGGAGAATGACCATGCCGCCGAGAAGCGACGCAAGCCAAGCGTCGGCATACCGCCGACTGGACGATTACATGCGCGGCGTCAAAGAAGAGCTCGCAACCGGAGCGGCCTTGTGCGTCGTCAGGGGAGATGCCGTCGTTCATGAATGGTATGACGGCCGCGCCGATTCGAACCCGGGCAGCCGGCCGATCGACGCGGATTCGCAATTTCATCTGGCCTCCATCCGCAAGACGTATCTCGGATTCGCCGTCAGCCTCGCCATCGAGGAAGGGTTAATCGCGAGCGTGGACGACCTCGCGGCGGATTATCTCGAGGACGCCGACCGGACGCTGCTGAAAGGCACCACGATCCGTCATTTGCTCACGCATACGCATGGCCTCCGGCCGGGAAGCGCGATAATCCGCGTCTTCCCGGCCGGTACGGGATGGAGCTACAATAATGCCGGCGTGAACCTGCTCATCCGCATCGTTCGGCGCGTCTTCGGCCGTCCGCTCGCCGAGGTGCTGCGCGAACGCGTCTTCCGGCCGCTCGGCTTCTCGCGGACGGACTGGCGCGCGGAGCCGGCGGAGCGCCTTGTCTGGATGAACGAGGCTTATCGCGGCGACCGCGGGGACGAAGCGAATCTGTTCGCCAGCGCGAGGGAGCTCGCTTATTGGGGATATCTCCATGTGCGCAAGGGCCGTATCGGCGGCAAGCAGATCGCTCCGGCGAGCGTATTCGAACGGGCGGCATCGATCGCCGCTCCGGAGGAGCTGCCGGCCGATTGCCCGCGCAACGGCTTCTTCTGGTGGGTGCAGGACCGCGCTTCGGCCGTCTCCGAGTTAGGGCCAAGGCTGCCGCGGGGCGCGTTCCAATCGCTTGGCGTATATGGATGCGCGGTGCTCGCGATCCCGTCGCACGACGCGGTGGCGGTCCGGATGCTGAACGCGTTCAAGCCGAATCCGCCCGGCTACGAATATTTGGCGGACATCCGCGGCTTCGGCGATTTGGTGATCGAGACGTTGGAATATGCTAGTATGAAAGAATAGTTCGGCCCCGAGGGCCGCATGGCGGGAAGGAGAATGGCGATGGATCCGTTGTTGCTTGACATTCCGGCGCAATTCGAGACGGAGCGGCTGCTGATTCGCGTGCCGCGTCCGGGTGACGGGCGCGCCGTATTCGAGGCGATGCAGGCATCATTGCCCGAGCTGCGGGCATGGCTGCCGTTCGCCCGGCAGGAACCGACCGAAGAAGAGACGGAGGCGAATCTCCGCATAGCCTGCGCCAAGTTCATCTTGCGCGAAGACATGCGCCTGCTGCTGTTCGACAAGGCGAGCGGCCGCTTCGTCGGCTCCTCGGGTCTGCATCGTCCGGATTGGGACGTTCGGAAATTCGAGATCGGCTATTGGCTGGACAGCCGGCTCTGCGGCCAAGGCTACATGACGGAAGCGGTGCAGGGCATCACGGCATTCGCGTTCACGGAGCTGCTGGCGCGCAGGGTCGAGATCCGCTGCGACGCGCTGAACGAGAAGAGCCAGGCGATTCCGATGCGTCTCGGCTATTGGCATGAAGGCACGCTGCGCAACGACGGACTGTCGACGGACGGGACGCGCGCGCGGGATACGTATATTTTCGCGATGATACCGTAATCGACAAGCCGGAGGCGCATGAATGAACAAGAAACAGTTGATCCTGGATGCCGGCGGCGTGATCGTCACGAACCTGACCCCGGGCTTCTGGGAAACGATCGCGGCGGCCGCTTCCGGAAGCTATGAAGAGATCAGGGCGGCGTACGCGGCCGATATCCGCGATGGCCTATGGACCGGCGCGCTCGCGGAGGCCGAGTTCTGGAGCTGGCTGAGCGCGCATTGTCCGGGCTTGGCGGAGCAGGAAGCGCGGGCGCTGCTTCACCGCAATATCCGGCTGCTGCCCGC
Source organism: Paenibacillus glycinis (assembly GCF_009909185.1). Taxonomy (GTDB): domain Bacteria; phylum Bacillota; class Bacilli; order Paenibacillales; family Paenibacillaceae; genus Paenibacillus_Z; species Paenibacillus_Z glycinis. Next base: position 20,558 of record NZ_JAAAMV010000021.1, on the reverse strand, counting down.
ATTCCATTGCATACCGGCATGGAGCCTGCTGGCGGACGTGCACATCCTGAGCAATCACCGCGCGGAATGGCTGGGGCCGCATCTGGAAAGGCTGGGGCCGCATCTGGGGCATGTCGTCATATCGAGCGAGGCAGGGGCAAGCAAGCCTTCCGGGGAGATTTACGCGGCCCTGCACGCGAAGCTGAATCCGTCGGCATCCGTGCTGTACGTGGATGATCACCGCAAGAATCTGACCCCCGCGGAAGCGCTCGGCTGGCAAGGCTTGCTGGCGGACGAAGAAGGTTCATGGATCGAACAAGCGAATCGATGGCTGCACAAGGAGTAGACAACCATGCATGAATTGACATTGAAGGACGTAGGGATTACAGATCCCGATTTGCTCGGCCTGATCGACCGGCTGGATGCTTATTTGTATGGCCTGTATCCGCCGGAAGAGGTGTTCGGCGTCGATTTGGACGATCCCGAATTGACGGACATCCATTTCGTCGTGGCGTATCTGGACGGGAAGCCGGTCGGCTGCGGCGCGATCAAGGAGATCGACAAGACCGCGACGGAGCTGAAGCGTTTTTACGTGGAACCGGAAGCGCGCAACCGGGGCATCGCGGGTCGGATGCTCCGTTATCTGGAGGACAAGGCCGGCGCGCAGGGCTATGCGCGCATTCGGCTGGAGACGGGCGTTCCGCAGCTTGAAGCCGTGGCCTTCTATAAAAAGAACGGTTATTGCGCCATCGAGCCGTACGGCGAATATATCGGCTGTCCGTCCAGCCTATGTTTCGAGAAGCTGCTGCAAGGCTAGGCTAGTGAACGTAAGCGTAATCGAAGGAAAGAGGAGGTTATCGGATGGCGGGCATCGCGAAAAATATAACGGATTTGATCGGCAATACCCCGATGCTGGAGCTTTCGAAGTTCGGGGGCAGCGGGCGGCTCGAGGCGAGAATCATCGCCAAGCTGGAGTATTTCAACCCTGCGGGCAGCGTCAAGGACCGCATCGGCTATGCGATGATCAAGGATGCGGAGGAACGCGGGCTGCTGAAGCCGGATTCCGTCATCATCGAGCCGACGAGCGGCAACACGGGCGTCGGGCTCGCGTTCGCGGCGGCGGCTATGGGCTACCGCCTCGTCATCGTGCTGCCGGAGAGCTTCAGCCTGGAGCGGCGGAAGCTGTTGACCGCGCTTGGCGCGGAGCTGGTGCTGACGCCGGCGATGGAAGGCATGGCGGGAGCGATCGCGAAGGCCGAGCAATTGGCGGCCGAAATTCCGCATTCGTTCATTCCGCAGCAGTTCGAGAATCCGGCCAATCCGGCGATCCACAAACGGACGACGGCCGAAGAGATTTGGCGGGACACCGAGGGCGCCGTCGATATTTTCGTCGCGGGCGTCGGCACGGGCGGGACGGTATCGGGCGTCGGAGAGGCGCTGAAGCAGAAGAAGCCGTCCGTCCGGATCGTGGCGGTCGAGCCGTACGATTCGCAGGTGCTGGCAGGCGGAAAGAAGGGCGGCCATGCCATTCAGGGCATCGGCGCCGGCTTCGTGCCCGGCAATTTCAACCGCGCGGTCGTCGACGAGATCGTGCCGGTCCATAACGAGGAAGCGATCGAGACGGCGCGCGCGCTGGCCAAGCAGGAAGGCCTGCTCGTCGGGATCTCGTCGGGCGCCGCGGCATTCGCCGCGCTCGCGCTGGCCAAACGGCCGGAGAACCAAGGCAAGAACATCGTCGTGCTGCTGCCGGACACCGGCGAGCGGTACCTGTCCACGGCACTGTTCGACGCGTAGTGCCGATCGACTAAAGCGCTCGGGCTTCCGGGAGAGGAGACAAGCCGCTTGCTGACCAATCTCTTCGTCGTCTTCGCCATGACGACGATCATCCATACGGCGGAGACGCTCTCGTATGCCGTCCGGCTTGCGGGCGTTCGCCTGAACAAAATCGCCGTCGCGCTGTCCTTGACGGGCATGATCGTGCTCGTATCGCGGACGGCGAACATGGTGCAGGGGCCGATCGCGGCCAAGTTCGTCGATTACGGACGAACGCATGCCGGGTTTCCCATGCTGCAGTACTTGCGGTTCACGCTGCTCGCGTCGTCGGTCGGCACGCTGCTCGCGATCGTTCTGTTTCCGACCTGCGTCAATCTGTTCGGCCGCATGATCGCGAAGCTGGAGGTGGCCGGTTCCGTGCCGAAGCTCGTGTCCAGCGTGACGATCGGCCAGCTCAAAAACACGCGGCATTATATCCGGGCGCCCCGCTTCAATCTCAGCCGGTTCCGGTACTTGGACATCTCGAAGACGTTCATGCTGCTCAGCATCGTCGTTACGTCCTTCTACACCGTCGGCGTGCTGGCGGCGCTCTACGCGGCCCACTTGTTCCCCGAGCTAAGCTCGACGGCGGGGCAATCCTCCGGCATCATCAACGGCGTCGCGACGATTCTGCTGACCATCTTCATCGATCCGCAGCTCGGGCTCATCACGGACAAAGCGCTCGGCAGCGCGGAGTACCGGACGAAGCTCGGCAGAATCTACGTCGTGCTCATGACGACGCGGTTTCTGGGCACGATGGCCGCGCAGCTGGTGTTGGTTCCGGCGGCCTACATGATCGGGTATTTCGTGAAGCTGATCTGAGCGGTACGTTCGAGATGGGAATATTACAAGGGAGTTCAAAAAGCCCGGCCCGCCATAAAAGAAAGTTCTACTACAATGATTCACTGCGCGCCCGTACTCCGTATCCGGACAGGAGCGATCGCAGTGGATCTTTTTGTTTATCGCGAAGGTGGACGCCAGGGAACGGTTCGCGTGCCGTACTCGTATACTGCATTCGCGTGCCGCAGACGCGTACAGCATTCGTTTGCCGCATTTCGCTTACCGCATTCGCTTCTGGTGTATGTAAGGCATCCATTCGTGTCCGCATCGACAGGCCGCTTCCCAAGGCAGCTTGTCCGCTTTATCTTCGGAGCTGGGCGGTTCTATGCGCGATCGGCCGAGGCCCGGCGCTGGCCTCCTTCGCTCCCGATGCCGGCGAAGGCGGCAAGCCGCGCCTTCCGGCCGCGCGAGACCGAAAGGCATCGACAGCCATGACGGGTCTGCCGTTCGCTACGGGAGCTGGGCGATCAGCTGATCCAGCTGGGCAGCATAGCGGGCAGTGGTCATGCCGGCTTCGCCCATGATCGTGTCGAAATGGCGCACGGTGCCCATCTGGGAGTGGCGCCGGTAGATCGTAAGGGCTTCGTTCAAGTAATGAAAGTCCACGCGCTGCAGCAGTGCGCGGATCCAGAAGTCGTAGTCGTGGGTATACGGCAGCCCCGGGTTGAACCCGCCGAGCTCCTCGAACAGCTCCTTGGTCATCATGATCGTGCACCCGTTGATGGGGCAGCCGGTCCGGATGCCCTGGATGAAGGCTTTGGCCGACGGATATTTGGTGCCGGCCGCGTAATGCGTGATCGCGCCGTGCTCGTTCATGATATGGAAATCGGTGTGGCAGATCCGGGCGTTCGCCCGCTCCATGTAGGCGACCTGCTTGGCGACTTTGTCGGAGAGGAACCGGTCGTCGGAGCTGAGCCAGGCGATGTATTTGCCGGTGGCCATGGAAAAGCCGTGGTTCAGCGCGCTGCCCGTTCCGCCGTTGGCTTTGCCGATGTAATGGATGCGCGAGCGATACGGCGCGATGACGTCCTGATGCCGGGTCGAGCCGTCGTCGACGACGATCACCTCAAGGTTCGGATACGTCTGGTAGAGCGCGCTCACGATCGCTTGATCGACGTAGTGATCGTTATAGAAAGGAATGATGATCGATACTTTTGGCAGCATGATCGTGCACCTCTTCGAACAGAATGAGATTCCTCTTCCTACTTACTATACGGGGCCAGGGCGAATGCGATACGGTCAGCTGTTCCGGGGCGTCTGGCCATCTTTGGCCGGCTTAGGCCCGGAGTCCGAGCGCGCCGAGCACGTTGACGATGTCTGCGGCATACCGTTCAAGGGAGAACCGGGTCCGGATATGCTGCTGCGCCTGCAGCCGGAGCTGCTCGGTTAACGGCCGATTGTCGAACAGCTCCTTCGCTTCCCGGACGGCTTCTTCCACGCTGCGCGATAAGAAAAATTTGCCGGTCCGATTATGGTCGATAAAGCAGCGGACGCCGTCGGAGTCCGTGGACAGCACGGGGCAGCGGCAGCTCATGGCTTCCGCGACGGCATAGCCGAAACCTTCGGTATACGAGGTCGAGAGCAGCATGCCGCCGGAATCGCCGATGGCCGATAAGTAATGGGGCATATGGCCGTGCGGGATATTGGAGCGGACGAGCAGGCGGGCTTCCAGGTCGAGCTCGCGCACCAGATGGTGGAATTTCTCCCGTTCGCCGGGCTCGGAGATCGTCGCATCCTCGAACATCCAGAGCTGCAGGTCCGGCTTCTCCTTCGCGAGCGCGGCGGCGATGCGCAGATACAGCGGCCAGTTCTTGTTGTTCTCGAGCCGCCCGATCCAGCCGAGGATCGGCGCGCCGGACGGGTTGAGCCAAGGGGACGGACGATGGCTGAACTGGTCGGTGTCGATCATGTTCTGCACGTAGAACCTCGGAAAATCGCCGAGGTACCGCTGGAACAGCACCATCATGTGCGAGGTCGGAGGACTGATGGCGCCTCGGGCGTACATGCGGATGAACGTGGAGGCGAAGGCGAGCGTGGATTCGGCTTGTTCCGTCGTCCCGAGCCCTTGCGCCTCGTAGATGATCGTGCCGCGGTACCCGAGTCCGTGAAGCCGCTGCAGCATCAGGTGGTCGCAGGTGACGACGATGGCGTCGTACCCGCCGGTTTGCAGCACGTGGATGATTTCGAAGTCGTTGTTGGTCACGAAATGAGGAATGCCGGTCATGTTTTGCGTCCCGGCGCCGTTCCACAGATAGAGGGCATGGGCCTCGATGCCGACGGCACGCAGCGCATGGTAGCGCAGCCGGTTGAGCGTCTCGATTCCGCCGCTTGGGATAAAGTACGTAAACAATAGCTTCATGGCATTCCTACCTCCCGGGTTACGCGCATTTACCCTAGTGTATGCCCGACTGCATTGGCCCGTATGGGTACTTGTCAGCCATTCTGCAAGACTATCAATTCTTCCTTATGGTAAAATGAGGCTATTGAAGAAAGGGGACTCGATCGCCATGGACATCAAAGCAGCGCTGGAAGAAATCAACGAAGCCGCGGCCAAGCAGCCGGAAGGCGTCGTATACGCTCCGATCGCGATGGAAGGCGCGTTGGCCGCCGGCGCGCTCGCGCAGGTCGCGCCGTATCTCAAGCAGCAGAATTACGCATCCGTCGTGATCGTGGCCGACGACAACACATGGGAGGCGGCCGGAGAACGGCTCGCCGAGTTATTGCGAGCGGCTGCCGTTCCGTTCGGCGTGTGCCGGCTCAAGCCGAACGGACAGGGCGACGTGATCGCGGACGAACGGACCATCGTGCAGGCGATGCTGGAGACGCCGAAGGAAGCGCAGGCGATGCTGGCCGTCGGCTCCGGCACGATTCACGACGTGGTCCGGTTCGTATGCTCGCAGACGAACCGCGTCTTCGTGTCCGTGCCGACGGCGGCTTCCGTGGACGGCTTCACGTCCGTCGGCGCGCCGATTATCGTGGACGGCTTCAAGCAGACGGTCCCGGCGATCGCGCCGACCGCGATCTTCGCCGACCTGGACGTGCTGTCGGCCGCGCCGCAGCGCATGACGGCAGCGGGCTTCGGGGATATGCTGGGCAAATTCACGTCGCTGGCGGACTGGCGCTTCTCCGCCGAGATGGCGGGCGAGCCCTTCTGTCCGCTCGCGTTCGAGCTGACCGAACGGGCGCTGCTGGCATGCATAGGTGCGGTCGACGAGATCGCGTCCGGCACGCCGCGCGGCGTGGAAACGCTGATGGAGGCGCTGCTGCTTTCCGGCTGGTCGATGCTGCTCGTCGGCCATTCGCGGCCGGCTTCCGGAGGCGAGCATCATCTGTCGCATCATTGGGAGATGGCGTATCTGAAGGAAGGCCGCAGGCAGCTCCTGCACGGCGCCAAGGTCGGCGTCGCTTGCGCGCTGCTGGCGAAGCTTTACCGCGACCGGCTCGGCGAGGCGTACCCGTCGATATTCGGCGGGCTGCCGGAGGGAGAGCAGCTGCAGGCTTGGCTCCGGCGGGCCGGGGGACCGGCCGTTCCCGAAGAGATCGGTCTGACCCGGGAGCTGCTGGACGAATCGCTGCGGGAAGCGCACCTGCTGCGCGACCGCTATACGGGCTTGAAGCATTTGGTGCTGCGCGGCGGAGCATAGGCGACAGTTCGGCGGGTTAAACCGAAGCAAGGCGCAGGCGCGCGTACATGACGTACGGCGGCTGCGCCTATTTGTCGTTGCGCGGCTTATCGCGATGCCGCTCGAATCAAGACTTCCGAATACAGCGCAGGATACAGCGCAAGATACAGTGCAGGATACTGCGCAGGCACGAAAAAACCGCAGCCCGAATCGCCTTCGATTCGGGCTGCGGCAAGCGTTGGCACGGCAAGCTTACTCCAGGTATTTCGAGATGAATTTGAAGGCGTTGTCCGGCCGTTCCGAATTGACCCGGATGCCCGCGATGTACTCTTTGCCGATGACCGGAAGTTCCTTCAGCAAGGGGCTGCCGGAGATATCGACGCCGTACACATGCTCCTCGGGCACGTCCTCCGTCTTGGCCTTGACGCCGAGCTCCGGCTTGACGGCCGCGCCGAGCTTGGCGGCGTTGTCGCCGTCGAGCGGCAGGAGCGAGCCGTCCTGCGCCAGCTTCAAGAAGTTTACTTTATCCAAAATGTAGACGTCCGCCTTGTTCATCATGAGATCGATCATGCTCTTCTGGATGAGCGCGGAATCCTGCTCGCTCTTGATGTCCGCCGGCACGTACGTGAAGAAGCCTTGGACGCGCTTCCAATCCGGGAACTGCGCCAGGAACTTGTCCTCCATCGGCTTCAGGTCGCTGACGGGATAGCTGCCGTCCGGGCTATAGTACTCGCCGAAGAAGGAGACGCTTACATCGATCGGCGGCAGCTTGGCGAGCTCGGCCATTTTGTGGCGGTGGTCGACGTACGCCTTGGTGCCGAAAATGACGATCAGGATGAGCGCGATGACGCCGAGCACGTGGAATTTATAGTAGCTGAAGAAATGGTCGACCTTCTGGGCGGAGCCGGCCATTCCTTTGTATTTGCCGTAAGCGGCGGCGTTGAACTGCTCCATCGTCTTCTTCTCGTCGTATTCCAAAATCAATTTATAGGCTTTGTTGATCTCCTCCAGGCTCAGCGCCTGTTCGTCCGGTTGGCCCGTCTCTTCGCGCTGCCGGCTGGCGCGTTCCCTGCGGATCAATAGAAAATAGCGTTTCTCGACGTCATCCTTGGATGCGCCTTCGGGCAGGCCGAGCAGCTCGTAAGCTTTCTTCAGTTCATCCATAACGGGGCTACCTTCGCTTTCTATAGGTTCGTATACGTTCTAGTATACCGCCTTTGCCCCTTTCGGGCAAAATGAGAATAACGGCAATCGCCGCGCTCCGCCAGCCAGGCCCGTCATCCGCGCCGCATCGGGAAAATCGGCCATCCCGCGCGATGCACAAGATCTATCGGAAATTCATATCTTACATCAAAACCGATAGATAATAAGGTGATAGCGTTGCCTACGGTCATCAACTATAATAGCGCCAGATTGAACAATGTCTCGGACGGAGCCGTTCTGACGGTGACGTCGGCCGAGCCGCAGCTGCTGCTGACGATGGGAATTTACGTATCCGCTCCCGGATCGGTCCTGGAAATCATGTCCACGATCGGCACCCAGACGCCGCTTGACCCCACGCTGTTAGTCGCGACGGTCCTGGTGGATTCCGTCGTACAAGGATCGGCTGACATCTTCATCGATCCGCCGAACTCTGCGCTGCTGTCGTTCCATACGATTCTTGAAAACCTGGCGGTCGGCCACCATGCGATTCAGTTGTTTTTAACGACGATCGATGCGGATGTGGGCATCGACGGCCCGGTATCGATGTCGGCATGGGTGCTCGCTTAATCGGGGATCGATGTTCCAAAAAAGCCCTTCGACTGTCCGGTTTCGGGCAGTCGAAGGGCTTTTCGCTTGATCGGGACAACAATGCATCGTAAACGGAGCCGTTATCAAGGTCAAGCCGGGACGCTACGGAATAGACTGCCCTAGTTCGGTTCGCTTTATAACGTCCAGCGCAGCAGGAGCGCAGACTCCGTCAGGCCGCCGCCGAAGCCGTACAGAAGCAGGGCGTCGCCGTTCTTGATCCGCTCTTCCTTGAGCGCCAAATCGATCGCGAGCGGGATGGAAGCCGCCGAGGTGTTCCCGTATTCCCGCATGCTCGTAAGCGTGCGCTCGAGCGGGATGCCGGTGCGCTCGCAGACGGATTCGACGATGCGCATGTTGGCGCTGTGCGGCACGAACCAATCGATGTCCGCGACCGACAAGCCGTTGCGTTCCATGAGGGCGTTGATGCCTTTGGGCACGGTGGTCACGGCCCAGCGGTAAACCTCGCGGCCGTTCTGCACGATCAAGCCGTTCGTCTGGATCGGCACGCCGTCGATCGACGGCGCGAGGGAGGAGCGGTACAGATGATGGCCGTCGTTGCCTTTGGTGCTGTTATAAGACGCGAGGAACGCGCCGTCCTCGCTTCGTTCCACGAGCATGGCGCCTGCGCCGTCGCCGAACAGGATGCAAGTGGAGCGGTCCGCGTAATCCGTCGCCTTGGACAGCGTCTCCGCGCCGATGACGAGGATTTTATGATAAGCGCCGGAGAGGATCAGGCCGTTCGCCATCTGCAGCGCGGAGACGAAGCCGGCGCACGCGGCCTGGATGTCGGCGGCGCCGCAGGAGGCGATGCCGAACTCCGCTTGCACGCGCGCGGCCATGCTCGGGAAGTACGTTTCCGGCGTCGTCGTCGCGACGAGTACGTAATCGACGTCCTCGAGCACGACGCCGTATCGCAGCTGCAGGTCCCGGACCGCGCCGAAGCACATGTCGCTGCAGAATTCGCCTTCCGCGGCGATCCGCCGTTCTTTGATCCCCGTCCGTTGGAAGATCCATTCGTCCGTCGTTTCCACCATCTGCTCCAAATCGGCATTCGTGAGGATTCGTTCCGGAACATAAGCGCCAAAAGCCGTAATTGCCGCATGGGAATGCAAAGGTTGCTGAAGCATGGAACTCAACTCCTTAGTATCTAGTCCTAAGTTCTGGTACTAATGAGTCTAGCCTACACCTATATTCGATCTTTGTCTATAGTCCGATTTAGTTTTTTGAATGATTTTCTAAGGATCTATTTTGCCCAAGAAATCGTGTTTTTATTCAAGAATAATAAAAATTTGTTCCATAGCTCCGCAGCGTTCGATATGAAAAGAAAGCGCCCCAATAGACTCTCGGAACGAAGATCGGCAGCCGTCCTTGCACGAACGGGCAGTGGAGTCGCAATATATGTTATCGTATGTATTGCCGAATGTTGGATAAAATGAAAATGAAAAAAGTATATATTCGTCATTGCAAACGGAGGCTTCCTATGTTCGAGCTACCTGTCTATGTATGGATAATCACCTTAGCAGGCGCTATCGGCATCGCGACAATGACCTGCGTCGTGCTGTATCGAGGAGCCATCGGAGCCGGTCTCAGCCGTAGGCGAATTACCGTTTTCATCTCGATCAAAGCGCTCGCGCTCGGCGGTTGGTTCATCATCAGCGCAATCTTTGCTGCCAATGGCGGTTACCGCGTCCAGCCTGGTGAGCTAGGATTTCCCTGGCTGCCCACGGCAGTCGTGGTCTTCTTAGGCAGTCTATTTGCCCTCACGTTTGTCCCGACGGCAAGGAAAATCCTGAATGAACCGTCGATGACAGGCACCTTTATGCAGCCTCATGGATTCCGGGTTGTCGGAGTCGTATTTCTAATCGCGATGGGTATGGGGTACTTACCTGCCGCTTTTGCCATCCCCGCAGGCGTGGGCGATATCGCCGTAAGCATCGCTACGCCGTTCGTCGTGCGGAAACTCGCGCGTGGCACAGGTCGCCGTGCAGCGTTATGGTTCAACGCACTCGGTATCGCCGATCTGATGCTCGCGCTAGTCCTCGGTGCATTGGTTGCATACGGGTTCTTCCCTGGCAGTACATTTGCTCGGGCGATTTCGGAGCTGCCTCTCGTGCTGATCCCGACCGCGGCCGTGCCGATACTGTTCGTCCTGCACATCAGATCGCTGTTCTCCCTTGCCAGGTTACCGAAAGCGCAGTGAAAACTTCGGATTGATTGTGACTTTTTTCGGTTGTTGCCAAGACAAAAACACCTTCAAGTTGTTCTCCATATCTTACGACATGGAAGCTTCGTCTTGAAGGTGTCTTGTATTTGTCTCGCTTTATGAAGCCGGCAGCCGAAAGGCTGCCGGCTTCATAAAGCGATGTTCACGGGGTGGCGTAACGCAGAGAGATTACCACGCCACAACGCCTTGCTCATTCAGGAATTCGCCGTTATGGCGCTTGCCGTCCGTGGCGTAACCTACGATGATGGCTGCTCCCTCGGCTTTGGATTTGCCGCCTTTCGAATTGCCGTTCAGATCGGTCGTGGTGAAACCGGGCGTGATCGCAAATACTTGCGCATTGCTGTTTCTAACTTCATAGGCCATGGAAATGGTCATGGCATTGTTGGCCGTTTTGGAAGAATTATAATCGAATGCGTTTAAAGTGACTGCTGCGTTTTGCATATGGTCAAGGGAGGCCATATCGGTCGATACGTTTACGACAGTGCCTTCGTTTTCCTTGATTAACGGGAACAAAAGCTGATTCAAGCGGTAGGTTCCGAAGAAGCTCACTTCAAACGCGTTCCGCAGGTCCGCTTCTTTCGTTTCCGTGAACGAACGGGAAAACGCGCCCGGCATGCCGGCGTTATTGACCAGCAGCTTTAATTCCGGATATTTCGTTTTGATCGCGTGCGCGCCTTGCTCGATTTTTTGCGAATCGGTCATGTCGATTTGCACGAACGCTACGTCCAACCCTTGGGCGGCCAGTTCGGAAACGGCTGCTTCGCCCCGTTCGGGATCGCGGGCGCCTAGGATCACCTTCCAGCCCTTTTCGCCCAGCTGCTTTGCGATCTCGAATCCGATTCCTTTGTTGGCTCCCGTTACGAAGGCGGTATGTTTCAAAATAAATCCCTCTTTCCTAAATGATTTTCGTTGCATGATGTATAACTTACTATGCTACACTAAGTGTAGGTCAACGATAATTTTTAATATACGCGAGGACACTATGTTTACAATCGGACAAGCAGCGAAGGAAGCCGGGTTGAACATCGGAGCGATTCGTTTCTACGAGAGAAAGGGATTGCTGGAACCGGCTGCGCGAAGCGCGCAAAATAATCGTCTCTATACAGAGAACGAGCTCAATTGGCTGGTATTCATCAAATGTTTGCGCGAAACCGGAATGGGCGTGGAAGACATCAAGCAGTACTATGACATGGTCAAAGCCGGAACCGCGACGCTCCCCGAGCGAATCAAGCTCATTCAAGAACAAAAGGAAAAGCTTCTGGTCGATATCGAAGCGAAGAAGTCGCAGCTTGCCCACTTGGAGCAGAAGCTTGACCGATATTATCGCGGAGAAAATTATTAGCGCGCTGGATTCGCGCAACGACAATAGCGGCAGTCTGAGGCATCGTTTGTTATGTCTTGGCCTGTCGCTGTTTCGTGTTGAGCAAGAAGCTATTGACACCTCGACTACTGCGTGTTACTTTATAGTAGTAGTAAGTAACACTTGATACCAGTGATACAGAATAGCAAGGAGTGAGCGAGCTGGAAAATCTAACGGAAATGCTCAAAGGGGCGCTCGAGGGCTGCGTCCTTGAAATTATAAGCCGCAACGAAACCTACGGCTACGAGATCACGCGCCGGCTGAACGCCCTCGGCTTTGCGGATGTCGTGGAGGGAACGGTGTACACCATCCTGATCCGGCTTGAAAAAAACAAGCTGGTGGAGATCTCCAAGAAGCCATCCGACATGGGCCCGCCGCGAAAGTTTTTCGCGATCAACGAAGCGGGACGCGAGGAGCTGCGGAGGTTCTGGGAAAAATGGGCGTTCGTATCATCCAAAATAAACGAGTTAAAGGAGAACCGACCATGAATTTTTGGGAAAAAATCACCGGCAGCGACATGACGAAAGCATTGAAAGACTTCGAATCGCGAGTCAAGCAGCTGCCGGCCGACTATCAAGCGGCATGGGCGCAAATCAATGCCTATCTTTGGCCGCACGGCGACTTCACCGGTCGGAATCTCATGCCGATTCTTGACGGCGTGCTCGGCCTGCTCGAAGAAACGGCGGCGGACGGTCAGCGCGTCCAAGACGTATTGGGCGACGATATCCAAGGCTTCTGTTCGGCGCTGGCCGGCGAAGAAGGGGCAACATCTTATCGCGACAAGTGGCGCCGGCAGCTCAACCAGACGATCGCCAAAAAATTGCGCAAATAGGAGGAAGGATACCATGAGCATACAAGATATGATCAAAGGCAAAAAAGAGTGGCGGGCGCATATGGCGCGCGTCAAAGCACTGCCGCAAGATTATCAGATCGTCTATAAAGAGCTTCAAAGATATCTTTTTAAGGTCGGCCCTGTCGAGTTGACCGAAGGGACGGGTTTGCTCTCGGGAATTATCGATCTTTTCGAAGAAGGCGCGGCCTCGGGGAAAGGCGTGCTCGAAGTGACGGGCAGCGACGTGGCGGCGTTCTGCGACGATCTCATCAAAGATTCGAAAACGTACGCCGACATCTTCCAAGAATCGGTTGTCCGAGAAAGCAGGAAGGCCTTGAAGCGGGATACGGATCGAACAAAGTAAAGGGGGGAGAGCGGGATGCAAAAGGCCATTGAAGTGAAGGGTCTGCGGAAGTCTTTCAAGGACACGGAAGTCCTGAGGGGCGTCGATTTCGAAGTAAAGCGAGGCGAGATTTTCGCCCTGCTCGGCTCCAACGGCGCGGGCAAGACGACGATTGTCCGAATCCTCGCCACGCTGCTCGAACAGGACGGAGGCACCGCCATCGTAAACGGATTCGACGTCGCGTCAAAACCGGAACAAGTGCGTCATGCGATCAGCCTGACCGGCCAATTCGCCGCGGTTGACGAGATTTTGACCGGGCGGGAGAATCTGATCCTAATCGCCAAGCTGCGGCACCTTGAGCATCCGCGTCTGGTCGCGGACGAGATGCTGATACGCTTCGGCCTGACAGATGCCGCGGACCGTAAAGCCGCTACGTATTCGGGCGGCATGCGCCGCAGGCTCGACATTGCCTTGAGCCTTGTCGGACAAACGCAGATCATTTTCCTCGACGAGCCGACTACCGGTCTTGATCCAGAGGCCCGCATCGAGGTCTGGAAGATCGCCAAGGAACTTGCAGACGGCGGTACGACGATATTTCTGACTACGCAGTACTTGGACGAAGCCGAGCACCTTGCCGATCGAATCGCCATTTTGCACGAGGGCAGGATCATTGCCCATGGCACGCTTGAGGAATTGAAGAGACTGTTCCCGCCGGCAAAGGTGGAGTATGTGGAAAAACAACCTTCATTGGAAGAGATTTTTCTCGCGATCATCGGTAAAAGGGAGGGTAGGCAACCATGAACAAAACCTTTCTCGGCGAAATGAGCGTGATGCTTGGACGCTCCATGCGTCATATTTTCCGCAGCATGGACACTATCGTCACCGTTTGCATCACTCCGATTGCGATGATGCTGCTGTTCGTCTACGTGTTTGGCGGCGCGATCGAGACCGGCACGGATAACTATGTGAACTACTTGCTGCCCGGTATCCTGCTGATCGCGATTGCAAGCGGGATATCCTATACGGCTTATCGTCTCTTTATGGATAAGCAGCGGGGCATCATCGAGCGGTTCCGCTCCATGCCGATCGCGCGTTCCGCCGTGCTGTGGGGGCATGTGCTGACCTCGCTGGTATCCAACGTCATATCGCTCGTCGTCATCATTCTCGTAGCGCTCTTGATGGGCTTTCGCTCGTCGGCGGGCGTCCTGCCATGGCTCGCCGTAACCGGCATACTCGTGCTATTTACGCTGGCGTTGACTTGGGTCGCGGCGATTGCCGGATTGTCCGGAAAAACGGTGGAAGGCGCAAGCGCCTTTTCCTATCCGCTAATCTTCCTGCCGTTTATCAGCTCGGCCTTCGTGCCGACCGATTCGATGCCGAAGGTCGTGCGCGCTTTCGCCGACAACCAGCCGGTGACTTCAATCGTGGAAACGATCCGTGCGCTGCTGTCCGGTCAGCCTGCGGGCAATGAGATTTGGATCGCGCTCGCGTGGTGCGTCGGGATTATGATCGTCGCTTATATTTTCGCGATGCGCGCGTATGCACGAAAAGCAGCTTAATCAGCGCGTGCCAAGCTATCTTTTTTCCAAAAAGCGAATCGCTTTTTTGGCAAGCGCGGCAATTTCGAGTCGCTCCAATGTTTTACAATATTCCTTCCGAATCTCTCCGTCCAACATTGGTATGTCATCTTCTAAATAATCCACGACACGTAGATCTTGAAACCAATCCCCCGGTTCGGCTTCCGGCTGGCTTGCATTTTTCCAAGCGACCTCCAAGTTGGGGCTGTAAAATCTTTTTGCATCGTGGTGAATTTGACATGCTTTTAACCTTAATGGGGAGGTAATTCCCGGGACGCCTTCATTTACACTGTTGAATAGATGCGGCCAGTAATCCTTCCTGGAGCCCGTATGCGGATTGCGCTTTGCCCATTCTAAAGCCTGCAGGTTAAATTCCGGATTCTTAAACAAAACGGCATAGAGCTTTTTGCCAAATAAAATTCGCTCATGGAGGGACTGGAATTGGTATAGCGTCTGCCCCTTTAAACGATTGCCTTCAGCAGGAAATAGAATTTGATTGAAGGACAGCAAATCCTGAAGGTGGAATTTCATTTTATTAAGTACTTCTTGTTGATAATAAGGGTTCTGAATGACCCTTTGTTCCAAGTAACTTTGTTCATTGATTACTAACCCGATACAATGGATATACGCATCTCGGGTTCTCCAAAAATAGTCCCAAATCGCTTCCATGAAAATAGAAACCTTCAGTCGAGGCAGTAAATAAAACAGGGGTCTATTTGTCTTTACGCTCTCTTCGTATAGCAGAAGTTGCGGGTATACATCTTGGAAAATGAGCCAGTTGCCGCGTTCTAAAAATCGGAAAAACAAGTCCCGTTCCTCGTCCGAGAGCAGTTGGGTTAGAAACTCTCCCTTCAGATCGGTCATGTTCCAGCCGCCATTCCGCGATACCATATGTCCTAAGAAGGCCCAATGCATCTCAGGATGACGGAGATAAAAGGCAAGATAGGCTTTGGTTCTCGTCACGTTATTAAGGTTATGCTCCCGGGTCATCGAACTAATGTTGTCCAGGAGCTTTCTATCTGAAGACGTTAACGCATCCGAGATATCCGGGGAGTGTTTTAATCTTTTCTTTAATTCCCCCCGGATCGTTTCAAGCGGCGTTTTTTGGCGGTTTCTTGTAAATAAGATAGGCGCTTCCCTCCCGATTGAATTCTCTATTGAAGAGACGAATAGGTATATCCGAAAGAGGGGTAACGGGAGGATGGAGTGCCGGGTACGAGGAAGGGGATAAAGCGGAGCATGGAAACAATACGAAAAGAGCCGTCTCCCGATGCTTATATGCTTACTTTACGACGGGCTATAGCGATTAATGATGAATTAATTGGCGGGCTTGCCGTAGGAGCCTAAGCAAACAGCGGCGAAGGACGGAGTAAAGTCGACAGCAATTGGGAGCTGCCTAACGTGTGAACGTAAAACGAAGGATAAAGCGAATTGAGCAAAAGCAGTCCATCCTCGGTTGAGGGTGAACTGCTTTTTCGTTGCTGGGATGCACTTTCCAGTTCAGAGTCCTTGTCGCGACAAAACGCGAGAAGCCGTTTTTTGCGGTTAAGCGGCGGCGGGGATGAATTCGGGAAGCGGCACACTCGCTGCCGGTCGGATGACCGGCTTACGATGGTATTTTTAGACCATGAGCAAGTAAAGGCGGTTATAAGCGTGTTGATGACTGTAACAGGGATGTAAGTTCAAAGTGCTCTAGCTATCCGATTACGCGAACCGGATTTCTTTCTTGAAATGAGCAAATTTAGAGATTTTGCTAGTATGATAGATATAAGGTGAAAAATAATGGAGTGAAGATAGCGAAACAACGGTTGATGCTTTTTGATTTGAAGAAATAATGATAAGGGGAGAAATTGCATATGAATGCTAAGAAACCAGTTAAGCTAATGGATTTAGTTGATGAAATTGAGATGAAAATGGATGATACGTATACATATATAAATTCAATAACAGGAGAAGTGATTACGCTATCAAGAGAAGAAATTGGAGCGGCTGAAGATGAAATGTCACTCGAAAGATTTCCTGAATGGCAAAGAGAGAACATCGAGAGAGCTATGCAAATTCTTGAAGATGAAGATGGGATCTACGTCGACTTTACATTAAGAAACGACTTTAATGAATATAAACTCATGGAAGATTTTATTGGGGCTTTAGAGGATGAAGAAATTCGAGAAAAACTGTCTGAAGAAATTCAAGGTCGAGGAGCTTTCCGCAGATTTAAAGATTACATTACGGAACATGATGTTGATAAACAATGGTATGCCTACAAAGAAAGAAAGTTAAAGGAATTCGTAATTGAATGGTGTAAGGAACACGATATTGAAATTCGGACTTAAGCTAGGGGAGTTCAATCGTCTCACGAATAATTTATTGGCATGCTAATGTTGAAATGTGAAGGTGATTTCTTTGAATATTATGACGATGGAATGTGAGGGCTTAGACCCGTCGAGCCATGGGATGGTAAACACCAGGGCACTTGTGGAGTTTGCGTGCAGTAGAGTTAGGCAGAAAGGAATGGCTGAAGCAATTCCTTTGTTCCCGCATACCCAGTTACTGGGCTAACGGCATCCGCCCATAGCTTTCTCCACCTCCATATCTATTTCAAGGTGATGAAATCCTGCGAATGAGTGAGTATATGTGAGATAAACCCTTAAAACCGAGGGACGGGCAGTTTAGCGCAACAATTACTATCCAATTACGTCATATATTGGGTGAGTGAATAGGCAGCGAACTCCTCAGCTACAAGAACGAACGGTGGAGATTTGAATGTCAAGGAGGCTTGGGATGCGTCGTAAAAGAACACTAATAATTTCTTTTACTGGATTTTTAGGTTTACTGGTAGTGTTCCTTTATTTCACTCCTTTTGCAGGAAACATTGTAGAGCATACAAGATTTCAAGGGTACGCTAGAAACATTGGTATTAAAATCATTAAAAAATCTCCACCTCTTCCCAATGTTACTTCGGGACAAACACAAATTCCAGTTATCCAAAGTACATATTGTTGGGGTAATTTAGGATGTGCAGATTATGCAGATGTAGAAACAATGTTAAGAGGGGTTACTCCTACTACTATAAGTCCTAAAGAAGACATTGAAATTTCGTTCGAATATAAAACAGCACCTAGTAGCTTAATCATTCAGCAATATGTTGATGGAAAACCAACACAAATTCCATTGCAAGGTGGATCTTTCAAGGCTCCAAAAGAAAAAGGAATATATAAATACGGCATATCTGCAGATTTTTCAAAAGGTGATACATCATCCGTTTTTGTTATAGAAGTCAGATGATTATGCTCCCTCAGAGAATAAAGGTTTTCTCGCGAATGCTCGCTCATTCGCAGAATTTCATATGCATGAATCAATAGGAGTTTCAAGAATTACATGAGAGGGGCTAAGCTGCTCCGTTTGAGGGCATGCGGGAATAGAAGGTGTTGGTTTGTTTACAACATCTCCCATGAAAGGTTTTACTGCACGCCTCTCTCCACAAGGTCCTTGGGATTCACTCTCCCAAATCTCGACGGGTCTATGCCCTCACATTCCTTCGTCCTATCTATCCAAGGTGTGGAGTCCGATCAACGTTAACGGAACGGGTCTATGCCCTAAAGCGTAAAAATCTCGGTACTCCGTGCTTTCTTTATGAAATCTTGCAAATGAGACGATCCATCGGGCTAGGTTGCGCGTTTAGTTGTTTAAGCTGCTGCTAATAGCGGTTGAGCTTTGTTCGCGGAGAAAGTTTGTCCTTCTCGCGCCATGGCTACAAGCATGCGAGCCAATTTCCCAATCAGCTTCATCATGGATTGCATTTTCGTCATTCGTTTTACTTCAATATTGTGTGCATGTAAGGCTTGAAATGCACGGTTGTGAGATAAAAGGTGAAACACCGAGAAGTACAAATGCTTACGCAGCAATGAGTTTCCTCGTTTGGTCAGCTTAATGTGCCCTTTATACTTGCCGGAGCTACGTTCCGCTAAGTTCAAGCCAGCCTTTCGCAATAACTGGTTCCCATGAGACAACTTACGTAGGTCCCCTCCAAATGCAAATAGGGCAGCCGTTGCAGGCACGGAAACACCAACGGATCGAACGAGATCCGAACAGGGGATTTCAGGCAATAGCTTTTCAATCATCTCGTCCGCTTCATCAATGATGTGGCAGATTCGTTCAAATTCTTCAATGAGGTGCCGCAGCTCCCATTTGTCTTCTTCAAGGGCAGTGGCGTCACCAACGCTATGTCTTGCGAGTGCTTGGAGCTCAAGCGCCTTGTTTCTGCCTCGCATACCGCCAGGTCTATCCATGTACTCTCCCCAGATCTGTACCATTTGTTCCGGAGCCAATTGCACGATGTCAGATGGGGCTGGAAAACGACGCAAAGTGGCTAGTGAACGAGGAGTAAAAATGTCTTCGAACGCTTGCCTATACTCAGGAAAACGGATGTCCAGCCAGCGGTGGATTCTGTTCTTAATGCGACCGGATTTAACAACCCAATGCTCTCTGTTTGTAACCATAACTCGCATACGGCGAAAGGCTTCATCCTTTGGAGAGAAGGGCGTGTAGAACCCGCGACTCACCGCATCGGCAATGACCAAAGCATCCTTTGGGTCATTCTTGGAAGGGGAGTTGTCTCTGTTTTCCTTATTACGTTTGGTCGTCATTGGATTGACAAGGACAACAGAAACGCCTTGTTTCACCAACCAATTCGCGATGTTGAACCAGTAGTGGCCGGTACTTTCCATTCCCACAACGACGTCATTCAACTGGTGAATGTTCTGCAATTTACGAATACTGCTGATTAAATGCTCAAAGCCCGCATGTTCGTTTGAGAACGAGAGTGGGCGATTGGTGAGGACGATACCTCGAAAGTTAATTGCTTGAGCAGCATGTTTCTCCTTGGCAATGTCGATGCCAATGACAAGAGTCGAAGTGGAAATGCGTTCTACACGTTGATTTTGAGCTTTAACTAGTCTAGACTTCATTTATAACGCCTCCTAAGGTGAGTTCTGAGGGCTGCAACCCAGTACATACTCATCCTAGCGAGGCGTTCGTTTTTCTGCAAATCGCATCTACTAACACCTACAGGAATGTTAACGGGTAACTGATAGTTGAACACATATTGAAGCAGCTTGCCCGGCGACAGCTGCTCCATTTTTCATTAAGCTGATATGAACGAGGCGGTCAATACCTCTCTTCAAAAATCATTTTCTAAGGGGAATTGCTTTAAAATCTTGGCACGAAGGCAAAGCGATGACGGTGGTTAACAGTCTGATATGCGCGGGTTGGGTACCGCATTTCATCCATCCGTCTTTGGAGCTGCCTCGGACTAACGGCGCACGTTCGGCTTTTAATCAGTTTCCTAGTGCATAGCTTAACATGAGGGTTCTCCTTACCGGTGTTTGCCTCCGAGCCAAGATTTCAAATCCTCGTCGTGGCCATCCAGTTACAAAACTAAGCGATTAATACGGTTGCCGACTGCTTCTTCTCAATTGTACAACCAATAGCCCATACAAACCCGATGAGTTCCCTGGCAACGGCAACAGCAGCTTGCTTCCCGCCTTTCCCTCTAGTAGTGATGCCATCATATTTCTGGTGCAGTCGATGCTGCGCTTTCCAGGCAATGCGCTTGGCTTCTGGATCTTGACCTTCCTGGCGAGAGCGGAGTTGTCCTTTTAGAGCAGGAGCATGGCGATAGGACCAAGCAGATTCTACGATGACATGACGAATATGAGCATTCCCAACCTTCGTGATGGATCCTTGCCAACGGCTAGCGCCGCTTGAATACTCTTTAGGAACGAGTCCTGCATACGACATCAATTGCCTGGGACTTGAAAAGCGAGAGAACTGTCCGATTTCTGCTACTAATGTTGTTGCGGTTACCTCTGCTACGCCACGCATGGTTTGAAGAGCCTGGATAACAGGGGCATGAATACTGGTTGTTGCTTGTTCATGAATTTCAAGTTCAATGCGTTTCATTCGATCCGTCACTTCATCAATAGCATGAAGGTATTCTTGGAACACGATGCGCTGTGATGATTTTTCAAAGCGAAGTCCAGCTAGCCATTCTCGATGCGTGCCGGACCAGTTTCGTGTACCCTTTGGTGGACGCAGGTCGTGACGAAGTAAGAACTGGACAAGGCGAAGGCGAGCACGTTGCAAGTCTTCCTTAGCGTCATGACGAGCGCGAACCAA
>NZ_JAAAMV010000020.1 GCF_009909185.1 Paenibacillus glycinis | reverse complement strand
GCCAGCGCGGCCAACGCCGCGAGCGCGCCGGCCTGCGCCGCAAGCTCGCCGAGCCGCGCGCGCAGCGGCGCCGCGGCAGCTTCGCCCGCCGCCGCGGCCCGGTCCCCGAGCGCGTCGATCCAGGCCAGCGCGCGCTTGCGGTACAGACCTTTCACCGCCTCGGCGACCTCGCGGCAGTACGTCATCGTGTACGCGTTGCCGAAGGACGCGCCGGCATTCACGTGCGACACCAGCAGATCGGCGTCCCAAAGTCCGTTCACGAACGGCGACAATTCGCGTTCGAGCGACTCGCCCCGCCAACCGATGCCGTCCGCCGCTTTGCGCAGCAAATCGAGCAAATGCCATTCGATGCCCGCTTGGACGAGGGCATGGAAATCATGATAGAACGCCTGCAGGCGCCGTTCCTGCTCGGCCGCCGTTTTCGCGCCGGCGAAGAGCAGACCGGCCTTGAAGCCGGGTTTTCGGCTTTCCAGGAACGTCTGCGCCAGATCGCGCGTGGCCGCCGGCGTGATGTTGGCATTGTCGAGCAGCGCCTGCACGTCGAGGCGCAGACGCGTGCGAAGTCCGTTCACTTCGGCTTCGCCGAGCCGCAGACGCTCCTCCAGCGAGAAGATTTCCTCGCGTACCCGCTCCGCCTCGGCTTCGCCGCCGGCTTGCGCGAGCAAGCGTTCGCGCTCGTCTTCCGTCGCGGCCTCCATCGCTTTGCCGTGCATGCGAATCACGTACCGGGCCGAAGCATCCACGCTGCAGACCGCCAGCGGCCCGCGGAGCTCCGCCAGCGATTCGAATAAGGCCATGAGCGACGCCCATTCCGAATGCGGATGATTCGGCTCGCGCAACGACAAATAGACGATGCCGCTCGGCTCCAAATGCCAGTTGCCGAACGCTTCGTCTACGCTTTGCCGGTATGCTTCGAACGAAAGCTCGCTTTCGCGATGCTTGTCGATCTGGTTCACGATCAGGTACAGCGGCTTGCCCCATTCCTTCAGCTGCTTCGCGAACGTGAAATTGATCTCCGATTGGACGTGGTTATAGTCCATGACGTAAAAAACGACGTCCGCCAAATGAAGCGCCGATTCGGTCGCCATCCGGTGCGCGTCGTCCGTCGAGTCGATGCCCGGCGTGTCCAGCAGCACCGTATGGCCGCCGAGCCGGGGGATTGGGTAAGACAAGGAAACGGAAATCACCGTTTCGCCGTCTTTGCAGTACTCGTTAACGTCTTGAATCGGAACTTCCCGAATCTCTTCCTTGCCGTCGACCAGCTTCCCGATGGTCGCTTTCGCTTCCCCGTTCCGGATGCTGACGACGTTCGCGCTCGTCGGAATCGGACTCGACGGCAGCAGCTCCGTCCCGCACAACCGGTTCACCAGCGTTGATTTCCCCGCGGAGAAGTGGCCGCAGAACGCCACGGTCAGCTGGCCGTTGTCCAATTTGGACAGCAGCTCCAGCAGCCGTTTCGCATCGCCTTCGTCTCCGGCCGCAGCCATGATCGGCGCCATTTCCGCGAGCGCGTTCTCCATGGCTTGCGCGTTTTTCTCAATCGTATGGCTCATGTCTCTCTCTCCCTGTTACGCTCCGTTCTTGCCGATCCCATTCCGCGAACGGCTGATTACACCAATTGAACCGCAGGCATGCAGATCTCGAATACTTCGCCATGCTGCAGAATCGTCACGTTGCGTTCTTTTTCCTTCATGACGACGCACTCCGGCTTCAGCCGCATACGTTCAATATATTGATCGGGCACGTCCCCTGCTCCGCTGACCGTCACGCCTTCAAGGATGATTTCTTCGTTCTCGGCCGGCGGCGCCTCCATGATTTGCTCGTAAATATCGGAAAACAACGCAAAATCTTTCGTGTACACGGAAATGCATTTCATAGTTCAATCATCCTTCTCGTTTAAATGGTGGTATAGCTTTCAATTCATAGCCTTTCGGTTTAGCGCCGGTTTCATACGTTGTTGACCTTCTTTGCAACAATCCAGCAGCGGACACACGGGACACTTAGGGTTCTGCGCTTTGCAGTGGTAGCGTCCGAAGAAGATCAGCCGGTGATGGGTCTCCGTCCACAGCTCGCGCGGCACCAGCTTCATCAGCTTCTTCTCGACTTCCAGCACGCCGTCGTCCGCCTTGGCGAAGCCGAGCCGCTTGGATACCCGCTCGACATGCGTGTCGACCGCGATGGCCGGAACGCCGAACGCGTTGGACACGACGACGTTCGCGGTCTTGCGGCCGACGCCAGGCAGCTTCGTCAGCGCTTCATGCTCCCTCGGCACTTCCCCGTCGTATTCGTCGATCAGGATGCGGCTCAGATTCTGGATGAATTTTGCCTTGTTGCGATAGAGCCCGATCCGCTTTATATCATTTTCCAGCTCATCCAGAGGGACGGCCAAATAATCCGCTGGCGTTCGGTATTTCTGAAATAGATCCGCCGTGACTTTGTTGACGGTCTCGTCGGTGCATTGCGCTGAGAGCAATACGGCAATGGTCAGCTCAAAAGGGTTGCTGTGATTGAGCTCGCAATGTGCATCAGGAAACATGTCGCCGATTACCGCCAGCACATGGGTCATTTTCTCTTTTGCCTTCATCTAGCACTCAACTCCTAATAGAACCATCGTTTCAAAGTGTAGCGAAAATTGTCGCATTTATCAACCGCCAAAGGGCATGAAATAGGCATTTCCGCCTTCTTTTTCACAGAATTGAAAAAAAAAATTTGTCCCGGCGAACGCCGGGACAAATTTTGCCTACCGTCTATGCTACGCTTTCGCAATCTCGACTAACGTATCGCGGTAGAAGTACAGCACGATCGAATCGCCGTCCGCCAATTGGCTGATCGCGATCGAAGCGCCGTTCTGCGTGATTTTCGTCGCCGTCGTCACGGAGTACGTATTGAGCTCGCTCAGGCTGGTTTTCTTCACCGACAGCACATGCGAGGCGGCATCGTATTTCCAGAATGTCTTCGCCGTGCCGCCGTTGACCGTAATGAGCAAACGGTCCTTCTCGTCAAGCTTGACGATGACGCGATCGCCTGCGGCCAGCACGGACGCGGAGCTTCCCGCCACGCCGTTTTTCACGACGGAATAATTCGCGCTCAGCGGCACGATTACCGCGTTGCCGTTATAATCCGTGACCGTCACCTTGTCCGTCGCGACGGAGGCGACGCGGCCGACCGTCACGTTCAGTACTTTAAACGAAGACGCGGTCTGCCCGGTAAAGTACAAATTACCGGCTTGTCCCGCCGCGATGCTGCTTAAAGCCAGCGTATCGCCCTTCTCGTTCGTCAGCCCGAGCGACGCGGCGGCATAATCGTAGAACGTGCCGTCGGCGGCCTTGAATTTGATTTTTTTTCCGACCAGATCGACCGAGTACACGTCAACCGGTTTGACGGTTTGCACTTGCAAGGTCGTGACTTTATCTTGATTGGCGTTAAGCACCGCGGTGACCGTATCGCCTACCTTCACGTCGCTGAGGGTAGCCGACGTCTTGCCGGCGATTTCAACGTAATACGGCGTGTCCAGCGGTACGGTTACCGGATAACCGGTGCTTTGCTGCAGCGTGATTTGGCTCGTATTCGTATTGATCGCCGTCACGGTTCCGCTATATTTGTATACGAATTGCACGAATACCGCTTTGCTCTCCGTGTAGCCGAGCGTAATCTTCTTGCCTTTTACCAGGAAGGTAGAGACCGCGTTCAGCAGGAGCGACGAGCCGTTCATGTCCAGCTTCGTCTTATCGCTCAAATAAACGGAGACCAGATTATTGCTCGCGTCCTTGACCGTCAACGCCTTGATGTCGTTATCGTAGCTGACGATCGTCGCGCCGGGCAGCACTTTCACTTGACGGTTGACGACTTTGATCGCGACGACTTGGTCCTTGTCGTTCAGCGTGAGGTCGAGCACGTCGCCCTTGACCAGATCCGAAACCGTCGTGCCCGTCAAGCCGTCGATCGAGACGTCCACCGTGCCCGATACGAATTTCGCTTCAAGCGCCTGCTGCGACGTGCCGACCGTCATGTATTGGATCGTGTTGCCGTCGCTGCTCGCGGAGTAAAACTCGCCCCGCACTTGTTTGGAAGAAGTTTGCAAAATCGTGATCTTGGTCACGACGGAATCCTTTACTTCGTAAGAAATATTGTCGCCGACGCGGATTTGGGCCAATCCGCCGTCCAAGATCTGTCCCTGCCAAATGACGTCGACCTGCGGGGAAACGTTGAACATGGACGATGATCCTCCGGCGTTATCGACCGTGAGGGTCGCGGGCGTCGTTTGAACGGCTTTGACCGTGCCCTGCGCGCTCGTGTTGACCGGGGCCGATTGAACCGTGATCGATACCGCGAGCGGTTTGGAACGGTAGGTATCGCGCGCGATTTCAACCTTGCTGTCGGCGGCCAAGCCGGTTACGGGAATGACTTTGCCGCTTCCGTCCGTTACCGTCGTAGCGCTGGAATAGTTGACGGCCACCGGCTCGTCGCCCACCCAAACCCACAGCTTGCTGTCGTTCGGAAGCACGCGATCCACGGTGCCCGTTATTTTCTCCACCTGCTGCTCGTCGTCGAGCTGCTCGACGTACAGCGCTTTGCTGCCGCTCGCGACGACGAGCACTTTCGTGTTCGGCGTCAGCTGATCGAGCGTTGCCGCTTTCTCGGAATCGAAGCGGTACGCGTATGTATCCGCGCTCAGATCGACGGACGTATCTTTGCCGTCCTGGAAGAGCTTCAGCGACGCGCTGTCTTTACCCGTGAGAATGGCAGTGAATTGGCCGCTGTACGCGACCGGATATTGCGTTTCCGCCCGGCTCAGCATCGTCGCGATCGCCGCGCGGGTAATATTGCCTTTCGGGTCGAATTTGTCCACGGTCACGCCCTTGATGAGCTGCAGGGACACCGCCGCGTTCACGTAGCCGGCGTAAGCCGCTCCGACTTGATTGCCGTCCTTGAACGAGATCGGAGCCTTCGTCATTCCCTCCGCCGTCTGCTGCTTGCCGATCGTTTTCACGATCAGCTTCGTGATCCATTCGCGGGAAGCTTTCTTGGTGCCCCATGCCGTGTCCGGATCCGCGTCGGCGAGCTTGAATTCTTCGTCGCGGTCGAGCAGGCCGTCTTCGAAAGCCAGAATGATATAAGGTTTGAAATAAGTGCTGACGTCGAAGTTCTCGGGAAATACGATCGCATCGTCCGTCTTGACTTCGCTTTCCTTGCCGATGAACCGGATCGCGAGCGCGACGGCTTCCTGCTGCGTAATATTGTCGTTCGGTTTGAATGCGCCGTTCGTGCCTTTGATGATGCCTTGGCTCGCTAGTTTGGCGATGTGCTTCTCGGCCCAGTGTCCTGCCGGCACGTCGCTGAATTTCGTCGTCGTCACCGCGACCGCGTCCGCGTGGACCGAATCGGCCTCGACCGCGGCGAAACCTGCAAGCAATGAAAATACCATGAACGACGAGACGAGTTTAACCCATTTTTTTTGCTGCGGCATGTCTGCGAGCTCCCCTTCTATTGTTTTTTGATTGGATGTTCCAAATCTTCATGGCCCATTAAGCTCTCGACCGCTTCGCCGTCCACGAGAATGTCGAGGGATGCCACGCCGTCGAATTGAAAATACGTCTGCGTGATCGCGGCTATCGCAAGCTGTTCTCCGGGCGCGCCCAGTCTCGCGTCGTCGGGCAGATGAACGTCGATCGTCACCGCGTCCCCGTCCTGCTTGGCGCTGAGAAGCTCGGCGTTCTTCCATAACGAACCCTCGCCCTTGTCGCCGTCCTTCTGCAGCGCCGCGAACGTCGCGGACAGCTTCTCGCTCGCGTCGGCGTATTCGATTTCCGCTTTTTGCGCATGCAGGTCGATCATTTGATCATCGGTGTAATAGACGGAAATCGACGCTTTCGTCTTCTCCGGCGCTGTCGTCGCAGGATCCGACGCGTTGCCCGAATCGGCCGCGCCTCCCGCGTTGCCCGCGGACCCGGTGCTGCCGGCGTTTCCCGCGTTATTGGCGTTATTCGCGTTCCCCGCATTACCAGCATTCGTCGACGCGTCAGTACTTCCGTTGCCGTTTTCGGATACCGATTGGTTCTGATTGTTCGCCCCCGCGTTCTCGGCAGGCTGCTTTTTCGCTCCGCAGGCGCTTAAAGAAACGACCAATGCAGCCGCAACGGAAACCAGCATAACCGTTTTCGTCATCTGACGCTTCATCTGCATCCTCCTAGCTGATCCTCAAGTATTCTTTGATTCCCGCCACGATTTCCTGCGCGATTTTGTCCTGCTTCGCGCTGTTGTACAGCACGGCGCTGTCGCCGCTATTGGAAAGGTAGCCAGCCTCGAGCAATATCGCCGGCATCGTCGTTTCCCGGATGACGTGATAATTGCCCGTTCTGACGCCGCGGTCGTTCAAGCCGGTTCCCGCTACGAGATGCTTATGCATCACCTTCGCGAAAGCCAGGCTGTCCGAACGCCAGTAATACGTTTCGGATCCGCTGGCGGTTGCAGTCGTCGCCATATTCGCGTGGAAGGAAATAAATAAATCCGCAGGCAGGTTGTTGGCGTATTTCGCCCGATCGGCCAGCTCGACGAACGTATCGTCCGAGCGGGTCAAATACGGTTTGATCTTCGGTTCTTTGTCCAGAAGCGCTTTTACCTTCAGCGTGATGGCCAGGTTATATTCCTTCTCCTTGCGGCCGTTGACGCTGCTCGCGCCAGGATCCTTGCCGCCGTGACCCGCGTCCAGCACGACTTTGAACAAGCCGTCGTTCGGCGTCGTGCCCGGATCCGTTGCCGGAGGCGGATCCACGATCGGTCCGGTCTGCTCCAGCACGTCGATGCGGACGACGTGGTCTTCATCGGTGACCTTGTAATTTGTCGGGGCAGCCAAATCCAGCACGACCCGAACCGTCGACGGCTCGTCCGAATAATAAGAGTACCGGACTTTGCTGAGCGTCGGATGGGAATCGATCACGATTTCGCCGGTTTTGGCGCCGTTGCCGGCCGGGATAAAGCCCGGCGTGAAATAAGGATCGAAGTTCATTGCCGGCAAATCGACCACGATGCGCTCCGGATCGTGGAGCACTTGCGTCGTGGCATCTCCGAAATCGCCTTCGTACGGCAAATAGATGCTGCCGAGGCCGTCGTACGTAATGGACTTCAGAAGCGCCGTCTCGTCGGTGGAAGGGATGGTCGTGCCGCCCCCGTTTCCGGGATCCGGGCTTCCCGTGTCCGAACCGTCGCTTCCGTCGCCGGGAGCGGACGTGCCGCCATCTCCCGAACCGCCTGCTGGCGGCGGATTATCCACGAGCTTCGAGTACATATGTACAGCGCGGGTTTCTGCGTCCCAATACACGTCTAAACCGAACTGCTCGCCTACGAATCGGAGCGGAACGAACGTTACGCCGTTCGTAATCGCCGCCGGCGCCTCAAGGCCGACTTCCCGATCGTTGACCACGGCTTTCTTGCTTCCGATCGTCAGCACGACGATGGTTTCCCCGTTGGATATCGTTACGTTCGGAGAAGTCCAGTCGACGTCGTAGCCGAGTCCTTCCGTCACGGTACGGATCGGCACGAGTGTCGACGAGCCGACGATCTTCGGATCCGCGCTGCTTGACAGTTGTTTGCCATTCAGATAAAGCTTGGGTGCTTCCGCTGCTCCCACAAGACCCGGGAACAAAGTGATGAGAAACGACATTAGCAAAACAGCGGTTACAAACTTCTTCATCTTTCACCTCAATGACTGTTTTTTCGCCTTGAAGCAGCTCGTACAAGACGATGCTTACAGACGTTAATTAGACGCTGCTTGTCAGAAAAAGTTGCGTTTATAGGAAAAATGTAGCTAAAAAAATGAAAAGAAACCCCGGCGCGAATGCCGGGGTCGCGAAGAACTTCAACCGAATTTCTCCTCCAGATACAAGTTCGGGTCCATGGACCGAATAAATGGCGTCCAATCCGCATCCGCGTAAAGGCAAAGCCGGTGCATGGCGCGCGTGCAGGCCGTATAAAAAAGCTTGCGCTCTCCTTCGCGAGAATAAGCTTGCGCGGAAGCATCGTAGATCAACACCGCGTCGAACTCGACGCCCTTGGCGAGATAAGCGGGAATGACCATGACGCCCGATTCGAACGCGACCGATTCCTTCGTGATCAGCCGCAATGACTCGCATCCGCGAGCCTTCAAAGCCTCGTACGCGCCCCGGCTGCCGGCCGCGGTCTTCGCGATGACGGCGATGGAGCCGAAGC
The DNA here is from genome assembly GCF_009909185.1 of Paenibacillus glycinis. Classification (GTDB taxonomy): domain Bacteria; phylum Bacillota; class Bacilli; order Paenibacillales; family Paenibacillaceae; genus Paenibacillus_Z; species Paenibacillus_Z glycinis. The sequence goes on along the minus strand of NZ_JAAAMV010000020.1, from coordinate 237,894 downwards.
CCTCGGACTGAAGCGCCGAGATATCCGCCGCGATTCGCCTCGTCCGTTCCTCTTCGCCGGTCGTCCTGACGATGAGCGGTTTTCGTCCGTTTCGCTCGAAAGGGATGATCTCCCCGCCGTCCGGCAGCAGCGCCATCGTGAATTCCACGATCTCGCGGGTCGAGCGATAACTGCGGACCAAGCGATAGCTGCATGTCTCGTCTTCGCCGTAGAGGCGGACAAGCGGCGAATTCGCATCGCTCAGATTCGTCGCCTGCGTGAAGATCGCTTGACCGAAATCGCCGAGCACCGTCATTCGGGCTCTCGGAAACAGCTTCTTGAGGTAAGCATATTGGAAGACCGAATAATCCTGACCTTCGTCGATGACCAGATGCCGGACCTCCGTATTCGTGCGGACGCCTTCGACGAGTTCCTTCAGCAGCAGGAACGGGGTCGCGTCCTCATAGTCCAATTCCTGCCTGTCAAGCTTCGCCCTCGTTCGTTTGCAGATCTCCGGCCAATGCGCAGGCATCTGAGGTTCGCCGGTCATTTCGCGGTACGAGCTTTCGTTCGCGAACAATTGCGCGTACAAACCGCGTGCGTCCACGAACTTCAATCGCTTGATGCTTCGCCTGATCGGCTTGAATCGCTCCTCCACGATCATCCGGCGCAGCAGCTCTTCCTCCTGCTCGGCAATATCGAATGCCTCCTCCGCCCGCCTTACCTTCTTGTTCAGCGTATCGAGGGCTCTCACGTATTGCTCGGCAAAATCGAAAATGCCTTCCTCTCTCCGATAGTTTTTGAGCAGTTCCTCGTGAGCGCGCTCGTATTGCTCGCGATCGAGGTAGTTCATTTCATCCTGCACCCACTGCGCGTCGCGCTCCTTGTCCTCGAGCGCCGTCAATTCGCCGAGCAGCCATTCCTGCAGAAGCACGACGCGATTGGTCAGGCGAATGCTCGAATCATAGCCGTAGAACTGCGCATGCATCCGCTCCGCGGAGATCAGCTCGCGATCCTCGAACCGGATGGCGGCGAACCGCATTCCTTCCCGACCGAGCCATGTCGCATAGTTTTGAAGCGCGCGGAGAAAATCTTCCGATGCCTTATACGCGATTGCGCTTAGCCTTGCTTCGTATCCGGGCTCGGATTCCCGGGTCAAAACATATTCGATCTGGTCGAACGGATCCTCGAGCGTGAACGTGGAATCGAGCCAATAAGCAAGATATTCCTGGAAGGTGGTTTGCTGCATGTTCTCTTCCCCGAGCTCGGGCAGCACCGTCGCAACGTAGCTGCCGAATATCGGATTCGGCGAGAACAGCACGAATTGGTCGGCCTTGAGCGTCTGGCGGTGTTTGTACAGCAAATAGGCTATCCGCTGCATGGCGGCCGAAGTTTTCCCGCTTCCCGCCGCGCCTTGGACGATAACCATACGGGCGACGTCATTTCGAATGATGGCGTTTTGATCCCTCTGAATCGTGGACACGATGCTTTTCATTTGGGTATCCGCCCCTTTGCCAAGCACCTGCTGCAGCAATTCATCGCCGATCGTCACATTCGAATCGAACACATGCTGGAGCTCCCCGCCGCGAATTTGATATTGCCGCTTGAGCGTCATCGCGCCTGCGATGTCTCCGCCTGGCGCGGCAAAGGAAACGTCTCCCGGCGAATAATCGTAATACAGGCTCGCTATAGGCGTGCGCCAATCGTACACGAGGAAATTCATGCCGTCTTCATCGACGAAGGACGACACCCCGATATACACCTGCTCGCGAAGATCCGTGCCCGTCTCTTGAAAATCGATCCGGCCGAAGTACGGGGACGGGAGAAGACGGTTCATGTTCTTCCACTGCTGCATCAAAAGTCCGTGGCTTCGCTCCCGTTCGACCAATACCGCTTCCTGCTGTCTGATCGTATAGAAGGTTTCTTCGAAATCCTCGGCCGTGTTCGCGTTGACCGTCACTTCCTCCCAGAACCGCCTGCGAATCTCGTTCACCTGTTCGTGCAGTCCGGCTTCCTGCGGATCCAGCCCGGCGAGTCTTTGTTTCAGCTTCGTCTTGATCAGATCCAGACGCTCTGCCTCTTGCTTCCATTCCATTTTGCTCATCATTCTCGTGAACACGCTCCTTTTCGGCATCGATGGGAGAACAAAAGAACATTTGACAACACTTGCGTTACTGTGGTAAGATTTAAGTAATAAGATGGGTTTACTTCGGTTAATTTTAAAAAGGTTGACAAAGAGAGTATTCATCATAGCATAACGCTTCCCAGCCTGCAATAATAAAGCGATAAACGAACATCAAAGAGCCATGGCAATCTGCCATGGCTCTTTTTCTGTTGCTGCAACGCTCCACTCGAATTTGCAGATATGGATCTTGACATCGCCCAACTTGCGGCGAGGTATCCATGATCCGTTCAAATCGGCGGAAGACGATACGCTTCCTTGTGAATTACGACCCCAGTTCCTCGCGCATGTTCAGTTTAACACGCCGCGGGGACTGCGCCAGCCCGAAGTAAGCCAGCAGCGCCAACACGCTGGTCGACAGAATGATCACGCCCATGGGCACGGCCGAATACTCGCCGGCGATGCCGACGAGCGGCGACGTGATCGCGCCAAGCAGAAAAGGCAGCAGACCGAGCAAGGCCGACGCGCTTCCCGCCATATGGCTTTGGGATTCCATAGCGAGCGAGAACGAAGCGGTGGACGTGATCCCGATCGAGGCGACGAAGCAGAATAATGGCGCGACGAGCGCGAGAAGCGGGCCGTGCAGCAAGATGACCGTCAGTGCCGTCAGGCTGGCCGCGGCGGACAATAATAGACCGATCACCAGGAACCGACGCTCCGACACGACATGGTTCAAACGCCCCACCAGCTGGGAACCGATGATCAGGCTGATGCCGTTCGAGCCGAACAATAACGCAAACACCGTCGGCGATACGCCGTATATCTTCTGGTAAATGAACGGCGTGCCGGACACGTACGCGAAGACGCCGCCGATCATGATGCCTTGCGCCAGCGCGTATCCGAGGAACTTACGGTCGCGGAGCAGCGTCTGCACTCCTTTGAACAGCTGGCTGAAATTGCTGGCCATGCGATTTTCCGGCGGAAGCGTTTCTTTCAGACCGGCGGTCGCGAGCAGAACAAGCACGATCCCGACCGTACCCAATACGACGAATACCCCAACCCACGTCGTAAACGAAATCACGCCGCTCCCCGCTACCGGCGCGATGAGCGGAAACAGATTGTTGACCAGCATCAGCAGCGAGAAGAAGCGGGTCAGCTCCGGCCCGCTGTACAGATCGCGAACGACGGCCCGGGAAATGACGATTCCCGCGGAGGCGGCGAAGCCTTGAATAAAACGCGCCGCGATGAAGCAATAAATATTCGGCGAGATCGCGCAGACGAACGAGGCGACCAAATAAAGCATCAACGAAAGGATGACGGGCTTGCGTCTGCCATGCACGTCGCTCAGCGGGCCCATGATGATCTGCCCCAATCCGAGGCCGATCAAGCAAGCGGTCAGGCTTAACTGCACCAGCGACGCGCGCGTTCCGAAATCCGCCGTGATTTCGGGAAAGGACGGCAAATACATATCGATCGTGAGCGGTCCCAGGGCCGAAAAGGCGCCTAACAGCAGCACGAGCCTCCAGCGATTGTTCGTTTTCTCTTGTTGCAAGGTCGGTTTCTCCAATCCTGATTCTCTGTCTCTATGGTTTAGTGGCAAAGCTACCTTCATCAAACGATTATACAACAGTCTAATCATGGAATGAACATTAATTTTTTGGCATGCAGAAAGGCTGCCGGATTTTTCCCGACAGCCCGATGCTTACAGCTTTTTTAGAATGCAACGCGGCTTGCTTCGTAGGCGGAGATTTTGTCTTCGTGCTGAAGCGTCAGTCCGATATCGTCCAGTCCGAGCAGCAGGAATTGGCGGCGATGCTCGTCGAGATCGAACGGAATGCTGAGGCCGGCATTGTCGGAAATCGTTTTGTTTTCCAGATCGACCGTCAGCTTGTAGCCTTCCGTGCTCGCCGTGCGCTGGAACAGCTCTTCGACCTGCTCCTCGCTCAGCTTGATCGGCAGTATGCCGTTCTTGAAGCAGTTATTGTAGAAGATATCCGCGTACGAAGGCGCGATGATGACTTTGAAGCCGTAATCCAGGATCGCCCATGGCGCATGCTCGCGGGAAGAACCGCAGCCGAAGTTCGCGCGGGAAATCAGTACTTCCGCGCCTTGGTAGCGGGGTTGGTTCAGGCTGAACGAATCGATGACGTTGCCCTTCTCGTCCCAGCGCCATTCGAAGAACAGGAATTGGCCGAAGCCGCTGCGCTCGATCCGCTTCAGAAATTGTTTCGGAATGATCGCGTCCGTATCTACGTTAACGCGGTCTACCGGAGCTACGAGACCGGTCAGTTGTTTGAAAGCATCCATGTTGGTTGACTCCTCTCTCTTCTTCCTGTTAGTTCAGCACTTCGGACTTGATTTTCCAGTCGCGCACGTCCGTGAATTTGCCCATGATCGCGGCAGCCGCTGCCATCGCGGGGGAAACCAGATGCGTACGTCCGCCGCGGCCTTGACGGCCTTCGAAGTTACGGTTGGACGTCGACGCGCAGCGTTGTCCCGGCTCGAGCACGTCCGGATTCATCGCGAGGCACATCGAGCATCCGGCATCGCGCCATTCGAAGCCCGCTTCGGTGAATACTTGATCCAGGCCTTCCTTCTCGGCTTGGATCTTCACGCGTCCGGAACCCGGCACGACGATCGCCGTTACGCGGTCGCTCACTTTGTAGCCTTTGGCGATCTCGGCTGCCGCGCGCAAGTCTTCGATCCGGCCGTTCGTGCAGGAACCGATAAAGACGTAATCGATCTCGATCTCGTTCATCGGCGTGCCAGGCTCAAGACCCATGTATTCAAGCGCCTTCTCGGCGGCTTTGCGCTCGTTCTCCGTAGGAAGCTCGGCCGGTACCGGCACGCTCTTCGTGATGTCCGTGCCCATGCCGGGGCTCGTTCCCCAGGTAACCTGCGGGATCAAGGAATCCACGTCGAATTCGACGACTTTGTCGAACGTCGCGCCTTCATCCGTCGCGAGTTCTTGCCAGACGGCAACCGCGCGGTCGAACGCTTCGCCTTGCGGCGCGTATTCGCGGCCGCGCAGGTAGTTGAACGTCGTTTCGTCGGGCGCGATCAGACCGGCGCGGGCGCCTGCTTCGATCGACATGTTGCAGACCGTCATGCGCTCTTCCATCGACAGGCTGCTGATCGCTTCGCCCGTGAATTCCATGACGTAGCCGGTACCGAAATCGGTGCCGTATTGGGCGATGACGCCGAGAATCATGTCTTTCGCCGTTACGCCGGGCTTGCGCTTGCCGTTGAAGCGAACTTCCATCGTCTTCGCTTTGGACTGCTGCAAGCATTGCGTCGCAAGCACGTGCTCCACCTCGGAGGTGCCGATGCCGAACGCCAGCGCGCCGAACGCGCCGTGCGTGGACGTATGGCTGTCGCCGCAAACGATCGTCTTGCCCGGGTGCGTCAAGCCGAGCTCGGGCCCCATAACGTGAACGACGCCTTGGTCGATGCTGTCAAGATCGAACAGCTTGACGCCGAAATCGTTGCAGTTTTGCGTCAGCGTGTCGATCTGCTGCTTGGAGATCGGATCGCTGATGTTGTAGCGGTCTTTCGTCGGCACGTTGTGATCCATCGTCGCGAACGTCAGATCGGGACGGCGGACTTTGCGGCCCGTCATGCGAAGGCCTTCGAACGCTTGCGGCGAAGTGACCTCGTGCACGAGCTGCAGGTCGATATAAATGATGCTCGGTTTTCCGGCTTCGGCATTAATGACGTGGTTATCCCAAATCTTCTCAAACATCGTTCTCTTCGTCATAATTATCACCTCATAAGTTCGTTTGCGCATGCTATTGATCCAATGCAGTCATCATAGCATTTCTTTCTTCATTGATCCAAGATATAATATCTATAACAGCAATAGGTATGGCCTATGATGATCCTAGCTTAAATCCCCCGCGAAGGGAAGTGCATATCCTTGGAACTCCGCCAGCTGCAGTACGTCATCCAAATCGCCAAAGAGAAAAACTTCTCCCGCGCCGCCGAGAAACTGCATATCGCGCAGCCCTCGCTCAGCCAGCAGCTATCCAAACTGGAAAAAGAAATCGGCGTCCTGCTGTTCAGACGCACGACCAATTCCGTCGAATTAACGCATGCCGGCGCCGTATTCGTCGAGAAAGCCGAGGGCATCCTCGACAACGTCGAACAATTGAAGCAGGAGCTGGACGATCTCGCGCATATGCGCAAGGGCAAGCTCGTCGTCGGCAGCCTGTCCATCACGGGCTCCCACGTCCTCCCCATCGTGCTTCCGATATTCGGCCGGCTCTACCCCGAAATCGAAGTCCTGCTGGTCGAAGACACGCCATCGAAGCTGGAGCAGCTGACCGCCAGCGGCCAGACCGACCTCAGCCTGCTCGCGCTGCCGTTGCATGAGCCTTCTCTCGAATGGCTCCCGATTATCGAAGAAGAAATCATGCTCGCCGTGCCTCCCGGCCATCCGCTCGCAAAACGCACGAAGCCCGTCAGCGTGGCGGAGCTGCGTTCCGAGCCGTTCATCGTGCTCAAGAAAGGACAAGGCTTTCGCCAGATCGTCCTGGAAACGTGCGAAGAAGCCGGCTTCGAGCCCCGGATCGTCTTCGAGAGCACCAACATCGAAACCGTGCAGTCGCTCGTGGCCGCCGGGATGGGCATCACGTTCGTGCCGAGAATGCTCAAACGGGAAGCTGCCGGCGATCTCTCGCCGGCCTACTTGGATTTCGCGGTCCCGAAACCGACGAGAACGCTCGTCGTCGCAAGCCGCAAAGGCCGCTACCTCTCGAGGGCGGCCGAAGCATTTATCGAAACGATGAACCGTACGGTGGAAGAGCATTTCGGCTCCTCCTGAACCTTCGGCTTCCTAATAGAGCGACGGTCTGCGGTCTTCGAACACGGGAATCTTGGCGCGCACGGCCTCGACGAGCGCAAGGTCGATTTCCGCCCGCAGTACCGTCTCCTCCTCGCCGGCTTCGGCTACGACTTCGCCCCAAGGGTCGATGATCATGGAATGGCCGAAGAACGAAGTCTCGCCGCTCTCGCCGCTGCGGTTGCAGGCGATCACGAACATCTGGTTCTCAATCGCCCTGGCCATAAGCAGCGTCCGCCAGTGGTGAAGGCGCGGATTCGGCCATTGGGCGGGAACGAACAGCGCCTGCGCCCCGTTCAAGGCAAGCTTGCGGGCAAGCTCCGGGAACCGGATATCGTAGCAGATCATCATGCCGGCCTGTATTCCCCCCGCGGTCAACGTCCCGAGCCGTTCCCCCGCTTGCAGGTATTTCTCTTCGTCCATCAGCCGAAACAGATGGATTTTGGAATAATCGTCCGTCAATTCCCCGCATTCGTTGAACGCATGAATCGTATTGTAAACGCCGCCCGCCCGTTTCTCCGCGATAGAGCCGCCGATGACTTGCACGCCGTGCTTCCGCGCGAAACCGGACAACAGCGCTTTCGCGCGCTCCCCTTCGGGATCCGCGATCGATTCGATTTCCTCAAGGGCGTAGCCCGTATTCCACATTTCCGGCAGCATGATCAGATCCGGCTTCGTTTCGCCCGCGACCGCTTCCGCGAGCCGCTCCTCCAGCCGTTCGAAATTCGCTTCCGGATATCCCGCGTCCACGTGCATCTGCACCAACGCCAACCGCAATTTATTTCCGCTCATTCCAATGCCTCCCGTTTCTCATGGCGGCAACCGCCGCAACGGCGCGCGTATCCCTGATCTGCGCAGTTTTACCTAATCATAACGTCTCATGCTCGGCTGTCAAGATGGGCAACGTAAGTACGAAACGAATCCATTCCCATCAAAGGAGCCCATGAGATGAAAATACGGAGCATTAATATTATCGCCGCTTTCGCACTTCTGCTTTATTTGTTGATTCCGACGTCCGCCAACGCGGCAGCCATTAACGACCATCACCAAGCGGATCAGCGGCCGGTTCAGGCCTTTGACGTCGTCGAAGGCAAAGTCGTCAAAACGATCCCCAATAGCCCGCAATTCCAGGATTACGCCAAGGCTTGGCTTAAAGGCGTAACCGGCTTGTCGCCCAAGCTGCAGGCGGAAGATAAATGCGGCTACGTATTCCGCATCCCGCTCGATCAGCCGACCGCGGTCAAAGCAGGTTCCGAGCAGGTCATGACCCAGGACGTATTCTTGTTCTACTGCCCGAAAAAACCGCAGCTGCTGCTTATTTTCGACGAAAACCGCAAACCTTATTTACTGAAATTCAAAGCCAACATCAAACCGTTCCTGAAGGCGATGGATCTGTAGCCCAAAAGGCCGCGCCAGCCAACGCTCGACACTTATTCGGTCATTATGCTACATTTAGGCAGAGAATAAGGGTGGAGGCTTACGATGGAACGCATACGATCATTTCAAATCAATCCGGCGGCCCGCATGACGGGTTTGCCGGCTCAATTTTTCGCCGCCCTCGTGCGCAAAGCGAACGCGCAGGCGGCCAAAGGACGCGACGTCATCAATTTGGGGCAAGGGAATCCGGATCGGCCGACGCCGTCCCATATCGTCGAAGCGCTGCAAGAGGCCGCGCCGAATCCGCTTTACCACAAGTATCCCCCGTTCAGCGGCTTTCCGTTTCTGAAGGAGGCCGCCGCGCGGCGGTACAAGGAAGATTACGGCGTGGAGCTCGACCCCGAGAAGGAAGTCGCGATCTTGTTCGGCGGCAAGACCGGTTTGATCGAAATCAGCCAATGCCTGCTGAACCCGGGCGATGTCTGCCTCGTGCCGGATCCCGGCTATCCGGATTACTGGTCCGGCGTCGCGCTGGCGGGCGGCGTCATGGAATACATGCCGCTCAAGGAAGGCAACAACTTCCTGCCGGACTACGATGCCGTCTCCGCGGATGCCGCGAATAAAGCGAAGCTGATGTTCGTCAATTACCCGAACAACCCGACGGGCGCGACGGCCGGACCCGAATTCTACGCGAAAACGGTCGAGTTCGCGGCGAAGCACGGCATCGTCGTCGCGAGCGATTTCGCTTACGGCGCGATTGGCTTCGACGGCAACGCGCCGGTCAGCTTCCTGCAGACGCCGGGAGCCAAGGAAGTCGGCGTCGAATTTTACACGCTGTCCAAAACGTACAACATGGCCGGCTGGCGTGTCGGCTTCGCGCTCGGCAACCCGGAAGTCGTGTCGCTGATCAACTTGATTCAGGATCACTACTACTGCAGCTTGTTCGGCGGCATCCAAGCCGCGGCCGCGACGGCTTTGACCGGTCCCCAGCAATGCGTCGCGGAGCTGACGGCCGCTTACGAGAGCCGCCGCGACGCGCTCTTCGCCGCGATGGGCGAGATCGGCTGGGAAAGTCCGAAGCCGAGCGGCTCCTTCTTCTGCTGGCTTCCCGTGCCGAAAGGACATACATCCATATCGTTTGCGGACCACGTCCTGGAGCATGCGGATGTCGTCCTGGCCCCGGGCGCGGGCTTCGGGACGCATGGCGAAGGATATGTAAGACTTGGACTGCTGGCTCCGGAGGAAAGGCTTCAGGAAGCGATCCACCGCATCGGCAAGCTGCATTTATTCGGTTAACCTGCGCCCTATCGGCCCGCAAAGTCCGTCTTTGCGGGCCTTCGCTTGCTTTACAGCGCGGCGCCGAACATGGTATGCTTGCAGTAATTGAACACGAGCAACGTCTTGACGGGGCTAAGTATGCAATCCGCGACGCGACCAGAGAGTAAATTCGTACGCTGCGAGAATTTACCGCGTTCGCTGCAGAAACCCACCCCTGAACGGCCGGCGACGAGTCGGACAGCGGCCTGCTGTTATCAGGTCTTTAAGCCGAACGGCATGCGTCCAGTCTTACTGGAACGGCATGGCGTTAATAAAGGTGGTACCGCGGAAGTCGAACTTTCGTCCTTTGTTTCTATGACAAGGACGGAAGTTTTTTTATTTGCCCGTTGTCCAATCAGGGGAAAGGTTGAGCGCGACATGACAGATACCATTGTAGTCAAAATCGGCAGCAGCTCGCTGACGTCGGAAGAAGGCGGACTGAACCGCGAGCGCATCGCTTTCTTCGCGCACGAGTTGGCGGCCCTGCACGAGTCCGGCCATCAAGTGCTCCTCGTCACGTCCGGCGCCGTTGCGGCCGGGTTCCGGAAAATCGGCTATGCGGCCCGGCCGAAGATCGTGCACGAGAAGCAAGCGGCGGCCGCGGTCGGCCAGGCTTTGCTGATGCAGGCGTACCAGGAGGCGTTCGCGGCCTACGGCAGCCGGGGCGGCGTGGGCGTCGCGCAGATCCTGCTCACGCGGGCGGACTTCTCCAATCGCAAGCGGATCCAGAACGCGCAGATGACCATCGAGGAGCTGCTGAAGCAGCGCATGGTGCCGATCATCAACGAGAACGACACGGTGGCGACGGACGAATTGAAGTTCGGCGACAATGACACCTTGTCGGCGCTCGTCAGCAACATGGTGAAAGCGAAGCGTCTGGTGATCATTACCGACATGGACGGGCTTTATACGGAAGATCCGCGGGTTAACCCGAATGCCCGCCGGATCGATCGGGTCGATCAAATCTCGGACGATATACTGAGCATTGCCGGCGGGGCCGGATCCTCGGTCGGGACGGGCGGGATGCGATCCAAGATCGAAGCGGCCCGAATCGCGATGCGAGGCGGCATCCCGGCGTTCATCGGCAGAGTCCTCGAGCCGGGCGATCTGATTCACGCCGTCCGCGGCGACGGCAGAGGCACCTATTTCGACACGAGCCTGCATAACCTGCCCATGAAGAAGCAGTGGCTGGGCTTTCATTCCATGCCGCAGGGCCGCATCGTCGTCGACGAAGGCGCGGAGCGTGCGCTCCTGCAGGGCGGCAAGAGTCTCCTTCCCGCCGGCATCCGGTCGATCGAGGGCGATTTCCACCCCGGCGACGTCGTGGAGGTATTCAATTTGCAGGGGCAGACGCTCGGCCGCGGCGTCGTCAATTATGCGGCGTGGCAGGCGCAAGCGGCGGCGGGACTCAGCTCGGAGGAAGTGCGCAAACGGGTCGAGGTCGCACGCATGGAAGTCATACACCGGGACGAATGGGTTTCGCTAAAAGCATGAATGATACAGAAAGAAGGGGTAACGATGAGCGAAGCACGCGAGAAAGCCGCGCTGGCCAAGCAAGCCGCGCAAATCATGAACCGCATGACGACGGAACAAAAGAATCAAGCCCTGCTCGCCATGGCCGAAGCGCTGATCGAACAGCAGGAATCGATCATCGCCGCCAATGCGCTCGATATCGAGCGCGGCAGAAGCAACGGGACGAGCGAATCGCTGCTTGACCGGTTGAAGCTGACGCCGGCGCGGATCCAAGGCATCGCCGAGGGCTTGCGCCAGGTCGAAGCGCTGCCGGATCCGACCGGTCTGACGCTGGAGTCGTTCCAGCGGCCGAACGGCTTGCGCGTCGAAAAAATCGCGGTACCTCTCGGCGTCATCGGCATGATCTACGAGGCGCGTCCGAACGTCACGGTGGACGCCGCCGGACTTTGCCTCAAGACGGGCAACGCCGTCGTCCTGCGCGGCGGATCCGCGGCGCTGGAATCCAATCGCCGGATCGTCGAGGTGCTCCGCGGCACCTTGGCGGGCTCTTCCCTTCCGGCGGACGCGCTGCAGCTGATCGAGGACCCGTCCCGCGCATCCGTCGACGAGATGCTGAAATTAAACGGCCTGCTCGACGTCGTTATTCCGCGAGGCGGGGCTTCGCTTATCCGCACCGTCGTCGAGAACGCGACGGTGCCGGTCATCGAGACCGGCGCCGGCATCTGCCACACTTTCGTTGACGAAAGCGCCGGCTACGATATGGCTGCCGACATCGCCTTCAACGCGAAGGTGCAGCGTCCGTCGGTTTGCAATTCCATGGAGACGCTGCTGATGCACGAAACGTTCGCGGGCAAGCATTTGCGGGCATTGGCGGACCGTTTCCTGGCGGCGGGCGTCGAACTTCGCGGCTGCGAACGAACCCGCGCGATCGTCCCGGAAGCCGCCGCCGCAACGGAAGCCGATTACGCCACGGAATACAGCGATTATATCTTGAACATCCGCGTGGTTGATCATCTCGACGAAGCCTTGGAGCATATCGCCCGGTACGGGACGATGCATTCCGAGTGCATCGTGACCGAGGACGACGGGAATGCCGCCGCGTTCATGCAGCGCGTCGACGCCGCCGCGGTCTACCGCAATGCGTCTACCCGCTTCACCGACGGGTTCGAATTCGGCTTCGGCGCCGAGATCGGCATCAGCACCCAAAAGCTTCACGCGCGCGGTCCGATGGGACTGCCCGCGCTGACGACAACCAAATTCCGCGTATTCGGCAACGGCCAAATCCGCGGTTAAACGCGGATTGGTTTGCATGCGAAGCCAAAGCTCCGCATGCAGCATTCCGCGACACACGCGGATTGGTTTGCGTGCGAAGCCAAAGCTTCGCATGCAGCATACCGCGATCAGAAGGAGGCTCACGGCACTATGACTACCCTATCATCTTCCGGAACGGCGCCGGAAATCGCTTCGCTTAACATTTGCTTCTACGGCGCCGGTTCCATGGCGGAGGCGCTCGTGCGCGGCCTGCTCGACCGGGGCTTGACGGAGCCGGGACGGATCGGCATGATGAACCGCCAGAACGCGGAGCGAATGAACGAGCTGTCCGGCCGGTACGGCATTAACGGCGCGCTGAACGACGCGGACAAAGAAACGATGCTTCGCGAGGCCGACATCATCTTCCTGGCCATGAAGCCGAAGGATGCCGCTAAGGCGATCAAGCGCCTGCGGGACCTGCTGCACCCCGGCCAAATGATCGTCTCGCTCATTGCCGGCATGACGATCGCCACGCTGGAAACGCTGCTCGGCGTGCCGATGCCGATCGTGCGCACGATGCCGAACACGTCCAGCACGATCGGTCTCGGCGTTACGGGCATCAGCTTCTCGGCAAACGTGAGCGCCGATCGCCGTGCGCTCGCGGACGCGATCTTCCAAGCCGTCGGCTTGACGACGATCGTCGAGGAGCCGATGCTTGAAGTCGTGACCGGCCTCTCCGGCAGCGGACCGGCTTATATTTATTACATGATGGAAGCCATGATCGCCGCAGGCGCCAAGCTCGGCCTGACCGAGGACGCCGCGCGCGAGCTGACGATCCAAACGGTACTGGGCGCCGCCCACATGGTAAAAGCTACGGGTGAAGATCCGGCCGAGCTCCGACGCAAAGTCACTTCGCCGAACGGCTCCACCCAGGCAGCCATCGAGAAACTCGACGCTTACCGATTCACGGACGCCGTCCTGAGCGCCATCACGCGCTCCGCCGAACGCGCCGTGGAAATGGGAGCCGAAATCGAAAGGAATGCGAAATCATGAGTCAAGCGGTATGCACGGCCACTTATCGGAGCTACGACGATAAAGCCGATTTTCAGAAAAAAGCGCTCGGCATCGCGGTCGGCTTGACCGTCGGGAGCTGGACCGACCTGCCCGAAGCCCGCAAAGCCGAGATGGAGAAGCATCTGGGACGCGTCGTGTCCGTCGATGTACACGAAGGCACGGAACCGGGCACGCGTTATGCGGATATCGTGATCGCCTACCCGGACGTGAATTTCAGCCGCGATATTCCCGCCCTGCTCGTCACCGTGTTCGGCAAGCTGTCGATGGACGGCAGGATCAAGCTGCTCGACCTCGACTTCTCGTCGGACTTCCTGTCCGCATTCCCGGGACCGAAGTTCGGCATGGCAGGCATCCGCGATCTGCTCGGGGTCCAGGATCGCCCGCTTCTGATGAGCATATTCAAATCCGTCATCGGGCATGACCTTCCCAACCTGCGCGATCAGTTTTACAAGCAAGCGCTCGGCGGCGTCGATCTGATCAAGGACGACGAAATCCTCTTCGAGAATCCGCTCACGCCGCTGCAAAAGCGCGTCGAAGCGTGCATGGAAGCCGCCCGCCAAGCGGAAGCCGAGACCGGCCAGAAGCTGCTCTACGCCGTCAATCTGACCGGCCCGACCTCGAAGCTCGCTTCGCAGGCGAAGCTGGCCATCGCGGCAGGCGCCAACGCCCTGCTCTTCAACGTGCTCGCGTACGGCTTCGACGTGCTTCACGAGCTGAGCAGCGATCCCGAGATCACGATTCCGATCGCCGCGCACCCCGCCATGGCCGGCGCATTCTATCCGTCGCCGCACTACGGCATCGCCGCTCCGCTGCTGCTCGGCAAGCTGATGCGGCTGGCCGGCGCGGATCTGGCGCTCTTCCCGTCGCCGTACGGCTCCGTCGTCATGCCGCGCGAAGAGAACCTGGCCGTGCAGGCCGCCTTGATCGATCCTGCCCTGCCCGTTCGCCCGAGCTTCTCCGTTCCCTCGGCCGGCATTCATCCGGGTCTCGTGCCGCTCATCCTTCGCGACTTCGGCACGGACGTCGTCGTCAACGCGGGCGGCGGCATCCACGGCCATCCGATGGGCACGGCCGCCGGCGGACAAGCGTTCCGTCAGGCGATCGACGCGACGCTGAACGGCATTTCCCTGCCGGATGCGGCCGCGCAGCCCGGGCATGAAGCGCTCCGGGCGGCAATCGACAGCTGGGGGTTCAAACAGCCATGACCGACAACGAGGTACAGACAACCATGAAGAAGCAGAGAGTCATCTTTTGCGATTTTGACGGGACCATTACCGAGAACGACAATATCGTCGCGATCATTCGTCATTTTAACCCGCCCGGCTGGGAAGCCATCGTGAACGCGATCGTCAGCCAGAACAAACCGATCAAGCAAGGCGTAGGCGAGCTGTTCCGCCTTCTCCCGACGTCGCGGAAACGGGAGGTCGTCGATTACGCGATCTCCAATGCCCGCATTCGCGAAGGCTTCGCGGATATGCTGGCGTATTGCAAGGACAACGACATCCAGTTCTACGTCACGAGCGGCGGCATCGACTTTTTCGTATTCCCGCTGCTCGCGCCGTTCGGCATTCCGGAAGACCATATTTACTGCAACGGCAGCGATTTCTCGGGTGAATCCATCGAGATCACTTGGCCGCATCCTTGCGACGGCGAATGCCAAAACGACTGCGGCATGTGCAAGACGACGATCATTCGCAGGTTCCCCGCCGAGCGGTACGAACGGATCCTGATCGGAGACAGCGTGACGGACTTCGAAGGCGCGAAGCTGGCCGACGTCGTCTTCGCCCGCTCGCACCTGACGCTGAAATGCGCGGAGCTCGGGCTGCCGTTCCATGAATACGCGACGTTCCACGACGTCATCCACCAATTGAAGCTCCAGGAGGCGAAATCATAACCGATGACCTTTGCACAAATTCCATTAGAGCATAAACAACGGGCGCTCGCGGAGCTCACGGACGTCAAGCGCCTCTTCGCGAACCGCGGCTGGTTCCAGGGCACGAGCGGCAACCTGTCCATTCGCGTCGGCGATTACGCGCCGGACGATTTTCATTTCGCCATCACGGCGAGCGGCAAGGACAAATCGTTGTCCACGCCGGAGGATTTCCTGTTCGTCGACCGGGAAGGCAAGCCCAGCGAGCCGACGATGCTGAAGCCATCCGCCGAGACGCTGATCCACTGCGAGATTTACAAGCAAACGGGCTGCGGGGCGATTTTCCACGTGCACACGGTGTTCAACAACTTGGTATCCGAGCTGTTCTGGGAGCGCAAATCGATCCCCGTGGACGGCGTCGAGCTGATCAAGGCGTTCAACATCTGGGACGAGGAAGCGCAGATCGACATTCCGATCGTATCCAATTTCGCCCATATCCCGAGCATCGTCCCGGAAGTGACGGAACGCTTGGATAAACGGATTCCGGGCATCATGCTGCGCAAGCACGGCATCTACGCTTGGGGAGCCAACGCGTTCGAGGCGAAGCGCCATCTGGAAGCGTTCGAATTCCTGTTCGAGTACGTGTACCGCTGGGAGCTGCTGAAGCGCTGAGTATCCCCGCGAGAATACGATAAAAGGCGATAACCCGGCCGATCGCTCAGCCGGCGTTATCGCCTTTTTCCGTTGAGTCCGCCGAAGCGCTGCTTCGCCTGTACGGCAAGCTCCAGCTTGTTGAACGCCATGCAGTGCTCGAACGTGATCTCGAAGATCTCCGGCAGCGGCAGCGCTTCGAAATACGGCAGGATGGATGGCGCATCCTCCAGCCAATCGATGCGCTCCGGCAGCTCCGCGGGCACATCCGCCCAGGCGGCCGCGAGCTCGGGGCTGAGCAGCTTCTTGGCGCCTGTCAGCAGACTGCAGCCCTCGAGCCGCTCCTTGTAAGGAGCGCCGCCCGCGCCTTGCGCGCCTTCCCGTTCCTTCGTGAACAAATGCGGCGCATAATCCGCCCGCGAGCCGGTGTGATGCACCCCTTTGACGAAAGCCGTGACGCCCGCCAATACTTCCGGCACGCGGAGCAGGATCGCGTAGAGCCGTTTGCCGAACTCGATGCGTTCATGAAGGCTGCTGAAATGCTCCAGCACCAAGCCGGCCAGCATCATATCCCCTCCGTTGACCTGCGGCGCGCCGTACGGCATGACGACCGTGTTCGTTTGCAGCGGGATTTGGAGCAGGAACGGCGTCTTTTTCAGCACATGCGCCTTAAAGTACTCGCTTTGCACGAGCGGCTGCTCGATGACATGCTGTTCGTTCACGATCAGCGCCGTCGTCAGCATAATCGCGTCCCGGCGCTGCCAGAACTGCGACCAGACCGGGAGCATAAAACGCGATACGCCGAAGCTTGGCAGCAGCGCCGACAGATCCCGCCCTTCCTTCCGGGACGCTTCGTAGAGCAGCAATTGCGGGTAGGCGTCATGGAAAATAAGCGCGTTGATGCGCTCCAGCAGGATAAAAGCATGCAGGCGGCTTTCCTCGTCCATCAGCTCGGGCAGCAGCTCGCCCTGCAGGTCCGTCATGTTCCAGCCGCCGTTCCGGGAGACGAGATGGGCCAGCAACGCCCACTGGAGCTCCGGACACCGGTAGTATACGGCGCGGTAAGCCTCCGTGCGCGTGACGTTGTTCCGGTTCGCGGTCTCCGTCTCGTGGCGGATACGGTGGATGAGCGCGCGTTCGCGCTCGGCGCGTTCCGCGGAGGTCCTGGCGTGCGCCTCCCCGCCGGGCGCGGCGTCGCCTTGCGCTTCGGACTGCAGCGCCGCGAACAGCTCGTGCACGAGTTCTTGGCGCATGGAGGCGGGCAGCGCATGCTCGGCCAGCTCATGCGACGCTTTTCTGGCATCCCTCTTATGAACCGCGTAATTCCGCACGAACCGAAACGCATGCAGCAGCCAGCCCAGCAAAGAAGGCCTGCCGCGGTCTTTGCCCCTCTGCGACATGTCCGTTTTCCCTCCTTCATCGCGACGTAAACCAGTATCATTTAGTATCGTCATCTCTACCTTCGATTAGCCGCTGTAGTATACTATAGCTAATGCAAGATAGCCTGATTTCGGAACTCGAGGAGGCATGATGGCCATGTGCGGCCGCTATACGATTACCGTGACTTTGGAGGAATTGATGCTGCATTACTGGGTCGCCGAGACGAACGTCCCGTTCCAGCAGCCCAAATACAACGTGGCCCCCGGCCAAATGATCCTGGCGGTCATCAACGACGGCGAGAAAAATCGGCTGGGCGAGCTCAAATGGGGGTTGGTCCCTTCCTGGGCGGAGACGATGAAGCTCGGCGCCAAAATGATCAATGCGCGATCCGAAACGGTGTGGGACAAGCCCGCCTTTCGCAAATTGATCGACCGCAAGCGCTGCATTGTCCCGGCCGACGGCTTTTATGAATGGCAGCAGGAAGAGCACCGCAAGCAGCCGATGCGCATCGTCAAACGCGACCGCAAGCTGTTCAGCATGGCGGGACTGTACGATACGTGGACATCCCCGGAGGGGATCAAGCTCAGCACCTGCACGATCTTGACCACCGCCCCCAACGCGTTGATGGAACCGATCCATAACCGGATGCCGGTCATCCTGCAGCCCGAGGACGAGGCGGCGTGGCTGGACCGCTCCCTGCGCGATCCTGTCCGGCTGAACCGGCTGCTCCAGCCTTTCCCGTCCGAGCTGCTGGAAGCCTACCCGGTCGCCGGCGCTGTCGGAAACGTCGCCAAAGACGACGAATCCTGCATCGCCCCACTCCGGGCGAACGGCTGAACAAGGCAAAAAAAACGCCGATCCCGGAGGATCAGCGGAACATCGCCCAGAGGCGGATTAAATGGAGCGTATTGTTGGGGTCGATCTTTTGCGCGATCACGAACGCGATCAGCTGCTCTTCCTGCTGTTCCGTCAGATTCTCCTGCATGATGCCGGCCGACATGCGGACGAGCTTGCGCACCTTCGCGCGATCCTGCAGGTCGTATTTGTTGACGCCGTTCAGCAGCATTTTGACCCGGTCTTTCACGACCGGATTTTTCATTTTCGCTTTGACGCGCTCGACCAGCTCGGGCCGAATGCCGAATTTGGTGTAGCTCATTCCGGTTATAGCACCTCCGTCCGGCTTTAAGAGGCCATGGCTATCCGAAAATAGGGCTGACCTCGAAACCATCCTCTAGATGTACTATATGCCGGGCACTCGGCTTTAAAAACTAGTCCAGAAGCTCCCCTTGAAAAAGTTGCTCCTTCCGCAGCATGTCCCGCAGGCGCGCGTAGGCAGCCTCGCTCCAAAAATCCGCATTGGCCGTGATCTCCGCCGCGTCGTCCCGCGCCTCTTCCAGCACCGCGAAATCCACGGCCATGTCGGCCAGCTTGAAGTCCGGCACCCCGCTCTGCTTCGTGCCGAAGAAATCGCCAGGCCCGCGCAGCTCCAAGTCTCTTCGCGATACCTCGAAGCCGTCATCGGTCTCGGTCATGATGCGCATCCGCTCCCGGCCGATGTCCGACTTCGGATCCGCGATGAGCACGCAGTAGGACTGATGTCCGCCGCGACCCACGCGTCCGCGCAGCTGATGCAGCTGCGACAAGCCGAAGCGCTCCGCGTCCATGATGATCATCAAGGTGGCGTTCGGCACGTCGACGCCGACCTCCACGACCGTGGTCGCAACCAGCACGTGCACCTCGTTCGCGCCGAAGGCGCGCATGACCTCGTCCTTCTCCGCCGCGGAAAGCCTGCCATGCAGCAGCCCCACGCGCAAGTCCGGGAACGCCTGCTGCATCTGGATATGCAGGTCGATGGCATTTTGCACGTCCAGCTTGTCCGATTCTTCGATGAGCGGACAGATGAAGTAGCACTGCCTGCCCGCTTCCACCTCGCGGCGGATGAAGCCGAGCACGCGTTCCAGCATGTTGTGCTTCACCCAATTCGTCTGGATCGGCTTGCGTCCATGCGGACGCTCCTTGAGCGTGGACACGTCCAGATCGCCGAAGGCCGTGATCGCCAGCGTGCGCGGGATCGGCGTCGCCGTCATCGTGAGCACGTCCGGGTTCAATCCTTTGCGCCGCAGCACGCTGCGCTGATTGACGCCGAAGCGATGCTGCTCGTCGGTTACGACGAGGCCGAGGCTGCGGAAGAACACGCCGTCTTGAATGATCGCCTGCGTGCCGACCACGACGTCGATCAAGCCCATTTGCAGCCCGGCGAGCAGCTCGCGGCGCTTCTTCTCGCTCACGCTGCCCGTGAGCAGCGCGACCTGCATGCCAGCGGCCCCCAGAAGCTTCTCCAGCGAACGGTAATGCTGCTCCGCCAGTATCTCGGTCGGCACCATCAGCGCGCCCTGGTGGCCCGCTTTGAAGGTCGCGAACAGCGCTATGGCGGCCACGACCGTCTTGCCGGAGCCGACGTCCCCTTGCAGCAGCCGGTTCATGCAAGCAGGAGACCGCATGTCGATCAGGATTTCATTGACGACTTTCTTCTGCGAATCCGTCAGCTCGAAGGGCAGCGTCCGCGAGAAAGCGCGAATCGATTCGGCGTCCACGACATGGGCGATGCCGTCCATCCGTTTGCGGTTGAGCGAGCGGTAAGCCTGCAGCTTCAACTGGAAGAGGAAGAGTTCCTCGTACACCAGCCTGCGCCGCGCCGCCTGTCCTTGCGCGATGTCCTCCGGCTGATGGATGTGCCGCACGGCCTCCCGCCGGAGCATGAAGCCGTACTTGTCCATCAGCTCGACCGGCAATATTTCTTCCACCATCGTCCCGTATTGCAGCAGCGCCTGCGCGATCGTCTTGCGCATCCACGGCTGCGTGACGCTGCCGCCGACGGAATAGACGGACTGGAGGGTTCCGGACCGGGACGTCCCTTTATCGGGAAATTCCGACTCCGATACCGTGATTTGCAGCCGGTGCTGCTCCCATTTGCCGGTCAGCACGATATCCCGCCCGGGCACGAGCTGCTCCTGCAGAAAATGCCGGTTGAACCAGACCGCCGTCACGAGCACGCCGTCCACGGCTACCTTGCAGGTCAATCTCGTCTTCGCCCGGCCGTAGCGCTGCAGCAGCGGATTGCCCATGATTTTGCCTTCTACGGTCGCTTTCTCGCCGTCTTTCGCTTCCCCCAGGCTCCGAATGCGATAGTCCTCGTATCGAAACGGAAAATAGTCCAGCAAATCCGCGATCGTTTGAACGCCAAAGGCGTGAAGCTCCAATTCCTTCTGAGCGCTCACGCCTTTCATTTGCCGGACCGGTAGTTGATCCAGCTTCATATCCATTACCTCACACCCGCGTTATAAATAATGCCGCTGCTCCGGGACCGGCATGCGTGCCGATCACGGCGCCGATCTCCGTCTGCCTGATATTGCGCACGTTCAGCTGCCCCTGCGCCAGCGCGGCCAGTTCCAGCGCGAGCTCGCGCTTGCGCGTCCAGCCGACCGTCATATCGAGCGGATCGCTGCCGTATTCGTCCTTCAACAGGTCGATTATGCGCTGCATCGCCTTCTTGGTGCCGCGCACCTTGTCGACGGCGGATACCTCGCCCTCGGGGTCGATCGTCAGAATCGGCTTGATGTTCAAGATCGAGCCGAACAACGCCGCGGCTTTGCCGATCCGTCCGCCCTTCTGCAAATACTCGAGCGTATCGACGAGGAAATAAATCTTCTTATCCCGCGCCATCGCTTCGACGGCCGCGACGATCTCGTCTTTCGAGGCGCCTGCGGCAGCCATCTCCGCGGCTTTGACCACGAGCATCCCGAGGCCGTACGACACGGTCTTCGAATCGAGGACGGTCACGTCGCCCTGCTCCTCCATCAGCGTCGAACCGAGAACCGCCGATTGATACGTCCCGCTGAGCGCGGATGAGATATGAATGGATAGGATGGGCGAATCCGGATATTGCTTGCTCAGGCGTTGGTAGGTTTCCGTAAATTCCATCGGCGAAGGCTGCGAAGTCGTCGGCAGCGTGGCCGAGGATACCAGCCTGCCGTAAAATTGATCATTGGTCAGCGATATGCCGTCCAAGTACGATTCTTCTCCGAACATGACCTTCAACGGAATCATTTCGATGCCGTATTGCTCTCTCACGCGTTTCGGGATATCTGCCGTACTGTCCGTAACGATTTTAACTCCGCTCATCTCCGCACCCCCTATTCGACCGCGATTAAGTATGGATACAGCGGCTGACCGCCCGCATGAACCTCGAACTCCGCATCCGGGAACGCTTCCCGGGCCCAAGCCGTCAATTCCGCGGTATCCGACGATTTCGCCTGTTCGCCGGTCAGCACGGTGACGAGCTCGCCGCCGTCCTCCAGCATCCGCGCGAGCAGCTCCCGGCAGGTTTCCTGAAGGCTCGCGGAAGCGGTGACGATCGTCTTCTCCAGAATGCCGATATAATCGCCTTCTTGGATGGTGATGCCGTCGATCGACGTATTGCGCACCGCGCTCGTCACTTGGCCGGAGCGCACCTGCAGCACGGCATCGTTCATGGCCTGCGCGTTGACGTCCGCCGACTCTTCTTCCCGGAAAGCCAATACGGCTGCGAGGCCCTGCGGAATGTTGCGCGTGCCGATGACGGTTACGCTGCGCCCGCTCAACTCCGCCGCCTGCTGGGCCGCCAAAATAATGTTGCTGTTATTCGGGAGCACGAAGATATGTTCCGCGGGCAGCGTCTCGATCGCGTTGACGAAATCCTCCGTCGACGGATTCATCGTCTGTCCGCCCGACAAGACGACATCGACGTTGTTGTCGAGGAAGATCGACCGAATCCCCTCTCCCATGGCCACGGCGATCAGTCCGAAGGCCGCCCATTCATGGGCGTGCTCCGCGGACAAGGCATCCGCCGGCGTCCCCGTGAGCACTTCGGATACGGCGAGGCCGAGCGCGGCCTCTTCCACGACCGCCGTCTCCGGCAGTTCTTCGGCGGATCCGATCGGAACCGCGCCCGCGATCGCCGCGCCTTGTTCCTCCTGCAGCAGCTCGCGATGCTGCTCGCGCATGTTCAGGATATGGATTTCCGTCAGCTCGCCGTACGGCAGCGCGTAATTGAGCACGTCGCCGGGCTTGCGCGTGTGGACGTGCACCTTGACGATGTCGTCGTCCACGATCACGAGGATGGAATCGCCGTCCCTGGCCAGCATGCCTTTGAACAACGCTTCGTCGAAACGAAGACCCGTCCGACCGGTCTGCTTGCGGTTGATGAAGAACTCCATGTCGTACAAGAACTCGATATGCTCCGTCTCGAGCTTGGATTGGGCGCTGACGGGCTGAAACGCGGCAGCTCGCTGCGGCGGCCCGACCGCCGCGCTCGGTGCCGACGGGAACACGCCGGCAACTGCCGATTCCGCGCCGATATGATTCTCGGCCGCGCTTCCGCGCTCATCCGCCAAGGCGCTCAGGAATCCCTCGTAGATGCAGACAAGCCCTTGTCCGCCCGAATCCACGACGCCGACCTGCTTGAGCACCGGAAGCAAATCCGGCGTGCGCGCCAGCGACTCGTTCGCCCGGGCAACCACCTCCTGCACGAGCTGAACGATGTCGTTGTTGCGCTTGGCAAAGGCCACGGCATGCTTCGCCGTATCTTTGGCGACCGTCAGGATCGTGCCTTCCACGGGTTTCACGACCGCCTTGTAGGCCATATCGACGCCGTGCTGCAGCGCCGCGGCGAACTGCGGGGCGTCGATCTGCTCCTGGCTCGCGATGCTTTTGGAAAACCCGCGGAACAGCTGCGACAAAATAACGCCGGAATTGCCGCGCGCCCCCATCAGCAAGCCTTTAGAAAGCGCTTCCGCAACTTTGCCCACTGCTTGGCCCTGGTTTTTCTGAAGCTCACGCTTTCCGGAGGTCATCGTTAAATTCATATTGGATCCCGTGTCTCCGTCCGGAACCGGGAATACATTCAATGCGTTGATGCGCGATTCGTTTCGCTGCAAGCTTTCCGCTCCGCTCAGGACCATGCTGGAGAAATCCGGGCCGTTTATAAAGCGTTTGATCAAGCTAGATTACCCCTTCCTACCGAGATACCCGTACGCCTTGGACAAAAATATTGACAACGTCAACCTTGACGCCGACGACCTCATTCATCACATATTTCACTTTTGACTGGATATTATGAGCGACCTCGGATATTTTCGTGCCGTAGCTTACGATGATGTACAAATCAATGTGCAAGTAATCGTTCTCTCGGTGGACTTCGACACCGCGCGACAGATTATCACGACCCAGCAGCTCGGCGATGCCGTCCTTGAGCTGCTTCCTTGTAGCCATTCCTACCAGTCCATAACAATCCATCGCTGCTGACCCGGCAAGGACGGAGATCACATGATCGGTTATATGTACGCTTCCGAATTCGGATTGAATCTGCAGAGGCATGGAAAACCACTCCTTCACCGTTTTATTATGGACTAATGCACATTGTACTATAAATTTGAACGATTTTGAAGTCCAGAGGCCTATTCCCGACTATTTTCACGCTTTTTTAAGCGCTAGCCCGCGATAACGGCGATTGACAAACCCTTGATGAATGCCCAGACATATGCTATTATATTGTAGTCTGTTTGTTTGGAGCGATTCTTAAAGGGAGGTGTATTTCATGTCTCGCAAATGTTTCATCACGGGCAAAGGTCCCGGCACAGGTAACAACGTTTCGCACGCTAACAACAAAACCCGCCGCACTTGGGGCGTTAACGTTCAGAAAGTAAGAATTCTGGTTAACGGCAAACCGAAACGCGTCTATGTCAGCACGAAAGCTCTTAAATCCGGAGCCGTTACTCGCGTATAAGGGCATTGAGCCATGGACAAAAAGCACCTGATGTGATCAGGTGCTTTTTTGCATGCCGAAACGCGGAAGACCATCGCTGCTTCGTGCGTTCTTCCGTGCTCGGAAACCTTCTTGCCGCGGGGCCGTTCCAGGGGCAGCCGGTCGCAATTGTGTCAGCTCTTCTGAAACGTATTTAAGATGGCTTTCACGAAACCACCCAAAAACTTCGGCAGCTTGATCGTATAGAATTTCATGCTCCACCCCTCCTAAGAGTTTGCTGGTACTTCTTTGAAAGAGCTTCTGCAGGCAGAAAACTCAAGCATAAACATCCGTAACGGTTCCGCGCCTCGAAAGTGCCCACAAAAAAAGGCTACAGGAACGTTCGTTCATGTAACCATCCTATGCATCGCAAGACTGTCCTATTCCAAACCTCCCGGAGCCGGGGCAACGCCATTTCTCCCGGCGCTGCCTATGCGCCTACGGTCCCATTCCGCGCGGCCGTGATCACCGCGTACACCAGCACGAAAAACAGAAATCCGAGAATCGCCAGCACGACGAACGCGATTCGCGAGCGGAGCGAGGAGAACAGCTTGAAATAATGAATCGCGATGAGAATCGCCAGCAAGGAAAACAACAGGTTCGCCGGACTTTTGACGATCGTGAACACGGTCAGCATCAGCCCGCATCCGGCACTGTACACAAGCAGCAATAACCCTTTCTTCAGACGCTGGCCCATACCGTCCGCCCCTTAACGCAAAGCAGCGATCGCCGCGGCCCTGTCCTTCTCGTTGAAAACGGCATTCCCCGCGACGAATACGTCAGCTCCCGCTTCCCTGATCAGCGGGGCGGTCTCCGCGTTAACGCCGCCGTCCACTTGGATCAGCATGCCTTCGCGTCCGCGTTCCGCGAGCATCGCGCGCGTTTGACGGATCTTGTGCAGCGACTGCGGAATGAATTTCTGGCCGCCGAAGCCGGGATTGACGGTCATGATCAGGATCATGTCGATATCGTCCAGCACGTTCTCCAGCGCGCCGACCGGCGTCGCCGGATTAAGCGCCACCCCCGCGGGCAGGCCGGCTTCCTTGATCTGATGGATAACGCGGTGCAGGTGCGTGCATGCTTCCGCGTGGACGGTGATCCGGTCCGCTCCCG
This sequence comes from Paenibacillus glycinis, assembly GCF_009909185.1. Taxonomy (GTDB): domain Bacteria; phylum Bacillota; class Bacilli; order Paenibacillales; family Paenibacillaceae; genus Paenibacillus_Z; species Paenibacillus_Z glycinis. Next base: position 212,606 of record NZ_JAAAMV010000020.1, on the reverse strand, counting down.
CCGAGACATAGTTCGGTATATGCAGCTCCGGCCGTTCGATCATCAGATGCACGTCGTAGACCAGCTTCGATGCAGGCCTCACGGCTTGAATGATCTGCGGACCGAACGTCAGCGTCGGCACGAAATGGCCGTCCATGACGTCGATATGAATCCAATCCGCGCCGGCACGGTCCACGTCTTGTATTTCTTCTCCGAGCGCCGCGAAATTCGCGGACAGGATCGATGGTGCAATGATAGACATTTTCAGTACCTCCGCTTCTTCTCTTTCATTTCCGCCATGAACAACACGTAGTTGGCATGCCGGCTCGGCGCGATCTCGCCGTTCGCGAGCGCCGCCAGCACCGCGCATTCCGGTTCATGGATATGCGTGCAGCCGCGGAATTTGCAGGAGGAAGACAGCGCCCGCATTTCCTTGAAGCAGCTTCCCAGCTCTTCGATGCCGAGCTCCGCGAAATCGAGCTGGCTGAACCCCGGCGTATCCGCCACGAAGCCGCCGCCGATATCGATCAACTCGACATGCCGCGTCGTATGTTTCCCCCGTCCGAGCCGGTTGCTGATTTCGTTCGTTTCGAGCGTAAGCCCCGGAACGAGGGCGTTCAGGAGCGACGATTTCCCGACGCCGGATTGCCCGGCGAACACCGCCAAATGCCCCTGAAGCCGTTCCTTGAGCGCCGAAGTGCCCGCTCCCCGCTTCGAGCTGGTCACGAGCACTTCATACCCGATCGGCTCATAGATGCGCACGACCTCGTTCATCGCCTGCTCCGCTTCCGCCGATTCCTCGCCGTTTTCCGCCAAATCCTGCTTACTTAAGCATAGTATCGCGTCGATGCCGGCATGCTCGATATGCACAAGAAATTTGTCGAGCAGCTGCAGATTGAGCGCGGGCTCCGTCACGGAGAAGACCAGCACGGCCAGATCCACGTTCGCCACCGGCGGACGGATCAGCTCGGTGCTTCGGGACATGAGCGCGTTGACGGCGCCTTCGCCGTTCTCGGTCTCCTCGAACTCGACGACGTCGCCGACCAGAGGCGATTCGCCCCGTTTCTTGAAGATGCCGCGTCCCCTGCACTGAATGTCCGCCGCTCCCGGAGGCGCATCGAACGGACGCACGTAATAATAGCCGCTGAGCGCCTTGACGATTCGTCCGGACTTCGCGTCCTTATTGCCCGGCTGCGTCATCGGTGTTTGTGTCCGCGTTCGTACTGCCATTCGTTGGATTCTCCTCGGTGTTTGCTGGTAGATCGGCAGGCGGCGGATCCAAGCCCGGCACGTTCTCCGGCGTTGAATCGGCGCCCGATTTCACGTCGTCGTACGTCTTCGAGAACGTATCGGTATCTTGTCCGTCCCGGAAGATCTTGACCCTGGCTTCCGTATTGGGCGCGAGGATGACCTTTACCGGGAACGTCTGCGTATCCTTGATCGTCCGTTTGCCCCAATCGATGTCTTCCCCGGTCGCGTCGGTATACGTAATCCGAATCTCGCTCGATTTGCCCGCCTGCGCCGGCGATATCACGATATTAAAGGTGTATTCCAGCGCGTCGTCCGGCAGGCCGGAGCTGACGGTAAGCGTAATCGCCGCGCCTTTGGCCACCTGCGCGTCGGGATCGTACGGATATTGGGCGACGACCTCGCCGGTCGGCTTGTAGCCCGGTTCGCGGACGATGTCGGCCTCGTTGATGACGAGCCCTTTGGAACGCAGCAGGGCAATGGCTTCGCTTTCCTTCATGCCGATAACCTTCGGCATCTTGAACGTTTCCTTGCCTTGGCTGACCGTGAAGGCGAACTCGGCTTTCTTCGGATCGAACTCGGCGCCCGCCTCCGGCGTCTGATCGAGAATCGTTCCCGGCGGTTCGTCGCTGTAGTCGTCTTTCTTGGAAATACGGTCCTCGCCCACGCCCAGGGCGACGAGCGCGGCGACGGTATCCTCGTAAGACTTGCCGACGTAGCTGTCGGCCTTCTCCAACTTCGGCCCCGTGCTGACGTACAGCTTGATGAACGACCCCACCTTCACCCGTTGGTTGGGCTTCGACTGCTCGTAGACGATGTTTTTGGCAACGCCTTCCTTGTCCATGTATACCGGCGGATCTTCCACCTTCAGACCCGCCTTCTCCAACGTGCTGCGGGCGTCGGTCTCGTTCATGTTGACGACGTATGGCACGTCGACCTCTTCGATGTCGAACCAGCCGAGCACGGTCATGGCGCCCCAATAGACGAGCGCGATCACGATCAGCGTCGAGGCGACCGTCACGACGGGCTTGACCCATCTGCGCCTGCGCTTCTCCTCCATGCCGCTTGCGTCCCAGCGGTCTTCCGGCTCGTCCGGCGCCTCCGCTTCCGCGGCGGCCGCGGAAGCGGTCTGACGAGCGGGGGCTTGCCTCTCCCGCTCGGAGCGATCGGCGATCGGGACCGATTTGTCGGCTCTGCCCGCAATCGTCGAATCGTTCAGCGTGCCCGCGATGCTGCCGCGAATGGCGGGCATGACGCGCGTCTCGTCGAGATCGGGATTATTGAACTCGATTTTGGGCTCCGTCAACCGGTCGGGATGCAGGCAGGTTTCGAGATCCTTCAGCATCTCGGCCGCCGAGCGGTAACGCTCGTTCGGATTTTTGCGCATCGCCTTCAGAATCACGTTCTCGACGCTCTGCGGTATGTACGGATTGAGCTCGCGCGGTTCCTCGAAATTCTCCTGCAGATGCTTCAGCGCGATGCTGATGGGGCTTTCGCCGAGAAACGGCAGCTTGCCCGTAAGCATCTGATAGAGCACGATGCCGAGCGAATACAGATCCGACTTCTCGCCGGTCGCGGTTCCCTTCGCGTGCTCGGGCGAGAAATAATGCACCGAGCCTACCATGGAACCGGTTTGCGTGATCGTCGACGACGTCACCGCGCGCGCGATGCCGAAATCCGTCACCTTCACGCGTCCGTTCTTGCCGATGAGAATATTATGCGGCTTAATATCGCGATGAATGATTTGATTATGATGCGCGTGCTCCAGAGCGTCGCATATCTGGACCGCGATCCTGACCGCTTCCTCGGCCTGCAGCGGCGCGCGTTCCTTAATGATTTCGTTCAAATTGTGGCCTTCGACGTATTCCATGACGATATAGTGCGTATCGTCCTCCTGGCCCACGTCGTAGATGCTGACGACGTTGGGATGCGAAAGTGCCGCCGCGGACTGCGCTTCCCGTCTGAACCGCCGAATGAATTCTTCGTCATGCACGAATTGCTGGCGAAGCACTTTGACCGCGACGAACCGGTTCAGCAGCACGTCATGCGCCTTGTAGACGAGCGCCATGCCGCCGCCGCCGATGCGCGTGATGATTTCGTACCTTCCGCCAAGTTCATGTCCTATCATGTCGATCACCTCTCAAGCTCTGTGTCTTCGGCATGATGCAGCAGCACGACGGTAATATTGTCGTCCCCGCCGGCCTGCAGCGCGAGTTGAACGAGCCTGTCCGCCTTCTGGTCCAAATCCAGCTCGCTTTGCTGCAGCGTCTCGACGATCGCGGCCGCGCTGATCATGCTGGAAAGACCGTCGCTGCAAATCAGCAGCAAGTCGTCCTTCATCCAGGAAATGCCCCTGATGTCGACCTCCACTTGCTCGTCCGTGCCCAACGCCCGCGTCAGGACGTTGCGGCGCGGGTGCCGCTCGGCTTCCTCCGGCGTGATTTGGCCGGATTTGACCAGTTCGTTCACGAGCGTATGGTCTTCCGTCAACTGCGTCAAGCTGCCGTCCCGCCATTGATAGGCGCGGCTGTCCCCGATATGGCCGATGACGCCGTTGTCCTCGGTCAGCAGCGCCGCCACGACCGTCGTGCCCATATTATGGTACTGCTCGTTATTGGATGCCGTGTCGAACACGACTTCATTGGCCTGCAGAATCGCTTGACTGATCAGCGTCCTGCGCTCTTCCAGCGTAAGGGCCTTCGTCGTGCCCTGCAACGCTTCGCGAAACGTATCGACGGCAAGCTTGCTTGCCACGTCGCCAGCCTGGTGGCCGCCCATGCCGTCGGCCACGATGGCAACGACAAGACCGGGTTCCAGTTCCTCGGACCAGCCCCGGTCTTCATTTACGAGTCGAATTCTTCCGATGTCACTCCGCAAAGCCATTTTCAAGACTCATCACCCCGCCGTAGACTCCATATGTTTAGCGCGTAGTTGTCCGCAAGCCGCTGCGATGTCGTGACCCTGTTCTCTGCGGATGGTGGCATTGATTTTGTTTTTCTCCAGTATGCGATGGAACTCGAAAATTTGCTCGCGCGGCGTACGCACGTAATCCCGCTCCGGCACATGGTTGACCGGAATCAGGTTGACGTGGCACAGCATCCCTTTCAGTACCTGCGCCAGCTCTTCCGCGTGCTCGTTCTGGTCGTTCACGCCGCCGATCAAGGCGTATTCGAACGTAATCCGGCGTCCCGTCTTCGCGATGTAATTCCGGCAAGCCTCCATCACTTCCTCGAACGGGAAGCGGCGGTTGACCGGCATCAGCTTGGAGCGAAGCTTGTCGTTGGGCGCATGGATCGAGATCGCCAGATTGATCTGCGTGTTCTCTTCCGCGAACTTGTACATGCTCGGCACGATGCCGCTCGTGGACACCGTGATGTGACGTTGGCCGATGTTGAGGCCCTTCTCATGGATCATGTTGCGAAGGAACGTCATCGTGGCGTCGTAGTTCTCGAACGGCTCGCCGGAGCCCATGATGACGATGCTGGAGACGCGCTCTTCCGTCGCATCGAGCATTTGCTGGGCGACGACGACCTGGGCCACGATCTCGCCGGCGGTCAGATTGCGCTTCAACCCGCCCAGGGTCGAGGCGCAGAACGTGCAGCCGATGCGGCAGCCGACCTGCGTGGTCACGCAGATGCTGTTGCCGTAGCTGTGGCGCATGATGACCGTCTCGATCGCATGGTTGTCGTGCAGGCCGAACAGAAACTTCACCGTGCCGTCCTTGGATTCGAACCGGGTGATCTCGCTGAGCGTGACGAATTGAAAATGGTCGTGCAGTTTTTCCCGAAGCGCCTTGGAAAGGTTGCTCATGTCTTCGAAGCTGTTGACGCGCTTCACGTAGAGCCATTCGAACAGCTGCGTGCCGCGGAATGCGGACTCGCCGTTCTCTTTCATCCAATCTTGCAGCTGCTCCAGCGTATAGTCGTAGATGAACGGTTTCATCGGTTAAACACCTGTTTCTCTGGAAAATGTTTTCATGGGGTCCTTGTAGGCGAACCGCCACCGTTTATTTTACCACAAACGCCCATAGCAGGCCACTTTCGGCCGCTACGGGCGTTTGGGCTTCCTGCGGGCAGTCCGTTCGCGGCATTACGTCGCCAGCCGTTTGAGACGGGCGATGAAAAAGCCGTCGCTGCCGAAATGCTGCGGAAGCAATTGAACCATGCCTTCGAATTCGTCCCCGATGATTCCGTTCGTCCGCAACGGGTGAAGCACGCGCGCGGGCCATTCGGCATCCAGCTCATAGGATTCGTGGCGAGACAAGAATTTCAGTACCTGCTTCTCGTTTTCTTCCTGTTCGATCGTGCAGGTGCTGTAGACGAGCGTTCCCCCGGGACGCACGAGCTTGGCGGCCTCGTCCAGCAGCTCCGCCTGCAGGGAAGCGATCGCGGCGACGTCCGCCTCCGACTTCGTCCACTTGATCTCCGGCTTGCGCCGTATGACGCCGAAGCCGGAGCATGGCGCGTCCAGCAGCACGAGATCGAAGCTTCCGGGCGCGAAACGTTCCGTCAGTTTGCCCGCGTCGCCGACGACGGTAAGCACCGAACTCAGCCCCAGGCGGGCGGCATGTTCGTCAATTAACTGCTGCTTGTGGGGATGGATGTCGTTGGCGACGACCTGCCCCCGGTCTTCCATCAGCTCGGCGAGCTGCGTCGCCTTGCCGCCGGGCGCGGCGCAGCAATCCAGCACGTTCATGCCGGCCTCCGGCGCGCACGCGTCCGCCACGAGCATCGAGCTTTCGTCCTGCAAGGTCCACCAGCCGTCGCGATATCCATCGGATTGAGCAAGGTTGCCGCCGCCGCTGACGACGACGCCTTCCGCCGCAAGCTCGGACGGCTCCGCTTCAAAACCGCTTGCGGCGAGCAGCTCCAGCGCTTTCTCGCGCGACAGCTTCAGCGGGTTGATTCGAAGGCTGGCATGAGGCCGTTCGTTGCCGGAGGCGCAAATTCGTTCGGCGATTTCTTCGCCGTAGCCGTCGATCCAGCGCCTCACCAGCCAATCGGGATACGAATGCGCGATGCCGATTCTCCGCACCGGATCCGCGAGCTCGATCGGCTGCCTGAGCTCGTCCAAGCTGCGCTCCATATTGCGAAGCACGCCGTTGACCATGCCGGAGATGCCGCTGTGTCCGCGCCGCTTCGCGATGACGACGGCCTCGTTGACGGCCGCGTGCGGCGGGATCCGGTCGAGCAGCAGCAGTTGGTAAGCGCTCATGCGAAGCAGCGCCAGCACCCAAGGCGTTAATTTGGCGAATCCTTTCGTGATCAGCGCGTTCAGCCGGTCGTCGAGCAGGCGCTGGTGTTGGATCGTCCCGTACACCAGCTCGGTCGCAAGCCCGGCATCCGCCTTGGAGAGCCCCGCGTCCTGCAGCGCGCGGTTCAGCTGCAAATTGCTGTACGCGCCCGCTTCCATGACGCGCACGAGCGTGTCGAGGGCGACTTCACGAGCCGTCTTGCGCCTTGGCTCCGGCTTGGGCTTCGGCGCCGGTTTGGACGCGGCTCCGGCCCTGAATCCATGCCGCTTGCCCGTTTGTCCGGGCTTCGTCGGCGCCTTTCCCGGCCGCTTGCCGCCTCCGGGAGCCGATTGCTTCGCGCCGGAGGCTTGTCCGTTCGCCGATGGCCCTTTGCCACCGCCGACGCTCACGCTTCCCCTCCGCCGCCGAAGCTCGCGCCCGGCGTCAGCCGCGCGCCTTTCAGCCATTCGGCTGCGCCCATCGCCTTCTTGCCCGCCGGCTGAATGACCGTCAGCAGCAGCGCGCCTTCGCCGGTCTGCACGACGATGCCGTCGTCGGACGCATCGAGCACCGTTCCCGGCTCGTCCGCCGAAGCGCCGCGCTGGATCGGCGAACAGCCCCATACTTTGAACGGTTCGCCGTTCCACAGCGTGAACCCGCCCGCCATCGGCGACAGGCCGCGCACTTGATCGTAGATGCCGCGGGCCGTGCGGCCCCAGTCGATGCGTTCGTCGTCGCGGGTCAAATTCGGCGCGTACGTCGCCTCGTCATGATTTTGCGGCGTTGCCGTCGCGATCCCCGCTTCGATGGCGGGCAGCGTCTCGGCCAGCAGCTTCGCGCCGGCGACGGTCAGCTTCGCGAACAAGGTCCCCGACGTATCGTCATCGGCAATCGGCACTTCCACCACGCTGATCATGTCGCCGGTATCGAGGCCTTCGGCCATATACATGATGGTGACGCCGGTCTTCGTCTCGCCGTTCATGATGGCGCGCTGGATCGGCGCCCCGCCCCGATAGCGCGGCAGCAACGAGCCGTGCACGTTGATGCAGCCGAGCCGCGGCACGTCGAGCACGGCCTTGGGCAAAATCTGCCCGTACGCCGCGGTGACGATGAGATCCGGCTTCAACGCGGCAATGCGGTCGACCGTTTCGGATTTGCGAAGCCGCTCCGGCTGCGCGGTCTCGAGGCCGCGAAGAAGCGCCGCTTCCTTGACCGGAGGCGGCGTCAACGTTTTTTTTCGGCCTTTCGGACGGTCAGGCTGGGTGACGACCAACTCGACCGTATGCCCAGCTTCCAGGATCGCTTCCAGGGATGGCACGGCGAATTCCGGCGTGCCCATGAATACGATGCGCATCGACTCACTCACCGTCCTGGCGCGGGCGATTGCTGATGTCGTAGATCGATTCCGCGATATCCGTAAACAGCACCCCGTTCAAATGGTCGATTTCATGCTGAAACGCGCGGGCCAGAAATTCGCTCGCTTCCAGCTCGATCGGCGCGCCGTTGCGGTCAAAGCCTTTGACCTTGATATGCAGCGCGCGGCGAACGTCGCCGTTCAATTTGGCGATGCTCAGGCAGCCTTCCGGTCCGAGCTGCTCGCCCGACGCTTCCACGATCTCGGGATTGACCATTTCGATCAATCCGCGATCATCCCCCACGTCGACCACGATCACGCGCTTGGAAATGCCGACCTGCGGCGCGGCCAAGCCGACGCCGTCGGCATCGTACATCGTTTCCGCCATATCGTTCAGCAATTTATGCAAATTGGCATTGAATTTCGTCACTTCGATCGCCCGCTCCCGAAGCACCGGATCCGGATCCTGCACGATTAATCGAATTGCCATAAAAAGAAACCTCCCAGTTTATACCAGCTCTATGGGTATACGTTATAATATCACTTGCGGATCGACGTCCACGCTCATCGTGACGGGCGGCTGCCCGTTCGTCCCGGAAAGCAGCGAAATCGCTTGTTTCAACAGGTCCGAAGCGCCGACATTTCCCCGATATTTTATCATACATTGAAAACGATAGCGATCTTTCATCCGCGGGATCGGCGAGGCGACGGGCCCTAAAATGTCGATAAACCGGCTGCCGTCCCCGTCGTCGGAGCTCTTCACCCCGGCCGCCCGCGCGAGATCGCGAAGCGTCGAAGCGAGCTTCTCCCCCTCCGAGATCAGCAAGGCCAACTGCTCATGCGAGAGGGTCACGAGAATCAGCCTGCAAAACGGCGGATACGCCATAAACCGGCGGTGCTTCAGCTCCTCCTGCACGAAGGACGAATAATCGTGATGCTGCGAGCTCACGATGGCATAGTGCTCGGGATTGTACGTCTGCACGACGACTTCGCCCGGCAGCTCGTGCCTTCCCGCGCGGCCCGCGACCTGCGTCAGCAGCTGGAACGTCTTCTCCGCCGCGCGAAAGTCGGGCAGATGCAGGGACGTATCCGCGGCAATGACGCCCACTAACGTAACATATGGAAAATCGAGCCCTTTGGCGACCATCTGCGTGCCGAGCAGCACGTCCGCTTCGCGGTTGCCGAACTGCGTCAGCCACTTCTCGTGCGAGCCCTTCTCCGTCGTCGTGTCCACGTCCATGCGAATGACGCGGATGCCCGGAAACAGCTTGGCGAGTTCCTCTTCGACCCGCTGCGTGCCGGTTCCGAAGAACCGGATATGCTCGCTCTCGCAGGAGGGGCACACTTCCGGCGCTTGCTCGGCATGTCCGCAGTAATGGCAGCGAAGGGCTTTCGATTTCTGATGGTAGGTGAGCGAGATGTCGCAGTGCGGACATTGCGCGGTATAGCCGCAGGAGCGGCACATCACGAACGTGGAATATCCCCTGCGGTTCAGCAGCAGCACGGATTGCTCGCCCCGTTCGAGCCGCAGCAGCAGCGCTTCGTGCAGCTGCCGGCTGAACATCGACCGGTTGCCGCCCTTCAGTTCATCCCGCATGTCGATCAGATGGACCTTCGGCAGCGGTCTGCCTCCGACCCGGTCCGGCATGGGCAGCAGCGTCGCGCCGCGCTTGACCGACGGGGACGCGTTGCCGTCCGCCTCTTGGCCCCGCGAAGCGGAAGCCGCCACGAACGATTCCAGCGACGGAGTCGCCGAGCCCAGCACGACGAGCGCGTTATGCTGCCTCGCCCGCCAGACGGCCACGTCCCGCGCGTGGTACTTGGGACTCTCTTCTTGCTTGTACGACGATTCGTGCTCCTCGTCGATGATGATAAGGCCGATCCGTTTGAACGGAGCAAATACGGCCGACCTCGCGCCGACCGTGACTTGCGCGCGCCCTTCGCGGATCTTGCGCCATTCGTCGTAACGCTCGCCGCTCGACAGCCGGCTGTGCATGACGGCGACGGAATCGCCGAACCGGCCCTTGAACCGTTCCACCATCTGCGGCGTCAGGGCGATTTCCGGCACGAGCACGATCGCTTGGCGTTCATCCTTCAAGCAGCGTTCGATGGCCTGCAGGTATACTTCCGTTTTGCCGCTGCCCGTAACGCCATGAAGCAGGAAGACCCGCGACGATTCGTTATCGAGCGCCTCCGCCAGTTCGTCGTACACGGCCTGCTGCCCCTCCGTCAGGCTGAGCGGCTCCGTCCGCCGAAAGCCGCGTCCCGCATACGGATCGCGCTGCTGCACCGTTTCGCGGATCAAGATCCAGCCCTTTTCTTCGGCCCCGCGGATCGTCCCCGTCGTCATCGACAGCGCTTGCGCCAGCGCGGCAAGCGGAATCGGCTCACGATGCTCGAGCATATAGCGCGCCACTTCCTGCTGCTTCGCCGCCCTAGATGATGCAGCCGCAATCGACGCCTCGGCTTCCGCCGGATTCTCCGGAGGGAACACCGTCAACACCTTGCGGACCGCCAGCCGGTCTCGGATCGATACCCGTTCCTCCAGCGTGCCGCGCTGAATCGCCGCCTTGATGCTCGCCGCGGCACCAGGAAAACGCTCCTGCAGCAGGGCCAAACGAACCTCGCCGCCGCTTTGGCGGACGTAATGCAGCCAAGGCTCATCCGCGACTTCGATCAATCTGCCGTCGCTTGCTTCGGCTTCTTCGGCCAGCGTCACGACGGAATCCGCCTTGCCTTTCAAGGCCGACGGAATCATCGCCTGCAGCGCCGTCGTTAAAGCGCAGCAGTATTTATCGCTGATCCACTGCGCCAGCTCCACGAGATCGGGCGACAGCGGCGGCAGATGATCCAGCAGCTCGGCGATCGGCTTCAGCTTCTTGCTGTCCACTTCCGCGAACGGCACGATCGCGATGACGAACCCTTGCAGGACGCGCCCGGCGAACGGCACGCCGACGCGGCTGCCGACCTCCACCCAGCCGCTCATGGCATCCGGGATGCCATAATCGAACGGCCGATCCGTCGCGCGGCTCGGTACGTCCACGATGACTCTGGCGATCATTCCGCGGCCTCCTTGGCCGCTTTTTCCCGCATCCGCAGCACGATCCGCGAAAGCAGGCGCTCCGCCACTTCCCGCTTATGCAGCATGGGCAGCGACTCGATCAAGCCTTCTTCGCCGAACACCTCCACGACGTTCGTGTCGCCGTTGAAGCCCGCACCGTCCCGGGACACGTCGTTCGCGACGACGAGGTCGCAGTTTTTCCTGGCGAGCTTGTCCATGGCGTACTGCGCCAGCTGTTCCGTCTCCGCGGCAAAGCCGACGAGAAATTGATGCGTCTTGCGCTCGCCGAGCGTCTTCAGGATATCCGTCGTCCGTTCAAGCTCGATGACGAGCCGCTCGTCGCTTTTCTTGATCTTGGCGGCTGCCTGCGCGACCGGCTGGTAGTCGGCGACGGCTGCCGCCTTGATGACCAGATCGGCGGAATCGTAGCGCTCCAGCACCGCTTCCAGCATCTGTTCCGCCGATTCCACGCGCACGAGCTTGACGCCTTCGATCGGCGGCGCCGTGGTCCTGGCCGCGATCAAGGTCACGTCCGCGCCGCGGTTCGCCGCGGCTTCCGCCAGGGCAAAGCCCATTTTGCCGGATGAATCGTTGGTCAAGTACCGGACGGGATCAAGGCGCTCGACGGTACCGCCGGCCGTCACGAGCACGCGCTTGCCCGCGAGTTCCGTCCGCGACGCGAACCACTGCTCCACGGCAAACACGATCTCTTCCGGCTCCGCCAAACGGCCTTTGCCGACATACCCGCAGGCGAGCAGCCCCGTTCCCGGTTCCACGAAACGAACGCCGCGCTCCGCGAGCAGGCGCATGTTCCGTTCCACGGCGGGATGCGCGTACATATGCACGTTCATTGCCGGCGCCACGATCACTTGAGCCGTCGCCGCCAACAGGGTCGTGCTCAGAAAATCGTCCGCGAGCCCGTTTGCCATCTTGCCCAGGATGTTCGCCGTCGCCGGAGCGACCAGGACCAGATCCGCGCTGTCCGCCGCGTCGATGTGCGCCACGACCGACGGATCGAATTCGTCGAACGTGTCGAGATAGACGGAATGCCGCGATAAAACCTGAAGCGTTATCGGCGCGATGAACTTGGTCGCCGATTCCGTCATGATGACGCGCACCTTCGCGCCCGCCTGCGTAAGCCTGCTGCAGATCGTCGCCGCCTTATAAGCCGCTATGCCGCCGGAAATCCCAAGCAGAATCGTTTTGCCTTGAAGCATGGCCGTCTCTCCTCTCAATCTCATGTTTGCGTCGCGCGCCCGACCTTCCGGTCGGATGAATACCGCCCGCCGCTCAGCGCCAAATCTGTCTGGGATTAAAAAAATAACAACCGCGAGGGTTGTTATTCAGTCCTTCATTCGTCTTTCTTGTTCAGCGTGCTCTCGACCACCAGGATATCCTGGTAGATCTCCTCCAGCGCAATGCCGACGTATTTGTGCGACTTCGGATTGCGAATCTCGCTCTTGCCTCCGTCACGAAGTTTGCGCGCACGACGCGAGGCCGCGACGACAAGCGAATACTTGCTGTCCACTTTCTTCATCATTTCATCGATCGATGGATACAACAACGTTCCTTCACCCCACTCATGCTTTCTCGGAAGCTTCCTTCACTTCTTCGAGTTCTTCGATAAATCGCTCTCTGCGGCAATGTTCCGCGACGATGATGCTTTGAATGCGGTGGCATGCGGCATCGATCTGATCGTTCACGACGGCATAATCGTAATAATGAATCAAATTCATCTCTTCCACCGCCACGTTCATCCGGTGGTCGATAATATCGGCATTCTCCGTACCGCGGCCCGTAATCCGCTGTTTGAGCACGTCAAGAGACGGCGGTACCAAGAAGATAAACACGCCTTGAGGGAATTTTTCTTTTACTTTGAGCGCGCCCTGCACTTCGATCTCAAGAATGATGTCCTTGCCCGAAGCGAGCGTACGCTCGACGAAATCGCGCGGCGTTCCGTAATAATTCCCGACGTACTCCGCGTACTCCAGAAGCGCGTCGCGCGCGATCATGTCCTGAAACTGTTCCTTGCTCTTGAAAAAATAATTGATGCCGTCGATTTCCCCTTGGCGAGGAGCGCGCGTCGTGGCCGATACGGAATAAACCAAATCGTTCTGCTTATGCCGAAGCTCGGAACAGACCGTTCCCTTGCCTACGCCGGAAGGACCGGACAATACAATCAACAATCCTCTTTTCATATGACTCCCCGTTACTATTCGTCGTGATCGTCATCCTTAGTCGATAGACGATGCGCAACCGTTTCCGGCTGTACTGCGGATAAAATGACGTGGTCGCTGTCCGTGATGATCACGGCGCGGGTGCGACGTCCGTATGTCGCGTCGATCAGCATGTGCCGGTCGCGCGCTTCTTGAATGATCCGTTTGATCGGCGCCGATTCCGGGCTCACGATCGAAATGATCCGATTGGCTGAAACGATGTTGCCGAAACCGATATTGATGAGTTTGATGGCCATGGTTATGTTCCCCTCCGGTATCTCTCGTGCATGATTATGAATAGTACACGATATATCGATAAGCGCAAGAATGATGAAAACTGCGAGAGGCAGAATATTGCACTATTCTTGACGAAAAAAGTCCGGAGCATACGTTCGACCAGCCGAACGCCTATGCGACGGCAAGGGATATGAGCCCCTTATTCTAGCGCATCGGAGGCGGCTTGGCAAGTGCATCCAAAGTCTATATTAATTCATTTTCATCGGACGAACAAGTGTCAAAGCGAAAACGGGAGAAAAAACGAGGTTATCTCGTCAAACTGCCTGTTTTTCGCCACACGTAATCCGTCAGCTTCACCGTCATGTCGTAGAACATGAACGGCGTAATCAAATAGATGCCCTTGAAGTATTCCAGCGCCGTATCCAGCAGCTCCTCCGCGATGCGGACGCCTTCCGCCCGGCCCGACTCGCCCTCGAGAGCGGCCATTCGCTTGCGGACTTCGTCCGACAGTTGGATGCCGGGCACCTCGTTATGCAGGTATTCCGCGTTTCGCCCGCTCGCCAGCGGCATGACGCCGATGAAGATCGGCACCTGCAGGTGCTTGGTCGCTTCCGCGATCCGCGCGATCAGTTCTTTGTCGTAAACCGGCTGCGTCATGATATAGTCCGCGCCGGACTCGATTTTCCGTTCCAGCCGGGCGACGGCTTTGTCCAAATATTTGACGTTGGGATTAAACGCCGTACCCGTAATGAAATTCGCCCGCTGCTTCAGCTGCTTGCCCGAGAAGGCCACGCCTTCGTTCAGTTGCTTGATCATGCGGATCATCTCGAACGAAGTCAGGTCGTAGACCGAGCTCGAATCCGGCAGGTCGCCGAACCGGGCGGGATCGCCCGTGACCGCCAGCACGTGATCGATGCCGAGCGCGTCCAGCCCCATCATGTGGGACTGCGTGCCGATCAGGTTGCGGTCGCGGCACGCGATATGCACGAGCGGTCGGATGCCGACCTGATGCTGCACGAGCGAAGCCAGCGCGATGTTGCTCATCCGCGTGACGGCCAAGGAATTATCCGCCATCGTGACGGCGTCCGCCTTGATCGCCTTCAGCGCCCTCGCGCCTTCCATGAATTTATGGATATCCAGATCGCGCGGCGGATCCAGCTCGACGATGACGGTATGGCGGGCTTTCACCAAATCCACGATCGTCGGCTCCGATTTCGGCGTGCGTTCCGGCGCTTTCGTCTCGCGTACGCTGAGCCGCTCCAAGGGTGCGGGATGCAGCCGATCGGCCGGATCGACCGGCTGCGGGACGTAACCATCCAGCGCCGCCGCGATCGCCGCGACATGCTCCGGGGTCGTGCCGCAGCAGCCGCCGATAATGCGCGCCCCGCGGTCGGCGAACTTGCGCGCCGATTCCGCGAAGTACTCCGGCGTCGACGTGTATTGGTACTTACCGTCCACGTAATCGGGAATCCCGGCATTCGGGAAGACGGACAGCGGCAGCTTGATATCGCCTGCGATGGAATCGATGGCGCGCAAGATACCGTTCGGGCCGCTGCGGCAGTTAAAACCGACGACGTCCGCGCCTTCCGTCCGCAGGCTCTCGAATGCCAGCGCGATCGGCTTGCCGTCCAGCGTGACCGCTTCCTTCTCGACCGCGAATTGGCACATGACCGGCGTATTGGACAAGCCGCGCACGATCCGGAGCGCCAGCAGCGCTTCTTCCAGATCGTAGAACGTTTCCAGCAGAATGCCGTCCACGCCCTCGCTCAGCAGCGCTTCGATCTGCTGCCGGAACAGATGCTCCAATTGGATGGGCGAGATGTTCTTGCGCTTCCCCGCCCGGATGGAGCCGACCGCTCCGACGACGTACGCATCGCTGCCTACGGCGTCCCGCGCAATGCGAACGCCTGCCTTGTTGATCGCTTCCACGTCTTCGTCGAGCCCGTAATTCGTCAAGCTCATCAAGTTGGCCGAAAACGTGTTCGTCTCTATTAATCTTGCCCCGGCTTCGTAGTAGCGGCGATGTACGTCCGCGATGACCTCCGGCCGCAGCAAGTTGAATTCTTCGTAGGAAACGCCGACAGGGAACCCCATCCCGTACAGGTAGGTTCCCATCGCGCCGTCGCCGGTCAAGATGCGCGCACGCAGCGCTTCCCTTAAGTCCGGTTTCATTGTCATGACTCCTTCATCCGTTGCTTAAACCGTTCCGCGGTACACTTCTTCGGCAGGTCCCGTCATGAACACGAAGTTCGTCGCTTCGTCCCACTCGATGAGCAGGTCGCCGCCCTTCAGCGAAACCGTCGCCGTCCGGTCCGTCAGTCCGTTCAGGACCGAAGCGACGACCGTCGCGCATGCGCCCGTGCCGCACGCCAGCGTCGGGCCGGCGCCGCGTTCCCAGACGCGCATGTCCGTGAAGTCCTTCGACCGCACCGTGACGAATTCCACGTTGATTTTGCGAGGAAACAGCGGATGGACTTCCAGCTTCGGCCCCCATGTCGCCAGGTCGAAATTGACCGCGTCGTCCACGTAGATGACGCAGTGCGGATTGCCCATCGAGACCGCCGTGAATTTGAATTCGCGGCCGTCGACTTCGATCGACTGGTCGATGACCGGGTTGGCGTCGATCGTCGTCGGCACTTTCAAGCCTTCGAGAATCGGCTGGCCCATGTTGACGCGCACTTTGCGCACTTGGCCGTTATCGACGGTGAGCTGCACTTCCTGCACGCCCGCGCCGAGCGTCTCGATCGTCAGCGTTTCCTTGTCCGTGAGGCCGTTGTCGAAGACGTACTTGGCCACGCAGCGGATCGCGTTACCGCATTGCTCCGCCTCGGAGCCGTCCGAGTTGATGATGCGCATCCGGAAGTCCGCTTGCTCCGAAGGCAAAATATAAACGAGTCCGTCGGCGCCGATGCCGAAGAAACGGTTGCACAGCTGTTCTGCCAGCTGCGCGGCGTTGTCCGGTAGTTTCGATTCGCCGGCGACCACGATAAAGTCGTTGCCGAGTCCGTGCATTTTGGTAAAGTTCATCGTCCCTGCTCTCCTCTGTTTGAAGCGCACTCCGCCTCATTCTAAAATGCTTATTAAAAAATAGTTTACCTTAGTCGTGTTGATCTGTCGACAGTTACTATTCCACCCCCTAAATCCCCCTTCTCCAAGGGGGACCCCTATGGCTCCGCCCTCTGGACACCCGAATGGTATAACGTATGAGCTGCAGAGAAGCGCACCCGAGCCGATGCCAGCTAGGCCCGCTTTCGTCCCGTTCGGGACACGCTTTGACATTTGGCGGTTGTGAGCTGCCTGCTGTCCCTTGCGGGACCATGAGAACGCGATGCGGGACAGAGCCGCGCGATACGGTTCAGCGTGCTTGGCTCGCTTTCGTCCCGTTCGGGACACGCTTTACTTTAGGCGCGGGGACTGGATTGCCAGGGCTTCGCTGCTCTCCGGCAATTTCGGGCCGCCGGGTTCTTGGCGGCGAAGTTGGTTTTTGGGGGATTGCCAGGGCTTCGCTGCGCTCTCCGGCAATTGGGGGCCGCCGGGTTCTTGGCGGCGAAGTTGGTTTTGAGAGATTGCCTAGGTTCGCTGCGCTCTCTGGCAATGCCTTTTTGCTGCGCGGCGCTTTGACTAGCCTAAAACCTTTTCCACCAGACGCCGGTGCATTCCGGAACTATTCGGGATTGCGTACGGACGACTTCCCGACTGATGTCGCTTCCGAAGAAGAAGTCGGTCAGCTCCGCCGCTTCTTCCGGGCTTTCGAATTCATAATCGGTTCGGATGCAGGCGTGATCGAAGCCGTAGTCTTGCTCGAGCTTGCAGAAGTACGCTCGCAAAAAATCCGGCGGATTCGGTTCGCTTGCGCCCGTGCCGTAATTTTCGAACAGGATGGCCGTGCCGCCAAGCTTCAGGACTCTGGATAGTTCATCGACGATCCGAGCCAGATTTCCCTCCCAGTCCGGGATATTGGAGCTGGCCGAGTAGCAGATCGTCCAGCCTGCGGTAAGCAAGTCGATGCTTTTATCCGCGATTGGCAGCTTGTCGTTCGTGCCCGGAACGGTTTTCCAATTATCAGTGCCCGCTTCGGCGCGTAAATGCATGGCCGCGATGTCGAGCATGGCCTGCGAGGCATCCGTGGCGAGAATGGATCGGACGCGAGGCGCCAGCATTCTGGCCAGCCTGCCGGTGCCCGTTCCGATATCTGCCGCATTAAGCCGGTCCAAGTCCGGCGCAACGGCCCGGATCATGCGCATCAGATTGCCTTCGCGATCCTCCCTGGCGATCATTCTGTCGTAACGCTCCGCTTCGCTTCGATAAATCCTGTCGTGGTCCATCATGGCTATTCCTCCCGATTCGTGGTCCTCTTCAGCTTGAGGGCTGACGCCGGGTGAAGGTCAAGTCAATGTTTGCGGACGGCATACAGCATGCCGACATGCGGATTGACCGCATAATGAATCGTGATGTATCCGCGCTCCTTGAACCAAGAAGCCATTTCGCCTCGGTTGACGGCATGCTTCGAAGGCTCTCTCCGTTCCGCGGGCGTTCCGTCTTCCGTCATCAGCCCGGCCAAGCAGATTCGGCCGTTCGGCTCGAGCACGCGGTCCATTTCCGCCAACCCCAGCAGCTGCTGGCTCCCGTTCATGAAATGAAACGCGAAAGCGGACACGACGAGGGAGAAGCTGCCGTCCGCGAACGGAAGCGCCAGCGCGTTCCCGAGCTTGGCCGATACCAGGGGATGCTTCTTCCGGCACATCGCCAGCATTTCCTTCGACTGGTCGACGGCCGACATTCGCGCCCCGTTCGCGGTCAGCAAGCCCGCAAGGTTGCCTGTCCCCGTTCCGACGTCCAATCCCTGCTCGCCCGCCATCGGCGCCGTCCATTGCAGCATCATGTCCAGCACTTCGTCGTATTCGGCCTGCGATAAAGCCGGTCCGGCGGAAAACATCGCGGATGAGCGGTCGAAGCGGGCGGCCAGCTCGTCGAATCGCCACGTATCCATCCATGACGCTTGCTGCTGCCGGATTCCCTTCAGCCGGTTCGTCAGCTGGAACAATCCGCGGCGTCCAACCTGCCTTTGGCCTCAAGGCGGCCGATCAGCTCGTCCAGCATGTCGATCGCGTATTTTCCCTCCACCCATTTGGCGGCGACCGCCATCCGCTGCAATTCCAGATCATGGTGCACGGTCGCGGAGTCGCCCCGATCAAGCTTATCGATCATCGATTTGATCTGTTCCAGCCCGAATCCGACGGCGCGCAGCGCGGATATCGTTTGCAGCCGCAGGGCATCGCTCTCCGAGAAGCTCCGGTAGCCGTTGTCCGATTCGCGCGCCGGCGCCAGCAATCCTCGCGCTTCGTAAAGTCTGATCGCCCGCGGGCGTGATCGCAAGCCGCTCGGCGATTTCATTGATTTTCATGCGTCGAACGCCTCCATCCGCTCATTATAAACGATGACGCCGGGTCAAGGTACACGCGATGCCGATCGCGCAAAAGACCGCCGGGGCAATCCCGGCGGTCCGATCCGTGCCTATGCAGCCGGCGCCTCTTTAGCGCATGGCCGTTTTCTGGCCGCCGAGCGGCCATTTCGAGTTTTTCTTCTTCTTGTCCGTCGTGCCGAGCACGCTGCCGATGCCCATGAAGAACGTCGGGATGCCGGCGGCGACGAGCACAAGGCACCAGTCGCGGAAGCTGAGCGGGACGGTTTTGAAGATCGGCTGAAGAACCGGCACGTACAGGACGGCGAGCATCAGCACGACGGAAGACAGCACCGCGAACAGCAAATACTTATTTTGCAGCATGTTGCGGTGGAAAATCGATCTCGAGCTGCGGCAGTCGAATACGTGAATCAGCTGCGCCATGACGAGCGTCGCGAACGCTACCGTCTGCGCGTGGATCAGGTTTTGCGGATCGCCCGGCTTGATGCGCAGCGTAATCCAGAACGCCGCGAGCGTGAAGACGCCGATCAGGATGCCGCGGCTGATGATTTTCCAGCCCAGCCTGCGGGCGAAAATGTTTTCCTTCGCCGAGCGCGGCTTCTGCTGCATGAGGTCCTTCTCCGCTTGGTCGACGCCGAGCGCCATGGCCGGCAGGCCGTCCGTCACGAGGTTGACCCACAGGATCTGAATCGGCACGAGCGGCAGCGGCAGGCCGGCCATCATCGCCAGGAACATCGTCAAGATTTCGCCGACGTTGGAGGCCAGGAGGTACCGGATGAATTTGCGGATGTTCTCGTAAATGCCGCGCCCTTCCTCGATCGCCGATACGATGCTGGAGAAATTGTCGTCGCTCAGCACGAGCGAGGAAGCTTCCTTGGATACGTCGGTGCCCGTGATGCCCATCGCGATGCCGATATCGGCCGCTTTGATCGCCGGCGCGTCGTTGACGCCGTCGCCCGTCATCGCCACGACATGTCCTTTGCGCTGCAGCGCCTTGACGATCCGCAGCTTATGCTCCGGCGAGACGCGCGCATAGACGAAAATATTATCCGCCAAACGGTCCAGCTGCTCTTCCGACATCTCGTTCAGCTGCTGGCCGCTGACCGCGATGCCGCCCCGCGGCATGATGCCGAGCTGCCCTGCGATCGCCTCTGCCGTCAATTGATGGTCGCCGGTGATCATGACCGTCTTGATTCCCGCGCGCCGGCAATTCGCGATGGCTTCCTTCACCTCGCGGCGCGGCGGATCGATCATGCCGGACAAGCCGACGAAGATCAGCTGGTTCTCGACGTCGCTCTCCACCTCCGAAGCATCATGCGGCCGAAGCTCGCGGTAAGCGAACCCGAGTACGCGCAGCGCGCCCGCGGCCATCCGCTCCCCCGCATCGGCGACCTTTTGCTTGAGCGTGGCCGTGAACGGCACGACTTTTCCGTCCCATAACACGTAGAGGCACTGATTCATCAGCACGTCGGGCGCGCCTTTCGTGCAGACCAGGCGCCCGCCTTGGTGATGGACGAGGACGGACATCCGTTTGCGCTCCGAATCGAACGGATATTCCTTCACCCTTTTGTAAATTCCTTCCATCGACTTGGCGGAGACGCCGAGCTTCGATGCCAGCACCGTCAGCGCGCCTTCCGTCGGATCGCCCTTCAGCACCCATTCGTCCTGCACGACGACGCCCTTGCCCTTCTTGCGCTTCGCCGGGTCGGCTTCCGGGTCCAGCTTCGTGACGCTCGCGTTATTGCACAGGGCCGCGATTTGAAGAAGCCGGCGCAGCGATTGGTCGTGCTTGACGTCGACGACTTTGTTGCCCTCCAGACAGCTGCCGGCCGGCTCGTACCCTTCCCCGGTGATGTCCAATCCGCGGCCGCCGATCCAGAGTCTCGTGACGGTCATTTTATTTTGCGTCAGCGTACCCGTCTTGTCGGAGCAGATGACGGACGCGCAGCCGAGCGTCTCGACCGAAGGCAGCTTGCGCACGATCGCGCGGCGTTTGATCATCCGCTGGACGCCGAGGGCGAGCGCGATCGTGACGATGGCCGGCAGTCCCTCCGGGATCGCGGCGACTGCCAGGCTGACGCCGGCGAGGAACATTTCGTAGGCGGGTTGTCCGTGCAATATCCCGGCGACGACGACCATGACCGTCAACGCGAGCGCGACGATGATCAGGATTTTGCCGAGCTGCTCCAGGCGGTGCTGCAGCGGCGTTTCCATGGATTCCGTTTGTTGGATGAGATTGGCGATCTTGCCCATCTCCGTGTTCATGCCCGTCCGAACCACGATCCCCTTGGCCGTTCCGCGGGTGATCATCGTTCCCATGAACCCGATATTGCGCATATCGCCGAGCGGCAAATCGGCAGCCTTGATCGGGTCGCAATGCTTCCCTACCGGCACCGATTCCCCCGTGAGCGCGGATTCTTCGGCGTAACAGCTGTTCGCTTCGATGAAACGGATATCGGCCGGGATACGGTCGCCGCTTTCCAGCTCGACGATATCCCCCGGCACGAGCTCGCTGGCCGGAACGATGACGATTTCCCCGCCGCGCAGCGCTTTGGCCAGCGGCGCCGATAAAGCCTTGAGCGCGCGCAAGGATTTCTCCGCCCTGAATTCCTGCACGAAGCCGAGCACGGCATTAATGACGATAATGGCCACGATCGTGATCGCGTCCAAATATTCGCCGAGCAGGCCCGATATTAATGTCGCCCCCATGAGCACCAGCACCATGAAATCCTTGAATTGACCCAGAAACAGCTTCAACGGGGAAACTTTCTTCCCCTCCGACAGCTCGTTGCGCCCTGCTTGGATCAATCGCTCGGCGGCCGCGCCCGGCGTAAGCCCGGCGTCCAAATTCGCATCAAGCGCCTTGGCCAGCTCGGCCGTTTCCAGCCCATGCCACATTCCCTGTTCCATTGCTCCGACTCCCTTCCGATACTCGCCGCCTGACGGACAGCCTCTATGGGCTAAATGTATTCGGACAAACCCGAAAATATCCCAGCCCGGGACTTAAGTTTTTGATCCGGTTATGGCATGATAGGAAGATGACTCACAAGCAAAGGGGAATTTTACGTCATGGCCTTAGATGGAATCGTCACCCGCGCCGTCGCCGACGAGCTACAAGCCTGCATCGGCGCGCGCATTCATAAAATTCACCAACCGACTCCGCATGACCTCGTCCTGCAAATCCGCGGCGGCGGCATCCAGGGCAGGCTGCTGCTCTCGGCCAACCCGACTTATCCGCGCGTTCACTGGACGGAGCAGTCCTATACCAACCCGATGGAAGCGCCGATGTTCTGCATGCTCATGCGCAAATACTGCGAAGGCGCCGTCATCGAAGCCATCCGGCAAGTCGGCAACGAGCGCATCCTCCATATCGACGTCCGCCAACGGGACGAGCTCGGCGACACCTTCCAGAAGCGGATCGTCGTCGAGCTCATGGGCCGGCACAGCAATATTATCTTGCTGGATGCCGCATCCGACGCGATTCATGACGGCATCCATCACGTCACGCCGTCCATCAGCAGCTTTCGCGTCGTCATGCCGGGCACGCCCTACGTAGCGCCGCCCGAGCAAGGCAAGCACGACCCGTTCGCGGTGAGCGACGAGCGGGAATTAGCGGAGGCGCTTCATGTCGCAGGTTCCTTGCTGCTGCACCCGCCCGTGCCGGACGAGGACAGCATTCATTTCGGAACCGCGCCGAAGCCGGTCCCGGCCGAATCGCTGACGCCGGAGAAGCTGATCGTCGCCGCATACAGCGGCGTTAGCCCGCTCCTGGCCCGCGAAATCGTATTCCGGGGCACGCCGCGAGCCGAGGGCAGCCTGCCGAACGGGCTGGACGAGCTGCAGCGAACCGCCGGCGCGATCTGGCCGGTTTTCCGCGAGATGATGGAGCGTTTCCGGCTGCGCGACTACGAGCCGCAAATCGTGACCTTGAACGGCGGCAGCGGCAAGTCCGCTTTCTCGGTTACGGCGCTCACGCACTTGGACGGGGAAGCGGCCGGGTTCGACACGGTCAGCGCCTGCCTGGAAGCCTTCTACGGCGACAAGGCGCAGCGGGATACCGTCAAGCAGCGGGTATCGGATCTGATCCGCTTCCTTCAGAACGAGCGAGGCAAGAACGAGAAGAAGCTGGAGAAGCTGGAGGATTCGCTGCGGGAAGCGCAGGATGCCGATAAATTCCGCATGCTGGGGGACTTGTTGACGTCCAACCTGCATCTGATCCAGCGGGGAGACACGTCCGTGGAGCTCGTGAATTATTACGAGGAAGAGATGCCGAGCGTCACGTTGCCGCTCGACCCGCAGCTGACGCCTTCCCAGAACGCCCAGCGGCTGTTCAAGAAATACGCCAAATTCCGGAACAGCCAAACCTTCGTCGCCGAGCAGATGGCCAAAGCCCGCGAGGAAATCGATTACCTCTCGTCGCTCTTGCAGCAGCTGGACAGCGCGTCCTTGGCGGATATCGAAGAGATCCGCGACGAGTTGGCGGAGCAGGGCTACATGCGGCAGCGCGAGAAGCGAGGCGCCCGCAAGAAGAAGCCCAAGCAGCCCGCGCTCCTCTGCTATACGTCCAGCGAGGGCCTGCCGATCTACGTGGGCAAGAACAACACGCAAAATGATTTCCTGACGAACAAGGTCGCCGGTCCGGGCGATACGTGGCTGCATACGAAGGACATCCCGGGCTCGCACGTGGTCATTCGAGGCACCGGTTTTAACGATCGCACGCTCGAAGAAGCGGCCATGCTGGCTGCCCAATTCAGCCAGGCGCGTTCCTCGTCCATGGTGCCGGTCGATTACACGCTCGTTCGGCATGTCAAGAAGCCAAGCGGGGCCAAGCCCGGCTTCGTCATCTACGATCACCAAAAGACGCTGTTCATCACTCCGGACGAGCAGCGCCTTAAGGAACTTCCTTCTCAAATCAAAACGTAGCATTCTCGCTGCGACTATCATAACGGCACGCGTAGTTTACGTCTCGGACGCAAGCTGCGCGTGCCGTTATTCGCGCTGCCTCGAAGCCGGATTCAACTGCTCCAGCGCGGTAATATCGACGGAGCGGCTCCCGATCTCGCCATGAAAGACCACGCCTTGGCGTTCGCCATGGAAATCCGACCCGCCGGTCACGATCAACCCATGTTCCCGCGCCAGCTTCAAGTAACGCGCTTCATCCGCTTCGTCGTGGTCGGGATGGTACACTTCGATGCCCTGCGCGCCTTTGGCGATGATGGCCTTCACGAGCTCGTCGTTGCGATAGAGTCCCGGATGCGCGATCACGCCGGTTCCGCCCGCTTCGCGAATCCATTCCAGCGCCTCGAACGGATGCAGCCGCGGCGGATTGGCATAAGCCGCCCCGTCTTGTCCGAGATACCGGTCGAACGCTTCCTGCATGGAGGCTGCGTAAGCCTTCTTGACCAGCACGGCAGCGATATGGGGACGCCCCATGGAGCCGCCGTCTTTGCCCTGCGCCTTCGCTTCTTCCAGCACTTCCTCCCACGAAATCGCAAGTCCGAGCTCATTCAGCTTCCCGATGATCATTTCATTGCGCAGTTCTCGCGATCCCTGCAGACGGCTCAGCTTCCCCCGCCATTCCGCGTTATCCCACGCCATATAATAGCCCAAGATATGAATGTCGATGCCTTCCGCGACGGTACTGATCTCCACGCCGGGAACGACCGTGATGCCCAGCCGTTCGCCGGCTTCCAGCGCTTCCGCGATTCCGTCCACCGTATCGTGATCGGTGATGGCGATCGCCGCGAGCCCCCGCGACTTCGCCATCGCCACGTTATCCGCCGGCCGCTGCAGTCCGTCGGATGCCGTTGTATGCGTATGCAAATCCGCTTTGCCGATTAGAGCCATTGCTGCAGATCCCTCTCTCTCAGAAATGTCAAAAACGTAACGGCCGAGATCGGCAAAAGCGCCGATTTCAGGAAAATGGCATAAAATTGCCGTTTGAACCGCACGTCGCGGATCGGAATCGTCTGAATCAATCCCAGCGCCACCTCGTGCTTGACCGACGAGGCGGACACGAACGAGATGCCGAGGCCCGCTTCGACCGCCGATTTGACGGCGCCCGTGCTGCCGAGCTCCATGACGATTTTCATGTCGGCGATGTTCATGCGCTTCGCCCGAAGCTGCTCTTCCATGACGAGCCGCGTCCCGGAGCCCTGCTCTCTCAGCACGATCGGGAACTTCATCACTTCCTCAAGCTCGACTTCGGCGGAGCCGGCAAGCGGATGCGATTTGCCGACGATCAGCTTCAGCTCGTCGCTCATGACCGCTTCCATATGCATGTCCGGGTCGTTGACCGGCGCTTCGATCAAGCCGAAATTCAGCTGATGATTGACGATTTCTTCCATGATCTGCGCCGTATTCATCACTTTCATGCTAATCGCGATATGCGGGAATTCCTGGCCGAACGGACCGAGCAGCCGCGGCAAAATATATTCGCCGATCGTCAGGCTCGCGCCAAGGTGCAGCCGGCCCTTCAGCTGCTTCGTGAATTTGGACATGTGCATATCGGTATCGCGGATCAAATCGATGCTCCGCTGGGCGAACGGCATCAGCGCCCTGCCCGCTTCCGTGAGCTCGATCCGTTTGGTCGAGCGCTGCAGCAGCTTCGTGCCGAAATAATCTTCCAGCGACTGGACCTGCATCGTCACCGCGGGCTGCGTCATGTGCAGCGCCTGCGCCGCCGCGGAAAAGCTTCCGCGCTCCGCGACGGTATAAAAGATATGGAGCTGATGAAAATTAAGCGCCATGAAGGGCATCCCTTCCTTTCTCTCGCCATTATTATACATCAAACGCCCCGCAATTCACCGTCTCATACAGAAAAAGCATGAGCTGCCGCAGCCCATGCTTCGTGTCCCCTAATCGCGTTACTTGCGTTTCCGGCTGTTTTTGATCAATGTCATTCTTCGCGAATGACGCAGCCAGGAATAATAAGATTTCAAATCGCGTAGTTCTATAGTCTCAGACATTCTTCCTAGGAATGTGACAACGATCATTTTGTGCAGCGGATTGCCGGCCAGATCCGTTTCCTTCTCCAGCACGGCGAATTCGGCCACGAACACGAGATCGTCGTCGATCAGATAAACGTCCTGCTCATTTCGGTAATAAGGCTCGATACGCCCCTGCTTCAGGCATTGCCACATGAAATCCGCA
Organism: Paenibacillus glycinis; assembly: GCF_009909185.1. Taxonomy (GTDB): domain Bacteria; phylum Bacillota; class Bacilli; order Paenibacillales; family Paenibacillaceae; genus Paenibacillus_Z; species Paenibacillus_Z glycinis. The sequence continues at coordinate 186,704 of NZ_JAAAMV010000020.1, read as the reverse complement.
ATATCCTCAAAGCCGGTGCGCTCGCTTTCGACCCGGTCTGCCCAGCGGCTTTTGGCGTGGTTGGTGATGACGATATCCGCCACCTTCTTGTCACCGAGTACGACATGAAACGACTCGTACGTGTTCCAGCGATCCGTCATTTTGTCTTTCATTCGCGATCCACCCCTCCCCTGAGTAGGCCTTATTATCTATATGTACTTTCCATATTATTGTAGCATGCATGTCCAGTTTTTCAACATAAAAATAAAGTCGCCCCAAATATGGTTATTAATGGATGTTGGACTTATGAAAAAAGGCCCCCTGTCCGAATGCGCCGGCCGGGGGCCATGTCCTTACAAGCTGTAAAAACGGGTTTTGTCAGGCACGCCCTGCGTATACTCCGTTTTTATTTCATTTCGGTAGGAGCGTTCGATGCGTTTCACGAAGGGCAATCGCCCCATGTTTCGCACGACCTCGTCCGCCCGGTCGGCATTCATATACATCACCACATAATGCATTTTACGTGACATGTAATGAACCGTTCCATATTTCTCTAACGTACGTGCGGCTTTAAGATCGCTGACCCAAACAATGTATCCCACGCGTTCCGAAAACATGAATGCCCCCCGTTCTCCTCTCTCTTAACCGCAGCCGCCGCTTCCGCAGCTGCACGATCCGCCGCTTCCGCAGCCGCCGCCTTTGGGCATCGGATCGTTGCTTGGCACCTTGATCGTATCCGACACGGCTCCCGCGATCTGAACGGCGATCGCGTGCAGCAGGTCGTCCACCGCCTGCTCGGCTGCTTTGAAGCGGCTGACGCAGTCGACCTCGTTCAGCTCGCGCTGCACGGCCTCTACCTTTTCCTTCGCCGTGTGGAAGTCCGGATGAAAGCGCCCGAACCGTTCGCAATCCACGAATTGTTCCTTTGCTTTCGCGAATTGTCTCACTAGCTGACGCACTTGTTCGTTGTCGTCGACAACGGATTTCCAATATGCATATTCGGCAACTTCCGCCGATTGGTTAACCAAATCGCCAATTTCGTAGGCGCGCAGCAGCAGCTGCCCCATATCGAGCGATGAAGGACCTTCCGTCTCATAGGAATCGAAAGATTCGTAGAGCGGTAAACCCAGTTCAAGCGCCGCGGGGTCCGATAACGGCAATGTTTCCATTATTTCTGCCCCCTCTATGATCAATAGGCTCTTCTGCCTTACAGGTATCATACCATACCCTGCACGGAAAAAGGTAGAGCCGCCTGCGATTTCAAGGCTGCGAACCGCCGAGCGGGCCCGGCAGCACGAGCATCATTTCGTCCCACATCTCCGGATAAAGTTTCAAGGGAGCGGACTCCGGTTCCACCTCGGCCTGCCTGTAACCGGCAACCGCCCACTTGCCCGCCTCTTCCACGATGCGCTCGGGCACGAAAACGGAAACGACGCCGTCGCAATTCAGCTTGACCGTCGTCCGCCAAGTCAAGGCTTGCTCCATCAACTCTCGCCTGGTCGAATGATGATACGCCCGGAATTGCTTTAGCCACATGGACGGCACGTCGTCGATTCCGGCAAACAAATGCTTGACGGAAATCCGGTCATGCAGCAGCTCGTACGCGCCGTCATCGGATTGCAACGCATGCGAATCGAGCCGATCGCCAGCCTCGGAACGCGCAATGAGCCGCACGGCTTCAGCGGGTTGACCGATATCGTCTCGGTGCTCCGAATTCCCCGCATCGCCGCCGTGCGCCTCCATCCCGAGCAAAATCATGGAACGCACCGTTGCCGGAAGGGGTTCTTGCGTGAATCGTTCGATTTCGTTCGCGAGTCCATCGGCGGTATACCCCGACAGGGCGGCGCGTTTAAAGCTCTTCGCCTCCATGCGGTAAACCGTCATATGGTCCGTCCGGCGGCGCTCCGCGATATGTTCAAGCTGCCATCTGACGTCGTAGGGACAGTTCTCCCGCACGTACAAATCCCCGTCAGGCGTGATTTGCGCCGTTGCTTCCGGCGACGAGGACAACGGGATTCCGTCGGACTTATTGTGACCTTGATATCGCGACATGAATCGTCGTGCTTCGATTCGCCACTTGAACGTCTTATTGCCGCTGCCGTCCCGCGCTTCCTCCATCCAGCCGAATTGACGAAGCAGCCGGCACCAGGCTTCGAGCGTCGAAGGCAGCGGATTGCCCAGCGGTTCCTGCGACTGAATGAAGGAAGCTTCCGCATCCGGCATCCGATACCATTTGCCGGCTTCGAACCGTGTCAGCACGGCTGCGCCTTGCGCCGCCGCCGCGCTGCCCGCGCCGATTGTCCCCAAGACATGCCCCAGCAGCTCGCTTTCCCTGGCGGCCGCTTCTTGCGTCAACCATGCGTGCCATGCCTCGGCATCAAGGCGATACGCTCCATTCCGTTCAACCAGCCAACCATGACGCAATGCAATGTCCAGCATGAGACGTAAGGAGAGCGGGTATTCGCTGTCGCCTAATCCCTCGCTTGGAACGCCCAGCGCCCGCAACGACTCGTCCCGGACGAACAGCTGCTCCGCTCCCTTGCCGACCGTTCGTTTCGTCAAACTGCGTTTGACGGTCAGTTTAAGTCCCGCATCCGCCATTCGGGCCATCGCATGCACGATCTGCATGCTGAACGGCGGTATGTAGCCGACTTCGTCAACCGCTTCCACCGCGTAAGGGTCCACTTCTTCGATTAGCCGTCCCTCGACGCCCATCTGTCCATAGCCGCGACCGTTCATGACCGTGCCGTGCCAGGGAAAAAAGCTGTCCTGCGGCAGGATGTGCAGCTTCTCTCCCCAGCCCCTGCGAACCGCGAATACGATACCCGCTTCCGTCAGCCGCAGCAATCCGAGCCGCAGCTCGGCTCCCGCGATACCAGGACGCGCGGCCTGCAGCAGCTGCTCTTCCTTGAAGGGAAGCGGTCCGAAGCCGCATACGATCAACGCGAGGGCATTGGCCGCTTCCTTGGATAAGCATGGCCATGCCACTTCCAGACAAGACGGATTCCTCAGCGTATCCGGCCAATATACAGGTTGGCCTGCCTGCCATATCGGCTGCTCGCGGAATCGGCGCCTTTGCTCGTCCGACAATTTGGACGCGATATCATTGACGTTCACTGAGCCGCCTCCCGTTTGACGGCAGCCGCAGTTTGGATCTCGCCTTGCAGCTCCGACCACTCCTTCAGCGCGTAGCGGTAGCCCTGCTCCAAGAGGAACAGCTGCCGCCTGCCCGCAAACTCCGTTTCCTTCGTCCCTTGCGTGACGACCGTATAGAACCAGGCCTCGTTATCCCCGGCCTTCGGCCGCAATATCCGTCCGATGCGCTGCGCTTCCTCTTGCCTGGAGCCGTAGCTGCCCGACACTTGAATCGCGACGGCCGCCTCCGGCAGGTCAACGGCGAAATTAGCGACTTTGGACACGACAAGCACCGATATATCGCCGGATTTGAATCGGCCGTACAATGTGGCACGTTCCTCATGCGGAATTTCCCCCGTAAGTACAGGCGCGTTCAACGCCTCCGCAAGCGCGTGAAGCTGCGTCAAATATTGCCCGATAACCAATATCGGTTTGCCGGCGTGCAGCTGCAGCAGGCTACGGACGACGTCGATTTTATCCTTGTTTTCGCCGGCGATGCGGATCTTGGCTTTCTCCTCCGACGCGACGTAATTCTCCAGTTCGTCATGAGCCAGCGGCAGCCTGATCTCGGTGCAGGTCAAGGAAGCGATCCAATTGCGCTGCTCCAGCGTTTTCCACGGCAGGTCGAATCGTTTGGGACCGATCAGCGAGAAAACGTCTTCCTCCCGGCCGTCCTCGCGGACCAACGTCGCGGTCAGCCCAAGCCGCCGCGTTGCCTGAAGATCCGCCGTCATGCGAAATACGGGAGCCGGCAGCAGATGAACCTCATCGTATATGATCAGTCCCCAGTTGCGCTGTCCGAACAAGCGCATATGCGCGTACTCCTCGCTCTTCTGGCGCCGGCTCGTCAAGATTTGGTAGGTCGCGATGGTCACGGGCCGGACCTCCTTGGACGAAGCGGCATACGTGCCGATTTCTCCGTCCGTGAGCGACGTTTTGTCGAGCAGCTCCGACTTCCATTGGTGGACCGAGGTCACGTTGGACGTCAGGATAAGCGTATCGCACCGAAGCCGCGCCAGCGCCGCGATCCCGATGATCGTCTTGCCCGCGCCGCACGGCAAAACAAGCACGCCGCTTCCCCCGTCGGCCTGCCCTTCCCGGTAAAACAAATTGACGGCCCGTTCTTGATAGTCCCGCAGCTGGAACGCCCGCCCGCCTCCGGCCGTCTTCGTGCGAAGCTCGACGTCCAGCGCTTCCCCGTGCCGGTATCCGGCCATATCCAAGACAGGGTAACCCAGCCTGACGAGCTCCTGCTTCAATAAACCGCGTGCCTCCGGTCTTACGGGCCGGCAGCCGTCCTGATGCTCCGGCAACAGCGTCGAGGCAATGGCCGGCTTCTCGCACAACGCGGTCAGCAGCGCCTCTTCGCCCAATAGCAAGAGCCGGCTATCCGGCGCTTGTTGCAGCTTGAGCTTGCCGTAGCGCTCGCCCAGCTTGCGAATGGAGCTGACGACCTGCAGCGGCAGTTCATACGAACTGTATTGATCCAGCGCAAGGACGATGTCCTCCGGCGGGATGCCCGCCGAAGCCGCATTCCACAACGACATCGGCGTAATCCGGTACGTATGAATGTGGCCCGGGCGCTTCGTCAGATCGGCAAACCGGCTCAACAGCTCGCGCGCCGCTTCCGCCAGCTCGTGCCTGTCGTCCAGCAATACCGTCAAGTCGGCCTGCACGTGCAGAGGCCGGTTCTCTCGTTGCAGCATGATCCCAACTCCCGATTACAAGATAATATGTCAGTATGAAGGAATCTGCCCTTTTTTATGCATCTTGTTCAATTCTCCAAGGCTTCGCGGCCATGGCAAAAGAAAAACGCCATCCGGATACGGATCGCGTTTTTCTGCAACTCCTATTAATGATAAGCGTGCGATTCGGGTTCTCCGGCTTGGGAGATGCCGCTGAGCGCGGCGCCGGCTTCATTCGCGAAGATCTCGCGCACCGCCAGATCGCCGATCGACACGATGCCTGCGAGATTGCCGTTCTCCACGACCGGAAGCCGCCGGATTTGATTGTTCGCCATCACTTTCGCGGCCTCGTCGACCGACGTATCGGCGCCGATCGTCTTCAGATCCGTCGTCATGACGTCCGACACGGCTGCGGAACCGGAATGCTTCGCCGCATAACCGCGGATGACCAAATCCCGGTCCGTCACGATTCCGATCAGCTTCTTCCCTTCCACGATCGGCACGAACCCGATATTGTGGTCTCTCATCAGAACCGCAAGTTCATATACATTATCCAGCAGCGTCGCCGTCACGCAATCCGTCGTCATCAAATCTTTTACCTGACGTGCCATCGTCGAGTTCCTCCCTTGAGATGCGAATTTCATCCCTTAGATTGGCCTCGCGTAACGAAGTTCATGCGCGATGCGCGTACAGCAACTGTTGCCATTCTTCGTTGCAACCGCGATTATTCGGAAATCGATTCCGCGGCGAAGTTCTCCGCCATCGCGATCATCAGCTTGGCCGATTTCAGCATGGCGCGCTCATCGATGTCGAATCTCGGATGATGATGAGGAAACGTCGCGCCGCAGTCCGGATTGCCCGCCCCGACGAACATGAAGCAGCCCGGCACCTCGCGCAAATAATACGTGAAATCCTCGCCCGCCATGATCAGCGTGGACTCCCGCACCTCGCCCTCGCCGAACGTCTCGGCGGCGACTTTGAAGAAACGCGCCGCTTCCTGCGCGTCGTTCACGACCGTCGGGTAGCCGTTCCGGTATTCGAGCTCGGCACTGGCTCCGTACATCGCCGCCGTGTGGCTGACGATCGCTTCGAGCCTCTCCTGCGCCAGGGCGCGCACTTCGTCCGAGAACGTCCTCACCGTGCCGACCAGCTTGCAGCGCTCGGCGATGACGTTGGCCGTCGACCCGGCATGAAACGAGCCGATGGTAACGACGGCCGGATCGAGCGGATTGACGCTCCGGCTGACGATCGTCTGCAGCGCCTGCACCATCGCGGAGCCGACCATGACCGCATCGATCGTCTCGTGCGGCAGCGCGCCATGCCCTCCTTTGCCGGCGATATCGATATAAATCTCGTCCGGTGCCGCCATGAACGGGCCCGACCTCGTCGCCACCAAGCCGTACGGCAGCGGCGTCCAGAGATGAACGCCGTATACGGCGTCGATGCCGGTCAAGGCGCCGTCCGCGATCATGCCGATCGCGCCGCCGGGCGACACTTCTTCGGCCGGCTGGAAGATAAACCGCCGTTCTCCGGCCAGCTGATCCTTGTTGGCTTGATAACATGCGGCAATCGCGAGCATGGTCGCGGTATGGGCGTCATGACCGCAGGCATGCATCACGCCGGGCACTTTCGATGCGTATTCCGTCGTCTTCTCGTCCTGGATCGGCAGCGCGTCGAAGTCCGTGCGCAGCGCGATGGCCGGGCCCGGCATGCCGCCGCGCACGGAAGCCACGATTCCGTAGCCGCCGACGCCCTCCCTGACCTCGCAGCCGATTTCGCGCAAACGCTCGGCAATCCAACGCGAGGTTTCCTTTTCGTGAAAAGACAACTCCGGGTTCTGATGCAAATAGCGGCGCCAGGCCACCATATTCGGATAAGCAGTTTGCAGCTGTGGATCCAACTTCGCAATCAAGCTCACGCTTACAAACCCCCTATAGTTCAATTATTTCGCTATCTCCTTATTGTAGCAGAAGTCGAGAAGCGGACGAAAGTTTTTTGCCAATAAAAGAGAACATTTTTCGTAAAGCTGTCACTTTTAACGCGGGAGGGCGATCGGACGAAGGCTTGCACTGCCTCATGAAAACGACTATCATGAATGAAGAAGCACACCTGCTCTAAAGCTTGAAGGAGGATCACCGATGATTATTGAGAACACGGGCTTGAACGGCATGAGTAGCGACCTCGGGCATCTCGACGAGTCCGCGGAGAAGCTTGGATTCGTTCGCTGGCAGTGGGAATATTACCGCGCTACATACGACTTGAAACTGGAAGACCGTACAAATCGGGAAGACTACTTCTTGCGCTTCAACGTCCGCGCGATTGAAGGCAAGCTGGAGTCCGCTCACGCCGTGCTGCAAGTGGAATCCGTCTATATCGGACGGGCTACGTTCCCTCACGGCCTCGATTACGAATCGCCAATCCCGCAGCCGATCTTGAACGCGGCGACGCAGCGATTGCAAGAACTGAAGAAACTTCTAGCCTAATCCACGATGGGTCCACAAATGAAACCAAAGACGAACGGCCTGCGCGGCAGGCCGGATTTCTTGCTTCTCGTGCTCACGCTCCTGCTTGTCGGCTTCGGATTGATCATGGTGTTCAGCGCCAGCTCCAACACGGCGGTCATTTCCAAGAGCAATAATTTCGACGCCCTCTTCTTCACGAAACGCCAGCTGCTGTTCGCGCTGCTCGGCACCTTCAGCATGTTCGTCGCGATGAACATTCCCTATACGGCCTATAAGAAGGGACACATCCTGTACTTCATTCCCGTATTGATCATGCTCATCCTCGTTCCGTTTATCGGCAAAAGCCTCAACGGGGCGCGAAGCTGGTTCGGCATCGGTTCGCTGGGCATACAGCCCACGGAGTTCGCGAAGCTTGGGCTCGTACTTTATTTAGGCGCTCTGATTGCCAAGAAAGGCGAGAAGTTCCGAGATTTCAAGAAAGGCCTCGTTCCTGTCTTTACGATTATCGCCCTCATTTGCGGACTTATTATGCTGCAGCCTGACTTGGGAGCCTGTATTGTCATTGCCGGCACTTCCCTGATCATAATCATTGCCGGCGGCGCGAACCTGAAGCAATTGTTCTTGTCCGGCATCATCATTTCGGCTATCATGGCCGCGTTCGTCAGCATCTCCATCCTGCACGATCCGAACAGCTGGTCTTACCGGATCAACCGGTTCACCGCATTCATGGATCCCACGTCGGACATGCAAAATACGACCTACCATTTATCCCGTTCGCTCGAGGCTCTCGGGCACGGAGGCATTACCGGCGCGGGCTTCGGCCATAGCGTGCAGAAGCTGGACTACATGCCATATCCGTACAGCGACTTCATCTTCTCCGTAATCGGCGAGGAATTCGGTTTTATCGGCAGCCTATTGTTCCTGCTCTTCTATTTGTTCTTCATCTGGCGGGGGATGATCGTCGCGCTCCGCTGTCCCGACAGCTACGGCACGATCGTAGGCGTGGGCATCGTCGCCCTGATTGCCGTGCAGGCGATCGTCAATATCGGGGGCGTCACCGGCGCGATGCCGCTTACCGGGGTCACGCTTCCGTTCATCAGCCATGGCGGCTCGTCGCTGATCGTTTGTTTGCTCGGCATGGGCGTGCTGCTCAGCATCTCGCGCGAGTACAATCGACCGGAGAAAGCGGCGCCGGCGCGCAAAACGACGCAGCGAATCGATCCATAAAAAAGGCATGCCCCAGCGCGGGACATGCCTTTTTTATGTCGCTTACTTGAGGCGGGCCGCTTCTTCGGCCGCCGTCTCTTCTTCTCTGAACGCGACGCCTTCTACTTTGATGTTCACTTCCACGACGTGCAGCCCCGTCATGTTCGCCACCGTTTCGCGAACGTTCTCTTGCAGCTGCCGGCAAACCTCCTGAATCGGAATGCCGTATTTCACGATAATGCGCAAATCGATCGCCGCTTCGAGCTGACCGACTTCCACCGATACCCCTTTTTGAGCGTTCTTGCCGCTGAGACGCTTCGCAAGGCCTTCCGATATGCCCCCCGACATTGCAGCAATGCCAGGAGTTTCAAGCGCAGCCAGACCCGCGATTGTGGCGACTACATCGTCTGATATACGAATAATGCCGGTTTGAAGTTCTTCTGTCATGCCACTCACTCCTCGTTCACCTTATGTTTCCATTGTAATTGAAGCTTACATTTGAAGCAAGGCATTCGATGATCGCACTTCCAAGTTTACACAAATGACTTTTTCGGCTATAGTGTTTACAGATTTCCAATTCCCAAATGCGTATAAACGAGGTGCCTGGAACATTGAATCAGAAATTGTTTTTTAGTTTGCTTATCGGGTTATTTGTACTAAGCGGGATCGCCCACTATGCCCATTTCGGAACCATCGCGGAATTCATCATTTCCGCTCTCGCCATCCTGGTGGTGGCCGGCTTCCTGGGGAAGGCGACCGAAAGCGTCGCCCACTATGCCGGACAGCGGCTGGGCGGCTTTCTGAACGCCACGTTCGGCAACGCGGCCGAGCTGATCATCGCGATCTTCCTGGTGCGCGAAGGCCTGTTCGATATGGTCAAGGCGAGCATCACGGGCTCCATTATCGGCAACCTGCTCTTGGTGCTTGGCGCCAGCGTGTTTCTGGGGGGACTGAAGTACAAGGAGCAGCGGTTTAACGTGCAGCTGGCGAGCCACAACTCGTCCTTGATGATTCTGGCCGTCATCGCGCTAGGCATTCCAGCGATCTTCATTTCCACGCAGCATTTCTCCGCGCACAAGTCGGAGCTGCTCAGCTTGACCATTGCCGGTCTCTTGATCGTCGCCTACATATTGTGGCTGGTGTTCTCCATGATTACGCACAAGGATATTTTAGCCGACATCGAGGAGGCGACGCCGGATCACGGCGAGGAAGCCGCCTGGTCGAAATCGACCTCCATCCTGTTTCTCGTCCTGGCGACCGTCATGACCGCTTTCGTCAGCGAATGGCTTGTCAGCACGCTGCACACGTTCACGGCCAAATTCGGGTTCTCGGAAGTATTTATCGGGGCCTTCCTGATCGCGATCGTCGGCAACGCGGCGGAGCACAGCGCGGCCGTCATGCTCGCCATGAAAAACAAGATCGGCGCGGCCGTCGAGATCGCGGTCGGCAGCAGCCTGCAGATCGCCTTGTTCGTCGCTCCGGTGCTCATATTGGTCAGTACGTTCTTCGGGCCGACGATGGATATCATCTTCACGCCGATCGAGCTCGCCGCTATCGCCGTCTCCGTCTTTATCGCCAAATCGATCTCCAAGGACGGCACGACGAATTGGTACGAAGGCGCGCTTCTCCTCTTCGTCTATATCATACTCGGCATATCGTTTTATCTCGTATAACGGCGAATGCCGCCGACTCGGACGCTCCTGCGGGGGCGTCTTTTTCCGTTCCGGCTGGATTTCGCGCAAAAAAAAAGCAGCTGCACGAAGATCGTGGCTACTTCTCCAACGCTTCATACAGCTGCGCTAAATTCCGTTCCAACTTGCTGATGATGTCCTTGCCGACAATCTCGGATACAAGCCCTGCACGAATCGCGAAATCGATTTCTCTGGAAAAGCCATATATTTGAGTATCCAGCACCTCTTCATAGAGCGGACATTGTCTCGTCGTCAAGTTTTCCATTTGGACTTCGATTAACTTCTCGATTTTATTGGCATCTTCGTGAAGGAGATTGAGCGCTTTTTGATGCAAGTGAATAAGAACATCGGATGAAGACATCGAACTCCTCCTTGTGCAAAATCCTAAATCGTCTTATATCCTTTATATTAGTCGAAAACAACGGATTGTACAAGGTCAAAACAAATAAGCGCCCCACCGATTATTCGGTGAAGCGCTTTCCTTGTCTCCTAGAACGAAAAAGCTATTCGATTACGCTAATATTCAGATTGTGCTTCGCGAATACTTCGGACATGGCCGCTTTGGCTTCGTCCGCATCCGGTCCGTGGACGTGAAGCTCGTAGGAGTTACCGCCGACCAATGTCGTGAATAGTCCGAGGATGCTTTTGACGTCGATGTATTTATTCTCGGCTTGAAGAACGATGGACGACCGGAACTTGTTGGCCGTTTGGGAGATGTCTACGATTGCCGCATTATTGGACATGGGAATCCCTCCATTTTTAGGTTGTGTAGGCTAGCTTCAATCATCATAACCCGATTTCGATCATCCGGCAAGGGGCTTTTACTTTAAATTTTCGGGATTCAAACCGAGCAATTCCGGGACCACGAACAAGCCGTCTTTGCGAATCAGCACGTCGTCGAAATAGATTTCCCCGCCGCCGTATTCCGGGCGTTGAATCAAGACCAAGTCCCAGTGAACCGCGGAACGGTTGCCGTTGTCGGTCACCTCGTAAGCCTGTCCCGGCGTGAAGTGAAGGCTTCCGGCGATCTTCTCGTCGAACAGCGTATCCTTCATCGGGTGAAGAATATAGGGATTAAAGCCCAGGCTGAATTCGCCGATATAGCGGGCGCCTTCGTCCATGTCGAGGATTTCGTTCAGCTTCTCCGTGTTGTTGCTGGTCGCCTCGACGATCTTCCCGTCTTTAAACGTAAAGACGATGTTTTCAAACGTGACGCCGGAATATACGGACGGCGTGTTATAGGAAATCGTGCCCTGCACGGAGTCCCGGATCGGGCAGCTGTACACTTCGCCGTCCGGAATATTGCGTTCGCCGGAGCATTTGCTGGCGCCGATGCCCTTGATGGAGAACGTCAGATCCGTTCCCGGCGCGACGATCCGCACGCGGTCCGTCCTCTTCATCAACGCGTCGAGCGGGTCCATCGCTTTGTCCATTTTGGCGTAATCCAGATTGCAGACGTCGAAATAAAAGTCCTCGAACGCTTCCGTGCTCATGCTGGCAAGCTGCGCCATCGAATTGTTCGGATAGCGCAGGACGACCCACTTCGTATGCTTGACGCGCTGTTCCGAATGGATCGGATGGCGGTACAGCTTATCGTAGAGGTTCATTTTGTCGCTCGGCACGTCAGCCAACTCATTGACGTTCTCGCCCGAACGGATCGCGATGTATCCTTGCATGGCTTGCATTCGCTTCAAATCGAAGGAAGCCAACAGCTCGATCTGCTCTTCCGTCGCGTTCATCAGCATCGAACGAAGCACGGAACGGTCGCTGGTCTCGACGAACGGACGTCCGCCCCGCTTCGCCACTTCTTCGACGAGGCATTTGGCCAGATCTCGCTCGGAGCCGATCATATCGATGAGGATGTTCTCTCCGGGTTGAACGTTGACGGAATAACCGACCAGGTTTTCCGCAAGCTTTTGAATTCTTGGATCGCGCATAATACCATACCTCCACATTAGTTCATACGATAACATCCTACCATGTTTGAATGCCGGATGCACGGACATGCCATCGCCTGTCAGGATCGCTCGAAAGATAGGTTCATGCTGCGGTTCTCGCTTCTATTTTCTCCGCCCGCTTGATAACGGAAATCCGTCCGTTGCTCGAGCGATCGCGGCAGCATCCTTTTCCGATCGATCACGAGCTTGCAGACGGAACGCACCTGCATCGTGGATAGCATAACTTCCAGCTGCTTCTTCGAACCGGCAAGCTCCTTGGACCATTCCTCTTGAAGCGCGGACCGAGCGGCAGCGTTCAGCGCGCGTTCGCCTTTCCCTCGAGCGACTGTTCCCTCAGGGACCTTCTTCTCCAGCATGGCGAGTTCGCTCCGCAGCCGTTCGGCCCAGACCGCGGCCGCTTTCTTCGGATCGGCCGTAATGCGCAGCACGGCCCGCTGCTTGTCCGATTCCTCGGGAACGAGCTCCGTCTTGGCAGCCGTGGCTTCGATTTCGTTCAGCAGCTCCAGCGGATGAATAGCTGTCGCCGACGTATTCGGATCTATCGAACGCATGCTTACTTGGTCGTGGTTTTCTACCGTTCCCCGAAAACCGACCGGATTGCCGGCGGCCCGACTGTTCGGCCCAATGCCGGCATTGCCCTGAAACGCATAACGGTCCACGCCCGAAAGTCCTGACACGGCGAGCGACAACAGCTCCTCGGGAGAGCGGTTGGAACTGCGCGCGCAGCCGGCCATTGCCAGCAGCAAGCAGCAATAGATCGCGATTCGGCTTGCTCTCATTCATGCTCACCATCCTTTTTTCGCCTCGAAAGGCTTGCTCGGATAGCGTCTGTTCGAACTCCGCTCTTTATGTACACGGCCATAAAAAAGACGGCCCATAAGAGCCCCTTGCGTCGACATCGTCGGTTCAACCGACGCAGATCCGGTTTCGTCCGTTTTTCTTCGCTTCGTACAACGCCATGTCCGCTCTGTAAAACAACGATTCGACGCTGATCTTCTCTTCTTCGGAGGTCCACTCGGAGATGCCGCAGGACACCGTCACCGCCGGGCTCGTATGCGTCTCCACCATGACGCGGATTCGCTCCGCGATGCGATACGCTTGTTCGGCGCGAATCTTCGGCAAGTAGACGGCAAGCTCCTCCCCGCCCCAACGCGCAGCGATGTCGGTGTCGCGGATGCATGAACGGATGGCATCGCTCACGATAACCAGGATGCTGTCGCCGATCAGATGCCCGTATGTATCGTTGACGCGCTTGAAGTGGTCGATATCGACCAGTACGAGCGACCCGCTGCGGTCCTTCCGCTGACGGGACTGGATCTGCTCGTTCAGATAATGCCGGGCGTGGAGGCCGGTCAAATTATCCGTAATGACCATGCGGCGCACTTCCGCGTGCAAGGAAGCATTGGAGACCGCAAGGCCGATGTGCGTCGAAAGCACCTGCAGGAGCTTGTAGTTCTCGTACGAGAAGTAGTTCGGGCTTCGATGCGATACCATGATCACCCCGACAACGCCGGTGCCGTCCATGACTGGCGCGGCAATCAACGATTTGGATCCCGTCATGTCCATCAATCGCGAGTCGACGACCCGCGTCGACGAATAATCGGAGATGATGAGCGGTTCCCCCGTGCCGTAGACGATCCCGCAAAATCCGTATTCCGTGGAATACGTCTCGTTCGTCGCGGCCGGCAGATTGCTCGACACGACCCGAAAACCGCTGCCGTCCGAGCTGAGCTGCAGCAAATTGCAATAATCCGCCTTGAAAATATGCAAAAGCTCGGTCATCGCGAATTCGAACACCTCGTTCAACCGGAGCGACTGGTTCAACCGCTTCGTCAATTCGTTGATCAGCTGCAGCTCGCCGATCAGCAGGTTGGACTGCTCGAACAATTTGGCGTTCTCGAACGCGGAACCCGCGGTATCGGCCAGCATGACCATCGACCGCTGCTCAAGCTCATCCCATTCTTCCCGCGGCAGCTTCAAGCTCAGCACGCCGTATACGGCTTGCTTGCCCCGCATCGGGATCGCCACGTTGATCCTCCCGGAATCGCCGTCGAGCGAAGAAACCGGTTTGCCCGACAGAAACGCGTTCGCGTTCGAATCCTCGTTCGCGTTGCGCAGCATCAGCGGTTTGACCCGGGGATCGCCGTTAATGAAATCCTGCGACAAATACAAGTTCGCTTCAGCGTTCGGGTACATGTGCTCAACGTCGTCAAGCAGCACGTGAAGCACGGAATAGACGTCGTTCTGATCGTGAAGACGCTTGGATACCTGAAACATATTGTCCCTGCCGCGCGCTTCTTTATCGTTGATTTGCTGCTGCTTCATCATCTGACGGACAGCCAGCAGATCGGAGGTGTGATCGTAAATTTCGCGCATCATGAGAGCCGCCGCTTGCAACAAAGGAAGGTAGGTTTCGCGGCTTGCGGCCGTCTCGAATCTTAACTTCGCCAGGACGGACGACTTGTTCTTCCGGCTGCGGACCGTCTCTTCCAAAACGTGCATATGGGAAATCGGGTTGTCGCTCCCCCAGCGGGCGACGACATCGCCTCTCGCGTTCAATAATCGCAATCTATGATCCAGCAGCGGCGACGACATCTCCATGGCTTCCGCAAGCCAGTCGCTCCAGGTTTGCTTCAACACGGCGTTGACCCTAAGCTCGTCGTCGATGCGAAAATCGCCTTGAGGCAACCAAACGTCAGGCTGCTGCGCTTCTAATAAATCTGTAACCCAACGATCAGCGGGATTCGGCAAATTCATATCTCTGGAACTCATCATACGCAGCATCACCCCGTCCTCGTCGTACCAACTACGTCTCTATAATGTTTCTATTCTTTAACTATACTTGAAAACTAGATTGAATGCACTAGAAATGATGGAATATAATAGGACTTTAGATTCACTTTTTCATTTTCTACTCATTTGGTTCCGTTTCTCGTATCCTAAACCGATTGAATCGCTTGACAAAGAGCTGTGAATTTATATAATATCTATAGTTGAATACATGGGAACGGTTTTGTGTCACCCTCAAGAGACTGTCGCTAACGGGACTGCGGCTGAACATTCCGGTTAGGCTTTCATCGCGCGCGATGAAGCGGAGACAGCACTCGGCGAAACACCCATTTTCAAACATCCCATTTGAAGAAGGAGTTTTACGACACATGTCAAGATATACAGGCCCTAAGTTTAAACTAAGCCGCCGCCTCGGCATCTCCCTGAGCGGAACGGGCAAAGAATTGAAACGCGCTTTCCCTCCCGGTCAACACGGTCCCGGACAACGCAAAAAAATGAGCGGCTATGGCGTTCAATTGCAAGAGAAACAAAAGCTTCGTCACATGTACGGCGTGAACGAGAAACAATTCCGTAACCTGTTCGACAAAGCATCGAAACAAAAAGGTATCGCCGGTGAAAACTTCATGGCCCTCCTCGAGAGCCGTTTGGATAACTTGGTTTACCGTCTTGGTTTCGCAAACTCCCGTGCGGGTGCTCGCCAACTCGTATCCCACGGCCACGTAACGGTTAACGGCAAGAAAGTCGACATCGCTTCGTACACGGTTTCCGTAGGCGACGTGATCGGACTTCGCGAACGCAGCCGTGCATTGAAATCGATCAAAGAAGCCGTGGAAGGCCGCAACTTCCTTCCTAACTACCTGGAATACAACGATGCCGCGCTTGAAGGCAAATTCGTTCGTCTTCCGGAACGCGCCGAGCTTCCGCAAGAGATCGACGAGAAACAAATCGTCGAGTTCTACAGCCGTTAATAGTCAAGAGGTCCAAAGCAAATGCTTTGGACCTCTTTTTTTGCCTAGATCGCGGCATCCGCTTCCTCGCGACCTTATCTCGGCCATCTTCGGTTAACCGGAGGCAGTGCCGGGAACGCCGCATGGGGCTCCATCTGGTACCAATAGGCGACGGACGAGATATCGTCCGCGCGCTCGAACAATTTCGTATGGTCATGGCCGATTTGCTGAATCGTCACCCGCAGGTCGCTTTCGAAGCGGATCGGATCCGGCAAGTGCCAGCGGTACATGCCGTGCATCGGCACGTTATGCCCGTACCAGGCGTCAATGTCGGTCGTCTCGCGGTAGAAATGATAGCCCAAGTATGGCGTGGAGTAAGATTCCGGCTCGTTCGTGCGCATATTGTTGAAGCACCAGGCTCCCCCGACGTAATCCTCGGTACCCGTGCCGCAAATCGTCGGCCACTCCTCGTCCCCGTCCATGTAGAACTTGATCTCGCCTTCGCCCCACCAATTCCGTTCCAGCGCCGCCCATGCAAGGTAAGTGCCGATGTATTGACCGGAGCCTTTGACGTTATCGAGAATCGTGTAGTCTTTGCCAAGCTCGGTTACGGCCTCCCTGCGCCACTGCGCATGGAAATACGCCGTGTTCTCCGGCAGCTCGTCCACGAGCGCGTAATTGAACGCATAAAAGAAACCGCCGATATCCGAGGCGTGCTGGTTCACGATCGCGACTTTCGCGGCTTGCCGAAAAGGCATCGGGATATAGCAGTTCATCCCGCCCGTCGGAACGACGGAGATCGGAAGCGAATTGACGTTCGTACGCACGCCGAAGCCATTGCAGAAGAAATCGCCGAGCGGCGCTTCGACCGACGGTTCCGTCTCGCCGTCCCAATACATGCGGAGAACGAGGTCCCGGAGCACGTACTGCCCT
Organism: Paenibacillus glycinis; assembly: GCF_009909185.1. Classification (GTDB taxonomy): domain Bacteria; phylum Bacillota; class Bacilli; order Paenibacillales; family Paenibacillaceae; genus Paenibacillus_Z; species Paenibacillus_Z glycinis. The sequence continues at coordinate 169,918 of NZ_JAAAMV010000020.1, read as the reverse complement.
GCATGTCCTTTGCCGGTTTGATCGGCGACGGTGATCCAGAAATGCTGGATGATTCCCGTTCCTTGAATCTGGGCGATGACCGTCTCCTCGCATTGCTTCAATGTGATGGCCGGCCGGCCTTTTCGACCGGCGCCAAGGTTGCTTGCTTCCTTGCCTCCCTGTCCCTTCTCGCCGTTCGGATTCTCCGCCGTGATCGATCTCGTGCGCGCTTTCGTAACGAGCGGCGCGGTCGACAGCCCCAAGCCCAGTCTTTGATTTTGCAGCATGCATGATCACCTCATGTATCTATTGTTGTGCTGAATCGAACCTATTATATAATGGGAAGGATAGGTTTCCTTTAGCTTTTATTGCGGAGTTGTTTATCAATTGTTGCGGAGGTGGCCAACCTTGCATGTAGACGGTCTTTCCCCGTTTGTCCGGGTCGCAATGGACAGCGTGCTGGATGCATCATGGAAATTGGACGAACGGGTTCTCTGGGATTACGAGCTGCTGTATTTGATGGAGGGACAACTGTCGGTCACCGTGGAGGGCGAGGTGCATCATGGAAGTCCGGGGGATTATTTCTTTTTCAAACCGGGGCAGCGCCATTCGATTCGGGTGATCGGCGAGACGCGCATTCGCCAGCCTCATGTTCATTTCGACCTGACCGCGCTTCCCGACAGCACGGAGGTCGGCGTGTCGTTCAAGCCGCTGGAGCAGATGAACGCGAAGGAAAGAGGATGGTTTCGGACGAACGAGCTGAATGACCGGCCCTATTACGTGCCGAATCGCTTCCGTCCGATCGATCCGCTTCCGCTGGAGCAAGCCTTGTTCGAGCTGATCCGGGAATTCGAGACCAAGCCTCCCTTCTACGAGCTCCGCATGAAAAGCTGCCTGCTGGCCATCTTGTCTCAAATCATGCGCGAGCAATGGTGGGGAAGCCAAACGAAAAACGACGGTCAGCTGGAGATGCTGGCCGAGGTCCGCTCTTATATCGATCACAATGCGCATCGAAGCGTGCAGCTGGACGAGCTTGCCGAACGGTTTCATCTCAGCAAGTTTTATATCATTCATCTGTTCAAGCAGGTCTTCCAATTGACGCCGATCCAATATCACCAGCGAATCCGGATGGAGAAGGCCAAGAACATGATTCAGTATACCTTCTTGCCCATGCAGGAAATCGCCGAGCAGCTGGGCTACTCGACGATTCATGCGTTCAGCCGCGCCTTCAAGACGTACGCCGGCTGCAGTCCCTCCGACTACCGCGCTGCCGTCTCCGGCTGATGCTCCTTCAGCCATCCTCGCAGGGGAACATCGGCATCCGTCGGGGTGTAGTGGCCGTTGCAGTTTACCCCGGCGCCGAGCAGCTGACGGCGAATGGGATCGCTGCGATCCCATAGATGCTGGACCGTCATATCGTCCTTCGTGCGGATCCAGCGGTAGCCGTAGCCGTAAAACAACACTTTGCGCGTCAGATCGGACCAATTCGGCGTTCCCGCATGCCACAGCCGCCTGTCGAAGAACACCGCCGAGCCCGGCTTGACGCGGACCGGCATCGCCCCTTCCGGCTGTCCCTGACGATCCGCGGGCATTTCGAGTTCATCCTTCAAATGGCTTCCGGGCACGATCCAGAAATTGCCGCGGTCCGGCTCGGACACATCCGACAAGAAGTAAGCGACTTTGAGCGACAAACGCGGCCGCGGATGGGATTCCATCTCCAGATTGACGCGCCCGCTGTCTTGATGCCAGCCGAACGTGGCATCGTTCTTCGCTTGGCCGTTCGGCGGCGTCGAGATCATATGGGCATGGTACAAATAAATGTTCCAGCCGAGCAGCCCCCATACTTTCGGCAGTACCTTCTCATAATCGACCAGGTCAAGAAAAACATCGTGGTCCGGAATGAAATTTGGATAAAACAGCGCCGTCTTCGGGTCGTGTCCCTCGTTCAGCTTGGCCTCGTAAATCCGGTCGAATTCCCTCGTGAGCTCCGCGATCTGCTCCGGATTCAGCGCGTCCTCGATGATCAAATATCCGGTATCGTTGAACGTTCTTCGCTCTTCTTCCGTCAAAGCATACTTCAAGCATGATGGATCCACTCGCAATTCCCTCCCTATGATTCGTGCGCTTCCTGTCTTAATCATAAGAGGTAATCGGCGGCCGATCGAGTAACAATCCGGTTTTCTTTTGTACGATTCCACGATTTGGTTGACAACGCTATCAAGCGCGCCGATCAATCCGTCCGTCCCTTCAGGAATGCGGTCGGCGAGCAGCCCGTCAGCTTCTTGAACACCCGGTTGAAATACGCCTGGTCGCAAAAACCGGTCTCTTCCGCGATTGCGCTGATCGGCAGCATCTTATCGAACATCAGCTCTTTCGCCTTGGAAATCCGGACATGGTGCAGGTATTCGATCGGCGACTGCCCCGTGACGGATTTGAACACATGCGAGAGATGATTCGGCGTCCTCCCGGCATACGCGGCCAAATCGTTCAACGTGACGGACTCCTTGTAATGATCAAGCAGGTATTTCTTGATGTCTTCCGCCATATCGACTTTTTTGGCCGGGAATTTCCATTTGTCCCGCTCGTAATTCACGATGCCGAGCAGCTCCAGCAGAACGGCGTAGCACGACGTTTCCGAATACGGTCCCCGCATGAGCCAATGATGCTTCAACAACAGGAAGCGCTGCTTGAAATACTCGAATCCGGCGATCGTCGTTTTGCTGTAATGCTTTTCCCGCAGGATCGGCAGCAGGGCCGCGTCATGCTCCGCGAAGGTGAAATGCGTCGCGTACCGCTGATGCTCTTCGATGGACGTCCCTCCGCGGATCGACCCGGCCGGTATGAAGATGACGTCGCCCTTCTGCAAAAAAACGGTCTCGTCGTTGACCCAATAAAGGATCTTGCCCTTCGTCACGACAAGCAGGATGTGATACTGCGCGACGCTCTTGCCCATCTCCCATTTGCCGTGAAAGTCCTTCACGTAACACGTATGCAGCTTGATCAATTGGAATCGCCTCCCGCTCGCGAAGCTTGCTGCTATATTACATTCGCCGTTCAACCGGGCGCTCCTGTCGCGGCGACGACCAATGACGGCTTGCGACCGTCGATCATGCCGAAGAACCCGCTCCATGCGGAGCGGGTTCTTCGGCCCGTTGTATGCTCATGCCAATCGCATGGATACACGGGCCAATCTCACAATCTGATCGCGTTAAGCACGCGATCATTGGATCTTCTTCAAGCCGGGTCGTCCTTCGCCTTCGGCTCGGCCGCCAATGCGGCGCCGGCTGCCGCAGTCAGCATCCCAGCTCCGGCCGCAGCCGGCAGCCCCCTGTTCGTCAGCCCTCTCACCAGCTCGCCCAGATCGATGCCGGATACGCTCTTCAGCATTTCCGGCGCGGTCGCCATGAGCGAGGTGACGTAATTGCTGACGCGCGCGGCGCCTTCGCCGCGACCGGTGTCGACGACGGTCAGTTTATCGATGGCTCCGATCGGCGCGGCAACCTTGCCGGCCAGCTCCGGAAGCATTTTCACGATAATATCGAGCACCGCCGCGTCGCCGAACATTTCGAACGCTTGGGCAAGCTTCTCCTTCGCCTCGGCTTCCGCCAGACCGCGAAGCCGGATGACCTCCGCTTCGGCCGTCCCTTTGGCCCGCTCCGCGTCCGCGATCGCAAGACCGTCCAGCCGCTTCTGCTCGGCGTTCGCTTTCGCTTCCGTCTCGATTTGGTACTGAGCCGCTTCCGCCTCGCGCATCCGCTTGACCCTGTCCGCTTCCGCCGCTTGCTCCACCGCATAACGGTCGGCATCGGCCTTCTTCTTCACCTCGGCGTCGTACTGCTTCTCGCGGCGCAGGATTTCCCTGCCTTCCAGGTCGATCTCCCGCTCCTTGCGGACGAGTTCGACCTGCATCTGCTCCTCGACGACGCGCTGCTTCGAACGCGCCTCCTGGATGGCGTACGCTTGGTCGGCCTCGGCTTTGGCGGAATCCTGATCCTTCTTGAAGGATGCCACCTTCAGCTCCTTCTCCTTGGACGCCTCGGCGATGTTCGTGTCCCGCAGCAGCTCGGCTTTCAAGCCCTCTTCCTCGGCGCGCGCCTTCTGGATTCGCGAATCCCTGACCGCCTCCGCCTCGGCAATGTCCGCATCCCGCTTGACGGCGGCGATGCGCGGCTTGCCCAGCGCTTCGAGATAGCCGTGCTTGTCGCGCAAATCCTTGATCGTGAACGACACGATCTGGAGTCCCATTTTCTTCAGATCCCGTGCCGCGACGCCCTGTACCTCTTGAGCGAATTTATCGCGGTTCCGGTAGACTTCCTCGACGGTCATCGAGCCGAGGATCGCCCGGAGATGGCCTTCCAGCACTTCCTGGGCTTCGCTCTTGAGCGAGTCCGTCGGCTTGCCGAGGAATTGTTCCGCAGCCGTCCCCACGTCCTCGACGGAACCGCCGATCTTGATGATCGCGACGCCGTCGCATATGACGGGAACGCCCTGTTCGGTATAGACCTCGGGCGTCGATACGTCCAGCTTATGGGACAACAGCGACAAGAAATCCGCCTTCTGGAAGATCGGCAGTATGAACGCGCCGCCCCCGCGCACGATCTTGTTCTTGCGTCCGGATTCGTCTTCCGCGACATTCCGGCCGCCGAGAAACGACCCCGTGACGATCATCGCTTTATCCGGACCTACCGTCCGGTATCTTGCCCAGAAAGCCAGCCCGAGCAAAATCAATACGCCGACAACGGCTGCCGGAATCACTAAATAATCTGGCATGTTTGCAAATTCCCCTCTCTTGCGCGATTAAAGCTCCAGCTTGGATACGAGGAGCGTATGCGAGTCGACCCCGATGACGACGACGCGAACGCCGGATGCGATCTCGGTGCCGTCGAAGCTTGCCGCGATATGATTCGTCAAGCCCGCGCCGGCCTTCACCGTCACCTCGCCGAACCCGATCGCGGGAATCGGCACCGACACCTCGCCGATCATGCCGGTCAATTCTTTCATCGAATACCCCGTCGAATTTTCGCTGCGGTCCATCGGCCGCACGTACAGATAATAAATGCCGATCGCGGCGGCGATCGCGCACAGGATCGCGATGATCACGACAAGCGCGATTCCGAGCGAGCTGTGATGCTTCAAGAGCAGTCCCGCGCCGCCGAAGACGGTAATGCCGCCGACGACCGCCATCGGCTGCAGCACGGGATGACCGTCCAACGACAGGAAATCGAGCATCCCGTCCAGCGCAAGACTCAACCAGTCTCCGAGCACGACGCTCACGATCGCGAAAAAAACGCCGCCGAACAAGCAGCCGAGAAATAGTCCCTCCAAAGCCCTCCCTCCCGTCTACAAATTCCATATTTTTGAATTACACCCGTTATTTATTACGTCACAACGTCAGAGAAGTTTCGCTCCGTGCCGCCGCCGATTTCGAACCTTGCCGATCAAGATGCTTTCAAAACGCAGCAAAAAAGCTTACCGCGCGAAGTCATCGCACGATAAGCTTGTTGCGAACGTTCGTTATCGAAGAACCACTTTCGCGAATTTCCGTTTGCCGACTTGAATAATATCGCCGTCGGCAGGCGCGATCTCGGCGGACCAGTCGTCGATCTTCTCTTCATTGATTCGCACCGCGCCCTGCTGCACGCTCCGCTTCGCCTCGCTGCTCGAGGCTTGGAGACCGAGGATCGTCAGCAGCTTCAAAATGCCGATGCGGCCTTCTTCCAGGTCGGATGCTTGCAGCGCCGCTTCCTGAATATCGTCCGGCAGCGCGCGCTTCTGGAACACCGCGATGAAATGCTGCTCCGCCGCGGCTGCCGCCTCTTCCCCGTGGTAGATGCGCACGAACGTGCGGGCAAGCGCCATCTTGGCATCCCGGGGATGGGTGCTTCCGTCCGCGATCGCGGACCGCAGCGACTGCAGCTCCTCCAATCCGATATCCGTCGCGAGCTCGTAGTATTTCAGCATCAGCTCATCCGGAACGGACATCGATTTGCCGTAGATTTCGTTCGGCTCCTCGTCGATTCCGATATAGTTGCCCAAGCTCTTGCTCATCTTGTGCACGCCGTCCAAGCCTTCGATGAGCGGCGTCATGATCGTCGCCTGCGCCGCCTTGCCGTATTCCTTCTGCAGCGTGCGCCCCATCAGGAGATTGAACTTCTGATCCGTGCCGCCGAGCTCCACGTCGCTCTCGAGCGCCACGGAATCGTAGCCCTGCATCAACGGGTAGAAGAACTCGTGAATGCTGATCGGCTGGCCGGACTGGTAGCGCTTCGTGAAATCGTCCCGTTCCAGCATGCGCGCGACCGTTACTTTGGCCGACAGCGTCACGACGTCCGCGAAGCTCATCGGTCCGAGCCATTCGGAATTATAGTAGACCGTCGTTTTGGCCGGATCGAGCAGCTTGTAGATTTGCCTTTGGTACGTCTGCGCGTTGCGCTTCACGTCGTCTTCGCTCAGCTGCTTGCGAGTTTCCGATTTCCCGGTCGGGTCCCCGATCCGGCCCGTGAAGTCGCCGATGATCAGCTGCACGTCGTGGCCGAGCTGCTGGAACTGCCTCAGCTTGTGCAGCACGACCGTATGGCCGATATGGATGTCCGGCGCGGACGGATCCAAGCCCAATTTCACTTTGAGCGGCTTCCCGGTCGCGACGGCGTTGACAACCTTCGCCTTCAGCTCGTCCTCCGGGACAATCTCGGCGACGCCCCGCCGGATGACGTCCATTTGACGCTCCACTTCCCGCCGTTGATCGTCATCCAATTGTTCCCATGTCACCATAACCGTCTTCACTCCCGTCCGAAAATAGAAAAAAATCCTTCTCGTCCTCAAGGGACGAGAAGGATTTGCTCGCGGTACCACCCTCGTTAGAGTCGCCGGGCGCCCCGCTGCAAGCTGCGCGGCACGCCAATATAAGCGGCTCTCACTTCATTATCATAACGGATATCATCCGGATGCAGACTACTGGAACGATTTCTCGCAGTTGCGGGAAACCCGTGTTCGTCCGATCAGCTCGGGGCGGTAATTCGAATTGCGGCGCGTACCGGTTCGCACCTCCCACCGGTTCTCTGGAATCGACGGCCCGCATTCCTACTGAAGCCCTTCAACGCGTTGCGATATGGACTTTTCTTGCTAACGTTTATAACACACCTCCCTCTGTAAAGTCAATGATTATTCGCCGCAACGGTGAACAAAAAGGGAATTATGGCGAAAGCTGGTCAAATTCGTCTGCCAAAGCCTCCAATTCGAATGGCGATTTATGCTATAATAATGCTGTTAATCGGAGGAGGCTAATCATTTTATGGATCAAGACCGTCAACAGAAAACCAAAGGCTACAGCAAATGGCGGACCTTTGGTATCGTGACGCTCGTTACGTTCAAATGGCTTTTTATATTCGGCATATTAATCGGATTGTTTGCCGGGGCGGCCATCGCCGGCTACGTGGCCTCTTTCGTCAAAGATGAACCCGTTCGCCCGCGCGAAGAGATCGAAGCCAAGATCAACGAGAACTCGATCACCGGCTTCGTGTATTTTAACGATGGACAAACCCCCGTCGGCCAATTGCGGACGGAAGAAGACCGGCGTCTTATTAAACGGGAAGATATTCCCCCGCAAGTCATAAATGCCGTGCTCGCCACGGAGGACAATAATTTCTACAAACACATCGGGGTCGACTTCAACGGTCTCGCCCGCGCGGTCAAGCAGAAGCTGCTGAACGAGGACACGCAGACCGGCGGGAGCACGCTCACCCAGCAGCTCGCCCGTCAGGTGTTCCTGACGCTCGACAAGACGGACAGCCGCAAAGCCAAGGAAATCTTCCTCGCGCTGCGGTTGGAGCGATTCATGACGAAGGACGAGATCCTGACGGCCTACTTGAACAAAGTGCAGTTCGGCACCGGGAACAGCGGCTACAACCTGTACGGCATCAAAGCCGCAGCCAAAGGGATATTCAACATTACCGACCTGACCAAGCTCAATATCGCGCAGTCCGCCTATCTGGCAGGCCTGCCGCAGCGCCCTTCGGCGTATACGGCTTTCACGAGCAAAGGGAAATTCAATCCGTCCGGCTTCAAGCTCGCGATGGACCGCCAGCATATCGTGCTGAAACGCATGCTCGATACCGGCCGCATCAGCCAGGAACAGTACGACGAGGCGCTAAGTTTCGACGTCCAGAAATCGCTGGCGAAGCCGACGGAGAAAGCCTACTCGACGTTCCCGTTCCTCATGCTGGAGTCCGAACGACAGGCGGCGGGATTGCTGCTGCTCGCGGAGAATCCGAGCATGAAGCCCGAGGACGTCAACAAGGAAGAAAACGCGCAGCTGCTCGAAGAAGCGCACGAGCATCTGTTGAACGGCGGTTACCACATCTATACGACGATCGACAAGAAAGTGTACAACGCCATGCATAAGGTCGGCTCGGATCCCAACAACTTCGAAGCCGACAGCAAAGAGAAAGGCATGGAACAAACCGGCGCCATCATGCTGGATCATAAAACCGGCGCGATCCTGGGCATGCTGGAAGGCCGCGATTTTTATACGGAGCAGCTCAACCATGCCACGCAGATGACGCGCCAGCCGGGCTCGACGATGAAACCGATCGCCGCCTACCTGCCCGCCATCGAGAAAGGCCTCATTCAACCGGCCAGCGTCATCGACGATTCGCCGATCGTCATGAAGGACGGCCAGAAGGGCTTCCATATTCCGATGAACGTCACGAAGAAGTTCTATGGTCTCGTGACGGCCAGGGACGCGCTGAACCGCTCCCTCAATATTCCGGCGCTCAAAATTTTCAACAACCTCGTCACGATTCCGGAAGCCTGGAAGTTCGCCCGCAAGCTTGGGATCACGACGATCCAGCCGGAAGACGATTATGCGCAAACCGGCGTTATCGGCGGTCTCAGCATCGGGGTGTCCGTCGAAGAGCTGACGAACGCGTACGGCGCCATCGCCGACAAAGGCGTCTTCAACGATGCGTACATGATCAGCAAAATCACGGATGCGGACGGCAAGATCGTCTATCAGCACGAAGCGAAGCCGCTCCGGGCGTTCTCGGAACAAACGGCCTTCCTGATGACGGACATGATGCGCACGGTCATCTCCGATCCCGCGGGATCCGGTCACAGCGTAGCTTCCTTGTTCAAAAATTACGGCAAAATCCCGGTCGTCGGCAAAACCGGTTCGACGCAAAGCTACGGCGACGTCTGGTTCATGGGCTTCTCGCCGGACATCACGCTTGGCGTATGGGTCGGCTACGAGAAACCGATCTATACCCTGTCCAAGGAAGGCCGCAGCCGGGCGCGGATCATCTGGTCGGATATCATGAACGAGGTGACGGCCCAGCGGCCGGAGCTGTTCCCGACCAAGCAGTTCACGATGCCTTCAGGAATCGTCAAATCGACCGTCTCGAGCCTGAGCGGCAAGCTGCCGACGGATCTCACGCGCAGCGAGGGCAAACTGGTGACCGACTGGTTCAACACCAAATTCCTGCCGAAAGAACCGGACGACGCGCTCGTCAAAATGTCCGTCATCTCCTACAACGGCATCAACTATATCCCGAAACCTACCACGCCGTCGGATATGGTGCACGACCAGCTCGTCGTGAAACGGGAGAAACCGCTCGACGAGCTGATGAAAGAAATCGAAGCCGCGCAGGCGAAGCTGCCGGCGGACACCCGCAAGCCGATGAGCGTGTTCGTGCCGGCCGATGCGGGCCGGGATGCGCCGTCCCTCGTCGATCCTCGGGTGGACGACGGCAGAGCGCCTACGCCGCCTTCCAATCTCGGCATCGAGGCCGTATCGACCGGGAACGCCTACCGGATTACGTTCAAGGCCTCGCCGGATAAAGACGTCGTCGGCTATCGCCTGTATCGCGCCGTCAACGACGGAACGTTCGCGAACATGAACACGACGGTGTTGACGGGACAAGACTTGCGCTTCGTGAACTACGTCGCCAACCAAGGCGCCTATTCCTACTACGTGACGGCCGTTGACGTCGCGGGCAAGGAGTCGGCTCCGAGCCTCTACGTCACGTCGGGCGGCGGAACGTACACCTCTCACGATCAAGACACGGATACGGGCACCGACATCAATATCGGCATGCCGAACGATAACGGAAGCCCGGCGGGAACGGAAAGCGGGCTGACCGCTCCTTCCACGCCGATGAATATCTCCGTCGAAACCACGGATCTCGGCATTAAGCTGACCTGGACCGATAACGCGACTGCCGAGCAGGTGACGGGCTACAACGTATACTACAGCTCGAACAGTACCGGCGGATTCAAAAAAATCGGTTCCACCAGCGAAGCGAGATTCGAATACGTCTCCCCGCTGACCAGCGGATTCTTCCAAGTAACGGCCGTTAACGATGCGGGAGAATCCCCCGCGTCCGCGTCGATCGCCATTCAATAAACAGCAAAAAAACTTCCAGCGCTTGATGCGATGGAAGTTTTTTTGCTGTTACATTAGCGTTAACGGACTCTAATCTTCGATCGTCGACAAATCGCCCGTCGGCAGGTTCAGTTCCCATGCCTTCAGCACGCGGCGCATGATTTTGCCGCTGCGCGTCTTCGGCAGCTTGTCTTTGAATTCGATCTCCCGCGGCGCGGCGTGCGCGGAGAGGCCTTCTTTGACGAATCGCGTAATGTCGGCTTTCAGTTCGTCCGTGGCCGTATAGCCTTCACGGAGCGCCACGAACGCTTTGATGATCTCTCCCCGCATCGGATCGGGCTTGCCGATGACGCCCGCTTCGGCCACGGCGGGATGCTCGACGAGCTTGCTCTCGACCTCGAACGGCCCTACTCGCTCACCTGCCGTGTTGATAACATCGTCGATGCGGCCTTGGAACCAGAAATAGCCGTCTTCGTCGCGATACGCGGAATCGCCGGAGATGTACCAGCCCGGGATACGGAAATACTCTTCGTACTTGGCCGGGTTGTTCCAAACCTTGCGCATCATCGACGGCCAAGGGGTACGAATCGCCAGATTGCCCATCCGGTACGGCGGCAGTTCGTTGCCGGCATCGTCGATGATCGCCGCTTGAACGCCCGGAATCGGTTTGCCCATGGAGCCTGGCTTGATGTCCATGCTAGGGTAGTTGCAGATCAGCTGACCGCCGGTCTCCGTCATCCACCACGTGTCGTGGATGCGCTGATTGTACACCTTAAGCCCCCACCGGACCACTTCCGGGTTGAGCGGCTCGCCGACGCTAAGCACATGACGCAAGCTCGACAGGTTGAATTGACCGACGACGTCGTCGCCGGCGCCCATCAGCATGCGGAATGCCGTCGGCGCGCTGTACCACACGGTCACGCCATAGCGTTCGATCGTCTTGTACCAATCCTGCGGGCTGAACCGCCCGCCCCGGATGACGTTCGTCGCGCCGTTCAGCCATGGCGCGAAAATACCGTACGAGGTACCGGTGACCCAGCCTGGATCGGCCGTGCACCAATAGATGTCGTCCGGCTGTAAATCCAGGACGATCCGTCCCGTGAAGTAGTGCTGGATCATCGCGTTTTGCACATGGAAAATGCCTTTCGGCTTGCCGGTGGAGCCTGAAGTATAGTGAAGAATAAGTCCGTCTTCGCGTCCAAGCCATTCGATATCGGCGGAATCGGACACGGCTGCCATCTCGGCTGTATAATCGACGATGCCGTCGCCCGCTTGCACGTCGTCGCCGAAAACGATGACATGCTTCAAGTCGGGCAGCTCGCCGCGCGGGATGCGCGACAGCAGCGCAGGCGTCGTGACGATCGCCGTAGCGGCGCTGTCCTGCAGCCGGTCACGGACGGCCGTTTCCATGAACGCTTCGAAAAGCGGTCCTACGACGGCGCCGATCTTCAGAGCGCCGAGAAGGCTGAAATACAACTCCGGCGTACGGGGCATGAAGATGAAGACGCGTTCGCCTTTCCCGATGCCAAGCCCCCGGAGCACGTTGGCGAACCGGTTCGACTGCTTCGCCAGCTCTTCGAACGTATACGATTCATCCCTCGCGTTATCGCTATAATGGAGAGCAATCTTGCCGCCTCGTCCTGCTTCGACGTGACGGTCGATTGCTTCGAAGGCCATGTTTGCTTTTCCCGTCTCGTGCCAGGAGAATCGCTCCTCCAGCTGGTCGAAACTAAACTGTTCATAGGTGTCGTCATAGCTTGTCATGTTGGAGCCGGACGCCGCTGCCGGAATCCGTTCTTGATGCGTGTTGCTCATCGTTCATCATCCTCCTACCCATAGTAAACCGTTCTCATTTCTCTCTTCGAGACGCACTCGAATACGCTTTCATATTATATCATGACTGCCGTTGGCGAGGCCATGCTTTTCATTCCAACTTTTTTTTGATATAAGTAGGGTAGCACAAGGTGAAACGGTTGCCGCTTTTCTTACCGGGAGGGCAAGCTCGTTTCATTCCGGCGAAATATAAGCATGGCTATCGCAACGTTAGCGCCTTGTATTTTGCGAAAGGAGCCGACTTCTTTGGAACACCGCAAACAGCTGCATACCGAACTCATCCCCTTTCGCGAACGGGAAATCGTCATCGAAGGCCCGCTTCCCGCCGAACGGCTCGCCGGTCTGAAGCTGCATGCCCAGCTGGATGCGTTCAGGCGGCCGCCCGAGCAGTTCCAGGCGCTCGTGGAGATCGCCGGGCTTCCCGAAGGCCGGATCATCGCGGCCAGGGACGGCGATACGATCGTCGGTTACGTGACCTTTCATTACCCCGATGAACTGGAGCGATGGTCGGAAGGCAACATGGAAGATCTGATCGAGCTCGGCGCGGTCGAGGTGGCGGACGATTATCGCGGGTTGGGATTGGCCAAACGACTGATTCTGCTCGCCTTTCAAGACGGCCAATTAGAGAACGCCATCGTATACACGACCGAATATTACTGGCACTGGGATCTCGAAGGAACGGGATTGAGCGTCTGGGATTACCGGACCATGATGGAAAATTTAATGAAAGAAGCCGGCATGGTCTGGTTTGCGACGGACGATCCCGAGATCTGCGCCCATCCCGCCAACTGTCTCATGGTTCGCATCGGCCGGGAAGTGCCCCTCAGCTCCGCGGAGCAATTCGATCGCGTCCGCTTTCGGCAGCGATTCATGGTTTAGCATAATCGAGCGTACGCGCAGAAAGGCAGATGAACAGCATGACGGCCAATGCCGTGTTTATCGATTCCCCCGATGCGAAACGGTATAAATTCAACCAGGAGCATCCCTTCAACCCGATTCGCCTGACGCTTGCCCGGCATCTGTTGGAAACCGCCGGCGCCTTGAACGAGACCGACATCTTGGAAGCAGCCCCGGCAAGCGAGGCTGAGCTGGGCCTCGTGCATCGCCCGGATTACATCGAAGCCGTACAGCATCTCAGCCTGGCTCAACCGGCGCACGAAGCGGCCGGCCGCGCGGATCAATACGGCTTGAGCACCGAGGATACGCCGTACTTCCCGGGCGTGCACGAAGCCGCCGCCGCCATCGCCGGCGGTTCCATCCTCGCGGCGGACGTAGTCATGCGCGGTCAAGCCAAGCATGCCTACCATATGGCCGGCGGATTGCACCACGCCTTTCCCGACCGCGGCTCGGGCTTCTGCGTCTATAACGACGCCGCCGTCGCCATCGCGCATATCCGCAAGCAATACGGCGCTCGCGTGCTCTATATCGACACGGACGTTCATCATGGAGACGGCGTCCAGTGGACGTTCTATGCCGATCCCGAGGTGTGCACGTATTCCATCCATGAGACCGGCAAATACTTGTTTCCCGGCACCGGCTTCGTCTCCGAGCGCGGCACGGACGCCGGCTTCGGCATGAGCGTCAATGTCCCGATGGAACCGTACACCGAAGACGATTCCTGGCTCGAAAGCTTCCGCGCGACAGTGGAACGGGCAGCAGAGGTCTTCCGGCCCGACGTCATCGTGAGCCAACATGGGTGCGATGCGCACGCTTACGATCCGTTATCGCATATCCACTGCAGCATGCGCATCTACCAGGCCATGCCGATGATCATACACGACCTTGCCCATCGTTACGCGGATGGCCGCTGGATCGCGCTCGGCGGAGGCGGATACGACATCTGGCGCGTCGTCCCCCGTGCTTGGGCGTTCGTCTGGCTCGCCATGACCGATCATGCGATGATGGACCGCCTGAACGACGACGGCGCGAACGAGCCGCTGCCGGCGAGCTGGCTGGAGCAATGGGCTCCGCGCAGCGAAGATCCGCTTCCGGGCAGCTGGCTGGACGATCTCGCGTCTTGGGAGCCGATGCCAAGGCGGCAAGAAATCGAGTCGCGCAACAAAGGCACCATGAACCTCGTATTGGATCAGCTATAAACGAAAAAGGCACCCGTACGCTTCTCCGCTTGGAGAGCATGTACGGCTGCCTTTTGTTGTATAACGCCTGCAAACCAGATCGGCTTACAGATGTTTGAGCATATCATCAATGATCGCATGCGAGTTGATGGAAGCTTGAATCGTGAATTCGACAAAATTCACATGCGCCGATCCGTCCGCTTTATCCGACATGGAACGAATGACGACGTACGGAACTCCGTTCATCGCGCATACCTGCGCCAACGAGGCGCCTTCCATCTCGGTACAAGCGCCGCCAAGCTCTTCATAGAGCCCGCGGACCGCATCGCGGGATGCGATGAATTGATCGCCGGAGAGCACTTTGCCCTTCAGGCTCCGTCCCGGGAACAAACGCTCGCTTGCCGCGCCGGCCAGCTCCACGAGATCCCGATCCGCTTGAAACTCCCAAACGTCCTGGTACGGAATTTGTCCGCGCGCGAATCCGAGCGGCGTCACGTCGAAATCATGCTGCAAGCACGAGGTCGAGATGACGATATCGCCGATATTCAAGCTCGGCGCAACCGCGCCCGCGACGCCCGTAAACAGGACGCACTCCACCCCCGCATCGATCAACAGCTGCGTGCATACCGCCGCGTTGACCTTGCCTACGCCGGATTTGCAGAAAACGACTTGGTGGCCGTGCAGACTGCCTTCCGTATATTCGATGCCCGCTATGATGAACGAGCCTGTTTTCGCGACATGCTTGTGAAGCAATTCGATTTCTTCTGCCATGGCGCCTACGATGCCGATTTTGCCATACGCCGTCGTCATTCGATGCTGCCTACCGATTGTCGGGTAACGATTTCATACGGCAAGACGACCTTCGGGTTGTCGACGGTTTCTTTCTTCATCAGCTTCGTCAGCAGACGCATCGATACCGCGCCGATATCGTACATCGGCTGAGCGACGGCGGTCAATTGGGGACGTACCATGGAAGCCATGCGGCTGTTGTCCACGCTGATGACGGAAATATCTTCAGGCACCTTCAAGCCGGCGTCCTGGATGCAGTGGATCGCCCCGATCGCCATTTCGTCCGTCGCGGAGAAGACCGCGGTCGGCCGGACCGGTTGCTCCAGGAAGTATTTCATCGCATCGACGCCGGATTCATACCGGTAATTGCCGATGCGCACGAGGTTCTCGTCGTAGGTCAAGCCGGCCGTCTCGAGCGCCCGCTTGTAGCCTTGGAAACGGGCGTAGCCGTTCGCCGGATCCTGCAGCGTGCCGCCGATCATCGCGATCGTGCGGTGTCCGTTCTTGATCAAGGTTTGCACCGCCTCGAACGCCGCTGCCTCGTGATCGATATCGACGGAAGGAATCGTGCCGTTCTCGTCGGTCGTCGCGCAGAGCACGATCGGCACGTTGGCCGTCTTAAACGCTTGCAAATGCTCTTCCGTCACGGCGCCGCCCATGAACAAAAGACCGTCGACCTGCTTCTCCAGAAGCGTGTTGATGACGCGAATCTCTTTATCTTTCTTCTTATCCGCATTGCACAGGATAATGTTGTAGTGGTACATATTGGCAATATCTTCGATTCCCCGCGCCACTTCCGCGAAGATCGCATTGGAAATATCGGGAATGACCACGCCGACGGTCGTCGTCTTCTTGCTCGCCAGACCGCGGGCAACGGCATTCGGGCGATAGCCGAGCCGTTCGATGGCTTCGAATACTTTCTTGCGTGTTTGAGGTTTTACGTTGGGATTGTTGTTGACGACACGCGACACAGTCGCCATCGACACGCCTGCTTCTCTTGCTACATCATAAATGGTTACCGTCACAGTCCTACTCTCCATTAGTTCAAATTTTTCTCGCGCCCCATAACACCTTATCGTTTAATGATACGACAAAATATTACTTTTCGCAATGCGTGCCGAGATGCTCGTCTAATGTTGAGTAGGTAATCCGCCAGTGCGAAGCATGCCACGACACCTTGCCGCCTTCCACCAGAATCAGCTGAGGCGATTCATGCTTGAGATTCAATCGCGCGGCGATCGCGTCGGATACGTCGCGGTTGTCCGGAACGAGCACCATGATCGGCTTGAGCGTTAACGTCACGGCATCCTCCAGCCAGTTGGAGAGCTCCTCGTAAGCCCCGCTGCTGATGGAGCATTGCGTGCTGTGCTTGAACACGAGCAGCGGCTGGCGCGATGAGCCGCCGAAGGCTTCCTCCCAGCTCGCGACCGTCGTTATCGGAAGAGGCATTTCCATCCCGGCACTTCCTTCGTCATCCGTATTGAAGCATGCTCCTGCTCAACTGGGTCAGCCGCTTATGTATTTCAGCCGTCCACTCCTCATCGCCGGAAGCTTGCGCAACGGATAACAAGTCAAGGAGCATGTCGATTCGTTCCTCCGTCATCCGCCTCACGAACGCGGGGTCGGAATGTTTATGTTCATAATAAGCCTCTACTAACAGCTTTGCCCATTCATTCCATTCGTTAAACAAAAAGGTTTGTTTTACGGGTTGCGCGCCCAATTTTCCGATCAAACCGGTCAAATCCGGCTTGACTTCGGGAAACACTTCGCTGCGGTTGCAGGAAGGGCATGAGTAAATGGGAACATTATCGATTTCAACCTTGTTGGAATAAATAACGGTACGCAGCTTCATTGGCATCACATCGCCGCAAGAACAGCGCTTTTGCAAAATCGCCCACTCCTTCTCCTAAAAAAGCAGCCTACCTTGAAAGCGCTCTTTCAAAGGCGCGGCTCGACGATAAGATATTCGACTTTTTGCATTAAAGTCCTTCTTGCGACAGGGTTGTAATTTTTGCATCTATCGGATTAAACCGCCAGCCGAAGCACCCTGCCCGTTGACGGTTTGCTTCATGGAATCCCCTTCGATTATGATGGAGGATAGCGTTCGATAACGCGCTTCATCTGGAGGAGGAACGGCAATGACGCTTCAAGGAAAAACGATTATTTGCCTGCTGGACGACGAATTCGAGGACCTCGAATTGTGGTACCCCGTCTACCGCGTTCGCGAGGAAGGCGCGACGGTCCTGTTCGCCGGACCGGAGAAAGGCCGTACGCATATCGGAAAATACGGCGTGCCCGCCACGGCCGACGTTGCGTACGACGAGCTGGACAGCGCCGCGATCGACGGACTGCTCGTACCCGGAGGCTGGGCGCCGGACAAAATCCGCCGCTATCCGAAAGTGCTGCGTATCGTCCGGGAGATGGACGCGGCCGCCAAGCCGATCGGACAGATCTGCCATGCCGGCTGGGTATTGATATCCGCCAAGATTCTTCAAGGACGCAAGGTCACGTCGACGCCGGGTATCCGCGACGATATGGAGAACGCCGGCGCGACCTGGATCGACGAGCCGGTCGTCGTCGACGGACACCTGGTCTCCGCGCGTCGTCCGCCGGACTTGCCGCCCTACGCCAAAGCGTTCGTGGACGCGCTCCGGAAGTGATGAATCCCCAAAGGAAAAGGCGGCAACCCTTGCGGTTGCCGCCTTTTCCTTTTCCTTTTCTTTTTCCTTTTCCTTTTCGTTTCAGGAGCTTTTGAACAAATCCGGCAATTCTTCCGCCGCCTGCTCCTCCGCCGTCCTGAGCTTCAGCAGCTCGTGGATCTCCGCGCTCGTTCGGCAGCCGAGGATCCGATCGAATAGTTCGCGGCTCTCCTGCTGCCGGAGCGACAGCAGCCGTTCCTTCACCGGCAGGATGGAATGCGCGGACATGCTCAGCTCGTCGACGTCGAGCGCCAGCCAGATCGGCAGCGCCTTGAGGTCCCCCGCCATTTCCCCGCATACCCCGACGTGGATGCCCTTGCGTTTTGCCGCTTCGACCGTCAGCTTGATCATGCGCAGCACGGACGGATGAAACGGTTCGTACATGTGCGAGATCCGCTCGTTCATCCGGTCGACCGCGAGCGTGAATTGGATCAGGTCATTGGTGCCGATGCTGAAGAAATCCACTTCCTCCGCCAGCATATCCGCGATCAGCACGGCGGCCGGCAGCTCGACCATGATCCCGACCTGAATGTCTTTCGCATACGGAACGCCCTCGGCGTCCAGTTCTTTTTTGCATGCCTTCAACAGCTCGTTGGCCGCCCGCACTTCGTCGACGGACGAGATCAAGGGATACATGATCTTGACGTTGCCATGGTGGCCGGCCCGCAAAATCGCCCTCAGCTGGGTCTTGAACAGGTCGGTTTTGTCCAGGCAAATCCGGATGGCCCTGTAGCCGAGAAACGGATTGTCTTCCGCCGGCAGCTCGAAATAGTCCAATTGCTTATCTCCGCCGATGTCCAGCGTCCGTATGATCAGCGGCTTCGGACCCAGCTTCTCCGCGACGCTCCTGTAAACCTCGAACTGCTCCTCTTCGCGCGGCAGCCGGCTGCGGTCCATGTACAGAAACTCCGTCCGGAACAAGCCGACGCCGTTCGTGCCGCTGGACAATGCCACGTCGAGCTCCTTCAGCGAGCTGATGTTGGCGCTCAGCTCCATTTCTTTGCCGTCCTGCGTGACCGGCTTGAAGCTGATGATGCCCTTCAGCTGCTGCTTCTTCTCCCGCTGCAGGATTTGCTTGCCGGTGTAATAATCGACGAGCGACTGCTCCGGATTCAGATGCACCATCCCGAGCCCCCCGTCGATAATCAGCGAATCGCCGGTCTGGATCGGTTCCTCCAGCTTCGCCTCGATGCCGATGACGAGCGGGACGCCGAGCGCCCTGGCCATAATCGACGAGTGCGAGGTGATGCTGCCGGCCAGCGTCGCGATGCCGAGTACATGATTCGGATTCAGATGCGCCAGCTGGGACGGCGACAGCTCCTTGGCGATCAGGATGAACGGCTGCGTGTCGGAAGGCAGCGTGATCTCGGGCGCGCCCAGCAGATGCTTGAGCAGCCGGTTGCCGACGTCCTTGATGTCGAGCGCGCGTTCTTTCATGTATTCGTCGTCGAGCAGGTCGAACATGGTGACGAAATGATCGATCGCTTCCTTGACGGCCACTTCGGCGGCTTTGTACTGGCGCTGGATGATGCCCTGAATCTCGTTCATAAACACCGGATCGTCCAGGATGGCGAGATGCGCGTCGAAAATATAGCTTTCCTCCGCGCCGACGACTTCGCGAAGCTCATCCTTCATTTGTTCGATCTCAACCTTGGACGTGCGAATGCCCTCGTACAGCCGATCGAATTCGCGTGCCAGATCGCCGACGTCGATCTTTTGTTCCGGCAGATCCCACTCCCAGTTCGGAAGGACGAACGCTTTGCCGATCGCAATGCCTGATGAAGCTGCAATTCCTTGAATCACGCTGTTTCCCCTCCACCGCTTCTCTCTTTTAGAACGACCGACATGACGGACGCCTGTCCCCGCTTCACGCTTTTGAACGGCGCGAAGCTCCAGGAGCTGACGCGATCCGAGTTCGTGATGACCATCGGCGTCGCGAGCGACTTGCTGCCTTTCCGGATTTTCTGCATGTCGAAGGTGATCAGCAGCTGGCCCGGCTTCACTTGGTCGCCTTCCTTGACGACCGCGGAGAACCCGTGTCCCTTCAGCTGCGACGTATCGATGCCGATGTGCAGCAGCACCTCCAGCCCGTCGGGCGTCCGAATGCCGATCGCATGCATCGACGGATAGACATGAATGACCTTGCCGAGCACGGGCGATACGAGCTCGCCCTTCTCCGGCATGAACGCGACGCCGTCCCCGACGAGCTTGCCCGCGAAGATCGGATCGGGCACTTCGCTGAGCGGCATCATCCGGCCTTGCACCGGCGAACAGAAGAGCACCCTGGATATATCCCTTCGGATGGCTTTGTCCATTTCCTCCCGTATCAGCTCGGAATAGGTGCCGAACACGATCTGGACGTTCCCGCCGCCAAGCCGGATGACGCCGGCGGCACCGAGATGCTTGAGCGCGTTGTTGTCGATCAGCTTGTCGCTGCCGACCTTCAAGCGAAGCCGGGTGATGCACGCTTCCATCTGCACGATGTTTTCCTTTCCGCCGATCGCCTGCAGAATCAGCGGCGCGCGGTAAGGAATATCGCCGGCCCATTCGTCCAGCTGCGAGCCTTCCTCGCGGCCGGGCGTCGGAATTCGGAATCGGCGGATCGCCCAGCGGAACATCACGTAATAGATAAGTCCGAACACGATGCCGATCGGGATGATCAGCCACCCCCGGGTCGCAAGATGCTCGTTGATCAGAAAATCGATCGCCCCCGCCGAGAACGAGAAACCCGTCCGGATGCCGAGCTCGTACGTGAGCCACATCATGAAGCCGGAGAGCAGCGCGTGAACGACGAATAAGTACGGCGCGACGAACAGGAAAGCGAATTCGATCGGCTCCGTCACGCCCGTCAGGAACGAGGAGAGCGCGGCGATCGTGAACGTTTTACGAATCGTCGGTTTCAAGTCTTCGCGCGCTTCATGAATAATGGCGAACGCGATGGCGGGCAGCGCGAACATCATCGTGGGATACAAGCCGGCCATAAAACCGCCTGCCGTCGGATCTCCCGCGAAAAAGCGCGGCAAATCGCCGAACACCATATGCCCGCCGGGAACCTGATAGCCCCCGACTTGAAACCAAAAGACATGGCTGACCAAATGATGCAGGCCGAAGACGACCAATATCCGCAGCACGAAGCCGAACAGGAAGACGCCGAAGCCGCCTCCGGAATTCACGATATCACCCAGCTCGATCAGCGCGTTGTGGATCGTCGGCGCGATCTGCACCATGACGATGGCCCATAGCGTCGAGAACACGCTCACGATCAGGGGCACGAAACGGGGCCCTCCGAAAAATTGTATATATTCGGGAAGCTTGATAGACTTGAATTTCTCGTTCAGAATGCTGGTGACGATCCCGATAATAACGCCGGTAAACACGGTCGGCTCCAGCTCGTAATGGCTGGCATTGATGATGCTCGTATAAATAAACATGCCGGCGATGGCGGCCAGGCCCGCCGTCACCGCGTTGCTCGTCATCCCCATCGCCACGCCGAACGCGAACAAATACGGCAGGAACACGAATAGCGTCTCGCCGGCCGTCTGCAGATGCGTATGTATGCTCGGCATGCCCATCGATGCCCACGGCAGCCCGCTCAGGGCGAGAAAAACGGCCGCGGCGGGCAGCACGATCGTCGGCAGCATCAGCGACCGTCCGAGCTGCTGCAGGTGCCCCATGACGTTCATAAGCTTCCCTCCTCTCTATATGAAAACATCTGATCGCTCGGGCTATTGCTCTTTATTGATCGTAAGGGTTTCACCCCCGGTTGTCAAAAAGAAAACGGCGGACCTCCCGGGTCCGCCGCCTTCCGTTTGCCTTTCGCTTCGTCCGGCCGCAATCCGCTTAGAATTGCTGCTGATTGTTGAAGCCCGTCGCGGACTGGTTGTTCGCCGCGTAGCCATGGCGCGAAATCACCGGTCCTTGGTTCGAGAAGCCGGCATTTTGCAGCACCGGCGTATTGCCGGCTTGGCTTGTGAATTGCGTTGCGCCATAGCCGTTGCTGCCGTTCATGCCGTAGCCGCCGCGGTTTTGCGCGCTTTGCGCTTGATAGCCGCCAAAGTGCGAAAGCACCGGCTGCGATTGGTTCATGGTAGTCATCGACGATTGGTACGGCTGCGATTGCTGCGCGTTCTGAGCTTGATAGCCGCCGTAGTGCGAGATGACCGGCTGCGAATTCGACATCGAGGAGCTGCGGCCTTGCTGCGCATTCATCGTCTGCGATCGCTGCATGTTTTGCGCTTGGTAACCTCCGTAATGCGAGATAACCGGTTGCTGCGAACCCGCATTGATGGAGCTTCCGCCAAAGTGCGAAAGCACCGGCTGCGCATTGCCGTACCCGTTGGAAGAGGACGAATGCATGGCGGAGGACTGGCCGTACCCGCCGTTTTGCGCCGAATACCCGACGCGGGAGATAACCGGTCCCGTATTCGATTGCGCGGAGATGCCGCCAGGTTGTCTGGAAATGCCTTGGTAATGGGATTGCACATAACCGGAAGGCTGGTATTGGTTCTTCTGTTGGTTCATCCCAGACATGTTCCCGCCGAAGCCCTGCTGTCCGAATTGATTCATGTTGATTGTTGTCCTCCTAGAATGCATGGATTAGCCCAAGTGCTTCGAAGCTTGCTTGCTTCGGCCCTCAAAAGCCTCCTTTATTGTTGGAGAGACGCCGCGTTTTTATGATTGTTAGGATTTGGACTTGCCGTGGGGCAGCAGAATCGAATCCTCGACCTTGATGCACCGGTCCATGATTACGTTCAAACCGCCTTGCAGGGCGATCTCCGCCGCTTCCTCGCTTACGACCCCGAGCTGAAGCCACAGCGTCTTCGCTCCGATCGCCACGGCTTCCTCCGCGATGGGCGGCGTGAATTCGCTGCGCCGGAACACGTCGACGATATCGACGGGATACGGAATGTCTTTGAGCGACGGGTACACCTTCTCGCCCAGAATCTCCTCGGCATTCGGGTTGACCGGGATGATCCGGTAGCCCTTGGCTTGCAACGCTTCCGCGATCATGTACGAAGTCCGCTCCGGATTATCCGATAACCCGACGACCGCGACCGTGGACGTTTCCTCTAAAATGCGTTTGATATCATCCCGCGAAGGGTTTGCGAACGCCATCCGAAATCCCATCCTTTCCTTCTGGACACTAATCACTGCCTTTGAACTAGCGTGCCTTAATTCGGCGCCACCCATTCCACGTTCGCGCCGAGCGCCTTCATATGGTCGAAGAAAATCGGATACGATTTGGCCACATGATGCGCGTCGCGAATCCGAATCGGGGCTTTGGCGCGAAGTCCGACGACCGTGAGCGCCATGATGACGCGGTGATCGTAGTGCGCGTTGATCTCGACGCCGCCTTCGACGCCCTCGGGACGGCCGTGCACGATGATCTCGCTGCGGCGCTCTTCCACGTTGGCGCCGGCTTTGCGCAGCTCGTTCAAGAAGTCGGTAATGCGGTCGCATTCCTTATAACGAAGGTTCTCGACGTCATAGAAACGGGACGTGCCTTCGGCGAACACGGCCGCCGCCACCATCGCCAGCACCGCGTCGGTCGCTTTGTCCCCGTCGAACTCCAGCGCCTTGAGCTTGCCGTTCCCCTGCACGTGAACGACGCCGTTGTCGTGGGTCAGCGGCACCTCCATCAAGCGGAGCACGTCGACGATCGCGCGCTCGCCCTGCTTGCTGTTCTCCATCAGGCGATGCAGTTTCACGTCCGACCGCGTCACTGCAGCCGCCGCGAGCACGGCGGCCGAGCCCGGGTAATCGCCCTGCACGACGTATTCTTTCGCCGCGTATTTCTGACCGCCCTTGACGCGGTAGCGCATGAGATCCTCGCTCGCTTCGATGACGATTCCCGCCTGCTCCAGCACTTCGAGCGTCTGGCCGACGACGACCTTGGACTTCAGGTCGTGAAGCACTTCGATCTCGCTGTCTTCCTGCAGCAGCGGCGTCAGGAACAGGAGCGCGCTCAGGAACTGCGAGCTGACATTGCCGGATACCTGGATTTTGCCGCCTTTGGCCGCCCCGCCGCGGATCGTGATCGGCAGCTTCCCGTCGTTGTGCCGAACGTCCACGCCGATTTGGCCGAGCGCATCGATCAGATCGTCATGCGGACGCTTGCCGAGCGAATCCGGATACCGGTTGATGAACGTCACGCCCGGCGCGAGCGCGGCGATCGCCATCAGAAACCGCAGCACCGCGCCGGCATTGCCGACGTCCAGCTCCTTCACGTCGCGCGGACGGGAACCGAAGCCGGTGATCGTCATCTTCGTGTCGTCCTCTTCGATCACCGCGCCCATATCCCGGATGCAGCGGCGCATCGCATCGCTGTCTTCGCTGTGGGCAGGATAATAAATCGTGCTGGTGCCTTCCGCGAGCGCGGCTACCAGCAGATAGCGCGTCGTGTAGTTTTTGGAAGAAAGCGCTTGTAGCTCGCCTTGCAGCCTGGGTGTAGGAGTAACAAGAACGTCCATGGTTGCGTAGATCCCCTTCTTAAATGGAATGTTGGCTGATACTGCGTATGAATCCTTGCGCGATCCGCTCCACAACCTCGTCGACGCCGAGATGCGTCGTGTCGATGGTCATATGGGCGAAATCATAAGCGTGCTTCCGATCCTCGAGCAGCTTGTAGACCCGCTCGCGCAGATCGCCTTGCAGCAGCGGGCGATTCTCGTCCTGGCTCACGCGCGCGATCACTTGCTCGGGATCCGCGGTAAGCGCCACGACGAATCCGTGCCGCAGCATCAGTTCGCGGTTCTCGGGGGACAGCACCGCTCCCCCGCCCGTCGCGACGACCAGCGTGTCGTCGGCGCCGAGCACCGCGCCGAGCGCGGCCGTTTCCGCGGCGCGGAACTCGCGCTCGCCCCGGTTCGCGAAGATCGCCGGTATCGCTTCCCCTTCGCGCTTCACGATCTCGGCGTCCACGTCGCACGCGGCGCAGGCCAGCCGTTCCGCCAGCAGCCTGCCGACCGTCGATTTGCCCGTGCCCATGAACCCGATGAGTACAATATGCCGCAGCGGCTTTCCGTCGCGCATCGACCGACACCTTCCTCTTGCGTCTTCACACGCTAAACATGTTTCATGATTATAGCATTTTCTGAGATTAGCGGGTATAAAAAACTTGTTTCTACCGTAGAGTTGTTAGTACTGATGCTACCAAGAATAAAAGGAGTGACCTCCATGGCTTCATTGCCCGAACCCTTCTCCGCCCGGTATCGCGTGGAGCGGATCAACGATCCCGATTACCCGTTGTCCCGCGAAGACGTGATCTGGACGCTGGCGTTCGTGAAAAAGAAAATGGCTGACGAAGCACCCGATCTCATCGGTCTCCCCCAGCCACTCTTATTAAGGAAATTTCAAAGCTTCGCCGAAGCTTCGCTCCTGCTGTTGAAGCAGCGCAGCGGATGCGGTCCGGAAGCGGACCGGCTCCGCGCCTGCCTGCAGGAAATCATCGCGGGTCTTACGATTGAATCCAATTGAAGTGGAACGTGCCTTCTTTGTCCACGCGCTTGAACGTGTGGGCGCCGAAGTAGTCGCGCTGCGCCTGCAGCAGGTTGGCGGGCAGACGCTCCGTGCGGTAGCTGTCGTAATACGCCAGCGCGCTCGAGAACGCGGGAACCGGAATGCCCTGCGTGACGGCCGTCGCGATTACTTCGCGCCAAGCGCCTTGGTACGATTCCACGATTTCTTGGAAGTATTCGTCCAGCAGCAGGTTGGTCAACCCCGCGTTGCGGTCGTAGGCGTCCTTGATGTTTTGCAGGAAGCCCGCGCGGATGATGCAGCCGCCGCGGAAGATCATCGCGATGTCGCCGTAGCGGAGGTTCCAGCCGAACTCGTCGGAAGCCGCGCGCATTTGGGCGAAGCCTTGCGCGTACGAGCAAATTTTGCTCGCGAACAGCGCTTTGCGCACCGCTTCGATGAAGGCCGCTTTGTCGCCCTGGTAAGGAGCGGCTTGCGGTCCCTTCAGCAGCTTGCTTGCCGCGACGCGCTCTTGCTTCAGCGCGGACAAGAAGCGCGAGAACACGGATTCCGTGATGATGGACAGCGGCACGCCGAGATCGAGCGCGCTTTGGCTCGTCCATTTGCCGGTGCCCTTTTGGCCAGCGGAATCCAGGATCACGTCGACCATCGGCTTGTTCGTGTCCGGATCGTATTTGGAGAAGATGTCGGCGGTGATCTCGATCAGGTAGCTGTCGAGCTCGCCTTTGTTCCATTCCGTGAAGATCGCTTGAAGCTCTTCCGTGCTGACGCCGAGCACGCGGTTCAGCAGGTCGTACGCTTCGCAGATCAGCTGCATGTCGCCGTATTCGATGCCGTTGTGCACCATCTTGACGTAGTGGCCCGCGCCGTCCGGACCGATGTACGTGCAGCAAGGGTCGCCGCCGACTTTCGCCGAGATCGCCGTCAGGATCGGTTCGACCAGCTTATACGCGGATTCTTGGCCGCCCGGCATGATGGACGGTCCTTTCAGCGCGCCTTCTTCGCCGCCGGAAACGCCGGTGCCGATGAAGCGGATGCCGCGCGCTTCGAGATCGCGGCTGCGGCGGACCGTATCCGGGAAGTAGGCGTTGCCGCCGTCGATGATGATGTCGCCTTGGTCGAGCAGCGGCACGAGGGCGTCGATCGTCGCGTCCGTGCCTGCGCCGGCTTGGACCATGATGAGGATTTTGCGGGGTACTTCAAGGGATTGCA
The DNA here is from genome assembly GCF_009909185.1 of Paenibacillus glycinis. Classification (GTDB taxonomy): domain Bacteria; phylum Bacillota; class Bacilli; order Paenibacillales; family Paenibacillaceae; genus Paenibacillus_Z; species Paenibacillus_Z glycinis. The sequence goes on along the minus strand of NZ_JAAAMV010000020.1, from coordinate 143,477 downwards.
CGAATTCTTCGATCGTGTATGTACCGACAAGGTTTTTACCGGCGGCTTCGCCGATGAGGTCGTCCGTTTTCTCGCGGGAGCGGTTGAACACGGATACCGTAAAGCCGCGGCTTTCGATATTCAGGGCCAGGTTTTTTCCCATGACGGCAAGACCGACGACACCGATTTGCTGTTTAGACATTGAATTCTTCCACACCTTTTCTCTGTTATAGTGGTAAAGCACCATGCCGCGACGCTTGGCACGGGTGCGCGAACAATACCCCTAGTTTACTCTTTTTGCCCGGCAAAGAAAACCATGCCCGCCAGAAATTTGCCGTGCCGGCCCCAAAAGCAAAATAAACCCCCGGCGCGCGTTCGGCCGGGAGTTTATTTCATGCGTTCAAGCCCTTGGTTTTCAAAGCTCAAGCTGTATCATCTCAGTTCTCAGGGATTGCAGCCTCTCTTTGGACTGCGCCGTCTCGGTCTCGCGCCCTTCCGTGATCGCTTCGTGGAGGACGGACAATTCGTAATCCAGCTCGTAACGGAGCACCGATGCGCGTTCCTCGGCCCGCTTCGATTGAAACGCCTGAATCACTTCTTCGACCGTGACGAAAGGTTTCTTTTGATAAATGATCCGATGTTCCATGCCGGACACCTCCACAAGTCGTATGATTTCGCCGAACATGATGCTTTCGATGACGATTTGCCTGTCCTTGAACCGTTTGACCACCGCATGACCGCGCGAATCGTTGATGAGCTTCTCCAGTAAATCCGACAGCTTCTCGTCCTTGATCAAATAATCGCCGACGATCTTGTAACGGTTGCGCATCCGTTGGAAACGAAGCTTAACCAGCTTGCGGCCGCTCCGCACGGAGATGAGAAAATAAACTTCCGTTTCGCTCCAATAAAGCGAATAACCTTCCTGGATCAAATCCCGAATGAGATTTTGGATTTGCCGGCGGTCGAATCGCAGCTCCAAATTGCAATACTCCACTTCATAGCTCTTGTTCATCGGCAAGCCCTCCCCTCGAATGGACTCATTAACGAAATGTTCTGAATATTCTCTCATATCATTATCTTATACTCCATCTTATGTTCTGGCAACTTGGATTATTGACTATTTTTAAACATGCCGCCCCGATTTGGACAACAAATTTCTTTGCGCGCCCCGCCGTATGCCCAAGCAGGCCGCAGACCCTCCCGGCCGGACCCGTTCGCTAAAAAAAGCCGTTCCCGCCTGATGCTCAGGCGCGGGAACGGCTTTGTTATTCGTATGTAGACGCATGGCGGCGTCAGACGAACCATGTCTTAAGAATGATGCCGAACACGACGCCGCTCACGACCGCGCCGATGAAGCTGTACGCGCCCGCGCGGTATTTCAACTGGAACATCCTCAGCACGCCCAGGCTGAGCAAGGAAAAGAACAGCATGATGAAAATCGCGCCCGTAATGAACAACGCGGCCGAGATTTGACTAACATCCACCAGTGTCACGGAAAACACTCCCTATGCAAGGTCTTACTTGCATTATAAGGAAAGCCGCCGTCAATAGCCACCCGCCCGCCGGGGGAAGTTCGGACAAATTGGTGACAGTTGTGTGAAAAGACGCGTCCGGCTACAGCCCTTTGATCGTCGCGATATGCGTCCGCTTGCTCGGCGGCCGTTTGCGCAGCCGGATCTTGAGCACGGCGCCGTCATAGTCGGCTTGGCAGGTCCTGGGAAGCACCAGCTTCGGCAGCCGGATCGTCTCGCTGCCGCCGCCCGGCAGTCCGCTCAGCTTCACCAGGTCTTCCTTGACCAGCAGCCGGACCGCCGACAGGTCCGCCGATTCCCCGAGGGGATACGTGACGATCACGTACCGCTTCGTCTCCACCGCGTTCGAATTGCTGGTCTGGAACGCCGAAGAAGCCGCGGGGATCGCTTTGTTCATCATGTTCCGCACGTAGTTCTCGATCCAATCCGATTGCCGAAACACGTCGAAGCCCTTGGGCAGCTGCTGATTCTCCATCCACTTCTCCAGTTCCTCCCAATTCGATGCCATCCCGGTCCCCCCGCTTCGTATCCCTGCTTCCTATATATGCGTTCGCCCATGGTTCCGACACACCGCCGGACACCGCGGAAAGTAACCTCTGGGCGAATGCCGCATAAGATGTAACATCTGCTCGCCGCAAATCCAGATAAGGAGTGACTCGTCATGCCCGCAATAGTCGGCTTCGTCAAAGTCATCAGCGTCGGTTCAGGCTCGATCGTGCAGTTCGGCGATTCCGTTCAGCTTTCGCCGGCGAGTTCTTCCAAAACGTACGCCGGTTCCGGCTCCTTCCTGACCGGCAGCCTGGCGAACTCCAATACCGCCGTCAGCGCCACGAACACCAGCGATCCCGACGTTCAGGACAACACGGAAAACAATCTCGCGAACGGAGTCAACGTCTAATGAATCTCACGGTTCACCAGACGATCACGGTTTACCAGCTTCGAGTGGACAGCGTGTCGAACTCTTCCGTCCTGCAAGTCGGGACGGCGGGTTCCATCGCTTCGAACGCCCAAATGTACAACACGGGAGGTTTTACGGGACCGGCGCCGCAGCTTGAAGAGAACCCCGTCAACTTCGTGCCGCTGCCCAATCCGAATTAATGCCGGAGGTGCCTGCATATGCACAATGAACCTCAAAGGACGCCGTCCCCTTGGCAGATGGTCATGGGTCTCAATCAATACGTCCAGCAGCTGCAGTGCCAAGTGAACGACCAGCAGGCGCTTATCGACCGGTTATGCCAGCAGCTCGAAGCGTTGAACGAACGAATGAATGCCGCGGAAAACAAACCGTATTACCATGTGGATACGATTCAATATCATTTTGACCAGTTGAAGGTGGAGAAGCTGTCCGGCACGCTCAACATCGGCATGTCCGCGCCCAGCGACGAGCAAATCAAGGAAATCGGCCAGCTGGTCATGCCCGTCAACGGGGGCAATGGGAACGGCAGCGGGAATGGCCAGGGCAACGGCAGCGGCAACGGAAATGGAAACGGAATTGGCAACGGGATTGGTATCGGCAATGGCATCGGGAACCAAGTCGGCCCCGGCGTCGTGAACGAACCGAAAAAATCGCCCGAAGCGGGTATGGACCCCCAAGCGACCAATACGCCCCACCAATTCCCGGCGCCGTCCGCGCTCGGCGTTCCGCCCGCCGTCTCTCCGCCTTATCCGTACCCGGAGATCCGGCATGCCATCGACTGTTATTTGGATCAGAACGCGCCACAGCAGCTGCGGCAGCTCGAGGCCGAGACCGGCATCGCGCTCGACCCTTACCATCAAAGGCTGATCATCGAAGATATCCGGAAACAGATGAGCCAGCGCATCCAATTTTATATCCAGACGGGCGTCCGCGAAGCGGAGAAGGGCGACGGCAAGCACGGCGGGACCGCTGCGGCCGGCCCTGACTTGCAGGAACAGGTCATTCGCAAGACCGAACGCGATATCGATATGGCTTTGCGCAATTACGTGGGCCGTTTACTCGGCAATCCATAAACGAAGAGGAGAATGACCGTGCAGCTCAATGTCGTGAATCACGTGCTGGCCGTCGGCTGCATCCAATTGACGGCCGTCGCGAGTGCCTCGATCCTGCAGATCGGAGATACGCAAACGATCTCGCTCGTGTCCATGTTCGACACGCCGCCGGAATCGGTCATCGTCGGGCCGCTCGCGCCCCTCGAAGAACCCGAGGGCTTCATGACGGCCGAAGGAGAAGGCGCACTGGAGCAGGAGTCGGAAGAACGGCAGAAGCCGGTTGACGGCCGATGAAGCGAAATGACGGCTTGACGGCTTCCACCGGCGAAAATGCGGACTACCCCGTCCGCGTATCGGAGGTCGGAGGCGTCTACTTGACGAGCATCGGCAGCGCGTCCATCGCGCAATTCGGGGACCGCGCGGACGTCAATGCCTTGCTCCGCGGCGTTGCCGTGCAGCGGGAGTCCGACCATCTCACCTCGAACGACGTTTATTTCGAAGCCTACGATATCTTCTCGCAGCCCGTCCCTCCCCTGAGCCCGTTCCTGGCGTTCGCCGCGCAATTGAATCCGCTCGAGATGCGCACGACGAACCGCGAACCGCGCATCAGCGTCGGCTGCATCGAAATCATCGCCGCCAGCAGCTCGGCCATGCTGCTCGTCGGGAACGGCGTGAACACGAGGGCCGAATCCCGCATCAGCAACATCCGGCAGTTCGCGCGGCCGCCGCTGCGTTACTACGGAACCGGCTATTGTCCCCCCGCGGCGCCCCGGGCGCAGAACGGACGGGATTCGGTATAGGCGAATGCATAATTATGAATGACCCCCGTACAAACGTCCAATCCCATCCCTTGCGCCAACATATATTAGCAATGTGATAAGAAACATCACAATCAACCACTCAGGAGGTATGTACAGTGGGATATGGCGTAGGCGGCGCAGGCCTCGGATGCGGCCCGGTATTCGGAACAGCTATTGGCGTAATCCTTGTTCTTTATATTTTGCTCGTAATCGTTCTTCGCGGCGGCTTCTTCTGAGCAACTGACAATCCGACAAAACTCCAAACAAGTCCTGCCCGAAGGCAGGACTTGTTTGGGTTTTTCGCGCCGATTCCACGCCGGACCGCACGATCGGTTCTCCGTTATCCGCTGCCCAGCAGCGGAATGTACACGTCGACCTCGTCCGGCCATGCCGGCTTGTGCACGTTGTACTTCTCCAGCGCCAGGCCGCGCTTGTTGTTCTGCAGCCCCTTCGCCCTCAGGTAGCCGTGCAGCAGATCGTAGGGATCCGTCCCTGCCGCCCGCACCGTCGCGTAGCGCTGCGCGGGAATCCGGAAGCCGATCATCCCGTCCGGCACGACGTCCAGCTGATCGACCTCCATGCAGAACAAATACGTGAACAGCTGCTCGCACACGAACGAGGGGCACACGTAATGTTCGGCATCCACCATGCCCTTGATCTCGAATCGCCGGCTGATGAACAGCTTCTGCAGCTGCTCTACGCGCTTGGGCTCATGGGAAGCGAAGACCGACGTGATCGCCATGCCGATATAGCCGCGTTCCGGAAGCGATACTTCCTTCACATCCTCCACCGTGCTCAAACGAGAACCCTCCTTTGGCCTTCGCCGACTATGCATCTCGCGCGCAATCTTCGCTGTCAGCAATAGCCTATGCCTCGGCGGCCTTCCCGTCAAGCGTCGATTCGCGGTACGGATAAGCGGGCCTACGGCATGACGGTCAACGTCTGGCCGCGACCTCCGCCAGCAGTTCCGCGATCAGCTCCCGCACCGTACGGGAGCCGATATCCCCGTCGCCGCGCTTGCGCACGGATACCGTGCCGGCTCCTCGTTCCGCCTCGCCCAGCACCAGCATGTACGGCACTTTCTCGAGCTGCGCCTCCCGGATCTTGTATCCGAGCTTCTCCTGCCGGAAATCCGCTTCCGCCCGCAAGCCCGCTTCTTCCAGCATGACGCGGATATCGCGGGCGCGATCGGCGTCGGCTTCGGAGACCGGAATGATCTTCGCTTGGACGGGCGCGAGCCAGAGCGGGAACGCGCCGGCGTAATGCTCCGTCAGAATGCCGACGAAGCGGTCGATCGAACCGTAGACGGCGCGGTGGATGAGCACGGGCACATGCTTGCCGCCGTCCTCGCCCGCGTAGACGAGGCCGAATTTCCCCGGCATTTGAAAATCCAGCTGCACCGTCGCGCACTGCCAGCTTCGGCCGATCGCGTCGCGGATATGAAAATCGATCTTCGGTCCGTAGAACGCGCCGTCCCCGGGATTGACGCGGTAGTCGACGCCGCGGCTGATGAGCACCTGCTCCAGCGAGCGTTCCGCGCGGTCCCAAAGCTCCTGCGCCCCCATGGCGTCCTCCGGTTTCGTCGAGAGCTCGATCCGGTAAGCGAAGCCGAACACCGCGTACATCTCGTCGATCAACGCGATCGCGCGGCCGATCTCCTCCTCGATCTGGTCCGGGCGCACGAACAGATGCGCGTCATCCTGGCAGAACGTCCGCACGCGCATCATGCCGTTCAACGCGCCGGAATATTCGTGGCGGTGAACCTGGCCGAACTCCGCCAGCCGCAGCGGAAGGTCGCGATACGAACGCAAGCGGTTTTTGTACACGAGCATATGCCCCGGGCAGTTCATCGGCTTCAGCGCGAAATCCGCCTCGTCCACCTTCGCGAAGTACATATTGTCCTTGTAGTGGTCCCAATGGCCGGACTGCTCCCAGAGCCGCCGGTTCAGCATGAGCGGCGTCCGCACTTCTTCGTAGCCTCCCTTGCGTCCGAAGACGCGCGAGAACTCTTCCAGCTGCGTGCGCACGACCATTCCTTTCGGCAGATAGAACGGCATGCCGGGCGCTTCCTCCGAGAACATGAACAGCTCGAGTTCCTTGCCGAGCTTGCGATGATCGCGTTTCTTGGCTTCAGCCAGGAGCTCCAGATGGCGGTCCAGCTGCGATTTCTTCAGGAACGCCGTGCCGTAGATGCGCTGAAGCACCGCATTCGCCGCATCGCCGCGCCAATAGGCACCGGCGACGGACAGCAGCTTGAACGCCTTGATCCGCCCCGTCGAGGGGAGATGCGGCCCCCTGCACAGGTCGAGGAATTCTCCCTGCGCGTAGACGGAGATCTCCGCGTCATCCGGCAGATCGCGGATCAGCTCGAGCTTCAAGCGTTCCCCCCGCTCTTCGAACAACGCCGATGCTTCCTTCCGGCCGACGACCCTGCGGACGATGGGCAGGTCTTCTTTGGCGATCGCCTCCATCTCTTTCTCGATGGCGCGCAGATCGGACGGCGTCAACGGCTCGGCGACCGCGACGTCGTAATAGAATCCGTCTTGGATGACGGGACCGACCCCGAGCTGCACCGCATCGCCGCCATAGAGGCGCTTGATCGCCTGCGCCATCAGATGGGCCGCGCTGTGCCGATACACCTCCAGCCCCGCTTCGCTGTCGAGCGTTACGATTTCCACCGCGCAATCCTCCGCGATGGCGAAGCTCAGATCCACGAGCCTGCCGTTCGCCAAGCCGGCGACGGCGTTTTTGCGAAGCACGGGGCTGATGGCCTCCGCCAGCGTCGCAATCGACTCCCCTTTGATGCAGCGCCGTTCCGAACCGTCCGCTAATTTTACGTTGACCTTGTTGTCCATGAGCCTTCCTCCGTTCGATCGAATTGCGGCGAGCCGCTTGTCGCTGCCCCGTGGCGGCCGGGCGCGTCTCGTACCGCGTGAACGCAAAAAAAAACGCATTCTCGCCCAAAAGGGACGAGTGCGTTCGGCTCGTGGTTCCACCCTAGTTCGACCTTGTCTCCGCGCGCTTGTCGCGCAGCGAATCCAAGATCCTTATTGGAATCCGGTAACGGGGATGAATCGGCTCCGTTTACAACCGCGACACCGAGTCGGCGGGTTCAACGTGACGGCTGCAAAGTGGTAATTCGCATCTCAGGACGGAAGGGATTCGCAGCAATCATCCCTCTCTCTGCGCAGCCTGACTATGGGAACCGTGTCTTTGGTTTTCGCCAAGTATGAATCTGTGTATTCATAATATTCAGGAAGCTACGGAAAAGTCAAGAGGCGAGCGGCGTTTTTTCTTGGCGGCGACGAAAACGCATCGTGCCTTGGCGCTGCACGCGCACCCGTGCGAGTGTCAGGTTTATTTACACGACATGTCGCAGTGAGAGCTACCAACGAGCCTTTTACGTGCGAACGACTTGGCGTCTGCAGACATTACTCCCCAGGAAAACGCCTGTACAGGCGAACGACTCGGCGCCTGCGCGCAGGCAAAGCTGCGCAGGAGTGAGCCTTCCTAGACGACCGTCATACGATGCGATACGATACAATGCAATACGATACAATACGATGCAATACGATACAATACGATGCATTACGATACAATACGATGCGATACGATGCGATACGATGCGATGTGTGCGCGCGCAACGCATCGCCGCACGGCATCACGACCGAGAAGCCGCGCCATTCGCTCGCCGCCCCGGTAACGCAAAAAAGGCAGCGGAAGCTGATCGCTTCCCTGCCTTCATCCTGCTATATCGCCGTCGCGCTCTTCTCCGCCGACGAAAGCTCGGCGTATTTCTGCGCGTACCGGGTGACGCTTTGCACATAGGTCGCATGCGACCAGGTGAGCGGCGCGACCGAGAGCGGGCTGCCGTCGTTCGGATGCAGCTGCTCGGGCAGCAAGCCGCTCGAGAGCGCCGTCTTGACGACCCATTGCAGCGTATCCCGCGGCTTGACGAGATCGGCGAGCGTCTTGGCGGATTCGATCTCGAAATTGGCGACCCAGAGCGTGCAGATGACCCACGGGTTGCCGGGCACGTTCTCGATATCGCCCGACTGCTGGAAATAATAGTCGTTCGTATACCGGGCCACGCCGCCGACGCCGGTCTTGACCGCCAAGCCGTCGCGAATGGCGTGCATGGTCTTGATTACCCGCTCGTCCTCGACGGGCAGGACGCCGAACTCCCAGACGCCGAACATACTGCTCTCCAGCGTCATGTCCTTCACCCAGCGGTTGTCTTTCTGGATCAAGCCCCTTGCGAAGCGGCCGCTTTCCTCGTCCCACAATTGCGTCAGGATGCCCTGCTTGATCCCCTCCGCGGTATTCCGGAGATGGTCGCTGCGTTCGTAATCCCCGAACAGCTCCGTGAAGAATGCCGCCGCCATCAGTCCGCCGTAGACGGAAGCGGACGTATACGTCCAGATGCCGTAGCGTTCTTCCCACAGGTCGTAGCTCGGTTTGGGCAGGGACAGCGAGTGCTCGATATATTGGCTGAGGAACAACGCGCCTTTGCGAATCAAATTGTTGTACAACGCCTGCGGCAGCTCGATGACCTGATTGCGCGTGTAATCCTTCCACAGCGCGAACAGCACGAGCGCGGTCTCGTCCTCCTGAATCGGCAGCCGCCTGCTGCCCTGGACGATGTACGGATGCCAGCTGGAGCCGACCGTTCCGTCCGGGTTGTATTTGTGGAACAGGTACCCGTCCGGCGACAGCGCTTGGGCGCAGAATTGGAAGAACGGCGAGATGACGCTTTGGAAGCCGGCGGCCGACATGGCGTCCGCGATGAGGGCGCCGTCCCGCGGCCACATATAGCTGTAATGATCGCGGTTGTACTGCAGGATATCGGTGTCGTTCGCGGCGATGATCGCCCCCCGCTCGTCGGTCTGCGTGCGCACGATCAGCAGGCTGAGGCGGAACAGGTTGATGGCTTCCGGCGACAAATCGCCGAGATTCTGCTCCGCGCGCTGCAGCCAGTGGTTCCAGTAGATGACGATCCGGCTGAGCAGCTTCTCCGGATGGCTCTCTTGGACGTATTGATTCAGCGCCTTGACTTCCTCGAGGTTCTTGCCGATCGACATCCAGTAATAGACCGTCTTGTCGCCGCCCGGCGGCACGACCGTGCGGAAGCTGATCGTGCTGTCGACGGAGCCCTGCGCGATGGAATTGCCCATCAGCGTGCCGTCCTCCGCGTCCCGCCAGGTGCCCTCCGCGGACTGGAACCGCTTGATGCCCGTCGTATACTGCATCATGCCCCCCTCGTCGGAGAAGCCGTTGAACATGAAATACGAGGAGCGCTTGTAATGGTAGAGCGTATGGTTCTCGGGATAGTACGCCGCCGTATCCCCGACCTCGGAGCCGTCGATCATCAGATCATGGTGAAAGAACAGCCGGCATTCGCGGGATTCCGTGCCCAGATTGCGGACGAGGACGCGTTTGATATAGATGCTTTCGCGCTGGTGGATGCCGTCGTTCAAATGCAGCTCGATGGCCAGCCTGTCGTTGCGGGCGATGACGTTCGTCACGAGCGAATCCGCCACGTACGAGAGCTGGAATTGCCATTCCGGATCCTCCAGCCAGGAGAACTGGCCGGCGACCCAAATGCCGAAGCGGCAATATTGGCCGCCGACGTGATTGAGCTGTCCGACGAACGGATAGTAAATATCGCGTATGTAGCAGTTGTCGTCCAGATTCATCAATATTTTGCCGTTGCCGATTACGAGATGACGTGCCATGACGGATTCTCCTCTCTTTGCGGCACGAGCGAGCCGTACAGCGCCAGGTAAGCCTTCGCCGAACGATTCCAGCCGAAGTCCTCCTTCGCGCCGTTCGCGACGATTCGCTGCCAGGTTTCCTGGTCGCGGTAGAAGCGGATCGCCCGCTGCACCGTATACAGCAAATCATGCGCGTTGTAATTCGCGAAGCTGAAGCCGTTGCCCTCGCCGGTAAATTCGTTGTAGGGCTGGACGGTATCCCGCAGGCCGCCGGTTTCCCGCACGATCGGCACGGACCGGTACCGGAGCGCGAGCAGCTGGCTCAGGCCGCAAGGCTCGAATTGCGAAGGCATGAGGTACATGTCGCTCCCCGCGTAGATGCGCCGCGCAAGCCCGTCGTTGAAGCCGAACCACGTGGATACTTGACCGGAGCGGCGCTGCTCCGCTTTGCGGAACATCTGCTCGTAATTCCAATCGCCGGAACCCAGGATGACCAGCTGAACGTCTTCGGAGAGGATCTCCTCCAGCACGGCCGCGATCAGGTCGAAGCCCTTCTGGTCGACGAGCCTCGACACGATGCCGATAAGCGGCGTCTCTTCCGATTCCGTCAAGCCCAGTTCGCGCTGCAGCGCGAGCTTGTTCTTTCGCTTGCGCGGCAGCGAGCCGCGGTACGGCGTGGACAGCGCCGGATCGTTCATGGGATCGAACAGCTCGGTATCGATGCCGTTCACGATGCCGGACAGATCGCCCGTTCGCCAGCGAAGCAGCCCGTCGAGCTTCTCGCCGTAATATTCCGTCTGGATCTCGTTCGCGTAGGTCGGGCTGACCGTCGTCAGCTTGTCCGCGTACCGCAAGCCGCCCAGCATGCAATTGCCCGCGCCGTAGAAGTCGATGCCCTCGGTGCCGAAGAGCTCGTCGCCCGAGCCCAGCAGATCCTTCAGCAGCTCGCGCCCGAAGACGCCCTGATAGCGCAGATTATGAATCGTATACACCGACTTCATGTCCCTCGTGCCCGGCTCGTACCGGTATCTCGTCTTCAGCAGGAAGGGAATGAGTCCCGTCTGCCAATCGTGGCAGTGGATCACGTCCGGATGGAAATCGGAATGGAACAGCGATTCGACCACCGCGTAGCAGAAGAACACGAACCGCTCCGCGTCGTCGTCGTACCCGTACAGCCCGCTGCGTTTGAAGTAGGATTCGTTGTCGATCGCGTAATACACGATGCCGTCGATCTCCGCCTTGAGCAGACCGCAGTACAAGTCCCGCCAGCCCATTCGCACCGAGAACGTCGAGACGGTCTCGAACCGCTCCGCCAATTCCGCCGGAATCGAGCCGTATTTCGGCAGGATCACGCGAACGTCCGCGCCTTTCGCGAGCAGCGCCTTCGGAAGCGCGCCGGCCACGTCGGCGAGACCGCCCGTTTTCACGAGCGGCACCGCCTCCGATGCCGCAAACAATACTTTCATCATAAGATTCACCTCGAATATGGTCATGTCCGCCACTCGTCCATGACCATGTATTATCGAACCGATTAGATGACCTTCCGCTTCATCGCGATAAACGGCGACGCCTCCGCGCCGTATAGCTCCCTGCCGCGCTCCACCGTGACGTCCTTGTCCAAAATCACATGATTCACCGCGCTGTTCTCGCCGATTATGCCGTTCTGCATGACGATGCTGTTGCGGACGACCGCCCCTTTGCGGACGTGCACGCCCCGGAACAGGATGCTGTTCACGACCGTCCCTTCGATGATGCAGCCGTTCGCGATGATCGAGTTGCTCGTCTTCGCCCCGTCCGCGTAGCGGGCCGGCGGCTCGTCCTTGACCTTCGTGAAGATCGGGCCGGGCTCGAAGAACAAGCTCTTCCACACGTCCGGCCGCAGCAGCTGCATGCTGTTCTGATAATAGCTGTTCAGCGTATTGACGATGCCCAGATAACCGTCGAATTTGTAGCATTGGATATGCAGCTTGTCGACGCGGGACATGATGGCATGGCGGACCAGGTGATCCTGGCCCTGCGCGAGGGACGTGTCGACCATCTCCAGGAGCAGCTCCTTGCGCATCAGATACATCTCCATCGAGATCAGATCGCTCTCCAGCCGCCCGAAATGATCCTGCATCGCCGTGACGCGGCCCTTCTCGTCGACCTGCACCTTGCGCGCCCGTCCGCCGAGGAGCTCAGGCTGCTCCTTGCAGATGACGGTGATGTCCGCGCCGCTCGCTTTATGCGAGGCCAGCACGCCCTCGAAGTCGAGGTTGCTGATCATATGGCTGCGCGTGATCAGCACGTACTCGTGCGTGCTGCGCACGAAGAAGTCCCGGTGCTGGTAGAAATGATAGAGATCGCCGCGGCGCACCTCGTTGACGTCGTCCGTGACGGGCGGCATGATGAACAGCCCGCTTTGGCGGTGATGCAAGTCCCAGTGCTTGCCGGAGCCGAGGTGGTCCATCAGGGAACGGTATTTGGTCTGCGCGAACACGCCGACCTTGTTGATGCCGGAATTGACCATGCTGGACAGCGTAAAGTCGATCAAGCGGAAGCGGGCGCCGAACGGCACCGTGGCGAGGCAGCGGCTCGCGGTCAGCGATTCCATCTCGTCCGCCTCGTGAATCAGATTGATGACGCCAAGTATGTTGGAGTTCATGTGCGCTCTACCTCCTGCAGCGAATGGTTGGCGGTGACAAGCTCGTCGCTCGCGATGACGGTGACGTTCTCGCTGTTCGGACTGCCGATGACGACGCCGTCCCCGATGATGGCGCCTTCCCCGATGATGGATTTATAAATGCGGACGCCTCTGCCGATCTTGACGTTCGGCATGATGACGGATTCGCGGATCTCGCTGTCGATGCCCGACTGCACCCCGTGGAACAGGACCGAGCGCTGCACGAGACCTTCGACGATGCAGCCCTCCGTGATGAGCGAATCCGCGATCTCCGCGGTCGCCGCCGCGTAGTGGGCAGGGCGGTTCGGATTGACGGAATAGATCCGCCAGTTGCGGTCGTTCAAGTCCAGCGCCGGACGCTCGGAGAGCAGATCCATGTTCGCTTCCCACAGGCTCTCCAGCGTGCCGACGTCCTTCCAATAGCCATTAAACGTATACGACTGCAGCTTAACCCCGTCCTGCAGCATGGCCGGAATGATATCCTTGCCGAAATCGTTGCCCGAGAGGCGGTTCGCCTCGTCGCGGATCAGATACTGCTGGAGGACCGGCCACGAGAAAATATAAACGCCCATGGACGCCAGGTTGCTCGTCGGCACCTTCGGCTTCTCCTCGAACGCGGTAATCCCGCCGACGTCGTCCACGTGCATGATGCCGAACCGGCTCGCTTCCTTCCAGTCGACCTCGATGCAGGCGATCGTCACGTCCGCGCCCTGCTCCTCGTGTTCCCGCAGCATGAGCTCGTAATCCATTTTATAAATATGGTCGCCCGAGATGACGAGCACGTAATCCGGATCGTACCGGTCGATGAAGCCCATATTCTGATAGATGGCGTTCGCGGTCCCTTTGTACCACATGCCGCCTTTCGATTTCACGTAAGGAGGGAGAATCGCCATGCCGCCGTCGCGCCGGTCCAGCCCCCACGGACTGCCGATACCCAGATACGTATTCAGAACGAGAGGCTGGTATTGCGTAAGCACGCCGATCGTGTCGATGCCCGAATGAGCGCAATTGCTTAAAGTAAAATCGATAATGCGGTACTTCCCGCCAAAATGGACGGCCGGTTTGGCCACGTCTTTCGTCAAGACGCCCAACCTCTTCCCTTCTCCTCCGGCAAGCAGCATAGCTATCATTCTTTTTCTGCCCATGGACACCCTCTCCTTCTCGGCTGCAGCTGCCTGCCGCAGCTCAAAAATGTTCCCTTACGTCATGCCATGCAAAGCGGAAAAGCGTTCGCTGCGGCCAGGTTTCCCTGCGGCAAACACAAGCAGTTGGAACGTAAGCGGCGGAAGGTCGATCGTCAGGCTGCACGGCCTTCCATGCCAAGCTGTCTTGGTGCTATATAGAACTTCCGGCACGTGCGCCATGGCACCGCCGAAAGCTGCCGCCTCACTGTGCAGAGCCAGCCGGTATTGGCCGTGCTCCGGTACGCCGATGCGATATTCGGGATAATGGCGATTGGAGAAGTTGCAGACGATGACGGAAAAGTCGTGCTCCGCGTGTCCGCGGCGCATGAACACGATGACGCTTTGGGCAGCGTTGTGGACGTCGATCCACTCGAAGCCGCCGGGGTCGCAATCCCGCTCCCAGAGCGAGGATTGTTCGCCGTAGACACGGTTCAGCGCCTTGACGTATTGGTGCATGCTGCCGTGCTTGGGATAATCGAGCAGCTGCCAGTCGAGCGACTCGTCGTATTTCCATTCGTCGAACTGCCCCCATTCGCTGCCCATGAAGAGGAGCTTCTTGCCGGGATGCGTCATCCAATAGCCGTAAAACAAGCGCAGCTGCGCGAATTTCTGATCGTAGGAGCCCGACATCTTGTTCAAGAGCGAGCGTTTGCCGTGCACGACCTCGTCGTGGGACAGCGGCAGGACGAAATTTTCCGAGAAGGCGTAAAGAAGCGAGAAGGTGATCAAATTGTGGTGGCGCATCCGTTCGCCCGGATCCAGCGCCATGTAGCGGAGCATGTCGTTCATCCAGCCCATGTTCCATTTAAAATTGAAGCCGAGTCCGCCCATGTACGTCGGAGACGTAACGGCCGGCCAAGACGAGGAGTCCTCCGCGATCATGAGCGCGTCGGGATAATAGTGAAAGACCGTTTCGTTCAAGCGTTTCAGAAAGCGGATGGCGTCGATGTTCTCCGTTCCGCCGAAGGCGTTGTAAGTGAACATCTCGGGGGGTTTGTCGAAATGCAGGTCGATCATGCTCGCGACGGCGTCCACGCGAAGGCCGTCGATATGAAAAACATCCATCCAATAGATGGCGTTGGAAATAAGAAAGCTCTGTACTTCCGTGCTGCCGAAGTCGAATGCCAGGGTGCCCCAGAGCGGCTTCTCCGCCAGCTTCGCGTTCGGGCCTTCGAAGATCGGCGTGCCGTCGAACAGCCTAAGCCCGTGATCGTCCTTGCAGAAGTGACCCGGGACCCAATCCAGAATGACGCCGATCCCGCGCTGATGGCAGCGGTCGATCAGGTACATCAGCTGCTTGGGGCTGCCGAACCGGCTGGTGGCGGCGTAATAGCCGGTCACCTGGTAACCCCAGGATTGGTCGAGCGGATGTTCGGTGACGGGCAGCAGCTCGATGTGGGTGTAGCCCATCTCGACGACGTAATCGACGAGTCCGTCGGCGATCTCTTCATAGGTCCAGAACAGCTCCCTGCCCCAATTGCGCCAGGACGAGAGATGAACCTCGTAGATGAGCATCGCTTCATGGTAGGGGCTGACTTCCTGCTTCTTCCGCAGCCATTCGCCGTCGTGCCAGTCGTAATTAAACACTTCGGACACGATGGACGCGGTGCTGGGGCGAAGCTCGGATTGAAACGCGAACGGATCGGATTTCACGAGCCTCTTGCCGTCGGACGTAAGTATCTCGTACTTGTAAATCGTGCCTGGACCGAGATTGGGTACAAAGAGGCTCCAGACGCCGGTTTCGCCGATAAGCTCCATGTCGTGACGCTCGCCGAGCCAACCGTTGAAATCGCCGACGATCCGGACGCGCCGGGCATGGGGGGCCCACACCGTGAAACGCACGCCGTACTCGTCGGCAAGCCGAATCGGATGCGCACCAAATGTGCGGTAGCTATGAAAGAGATTACCTTTATTGAATAAATACAAATCGCGCAGAGAGATTCCGATCGTTGCCGCATTCGCCATAAAGTGCCATCCACCTCCTGAATGTCGCTTCTTTGTAAAGGATTTGTCAAGAATACTAACGCAGGCGCGATTATTCTCCCATTATACACGTACCGCTCCAAGATCGCACTTGTTTTCAGAAAATTCTTGAAGCTCGGAAACCGCGCCGTTACGCCAGTTCCGCGTCGATATCGAAGCGGTGCAGCCCTTCCAAAATCTGCTTATGGGCGGCCAACAGCGCCTGGATCTGCTCGCAGTCCACCGTCTCGAGCGCGGCGGTCATCGCCCGGTAAGAGTAAGCCTGCCGGATCGACCGCTTGGCGAGCGCTTCGCCCTCCGGGGTCAGCTTGACGTTGATCTCCCTGCGGTTCCCTTCCGCCTGCTGGCGTTCCGCGATGCCTGCCTGAACAAGCCCCTCCACGCTGACGCTCAAGGTGCTCTTGGACGCATGCAGCCGCTCCGTCAGCTCCTTCAGCGTCAAGCCCGGCGCGCGGTACAGCGTGTTGACGACGGCCATGCCCTGCATCGTCAGACCCAGGCTCTCCGCGTTGCGGCGCGTAAAATCGGAGGCCGTTCGCGTCACCGCCATGAACGACTGCAGCACCTCGATCGCCTGCTCGACTTTCGGGTCGGTATAGTCCAATCTAATACCCCCTTCGCCTAATTCGACATATTCCGCATAGTTCGACAAAGAACAGTTCGTATATGAACAATATTAATAGAGTCCTGCCTGACCGTCAAGCTTAGAATTTCCGTTATTTCCCGCTTGCCAAGATCGAGCCCCGCATCCGGGAGCTTGACTTGGCGATTTTGATATCGCTAAGATAAAGGAGCAAGATCACATATCTTTTCGGAGGTGCAGGGCATGCAGGCATTTACTTACCAGAATCCAACGAAGATCGTTTTCGGCAAAGGAACGGTCGCGCAATTGGGCGGACTGATCGAACCTTTCGGCAAGACGGTTTTACTTGTATATGGGTCAGGCAGCATAAAAAGAACCGGCTTGTATGACGAAGTCAAGAACCAGCTCGAATCCATCGGCGCAACCGTCGTCGAATTGTCCGGCATCGAGCCGAACCCGCGCCTCTCGACCGTCAATCGCGGCATCGGGCTGTGCCGCAGCGAGGGCGTCGACTTCATCCTGGCCGTCGGCGGCGGCAGCGTATTGGACGCTTCCAAAGCGATCGCGGCCGGCGCGCGCTACGACGGCGACGTCTGGGATTTCTTCATGCACAAAGCGAAGATCGGCGATGCGCTTCCGATGGGCGCCGTCCTGACGCTCTCCGCAACCGGGTCGGAAATGAACGGCAACGCCGTCGTCTCGAATTGGGAGGCGAAGCAGAAGCGTTCGTTCGGCAGCATACATACTTACCCCCGCTTCTCGATTCTCGACCCAACCTTGACGTTCTCGGTTCCGCGCGACCAGACGGTCAACGGCGTCGTCGACATCATGTCGCATGTCTTCGAGCAATATTTCTCGCTGACGACGGACGTTCCGCTTCAAGAACGCCTGTGCGAATCCATTCTGCAGACGGTCATCGAGAACGCGGAGATCGCGCTCGAGAATCCGGAAAACTATGAAGCGCGCGCCAACCTGATGCTGTGCGGCACCTTGGCGCTGAACGGCGGGCTGATCAGCGTCGGCATGACCAACGACTGGGCTTCCCACGGCATCGAGCACGAGATCAGCGCCATCTACGATATACCGCACGGCGCAGGCCTCTCCATCGTGTTCCCGAACTGGATGAAATACGTCTACAACGAACGGATCGACCGGTTCGCGCAGTACGCGGAGCGCGTATGGGGCATCGAGCGCGGCGCCAAATCCGACGAGGAAATGGCCCTTGCCGGCATCTCCGCGACGCGCGCCTTCTTCACCCGCATCGGCGCCCCGGCGACGCTGTCCTTCTACGACATCGGCGAAGAGCATCTGGACGTCATGGCGCGGGAAGCCGTCTTGTTCGGGCCGATCGGCAACTTCAAGAAGCTGAATCGGGACGACGTGAAGGAAATCCTGGTCATGGCGCTGTAAAGCATTCGAGCAAACAAAGAAAAGAGGCTTCGTTCTGTCCGGTCAGCCGGAACGGAATGGAAGCCTCTTTTGTCATGTCGTTCTATGCGGGCGCACGGAATGCTACCCGAGAAAAATGCTGCTTCGCCGAGAAACGTCCATTGCCGATTCTTCATCGGAGTCGTATGCGGCGATATTCGCGCCGAGCGCCCGGAAGGAGCCCACGACGTCCTCGTAGCCGCGGTCGATATGCTGCACGCCGGCGATGGTCGTCGTGCCTTCGGCGCAAAGTCCGGCCAGAATCAGGCAAATGCCCGCCCGGACGTCCGAGGCATGCACCAAATTCCCCTGCAGCGGATGACCGCCGTCGATGATCGCGACCCCGGAACGAACCTTGATCTTCGCCCCCATCCGCATCAGCTGATAGGCATGATTGAACCTTCCGGATAAATGCGCTCGCCGATCAGGCTTCTGCCGCCGGCCTGCGTCAAAAGCGCGGTTAGCGGCTGCTGCAGATCGGTGGCGAAGCCGGGGTACATCGCCGTCCGCACCCTCGTCGCCCGGAGCATTCCCGCATACGAAGCCGTCATCGAATGTCCGTCCGTTTCGATCTCCAAGCCGATCTCGCGAAGCTTGGCGACGCAGGAGGACAAATGTTCCGGGATGACGTCTTGGACGGTCACGCTTCCGCCCGTCGCGCCGGCCGCCATCAAGAACGCGCCGGCAATCAGCCGGTCCGGGATGACGGTATGGGTGCACCCCGTCAGGGACGATACGCCCTCGATGCGGATCTGATCGGTACCCGCTCCGGTGATTTTCGCGCCCATGCGATTCAATAGATTCGCCGTATCCGCCACTTCCGGATCGCGCGCCGCATTGAGCAGGACCGTATTGCCTTTCGCGCGAACGGCCGCAAGCATCGCGTTGATCGTGCCGCCGGACGTGATCATGTCGAAGTAAATGGTCGCCCCCGTAAGCTCCTTGGCTTCGACCGTATAGTAGCGGTCGTAAAAGGAAAACGTGGCCCCCATCATCTTCAATGCTTTGATATGCTGGTCCATGGGACGGCTGACGAAGTCGTCCCCGCCCGGGTAGCCGACGGTGACGCTGCCGAATTTGGCCAGCAGGCCGCCGACGAAATAATAGGCGGCCCGGAACGAGGAAGACTTGACCGGTTCCAGCTCCGTTCGGTCGATGCGGCGCGGATCGATTACGATCGCGCCGTCCGGCCGGCGTTCGAAGCGCAAGCCGATTTCGGCGCCCAATTCGTAAATGACGCGCAGGTCGGCGATATCGGGAATGCCGAATAGCGTAACGGGCTCGTCGGACAGGCATGCGGCCGCGAGCAGGGCGAGCGAACTGTTTTTGGAACCGGATATTTTGACGCTGCCTCGCAACGGCGAGGATCGTTGGACTTTAATCGCCTTCATGGTTGACTCCTTCGCTTGAAAAATCTTCGTCCGCGACGACGACGTCGACGTTCTTGCTTTCGAATTCCCGAATGGCTTTCTCGGAAACGCCTTGATCGGTAATTAACAAATCGATCTGATGAAGCGGAATCGTGGCGGCAAACATCCGGACGCCGACCTTCTCGTGCGGCGCCAGGCATATCGTCCGCCTGGACGCCTCCGCAACCGCGCGCGTGAATGCCGCGCCTTCCGGCGTAGACGTGCTGACGCCGTTCAGCGCGACCCCGCCGCCCGTAATGAAGCCGATATCGAAATTGTACTTGCCGATCGTCTCCAACGCGATCGTATCGATCATGCTGTCTCCGATCGAACGGAGCTTGCCGCCGATCAAATAAGACTCGATCTGCGGCTGATTCCGAATCCATTCCGCGATCGTAAGCGAGTTCGTGATCACGGTGAACGGAATGTCGGCCGGCAAATATTTCAACATGCCGTAGTGAATGCCGGCGCTGCCGATAAACACGGTGTCGTTCTTCTGGATGAGAGACGCCGCATACTCGGAAATCGCATTCTGATGCGGGGCGCCTTCCCCGTAACGGATGGACCGGGGCTGGGCGAAGGTGCGCACCTTGGGCGGGAGAGACAGCGGTATGGCGCCGCCGTAGGTTTTCTGCAGCAATCCTTGCTCTTCCATAATGGTCAGGTCGCGTCTGATCGAATCGATCGAAAGCTGAAACTTGCCGGCCAGGTCCTTGGCGATGATTCTGCCCTCTCTGGCAAGCAGGTCCAAGATATGCTGCCTTCGTTCCTCCGCTAACATTACAACCCCTCCATGGCGTTGGCTTACGTGGTCTACTCACATCGTATTCCGTATTATTCATTGTTGTCAATTTCTTATTCGGTCTTTTTAACGTTTCTTAATGTTTTTTCATGATTCGGATCCGCCCATAAAAAACAGGCCAACCGGCAATGGCGGTTGACCTGTTAATAGAAGAGCTCCGTCGTGCTTAGTCGAAGATGAAATCGCGATCGTTCAGCGGCTCGACGTGGATCGTCCGCACGTAACCGTTCCCCTTCTTGGAGAAGAAATCATGCTGCTTCGTCTTCGTGCTGATTCCGTTGAATACGATCGGGTTGATGTCTTCTTCGGGGAACGCGGGATCGAGACCCAGATTCATCATCGCTTTATTGGCATTATAGCGAACGAAGGTCTTCACCTCGTCGACCAGGCCGACCTCCCCGTACAATTCCTCGGTGTAGGCCATCTCGTTCTCGTGCAGGAAATGCAGCATGCCGGCTAACGTATCGCTCGCTTCGCGCCGCTCTTCCCCGCCCAAGCCCGCGAACGTTTCCTGCGCGAGCACGCCGACGTAAACGCCGTGGATGCTCTCGTCCCGCAGGATCAAGTCGATGATCTCGCCGCTGCTCGTCATCTTGCCCTGGCCGGACAAGTATAACGGATAGAAAAATCCGCTGTAAAACAAGTAGCTTTCCAGCAGCACGGAGGCCGCCATCGCCAGATAGAGGCTTTTGCCCGACGTGATGTTCTTGTAGTAGCGGGAGATTTCCTCCGCCTTCGTCTGCAGGAGCGGATTGGCTTCCACCCAGCGAAAGACCTCGTCGATCTCCTCCGTCGTCGCCAGCGTCGTGAAGATGCTGCTGTACGATTTGGCATGGATCTGCTCCATCATCGCCATGAATCCGAGCACGGCCTTGCGCTGCAAGCCTTCCACATGCTCCAGGATCTTGGGCATGCCGACGCCCCCTTGCACGGTATCGAGCAGCGTCAGCCCGCCCAGCGCCTTCATATATAATGTCCGCTCCGCGTCGCTCAGCTCGAGCCAAGACATCTTGTCGTCGGACAGCGGAATCTCGTCGTCGGTCCAAAACTGCATAATATTCTGATTCCAAAACATGCTCGTAAAATCGTCGTCGGGACGATTCCAATTTACGGCTTTCATCGCGCACATGCGTGCCATTCTCCCCTCGTCGGCCCAATCGTCCTCCGGATCACACGGCGCAGCTGATGCATTCCTCGACGGAAAGCATGTTCGTCCGCGTGTAATAGAGCGACTTCAATCCCTTCTTGGCCGCGTAAACGTAGTACCGGGCAAGCTCCCGGGTCGAGACGTCGCTGTTGACGTGCAAAATCGTCGAGATTCCTTGATCGACATGCGTTTGAATCTCGGCAATGAGATCGATGACCTTGAACTGGTTCATCTGGTAGGCCGACTTGTAATAGAAGAAATTGTCCTTGCTCAAGTAAGGCATCGGATAATAGGTCGTCGAATTCGCGTACGTGCGCGTCTCGATCGGCTCGACGATCGGCATCACGCTGCTCGTCGCGTTCTGCACGTACGAGATGCTTTGCGTCGGCGCGACCGCCAGGCGGTAGGCATGGTACAAGCCGTCTCGCTCCACCAGCGCCTGCAGCGCGGCCCAGTCGTCCGGAGTCGGAACGTCCATGCCGGCGAAGAGCGCCCGCGCCTTCTCCGTCGACGGCCGGTAATCCGTCTGCTTGTACCGCTCGAAATATACGCCGTTGGCGTAATCGGAGCGCTCGAAGCCGGCGAAGGTCCGCCCTTTCTCGCGGGCGATCTCCATGCTGGCTTCCAGCGAGTAATAGTTCAGCATCATGAAGAACGTCCGGGCGAAGTCCAGCGCTTCGGCGCTCTCGTAGGCGATGCGGTTTTTGGCCAGGTAGCCGTGCAGGTTCATGGCGCCGAGACCGACCGAGTGCATCTCGTCGTTCGCCTTCGCGACGCCGGGCGCGTTGTCGATGTTCGTCATGTCGCTGACGGCCGTCAGCGCGGTGATCCCTTCGTGCACGGACTCGCGGATCTTGCGGAGATCCATCACGTTGACAATGTTCAGCGACGCCAAATTGCAGCTGATGTCGCGGCGAATGATGTCCGCTTGCCCGTAATCCGTTATTTCCGACGTCTCCTGGAATTGAAAGATTTCCGTGCACAGATTGGACATCTTGATCGTGCCGATGCCGCCGAGGGCATGTCCGCGATTCGCGTTCGAGCGGTTCATGATGTAAGGATAGCCGGATTCCAATTGAATCGTGGCGATCTTGGTCAGCATGTCCCGCGCGCCGAGCACGGCCTTCTTCTTCACGCGGGGATCCGCCAGCAGCGTATCGTACATCCCGTCCATGTCCATGTCGTCCAGATGCTCGCCGTAGGCTTTCAGGACCGAGTGCGGTCCGAAGACGTGCAGCGGTTCGCCGCGCTCCGCCAATTCATAGAACTTGTTCGGCACGATCAGGCCGATCGACAGCGTCTTGAGGCGCGTCTTCTCGTCGGCGTTGATTTTCTTGCTGTCCAGGAACTCCATGACGTCCCAGCCGAAAATGTTATAGTAGCCGGCGCCCGAGCCTTTGCGCTGTCCCATCTGGTCGGCGTAGGAGAATGCGTCCTCCATCAGCTTCAAGACGGGCATGATGCCTTTGGCCGCCCCTTCGACGCCCTTGATCGGCTCGCCGCGACCGCGCAATTTGGACAAGTTGACCGCGACGCCGCCGCCGATCTTGGACAGCTGCATGCAGGTGCTGAGGACGTAATTGATCGAATTCAAGGCATCGTCCATCTCGAGCAGGAAGCACGATACCAGTTCGCCGCGGCGGCTCTTGCCGGCATTGAGGAAGGTCGGCGTCGCCGGCTGCACGCGCTGCTCCATCATCGCCCCGGCCAATTTGATCGCCGTAGCGGCGTTGCCCCGGCCCAGATGAAGCGCGACGATGGCCACGCGATCCGGATAATGCTCCAGATACAGCGACTTGTCGTCGTTCTTCACGGCATAGTCGGTATAGAATTTCGATGCCGCCATATAGGATTGGAAGCGGAAATCGCTGGCGTGCGTCAAGGCGTATACCTCGTCCACTTCTTGCGCGGTGTACCGCTCGTAGACGTTCTCGTAGTAATCGTGCTCGATCATGTACCGGACCTTCTCCGCCGTGCTCGCGAACGTCAGGCTTTTGCCCGCGACGTCCGACATGAAGGCGTCGACCGCCTCAAGGTCCTTGTCCAATTGAAAAAATCCGTCCGCGTCCCGCTGCATCAATAGATTGTTGAGCTCAATATGCCGCAATGGTCTTCACCTCTCTCAGAAAGTTTTCGACGTCCCGGCCGGTGCCGGCCAACTCGAACTTGGACAGCACGGGCACGCCGTACAGGCGGGCGATATGATCCGCGCTCTTCGCGAAGCCGTCTCCCCAGTTCCGATTGCCGCTGGCCGATACGCCGAGCATATTCCGATGGTTTTTTTGAAGGAAAGACAGCACCTTCGCCGGCGGGCTGCCGAACCCCGTCGTATATGTAACGAGCACGAACGGATCTTCAAGCACCGTCGAATCTTCGATTTGAACCGAAGGGAGATCGATTTTTTGGATAAATCGCTTGACATTGCCCGTCCGCGAATCATAAGCGATCAGCATGATAGATTTCTCCTTTGCCTAGTAAGCAACAACAACTATATATAGAGTGTATTTAATAATCTATATCAATATATTGTGCTTGTCAAACAAAATAACGCGTCCACTTGTGACAGATTCCAAAACGGTCCGGCCCCGTTGGCGGAGATCCCCCATGCAGCCTGCAATGGCGCGGAAAAAAGATGACTTCGCATGGAAGCCATCTATCTGCGAAGCTATGAATGATGAAGACACATCACGTGAGACTGGCTGGAGAATGAGAACTTGAAGAAGGGAACAATCGGATGGATGCCGCGAGGTCGATCATCCTCGGCATTAACGATAAAATTAATCTATAATAAGAACAAAATATAAAAATTCCATTTATCGATTGCCGCGTATATACGACGGATAAATCCGAGGTTTAAAGGAGGTCCGCGCATGCATCCGTTATCGGACGTATTCCGCCGTTACGCCGTTTATCACTTCAGGACGTCCAGTCCGCTGTACGAATGCCTTTCGCTCGCCGCGGCGGACGATCACGGGCTGCTGGAGCTCGCCGCCCAGGCGGGACCCGGGCAACCCCAGCCGAATATGCTTTCCGGCGCCGTTCATTATTTGCTCCTGCGCGGCGTAGATCATCCGCTCCGGCATTTCTATCCGAGCCTGACGAGCAACCCCGGCGATCCCGCGCTCGCGTTCGCGCTGTTCAAGGATTTCTGCCGGGCGTACCGGGACGCGCTCCTCCCGCTGCTGCGCGGCAACCGCGTCCAAACGAACGAGGTGAACCGCTGCGCGTACCTGTATCCCGCCTTTTGCCGGATCTATCGGCAAACGGGCAGACCGCTGGCCCTGATCGAAATCGGCGCCAGCGCCGGGCTTCAACTGCTCTGGGATCAGTACTCGTACGCTTACGGAACGGGCGAAGTCTACGGCGGCGCGTCCGCCGCACTGCATTTGAGTTCTGAGCCGCGCGGCGGGATCGTGCCCGCGTTCCTCCGTCAGCTCCCTCCGATCGCCGACCGCGTCGGCATCGCGCTGCATGTCGTCGACCTGCAGCGCGAGGACGATTATGCGTGGCTGCAAGCGCTCGTCTGGCCCGAGCACCGGGAACGCCGGCTCAATCTGGAGAAAGCCGCGGGCTGCTTGAAGCGCCGTCCGCCGCGACTGATCGAAGGCGATGCCGTCGGGCTGTTCGCCGGCACGGCCGCGGCGATGCCGGAAGATGCAGCGTTAGGCAAGGAAAAATCAGGCAGGCAAATATAGTCATGGCAAAACAAAAAGGCACGGATTCATCATCCGTGCCAATGGCCGTGCCTGGAACGACGGGCCCCGCGCTCCGATGCCGCTCATTCTTCGAGCTCGTCGCGCTGGACCGGCTTCGAGAGCGAGGTGCCGGTGAACCGTTTCCGGTAGGACAAGGGCGTGATGCCGACATGGTCGGCAAAGGAACGCGAGAAATGCGGCGTCTGCTTGAAGCCGGTCTCGTCCGCGATCCGCGAGATGGGCCAGTTCGTCTTCATCAGCATCAGCTTCGCTTGATCCATCCGGTAAGAGAGCAAATATTGCTGCGGCGTGCAATCGAACACTTCGCCCATGCAGCGCGCGATATAATTGGGATGCAGGCCCATCGCCTCGCCGAGCTTGCTGTTCGTCACGGTCGTACGGAAGTTCATCTTCAAATAGGCGGCCGCTTCCTCCGCGACCGAGATCGGCGCTTTGGCGGCATCGCTGCGCCAGCCCTCGTCGAACAGCTGCAGCAGGTGAAGGAACCATTGCTGGCGCTGCCAGAACGCGGCATGCGACGTGCCGAGCGCCGCGTCGTGCAGCTTGCCGAACAAGGAGATCGCTTCCTCCGGATACGCCACCGTCATCGTCTTGGGCAGCCGTATCGCGTAGGAATAATAATCCCCGCGAAGCGAGCCGCAGCTGCTGCCGTCGTGCTCTTCCCACGGGCCGGCCGTCTGGAAATGCACCCAGTCGAAGACCGTGTCTTCCGAGCAGGGCCGGGTCGGGTAATGCCACAGATCCGGCCGCAGGATCAGCATCTGTCCGGGTCCGATCTCCCAGGAGCTGGATTCCTCGCCGACATGCAAGGTGCCGCTGTGAACGAAAAGCAAATCGAACACGCCGATGTTCCGGCGATTCGGATGCTCGCCGCCTTTCGGATACGTTCCGCGATTGGACTCGATGAAATAAGGCAGCGGCGGAGATAAAAAGGTAAGCAGCGGTTCGGACGACAAGCTGAAAGCCTCCCTGTTGATCTGAGCGAAAGTAGTCGTGTTGCCCGTTTATTTTATCAGACATATCCGGCGCGAGGAATACTAAAAATACGCCATCCCCGTAAAATTTCCGGGAACGGGTCCACGGAACGAAAACCTCCGGGAGGACGACCGGTACGGAAGCCCCAATCTTGCGCGAGGCGGCCCTATGACCGGAACTCTATGATAGAATGGAGAGGGATTCGATAGAATCGCGACCAATCACGACATCGCAGAGGAGCTGGAACCGTGCAGCATAAAAGCAGCCATATCTCGTGGCAGAACTCCATGATCGCCAGGCAGGACCGTCAACTCAGAAATCGTCACAACAGCTGTACGCTCTGGTTCACGGGCCTCTCCGGCTCGGGGAAATCGACGCTCGCGTTCGCTTTGGAGCAGGCGCTTCACTCCCGGAACATCGCTTCCTACGTCTTGGACGGGGACAACATCCGGCATGGCCTCAATCGCGATCTGGGATTCTCGAGCGACGACCGGAAGGAAAACATTCGCCGCATCGGGGAGGTATCGAAGCTGTTCGTGGACGCGGGCCTGATCGTCTTGTCGGCATTCATCTCGCCGGACGAAGGAGACCGCCTGATGGTCAAGGAGATGTTTCAGCCGGGCGATCATATCGAGGTCTACGTGAAATGCTCGCTCGCGGAATGCGAGAAGCGGGATCCGAAGGGATTGTACAAGAAGGCAAGAAGCGGACAGATCAGCAACTTCACGGGAATCGACAGCAAATACGACGTTCCCGGCAGCCCGGATCTGATCATCGATACGGAGCATATGACGGTCGACGAATCGCTGGCCGCCCTGCTCGCTTATTTGGAGGAACGGAACTACCTCGCAAGCCCTTGACGGCATCAATGCCTCGGCCCGGGGATCGTTACCGATGATTAGTGGATGGATAAATGAAGAGGTGCACGCTTAGGCGTGCACCCCGGCTTGAAACTCCAACAGTTTGCTGAACGTCCCCTTGGTGTCCGCGGAGAGCTGCTGAAACCCGCCCCGCTGGATCACCTGCCCGTTCTCCAGGACCAACACTTGATCCGCGTTGCGAATGGTCGACAGCCGATGGGCGATGACGACGATCGTCGTTCTGCCCTTCAGCCGATCCAGCGCGGCTTGGATCTTGGCCTCGTTCTCGCTGTCGAGCGCGCTGGTCGCCTCGTCCAGGATCAGAATCGCGGGCTTCCTCAGGATCGCCCGGGCCAGCACGATCCGCTGCCGCTCCCCTCCCGACAGCCTCACGCCGCGGTCTCCGAGGACCGCATCCAGCCCCAAGGGCAAATTCCGCACGAATTCGGCCGACGCCGCGAACTCCAGCGCTTCCCACATCTGTTCCTCGCTTGCCTCGGGCGAGGCGATGAGCAGATTTTCCCGGATGCTGGCATGGAACAGAAACGGATCCTGCGAGACGTAGCTGACCGAGCGCCGCAGCGAGAAGCCGTCGTCATGGGCAAGGCTTTCACCGTCGACCAGCACTTCCCCTTCCTCCGGCTTGATCAGCCCGATCAGGATATCGATCAACGTGCTCTTGCCCGCGCCGGATTTGCCGACGATGGCCGTCATGCTGTTCACCGGGATCGACAGGTTAATGTTCCGGAGCGCGTAGGCGGAGCCGCCCGCGTCGTACCGGTAATGGATGCCGCGGCATTCGATGCCTTGCTTCATGCGCACGCGGCTGCCCTGCGGCACGCGGTCGAGATCGTCGAGCTCCCGCGCTTGCGCGCAATCCCTTTGCAGGTCCGCGAGGCTCTTGAAGGCGGGCAGCGATTGCGCGATCTGCTCCCAGTTCGCCTGCAGCGTCGAGAACTTCGGCCACAGCCGGGAGAAGATCACGATGATCAGCACGAGCTTCTCGGCCGGGATATGGAAGACCTCCAAAGACAAGAACACGAACAGCGAGATGAGCACGGCGGAGGCCACCTTGTAGACGTACTGGGAGGCCGATTGCGTCTTTCCGAACTGCACGAGATTGGTTTCCATTTTCTCGCACAGCGCGCGGAACCAGGTCAGGTGCTGCGCTTCCGTCATGTTGCTCTTGATATCCTTCATGCCGTTGAAATGATCGGTCATCCCGCCGATATAATTTTGCGCCAACTCCGAGGTTTCATCCCCGATGGATTTCGACCGTTTGATGAATTTGCTCGAGTAAAGCGCCACCGCCAAACCGCAGATCAGAACCATGGCCGTCAGCTGGACCGATAGCCACAGCGCAAAGCCAATCTGAACGGCGGTGAACAACAGCGTCGTAATGAGGCGCAGCGCGAGATACGTGCTCATGCTGACGCGCATCAGCTCGTTCGTCATGACATGTGTGAAATCAGATCTTCTGTTTCTCAGAAAGAATGCCCAATCGGCCTGCAGCAAGCCCTTGTAGATGTCCACGCGCAGGTATCGGATGAAGCCGTGTTGAATTTCCAGGTTCAAATTGGTTTGCTTCCGCTGCATGAGCGCCTGACCCGCAATCAGCAGAATGAAGCCGCCAAGCAGAACAGACAGTCTCGCCCGTTCCGGAACGGCCTGAAGCGGCTCCACCAAATACGAGACGAACGGAATTCCGCTCGTATCCAGGTGAAAAATTCCGATCAAGCCGAGCGCGGGGACAAGCAGGAAAATGCCGATGCCCTCCAGGAAACTAATGAGCGTCATGCCGACCAGATTGACATAAAGTTTAAAGCCGGCAAATTCGCGCAGTTTATTGATATAAATCAGCAGATGCTTCATTTCCGATCTCTCCTTATCCGTGCGACGTCTTCGCCCGTTCATCTACCGCATCCAGAATGCGGTCTACCAAATCGTCAACCGTAAATCCCGCAGTCGGCCTTTGCAATTGGTACATGCGAATGCGATCGACGATCGCTACGGAGGTAGAGAAATGCCATTGCTCCAGCCCCATCCGATGAACCAGGAAAGGGCGGTACGTATGATAGCGGACCTTAGCCAGCCGCTCCAGTCCCTGAAGATGGCGCAGCTCCGCCGCTTCCTTGTCCGACTTCACAAGCTCGAACACCCCTGCCAGAGGGACAGGCTCCGTGCAGAACATGGACGCTACGGGCACCGCGTATTTGGTCTCGTACAGCGGAAGATAGCGATCGGCACGCATCCCGAGCTTGTCTATGCTTTCCTGCCAAAGCTTCTGCTGCGGATAGGCGGGAATGACGAAGGGTGCTTTATCGCGTTTAAGCGTTACGGCAATGACATCATCCGTCAGAAGCGGGAAGCCGCGCTTCAAAAACGCGGCGGCGAGGGTCGATTTGCCCGCGCCGGATTCGCCCACGAATGCATAGGCGCACCCGTTCATGACCACGGCGCTTCCGTGAAGCGGCAGCAGCTTGCGCTGGAACAGCAGCGCGCCCATGCAGCTGCCGAGCAGGTACAGCCGGACGGCGGTTTCGCTGGCACCGGGCGCCGGAGAGAACGCAATTCGGTTTCCTCCCCGTACGCGGTAAATGCCCGTGCCTTCAATATTCAGCATGAATCCGTCGTCGTCGAAGGCATAATAATCGTCGTTGTCGCGTCGCTCTTCCCAGGCTCGAGACAAGTCTTCCTGATTGATATGCACATCCGCTTGTCCGACCGGCTGCGTTTCCCGCAGCAGCTCCGGCAAGGCGAGTTCGCTTGCTATCGTAAGCCCGAAGGCTGTATAGATGTTATGTTCGGCAGCAGGGTTCATTTTTTCACCTTTTTTCCCGTAAAATCAAAATCGGCCATGAAGAGGCCCTTATACGCATTCCTTCGCATAAGGGCCCTGTCGCTCATTCATGATTCATGGACATTTACGATTCGTGCGCATGACCGTTATTGTGGCCTTTGCCGTTTTTATCCGGGAATACCCCGTTCGGCCCGCCCATCGTCATACTGACGTCGAGCACCTCCAACGTCGGCTGCTGCCATTCTTTCGACGTTTGCTTTTCCATTGCTTTCACCTCCTTAATAAAGTAGCGTTAGGAGAATTGCCGCAGAAACCGCCATGCGATCAATGCCCGCATCAACAACCGCGCATCCGGGTCGTAAGCGTACTCGGGCTTGGGGGCATGGCCGATTTTCGCAAGCGATGTCTTGATCTGATCCACGTTCAAGTAATGGGAGGCGACGGGATCCCGGCAAAGCTTCCGCACGTCTTCGGTAAAGAAGCGCCATGACGGGATCATGCGATGTATCCAGTCCGCCCCTTGCACGCCGCGAATACGCTGGTTCAACCGTATCTCATCGGGCAAATACGTTTCGGTCGCCCTTCGGACGAGCGAGCGGTCCATTCCGTCTTGAACGTACTGCTCGATCGGCACGGACAAGCAAAAACGAACGACTCTCGGGTCCGCGGTCGGGTCCCTTTCCCATACGCCGTAACGCAACGAAAACTTGGTCACGGATGTGCCTTGATGGTTAGAAGCGGCCAAATTGCCGAATTGATAGTCTCTCGCCTCGAACTCGTCGAAGGGGAAGCTCTCCAAGCCGACGTCGTGACGGGCGAGCTTATCGAAAACATTCGTGTTTGCCGCAAAATCCGGATGGATGAGATGCGGAGCATCGTTCTTCGACCTCCGGGAATAGAAGGATCGGGTCGCATAGGGAAAGGCTTGTTTGCCAATAGCGGGCAGCAGCCTGGATCTGCCGATGTTCATTCGTCTGCCGTACTGTTTGAGCTCGCGGAATAAATGCACCCAGCGCAGCTTCTTTAACAGCCTGGCGTAGTAATCCATGGCCGGCCCCCAGGAAATGGAATAATTCCCCCTCGCCCCGGTCAAAAGCACCCCTATCCCGTCCTGCTGCGCCCGTTCAAGAATTCCTTTAATCCAGAACGAATTCTCGAAGAATTTATAAGGCGCTTCCAGCAGCCCGATCAAATCGTCGATTTCCCCATATGAATGCCGTCCCTGAAAATCAAGGCCATTGTATGCGATATTGCCTACATGCCTGATCGCGGCCTGAATGTAAGGACGTTCGTCGGCAACCATCCTTCGCGAGGTCCAATCCACGAAATCAGGCGCGGGAACGTAACTGTAGGCATGAAGGGACTTCCCTTCCTTAAGCAAGGGATTCGCGGCAAAGCCGGCGACCGCGCCGGAGTCCAGTCCTCCGCTTAAGCTTGCGCCAACCTTCCGGAATGTCCGAAGCTTCGAGGCGACGGCTTCTTGAAATACGTCGCGGAACGCTTCCACGTATTCGCCGTTTGTTTTCAGCTCCAGACGCTTTCGCGGCGCTTCCAGCGCATCGTACTGCCCCAGCGCCAGCTTACCGTCCTCGATGGCAAGCCAATGTCCCGGAGGGATTTGCCTGATACCGCGGTAGACCGTGCCGCTCACGTCGATGGAATCGAGAATAATGGGAATCGCCAGAAATTCCGCAAACCAGGACTCGTTCAGCGCCTTCTTGACGCCTGAGAGCTCGAACAACGGATTAATCGCCGTGCAAAAGGCGAACTGCCGCTCATGCCGGCTGTAATACAGCGTGCGGCTCCCCAATAAATCGCGGGCTCCGAACAGCCGGCTTTTCTTTTCGTCCCACAGGACGAAGGCGTAATCGCCGATTAAATAGCGCGGAGCATCCTTCTCCCATTTCCGGTACGCCAATACGATCAGCTCGCTGTCCGTCATCGCCTTCCGCCGCTCGGCAGCGACCTGCAGCCGGGAAAACAATTCTTCCCGGTTGTCCAAAATCGCGTCCGCGGTGATGGCCAGCCGGCTGAACCTGTCGTAATAAGGCAAACGCTCATGAACCGATTCCGGGGTAATCCACTGAGCATGGCATCCCAGAAATACAGATCCTTCTTGCCAGGTCCGAATGTCGTCGGCCGGGTATATTTGCAAAGCATGCATAAGACTCTTCGTATCCTCTATCGGCACAGACTCATCGTCGAAACATAGAATGCCTGCAATTGCGCTCATCTTATCCTCCGGTGCATCTTGTCATCAGCCGAGCGGCATCGCGCCATCATGTCCGCCGGCGAAAGTGCCGTCGACATCTTACTTATAATATTTCGAATATTAACGCAATTTTAACGGGGTCGTCCGGGAGAAACCGCGACTTTAGCGGGCGCGGCCCTCTAGGCACCCTGCTTCATCTGCCGCCATAACCACACGAACGGCCGCAAAGGAAAATACAGAAAGTGCAGCGATTTCGGAAGCGGCAGCGCCTCCGTATCCCGAAAGCTCGGGTATAGCTGGCTGATCATGTACACCGACTTTTGCCGGTTCGTCTTCAGGGCGAATAAATAACGCTTGTACGTTTTTTCCAATTCTTTGTAGCCCGGCCCGGGCGTGAACGAAACGATGTCCCGGATGAAATAGAGCGAACGTTCCGCCAGCTCACGCGCATGCCCGCCCGCGAGCATCTGCTTTGCCTCCTGAGGAACCGGGGTATTGAACAGGCTGGATACGAGCATCAGCGCTTGGCCGCCCAGATGCAGGCATTCGTAGCGGCGCATCAGCGGAATAAGCATGCCGTAGTCCAGGCTGCGGCGCATCATCCGGTCGATATCCGCCAGCCAGCGGAGCCGAAACCAGCCGTGGCGGGCGCCGTGCGACACGAGATACATGAAGAGGTCTTCGCTGCCGAGCAGATAGATCTCCTCGCGCGAAAGCGGGCTGCGCCTTCTCCGCGCCCAGAGTTCCTCGAACGGCGGTTCCTTCCCCATGTCGGAATTGAGCCGCCAATGAATTTCCACCTGGATTCTCGTCTGCGGATGCGTGAAGGAGATATGATGCGTCTTCCACTTCCAGTTGAACACGCGCGGAACGTTCGAATCGCTCTCGTAGCCGAGCGCCAGCAGCAGCTTCTCGGCATGCTCGACCTCGCCCGTCGGAATGAGAATGTCCAGGTCCTTGGACGTCCGGAGCGAGAGATCCCCGTACAGATCCTTGGCCAGCACCGGCCCTTTCAAGACCAGCGGGGGGATCCCGCTCTCCCGAAGCGACTTGCATACCCGTTCCATTTCCCCGCTCAAGCGCAGCATTTGAAACATATTTTGCATGAAATCGGATTGAAGGACTTGCAGAACATCGGCAGGAATCAATTCGCCGGCTTTCTGATCGGCATACAGCTTCGGATAGACCCGATGATGCCGGGCCAGCTTCACGAATTGATTCCAATCGATGTTCGGCAGCGATGGGTGAACCGATTGCCCCGCTGGCGTAACGGCGTCCGTCCGCATGAACGCCAACATGATGTGCAGCTCCTCCGGAAATGCGCTTAAATCAAGCGTACAATCGTTATCCATAATCAGCACCTTCCATCCTCTCCGTGCGTTTCACGGTCCCGAAAGCGGCGACCATCGTGAACATCCCCATCTCCTCGGCTCCGGTCACGTAGAACGGACCGCTCCGCAGCCAAGCGTGAGCGACCAGCTTTCCTGCCGGGTCCCTTGCCGTTCCCAAATACAGCGTGCTGCCGATCTGCCGGCGCTCCAGCATTTTTTTGGCGGCGATCGCCCTGACCAGGCACTGGCTTTCCCAGAACGTATGGCGGCTCATGATCCGGACCGCCTGGGTTACCCGACGGATCGCGTGCTCGTCGGCCGGCTCGCGCTCGAACGGCGTTTCCAGCATGCGCCTCCCCAGGGAAGGCGCGATCCGGGAGAACGGCATCGCCTTCATCATGCGCGCCACGCCTAGGTAAATAAGCGCTTCCAGCATGAGACGCTTCTTCTCCCCCGGCAGCGACAGAAACTTCGACAGCTTACCCTTCACCGTTCCGAACCTCGATCAGCGCTTCCTCCTGCAGGTTCTTCAGGAAGGCGGCGACCTGTTCCTCGCAAGCCGAGCGATCGACGTCGTATTCGGAGACCAGCTCGTCGACCAGGCTGCTTACCGGAATCGGCGAGGCGATCAGCTCCCATACTCGGCCTCCGACCGCGCCAAGGTTGAAGTATTTCCCGGAATTCACGGAGAACATGACCTTCTCCCCGTTCATGTCGCTGACGACGCTTCCTGCCGATTGAACGACCTTTTGCCCGCCGTGGATGGTTTTCGTCATTTGTTATCTACCCCTTCTCTTATGATGTGGATGATCGCG
Source organism: Paenibacillus glycinis (assembly GCF_009909185.1). Classification (GTDB taxonomy): domain Bacteria; phylum Bacillota; class Bacilli; order Paenibacillales; family Paenibacillaceae; genus Paenibacillus_Z; species Paenibacillus_Z glycinis. Next base: position 109,577 of record NZ_JAAAMV010000020.1, on the reverse strand, counting down.
GCTGCCAAGCTATTGACCGTGAAGACTTCCGGCGGCCTGCCGAGCTGGTGCATGTCCATCCGTTCGGCAAAGCCCGCCGCCGTCTTGAAGTGCCACGTCTCCAAGCCGAGCCGATGGATGAGCCTGTTCCGGTACGTGTGGACCATCATGACGCGCAGCCGCTCGAGATTCGGCAGCCGGACGACGCTGATCTCGCCCCCGCTTGATCGGAGCAGCTCGAACGCGCCCGCGAGCGGAACCGGCTTCTCGCAAAATCGCGCGGCCACCGGAACGGCGTATTTGGTCGTTTCCCGATAAACCGGGCGATAATTCCCGTCGTTCCGGTTCATGCCGAGCCGATCGAGGCTTTCCTGCCACAGCTTCTGCTGGGGATAAGCGGGCGCAACGACCGCCGTCCCGTCGTTCGCTTGCGTAACCGCAATGACGTCGTCGCTTACGAGTCGATAGCCTCCGCTGACGAACGCGGCCGCCAAGGTCGATTTCCCCGCGCCGGAGTCGCCCAGGAACGCATATGCTTTGCCGTCGATCTCGACCGCGCTTCCATGCAGCGGCAGCACGCCCCGGATCATCAACAACGCGCCCATGCAGGTACCCAGCAAGTACACGCGCACTTTCTCCGGATCCGCTCCCGCAAGCGGGCAAACCGTGATCTTGCGGCCGTCCTCGATGCAATAGAAAGCCGTATCCGGGATCAAAAACAGAAACCGGTTCTCGATGCGCGCAAAATTGCTGCCCGCGTTCTTCAGTACTTCGAGCAAGCCGTCCGGACTGCCCGTCGCGATGGCGACGTCCGCGTCCGCGCCGTTCTCCGACGAAACGGATAAGGGCAGTTCGGGCAGCGGGATGTCGCTCGCTATCCGTAAGCCGAAGGCCTTGTAAATCGTTTGCCGTACGGCAGATATCAATTCGCTTCGCCCCTTTCGTCCGTATAAAAAAAGAAGGTGCCTTATACAATCCGGAAACGGATTGTATAAGGACACATGAATCAAAGCGAGCTTTAACGCGAACCTAGCTCGGGTTGTAGATGTCCATGTCGTCTGTCGTGATGAAGTCGATCACCGTATTGCCTTTGCCGTACATCGTTTCGCTTACGTTCAGCGCCTCCAAAGCAGGAGCCGACCATTCTTTTTTCGCTTGGTTTTCCATGTGTTTTCACCTCCCTTCAAGTGTTTCGCGCGCCTTACGCCATCCGCTTCAGGAACCGGTAAATGATCAGGCTGCGCATCAGCATCCGCATCTCCGGATGGAACGCCTGCTCCGGACGGGGTTCCCCGCCGAGCCGCGAGAGGGCTTCCTTGATCCGGCCGACGTGGAGATAATTCGACGCGACGGGATCGGCGCAAAGCCGGTGCAGCTCGTTCTCCAGCGATCGCCACGCCGGGATGATGCGGTGCACCCAATCCGCGCCCTGAATGCCCCGCACGCGCTGGTTCAGCCTGACCTCGTCGGGCAAATAATGCTTCGTCGCCCGCCGGATCAGCGCCCGGTCCAGGCCGTTGCGCACGTACTGCTCCACCGGCACCGAGAAACAGAACCGCACGACCCTGGGATCGCAGGTCGGGTCGCGCTCCCACGCGCCGTAGCGCAGGGACAGCTTCGTGGCCGACGAGCCGTTCTTGTTGCCGACCGCCAAGCTTTGCAGCTTGTCCTTCCGCAGCTCCAGCGGGTCGGTGATCGCGGAGCCGTTCGCGCCGAGCCGGCTTTCCTGCAGCTTGGCGAACACGTCGGTACGCTTGGCGAAATCGGGATGGATGAGCATGCCCGGAATCTCGCTCCCGGCGTCCGGGGCCGCATGCTTCGCCAGCATGGGGAATGCTTCCTTGCAGATGACGGAGAGCAGCCGCGAGCCGGGGATGCCTTTGTTGGCGCTGTACAGCCGGAGCTCCCGCATGAACTGCAGCCACTTCATCTTCCGGAGAAGCAGCGCGTAATAGTAGACCGCCGGTCCCCACGAGATCGTGAAATTCCCGCGCGCTCCGGTCAGCAGCACGCCCGCTCCCTGCCCGCCGGCCTGCTCGTACATTCCCTTCAGCCAGAAGGAGTTCTCGAAGAACTTATAAGGCGTCTCCAGGATGTCCAGCCAATCGTCCACTTGCGACATCGGGCTGATCCCCTCGAAGTCCAGGTAACGGTCCGTGATGTTCCCCGCGTGGCGGACCGTCGCTTGGATGTACCGGGTCTCGTCGGCGGTCGCGCTCTTCGGCGTCCAATCGGCGAAGTCGCTCGTCGGGACGTAGCTGTACGTATGCAGCGACTTCCCTTCGCCTCGCAGCGCACGGGCCGCGAAGCTGGCGACCGCGCCCGAATCCAGGCCGCCGCTGAGCGTCGCCGCCACATGGCGGTGCGTCCGGAGTCTCGACTTCACCGCTTCCTCGAATACGTCCCGGAACGCTTCCTCGTACTCGCCGTCCGACTTCAGCCGCAGCATCTCCTTCGGCTCGAGCGATCCGTAACCGGACAGCGACATCTTCCCCTCCGAGACGATGAACGTATGCGCCGGCGGCACTTGATGGATGTGCCGGTACGGCGTCGATCCGACGTCCGTGGCTTCGTACATCTCCGGGATGGCCATGAACTCCGCGAGCCATGTCTCGTACAGCTCCTTCGTCACGTCCGGCAGCGCGAACAAGGGCGCCATCGTCGTGCCGAAGGCAAATCGCCGGTCATCGCGATGGTAATACAGACTACGGTACCCGAGCAGGTCCCTGGCGCCGAACAACAGCCGCTGCTTCTCGTCCCAGATGACGAAGGCGAAATCGCCGACCAGACGCTCCGGCGCTTCTCGCCCCCATTTGCGGTAAGCGAGCAGGATCAGCTCGCTGTCGGTCATCCGCTTGCGCAGCGGCGAATGAACCTGCAGCAGCTCGAATAATTCCGCGCGGTTGTCGATGATCGCGTCCGCGGCGATCGCGAGCCCGTGCTCCGGATCGCAGTAGGGCATCCGTTCGCCGACGGACTCCGGCGTGATCCACATCGCGCGGCAGCCGAGGAAGACCGGGCCGTCCGTCCAGCTCTGCACGTCGTCCGCGGCGTATGCCTGCATCGCGTCCATCATCGCTTGACCGTCCTCGAAGCCGGCATGCTGCCCGTCGAACCGGAGCAGTCCGGCAATCGCGCTCATTTCTTGCCTCCGCCGTTGGTCAAGTAGGACGAGGCCAAGGACGAGAGCCGGCTGCCGAAGGGAATGAGCGATTTCAGCCGATTGATCTTGCGGTTCATCGTATCGAGCCGCGATTTTAACTGCCGTTGCTCCATGGCCCCCATCTCCAGCCGCTTCTCGAGCGCCCGGATGGTGATCTGCAGCTGCAGCGTGTCCGGTTGAAGCCGGCTTTCCGCGACCGGCTCGCCGCGTCCCGGCAAGAACAACCTTCTTCCCGGGGCCGGCTTGGAGGTCATCGTATAGCCCTCCTCCCATCCGCGCCCCGCCGCGTCCGTCAGCTGCTTGGCGCGAAGCGCGAGCAGCTCTTCGTCCGGCTCCATGCCGAAGCGCACGCCCGTCAGCTTCTCCGCCTCTTCCAGCTGTTCGGCATAGCCGAGGTCGTGGAAGATCCGCGCCCCGAGCACCCGGACGTACAGCTCGATCTCCCGCTTGTCGAGCACCTCTTTCCAGATGGCGACGGAATCCTGATTGGGCGCCGTATGGTTCGCCACGAACGGATCGCCAACCCCCATGCTGAAATACAGATCCGACTTGGAGGTGTTCATCGCGTTGCCATACGTCTCCATGCCCGCCTCGTAGTCGCGGCCGAGGAACCGGCACACTTCCGCCAGCTGCGTCTTGGGATCGGCCACCAATTTCTCGTAATGCAGCCGATGCGCATAGGGGCTGTCCGTCGAGAAGTAGTCGAAGTACCGGAACAACCCGACGGTGAGATCGGCGATCTTCATGTCGAAGGCCGGATTCCGCAAGCCCTCCGCCAGATCGAAGCCGTTGCCGCCCCTGTGCTTGTCCACCTTCTTGTACGAGGAGAGCACCGCGAGCGGGTTCCGGATGAGCCAGATCCGCTTGGATTCGGGAAACAGCGCGTCCAGGAATTCCAGCAGATAGTAGTACCGGGGAGACTTGTCGATGACCAGCTCCGCGCCTTCGCTGCTTTGCAGCAAGCCGTTGTACACCTGAAGCGCAAATGCCCTGCATGCGTCCTCGAAGGTTTCATGCGGCAGGACGCCATTGTAAAATTGGTTGATGATGCCCGTTCCGCCGTACGCCCTGCGCTGCGGCGCGAGCAGATCGACCAGGCTCATCAAAAACCACATTTCCTGCGTGGCGAACATTTTGCTGTGATTTTGGAGCATCACCGTTGCCAATGAGCTGCCGCTTCTCGGCGTGCAGAGCAAGAAGACCAGATTGTTGCCGTTCGAATCGACCAAAGCACCCTTCACCCTTTGCTAAAATCGTAGTAGAACTTCGCGCGCTCCCCGAGCATCACTTTGTAAATGTCGTAATTCGTGTCCATGATGCCCTGCAGATAGTCTTTGTACGGACGATCCGCCACGTTGACGAGCCCGGAGTTGTAATGCTCTCCCCATTCGCCCTGCCAATAGCGGCCGAGACCGGCTTGATCCACGTAATTGAACAGATGCGCGCCGACGATATAAGGCAGCGTCGCGACGCCCTCCACGTAGTTCCGGTAGCGCATCCCGCGCTGGAATTGATTCGACGCCGAGTTCGGAAGCAGCGGATTCAGCCCCTGCTCCCCCGTGCCGTAACCGAATTCGCTCAGCAGGATCGGCGTGCCGCCGGACGTCTCGTATACATCCTGCAGGAGGTCGGCCTCGATCTTGTACGAATAATAGTTGATGCTGATGACGTCCACGTATTTCCCTTCCGTTTTCGCCAGCGGATCCCGAAACTTCTCGTTATGGAAGGCCGTCGTGATCCAACGGTCCCCGAGCAGCAGGTGGTTGGGGTCGTACTTGCGGTACAGCCGCGAGACGGTCTCGAAAAACGTATCCAGGTAATAGGCGAAGAAATCGTCCATGTCGCGCCAGGACGCCGACGTAATGATCGGCAGCTCGGCTTCGTTCATCTCGTCGAACGAACGGAACTTCGTTTTCCACGCGGCGTTGAACGCCTCGATCGTCCGGTATTCGTCTCTCAGCCGTTCGACCAATTTCCCTTTGATGGCGGCGGAGCTCGCCTTCAGCTTCGGCACGTTGGAATAAAATTTATGGAAATCGTATTCGTTGTCGATGAAGTAGCCGATCAGCATCTTGTCGTCCTTGTGCGGCGTCAGCGCTTTGTCGAACGCACCGTCGATCTTGGCCTCGGCGTTCGGCGCGAAGATGTCGAAGATCGAGATGCCGTCGAGCTTGGCGAAGCTCATGCTGCTGAGCGGAAGCATCCGCACGTAAGGGAACTTGCCCTCTTCGCCGTACTTCTCGGTCGAATAGTTGCCGATGCCGTTAAAGCCCCAGTCTTGCAGCCGCGCGATCGCTTGCGAGTAGACGGCATGCTCGGTCGGGAACACCCCGGTCTTCCGGAATACGTTGGCCATGTAGAAGGAGAAATTGTCCTTCCCGCCGACGAAAGCGCGCTTGTAATCGCCCTCGTACGGAGGAATGAATTCGAATTTCTGCTCCCGTCCCTTGACCATCGTGTACGTCTCGTTGGCCGTGACCCCGTTTACCGCCAGGCTGAAGTAGAGATTTCCTTCCGGCGTCGTCAGGACTTTGCGGTCGCCGAGCTGCTGCACCGCGAAATAGCCCGTCTGCTTCAAGCCGTTCTTCTCCGCGCTGCCGGCGAGTCCGCCGTAGCCGTCCCGATCGGTCGGCGGCGTGAGGCTGCCGTAATAATCGGCGTCTTCCTGGGCGTCGGCGGCCAGCTCCGCGTCGCTCTTCACCTTCCCGGCGAAGTTCGCGTTCTTCATCTGGCCGTACTTGTCGACCAGGATATCGCTGCTTGCGTTCACCGTGAATTTGCCGATCGGGCTCGGCAGCAGGCCGTCCTTGACCGAATACGTTTCCAGGACGTTGTAGCCCGACAGCTCCAGCGGCGTACTGTACGGCAGGAAATCCGCCCCTTTGTTCAACCGGTAATAGATGCGCGCGCCCTGCGTGTCCGTCGACAGGGTCGCCTTGACCTTCGCGTCCTTCTCCGAGGAAACCAGCTTCACCGAAGCCGTGTTCCGGTTGAGCACGACCTTGGACACCTGCGGCGACCAGGAATTGGCCGATCCGACCAGCATGATTTTCAGATATCGCGTCTTCGCCGGCAAGGATGATCCCTCGAACGCGTACGGCTGCCAATTGCTCTCCGCATAACCGGCCGTGCTCGCTTCCGCGGATATTTCCGTGTACCGCTTGCCGTCCGTCGAGGCGAAGAAACGGTGGTTTTCGACCGGAACGCCGGTGAAGAAGCTGCTGTATACCGTGAAGGTATGGATATCGTAATCCGTATGGTACACGACATAACCCGGTCCCATCGCGGATCGCGAGATCCGGCTTCCGTCATTGTCGAAGTAGCCGGGATCGTCCTTGGCGATATACAGGTTGGAACGGCTGTCGACAAGCTTGAAATCGTCGAGCGGATCGACCATGCCGGCAGGCGCCGCATCCGTGGCGGCCGGCGCGTACTGATAAGTGGATACCATGCTCGCCGCCGACTTGCCCGAGCTCGAGTGATTCACGGCGGTCGTCTTCAGCAGCAGCTTGCCGAGCACCGGAATCGGATTGCTGTAATGCTTGCGCGTCAGCGACACCCGGGGATCGGTCCCGTCGGTCGTATAATAGACCGTCTCGCCTTCTTCTCCCCTGATCAGCATCACCATGCGGCCGTAAGGCACCGTGCCCGACGGCACGCTGGCATCGACCATCGAAGGACCGTTCAGCACGACCTTCCCGATCGACGGCGCTTGGTTGATGCCGAGGCCCGGGTACGTGATCTTCAGATACTTCGTGCCGGCCGGCAGCCCCCGCGATTCGTACACGACGGTATTCCCGCCGCTCTCATGGATATCCGGCGTGATCGTCTTGTACGTCTTGCCGTCGCCGGATATCGCGATCATCGGATGGTCGTAATTGCGGCCGGCCGCGTAGTACCCGTAGATCGAGAACGAACGCAAGTAGTTCTTGTCCGGCGTCCGGTAGACCAGATTCTCGCCGGGAACGCCGCTCGGCTTCACGCGCGACGGGTCCAGGACATCGCCGGGCAAGTTTTGCAGCTTGAGCGTGCCCGAATGCTGAAACACCTGGTTCCAATTTTCAAGGGCATCGACTTCGATTTCATAAGAGGGAGGGACGGCATCTCCCAACACCGGCGCAGGAATCAGCGCCAGCACGCCGAATGCAAGCAGGCCCGCTAATTTCTTGTTCACGTTGTGTCTCCTTTTGGACCTGCTAGCCGTTCAGGGCTGACATTTCCTCCTTGATCCCTTGGTTAAGACGAGGACGCCCGATGGAGAAATAAATGAATGCCGTATCTGCCAGGTCCTCCTCCTTGAACACGTTCCGGCCGTCGATCAAGATCGGCTTGCGCAGCAGCGATTGCAGCTGGCCGAGATCCACGCGGACGAATTCTTCCCACTCCGTCAGCAGGCAAAGCGCATCCGCGCCGGTCGCCGCCTCGAGCGCGTCGTCGCACCACATCACGCCGTTGTCGCCGTGCATGGTTTTGAAATTTTGCATGGCGATCGGATCGTACGCCTTCACGCGGGCGCCGCTCCGCACCAGATATTGAATGATCTCCACGGCCGGCGATTCCCGGACGTCGTCTGTATTCGGCTTGAACGCCAAGCCCCAGACGGCAATCGTTTTCCCCGACAGCTCCCCGTCGAAGATCGTTTCCAGCTTGCGGATGACGCTCATCCGCTGATCCTGGTTCACTTCGACGACCGCGCGGAGCAGCTTGAATTCGTAATCCACGTTCCCCGCGATCTGGATAAGCGCCCTCGTGTCCTTCGGGAAGCAGGATCCGCCGTAGCCGATGCCGGCCTTCAGGAACGCGTGCCCGATCCGTTTGTCGTAACCCATGCCTTCCGCGACGCGGGTGACGTCGGCGCCGACCTTCTCGCAGATGTTCGCGATCTCGTTGATGAACGAGATTTTCGTGGCCAGAAAAGCGTTGGACGCGTACTTCAGCATCTCCGCGCTGCGGATGTCCGTCACGACGATCTGGTCCGTCAACGGCTTGTGCAGCTCGGCCATCGTATCGGCCGCCTCTTGCGAATCGGCGCCGATCACGATCCGGTCGGGATGAAGCGTGTCCTGGACGGCCGAGCCTTCCCGGAGGAATTCCGGCAGCGAGATGCTGTCGAACCGCTCGCTCGTCCAGCTCCGGATCAGATTGGCGACCCGTTCGTTCGTGCCGACCGGGACGGTGCTTTTCACCGCGATGATCTTGTACCCGTTCATCGCTTGCGCGATTTCGACGGCCGCCTGGTCGATGTAGGAGAGATTCGCCTCTCCGTTCGGCAGGGACGGCGTGCCGACCGCGATGATGACGATATCCGCCTGTCCGACCGCCTGCCGCAGGTCGCCCGTGAAGCTCAGTCTGCCTGCGGCCGTATTTTTGGCCGACAGCTCCTGTAGGCCGGGTTCGTAGATCGGGATGCCCCCGTTGCGCAAGATCTCGACTTTGGACAAGTCCTTGTCGACGCAGACGACGTGATGGCCGAGCTCCGCATAGCAGATCCCCGACACGAGCCCGACATAACCTGTGCCGATGACTGTGATATTCATAAGTTCACTCCTAAGCGTTTTGCTTGCAAAACGCAGCATCGTAAGCATAAGCTAAGCGTTTTCGGAGAAAACGCAGCATCGTAAGCATAAGCTAAGCGTTTTCGGAGAAAACGCAGCATCGTAAGCATAAGCCAAGCGTTTTGCTTGCAAAACGCAGCATCGTAAGCCTTAACCAAGCGTTTGTTCGATTCCTACACCTTGCACAGTTGAACGATTTCGCTCCACTCGTGCTCGAGCCTGACGATATCCTCTTCGATCAGCTGCGAGCCGGTTTGGACCTCGATGATTTCGATATCCGTCTCCGCCCGGAGGCTGTGCTTGTATTCCCGCGGAATCGTGAGCACCTGGCCTTCCGATATCGTGAACCGGTGTTCGTTGAACACCATTTCCCCGGATCCCGAGATGACCGTCCACACTTCGTCGCGGAGGCTATGGTACTGATAGCTCAAATTCTTGCCGGCGGAGATGAAGATCCGCTTCGTCAGCACTTCCCTGCCGTCCGGGTACTTGATGAAGTCCAGCACGCGGTAGCGGCCCCAGCGTCTCTCCTCGTACATCGGACGCTGGTCGGAATGCTTCATGACTTCCTTGATCATCGGGCTCGACGCTTTATCCGAGACGAGAATGCCGTCCGGGCTCGCCGCCACGATGACGTCGGTGAGGCCCATCAGCGTGATCGGAATATCCAATTCGTTGATGACATGCGTATTCGTCGCGTCATCCGTGATGATGCCTTTGCCGATCAAGCGCGTCTCGATCTCTTCGGTCAGCGTGTTCCAGGTGCCGAGATCCTTCCAAGGCCCGTCGTAACGGACGGCCGCGACCCGGTTCGCCCGCTCCACCACTTCGTAGTCGAAGCTGATCTTCGGAAGCTTGGCGTACCGCTTCAGCATTTCTTCGTACTGAATCGGCAGCTCGCTCGCGATCAGGATGTTGATGATGAAGTCCAGCTTGAAGGCGAACACGCCGCAGTTCCAAAGTGCGTCCTGCCGTATCATGTCTTCCGCTTCTTCCTTGCGGGGCTTCTCGCGGAAGCTTTGCACGCCGAGGAACGGCTGATCGTCGCTTTCTTCTTTGGGAATGATGTAGCCGTACTTCTCCGACGGATACGTCGGCTTGACGCCCATGAGCGCCAGATCCGCGTCGGAGTTGTCGAGCACCTGCTCCAGCTGCTTCAGCGCATGGAAGAACGAGGTTTCCACGTAAGGATCGACCGGCATGACGACGATCGTCTCCCCCAGATTCACGCCCTCGATCGAATACAGGTACGTCGCCGCGAGCGCGATGGCCGGGAACGTGTCCCTGCGCTCCGGTTCCACGATCATGTTGATTTCGCTGCCCAATTGGCTGTAGATCATTTCGACCTGGGGCTTGCTGGTCGCCACGTACGCATGCTGCCGCAAGTCCGCATCCTCAAGCTGTCCCCATACCCGCTGAATCATCGATTCCAACCCGCCGTCGCCGTTTTTGAGGATTTTCAGAAACTGTTTCGAACGGGAGTCGTTCGACAACGGCCACAGCCTTTTTCCCGAGCCACCCGAAAGAAGTACGATTTTCATACGATTCCTCCATTCTATTTTCCCGACGGATCCGCCATTAGTGACGCTGACGTAATGCCTCCGGTCCATGTGCGGTAGTAACTGGCGTTCTTGCCGTACGAGTTATCGAGCAGGATATTCGGCTTATCCATCAGACAAGAGAGGATATGGCCGTGAAGCCTCGACGTCTGCACGGTCTTATAGTTGCTGAACCGGCTGACCGCCTTGTTCACGAGATAATCGGTGTATTTCCCCCAGAACATGCTGAGAGGCAATTTGCCGCTGCCCTTCCGGAGGATCTTGTTGAAGACGCGGATCGATTTGTGCTCGACGCCGTTGAACAGCGTCCCCCAGTCCAAATACTCGCCTTGGCCCGACGCTTCGAGCCGTTCCTGCTCCGCCGTCTTCTCGATATCGGTGCGGAGGAAACAGAGCAGCTCCTTGCCGGGCTGGTTCTTGCTGCGGATCGGCCACAGCTGATGCGCCATGTCCGGGGACAGGTAGACGTTGCAGGTCTTGAACTTGACCTTCGCCATCTCCTGCGACAGCGTGTCGCGGACGTACAGATGCAGGTCCGAGTGCCGGTTGAAGACCGCGGCCGTGCGATCGAATTCGGCATCGCTCTTGTAGAAGATCGTCTGCGGCAGCATCACCACGCGGTGCTTCGGATAGTCGGCCACGATCTTCTCGCGCAGCTTCTGATGCGCCGGATACAAGTCGCCGAAATTCCCGCCGCCGTGCAGCACGATGATATGATCCTTCGGAATGGCCAGCCCGTCCGGGAAGTCCAATACGCTGTACCGCGCCTGGACGCGGATGCCGTTATCCTTGAAGAACGCCTCGGTTCCTTTCATGATGAGCAGATCCCCGCCGTTCCCGTGCACCGGGTAATCGAGGTAATAAATGCTGGAACCGGACGGGATCACGGTCAAAATGTGCCGAAGCCGGTGCTTGAGCTCATCCATCGGATGAGCGAACTGTGCGGTTTTCATCAATCCGTCTCCTTTTCCACTAGGCATTGCTTCTCTCTTTCGGGAATCATCCCGTCATACATGCCATCTGACGTCTTCCCTGACCAGCTTCGCCGGAACGCCGGCGACGAGCGTATAAGGCGCCACGTCCTTCGACACGACCGAACCGGCCGCCACGACGGCGCCTTCGCCGATCGTAACGCCTTTGAGGATGATCGCCTTGTTGCCGATCCACACATGGTCCCCGATGACGGTCGGCTTCGTGTCCGCCGAGCCCTCGATGCGGTGAATGTCGGTGTCCATGATGGCGACGTCCCATGAAATCGCGCAATGGCTGCCGATTTTCACGTGCTTCTTGCAGATGATCTCGGATCTCCGGTTGATGAAGGTATGGTCGCCGATCTCGATGACCGCTTCGCCGGAATCCAAGTAAAAGCCGGTGTCCTTGAACAGCAGGACGTTGTCGCCGATGATGAGCCTGGCATGCTTCGCCTTCGAGACGGTCACGCCGCCGGCTACCCGCAGCAGCTTGCCGCATTGGTCGACCTTCCGTCTGAACAGCGCGCCGAGCAGGATGCGGTAGCCGTATTTCGCATAATCCCTGAAGCTTCGTTTTCTTCGGTTCACGCCAGCCTGTCTGGCTTCAAGCACATTTTTCACATCGATTCATTCCGTTCGTCAGGATTGCACGCTTCTTGCGAACCGCTTGGCCAGGAAGCGCAAATCGTTTTTGTCAAAAAGAATGGCCGCGATTTTCACCTTGAAAACCACCTTCATGGCCGCGATCGTGATCACGATCCGGATGACCGCGCCGAGCAGCAACGCAAACGCGATGCCGTTCAGCCCGTAGAGCGGCGTGAAGACGAAAAACAATCCGACCGTGATGGCGAGCGCGACCGCCTGCCGGATGACGACGAGTCCCGGACGCCCCATGGCGTTGAAGGAGGAAGCGAGAATCCACGATCCTCCGCCGAGGATGCATTCCAGCGAGAGCAGATAGAACGCGTCGCCGGCTTCCAGGAACTGTTCGCCGAACAGGAGACCCAGCAGGAAACGGCCGATGATCATCCCCGGTATGACCGCGGCGCACATGAGCAGGAACGACAAGCGGAACGCCCGGCCGACCGTGGCCAGGATTTTGTCCTTGTCCATGCCCGTCACCTTCGGGAAAATCACGTTCGAGATCGCCATCTGCACGACGTTGAACACCCGGGACAGCGTGTACACGACCGTGTACAACCCGAAATCCTTCGGCCGCAGGAGCGATAAGATGATCAGCTTGTCGCACTGCGAGTACAGCGTGCCGAGCAACTCGACGCCGAACACCCGGCCGCCGTAGCCGAACAGCGACGTGAAGACCACGCGGTCCGCGAACGGCTTGAACCAGCTGAAGGTCAACTCCCGCCGCAGCCGGTACAGCGCCCATACGATCACCATCAGGCTCGTCGCGAAGAAGGCCAGCGAGGCGAACTTCAGATTCAGTTCGCCGATCGCCCACAGCACCAGCAAGCCGACCAGATTGCTCAGCGGCACGTACAGCCGGAGGCCGTTGTACAAGCTGAACTTGTCCATGCTCTGCGTCAGCGCCGCCAGCAGATTGACGGCCAGCAGCATCGGCAGCGTCATCACCGTATACCACCTGGCGATGTCGACTACCTCGTCCGGATAATTCCCGAGCCAGATCGGAAGAAAGATCCAGGCAACGATGCCGACGACCAGGCTGACGGGGATCTGGAACAGGAAGCCGGCCCTGACGTACTCGGTCGCTTTGCCCGCGTTCGTCCTCATGTTGAAGATGAGGGACGTCGGCAGCCCGAAGCTGACGAGGCCCGCGAGCAAGGTCGGCCAGAACAGAATGGCCGAGAACTCGCCCTTGCCTTCCACGCCGAACAGCCGCGCCGTCACGATGGAGGTCAAGGTGCTTAGGATCATAATGAAAAGATTGGCGGCGCTGGTATGGAGAATCGTCTGAAAAGCTCCGCGCCCGGTCAACCTTTTTTTCACGGCTTGTAGACTGATCATAGGTTCGACATCCTTAAACCGCATATTCGCTTCATTGATACATCTTCAGCACGCCGCGGAGCTGTCCGTTGCTGTACGAGAGTTTGCTGATATTGCGGAAAATTTTTCGTTTATCGTACGCGAACAAGACGGTGAGCACCGCGAACAGCGGCAGCTTCACGAGCGACTTCAGGAGAATGCCCGCCTTCTTCTTCGACGAAACCGCGCTGCTGACGCCCTGCCAATAAATGCGCCGCAGCAGCCATTTCCGGCTGATCCGGCTGCGGGGAATCTTGTGCAGCACCGATGCGTGCGGCGTGTAGTAGACCGTATACCGGGCGCGGATGCGCTCGATCAGCTCGGCTTCCTCGCTCGACAGCAGGTTGCTGCCGACCCGGCCGAGATCCTCCCGGAAGGCTTCCATCTTGTCGAAGAGCGATTTGCGGAAAGCCACGTTCGCGCCGAACGGAATGTCCGGCCGCTGCATCTCCACGATGTCGTCCGCGTAATCCAATATCGTGTAGAGCGTCCGGTTCTCCGCCGGCAGCCACTGCGGGGCGCTTCCTTCCCAAGCGGGAATGATCTTGCCGCCGACGCAGCCGATCCGCGGATCGCCGTCGAACAAGGCGACGATGCCGCTGATCCAATCCTCGGAAGCGACGGCGTCGTCGTCGAGGAACAGCACGTACTCGCCGCTCGATCGGCGAATGGCCGAGTTCCGGGCGACGGAGAGGCCGAGCCGCTCTTCGTACACGTAATGGATCGGAATGTCCACCATATGCTGGAACTCCTGCACGACCGATTTGGTGTGATCGGTGGAACGGTTATCGACCACGATCACCTCGAAAGGGCCGGTAAAGCTTTGCTTCATCAGGCTGAGCAGCGCTTCCTTCACGTCCGCTGCCCGATTATGCGTGCAAATCGCCACTGTTGCTTTCATGCGTTCACCTCGTACCGTTTCGTACCGGTATAAATTTGAATCATTTTACCGGCTATCCGGCCCCAATCCAGTTCCCGGAGCTTCGCCGCGATATGCATCTCCGTTTCCTTCGCGTCCATCTCCATGGACAGGCGAAGCGCCTTGAGCAGGCCTTCCGGATCGTCCGGATCATACAAGATCCCGCATCCCTCGGATACGTATTCGCCGAGCGCGCCCAATCGCGGCGCGACGACAGGCTTCTTGTGGGACAACGCCAGGATCGCGCTGCCCGACGTCGTGATTTGCTTGTACGGCAGCACGATCACGTCGGCCGCTTCCAAGTAATCGGCCAGCTCGAGGTCGTCCACGAACTGCGGGTACAGATGGATCGTGCCGTCGTTGACGCGGTCGATGAAACCGAGGTCGTACCCCGCGTCGACATGCCCCGCGACGAGCAATTCGCATCCCCCCTGCCCCAGCTGCGCGTAAGCCTCCACGAGCTGATCGACCCCCTTGTAGGGATTGATTCGGCCGATGAACAGGAACAGGAAGCTGTCCGGAGCAATGCCGAACTGCTTGCGGATGTCCTTGCCCTTGCGGGCATAGGCGTTCACGTAGTGGCCGTGCGGTGTCACCACGAGCTTGCTCGCCGGCACGCCGAACGTCGCGGCGACCTCCGCCTTCACCGACTCGCTCATCACGAACGCTTCGTGACAGACGGTCAAAATATATTTGCGCATCAGCTTGTCCCAGCCCGACTTGCCGGTATGCGGCCAGACGTTATGAACCGTCCAGAACAACCGCATGCCGAAGCATCTGTAGGCCAGCAGCAGCAGGGCGAAGAACAGCGACTTCACGACCGTCAGCGGAAAGGCCGACGCCGTATACGAATTGCTCGGCCAGTGCAGGTGCACGATATCGCCCCTGCGGGGCTTGAACATCGCCTTTTGGTCGTAATGCTCGACCTGCAATCCGTTCTGCTCGATCGAATTGGTCAGCAGCTCGCTGTATTTATTGTGCGGGCTCGTCTTGGGCCACATGTACACGATCGGCTTGCGCATGCTCAGGACCTCCCGTTCGCGGCCGCCAACGCGTAGGCTTGGCTGCCGGATTCCGTGATCCGTCCGTAGAGGTCCAAATGGTTTTCCAGCAGCGAGCCCTTGGTGAACCAGCCGCAATGCTTCAGGCAGTGCTCCTGGACGATTCGCTTCTCGTCGCCGGACATGCCATGGAATGCCGCGATCTTCTCCGCGATCGCCTCCGCGCTGCCCGGCTTGAACAGGAAGTCGTCCGGATTCCAGACCGCGTCGGGAATGCCTCCGACCGCCGAAGCGTACACGGGCGTGCCGACCTGATACGATTCGATGATCACCCGTCCGAACGGCTCCTCCCAGATGGAAGGCACGAACGTGACGTCGACCTTCGCCATGTTGGCGCGGGCTTCCTTCGGCGTGACTTTGCCGGTGAACAGGAAGCGGTCGTCGCCGGCGCACAGCTCGACAAGCTTTTGCCGCATGCCGCCCTCTCCGCAGACGACGACTTGTTCCACCATCTCGCGGGGCAGCGAGCGAACGGCATCGACCAGCTCGCGCACGCCTTTCTCGGGTTCGATTCTTCCGAAGTAGCCGATGCGAAGCGGCTTGCGGTCGAACTCCTTCGGCGCGCCGGCGATCTCGCCATCCACGACGTTCGGTATGACCAGCCGGGCCGCGTTCGGGAACAGCCCCGCGCTCGTATGGCGCTTCAGGATATGCGAGGATATCCCGACGACCGCCGATACCCGCTTGCTGACGCCGAGCGAGCTCCATTGGTACATGCGCGAGAGCATCGGATTGGCGATCGGCGAGCTGACCGGCGAGAGCAGCGAATAGTCCCGCAGCGTATGCACGATCGGCACGCGCGCTTTCGCCGCCGTCCAGATCGCCGCGCCGAACCCGGACAGGTTCTGGGTGTGGATCAGATCCGGATCGATCCGGTCCAGAAGCTTGCGCACGGCCCCAATCTGCACGGGATTGTACAGATCGATGAGCCGGCGGCCCGTTTTCTTGAGCGTGCCGGCATCCTTGCCTTCGCCGATCCAATACAAGTTGTTGTACGGCAGCCGGTGCACGGTCACCCCGTTGATGATCTCGGAATCGATGCCGGCGGCGCGCTTCTGCGCCCCTACCGTTAGCACGTGGACCTCGGCCGCCGCCGTCAGCGTTTCCGCTAGGATTTGCGTCGATATTTCGGCGCCGCCGATGATATGCGGCGTGTACAAACTGTTTACGATAACGATTTTCATGCGATCCGTTTCATTCCCTTCATGCGCTGCTTCTCCATTCCAACCTCCCGCACGGCCGGCAATTCGTCGAAGAAGCCGCCGCGGATGAACCCGATCAACAACCAGAAGTTCACGAAGGAATAGGAATCGAAATTCATGACGAGCGCCACGCACAGCGCAAAAGCGAATTTCGCGTACGGATTCGCGCCTGCGCTTCGCAAGACCGAGGCCATGAATCCGATAAGCAGAATTGCGCCGACCAAACCTTCCTCGGCGAATACCTTTGCCAGCAAGTTCCGCGATGTCGCCATTTCCGGACGGTTGAACACGAGATCGGATACTTCCGAGAATACGAGTCCATCGCTGAAATGCTTGATCAGGAGATCTGCGAAATCCCTGTAATAGAACCCGCCGCCCACGCCGAATATCGGGTGCTGGGCGAATTCGAGAAAACCGATGGCCGGAAAAAAGACGCGGATGAAAAACGAATTGTCCGCCTTGACCATATGGCTGAAATTAAACTGAAAGCGATCCGTGAAATAACCGCTGACATGCAGCGCCTCGAGCAGAAACGGCACGACGAACGCGACGGCGGCGACGCAAACCGCGAGCAGCAGAATCATCTTGCCGCGGTTCTTGTTCGCGATGAGCACGTAGATGAGCAGCGCGGTCAGCAGTACGCTGTACGCGTAAGCCGAGAACGACAGCACCATGAGCACCGCGGTGCCGATCGCGAGCTGCAATTGCCAGCGGTAGCCCCGCTTGTGCAGGAACACCATCAGCAATCCGCCGCTCAGCATGTGGATGGCGGCCCAGGACGGCTCGCCCGACAGCATCTGAATCCTGCCCTTGTACACCTTCTCCGAGAACAGCCCGGTGAAAGCCCCGGAAAACCCGCTGTGAACGAACAGCGCATCCATCAGCTGGAGAAATCCGGCCGCGATCGGCAGAATGAACGCGACCAGCACGCTCTTCGCGATCCAACCGACCAAGGCGGGATCCTCCTTCGACTCCTGCGCGATATAAACCGACGTTCGGTACATCGATAGTCCGAACAGTACCGTGATGACATGCTTGAAGCTGCTCCCCACGTCATCGTAGCCGACGGAGACGACCAAGGAATGCCCGATGCTGTACGTCGCGAAGGCCAGCAAGAAGTAATCGCCCGTCTTGAACCGGTACCCCGTGAACAAGAGCAAAAACGAGGACGCGAACATCGAAAACATCGAAAGCGGACGATAGACCGAAAAGTGGAAATACGGCAAGCTATCGTACGAGAGGACGGCGATCGAGAAAAGAAACAGCCCGATGATGAGGTTGCGAACCATGGATGCTTTGGCTGGGCTTTGCTTGAACGGCGCTATGATAGAATCAGCTCCATGTTTTTGAGAGTCGCGGAGCTGCTGAAGTTGCTCGCCACGTAACGGACCGAATTGCGCGAGACCTTATCGTTCAGCTCGGCGTTGTTCAGCAG
Organism: Paenibacillus glycinis; assembly: GCF_009909185.1. Classification (GTDB taxonomy): domain Bacteria; phylum Bacillota; class Bacilli; order Paenibacillales; family Paenibacillaceae; genus Paenibacillus_Z; species Paenibacillus_Z glycinis. The sequence continues at coordinate 91,732 of NZ_JAAAMV010000020.1, read as the reverse complement.
CAGCAGCACGTTCCGCACGATCTCCTCGTCCGAATCGCAGACGAACAAGTCCTCTCCATGGTTCGCGTCGATGCCTTCGATCCCGATCTGGTTGGTCACGACCGGAACGCCCCAGGACATCGCCTCGACGATCTTCGTTTTGATGCCCGTTCCGAACAGCATCGGCGCGATCATCAAGGCCGAATCGCCCACGACGCGCTTCACGTCGTCCACTTCCCCGGTCACGACCACGCCCGGATAGGTCTCTTGCAGGCGCAGCACGGCGGCCGTCGGATTTTTCCCGACGATATAGAACGTCGTGTCCGGCGCCTGCCGTTTGATGCTCGGCCATACCCGTTCGCAGAAGTAAGCGACGGCCGAGCTGTTATGCGGGATGTCCATCTTGCCGACGAACACGAGCTTGTTGCGGTCGTAGCGGCGCGGTCCTTTGCCTCTCGTTTGATCCGGTTCGAACTTCATCGGAATGCCGTAGCACGATTCGTGGCGGGTCAGCTTTTGGAAGCTCTCCGCCTCGACCGGCGAAGTGAAGACGAGATGATGGAAGAGCGAGGCCACCCGTCTCTCGTACCGGTCCAGCAGCTTGCTCTCGAAGTTGATCAGCCATTTCTGGATGAACTTCATATCCGCGAGCCGCTTCATGCCGCCGGGCAGCTTGCCCGTGAAGCCGCCGAAGATCGACGGAATGTATTGGAACCATTCGAGCTGCCGCTTGTAGCGCAGCGAGAGCAGGTCGTCATAGCTGAGCACCTTGCTGCCCTGCTCGTCCGACAAGTATTCCGCCACCCGCACCATATCGTACAGGATGAACTCCGGCTTCTCTTCCTTGATCGCGGCTTTGACTTTCCGGTGCGTCTTCCGGGAGTAATAGACGGCGACCTGAAGCGGCCATTTGCGCAGCAGCACCGAATAGACGGCGATGTTGAACAGCTTCTCGGCCAATCCCGGCAGCTCGAGGCTTACGAGCCGGTCGATCTCGCGCGGCCGGTCCTTCAAGTACTTGGCGTCGTCCACGAAGGATAAATTGACCAGCTCGCTATCGGGATAAATCTCCTTCATTTGACGGATGTACTGCAGCAGCATATTTTTCCGTCCGTCCGTGTTCGGAAATGGAAGCCGGTTCGTAATAAACATGATTTTCTTCATTGCAATCCCCGTCCCATCCGTTAAAAAGCATCCTTCGCCCCGACCAGGAGCTTGAATGTTTTGAAAATGATCTTCAGATCCCCCGCAATGCTTCTATTTTGGATATACTTCAAATCCAGCTCGACCATCTGCTCGAAGCTGAGGTTGTTGCGCCCACTTACCTGCCACAGGCCGGTGCAGCCCGACGTGACGGTCAACCGCAGCTTGTCGTACTCCGTATACTCCGCGACTTCCCGCTTGAGCGGCGGTCTCGGACCGACCAGCGACATGTCGCCGATCAACACGTTGATCAACTGAGGCAGCTCGTCGATGCTCGTTTTCCGGATGAATTTGCCCACTTTCGTGATGCGGGGGTCATCCTTCATCTTGAACATCGCGCCTTTGATTTCGTTCTGGGCGAGCAGGTCCTTCAGCTTCTCTTCGGCATTCGATACCATGGAACGGAACTTGAACATGCGGAACGGCTTCTCGTTCTTGCCGATTCTGACCTGGTAGAAGAAGACCGAGCCTTTCGGATCTTCCAGCTTGATGAGCAACGCGACGAGCATGAACAGCGGCAGAAAGAACAGGAGACCCAGCAGAGCGCCCGTAATATCGATCAACCGTTTGACCACGGTATAGGAAACCAGATCGCCGTCCTTCGCCAGCGCGCGCCGGATCGAATCGTAGTCCGAAATCTCCATCACCGCGTCCTGTTCATACCTTTGGGGCATTGTTTTCACTCACTTTCTCGCGTTCGAGTATTCCCTCGAGCTCTTCCATGAGGGTATAGCGAAGCTCGTTGTTGCGCAGCGCGAATTCGATCGTCGTCATGATGAAGCCGAGCTTCTCGCCGACGTCGTAACGGATGCCTTCGAAATCATAGGCATAGACGCCTTGATCTTCGTTCAATCTTTGAATCGCGTCGGTCAATTGGATCTCGCCGCCGGATCCGGTCTCGTGCCTGCCCAAATATTCAAAAATCTCCGGCGTCAGCACGTAGCGGCCCATAATCGCGAGATTCGAAGGCTCCTGCCCTTTGGGCGGCTTCTCCACGAAGCGGTTGACTTTGTAGAGGCGTTCGAATTTCTCGAGCGGGTCCACGATGCCGTAGCGGTCCGTCTGTTCGGGACCGACGGTCTGAACGCCGATGACCGATTTTCCCGTTTGCTCGTATTGCTCGATCAGCTGCCTGGTGCAAGGAGTGTCGGACTGCACGATGTCGTCGCCGAGGAGCACCGCGAACGGTTCGTCGCCGATAAAATTCCGCGCGCACCAAACGGCATGTCCCAGCCCTTTCGGTTCTTTCTGACGGATATAGTGGAGTTCAACGTTGGAGGACTGCTGGACCTTCTTCAGAAGTTCGAGCTTTCCTTTCTCCGCCAACGACTGCTCGAGCTCGAAGGCAATGTCGAAGTGATCCTCGATGGCCCGTTTCCCTTTGCCCGTTACGACGATGATATCCTCGATGCCGGATGCGATGGCTTCTTCGACAATGTACTGAATCGTTGGTTTATCCAGGATCGGAAGCATTTCTTTCGGCATTGCTTTGGTCGCGGGCAGAAATCTTGTACCGAGTCCAGCCGCTGGGATAATCGCTTTTCTCACTTTTGTCATTTGATCTCACCCTATCCGTTTTTATCTGTCTGTCTGTCTGTCTGTCTAATCATGATGCTAAAAATACGAGCTATGTTTTCTCCCTAACGAGTAAACATAGCTCGTACTTTTAGATAACGCATGGAGCAGCGGGCATTCAACCCATCCTCACGTCATACCCTTGACGATGAACGTCTAAGGTCGGCTGACCCACAGCATGACCGAGTGCCTCCGGTGATAGAGGAGCAGGAGACATTTCCTAATAACCGGCGGAATGGGACGTCGACGCTTAACGGTTGACGTTGTTCAACACGGCGCCGATCAGGTTCGCATTGCCGTATTCCAGCGAAGCCTTTGCTTTTAACGCGATTTCGTTTTTCACTTTTCCGGCTTTCATGACCAGCACGACGCCGTCGCTCTTGCTGGCCACGACCAGTCCGTCCGATACGGAATCGATCGATGGCGTGTCGAGAATGACGATGTCGAAGCGTTCCTTCGCCGCTGCCAGCAGCTCCGTCATGGGAATCGATTCCAGTAACTCGGAAGGATTCGCGGGAAGCGGACCGGCCGTGATGACCTGGAGGTTGCCGACGCCCGTCCGCTGAAGGACGTCGTCAAGCTCGCCGTGCTTCGTTAATACCGTGCTTAAACCATGCACGTTGGAGAGGCCGAATATTTCATGCTGGGCAGGCTTGCGCAAATTCGCGTCGATGACCACGACCCGCCTCTTCGTCTGGGCATAGGCGACCGCGATATTGGCCGCGATCGTGCTTTTCCCTTCGCCGGGCAAGGCCGACGTGAACGCGATCGTTTTGACGGCTTCCTCCCGGCTCGAGAACGCGATGTTGGTCCGCAGGCTGCGGTAAGCTTCCGATACCGCCGAAGCCGGATGCGAGTCGGCGATGAGATCCCGTTTAAGAATCGAGCGTGACATTTTTTCCTCCGCCTCCCAGACTCGTCATTTTCGGCTGCGCGCCCTTGTCGGACAAATCGCGCCGTTTCACCTTGGGAATCGCCCCCAGCACGGGAACGCCGAGCAGATCCCGAATTTCTTCTTCGTTCTTGACCGTGTTGTTCAGCTGATCGAGCACGAACGCGATTCCGACGCCGACCATCGCCGAGAGGATGAACGCGACGACGATGTTCGTCGGCGGGTGAGGCGATACTGCCTGCGGGTGCTTCGTCGTGTCGGCCAGGTTGAGCACGGACACGTTGTCCAGCTTCATCAGCGTTTTGATTTCCTGTTGGAATACCGTCGAGACCGCGTTCGCCATTTTGGCCGCCCTCACGTACGAACCGTCTACGGCGGTGATGGACATCACTTGCGTTTCGTTGACGGACTTCACGCTGATCTTGGCGATGAGCTCCTCGGGGCTCGCATGCAAGTCCGGATATCGATCCGCGACTTTCTTCATGATGCGCGGCGTACGGATGATTTCCTTGTACGTTTTGATCACCATGGTGCTTGAACTGATGGATCCGACATCGATGCTCGTGGCGGTCTTTGTCGTGTCCGTTTGCTGATTGTTGACGATCAGTTGGGCGGAGGCCTCAAATTGCGATGGCAGGTAATGGGTCGAGTAGAAGCCGACAGCCGTGCAGCTGACAACAACGAGTAGCGCAATCATCCATAGCCGTTTTCGGATAACACTCCAGTAGCGTAGCAATTCCAAGCTGTTTCCTCCGATACCGATTTCGTTCATGTAAAGATGAACAAAAATATATTTTTTCTGAATATTCTGACTTATAATGACGGTTCTATTGCCTTTTTTCGCTCTCGGCCCCGCTTTTTTCTTGCGATTGCCGGCCTTTCCATTGCCTTACCTTAATTCTATAGCGACCACGCCTTACAAGACTATTACGCGGCAGGATGATTTTATTTCTACTCCGGTCGTATATCCGAGTACTACCTTTGAGCTGCCTTTTGTTACACTTTAGTACCAGTCGGGTCTAGTTTTTCTTCGGATCGCTCCTCGGGCGGCGAATAAGCCGTCATGCCCCGCGACTGCGCGTAGAGGGCAGCCTGCGTACGATCGTTCAGGTTCAATTTCTGGAAAATGCGGCTGACGTGCTTCTTGACCGTGAACTCGCTGATCGTCAGCTTTTTCGCCATGGCGCCGTTCGACAAGCCCTCGCCGAGCGAGATCAATACTTCCCGCTCCTTCGGCGTCAGTTTCTCCAGCGGATCGTCCGCCTCTTTCCGGATCAATACTTCCATCAATCCCTGATCGAAGTATTTACGGCCGCGGTCGACCATCTTGATGGCGAGCAGCAGTTCCTCCGGCATCGAATCCTTCAGGACATACCCGTAGGCGCCGCTCTCTTCCGCACGGCGGACGTCGAACTCCGCCGCGGACGACGTGAGCATGATGAATCGGCACCCGAGGTGGCTGAAATTTTCCACCAACTCGAACCCGGAGCGGTCCCCGAGGCGAATATCGACGATCGCCATGTCCGGCTCCGTCTTCTCGATCAACTTAAGCGCATCGTCAACGGCTTCCGATACCCCGACGATTTCGATTTCTTCTTCGCTTGCAAGAACGGCGATCAATCCTTTGCGGACCAATGGATGATCGTCCACGATAACGACTTTCATGCTTATCACCCGCTTTTCGTATTTTGAGCGGATCCCTCGCCTGCGCCGGCAACGTCGGCCAGCGGCAGCCAGAGCAGAATCCGTGTTCCGCTTCCTTCCTTGCTCTCGATATCAAAGGTGCCTCCGAGCGATACGGCAAGTGCTTGCATATTGCTAAGACCAAAGCCCGCATTGGACTTGTTCATCTTGGATCTAACGTCGAAACCGAACCCGTTGTCCTCGATCGCGAGCTTGACGGCACCTTGCTTCATGGTCAAGTCGACGCTCACGCAGCTGCTCGCGCCATGGCGGATCGCATTGCCCACGCCCTCCAATATGGCTCGGTACAAAGCCTTCTGATGATCGATGGATAACAGGCTGCAGGATTTGGAGGCATGAAACACGATGCTGATGCCATTGAGCTTGGCTTGATTGGCCAAATGCGATTTGACGATCCCGATCCAGGAATCGCTGCCGCCCGTCGTGCTGAGGTTATTGATCGTGGCCCGCAGCTCGCAGGAGGCCGTCGAAGCCGCTTCCTGGATTTCCTTCATCTGCTCCAGCTTTTGCTCCTCGGTCATATCCTTCCAGCCGCATTTGATCGAGTGCATGGCGTAAATGATGCCGAACAAATGCTGGGATACGCGATCATGAAGCTCCTCGGCGATCCGGTTGCGCTCCTCAATAACAAGCCGTTTTGATTCGATCTGAATTGCCATCGCTATCATCACCTTTCTTGCCGCTCATTGAACACAATTGCCAATCGAAGTATCAGCACGCCAGTGACCTTGCCATTGCGAAACCTTCAGTCGCTCCGCGGATAGAATGAGAAAGCCTTAATGTTTTCGCCATATATCCGCAATTTTGGACAACGCTCTATATTCCCAACATACCTTGTTGAAATTGACATGGACATGCTACAGGAGTACTGAATTTATTCCTCGTCCATCCGCACTTTAACAGTGACCTTGGTCTCAATTCGTCCCGATGAATTTTGTCGATCGACCACCTTTTTTCGGAGAATCGACCCTTTCGCGAAGCTGGGGCCGAAAATTGCCGCAATGCTGGATTTGAAAGATATCTGTAAGAGTTGAAAGCGTTTCATTCGAGCGGTTTTTGGATGCAACGGAACGTGTCAGGACCGCAGGCCTCATTACCCATGCGGAACCATGAAATTTCGTAAGCTTGCGGCGGCTTCTTCAGGCATCGGGCAAAGACAATTGAATAACGATGTCACAATTTAGACACACATTTTGGGCCAGGGATCCTCTTTATACAAATATTTCTATTGAATTTTTTGGTATTTTTCCTCTAATCTCCTAAATTTTACTCAAGTAGAAGTATTCGGCATGGTGCTTTTGCGCAACTTGAAGGGGTATCGATGAGATTTCTGAGAAAGATTTACTGCCGGATCCACCCCTCCGGAATGTCGAGCTCGCGGATGATTCTCGCCGGCGTTCCGGCGACGAGCACGTTCTTGGGAACGTCCTTGTTCACGAGGCTGCCGGCGGCGACGACCGCGTTCTCCCCGATCGTGACGCCGGGCAGAATCGTGCAGCGCGTGCCGATCCATACGTTGTTTCCGATGACGATCGGTTTGCTCGCATCCGGACTGTCGTTTGCGTCGAGCTGGTGGTACATGCTGTCGAGGATGCTGGTGCGCGGGCCGATCTTCACGTCGGACCCGATCGAGATGCGCTGCCGGGCCGCGATGCCGACCCCTGCATTAATGAACGTATGATCGCCGATTTCCAGCACGCCGCCCTTTTCCACGGTAAGCTGCGTCGCCCATGGCTTGCCCACGAACCGAACCCGTTTCCCGATTCGCAGCGTCCCTGACCGATTCACGTAAAGCTTCCCTTTGATCCATGGAAGCTCTCGCAGCGAATGTCCTCCTTTCCCGAATCGAATCATCCATTTCAGCCTTCTGAGCGTGTTGACAAGCATCATGCGTTGCCCTCCGAAATTCAGTTTACGTTCCGGCAAGCATTTACCCATGTACGAGGCATATTGAAACATCCGACCCGGCGAACAAGTCGAAGATCCATACGAAAAAAGCCCTTCGCCCTGCCGCCGCGGCAGCAAAACGAAAGACTAATTTAGAATAATTTTATTTAAATTTTAGCCATTCCTTAGAAAACGACGCGCGTAACCGCCCATAATCCATGATTCCAGGTGCAAGAAAGCCGTATACGGGTCTCTCCTAAGCCTCAATATTCGTGCACCTACCGGTTCCGGCTTCACGCCTGCCGTCCTTCGCCGCGTTAGAAAAACGCATAAAGCCCTTCCTCGTAATAACGATATTCCTCGATCGTGAGCCGCAAGCCATCATAGGCTTCATAGAACAACGCCACGTCATGCGCGCGTTCAAACGCATTCGGCTTCGGCCTGATCGCCAGCGCTGCATCGTACCGCGGATCGCCGAAGGCGGCTCCGGACCAATCGATGACGCCGACGACGGCCCGATCGCGAACGAGCACGTTGTCGATCGTGAAGTCGCCGTGGATCAGCGTCGCCTCGATCGGGTCCGGCTTCGAACGTTCCAGTTCAGCCAGCAATTCCGCGCTGCCGTCCACCGCATGATGGGCCAAATTCGATCTCGCCTGCAGCAGCATGCCGTCCAGCCAATCGCCCTGGCGCTTCAATTCCGCCGGGCAAGGCGATTCATGGATTCGCTTGAGCGCGGCGCCGTATTCGTGGATGGCCTGCTCCCGTTTGGATGCGCGATGCTCTGTCGTCAGGAACTCCCGCAAACGCGTTCCTTCTATATAAGACATCACAAGCCAACTGCCGCTGGGCTCCTCGGCATAGCCGATTACGTCCGGGATGGGCAAGCCGGCGGAATGCAGCAGCCGGAGGCTCCGATGCTCCTTCCGCAACCATTCGCGGTACAGCGGATGAACGCATTTCTTCATTATATACATTCCGCTGTCGGTCGTCGCAAGCGCCACGACCGACGTATGTCCCTGGGCCGGCAGCCCGAGTTCCCTGACGTCCCCGATAAGCCGAATGACCGATTCCGGTATATCCGCCAGCTTCATCCTGTCCGCCTCCCGTTCCTGGTTAAGCGTCTTGTTTCCCGGCATGCCCGGCTTGCTCGGAAAATGGCTTGCTTTGATCTGCCCGCTTGCGACGTTCGGCTCCCAGGACATTCGGCAGCTGCGTCGCCAGGAACAAGATGAACGCGAGCAGCACGAGGCCGATGCCGATCACGGAGCCGTTGACGGAGACATCCATCTGGCTGAGCGTCAGATAGATCAACAACCCGCTGACCGTGAGAATGTTTTCGCTGAAGTTTTGAACCGCGATCGTCTTGCCGGAGCCGATCGTCGACTTCCCTTCCTCCTGCAGCATCGTATTCAGCGGAATCACGAAGATGCCGCCGAAGATGCCGATAAGGAACAACAGCACGATGGTCAACCAGAGTTCGTAGGTCATCGTGGCCACCATCACCGATGCGACCATGAACAAGCCGTAATAGAAGGCCCGGTGCAGCTTGCCGGCCGGCACCAGCTTGGGCGTCAGGAACGCGCTCACGACCACGCCGACCGCCGTGATGCCGATCATCATGGACTGCTGGTCCGTATCCGTGATGCCCAGGTTGAGCGGCAGCCAAGCGATCAGCGCGATGCGAAGCACCGCGGCCGTCAGCCAGAACGAGCCGGTGCCGATCAGCGAGAAGCGCGCGCGGGGATTGCGGAACATCGTGCCGAAGTCCCGCAGGAACTGCATCGCTTCCTTGCCGTACCGCAGCTCGGCGTTCCCCGCCCTGGCCGGAATGACGAGCGTCATCAGCAAGGAGAGCACATAGACGCCGAGACAGGTAAGCACCGCCGGAAGATCGGAGTTTTGCGCCAGGAAGCCGCCCGCGACCGTTCCCAGCAGGATGGCCAAAATCGTGGAGCCTTCCACCTTCGCGTTCGCCCGGAGCAGCTCGTCCTCGGTCCGGGTCAGCTCCGTCAGGATGCCGTACTTCCCCGGCGAATACACGACCGCGCCGATGCCGACGAATACGTAACACAGCGCCGGAGGCAGTCCGAACAGCAGCATACCGATGCCGACGGCCTTCAAGGCGTTGCCGAGCAGCAGCACGTTCGATTTCGCTTTCTTGTCGGCGTACGCCCCGACGATCGGCGCCAAGATCACGTATGCCGCCAGGAAAGCGATCTGGATGTAATTGACCGCGATGTCCGGGTTCTCCGCGCCTTGGCGCTTCACCATGCCCACGATCAGAAAAAAGTTCAAATTATCCGCGAATGCGCTCAGAAACTGCGTGAGCACGACCGTATTCAGCGGCGACAACATTCGTTTCATCCCTGTTCCCCTTCCTCTACGCACGACTAACTATCGATTGCAACCTCCCTATCATACCGCAATGCGCATGCCCGATTAAAGTCCGAATTTAGACCCCTCACGCAAAAAAAGACGGCGGACGGAACCGTCGGGTTCCGTCCGCCGTCTCTATTCTTATTGTCACGAACCGTGCGCGCTCAGGCTCATCGTCGCCTGGAAACTCTGCCGAAACCGACCCGCGTCTTCGGCTTCGACGACTTGCGCGGCGTGAGCCAGCCGCCCGATTTTTTGCCGCTGTCCGTGTCCCGGGTAATCTTGCCCTTCGACGGATTGCTCGTCACTCCCCCCGAATCGGAAGGACTGGTCGGCACGGCGTTCTTCGAGCGCTTGAACACCGAGCCCGTGCGCGTCACCGTCATCGGCGGCACGGCTTTCTTCTCTTGGTCCGTCGGCGCATGGTAGCTGCCGCCGGTCGGCTTGTACGTGCCGCGGTCGTCGTAACCGCGATACGCGCCGTGGCCGTAGCGGCCGTTATCGAACAGATTGCCGAGGAAGCTCGCGAGCAGATACCCTTCCAGAAAGCTCGAGCTGTAATTGTTGCGGACGTATTCCTGGGAATCGACTTCGATCAGCGTATCTTCCGGCTTCGCCGTATCCTGCTGCAGATGAATGATGCGGTCGGAGTACACGAGGAACATATGGTCCTTCGCTTCCGTCGATTCCTGCTGCGGTTTATCCGCATCCACGAGCGCCTTCGCGACCTCGGGCACGCTCACCCCGGCGGCGCGGTACACGTACGAGGTTGAGGCCCCGCTGCCGTTCACCGATTCGAGCGGATATTGCTCCTCGATCTTCTGATTGATGCCGCAAGCGGCCAGCAGCGGAAAGACGAGCGTGAAGACAAGAAGTAATTTAAGTAAGTACGAGCTCTTGCTTCGCATCCTTCTCATCCTCCCCTAGTTTCCGCGGAGAACGCGAACATCGGCAGCAAGCACGTCTTCCCCTTCGTACAGCATGAAGCGGCCGTCCTGCCACTCGACCCGCAGCAGCTTCTGGTCGTCCGACTGATACTGCCATACGTATTGCTCGCCGCCCTGCACGAACGGCGTTCTGCCGGCCGCGGTGACGAAGCCGGAATATTGTTCCTCCAAGTGGAACGTCCTGTCGTCCAACTCCAGCTCCGTCGGCACTTCCTCCACGGAATCCAGCCGGCCGTCGATCGGCTCGTAGAGCGCATAAACGGTCCGCTCGCGTTCTTCGATCGTCAGATAGCGAATGGCCGATCCGTCCTGCAGCGTGAGCACGACGAGATTGCGCTTGCGGTTCTGCAGTCTGCCGACTACCTGGTAGGTCACCAAGGATACTTCGCAGACGTCGCCGGGACCGATCGTCAGCAAGCTTTTCTCCACGATCGGCGGCTCGGGTTTAGCGATAATGTTTTTGATGCGCGAAAATATGCCCATGGCGATCGCTCCTTACGATTCTAGTTTACAAGCACGCCCCGATAATGAGCGCTCCCGCCAGATGCAGCGAGCCCGTAAACAGCGCCGGCGCGATCTGGTTCTGCTTCGTGCCTTCGGTGAGGTCCAGTCCCGACATCGCCCGGAGCGCGAATTCGACGAGGCTCTCGATGAGCAGCAGGATCACGAACGATATGGCCGATACGAGCAGCGCTTCCCACAGATCGTCCGATGTCGTGATGGAGCGCGAGAGAATGTAAGCCTGCGCGAGCAGCTTCATGATGAAGCGGGTCGTCACCGCCACGTTCCCTTTCTTGATTTCTTCCAAATCCTTGTACCGGGTAAACAGCGAATCGACCGCCATCAGCACGATCAGCAGCACCGCGCCCGCTCCGGTCCATACAAGAATGCCGAGCATCTCGTCAAGTGTCATTCGTCAAGAGCCTCCATCGTCTAATTTGCCGCAGCGCCGCGCTTCGCAAAGAAAAAACGTCCTTGGGCGGATGGAAGGCAGCGCGCGAAGCTTAGCGGTCCATGCCGGCGGACGTTCGTTCCGATTGCGAACAAGCGGATTGCTTAGTTGTAGTATACTACGCGCTTACTCTTTTTTCTCGTATTGCTTCATCAAAGCGGCCAGTTCGTCGTCGACGGCTTTGTTCGTGCCGAGCGCTTCGAATTCGTCGTCGAGCGACTTGCCTTTGCTGTTCATTTCGTTGCTTGCTTCGGCTTGCGCTTCCGCCTGCAGCATCTTCTCTTCCATCCGCTTCAAGCCGGACATCGCCGTGTCGGAGCTGAAACCCGCCATCGACTTGTTGATGTCGGCTTGCGCTTTGGCCGCTTTGTAACGGGCCACGAGCGTTTCGCGTTTGTTTTTCATTTCCGTCAGCTGGTCGCGCATCTCGCTCAGCTTGCCGCGAAGATTGTCCGCGGACGCTTTGTTGGAGTCGTAGCTGACCTTGTACTCGTCGCGCTTCGTCTCGGCGGCTTTCTTCTCTTCCAGCGCGCGTCTGGCGAGCTCGACGTTTTGCATGGAAGCAGCCGTGTGCGCTTGCTCGCCGCGCTTCTGCACGAGCGCTTCCTGCTCTTCGTACAGCTGCTTGAACCGTTTCTCGATCGCGATTTGCGCGGCTACCGCTTTCTCCGCGTCTTCCAAATCCTCTTGCATGTCGCGGATATATTGGTCCGTCAGTTTGATCGGATCTTCGGCTTTCTCGATCAGGGAGTAGACATTCGACAACGTGAGGTCGCGCAGGCGTTTAAATACGGACATGGTTTCATTTCCTCCTCGATAATGTGCTGTTCGTCAGCGTTTATGCTACCTAATACGACAACGGGCCGGGTTGCGTTTCAAAAAAATTCGCGCGCGTATTAGCGGATTCCGGCCCTGCGGCCTTGCCTGCCCAATTGCGGAACGCGGCGAGTCGGAGCCGCCGGCATCAAGTAGAAGCATACGGCCCTATTATTAAAATCGACATCCTTAATTTAACATACGGGACGGAAACAAGGAAAGAGCCTTTCGCGGCGTCAAACGCCGGAAGAGGCTCTCGTGCGCGCTTCACCCGAGCCGTCGATCAAGCCCGGCAGTCAGCCGAACGGCGTTATCGATCGCGCGACAGCAGCTGCTGCGCCACGATATAACCCGATCCGCCGTTAATCCCGTGTCCCGGCCAAGTGGCGGCGCCAAGCATGTACAGATTCGGAATCTCCGTGCGATGGCTCGGCTGCGAAGGCAGCGGACGGAATAAATAGCTCTGCGCGAAGTCGTGCGATCCGCCGTAAGGGTCGCCAGGACCCGAATTCGGATTGAAGCGGGCGAGGCTGTCCGGGGTAATGACGGATTTGGCGATGATGGCGCCGGGAAGATTCGGGATATGCTTGCCGGCGACGGCGATCACGCGCTCCGCAAACCGTTCGGTCAGCTCCGGCGTCCATGCGCCGTCGCCGACGTCGATCCGACCGGCGGCATCCCCCCGCGGACGGCAAGGAACCTCGAGCACCTGAAGCCGCATGATCGCTTTGCCGGCCGGCGCCCGGGTCGGATCGAAATTGGTCGGGCAATCGACCGTAAAGGTCGGCTTGGCAGGCAGGAGATCGGCCATCCCTTGCGCGATCGCTTGGGTGAAGCCGTCGAGCCCGTCGGTCAGATGGGGCTGGCCGACGCGCGCGAACCGCGCATCCGGCCACTTCGGCGCTTCGCTCAGCGCGAGATGGATCTGTACGCAGCCTCTTCCGTAACGGAATCGCTTTGCTTGGCCGCGAATCTCGGAGCTGACTTGCGTGTCGGCCAAGAGCGACAAGTACAGCTGATCCGGCCCGGTCGAGGCGACGACCGCATGCTTCGCGCGGTATTCCTCGCCTTCCGCCGTGCGCACGCCGACGGCTTTGCCGTGTTGGACGATAATCCGTTCGGCCCGCGCGCCGGTAATGATCGTGCCGCCTTGGTCCTGCACCAGCCGCGACAAAGCCTGCGCGAGCTTCTCGCTCCCGCCTTCGGGAATCGGCATGCCGCCGCCCATGAGCGCCATCGCCGTGAGCGGCACCCAGATGCCGCTGCCGACCTCGTCCGGCGTTCTGCCCAGATGCGTGACCCATGACGCCAGCATGGCGCGCGTGACAGGCGAACGGAAATCGCCCACCGCGTTGCGCGCCGTGGAATACAGGGAAGCGGCGAACGCCGAATAGCCTTTCCCTTCGGAACGATGGTCATGCAGCAGCTTTCGAATAATCTCGGAAGCCCGTTGACCCGACAAGTCCAGATTGAACAGCTCGAACACATCCCCCGCATACGGCGCGAACGACGCGAACAATCGTCCCATCGCCGCGCCGTCTCCCGGCGCCAGACGTTCGGCTTCCGCGGCCAGCTCCTCGCCCGTGCGCGCGAAGACGGCCGTGTCGCCGTTCTCCATCGATACCCCCGTCGGAAGATCCGTGTTCGCGTAATGCAGTCCCCGCGCCTCCAGCGCTTCCCTGAAGTCCGCGTACGCCGGCCCGGTCAGGAACAGCGGGTGGGCCGCGGCGTACACGTCGTGCTTGAAGCCGGGCAGCGTCAGCTCGTCCGTTCGCAAATAGCCCCCCGGCCGGTCGTTCTTCTCCAGCAGGAGGACGCTTCTCGCCGCGCGCGTCAAAAAAGCGGCTGCGATCAATGCGTTATGGCCGCTTCCAATCATGATTACGTCATACTCGTTCAACGGCTATTCCTCCTCCATGTCTATCATCCAAAACCAGTCTATCGCAAGCGGAAAGCGAGGGTTGTCGGATCTTGTACCGAATCCCAAAGATTTCCTTAATAATTGCAATGATGCGTCAGATTGTTGCGGTTTGAGGCAGATCGCGTGTGATAACGGCACTTAATAAATAGATTGAATTATCCTCGTTCCGCGATCGGGCGCGGCGCATGATGAATAATTTCCGACGATGCAAGGTAATACAATGTAGAAACGAATTCTTTCGACCGGGAGGTTCAACGATGGAAAACGCGTTCGTTCAGTCCCAGATCGCCTGCATCCTGGGCGACGGCTGCTTCGTCCACGAAGTTCGGACGGCCAAATCGGGCGACACCGTCATTCTCTATTCGCCGCACGGTCGCTGCGACATCCACGCCCGCATCGTCTATCCGAACGGCGTGGCGACGAAGCGCCACAGGAACGATCTGTCGCTGCATGTCGCTCCGATCGCCGGGACGCAAGTCAAGGCATGGAACCTGCAGTATATCCGCATCCTGGGCGACAAGGTCAACCAGGGGTTCGGATCCATCATGATGAGACAGCTGCTGCTGCTTGCGGAGCGGGAGGGAATTGCCTATATCGAGGGCCGCATGAGGCAGGCCGAGCATCGGGAGCATCTCGAGCGACTGCGGCATTTCTACGCCAAATTCGGCTTCGCCGTCGACGAGCGGTTCAACCTGCGGTGGGACAACGAAAAGCTGCGGGCCGCGCCGCCGCCTTGCGCTTTTGAGCGGAAGCGGTTCTTCCGGTTCTCGCCGTTCCGTAAAGCCGAAAAAAAGGACTTGCATCCTTTTTAAAGGATATGATAAGATACTTTTTGTGTTCAGAACACAGTTGCCGGTGTAGCTCAGCTGGTAGAGCAACTGACTTGTAATCAGTAGGTCGGGGGTTCGACTCCTCTCGCCGGCACCATCTTCGCTTTTCGGGACGTAGCTCAGCTTGGTAGAGCACCTGGTTTGGGACCAGGGGGTCGCATGTTCAAATCGTGTCGTCCCGACCATTTTCACAATCGCGTTCAGATCCTGGACGTTGCATACGATGCATATTACGTTGAAGCGCGGGCAAAGGCCCGCGCTTTTTTAGTTGCGGCGCGGTCCTGTCGGATTGACGACGATTTTTGACGCATGCTATAGTCGGGATGCATAGGATCGGTAACCGTTACCACATTCCCTTACACGCAAAGGATGATAAAGATGACGCAAAAACCGCGAATCGCCGTTGTCGGCAGCTTGAATATGGATCTCGTGATCTCGATGCGGCGCATGCCCCGGATCGGCGAAACGATCCAAGGCGACGACATCCATTACATATCCGGGGGGAAAGGCGCCAACCAGGCGGTCGGCTGCGCCAAGCTCGGCGCGGACGTGCGGATGATCGGAGCGGTCGGCGGAGACGGCTTCGGCGATCAAGTCATGGCGCGGATGAACGCTTTCGGCGTCGCCGTGGATACGGTGTCCGTCCTGAAGGACTCTGCTACGGGGACGGCCACCATCCTGCATGCCGAGAACGACAACAGCATCGTCATCGTGCCCGGCGCCAACGGCATGTGCACGCCGGCGATGATGCAGGCGCACGCGTCCGTCATCGCGGAAGCCGATGCGCTGATCGTCCAGCTCGAGATCCCGCGCCCAGCCGTGGAAGCGGCGCTGCGGATCGCCCGCGAGGCCGGCGTGCGCACGATCGTCAATCCCGCGCCGGCGCTCGCGCTGACGGAGGAACAAATCGCCCTGGGCGATTATTTCACGCCGAACGAGACGGAATTCGAGTTCTATTGCGGGAGCTCCGCCGCGAACGAGGACGAGCTGTTCGCCCAGATGCGGGCTTGGCGGACGAGATTCCCGCACCAGACGCTGATCGTAACCCGCGGCAAGCACGGCATCTCCTGCCTGCCCGCGGACGGCGACGAGATCGTGACGGTCCCCGCTCCCCTCGTGCAGGTCGTCGACACGACCGGCGCCGGCGATTCGTTCAACGCGGCGCTCTGCTACGGCCTCGCGGCGGGCTGGAGCCTGGAAGAGACGCTTCCGCTCGCCGTCAAAGCCGCTTCCCATTCCGTGACGGTCTTCGGCGCGCAGGACGGCATGCCGACGATGGCGGATCTCGCTTAGAACCGCCGGGGCTTGACCAACGCGCCGTCGAATTGGACACCGGAAACAGCCGCAAATAAAAAGGGACGATGCAGCAGCTGCATCGCCCTTTTTCGTTATACCTGTTTCTACGATCGACTAGAGCCTCGCGCGTCCGTATGACCACTCGCTGCTCTATCCGCGCCTCGTTGGCAGATGGAAGGATTCGCGCTTCGCCCGCTTCGGCTTTTCCATGCAGTCTATTCCATGCAGTCTCTCGTTGCGGACAGCCTTTCCTTTTGGCCTGCAGCTGCCGCCATTCATTCATGCATTCTTCACATCGCAGCCTTCCGGCTGCTCCCGCCTATCAGAACGTGCTGGCCGGCGTCGTATCCGAACACCAGCGCGTATTGAACAGCTCGTTCATCAGCACCTCGTGCGCTTCCTTCGTGCCGATGCTGCGCAGCGCTTCCAGCGCATGGCCGCGCACGTAGCGGTTCTCGTCCGCGAGCGAGCGCTCCAGGGCCGGCACGGCATCCGCGGCGGCAGGACCGACGCGTACCAACGACAGGCCGGCCGTGAACTTGACCTGCGTATCCTCGTCCGCCAGCGCCTTGATCAGCGCGGGCACGACGGCGGACGGATTCGCGCTCATGATGCCGAGCGCCTCGACGGCCGTGCGCCGAATCTCGACGGACGGATGATCCAGAAGCGCGGCGACCTGCGGCACGGCGCTTTCCGCCAAGCCGCGCAGCTCGGAGAGCGCGAACGCGGCATTATTGACGGCGATCTCGTCCTCGCTCGCCAACGCTTGCGTCAGCCCCGCCACCGCTTCGGAGCCGGCGGTCGACAATCCGTACGACGCGATGCGCGCGCGCTTCTTGTAGCCGCCGCCCAACGCGTCCAGCAGCACGCGGATGCCTTCCGGCCCGCTTGCAGCCAGATCGTAGGCCGCCGCGAGGGCATCCGGCTCCTTCGATCCCGTCAGGCGCGCCGACAACGCTTCGATCG
Organism: Paenibacillus glycinis; assembly: GCF_009909185.1. Taxonomy (GTDB): domain Bacteria; phylum Bacillota; class Bacilli; order Paenibacillales; family Paenibacillaceae; genus Paenibacillus_Z; species Paenibacillus_Z glycinis. The sequence goes on along the minus strand of NZ_JAAAMV010000020.1, from coordinate 74,385 downwards.
CTTCGGCATTGCCCGGCTTGGTGTTCGCCCGGGAGGCGATGCGACCCGACATCCAGTTCCATACGTCCTCGGCGATCGCTTCGTGGGCCGACGGTTCGGGACCTTGCACCTGGCGGAAATCCGCCTGCCGGTTATCCCAGGTCGGCGCCGTCGGTGCCTGCGTCCGCATGAATTCGAATTTCAGCATGAAACGCGGCTGACCGAGCAGATTCGGCGTCGAGCGATGCCAAATATCGTAGTGGATCAGCGCGAACGTGCCCGCTTCGCCTTTCGCCGTCGCTTCCTCCGCCATCTCGTCGGAAGCGAAATTCCGGCCGTCCTCGTACTGCGTGCCCGGCAGCACGCCCGTCGGTCCGAGCTCCTGCGGCGTGTCCTGCGGGAAATACATGATCATCGCCCACCACGGATGATGGTTGCGCAGCCTGTCGTAGCCCCAATAGCTGTCCTTATGCCACGCGCCCGGCTTCGGGATGGAATTGTAATGCCCGTGGCGATGCGTGTGGAGCAGATAGTCCGGTCCGAGCACGCTGGTGAGCGCGCCGGTGATGACGGGATGCTCGAATACCCGCTGCAGGTCGCGGATCCGCGGCAAAATGTTGTTGCCCGGGTTGCCTTCCTTGTCGTAAATCTCGTTCAATTGCGTGACGAGGCGTTCATGGAACGCTTTCGGGAAATCCGTTTTCAAGATTAAAAATCCGTTTACGATAAAAGATTTGAGCTGCTCGTCGGTGAGCAGAAGCGGTTGTCGCGTCGTCATTGCCTCATCGTCCTCCTCGGTTGTCTTCTCCTCCCCATTATAGGATCCGGCCGCGCGCATTCAAATGGATAAGGCTAAGAATGAAGGTGCCAAAGTTAAGGTATCCGTTTGCAGCGGCGCCCAAATGGTCTATGATGAAACCATACGCTTTCCATTCCATAGATTCGGTCCGTTAGGAGATCCCCGCATGAGCATGAGCATGAACATGAAACGCGAGCACGGCGCCTTGACCGACCTGCTGCATTCGCTGCAAATCGACCTGCAGATCGCGCGCAAGACGCAAGTGACGCACGAATGGCAGGATTACGATTTCGTCCCCGAATACAATAAGCTCTACTACATCCTGGAAGGCGAAGGCTGGCTGAAATCGGGCGAAACCGAGCTGACGCCGGCGCCGGGCGACCTCTGCCTGCTGCCCGCCTTCGTCAATCAGTCCTACGCGACGCTGAAGAACCGGCCGCCGTTTCTGAAGTACTGGTGCCATTTCACGTCTTCGATCGGACCGTTCGACCTGTTTCAATGGATCGGCGTGCCGCTCTCCATTCCCGTCGCCGACCGCGAGGATATGTCGGCCCTGTTCGACATTCTCGCCAGCTCGTACGGCAATGCCTCCGTCATCGCCAGGCTGCGCGAGAAATCGATCCTGCTCGAGATCATCTCGCGTTACCTCGAACATGTGCCGATTACGATCCTGCAGCATCGCTCCGAGGATTTGAAGCGGATCCAATTCATCCAATCGTATATCGACACCCATATGGAAAGCAGCCTGAAGGTGGAGGACATGGCGAAGGCCGCCCATCTGCATCCGAATTATTTCATCGCGTATTTCAAGAAGCAGTTCGGCGTGCCCCCGCTCAAATACATCAGCCGCAGGCGGGCGGACAAAGCGAAAATCCTGCTCTCCACGACCGCGCTCAGCATCAAGGACATCGCCGATCAGACGGGCTTCAAGGAAACGAACCATTTCGCGAAGTTTTTCCGCAAGGAAACGGGCCAAAGCCCGACGGAATATCGCCTGCTGCACGGCAGTTAACCGGCGTCCTCACTGCAAGAAGCCTAACGGCAACAAGGCGTTCTCCCCGGCGGGCTGCCGAGCGATCGCCTTGATTGTCGTGGACGCCTAATTTGCATGAAGGGTTTGCCGAATGCAGTCCCGTCACCCGGCAATACGAACCGTGACCGGCCGAACGCCGACTCGCGCCAGGCCATACGATCCCCAACCGGCAAGAGTGCCGATTCGGCACTCGCGCCAAACGAAACCGCGGGCGGGCAGCCCGAACATCGGCCCGGCGCTGTGCCAGTAGCCGCGAGCTGGCAGCTTCGCGGCACGCAACGAAAAAACGCCTCTTGACTAGTCAAGAGGCGTTTTGCCGAAATTCACAGCTAAGCCGAACCTTAAATCGGCATCGTGTGTTCGCGCTTATCGGCGGGCGTTGTAGCCGATGAACGTTTTGGAATCGAGGTCGAACACGACCGTGAGCGGTCCGAGCAGCTCGTCTTGGTCGGTTTGGTACGTGACGGCGACCAGCTTGCCGCCTTTATCCTTCACGGCTTGCAGCAATTTCTTCGCTTCGTCCGTCGTAGCCAGCACGCCGGAATCGGCGGCATTCACCACTTCGACGACCGCTTCTTCCTTCTTCGTCTTCACGTGCGACGCTTGGCCTTCGGGAAGCTTGCTCCAGGCCAGCGTCTGGAACTCGGCGATCGCCGCAGGGGCAAGCGAATCCTGTGCCGGTTTATCCGTCAGCGCGACCAGGTAGAACACCAGGCTGATCGGCGGCAGGCTCTTCGTCATCTCCGGACCGTAGTAAGCGACGACCTTCGTGCCGGCTTTCAGGCTTTCCCAATCGATCGACGAGCCTTGCGCGTTCATGAGCTTCGTTTCTTTGCCGGCGTTCAGCACGATCTGCGAAGCAGCGTCGGCGCCGATCGTCACTTGCCAGCCGTCTTCCGTGTGTTTAACCGCCGAGATCGTGTCTTCTTTGACCAGACGCTCCGTGCCGACCGTTACTTTCGCCGCGTGGGATTGTCCCGGGAAGCTCATGGTCATCATCGGACCGTATTCGGCGACGATTTCCGTGCCGGCTTTCAAATCCTTGGCCGCGAACGTTTTGCCGCTGCCGTCCGTCAATTTGGTTTCTTGGTCAACGGTCAGCAGCACCCAGCTGTTCGTGCCTCGGCCGACGACGTCAAGACGGTATGTACCGTTGTCCATCGGCGTTACGCTTTGGATGACGCCGGAGAGCATCATCAGCTGCGCTTCCTGGTCTCCGCTGCCGTCGTTGCCGCCTCCATTGCCCGGATCTCTGGAAACCAGCGAAAGGCTCTTGTCTTTCGCGTTGTATTGTACGTCGAAGCCGAGCGCGTTCGCTTCGCTCTTCGCCGGGAGATACGCTTGGCCGTTGATGAATACCGGCTTCATGGACGTGTTTTGTCCATCGACCGTCACCTTGATGTCGCTGCGCACGAGTCCGTTTACTTTTTGGAACAAACCGGATGCCTCCGCGGCGACCGCCGAGCCCATCAAACCTACAAGCGTTGCCACGATAATGATTTTCTTCTTGTTCATGTTGTTTTTGCCCCTTCCAATCGTCGAGTAGTAGTTGTACTTTCTTACATGTCCTCAGACGGCGACCTCGGGGAAAAGGTTGCAGCACTTTCATTATTCGTCCCGAAGCACTAGATTCCGCATGCAAAAGCCGGCATACTTCATGCCGGCCCGATCCCGCTATTCGTCCGCATACCATGGATTCAGATGCACGAGCACCTCATCCACCTCGGGATGGGCGTCCTGCACTTTTCGTTTGATCTTGCGGATAATGTCATGCCCTTCCTGAATGGTCAGCGTTCCGAGCACCGCGACCCTGGCGTCCACCAGGACATAATGACCGTGCTCGCGCGCGCGGAGGCGATCGATCCGGCGTACTTCCGGCACCTCGCGCAGATGCTCCATGATGTCTTCGACCTTCTCGGGACTGAGGCTCTTGTCCATCAGGACATCGACGGTCTCGCGCGCCATCTCGATGCCGAGCCGCAGGACGAGCACCGAGACGATGACGCCAGCGGCCGGATCGCCGTAGCCGAGCCACTCGATATCGATCCGTTCGCCGAGCCAAGCCAGAAAGATGCCGATCGACGCCGCGAGCGAGGCATAGACATCGGCCAAATGATCGTAAGCCGTCGCCAGCAAGGCTTTGCTGTTGACCGTCATGCTGACGCGCTTCGTATAAATGTACAGCAATTGCTTCACGATCAGCGATACGACGGCGGCGGCGAGCGCGATCAGATGCGCTTCGCCCGGCGGATGGAAGAAGGCCAGAACGGCATGATAGCCCATGTAGAGCGCGGCGAGCACGAGTATGAACGCCACGACGCCCGCGCCCAGCACCTCGGCTTTGCCGTGGCCGTAAGGGTGGTCCTCGTCGGGCGGCTTGCCCGAGAGCCGCATCGAGCTGTACGCGGTCGCGGTGGCGATGATATCGCCGGCGTTATGAATCCCGTCCGCGATCAGGACCTGGCTCTTGAATACGATCCCGACGATGAGCTTGATTCCCGTAAGAAGCACATTGCTGAGCAGAGAGACCCACATAGCAATGACAGACGATCGATTTCCCAAGGCGTCTCTCCTCATCTCCTTCGTTTGCCGGCGCTTTTCTTGCAGAGGAATCTTACCATTCTCGCCCAGGGAAAATCAAATATACTTTTCAATATGCGCAGCGCAAAACAGGCCTCGCCGAATCATCGGCGAAGCCTGCAATCGTCGTCCCGTCCGCCTGCCGCTAAACGTTCAACGCCGCGGCTCGCGCCGCTCGCGCAAGCGCGGGCAGATGACCTTGGTTCTCTTGGATCTGGCGCAAATGGCGCATGCGTTCCGGACCGGCATCGTGCAGCACCGCCTCGCCGTGCAGCTCCTCCACCCAATACGGGGCAAACGTGCCGACGTACTGATGAAGTTCGTCCATATGCTCCTCCGTGTAATGCCGGGAAAAGTTGAGCAGCAGCACCCTGCGGTTATTGCCGCCGTTAAAGGCCGCGTGCTTGAGGTAATTGTTGAAGACCAGCAGATCGCCGGGGCGGATATCGATCGGCACCGCCGGCAGGTCCGTCCGGTCGACGCCCCACTGCGCCGCCATGTCCGGCGCTTGGATGCGCGATTTCAAGATCTCCGTGAACTGGTCGCCGATGAAGTGGCTGCCCGGAATCACCCGCAGCGCTCCCGTGTCCTTGGCCCTGCGTCAAAGGCGTTCGAGCATCTGCTCGCGCCGCGGTCCGATAGAGATCCGCGTGATCGGGACGCCGATTTTACGTTCGGCGAATCGGACGTAAGCCTGCGCCTCGGGCGGCAGCTCCGCGAACGAAGCCGCCGCGGAGATATCGCGCCTCCATCCGGGCAGCACCGTATAGACCGGCGCAGCCGACTCCAGCTCGGCCGTGACCGGAAATGAATCGAGCAGCATGCCGTCGGGCAGCCGATACGCCGTGCAGACCGGGATCTCATCCAAATAACCGAGCACGTCCAGATTCGTAAGCGTCACGGATGACGCGCCCTGCACGCCGCAGCCGTAGCGCGTCGCGACGGTATCCAGCCAGCCGACGCGCCTTGGCCGTCCCGTCGTCGCACCGTACTCCCCGGCATCGCCGCCGCGGCGCCGGAGCGACTCGGCCTGTTCGCCATGCAGCTCCGACACGAACGGACCGGCGCCGACGCAGCTGGAATATGCTTTCACGACCGCGATGACGTCGGCGATGGCCCCGGGCGGCAGCCCCGCGCCGACCGAAGCAAACCCGGCCAACGTCGACGACGAGGTTGAATATGGATAAATCCCATGATCCGGGTCGCGCAGCGCGCCGAGTTGACCCTCGACGAGAATCGCCGCCCCCTCCGCAAGCGCCCGCCGAAGCATGCCGGTCGTATCCGCCGCGTACGGCAGCAGCTTCTTGCCATACGCGGCAAGCTCAGGCAGGAGCGCTTCGACCGCGATCGGCTCGCGGCCGTAGAGGTGGCGGAGCAGGACGTTTTTGGCAGCCAACGATTGCGTCAGGCGGATCCGAAGCCGCTCTTCGTCGTAGAGATCGGCAACCTGCACGCCGAGCTTGGCATGCTTGTCGGTATAGAATGGCGCGATGCCGCATCTCGTCGAACCGAAGGCCGCGTGGCCGAGCCGTTCCTCTTCCAATACGTCGAACAGCCGGTGATACGGCATGACGAGCTGCGTCCGCTCCGAGACGAAGATGTTCGGCTTCGGCACCGCCCGAGCTTCCAGCATCGCAAGTTCCGCCAGGAAAGCCTCGGCATCGAGCGCCGTCCCCGGTCCGATGACGTTGGTTGCATGGGGATAAAAAACGCCGGACGGCAGCATGTGAAGCGAGAATTTCCCCCAGCCGTTCAGAATCGTGTGCCCCGCGTTGCTGCCGCCCTGAAACCGAACCACGTATGAAGCGCGCTCAGCCAGCGCGTCCGTCACTTTCCCTTTGCCCTCGTCTCCCCAATTCGCGCCGACGATCGCCGTTACGGTCATTCCGCATCTCCCCTAATCCTTGTGATTGCGCCGCAAGGCTGATTATAATGGAAGATACATCATTAGAATAATTGATATAACTAATGGCAGCCATAAAAGGAGCTCATGCCCGTGAACGAAATCAACCTGGAATGGTACCGCAGCTTCTATTGGTGCGCGAAGACGGGGAGCTTATCCCGGGCAGCCGACAAGCTGCACATCACGCAGCCGGCTGTCAGCCATACGTTGAAACAGTTGGAGGACATGCTGGGAGGCGCGCTGTTCGTACGCGGAGCGCGAGGCGTACGGCTGACGGCAGAGGGCGAGGTGTTGCTCCGTTACGTGGAGCAGGCGTTCAACTTCGTCGCGGCGGGCGAGCGTAAAATGCTGGAGATGCATCAGCTTGCCTACGGAGAAATCGCGGTCGGGGCTGGGGATTCGCTGTGCAAGCATTATCTGCTGCCGTACCTGGAGCAATACCGCGACCTGTACCCGCAGATCCGCATCCGCGTTACCAACCGCACGACGCCGGAGACGCTGGCTTTATTGAAGGAAGGCGCCATCGATCTCGGCATCGTGAACCTGCCGGCGGAGGATGGAAAGATCGATCTCGCGGCCGGGCGGTCGCAGCAGGATTGCCTGGTCGGCGGTCGACGCTATGACGGCTTGGCCGGGAAGCCGCTCTCGCTGCAGGAACTCGCGCATTATCCGCTGCTCATGCTCGAGAAAGGAACGAGCACGAGACGGCATCTGGATCGCCATGCGGAGAGCTGCGGCACCGCGCTTCAGCCGGAGCTGGAGCTGGGCAGCATGGATCTGCTGGCGGACTTCGCCATACGCGGGTTCGGGCTTGCCTTTGTCGTGCGGGATTATTACGTCAAGGAGCTGGAAACCGGGGAGTTGATCGAGGTTCCGCTTCGCGAGCCGGTACCGCCTCGGGCGGCAGGCATAGCGACGCTGAAAGGCGCTCCCCTGTCGGAGGCGGCCAAAAGGCTGCTAGAGATGCTATCCGTCCCGAATAATGAGGATCGTTGATCTTACGTTGCGATCACTCGGCGCTCCAATATTATTCGCTCGTTCATTCGAGCTTCATAGCGCTTCCGCTTGCGGCAGCGGCGGGAGCCATTCTCCCCGCTTGATCGTGCGTACGCCCGCTTCGCATACGCCATAGGAGCGCCACTGGCAGGTGATGCACAAGTCGTTGATATCCTCGGGCATGACGTGCTTCCGGACCCGTTCGATAACGGCGGTCCATGGCAGCGTAAGTCCGGCCTGAAGCTGCAGCTGCTTCAGCGCGCGCGCGTCGAGTCCGGCGACGGAATCATTTTCGCAATGCGCTTCCTCGCCCTCCGGGAAGCAGGCGCATAGATCGTCGGGCCCCGCGATGATCGTCACTAGCGTGCCCGGCTCGTCCCGCAGCCGGTTGTAGACGTTCGTCATATTGGCCGCGTACGCGGCCGAATACCCCATTCCCCGAAATCCCAGCAAACATAGCAGATGATGGCCTCTCAGCCGAATGTCCATGCGTGAACGTTCTCCTTCCGACGGCATGAATCCCGCTTACCCGCCGCGTTTCTTGACGCGGAACCAGTAGGGATACAGCTCCTCATACGATAGTTTGGCATACAGCCGATTGGCCGGCGCGTTGCTTTGCACGACCTGCAAATAACTGCGCGCGGCCCCGTTCGCCCTCGCCCATTGCAGCATATGCCGGATCAACCGTTCCCCATGCCCTTGATTCCGCTGCGACGGCGCGGTTGCGATATCGTACAAACCGACGTACTCCCCTTCGATAACGGCAAGGCCGCAGGCAGCCGGGACCTTGTCCGCGTAGAGCGTGAAGTACCCGGTCTTCATCGTGATGGCGTGAAGAATCCGCGCGGCCGCGCCTTCTTTGCAAGCCGGTATATCGTTGAAACCGCACATCAAGCCCAGCCAGGAATACGACAACCGATCCTCGCATTCGATCGCGATGCCCGGATCGTATGCTTTAGACCGCAGGAGCGAGTCGAGGTTAGGTAACATCATAACACGCGAAGGCGTGTCCAGCACATAGCCGCGCGCTTCCAACGCAAGATCGAGCCCGTCCGGCGCGAACGGCGTCAGCTTGAATATCGTATCCTGCCCCGCACGGTCGTAGAAGGCTTCGCAGGCATCGATTTTCCGCCTCAGCGATGCTGCCGTCTCCTCCTGCGCGTACAGCGGATGGACGGAGTTCGCCCGCTTGGTATAGCCTTCCGCCAACCGGAGCAGCCAGCCGCCATGCGCGACGGTCTGCTGCGACGGCCAGGCATTCATCGTTAATTCCTCGATCGCAACCGCCATGTGCAAGGCCTCCTCAGTCCATAATTATGTATAAATATACGTTGTATCGCATTAAAATTCAAGAAAAAAAGCTGCCTCCTCGAGAGGAGACAGCTTTTTTTCAGTTGCTTGCTTATTTAGGAAGCTTGATGCCCATGGCTTGCGCCAGGCGGGTGAAGATGCCCGTATTCTCGTAAACGCCCGAGAACAGCTCGGCGCCCGTACCCATGACCGTTACCGGTACGTCAACCGCCGTATGGCCGGAAGTCGTCCAGTCCACGACGAAGTTCATTTTCGAGTTCGCGATGGCGAAAGGTCCGTCTTCTTTGGAGATTTTGTCGCCCGACTCGTCGTTGGCGTCGACTTCTTCGATCGAGAAGCCGCCTGTTTCGTGGTCAGCCAGCACGAGGACGAGCGTATCCGGATGCGCTTTGGCGAAGTTCTTCGCGATGCGCACCGACTTGTCCAGCTCTTGGCCGGCTTTGATCGTCAGTTTGGCGTTGTTGGAGTGCGCCATTTCGTCCGTTGCTTCCTCTTCGACCATCAGGAAGAAACCTTTTTTGTTCGTGGACAGCGTGTCGAGCGCTTTTTTCGTCATGTCAGGCAGGGAAACGACCGGCGCGTAGATGTCGCCTTCGCCTTCCGGACGTTGTTGGAACATTTCTTCGTTCGCGAACAGGCCAAGCAGCTTGCCTTTCGCTTTTTGCATGTCGGCTTTGTTCTTCACGTACGTATAGCCGAGCGATTTCGCTTTGTTGACGAGGTTGCCCTGCGTGCCTTTGCTCTTCTCGGACGGATCTTCGGCAGGCTCGTCCTTGAATCCGCCGGCTTGTCCGGCCGGGTACCAGAAATCTTCGCCGCCGCCGAGCAGGACGTCGACTTTCGTTTTCGTCAAATATTGCAGGGCGATGTCGCTTTGTTTCGCGCGGTCTTCGACGTGGGAAGCGAACGCCGCCGGCGTTGCGTCGGTGATTTGGCTCGTCGTTACGAGACCCGTCGATTTGCCCATTTCTTTGGCGTATTCATAGATCGTTTTTGCGTTTTTCTTGTTGGCGTCCATGCCGATCGCGCCGTTGTACGTTTTCACGCCGCTTGCATAGGCCGTTGCAGCCGCAGCGGAGTCCGTTACGGGAACCGTGGAGCTCGTATGAATCAATCCGAGGTAAGGCATGTCGTCCATCGCCAGTTGGCCGCTTTCGCCGACCGTCGCCAGACGAATCGCGTCGCGTTGAGCCGTGCCCATGCCATCGCCTACGAACAGAATGACGTTCTTCGCTTGTTTCGATGCTGCAGACGCTTCGTTCGTCTTGCCTTGCGCCGCGACAAAACTCGTCACGACGAGAGCCGCTGCCGTAATGCCAATCACAGAAGTCTTCCAGCCAATTGTGGATTTCATGAGTACGCCTCCTATTATCTTTTCTATAGCATCATAGAATTCGAGTATTAAGAGGATGTACGAAACATGTTAAGATCCTGTGAAGCAATTTCCAATTTTGTCGAAATTCTTGAAAACGAACTTTGCTTATCCGTCAAAATGCGATAAAACCCTCCATGTCGCGAGATGCTCCCACTTGCCATGCGGCCTAAGATCCGGCGTTGAGGGGGTACCGTTCCCTTAACCGCCGAACGGACTCACGGAGCGCTTCGCCTGTCTTCACTTCGATCACCGCGGAGATACCGTGCGCTTGCGCGAAATCCAATCGCCGATGGATCGGCACGTCCCCCGAATATAGCGTTTGATGATCCGACTGGGCGCGGCAATCATGCAGATGCATATGCCTGATCCGACCGGCATGCGCGAGCAGCGCGGGCTCTTCCCGGAAGCCGGTCTTGGCGTCGTGACCCGTGTCCCAGGTCAGACAGAAGTTATCGAATGCCGCAAGCCGATCGAGCGCATGACGGATAAAAGGAAGCTGGAAATTGCATGTGTTCTCGATGCACAGCCGAATGCCGCGCCGTTCCGCATGGCGGTACAACGCGCGGTACGAATCCAGCAGCAGCGCGATGAATTCCGTTTCATAGGCGGCATTGATCCACTCCCTGCCGTCCGGCAGCGTAAAATAGATGCCGTTGTTCACGTGCATGTTCAGCGTCCCGATACCTGCCAGGCTGGCCCAATCCATCGCCTCGATGCAGCAGGCCATATGTCCCTGCCGAATCCTCGGTTGAAAGGATGCCAGGTCCAGCTCTTCCGGCAGATGCAGCGTAAACGCGATCCCCGTCTCCTCCGTGATCGCGCGGAGATGCGTAGGGTCCAAGTTCTCCGGGATGCAGATCGGCAAATTCATGTTCAATTCGACGAAATCCAGCTGTAACTCCCGGCACAGCTCCACGTTCTGCTCCAGCCTCTTGAACTCCACCAGCGTCGGCATGCCGAGCTTCATAGGATCACCTCTTCGGTTAACATCGTCTTGCCTGTTGCCCTGCCTGCGCCAAGCTGTCTCAATAGGACACCAGGCCGCCGACCGCGCAAGCCCTGAGCGTCTGGACCGTATCTTCGAGCACCTCGATCACTTCGGCGAAGTCCAACATTTCCAAGGCTTGTCCCTTGGCCTCGTCTTTCATCGCGAAGTCATCGGCCAACTCGTTGACGATAGCGGGCAGATACCGGTAATCGATCTCGTCCATCGCGATCGGCTCCGCTTTCATATCGATCAGCTCCAGCTCGTAATAATCGATCAATCTGCCGTTCAACCGCCGGAAATCCCGATAATACTTCCCTTGCGCGAGTTCCTTCTCCGGCTGAGGCAGCCATCTGATCCTCGGATCGTAAATGCGCGCCGTCCAGATATGATCGGCGATCAAATGATAATAGTAGCCAAAGAAGAACGGCTCGTTCCCCCGCTGCAAGTATTTCGCGCTGAACCCCGCCAAGTTCATATATCGCTTGCCATCGTCGCCTTCGACGACGAAATGCGAAACGCTCTTGGGCGCATGCATGTTTTTATTCACGTCCGGGGCAATGCCGCCAAGCAGAAACTGCTCGCGCGATCCTTGCATTTCCTCCGCAAGCAGGGTCCCTATGCAATAATGCATGACTCTCGATCCCATCGTTCGATCATTCCTCTGTATGGTTTTCGATTTATTTTCCGATTCGGTAGATTACGATTACGATCCACGAACGCGAGCGAATCACGCTCTTATAAATAACTACGAGCACTGTTCGCTTATTCCTGCCTTGGGCGAATCTTTGCGGCTCGCCGGCTAGCCGACCCCCCATTTTCGTTCTCGGGGCCTAGCAATATTTTAGGTCCTTCCGTTGCCATGGGGATGAAAACGCTCCTTTGGCCTGCGCGCCTTATGAATTCCCGAATCAAGGGTCATACTAACCTCATACAGTTTCCGTTCATTCTGCCGGAATCTCACAAGAAAGGAGTTCCGCCCCCATGCATCCGAGTAACGATTCCGCCAATGGCGAACAGCAGCTCTCTTCGAGTCCGAGCGGCGCGGGCGCAGGAACGCCCAAACGCAAGCTTCTTCATCCCGGCGTCGAGCTTCATTTCGACCGCGCCTGGCTGCAGCAGCTGCAGGAACGCGTCGACCGCAACGGTCCTTGGGACGACTGGACCTTGTACCAGCTTGCCGTGGAAGCGGAACAATCCAAGCTGGTGAGCAGCTTCGACGACTTGCAGTGCCTGCGCAGCCTGCCTTCGTTCGAGCCCATGCCGCATCAGATCAGCACCGCCCGCAAAGTACTGCACGAAATGAGCGGCCGGGCGATCCTGGCCGACGAGGTCGGTCTCGGCAAGACGATCGAAGCCGGGCTCGTCCTGAAGGAATACATGGTTCGCGGACTCGTCAAACGCGCGCTCATCCTCGTGCCCGCCTCGCTCGTGCTGCAGTGGGTGCGCGAGCTGAACACCAAGTTCGGCATCTCCGCTTACGCGCAGAAGAAAGACCATTCCTGGGGCTATGACGTCGTCGTCGCCTCCATGGACACGGCGAAGCGCGACCCGCACCGCGACAAGCTCTTGAACCAGGATTACGACATGCTGATCATCGACGAGGCGCATAAGCTGAAGAACAAGAAGACGACCAATTATCAGTTCGTCAACGCGATGCGCAAGAAATACTGCCTGCTGCTGACGGCGACGCCGGTTCAGAACGACCTGGACGAGCTCTTCAACCTGATCACGCTGCTGAAGCCGGGCCAACTCGGCGGCCAGAACGAGTTCGCGGCGAATTTCGTCGTGGACAAGCGGCTGCCGAAGAACGAGGACCAGCTGCAGGAGGCGCTGCAGGCGGTCATGATCCGGAATCGGCGCGGCGACGGCGGCATCCATTTCACGAAGCGGATCGTCAAGAACATCCGGCTGAAGCTGTCGGCCGAAGAGCAGGCGCTCTACGACGCCGTCACCAATTTCGTTCGGGAACGGTTCGACGAGAATCAAGGCGATTGGACGAGCATGCTGTCGCTCGTCACGCTCCAGCGCGAGGTATGCAGCAGCCGCGACGCCGTCTTCCTGACGCTCGTCAACATGTTCAAGAAGACGCCGGAGGACTCGCCGGTTCGCGCGAAGATCTGGCAGCTGGTCGAGGTCATCCGCGGCATTCAAGCCAACACGAAGGCGGAGAAAGCGATGGAGCTCGTCCGCGAAATGAACGACAAGGTCATCATTTTCACGGAATACCGGGCGACGCAGGAATATCTCCTGCAGTACTTCCGTTCCCACAACATGGTGGCCGTTCCGTACAGAGGCGGCATGAACCGCGGCAAGAAGGACTGGATGATGGATCTGTTCCGCGGCCGGGCGCAGGTGCTGATCGCGACGGAAGCCGGCGGCGAAGGCATCAACCTGCAGTTCTGCCACCATATGATCAACTTCGATCTGCCTTGGAATCCCATGCGCGTCGAGCAGCGGATCGGGCGCGTGCACCGGCTCGGGCAGACGAGCGACGTGCACATCTACAACCTGTGCACGATCGGCACGATCGAAGAGCATATCGTCAGCCTGCTGCACGAGAAGATCAATCTGTTCGAGCTCGTCATCGGCGAGCTGGATCATATTCTAGAGCGCTTCGAGAAGAACGAAACGCTCGAGCAGCGCCTTGCCCGGCTGCTGCTGGAAGCGGGGACGAACAAGGACGCGCTCAAAGAAGGCATCGACGAGCTCGGCAGCTCGCTCAGCCGCATCCGGGACGAAGTGGAGCTCGATGAGCCCGTCGATCTCGGAGCGGTCGACGCCGTCCTGAACGCCGTCGGACAAACGATCGAGGTGAGACCATGAACGAGCGCCAAATCCACAAATTCGTCCAACGCTACCTGGAAGCGACGGACTGCCGGATCGTCGAGAAATCGCCCGCGCATTTTCAAGTGAAGCTGTCCCCCCGCGCGGACCGGGATTTGACGAACCGTCCTTATTACTGGAGCTTCGTGGATCGGACCGGCGCCGAGCCGGAGACCATGTCCATGCTGCTGGTCACGGACAAGAACAAATACGACGAGGCCGACGCAGCCGCCAAGCAGAAGCCTCCCGTTCCGCAGAAACCCGCCGCGGGTTCCGCGGGCGCCGCCGGCGAAGCCGCTTTCGGCCGTTCGTTCGGTTACCTGAACAGCACGATTAACCCGAGCGCGCGGATGGCTCGGGAGGATTTGCACTTCGGCGCGCGGCGGCTGGAGCAGCTGTTCCAGTCCGCCAAGCTCGGCGGCAGCTACCTGTGCCTGTTCCAGGAACCGGAGAAGCGCACCAGCCACCCGCTGCATTCGACTGCTTACAGCGCCTGGCTCGGGGTTAATATGAAAGTAGAATTCCTGTGCGACATGAAGCGGGAAGAAATCCATTCCTTCGGCATCTCGCTGGCGACCGGCCAATGCCTGGAGCAGTTCAACGACCGGCTGCTGCAGCACAAGATGACGCCGAAGCTGCCGCCGAACGTCCATACCGCCAAAAATGCGATCACGCTCAACAAAGCCGCTTCCATCGCCGAGGGAATCCTGGAACGCAAGCTGCGCGCGTACGATTACGGATGGGCCGACGCGGCCGCTCGCCGGTTGGAAGAAGAGCTGTCCACGATCCGCCATTACTACGAGCCGTTGATCGAAGGCGCGGAAGAAGAACATCGCCCGCTCATCGCGGAACAATACGAGCGCAGGCAGGACGAGATCCGCTGGCAATACGAGCCGCGGGTCAGCGTTTCGGCGACGAACTGCGGCATCTTCTACCTGCAGGGCATCGGGTAGCGAAATTGCGACAACGACCTCCCTTATTCCGGCAAAAATAGAACGGTGCTCGTCCCGCTTCCCTGACAGGAACCAACAACTTCCCCGCGCGCGCTGCGCTACAATAGCAAGTGTCTGGTTATGTCAGCCCTTCGTCGCCCTATTCTACAGAAACAGCAGGTGATGCCGTTTATGAAAAAATGGACCGCGATTCTTGCCGCGTTGTCGGTGATGCTGATCGTGAGCGCGCCGATGCGCGCGGCTGCGGCTTCCGTGCCGGATGCCGCCCAAACCGCCGATGCGCCGCTGCAGCAGCACGTCCGGACTTGGACGGACGCGTTGTCGAAACAGCCGGCTTTCAGCGCCTGGAACGGCGCGTCCCGCTCCATCTCGCCGCTCGGACCGGGCACGCACGGCTGGCTCGTCACGTTCGCGCATGACGGAAAGCCGGTCGGCTACATGATCGTAAACGCCACGCCGGAAGGCGGCTATCAGCTTGGCGAATACGGCGCCGGCCGGCATCCCGCCTTCGATCCCGATACGATGTACAACGCGCTGATCCGCCAGGGCTTAATCGGCGGATACGACGAAATCGCCAAAAAGCCGCTCCGGCTGGAACGGCTTTACTTCTCCCCGATGCTGGCCGCCTGGAAATGGACGGCCGCGAGCGGAGAAACGTATTATTTGGACGCATGGACGGGCGAAGCGCTGCCGATCGACGAGCAAGCCTGGCTCGAGCAGACGAAACGACCGGTACCGGCCGATTTCGCCGGCACGCCGGAGATCAGCAAACTCACGGCGGCCAAAACGAATCGGACCTTCGATCCGTTCGAACGCCTGCCGTGGCTGACCAACGCCCCGCTCTCGGCAGAGCAGCTGAAGGGCTTGACCGGAATGCTGGACAAGCTGGCACAGGTCCGCTACACCGCCGAGCTGTTCCGATCCACCGTGCTGTACGTGCTGCCCGCGGTCGGCTATCACGACTGGAACGACGGACGGTTGTACGTGGCTTTCGAACAGAGCTTCCCCGGCACGCGGTATATCCCGTTCGAAGCGTTGAGCCGGGAGGGGCATTTCTACAAATAACCGTTCGATCGTCAGTCGCGGGATTTGATCCACTGGGCGAGCGCGAAGCCGCCCAAGCCGAACCATCGCGTCAGCCAAGGCTCCTTAGCGGCTTTGGCTTTTTTGCGGTTTTCTTTGCGCTGCTCCTGGGGCGTCTCCATATAATCCACGACTTTGCCGGTCATGAATTTGATGTAGTCCTCGGTCTTTTCCATGCTTTCGAACGCTCCTCTTCGTTAAGGTATGGGTACGGAACTCCGTTATCCACAGTGTCCCCGCGAATCATTTCTTTCAAACATGCATGAGTTCCCTTGGTCTGTGCCACGCTAAGGATAATCATTTTGGAAATGGAGGAGGGATGACGATGCGCCGCAAGAAGCTTCTTTCGTTTCGCTTGGCCGTGTCGTTGTGCGCCGGCGTTATCCTGCTGTATGGCGGATGCCCGACGGGCACGTCTTATTCGCGCGGTGCCGAACCGGCGGAAGCGAAGGATTCCGCCCCGTCCGCGCAATCGCTGCTGGACAGCCAGCTGCCGACGGATTACAGCCGCGCGCTGCCGACCGCCCAGGTATTGATCGACGTGGGTCACGGAGGCATCGACGGCGGGGCGCATCATGAGGACATTTTGGAGAAGGACATCAACCTCGCCGTCGCCACGAAATTGTACGCCATGCTGCAGTCCGGCGGGGTCCGCGCCATCATGAACCGCAGCGGCGATTACGCGCTGAGCGACGACAACCGGTGGAATCCGTCCGCGTCGCGGCATCGCCGAGACTTGTCCCAGCGCAGCCAGCTGACCAAGGAAATCAACACCCAGATCCTCGTCAGCATCCACGTCAACTGGGCCCCGGACCGCACGGAATACGGACCGCTCGTGCTGCATCAGAACGAAGGCGAAAGCGCGCTGCTTGCCTTCTGCATCCAAGACGCGCTGAACCGCAGGCAAAACACGCGCGGCCTCCCGCGCGTCGGCAAGCCCTTCTACCTGCTCAATGTCGTGAGACAGCCCGCCGTCATCGTGGAAATGGGCTTCATCAGCCACGAAAGCGACCGGGCCATGCTGACCGATCCCCGCAAGCAGGAGGAGATCGCGGCCGCTATCGCCTCAGGGGTGCGGAATTACATCCTTCTCCGCTGAAGGCACGACCATTTCGGACAATTTCACGAACTGCGTATCGCCCTGCATCCGGGGAATGGCGCTCTTGAGCACGGCGGCGGTTAATTTGCCCGGCGGCCCGACATGGCCGATCGTGACGCAGCTATCGTTGTTCTTCAAGTATTCGCGGAGCACGCCAAGCTGCTTCGTGATATGGCTCGTCGAATAAACGTCGTCCAGGAACACTTGATTGGACAAGAGCGGGACGCCAAGTTCGGCCGTCAGCTTGGGCAGCACCGTCTTGTAGGTGGTCCGGCTGTCCAGGAAGAACAGCCCCTTCTCCTTCACGACGGTCAGCACGACGCGCATGACCCGTTCGTCCGCCGTCGCTTTGGAGCCCATATGATTGTTCATGCCAACGGCGTACGGCACGTCCGCGATCGCCGCCTCCACCCGTTTGCGGATCTCGGCATCGCTCATCGCCGTCGTGATGGCGCCGGGGCCGAGCCATTCCGGCTTGCCCCTGACCGGCTCCATCGGCATATGCACGATGACGTCGTCGCCCAGCTTGTGCGCGAGCTCCGCGTCCTGCTTCGTGGTCGGCATGAACGGCATGATGGCCGTCGTGAATTTGACGGGCAGCGCCATCATTTCCGGCGTGCCCGTCATGCCGTTGCCGAAATCGTCGATGACGATGGCGACTTGACGATGGCCTTGAACCGATGTCGGCTTGCCTTCCGGGGCCGCGTTCGATGCCCGTCCCGATAAGGGAAACAAGGTCAAGCACAAAGCGGCGGCAACCGCCGCGCTTCCGATTTTCTTATTGCGTTTCCTGTTCATGTTCGTTCTCCCTCTTTCTGCCGCTTCACGTACATTGTTTGTGGAAAGAGGGAAAATTATGTATAAAGCAAAAAGACGAGCAAGTGAATGCTCGTCTTGTTTGCGACCGATGAAGGAAGCGCTTAGACCGCGAATACGGATGCGCTGAGGCTCATAGGGCCGATGATTTGGCCCGTCGTGCCCGCCGTCAGGTTCTCGACGTAAACGGAATAGCCGTGCGCGCCTGCAGCAACGTTGATGTCGATGACTTGGAACGTGATCAGGCCGTAATGCTCGAAGCCGGATTCCAACCCATGCAAGCCATAATAGATTTCTTGCGTTCCGCGGAATACGCGGAACAGCAGGGACGGCAAGCTGGCCACGCCTTGCGCGCCGAAGGAAGCGATCAGCTGCACGCGGTTGTTGTTGGCGTATTGCGGGAGAACGTAGATGCCAAGCTCCGCGAGGATGATTTTGTTCGGCGTGAGCGGCGCGGTGATCGCGACTTGGTTCGTGGCGACTGCGGGAACGCTGACGTTGTAGTTGATTAATTGTGCCATAATTGAAGTTCAACTCCTTCCCTATCAGATATTTCCATTCTATGAAAACGGAAATGCTCTGGTGTGGACGAGTTGCTATTCAATTTGCGCGATCGGGCGGGATCCGCGATTTAGGCCGACTCCGCTGCCCGAAGTTCCGCTTCCAACCGTTCGGCCAATTCCAGCAGCTCCAAGGGCTCGCGGATGACATGGACCGGACGCTCGCTGTCGTCGGCCGGCTCGTGCGGATACCGCGTCGTCCAGCTGAGGAAGACGCTGGCGATGCCGAGCGCGTTGGCGCCCTTGACGTCCCGGCTCAGGTTGTTGCCGACCATGACGATCCGGCCGAAGTCGGCTTCGCTCAGCTCGAGCGCGCCCGCCGCCGCGCGGAACATGCGCGGGCTCGGCTTGTAGGCCTTGATCGTCTCCGAGTAAATCATCGTCGTGAAATAATCGTAGAGGCCATGCTGCTTGAACACGTTCTTGAACGACTGCGCATCCCCGTCGGCGACGAGCGCCAGCGTGTACCCTCGCTCATGAAGGGTCTTGACCATGTCGGCCGCCCCGGGAATGAGGTCCGCGCTGACGACGATCCCCTCTTCGTCCCGAATTTCCGTCGATTCGTCGACGATCGTATCCCCGCTGTCGAGGAAAAGAATTAATTTTTTATCGCTCATCATTGGTGTTGCTCCTTCTCTCCATGTTGGAATGCGGCGCGGATTAGGCGTTCG
Organism: Paenibacillus glycinis; assembly: GCF_009909185.1. Classification (GTDB taxonomy): domain Bacteria; phylum Bacillota; class Bacilli; order Paenibacillales; family Paenibacillaceae; genus Paenibacillus_Z; species Paenibacillus_Z glycinis. Next base: position 55,416 of record NZ_JAAAMV010000020.1, on the reverse strand, counting down.
GCCGCACCAGATATGTCTCGCCCGCCTTGACGTCGAACGCGATGCAACCTGCCTGCCCGTCCGCGATTGTTACGCTTCGGCCGTCATTGACGACTTCGACCTCGACGCGGGCGCGCAGCGCGCAGCGGCCGTCGCGCAGCGGCATGATCGACGCTTCCGCGAGCTTGCCTTCGCGCCAGCGTATGCCGATCTCGAACCCGCCGCGGGCCCGCAGTCCCCTGACGGAGCCTTCGCGCCAATCGTCCGGCAGCGCGGGCAGCAGGTCCAGGCAGTCCTGGTCCGATTGCAGCAGCATCTCGGCGATGCCGGCCGTGGCGGCGAAGTTGCCGTCGATCTGGAACGGCGGATGCGCGTCGAACAGGTTGGCGTACACGCCGCCCTTCTCGGAATCGGGCGGTTTGTTCTCGCTGACGAGCTGCAGCAAATTCGAGATGAGCTTCAGCGCACGGTTGCCTTCCCCGAAATGCGCCCACAGCCCGATCTTCCAGCCGAGGCTCCAGCCCGTGCCGTCGTCGCCCCTGCGCTCGAGCGACCGTCTCGCGGCAGCGAACAGCTCGGGCGTCGCCCGCTCCGTCAAGCGGCGGCCGGGGTAAACGCCGAACAGATGCGACGGATGACGGTGATGGACGTCCTCTTCCTCGAAATCCCGGAACCACTCCCGCAGCTGGCCGTACTTGCCGATCCCCATCGGCAGCAGGCGCTCGAGCGCTCCTGCCAGCTCCGCGGCGAACGCCTCGTCCGCCTCCAGGCGGCCCGCCGCTTCGATGCAGCTCTCGAACAGCTCGGCGATGAGCGCGAGATCCATCGTCGATGCCATGCTGACGGCTGCCAAGCCTTCGCCGGTACGGAATTTATGCTCGGGCGAGGTCGACGGCGCCGTCACGAGGCGGCCGTCCGCGTCTTCGAACAGCCAATCCAGGCAGAACGACGCCGCTGCCTTCATGATCGGATACGCGCGCTCGCGCAAATAGGCGACATCGCCGCCGAAGGCGAAATGCTCCCACAGGTGCTGCGTCAGCCATACGCCGCCCATCGGCCAGGTGACCCAGATCGGATCGCCGGCGCCGTGATCGCCGACCGGCGAGGTCAGCGCCCAAATATCGGAGTTGTGATGCGCCGTCCAGCCGCGCGCGCCGTAATTGACGCGCGCCGTCTCCGCTCCGTTGACCGCGAGGCTGCCGATGAAATCCAGCAGCGGCTCGTGCAGTTCCGCCAGATTCGTCGTCTCGGCCGGCCAATAGTTCATCTCCGTATTGATGTTGATCGTATAATTGCTGCTCCACGGCGGCCGCGTCGACTCGTTCCAGATGCCCTGCAGATTCGCCGGCTGCGTGCCTTGGCGGGAGCTGGCAATCAGCAGGTAACGGCCATAATTGAACAGCAGCTCCACGAGCGCCGGATCCTTAGCGCCGTATGCCGCGATTCGCTTATCCGTGGCCAACCCGGCCGGGGCCTTCGATGGGCCCAGGTCCAGCGCGACCCGGTCGTAAAAGGGACGGTAATCGGCCGCGTGAAGCCTCTTGGCTGCCTCGTACGGCACGGCAACCGCCGCGTCGAGCGCCTTGGCTGCCGCCTCCGCGGCATCGCGGCCCTGGCTCCCCGGCAGCTTGTCGAAGCCGTTGAAGCTGGTCGCCGCGCTCACGTAGAACGTCACGCTCGTGCTGCCGGCGACATGAAGCCCGTCGCCGTCCGCCGTCAGGCTGCCGTCTTCGAGGACGGCATGCAAATGGCACTCGAAGCGCAGCGCTTCCGTGACGGCTTCGTCGCCGTAGACGAGCGGCCGGCCGCTGCTGCCGTCGTAGCTCGGAATCGCGATCTCCGGGGCGATGCCCCGGAGGACGAACCGCGTTCCGGAAGCCGCCGTGCGGCTGCGCAGCGGACTCTCCAGCCGGGCGCGCACGTCCAGCGCGCCCGGCACGCTGGATTCCAGCCGCACGATCAGCGTCCCGTGCGGATGGGAAGCGAAGATTTCCCGCTTGTAAACCACGTCGCCGATCGTATATTCGACCGCGGACAAGGCGTTCGCCACGTCGAGCTCCCGGACATAGTCCCGGTATACGTCACCGTGCCCGAAGCGCAGCGTCAGGTCGCCGAGCGGCAGGTACGCCTGGCTGTGCGGGCCCATCATCTCCCGGCACATCTGGTCCGCTTCGCGGTACTTTCCTTGCGCGATCAGTTCCCGCACGGCCGGCAGAAGCTCCTTCGACCGCGGATTGTTCCAGTCCCGGGGATGGCCGGACCAGAGCGTATCCTCGTTCAGCGCGATCCGCTCCTTCTCGACGCCGCCGAAGACCATGGCGCCGATCCGGCCGTTGCCGACGGGCAGCGCTTCGGTCCATGCGCGCGCCGGCGCCGCGTATTGCAGCTTCGTCGATGATGCTTGATTCATAGGCTTGCCGCCTCCTCGCGTAATGCCCTCGTTCGTTTCGTCGTCGTGCCGGCGTTCCCTGTCATCCATGAACGCGTCTCGCTTACGCTTCCAGGCGCAGCCCCTGTCCCTCATCCAAACGCAGCTCGCCCGGCGGCATCCGCTCGAGCGAGACGACGCCGGCCGGCGTTCCTGCCGCGTCGATGCGGTTGCCGGCGATCACCGCCTCGCTGCATGCGATGAGCCGGATGAGATTGCTGCCGGCCGTCGGCGTTCCTTCGCCGGATGTATCGCTGCCGGCGTTACCCTCAGGGGATGCCGGAACGATCGTATTGCCGGCGAAGCGGATTCCCCTTACGCTCTTCGCGTCCAGCGCGGCGGCCAGGGTTGTCTCGATCACGTTGTCTTCGATCGCGATCCCGGCATGCACCGGCAAGCCGGCGTCGACCTCGCGGTTCTCCGGCGCGATATAGACGACGGGATGATCGGCGTCCCCGCATGCGAGAAACCGGTTGCGGCGTATCGTCATATCGCGCACCGGACCGGATTCGAACCAGTTCTCCGCTTCGTCGCACACGAACACGCCGCTCATCGTCATGCCGTCGAAAACGTTGTCCTCGATGACGATCTTCCGGCGGGTCGACGCCAGAACGCCGCGCGTCGAGATACGCGCGAAATAATTGCGCCGCACGTGCAGCTCCGGCGTCCAGGTCACGTTCTCGACCGCATCGCCGGCCGTGACGCCGGACGGCAAATCATCCGCTAACGTAACCAGCCATTCCCGCGGGCTAATTGCCTCGGCGGCGCGCACCTTGCCCGTTCCGTACGCCTGCAGCGATGCGCTCCTTACGAACGCCACCTCGTCGCCGGGGAAAAACGCCTCGAAGCCGTACGTCTGCGGATGCATGAAGCGCAGTCGCACTTGATTCGCCGCCGGCGCCTCGACGATCCGCAGATACGTGCCGTGCGCGTTGACCGCGTCGTCGTGACCGCCGATGAATCGGCTGTCTTCGATCTCGACCATGCCGCGGCAGCCGGATAGATGAATGAAATCCGCGAAGGCCGTTACCGTCCGTCCCGTCTCGGGGCGCGGCGAGAAGTCCAGCTCCGCGAAGCGAAGATGCTCGCTGTACTGACAGACGATGCCCAGGCCGTGCATGAAATGAATGCCGGACTTGAGCAACCGAACGTTGCGGCTTTTGTAAATAAACGCGCCCACCTGATCGCGAATGCCGTCGCGCACCTGCAGCACCCGGCCTACGGGTTGAAGCGGCGTCCCGGCGTCAAAGAAGAAGCGAAGACGGTTCGGGGCAAGCTCCTCGACCCGAGCGGCCTGCTCGCCCAAATTATCGATCCGCCAGGTTCGGTTGCTCGCCGGGTCGAATGCCTGCATCGGACCCGCGTTGAAGCGCCAGCCGTCGCCGATCCAGTATACCCTGCCGTCCTGCAGCTCGTAACGGGAATCGGGATGCACCTCGGCATCGAACCATTCGCCGCCGTTTGCCGAGATCGTCATTTCCGCCACCGTCGGAAGGGCATAATCCAGATGCAGGTTGCGGATCTCGATATCGTCGCAGCCGTCCAGCGCGAGCATCGTCATGCGGCCGTGGATCAGGAACAACGACCCGTTTCCTTCGAGCGTCAGCTGCGCCGCATCCTTCAGCAGGATGGCGATCGTCTTCGTCACGTCGGGGTTTTCTTCTTCGCTTGCGGTATTGGTAATAAAGTACTTCTCCCGCGCGGCCTCGTCCGGGTACAAATCGTAACGCCCCTGCGGACAGTCCAGCACGACCGGCCCGGATATCCGCGCGGCGGCTTCGATCGCGCGGCGCATGGCCGGCAGCGCATCGCGCCCCGTACCGGGCTCCGCGCCGTAATCCGTTAACAGGATGCGAACGGCCGCATCCGGAACATGGTGATCGGAATTCATTGTCATCCTCCTGTCTCCTGTCTGCTGTCTGCTGTCTCCTAATGCGCAAAGCGGCAGGTTAAGCGCTTAACCTACCATACAACGAATCCGCTCCCTCTTCAATACGGCGGGACGAATTTAACCCGCTGTCGCAGCTCGCTGCGGCGGTTAATGCCAATCGCGGCCCATCGCCCGAATGCCGGCCGTGGAACGCAAAAAGAAAAAGACTCCGCCCGAAGACCGCGCAGAGCCTTTCCCCTTTCGTGCGTTATTTGCCCAGCTTCGCCATTTCCGCCGTTACTTCGGTGATGGCGGCCTGCAGTCCTTTGCCGTCGTAGCCTTTTTGCGCGTCGTGCAGCATTTTCACCGGATCGTCTTTGCCAAGTACGATGCGGGTGAAGTCTTCGTCGAAGTTGATCGTCGACAGCTTATCCTTCGCCGGCGTGGACATCGAGAAGATATCGAATGCCGTAGGGATCGGCTTGGCGTTGTCCATCTGCCACTTGAGCTCGTTCTGAATAAACTCGACTACATTGTCGCCCAATGCGGCACGGTTAGCCGCGCTGTCCTCAAGCGTGCTTGCGTTGCGCCATGCGGCCAACTGCGAGACGATGTCGAACGACGGATATTCTTTATTAAGCGCGACGTAGGCGTCGCCTTCCTTCGGACGGGTAATCGTGATCGCGCCGCTCGCGTCCTTCGTGTAATCCTTGCCTTCGATGCCGTAGTCGAACATCTCTTTCGCTTCCGGCGACAGCAGCCAGTCGTAAATGCTCAGGATGCGGGACATTTTCGCGTCGTCCACTTCCGCGTTGATCATCGTCTCGGACCAGAACGACTGCGTCGTATGACGGTAGATCGTGCCGTCCGCCGCCGGCCACAGATGAAGGATCTTCACGTTGTCGAAGAAGTTTTTGCCCGGATTCGCTTTCTCCCACTCCGCCTTGACGCCCGCGGAGCCGCTGACGGAATTGGATGCGAACGCCAGCGCGCCGGCTTTGCCTTGATAGAATTTCTGGTTCGCTTCGCCGGCCTTCTCGACCGCGAAGTCCGGATCCAGTCCGCCGTCCGCGTACAGCTGACGCGCTTGAACCATGACTTGATCCATCTGCTTGGAAGCATAATACGGAATCCATTTGCCGTCTTCCTGCAGCCAGCTGGAGTTGTCGAACTGCGGGAAGGTCGGCATGAAGACCCCTTTGAAATAACCGAGCGTATTCATGGCGATGCCCGTCGTATCGTTCTTGCCGTTGCCGTCGGGATCTTTATCTGCGAACGCTTTCATCATCGCGTCGAATTCGTCGAAGCTCTTCGGATCCTGCAAGCCGAGCTTATCCATCCAGTCCTTGCGGACGAAGATGGCGCGGTCGACGGCCCACATATCCGTATTCGGGTATGTCATCCGCGGGATGGCGTACAGCTTGCCGTCGCGGTATACGCCCTGAACGTCCGGCGCTTTGGCGACCTTTTCGAGGTTCGGATAGGCGCTCAGATCTTCGGGAAGCGCATGGACGAGACCTTGCGAGACCCATTGATTATACGTGGCCGGGTTGTCGTTCACGATGCTGTTGGTGATGATGTCGGGCAGTTGGCCGGCCGCGGACCAGACTTGGTTTTTCTCTTTGTAGTTGTCCCAACCGATGTCCACGGGTTTGAGCGTGACGTTGAAATCCTTCTCGATCTTCTGCACCAGCTCGTCGTGCTGCTGGAAGCCGACGCCGATGCCCCACCAGGAGAGGGAGATATCCAGATGATCCTTGTATGGATCATCCGTTGCGGCCGGCGTGTTCGCTGCCGCGCTGTTTCCGGCGCCGTTATCCGCCGCCGGCGCATTGTTCGCGCCGTCGTTCGCGGTATTGCCCGCGTCGTTCGAATTGCCGCAACCGGATACGACAACGATGAGCGCCGCTGCGAGGAGACTGTTCAAGCCAATCCGTTTTGCTCTGTTCATCTTCGATTATCCCCTTGTCTGATATGATTTTATAATAAAAGCTTGTCGCTCTTACTATCCCTTGATGGAACCGATCATAACGCCTTTGGAAAAATATTTTTGCAGGAACGGGTACAAGCAGGCGATCGGCAGCGTGCTGACGACGAGTACCGCCATCTTGAGCATTTCCGGCTGCAGGTCGCTGTTCTGCACGCTGACGCTCGTCGTGATGCTCGAGAGCACCTGCGCGTAGTTGGTCAGCAGCTCTCTTAGCAGCGCTTGCAGCGGCAGCAGGTTGACATTGGTCATGAAGAGCACCCCGTACCACCATTCGTTCCAGCGGTCCACCGCGTAGAACAGCGTGATCGTGGCGATCATCGGCATGGAGATGGGAACGACAACCTTATACAATACTTGAAGATCGTTGGCGCCGTCAATCTTGGCCGACTCCTCCAAAGCGACCGGAAGCGTGCGGAAGAACGCGATGCAGATGATCAAATAAAAGGTGTTGACGGCGACCGGAAGCACCATGACGAACAAATTGTTGATCAAATGAAAGTTCTTCATCGTCAGGTAGAACGGAATCAGTCCGCCGTTGAAGAACATCGTGAAGACGATGCCCCCCATGACGATCTTCCGCCCCGGAAAGCCGGTCTTCGACAGCACGTAAGAGCCGGTCACCGTGACGAGCATATTGACCGCGGTCCCGACCCCCGTAACGAAGATCGTGACCAGCAGCGCTTTCAAGAAACGCGGCTCATGGATGATGTACGTGTACGCCGAGAAGTCGAACACGGTCGGAATCAGGTACACCATTTGCTTCGATACCGCCACCGTGTTGCTGAACGACATCAGCACGACGTTGTAGAACGGCAGCAGCGTCGCCAGCGTCAACAGGATCAGAATGGCGTGGATGACCACGTCCGCGGCATGAATCTTGCGGCGCCGCCCCGGCGTTTGCCGGATCGGCGCGCTTGCTGTTTTCGCAGCGCTTTGCATTATACGAGTCCCTCCCCGCCCAGACGTTTTACGATGAAGTTGGCCAGATACAGCAGCGAGAAATTCAGTACGGCTTTGAACAATCCGACCGCCGTCGTCACCCCGAAGCCCAGGCCGTCCGAGAACGCCGACCGGTAAGTGTACGTATCGATGATGTCGCCGGTCGAGTAAACGCCCGGATTGTACAGGTTGAAAATCTGATCGAAGCCGCCGTTCATCGCGTTGCCGACGGCCAGGATGAGCATGATCGCCGCCGTGCCGCGAATCGAAGGCCAGGTGACCGATTTCAGCTGCTGGAAACGGCCCGCGCCGTCGACGTAAGCGGCTTCGTACAGCTCAGGGTTAATGCCGGCGATCGCCGCGAGATAGATGATCGCGCTCCAGCCGACTTCCTTCCAAATGTTCGAGATGAACACGATCGCCCGGAAGAGACCGGGGTCGGTCAGGAACGTCACCTTATGGAAGCCCAGCGAGGCGATGATTTGGTTCAACACGCCGGCGTTGCCGAGGAAATTGAACATGATGCCGCTGATGATGACCCAAGAAATGAAGTGCGGAAACGTATACACGGTTTGGTAAAACTTCTTCATCTTCTCCCGCGCCACTTCGTTGATGAGCAGCGCCAGGATGATCGCGATCGGAAATTCGAACGCCAGCCGCCCGCAGCTGATGTAGAGCGTGTTCCAGAACGCGCGCCAGAAGTCGCTTTGCGCCACCAGATCCTTGAAATTGTCCATGCCGACCCACGGCCCGCTCAGAATGCCCCCGTGGTACTTGAACTCCTTGAACGCCAGCAGAACGCCGTACATCGGCACATACTGGAACAAGACGTAAAAAAGCACGGTAGGAAGGAGAAGCAGGTATAAATAGCGGTGTTTGAACAGATCCTTCCCTAAGGTTCTTCCCATGATGCACCTCCTCGTAAGCGTTACCAACTCGATGCATTCATTATCCCCCCATCCGCGCGCTTCGGGTATGCACGGGATTTATCGAATGTAACCGCTTATCGCGTCCGAACATAAAAATAGAAAACCTTCGCGCGAAGGTTTTCTAAAAATAGTCCATAGGAAAGCTAAAAATAATCCATTGTCTGCGCTTTCAAGGCCGTTCGCCGCGGTATTGCGTCGGCGTTTTGCCCGTCATCTTCTTGAATAGCCGGGTAAAATAAAAATAGTCCTGGTAACCGATCTTCTCGGCGATCTCCTGAATCGTATCGTCGTCTTCGTTCAGCAGCTCCTGGGCGTGCTGGATCCGCAGCCTGGCGATATAGCCCGTCAGCGTCTCGCCGACTTCCTTGCGGAAGAGCTGGCTGATGTAGCTCGGGTTCATGTAGAACTGCTCCGACAAGCCCTGCAGCGACAGTTCCTGGCGGAAGTGCTGCGTGACGTACTGCAGGATGCTGTTGAAATTGCGGTTCTTCGTCTCGATCGAAAGCGCCGGCTCGGCGGGACTCATGTTCCGGGCGACAAGCGCCTCCAGGGCGGCCAGCATGTCGAACGCGTCGCGGTACGAGCGGATCAACTGCTCGTAGCCGTACAGCGTCTCCTCCGTCTGCCCCAGCTTGAACAGGAACGAGACCGTCATGTTGTACACCTGGAACGCATGGCGAATCGAGAGCGCGCGGCTGCCGAACAGCTCCGCGATTCCTTTGAACGCCTGCCGGATCGCCGGCCCGGACTTTCCGGAGATCGCCTCGCTCATGTCCGCCAAGCAGCGGTTCAGCTCCTCTTGCCGGAAGGTTTGGGCCGCGTATACCCCGCAGTCGCGCGTCACGAAGAACTGATGCGCGAGCGCGTCCGCGGCATCGATCCCGGTCCGGACCTCGCCGAGATCCTTAATCGCGCCGGCAATGCCGATGCCGGACAGGCCCGGCGGGAATCGCTCCCGCCACTCCGCCTCGAGCGCGCTCGCCTCCGCCGCGCGAAGCAGGTAAACGGACTTCGAGGCGCCGGTCTTCAATCTTACGAACGGCCCTTTCGCATGCAGGTCGCCCGGACCTACCGCGACGACGGGCACGATGCCGTCGACGGTCCAGTCGCCGAAGCCGGCGCGTTCCAGCTCTTCCAGCAGTTTCAGGCGGCTAGCCTCGCCGGGTTCTTCCAGGAAATGCAGCAGCGACGACGCCGGCGCGGGCTTGGCCGCGGCGAGCATTTTGTCCAGCTTGAGCAGCACGCCGGATATTTCCATTTCGTCGAACGGCTTCAGGCAGTACGCGATCGCGCCGTACGAGATCGCTTTCTGCGCATAGGCGAACTCGGCATAGCCGCTGACGACGACGAAGAGGATGGGATGCTCCAGATTCCGCCCCCGTTGAATCAATTCGAGCCCGCTCATCTCCGGCATCCGGATGTCGGTAAAAACGACGTCCGGCTTCAGCTCCTTCATCGACGCCAGCGCATCCGCTCCGTTGTACGCCTGTCCGACGATCTCGAAGCCATGGCGCTCCCAGTCGACCAAATCCTTCAGGCTTTCCACGACCCAGCTCTCGTCATCGACGATCAAAGCCTTATGCATCCTGCTCGCTCCTTCCGTGAATCGTCATCTCGATCGTCGTTCCCCTATCCGCCTTGCTCTCGATTCGCAGACCGCTGCCCGCGCCGAACATCAATTGAATCCGGTTATGCACGTTGACGAGTCCGATGCTCTTCTGCTCGCCCGGCTCCTGCAGGCCCGATACCGGAGCCGCGATCGTCCGCTGCAGCTCCTCGAGCACCTCGTGCGCGATGCCCATGCCGTTGTCCTCGATCCGGACGACGAGCGCGCCTTCGCCGCCGACGCGTCCTCTGATCCACAGCTCGCCTTGGCGCAGCGTCGGCTCGAAGCCGTGATAGACGGCATTTTCCACGAGCGGCTGGAGGATCATCTTCGGAACGCGGTAAGCAAGCGCTTCGTCCGACAGCTCGTAATGGACGGAGAAGCGGTCCGCGAACCGGATCTGCTGAATCCGAACGTACGCTTCGATCATCCGGATCTCCTCGCTCAGCGGCACCTCGCTCGAGCCTTTGATGCTGTAGCGGAAAATGCTCGACAGCGCGCGGGTCATCGTCTTGATCCGGTCCTGCCCTTCCACGACGGCAATGCCCGTAATCGCTTCCAGCGTGTTGTACAGAAAATGCGGATTGATCTGGCTGCGCAAGAACGCCAGCTCGGATTTCTTCTTCTCCAGCTCGATGCCGTACAGCCGCGTATTCGTATCCAGCAGGCTCAGCGTCAGCCGGTCGATCTCGTCGAGCATGCTGTTCAGCTCGGTCGCCACGATGCTGATCTCCATATAGCCGTGCAGGGCGATCCGCTTCTTGAATTTGAGCAGGTCCCCGCGCCTGATCGTCGTGATGAAGAAGATCAATCGCTTGAGCGGACGCAGGATATTGTTGATGATGAACATGAACGGCACGGCCAGCACCAGCAGCGCGATGCCGAGGATGATCAGCTCCTGCCTGCGGATATCGAGCAAATCCCGCAGCAGCTCGTTCTCGGGCACCATGCTCAGGATCGTGCCGTCGATGTCGGGCAAGGCCTCCGTTTCGACCACGTAGCTGCGGTTCTTCCACTGGATGATCCGGTTGCTGGCATTCGTCGAGCCGTACTGAATGCCCTTGAAATCGCTTCCAGTTTGCACGGACGAATTGCTGGCGATGACCTGGTTCGAACGGTCCAGCAAATAAATCTGCGTACCGGTTTCCTGCGACGTATAATCCTGTTCGCTGACGACCGCGGCGGCGTCGACGATAAAGAACGCCGTGCCGATGTTGCGGTTGAACAGTTCGCCCTGCTGGCTGTAGGTGATCGTGGTCGCGAAGACCAGCTTCTTGTCGGGTCCGTACAGCTTCGGGTCGAACTGCAGCATCCCCGCGTAATAGCCGTTCACCTTGCTGTTCGCCAGCTGCTTGCGAAGCGGGATCACGTACCGGTTGCCGCCGTAGAGGTCGATCCAGGTGCCGTTGTTGCCCGAGATGATGATGTCCTCGATGCCTTCCTTCAGTTCTTTCTGGCCGCTCATGTACTTGTTCAGCTTCGTGAACTTGTCGTACCGGACGAGCTTGTCCGTCTCGACGAGATAATCCTGCACGTCCTGGTTATACGAGATGTCCTGCATGATCCGATAGATGACGTCGTGATTGGAGGCGACGTTCTTCTTGATCTCCGAGACGGTCTGCTTGACGTACTCTTCGTGGCTGCGGGTGATCATGCCGGACATCATCGCGTACGTATGCAGAATGACGACCAGGATCACGATAATCGTGCAGGCCGCCAGAATGAACAATTGCGAACGAATGGATAATCTTCTCAGGAAAGCCATCGCGCTCATTCCCGTCTGCCTAATGTCGAATTGCCTATGGCCTATTATTACTGCTTTCGACAGGGATAGTCAATCGCGGGGCGAAAAGCGCAGCGTTCGCGCACCGGCATCTCCGAGTGCATCCGTCCGGCGGCGGCTTGACGAGCGCTGCTGTCAGGCAAACATAAAAAAGAAGCCCTGCACGAGCAGGGCTTCTTGAATTTGTATGGTTGGTGCGGTCGAGAGGACTCGAACCTCCACGGCTGTTACACCACTAGAACCTGAATCTAGCGCGTCTGCCAATTCCGCCACGACCGCACATCCGGCAGATGTCGCTTCCTTCTTCTCAGAAGCGGCGAAAATTAATATACCACGAATGAAAGTACGAAGTCAACACTTATTCAGCAAATTTCTCCAAAGCGAATGCGAGCGGCATTGTGAGCCTTGTCAGGTCACGCGATACATGGCGCCCGGCGCATTACCGGCGGACGCGCACGCCATCCATGATGAAGTCGCTGCTATTGACGATGATCTCCTGCTGCTCGAACAGTCCCTCGCTGACCGCCGTCACGTACTCGTTCGCGTCGACTGCTTTTACCGGCGTTTCGACGGCGTAATAAGCGTTGCCGAGCGGCCCTTCTTCGGCTCTCAGCGTGAAGACGTACGTTCCTTCGGCATTCTTGTGGACCGCCTCGTTCGGCACGAGAATGAGTTGGTCGCCGCCGGTCTCGGACAGCTTCACCTTCGCCCGCTCGCCTCCGCGAAGGCCGTCGTCCTTGAACGCGACGGTCAGCTTGTACGACGAGCCGACAGCCGCCCCGGAACCGGTCTCGTCGCCGTCTGCCGGATCCCCGCCGCCCGCAGCGACCTCCTCGATCGCCGATATCGTGCCCGTGAGCTTCCGGTCGTCCGCCTCCAGCAGGGTGATTTGATCCAGCGTATCGCCGATATGGAGCAAGGCCGCCGTATCGCCCGGCACGAGGAGCTGAAGCCGGTACCCTTTGACCGCGTTAGACAAGGTGACGTCCGGCAAGCCGCCCGAGTCGAGGCCGGCCGCCGCGTTGACCGCCGTGACGACGCCATCGAACGGCGCCGCGATCTGCCTGCTTTCGGCAATGGTTTTCTGCAGGTGCTGAATATGCTCCTGCTGGCTCGCGATGTCGAGCTTGGCCGTTTCGATCGCGTTGGCCGCGGCCACCTTCGCCGAAGCGCTGTCCCCGCCTGCGGCTTCGATATAATCGGTCTCCAGCTGATGCATCGACAGATTGAGCTTCTTCAGGGACGCCTGCTGATCGGCCAGCTCCAGCATCGCGTCCGCGTCGTCGTATTGCACGAGCGGCTGGCCTGCGTGCACCTGATCCCCCTGCTTGACGAGCACCTTCGCGACTTTCCAGCCCGCCGGATTCGAGAGATTCCTCGTCTCGCCCGGCTGTATCGCGGCGCTGCCTTCGAAGTCATGCGCGAGCGTGCCCGCGGACGGGACCGCCGTGTAGACCTTCGGCAACGACAACGCGCGCAGCGAATTGCCGGCCAGCGTGCATCCGGCCAGCAGCACGAGGAACGCGCCCGCGATGAGCCGAATCTTGCGTTTTCTGGATCGGGACGTCTGTTCTTCCATGACGATCACTCCTGAGTTATCCTTTGATGCCCGATTGTTGAATGCCTTCGACGAAGTAGGACTCCGCGTAAAGGAACAGCAGCACCATCGGGGCCATGTACAGCGCGGAAGCGGCAAAGCCGATGCCCCGCGCCGATTGATTGATCTGCGCCAAGTAAAGCGATAACGGCTGCTTCGCCGCATCCTGCAGGAAAATGAGCGGCTGCTCGATCATATTCCAGTAATCGACGAACAAAAGGATGGTCAATGCCGCCAATCCCGGCTTCGCCAGCGGCAGCATGATGCGCGCGAAGATCGTCCATTGCCCGGCTCCGTCGATCTTGGCGGCTTCGGAGTAGGCGTACGGAATATGCGACATGAACTGCCGCATCATGAACACCCCGAATGCCCCGAAGATGCCGGGCAGGATGATCGCGGACGCATGATTCATGAGCCCGAGCTTGTCGATGACGAGATAGTTCGGCACGAGCGTGACCTGGAACGGCATGAGCATGGTCATCAGATAGACCAGGAACAGCTTGTCCCGTCCGAAGAAACGCAGCTTGGCGAAAGCGTAGGCAGCCAGCGAAGCGACGATCGTCTGCCCGACGACGATCGGCACGACGAGCGCGGCCGAATTCCAGAACATGCTGAGAAACTTCGGACTCAGCACCAGCACCTGCGCGTACTGCTTGAAGGACAGCCAGTCCGGCAGAATCTTCAAATTGACGAATGCGTCCTTGCCGCCCGCCGCGGCATCGACCATCTTCCCGAGCAGGTCGTAATTGCGGCCGATCTCCTCCTCCGTCATCAGCGAATTCGTGAACGTCAGCAGGATCGGGATCAGCGTGGCGACGGCGACCGCGCCGATCGCGAGCGACAGGATCAGCCTTGGAAGCCAGGATATTTTCTTCATGATAACCCCCCGCTACTCCACGTTATCCCGGAACCGGCGTTCGACGCCGAGCAGTCCCGATACCAGCAGCACGATGCACCCGACCATGATCGTGGCGGCGGCCGTCAGCTTCTGGATATCGAGCGTGAAGAACATGTTGTTCATGTAATGCTGCAGCATGTACAGCCTGTCGTATGGGTAGTCCCCGGCGAGCAGGTACGTCTCCCGGAATACTTTGAACGAATTGATGATCGAGATCAGCACGACGAAGAACATCGTCGGCGTCAGATACACCATCGTAATATGGCGAAACTGGTGCAGCCGCCCGGCTCCCTCGATGGCGGCCGTTTCGTAATAATCCCTCGGAATCGATTGGAGGCCGGCCAGGAACAGAATCATGTTGTAGCCGATGTTTTTCCAGATGTACATGACCACGATGATGCTCATCGACCAGTTCGATTGCATCCAGTCGATCCGCGCCAGATGAAAGCGATGCAGCAACGCGTTCAGCGTGCCGTTCCAATCGAAGAAGATCTGCCATACCATGACGATGGACGCGACGGGCACCACCAGCGGCATCATGATCGACGTCCGCAGCCAGTCGCGCATGTAGAGCGGCCGGTTCAACAGCATGGCGAGCAGCAGCGACAGCGCGATGAGCAGCGGAACGCCGATCCCCGCGAAAAGCATCGTATTGGACGCCGCCTTGCGGAAGGAGCCGCTGCGAAACAGCTCCATGTAATTGGCGAAGCCGACGAACTTGCCGCCCAGCGCGCCGTCCGTCAGGGACTCGTAGATCCCGAGCAGGAACGGGATGAAATAAAAGACCGCGAACCCGACGAGGCTCGGCGCGAGGAACCAGATCGCCTTGAACCCGTCCCCTCGGTGCGGACGCAGCGTCCGAAGCCGCATGCCGCTACTCATGGAGAAGCGTCGTCGCTTTGTTCTGGATCAGCTCCGCGACGTCCTCCGCGGATTTCTGCCCGGCGAAGTACGCCTTCGAATCCGTCACGACCATTTGCCAGAGCTTGTCGGACTTGGATTCCCCGACCGGGTGAACCGCTCCGTTCACATAGCCGCTCAATCCGTCCAGCATCGCGTCGTCCACCTGGAAGGTCGCTCCTTGCAGCGGCCCCTCCGCGTTGCCTTTGATCGCGCCCATGTCCTTCACCGCTTGGATCTGCTTGGCGTACGCGGCCTTGTTGATCGGGAATCCCGTCGTGTTCAGCGGTGCCTGGATATCCGCCGACATCAAATATTCGATGAAGTCCCAGGCTTCCGGTTTCACCTTGGAGTTCGCGTTGATCGCGACGTTCCGGTAGGTTTGAAAATACCCGCCGGCCGCCGTATCCTGCGCGTGGGGCTTGGCATACAGCTTCACGTGTTCGCCCAGGTTCTTGTTCGCCAGCTTCACGCCGAGGCTGTAGCCCTGCATCGATTCCAGGTAATCCTTCGGCGAATTGATCTGGATGCTTTGAAAATACGCGTTCACCCCGCGCCCCGTCTTGGAGACGACGCCGTCGTCGAACAGTGCTTCGACTTGTTTCATGAGCCCGGTAAAGGATGCCGAATCGAAATGCGCCTGATGCGCGGCGTCATCGATGAACAAGGCACGATTGTCGCCGACCATCTCGCCGAGCAGGTACTCGGGGCCTTCGTACGATAACGCCGACGGCAACGCGCCCTTCGCGACCATTTCCTCGGCCGTCTTGGCGAAATCGCTCCAGGACCATGTCAGATCGTCGAACTTCGCGCCGGTGCTTGCGATCGCGTCGACGTCCCCCGCGAAGCCCCGCAGGAAGAAAGTGAGCGGCATGCTGTACAAACCTCCGCCGATCCTGACGTTGTCCAGGATATTCGCGAAATACTCGTCTTCATGGAAGTCCGAATCCTGTTCCATGAACGTGCTCAGATCCGCCAGCAGCTTATGCCGCACGTAGTTGTCGGTCGGAAGCAGATCCATCGCGAGAAGGTCGGGGCCTTTGCCGGCCAGCATTGCCGCATTCGTGGCGGTCAAGTATTTGTCGATGTCCGCGTCGAGCGTCTCGTTCTTGTAGATGCCTTCCTCGAGCTTGATCTCGATATTCGGATGCAGCGCCTCGTATTTCTTGATCGCATCCTCGAATCTGTCGTCCTGCCAGAAGCTCGAGAAGACGATCGTCTTCTTGCCGCCGGCATCCGGCGCATCGCCTGCCGCAGCGCCCTTCGTGCCGCCGGCGTTCGACCCCGTGCCCGCTCCGGATGCGGTTCCGCTGCCGCCGGCATTTTGCGCGGGCGTGCCGCCGTTCGCGCCTGCATTTTGTCCGCCGTTCGCGTTTTCGCCGCTGCAGGCCGTCAACGCGATCGCGAGCACGCAGCTCGCGGCGATGCCTATTCCGTATGTTTTCATTCGCGCTATCTCCTTCGTAATCGGCTTCGGAACGGTACCGTCCCGACTTGCTCCTTTCGACTATAAAGAAGACATGTCTCCAAAACTTCATCCGCTTGTGAACAAATTGTCTCCAAACCAAAAACGGCGGACCGGACGACAAATCGTCCGGTCCGCCGTTCGCGGGCAAGCCATGCGGGAAGGACCGGCCCGCTTCGCCGGTCCTCCTAGCGGAATTCGATTATAAACGGTTGATTCGCCGCTTCGGGCGCGGCCGAAGACGGCATGCTTTGCTCCTCGGATCGCGCGTATTGCTTCCAGCCTTCGATCAGCAGCGCATCGTTGCCGGGACTCCAATGCATCTGCAGCGGGACGATCCCTTGATAAACGACGTTGCGGTACAGGACGTTGTTGCCCTGCAGTTTGCCTGCGTAGATCGTATCCTTCTCGTTCTGGGTATAGGCGATCACTTTCCGGTCCGAAGAGATGCGGAAGCTGCCGACCTTCTCCAGCAAGACGGAGAGCTCCCCGTTGCGCCGGTCGTACTCGAACAAGGTGCCGTCTCCGCCAAGGAACGCGAATTGATCGTTCGTGACCCAGACGGCCTGTTCCGCCCCGCTCGGATGATCGTATTGGACGCGATATCCGCTCCCTTCGCGCTTCGCGAGCATGACCGTATCCTCGGTTTGAATCAGCGCGCCGCCGGCATCGTCCGACAAGACGACCGACTGCGCGTAGCCCGACGAACGCAGCGTCCCGGCCAGCGGGTAGGTCTTGACCGTTCCCGCCTGCGTATCGTACGCCGCGATGTTCGTTTGGCCCCTTGCCGAGCCCGCGACAAGGAACGATACGTAGCGGCTGTTGCCCGACCACTTCAGGCTGCGGGAGTACAGCTTCCACGACATGCCGTCGGGCGCGGCCGCGGATTTGCTCGTTCCGTCCGCCACCGATATATCTTCCAGAAAGTTGCCGCTTCTGTCCTTGCCGATGCCCGATATCGATCTCCCGTCCGGCGACAGCTCGAATATGTCGGTATTGATGTCCACGCTCCGCAGCTGTTCGGCCTTGTCGTACGGGGCGGACAAGCGCTCCAATTGAAGGGACGTGTCCAGCGAAGGAGCGCTGCCCCGGGATAATCCGAGCACCGCCTCCGGGCCGGTCCAGCCGAGCAATTGCCCGTTCGGCGCGGGCAAGCGGTAGATCGTTTTGACTTGGAAAGGCTGCCCGTTCGCGCCGCTCATGCGATCGTCCGCCGTGCCGGGGATGACGATCGTCTCGGAGCGCGGGCTGCCCGTGCATCCCGACATCAGGACGAGCAGCGCCGCCAAGGCCGCCGGCAGAAAGGCCATGCGCCGAATATTCGTCATGTTCGCTCCGATCCCGCGGCCGGAAGCTCCGCGCTTACGCTTGTCCATCCGTCTTGGCTCGTCATGCGGATCGTCCCGCCGTGATCGTCGACGATCGATTTCACGATGCTGAGTCCGAGGCCGACGCTGCCTTCTTCTTTGAACCTGCGGTCCGCCGAATAGAAGGGCTCGAACACGTTGGCCAGCTGCTCCGGGGCCAGCTCGGGTCCCTGATTGGCGAATGCGAACCGAACCGTCCCGCGGTCGGAGGCCGCCTCGGCCCGAACGGAAATCTCCGATCGGGGGGAGCTGTATTTGATCGCGTTGTCGAGCAGGTTAATGAATAGCTGCCGAAGCCGGTCCGGCTGGCCGAGCACGTACAGTCCGTCCGCCGCGTCCAGCGCGATGCGTTTCTTGTAGCGCTGCGCCCGGATCGCCATCGCGTCGCAGACGTCGCGCAGGATGCCGCCCGTCTCGACGAGCCCGACGTCCCCGCGTCCGGCGTTCCGCTGCGACATCTCCAGCAGATTCAGCACCATGCCGTGCAGCCGCCGGCTTTCCTCCACGATATGATTCATGCCCTTCTCGAAAAAAGCCCGGTCGCTCTCGCCGTTCTCCCGGATGATCTCGGCATAGCCGAGAATCGAGGTGAGCGGCGTCTTGAGCTCATGGGTCACGTTGTCGAAAAATCGTTTCTCCTGCTCGTTCAGCTCCTTCAACCGGTCCCGATCGCGGGCGATGGTCGCGATCTGGCTGCTGATGCGGCGGATCATGTCGCCGAAGTTGGAAGCGAGCCGCCCGATCTCGTCCTTGCGCCGGATGCCGATGCGCACGTTCAGATTGCCCGCGATCACCTCCGTGGAGGCCCGCGTCAGCTTGACGATCGGAATCGTGATATGCCGCGACAGCATGTAGGAGAACAGGAAGGCCGCCGCGAATATCGTCAGCGCGACGTAGAAGATGAGGTTCTGGATGCGTCCGCTCTGCTCGTACAAGGGGGAGAAATCCTTGGCGAACCGCAGAATGCCCACTTTGACCCCGTCGATGACGACGGGGTACGAATACAGCACGGAGCCGGCGCTTCCCTCGTACGTCACGGTATAGGCGGTCTTGCCGCTCAGCGCTTGCTTGAGATCGTCGGTGTTGCTTCCGGCGAACACCTGGCGGTCGGACGAATAGAGCAGGATGCCGTCGACGGTATAGGCGCTGACGTCGCTGGAGGTGGCGTGGTGCAGGTCGTCCACCATTTCCTCGGCCATCTGCCCGAAATAGAGATCGTTGTTCGTGAAGTGATTAATAAGGAAGGCTTGGCGAACGTAGACGTTGCTGTTGTTTTTCAATCCGATCAGATCGGAGGTGATGATCTTCTGGTTGCTCGTCCGGATGACTTCCTTGAGGGTTACGTTGAGCACGAGAAAGGACAGGCAGAAGATCAGGAAGAAGCCGACGACGAACTTGGCCCGAATCGTCCGGAACATCGCGTCAATCCGCCCGGCGCTCGAACTTGTAGCCGATCCCGAACACGGTCGTGATCAGGTCGGCGGCATCGAGCTTCTTGCGCAGGCGCTGGATATGCGTGTCGACGGTGCGCGTATCGCCGGGAAAATCGTAGCCCCATACGAAATCGAGCAGCTCCGAGCGCGTGAAGATTTTGCCGCGGTGCCCGAACAGCGTCGTGAGCAGATCGAACTCCTTCGGCGTCAGCTCGACCGGCTCGCCGTTCTTCGTCACGAGCCGCTCGTCCGGCTCGATGACGATATTCCGGAAGCGCAAGGCCGCCTTCCCCGCCGCTTCCTCGACGTTCTGGTTCGCCTGCGCCAGCCGCCTCAGAATCGTGCGGATCCGCGCGACGACCTCCCGCAGGTCGAACGGCTTCGTGATATAATCGTCCGCGCCGAACTCCAGGCCCAGGATCTTATCCGTGATGTCGGACCTTGCGGTGATCATGAGAATCGGGATGTTGTAGTTCGCGGTCACCTTCTTGCAGATATCCAGGCCGCTCTGGTCGGGCAGCATCCAGTCCAGCAGCAGCATGTCCGGCTGGAACCGGTCCAGCTCGGCGAGACCCTCGGCGCCGTTCGCCGCCGTCCGCGTCAGAAAGCCTTCCTTGTTCAGCCCGTAAGCGAGCAGATCGGCGATCGCTTCTTCGTCTTCGATAATGAGGATTTTCGTTTTATCCATGCCGTGCTCCAATCTGATTCATCGCCTTGGAGGAAATGAAGCTTCTATCAACGCTAGCAAGCCTGTTTCGGCGAGCGGCTGTGAAACGGCGCCCGCGCGTACCGGCGGGCATTCATTGCCCGGAGACTGCGCCTGCCGGGGAATCGGCGCCCGTTCCGGAAGCCTGCAAGAAGGATTTCAAGCCGTCCACGATCGCTTGCGCCGCCTTCATCTGTCCGTCCTCGCTCAGCATGACGGATTCCTCGCCGGGATTCGTGATATAGCCGGGCTCGACCAGGACCGCCGGCATCTCGCTTAAGGCAAGCACCTTCAGCTGCTCCTCTTTCACGCCGCGGTCGGGAAAGCCCAAGGCCGCCACCACCTGCTGATGAATGGCCATCGCGAGCGGCATGCCGCTCGCATACTTATAGTACGTCTCCGTTCCCCCGACGCTCGGATCCTCGAACGCGTTGTCGTGGATCGATAGCAGCGCGTCCGCATGCCAGTCGTTTGCCATCGCCGCGCGATCCGCCAACTCCACGAACGTATCGTCCGAGCGAGTCAGCCTAGGTGCGAAAGCGGGGTCGCTCTTGAGCAAATCATAAATTTTCATGGCGAGGGATAGATTGCTGTCCTTCTCCCATTGGCCGCTGCTCCCCTCGGAGCCCGGATCCTTGCCGCCGTGCCCGGGGTCGATGACGACGCGGTACACGTTGTCCGGCGGATCGTCGCCATCCGCCACGGTCATGCTGCCGGACGGGCCGCCCTCAAGCGGTCTCGGATCCTCCGCATGATGGCGCAGCAGCGAAGCCAGCGAACCGCCGATCACGAATAACAAGATGACCGTTATCGCCAATCGGACCGGTCTTCTCAATCTCCTGCGTCTCTTCATGTTGTCCTCCCGACGGATGATCGTTGCTGTTCGTCTCTTAGTTATAACGCTCGAATGTCATCGGAAAGTTGACAAGTTGTCAACAAATTGTCTCCAACCGCGCGGAAATCATTGTCAGTCGGGACCGGATAACGCAATAAGCCCTTCCGGAAGGAAGGGCGAGCTCGGAATCGGCAGCCGGTACGGCATGCCAATTCCCCGCGGCGATCATGATCGGAACGCGACCGGGAAGCTCTTGACGCCGAACACGAACGAACTCGCGATCGGCGTCAGCGTCCGGTCGGGCGCCGCCGCGAGCGCCTCGGCATGACGGAGCAGCGCTCCCAGGGCATGCTTGGCTTCCAGCCGGGCAAGCGGCGCCCCGAGGCAGAAATGAATGCCGAAGCCGAAGCTCAGATGAGGGTTCGGCTTGCGTCCGAGCAGAAACGAATCGGGGTCATGGAATTTCCCCGGATCGCGATTGGCCGCGCCAACCCAGGCAATGATCTGTTCGCCCGCCTTGACCGTCGAGGACCCGATCGCCGTGTCCTGCTTCGCGACGCGGCCGATGGCCACGACCGGCGGGTAAAACCGCAGCGTTTCTTCGACGAATTCGGGAACGAGGTCAAGGTTCCGTCTCAGCTCCCGCTGCAAGTCGGGCTGTTCGGTCAGGAGGCGCACGCCGTTCGTGATCAGATTGGTCGTCGTCTCGTTCCCGGCCACCATCAGCAGGACGCAGAAGCTGATCAATTCCCGGGGAGTCAGCCGCTCTCCGTCGATTTCGGCCATCAGCAGCAGCGAGATCAGATCGTCCTGCGGTCGCTTCGCCCGAAGCTCCAGCAAGGACGTGAAGTACGCGGACAGCTCCGATATCGCCTGCTGCCGCCGCTCCATCACGCCGCGAAACGCCTCCTCGGTATCGTTCTGCGCGCTTTCGACGAGCACGTCGGACCATCGTTTGAAGCGGTCGCGGTCTTCCTGGGGGGCGCCGAGCAACTCGGCAATGATGATGACTGGCAAAGGCGTCGCGTAATCATGGACGATATCCATGCCGCTGCCGTCCGCATGCGCCAGCAAATCATGGACGATGGATTCGATTCGCGGGGTGAATTCCTGGATCGCGCGCGGCGTGAACGCTTTGTTGACCAGATCGCGAAGCTGGGTATGCCTGGGCGGATCCGAGAATAACACGCTTTCTCCCGCGCTCGCGCCGCGGGCGGACGAGAAATGGCCGTGGTCCTTCAGCACCTGGTGGACGTCCTCGTAAGCGAAAACCTCCCAACATCCGCGAACGGCATCGTAACGGACCGGCGATTCTTCCCGCAGACGCGACAGGATCCCGAACGGGAGCAGACGCTTCTCCGTCGTGTCGAGCTCCGGCATAACCAGCATATTGGCGTATTTGACGTTATTCATCCGAGTTCCTCCTTCAGTTGACAAGGCAAGCATCCCAGGCGGCGACGTCATTGCCTTTCGATTGCAGTATCTCCTGTAGTATCTCCGGATAAAGGAAATCTAGCGTCTCGCGTCCGAATTTTCCGGTCGCAACGATGCGGTTGCCGCCGTGCGGCGCCGGCTTGCCCGAGCTTCCGGGATAATCGGCAGGGTCGGCGCTTCGACGACGACAAAAAAAGAAGCCCTGCCGTAAGCGGGGCTTCTTGGATGTGTGAAGTTGGTGCGGTCGAGAGGACTCGAACCTCCACGGCTGTTACACCACTAGAACCTGAATCTAGCGCGTCTGCCAATTCCGCCACGACCGCATCTGGCAGATGTCGTTTCTCGTATATCGGAAGCAACGTTTATTAAAATACCATGAAGCTGGCGCCGATGTCAACATTTTCTTCACAAATAATTGCGAACGACGTCGTCGTCTCCCGACCGATACTACACGGCCGCCGCTTGCCCGATCGTCCGGAGCTCCGGAACGCCGCTGTAGATTTCGCTGCCGTCGCGCACAATCCGGCAATGCCCCGGCGCCATGTGGACGTCGTAGAGATGTCCGCGGAAGTCATAGCCGATGAGCGAGACTCGCCCTTCCTCGGGCGGCTGCGGATGAATGTGCAGGCTGCCGTCCAGCTGCGGACGGATGCCGGCCATGCCGAAGATAATCGCCTGGGAGCCGGCCATGCCGGAGATGTTATTGGCCCGCTTGTGCGCGGGAACGGCCGGCCGATCGCAATAATGCTCCTGCGGCACGTACGGCAGTCGGGCGCCGATCCACAGATGGCGCTTCAGGACGTCCCAAGCCAGCTCCGGCCGGCCGATCTCCCACAGCGTCTGCGCCAGTATCGGTCCTTCGCCGCCGAAGCTGCCTCCGCCCGACCAGTCGGGATCGTTCAACTCGTAGTGAAGCTCATCCTCCGCGGATATGCTGGATACGCCGAACTGCCCGAGAAACGCCCCGTCGCGCAAATGCGATAACAGCGCGCGCTCCATCTCGGGCGTGCAAGCCCCCATCCGCAGCGCGTCGTAAGCCTGGATCGAATACACGATCTCCCGGTGCCCCCCGGGGTACAGGCTGCGGAACCATTTCGCCTCGTCGTCCCACAAGTCTTCCCGGATCGCGCGGCGAATGCGCGCGGACTTGCCGCGCCAGCCCTCCGCCTCCTCCAGGCCGAGATGCGCCGCCAATTCCGCCAGCCTGTCGTAGCACCAGGCGCGTTCCGCGTTCGGACTCGCGACCACGTGCTCGTAGCCGCTGCCGCGCATCTCCAGCAGATGATGATGATTGCCGTAATCGAGCAGCTCGCCCCGGCGAAGCAGCCTCTCCTCGTCGATCTCCAGCACGCGTCGCAGCACCGGGTAAAGCTCGGCGATCACGCCATGCTGGCTGAAGAGCGACCAGGCAAAATGAAAGAATGCCCACAAGCTGTAGGAATACGCGAACGGCTCGTAGCCCGTGCCGTCAGGGGCGAAACAAATATGCCGATCGATCCCGCCTTCTTCCATAAAACGCAGGTACTGCAGCGAGCCTTCGCTGCCCAGCAGCATCGTCAAGGTTTGACCCACGTAACCCGCCGCATCCCACGGGTAATTGTTGATGCCGCCTCCGTCGATGCCGGAGGTGACCGGAAACGGTCGGATTTTGAACTCCGGATGGTCCCACAGACAGATCAAGCCGCTGATCAGCGACCGGCGATAATACGCCTCGAGTCCCGGAATATCGGTCTCCAGCCGCGGCATGGCCGTTTCCGAACGGGCGATAAGTCCTCTCCAGCGTTCTTCCGTCTCCTTCGCCCAGTCGGCCAAACTATTCGGCAAGGGGGACTCCCTGCCGGCATCGGTCAGGACGACCGCGATGCGAAACGCGTATTCCTGTCCCGGCGACATAATGGCGGAAAGCCGGTCATGATAGACGGAGATCCGCACGGCTTCGTTCTCCCAGACGGATTCGTCGCCTAGACGCTTCGGAATCGTTCCGCCTACCGGAGGGCTGAAATTCCATGCGCCTAACGGCACCTTGCGGACGCTCCCCGGCTCAAGCCGCGGCATGATTTCCAGTGCGACGCTTCTGTCGCAGCGGTTCGTAACCCGCACTGCGAGCACGAAGCCGGCCTTGCCGGTTAACGGCACGAGTTCGCTAATTACGCCCAGCGACACAAGTCCCTCTTCCTTCAGCCAATGATACGTTCCGCGGCGAACGATGCGGTCGGGTCGCCACACCGCCCCCGCGAACAGGAGACCGCAGTCCCGTTTGCCCAAATTGCCGGTATCCTCGACTTTGTGGCCGTCAGCTACCAAGTCCAAACCAAATTGCAGCTCGCCCGCCGCATAGGGCGGCGAGTAGCAGCCTTTGACACCCGTCACCGTGCCGTACTGGGGTGCCGTGACGCTGTACAAGCTGCTCACCGCGATATGATTGGGCGGAGCCGTGCTTTTGCGCAGATCAAGCGCGTAATTATCCAACGGGTCGTTCACGTGAGGCTGCCTCCTTATTCTTGTCCGGCATGCGCCGGCTCGTCAGCCTTTGACGGCTCCGACGGTCAAGCCTTTGACGAAATATTTCTGCAAAAACGGATAGACGAACACGATGGGCCCGATGCCGACGATCGCCATCGCCATCCGGACCGTCTCGGTCGGAATCGCCGCCGAGGCCGTGCCGGCAACGGAAGCGTCGACCAAGCCGGAACTCAAATATTGAATGTTGTAGATGGTCTTGTACATGAGGTATTGCAGGCTCACCAGATGGTTGTCGCTGATGAACACCGAGCTCGTGAACCAATCGTTCCAATAGGCCAGCGTCTGAAACAAGCCGATGGACGCCATGACCGGCAAGGATAGCGGCAGGACGATTCGGGCGAAAATCCGGAATTCCCCGGCCCCGTCGATCTTGGCCGATTCGATCAGCGACACCGGTATCGTGTTCGCGAAGAAGGTACGCATGATGATGACATTGAACGGCATTACCAGATGCGGAACAATGAGCGCGAGCAGCGTATTGTTAAGGCCTGCCGCATTATAGACGAGATACCACGGGACGAGCCCGCCGCTGAAGAGCATCGTGAAGAATACGGCAAAGGCAATGACGTTGCGGTAAGGCATGTCTCTGCGGGAGAGCGGAAATGCGAGCAGCGAGGTCAGCAGCAGGCTCCCGATCGTGCCGATTACCGTGACCAGAATCGAGACGCCGTACCCGCGGAAGATCTGCGTCGCGTCTTCGAACAAATAGCGGTACGCGTACACCGAGAATTCCCTTGGAATAATATTGTAGCCATGAGTCACGATCGCCTGCTCGTCCGTGAGCGATACCGCGATGACAAGCAGCACCGGATACAGGCATGCCAAGCTAAGCAGCATGAAGACGGCGACTAGAAGCCCGTTCGCCCAGCCCGTTAAGCTATTGCTTGAATATTCCTTCTTCACCGCGCGTTTTTTTTCCGCAGGACGGCCGCCCGAGACCTGAGCGTCGGCGTGAGCATTCATTTCGGTTCCCTCCTAAAACAGCGCGTTTTCGCGGCTTGACTTGCGCAAGATGAAATTGGTCAGCAGCACGAGCACGAACCCGACCACCGATTGATAAAGGGAAGCGGCTGCCGACATCCCTACATTGCCGGTGACAAGCAGCGAGCGGTAGGTGAAGGTATCAATAACGTTTGTCGTCGGGTAAAGCACGCCCGTATTGAGCGGCACTTGATAAAACAAGCCGAAATCCGCATTGAAGATGCGGCCGATTTGCAAGATAACCATCACGATGATGACCGGGACGATCAACGGGATCGTGATTTTCCGAATCTGCTGCCATTTGGAGGCTCCGTCGATAACGGCTGCCTCGTAATATTCCTGATCGATTCCGATGATGGCGGCCAAATAAAGGACCATCCCGTAGCCGACATTTTTCCAAAGGTTAACGAGCGGTAGAATGACCGTCCAGTACTTAGGTTCGGTATACCACGAGATTTCATGGAACCCGAGCGGCTCCAAAATGACTTTGTTGATATAGCCGTATCCGCCGAGGAAGGCGTAGGCGAGATAGCTGACGGCGACGAAAGACAAGAAATAAGGGAAAAGCAAGCTGCTTTGAAAAAACCTCGCCAGTTTCCGGCTTCGCAATTCGTTCAGCGCGATGGCCAGAAGTATGGCTCCGACCGTGTTAAGGACGATAAACAATCCATTATAAAGCAGGGTATTGCGGGTCGCGATCAAGGCATCTTCCGTTTGGAACAAAAACTTGAAATTATCCAACCCTTCCCAGGGACTTCCCAGGATGCCGCCCTCGAAATTGTAGTTCTTGAAGGCGACGATGCCGCCGAACATCGGGATATAGTTATTGAACACCAGTACCGCTGCCGGCAAAATCAGCATCAGGAACAAGGCGCGGTATTTCACGAGGTTGAATAGCAAGCCAGCGCGACGGTTCATGAGCTCCGCTCCTTTCACGATCAATTGAAGAGGCCGGCAATCGTATACATGCCGGCCTCGCTATTCGCCTGCAGGTATTGCTTACTTGCCGCTTAGGAAAGCATCGACTTGCTTTTGTTTCTCGGCAATGACTTTATCCAGTCCGGCTTGCTTCATCTTGGCGATAAAGTCGGGCAGATCCTTGTCGGGATCCATGACGCCGGTGCTGAGGCCGTCGATGAACGAGTTGAAGATGTTGTTGATGGCCGCTTCTTCGTTCTTGACCGGTTCGGCGTTATAGCTGAAGCCGACGATCGGCGATGGCTTCGCCGAGGCATTGAACGCCTTGTACGCTTCCCATTTTTGCGGATCCTCGTTATCCCACAGATAGTTGAGGAATTGGTTGCCGAACATGTAGTTGTTGCCTGGCGTGTAACCGCTTTGGCCGGCTTGAACGCCGTCCGGCAGCTTGATGACCGTATCGCTTGCTTTCGCGAAATGCTTGCCTTCCACGCCGTTTACGAGCGTGTTCAGCAGCTTGGCGTCCGTATGCAGCAGGTTGATCAGCATCATGGCGCGCTCCGGATTTTTGGAGGTCCGGGAGATGGCCGTCATGGCGCCGTTCAGATCGCCGCTTGTCGTATAAGGCTCCGTCATGACGACTTGCACCATCGGATGGCCCCATTGCTGGCTGAGCACCTTGTCTTTGCCCGGCGTGAGCTGCTGCCATTGCGCGAAGACCGTGCCTGCTTTGTTGCCGGGAGCGGCGTCTTTTTGAGTGGCCGGATCCTTCTGGAAATAGCCTTTGCCATTCCAGTCCTTCATCAGCTTCAGCATTTGCAGCATTTCGGGCGATTCCCACTGGTCGACGACCGTCGTGCCGCCATCCTTCTTGATCGCGCCGGGTACGGCGCCGATTTGCTCGAACGGGATGAGGGTGACGTTGTTTTTACCGCCCCAGAACGGCGTCACGTTCGGCTCTTTCTCTTTGATGACCTGCAGCATCGGCTCCAGGTCCTCGTACGTCTTGATCGTGCTGATATCGAAGCTGTACTTGTCCACGAGGTCTTTGTTCAGCACGATGCCGAATTCGCTGGCCATTTCTTTCTCTACCGGCACCGCGTAGTTCTTGCCGTCGATCGCCGTGCCCGTCAGCAGCTCCGGATTCATCTGCGCTTTCGTTTCCGGGGCGTATTGGTCGATCAGGGAAGTGACGTCGAGGAAGGCGCCCTTGGCGACATTGCCGCTGAAATTATCCCAGCCGGCCGTGAACAAGAGGTCGAACGGCTCTCCGGAGGCGACCATCAGGTTGATTTTCTGGGCCCAGTTGCCCCAGTCGACCGCGTTGATTTTGACGGTGGCGTTGATTTTGTCCTTGAGCTCCTTGTTCATTTCTTCTTCGACCGCGGCTACGTCCTTCTGCTCGGTGCCCGGATAGTAGATCGACAGCTCTACCGGATCCAGGGCCGGTTTCTCGTCCGCGGGCGCCGCGTTCTCCGTTTGCGCCGCATTCGCGTTCGTGTTCGCGGTCTCCGGCTCCGCCGCGTTAGTCGCGTTCGCGCCGTTCCCGTCGTTCGAATTTCCGCAGCCCGTCAGCGCGAGCGAAGAAACGAACGCGACGGTGAGAAGCGTGGTGGCGATTTTGGATTTGCGTTGCATGTAAAACCCTCCTTTGTTTGTGTAAGCGGTAACGATGTCCCGTAACAGTTCCCATTGTAGACGCTTTCGCTCCCGGGCTGAATCAAATTATCTACGGCGGCCTTCAAAATTCTATCGGATATGCAAGGGCAAGGATGCTTCCGCGACGGGAAAGGAGCAATCCCCCCGAAACGCGGGACTGCTCCTAGGCTTGGTCTTATAGGAAATAAGCGGCCAGCGCGGCGAAATCCGCCGTGTCGATGATGCCGTCGCCGTTCATGTCGGCGTCTCGGTAGGTCTCGTCCCAGCCGGCATCCGTTAAGGTTTTGCCGTAATAACCGGCCGCGATGCCGAGATCGCCGGCGCTGATCTTGCCGTCCGCGTTCATATCGCCGGTCTGGATGGCCGATTGCGCGAACGTTTGGACGGCAGCTTGCAGCGTCAGGACGGCTTGATTCACTTGCGCCTGCGTTGCCGCGGCATCGTTCGCGGATGATTGGGCGGCAGCAATCGCCGCCTGCAAAATCGCTTTGGAGCCCGTTCGGTGCTGTCCTGCATGCGAGCCCTCCACAGCGGCGTTCAGCGCAGCCTGCGCCTGCGCGATCGCCTCGGACAACGCCGTTTTGTCGACGATCGCGATCTCGACGTTATGCGCCGCGTTCTCCAGCTGCGTTTCCTCCCCGCCGACCGTGGAGACGACGTTGTTCGTTATTGAAAACGCCGAAGATACGGCTGTGTCCGGTGTCTTCGCCTTGAGCGTGAATTGAAGGATATCGCCGTCCTCGTTCACGGCATTCGCGGTACCGGCAGCGGCCAGAATCACGTGCACCGTGCCCGGGACGGCCGACTGTCCGGCAATCGCGAACCCGGGTTTCGATTCGTTGACCGAGACGAATTCGAACAGGGCAGGGTTGTATTGAAGCTTCAGGTCCTCCGCCGCGATGCTGCCCTGCAGGTCGGACACCCCGTAATGAAGCACGTAGGTCTGACCCGCCGAAACGGAAGACGCGCCCGACAAGACCGCGGAAGCCGAGATCGGACCTTCCGCCGGAGTCGCATCGGCGGCGTACGCGAACGCGACTTTGTTGATCGTGCTCGTCCAGTTGTCGCACGCCGGATCCCCGTAAGGGAACACGATCTTCAGGTAGCGGATCCCGCTCGCCAGATCGTCCCCGGTCAAGCCGATCGTGTCGTAACCGGACGCATTGCTGAGAATTTGCGAATGAACGGGCAGCTCGGTAAAACTCTGTCCGTCCGCGGAACCGTAAAGCGTGAATTTGACCGTCTTCGGCAGACTCGTCCAGTTCGTCACGTTGACGTTATAGGACCGGATATCGCCGTCCGGCGACTTGTAGATGACGTACTCCGGTTCCAGGCTGTCGTCGTTCGAATGAATGATCCGGTCGCCGTCGCCGGCGTACTTCTCCAGCTGCCCGCCGAAGGCATTGACGATATGGCCCGATTTGCCGATCAGCTTGGACAAGTCGGCCGCTTCGTCCGTGAAGGTCGAGACCTCTCCGTCATCCGGCGGCGTCGTGGCGCCGAAGTACTTGAAGCCGACGTTCATCAGCTGCTCTTTCCAGTTCTCCAGGCCCGGGAATTCAATCTTCAGGTATTTGGTTCCCGCCGGCAGTCCGCTCGCGGTATTGCTGAATACCGCATAACCGTTCGCTCCGCCCGTCAGCTTGGAAGCCGCCGTGATTTTCGTGAAATTCGCGCCGTCCGCCGAGCCGTAGAAGGCGAATTGCGGCGTGCCCGAGAACAGGCCGGTCGTAATGTCGAAGGAATAGATGTCTCCCTCCGGCGAACGGTAAACGACGTATTCCGGCGTTGTCGGATTATCGATATTGTGCGCGATACGTGTAGCATCGCCAGAGAAATTCTCCGGATGGCCGGAGGCGTTGACGATCAGATTCGATTTGGCGTACAGCTTGCTCAAATTCGCATTGTCATCCGTGAACAAAGAGAGTCCGTCCGGATCTGGCGTTTCATCGTCCGGCAGCGCGAGACTCAGGTTATGGTTCAACAGGTTTCCGAAGCCGGAGGTGTCCCGCCAGTTATCGCCGGTTCCGTTCCATAAGATCTGGCTTTCGCGATTGCCGGCGTTGCCGCCGTCGTCGTCGTTATTGCCGATATCGAAGCCGAGCGTAATATCGCGGGCCGGATCGATGCCGAGGGACGCCCACGGAATAGCCAGCTCGACCGTATAACCGCCGGCGATGTCCTTCTGCGCATATTGTACGTTGGCCAAATTGCCGATCATGGACAGCTGCGTATCATGCCAGCCAAGCGTCAGCTGATGGTCATACGAATCGTATGCGGCGCCTTGATTATGGTCGGCGTCGAGGTAAACCTCCACCGAATCGTCCTGATAGGTTTGCGCGCCGGCCGTATCGTTGCGCAGATCGGCATCCAGCACTTCAATGCCGACGTACAAATTCTGCGTGTCGCCGAGCGTTCCGAAGCTGACGCCGTTATTGGACGTACCGGTAATCGCCTTGGTTACGTCGTTGTTCAGCGACCAGGACGGCTCGTTAAGCGCCCCGTCGACCGTCAGCGCGCCGGAAGGCTCCACTGCGGCAGCCGCGTTCTTGCCGTCGTTCAAATACAAGCTGCCGAAGGCGGCCGTGCTGCGCCAATTGTCCGCGTTGCCTCGCCACATCAGCTGGCTTTGACGCAATCCGCCGTTGCCGCCGTCGTCGTCGTTATAAGCCGCGTCGAAGCCGATCACCGCATTGTCGGCAGGGGGCTGAATGCCGATCCCGCTCCACGGAATGGCCATTTCGACCGTAAATCCGCCGTCGATATCCTTCTGCGCGAAGGTGATGCCGGGTATGTCTCCGCCGACCGACAGCTGGTCATCATGCCAGCCGAGCGTAATTTGATGATCGTCCGTGCCGAACACGGAGCTGCGCGCGTTGTCCCCGTCCAGGTAGATTTCGATCGAATCGTCCTGATAGGTCAAGGCGCCGGCCGTATCGTTGACCAGATTGGCGTCCAGCACCTTCATCGCGACGAACAACTTGTCGTCGTTCCACATCGAGCCGAACGTGACGTTGTTGTCGGATGCGCCGGTGATCATCTTCTCCACCCGGTTGTTGACCGACCAGCCGGGTTCGGACAGCTCCCCGTCGATCGTCGGCTCGGCCGCCGCCCGGTCCGAGACCGCGACGCCCGGCGCCAACGATCCGTCCTCGACGGGATCGGCGGTCACGATGACGACAGACTGCGATTCGTTGCCTGCCGGATCCTTCGCCGTGACCGTAATCGTATTCTCGCCCTTGGTCACGCGGACCACGGCCGTAAACGTGCGGTCAGGCTTCAGGGTCGCCGTCGTTCCGTTGACGCTGATGACGGCATCCTCGTTGACGCTGCCGTTCAACACGTAGCTGGTACCCGAGGTCGAGCCTTCGGAAGGCACGGTCAGCACCGGCGGGTTCGGATCGTACACGACCCGCACCGACGCGGGCACGGCGGTTTGGTTCAGCAGATTGGACGCCGTGACGGCGATCGCATTCTCGCCTTGGCTCAAGTTCAAGACCGTGCTGAACGCAAGCGGAGCCGCGTTGCCGCCGTCATCGCCGCCGTCCGAGCCGTCGTCCTGGCTGCCGGTCGATACGATCTTCAAATCGTCGATATACGGATCGTAATAAGCCGTATGATTGCTTTCGAAGCCGATTGCCTTGACGCTGCTCCATTGCACGGGCAGCGAGGTTGCCTCGCCTGTCGCTGCGTTGAAGCGTTGCGCCGCGTCGAAATCGGACAAAGGAATGGTCGCCTGCGTCCACTTGGCCCCGTAATCCGCGGCGGCAATGTAGCTCGAGAGCGGCAGCCTCGCCTCGACCGCCGTTCCGCCGTTATCCGAGATCAGCACGGCGGAGAAGCTGTCCACCTTGCTCTTCGTATACACCTGGAATTGGAGCGCCGCGGTGTCCTTGACCGCGGCATAATCCTCCGCTGCCGCTTGATTCCCCGAATTCAGGAAATTCAAGCCGACGCGGGCAAAGCCGGCCGTTAATTTCAACCGGAGCGAGCGCTCCCCTTCGGCCGGCGCGAATACCGATCGGCTGTCCCACACGACCTGCGCGTTCGTCGTAAAGCCGCCTTGCGCGCTGGTCAACCCCGCTCCCGACGAGACGTAGTTATCGTTCAGGATCTGCCGGATGACGTCGCCCGCCTGGCCGCCGCCTTCATCCGGCGTTCCCACTTGGATCGTCTCCTGCTTGACCGTTTCGCCGCCGGCCGTCTGCTTCACGGTCACCGCCGCGCTGCCGTTCGTCCGGCCCGAGACGGCGTAATCCCCTTGCTTGACGTACTGCAGTCCGCTCTGGTCCAAGGTCAGCCCCAAGTACGACGGATCGTACCTGACGAACAACGTCACGGGCTCGCCTTCGTTGCCGGCTCCATCCTTCGCCACGGCCGTGATCGTATTATCCCCGGGCCCAAGCGCGACGGTCGTGCTGAAGCTGTTATCGCCCGCGACCGGCACGGCTTGTCCGTTGATCAGCAGCGTGCCTGCTTCATCCAGATGCCCCGACACCGTGAATTGCGAGTCTCTCACGGCATAGGCCGCATCCTTGACGGACGTGCTGCCGGACTGATCGAACACGATATGCGGCGGCGCCGCGTCCTCGTCGGACGTGACGACGACGGACACGCTCCTGGCCGGCAGCACGACCGCGGAAGCCTTGCCGCCTTGAATGTTGCGGGAAGCCGCCAGCTGCATGTCCTGGCCTTTCGCGACGTCGGCGGTCAGCTGGTACACGTTGGCCGTCGTCCCGGTCAGGCCGTTCACGTTCACGGTTTTCGCGGCGTTCGTCGGATTGACCAGCAGCGCGGTCGTTTGGCTGCCGTTCACGAACGCGACCGCGTCCATCCATACCGCGTCCGTCGTCGTCAAGCCGGAGGCCGGATCCGCGCTGACTCGTCTGACGGTCGAGCCGACGGGAACGTTCTTGAACAAATTGCTGAGCACGTAGAACGCTTTCGACTTGGTCACGGTATAGCCGTCGCCGTCAAGCAGCACCTCGCCGACGTCGGTCGGGTGCCTGCCGTTCGCCCAGCCCAGCCACCAGAACCAATAATTGTCCTTGATGAGCGCCATGTCGCCCGCCAGGCGCTGGGCGGCGTTGATCGCCATGTCCATCTCCGAGACGCCGGCGATGAGCGTGCTGTACTCGGTCTGCCACAGGTCCTTGTCCGGCACCTGATCGAGCGCGGCGCGATAGTTCTTGTACACGTCGTTGTTGTCGAAGCCCTTGGCGAAATAACTATGCGAGGCCAGCCCACCGATCGCCGCGTTCAGCTCCGGGTCGCTGCGGAGCGCGGAGAAATCTTCGCCGAGCAGCAGCTCGTTCTCATGATAAGCTGCGCCTTCCGGACCGAGAATCTCCACGGCGTTCAGCCCGGCGGCGTCGAGCTTGGCGCGCAGCAGCTTGGCGACGCGCTGGTACTGCGTGCCGTTGTCTCCGCCCCAGTAGCACCACTCGCTGACGATTTGCGACAACGGTTCGTTCTGGAAGCTGAGCGCCTTGGGCACGCTCGCGCCGTGAGCCGCCAGCCACTGAATCGATTTGACGAGGTAGTCCGCGTAAGCCGTCTCCTTGTCGGTGCGGAGCCTCACGTGCTCCGAGCCCGTCCATCCATTAACGGTCGGCAGCGTCTTCATCCCGATCGGCGGGGACCAGACCGACACGATGTAATCGTGCATCCCTCTCGTCTCGCCGGCATGGACGATTCCGTAAATTTCCTGCATTTTGGCGTCGATCAGATTGCCGTCCCCGTCTCCGGCCACGGCCGGAATCATGACCCGGAACATCGAGGCGCCCAGATCCTCGAACAAGGCTTGCTGCGCCCCCGTCTTGTCGGTAAAATCCCGGTTCCAGTCCGCGCGGTTCCAGGAAGGGAATATGCCCCAGCCCTTCACCGTCTGCTGGTCGACGCCCGACACGGTGACGTCGTACGCCGGCGCGGCCTCCGCTCCCGCCGGCTTGGCGGGCAGGCCGGAACACGCGATCAGCGCCGCAAGCGCGACGCCGATCGTTCTTCGCAACTTCAACGATCTCATTAACCAATCTCCTCCTCTGCGTTATCACCTCCAAGTGTATACGCTTACAAGCGTAAGCTACATCAAATTATCTATTGCGGACTTCAATTTTCTATCGAGTTTCCGGCCTTTCCTATCCTTCGTCCGCGTCCTGCTTCACCGACCGCAGCGGATGCCTCGGATCGAAAGCCGGGTAGACGTAGTCGTTCAGGTTCACGACCGGATTCAGATAGACGGCGTCGTGCAGCGAACGGTTATACTGCGCAGACAGCTCCGCCAGCGCATCCTTGGGATCGCGAAGCCCCTGCAGGATATCCCGGTACGCCTTCATCCGCGCGGCATCTCCGAGGTTGCTCGGCGTGAACTGCGCCTGCTCGTTTTTCAAGATGAATTCAGGCTCCTGCGGATAAATCGACTCCTCGTTCGTCGGCAAGAATTGCCGCATGCTCGGCAGCTCCGGCCGGTAGCGCTCGTCGTTCGCCACGTCCGAGCGCGCGGGAATGAGGTCGCTCTGCTTGTAAAGTTCCCCGAGATAGCCGCTCGACAGCAGATATTGCCACAGCTCGACCGCCGCCTCCTTATGCGTCGTGTACGCATTGACGGCATAGGGCGGCTCGGGCTCGATCATCAGCGCGCCCTTTCCCTTGTCTGCCTCGTCGAACAGCGGCGGCATCGCGATTCCCCATTCGAACGAACCCGGCCGCATGCGCTCGAGCGCCGCGATGTCGCGGCTCGACACGATCATCATTCCGATATTCCCCTCCGCGAATTGCGTCAGCGCCGTATCGGTCTTCAGCGACATCTCGCCGGGAAACAGCCCGCCCTCCCGCTTCATGTCGAGCACCGTTCGAAACCAAGGCAAATAGACGGAAAAGTCGTACTTTCCTTTGGCATAATCGTAATAATACGCGCCGCTGTACGTGCCCGCCATCTCGAGCGGCTGCTGAAAGCCGGCCTCGTCCTCGCTCGCCGGCAGCGCGAAGCCGTATTTGCGATACCCGGTGCCCGCCTTGGATATCCCGACGGCGCAGCGCTTCAATTCCGCCAGCGCCGCCGGCGGCTTGTCCGGGTCGCAGCCGGCCCCCGCCAGCAAATTCTTGTTATAGATGAGCCTCACCGTCAGCATGCCGGAGGGGATCGCATAGTAATGATCGTTGAGCTTCGTATAATCGGCCGCCCATCCGGGGAATGCCCGGCGCACGTCGTCCGGCGCCGCTTCCGACAGGTCGAGCAGCCAGTTTTTGTAGATGTAGCTGGTGAGCCAGCCGGTGCCGATCTGGAAGACGTCCGGCCCTTCGCCCGAGGTCATGAGCATGTTCAGCGATTCGTCGTACGTGTCGCGCGGCAGAAGGAGAAGCTTGGCCGGCGCGTCCGGATGATCCGTGTTGAATGCCGCGATCAAGCGTTCGATGTCCTGCGTTTCGGCGGTATCCTGCAAGGCGAAAGTAAGCGTCTCCCGCTCCTCCGCCCCGGCGGCGGCCTCGGAAGCCGCCGGCTGCGGATGGCCGTCGCGGCCGCAGCCGGCGGCCGCGACGAGGACCAAGCCCGCGATCAGAAGCCGCGCTTTGCCAAAATGGGCGCTTTTCATCATTTTCTAATCCCCTTATAATGGTGTGTAACCGTTATCATCAAATCGTGGAAAGGAGCGGCGTTCCCATGCTCACGCTCCGTAAAGCATACGGCTTGCTTCCGTTCAACCGGGTAAGCCTCAAATACCGGCTGCTGCTCTATTTTCTGCTGCTCGTCATCCTGCCGACGTCGATCATCTCCGTGACGATCTACAACGAGTCGTACCAGACCATCACGGAGAACATCAATGCCTCGGTCCAGAAGAACCTGGCGATGATGGAAACGGTGCTCGTCAAGAAATTCGACGAAATGGACGGCGTGGCCAATTCCATCTACCTCAATCCCGACATGCTGGACATGCTGTCCGCCGAGCGTCCGTCCGATCAAGTCGGGTTCGTGAACGAGCTGGCGAATCTGAACAAAATTCTCGATATCTACGCGCAGCCCGAAGGTCCGGCCAAGCAGTTCGTCCCGAAGCTGTACATGCTGGACCGGCCCGAATACGTGCAATACAATTTCTCGCGCAACGTGTCGACGATCAGCGAGATCGAGAAGGAGCCTTGGTACGTCGCCCTGCCGCCGAAAGCCCGCTATTCGATCGTCGGCCTGCAGGCGGATGCGGCGGCCGGCGGCACGTCCTACACGATCAAACTCGCCAAGCGGCTCTTCGGCCTGCGAAACATGACGATTCCTTACGTCGGCCTGCTCACGATCGATGCCGATATCAACGACTTCAACAGCATGCTCGTCCAGCTCAAGCCTTCCGAGAACAGCTCCATTTTCATCGTCGACAGCAAGGCGAACGTGATCGTGAGCCCCGACCTCGATCTTCTCGGGCGCAGCTTGGCGGGAGAAGCCTATATGCCGAAGCTGTTGAGGCAGCCGGAGACGGTCGGCTCGTTCGACGAACGCATCGGCGGCCGGTCCGAGCTCGTCTCCTTCCGGCGCATCGACAACCTCGACTGGACCGTCGTCTCCGTGTCGCCGATCGGCGATCTCAACGGCAAGCTCGTGTCCTTCCGGCGGGCGATGTACGCGGTGCTCGCGCTGTGCATGGTGCTCGCCTTCGCCATCGCGCTGCTGCTCTCGAACAACATCACGAAGCCGATCCGCAAATTCATCAAGACGATGTCGTATGCCCAGGAAGGCAATTTCGACATCCAGGTCCAATACCGGCGGAAGGACGAATTCACGTACCTGTTCAGCCAATACAATAAGATGATAATGCAGATCAAAGAGTTGATCAACAAGCTGTACGTCAGCGAGGTCAAGAAGAAAGAAGCGGAGCTCAAGGCGCTGCAGTCGCAGATCAATCCGCACTTCCTGTACAATACGCTCGATTCCATCAATTGGATCGCGCTGCGCCACGACGTGCCCGACATCAGCGATATGGTCACGAGCCTGTCGGATTTCTTCCGGTACAGCCTCAGCAAAGGCCGCAGCATCATCCCGATCGAGGACGAGCTGCGCCAGGTCGAGAGCTACCTGTCGATCCACCGGTTCCGGTTCAAGGACAAGCTGGACTACGCGCTCCAGGTGGAGCCGGAAGTATACGGACACTTGACGGTCAAGCTGATCCTGCAGCCGCTCGTCGAAAACGCGATCCTGCACGGCATCGAGAAACGCCACGGCAAAGGCTTCATCGAGATCGACGCGCGCAAACTCGGGGACCGGATCGTCATCGATATCGCCGACAACGGCGTCGGCGCCGACGCGAACGCCTTGAATGCCATGCTGGCCGGCGCGGAAGGCGCGAACGGCGCGAACGACTCGTTCGGCACGCGCAACGTGAACGAGCGGCTCAAGCAGGTATTCGGCGAGCAGGCGGGCATACGCTACCGCAGCAGAGAAGGCCCCGGCATGCTCGTGACCGTGACGATGCCGGCCGTGACAACATGGGAGGAGAATGAAGATGCTCAAGATGATCATCGCGGATGATGAATACAACGTCCGGGAAGGGCTCAAGGAGGTCGTGCGCTGGAACGAGCTCGGCATAGAAGTGATCGCGGACGCCGCGGACGGCCTGGAAACGTTCGAGCTGTGCCGGACGCTGCGGCCCGATATCCTGCTGACGGACATACGCATGCCGATGATGGACGGCCTGGAAGCCGCGCTCAAGCTGAAGGAAGCCGGCGATCCCGTGCGGGTCATCATCATCAGCGGAGCCGAGGATTTCGGCTATGCCAAGACGGCGCTCAGCCTGAACGCGGACGGCTATATCCTGAAGCCGATCAAGATCGCCGAGCTGCAGGAGATCGTCCGGAAGGTCGTCGCCTCCATCGCCTCGGAGCGCAGCCGCGAGGCGCAGACCGTGCAGCTGCGGCGGCAGCTGCACGAGAACCTGCCGGTGCTGCGCGAGAAGTTTCTCGCCCAGCTCGTCATGGGCATGCTCGCGAACGAAGACGACGCGCGGAACAAGCTGGCGGCCTACGGGCTTCCGCTCGAGGGCGATGGCGGCTGGACGGCGGCGGTGATGCAGATCGACGAATACGAGAAGGCGATCGAGCGTTACAGCGACGCTCGCAAGCAGCTGCTCGGCTTCTCCGTGAACAACGTGCTGGACGAGATCGTCTCGCGCGGCGGGAACGGCCTCGCCTTCATCATGAACGAGAACGAGCATGTCGTCTTGTTCCGGCAGCGGGACCCGGAAGCCCCCGGCCCGGCCGACCTCTGCCGGGAGATGTCGGACAGCGTCCGCTCGTTCCTGAAGCTGTCCGTTTCCTTCGGCATCGGCAATCCGGTGCGCAGCGCGGTCGAGCTGTACGGCTCCTACCGGGAAGCGCTCGCGGCGATCAAATTCAAATTTTACACGGGGAAAAATTCGGTGCTGTTCATCGGGGATTTCCAGATCGACGCGGACGAGCTGGAATTTCCGAAGCTGTTCGACGCCGAAACCGGGCTGATCCGCCATATGAAGCTGGGCGGCACGGCCGAGGCCGAAGATGCCGTGCGGTTCATCTTCGACGCGCTGTGCGACAACCGCCGCCTGCCGATCGGTTACGTGCAGAGCGTCTGCGTCGAGCTCATCAACATGGCCGACAAGGCGATCCTCGAGGTGGACGAGAACATCCGGGATATCGTTCCCGGCTACTCCTCGATCTACCTCGACATCTACGACAAGCGCGAGGCGACCGAGCTCCGCGACGCGATGCTCGATCTGTTCGGCGAGCTCGCCGGGTACTTCGCCCGCAAGCATACCCAGAAGAACGGCCGGACGATCCAGAAGATCAAATCGATCATCGAGCGCTCCTACATGGAAAACATCACCGTCTCGAGGCTGTCGGAGCAGGTCTACCTGTCGCCGAACTACATCAGCTTGATCTTCAAGCAGGAGACCGGGGAAAGCGTCACCGAGTACGTGACGAAGGTACGGATGGAAGCCGCGAAGGAATTGCTGAAATCGCCGGACTTGAAAATTCTCGAGGTCGCCGAGATGGTCGGCTTCGAGAACGCCACGTATTTCAGCACCGTCTTCAAGAAACATGCCGGCATGCATCCGCAGAAATACCGCGCGCTGTTTCACGGGGACTAAGCCCTTCTTGATCGGGTTCCTTACGATTCGCATGGCCGCCGATAACGAAAAAACCCTTCCGCGGAAGGGTTGATCGAAGAAAGCATGCGTATCGAAGCGGAAGAGCGGAAAAGAACGCAATCGACGGTTCTTTACGTCGTCGGCTAGCGTAACCGTTTGCGCGCCGATAGGACAGGCGAGGCGGGTAACATTCATCTCCCTGCGCCGTCTGAAGCAACCGAGGTGCACAGCGATATGCAGCTAGCCAAGATCGGCTCGCGTCTAATGCCCGGTTGCCGGTCAGTGGGACGGCGCGGTCGCCGGGAAGCCGATTTTCTCCATCCGCAGCAGTCTGCGGGCGCGCTCCGAAAGCGAATCGTACGTTTCCCGCGGGATGTGGATGCTGCCCGCGCGGGGAGCGTTCGGCGCAGGGGCATAAATCATCGCGATGTTCGGGCGGGGACGGTCCGAGCGGTTCGGCGTGCCGCGATGCCACATCCGGTCGTCGCGGATCATGATCGAGCCGGCGGGCATGAGCGCTTTGACGGCATGCATATGCTCGGCCAGCTTGGTTTTGCTATAAGACTTGGGGCCGTAGCGGTAGTCCGGCAGCAGATGCGTCCCGCCCGGCCAGATCTCCATCGGGCCGTTCTCTTCGGTCGTGTCGACCAGCGGGAAATTGACGACCAGATTGGAGATCGGCAGGTTGAAGGCGCAGCGGTCGCCGAAGTGAGAGCCCGTGTCGGCGTGCACCGGCTGGCTGTTGCGTCCCCCGGGCAGCGACGTATTGGTCGCCAAATAATGCAGCACGCAGTCCTCGCCCAAGAGCCGATCGAGCACCGCCGTAACGAACGGATGCGCGATGATCGATTCGTCGATGAACGGCATCTCGAACGGCAGGTACAGCCGAATATGATTCGTCCCGTCGTTGAACCCGTTGCCCGGATTGTATACTTCCTCGTAATGCGCCTCGAGATAAGGCTCCAGAATTTCAAGATAACGCCGATGGATCCGTTCGATCATCTCCTGCGGCAGCACCTTTTCGAAGATGACGTAGCCGTTGACCTCGATCAGATTGGCGGCCAGCTCGATCGTCTCCGGCAGCAATCTGCCGCTGTCCAGCTCGGATGGACTGATTTGCATGGGTATCCCAACCTCCGTTGAATCGTATTCGTGGAACGAAAGGAAAGACGGCCGCCATTCGGTTTCGCCGCAGGCGCCGGAGCCGTACCGCGGCAAGTCCGCCGCTCACCAGCGTGAACGGTCGGTCATGGCGGCCCATACGGCACCGGCTCTGGAGCGCCACGGCAAGTCTGCCGCTTTCCGGCGGAACCGGTCACGGCAGCCCGGATGGGCCGGCGACGGCGCGCCGCTCGCGCAGCCGACCTACAGCTCGGACAGCGCGAGCGGCTCGAAGGTCGTGCGCAGCTCCTGGGTTATCCCGGTCTCCGCCGCCCGATAGCCGGATTCGATGATCTCGATGACATGGCGCGCATGCTCGGCATTGGCAACGGACGGGATATCCTCCCTCACCCATCGGACCAGCTGCATGATGTCCTCGTAGACATGCGCTTCTCGCAATTCGGCGTGCTCGCCCGATACATGCGGCAACCGGTCGTCCTCCAGCTTCAACGGCTCGTCGCCGAATTTCGAGCCGACGAGCGCCCCTTTGGTGCCGTAGATGCTCGGCGCCCACTCCGTCGCGGCGCCGGCGATCGTCGAGTAGACGACGGCATGGACCGCCTGGCCGAAATCAAGCAATAGAATCGTCGAATCGTCCATCTCCGTCTCGATTCGCTCCTGCCCGAACCAATGTTCCGGGATGCCGATGCCCGAGAGCGCCGTCACGCGCTTGGCCGGGCCGAGAATGCCCGTCAGCTCGTGGAGCGGGTAGACGGTCGCGTCGTAGATCGGCCCGCCGCCCGGCTTGCGGAAGTACCAGCCGGGGTTGACGTTGCTCAGCACGTCGCTGCCCGTGCGCACGTCTTCGTTCAAATGGTAAGCGCCATCGCCCATCGTCGTCCCGGTAATCGCCCAGGCCAGCTGGCCCAGCGCGCCTTCCAGATAAAGCTTGCGCTTGCGGCGGGACGCCTGGTTGATCATCATGCCCGGCGAGGCCACGAGACGCACGTTCGCGGCGGCGGCGCGGCGGATCAGATCGTCGGCATCCGCCGTCGTCGTCGTCATCGTCTTGTTGAAGTGGACATGCTTGCCGGCTTCGATCGCCATGACGCCCTGCTCGTAATGCAGTCCGATCGGACTGCAGATCGTCACGATATCCACGCTCGGATCGCGCAGCAGCTCCTCGTAGCTCTCGTAGCCCGCAGCGGCCCCGTATCTGGCCGCCGCGGCTTCCGCCCTGCCCGGGACGGGATCGCATACCGCCGCAAGCTTGACCTTCCCCGCCGTATCCGGCAGCCGGAGATGCGCCATCAGACGCGTCGCGATGGCTCCCGCCCCCACGACGCCGATACCAAGTGGATTGCTCATCCTCTCGTCACTTCCTTCGTTTAGTCCGCGATAAGCGGTTCGATATCCATCCGCCTGCCCTTTACCCTTTGACGGCCGAGCCGACCGTCAGCGCCCGTTCGACCTGATCGCTGAAGAACAAGAACATGACGACCATCGGCAGGCTGGCGATCGTCATGACGGCGCCCATCCCGCCCCAATCGGTGCTGTACTGGCCTTGGAAGAACAGCAGGCCGAGCGGCAGCGTCTTCATCGCTTCGTCGGAGATCAAGATATAGGCGAGCAGGAACTCGTTCCATGCGCCCAGAAATTGAAAGATCGCGATCGTCGCGACCGCCGGCCGCACGATCGGCACGATGATGCGGAAGAACGTCCTGTAGATGCTCGCCCCGTCCATGCACGCCGACTCCTCCAGCTCCACGGGAATGGTTCGCATGAAGCCGTAGAAAATCAGCGAGGAGAACGGCAGGCCGAAGGCGATGTAGGGCACGATCAGCGCCCCGTACGTGTTCGTCAGGTGGAAGTTTTTGACCAGTATGGCAAGCGGGATCATGATGACCTGCAGCGGGATGAACATCCCGATGATCATGTAGATGCGCGCGGCTTCCCGCAACCGCCACTCCATTCTCGCCACCGTGTACGCGAACATGACCGACAGGAGCAGGATGCCGCAGGTGCTGATCGCCGAGACGACCAGCGAATTGACGAAATAGCGGGGAACGTTGAACTGTTCCCAGGCGTGGACGTAATTCTCGAAATGCATGTGCAGCGGGATGCCGAACGGATTCGTGACGAAGATCTGGTCGTTGTTCTTGAGCGAATACGTGATCATCCAGAAGAGCGGATAGACGGAGACGATAAAATAAATCCATAACAAGCCCTGCAGCAGGATGGAACCGGGTTTTATTCTGGTCAGCATGAGTGTGCCGTCTGCCCCCTTCTAATAGGTCATGCGTTCCTGACGGAACAACCGGTTGATGATGACGGTGGCAAGCAGGCTGATGGCGACCAGGAAAACGGATACCGCGCAGGCGTAGCCATATTCGAATTCGCTGAAGGCGTACCGGTAAATCATGTACGTCAGCGTGAAGTTCGTCGTCCCCGGTCCGCCGCTCGTCATGATGAGCATCTGGACGAACGCGCCGATGCCTCCCGTAATGGCGACGATCAGACAGAATTTGAACGTCTCCGCCATGAGCGGAATCGTGATTCTGCGATGCGCGCCCCACTTCGTGCAGCCGTCGATGATCGCGGCCTCCACGTATTGCTCGGGTATCGATTTGATGCCGGCGTAGAGCAGGCTGAACTGATACCCCATGAACTGCCACGCGTTGACGAAGGCGATCGCGATGATCGAGACCGCGGGCGAGGTCAGCCAGTTTTGCCGGTACGGGATGCCGACCAGCTCGAACAAGCGGTTGACCAGCCCGTTGGTCGGATCGTAGATGGCGATCCACAGCTGGCAGACGACGGTAACGGACAGCACGACCGGGATGAAATAGCCGACCTTGAGCACCTTGCGCCCTTTGATCTTTATATCCGCGCAGACCAGGGCCAGGATCGTGCCCAGCCCGATCTGGAAGACGACGAGCACGAGCGCGAAAATCCCGCCGTTGCGAAGCGACGTGGCGAGCAGCGGATCGCGGAACAGCTCGGCGTAGTTGCTCAGCCCGTTAAAGGTACCCGCGCCGATGCCGTCCCATTCGAAGAAGCTGCGGTACAGGCTCTGTACCACCGGATAGGAGACGACGAGCGAGTACAGCAGCAGCGCCGGCAAGGCAAAAGCGGCAATCGCCCATTTGTTGCCAAAATAATGTCTCATCGTTGCTCATTCCAATCCATGGGTTAGTCCCTCGTTACTTGTTTTCGCTCGCCAGCACGCGGTTCATGTTTTTATCGAAGTCCGCGTCGCTGAAGCCTTTGACGATCAGGTTCTGCGTGTTATCGTCGAGAGCGGTGTTGATCTTGACGTTCTCGTTCAGCTTGGCGAAGCTCTTGACGTTCGGCAGCGTCTCGTCGATCAGGCGC
This sequence comes from Paenibacillus glycinis, assembly GCF_009909185.1. Taxonomy (GTDB): domain Bacteria; phylum Bacillota; class Bacilli; order Paenibacillales; family Paenibacillaceae; genus Paenibacillus_Z; species Paenibacillus_Z glycinis. The sequence continues at coordinate 11,595 of NZ_JAAAMV010000020.1, read as the reverse complement.
TGCATCATGGCCGGCGGCTTGGCGACGACCGGCTTGTCGATCTTCACCGACACGATCGGGTTGCCGAGCTGCGTATACTTGAATTCCGCGTATTTGCGCGCCAGGAACGCGGCGACTTCGATCGCGGTTTCCTTGTTCTTGCTCGTCGGGGAGACGGAGAAACCGCCGGGCTCGCCCGAGCCGTCCATGTTGAACTTGCTCGCTTCGTAGGTCGCCTCGTCCTTCGCCGGCCAGTACATCCAATCGACGTCCGCGCCGAGGTTCTTATCCGCGCTGTATATTTCCCATTGGCCGTTGACGAGCATCGCCGCCTTGCCGGTATAGAACATCGACGACGCCTGGTCATAGTTCGTGTTGGTCGCATTCGGATCGAACAGGCCCGCATCCTTCAGATCGTTGAACTGCTTCGCGGCCAGCTCGAACGCGTCGGGCAGCTCCTTGCCGGTCAGCGCCGCGTAGCCCTGCGGCTCTTCTCTTGTCAGCAGCCCTTTGAAGAAGGAATTGCCGATCCATTTCTCCTTGGAGAAGATCGCCAGCGGCACGATGCCCTTGGCCTTGAATTTCTGGATCGCGTCCTTCCATTGATCGTACGTCTTGATCGGCGCCTCCACGCCCGCATCGGCGAAGATCTTCTTGTTGTAATACAGGATCTGGAACTCGATGCCGGCAAACGGATAGGAGTACACATGGCCGTCCGGCGTGATCATGACCGGCTCGTTGCCGGGATTCAGGTCGCTCTTGAACTGCGCTGTCGGCGCCGCGTCGTCGAGCAGCTCGATGTTTTTCGATGCCGCAAACGCTTTCATCGTCTTGTAATCGGCCTGGAAAATATCCGGCATGTTGCCCGAAGCGGCATACGTGCGCAGCTTCTGTCCGTCGTCCTGCATCGAAGGATCGAGCACCAGCTCGACGTTCGGCATCTCCTTCTTCAGCTCGGCTACGGCATAGTCGTACGGCTTCTTCGTGTCGTCGTCGAAATAAGCGGCGTAAATGCGCAGCTTGACCGGCTCTTTCGTTGCCGGGGCCGATGCCCCGTCGTCGTTGGTTGCCGATTCGGTCGGCTCGGGCGCAGTCGCCGCATTGTCCGGCGCAGTCGCCGCATTGTTCGCGTTGTTCGCGTTTCCGCCGCCGCTGCTGCAGGCGGACAGGATCAGCAGCGCCGCCGCCGTCGAAGCGAATACCGTGAAGCGTTGATTTCTCAATACATTCCCCTTCTTTCTCCGTGAAAAGCGAATTGTGCCGGGAGACTGTGGTTGCAAGCGATTACATCGGCTAGCTCCCATTATAAATTTTCGGCGCTTCCGAAGAGAATGTCATAACCGGGCCATATCCGCGCAAAACGGGCCAACGTCATTCGCGGCTTGGCCCGGCGTCGCTGCGGTTCGCCGAGCCTTCGCCGCCGGATGGCGCGGACGTTTGGCAAGATAAGCGCATCTGGCGCCGCATCCGATCGCGAATGCCGGACGTGCTCGGATTCAAGGCCGTTTCCGGTTCTCGTATTCGGTCGGCGAGACGCCGAAGTGCTTCTTGAACCATTTGCTGAAATAGCCGGCCTCGCTGTAGCCGACCTGCTCCGCGATCACGGTCAGCTTCAGCTCCCCCCTGCCGATCAGCTCCTTCGCGCGTTGAATCCGCACGTAGGTTAAATAATCGGACACCGGCATGCCTCCTTCGCGCCTGAAGATTTTGCGCAAATAGCTGGAATCGATGTACAGCGCGCCGGCGATCGTCTCGACCGTCAGAGCCGGATCCGCGAAGCGCTCGTGGATGAGCTCCTTCGCCGCTTCGTACAGCTTGACGGACTTCGAAGCGCGATGGCCGAAGCTCGCCTCCATGACCCGCCGGTACAGCTCGGTCATCCACTCCCTGCACTGCCCGATGGTCGACAACTGCCGCAGCTCGCGGTACGGCGCGAAGTCCGGGCCCAGCACTTCGCCGATGACGACGCCCGATTCGATGGCGAACGACAAGATCAGCGACACCAGTCCCATCAGTCCGGTCAGCGCGTTATCGACCGTCGTCGGCGCTTTGCCGAGATCGGCGAACGCTTGATCGAGCCGGATCTCGACGCCGTCCCGATCCTTCATCCGCAGGCAGTAGATCAAATTTTCCTGCAGCTTCACGGAAAAGAATTCAAACCGTTCCGGGCTTTCGCCGAGCCGTTCGAACCAAATGACGCCGCCCTGGCCCGACGTCAGCTTGCCGCGAATCGCTGATAACGCTTCGCGATAGGAGGTTCGCAGCGCCATGAAATCACGCGTCACGCGTCCGATCCCGACGGTGACCGTGAATTTGAAATGCCGCTCGACCATCTGCCCGAGCCGCGCGAAGGGCTGCCCGTCGAACTCCGCGCCGTCCGCGGCGTCGTCGAAGGCGACGATCGAGACCGTCCGTCCGTCGGCATCGCGAAACAGATGATGCGCGCCGCGAACGGTCAAGAGATCGCGAAGCAGATTGTCCAGCGTATGCTTCCACAGCGACTGCTCGGCGGCATCGCCGATGGCGTGCAGGTGATCGATCTCCGTGACGGCCACGAGATAACAGCCCGGCGATTCCGGGATGCGGAACCGGGACATGGCGGCTTCGACGTCCTCCCGCTTCATATCCGCGTCCCGGCTGATCAGCTTCAGCAGGAAGCTCTCGCGCAGCAGGTCGAACTGCATGCCGGCCCGCTCCGCGTGCGCCGCCTCCATGAAGCTCTTCACCTTGCCGAGGGTCACCTCGAATTCTTCCTCGTCGAAGGGCTTGAGCAAGTAATCCTTCACGCCCATGCGGATCGCTCTGCGGGCGTATTCGAACTCGTTGTGGCCGGTCACGAGCACGATCGAGATGTCCGGATAGAGCTGCTTCAGCTGCTCGGACAATGCCAGCCCGTCCATGAAGGGCATGTTGATATCGACCAAGGCGATATCCAGCCGGTGCGCCTGCGCCAGCTCCAGCGCCTCCAGGCCGTGACGGGCTTCGCACGCGACGGTCATGCCGAGCGCCGCCCAGTTGAATTTGGTCCGCAAATATTCCCGAAACAGCGGCTCGTCGTCCACGATCATGACGTTATGCATGCCAATCCCTCCTTTGCCTCTCCAGCGGCAGCCGGATGCGAACCTCGGTGCCGCGACCCTCCGCGCTGCTGATCGTCACGCCATACTCTTCGCCGAAATACAGCCGGATCCGTTCATGCACGCTGTAGATTCCGAACGAGACGGGCTGCTCGCCGCCGCCGGATTCCCGCTGCCATATCGCGCTCAGCTTGCTCTCCGTCATGCCGATGCCGTCGTCGCTGACGACGATCGTCACCGTCTGCTCGTCGCGGAATCCGCCGATCCGCAGCGTGCCGGGACTCCCCTTCACCTTCAGCCCGTGGTAGATCGCGTTTTCCGCAAGCGGCTGGATCGACAGCTTGGGAATCATCGCCCGCAGCACGTCCGGCGGCAGCTCGACGCGGAAGTCGAACACGTCCGGATAGCGGGTATGCTGAACGGTCAGATAATCGCGGGCATTCTTGATCTCCTCGCCGAGCGTGATCATCTCGCTGCCCTTGCTGAGCGCGACGCGATAGAAGTCGGCAAGCGACTTCGTCGTGTCGCGCGCCTCGCGGCTGCGGCCCATGTCGTTCAGCAGGTAGATCAGATCGAGCGTATTGTACAGAAAATGCGGCTTGATCTGGGCATGAATCAGCGCCAGCTCGTACTCCTTCTTCCTCCGCTGCTCCTCCTCCACCCGCTGGAGCAGCTCCTTCATGCGCGAGATCATCGAATTGAACACGGATGCCAGCAGGCCGATCTCGTCCGCCGAGTCGTTTCGCGCCGACGCCGCCAGGTCGACCTCCTTCACCCGCCGCATCGCCTTCGCCAACTGCTGCAGCGGACCGACGATCACGCGCGAGAGCAGGCCGGCGCCGATCAGCGCGAACACCAGGCAGATCGCGCCGATGAGGACCGTCATCCGGATATTTTTGCGAATATCCGCCGTAATCGCCGCCTGCGGCACGATATTGACCAGCTTCCACCCGAGCTTCTCGTACGTCGCGCTCGTAACGAGATTCTCGCCCGACCTGGTGCGCAGCATATCCGAGAACGACGGCTTCGACTGAATCAAGCCGCGCAGTCGCTCATCCCGCATCGGCTGCAGAAGCTCCGATTTATCGGGCGAGGAGACGACCGTTCCTTGACGGTCGACTATCATGAAATGCTCGCTGCCGCTTGCGCCCATTTTGTCGTAGACGGCGGAAATCGCGCTCTCCTTGATGTTGACGACGAGGATGCCGAGCGAGCGGCCGTACTTCAGATCGATGATCTGCTTGCCGATCGACAGCACCGGCACGTTCGGATCGGTGACGAGATAGTCCCGCCGCTGCATCGGAAACCAGTTGTTGACGCCGTAGCTCGGCATTTCGTCGATCTTCGCGATCAGCCCGCTGTCGAAGACCTTGCGGTCCCCGTCCCTGGCGGGGAAATACGACGTATACAGCTGTCCGCGCGCATCGATGAAAGCGGCGGAATCGATATCGGGAAAATTAAGCAGATCGACGCTGAACTGCGCCTGCATTTGAATGCGCAGCTGGTTCTCTTGAAACGGCGTCAGGGGAGCGGGGAAATTCTCGTAGATATGGTTGAAGTCCTCCATCATCGTATTGGCGCTGCTTTCCGCGTTGCGGATCATCGAATCGATTCTGGTCAGGATCAAGGTCGATTCGTCCCGCACGTTTTCCTTCGTCATGGCGATCAGCGAATTGGTGAACAAGTGGCTGGTGAAGTAGCCCAGCGCGAACAGCGGAATCAGGATGAGCGGTATGTAGACCGCGATGATTTTGTTGCGGATCAGCAAACGGCGAAAAGGGAGCGCCAGCAGCGACCACAGCTTCATTCTCGTATCTCCTCCCTGCGACAGCGATCGTTTTCGGTGAAGGGCGAGCGGCGGACAGCGCTTACATAACGAACGCTTCGTGTCTGTGTTGTCGTGCTGAAATCGTTACCAGATTGGAGCAAAACGGGAAACGGGACTAGCCGGGAATGCCGAACATGGGGGGAGGATGCCTGCCTGAATCGCAAGCGCGGCAGAGATCAAAAAAAGCCCCCTACCTGCTGGAATATGCAGATCGGAAGCTTGTTGTTGATGAAGATATGCGGTCGAGAGGACTCGAACCTCCACGGCTGTTACACCACTAGAACCTGAATCTAGCGCGTCTGCCAATTCCGCCACGACCGCATCTGGCAGATCGACCGCGGCTATGCCGCAATCACGTTTTTTATAGTAGCATCCGGCCGCCATCTAAGTCAAGACAAGCCGCAAAGTTCAAATTTTCAAACAATAGCGTCCGATCGCGCGAACCGAATCGATCGGTCCCGCGGCCGTCAGACCTCGCTCCGCGGCACGGTGACCGGCTCATAGACGTAGCTGCGGCTTAGTTTCACCACTTTGCGGCTCCGTTTGCGGATCACGACGCTTTCCGCGTCCCAGGCGACGACGATGCCGAGCACGTCGTTCGTTTCGATGTTGTCGCGGACGACGCGCAGCGGCGTGCCTTCGATCCGGTAACGATCCAGTTGTTCTTCCGTAATCATGCGTCTTCCCGCCCTTTGCTTTCTAAATGCCAACCTTGCGTCGACTGCCGAATCCGCATTCCGCGCGCAACCCGGCTCGCCCCCGCATGTTCAAAGAACCTCAATCCCGCGGCTTGCGCAGGCATTGAGGTTCCCGTTCGTTTCCGATTTAGCTGACGTGTTCCTTGGAATCGTTCGTTTCGTACCATTCGTCCAGCACGCGCGAAGACATCACGCGGCTTGTAATGTATTCCGACTGTTTCTCCGTGAATTGGCCCTTCCAGTCAATCTCGATCTCTTCCGACAGTTTGACGATCGTCAAAAGCTCCGACCAAGCGACGTAGCGCTTATACCAGAAAAACTGGGGATGTTCGATCATATAAGGATACAAGTCATCGAACTCCGTATGCTTACAATCGAGCGCACGTTCAAAATGGTTTTTCGCGTCCGACAACTTGGTTAATAAATACTCAGCTGATAGATTAGCCATATTTTGTGCCTCCCCCATCCGTACTTATGAACATTATAAGTCAAAACGCGAGTCTCGAAAAGATGCTGATTATGGAACCTAGGTTTCGAAGCGGATTTTGCCGCCCTCGAGCGAGGCGATTCGGGCAAGCGATTCCACGCGGATACCCTGCTCGCGGATCGTGCGCGCGCCGGCCTGGAACGATTTCTCCACGACGATGCCGAGACCGGCCAGCTTCGCGCCGGAGCGGTCGATGATTTTGATCAAGCCCCGCGCCGCATCCCCGTTGGCGATGATATCGTCGATGAAGAGCACCGTATCCTGCTCCGTCAGGAATTGGCGGGAAACCATGATGTCCGTTACGATGCCTTTGGTAAACGAAGGGACGCGCTCGGAATACGAATCCGGATCGGCGATCAGCGTCTTCTTGCGGCGCGCGAACACCAGCGGGACGTTCAGCGCCATGGCGGTCGTGAACGCGACCGGAATGCCGGACGATTCGACGGTGATGACTTTCGTGATTGGCGTCTCGGCGAACAGGCGCGCGAATTCCTTGCCCATCTCCAGCGTTAACTGCGGATCGACCTGATGATTGAGCAGCGCATCCAGCTTCAGCACATCTTGATTAATAATCGTCGCTTCGCGCAGAATGCGTTCTTTTAACAGTTCCATTCGCGTTCCCTCCACCAAAAATCTTTTTCCGTTAAAGTTACCATATGGCAGGGGATTCACGCAACCGATGAGGGTTAAAAATACCGCGAGTCGCGCGGCCCGCTGCAACTTTTTTCCATCTGTTGCGTCTATTACATAACAAAGTCCTTACAAAATCATTCCACTGCCTAAGCAGGAGGTTATCCCGTCATGAAATCGCTTCAGGCCAAACAAGCCGCGATCGCGGCTGCTGCCGTGCTGCTGGCCATCGCCGTTACGGGCTGCGAGCTGGACTATGCCGGTCCGGCCGGTCTCGATGCCGCCGCCGGCGATGCCGCCGCGCAAGCGCATCATCCTGACGTCCGATCGGACAGCCCTCAGAAAACCTACGATACCGAAGACGGCTCCGTCGTCCCGGTGACGGACAACCTCCCGGACGCCGGGATTAACGCCGCGAACTCCGACGCCACCGCGGAATCCTCGGGCGGCAAACCCGGTAAATCCTCCCCGCCGGCGGGCAAAGCCGAGGATGCTTGGCATGCCGAGACGCCGAAGCTGCTCGGTGTCGGAATCGGCGACGCACGCGCGTCGGCCGTCAAGAAGCTCGGCAAGCCGAACGACACCTACGCGCTCGACGACGAGGACGGCAAATTGACGGTCGAGGAATACGCGGCCTTCGCGCTCGGCTACACCGCCGCCGGCGCGGTAAAGTTCGTGGAAGTGTTCGACAAGACGGCGGCTGCCGGCTTGGGCGGACTTCGCATCGGCGATAACGAAGCGGACGCCGTCAAGAAGCTGGGCAAACCGGACACGCATACGTCCAGCGTGCTTGCTTACAAAGCGAAGGGCGCATTGCTGAAGCTCGATCTCGACCCGCGAAACAGCCGGATTCTCTCGATCAAGCTCTTCTCAGCCGACGACCAGCCATAAGGTCAGCAAAGCGCAAAACAAGATCGGCAGCGTAAGCGCCAGTCCGTATTTGGCATATTCCCGCCATGACATGTCGATGCCGCCTTTCCGCAGCAGCTGCAGCCAAAGCAGCGTCGCAAGGGAACCGATCGGCGTCAGCTTGGCCCCTACCGAGGTGCCGAGCAGACTGGCGTACGGCAAGTAATGCGGACCTCCGGATTCCTGAATGGCCAGCGAAGACACCAGCACGGCCGGTAAATTGTTGACCCCCGCGCTCAGCAGCGAGAACAAGGCCCCCGATCCGAGAATGCCCGCGAACGAACCGCTGTCCGTCATCGGCTCCAGCGCGCGCGGAAACCAAGCAACGGCGCCATGCAGGTACAAGCTGTACACGATCAGGTTCATCGACAACGCGAACACGACGATGGACCAAGGCGTTCGCCGAATGGTCGCGCGAATGTTCCCCATCCCCGAAGCCATGCTAGCCGCCCACTGAACGGCCGCTCCGCCGAGCGCGATGAACGCCACCGAAAGCCCCAGCCTCCCCGAGAATAAATAACCCGCCATCATGAAGCCGACGATGAGCCACGACAGCCTGAACAGCTTCCGGTCCGAGATCGCCGAAGCCGGCTCCGGAAAGGCATGCGGCGCTTCAAGCCGATTTTCCTCCGAACGAATGTTTCTCCCGAAGTAGCCGGCAGTGACCGCGATCGTGGCCGCGATGGCCGCGAGTCCCGGGAGCAGCATCGTGCGCGCGTAATCCTCGAACGTCAGGTCGAAGAAATCCGCCGTCAATATATTCGTCAAATTGCTCATCATGAGCGGCGCGCTCGCCGTATCCGCCATCAAGCCGACGCCGAGCAGGAACGCGATCTTCGCCTTGCGCGTCAGCTGCAGCAGCGCCGTGACCTCCAGCACGATCGGAATCATGATCAGAATCGTGCCGTCGTTATTGAAGAAGACCGTGATGCCCGCCGCGAGCGCGCATAAGCCGATCAACAGCCGCAGCTGCCGGTCGTGAAACCGCCGCACGATATGGAGCGCCGCCCAGCGGAAGAAGCCGTTCGCATCCAGAATTGACGTAAACAGCATGATGCCGATGAGCGAGAAGGTGGCATCCCAGACGAAATGCCAGATGTAGGCCGCATCGCCCGGCTCCAGCAGGCCCGCGGCGAACAGCAGCGCCGCCCCGACCAAGGCGGTCAGCGCTTCGTGAAGCCCTTTCGGCTTCCAGATGATCAGCGCAAGCGAAACCGTAAAGACGCCGATGGCCAAAACCATAGCCATAAGATAAGATCAACTGCTTTCGTCGGATAATGGATATGGATAATAGTCATGCCTGTCCCCGCTCGGACATACCTTTAGAAGAGGCCGTCCACGAAAGGCAGGTAATGAATGGAAGATGAAACGGATCAATACAGTCATGCAAATCGCATTTACGTATATGGGAACGGTCGTCGGCGCGGGGTTCGCGACGGGGCAGGAGATCCTGCAGTTTTTTACCCGCTTCGGCGTGATGGGCGCGTTGACGATTCTGCTGGCCACGATCATGTTCGTCTGGCTCGGCACGAAGATGATGCTGATCTCGAACGACGTGAAAGCCAAATCGTACGAGGATGTCAATCAGGTGCTGTTCGGCGAACGGTTCGGGCGCTGGATCAGCCATTTCATGCAAATTATTCTGTTCGGCGTGTGCGCGGTCATGCTCGCCGGGGCTGGCGCGATCTTCTCGGAAAACTGGAATATCTCGTATCAATCCGGGCTGCTGCTGACGATCGCCGGCTGCTTCCTTCTGCTCCGCAAGGGCATGAACGCGATCCTCACCGTCAATTCGATCGTCGTGCCGGTCATGCTGCTGTTCACGGTGCTCATCATCATCGACACGGTCCATACGCCTGGGTCTGCCCGCTGGATGGTGCTCTCGAGCGATTTCTCGCCGTTCGCGGTGTGGGCTTCCCCGTTTCTGTACGCCGCCTTTAACCTGGCCATGGCGCAGGCCGTTCTCGTGCCGCTCGGCGGCGAGATCGAGGACCGCAAGGCGATCGTCTATGGCTCGTGGGTCGGCGGCATCGGCATCGGCTTCATGCTGATCGCCGGCCATATCGCGCTGTCTGTATACATGCCCGGCATCCAGCAGTTCGCCATCCCGATGGGCGGAATCGCCCGCGAGCTCGGGCACGGCATCCAGTGGATCTATATTTTTCTGATCTTCGCCGAAATCTTCACGACGCTCATCGCGGACATTTACGGGCTTACGCTGCAGCTGCAGAAGCGCGTGAAGCTGTCCCGCACGCTGCTCACGACTCTCACGCTCGGCGCCTGCTATATCGCGAGCCAGATCGGCTTCGGCCCCCTGCTCTCCACGCTCTATCCGATCTTCGGCTTGATCAGCCTCGGATGGCTGATTCTGCTCATTCGCCACAAGTCCCCTATCCGCAGCCGATAAGACGCTTGCTCGGCAGCGGATCTTGAGCCGGAGCGATTTCATGCCGGCGGATGCCGAGCCGGGCAGTTTTCTTGCAATAACGCCCGGGATTGTCCGAGTTGAACGGAATTATCCATGCAAACGACAGAAGCAAGAATGTAACTTCATGCAGCCATCAGCCGGAAAGCCGGACCAGCCGCGCGCCCGGAACGCGCTCCAGCAGCAAATCCTTCGTATGGGCATGGCAGGTGAAGAACACGATCTGCCGGCGTTCCGCCAGCTCCTTCAGCACGCCTGCCGCCGCTTGAAGCCGGCCATAGTCGAAATTGACGAACGGATCGTCGAGCAGCAGCGGAAGCGAATGCGCGGCGGCGGCCTCGTCAGCAAGCGCGAAGCGCATCGCCAGATAGAGCTGCTCCGCCGTTCCCCGGCTCAGAAAACCGCTCTCCACGATGCGGCCGTCCTGCGTTTCCAGCGCGATCCTCCGCTCGCCTTCCGGCATGGAGATCCGTTTGTACCTTCCTTCGGACAGCAGGCCCATCAGCCTCGACGCTTCGCGCAGCACGCCGGGCTGGCGCTGTTCCTCCATGATCCGCTTCGTCCGCTTGATCATCGTCAAGCCGATCGACAGCACCGCGTACCTGTCGATCAGCTCCTCCAGGGCGGCGGCGGTTTGTTCGCGTTCGCCGATCAGGCGCTGCCTGTCCCCGTCGCGGAGCAGCTGCTCCAACCGCTGCCGCTTTCGCCCGAGCTGCTCCAACAAGCCGGCTCGCGCCTGTTCGGCCTGCGTCCATTCCCGCTGCGCGTCCGCAAGCTTACCGGTCAAAGCGGCCTCGTCCATGTCGTCGTACCAGCTCTCCAGCCGGGCCTGATCCGTCTCCGACAACCCCGCGCCCAACAGCGCATTCAGCCGGAACAGCTCCTGCTCGATCTCCGCCGACCGTTCCGATCGTTCCAGCGCGTTCAACCAGGCCAATTCGCCGTCCGCCTTGCCCGCCGCGAACCACGTCTCCTGCCGCGCCGTCAGCTCCGACAGCGCAGCATCGAGCCTGCTTCTGCGTATGGCGACCTCGCCCTGCTTCTTCTGCAGCTCTTCCCGCTCCGCGCGCACGGCAGCCTGTCTGTCGGCTTCCGCCTGCAGCAGCCGCAGCGCGGCAACGGCGTCGCCGCCGGCGCGGAACGCGGGCTCGGGACACGCGTCCGCAAGCGCGTCGACCGATCGCTCGAACTCGGCGATGCCGCTTCGCAGCCGCGCGGCCTTGTCCGCCGCGCGGTCCCGCGCTTGGACGCGAAGCTGCGCCTGCTCGGCGAGATCGAGCGTCTCCATGGCCGCTTCCGGCGACAGCGCGGGCGGAAGCGTCCGCTCCGTCAGCCAGTCGCGCCAGCCGGCCGCGACGGCGTCGGCCGCTTGCGCCGCGATCTCCGCCGCGGCGCCGGCGGTTTGTTCCTGCGCGCGCAGGCGGTCATGCGCGCGCGCCAGTTCCCCGCGGCGCGCGGCAAGGCTCGCCTGCGCGCGGAGCTCGTCCTGGCGCGCGTCGATCGCGGCGCGCAGCCGCGCGAGCAGCTCCGCCGGGCCGGCGGCGACAGGCGCTGCTCCGCGC
>NZ_JAAAMV010000002.1 GCF_009909185.1 Paenibacillus glycinis | reverse complement strand
ATCTATTTCAAGGTGATGAAATCCTGCGAATGAGTGAGTATATGTGAGATAAACCCTTAAAACCGAGGGACGGGCAGGAAAATGCAGGATTGAGCAATTTAAAACAAGAAAAAGTTGTTGTGGAGGGATGAATTTGAGGACGGATATAAGTAATTGGATGCCACTAACTGTGACGGAAATAAATAATATTTTCTCTGTCATTCCGATACGTTGGTGTATTGCCGGAGGCTGGGCATTAGACTTGCATTTGCGGAAACAAACTAGGGAGCATAGTGATATTGATGTCATCATTACTCGTGAAGAACAATTAATCGCGTATCAGCATTTAATTCGGGATTGGATATTATACAGGGCTGAGGATGGCAAGCTTAGTCTCTGGGAAGGAGAATATTTGAACTCGACAAATGATGTATGGGTTAGTAAGAACGACGAGTCGCCTTGGGCTTTTCAACTTATGATCATGGATACCGAAGAAAATAGTTGGACCTATAAGAGGGATAAATCAATTAGAAGGCCAATGGATGAAATATTTTTGAGAACTGATGAAGGCATTCCTTATTTGAGACCCGAAATCCAACTTCTCCATAAAGCAGGCAGTTCGCAAGTGCGAGAGAAGGATTATATTGATTTCCAAACCATGCTTCCTTCACTTCTGTCACAAGAAAAAGCATGGCTGAAATCTTCTTTAATGCGGCAATTTCCAGAAAGTCATGCTTGGGTCGAGTTTTTGTGAAATAAATAATTTAGTGTTTGTTTCGCTCTCATTTTGACCGCGGTACGAGAGTTCGAATCCAATTCCATGGAAGCTACGGCGGGAATTTGTGTCGGGGGCTTTAATACGCTATCGGGTACGATTGCAAAATAAACATCTGCAATGAAGCTGCCAGCACGATCGGCGGCTTTATGACGTTAACGGGCAGAATTCAAAGGAAATGCACCTCAGTTTTTCTGACTAGCACCGAGATTGAATATCGTGTAAAACATGAAACGCCGCATAAAATTGCGGCTTTTTCTATGATGAAATTGAAATCCGATGAAAGCGCATCTTGATTGGGACAAGGCACGATTTGAATAGGTCTTAAGTTTCATTGCGAAATGGTTGATAAGTAAACATAAAAGTGATCAAAAAGCACGTTAACCAACATTCGGGAGGCATTCCGAAGAGGAGTAAGAGCTATGGCCTGCTACTATTTAAAAGAGGTGAATGTGAAGTCCATAACATGTTTCGCAAAAAGGTAAAAAAGAGCGTAATGATCATGGTTATCCTCGCCTTGGGGGTCTCCTCCGCCCTGTTTGATGCAAGGGCCGGTCTGGCTTTGGCTCTGGGGACGACGCTATCGGAGCTGTCGGCAAGCTCCACTTCGTCGACTTATGGGGATGAGGTGACATATATGGCCGCCGTTGACGATGCGGCAAACGAGGGAACGCCTCCGAGCGGGACGGTCACCTTCATGGACGGAGAAAAAGTGCTGTCGGCGGCTGCGTTGGTAAAGCCCGAACCGAAGATTACGATCGCGACGACAAGCGTTTCGATTCCCGACGGTACGACCAACAACTGCGTGACTGGACCCGACAGCTACGAATATGCTCCCTGTCCGGTTGTGCAATGGGGACAGTATATACCTATCGAGCTTTCAGTTATAGCGATAACGATAATGCGATGGACATTGTCGCATACGATGCCTCCGGCAACATTGTTAAACAATGGGAGCAGCCGGGAGCTCGGTATTTGTGGCAGATTACGATAGATGCCGCCGCGCGGACCATCACCTTCTGGGGCCAAGCGAGCCAGAGGATTACCATGGGATGGGGAGAATTTCTGCGTCCCGCGGCAACTGCCGCCTTCACGACTGCGGATCTGGAGATCGGCGAGCACGCCATTCACGCCGTCTACGCGGGCGACGATGGCTACTCCGGCAGCGAGACGCCCGTTGTGACGCATACCGTAAACCGTATTCCGACTTATACCGAATTCAGCTCAAGCCAGAACCCGTCGTTGAGGGGAGAGCCTGTCGATTTGATGCAACCGTGTCTTCTTTGGCCGAGGAGGTCGATCTTACGGGAGCAGTGGATTTCATCGACGGGGATGATCTCATAGGTTCGGCGCCTGTCGTGGACGGCACGGCTGAGCTGTCCGTCTCTTCTCTATCGGCCGGCTTCCATATGATCAAGGCCGTGTACAACGGGGATAACCATTATGAGGCCAGCAGCTATTATGGCGAGCAGACCGTGGACTTGAAAAGCTCCTCGACCCTCCTGACCGGTAATGAATCGGAAACGCAGCTTGGCGATCCGGTTACTTTAACGGCTGAGGTAAGCAGCCTGGATCACGGTACGGCAACAGGGTCCGTTATTTTCCTGGATGGTAACGAGCAGCTTGGCCAGGTCCAGCTGTCCGAGGGCCAGGCAACCTATACAACTTCGGAGCTTGGCGTAGGCGTTCATAACCTGAATGCAGCCTATGCTGGGGACGATACGTTCTCCGACAGCGTCTCCGATATCTATTCCTTGCAGGTTAATCCGCGGACGAATGCCAAGTTGAGCCGACTTAAGCTGCAAGGCATCTCCGTTGAGCAGGAATTCGAGCCGAATGTCGCCTCCTATTCCGCTGCAGTCGATAATGCGGTGGGGCAGGTAACCGTTCGCGCTATGGCTGAAGACGCGAAAGCTACCATTGCGATAAATGGCTTACCGGGGACGGTATCACCAAATTAGGCTATACCATTACGGTAACGCGCGCGACCGCACCTCCGGTACAAGTACCTTCAACCCCAACTACCGGCGGAGGATCGCCGACGCAGAACGATGCTCCGGTTATTTCGGATAACGGTCAACTTACGCTTCCGGCAGGCCGAGCGGGAGAGGTTAGCTTGGGGTCCGATATTAAGATCTTCCTTCCGGCTGATGCATCCGCGAAAGATCTTCAATTACTCATCGAAAAGGTGAAGGATACGCGCAGCCTATTGAAACATAACGAGGTGCTGGCGAGTCCGGTTTATGAACTACTAAAAAACGTGGCGGAAAACTTCAATGTGCCAGTTACAATCACCTTCGTTTTCGATCAAAAATCGATCGGAGACAATCGGAAAGCCGTAGTCTTCTATTACGATGAAGCAAAAAAGATGTGGGTGGAAATTGGCGGTAAAGTGACCGGAAATCAATATCGGTCGATGTCGATCACTTCACCAAGTTTGCGGTGTTTGCAGTAGAGCAAGCGCCGACAGTAAGCTTTAGCGACATTGCCGGACACTGGGCTGAGACAGATATCCAGAAAGAAATCAAGAGCGGAATCATTAACGGATACGCCGATGGTACGTTCAAGCCCGATGCGATGGTAACGCGTGCAGAATTCGCGGTTATGCTGACGAGCGCGTCGAAGCCCCAGGGCGACGGAGCTTCTTTATCGTTCACGGATGAAGCGAAAATCGCTGCATGGGCAAGGGGGGCAGTCGCTCAGGCCGTACAGGCAGGGTTTATTACAGGTGACAAAGACGGTACTTTCCGTCCGAATGATCCGATTACGCGTGCGGAGATGCAGTCGTCCTTGCGAAAGCCTCGGGCGAGTTTATCGCAGGCCATACTGAAACCAGCTTTGCGGACGACAACAATATTGCGGCTTGGGCGAAAGGGAGCGTCTTCTATGTGCAGCAGGCAGGCCTGATGCAAGGGAAAGGCAATAACCGGTTCGCGCCGCAAGATAAAGCGACTAGAGCGGAGACCGTAACGGTTTTATTGAAATTAATAGCCGAGAAAAGCAAGAATGTCTAGACTTAGACTGTAAGGCAGCTTGGCGATGCGCTCGATGTGCCAGTCGAGAAAGTGAATCTACACAAAATACTCGCCAGAATATGGGGATTCGGCGAGTAGAGGAAGTGAGCCTTTCGATAGCAGCGTATTATATCGATTGACTAAATCCTAGTTTATCCTATGAATTAAATATTGCATCTGATTGGACAAAACACCGCGGCATCGCGGGGGTTTGTCGTTTATAAATATACGAAACACGGCGTTTCATCGAGGGCAATTGCTCGTTCGATGTCCAACAATCCGGATTTAATCGACGTCAAGCGATTCGTCAGCGACATTGACAGGACCAAGGTGGCTGCTTTCCTTTGCGTATTGCGTGCCGCACCGCAGGCAGATCGGGCAGCCCAAGGTTAAGGATAACGGAGAGCGCACGCATGCTTGGATTAACAAGCGAAGACGCCGGGTACCTTCCCCGGCGTTCGCGATGATTCGTTTTGTTCGATTTTAATACGATTTAACCTTGGTACGCGCCGTGCAATGCCGCCAGGTCAAACTTCTTCATCTTCATGAATGCCTTCGTGACACGCGCCAGCTGTTCGGGCGTACCGCTCTTCATCATCTGATCCATCGCTCTGGGCACGATTTGCCACGACAAGCCGAACTTATCCTTCAACCATCCGCACTGCTCGGCTTCCGGAACCGCGGAGAGCTTCTCCCAGTAATGGTCGATCTCCGCTTGCGTATCGCAATAGACCATGAAGGAAACGGCCTCGTTGAATGCAAAACGATGCTCATGCGCGCTGTCCATCGCGGCAAGCCAAAGCTCCTTAAGCCGGAAATCGGCGAACATGACGCTTCCCGCTTTGTCGGGTTCCCTACCCGGGGGATAGTACATCATATTTCCTTGCTCGGCATCCTCGAATACGGAGACATAATATTGGATCGCCTCTTCCGCTTTGCCGCAATTATCCCCGACGAACATGAATGACGGCACGATCGGTGGCCGTTCCTCGCCGTTCGGATTCGTCAGCATGAGCTGCCAGGACACTCCGTACTTATCCTGAATCCAGCCGTAGCGTTCGCTAAACGGATACTTATCGAGCGGCATCAGCGCCGTTCCGCCATCGGATAGCTTATTCCACACTTCATTGAGCATATCGGCAGCATCAGGCACCCGTGACGGGTCGAAATTCACGATGAAGGACACCGACGGATTGAGCTTGAATATCGGCCCTGCGCTAATGGCCGCGAACTTCTGCCCCCAAACCTCGAACGTGACGATATCGCTGTCTCCCGAAGGCGTGCCGTAAATTGTCGTTACGTTCGTCACGTTGGAATTCGGAAATACGGACGCGTAGAATTCGGCGGCCGCTTTGGCCTCCTTGTCGAACCATAGGTGCGGAACGATCGTTTGCTGGATGGTCATTGGAATTCCTCCTTCTCGGTTCTATTACCCGTTATGAACGGGGGATATGGTTTTAATTTCGATATTGGTCCGGTAATGACCTTTTTCTCCCCTGCGGGAAGCGGAATAACTTTATCATCATCTCCATCATCTGCCGCAGCCGAACCATACTCATGCATTCGACATGCAGAAGTTTGCAATAGAATCAACAGGTCATCATCAAGGATAGTAACGTTATCCTAGCCCGGAGCTGAGGGCCAGGTCGGCGTTGGATCAGGTGAAGCGTTCAGTTGCGATTGTCCTTAATCAAGGCAATATTTGCCTGTAAAGGCTAAGACTGCCTCATAGGAATTGGAATGCAATATCCTTATAATAAGTTCAGTCCACTAGATGTACAGAATGTTGTTCCAGGGAAGAAGATCTACGGAGACTCTTTTTCCTCGAACATGAAACCGCTAACATTTTGTCGATCGTGGTTGGATACGGATTTACAAGGGTGGATAAATGAATTCGTCGAGGTGATGCGACAGCGAGCGCGAACTGATTGGTTGTCATGGTAATTCGTATACTCCGATGCACTTGTCCTTTCTCTAAGTCAATACGATATGGGAGGAAAGTTAAAGATGATAAAAAGACGGTTGCTAGCATCATTACTTATTACGGCGATGCTGCTTACTTTGCTTTCTCCGAGTAGGATAGTCAGTGCGGCGGAAGGGGATACCCCTGACGTATTTCCTTTAACCGTAAACGCAGGTACAGATGGCAATACGGCGACATTCGCCGATACGCCGGACGGACAGAAGGCGTGGAGTTTGAACACCGGAACCTCGAAGAACGGAGGGCCTTGGGATAACCTCTTTACGCCGAGCGTGGCGTCTTCCGGCGATTTATCCGACTATCGAGACGGCTACTTCGCTTTCGAGATCTACATTCCCAATGCGAGCTTCAAAAAAATGCAAGGGAACAACTGGCTCGTCATCGTAAGCAACAGTAATCCCGCCGACGACAAGTTCAACGTCGATTCTCGTCTCCAGCTGGATCTAAGCGGGGTTACGAATGCTGCCGCGGGCACATGGGCAACGGTCTATACGAAGTTATCGTCGTCGAGTGCCGCAGCCGGGAATTTCAATGACGCCTGGCTGGACCAAGTCACCAGACTGGCCATGCATCTGCAATGGGAGACGAGCGTCCCTAAGACCGACGTTTTCATCAAAAACCCGCGTCTCCAAAAAAGCGCGTTAGGCGCGAACTTGTCATCTTCGACGGTTCCCGTATTTGACGCAGCTGCAAAAACAGTCACGGCGAACGCACCGGCTAACGGGCAAGCCGTGGAATTCGCAATAAGCGAGGACGGGGTCGCTCCCGCATCCGGTTGGGTGGATGGCGTTCAAGTTCAAGACGGTAATGCGTATACGTATCCATTCGCCGAATTGCCTTCAGCAGACACCTACTATGTATTCGCGCGCACGAAGGCGGACAGCAGCTACAATTTCAGCGGCGCCTCTACAAGAATCACGGTTACGTCCATCGACGAGCAAACATTGGTAGACGGGGCTGCCGCGTCCCTGACGTGGGATACGATCAAAGGGAGCAACGCTTCGGAAAATGACGTGAAATCGCAGCTTAATCTTCCGACCTCGATCGGCACGACTGACGTGGCATGGTCTTCGGACAATGCGGCAATCAGCAACAGCGGAAGCGTGGATCCTTTATTTGATAGCGGCGTAGACAAAACCGTGGTACTCGCGGCGACCATAACGAAGGGGACCGCGAGTGCTGCGAAAACCTTTACGTTGACGGTAAAAGCCGTGAAGGCGGAGGACAACGCGCAGGTCGCCGCGTATTTCCCCAATGCCAATGAGGGGACGACCGCAACGACGCCGGACGGAAACGCGGCATTCAAGCTGGGCGCCGGACGGATAGGCGCGGGCGCCGAACGGATGTGGGACGCCCGCTTCACCACTAGCGGCGGCAATCAAAATCTATTAGCCTACGCGAATCAGTATTTTGTATTCGATATGTACGTCACGAGCGCGGATCTTCTGAATTTAAACGGGAATAACTGGATTGCGATGGCGGCTGGCGGCAACAATGTGGACACCAATTCGCGCCTTAACCTGAATGTGAATGAAATCAAGAACGGTTCTGTTCATGGATGGACGACCGTGTCCGCACAATTATCGGCGGCAAATTCTCCGAATGGATTCAATCCCGTAAACTTGGACACGGTACAGGCAGCGAGATTGCAAATGCAGTGGCCGGCCGTGCCCCAAGGCGACATCTATATTAAGAACCCGCGTTTCCAGAGCACCGCGGATTCGCCAAGACCGATTCCCGCGGCTGTTGAGACGACCGACAAGATAACGGTATCGTCGTCAGCGCCGACGAACGGTCAGGCTGTGCAGTTCGCGATCAACGCCACCGGCGGCACGCCTGCAGAAAGCGATTGGACGACGGGGACGCTCGATGCGGGCGCTTATTCCGCGACTTTTGCAAAACCCGCAGGCAACACCTATTATGCGTTCGCGCGCACGGCTCAAAATACGCAATATCCGTTCGCAGGAACGCATACGAGAGTCAAAGTGGAGCATCTCACCGACACCGAAGCCATTGCGGACGCAGCAGCCGGTCTGACATGGGATACGATCAAGAATGCCAATACGAATCAATCTGAAGTTAGGACGGCATTGACTCTTCCGGCAACGGGTGCGCACGATACGGCTATCGTATGGTCGGCCGCGCCGACAGGCATCATCGATCCTGCGACGGGCAGCGTGACTCGCGACGCTGACGAGGACAAAGCCGTAACGCTTACGGCGACCATAACCAAAGGCAGCGGAACGCCCGTTCAAGTCCCTTTCGGTTTGACAGTGGCCAGTTCATCGAATGAGCTTGCGGAAGTGTTCATGGATATCAACGATCCTTCCACGTTTACGCTATCCGGCGACAATTCGAAACTGATCGGCGACGGTCTCGACGTTAGCCTAATCGGCGACAGCAGCCCGGTGCAAAGAGTGACTCAAAACGGCACCGGCGCCGTGAAGGTCGGCGACTTTATGTACGTCATCGTAAACGCCCCTCGACTTAAGCCGGTAAACAAAGTTGACTTAACGGTCGAATACTGGCGGCCTAGCGCAACCGGCGGTATCGCATTGCACTACAATACGATCTATCCCGGCTCCTTCTCCGGGTATGACGCGTATCGATCGGCGAGCATCCCGGCGACTGGGAGCGGGAACAATTGGGTGACTTCGCATGTCGTGCTGAACGGAGCTAATTTTGCGATCGGCGCGCAAAATCAAGGCGCGCACTTCCGTTTCGCTACAGCCGGAGCCATCATCAAGAGCATACGAATCACTGAAATTCCCCCAACGGACGCTGAAGCCGTTCAGCTTGCTGCGGACGGGCTGACTTGGGACGCGATCAAGGGAGCGAATACCAGACAAGATCTGGTTGAAACCGGCCTGACGCTTGCGAAGGCAGGTTCGCTTGGAACCAGCATCGCGTGGACATCTTCCGATGACGCGGTCATCGATCACGACACCGGCGCAGTCGTGCGCCAAGCAGCCAACGCGGCCGTGACCCTCACGGCGACGATAAGCAAAGCTTCGGCTTCGCCGGTCGTGAAAACATTTCCGATCGTCGTTCGCGGATCAGGTGCCGGAACCGACGAGGATGCGGTAAACAACATGATTGCCAAACTGACATGGGATTTGATCAAAGGCGTCAATGCTTCTACGGATAATGTGGCGACGAACCTAGTCCTGCCGTCGATGGGCGAGAATATGACGGATATTACATGGACGACATCGAACGCGGCCCTCATTACCGCTGCAGGGATGATCCCGACCGACCGTCCGGACAACGGCGGTCCTGTAACGCTTACGGCAACGGTCAAAAGAGGTCCGGTGACCGCTCCGGTAACCCAGACGAAAACCTTCGCGTTGACCGTTCCGGACAGATACGATTACGAAAGCTACATGAGAACGGCAATCGCTCAGGTCAACGACGCGAAGGATTGGGCGATCTCCGACTTTAACGTACTCGCTTACGGCGCGAAATCAGAGGAAACGGCCAAAGCGGAAGGCCTGGATGAATTCGATAACAGAGAAGCTTTCCAAGCCGCGATTAACGCGGCGTACAATGACGGCGGAGGCGTCGTCTATATTCCGGCGGGCACCTATGCGTTCCGCACGGAAACCACCGGCACCGTTAGCGTCAAGAGCTCGACCGGCAATACGACCTACGAATATAAACAAGTGTTGAATTTACGGGCAGGCGTACAGCTCCGCGGCGAATGGGATAATCCGGATGCGGCCGGCTACGACGGCAAAATCGACGGAACCGTTCTCGCCGTCTATGCCGGCAAGGGCAGCGCCAATTATGACACGTACGTAGACTCCGACGAGCGAGAAAATCAGACGGGCGGCAAAAAAGTAGCCAACGTGTCCGATCGCTTCGTCGACATGGAGCAGGGCACGGGCGTAACCAACCTTTCCGTCTGGTATCCCGAGCAGGATCTAACTGCCGAAACCGAAGTCGAAGTGAGGAACGAAGACGGCCAGAAGACGGGGGAAACGGAGACCATCAAGGGCATTCCGTATCCGTGGACGTTCTTCCAGCGAACCGGCAACAGCGCAACGCTTGATAACGTTACGCTCGTCAACGCTTGGGGAGGCTTCATCTCCCTGCCGAGCGAAATGCATTACGTGCTGAACAGCAAGATAACGGCGCTCTACAAGGGTATCGTGGTTCACACGTGCACGGACATCGGACGGATCGAGAACGTTGACATCGACCCGAAATACTGGGCGAATTCCGGACTTGACGGCGCACCGTCGCTAGCGGACGCGAGAGCGTACACCAGAGCGAACGCGATCGGATTCATGATGCACCGTTCAGACTGGGAATACGTATCGGGGCTGCACATATCCGGGTATAAGACGGGGATGTGGGTCGGAAGAGAACCGGGCGGCGACGAATCTCCGAATGCGCAATTCTACGGATTGAACGTCGAAGACAGTCAAACGGGCCTTTATATCGACAACGCCAACGGTTTTGGTCTGCTGATCTCGAACTCGGAATTCGGAGGCGACACGGCCGTTTATTTCAACGAGCGGTTCGAAACTTCCGTTCAATTCAACGGCGTTGAATTCAACGGTCCGATCGTCAGCAACGCCAGGGGCGGCGTCATCTCCTTCGAGGACAGCACGTTCGACGAATCCGGCAATTACGCGCTGAACTTCCTTAACCGAGGCAATGCATTGATCAGCCAGAGCAACTTCAAACAGGCTGACAAACATGCAGCGCTCGGCGCGAATTTCGGAACGTTCAAATCGGTCAATTCCGGCTATAACCTGAACATCAAGAGCGCTGACCTTGCCGATCACATCAATAAGCTTAAACTTGACGTCAAGGCAGACAGCAATAAAACCGCCGTCCAGATCGTGAATGATGCGGGGTATCTGTTCGAACCGATTCCGAAGGACGTCAAAACGAATATCGGCGTACAACCTAGACCGGCATCGAACGCCGTGCTGAGACTCGACCTTCCGCGCTCGCTGACAGCCGACGCGCCGACCGTGGACATTTCCGCCCGATTGCAGGACGCGCTTGACTATGTGAAGGCCAATCACGGCGACGGCACGGTATATCTGCCGGGGGGAAGATATCGACTGGATCATCCAATCATCGTTCCCGAGGGCGTCGAACTCAGAGGAACATGGGATGTACAGCATCATACCGCAGGCGGCGGCACGGCGATATTCACCGCCTACGCCGGCGGCGAGCAGGGGGAAAACGGAGCCTCTCTGATTCAGCTTAAGGCACATGCAGGCATCAGGGGACTTAACATCACGCAAGCGAATCTAACCAGCGTTAACCTTGATAACCCTGATCAAACGCTAAAAACGCCGTTTTTGGTGCAGGGACAGGGAGCAGGCGTGTATGCCATCAACTTAACGATCCCGATCGGAGATAAAGGCATCGACCTCGCTTCGTATAAAACCGACGGTCACTATGTGGATTATTTGGGCGGTACGCTCTTGAGAGCCGGCATCTGGGTCGGAGGAGGCTCGGAAGGCGGATTCATCCGCAACATGCAGCTTAATCCGCATTACGCCCTGAGACTTCCGGGAGGTCAAGGCTATACGGTGCCTTCCGGCGACGTGTACGGATTCGTGCAACGCTACCTAAGCGCGCTCAAGTTCTCCGATGTGGAAGACGAGACGATCTTCAATAACTTCGTGTACGGCTCGGTCTACGGCATACACTTCCTGAAGCGAGACTTGGGGAACGGCGAATTCGCCTATCCGGGAAAATTGACGATCATCGGCCACGGCTCGGACGGATGCGCGTACTCGTTGTATGTGGAAGACGCGGACGAGAACACCAAAATCATCGCGATCAATTCGGAATTGGTGAACACGAACATCGCGACGGAGCCGGAAAGAGCATACGTCAAAATGGGCGATGTCGCGAATACCGCGAAAATCGACCCCAACGCCGAGCTTGTCCTTTACAACAGCGCGTTCTGGGGAAGCCCGAGCCTGGCGGGAGCATTAATCAATAACGGGATCGTTCGGTTCCAGCAAGCCAATTTCACTCAGCTGCCCGGCAACAATCCGGGTATCGATGTGTTCGGCGGCAAAGCGCATGTATACTCCTCTTATTTCCAGCCGACCAAAAACGGCCAGAACAATAATGTGTACGCGCTGCTGCGAGAGAGCGGCACGTCGATCGAACTTAGCAACAATTATTACGCATCCGGTTTGAGGAACAGCACCCCAGCCGGCAACCCGTACGGCATTTACGGCTCGGATTTGTTGGCGGAACCGTTCGTATTCGGTCTTGCCCTAGGTGGCGCTAAGAAGCAATTCAGCTTTAAGTACAATGTCGGAGGGAAAGCTTCCGCGCCCGGGATGCTGACGCTCGTTGCTCCGTCGTCTTATGCCGAAGGGTTCACGCCGATCAAGTTCGACTCGCTTGCGGCAGGCGAATCCGTAACCGTAGACGTACCGGATTATATTGCGGGCCTGATCACCTTCGAGCTTCGCCTTGACGACGGCCATGTCTACGCCTATACGGCTAATTTGGATGAAGCTTATGCTGAAAAGGCAAGCGCTGCCGGCTCGGAAAATCCGGCAAAGAGCGCTGCGACGCCGACGTTCGCGATGGATGCCAAAGGGTATGTGACGATGGGATCCTGGGATGGCCCGCAAGACCTCAGCGCAGCATCGCGTTTCGCTTGGGACGACGGCAATTTATACGCGTACATTGTCGTGACGGACGACGTGCACTTCAATAGCCAAACTGGCGGCAACATCTGGAAAGAAGATAATTTGCAGTTGGGCATCGATTTGAACAATCCGGCATCCGACAGTACGACGCGCAATGAGCTCGGATTCACGCTCACCAACGACAACGACGTGATCACCTATGCTTGGACGCGTCCGTCGGGCGCCAATGCGCCGGCGGCTCCGATAACGGATATCGCGGCCAATATTACGAGAGACGAAGCGTCCAAAACGACGATTTACGATTTGAAAATTCCGTTTGACACGCTGCTGAAAGATCCTGCATCGAAGCTCGCGAACGGAAGAATCGGAGTAGCCGTCATGTTCAACGAATCTGACGGCTCGAGTCAATCCGACGGCGGCAGGACCACCTTTGAAGTGGAAAGCGGACAATTAAAAAATTCAACTTTATTTACGGATTTGGTTCTGCTTGGCGCAGGCGAATACAACGAAAGGCTTGAAGCCTCGGCAAGCGCTGCCGTTGCAAAGGCGGTCGCGTCCGAATCCGCCGCGGATATCGCCGTGGCTCGCAACTTTGTCGCGATTATGGCAGACGGCGAAGCGAAGACGGAGCTGCTGAACCGTATCGATGCGATCGCCGCCGTGACGCATACCGTCACCTTCAAGGATTGGGACGGAACGGTCCTGAAGACGGAGACGGTGAAGCATGGCGAACATGCGACCGCGCCGACGGAGCCGACACGGACAGGGTACACGTTCGCGGGATGGAGCGTCGACTTCGCGAACGTGACGACGGATTTGACCGTTACGGCGAAGTATGATGCCGTGCCGGTAACGCCGAGCAATCCAGGGAGCGTTTGGGTTCCGCCGTCTGCGAAAACGGATGTAGACAGCAACGGAAACGTAACGGTGAGCTCGACGCCGACGTTGAATGCCTCGTCCAATCTTGCCTATGCCGCGTTGTCCCAAAACGAGATTGACCATGCGTTCGGGCTGGCGGCCGGCAAAGCTACGCGGATCAAAGTAATTGTTTCCGGGATTGAGAATGCCGAAGGCTACGCATTGGGGCTTCCGACCTCATGGTTCAAGGGGGATGCAGGCAGATCGATCGTGATCGAAACGCCGTTTGGCTCGGTTGTCGTGTCGAGCGCGATGCTGGGCGAAGCTCAATTGCAGGGCGCTGGACAGACGATAACCATCGCTGTTCGCCAAGCGGATAAGAGCGGTTGGAGTCAACGGCTTATCGATGAGGTTGGCAATCATCCGGTATTGGATCTGTCGGTCATGATCGACGACAAGGCAGTAGCTTGGAGCAATAGCGAAGCGCCGGTTACAGTTAACGTGCCGTATACGCCGACGGCATCCGAGAAGCAAAATGCCGATCAGCTGGTTGTCTGGTACGTAGACGATCAAGGCCGCGTAACGCCTGTTCCCAGCGGCAGATACGACAGCGCAACGGGTCAACTTGCGTTCCAAACGTCGCACTTTAGCGAGTATGCCGTCGTATATGCAGCGCCAACGTTCAGCGACTTGGGTCCTGCTGCGTGGGCAGCCAAGGAAATCGAAGCGTTGGCCGCTAGAGGCGTCGTCGAAGGTACGTCGGCAACCACCTTCAATCCGAAGACTGCGATCAGCAGAGGGGAATTCCTCGCCCAACTGATCAGACTTCTTGAGCTGGATGCCGCATTCACGGACAGCTTCGCTGATGTTCCGACAAGCTCGCCTTATTACCGAGAGCTCGGAATCGGCCGCGCGCTTGGCATTATTGAAGGCGTAGGCGGGAATAAGTTCTTGCCTGATACGGAGATCAGCAGAGAAGACATGGCCGTAATCCTTAAGCGTGCGCTTGATCAAAAGCCGAACGAACTGCCGCAAGCGTCGTCCAAGTCGATCGGCGAATTCAAAGACGGTGCGAAGGCAGCATCGTATGCAAGAGACGGCTTATCCTATTTGCTTCATGTCGGCTTGCTTCAAGGAAACGGGGACAACACCTTGAATCCGAAGGGCCACCTGACGCGCGCAGAAGCGGCGACGATCTTGTACCGCATTTATACGCAATTAAGCTAAGGAACACGAAGGAATGCAGAGAAGAAGCCAGGGGGCGGCCCCCTGGCTTCTTCTTGTCTTACTGTCGGAAACGGAAACGCTAGCTAGATCAGCTTGCCGGCTTGCAGCAGCTTGTAAAGCACGGTAGCGGCTGCTTCGCGCGTCGTTGGAGCGGATGGGTCGAACCGCTTGGAACCGTTCGATCCCGTCCCTTCCATCAGACCGGCCGACGTAACGAAATCGATACTGTCTTTGGCGAAAGAACCGAAACTGCTCTCGTCTTCGTAAGCACTGCGCGAACCGCCGTTGTCGGCTTTAAAGTTCAAAAGCTTACTTGCCTTCGTCAGCATAACTGCGAGCTCCTGGCGGCTAATAATGCCATCCGGGCGGAACGTG
Organism: Paenibacillus glycinis; assembly: GCF_009909185.1. Lineage (GTDB taxonomy): Bacteria > Bacillota > Bacilli > Paenibacillales > Paenibacillaceae > Paenibacillus_Z > Paenibacillus_Z glycinis. The sequence continues at coordinate 578,681 of NZ_JAAAMV010000002.1, read as the reverse complement.
CCGTCCGTGTAGCCCGTGATCAGGCCGACGGCATAAGCAGAGCCGATCGCATCCGAATACCAGGCGGAAGAAGCTACGTCCTTGAACGGCACGGGAGCAGCTGCGCTTAGACCCAAACCGCGGGTAAGCATGGCGGCGAATTCCGCACGCGTTACCGATTTCTTAGGCGAGTAGGTCGTGTCGGTTGTGCCATTGATAAGGAACTTCTCGGCGAGTGCTTGAATTCGAGTCTGTGCCCAAGAAGTCGAAATGTCGCTAAAGGCAACTTCGTGCTTCGCTACGGCATATACCGAGAATCCGGGACGGTTCACCGCAACCGTGGTGGTGCCGTCTGCATTCGCAGTGAACACGGCCGGAGCGGGAGCGACCTTTCCATTCTCGATGAACAGGACGCCCGATTGGTCGGTTGGGAGTCCTTTAGCCAGCGTGAACGAGCGTTTAACGAACGCGTTTGCAGGTACGGCAAGAGGTTTCACGGACGTGCCGTTCACCGCGTTGACTTCGAAGGAGACCGGAACGCCAACGACGGAGGTTCCCTTTCCTTCAGCTTCGAATTGGCCTGCTTGGCCTGAAGCGGGGCTAATGACGAGCTCAATGCCGCTGTCCGCAGGCACGGACTTCAGCAGAGAGAGCGGAAGCTCCAGCGCAGAAGCGCCCGTGTTCAGGTACACCGCGCTGCCCTGCGGCGCTGCCGCCAATAGGACAACTTGTGCAGCCGTCAGGCTGAGCTTGGAAGCTTTGCCTTCCGCGGCATCCACGTTAACGACGATCGCAAGCGGTGCGGTGCCCGTGCCGATGGCAGACTTCAGATCCGCATCCGCGACAGTCGCCGCGTCGGCTGACGTTGTCGACTTCACCGTGACCGATTGAAGCCCTTGTCCGGTGATTGCCGTGAGCGCGTAAGCGCTAGCTGGCGTCGGCGTAGCTGGCGTCGTTGGCGTTGTTATTGGCGGCGTCGTTGTCGGCGGCGTCGACTTGTGCTGAACCGAGAACGTTTCGATGGCCACAGCCTCGCGAACGATGACGTTTTTGGAGAGATCGATCTTATCGGCCACTACGACGAGCGAATACGTTCCGTCTTTGAGCGTTCCGGGATTCTCGTTGCCATCTACATCAAGCGGATAGGTGCCGTCAAAGCCTTCGTATGAATAGCGACCAGGTTTAAACGGTTTGCTATTCGGTCCCTCGGCCTGCAGGTAGCCTACGGCTTGATCATTCAGATCGTCGATCTCGATGTAATAAAAGTTGATGTCGTCCGCAGCCAACTTGAACGACACGTCGATCGAATCGTTCACTCCGTCGCCGTCGGGAGAGACGACCCGGCTAGACAACTGAATATCCTGCACGGTGAATCCCGTGTCCGGGACATCTTTTCCTACGTGGACGACGAACGGAATGTGAAGGGTTGGCTTGCCATCGGCCGTGAGGACGACATCCCCTTCGTACACGCCGTCGACTGCATCGGCAGCAGGCGCGACTTCCAGCGCGAACGTCTTTTTCTCCAAGGCGGCCGCGGATACTGTCCCGTCCGTCAGACCGGTCAAGCTGGCGTTGATCTTAGTTACGTCCGGCGTTTCGATCGGATGTTTGGGATCTGAGGTTACTTCATCATGCAGGACAATTTCTGCCGTATATGCGACTTCCTCCGCGGATGTATTGTTAACCTGCAGGGTAATCGATTTGGCCGGATCGCCGGCCTTCATGATGCCGAAGCTGGCATTGTCGCCATAGTTCGTAACTTCATGCGGGTTCATGTTGATATCGAGCATTTGCAAACTCTCGACTGTCTCCAGAACGGCAGGGGTATCGATCGCTTTGGCAACGTTTACGCGTCCTGCGCCCTGCGAGTAAACGTCATATCGGATGCCGTCCTCATCGCTGATTTCATCGGCCGTATTCGCGAGAGCGGCACGAATCTCGAACGGCGTCCACTCCGGATGCTCTTCCTTCAACAGCACCGCCAATCCAGCTACGTGAGGAGTAGCCATGCTTGTACCGCTTATGCGCTCGTACGCTTCGTCATACGAGATAGCGGGGTCGTTCTTGCCATAGGCCGGCCAAGTGGACATGATATTAACGCCCGGTGCGGCAAAATCCGGCTTAATTCCGAGTTTGCCGTCGGAGTTGGGTCCGCGCGAGCTGAAAGTGGCCATGTGGTCGCCGGCGAAGGATTCGGAAGGATACTCGGCACCGAACGCGAGCTTGATCGTCGAACCCGGGGTCGCTTTAGCCAATCTGGCAATCGCTCGTCCGGTCGTTCCTTCCATATCAAACGCAGGGAGGAAACTTAAGCTGTCTCCCAAGGAGGGGGTGTCAATCCACGAATCACGACCTGTGATCGATTCGCTTAAAATGGCCTCCGCGGTGTCGGGGTCAGTCGTAGTCGCATTGCCATTGAAGATAACAACAGCTTTTGCGCCGTGCTCTTTCGCTATCGCAATCTTATCCACGAAAGCAAGCAAGCCGCGCGAAACGAAAGCGATTTTGCCAGTGACGTTTTTGTCGTCATAATCTTTTTCGGCGCCAAGTCCGACATATACGGCTTCCTGCTCGTCGGTTCCCAAGATGGAAGCGAAGTCCTCCTGGCTTGTCCGCCAGCCCATGACATTCAGGCCTTGATCTGGATAGGCAGTGCCGGCAGACGTCCCGTCGGCACCATACACCGCACTGGTTACGGTAGCCGTATATTGCGTGCTCGCGCTGTCCACCGCGCCGACCGAAATGGCCAGTTGGCTCGATGCCGGAGAACCCATCGAATAATAATAAGACTCGGCGGTATCGGCCGCGTTGCCATTGGCCACGACTGCAGTGATTCCGGCCAACACGGCATTATTAATCGCAATCGCATCCGGAGAGTAGTTATCCTTGGCATCGTCGGAGCCTAGCGACAGGTTGATGACATCCATGTGATCTTTAACCGCATGTTCGATCCCGTCGATGACTTGTGCAGTGGAACCGGAGGATCTACCGCTTTCGGCGTCATAGCCGAGTACTTTATACACATGTAGTTCGGATTCGTAAGCCACGCCTTTTTGGACGATGTCGGATGTGGGATTCACGCCTCGGCCGGCGATGGTCCCGGATACGTGGGTACCATGCTGAGTTCCTGCGTTGCCTGTCTCTTCGTCAGGGATCTCTTCGTAAGGATCCTCCGTATTGAAGTAGGAATCGTGACCGCCTGCGTATGCATCCGCCAGATCCGGGTGAATGTAATCCACGCCCGTATCGATGACGCCGATTTTAATGCCTTTTCCGGTAAGTCCCTTCTCCCAAGCCGCCGGCACGCCGATCTGCTTCAACGGATCGATATCGCATTTGCAGTCAGGGGAAGTTGCGGACGGCGTCACTTTCGCATCGGGGATCGCGTAATATGTACGGTTTTCGTAAATGGATTTTACGCCGGGCAGCTTCGCCAGGTTCGGGATCTGGTTGGCCGGCAATTCTACTTCCATCCCGTTAAGCACCGTGTCGTATTGATAGGTTACTCGGATCGGGATGCCGCTATTTCTGGCGTTCGCGATGAAACTCGCATGTTGACTTTGAATGGCGCTTGTCGTCGCTTCCGAATCGAAAGAATTCACGCCCATCCTGGAGGCATAATTCCCTTCGGCGATGGAGGCGCCTTTCATTTGAACGATTACTTTCACCTTATCGGCGGAAGTCGTGTTCAAACGAGGAGAAATGAGCGGGCCCGTATTGGACTGAAGCGCTGCTGCAGACGGCTTGTTTTGGAGCAGTTTGCCGATCAGTTCGGGTGAAAGCGTTGATTGCTGTCCTCCTGCTGCATGCGCGGCGAACGGCTGGAACAGAAGAAGCGTGGACATTGTCGCGGTGAGAAGAACTTTGTTAAGCGATTTCTGCAAACGAATACCTTCTTTCGTAGATAATGGGGTTGACAACTGTCTGGCAATAAATGGTCATGCTGGTTTGTTTAAATATTTCGCTAATAATTTTGAAATTCCTTTTTCAAAATCTTAATCGTCTAAAAATTCTAATATAAATAGCAAGTAAATGTCGATTTGGGAGACTTGGCGCTACACGGAAACCTCGGCTGAGCGCTACGGGAGCTGTCAAAAACACCTCCGAAACGCGCGGGATATCATAATTCTGTCACCGCGGGACAAACTTTGCAGGACATTCGCACATGCAAAAAGCGCCCGGTCGCGGGCGCTTCGGGAGTTGCATAGGGGGAGGGATAGCGCGAAATATTAGCGCTTTTGAATGTTTTTGCCGCCTTTTTTCGCGTTTTGTCCGCCTTCGTTGGCATAGGTGCCGATGTTGCGGTTGATTTGCGAGTTGCCGCTTACCCGTTGGTACACCGTGATATGCTTGTTGACCGTGATGTAATAGATCGAGATGTTCTTGCCGCCGTGCTTGAATTTTCTCATTTTGCCATGACCTCCATGCTTGTATTTCGTACAGGATATGTCCGATTCGCCGTCCTGCTTATGTGGATGTCCAAGTGCCGGCAAGATGGGTGACAAGTATGCGCGAATGCCGGTTCATGTTATAATGACGGGGTAATCCGAGCATTGCCATCCAATTAAAAATTTTGCAGGGAGCGTGCAGGAATGTCGGTTGAAGCGTATTTGAATTTTAACGGCAATTGCAGGGAAGTCGTCGAGCATTACGCGGACGTTTTCGGAACGGACAAGCCTAGATTCATGACGTTCGGGGACGTTCCCGCGGATCCGGCGTATCCGGTTCCGGAAGAGGCCAAGTCGATGATCATGCATTCGCGCTTGAAAATCGGCGGCAGCACCGTCATGTTCTCAGACGTTTTCCCGGGCATGCCGTTCGTCCAAGGCACCAATATCAGTCTTGCTTACGTGGAAGAGGATCGGGAAAAACTCGAGCGGGCGTTCAATCGGCTGCAGGACGGCGGACAAGTCATCATGCCTTTGCAGGAAACGTTCTGGAGCAAATTGTACGGCAGCGTGACGGACCGCTTCGACATCCAATGGCAGTTTAATTTGGGCATCGGCGAGTGGTAACCGGCGACTTTCAAGGTTAATCTGCTCCGCGCTTATAACCCCGCACCAAGATGCTTTTATATAATCGCGTTGCAGCTCACGCCCGGCGGTGTGAGTTTTTTCTTGTTTCGGGGTAATAGGGACAGACAAGAAAGGAGCGCGAGCCATGCGTCTGTCCGATCGAATATCCTCCTGGAGGCACGCCGCCATGACGCTGACGATCATTGCGGCCAGCCTGGAATACGCGATTGCCCGCACGCCGTATCACGGGGCGTTGAAGGCGGTCAAGCTTGCGGCGGCGCTCGTGCTTGCCTGGGGATTCTACAAGGACCAGCGGCTCGTGTTCGCGAATTGGCAGATGAAGCTTTCGCGGCAAATGCTGCTTCACGTCGCGCTGCTTATGCTGGCTCTGCTTGGCTTCCAAGCGTCTGTTGCCGCGATTCAAATCCTCGTTCGGGAATCGAACGCATATGGACCGGATTCCGCGCAGCGGCTGGAATCCTGGCTGCAGATGGCGGCGTATCCGTTCCTGATTGCGGCATCATGCCTCGGCACGGACGGCTTCGCGGCTTGGATTAAGCGCAACTCGAAGCATTTGACGATGCTGCTGTATCTGTTCGTGTGGGTATGGTTCGGTTCCTATTATTACTACATGGCGAGCCGGACGATGGGGGACGACTTCGTGTTCTCGGAGCAGGCGAGGATTCAAGCGACGCTAGGCGGGCTGGCCGCCGCCGACGGCTACGACGGCTACGACGAATATCGGCTGAAGGAGATATTGGAGAAAGCGCAGTATAAGAAAGATTACCTGACGATGGAAGGGAATGCGTATCTGACGCTGGATGCGACCGGCATCGATTGGGGCGAGATCTATGAGCACCAGTTTGCGAGGGAAGGGTACGCGTTCTATTCGTTCGAGGCGTCGGACAAGGCGCTTGTCATCGAACCGGCCATGCTCGATTACGATTCCATGGCTGCCTGGGACAAAGAGCTCGGCAAGCGATACACGGAAGTGGTCGTCAAGCTGTATCCGGCCGAGGAGCCGGGCCAAACGAACGAAGACGGGGTGCGATATGACGAGGGCAGCGAGGGTATATCCGCCGGCGAGGCATCGAAGAAACCCGTCAAATCGCTGACGCTCTACTTTGCCGGTCAGGACTACGCGCATTTCATGCAAATTTTCGGAAACCACCCGTCAGACCGCCATCTCAGCAGATTGATCGCGGCTTCGCATACGCTGCCCGACGGCAAATTCCTGGAATTGTACGTCGGCATCAACGGATACGTGAATTATCGCATCGAGGACTTCTGGTACTTCAGCGCGATCACGATCACGACGCTCGGGTTCGGCGACATTACCCCGAATTCCGGCCCCGTCAAAGTGGCGGTCATGATCGAAACGCTGCTGGGCGTGCTGCTCGTCGGCATCTACGTCTCGCTCGTCAGCCGCAAGAAACGTGAATCGGGTTAAGCCCGCTCGGCTCAAAGCAAGGCGAGCGCGACGTTGACGCTGTCTTGAAGCATTTGCCGGTCCGGCGCGGTCTTGGCCATGACGTACAGTCCGCTGCGCAGGGTGACGAGAAACCGCGACAGTTCGCGGAGCGTATGCTTGCCGCGCAATTTGTTTTGCTTCTGGGCTTGCAGCAGGAAGTCGTAGAACCGGGACTCGATATCCACCGAATACGCTTCGATGCGGGTCGAGATCGTCGGTTCGATGGCGCCGAGCTCCATGGCCGTATTGGCGATGAAGCAGCCTCTGCGGGAGCTGTCCGGGCCGAGCGCATTGTCGATGATGGCATCGAAATAGCGGGTCAGCAGCTCCTTGGGCTCGCCGGGCTCTTCGAGTATCTTGAACCGCTGGTAGGACTTTTGCCGGAATCGGTCCAGGCAGGACAGGAAGAACTGATTCTTGTCGCCGAACGTATCGTATAGGCTGCCGCGATGGACGCCCGTATGGTCGACGAGATCCTGAATGGAAGTGCGTTCGTAACCTTTGCTCCAAAAAAGCTCCATCGCCTTGTCGAGCGCGAGCTCCTGATCGAATTCTCTAGGCCGTGGCATGATGAATACCTCCTTTCGATCAGTATACTGATTAAAGAATGTACAGTCAACAATGGGCGGAGGAAGCCGCCGGCGAGTTTTATGGAAGGAATGGTGGGGCGGAACAGGCTGGAAGGAGCAGGTAAAGTCATTTCCACTCGTCTAGGCTCCAATATTTTTCGCGTTCAATGCCGACTGACTGTTCTTGAATAATACGCCGGACGAGTCAATAGCTGCGGAAACGGCAGCCGTTCCTTGCATGAATTAAAGAATATGCATTCTTAAATATGCCGAGTTCAATAACCGGGATAAGCTCAGGGAGGGTTGACTTCTCGGGCTCCTTCGGGATATGATCGGCTTGAAGTTAGTGGATTACTAAATTAGTAATTCGAGACGAACGCAGATTCAACCGCTATGCCATTCCATCGACAGCAGAACAGGAGCAGCAAAAGATGAAAATTCCGACGACGTTAAAGCATAAACCGGTCATCGTATCCGAGAATTACGAGCACATCGACGGCAGGTACGCCAACCATTCCGACGCGAAGGGCATTTCCCTCGGCTTGGCGCAGTGGAACGACCGGGGAAAGCTCGATATCTCGGCGAAAGTATGGCGGTACACGGGCGAGAAATGGTCCAGGCAATCCGAAGAGCTGCCGCTCCATCGCGTCCTTGATTTGGCGATTCTGGTCAGCCGCAGCATGGTTCATTTCCGGGAGGCCTATCGCTACAAGCATCTTTACGACGAGCAAAATCCCGTCATCGACCGGGTAGGACTGCAGGGAGACGCGATGACGATCGCCGTATGCACGGACAACGAGAAAATCAACGAGGACATCAAGCTGTTCAGCCAAGCGCTTAGCGACGACGACGAACTCATCGGCGAACGGCTGCGGACGTTGTCCCGCATGTTGAAGGAGCTCGGCTATTAACGCAAGCTTGGCGCGGCATGCGAGTTGCCAAACCGTTTGCGCCAAGTATCATCCAACCGACCGGCTTGCCCAAAGGGCGTTCCAGATCGAGATCGATTATGGAAGGCTCTTTTTTATTTTGCGCGCCTTTCGGCATCCGGAATCAACCAGAATCCTCCAATTTTGCGACATGGATTTACCCGTAAATCCAATCCCGCCACCGCGCGCACAAATTTTACACCTATGCAAACGCGACATTTCCGGATAGAATAGGTGCAAAAACGCTTTCAAAAAGGGAGTACGCATGAAAAAGCTGCTTTTTGTCACGGTATTCGCGGGCAGTCTGGCTGCGCTCGCGGTCACGTTGTACCTCATGCTGACGATTTACCGCGGCGACATGGACCTGTCCGACGGAACGGGAGCGGCGCCGAACGAGCATTCGGAGCGCATCGTCGTCATCTCGCAGGAGCAGGGCAGCTATGTCATGAACGAGATGCAGAAAGGCGCGCGCGACGCGGCCGCCGTTCACGGCATGATGATCGACTTCTGGGGCGTGTACCGTTCGAACGTCGAGGAGCTGCTCAAGCAGGTTGATATTGCAATCGCTTCCAAGGTGGACGGGATCATCATCGAAGGCGTGGACCGGCCAGACTTCGCGCGGTTGGTGAACAAGGCGACCGAGAAGGGCATCCCGGTGATCACGATCAATTCCGACGTTCCGGGCAGCCTGCGCAAAACATACATCGGCTCGGACCATTACCGGGAGGGGATCCTGATGGGCCATCATCTCGCGGCGCAGCTGAAGGGCGAGGGCATCGTCGGCGTCGTGATGAATGCCGATACGTCGGATACCGACCAGCTTCGGCTGCGAGGGCTGCGGGAGGTGCTGAACGCATACGCGGGCATCCGGCTCGTATTCGCTTCGGAGAACGCCGCGAAGCTGCAGGCGGGCATGCAGACCGACGACATCCTGAACCATTATCCCGGGGTCAAGGCATTCATCGGGCTGCCGGCCGACTCGGGCAAGAGCATCGTCGAGGCCGCCGATTCGCGGTCCAAGCGCAGAGCCTCCGAGGTGTTCATGTTCGACGATTCGCCGCAGACCGAGTCGCTGCTTCGGGCCGGACTCGTGCAGGCGGGCTTGTCCCAGCATTACGAGGAAATGGGGAAGATGAGCGTCGACCTGCTGCGGCGCTGGCTCGATAACGACCGGCTGCCGCTCGACGCCAGTTATTTCACTCCCATCAGCGTCGTTGCCGCCCCCGGCGCGAAGGAGGCGGCGCCATGAAGACGATCCGCAACAAAATGATGATGCTCTCGCTGATCATCTGGATCATCATGGCATTCATTTGGATCTCGATGAGTATTTTTAACCAACGCACGGTCGAGAAGTACAACGGGATATTGCAGCGCTACCTGCTGATGAATCAGGCTTCCGAGCTGAGCCGCCAGGCGTTGACGACGTTGAACGGCTACCGGATGTCGCCGACCGAGGAAAACCTGCGCCGCTACGTGGAGGACGATAACCGGCTGCTGCGGACGAAGCTGGATATGAACAAGCTGCGCAATCCCAATAACGATATGCTGCTCGTTAATTTCCAGCATATGGTCGACAGCCAGTCGGAAGCGATGAATCTGGCCGTCCGGTTCCAGCGGGATAACGACGACGATGCCGGGGCGGAGCAGTTCGACGAGGCTTCGAACATCTCCGCGTACATCTCGGAGACGACGCTGTCGCTGATCGGCGGGGAGCAGAAGACGTACGATGCCTTCTACCGGCAGATCATCGCGCGCAGCAACGAGATCAAGAAGATGGGCTTTTGGGCGCTGGCTTTCGTGTCCCTGCTGCTGCTGCTGTTCTCCTACCGGTTCGTCAGCGGCGTCACGCGGCCGATCCTGAAGCTGACGCAGTCCGCGCGCGAGCTGTCGCGGGGGAATTTCCAGAATCCCATCGTCGTCGACAACAACGACGACATGGCCTTCCTCGCCAAGACTCTCGACAGCATGCGGCTGAACATCGGCAATCTGTTCGACGAGATCCAGAGCAAGGCGCAGCTGGAATACGACCTGCACAAGCATAAGCTGATGCTGAAGGAAAGCGAGCTGAAGAGCCTGCAGAGCCAGATCAATCCGCATTTTCTGTTCAATACGCTCAACATGCTGTCCAAGGAAGCGTACCTGTCGGGCGCGGACAAGACCAGCGAGCTTATCAGCTCGGTGGCGGGCATGCTGCGGTACAATCTCAGGCGGATGGACAGCCGGGTCTCGCTCAAGGACGAGATCGACGTGCTGGAGGAGTACTTGACGATTCAGCAGGCGCGCTTCGGCGACCGCGTGCGGATCGTCCGCGAGATCGACGAGACGGCGCTGGAGATCGAGGTGCCGATCCTGATTCTTCAGCCGCTCGTGGAGAACGCGTTCATCTATGCGATCGAGCCGTCCGAGGACGGCGGAACGCTGACCCTGCGCGTGATAAACGAAACGGATGCCGTCGTCGTGCAGGTGCGGGACAACGGTCCGGGGATGGAACCCGAGAAGCTCGGCAGCCTGCTGTCCGACCTGGATCCGCCGGGCTACAAGGGCCATTCCACCGGCATCGGCATTCGCAACGTGATGGATCGCCTGAGGTTGTTTTACGGGACGGAGGATATCATCGCGATCGATTCCGCGACCGGAGGAGGAACATGCATCACGCTCACGCTTCCAAGGAGGACGAAACTATGATTACGGTATTGATCGTGGACGACGAGCCGATCGAACGGACCGCATTGCAGCGGATGATCAGCGAAGGCTTCGGCGATATCGAGATCGTCGGCCAGGCGTCGAACGGGCGCGAGGCGATCGAAGCGGCGGCGCGGCTGAAGCCGGATCTCGTTACGATGGACATCAAGATGCCGGGCATCGGCGGATTGCAGGCGATCGAGACCATCCGGCAGACGGACGACGCCGTCAAATTCATCGTCGTCACGGCATACGACACGTTCGAGTTCGCGCAGCAGGCGATCCGCCTCGGCGTTCGCGACTATCTGCTCAAGCCGAGCAAGACGGCGGTCGTGCTGGAGACGGTCGGCAAAGTCGCGGACGAGATCAAGGCTTCGCGCGCCGAATCGGCGAACCGGAGCCTGGACAAGGAAAAGCTGCGCCGGATGCTGCCGGTCGTGGAAGCGGACATCGTCTCGCAGCTGTTGTTCGACTTCGCGCCGTCGGTTCATTTGGACGAAATGATCGACCTGCTCGGCGTGCCGGAGATGAACGGCGGCTTCGTCGTGAACGTGCTGCTGCAGGGCAACGGGGGAGTCGCGGGCGGGCAGCGCGAGCTGGAACGGCTCCATGCGGGCTTGGCGGAGCAGCTGGCGTCGTCGGCGGTTCACTGCTGGATCGGCAAGCCGTCCGGCGAGCAAATTCCGCTGATCGTGTTCAAGGACGACGGGGAATCTTACCGTCGGGCCGCCGCCGGTATCGGGCGCTGGCTCGTTCAGGCGCTGCGGCGAATGAACGGCGAGGAGCCGTTTATCGGCATCGGCGGACTATGCGCCGAACGGACGGAGATGCGCAGATCGTATCACGAGGCGCTGCTGGCTTCCGTGGATTCGTCGCTGCCCGCGCGGTTTTGCTTGTACGAGGATTTGCCGCAGCATGTCCTTACGCCGGACGGGCAGCGATTGATGGAGCTGGAAAAGGGGATCCTGGAAGACGTGAGGCGCGGCAGCTGGGATTCCGCCATGGCCGGCATCGGCCGGCTGATCGATCTATACGAAGGGGCCGGGCAGCCGATCGGCATCGTGCAGCAGCGGATCTTCGAGGTGCTGGTCGTCTTGGCCCGAATGCTGGAGGAGATGGGCTATGAGATCGGCAAGCCGTATTATCCGCACCAAGCGCCGGGCTTCGCGCAGCTCAAGATCGATACGGGCATTATCCTCGGCCGCTTGGCGGAAACGACCGCGCTGTCGGCGGGGGACATGGAATCGGGGCTGGTGGCGACGATGAAGCAGTTCATCAAGGCGCATGCCCACGAGGACCTCTCGCTGGAGCGCGTGGCGGCCGCCGTCGACCGCAATCCGTTCTATGCCAGCAAGCTGTTCAAGGCGCATTGCGGGATGAACTACATCGATTATTTGACGGAATGCCGGATGGAGACGGCCAAGCTGCTCATGCGGGAGACGGAGAAGAGCTTGAAGGAAATCACGTACGACATCGGCTATCACGACCCCAATTATTTCAGCCGGGTGTTCAAGAAGATCGTCGGCACTTCGCCGACGGATTACAGGAAGCTGCTGCTCCGGCCATCGGACAAGAAACGGCCGTAAGCGGCGCGCTGGAAGGAGGGCTCGAGGATGAAGCGGGGCTCAAAGCGGAATGGGATGTTCGGCGCAGCGGCAGTCTTGCTTGTTCTGCTCTCCGCCTGTTCGGCGAACCGGCCGCCAGGCGCGGGCGGCGTCTCCGATGAAGCGCCGGATGCCCGGAATACGGCAATCGAAGGTCAAGCCGCGCGCAAATTGGTCGTCGGCCTGTCGCTCGACACGCTGCTCGAGGAACGGTGGAAGAAAGACCGCGACTTGTTCAAGGCGGCGGTCGAGAAGCTCGGCGCGGAGGTGGACGTGCAGGCGGCGAACGGCGACGACGCCAAGCAGATCGCGCAGGCGGAGAATATGATCTCGCGGCATGTCGACGTGCTCGTCGTCGTGCCGCACGACGCCGAAGTGTCGGCGGCGATCGTGGCGAAGGCGCATCAGGCCGGCATTAAAGTCATCTCCTACGACCGGTTGATCTTGAACGCGGACGTGGATCTGTACGTCTCGTTCGATAACGAGAAGGTAGGCGAGCTGGCGGCGCAGGCGATCGTCGCCAAGGTGCCGCGCGGCAACTACGTGCTGATCGAAGGCGCCGATACCGACAACAACGCGCATATGTTCAAACGGGGACAGATGAGCGTCCTGCAGCCGCTCGTGGACCGCGGCGACATTCAGATCGTGTACGACCAGTTCACGAACGAGTGGAAGCCCGTCAACGCGCTGGCGAACATGCGCACGGCGCTCGCGGCCAACCGCAACGCGATCGACGCCGTGATCGCGGCCAACGACGGGACGGCGGGCGGCGTCGTGACCGCGCTGGCAGAGCAGCATTTGGCCGGCAGCATCCCCGTGACCGGGATGGACGCCGAACTGGCCGCCGCGCAGCGGATCGTGGAAGGCACGCAGACGATGACGGTCTACAAGCCCATCAAGAAGCTGGCGGAGACCGCGGCCGCGCTCGCCGTCCAGATGGCCAAGGGCGAGCGGGTGAGCACGGACAGGACGGTATTCAACAAGAAGATCGACGTCCCCGCCGTCCTGCTGGAGCCGATCGCGGTCGACCGGAATAATATCGACGCGACGATTATCGCGGACGGATTTCACAGCCGCGCGGACGTGTACCGCAACGTGAAGTGAATGGCGCGTCCGGAGCGCTGCGAAACGCATGCACGGGCGAGAAAGGCTGCCGCTAGCGCCGCCTGTCCGGCCGGGCTCCATTGAACGGCATCCGCGCGTCCGAATCAACCCTTCGCACCGTTCGCAAGAAATCGCATACGACCAGCCGCATGAACGGCGTTTCTGCACTTCGCAGAGGCGCCGTTTTTTTTGGCGTATCCGGATCCCTGCCTACGCATGCCGGACAAGGATTCGGAGCCCGTCCATGCGAATCTGGACAACCCGATATCAAAATAGTGTAGACGGTATAAAAAATGTGCTAGTGGACAGCGCTTTCAACGGCCGGCAGCGGTGCTATAGTTTGTCATGTAAGCGCTTAAGACATTTTTCGAGAGGGGTAACAAGCATGGGAAAAGGAATGAAACGGATCTCGCTGCTGCTGGTCATCATGATCCTGGCGGTCGCGGTTGCGGCATGCGGCAAAAACGGAGGCAGCAAAGTGAGCGTGGGCATCGTGCTCCCGACGAAGGACGAGTCGCGATGGGTCCAAGACGAGCAGCGTTTCAAGGACGCGCTGGACGGTACGAAATATACGACGGAAATATTATTCAGCCAAGGTTCTTCCGCGAAAGAGAAGGAAAACGTGGAAACGCTGATCAATAAAGGCATTCAAGTACTGATCATCTGTCCGCAGGACGGCGATGCGGCCGCGGCCGCCGTCGAATCGGCGAAGAAAGCCGGCGTCAAGGTCATCTCCTACGACCGGCTGATTACCAATACGGACGCGGTCGATTACTACGTCACCTTCGACAGCGTGGCCGTCGGCAAAGCGCAAGCTCAATATCTGGTCGACAACGCGAAAGGAAGCGGCGAACCGCTCTACTTATACGCCGGCTCCGCTACCGATAACAACGCGTTCTTGTTCTTCCAAGGCTCTTGGTCCGTCCTGCAGCCGAAAATCGCCGACGGCACGTTCAAGATCGCCAATTCCAGCGAAGCGGTCGCGTTGCAGGACAAAGCCGAACTGTCCCGCGCCGAGATGAGTAAAATCATCGGACAAGTGACCACGAACTGGGATGCCAACGAAGCGAAAAACAAAGCGCAGACGCATTTGACGGCAGCCGCAGCCGATATGAAAGGCGATGTTGCAATACTGGCGCCGAACGACGATACCGCGCGTTCGATCGCGGACGTCTTCTCATCGGATAAAGCGGTGACCAGCTTCGTGGTGACAGGTCAGGACGCCGTTCAGGCTTCGATTCAATACGTCATCGACGGCAAGCAATCGATGACGGTCTTCAAGGACGTCCGCAGCCTCGTCAAGGACGCGATGGGCATGGCGGTCTCGATTCTCGACGGCGGCACGCCGGAGACGACGGGTTCGTACAACAACGGCAAGATCGACGTCAAAGCGAAGCAAACCGAAGTCATCGTCGTCGACAAGGCGAACGTCAAGGAGAAGCTGATCGATTCCGGTTATTACAAAGCCGGCGACTTCACGGGTCTGTAAACCGCAATCATCGCAAGCATGCTGCTTCGGAGAAACGGCGGCGGCCAGTCCGCCGCCGCTTCCCGCTTGCAGGAAGGCCAGGTAAGGAGCGATAGCACATGAGTGACTATATTCTGGAAATGAATGGCATATCCAAGGAATTCACGGGGGTCAAGGCGCTCGCGAACGTGAATTTCAAGGTGGAGCGGGGCGAGATCCACTGCTTGATCGGCGAGAACGGCGCGGGCAAATCCACGCTGATGAAGGTGCTGAGCGGCGTCTATCCGCACGGCACGTACACGGGCGACATCGTCTTCGAAGGCGGCGTGCAGACCTTCGGCAGGATCGGCGACAGCGTCAAGGCCGGCATCGCGATCATTTATCAGGAGCTGGCGCTGTTTCCGGATCTGACGGTGTACGAGAATATATTCGCCGGCAACGAAATCAAGCAGGGCGCGTTCGTGAATTGGAACCGGACGATCGTGCAAGCCAAGGAAATGCTGCGGAAAGTGAAGCTGAACGTGAATCCCGAGACGCCGGTCAAGGAACTGGGCGTCGGGAAGCAGCAGCTGGTCGAGATCGCGAAAGCCTTAAGCAAGGACGTCAAGCTGCTCATCCTCGACGAGCCGACGGCGGCGCTGAACGAGGACGACAGCGAGAATCTGCTGGCGCTGCTCCGCGAACTGAAGCGTCAAGGCATTACATGCATCATGATTTCCCACAAATTGAAGGAAGTCATCGCCATCGCGGACAAGGCGACCGTTCTCCGGGACGGCCGGACGATCTGCACGCTCGACGCGTCCAAGGGCGAAATATCCGAAAGCGTCATCATCAAAAACATGGTCGGTCGCGAGATCGACGACATTTACCCCAAACGGGCGTCCGGCGGCATCGGCGGCAACGTGCTGGAGATCCGCGACTGGACCGCCTATGATCCGAAGCTCGGCAGGAACGTCGTGAAGAACGTCAATCTGCACGTGAAAAAAGGCGAAATCGTCGGCATTGCCGGCTTGATGGGCTCCGGGAGAACGGAATTGGCGCTGAGCCTGTTCGGCAATCCGAAGTCGTATAAATTGCAGGGCGAACTGCTGCTGAACGGCGAGAAGCGCGTCTTCAAGCATCCGCGCGACGCGATCAAGGCGGGGGTCGCCTACGTCACGGAGGACCGGAAGGGCGACGGATTGTTCCTCATCCAGGATATCAAGAACAACATCACGGCGGCGAATCTGGGAGCGGTCGCTTCGCGGGGCATCATCAACGTCAACGAAGAAGTGAAGGTCGCGAACGGCTACAAGCAATCGATGAACATCAAGGCGCCTTCCGTCGAGCAGCTCGTCGGCAACCTCAGCGGCGGCAACCAGCAGAAGGTGTCGCTCGGCAAGTGGCTGTTCGTCGGCCCGAAGCTGCTCATTCTCGACGAGCCGACGCGCGGCATCGACGTCGGGGCCAAATTCGAGATCTACACGATCATGAACAAGCTGATCGCGGAAGGGATGAGCATTATCATGATCTCTTCCGAGCTGGGCGAGGTGCTCGGCATGAGCGACCGGGTGTACGTCATGGCGGAGGGCCGCATGACGGGCGAGCTGTCCATCGCGGACGCGGATCAGGAGAAAATCATGCATTTCGCAACGCAATAGGGGGAAGACAGATGAATCTTATCAAGGAAGCACGGTCGTTGATCAAAGTAAACATTCGGGAATACGGGATGTACATTGCCTTATTCGTCATCATGCTCACCTTCTCGATCATGACGGACGGCCTGTTCATGTCGTCGCGGAACATCAGCAACTTGCTGGACGCCACGGGGTATATCGCCGTGCTTGCCGTCGGCATGACCCTCGTCATCGTCATTCGGCATATCGACTTGTCCGTCGGCTTCGCCGCCGGTTTCATGGGGGCCATCGCGGCCATATTCATGACCCAGCTCGGCGTGCCGTTCTACGTCACGATTCCGATCATTCTCGTCATGGGCGTCGTGGTCGGCATGTTCAACGGCTTTCTCGTCGCCCAACTCGGCATTCCGTCCTTCGTCGCTTCGCTTGCGGGCATGCTCATCTTCAGGGGCGCGTTGCTGCGCGTGACGGAGGATACCGGCACGATCATCGTCAAGGACGAGCATTTCAACGCGCTCGGCAACGGGTTCATTCCGGCGCTCGGCAAGCTCGGCGGCCTGAACCTGCTGTCGCTCATTCTCGGGGCCGTCGTCATCGTGCTGTTCCTCTACAGCGAGTTCTCGAAGCGCCAAAACAAGCTGAAGTACAATTTCGACGTCATCTCGAAGCGGATGTTCGCGGTGAAACTGGTATTCGTCTCGGCGATCATCGCGTACATCACCTGGATCATCGCCGGTTACAACGGCTTTTCGTGGACGGTCATCATCATGCTGCTGATCGTCGTCATCTATCACTTCCTCACGACGCAGACGGTGCTCGGCCGGCATATCTACGCGGTCGGCAGCAACCCGGAGGCGGCGCATCTGACCGGGATCAACGTCAAGAAAATCACGTATATCGTGTTCGGTTCCATGGGCATGCTCTCCGCGCTGTCCGGCATCCTGTTCACTGCCAGGCTGCAATCCGCCACCACGACGGCCGGCACCCTGTTCGAGCTCGACGCGATCGCGGCGGCATACGTCGGCGGCGTGTCCGCGGCGGGCGGCGTCGGCAAAGTAACGGGCTCCATCATCGGCGCGATCGTCATGGCGTCGCTGTCGAGCGGCATGAACCTGCTCGGCGTCGGCATCTCGTACCAATACATGATCCGCGGCGCCGTGCTGGCGATCGCCGTGATCTTCGACGTGATGACCCGCAGGAAAAGAGCTTAGCGCTTGCTTCCGAACCGGCGACTGTTGCGAAACAGGCGCCGGTTTTTTTGCCGTTTTCGGCGAGCGCTGCAAGCCGATGGCGAAGGATCGATCATTGGCTGCGGCACCTTGTTCGGATACGAAAATAGCTCATGACATCGCGATATCGTTGTGGTACCATGAAGTCGACTTTTTCCGCCTAAAATTTACAGGAAACATCATGGGGGAGCTAACTATGGGGTCATCACTTACCATGTATATATCGCTTGTCGCGACCTCGGGCGTGTTTACGGTCTTTCTGTGCTTGTACGCTTACCTGAAGCGGGCGGAAATTCCGGGCGCGCGCATGTTCGTGCTGTACACGATCGCGCAAGCCGTCTACATATTCGCGGTGTCGTTCGAAATGGCAAGCAGCACGCTGGCGGAAATCATGCGCTGGACGATGGTCCAGTACATCGGAATGGCGACCGCGCCGGCGCTCGGCCTCATCGTCGTGCTGCAGTATATCGGCAAATCCGTGCCGCGTAAATTGGCGGCCGCGCTGTTCGTGATTCCGGTGCTGTCCATCGTCATGGTGGCGACGAACGATTACCATCATTTGTTCTATCAATCGATCTCGTTCCGGACGGACGCGCCCAAGCCGATGACGACGATCGTCATCGGGCAGTTCTACGTCGTGCACGGCGCGTTCACGTTCGGTTCCATGCTGGCGGGCGTCGTCCTGCTCATACGCAGATGGCGCCATACGAAGAAAGCCTACCGCCTTCAGCTCGCGACGCTGATTACCGGGCAATTCATGCCCATGGCGGGCGCGTTCGTGTACTTGATGGGCTTGACGCCATACGGCGTCGATCCCGTGCCGGTCATCCTGTGCGTCACGTCCGGGATGTATATCTGGGCGATCCTGTCCACCCGCATGCTGACGATCGTGCCGATCGCGAAGGAAAGCATATTCGAAAGCATGGGCGAAGGCGTTATCGTGCTGGACAATTCCGATCGGCTGATCGATTTCAACGGGGCCGCCGGCCGGATGCTGGCAGGCTTGAACGCCGGGATGATCGGGCTGTCGCTGGACGAAGCCTGGCAAAAGCTCGGCGGGTCCGACTTTCCGGCGGACCGGCTGTCCGACGGCGCGCAGGCGGAATTCATGTGGCAGGCGGAGGACGGAACGCCTTATTATTATCAGGTTCGCTCCTCCGTCGTCCGCGGCCGGATCGGCGAGGCGATCGGCAGCCTGCTGATGCTGATCGACGTCACGGAA
The DNA here is from genome assembly GCF_009909185.1 of Paenibacillus glycinis. GTDB lineage: Bacteria > Bacillota > Bacilli > Paenibacillales > Paenibacillaceae > Paenibacillus_Z > Paenibacillus_Z glycinis. The sequence goes on along the minus strand of NZ_JAAAMV010000002.1, from coordinate 559,793 downwards.
GCGAGAAGGCTGCAGGACCAGCTGCATCAGCTCGCCTACCACGACGGCCTGACGAAGCTGCTCAACCGCACGGCGTTCATCTATCGCGCCAAGCAGCGGTTGTCGGAGTCGCACGCGAAAAGCGCGCCGTCGTCGATCGTGTTGTTCGATATCGACCACTTCAAGCGCATCAACGATACGTACGGGCATGAGACCGGCGACTATGCCATCCAGCATGTCGCGGCCGTCGTGAAGCGCCAGCTCGGGCCGGAAGCGCTGTTTGCCCGCTACGGCGGCGAGGAGTTCGTCTTCTTCCTCCCGGCGAGCGCGCTGGACGAAGCGGGCGGCGCGGCCGAGCGGATTCGCGCGGCGCTGGCGGTCGAGCCGCTGAGCGCGGGCGGCGAGACCATCGCCATCACGGCGAGCTTCGGCGTATCCCAGTCCAGCCCGCTCGGGGAATCGCTGCAGGCGCTGCTGAAGAACGCGGACGTCGCGCTGTATCAAGCGAAGCGGGAAGGACGCAATCGCGTTCGCTTGTACGATGCCGTTTTGACGCTCTAATCGTGACCGGACACCGGCCTTAGCAGGGCGGTGTCCTTCTTTTTGCGTTCGTTGTCCGTGCATTCGCGTCGCGGGCGCCCGCGCTCCGCGTCTCAGGCGCCCGCGCATCCGCGCCTCGTGCCGCGACCCTCGTCCATGCATCCGTTCTTCCGCCCGTCTCGGCGTCCCAATGTCTCCGTATCGCCGAGCTTCGGGTTTCCTTGGGCTTCCGCGCTGCGCTTCTATATCTCCTTCCTCGAATTTCGCTCTCCTCGTGTCCTCATATCCGTGCTTCACGGCATCCTTTTCCTTGCATCTCCGCCTCGCCCGAGCCGCTGCGAACGATCGACTCGCGATCCATGTCGAGACATGGAATGTCGAACGATGACATGCGGGATGCCGTCGCATCCGCGCGTCGATTGACGCCGTGTCGAACGCTTGCCGTGTCGAAAACGCGCAATGCCTAAATTTCGCCATGCCGCCGTCGCTTTCGCGTTTTTCCGGCGTTTCGTGTCGGTCCGCGCGGCATGCGAACGGATTTCTACGCGCGATATTGGTAAGCTTGGGAATGGAAGGGTATAATGGATTCAAGTGAAACCGTCGCAATCGTTCAGCTGCACCGTGCAGGTAGACTATTATTTCGAAGGAGTCGTGAATCGAATGAAGGATACGATCGGGAAAGCCATTTCGTTAGGTCTGGGCTTGGCGCTTGCGGGCAAGGAGCAGGTCGAGAAGACGTTCGACGAGCTCGTGAAGAAGGGCGAGATCGGCAAAGCGGAATCCAAGGCGCTGGTGGAAGAGCTGCTGGTGAAGGGCGACGAGCTCCGCAAGCAGGTGGAAGCGATGGCGCGCGAGCGCGTGCAGGCGATCCTGGGCGAGCACAAGCTGGCTACCCGGGAAGACATCGCGAGAATCGAGCGGCGCCTGGATGCGCTGGAACGGCCGAACGCGTCGGAGCAATGACGGGAGGCTGCCGATGAGCGCAGGAAAACGGCTTCGACAACTGCAGCGATACCGGAAAATCGTTTCGGCCTTCGCGCGCAACGGGCTCGGGTACGTGTCCCATGAAATGGGCCTGACCGACAAACTGCTGTTTTTCCGCAGCGACGAACAGAAGGAACTGCATAACATCGGCGTCGGGGAACGCATTCGGCTGATGCTGGAGGAGCTGGGTCCGACCTTCGTGAAGCTCGGGCAGATCGCGAGCACGCGTCCCGATCTCGTCCCGGCCGACATCGTGTCGGAATTGGAACGCCTGCAGGACAATGTGCCTCCGGCTCCGTTCCCGGAGATTGCCAAAATCATCGAGGAAGACCTGGGATCGCCGATCGAGGGGTTGTTCCGCTCGTTCGCCATGGAGCCGCTCGCCGCGGCTTCGATCGGCCAGGTGTATCAGGCGTATCTGCACGACGGCACGAAAGTCGCGGTCAAGGTGCAGCGCCCCGGCATTCAGAAGCTGATCGATACCGACCTGGACATTCTGGCGGATTGGGCGAGGCTGGCGGAGGGCGGATTGGAATGGGCGCGCAATTACCGGCTGCGGGAGATCGTGGACGAGCTCGGCAGCGTGCTGCGCAAGGAGCTTGACTATACGCTGGAGGCGCGCAACGCCGAACGTTTCATGGCCCAGAGCCAGAGCCTGCCGCATGTCCACGTGCCGGACGTGTATTGGGATTACAGCTCGAAGCGCGTGCTCACGATGGCGTACATGGACGGCATCAAGCTGTCCGACCGCGAGCAGCTGGAGCGGGCGGGACTGGACGCCCGCAAGCTTGCGGACCGGTTCGCGACGACGATCCTGCACCAGGTGCTCGTCGCCGGCCTGTACCATGGCGATCCTCACCCCGGCAACGTGCTGGCGCGTCCGGACGGAAGCCTGGCGCTTCTTGATTTCGGGATGGTCGGCCGCCTCAATCCCGGCATGAAGAAGCAATTCGTGTCCTTCGTCATCGCCCTGCGGAACCAAAGCTCCATGGGCGTCATCCGCGCCATATCGAACATGGGCGTCATCCCGGAGGACGCGGATACGGACGCGCTGAGCGCCGACGTCGACGAGATGCGGGAGAAGTACTACAAGGTGCCGCTCAACCGGATCGGCTTCGGGTCGGTCGTGAACGATCTGTTCTCGCTCTCGTTCCGCCACCGAATCCGCATTCCGGCCGAGCTGACGCTGCTCGGCAAATCGCTGCTGACGATGGAAGGCGTCGTCACGGCGCTGGATCCGACGTTCAGCGTCTTCGACGTGGCCGAGCCGTTCGGGAAGAAGCTGTTCCTGGAGCGGCTGGACCCCCGCAACATCGCGAAAAATTGGCTGGAGGACATTCCGGAGCTGATCGACCTGATCAGCGACGTGCCGCTCAGCCTGAAGCAATTATCGCGCGTCATGCGCCAAGGGAAGCTGCGCGTCGAGGTGGCCTCGCCGCAGGTCGAGCTGCTGACGACGAAGATGGACCGGATCAGCAACCGGCTGTCGTTCAGCATCGTGCTGCTGTCCTTGAGCATTTTGATGGTCGGTTTGATTATCGGGTCGGCGCTCAGCCATTCGCAGACGATGATATGGCGCATCCCGATCATCGACATCGGCATCGTCGTGGCCGTGTTCATGTTTCTGTGGCTCATCTTCGCAATTATCCGTTCCGGCCGATTCTGACCAGCCTGATCGCCGAACATGCGCTCCGCATGCTGCTACGTACGGGTGAACCGATACGGCGCGGCCGGGGCTTTTTTTGTCCGACATGACATCCAGACGGGAATGAAGAGCAGGAGGATCGCGTTCGACATGGACATTGCCGATATCATCGCCAAAATTACGAAGGCCGCAGGCCGAAAATCGTTGTACCATTTCACGAGAGCGAGGAATCTCGAGGCGATCGCGCATTTCGACGCGCTCTGGTCCAGCTGTTGCATCACGGCGGACGTCTCGGGCGAACGCCGGCTGACGCTGCAAGAAGCGACATATGAAGGCTACACGCTGACCGTGAATTCGCATCTGCGCATTCCGCAAGCGATGATGAAGACGGGCTGGACCGTGGAGCGGTTCCGGGCAAGCTTGGATAATCACGTCTTCTTCTGGCCCACGCGCAGGGATTGTTTGGCGATGCTCGGCACTTACAAGCGGAGAGAACCGGACGAACGGTTCGCCGTGCTGGAGTTCGATGCGGCGGCCGTGCTCGCGGCCAATCGCGAGACGGCGCGGTTATCCAAGTACGATTCCGGCAGCGCGCCGCGGTTTCCGCTGCGCACGGGGTACAGGAAAAGCCCGGACATGTTTTTGCCGCTTGCCGAATTCGGCCGCTTGCTCAACAACGAGGTGCCGGCGAAGGCGTCGGAGATCAAGGAGGTTCTGATCGAGGACCGCGTGAATCGGCTCACCCGCTTCCTGCGGGCGATATACGTGCAGGACAAGCAAGAGGCGCCGGAGCGGTGGAGCGGCTTCGCGGCCGCGATCGAATCCTTATATCGGCCGCTCGAGCCTTGATCGGCGGGCTTGGACCGCCGATGGCGCTATCGTGTCAGATAGAATAACAATCTTCTCCCGATTCGGAATCGAAAACGCGGCCGACGACGAACCTCGGACCCGGGCTTTGAATAGGATATTACCTATTCAAAGCTCTTTTTGCGTTCGCGGAGGGCGCGCGAATATACCGGTTCCGGGCGAACCGTTCACATACGGCGTTTCGCAAGCAGAGAGCCACCCATACCGATGAAGGAGAGAACACTATGAGCAGAACGATCAAGCCGGTGCTGCTGTTGCTGGCGACCATGCTGCTGGCGTTGACCGCGGCCTGCGGAAGCAGCTCGGGAAAGGAAGAATTGACCACCGTCAAGTTTTCCGAAGTCATCCGTTCGATATTTTACGCGCCGCATTACGTCGCCATGTCGCAGGGCTTTTTCAAGGAACAGGGCCTTAACGTCGACATGAACACCGCGCAGGGCTCCGACAAGGGCGCGGCCGCGCTCATCGCCGGCACGGCGGACGTTTCCATGGTCGGACCGGAGACGACGATCTACATCTACAATCAGAAAGGCGACAAAACGCTGAAGGTGTTCCATCAGCTGACGGCCAAGGACGGCTCGTTCCTGCTGTCTCGGGAGAAAATCGAGAACTTCGCGTGGAGCGACCTCGCGGGCAAGACGGTCATCGGCTGGCGTCCGGGAAGCTCGCCGCAGATGGTGCTGAATTCCATGCTGCTGAAGGAGCAGGTGTCCGGCGTCAACGTCGTGACGAATATCGCGTCGACCGCGATGGCGGGCGCGTTCACGAGCGGCCAAGGCGATTTCATCCAAGTATTCGAGCCGATCGCCTCGACGCTCGTCAATGAAGGCAAAGCGTATTACGTGACCTCCCTCGGCGAAGATTTCGGCGCTTATCCGGAAACCTCGTACGTGGCGACGTCCGATTACATCAAAGCGCACCCGGATGTCCTCAAGAAATTCACGGCCGCGGTCGCCGAAGGCGCCAAGTGGCTGAACACCGCTTCCGACGACGAGATCGCGAAGGCGCTCCGGCCGTTCTTCGAAGGCACGCCGGACGATCTTATCCTCCAATCGGTCAACCGGTACAAGGCGCAGGGCACATGGCCGACCGATCCCGAGCTGACGCAGGATCAATTCGATATTCTGCAAAACGTGCTCGTGGAGAACGGCGTGCTGAAGGCGGAAGACAAGGTGACGAAGATGGACGACATCGTCGACATGAGCTTCGTGCGGCAGCTCGGAAAGTCGGACTGACCGCGATGGCGCGCAGGGAAAGCGGCACGCGGGAGACGAACGGCGAGCATATCCGGCTGAGCGGCGTCGGGCTCAGCTACTTCACGCCGAGAGAAGAGACCGAGGCCTTGCGCGACGTCGAGCTCTCGATCGGCAAGGGCGAGTTCATCAGCATCGTAGGGCCGAGCGGCTGCGGCAAAAGCACGCTGCTCTCCCTCGTCTCGGGCATGCTGAAGCCGACGAAGGGAAAGGTGTCGATCGACGGCGCCGAGGTGACGGGGCCATCCGCCAAGGTCGGTTACATGCTGCAGCACGACCATCTGTTCGAATGGCGCGACGTGCTCGGCAACGTGACCGTGGGCGCCGAGATTCGGCGGATGGAGAAGGCGGCGGCGAAGCGAAGGGGAGCGGAGCTGTTGGAGCGGTACGGGCTCGGCGACTTCATCCGCCACGCGCCCGTCCAGCTGTCCGGCGGGATGCGCCAGCGGGTGGCGCTCATCCGGACGCTCGTGGCGGAGCCGGATATTCTGCTGCTGGACGAACCGTTCTCCGCGCTCGATTACCAGACCCGGCTTACGCTCTCGGAGGAAGTGTTCCATATCATCAAGGACCAAGGCAAGACGGCGGTGCTCGTCACGCACGACCTGTCCGAGGCGATCAGCATGGCGGACCGGGTCATGGTGATGTCGAAGCGGCCGAGCACGATCTCCGCGGTCCATAATATCGTCTTCGACGAAGGCGAGGGACTGTCGCCGTGGAGCAAACGCCAGGCGGCCAAGTACCACGATTATTTCAACGCCATCTGGAAGGAGCTCGATGACCATGCCGTCTCCGCTCTATGAACGCTATCTCCGCATCCAAAAGCGCAGGCAGCGGCTGATCTGGCTGACCCGGCTCGTGCTGCTGGCGGCATTCCTCGTGCTCTGGGAGCTTGCGGCCGATTGGAAATGGGTCGATTCCATGCTGACGAGCAAGCCGTCCCAGCTGTGGGGCTCCTTCCGCGAGCTGGCGATGGAGGGGAGCCTGTTCCGCCACGTTTGGATCTCCGCGCAGGAGACCTTGATCGGCATCGCCGTCTCCATGGCCGTCGGCACGCTGGTCGCGATGCTGTTCTGGTGGTCGACGTTCGCGTCCAAGGTGCTCGAGCCGTACATGGTCGTGCTGAACGCGCTGCCGAAGGTAGCGCTCGGTCCGATCTTCTTCATCTGGCTCGGGGACCGCTACTCGGTGTACGGGATGGCGGTGGCGATCTCGGTCATCGTGACGATCATCATGATCGAGAACGGGTTCAAGGACATCAGCCGCACCAAGCTGAAGCTGATGGAATCGTTCGGCGCGTCCAAGCTGCAAATGCTGCGCATGGTGCTGCTGCCGGCTAGCGTGCCGCATTTTATCGCGACGCTGAAGGTCAACGTCGGGCTGACGCTGGTCGGCGTCATCATGGGCGAGTTTCTGTCCTCGAAAGCGGGGCTGGGGTACCTCATCATCTACGGCGGCCAAGTCTTCCAGATGAACCTGGTCATGGTCAGCATCGCCATGCTCGCGCTGCTCTCGATCGCGCTGTACGGCGTCGTGAACGTCTTGGAGCGGTACGCGCGCAAGAAATATCATCATGAATCGTAACGGATCATCGGACGGGAACATGTTGCTCGGCAAACGCTGCAGGCGCATACGGGAAGCGAGCCACGCCAAGGGGAGAACGGGCGTGGCTCATTGGTGTGCTTCCCGCTGCATATCGGGTATGATGGATGCATATCATTCTTCCAACCGAAGCGGGGAATAAGCATGTTGATGCAGCAATTTCGCCCCCATCCGTCATTAAGCCCCTATATCGAGAGCCTGCTGCTGCAGGAAGATCTTAATGCCGTCAATTACGCCAACTTGACGCCCGTGAACGTGCTGCCGTCGACGCTCGCCGTCATCGGCATTCAGTACGGCAGCCGGATGAAGGCGATCGGAACGCAAGGCGAGCAGCTTCTCGGGACGAGCGGCATCGCGGGCTTGCAGACGACCTTCAAGCAGTACGTCGGCACGGGCGGCATCGGGACGATCATCGTGCGTTTCAAGCCGGGCGGGCTGGCGGCGTTCACGCCGTACCCGATCCAGGCGTTTCAGGACGCGAACGTCGACCTGCATGCGGTCTTCCCGCCGGGTCTCGTCGGCGAGATGGAGGAGCGGCTGCGGGAGGCGGGAACGGCCCATGCGCTCATTGCCGTCGTACAGGCCTTCCTGCGGGCCGTTTTGACGCGGCGCGACCGGGAGCCGTGGATCGCCGAAGCGGCGAGGCTGATCGAGCTCCATCGCGGCGGCGTGTCCATCGAGCGGGTGGCAGGCGAGTTCTACGTCAGCAAGCGAACGCTGGAACGGAAATTCAACGAGCTCGTCGACATTTCGCCCAAGAAATTCGCGGGGATCGTCCGGTTTCAGCATGCGGTGCGGCTTCGCAAGACGGGCCGCGATTACTTGGATATCGTGACGTTGTGCGGGTTCGCCGACCATGCCCATTTCGCGCATGCGTTCAAAAGCTTCACGGGACTGCGGCCGGAGCTGTTCTTCTCCGGCGGGGAGGAGTCGGAGCTGGCGAAGCGATTCAACGGAAAGGGCGCCGATTCCCCGGATGGGCCGGATTCGCCTGACGGGCCGGCGATGTATAGATAGCATGCTATCCTCCCGCTTGGCGCGCGGGCGGCGAGGGCATGCTTTTTTGTTTGGCGGTAAACTTGTCGCATTTATACAATGCGCCTTCTCCGCGGCATGATAAGATCTGGACATAGGCACGATCATTCATGACCAAGGAGCTGTTGAATCATGTCCAATCGCGACATGCTGCCCGCGGGCAGCGCGTATCCCTTCGAATCCCGCTATCTCGCGATCGACGGCCATCGTCTGCATTATATCGATCATGGCTCGGGCAATCCCGTGCTGCTGCTGCACGGCAATCCGACCTGGTCGTACATGTATCGGAATATCATTCCGCACCTGGACGCGTCCGCCCGCTGCATCGCGCTCGATCTGATCGGCATGGGTTTGTCCGACAAGCCGGACATCGGCTACACGTTCCGGGAACACGCGGAATACGTCAGCCGGTTCATCGAACGAATGGACCTGCGCGATCTCGTTATCGTCGGCCATGACTGGGGAATGGCGATCGGGCTGCAGTACGCGATGCGCCGTCCGGATAACGTGCGCGCCGTCGCGATGCTCGAGCCGCAGGCGCTGTATCCGTGCCCCGGATTGGTCGGCGTTCACCCCCGACGAATCGCGGGAGCTGTTCCGAACGCTGCGGGATCCGCAGGCGCGCTGGCCGTTCATGCGGGACAGCAACCCGTTCGTCGAAGGCATGCCGCATATCGTCATCAACCGGACGCTGACGCCCGAAGAACACGAGCGGTACCGGGAGCCGTTCCGCGAGCCGGAGCATCGCAAGCCGTCGTGGGTATTCCCGAACCAGATCCCGATCGAAGGCACGCCGGAGGAAGTCGTGCAAGCCGTCGAAACGCGCAATGCCTGGTTAACCGGCACCGATATGCCCAAGCTGCTGTTCCATGCCTCGCCCGGCTGCACGATTCGCGAGCCGCAGCTGGATTGGTGCCGGACGAATCTGCGCAACTTGACCTGCTTCGAAATCGGCAAGGGCTTTCACCACCTGACGGAGGAGAATCCCCATGCGATCGGGCAGGAGCTGCAGCGATGGCTGAGCGAGATCAACGCCGGACAGCGGCATACGGGCGGTTGAGCCGGATCAACGCCGTATTGTGGTACGAGCGGCGGAGCCGGACGAAAGCCGGATAACGAGGTGCGCACGGCTGGGCCGGATCAATACCTGCAGCGGCATACGAGCGGCTGAGCCGGATCAATGCCGAAATCGCGACATGCGAACGGCTTACCGGATCGAGAAACGGCCGTCGGCCGGCTCGATCCTGAACACGCGCACGCGCGCAATAAGCCCCGGAAACCATCGGTCCGATGGTCTCCGGGGCTTATTCGTGCTGTTCTTGCGTCCGCCAGGCCGGTTACTTGCCGGCCGCGTAGTAGCCGCGGAGCGCGTCGGCGATGCCGAGCGGATTGCCGCGCAAATCTTTGGCGCTGAAGAAGATGTCGCCGTCCACTTCCGCATGGGTATTGTTGTAGTCCAACTGATGGATGATTTCGTTCGACGACTGCCAACCGATCTCCGCGGTGCCCAGTTTGTAAGGCGAGTGGCCGATGTAGAGGTCGACGTCGGTGCCCTTCACCTCGTTCGACCACCAGTCCACCAGCTTGCCGTAAGGCGCCGCGATCGTATCGAAGCTCCAGTAGAGCTGAGGCGCGACGTAATCGATCCATTCGTTCTTGATCCAGGTCCGGACGTCGGCATACATGTTATCGTAGTCGGTTACGCCCGCGCGGGTAGGCGAGCCGGTGGGATCGACGTTGCTGTTGCGCCATACGCCGAACGGACTGATGCCGAACCGGACGGCCGGCTTGACGGCATGGATCGAGATTCCCAGCTGGCTGACGAGCGCGTTCACGTTGGCGCGCCGCCAATCCGCCACGGACAGGATCAGCGGATTATTGGCCGTGAAGGAAGCCGAATCCGGGAAGTCGCCGCTGGACGGATAGAAATAATCGTCCAAGTGGACGCCGTCGATGTCGTATCCGCGAACGACCTCCATGATCGTGTCGATAATATGCTGGCGCGCGGCGGGAATGCCGGGATTGAGATACGGTTTTCCGCCCGAGTAGACGATCCACTCCGGGTGCTGCACGATGACCTGGTTCGGCGCGAGCTTGTCGGTCTTGGCATCGAGGCCGGCTCGGAACGGGTTGAACCAAGCATGGAATTGCATCCCGCGCTTATGCGTCTCCTCGATCATGAACGCAAGCGGATCGTACGTCGGCGCCTTGCCCTGCGTGCCCGTCAAATAGCTCGACCACGGCACGAGCGAGGACGCGTAGAAAGCATCGCCGGCCGCCCGCACCTGCACGAATACGGCGTTCATTCCCATGCCCTGCAGATCATCCAGGAGCTTAACGAATTCCGCCTTTTGTTTGTCGGCGTTCCCCGCGGACTGCGCGCTGGGCCAGTCCAAATTGTACACCGTCGAGATCCAGGCGCCTCGGAGCGAGCCGGAGTCGGGTTCGTGTCCGGATCCGGGATCGGTTCCGGTTCCGGGGTCCGTACTTGGATCGGTCCCAGGGTCGGTTCCGGGATCGGTGCCCGGATCGGAGCCGGGAGCGGAAGCGTCGGTCTCGAAGAGAGAGATCGTTCGGAGCGCGGGATCCCAATTCACCGTCAGCCCGAGGGACTCGCCCACGAATCGCAGCGGGACCATCGCTCTGCCCGAGATGATTTGAACGGAGCCGTCCAGCTTGACCTGCCGACCGTCGACGACGGCGGAGCTCTGACCGCTCTGCAGCGCAATAAAGGTGCCCGATCGTTGAATGGCGACGGAGCGCGTCCGCTGATTCCAATCGACGACGGCGCCGAGCCCTTCGCTGATCACGCGGAGGGGCACCATCGTGATGTTCAGCTTCGGTACGATATAGGGAGGGACATCGGCGGCGAGCTGTCCGCCTTCGAGGTAGATGGCGATTTCTTGATTCGCCGGCGCGGCGCCGGAAGCGGCGTTCGCATCAGGCGGCATATAAGCCGATTGAGCGAAGAGCAGGGCGAGCAGGAGACAATGGATTCGTAACAAGCGCGGAAACCGGCGAAAAAATGAGTGTGACATAGTTCCTCCTAAATGTTGTTAAAAGGTTAGACGAGGGAAAGCCCCTTGAAGTTGCGGTCGCGGTCGAAACGAAGACGGCTGCCGGCCGGACGTTACGAGGGGGTTAGGACGAAGCGGATCGGGTAAATAGGTTGTGGGATGTCGAATTATGGCATAGAACCGCAACCGGCGTAGCAACCTATGTGCAGCCGGCACGATACTTCGCGCGAAGCGCGGTACTTTGGAGGGATACGGATGAAATTGACGTCGGAGCAGCGCGTCACCCTGCATGGCTTCAACAATTTGACCAAGTCGCTCAGCTTCAACATGTACGATATCTGCTACACGAAGACCAAGGAAGAGCGCGAAGCGTACATCGCCTACATCGACCAACAATACAACGCGGACCGCTTGACCGCCATCCTGAATGCGGTCGCCGACATCATCGGCGCGCACGTGCTGAACATCGCCAAGCAGGATTACGAGCCGCAGGGCGCGAGCGTGACCATGCTGGTCTCGGAAGGACCGATCGAGCAAGCGCCGCATGAATCGTTCGAGGAGTCGCCCGGTCCGCTGCCGGGTGCGGTCGTGATGCATTTGAACACCAGCCACATCACCGTGCACACGTATCCCGAATATCACCCGGACGAGGGCATCAGCACCTTCCGGGCCGATATCGATGTCTCCACCTGCGGCGAGATCTCCCCGCTCAAGGCGCTGAACTACCTCATACGCTCCTTCGATACCGACATCATGACGATGGATTACCGGGTCCGGGGGTTCACGCGCGACATCAGCGGGCATAAGCTGTTCATCGACCATGAGATCAGCTCCATCCAAAACTACATCCCGACCGAGATTCAAGCTATGTACCACATGATCGACGTGAACGTGTATCAGGAAAATATTTTTCATACCAAATGCAAGCTGCGCGAATTCGATCTGAACAACTATCTGTTCGGGTACGCGAAGGATACGCTGAGCAAGGAAGAGCAGCAGGAAATCGAGAAAAGCGTCAAATGGGAAATGGACGAAATTTTCTACGGGAAAAACATGATCTTTGCCTGAGAGCGGGGTGGCTGAGTGGCAACGAACCGCAAGCCCAATCGGTTGAGCGCCGAGAAATCGCCGTATTTGCTGCAGCATGCGCACAATCCGGTCGATTGGCATTTGTGGGGAGAGGAAGCGTTCGATAAAGCGAAGCGCGATGACAAGACCGCCTTTCTCTCGATCGGCTACGGTACCTGCCACGCTTGCCACGTCATGGAGCGGGAGTCGTTCGCGGACGAAGAGGTCGCGGAGCTCCTGAACCGGGCGTTCGTCGCGATCCTGGTCGACCGGGAGGAACGTCCGGATCTCGACCATCTGTTCATGGCCGTCTGCCAGGCGATGACCGGGCAGGGCGGTTGGCCGCTTACGCTGCTGCTGACCCCGGACAAGAAGCCGTTCTTCGCGGGCACGTATTTTCCGAAGGAGCGGCAGATGGGCCGTTACGGCCTGATGGACATCCTCGGTCAAATGGCCGTTCGGTGGCGCGACGACATCGGCGACGTGCTCGTGATCGGCGGCCAGGTCATGGAGCAGCTGAACGAACCCATGCTGGCCCGCCAACCGGGCGAGTGGGATATCTCGCTTGCGGGACAAGCGTACGATCGGTTGGAGCGGCTGTTCGACCAGGTGAACGGCGGATTCGGCGGCGCGCCGAAATTCCCGAATCCGCATCAATTATCGTTTCTGATGGCGTATTCGCGGCGGTTCGACGAGCCGCTCGCGCAGTACATGGCGGAAATGACGCTTGCGGGCATGGCGCGCGGCGGCATTCACGATCATATCGGCTTCGGCTTTGCGCGGTATTCCGCCGATGCCGAATGGCGCGTGCCTCATTTCGAGAAAATGCTTTACGATAACGCGCTGCTCGCCATGGCGTACCTGGAAGCCTGCCAGCTGACGAACCAACCGGTCTACCGGACGACGGCGGAGCGGATATTCGCCTACGTCCCGCGCGAGATGACGGACGCCGAAGGCGGGTTTTACGCCGCGGAAGACGCGGACTCGGAAGGCGAGGAGGGAAGATACTACGTCTGGTCGCCGGAGGAAATCATCGATGCGGCCGGCGTCGGCCCGGGGGAGCGATACTGGCGGGTATATAACGTCACGGACGCGGGCAATTTCCATGGGGCCAGCGTCCCGAACCTGATCGAAGCGGACCTGGACCGGCTCGCCGCCGAGTTCGATATGGCGCCGGATGCGCTGGCCACGAGCTCGAGCGCACGCGAGCGCTGCTCTTCGCGGCGCGCAGAGAGCGCATCCCGCCCCTCAAGGACGATAAAGTTCGCCTGCGAAGCGACGGCATCGTCGGCCGACGAGCTTGCGCGGCTGCTGCATGGCTAGTCCGTCGCTTTTTCTTGCGGGAACGGCTGCGGCAGCACGGCAAGGATGCCGTCCGCCGCGCCGCTTCCTATCGCGATATTCGCCATCGCCGATCGTTTCCGTTGTCGAAATTTGACGTAAGTCGGCGGTGTGATTTCCCTAAATTCCCAATTTAGTAGGATGTTGATGCAATTAGGTCATTAAGACTAGTTAAATTCTTCAAACTTGCATTGAAAAGCGGCGAATAACAGGTATAATTTAGCTCGAAGGTATTGATTGCGACAAATTTCGCGTAGGACTTTGGTTATACATTCGATAGCGGCAGGGGGTGAACTTATCGTTTTCGCCGGGCATCTCCTTCTCATGTTGGCGCCGATTTTGTTCCTGTTTTACGCATCGGTCGTGATTTACCGCAGAAATCCCGCCGGATGGGAGAATCGGACGGCCAGTTTCGTCATGCTGCTGCTGCTCGCGCTGTTTGTCGTCGATTTCGCCCAGCTGATCGTTCCGCACGCGCATGTTCCGATGTTGACGGCCGCTCTTAAGTATCCGCTGGCGCTGCTCTCGGGCGGCGCGAGCGTATGCCTGCACGCGATGATCACGCGCAAGTACCATCGCATCCCCATGGCTGCCGTCATCGCCGCGGGATTGCTGCCGGCGGCGGCCTACCTGGCGCAGCTTGCCCTGCACGGATCTGCCTACTTCATCGTCCGCGTCGATGCAGACGGTCCTTGGACATGGGAAGAGCCAAGCCGGGCGCTCGACGCGTACTTGCTGGTCATCGTCTTCTTCTCGCTGCTGAACGCCTCGCTGGCCTATCGGGCTTGGCGCCGTTCGGACGCGCGATTCGACAGGAACCGATTTCTGATTCTGATCCGAACGGATCTCATCTTCCTGGGCACTTCCGCCGCGACCGCGGGCATCGGCGCCTTCGTGCGGCTGCATGCTTTCCTGCCGTCGACCTACACGCTGCTTCCCGGCCTGGCATGGGGATTGTCGATCGGCCTCATGATGATCGACGCCGATTTTCTGCCGCGGCCGATCCGCAGGTACGAGGCGTTGTTCCGTATGTCGCCGGCGCCGATATTGATCCTCGACGGCGAGGCGCGGATTCGGGAGGCCAATCCCAAAGCGAAGGAATTGTTCGGCATCGGCGAGGAAGGGCGGCGCGTCCATGCGCTGGAATCGTTCTTCACCCCCGAGGACCGCGAGCTGTTCCGCGATATGTACCTGCCGCGCTTTCCGAACATCAGCTGGCAGGGCAAGGAGATGGCCATGCGCGGGAAGGACGGGCAGCCGATCAGCGTCCTGCTCGACATGGAGATGATGGCGGAGAACGGAGTGCCCTACGGCCTCGCCATCATACGCGACATTACGCAGCGCAAGGACATCGAGCGGCAAACGGATTATTTGGCGCATCACGACGTGTTGACGGGCTTGCGCAATCGGTCGGCCTTCAAGAAGGCCCTGGATGAAGCGCTGGCGGCCAAATCCGGCGCGACCACGTTCGATGCCGTGCTGCTCGTCGATCTGGACCGGTTTAAGCTGATCAACGATACGCTCGGCCACCAATGCGGGGACGACGTTCTTAAGATCATCGCGGCCCGGTTTCGCGAATGCTTGGACGAAGGAGCGCTCCTCGCCAGGGCGGGGGGCGACGAATTCATGATTCTCGTGCGGGGCGCCGCGGAATACGACGAAATCATTCGAATCGCCGAGAAATTGCAGCATGCGCTCGAGTCGCCCGTCTTATTGCTGGGGGCCGAGTATTACATAACCGCGAGCGTCGGCATCAGCCTCTTTCCCGGCGACGGCGTGACGGCGGACGCCATCATCAAGAACTCGGATATCGCCATGTACCACGCCAAATCAAGCGGAGGCAGCCAGTACCGCTTCTTCTCGAAGGAGCTGAACGCCTCCATCCAACGGATGGTCGACATGGAAGCGAGCCTGCGCCGGGCCTTCGACGAGAACGAATTTTACGTGGCGTACCAGCCGCAGATCGATATCGAAAGCGGGGCGACGATCGGAGCGGAGGCGCTGGTCCGCTGGAATTCCAAGGAATACGGCATCGTATCCCCGGCCGATTTTATCCCGCTGGCGGAACAAACGGGGCTTATTCTGAAGCTGGGGCAGTGGGTGCTCGAGGAAGCCTGCCGGGAAGCGAAGCGATGGGAGCGCGCGGGCCGGACGTCGCTGACGATATCGGTGAACGTGTCCGCCAAGCAGTTCAAGCAGCCGGATTTCGTCGACATCGTCAAGGGCATCTTGCATTCGACCGGATTGAATCCGGCGAAGCTGTGCATCGAGATCACCGAGAGCGTCGTCATCGATAAGCTGATGTTTACGCTCAAGCTGCTCGACGAGCTGGCGGCGATGGGCATCGGCATATCGATCGACGACTTCGGGACGGGCTATTCCTCCTTGAGCCTGCTGCGGCAGCTGCCGATTTCCATGATCAAGATCGACAAGTCGTTCGTCGCTGAGATGGTCGAGGAGCGCTCGGTGCGCGCCGTCGTTGCCGCGATGATCACGATGACGCATCATCTCGGCATCACGGTCGTCGCCGAAGGGATCGAGTCGGAACAGCAGATGGCATGGCTTCGGGAGATGGGCTGCGACAAAGGCCAGGGCTATTACATCGACAAGCCGCTGTCGGCGGAGCGCATGCAAGCGAGGCTGAAGGAAACGCCCGCGATAACGAAGATCACCTCCTGACGGAACGAAAGAAGCCCCGGGCCGAAGCGTATCGATTACGCTTGCCCGGGGCTTCCTTGTCTTTGTAGGAGGAGGTTAATTCATGACCGCATTCATATGCGCTTCCGTAATGGACCAGTGCGACGCCGTCCAATATTTCGCCTTGTCTTTCACGAGAATGACCTGCGGCGATTCATGCTTGACGGAGACGTCCTCGGCGATTTGGTTGGAGACGGGACGGGACTCGATGACTTTCACGAGCACGTAGTCCGTGTCGGCGGATGCCGCGTCGCTGTTCAGATAGTTCGAGAACTCGCTGAACGCGTTCGCGCTCACCGGGCAGGTCGTGCTGTGCTTGAAGACAAGCAGCGGGCGGGAGGCGGAGCCTTCCAGCGCGGCGTTCCAATCTTCGATGGACGTAATTTCTTTGTAGTGTTGCGACATGGCGCATTCTCCTAACTGTTATGAAATGAGTTACAGTACCTCGTGCTCACATCATACCACATTCGATTGCCCCAACACCACTCGTCCGCGCCGCCGTTATTTCTGCAGCAGCATCGCGTTCCACAGATCGGCCTGCTCGAAGCCGAGTCGCCAGGCGGCAACCCCGGCCAAATCGTATTTCTTGGCGATCGCGAGCCGCGCTTTCACCGTTTCCGGCGTTTCCGCCCAGAATACGTGGGTATAGCCGTCGTGACCGCCATACGTGTATTTCATTTGGCCGGATACGGAATCGAAGACGCCTTTGGCCCCGGTGGTCTGGATCAGATCGGAGAGGTTGCGCATGATGAGGGCTTGGCTGTCGATCAGCTTGCCGGAGCCGTCGATGCGCCATTCGCGCGCGTAGAACGGGATGCCGAGCATCAGCTTGCCGCGGGGAATCCCGTACGACAGAAATTGCTTCACGCCTTCCTCCACCCATGCAAGCTCCGCGACGGAGCCGGCGTCGTCGCCGCCTTCCCAGTGCTGGTCGTAAGCCATCATCATGATCATGTCGACGATGCCTGCCAGCGCCTGTTGATCGTAAGCCGTCTGCGCATCCCACAGCACGTCGCCGCGCGGCAAGTCCACGGACACGGAGAGTCCGGCTTTATGGGCGGCGGACGTCAGCGACCGGATGAATTCCGTGTACAAGGCGCGATCGCCGCCCGCGAGGCCTTCGAAATCGACATTGACGCCGGCGACGCGCAGCGCGGACAGTTTGGCGACCAGATTCGCGATGAATCTCGACTTCGCCGCCGCGCTGCGCAGAAACGCGCTGGTCAGCTTGCTGTCGAACTGGTTGCTGACCAGCGGCGTGAGCTTGATGCCGGTCGGGCGAAGCGCTTCGACGAGCGCGGGATCGGAACCGTCCGATATCGTTCCGCTCGCGTCCGCAAGCTCGAACCAGGACGGCGAATCGATATCCAAGCCCTGCGTTCGGCCAAGCTGATCCAGCACCGTCGCCGTGCTCGAGGTGCCGTTCCAGCCGAGATACAGCAGCTTTTTCGCGTTGCTCCAGACCGACCGGCCGTCCGCCGTTTTGACGACGGCATCCTTGAACTGGGCGGCGTATTGAACAGCGCTCTTTCGGGTATGGAAGGACTTGAGGGGCTTGTCCCCTTGAGAAACGGTCAAATAAGGCATGTTCGTCCACCATGTCGCGCCGTCCTTCGCGACGGTCGCGCCGGACAGGGTCTTGGCATACGCGATGGCGCTGTAAATGCTGAAGTAGGAGCCGAGCGCCTTGCCCGATTGAGTGACCGCGAACGCAGGAATATTGCTATGTACCACCTGGTTCGTCAGCGTATTGACGACCGTGCTGCCCGCCATCCCGGCAGAGGCGCGAATGGCATCGAGCAGGAAGCCGTACGACTTGCCGCCGATCGGCGCGCCGTCCTTGAGCACGCTGTACTTCGGGGTAGTCTGGCGCTGCGCGGCTTCTTGGGCATCCGTAATATTGTCCCATACCCATTGATTGCTGGACAAATCCATGATGTGCACGCCGGCGAACGACTTGGCTGCTTGCTTGGCATCCGCGAGCGTGGCGAACGACCAAGCGGCTAGCGATTTGTCGCCCTGATACATCCGAAAGTTCGGAAAAACGCTTTCAACGAAACCCGGAGCTTCCAAGTCGCGGATCTGGGCGAAGCGGGTTTTCTTGGCGAATTGCTCGGCTTCTTGCAGCGTTTTGAATTCGCGGCCCGGGGACGAGACGCCGTTCTCGTAAACTTTATACCGCGGCCAATTGTCCCAGACCCAAGCGCGGCCGGTGATTTTCTCGACATGGGCATAGGCGAACGACTTGGCGTAGCTGATCGCGCTTGAACTGGCGGCGAAATCCCGGATGGCTTTATCGTTCTGATAGACGCGGTAATTCGCGGTGCCGGAGGCGGCGTGCGCTTCCGACAGGCCGAACGTCGTCAAACCGGCTTGAAAGGCCAGGACAACGGCAAGCGTGGCGGTCCATTTGATGCGGTTTGGCATATGCGTGTACAACACTCCTCTCCAGACGTATATCGTTAGACGCAGAAGAGGGGTCCTGGTTGCGATAATTCGACAAAATTCGATAATATGGTTTCGCAACGCAAAAAAAGGGGCAGCCCCAAAGCTGCGCCCTTCATTCGCGATCCATTAATCTTCGATGTCCGCCCAAAATTCCTCGTCCGCGTCCAGCGTGATCTGGGAACGGAATTTGCGGATCTGATATTGTTTGTAGAGATACTGCTCGATCGCTTCCAGCAAATTGGCTTCGACCAAATACTGACTGCGGCCATTCACCCACACTTCGGCGGTAAAGCCGTATTGTTCCTCCCATGACAGCTGAACTTCGACATCCGTCGGCGAGACGCCTCTGCGTTCTGCCATATGGAGGCAAACGGCATTAATGATCTCGTCCGTATAGAGACGCATGATTAATAGGGTCTCCGGTTGCCGGGATGGGCCGGTTTCTTACGGTTTCTGAAATAGCGCACGATGCCGCTGATCGCCATGATGACGACATAGATGGCCAGGATGTTGACGAGCAAGCCGACGATATTGCCGAAAAAGCCCATGTTGCCGAACAAGCCGCCGAACATCAGGCCCGCCAAGCCGCCGATCATGAGTCCTTTCATGAAACTGCCTCCGCTGAAGAATCCGCGATTCGCGTTCGTCGTCGTGCCGGCTTTCGTGGTACCGGTGCCGGAATTGCTCTTGTTGATATTATCCGCGGGCTTGGACGGCGCCGGCGTGTAGCTCTGCCGCGGCGATGATTTGATTCCGCCCCCGCGCGGCCTGGCATCTGCCGTGCTTGCGGTGAACACGAAGAACAGCGCGAACGCCATCAATACTAAAATCCCCTTCTTCATCTGAAAGTCTCCTCCTGTTAATCTGCTTCGTCTAGATTTATTGCGCCTTGGTACATTTACGTTTAATATAATCAAAGGTTTCAGTTTTCATTCTTCATTGTAGAAGACGGCGGCGAAAATGGGGGATTGCGATGCGAAACGGCCGGTATCCGGAGGCTTACGAGTCTTTTCTATACGAGTTCCATGCCACGAGAGACTATTTCGAATGCCACGAGCTGCTGGAGGAATATTGGAAGGACCATGCCGGGGACGGCTTCGCGGACGTCTGGGTCGGCTTGATTCAGCTGGCGGTCGGTTGCTACCATTATCGCCGGGGCAATCGGCGGGGCGCCGCGATGATGTTCCGTCAATCCCGCAATCGGCTGGCTGCGCGGCAGCTGGAGGAGCTGGCGATCGACGGTCCGGCTTTGACGGCCATGCTGGACGGCGTCATGGCGGCCGTCGAGCGCGGCGAGCCGTTCGCCGATCTGAACCTTCCGCTCGCGGACGGCCGATTGCTCGAACGGCTGCACGCGGCAGCCGCGGCGAACGGGCATGCTTGGGGAGCGCCGAGCGGAACGGACGAGGCGCTGATTCACCGGCATGCGCGCCGGGACCGCAGCGAGGTCATTGCCGCGAGGGCGGCAGCCGCGGAGGCGAAGAAGAGGCGGCTGGCCGATTGACGGCCGGCTCGCTGATCGACGCCGCAGCATGCACCGCGATGATATCCTTATCTAATGAATAAAAAGCTTCGCTTCGCACGGCGACGACGCAACCGTGCAAAGCGAAGCTTTTTTGTTTTATGCCTTGTCTTATGCCGTTACCTCTTGCTTGTAGCCGTCGACGACGACGTCCAGCTTGCCCGTCGTCGGGTGAATGATCATGCCGTGCACCGGAGTGCCGGGCGGCAGCAGCGGATGGTTCTTGATGATGCCCACGCTTCGCTCGACGCTTTCCTGCACGTTGTCGAAGCCGGTCAGCCAGCGCTCCAGGTGCATGCCGGAGTTGTTTAGCGTGCGGATCGTTTCCTGCGATATGTTTCTCTCCAGCATGTGCTGGATCACCAGCTCCGAATTCAAGCCCGTCATGCCGCACTCATGGTGGCCGATGACGAGGACCTCCTCGGCGCCCAGCTCGTATACGGCGACGAGAATGCTGCGCATGATGTTGCCGAACGGCTGGGTGACGATCGCGCCGGCGTTCTTGATGATCTTGGCGTCGCCGTTGCGCAGGTTGAGCGCCTTCGGCAGCAGCTCGGTCAGGCGCGCGTCCATGCAGGTCACGATGGCGATTTTTTTGTCGGGGAACTTCGTGGTCCGGTATTGCTCGTAATCGCGATTCTCCACGAACTGCGCATTAAAGGCTAGGATGTTTTCAACTGTACTCAAGCGAGCTCCTCCTCCCATGCACGACGCATGCATGTCTATAGTTTCTTTGGCCTTCCTGAAGGACGGCAAAAGGCGTTCAACTCAATTTCAGCAGGCGCAAATTCGCGGTGTAAATCTGGCTGTCGCTCTTCAGGACGAAGGCGTTGCGCGACGCGTTATAATCGATCTTGAGCTCCGGTTCGAAGAACACCTCGTAATTCGGCTCGTACCATACCGGGTAGGGCGCCCCTTCGCCGAGCTTGTCGTTCGGGTCCGGCTCGCGGACGAGGGCCAGGGTGGGAACGCCGTTCATGACGCAGCCGCAGCCCTCCGTATCGTACAGCAGCTTCAGGCTTTTGCCGCCTTCGGCAAGCGGCTCGCGCAATCGTTCCGCGGCGTTCGATGTAAAGGTAAAATGCATGATCAGGACTCCTTCCGCTTGTACGCCATCTGAAACAGGATTAAAGTTGATTATACGGTTTGCAAAAAGTATGATCAAGTAGCAGTGCGATAACGGGTAGGGAAAGGTGATGATCGGAATGACGACCATGCAAGAAAACGGAGTCCTTCAACAGTTTACGGAGCGAATCGGCCTTATCAAGAGTTACGAAGAAGCGCTGGCCGTCCTGTATTGGGATTTGCGGACGGGAGCGCCGCGCAAGGGGATGGAAGTCCGTTCCGAGGCCATCGGCAATTTGTCCGGTCAGATGTTCAAGCTGTCCACGGCGCCGGAGCTCGGCGAATGGCTGACGTCGCTTGAAGAACCGGCTACATACGCGGAATTGAACGACGTGCATCGGAGGCTCGTGAAGGAGACGCGCAAGGAGTACGACCGCAGCGTCAAAATCCCGCCGAAGCTGTACCAGGAATACGTCGTGCTGACCTCGCAGGCGGAGTCCATGTGGGAAGAAGCGAAGAAAAGCAGCGACTATGCGTCGTTCGAGCCGTATTTGGACAAAATCATTACCTATACGAATCAATTCATCGATTTATGGGGCGTGAAGGGCACGCGCTACGATACGCTGCTGGATATGTACGAGCCCGGCATGACGACGGAGCAGTTGGACCGGGTGTTCGGCGGCTTGCGCGAGAAGCTCGTGCCGCTGTCCGCGGCGATCGCCGCTTCGCCGCATCAGCCCGAGACCGGCTTCCTGGAGCAAACCTACGCGAAGGAGGCGCAGAAGAAGTTCAGCCTGTTCATTCTCGAACAGATGGGCTTCGATTTCGCGGCCGGCCGTTTGGACGAGAGCGCGCATCCGTTCGCGACGGGCCTCAATCCGGGCGACGTGCGGATTACGACGCGTTACCTGACGGACGACGTGACGAGCGCGCTGTTCGGCACGATTCACGAAGGCGGCCATGCGCTGTACGAGCAGAATATCCGCAAGGATCTGGTCGGCACGACGCTCGCGACGGGAACGTCGATGGGCATCCACGAATCGCAGTCGCGGTTCTGGGAGAACGTGATCGGCCGCTCGATGAGCTTCTGGAGCCGTTATTACGGCGACCTGCAGCAGCATTTCCCGGGGCAGCTGGAGGTGTCCGTGGAAGACTTCTACCGCGCGACCAACGTCGTGCAGCCGTCGCTGATCCGGATCGAAGCGGACGAATTGACCTATAACCTGCATATCATCATCCGCTACGAGATCGAGAAACTAATCTTCAACGAAGGCGTGAAGGCTTCCGAGCTCCCCGCGCTGTGGAACGCGAAGTACAAGGAATACCTCGGCATCGAGCCGGAGCATGACGGCGAAGGCGTGCTGCAGGACGTGCACTGGTCCGGCGGGGCGTTCGGCTACTTCCCTTCGTATTCGCTCGGCAATATGTACGCGGCGCAATTCACGGATACGCTCGAGCGCGAGCTGCCGGATTTCTGGGAGCTGGTCGAGAAGGGCGATTTGCATCCGATCAAAGCGTGGCTGACGGACAAAGTCTATCAGTACGGCAAGCTCAGAACGCCGTCCGAGCTGATCGAGGGCATCACGGGCAAGCCGCTCGACCCCGATTACCTCGTCGCGTATTTGAAGAAGAAATACACCGCCATTTACAAGCTGTAATCGTCAACCGCAGCAGCAAAGGCCGCTTTCGCCGTACGGGCGAAGGCGGCTTTTTCGTTTCGATGATTTCACTTATGGCGTGGACTTGCTTTTTACTGAGGCGACCTACCTTTTACCGAAGAGACCTACCTCTTACTGAGGCGACTTTCCTTTCTCCATCAGCTGTCTGAGCTTCGTCTCCGTCGGGGAATCGGGATCGGGCGTGTAGATGCTGCAGCGCAGGTCGGAATTGCCCTGCAGCTGCAGGGAAGTGAGATGGAACAGCATTTTGCCCGCCCTGGCATGCCGGAATTCGATCAGCACCTCGGGGGCCGCGCTGACCCGGCTCTTCTCCCACAGCGGGTTGAAATCGGGATAGGCGGCGGTCATGTCGCGGAGAAACGTCTCGTACCAATCGTCGTCGACGTACTGTCCGTAGTAAGCGCGGAAGATCGCCAGAAACCCGCTGATGAAATGCTCCCAATTGCCGGCCAGACGGCGGAATTCCTTGCGTTCGAACAGCAGCGCGATCATGTTGCGCTTCTCCGCCGGAATGCGCTCGAAATCCATGAACACGTGGGAAGCCGCTTCGTTCCAGCCGACGATATGGCAGTGCCGGTCCGAGATGATCGTCGGGCAGGTCTGAAGCTCGTCCAGGATGCGGCGCAGCGGCGGGCTGATGCCGGCCGTATCTTCGCGCAGCGAAGAAGGACCGGCGCCCGATTCCAAGGCGAGGGCGAACAGGTATTTCCGCTCGT
The DNA here is from genome assembly GCF_009909185.1 of Paenibacillus glycinis. Lineage (GTDB taxonomy): Bacteria > Bacillota > Bacilli > Paenibacillales > Paenibacillaceae > Paenibacillus_Z > Paenibacillus_Z glycinis. The sequence goes on along the minus strand of NZ_JAAAMV010000002.1, from coordinate 536,335 downwards.
CGGCATCGAGGCGCAGCGCGGAGGACACGGCTTCCAGCACGGAAGCGGACACTTTGATGTCGCGCCCCTGCTCCAGCCAGGTGTACCAGGTCGGACTGACGCCGGCGAGCTGGGCGACCTCCTCGCGGCGCAGTCCCGGCGTCCGGCGTCGCGTCCCGGGGGTCAATCCGGCATCCTGCGGCGACAGCTTGGCGCGCTGCGCCATGAGAAAGCTGGAGAGGGCTTTTAATCTCGTAGGCTGGTTCATGGCAAGGCTCCTTTGGAACGCGTCATAATGTAGTAGTGACTATACTAGGATAATTGACAACTTGTAATAGGATAACATGTATGTCAACATAGCACCACAAGGCAAGCTGAAGGAGGAAGTCGGCAATGGAGAAAGTATTCATCACGGGCATGGGGACCGTTTCCCCGCTGGGAAACACGGTGGAAGGTTACTGGGAGGCTTTGAAGCGGGGAGCGTCCGGCGTCGGACCGATCGACCGGTTCGATACGGAGAGGCATAAGACGCGCATCGCGGGACTCGTCAAGGATTTCGATGCCGAAGCGCTGTTCGGGAGAAAGGAAGCGCGGCGCATGGACCGCTTCTGCCAGTTTGCCCTGGCGGCCGCGGATCAAGCCTGGTCCGATGCGGGGCTCGATGCCGATTCCATCGATGCCGAGCGCGTGGGCGTTTACGTCGGCTCGGGCATCGGCGGTCTGGATACGCTGCTCGCGCAGGACGCGGTGCTTCAGGAACGCGGGCCGGACCGCGTCAGCCCGACGCTCGTCCCCATGATGATCGCCAACATGGCGGCGGCGATGATCAGCATCCGCTTCGGGCTGCATGGCCCGACGATGGCACCGGTGACGGCCTGCTCCATCGGCAATACGTCGATCGGCGAGGCGTTCCGGCTGATCCGGTACGGACTGGCCGACGTGGTCATCGCCGGCGGAACGGAAGCGGCCGTCAACGAGATATCGCTCGCGAGCTTCAGCAACGCGACGGCGTTGTCCGGGCGCAACGACGAACCGGCAAAGGCCAGCCGGCCGTTCGACGGCGGACGCGACGGATTCGTCATGGCGGAGGGAGCCGGCATCGTCGTCCTGGAATCCGAGTCGCATGCCCGCAAGCGGAACGCGCGGACGTATGCGGAGGTTATCGGCTACGGGGCCAGTTCCGACGCGTATCATATGGTCGCGACGCATCCGGAAGGCTACGGTCCGTACCTCGCCATGAAAGCCGCGCTCAAGGAAGCGGGAATCGGCACGGAGCAGGTGGACGTGATTTTCGCGCACGCGACCAGCACGGAGCTCGGCGATTTGTCGGAGACGCGGGCGATCAAGCGCCTCTTCGGCGAGCGGGCTTACGACATCCCGGTGACGGCGGTGAAATCGATGACCGGCCATATGCTGGGCGCAGCCGGCGGCACGCAGGCCATCGCGCTGGCGAAGAGCCTGCAGGAGGGACTGATCCCGCCGACGATCAATCTGGAAACGCCGGATCCCGAATGCGACCTGGATTACGTGCCTCTCGCGGCCAGGCAGGCGAAGCTCTCCATCGGCGTCAGCAATTCCTTCGGCTTCGGCGGCCACAATGCCGTCATCGTCTTGAAATCGGTTGACTCGCCGCAAGCGTGAGGGGTACCATAGGAAGAACAATTCAAGCCGGGGCGGTTGCGTCCCCGGCTTTTTTATAGGAGAAGCGCATGGGAATTCGAGTGATCAAAACCGCGATAGCCGCGCTCGGCGCATTGTATACCGCATACTATCTGGGGCTGAATCCGGCGCTGTCCGCCGGCTTGCTTGCCATTCTCGGCGTGGAGGTGACGCGGAAGCGCGGCTTGAAGAGCGCCTTGATCCGCATCGCCGCTTCCGTGCTTGGACTGGCGTTCGCGTCGCTGCTGTTTCTGACGCTCGGCTTTCGCCTGTGGACGATCTCGATCTTTATCCTGTTGACGATTCCGGTCCTGTCGCGGGCCGGCTTGAAGGACGGCATCGCGACGAGCGCCGTTATCGTCTTCCACGTCTACGCGCGCGCGGAAGTGACCCTCGGGCTGATCGGCAACGAGATCATGCTGCTGCTCACGGGCCTCGGCTGGGCGACGGTCATCAATTTGATCTATATGCCGAAGGACGACCTCAAGCTGCTCGAGCTTCGTCATGAGACGGAAGAGAACTTCGCGGCGATATTCCGGAAGCTGGCCCAAACGCTCCGCGCGCCGACGCCCGTCTGGGACGGGCAGGAGCTGCTCGATGCCGGCCATGCCATCGAAGAAGGAAGCCGCCGCGCGGAGATCAACCGCGAGAACCGGATCTGGGCGCACGGCGGCGACAGCCGATACTGGTCGCGTTACTTCGATATGCGACAGCTGCAGTTGGAAACGATCGGGCAGATGCTGTCCCATCTGTCGTTCGTCTACGAATCGCTGCCGCAAGGCGAGCATGCCGCCGAATTGTTCGACCATCTGTCCGGCGACGTCAAATCCGCCGTCTACGAGGGCGGCGTGGAGGATATGATCAAGCTGCTGGAAGCGCGGTTCAAGATCATGCCGCTGCCCGTTACGCGCGAGGAATTCGAAATGCGGGCTGCGCTTTTCCTCCTGCTGCAGGATTTGAAGCGCTACTTGGCGATCGCGAAACGGCTCAAGAAGCAGAAGAGCGGCGAGCCGGCCGCCGCCGATAACGAACCCGCGTAGCGCCGAGATGCCGCCGGGCTTCGGACATAACGGGGGAGTTGTCCAAACCGCTTCTTGAACGCATGCATATCATGACCTATATGACATGTTCAAGGGGGAATGCCCATGCCTGTTTACGATACCGGCCCCATCGAAAATCGTTCGCCCCGCACGACCAGTCTCGTGATCCGGCTCATGAACGGCGGAAGGGACAACGCGATCGCCTCCATCCAGGCGTATACCGTCGCTTCCGCTTCGGAAGGGTTCAGCAATCCGATCGTCTACGAGGTCTATCTTGTTCATTTGTTTCCTTTCAACACGCAGGAGAGCACGTTTTCGCTCGTGGATCTCCCGGCCGATCTCGACGTCTTCGGCGTGCGGGTCGTCACGAGCGGGCTGGCGGGCGATAACGTGTCCGTGGCGGTGACCCAAATCGGCGCAGGCGGTACCGTGATTGCCGCGCGCGACTTGACGGGGGAACTGGCGCGCGTCGGACGGCTGTTGTTTGCCTACAACGCCAATAATAGCCAGGATACGTTAACGGTGGTCAATACGGAAGCCAATACGATCGCGGCGACGGTCGCCTTGCCCGCGGGCAGCAGTCCGATCGGGGTCGCGATCACGTCAGACGGAACGCGCGCGTACGTCGCGAATTTCGGCTCCGATTCCGTTGCGGTCGTGGACACGGCTTCCAATGCCGTAACCGCGTCGATCGCGTTGACGCCCGGGAGCACGCCGGCGGGGATCGCCGTTACGCCCGATAGCCTTTTCGCGTACGCGGGCAATTTGGGCAACGACACCGTCTCGGTCATCGATACCGTCGCCAACGTTTTGCTGACGGACATCCAGCTTGCCGCCGGCAGCAGGCCATTCGGGTTGGCCGTGACGCCGGACGGCCTTCGCGTCTACGTCGCGGAGAGCGGACTGAATGCCATTGCCATCATCTCGACGGTGACCAATTCCGTCATCGGCACCATTCCTTTGCTGGATGCGCTTCTGCCGATCGCGGTCGCGTTTCTGCCCGACGGCAGCCGCGCGTACGTCGTCAACCAAAACAGCGATTCCGTCACGGTCGTCGATACGGCGTCCGACGCGATCGTGACGACGATAATGGCCGGCGTCTTGCCGTTCGGCGTCGCCGTCTCTCCGGACGGATCGCGGGCGTTCGTCGCCGGCAATCTTTCGAATTCCGTCATCGTCATCAATACGGCGACCGATGCGGTACTCATGGAAATCACGACCGCGGGCAGACCGGTTTCCGCGGCTTTTACGCCGGACGGCGAACTGGCTTACGTATCCACGCAGCTCAACCGACGCGATCGCCGTCATCGACGTCGCGGCCGGGACGGTAATCGCCACGCTTCCGGCGGGCCTCGCCTCGCGTTCGATCGCGATTACGCCGATCCTATTGTTCTGAAGCCGCCTACCGCAAGGAAAACGGCAGGATCGGGCGGCCGGGAGTCATCGAAACAAGCGTCGAACCATACAATATAATAGTCGGGCACACGAAAACGGCGGTCCGGCAGCGGCCGCCTTTTCGCTTTGGCCGGAAGAAGCCGTCCGATCGCGAAAGCTTCGAAAACGGCCGATCGCGCAAGGCGAAGCCTCGCTTCCGAGCCGCCTTGCATGCGATCGATTCCCGTTCTATCCATAAATTCCGGCACTCAAAGAACAATATCTATTTGTTCTTCTTAGTTTAATCAACAAACGCCTATGTCCTGCATACACTTTAATTGAATGATTGTATGGAGGAGGTTAGATCGATGGCTTATGCAGATAAACAGCTTAAGGCTAGAGAAATCATTACCAAAGCTGTCTGCGGAAAAGGTCGTAAGTTTTCCACAGTAACCCACAACGTTACGCCGCCCCATCATCCCACGAGCATCTTGGGCGCATGGATTATTAACCATCAATACGAGGCGGTCCGTTCAGGGGACGGGATCGAGGTTATCGGTACTTACGATATCAACATTTGGTATTCTTACAACAAAAACTCGCAAACCGACGTAGCTAAAGAAACGCTTTCTTACGTCGAGCACGTGCCGCTTTCCTATCTCGATCCGAAGCACCGGGCTTCGACCGAGGAAGTGTCCGCGGAATCGACGCAGGAGCCAAATTGCATCGAAGCCAATATTTCGTCCAGCGGTTCGGGCGTCGTCATTCGCGTGGAGCGCGAATTCGCGGTCGAGCTGATCGCCGAGACGAAAATATGGGTTGCGACGCTGCCGGGCGGCAACGACGACGGCAAAGATTTCGAGTACGGGGACGACGGCGATTTCGAAGATTTGGATCCGGAACTGCTCGACGACGAACTGTAATTCTCGCGGGTTACTGGTCTGATGTATCGTATGCGCGGGCAGGGAAAGATTCGAGGGCGAGAGCCCTCTTTTTTTTCCGGAAATACAATCATTCGCGGATAAATTCGAAACGGACGGAGTGTTGGCCGGTGGCGGGCAGCGTGTGGTTATGGGATGGAAAAGCTTACCGCCTCTGCGCGGGCCGGCAGGCGGCGGGGGATGAGGGCGCCGAACCGGACGGCGGCGATGCCGTCTTGCTCGGGGCGGGCGGTTCCGGCGAGGCGTTCGCCGAGCGGCTGCGAGACCGGCGAACGCTCGTCCTGAACGCCGGCGCGTCCGCGTTTGCCGGCTGGAGCCGGCAGGAGATCGTTCGGCGTTTGCGTCGCGCGGGCGCAGCCGTTCAAGCTCCGGATCAACCGAGCGCGCGGCGGTACGCGGTAGCGCTGTTTCACCTGCTGCCGCTCGCGGTCGAGATGACCGGCGCCAGGGGACGAGCCTTGCGCCCGAACCGGCCGTCGCCGGAGCCGTGGACGGAGCCGCACCTTGTGCCAGAGCAGGATGCCCGTTACCGTCCGCTCGTAAGGTTGGCGGCGCGCGCCTTGTACGCTTGCGGCCTGGACAACGGAATCGTCGAATTGGCGGAGGACGACGCCGGGAAGTGCGCCGTTGCCGGGATACGGCTGCCGGAGGAGACGGATTACATGCGCGGCATATGGCGCGATGCGGCGAACGGCTTGGCCCGGCAACTGCTCGCGTCGGCCGAATCCGCCCGAACCGAAGCCGATCCGGCCATACTCCTGGGCGCCGATCCCGAATTCCTGCTGCTATCGGAAGAAGGCAAGGTCGTGTCCGCGGCGCGGTATCTGGAGGGCGGGCACGGCGCCGGCTGCGACGCGGTCTTGGTCGGCGGACAGGTCAAGTACCCGATCGCCGAGCTGCGTCCGGCGCCGGCTGCGACGCCCGAAGGCTTGGCGCGCAATCTGCGGGCGCTGCTGCGCCGGGCCGCGCTCCTTATCCCGGACCGGCCGCCGCTGCGCTGGGCGGCGGGGGGGATGCCGGCCGCGGGCTTCTCGCTCGGCGGCCATCTGCATCTGAGCGGCGTGCCGCTGACCGGCAGGCTGCTGCGCCAGCTCGACAGCTACGTCGCGTTTCCGCTCGCGATGATCGAATCGCCGGCCGAGCGCGCGAGGCGGCCGCGCTACGGCGCGCTCGGCGATTTTCGGCTGCAGCCGCACGGCGGCTTCGAGTACCGGACGCTGCCGAGCTGGCTCGCTTCGCCGCTCGCCGCGAAGGGCGCCTTCGCGCTGGCGCTGCTTTGCGCCAAGGAGAGCGGTTCGCTGGCGTATTTGCCGTCCGAGGACGAGCCTTATCTAGCGGCCTACTATGCGGGGGATCGCCAGGCGCTGGCCGGCTGCCTCGACCGGCTCGCCGCGTCGATGGCGGGCACGCGGTCTTACGCGGAGCTGGCCCGGTGGATCGAGCCGCTGCTGGCGGCGATTCGCTCGGGGCGGACCTGGGATGCCGGGGCGGACATTCGCGCAAAATGGCGGGTAAGCCGATAGACTTGCGGGAGCGCTCCAAGAGGGGGCGCTTTTCTGCTATAATGGAGCTCTGGTGTTTGATGCACGATTAATCGATATAGGAGGGGCCGCATGACTGCATACACCCCCATGATCCAACAATATTTGGCCATCAAGGAAGGCGCGCGGGACGCGATTCTCTTCTTCCGGCTCGGCGATTTCTATGAAATGTTTTTCGATGACGCCATCAACGCGTCCCGCGAGCTGGAGATAACGCTGACCGGCCGCGAGGGCGGCGGCGAGAAGAAAATCCCGATGTGCGGCGTGCCGTACCATTCGGCTGAAGGATACATAGCAAGACTGATCGAGAAAGGCTTCAAGGTGGCGATTTGCGAGCAGGTCGAGGATCCTTCGGCGGCCAAGGGCGTCGTTCGCCGCGAAATCATCCGCGTCGTGACGCCGGGCACCGTCATGGAGTCGAAGTCGCTCGCGGAGAAAGCGAACAACTTCATCGTCTCCGTGTCGGAGCTGGGCGAGGTTTACGGCGTTGCCGCCTGCGACTTGACGACCGGCGAGCTGTACGTGACTTCCTTCGCCGCGGCGGCGGAATCGCTCGCGGACGAGATCAACGTGTACCATCCGTCGGAGATCGTCGGCGATGCCGCGGTACTCGAACGGCTGCGCGCGGCGGCTTCGGGCTGGAACCGGCCCGTGCTGTTCACGGACCGCGAGCCGATGGCGGACGAGCTGCTTCGACGGCAGTTCGGCCAGCTGGAGCTGGAATCGCTGGCGCCGGCCAGGCATCGGGCGGTCAGCCTGCTCACGGGCTACCTCGACGAGACGCAAAAGCGTTCGCTCGGCCACGTGCGCCGGATCTCGGTCTACGAGCCGAATCAGTTCATGATCTTGGATCCGTTCACGCGCCGCAACCTGGAATTGACGGAAACGGTGCGCGACCGCAGCAAGAAAGGCTCGCTGCTGTGGCTGCTCGACCGCACGCGCACGTCGATGGGCGCGCGCCTGCTGCGCAGATGGATCGACAAGCCGCTGCTGTCCAAGGCGCAGATCGACGAACGGCTGGAAGCGGTCGAACAGCTGTACCTCAGCTTCATTCTTCGCGACGAGCTGCGCGGCGAGCTGGGCGAAATCTACGATCTGGAGCGTCTCGTGGGCAGAGTAGCTTACGGCAGCGCCAACGGGCGCGACCTCAACGCGCTGAAGACGTCGCTGCAGCACGTCCCGGCGCTGACGGCGTTGTGCGCGGACTCGGAATCGGCCACGCTGCGCAAGCTGGTCGCCGGCTTGGACGACTGCTCCGACCTGGCGGGGATGATCGGCACGGTCATCGTGGACGAGCCGCCGGTGTCCGTCCGCGAGGGAGGGTTGATCCGCGCGGGCTACGACGGGCATCTCGACGAGCTGCGCGAAGCCAGCGTCAACGGGAAGAGATGGCTGGCCGAGCTGGAGCGAAAGGAACGGGAAGCGACCGGCATCAAGTCGCTCAAGATCGGGTACAACAAAGTGTTCGGCTATTACCTGGAAGTGTCCAAAGCGAACATCGGCAGCTTGCCGGAAGGCCGCTACGAACGGAAGCAGACGCTAGCGAACGCGGAGCGTTACGTCACGCCGGAGCTGAAGGAGAAGGAAACGCTCATCCTGGAAGCCGAGGACAAGATGGTCGATCTGGAATACGCCAAGTTCGTCGAGCTGCGCGATCATCTGACCGCGCATTTGCATCGGTTGCAGAAGCTGGCCGAGGTGATCGCCGCGCTGGACGCGTATCAGTCGCTCGCCACGGTGAGCGGCGAGCGGCGCTACGTGAAGCCTAACGTGACGGAAGGCTATGATTTCGTCGCCGCGGAAGGCCGCCATCCCGTCGTGGAAGCGGTCATGGAGGGCGCGGCCTTCATCGCGAACGAGACGAAGCTGGTGAAGGACGGTTCCTCCATGCTGCTGATCACCGGACCGAACATGGCCGGCAAGAGCACGTACATGCGCCAGGTGGCGCTGATCAGCATCATGGCGCAGATCGGCTGTTTCGTTCCGGCCAAGCAGGCGGAAGTGCCGCTCGTCGACCGCATCTTCACGCGGATCGGCGCCGCGGACGACCTGATCGGCGGGCAGAGCACGTTCATGGTGGAGATGAAGGATATTCAGGTCATGACGGAGAAAGCGACCGCCCAAAGCTTGGTCATCATCGACGAGCTCGGCCGGGGAACCTCGACGGGCGAGGGCATGGCGATCGCGCAGGCGGTCATCGAATATGTTCATCACGAGGTGGGCTGCAAGGCGCTCGTCTCGACGCACTTCCACGAGCTGGCGCATCTCGGCGACACGCTGCCGCATCTGGCGAACGCGTGCATGGCGGTGCAGGAGACGGGCGACAATGTCACGTTCCTGCGCAAATTGGTGCCCGGCGCGGCGGGCACCAGCTACGGCATCTACTGCGCGCAGCTTGCGGGGCTGCCGGGGAGCATCATCAAGCGCGCCTATTCGCTGCTCGACGTGCACGAGCTGCGCGAGACGGCGGCGGCCGCCGCTGAACTGCCGTATGCGGCAGCAGCGCTTGAATCCGGGGCAGCAGCCGCGTACAACGGCAGCGGGACGGCAGCGGGACGCACGGGAGATTTGGCGCGGCAGGCGACGGATACTGCCGTGGCTGCGGAGACGGCGGCGGCCTATGATGCCCCGGCTATCGAGACGGTGACGTCCAGTTCGCCCGACTCGTCCGGCGTCGTGCAGCTCTCCATTTTCGAAGAACCGGCTCCGGCAGCCGCGACGGCGGAGACCGGCAAAGCGCGTAAGGTCAGTCCGCGCGCCGAGCAGCTGGCCGACCAGCTGCGCAAGCTCGATTTGTTCAACCTGACGCCGATGCAAGCAATGCAGTGGCTAAATGAGATGAAACTGAAACTAAACGAATAGCGGCAGGGCGAACCGGGCCATGCATGCATCCTTGCGTGCTTGCCCTTTCTTTTGCCGGCGACCAATCGATCATACTAGTAAGGAGGGTTCGGCTACATGAGCAAAATCCGCATATTGGACGAGCAGCTGGCCAACCAGATCGCCGCGGGCGAGGTCGTGGAGCGGCCTTCCTCCGTCGTCAAGGAGCTGGTGGAGAACGCCGTGGACGCCGGCAGTTCCACGATCGACATCGTCATCGAGGAAGGCGGATTGTCGCTGATCCGCGTCACGGATAACGGCAGCGGCATCGACGGGGACGATATCGAGACGGCATTTTATCGCCACGCGACGAGCAAGATCGCGTCGAGCAAGGATTTGTTCCGCATCGCCAGCCTCGGCTTTCGCGGCGAAGCGCTGCCGAGCATCGCGGCGGTCGCCAAGGTAACGTGCATCTCCGCGCCGGACAACGGCGGCCTCGGCCGCAGGCTGGTCATCGAAGGCGGAACGATCGCGGCGAACGAAGAGACGAATGCGCCACAAGGCACGGACGTCAGCGTACGGGAGCTCTTTTACAATACGCCCGCGCGACTGAAATACATGAAGACGATTCAGACGGAGATCGGCCATATCGCCGATTACGTGAACCGCCTGGCGCTGGCGCATCCCGGCATCGCCTTTACGCTCAAGCACAACGGCAGCACGCTGCTGCGCACGCTCGGCAGCGGCGACCGGCTGCAGACGTTCGCCGCTATATATGGCTCGGCTACGGCGAAAGCGATGCTGCCCGTGGAGGGCGAGCATCCGGACTACGAGCTGCGCGGTTGCATCTCGAAGCCGGAGCAAACGCGCTCCAACCGCAACGGCATCACCATCGTCGTGAACGGACGCTATATCAAGAGCTTCGTCTTGAATCAGGCGATGATGCAGGCTTACCATACGCTGCTGCCGATCAACCGGTTTCCGCTTGCGGTGCTGGAGCTCGGCATGCATCCTTCCTTGCTGGACGTAAACGTGCATCCGTCCAAGATGGAGGTCCGCTTCAGCAAGGAAGCGGAGCTGCGGGAGTTCGTCGAGGACGCGATCCGGCGCGCGCTCGGCAAGCAGCGGCATATTCCGGGTCCCGCGGAACCGACCGAACGGTCGAAGCCGGCATTCGTCCAGGACCGGATCTCGTTTCACCAGCCGGAGCCTCCGCAGGGTCCGGGCACGGAGCTCGACGCGGCGAGACGGATGCTTCAAGAGGAGATGGGGATCCACCGCGTTCAGACCGGGGCAAGTCAACCGCCCGGCGGGACGTTCGGCTCAAGCGGAGCCGCTTCGGGACGGACCGTATCCGCCTCGGAAGTGGCAGCCGCGCTGGACAAGGCGGAGCAGTCCTTCGGCAGCCGCGCCGCGGCCAAGCCGTGGGAATCGGCGGCGCGCGGCTCGAATGCGCCAGCTTCGGCATGGTCCAATGCCGAGAAGACGGCGATTCCGCGGGATGCGACGGAACGGTTGTACGCGCCGCCTTCCCTTCGCGAATCGTGGCGCGAAACGGATCGCGCCGGAGGCGGCATCGACGCATCCTCGCATCGGGACGGCGTGATTCGAGATACCGCAGGCGGGCTGCAGCAAGCGGACGCCATGCTGACAGCGGACGACAGTTCACGGCTTGCGGACGAGACCGCGGCTTCTGGCAGCCAGGCATCGCCAGCCGGTCTTTTCCGCGAACCCGAAGGCGAGTACCGGGCAGACGCAGCCGCAAGCATGCCCGGCGGAACGCATGCTTCCGAAGCGAGGCCGCCGGTTCCGGCGTCTCCGGCTTTCCCGGAGCTGTATTGGATCGGGCAGCTGCACGGCACGTACATCGTCGCCCAGAACGAAGAGGGGCTCTTCCTCATCGATCAGCATGCGGCCCACGAACGGATCAATTACGAATATTATTTGGCTAAATTCGGCCGTCCGGAGCAGGCGAGCCAGCAGCTGCTCGTGCCGCTGACGCTGGAATTCACGGCGACCGAGGCCGCGGCCCTGCAGGGCAAGCTGCATCTGCTGCAGGAAGCCGGCGTGGAGCTGGAGCCGTTCGGGTCCAATACGTTCCTCGTGCGGGCTTATCCGGAATGGCTGCCCGCGGGCGAGGAAGGGGACGTCATCGAGGAGATGGCGGAATGGCTGCTGCAGGAGCGCGGCGCCGTCGATATCGGCAAGCTGCGGGAGAAGTCGGCGATCATGTGCTCGTGCAAGGCGTCGATCAAAGCGAACGACCGGCTGACGCGCGAAGAAGGCGAAGGCCTGCTCCGCCGCCTCGGATCCTGCTCGCAGCCCTATACGTGCCCGCACGGCCGGCCGATCGTCGTCCATATGACGACGTACCAGCTGGAGAAAATGTTCAAGCGGGTGATGTCATGATCGTCACCACGCCGCATAAGCCCACGCCCGGGCAGACGGCATACGCGGAGGCGATCGCGGAAGAGCTCGGCGGCCGCTTCGTGCCGCGGAAGCAGGATTCCCTCCAGCTGCTGCGGCACAAATACGCGGACGCCCGCCTCCTTGTTGCAGACGATCGTGGACTGCGCTATTATGAGGAATCGGAGGAGCCGTTGTATTTTCATCCCAGCATGGCTTACGTCCGCGTGAAGCGGATGCGCAAAGGAGAACGCGATCCGTTGATCGCGCTCGCCGACTGCCAACCTGGAGACTCGGTGGTCGACTGCACCGCCGGCTTGGGATCGGATGCCCTCGTATTTTCCTATGCGGTCGGGTCCGAAGGCTCGGTCACCGCGCTGGAAAGCGAGCGCATGCTGTACACGGTCGTCCGCGAAGGGTTGCGCACGTACCATACGGAGCACGAGGACGTGAACGACGCGCTGCGCCGCATCCGGATGCGGTGCGCCGATCATCTCGCGTATCTGCGCGCTCAGCCCGACAAGAGCGTCGACATCGTGTATTTCGACCCGATGTTCCGCCAGCCGCTTCACGACTCGTCGGCCCTCGCGCCTTTGAGAGGCCTGGCCAACGGCTCGGCTCTCGGGGAGGAATCGGTCCGCCAAGCGGTCCGCGTCGCGCGCAAACGCGTCGTGCTCAAGGAGCACGGCGACAGCGGCGAATTCGAACGGCTCGGCTTCGAGCGCCGGCACCGCAACAAAATCGCATACGGAGTGATTATTCCATCATGAGTCCAGCATCCCAAGCGCCCGCGAAACCGAAGCTGCTCGTGCTGGTCGGGCCGACCGCGGTCGGCAAGACGCGGATGAGCCTGGACATCGCCAAAGCCTGGAACGCCGAGATCATCTCCGGCGATTCCATACAAGTGTACAAGGGCATGGACATCGGCACGGCCAAGATCAAGCCGGAGGAGCAAGAAGGCGTTCCGCATCATCTGATCGATATCTGCGACCCCTTGCATCCTTTCAGCGTCGCGGAATTTCAAGAGCGCTGCGCGGCGCTGATCCCGGAGATCGGGCGGCGCGGCAAGCTGCCGTTCATCGTCGGCGGGACCGGGCTGTACGTGGAGTCCGTGGCGTACGGCTACGACTTCGCCGAAGTCGGGTCCGACGACGCGTTCCGCGAAGAGATGGCCCGGTACGCGCTGGAGAACGGCGCGGAGGCGCTCCACGACAAGCTGCGAGCGGTCGACCCGGAAGCCGCGCAGCGCCTGCATCCGAACGACCAACGCCGCGTCATTCGGGCGCTCGAGGTGCATCGCCTGACGGGCATGACCTTCACCGAGCAGCAGGAAGGACAGAAAAAGACGTCGCCGTTCGAACTGTGTATTATCGGTTTGACGATGGACCGCGCTGTACTTTACGCCCGCATCAACGAGCGGGTCGACAAGATGATCGAGGAAGGACTGGTCGAGGAGGTCCGCGGACTGTTGGACCGCGGCATTCCGGCCGACGCCGTTTCCATGCACGGCCTGGGCTACAAGGAGATCGCGCTATACGTGCAGGGGCATCTTGCGCTACCCGAGGCGATCGAGCTTCTGAAGCGCGATACGCGGCATTTTGCCAAGCGGCAGCTGTCCTGGTTCAGGCATATGAAAGACATTATTTGGATCGATGCAGGTGAAAATTTTAACAAGAATTTGCAAGCAATACATGCTATAATAGCAGGAAAGTTTAGGATAGAACTTGAATATACTTTTAACCAACCTTTTGACGATGGGGGTAACGCGCAATGAACAAATCTATCAACATTCAGGATACGTTTCTGAATCAACTTCGCAAAGACAGCGTGCCGGTGACCGTGTACTTGACGAACGGTTTCCAGATCCGCGGTGTCATTAAGGCATTCGACAACTTTACGATCGTCATCGATAGCGAAGGCCGCCAACAAATGGTGTACAAGCATGCCATCTCGACGTTTACCCCGCAGCGCAACGTATCGCTCATGCAGGTTCAGGACAACGAAGCTTAAGGATTCGGCTGGGATGTTTTGAAACCTTTTCCTTACACGCATCGTTTAATTGGATATCGGCACGAAAGAGCAGCCTTGCGCACGTGCGGGGCTGCTCTTTAATTTGAAGGATTTTCAAGTTTCAGTCCATCCGTTGCCGTTTACACATATAGGGTATAAATAGAGAGAGGCGGCTGACTCGCGATTCGAATTGGAGGGGAACCTGGCTCATGGCAGAAGGACCACGCAGCAAGAAAGGCAGCACGAGAGAGAAGAAAGGGAAGGTCAAAAAGAAACGCAACAAGCGCAAACTCGCGGTCTGGCTGTTCTTCACCGCGGCCATTGCCGTCGTTTGCGGCATCATCGGATATATGCTGATCATACTGAACGGAGAGCGGATACTCGCCGACAATCAAGATAAATTCATTCTTCCCGAAGCCTCCACGATCTACGACGACAAAGGGAAGGAAGTCGTGAAGCTCGGCGCGAACCGCGAAAACGTGGATTTCGCCGAGATCCCCGAGCTGATGCGGGATGCCGTCATCGCGACGGAGGACCAGCGGTTCGAGAAGCATTCCGGCATCGACCTCTGGTCGATCGGCCGCGCGATCGTCAAGGACGTCGTCGCCCGCAGCGCGGTCGAAGGCGGAAGCACGATCACGCAGCAGCTCGCCAAGAACTTATTCCTCACGCAGGACAAGACGTTTTTCCGGAAAGCGACGGAAGCCTCCATCGCCGTGGCGATCGAGCACAAAATGACGAAGGACGAAATCATCACGATGTATCTGAACCGGATTTATTTCGGGAAAGGCGCCTACGGGGTAAAAGCCGCCGCGGACTATTATTTTAACGCCGAGCTGAAAGATTTGAAGCTCTGGCAGGTCGCGACGCTCGCGGCGATCCCCAAAGCGCCGTCCACCTACAATCCGATCAACAATCCGGACAAATCGAAGGAACGGCGGTCCGTCGTGCTCCAGCTGATGTTCGATCAGGGCTACATCACGAAGGAAGAGATGGACCAAGCCAAAGCCGTCGATTACAAGCCGGTGGAGCATGCCAAATCGACCCAAACGTATCAGGCTTTCGTGGATTACGTCATCGACGAGGCCGAGAAGGTCAGCGGCATCACGGAAGAGCAGCTCCGCATCGCCGGCTACAAGATCTACACGACGCTGAACACGCAGGCGCAGTCGGTGATGGAGAAAGAGTTCGAGGACGACGGCAACTTCGAGAAAAGCGTCGACGAACAAAAGGAACAAGCCGCGATGATCATCGTGGATCACAGAAACGGCGAGATCCAAGGCCTCGTCGGCGGCCGGGATTACGTGAACAAAGGCTTGAACCGCGTGCTGGTGCCGCGGCAGCCGGGCTCGTCGTTCAAGCCGATCACGGTCTACGGGCCGGCGATCGACTCCGGGGATTGGTTCCCGTGGTCGACGCTGCAGGACGTGAAGACGTGTTATGGCTCGTACTGCCCGTCCGATTCCAACAAGGTCAAATACATCGGACCCGTCAGCATGCGGCAGTCGATCAAGGAATCCCGCAACGCTTCGGCCGTCTGGCTGCTGAATCAGATCGGGGTGAAAGCCGGACTGAATTTCGCGAAGGACCTGGGCTTCGAGCTGGACAGCGCGAAGGACCGCAACCTCGCGATCGGCCTCGGCGGCCTGACTTACGGCGTAACGCCGTTCCAGATGGCGAAAGCCTACAGCGCCTTCGCGAACGGCGGCAAGACCGTCGATCCGCATGCGTTGGTCAAAATCACCGACCAAACGGATGAGCCGGTCTATACGTACAGCGCGCCCGCGGCCGAGCAGGTCATGAAGCCTTCGACGGCCGCTTACTTGACGGACGTCCTGCAGGGCGTGCTGGAGAAGGGCGGCACGGGAGTCAATGCGCGCATCGACCGTCCGGTCGCCGGCAAAACCGGAACGACGCAGAACGGGATTCCGGGGCTGAGCAACGGGTATAACCGCGACGCTTGGTTCGCGGGCTATACGCCCGAATGGACAGCCGTCGTCTGGATGGGGTATGATCGTACCGATAAGGATCACATGATCAAGAAAAGCAGCGAGCAGTCCGCCGCGATGTTCGGGAAGGTCATGGGCGAGGCGATGAAGGGCGTGGCGAAGGGCAGCTTCACGAAACCGACCGAGGAGCACGAAGATAAACCGCCCGTCGGCATCGCGAACTTCAGCGCCGTCTATAACGACCAGAAGGCCGCCGTGCAGCTTGCCTGGTCGCCGGTCGACGGCCAAGGCATGCAGTACCGCATCTACCGCAAAGCGACGGGCGAGGCGGAGTTCGTAAAAGCATTCGACTCGTTGACGACGACGGGCGTGGACGACATGGCGATCGCGCCCGGGTTAAGTTACGAATATTACGTGACGGCATACGATCCGGCGAAAGACATGGAAGGCACGCCGTCCAGCACCGTGAAGGTCGATGTTCCCGAAGCCGAGCTGGATCCGACGAATCCGGATAACGGCGGCACGCCGGGTTCCGGAAACGGCAACGAAGGCGGCGAAAACGGCGGAGACGGCGGGATCCCGCCGGGCGGGCCGGACAATGGCGGAACACCGCCTGACGATGGCGGAACGCCGCCGGACAATGGCGGAACGCCGCCCGACAATGGCGGCGGCACGCCGGATAACGGCGGGCAGGCGCCGGGCGATGGCAATCAAACGCCCGGGAACGGCGATCAATCGCCGGGCAACGGCAATCAATCGCCTGGCAATGGCGGACAATCGCCGGCCAATGGCGGTCAGACGCCGGGCAACGGCGTTACCGCGCCGCCTGCCGGCGATAACGGCGCGGGAACCGGCGACGGCACGGGCGCCGGGGACAACGCCGGCGGAACGGATCCGGGTTCCGGCAACGGATCGGGCGGCAATAACGTAAACAACGTTTTGCCGCCGAATTCCGGCGTTCCCGATTCGAACCCCTGAGGCGGCCGAACCCGTATAAGATAAGAAGGCTTTCCGGCTCTTCGCGCCGCGGCTAGGCAGGCTGCAGCCAGATGCAACAAACAACAGATTGCGGAGGTATTATCGAAGATGAATATGAAGAATCGGACAGCGCTGACCGTTGTCCTGTCCGCCATGCTGCTCGTAGCGGCCGCATGCGGAAACAAACCCGACGATACGGCAAACAATAACGCAGTCAATCAAGGCACGCAGACCGAAACGACGGCCGGCGGCGGATCGAACGGGTCCGGCGGCTCGGGCAATGCCGGCAACGATGCGGGAGCGCCGAAGCAATGGTCCGAGAAACCGAAGATGTCCATCGACGCGAGCAAATCGTACAGCGCCACGTTCAGCACGAACAAAGGCGATTTTACCGTGGAGCTGTACGCCAAGGATGCGCCGGAAACCGTCAATAACTTCGTTTTCCTGTCCAAGGAGAAGTTCTATGACGGCGTCAAATTCCACCGGATCATCCAAAGCTTCATGATTCAGAGCGGAGATCCGACCGGCACGGGAGCCGGCGGCCCCGGGTACAACATTCCGGACGAGCTGGGCAAAGGCTATAAGTACGACGAGGGCGTCATCGCGATGGCGAACACGGGCCAGCCGAATTCCGGCGGCAGCCAATTCTTCATCTGCACGGGCGCCGATGCCGCGAATTTGAACAGCATGCCGAATTATACGATTTTCGGCAAAGTGTCCGAAGGCATGGACGTCGTGAAGGCGATCGCGGCCACGCCGGTCGCCGAGAACCCGGATTCGGGCGAGGCGAGCGCGCCGACCGAGGACGTCATTATCAAGTCCATCTCCATTTCGGAGAAATAAGCTTGGCGAACGGGGGAGAACGGCATTTGGCCGTTCTCCCTTTGCGCGCGGCGGCCGTTTGTCCGTGTATCGGCGGGACAAAGCGGGGCTTGGTTTATTTTCGGGGGTTAGTGGAGATGGACGTTAAGTTGTGGTACTCTTTTTTTAAACGATACAAAAGGGTAATCTTACCTACACTCTGCTTGTCTCCCTGAATGAAGCCGGCGGTGCTGCCGACGGCGGCATTGATCGTAGCCCTTCAGGGGGAATATCCGCCCTGTTGCTTGTTTGCGTTCCGCGCAGCGCTCGAAGCGAGATCCCAACGGAAAGGTCGTTCCGTATGAAGCGAAAATTTTCTGACCGAGCCAATTGGCGCCGCATTCTGCGTAGAAGCTACACCTGCTTGACGATGGACGGGGATGAGTTCAAAGGACTGGTGACGTTCTACCGGATCCATGAATTGCGCGAACCGTTGTGGAAAGAATACAACGGGCGCAAATTATGCCTCGCCGACCGCGGTTATTTGTGGATGCAGCACTTTCCCCGCGGCGAACACTTTGTCGTGACGACGATGTTCGATGACAAGAACCGCGTCGTTCAATGGTATATCGATATTTGCAAGACGCAAGGATTGACCGACCAGCAGGTTCCCTGGTTCGACGATTTGTATCTCGACGTGGTCGTCCTTCCGAGCGGGGAAGTGTTTTTGCTGGACGAGGATGAGCTGGAGGAAGCGGTCATGCAGGGCGCGGTGACGAACAAGGATGCCGCGTTGGCTCGCAAGACCGCCGGAAGGCTCTTGTCCACGATACGAAACGGACGGTTTCGCTATTTCACGCTCAGCCTGAAGCATCGCAAGACGCTTGCGCAAAGCGGGGAGCTCAGCGAATCATGAAACCGGCTTCCGTATCGAAACGATCGCCCAAACGCAAATCCCGCAGGAAATTCCGTCCCTTTCTGTTCTTCCTGCGGATCTGCGCCTGGATTGCGGCGATTGGCGTATTCTGGTGCGCGTATCTGCTGTGGGTAATTTCAAGTTACGAAATGCCGAAGCAGATTCCGAAGTCGGATGCCGCCATCGTCCTCGGCGCGGCGCTGTGGAGCGACAAGCCAAGCCCCGGCTTGCAGGAGCGGCTCGATTACGCCTACGATTTGTACAAGCAGGGGACGTTCAAACACATGATTTTGACCGGCGGCCTTGATCATAACGGCTCGACGCTGACCGAAGCGGAGGGCATGAAGAAGTATTTGGCGGGCAAAGGCGTACCCGCCGCTGCCATGGTGCTCGAGAACGACGCCAGAAGCACCTATGAAAATCTGTTGTTCAGCAAACCGCTGGCCGCCAAACGGGGCTGGACGAAGCTGCTTCTCGTCACGCACGACTTTCATGCGCCGCGTTCCGAGGATATCGCCGGCTACTTGGATTATCCGGCCGATACGGTGGCCGTCGGACGCAAGTCCAAGGTGCTGAATATCGCCTACAACTACGGCCGGGAAGTGCTGGCGTTCACCAAATGGAAGGTCGACGAGCAATTGATGCGCATGGGCGTGCGGCTGCCCGATTCCTTCTGACGGTTAGCCCGGCACGCGCCCCGGAGCTCGGCTGAAATCTGTTAATATGGCTCAAATCACTAGAATACAATGGATTATATGCGCGGCAGATGCCAACGATCCAGTGAAGGATAGGTGATGGAGCAACTATGGACGATCGAGTCGTTACTTCGGGCGGCAGCGGGAGCGGGAGACCCGCCCGCCAAATCAATGTGGTCCTTCGCACCAGCGAGCCGTATGCGTTGACCGGCAGTTCGCCGCCGCAGCTGGAGAGCGAGCTGCCGCCCGCGGCAAGGCCGCTTACGCCCGGCGATCCTTTTCTCGATATTCAGCGCGAGCTCGATCCGATGGTGGGACTGGAGAACGTAAAGCTGCTGGTCTACGAAATCTATGCGTTGCTCCAGATCAGCCGGATGCGTTCGGATGCCGGATTGTCCGGCGGATCGCACGTGTATCACATGATTTTCACCGGCAATCCCGGCACGGGCAAGACGACCATCGCGCGCATCGTCGCGAAGCTGTTCCAGAAGATGGGCGTGCTCTCCAAGGGACATATGATCGAAGTGGAGCGGGCGGATCTCGTCGGCGAATATATCGGCCATACCGCGCAGAAAACGCGGGATCTGGTGCGCAAGGCGCTCGGCGGCGTGCTGTTTGTGGACGAAGCGTACAGCCTAGCGCGGGGCGGGGAGAAGGACTTCGGCAAAGAAGCCATCGACACGCTGGTCAAGGCGATGGAGGATTACCGCAACCAGTTTGTGCTAATACTGGCTGGATATCCGCTCGAAATCGAGCAATTCCTGCTGACGAACCCGGGTTTGCCCTCGCGTTTTCCGATCCAGATCGAATTTCCCGATTACTCCGTCGACCAGCTGATCCAGATCGCCGAACTGATGGCCAAGGACCGGGACTATGCGCTGATGCCGCAATCGCTGTTCAAGCTTCGCCAGCACTTGATGCTGGAGAAGACGATGTCGATGTTCGCGTTCAGCAACGCGCGTTACGTGCGCAACGTGATCGAGAAGGCGTTTCGCCATCAGGCGGTTCGTTTAATGAACCAATATCCCTCCGGATCCCCGGGCAAGCAGGAACTGATGGCCGTGCGGCCCGAGGATCTGAAGTGGGAGAAATAGCAGTCACCGATCCAGAAGGAGCTGTACACGACAGATGCGGCAAACAACCTACGACACCGATACGGATTTGAAGGACCGGGCGATTCTCGTCAGCTTGGTCACGCCGGATATCAAGCGGAGCTCCGGAGATCCGGAGCAGTCGCTGCAGGAGCTCGTCAGCCTCGCGGAAACCGCAGGCGTCGAGGTGCTGACGTTCGTCACGCAGAATAAGGAGAAAGTCGATACGAAATGGTTCATCGGCAAAGGAAAAGTGCAGGAGCTGCGCGCGGCCGCGGATGAGCTCGGCGCGACGACGGCGATTTTCGACCAGGAGCTGTCCGGCGCGCAGGTACGCAACCTCGAAGAAGCGCTGGACCTAAAAATCATCGACCGCACGCAGCTCATTCTGGATATTTTTTCCCAGCGTGCCAAAACCAGGGAGGGCATCATCCAGGTCGAACTGGCGCAGCTCAGCTACTTGCTTCCGCGGCTGTCCGGGCACGGGAAGAACCTTTCCCGGCTCGGCGGGGGCATCGGGACAAGGGGCCCCGGCGAGTCGAAGCTGGAGACCGACCGCCGCCACATTCGCGGTCGCATCACGGATCTGAAGCATACGCTCGCGGAAGTCGTCCGCCACCGCACGCTGCATCGCGAGCGCAGGCGGAAAGCCGGCGTGCAGCAGGTTGCGCTGGTCGGCTACACGAATGCCGGGAAATCGACGCTGCTGCGCGAGCTGACCCACGCCGATGTCTACGTCGAGAACCAGTTGTTCGCCACGCTCGACCCGACTTCGCGGAATTGGAAGCTGCCGAGCGGGATGGAAGTCGTGCTGACCGACACGGTCGGGTTTATTCAGAATCTGCCGCATGATCTGATCGCGGCTTTCCGCGCTACGCTCGAGGAGGTCAACGAAGCCGATCTCGTGCTGCACGTCATCGACAGCGCGTCCGATATGCGAGAGGAGCAGATCGCGGTCGTGGATCGGATTCTGCAGGAGCTCGGCGCCGGAGGCAAACCCCAGTTGAAGATCTACAACAAGATCGATTTGTGCGGCGCGGGCGGACCGCAGTCGGTTCCGGCGAACGGACCCGGCACGCTGGCCGTCAGCGCTTATAACGGCGATGACTTGGAACGGCTCCGCCAAGCCGTTCAGGACAAGTTGACGGGCGATACGAGGACCTTCGCGCTGCCGGCGGAGCGCGGCGATCTGATCGCGCTGGCTTACCGGACGGGCGATGTGCTCGAGCAATCCGTCGAAGGCGAAGCCATGATCTTGAAGGTGTTGTTGAACAAACAGGATTACGAGGTGCACGGGCGTAAGCTCGACGCGTACGTCCTGCATCATTAAGCGTGCTGCTAACACGAGGAGAGACCGGACATTGAGACAGCAAGGACAGAATTGGCAAATGTTGACGATGTGGGCGGAGGCTGCCGAACGGCAGGCCGCCCCTGTTTTTCGTTCGCTCGACGGCATCGCGGAGCGGAATCAATGGAAGGTCATCGATGCCTTCCAGAAGCATCGGGTAAGCGATTATCATTTTAATGGCTCGACCGGCTACGGCTATAACGACCGGGGAAGAGAGGTGCTCGACCTCGTCTACGCGGATGTCATGGGCGCCGAAGCGGCGCTTGTCCGACCGCATTTCGTATCCGGCACGCACACGATCAGCTGCGCGCTGTTCGGGCTGCTTCGCCCGGGGGACGAGCTGCTCTACATCACGGGCCGTCCTTACGATACGCTTCATAAAGTCATCGGGAAGCCGGGCGACGGCAAAGGCTCGCTGCAGGACTTCGGCATCGGCTACGGAGAAGTCGCGCCGCTTGCGAATGGCGAGATCGATTGGGACGGCGTCGCGGCGCATATAACGGAACGCACGCGCGTCATCGGCATTCAGCGCTCGCGCGGCTACGATTGGCGGGCATCCTACACGGTCGCGCAGATCGGCGAGATGGTGCAGCGCGTCAAAGCGCTGAAACCCGACGTCAAAGTGTTCGTAGATAACTGTTACGGGGAGTTTACCGAGGAATCGGAGCCGACGCAGGCCGGCGTCGATCTGATGGCGGGTTCCTTGATCAAGAATCCCGGGGGCGGACTCGCGCCCACGGGCGGCTATGTTGCCGGCACGCAGGAAGCGGTGGAGCTCACCGCGTACAGGCTGACGGCGCCGGGCATCGGCGGGGAAGTCGGCGCGACGCTCGGGACGCTGCGCGCGATGTATCAAGGCTTGTTTCTCGCGCCGCATCTCGTGGGACAAGCGCTCAAGGGCAGCGTCTTCGGCGCGGCGATGTTCGAACTGCTCGGCTTCGAAAGCAATCCGCGCTTCGATGCGCCCCGGACCGATCTGATCCAAGCGATCCGCTTCGAGCGCGCCGAACAGTTGATCGCGTTCGTGCAGGGGGTGCAGCGCGCCTCCGCGGTAGATGCCCACGTCGTGCCCGAGCCGTGGGACATGCCCGGCTACGAGCATCCCGTCATTATGGCGGCGGGAACGTTCATGCAGGGCGGCAGCCTGGAATTGTCGGCGGATGCGCCCATCCGCGAGCCTTACATCGCCTATATGCAAGGCGGGCTTACGTATGCCCATGTCAAATACGGTGTTCTGAATGCGTTGTCCGTGCTAGCCGAACGAGAGTTGGTTGTAATTAAACCTTACACAAAACCTCACACAACTTGACATGTATTTGGCATGGCGGTACAATGAGAGCATATATCAGATACTGGAAGGTTGATGCGACATGGGTGACGAAATACGCAGAAATATGGCGCTTTTTCCGATCGGCATCGTAATGAAGCTGACCGACTTGACCGCCCGCCAAATTCGCTACTACGAGCAGCACGAGTTGATCGTACCCGCGCGCACGAGCGGCAACCAGCGATTGTTCTCGTTCAACGACGTGGAGCGTCTGCTGGAGATCAAGTCGCTGATCGAGAAAGGCGTGAATATTGCCGGCATCAAGCAGGTGATGAACCCGGTTTCCAAGGAATCGGAGGATGCCACGGTCGTCAGTGAGCTGTCAGAAGTGAAGAGACGCGAGTTGTCCGACGCACAGCTTCACCGCCTGTTGAAACAGCAGCTGCTTGAGAAGAGACCGGGCAAAGCCTCTTTGATCCAAGGCCAGCTGTCCCGTTTCTATAACAAGAAATAACGACACCGCACGCAATCCTTACACCACCATAACAGAGGAGCTGATTCCGTGAGCTACACCAAAGATGACATCAGACGTATCGCGAAAGAACAAAATGTCCGTTTTATCCGTCTTCAGTTCACCGACTTGCTGGGCACGATCAAAAACGTCGAAATTCCCGTCAGCCAGCTCGAGAAAGCATTGGACAATAAAATGATGTTCGACGGCTCTTCCATCGAAGGATACGTGCGCATCGAAGAATCCGACATGTACCTGTACCCGGATCTGGACACTTGGGTCGTGTTCCCTTGGGTAGCGGAAGATCGCATCGCCCGCCTGATCTGCGATGTATACATGCCGGACGGCACGCCGTTCGCCGGCGACCCGCGCGGTATCCTGAAGCGCGTGCTCAAAGAAGCCGACGAGCTTGGCTTCACGTCCATGAACGTCGGTCCGGAACCGGAATTTTTCCTGTTCAAAACGGACGCCAACGGCAATCCGACGACGGAGCTGAACGATCAAGGCGGTTACTTCGACCTGGCTCCGATGGACCTTGGCGAGAACTGCCGCCGCGAGATCGTGCTGACGCTCGAAGAAATGGGCTTCGAGATCGAAGCTTCCCATCATGAAGTGGCGCCGGGGCAGCACGAGATCGACTTCAAATACGCGGATGCGATCAAAGCGGCCGATCAGATCCAAACGTTCAAGCTGGTCGTCAAAACGATCGCCCGCCAGCATGGCCTTCATGCTTCGTTCATGCCGAAGCCGTTATTCGGCGTCAACGGTTCGGGGATGCACTGCCATCAATCCCTGTTCCGCGGCAGCGAGAACGCTTTCTACGACGAGAGCGACAAGCTCGGCCTGAGTCAGGTCGCGCGTTATTACATGGCCGGCTTGCTGCGCCATGCCCGCGCGTTCGCGGCGATCACGAATCCGACGGTCAACTCGTACAAGCGTCTCGTACCGGGATATGAAGCGCCTGTCTACGTGGCCTGGTCCGCCAGCAACCGCAGCCCGATGATCCGCATACCGGCTTCCCGCGGCCTCAGCACGCGCGTCGAGATGCGTAGCCCGGATCCGGCAGCTAACCCGTACCTCGCATTGGCAGTCATGCTTAAAGCAGGCTTGGACGGCATCCGCAACAAGTTGCCGCTGCCGGCGCCGACGGATCGCAACATCTACGTCATGACCGAGGAAGAGCGGATCGACGAAGGCATTCCGAGCTTGCCGGACGATCTGAAAGAAGCGCTGACCGAGCTGCTTCGCAGCGAAGTCATCTGCGACGCGTTGGGCGATCATGCGCTGGCTCATTTCTACGAGTTGAAAGAAATCGAGTGGGACATGTACCGCACGCAAGTCCACGAGTGGGAGAGAGACCAATACTTGGCGCTCTACTAGAACCTTCAAAACCCTTGGCATGTACATGCCAAGGGTCAGGCTGTCGAGAAAGTCTCGGCAGCCTTCACTTTGTCTATTTAGTTTAGCACGACACCGCGTTAATATGTTATAATATAGATAACATATATGAACGGATGGTGCTGCTATGCTACGGTCGAATAAAGAGAAACAGCAGAATTATGAATTGGTTTCCATTGAAGATTTGGTGCCTGCGGATCACATGCTCCGCAAGATCGATAAGTATATTGATTTCACCTTTATCGATGAAAAGGTTCGCCATCTCTATTCGCAAGACAACGGACGTCCAGCTATCGATCCCCTTGTTCTCTTCAAAATGATCTTTTTAGGTTATTTCTATGGCATTCGTTCCGAACGTCAACTTGAACGCGAAGTTCAGACGAACTTGGCCTACCGCTGGTTTCTAGGACTTGGGTTAACTGACCGAGTACCAGACCACACCACGATCAGTTGGAACCGTCGTACGCGTTTCAAAGATACCTCGGTCTTCCAAGATATTTTCGATGAAATTGTGCTGCAGGCCATCTCGCATCGAATGGTTGGCGGTCGTGTGCTCATTTCCGATTCCACGCACGTGAAAGCCAATGCGAATAAACACAAATTCACTAAAGAGCAGGTTCAGCAGAACACCCGCGACTATTTGGATGAGTTGAACGCCGCTGTCGAGGTTGACCGCAAAGCGCAAGGAAAAAAGCCCTTAAACCACGAGAGGAGGTGAATGAAGACAAAGAAGTGAAGGTCAGCACAACGGACCCGGACAGCGGATATATGTTCCGAGAAGGCAAGCCGGAAGGTTTCTTCTATCTCGATCACCGCACCGTCGATGCAAAGCACAACCTCATTACCGATGTCTTCGTCACCGCAGGCAATGTGCATGATTCCGTGCCGTATCTCTCACGCTTGGACCGCCAACGTAACCGATTTGGTTTTGCAGTAGAAGCCGTTGCCCTTGATTCTGGTTATATGGCAACGCCTATTTGTAAGGGACTTGAAGACCGCAACATCTTCGGCGTCATTGCACACCGCAGATTTCAACCAACACAAGGACTATTCCCCAAGTGGAAGTTCACCTATGATGCAGAGCGGAACGTATACGTATGTCCGCAACAACAAGAGTTGCCCTACCGAACGACAGACCGTGAAGGATACCGGCATTATGCTTCGGATCCGAAACAATGCGCGTCCTGCCCGATGCTGGAGAAGTGTACGCGCTCCCGCAACAAACGAAAAATTGTCACCAGGCACGTCTGGGAGGACAGCAAAGAGCAAGTACGATTAAACCGCCTGAGCAAGTCGGGCAAAAAGCTATACCGAAAACGAAAAGAAACGATTGAGCGAAGCTTCGCGGATGCTAAAGAGCTCCATGGGTTTCGCTATTGCCGTTTGCGGGGGGTGCAGAACGTGATGGAACAGGCGCTTATGACCGCCGCTGTACAGAACATGAAGAAGATTGCCCTCCATCTAGAAAGGAGGGCTTCGTAGGGGGAATTCACCCTACGAAGCCCTAAAATTGAACCGAAATCTAAAAAGAGAAACTCACTGTTTTGAAAAACGTGGGTTTCTCTACAATCTGACCCTTGGCATGTACATGCCAAGGGTTTTTGCGTTTATAGGAACGGGGGATTGATTGCCTTGGAGGTAAGGGCAAGTCTTGGCCGGCATCTGCGACTTGGACTGCCGGCTGCCGGTTACCCTTCGAATCTGCCGCCCTCGGCTCCGCACTCGTTCGCTCGCGCCGGCATATAATGCCATACTAGAAGCTAGCGAAAGGGTGTGGCGGGAATGGCCGGGAAACCGGAAGCCAAGGGCGGGGCGTTTAAGCTGACCGGTCCGATTCTATCCCATGTGGCTGCCATCATGATTCCCTTCTATAAGAAGATCGCGCGCGATCGGAACTATGCGCTGCGATGGTCGAAAGCGGTAAGGCAAGGCGATCTGGACACGCTGATCGCGCTGTTCAAAGCGGTGACGAAGCCGGCTAAGCTGGCTGGCTTTTCCACCAACGGAATCGGGTATTTTATCGATTTCGCGTTTCCGGCGCCGGTTCTTCAATATACGAATGGCACGACCATTCCGCCGGGCTCCACGCAGTTCTCTTTCTCGACGCCGATCCATCGGGCGATCGCCAGAGCCGTTCTTCCGTTCTACAAGGCATTGGCGGGCTCGAAGGCATACGCGGCCGCTCTGGCGGCTGCGGTGAATGCAAAGGATGGCGCGCGCGTGCGCTGCCTCGTTCGACGAAAGGTAACGTCCTGCGCGCTCAAATCGGTCGCGATCCGTTTTTCGGGCGTCGAACTCAATTTCAAATTCAAGAGCAGCCGATTTACGTACCGCAACTTGCTGTTCCGCGAAATCGGATCTTAAGTACCCGAGGCGCAGAGGACGGGAGCGCATGGGAAAGGGGCAGTCATACCGCTTGGAAAGCGGTGTGACTGCCCCTTTAACGTACGAATTAATGAATATCGCGGAAGAGTCCGATGACCTTGCCGAGAATGCTGACGTTGCGCAGGCGAATCGGCTCCATAGTGGAGTTCTCCGGTTGAAGCCGGATATGATCCTTCTCTTTATAGAAGGTCTTGACGGTCGCTTCGTCGTCTTCCGTCATCGCGACCACGATATCGCCGTTGATCGCGCTCTGCTGCTGGCGGACGATGACGTAATCGCCGTCGTGAATGCCTGCTTCGATCATGCTTTCTCCGATAACGCTAAGGATGAAGACGTTATCGTCGCCGACTTTATCGGCTGGAAGCGGAAAATATTCCTCGATATTCTCCGTTGCGGTAATCGGAACGCCGGCGGTGACTTTGCCGACAACCGGTACCTTGGCTATGGCCAACGGGAACGGAATTTCATTGTCGTCCCCGTCCAATATTTCGATCGCGCGGGGCTTGGTCGGGTCGCGGCGGATCAGGCCTTTCTTCTCCAAACGGTCCAGGTGGCCGTGTACGGTCGAGCTGGAAGCAAGTCCGACCGCTTCGCCGATCTCGCGGACGGAAGGCGGATAGCCTTTCTCCCGGACTTCCGTCTTAATGAATTCAAGTATCGCCTGCTGGCGGTTTGAAAGTTTCGACACCGAAATCACTCCAAAGGTTCATTTGTGTAAAATTATAGCACAGAACCGGAGTTCGTACAAACATAAGTTCGAGAAACACAAGTTCGCATTTCCCGGCGAACAAATGTTCTAAATCATGTTGACTGCAAACGGATGTTCGTGTTATTCTGATTTCACAAGAACAGAACAAACGTTTGGGGTGCTGATCATGATGCAAACAATATCGACATACTCGACTGCTTATAATGATAAACCGGTTACTGCGCCAAAGACTCGCGCCGTACGGAAGGAACGGGCAACGGAAAGACTGCTCATCAGATTGGCTGCCGCTTCTCTATTCTTCATGCTCTTGTTCGTCGGATTCTCTTTATTGACCGGGCATGCGGACAGCGAGCAGCCCTCCGTGCCGACGGCATCGGAACAAGTGATCATTGTCGGTTCAGGGGATACGCTATGGGAGATCGCCAGCAGCGTAAGAACGGAAGACGAGGATATTCGCAGAACCGTATACGATCTGCAGAAACGCAACAATTTAAGCTCCAGCGAGCTGAGAGCAGGACAAAGGCTTATCGTCCCTGCCGATCGTTGAGCCGTCATCCGCATATAAATGGAACGAAGACCGAACTCATGCGTTCGGTCTTTTTCTATTTTATCATGAGCTGCCGGACAGCTTGACGAAAGGCCGCTTCGCCTTGACAATGGAGGATTAAAAATGTCAAAGTAAAGGATGTGATGTTGGCCCGAAAGACGAGAGGAGAAACGCGGAATGGAGAAAATCATCGCTCGCATCAACGAGCTTTCGAGAAAGAATAAAACGGTCGGCTTGACGCCGGAAGAGCTGGCGGAGCGAGACGAGCTGCGCCGCATGTACCTGGATAATTTCAAACGGAATTTCCGCAACCAGCTGGATACGATCAAATGGGCGGAAGACGAGGAAGAAAACGGGGGAAGTATCAAGCATTAATCATCTTCTATTCGAGGAGGGGAAACCGAATGCAATATCGGCTATTAGGTCGCAGCGGGCTTGCGGTCTCGGAATTATGTCTCGGCACGATGTCCTTCGGCAACACGACGAAAGAATCGGATTCCATCACGATGACGCACGATTTTCTGGACCGCGGCGGTAATTTCCTGGATACGGCCAACGTGTACGTCCAGGGCAAATCGGAAGAGATCGTGGGCAAAGCGATAAAAGGCCGGCGCAGCGAAGTCGTACTGGCCACGAAAGTGCGGTTCATGACAGGCGAGCATCCGAACAGCGGCGGCGTCTCCCGCAAGCACATCATGGACGCGGCGGAAGCCAGCTTGAAACGGCTGGATACCGACTATATCGATCTGTATCAAGTGCATGTGTGGGATCATGCCACGCCGATCGAAGAAACGCTGCGCGCGCTGGACGATCTCATCTCGGCGGGGAAGGTCCGTTACATAGGCTGCTCCAATTTTTTCGCCTGGCAGTTGATGAAGTCGCTTGCAACGAGCGACCGCGAACGGTACGCGCGGTTCATCTCGATTCAGCCGCAATACAGCCTGGTCAGCCGGGAAATGGATCGCGAGATGCTGTCGCTCTGCTTGGAGGAGAACGTCGGCATCATTCCTTGGGCGCCGCTCGGAGGCGGCTTCCTGACGGGCCGCTATACGCGCGAAGAACCGACCAGCGGACGCTTGACGTCGAAGCTGGGCGAGAGCTCGTGGGCGCTTCGGGCGTCGGATAAAAATTTCGCCGTGCTCGATGCCGTTCGGTCCGCCGCCGCGGAACTGGATAAAACGCCGTCGCAGGTCGCGCTTGCTTGGCTGCTGCAGCGCAAAGGCATTACCTCGCCGATCTTCGGCGCAAGCACGTTGGAGCAGTACCGGGACAACATGGGCGCCATCGGCTGGACCATGCCGGATTCGGTATGGAATGCGCTCGACGAAGCGAGCGCGCTTCCGAGCGAATACCCGAACCGCTTTATCGCCAAGTTCGCTCGGCCGTACTAAGCGGTCGCCAAACCAGAGAATGTTCGAAGATTGCTAAGGGGGATCATCCGTGTCAAGATCGTGGCAGCGTAAAGTACAAAAGAATCAAGAGCAAATCAACAAGCAGCGCAAGAAACACGGACAAGGGCCGCTGATGTCGGCAAAGTCCGGCAAGGCGGCGCTGGATACGTTCAAAGGCCGCAGTTATTTGATGCCGGCGTTCCTGCTGCTTTTCATCCTGTTTTATGTGATCGTGACGATCAATTCCGACGCGTTCAAGCAAGCCGACACGATGTTCTGGGTCACGATTGCCTGTTACGTGGTCCTTGCGTGCTTGTTCCTGCTGCGCAGACCGTACCTGTCGGTCGGAAGCGATTACGTTCGTACCCGTCGTTTCGCCGGCGATCGCAACGTATACGTCAGCAATATCAAAGCGATCAACACGCAGAAAGGCTACATCGTCATCGAGCAGCATAAGGGCGGCAATTGGGTCTTCTCGCGAGTCATGAACCGATATCCGATCGAACCGATGGCGACGCGATTGAAAGCCTTTGCCGAGCAGCACGGAATTCCGTTTACCGAAAAATAACAGAGTGGAGTGCACGAGAAACCATGGCGAAACAAGCAGTTCTGTTCGATTTGGATGATACGCTGCTGTGGGACGACCGCAGCGTGCAGGAGGCGTTCGACGCGACCTGCGAAGCGGCTGCAGCCCAGACGGGCGTGAATGCAAAAGCATTGGAGGAGGCGGTGCGGCGCGAAGCCCGCGCCCTCTACGAATCCTACGAGACGTACCCGTTCACGAAGATGATCGGCATCAACCCGTTCGAAGGATTGTGGGCGAATTTCCTGGAAGGCGAGCAAGCGGAGTTCCGCCAGCTTCAGCAGCTGGCGCCGGAGTATCGGAAGGAAGCGTGGACGCGCGGCCTGAATGCGCTCGGCATCGACGACGAAGCGCTCGGCGCCCAGCTGGCGGAACGGTTTCCGGCCGAACGCCGGAAACGGCCGTACGTCTACGAAGAGACGTTCGCCGTCCTGGATAAATTGAAAGGCAGCTACAAGCTGCTGCTGCTTACGAACGGTTCCCCCGATCTGCAGCGCGAGAAGCTGGCGGGCGTGCCGAACATCGCGCCTTACTTCGATCACATCATCATTTCGGGCGAATTCGGCAAAGGAAAACCGTCCCCGGACATTTTCCGCCACGCGCTCGAACGTCTCGGCATCGAACCGGAACACGGCATCATGGTCGGAGACAAGCTGACGACCGATATTCTCGGCGCGAATACCATCGGCATGTCGTCCGTATGGATCAACCGCCACGGCATGACGCGCACGGATGAAATCATTCCTACCCATGAAATCAAGCATCTGGAAGAACTGCTGCCGCTGCTGCTCTAAGCAGCACTGCGAGGGGGCAGGCGGCAAGCAAATTCCGAAATCGCTTGGTTCACCGCCTTCAATCGCCATCGAAAAGCGCAGGGACTTTGTACGCAATTTCTTAATGGAGCTTTTGTCATCAAACAAAGAAAAAGGAGACCAATCCGCGGAAAGGTCTCCTTTTTCTTTGTTTTCTTTTAGAGAGCGAAATGCATCGCGAATAAATAGTGACCGGAGGTCGGTATGGAGTTGAAGCAGCGTCAGCGGTCGCCTTTGTAGTCTGATTTCAACCGCTAATCTTATACATAATCAAAGAAATCAGAACTACAACAGCGATCGCAGACCCATACCGACCGCAGGTCACTCCCTTCGAAATGCTTTTAAGCGAACGTCGGATCTTCGATATTGTTCGCGATCCAGCCGTCCTTCTCGATGAACAGGCGAACGGCGATGATCTCGCGGTTGTCCATCAGCGTGAAGAAATGCGCTTTGTTCTCCGGAACGGAGATCACGTCGCCGGGTTCGAGCTCGACGTCGAAGTAGCCGGTGTTCTCGTCGCCTTTGATGATGAAGATGCCGCGTCCGGAAACGATGCCGCGGATTTCGTCCTCGGTATGCGTGTGGATTTGCTCGAATTTCTTCAACAGCTCTTCGATGTTCGGCGTTGCGTCCGACAAGGAGATGACATCCCAGATCTGATAACCGCGGCGAGCGGCCAGGTCGCGGATCTCGGAATCGAACGTGGAAAGGATCGTCGCTTTCTCTTCGTCGCTCAGCACGAATTTGTTATGAAGTTCGGCAGGAAGCTTGGAAGCGTCCCAATGTTCGTACAAGACCTCTTGTTTGTCCAAAAACGCGCGGACGTTCTCTTCGCCGCTGATGCGTTCGTTCGTGCTGCGTACACGGATCTCTGCCATGCGAATCCCTCGTTTCAAATGATAATCGTATTTCCGATAAGAATAATTATAAAACATATTGGTAGCCCTGTCGACCGAGTCGAGGCCGCATGGGAAAACGGGCGTTCATGCCTTTTCACAAGGTTGGAATTCTGGTAGAGTATAGGGAAATGACTTTTTGTCGAACCGTGGGGCAAGCCCTGCTTCAGGTCGGCGATGAGCGGCAGCTTCGGAAGGGAAGTGCATCAATGACGAAACCGACGATACAGGACATGCTGGCGAAACGCATCCTCATTCTGGACGGCGCGATGGGCACGATGATTCAGCAGCGCGATCTGGGTCCGGCCGACTTCGGCGGCGAAGAGCTGGAGGGCTGCAACGAGATGCTCGTGCTGACCCGTCCGGATGTCATCCGCGACATCCATGAGGAATATTTGGCCGCGGGCGCGGATATTCTCGAGACGAATACATTTGGCGCGACAGGCGTCGTGCTGGCGGAATACGACATTCCGGAGAAAGCGCGGGAGATCAACCTGGCCGCGGCGAAGCTCGCGCGCGAGGCGGCGGATAAATATTCGACGCCGGACAAGCCGCGATTCGTAGCGGGCGCGCTCGGACCGACGACCAAGACGTTGTCCGTCACGGGCGGCGTGACGTTCGACCAACTGGTGGACGACTATTATGAACAAGCCTTGGCCTTGATCGAAGGCGGCGTGGACGCGATGCTGCTGGAGACGTCGCAGGATACGTTGAACGTCAAGGCCGGCACGATCGGCATTCACAAAGCCTACGAGGCGACCGGCACCGCGCTGCCGTTGATGATTTCCGGCACGATCGAGCCGATGGGCACGACGCTGGCCGGCCAAAACATCGAATCGTTCTATATCTCGCTTGAGCATATGAACCCGATTTCCATCGGCTTGAACTGCGCCACCGGTCCGGAATTCATGCGCGACCACATCCGGTCGCTCTCCGAAATCGCGCGTACCGCGGTCAGCTGCTACCCCAATGCAGGTCTCCCGGACGAGAACGGAAACTATCACGAGTCGCCGGCGTCGCTGGCGAAGAAGATCGCGGATTTCGCCGAGCACGGCTGGCTGAACATCGCCGGCGGCTGCTGCGGAACGACACCCGACCATATTCGCGCGCTGGCCGAGACGCTGGCTGACTATGCGCCGCGGAGGCAGTACGGCGATCATCCGCCGGCGGTGTCCGGAATCGAGACGGTGTTCATCGAAGAGGATAACCGGCCGATCATGATCGGGGAACGGACCAACATTTCCGGCTCGCGCAAATTCAAGCGCCTGATCAAGGAAGAGAAATTCGACGAGGCATCGGAGATCGCCCGCGCCCAGGTGAAGGGCGGCGCGCATGTCATCGACATCAACCTGCAAGACACCGACATCGACGAGTCCTACGCGGTGCACCGGTTTCTGCCGGAAGTCGTGAAGAAAATCAAGGTGCCGCTCATGCTCGATTCGACTTACGACCACATCATCGAGCTGGGGCTCAAATACTCGCAAGGCAAAGCGATCATCAACTCCATCAACCTGGAGGACGGCGAAACGAAGTTCGAGAAGATTCTCCCGCTCATCCACCGCTACGGCGCGGCGGTCGTGTGCATCCTGATCGACGAGCGCGGACAAGCGGTCTCGCGCGAAGCCAAGATGGAAGTGGCCACGCGTTCGTACGAGCTCCTCACGGGGAAGTACGGCATGCAGCCGGAGGACATCATTTTCGATCCGAACATGTTCCCGGTCGGCTCCGGCGATCCGCAGTACATCGGCTCCGCCGTGGAGACGATCGAAGGGATCAAGATGATCAAAGCCAAATACCCGCGGGCCAAGACGATTCTCGGCCTAAGCAACATCTCGTTCGGTCTGCCGGACGCGGGCCGCGAGGTGCTGAACTCGGTCTACCTGTATCACACGACCAAGGCCGGCCTCGACTACGCGATCGTCAATACGGAGAAGCTGGAGCGGTACGCGTCGATTCCGGAAGAAGAACGCCGCTTGGCGGAAGAACTGATCTACAATACGAACGACGATACGCTCGCCGCTTTCGTGGCCGCCTTCCGCGAGAAGAAGGTCGTGAAGAAGGAGAAGATCTCGACGTTGACGCTGGAGGAGCGGCTCGCTTCCTACGTCGTGGAAGGCACGAAGGAAGGACTCTATCCGGATCTTGACCTTGCCATGGCGAAGTACCCGCCGCTCGACATCATCAACGGCGCGCTCATGCGGGGCATGGAAGAGGTCGGCCGGCTGTTCAACAACAACGAGCTGATCGTCGCGGAAGTGCTGCAGAGCGCCGAGGTCATGAAGGCCTCCGTCACCTACCTCGAGCCGCATATGGAGAAGACGGAATCCGCGGTCAAAGGGAAGATCATCCTCGCGACCGTCAAGGGCGACGTGCACGATATCGGCAAGAATCTGGTCGAGATCATCCTGTCGAACAACGGGTACAAGATCATCAACCTCGGCATCAAGGTTCCGCCCGAGCAGCTGATCGAAGCCTATCGCAAGGAGCCGGTCGACGCGATCGGTCTGTCCGGCCTGCTCGTCAAGTCGGCGCAGCAGATGGTCGTGACGGCGCAGGATTTGCGCAATGCCGGCATCGATGCGCCGATTCTGGTCGGCGGCGCGGCGCTGACGCGGAAATTCACCAAGACGCGGATCGGCCCGGAATACGACGGCCTCGTGCTGTACGCCAAGGACGCGATGGACGGATTGGATATCGCGAACAAGCTTATGAATACCGATCAGCGCCGGATCTACGAGGATGAAATGGCGGCGTTCAAGGCATCCGGCGGCCTGGAAGAAGAAGTGAAGAAGCCGCTGCCGGAATTGACCCGCGCGGTGAAATCGACCATTTCGCCGGATGCGCCGGTCTATATCCCGCCGGATCTGGAGCGCCATGTCCTGCGTAACGTGCCGATCCCGCATATCGTGCCTTACGTCAACATGCAGATGCTGCTCGGTCATCACCTTGGCCTCAAGGGCAACGTCGATCAACTGCTCAAGGAAGGCAACGAGAAGGCGGTCAATCTGAAGGAGACGGTCGACACCTTGCTGGACGAGGCGGCGAAAGGGCTGCTTCAGGCGCATGGGATGTACCGTTTCTTCCCGGCGCAGTCCTCGGGCAACGACATCATCGTGTACGATCCGCAGCAGCCGGGCGTGGAGATCAAGCGCTTCACGTTCCCGAGGCAGCAGGTGGAGCCGTACCTGTGCCTGGCGGATTTCCTCAAGTCCGTGGAGAGCGGCGTCATGGATTATGTCGGCTTCCTCGTCGTCACGGCCGGCGAGGGCGTGCGCGAGAAAGCGAGCGAGCTGAAGGATAACGGCGATTATCTGCGTTCCCATGCGCTGCAATCGGTGGCGCTCGAGGTCGCGGAAGCAATGGCCGAGCGCGTTCACCACCTGATGCGCGACACGTGGGGCTTCCCGGATCCGCCGGAGATGACGATGAAGCAGCGCCACGGCGCGCGTTATCAAGGCATTCGCGTATCGTTCGGCTACCCGGCGTGTCCGAACCTGGAAGACCAGGAACCGCTGTTCGAGCTCATGCGTCCCGAGGACATCGGCGTGCAGCTGACGGAAGGTTTTATGATGGAGCCGGAGGCGTCCGTATCCGCGATGGTCTTCGCGCATCCCGAAGCGCAATATTTTAACGTCGAGAAAGTATAAGCCGAATGACGGCGTACCCTCCGGAGCATGGTATGAACCCTGCCTTCCGGAGGGTATTTTATAAGAATGGGTAATGGCGGAAGAAATGGAGGGAACAGCTTGCAGCTAACGTTTCTCGGTACCAGCGCGGGGAGGCCGACCCGAACGCGCAACGTCACGTCGATCGCCCTGTCGCTGCCGGAGCCGCAATGCGGCTTCTGGTTGTTCGACGTCGGAGAGGGCACGCAGCACCGCATGCTCGGCAGCCGTTTCAAATTGAACAAGCTGGAACGGATCTTCGTCACGCATCTGCATGGCGATCATATTTACGGCTTGCCCGGCTTGCTCAGCAGCCGCGGGTATTTCGAAGGCGCGGGTCCGCTGACCATTTACGGTCCGTCCGGGCTGCGCCGGTATTTGGCCGGTATCTTCGAGCTGACCGGGGTTCATTTGGGCTATGAATTGAACGTCGTCGAGATCGCCGAAGGCGAGGTTGTCGCGGACGACCGTTACGTCGTCGAAGCGGCCGAGCTGCAGCATCGCTTGCCTTGCTTCGGCTACAGGATCACGGAACGCCCGCAGCCGGGGCCATTGAATCTGAAGCGGCTCGGCGAGCTGGGCGTGCCGGCAGGGCCGCTCTACGGCAAGCTGAAGCGCGGGGAGGATATTACGCTGGAATGCGGCCGCAGCATCGCCGCTTCGGACGTCGCCGGAACCCCGCAGCCGGGCCGCGTCGTGACGATTCTCGGCGATACGCGACCCTGCGACAATGCGGTAAGGCTTGCCATGAACGCCGATCTGCTCGTGCACGAGGCCACGTTTGCCGGTGGACTCGAGGAGAAGGCGGCCGCCTACGGCCACTCGACGTTCACGCAAGCCGCCGAGATCGCCCGGGATGCCGGAGCGAAACGGCTGGTGGTCACGCACTTCAGCTCCCGATACGACGACGAGGCCGTGGCGGAGCTGGCGAACGGGGTGAAGGACATTTTCGCGGAGATCGAGCCCGCCGTCGAGATGACCGATATTCTCATCCCGAGGCCGCCCCTTACAAATTCGTAAAAATTCGCAAACGCTCCCTTGACAGTCCGCTGATACGATGTTGCCGAAGACCGACGACGATACAGCAGACGAAGGGACGATGATGCATGGATACCGGAAGTCATCTCTTGTTTGGCGTTACGCTTGCAGGCTTGGCCATTGCGAATCCCGTCGTTGCGGCTCATCCGGAGCTGCAGCATGCCGTGCTCGCGGCGACGTTGATCGGCAGCCACGCTCCGGATTTCGACTCCGTCATGCGGCTGCGCGGGCCTTCCGCGTACATTAGGCATCACCGGGGCTTGACGCATTCTCTGCCCGCGCCGTTTCTATGGGCTCCGCTGCTCGGACTGCCCATCGCGTGGTTGTTCGGAGCGCAAGCATGGAGCGGGACCGTCGTCCTGTGGACCTTGATCGCGGTTTGTTTTCATATCGTCCTGGACTTGTTCAACGCGTACGGCGTGCAATGCTTAAGGCCGTTCACGCAAAAATGGCTGCACCTCGACGTGCTTAGCCTATTCGATCCGTATCTGTTCGCGGCGCACGGGACGGCGGCTATGCTATGGCTGTTCGGCTACCCGCATGCCGTGCTCGTATTCCGGCTCGTCTACGGGTTAACTGCCGTTTATCTGGCCTGGCGGCTCGCGGTGTACCGAAGCGTCATCGGCAAGCTAAGCGCGAAATACCAACTGGAAGACACGCGGATCACGATGCTCCCGACGCTGCTCGGCGCATCCTGGCAGTTCGTGGCTGACCTTGGCGACGAATATCTGACCGGTTACTACCGGAACGGCCGGGTGAACGAGGTCGCCTGCCTCTCGAAAGCGAAGCCGGAAAACCTCGCGGACGCGGCGAAAGCGACGATGGGCGCCGACGGCGTGCGCGCGTTCCACCATTTCTCGAACCGCATCCACGTGAAAGTGCAGGAGAAGGTCGACGGGTACCTGGTGACGTGGAGCGACGTCCGGTTCTGGCATCACCACGGCATGCCGTTCAGCGCGGCCGTCACGCTGGACCGCAACATGAACGTGCTCAGCGAACACATCGGCTGGAACAAGAAATCATGGCAGCCGCCTTTCGTGTGATCATAGCCATTGCATAAAGCAGATTCTAATTTAAAGCCCTTGGAAGGTTTGCTGGAACTTGACCGGCATCCGTTGAATAGTTGTTCAACGCTGCCGCATGCTTCGGCCCTTCCGAGGGCTTTTTCGCGTTTTCCGGCAGGTCGGCCCTCCCGAGTGCCTTTTGCCTTTCCGGCAGGCGCCGGCTGCCGAGAACGGCATTTATTTGCCAAATCGGTCATCTGCTCGACCTGTCTAGGCGCTTCGAATCCGTCGATTCATACCTGATTCTACTTCTCCCTAGTCAAGCGAACAGATATTCGCTAAAATGGTGCATATAAAGAGGTGAGCCCTTCATGCTGAACAGGAAAACGTTGCCAGAACTGATCGAAGAATTGCGCGACAACGACAATGTCATCAACTGGCATGAAATAGAACCGCAAGAAGCGAAAGCGAGACCGATCCCCGACAGCGTGGATGACCGCATTCGGGACGCGTTGGTCCGGCGAGGCATCCAAGAGCTGTATACGCATCAGCATTCCGCGTACGAAGCGGTAAACAAAGGCGAAAATATCGTCGCCGTCACGCCTACCGCGTCCGGCAAGACGATGTGCTACAACTTGCCTGTGCTGCAGGCCATCGCGACGGACGAGACGAGCCGCGCGCTCTACATCTTCCCGACGAAAGCGCTGGCCCAAGACCAGAAAAGCGAATTGAACGAGATCATCGCCGAGATGGGCGTCGATATCAAAAGCTACACCTACGACGGCGACACGTCGCCGACGATCCGGCAGGCCGTGCGCAAAGCGGGCCACATCGTCATCACGAACCCGGACATGCTCCATTCGGCGATTTTGCCGCATCATACCAAATGGGTGAGCTTGTTCGAGAATTTGAAATTCATCGTCGTCGACGAGCTGCATACTTACCGCGGAGTTTTCGGCAGCCATGTCGCGAACGTCATTCGCCGTCTGAAGCGCATCTGCAAATTCTACGGCAGCGATCCCGTCTTCATCTGCACGTCGGCGACGATCGCGAATCCGAAGGAGCTGGCCGAGCGGCTGACGGGCAATCCGATGCGCTTGATCGACGATAACGGCGCGCCGCGCGGCCGAAAGCATTTCGTCTTCTATAACCCGCCGATCGTCAATCAGCCGCTCAACATCCGGAAAAGCGCGACCGTCGAGGTCAACCGGCTGGCGCGCGATTTTCTGCGAAACAAGATCCAAACGATCGTATTCGCCCGCAGCCGGGTGCGCGTGGAGCTGATCTTAAGCCATATTCAAGAGCTCGTTCGCAACGAATTGGGCTCGAAATCGATTCGCGGCTACCGGGGAGGCTATCTGCCGAAGCAGCGGCGCGAGATCGAGAAGGGGCTTCGGGACGGCGACATTCTCGGCGTCGTCAGCACGAACGCGCTCGAGCTCGGCGTCGATATCGGGCAATTGCAGGTGTGCATCATGACCGGCTACCCCGGAAGCATCGCCAGTACGTGGCAGCAGGCGGGGCGGGCAGGACGCAGGCACGGCGAAGCGCTGATCGTCATGGTTGCCGGCTCGACGCCGATCGACCAATACATCGTTCAAAATCCCGACTACTTTTTCGATCGCACCCCGGAGTACGCGCGGATCAACCCGGAAAACCTGCTCATTCTCGTCGATCATTTGAAATGCGCGGCTTACGAGCTGCCGTTCAAGGAAACGGAAGCGTTCGGACCGCTGGACGTGAAGGACATCATGGAATACTTGGTGGAGGAACGGGTGCTGAACCGCAACAAGGATACGTACTATTGGGCGAATCTGGCCTTCCCGGCAAGCAACGTCAGTT
Organism: Paenibacillus glycinis; assembly: GCF_009909185.1. Taxonomy (GTDB): domain Bacteria; phylum Bacillota; class Bacilli; order Paenibacillales; family Paenibacillaceae; genus Paenibacillus_Z; species Paenibacillus_Z glycinis. The sequence continues at coordinate 496,739 of NZ_JAAAMV010000002.1, read as the reverse complement.
TGCGGTCCGCCTCCCAGGAGAACGTCGTCATCATCGACCAATCCGTTACGGGCGACGTGAAGATCATCGGGGAGATGGACCGGTTCAGCGCGATGACGCTGCTGCACGACGAAGCGATTTATTTGCACCAGGGCGTCCAATTCCAAGTCGAGAAGCTGGATTGGGACCATCGGAAGGCGTACGTGCGCGAAGTGGACGTCGAGTACTACACGGATGCGAACCTGGCCGTACATACGAAAGTGCTCGAGATCGACAGGACCAGCGCCCGGAAGATGGGAACGATCCGTTATGGCGATGTCAGCGTAACCGCAATTCCGACCATTTACAAAAAAATCCGTTTATCGACGGGGGAAAATATCGGCTCGAGTCCGATCCATCTCCCGGAGCAAGAGCTGCACACGAGCGCGGCCTGGCTGGAAATTAGCGAAGCCGACCCGCAGCTGGGGACGAAGACGCTGGAACAGCTGCTGCTTGGCATCGCGAACGTGTTCAACCATATCGTGCCGGTGCTCGTCATGTGCGATCGCAGCGACGTTCATGTCGTGTCGCAAATCAAAGCCGACCATACCGGGCTGCCCACGATCTTCATTTACGACCATTACCCGGGCGGTATCGGGCTTGCCGACGACGTGTACAAACGATTCGACGAGGTCAAAGCCGCCGCGATCGACTTGATTCGGAAATGCCCGTGCGAGGACGGCTGCCCGTCGTGCATCAGTTCGGAGATCGAAGGCATGAACGCGAAGCAGAAGAGCCTTCAGCTATTGGAGGGGTTATAAGATGAATGGTTTCGGATCCAATGTAACGAATGAACGGGCTCTTAACCCGTCCACGCAAGCGGTCATCGAAGAAGAGGGAGAGCCGTCATGAGCGGGCTGAGAGACCGGCTGCTCCGGTTGCGCAGCTCGCAGGCCGCGCAGGCGGAGCGGATGGCGGGCATGGTGGAACGACCGGCGGAAGCTGCGGTACGGGACGAATACGCCCAGAGCAACGTGCCGGCACATGAGCACGAGCACGATCCGCAAGCCGGCGCGGAAGACGAAGCCGGAGCGATGGCTCGGACTGCCGATGCCGCCGAGCTCGAGTTAGGCACGAGGAGTACCGCTTGTTCCGCTGCGGCTCCGGAGAAGGCACATCGCGCAGGCGAAGCGTCCGTATACAACGCCGTAGATGCGGATAACGAGCACGAATTGCCGCCGGAATGGGGCGAGATAGGCGTCCGCGTCGTCGCGTCCACGGAAGGGGAGTTTCTCGTCAGGGAAAGCCGATATCCGCTCGCGCATCGCCATGGGGTGCATCAGCTCGCCGAATTGCCGGTCGTTCAGCGGGCATTGGGCGCCTTCGACCAAGCAGGCAGCGTCGATCCCGACGGCGCGAACCTGCTTTTCCTCGATCTGGAGACGACGGGACTCGGCGTCGGCGCGGGCAACGTGCCCTTCATGGTCGGGTTGGCCTATCTGCAGGAGGAGGCATTCGTCGTCGAGCAGATGCTGATTCGCCATCCGGCCGAAGAGCGGGCGATGATCGGTTATTTGTGCGCCATGCTGCCGAGCTTCACGCATCTCGTGACGTACAACGGCCGGACGTTCGATTGGCCGGTTCTGTACAATCGGTTCGTTTTGCACGGCTTTCGAACGTTTGAATGGGAGCCGGTGCACATCGATTTGCTCCATCCTTCGCGGTCGATATGGCGAAATACCCTTGTTTCCTGCAAGCTCAGCCATGTGGAGGAGGAACGGCTCGGCATCATGCGAAGCGACGACGTGCCGGGATCGCTTGCGCCTGCGATCTACTTTCAATACCTTACGGACGGGAATCCGGAGCCGCTGCTCGGCGTTTTTAAGCATAACGAGACCGACATGCTCTCGCTCGCCGCGCTTGCGATCCGTTTCGGCCATTTCCTTGGCGGCGGCGTAGGAACCCTCGTTCCCGTGCCGAATGAAGCCGAAGAGCTCCTTCGCACGGGATTGTGGCTCGAACGCATGGGGAAGGCGGAGCTTGCCGAGCCGCTGTATGCCCGATTCGCCGAGCATTCGGGCGCATCCGCCAAAACGATGTGCCTGCTTGCGGAACGCGACAAGAAATGTGGAAATTGGAACCGCGCTGTGTTATTGTGGCAGAAGGCTGTGCGCGCGTCGGAGGATGCGGTATGGCCGAACTATGATGCGCATATCGCGCTTGCGATGTATTACGAACATAAGACCAAAGAGCTGGAGCGAGCGCTGCTGCTGGCGGAACGGGCTTTCGAGCTGGCGGATGGCCGCCATGGCGGTCTGCGGCCGCAAGGCAAGCGCAGAACCGAGCTTGACTTGATTCGCAAGCGGATCGACCGCTTGCGCTTGAAAAGATCGAAGGGGTGAACGGCATGGGACTCGGCGCGACACGCCTTCGGGGGTTGTTAATCGATTTGGACGGCACGCTGTATCACGGGGGCAACATGATTCCCGGCGCGGATGAATTCATCCGGCTGCTGCGCAGGGAAGAGATACGGTATTTGTTCGTCACGAACAATTCGTCCGCTTCGCCCGATACCGTGGCGGAGCGGCTGAACGGCATGGGCATTCCGGCGGAGCCGTCGGATGTGTGCACGTCCGCGCAGGCGGCGGCCGCATACATCGCGGAACGTCAGCCGGGCGCCAGCGTGCATGCGGTGGGCGAGTCCGGACTGCTCGCCGCGCTGCGGGAAGCCGGCCTTCGTCTGACGGACGACGAACCGGAGCTGGTCGTGCAGGGCATCGACCGGGCGCTGACCTACGAGAAGGCGGCGGCTGCCGTCAAGCATATTCGCGGCGGGGCGCAATACATATTGACGAATCCCGACCTGCTGCTGCCTTCGGAGCATGGGCTGATCCCCGGCGCGGGATCGATTTCGGCCATGCTGCGGGCGGCTTCGGGCGTCCAGCCGATCGTGATCGGCAAGCCGTCCGCGATTCAGATGCATTTTGCCCTGAAGCGGTTGGGTTTGGCGCCAGCCGAGACTTGGGTCGTTGGCGATAACCCGGCAACCGACATCGCGGCGGGAAAAGCCGTAGGTTGTCCCTCGGCCTTGGTATTAACCGGGCTGGCAACAGCCGACAATTATAAAGCGCTGCTGTCGTCGGCGGACTGCGAGGCCAACGAGGTCTTCGAAGATTTGTACCGCCTGCAGTCGTGGCTGACAAGCCGGCTGGAACAGCAGAGACAGAGCCGATAGGAAGGAAGTCTTAGCATGCCGGAATATCCGGAAATGGAACATTACCGCAGGCTGCTGGCGGAACGCGTCGCCGGCCAGCCCATTACGAACGTCATCGTCACTAGGCCCAAGTCCATCAACGTCCCGGTGGAAACCTTTGAGCGCGAGCTCATCGGCCGGACCGTTTGGTTCGTGGAACGGCGGGGCAAGATGCTGCTTTTCCACCTCGACAACGGCAAGCGGCTGCTCCTGCATCTCATGCTGGGCGGCCTCATTCGTTATGAATCCCATGCGCCGACGGCGGAAGGCCTGCCGCAGGAACGGCCGGATCGTTCCGTGCAGGTCACGATCGGTTTTCCGGACGCGGACCTGTGCTTCATCGGCTTGCGGCTGGGCTATATCCATCTGCTCACCGTCAAAGAAGCGCTCGCCCGTCTCGCCGACCTGGGTCCGGAACCGTTCGACAGCCGACTGACGCTGGAGGGCTTCAAGGCGCGCTTCAAAGGAAAACGCGGGTCGCTCAAGACGGCTTTCGTCGAGCAGCGCGTCATTGCGGGCATCGGCAACTGCTATGCGGACGAGATCGCGTTCGAGGCCGGCATTCGGCCCGACGCCAAGCTCGCCGAGATCGAATCCGAATCCTGGGAGCGAATCTATAACGCGATGCACGCCGTGCTGAAGGATGCCGTCGCCAAGGGCGGCTACATGGAGCTTCCGTTGACCAATGACGATACGGTGACGGGCGGGTATAACGACCATTGCCGCGTCTACGACCGCGGCGGCGAGACCTGCCCGCGGTGCGGCGGCACGATCGTGCAGACGGAGCTGAATGCGCGTAAGCTGTTCTATTGCCCGTCCTGCCAGAAGGACCGGTGATCCAGCATGCGCGCCGGCGTTCACGTTTCCACGAGGGGCGGCTACCGCGAGGCGGCGAAGCGGGCGGCTGCGTACGGCGCGGAAGCCTATCAATACTTTCCCAAAAATCCGCGCAGCCTGACAGTCAAGCCGTTTGACCGCGGCGAGGCGAACCGATGCGCGGAGTATTGCGCGTCGCGTGGCATCGTATCGATTGCCCATTCGCCGTACCCGACGAACATCGCCTCCGAGGATGCCGATCATCGCGAACGGACGGCGATGTCGCTGCTCAACGACCTGGATATCGCCGAAGCCTGCGGCTCGCTGGGCGTCGTCGTTCATTTCGGCGTCTACAAAGGGCCGGATCCGCTGGAAGGCTACCGGAACGCGGTCTTGACGCTGAGCGCGGTCGCGCGCCAATGGGACGGCAAGGCGAAACTGCTGATCGAGAATCAAGCCGGCGAGCATACGTTCATGGGCACGACGATGGAAGAACTGGCGCAGATTCGCAGCTTGTGCGCGGATAACGACAAAATCGGCTTCTGCCTCGATACGTGCCACCTGTTCGCAAGCGGCGTCTGGGACGGTCGTCCGGACGCGCCTTGGATGGACAAGGCGATCGAACTCGGGGTAATCGGGCACTTAAGCGCCGTTCATCTGAACGATTCCCTCTATCCGTGCGGGGAGAAGCGGGACCGGCACGCGGTCATCGGAGAAGGCTGCATCGGGGGCGCCGGATTAACGTGGCTGCTCGGGCATCCATTGCTGGCGGACACGCCGTTCGTATTGGAAACGCCTTCGGGGACTGACGGCACGCATCATGGACAATTGGAACTTATTCGGCGCATGGGAGGATCCTGATCGCATGATCAACGTCTATTTGGATGATTATAGGCCATGTCCGCCAGGCTTCGTGCTCGCGAAATCGGCTGAAGAATGCATCCTGCTGTTGGAACACGAGGAAGTGGACGTGCTTTCGCTGGACTTCGAGCTGGGCTGGGGGCAGCCGAACGGCTTGGCCGTCGTGCAGTTCATCGTGGACAGCGGACGTTATCCGCGAAGCTGCTACTTTCATACGTCGAGCGCCGCGGGACGCATCGGCATGATTCATCTGCTGACGCAGCATGCGCCTCCGGAAGTGGTCATCCATCATGGACCGATGAAGGCGTAATAATTGGGGGAGGGAAATGGCGATGATTTCCTTGAAGGACATCACGTTCCGACGCGGGGAAAGGCAAATCTTGAACGGAATCAATTTACATATGAACGACGGGGAGCATTGGGTCATTCTCGGCCGCAACGGCTGCGGCAAGACGACGCTGCTCGAGATGATGACGGGTTATGAATTTCCGACCTCCGGCACGGTGGACGTGCTTGGCAACCGCTACGGCGAGTGCGACGTGCGCGAGGTTCGCAAACAAATCGGCTATATCAGCCAGTCGGTCATGGAGAAATTGACCTTGCGCGATCCGGTATGGGAAGTCGTGGCGACCGGCGAATACGCTTTTCTCCGGTTCTATCAGGAGATCGACGAAGGCGTGCGGCTGAAGGCGCTGTCGCTGCTCGCGGAAGTCGGGCTGCTTCACACGGCCGAGCAATCGCTCGGTTCGCTGTCGCAAGGGGAGCGGAAGAAAGTGATGCTCGCCCGCGCGCTGATGCTCGAGCCGAAGCTGCTCATCATGGACGAGCCGTGCGCGGGACTCGATCTCTACGAGCGCGAGAAGCTGCTCATCGATCTCGGACGCCTCGGCCGGCGCGATATGGCAATCGTCTACGTGACGCATCATATGGAAGAAATCATTCCGTTGTTCACGCATGTCGCGCTCGTCCAAAACGGTGAAATCGCGGCGGCCGGGCCGAAGAAAGAAGTGCTGAGCGCCGAATCGCTAAGCGCCGCATACGACTGGCCCGTGGATGTGCATTGGGCAGATGACCGCCCGTGGATTCGGGCATTACCGGGAGGAAGAACGCAGTGACGGAATGGATTGGAACGGCGAATCACGGCTTCGCCTCGCTTGCGATGGAAGAGCTTCGCAGAATGATAAAGGAAATTAAATTTACGCAACTCATCGCCGGCGAAGTATTTCGGATCGAAGTTCCGCTGAGCCGCGAAGAGATGTTCGATCTGCTCGGGACGAACGAGCCGATCTTTTTGCGGCATATCCAGCCGATCGACCGGATCCTGCCGATTCAAGGCAGCGCCGACGATCTGCAGGCGCTGTCCGAGCTGGTGCGGCACGCCCGAACGCGCTGCGAGCGAGGTTCGACCGCCGTCCATCTCAGGCGCGTCGAAGGCACGCGGTTCCCGTATTCGGCAGCGGATACGAAAGCGGTGCTGGATGCGGTCATCATGGAGCTGGGCGCCGAAACGACCATGCAGTCGCCCGAGCAGATCTTATCCATCTTCGCCGGCGCGGACGAGCTGTACGTCGGCTGGGGAACACCGGCGGAGCAGCTGTCCGACTGGCCGGGCGGCGCCGTCCGGTTCCAGCGCGAGGACGGTCAGATCTCGCGCGCGAAGTTCAAGCTGCTGGAAGCCGAACGGGCATTCAAGCTGTACTTGGAGAATTTCCGGGAAGCGCTCGACATCGGCGCCGCTCCGGGGGGGTGGACGCAGCTGCTGCTCGAACGCGGACTCCGCGTCACGTCCGTCGATCCGGCGGACCTGCATCCGAAGCTGTCGGCTTACCCGCGCTTGACGGCGCTTAAGAAAAACGCTTCGGACGTTCAATTTGCGCCGGACACGTTCGATCTGCTCGTCTGCGACATGAGCTGGAGCCCGATGCAAATGGCGAAGCTGGTGCTGGAGAAGACCGATGCGCTGCGGCAGGGAGCCTCCGCGGTAATCACCGTCAAGCTGATGCACAAAAAGCCGCTGCAGACGATCAAGGACGTCATCGCGAAGCTGGAGACGGCGTTCGAGCTGCGCAAAGCGAAACAATTGTTTCACAATCGCGACGAAATTACGCTATACTTGGTGAAAAGATAACTGATCGGGCTCGTGGATCAGATCCAATACACGCGCGGGAAAGCATCCCGGACTAGCAGGCCTATGGTCTGCGCGTTCGGGGTGCTTTATTTGCGTTACGCGGGAGGTTGGCACTCATGGAACAAGGCAATAACGTGACTTTCGAGAGCGGAACGGTGATCGGCGGTCGTTACCGCATCCACGGCCTGATCGGCAGAGGCGGCATGGGCGAAGTGTACGCGGCCGAGGATATGCGCCTGCAGGGCAAGATTCGCGCTTTGAAGGTGAATCGTTCCTCGGTGGGAACGGGTCTGCGCAGCGCGGAGGAGGCAGGGCTGCTGATGCGGCTCAATCATCCGCATTTGCCGCTGATCGTGGATTATTTTCCGCCTTCGGGCAGCGAGGCGGTCGAGCTGATGGTCATGGATTATATCGACGGCATCACGCTGCAGGCTTATATGGAACGGCACGGCGGGCTGCTGCCTGCGTCGCGGGTCATTGAAATCGGGATGCAGCTTGCAGAGGCGCTTCGCTATCTGCACGGCCAACAGCCGGCCATCATTCATCGGGATTTGAAGCCGACGAACGTCATGATCGACCGCAGCGGCTTCGTGCGCCTGATCGATTTCGGAATCGCCCGCGAATTCAAGCCGGGACAGCTGAAAGACACGGTCACGTTGGGCACGCCCGGATTTGCGGCGCCGGAGCAGGAAGGAGACCGGCAGAGCGATGCGAGGACGGACGTGTTCGGGCTTGGCGCGCTGCTGCATTATCTGCTTGCGGGAGGGACGTCGAAGGCCGGCGGAAGCAAGAGCCGAGGCGGCTTCGAGGCGGCCGCCGGTCAACCCGGACTCGACGGTTCATGGCTGCTCGGCGGGCCGCCTGCATTGGCAGCCGTCATCGGACGCATGACCGATCCCGTTCCCGCCTTGCGTTACGAATCGATGGAAGAAGCGTGCAAGGCGCTCGAAGGCTGCTTGTACGGCGATGCCGAGAACGGCAGGGGAACGCAAGCCGGACATCCGATATCTCGCGTTCCGACCGCGCAGCGCCGGCAAACCGTCATGGTCGCCTCGTTGTCTCCCGGCGCAGGCGGGACCTTCACGGCGATCACGCTGGCGCATTTGCTGGAGCGGCCCGGAGGCCCGGCGATCGCGGCCGTCGAGCACCCCGTCCTCGAACCGGAATGGCATGCCCTGCTGCCCGCGGCCGGGAAACAGAATTCTCAAGGCAAGGCTTCGCCTGACCGGCGTTACGTCATCACGACTTCGCCTTCCGCCAACATGGCATGGTATCGATTGGATCCGTCGTCGTCTGCCGCGGCCGCGCAGGAAGCGGAGCTGCAGTTGAAGCACCGCTTGATGCTGCAGGCCATCCAAGCGCCGGTCGTCGTCACCGACGTGTCCAGCCGCTGGCTGTCGACGGAGATGGAGCGGGAGCTCGCGGCCTGCGACTGCCTGCTGTTCGTCGCCGATCCTTTTCCGTCGAAATGGACGATTCAGCGTTTGGCCGCGGCAAAGCGGATCTGCTTCGAGCGGGAAGCCGCCGGCAAAGGCACCTACTGGGTCGCCAACAAGGACGGCAAATTCGGCGCGCGCGGCGCCTGGCTCGCCGCGATGCCGGCCAAGCCGAGCTGTTCGATTCCGCTGCTGCATGCCGATGAATGGACCGATCAGATGTGGGCAGGCAAATGGGCGACGTCGAACCGCCGCTGGCACGCGCTGCTCGAACGCGCGCTTTCGCCCGTCGTGAACGCGATCTTGGCCCCGGCATAACGCCAAAGAGGGCGATTCTGTGCTACAATGATGTGCGTGCGGGCGAGGCGAACGGCGTTTACGAGGCTTGGTTGCGCGCTTCCCGGCGTGAAGGCGAGCGCCGGCCGCATGCTTGCATTGGCGGACATGCTTAATTATGATTATGGGAACGGGTCCGCCGGGATCCGCAATACGACTAGAGCAAGGTAGGTGCAAAACGAGTATGAACGAACGCATTCTTGTCATCGAGGATGAAGACGGCATTGCGCGGATTCTCCAGCTTGAACTGGAGCATGAGGGCTATTTCGTCGGCCGCGCATCCGAAGGCAGAAGCGGATTGGAGCAGGCCATGAACGGCGAATGGGACCTGCTGCTGCTTGATGTCATGCTGCCCGGCTTGAACGGCATCGAAGTGCTGCGGCGCATTCGGCAGGCGGGCAATTCGATTCCGATTATTCTGATTACGGCGCGCGACACGATTCCGGATAAAGTGAGCGGGTTCGAGCACGGCGCCAATGACTATATAACGAAGCCATTCGCGATGGAGGAGCTTCTCGCGCGCGTGCGCAACCTGCTTCGCATCTTCCAACAGCAGCCCAAGGAGCCCGAGAGCCCGGACGTGCTGAGAGCCGCGGATCTCTCGATCGAGCTCCGGACGCGCAAGGTGTTCCGCAAGGATTTGCCGATCGAGCTGACGCCGCGGGAATTCGAGCTGCTCGTATATTTGGCGGAGCACCGGAACGAGGAGAAGTCCCGGGAGGATATCTTATCCGAGGTGTGGGGCTACGACTTTATCGGCGAAACGAATCTGGTCGACGTGTATATCCGGTACTTGCGGCAGAAAGTCGACAAAGGTTACCGCCACAAGCTCATTCATACCGTCCGCGGCGTCGGTTACATGCTTAAGGAGCCGGATGCATGACGCTGCGCCGAAGGTTCACGTTCTTCACCATTTTTTGGCTCATCTTTATTCTGATTTTATTCAATATTTTCGTATACCTATTCGTGATCAAGATCACCATTCGCAGCGAGGACCAGCTCCTGACGAATAAAGTGAACATCCTGCTCGAGGATCCCCGTATCAATGATCCCAGTCAGCTGGCGAACAGCGATTTGCTGCGGGACTATTACAACGTCAGCGAATTGATGCGCGTCGTGGACAGCAGCGGCAAGGTAGTCAATACGCAGGGTTCCGACCCGGAGCTGCTTGCGCTCAAGCCGGATTTCTCCACGCGGCACGACACGGGCATGTTCTTTATCGAGGGACGGCGCGTGCTGTACATGAAGGTGCCGCTCTTTCACGACAACGAGGTCATCGGAACGCTCGAGCTGTACCGGAAGCTCACCCTGCTCGACAGTTACTTGAAGGTATTGGTCATCGCGCTGACGATTACGAGCATCGGGGCGATTCTCTTTGCGATTTTCGGCACTTATTGGTTCACGTCGCGCCTGACTTCCCCGATACAGCATATGGTGCAGACGATGCGGGAAATCGACCGGAGCGGGAAGCTGCGCAAAATCGAGCTTTCCCAGCGGGATCAATCCGCGGAGCTGCTGCAGCTTGCCAGGGCGTTCAACCAAATGATCGATCGGCTCGACCGCACCTTCGAGCGCCAGAAACAGTTCGTCGCCGACGCTTCGCACGAACTGAAGACGCCGATTACGGTCATCACCAGCTATGCGGGGATGCTGAAGGGCTGGGGCCGCGACGACGTGAATATTCGCGAAGAGGCGATCGAGGCGATCAGCAAAGAATCGCAGCGGCTGCAAAATCTGACGAAGTCCATGCTGCAGCTGGCGCAGGCGGAGCAGGAGGACTGGCTGAAGCTGGAGACGTTCAATCTCGTGCAGCTGGCCGACGAGACGGCGGATATGCTGCATATGACGTTCCAGCGGCTGATCCGCGTCCACACGACCGGCAAGCAAGACGTGCGGCTTAGCGCGGACAAAGAGAAAATCCGCCAATTGCTCGTCATTTTGCTCGATAATGCCATTAAATACAGCAAGGATCCGATCGACATCAACATCTCCATGCACAAGAACGTCGTGCGTCTGGCGGTGGCGGACAAGGGCATCGGGATTCCCGAGGACGAGATGCCGTATTTGTTCGAGCGCTTTTATCGGGTGGACGGGGCCAGAAGCCGAGCGACGGGCGGCGTCGGGCTCGGATTGTCCATCGCGAAGCGGATCGTGGACATGCACGAAGGCCAGATCGACGTGTTCAGCAAGCCGGAGCAGGGAACGACGATCTCGATCGCGCTTCCGCAGAAAAAATAACGATGCAGTCAAGGGGAGAGGACCATGAGCGGTTTACGCGTATGCGCGGTGCAATATAAGCTCGCCGATATCGAGAGCTTCGATCAATTCGCTTTTCAAGCGCGGCACTACGTCAGGAACGCTTCGGAGTACGGCGTGCAGGCGATATTGTTTCCGGAATTTTTCACGACGCAATTGCTCTCGATCGGGGACGAGGCCGGCGCCGCGCTGACCATCGATAAGCTGCCGGAGTTTACGGATGCGTACATAGCGCTGTTTCAGTCGTTGGCGGCGGAATATCGCGTCCATATCGTCGGCGGCACGCATGTCGTCGCGTTGGCGGACGGCAAGCTGAACAATACGGCGCATTTGTTCTATCCGGACGGCCGCGTGGAGAAGCAGGCGAAGCTGCATATGACCCCGACGGAGCGCGAGGAATGGAACATGTCGCCGGGCGACGGACTGCAGGTCTTCGACACGGAGTTCGGAACGATCGCGATGCTGACCTGCTACGACATCGAATTCCCGGAAATCGTGCGGATGGCAAGAGCCAAGGGCGCGGACATTATCTTCTGTCCGTCCTGCACCGACGACCGGCACGGTTTCTATCGCGTGCGGTATTGCTGCCATGCCAGAGCCGTGGAGAATCAAGTATACATCGTGACGACCGGCACGGTAGGTTCGCTGCGGAAGGTCGATTTCATGCGCGCGAATTACGGGCAGGCGGCCGTCATCTCGCCGAACGACATTCCGTTTCCGCCGGCGGGCATCATGACCGAAGGCGTTATCAACGACGACATGCTCGTCGTCGCGGACGTGAACGTCGGGTTGCTGCACGACGTTCGGGCCGCAGGCTCGGTTACGACATGGCGGGACCGCCGCGTCGATCTGTACGGCGACTGGTCTTAATCGGGCGCTGGCTTGAAGGAGGTAAGGCCGACATGCGAAAGCAAATGATCGTGTACGCGGACGGCAAGCCGATCGAGATCGTTATCCGCAATTATACGTGTTCCGATTTTCCCGGCATGATCGATATTCAGCGGGAGAGCTTTCCGCCGCCGTTTCCTTCCGAGCTCTGGTGGAACGAAGCGCAGCTTCGCGAGCATGTCGCGCGATTCCCGGAGGGGGCGTTATGCGCCGAGATCGAAGGACGGCTCATCGGATCCGTCACGGGACTCAAGGTCGGAGAGGCGCAGCTGCATGCCGACCACAGCTGGGCGTCCGTCACGGACGGCGGCTATATCCGAAATCACGATCCGCAAGGCGACACCTTATATATCGTGGATATTTGCGTCATTCCGGAGATGCGTAAAGCCGGCATCGGCAAATGGCTGATGCAGAGCATGTACGAAACGGTCGTCCATCTAGGTCTGAAAAGGCTGCTTGGCGGCGGGCGCATGCCGGGCTACCACCGCGTAGCGGACGTCGTGACTCCGGAAGCGTACTTGGCAGGCGTATTGTCCGGCAAGTACAACGATCCCGTCATCACGTTTCTTCTGCGATGCGGACGAATGCCCGTCGGCGTCGTGCCGAATTACTTGGAAGACGAGGAGTCCCGCAATCATGCCGCCCTCATGGAGTGGCGGAATCCTTTCCTGGCTTAACCATTCATAACGTTAAAGGAGCGAAACAAATGGAGTACATACGCATTCAATCGATCGATCATCCGCTGTTCGCGAACATGCATGCTTTGATGAAGACCGTATTTCCGCCCGAAGAAGTACTGGCGTTCGAGAAATGGCGCGCGCCGCTGGAAGACGAGGGCATCCATGTCTACGTTGCCGTTCATGACGGCGAAGTGGTCGGCACGACCGAGTATCGGTATTACCCGGCGCTTCGGGTAGCCATGACGGACTTCACGATCGTCGGTCGTCCCGGCCTTGGGATCGGCCGCTTCCTGCTGCGTAACCGCGCGCGAGACCTGCAGCGGTTGGCGGCGGAGAGCGGAACGGTCTCTCTCGGCATGTTCGCGGAAATCTACGATCCCGCGCAAGCAACCTATGAATTCGGCGGCATCTATCCCATGAACCCCTATGTTCGGCGCGAAGTGCTCTCGCATATCGGTTACCAGCGCCTGGACTTCCCCTACGTGCACCCTTCCTGGGAAGAGGACGGATCGGCTGTCGGCGGCCTCAATCTCAGCTTCCTGCCGGCCGACGAGGATCTTGCGGAACTGCCGGCCTCGCTCGTTACGGATTTTTTGACCCAATATTACTCCGCGCTGCCGAACAAGCCGGATGAATGGCACGCCATGATGGACCGGTTGAAGTCGACCGACAAATTGCGCCTGCTGCCGTTGTAACAAAATCTTACACGCAATTTCGAGGGGAGGCGCGACAGCTTGTTCATCACCTTTTGGGGGACGGGAGACGCCCTTGGCGTTCCGCGCGTCTATTGTTCATGCGGGGTTTGCGAAGAAGCGAGGAACGGAGGGGAAAACCGGAGATACCGTTCGTTGGTGCAGCTCGCGGACGACGCGTTCGGTACGCTGCTCATCGATTGCGGGCCGGACTGGCGAACCGGCATGGAGGCGGCGAAGCTGCGCCATATCGACGGCATGCTGATTACCCACGCGCATTTCGACCATATCGCGGGGCTGCCGGAATACGCGGACATGTGCAGGTGGCTGGGCTGCAAGGGCAGGGTATTCGCGATGCCGGACGTCATCGACGAGATACTCGTCCGTTATCCGTGGCTGAACGCGCATATCGAATTCGTGCCGATTGCCGGGGAGATGAAGTTCGGCGGCTGGCAGGCCTCCTGCTGGAAGGTCAATCACGGCAGGAACGGCTTCGCCTACGCGTTTCGCTTCACGGATTCGGCCAGCGGCCGCAGCTTCGCGTACTGCTCGGATTCCATTGACTTGCGGGGCGATGAGCTTGATCCGATGCGCGAGGTGGATGTGCTCATTCTCGGGACGAGCTTTTACGAGGAACCCTATCCCTTCGAGTCGCGCTCCGTATATGACGTAAAGGAAGCGCTCGAGCTTGTCGAGCGGCTGAAGCCCGGAAAAACGTATTTTACCCATATGTCGCATGATATCGACGTTACCCGCGACTACGGTCTTCCGGCCGGTACGGCATTCGCGCGAACCGGCCTGACGGTGATCGTATAGGCGGCTGCCGCTTGACTTTTGCGGCACGCAGCCGCTAAGATAGAACTAACTTTATGCAGCAAGGGGAAATTTTTGATGAGTGTCGGTGTTCTTAACTTCTAAAATTGGATAAATCCTGGGACGCTTGGCGTCTCCAGGGACGGAACCGAATGTGAGTGCAAGATGGCTTGCCCGTAATGGGGCAGGTTTATGTCGTTGTGCCGGATTCGGATCTCCCGTCGCCAATGAGTTAAGAACATGACGATTTCCCGCCTGCTGGACGGTGAAAAAGCGTGCTCTTCGAGCACGCTTTTTCATGCTTTGCGGCCCTTCTCCGCCTATCGGAGGGGTCTGCTTGTGCATGCATCACCGTGTCCACGAACAGGAACGGAAGGCGTTTATGCGCTTTTCCGTTCCTGTTTTTTTGTGTTTGCGCTTGAAACGATCGCCGAATCGAAAATCGAAACGAATAGGATGGATGCCGTAATGAATCAAACGACGATGAATGCCTTGGAATACCAAAAGATAAAAGCCATGCTGGTCTCGTACGCCGTATCGGACGCCGGCAAGGCGTTGGCGGAGCGGCTCGAGCCGAGTTATCGGCATCGGCAGGTCCAGGCTTGGCTAAAGGAAACGGAGGAAGCGGCGGCATTGCTCGCGATGGGTGCCAGCGTGCCGCTCTCCGCGATGGAAGGCATCGGACCGTTCTTGTCGCTGCTCGGGAAAGGCAAACTTTTCGCCGAACAGGAGCTTGGCCAGCTTGCCGTGTGGCTGACGTCCGTGGCGCAGATGAAGCGCTACATGGACAACAAGCGCATGGCGGCTCCGACCATCAGCAGCTATGCCGATTCCATGCAGGAATGCCCGGAGCTCGTCCGGGAGCTCGCGCGCTGCATCCGCCACGGCGCGTTGACGGACCAGGCGAGTCCGGAACTCGCGGATATCCGGCGCCATATCGCGGCCGCGGAGGACCGGATCGAACGGAAGCTGACTCAGCTGCTGGGCAAATACAAGAGCGCGCTGCAGGAGCAGTTGGTCAGCAAACGGAACGGACGATTCGTCATTCCCGTCAAGCGCGATCTGCGCAGGCAGGTGCCGGGAACCGTATGGGACGAATCGGCCAGCGGCCAAACGTTGTTCGTAGAGCCTGCCGACGTGTCCGATTTGCAGGCGGAGCTGCAGCTGTGGAAGAGCGAGGAGGATCGCGAGCGGATGCTGATTCTGGCCGGGTTGTCGGACTTGGCGGAAGCGCATGCCGATGCCTTCCGTTGGAATGCCGAGGCGATGGCGACGTTCGATTTTATTTTCGCGCGCGGCAAGCTCGGCAGGACGTACGCGGGGATCGCGCCCCAGCTCGCGGACCGTCCTTTCGTTCGCTTGGAAGGCGCGCGGCATCCCCTTCTCGGCGAGCAGGCCGTGCCGTTGTCCGTCGAGATCGGCGGCGACTGGCGGCAGCTGATCATCACGGGGCCGAACACCGGCGGCAAAACGGTCGCGCTCAAGACGTTGGGGCTCTTCGCCTTGATGTGCCAATCGGGCTTGCTGCTTCCGGCGGAACGGGGGACGGAAATGGGTCTGTTCGAGGTCATACTCGCCGATGTCGGCGACGGCCAAAGCATCGAGCAGTCGCTTAGCACCTTCTCCGCGCATATGGCATGCTTAAGCGAAATGCTGAAAGCCGCGAACGGCAGATCTCTCATCCTGCTCGACGAGCTTGCCGCGGGCACGGACCCCGGCGAAGGAATCGCCTTGTCGATCGCGGTACTGGAAGAATTGCTGCAGCGGGGATCGCTCGTGGCGGCGACGACGCATTTTAACGAGATTAAACGGTTTGCTGCCGTTACGGACGGCTGCACGAATGCACGGATGGCGTTCGACGCCGGCACGCTGATGCCGCTCTACCGATTGGAGATCGGCGAGGCCGGGGACAGCTACGCTTTCGCCATCGCCCGGCGGTTCGGCCTGCCGGATCGGGTCGTGACCCGAGCGGAACAACGTGCCGGACAATCGGTGCGCGAGCTGGCTGGGCAGGAACCGCGCGTTGCGGATTCCGGATTTGGCACTTTGCCGTTGGCGGAACGGCATGCGAGTTCGCTAAGTCGGAGCAAGCCCGCGACCGGGCATTCCGATTCGGGCGACGCGGAAGAACGAAAGCCGAAGCATCCTTTCGAGGTCGGGGACTGCGTATGGATCTATCCGCTTCGGAGGACGGGGATCGTCTACCGCGCGGCTGACGAGCGGGGGGAGGTCGTCGTGCACGTGCAGGGGAACAAGCTGACGTTCAACCGTAAACGGTTGTCGCTCTACATTGCCGGATCGGAGCTTTATCCGGAAGGTGACTATGACATGGATATCGTCTTCGATACGAAAGAAAACCGGAAAAAACGCAAACTGATGGGACGGAAGCACTCGCCGGGCATTGCGATCGTCACGCCCGCCGAGGATGCGGATAAGTGATGGTGCCAAGCTGTTCGAAATACGCCGCAGCCGGCCCTCAGTCCCGGCTTTCGATGACGAGCAGCAGCCCTTCGCTAAGGACGATCGTTCCTTCTTCGCCCAACAATTTGTTGCTGATGCCGATGGATTGTCCGATTTCGATGGTCGCCTCGTTGAGCGGGTATTGAAAGCCGGTCAGCGTGATTCCCGTTACGGTTTCGGTCAGCGGCAGCAGGGAGATGTAAGCGAACCCCCCGTTGGTCAGCCGCAGCTCTCCGGAAGCGATCCGAATACGGTTGTGTTCGTCCGCCAAGACGGCCGGGACGCCTTCCCGCGCCGCGAAGCGAAGCAGGTGCACGTTCGCAAGCGTGTGGTCGAAACGCGTTCCCAGCGCCCCGACCATCATGATCTCGCGCGGCCCTTTGGAGACCGCGAGACGCCAGGCGAGCTCGGTGTCGGTATAGTCCTTGTCCACGGGGTCGTAAGCATGCGTTTCTGCGCTGTTCCGGCGAATCCATTCGAATTCCTCCGCGGTGACGGAATCGAAATCGCCGAGCGCGATATCGGGCCGAATCCCGTGACGGACCAGGAACAGGGCGCCCGCGTCGGCTCCGATGATGTAATCGTCGGGGGCGATCAAGGGAAGCGTCCAATCCCCCAGCCGGCCGCCCGTCACGATGACGATGCGTTTATCCTTCATGTTCGTTGTTGCCGCCTTTCGATAGTATGAATGCTGCGATGTGCGAGTCGTGCCGCGTTTATTCCGCATAAATGCCCCGTTCTCATCGCAAGTGCACAGTATTCGTGTGGAGCCTGTTTTATAGGCCTGAACCCGCTTTAGCCAGTATACGTCCGCCTGCCGCCGTTGAACAGACGCCATGCAGGAATTTACGCTTGAAGATTGCGGCCCCCGCGGCTAAAATAGAAAGGATTTAAGAATAGTGCGGAGTTCTCGGAGGCAACATGAGATGAATGCAGCGATGAATATGGAAATTTTTACGGTATTCAGCATTATCGGCACGATTGCGTTCGCGGTCAGCGGCGCGATCGTGGCCATGGAAGAAGAGTACGATATTCTAGGCGTCTACGTGCTCGGACTCGTAACGGCATTCGGCGGCGGCATCATTCGGAATCTTCTGATCGGCATGCCGATCACGACGATTTGGACGCAGGGCATGCTCCTCAAGACGGCCGTCATCGCGATGACCGTCGCGTTCGTTCTCCCGCTCAAATGGATTCGAACCTGGAAAAAGAGCGAAGCGTTCTTCGATGCCATCGGGCTGTCGGCCTTCGCGATCCAAGGCGCCTTGTACGCGACGGGCAAATACCCGATCAGCGCGGTCATCGTGGCCGCGATGCTGACGGGCATCGGCGGCGGCATGATCCGCGACGTCCTCGCCGGCCGGAAGCCGCTCGTGCTGCGGGACGAGATTTACGCGGTCTGGGCCATGTGCGCCGGCGCCGCGATCGGTCTTGGCTGGTTCAAATCGCCGGTGCAGCTGTTCGTGCTCTTCGTGATCGTGATCGCGTTCCGCATGCTGTCGGTGCATCACGGGTGGCGGCTGCCGAGACGTTCGCTGAAATACGCGCTGTCGCAGTCGGTATTCGCGGAAGAAGAACGCGCGGCGGCCGCAAAGAACGAGCATCAGGAAGGAGATCGGCCATGATTCGAATATTGTTTGTATGTCTCGGCAATATATGCCGTTCGCCGATGGCGGAAGCGGTATTCCGGCATCAGCTGCAAGCGGGCGGACTGGAAGGCAGGATCGAGGTCGATTCCGCGGGAACGGGAGACTGGCATCTGTGCAAGCCTCCCCACGAAGGGACGCGCGCGCTGCTGGACCGGTACGGCATCTCGTACGAAGGGATTCGCGCCAGGCAGGTGCTCCTGGACGATTTCAACGAATTCGACTATATCGTGTGCATGGACAGCGCCAACGAGCGCGACGTCAGAAAAGTGTTCGGAAGCAGAGCGGACGGCAGCGCGAAGGTGTTCAAGTTCATGGATCTCGTGCCTGGCAAAACAAGCAACGACGTCCCGGATCCGTATTATACCGGCAATTTCGATGAAGTGTACGCGCTGGTGGAGGAAGGATGCAGAAACCTGCTGGCGAAAATCCTGCAAGAGCATCCGGAACGCGCCTAACGAATTTCCGTGCTTGCGGCAACGACAAAAAACCGGAAGTCCCGCTTGGGGATTTCCGGTTTTTTGATGCGCGCGGGCAAGGACGAGCGTTAACTTTCCATGCGCAGAAACGTGCGGAGCGCCTCGGGTATGAATTGCTGCCAGAAGCCCCAAATGTGATCGCCGTCATGCTCGCCGTAGATGGTCGATGCGCCCTTGCTCTCGAGGATCTTCCGCATCTCGCGGTTCAACTCGACGAAATTGAAGACGCCGTGGTCGGATTTGAAGGCCGTCTCCTGGAGGCCGACGATCATATAGAGCGCGAGCGGGCTGAGATCGCCTGCCTGTTCGGCGATTTCGAGCGAAGCGGGATAAAAGGCGCCCGAGAAGGAAATAATTTGATGGAACAATTTGGGATAAGCCAGCGCGATATGAAAACTGACCGAGCCGCCGAGCGAATCGCCCGCCAATATGCGCGACTCCGACTCTTGCCGGATCGGATATTTGCCTTCGATGAAAGGAATCAGTTCTTCGCCGAAAAACGATACGTACGCGTGATGCCTGGCGCCATCCGGGGCGTATTCCGCCGTCCGGAGCTTCAAGTCGACGTCGACGCCGACGATGATAAAGGGCTCGACGCCCTCGTCGAGTATGAGCTGGTTCGCGATCGTCGCGATCCGGCCGAAATTGAAAAATTGCTCGCCGTCCTGGCAATAGACGACGGGGTAGCTCAAAAGATCGCTGTAGCCCGGCGGCAAATAAACGCGGAGGCTGCGGGATTCTTCCGGCAAATAACGGCTGGTTACGACTTCTTTCACGACCGTTCGTTTTAAATAGCGTTGATCCGTCATGAGGTGAAATCTCCTTTCGATAGTTCGAATGTTCGAATATCCGATACAGATTGTTTGAAGGCGGCGTTTGGATAACGTTGGCTGAATGGCCTTGCATGGATTAGGAACAGTTTGGGTAAACAATAGGGAGGCTAACCAAGGTTGTCCAATGGGATTTTCTGCTGTTGTATTATGCTGTACTATGAATAAATATTATCTGTTACATATACAATTTAGCAGGTTTATAGAGAAAATATTGGCGAGTACAGCGGTTTTTAGTTCTTTATGCTTTGACCATTTCGGTTAAACAGGTTTATAATCATTCTATAACAGAGCTACATGTTTTTTCAAATATTCAACTGAGGTGAACAATATGAGCAAGCTGCCTTACGAAGTTCATTCGGAGCCGGTAACCCCGCTTTCCGTCTTGTCTCCTGAAGGAGAAGTCGTTAACGAGGCGTACATGCCGAACTTGACGGACGAGCAATTGAAAGAAATAATGTACCGCATGGTTTTTACCCGCACGTGGGATGAACGCGCCGTCAACCTGGGCCGTCAAGGACGCCTGGGCTTTTACGCGCCCGTTTCCGGTCAGGAAGCGTCCATGGTCGGCAGCGAATACGCCCTGAACAAAGACGATTTCGTCTGCCCGGGCTACCGCGACATGCCGCAAATCGTATGGCACGGCCTACCGCTGTACCAAGCGTTCCTCTACTCCCGCGGCCATCAGCACGGCGGCCAGGTTCCCGAGGGCGTTCACGTACTTATGCCGCAAATCATCATCGGCGCACAGATTTTGCACGCTACTGGCGTTGCGATGGCCTTTAAGAAGAAAGGCGAGAAACGCGTAGCCATCACGTATACGGGCGACGGCGGTTCCTCCGAGGGCGATTTCTACGAAGGCTTGAACTTCGCGGGCGCCTTCAAGCTTCCGGTCATTTACGTCGTGCAAAACAACGGTTATGCCATCACGACGCCGTTCGCGAAACAAACGGCCGCGCAATCCATCGCGCACAAAGCGCTGGCTGCCGGCGTTCGCGGCGTGCAAGTCGACGGCATGGACGTCCTGGCCGTCTATAAAGCGGTATCCGAAGCAGCCGAGCGCGGCCGCAACGGCGAAGGCGCGACGCTGATCGAAATGATCACGTACCGTTTCCGTCCGCATTCCATGGCGGACGACACGACGAAATACCGCACGAAGGACGAAGAAGGCGAATGGAGCCTGAAGGATCCGATCGCGCGTTTCGCCAAATTCCTCGAGAAGAAAGGCCTGTGGACGGAAGAAGACACGGCCCGCGTGAAAGAGGAAGCGAAAGCGTCCGTCAACGAGAACATCAAAAAAGCGGAAGCGACGGAGAAAATGACGGTCGGCGGTTTGATCGACTCCATGTTCGAGACGACGCCCGCTTATCTGGAAGCGCAAAAAGCCGATTTTCAATAATGGGATGCATATAGAAGCAAGCTAAGGAGGAACTCGCGACAATGGCTCAAATGAACATGAAAGAAGCGATCCGCGATGCAATGCGCGTGGAGCTTAAGAACGATCCGAACGTAATCGTCTTCGGTGAAGACGTCGGTAAAGTCGGCGGTGTTTTCCGCGCGACGGAAGGCCTGCAAGGGGAATTCGGGGAAGAGCGCGTATTCGATACGCCGCTGGCGGAATCCGCGATCGCGGGCATGGCGGTCGGCATGGGGATTCAAGGCTTCCGCCCCGTGGCGGAGATCCAATTCGTGGGCTTTATCTATGAAGCCCTAGACCAAATGTTCGTTCAGGCGGCGCGCATGCGTTACCGTTCCGGCGGACGCTACAACTCGCCGATCGTATTCCGCACGCCGTTCGGCGGCGGCGTCAAAGCGGCCGAGCTCCATACGGATTCGCTGGAAGGCTTGGCGATCCAAACGCCGGGCATCAAAGTCATCGTGCCTTCGAACCCATACGACGCCAAAGGCCTTCTCGTCGCGGCGATTCGCGACAACGATCCCGTGTTCTTCATGGAACACTTGAACCTGTACCATGCTTTCCGCGCTGAAGTGCCGGAAGAAGCGTACACGGTCGAGATCGGCAAAGCGAACGTCGTTCGGGAAGGCGCCGACGTGACGATCATCGCTTACGGCCTGATGGTCCATACGGCGCAGAAAGCAGCCGACGAGCTCGAGAAAAACGGCGTCAAGGCCGAGGTCATCGACCTTCGCACGCTGCTTCCGCTCGATATCGAGACGATCGTCGCTTCCATTCAGAAAACGAATCGCGCCATCGTGGTGCAGGAAGCGCAAAAAACGTCCGGCGCCGCAGCCGAGATCATCGCGCAAATCAACGAGCATGCCATCCTTCACCTGGAAGCGCCGGTCCTTCGCGTCGCGGGTCCGGATACGGTGTATCCATTCGCTCAAGTCGAAGACAGCTGGCTGCCGAACGTGGATCGCATCGTGAAAGCCGCTAACCAAGTTCTTAACTTTTAAAGCATCGCTAGACGACAAAGACAGGTCGTGAGACCTGGAAGGAGGTCACGGGACGTGGCAAAGTTTGAATATCGTTTCCCGGAGTTGGGCGAAGGCCTGCATGAAGGCGAAATCGTGAAAATGCATATCAAGCCCGGCGATACGGTAACGGACGAAGATATCATCATGGAAGTGCAGAACGACAAGGCGATCGTCGAGGTTCCTTGTCCAGTAAACGGCAAAGTGCTGGAAGTCCTCGTGAAAGACGGCCAAGTTTGCCACGTAGGCGATATCGTAGCCGTTATCGACGCAGAAGGCGAAGTGCCTGAACAAGCCGCTCCGGCAGGCGGCAACGACAGTGCTCCAGCACCGGCAGCGGAAGCGCCGAAAGCCGAAGCGCCTGCACCGGAAGCTCCGAAGGCGGCAGTCACGGCAGCGGCTCCGGCCCCTAAAACGGCGGGCGGGCTCGTTCTGGCGACGCCGAGCGTGCGCAAATTCTCCCGCGAGCAAGGCGTGGATATCTCGAACGTTGCTGGCTCGGGCAAGAACGGCCGCATCACGCGCGAAGATATCACGGCCTTTGCTTCGGGCGGCGGCACGGCAAGCGCGCCTGCATCCCAAGATTCGGCGGCAGCTCCTGCAGCCGAGACGAAATCCGCTCCGGCAGCGGCAGCCCCTATCGGCGACCGCGTCGAAGAGCGCGTTCCGTTCAAAGGGATCCGCAAAGCGATCGCGAACGCGATGGTCAAATCCGTTTATACGGCTCCGCACGTCACGATCATGGACGAAGTGGACGTGACGGCGCTTGTCGAGCTTCGCGCGAAAGCGAAGCCGCTGGCCGAGAAGAAAGGCGTCAAGCTGACGTACCTGCCGTTCATCGTGAAGGCGCTCGTCGCGGCCTGCCGCGAGTTCCCGATCGTGAACGCGATGCTCGACGAAGAGAAGCAAGAGATCGTGTACAAGAAATACTACAATATCGGCATCGCAACCGATACGGATAACGGTCTGGTCGTTCCGGTCATTCCGGATGCCGATCGCAAGAATGTCTGGATGGTCGCCGACGCGATTCGCGATCTCGCGGTCAAAGCGCGCGACGGCAAGCTGAGCGCGCAGGAAATGCGCGGCAGCACGATCAGCATCACGAACATCGGATCCGCTGGCGGCATGTTCTTTACGCCGGTCATCAATTTCCCTGAAGTCGCGATCCTCGGCACGGGCCGGATCTCCGAGAAGCCGGTCGTCAAGAACGGCGAGATCGTTATTGGCCAAGTCATGGCGCTGTCCCTAAGCTTTGACCACCGTCTGATTGACGGCGCGACAGCTCAACACTTCATGAATTACATCAAACAGCTGCTTGCTGATCCGCAATTACTAGTAATGGAGGTCTAAAACCATGGTCGTAGGCGACGCATCACTCGATATCGATTTGCTTGTCATAGGTGCAGGACCGGGGGGCTACGTTGCGGCGATCCGCGCGGCTCAGCTCGGTCAAAACGTATTGGTCGTAGATAAACAATATGTCGGCGGCGTGTGCTTGAACGTCGGATGCATCCCGTCCAAGGCGCTCATCTCCGCTTCCCATCAATATGAATCCATCAGCCACGCTTCCGAGTTCGGCATCACGGCATCCGACGTGAAAGTCGAATGGAGCAAGGTGCAGGAATTCAAAAACGGCGTCGTCAAGAAATTGACGGGCGGCGTCGCTTCGCTCCTCAAAGCGAACAAAATTCAATACTTCGCCGGCGAAGTGATGTTCATCAGCGAGAACGAAGCCCGCGTCTTCAACGAGCAGGAAGCGCCTCGTTACCGGTTCAAAAACTGCATCATCGCGACGGGCTCCCGTCCGATCGAGCTGAAAGCATTCCCTTACGGCGGTCGCATCGTGTCTTCGACAGAAGCGCTGTCGCTGCCGGAAATTCCGAAGAGCCTCGTCGTGATCGGCGGCGGCTACATCGGTATCGAGCTTGGCCAAATGTACTCGAAATTCGGCACGCAAGTGACGATCATCGAAGGTTCCGATACGATCCTGCCAGGCTTCGATTCCGACATGTCCTCGCTTGTCGCCAAGAAACTCAAAGGCGCTAAAGCCGAGATCGTGACCGGCGCGCAAGCGAAGAGCGCGGAGCAAACGGACAAAGACGTCACCGTGACCTACACGGTCGGCGGCGAAGACAAACAAGTCACGGCCGACTACTTGCTCGTAACGGTCGGACGCCGTCCGAATACCGACGGCGAGCTTGGCCTCGACCTGATCAACCTCAAGATGTCGGACCGCGGTCTGATCGAGGTCGACGACCAATGCCGGACAAGCATTCCGCATATCTATGCGATCGGCGACATCATTCCGGGTCCGGCGCTTGCGCACAAGGCGATGTACGAAGGCCGCGTCGCGGCTGAAGCCATTGCCGGACAGCCGAGCAAAATCGACTACAAATGCATCCCGCTCGTCGTCTTCTCCGATCCGGAATGCTCCAGCGTCGGTTACAGCGAGAAGGAAGCGAAGGAAAAAGGCTATAACGTCAAAGTCGGCAAATTCCCGTTCAACATCAACGGACGCGCTTTGTCGCTCGGCGTAAACGAAGGCTTCGTCAAAATCATCGCGGATGCGGATAACGGCATCGTTCTCGGCGCGCAAATCGCCGGCATCGAAGCGTCCAACATGATCGCGGAGCTCGGCTTGGCGATCGAGATGGGCGCGACGCTCGAAGACATCGCGCTTACGATCCATGCGCATCCGACGCTCGGCGAGATCGTCCTGGATGCCGTCGAAGTCGCGCTTGGTCACCCGATTCACGCCATCGCGAAGAAATAATCACGCATACCGGAACAATCGCATAGCTTATTACGGATAAGAGCGAAGAGGTCACGCCGCAGTTGTTCTGCGGCGGGCCTCTTTTTACATAGCCGGGCCTCGGTTCGGCAGCAGAACAGAAGGAGTGGTGAGCGGCATGTCCGAAAACAGCAAACCGACCAGCGAATCCCGATCCACCATGATGCAGCTGATTTTTCCGTCGGATACGAACTATCACGGCACCATGTTCGGCGGCAAGGTCATGGAGTACATGGACAAAATCGCGGCGATCACCAGCATGCGGCATGCCAGAGGGCCGGTCGTGACCGCATCGACGGACAGCTTGGATTTCGTCGCGCCGATCCGGGTGGGCGACGTGATCGACGTCGAGGCCTACGTGACCTGGACCCACCGAAGCTCCATGGAAATTTACGTGAAGGTGGAGACGGAGAACCTGTACACGGGGGAGCGCAAAACGGCGGTCACCGCGTTCTTCTCGTTCGTCGCGCTGGACGAGAACGGCAAGCCGAAGCCGGTCGCGGCGGTGATTCCGGAGACGGACGAGGAACGGGCGCTTCACGACTCGGCGCCTGCCCGATATGAGCTGCGCATGCAGCGAAAGCGGGACAGAACCGACATAAAGTGATAAAATAACAGAAATAGCATTCGGCGTCATTCGCTGAGGAACGGGAGTGGAATGAGGTTGAGCACAAGCGAACAGCAATACTTGGATTTGCTTCGGCATGTATTGAAGCACGGCGCGCGGAAGGAAGACCGGACCGGAACGGGGACGCTGTCGGTCTTCGGTTACCAGATGCGCTTTGATTTGCAGGCGGGCTTTCCGCTTCTGACGACCAAGCGCGTGCCGCTTCGCTTGATCGCGAGCGAACTCCTGTGGTTCATGAAGGGCGATACGAACATTCGTTACCTCCTTCAGCATCGGAACCATATCTGGAACGAGTGGGCATTCAAAAAATGGGTCGAGAGCGAAGCCTATGACGGGCCGGACATGACGAACTTCGGCTTGCGGTCGCAGCAGGACGAGGAGTTCAACCGGCTCTACCAGGAACAGGAGCAGCTGTTCGTGGGACGCATCTTGAACGACGAGCATTTCGCGGCCGAATTCGGGGATCTCGGCAACGTGTACGGGAAGCAGTGGCGGAGATGGCAGACGTCGCAAGGGGAGACGATCGACCAGCTGCAGAACGTCATCGCGGAAATCAAGCGCAATCCGGATTCCAGACGGCTGCTCGTGACGGCCTGGTCGCCGGAAGACGCGACGCCGCAGCGATCCGCGCTTCCCCCGTGCCATACGATGTTCCAATTTTACGTGGCGAACAATAAACTGTCCTGCCAGCTGTACCAGCGCAGCGGCGACATTTTCCTCGGCATTCCGTTCAACATCGCCAGCTATGCGCTGCTGACGCATATGATCGCGCAGGAATGCGGACTGGACGTCGGCGAGTTCGTGCATACGATCGGGGATGCGCATATCTATTTGAACCACTTGGACCAAATCGATACCCAGCTCGCACGCGAGCCGAAGCCGCTGCCGGCGTTGAAGCTGAATCCGGACGTTTCGTCCGTCTTCGATTTCGAAGTCGACGACATTCAAGTCGAAAGCTACGAGCCGCATCCTTCCATTAAAGCGCCCGTCGCGGTATAAGCATCGAAGCTTAGAAGGAAAAACCGAAAGGAGCGTGACCGGAAGATGAGCATGACGATGATTGCCGCCATGGCCCGCGACCGCGTCATCGGCATCGACAATGCGATGCCGTGGCATCTGCCGGCGGAGATGGCCCATTTCCGCAGATCGACGACCGGCAAGACCGTGATCATGGGCAGGAAGACGTTCGAATCGTTCGGCGGTCCGCTCAAGAACAGGCGGAACGTGGTGCTGACGCGCAGCGAAACTTATGCGCCGGAAGGCGCGGAGACCGTGCATTCCGTCGAAGACGCGATCGCGTCGCTCGGCGGGGAAGACGAGCTGATGATTATCGGCGGCGCGGAGATCTACGAGCAATTCCTGCCCCATGCGGACAAGCTGCTGCTTACCGAGGTGGAGGCATCCGTCGATGGCGATACCCGGTTTCCGGACTTCGACGAGACGGAGTGGCGGGTCGAGAACCGGGATTTCCATGCCCGGGACGAGAAAAACGCTTATGATTTCACCATCGTTACCTACGTGAGAACGAAGTCGGCCAACTGAAGGCTGCTGCGCCAAACGTCGAACATTATGTTACAAAGTGCAAATGATTGTACGGAAAATCCATTTAATGAATAGGTCCTTATTGCTACGATATTGGAAATAGTTTATGGGAAAGTTTGATATTGAATAATAGTGGTTTTCTCGATATAGTTTTGAGAGAGAATACGAACATTCGGCAATGGGAAAATGGATGGAGGAAAGCGATCATGTCTACACCTACAGGATTTATGGACTACAAACGCGAGCTGCCGGCTGACCGGGATCCGCTGGAACGGATCAAGGATTGGAATGAATTTCATAAGCATTTCAGCGACGATCAACTGAAAACGCAAGGCGCGCGCTGCATGGATTGCGGTACGCCGTATTGCCATACCGGCATCGAGCTTCCGGGCGGCACTTCCGGCTGTCCGGTCAACAACCTGATCCCGGAATGGAACAATCTCATTTATCGCGGACTGTGGCGCGAAGCGCTCGACCGTTTGCATAAAACGAACAATTTCCCGGAGTTCACCGGACGCGTATGCCCGGCTCCGTGCGAAGGCTCCTGTACCGTCGGCCTCATCGGCGACGCCGTCACGATCAAGACGATCGAATCGGCGATCATCGATAAAGGCTTCGAGGAAGGCTGGGTCGTACCGCAGCCGCCTCATATGCGTACCGGGAAGAAAGTCGCGGTCGTCGGTTCGGGTCCCGCGGGACTTGCGACGGCAGCGCAATTGAACAAAGCGGGCCATACCGTTACCGTCTACGAGCGCGCCGACCGAATCGGCGGATTGCTCACGTACGGCATCCCGACGATGAAGCTGGACAAGAAGGTCGTGCAGCGCCGCGTCGATCTTCTCGAAGCGGAAGGCATTAATTTCGTGACGAACGCCGAAGTCGGCACGAACGTTCCGGCCGAGCAGCTGATGAACGAATTCGATGCCGTCGTCCTTTGCGGAGGCGCCACGAAAGCGCGCGACGTCGAGATCGAAGGCCGCGATTTGAACGGCGTTCATATGGCGATGGATTACCTGAACGGCACGATCAAGAGCTACCTGGATTCCAATCTGGAAGACGGCAACTATATCAACGCGGAAGGCAAAGACGTCATCGTCATCGGCGGCGGCGATACGGGCACGGACTGCGTGGCTACGGCGCTCCGCCACGGCTGCAAAACCGTGACCCAATTCGGTACGCACGGCAAAGCTCCGCTTACGCGCGACAACGACAAGAACCCTTGGCCGCAGTTCCCGAACGTCTATACGCTCGATTATGCGCAAGAGGAAGCTCGCGCGCTGTACGGCGAAGACCCGCGCGCTTTCTCCGTGCTGACGAAGAAATTCGTCGGCGACGAGAACGGCAACCTGAAGGAGCTGCACACGGTGCAAATCGAGCGTACGGTGGACGAAACCGGCCGCAAGATTTACAAAGAGATCCCGGGCACGGAGAAAGTATGGCCGGCCGATCTCGTACTGATCGCGGTTGGCTTCGAAGGACCGGAGAACACGCTGATCCAGAAGCTCGGCTTGGAGCAGGATCGTCGTTCCAACGTGAAAGCGGCTTACGGCAAATACAGAACCAACGTGGATAAAGTGTTCGCCGCCGGCGATATGCGCCGCGGACAAAGCCTCGTGGTGTGGGCAATCAACGAAGGCCGCGAGGCTGCCCGCGAAGTGGACCGCTATTTGATGGGCTCCTCGATGCTTCCTTAAATTCACCTTCATCGCAATCCAACGTAATCGATTTATGAAATAAAGCGCCCTCGGGCGCTTTTTATTTCGTTGCGCCTACTTGAAAGGAGTGTCCATCGTGATACAATATGGTTCCGAAACCATCACGCAGTTGAAGTTCCGATCGTTCAAGCCGCGTCTCGAGCGCCGCGACAACCAGTGGATCGATATCGAGCTCGCGGTAGAGGTCGAGGATCGCACGCCGGTACCGGCAGGACTGGCGGAATTAACGGCGCTCGTCATCTGCACGCACGGCGGCGTCATCGCGCAAATCGTGCCGCTCGACGAAGGAACGGACTGCGAATTCCAGTTCACGTCCGACGAGAAAGAGCAGATCAGCGTTTACGTCGAAAGCAGCGAGATGCAGGCTGCCATTGCAAATCTAGCGCGCAGCGAGGACTAGCTGTGGTACTATTATCCTGAGATCTTGACTGTTCAGGAGGGCGATGTCATGTACAGCAATGCCGCGGGCGTGCTAACGAGAGCTGACATCCATAAAATCCGCCATTACGTCCATCATAAACACGGCGACCTGCCGACGGAACGGCGCGCCGAAATCGTCGCGGACGCGATGCAGCGCATCGTGCTGCGCCAGCTGCCGGAGTTTCCGGAAGAACAGAAGCAGACCGTCATGAGAACGGTGCTGCGGGACGTCGTTGCCGGAAGAGGAATGCCCGTCAACGATTCGTTTATTTTCGAAGCCTGCGTGAAATTGGACGACGCCGGCGAGCCGGAGCTGCTGGAAGCGCTGCATGTCTGGGCGGAGAAGCGCTTGGGTACCGTCATCGCCCCGGATTTGTTCCGGGAGGCCGTAGCCGAAGGCAGGCGGATCGCGTCCGCGCCCGAAATAGGCGTAACGGCCTGGGATGCGGTGATCGGAACCGTCGGACTTCAGGACCCCGGGCGTATCGCCGGCAGCAGCTCGCTTGGAATCGAAGGTACGCTCGCTTCGCTTGGTGCGAATCGGACGCGAACGAAGCCGGGCGTTTATTTGGCGATGTCCGTCGCGCTCTGCTTGGCGATGCTCGGTTACGGGTGGTGGACGCTTCGGCCGGCGCCGGTCGCGATCGAACGATCGCCAGTCGTCACGCGGGTATCGGTGCAGGCGCCTCCGGTCGTGAAGCTGAAGAACGCGCTGCCGGAGCATTTGCGCTATGCCGAAGTCGACCGTCAGCGGCTCGTTCGGTATTTGCGGACCAAATCCTCCTTGCTCGCCGAGGAGCCTTATCTGAGCGCGATTATTAAGGCCGCTAAAGACCACGACATCCATCCGCTGCTGATGTTCGCGATTACGGGCCAGGAGCAAGGATTCGTGCCGAAAACGGCCAAGAACGCCGCCAAAATCGCCAACAACCCCTTCAACGTGTTTTATAGCTGGAAGTCGTTCAATACGACGATCGACGAATCCGCGCGAATCGCGGGCAACACGATTAACCGTTTGAGCTTCGAGCGGCCGGACGATGTCGACCCCGTCAAATGGATCAACCGCGAATACGCGGAGGATACGAATTGGTCGGACGGCGTGAACAGCCTGTTCAAAGCGATGATCGCCCAAATTACGACGGACAAGTAACGATAAAGAAGAGGGATGGTCCTGAAAACATTAATCATTGCGGAAAAACCCGATATGGGCCGGACGATCGCCGCCGTCGTGGAACCGAAGGCGCAAAATAAACGCACGTATTTGGAAGGCGAGCGCTACATCATTACGTGGGCGATCGGTCACCTGGTCAGCTTGGCCGAACCGGATCAATACGACCCGAAATACAAACGTTGGAACGAAGCTGATCTGCCCATTATTCCGGATCGGTTCAAGCTTTGGCCGAACGCGCGGACGAAGGATCAGCTGACGGTCATCGGCGATCTGTCGAAGCGCTGCGGCCGGCTGGTCAATGCTTGCGATGCCGGGCGCGAGGGTCAGCTTATTTTCCATCTCATACGGCAGTATTTGAAGCTGCCGCAGCCGACGGACCGATTATGGATATCCGACCTGACGCCGGAAACGATCCGCCGCGGCTTCGACGGACTGCGCAGCGACGCCGAATACGACGATCTGACGCGCGCAGCGCGCGCCAGGAGCGAAGCGGATTGGCTGGTCGGCATGAATGCGTCCCGCGCCTTTACGATCCGGCACAAGGCGCTGCTGTCCGTCGGGCGCGTGCAGACGCCGGTGCTGGCGCTGCTCTACGATCGGCATAAGGAAATCACGGCCTTTAACAGCGAGACATTCTTCATCGTACAGGCTGCCTTCAGCCAGTTGGATTTTGATTATAAGGGGATCTGGCAAGGCGATCGCATTACGAAGCGCGAAGAAGCGGAGGCGCTTGCCGCCAAAGTGAAAGGGAAGCCCGGGCGCATCGTCAGCTACACCGTGAACGAGTCCAAGGAATACCCGTACCGTCTCTATGATCTGACCTTGCTGCAGCGCGAAGCGAACGGCAGATACGGCTATCCGGCCAAGAAGACGCTGGATATCGCGCAGGCGCTCTACGAGAAGCACAAAGTCATCACGTATCCGCGGACAAGCTCCAACTACGTTACGGAAGAGAATATCCCCGTCATGGGCAATGTCCTGCAAATGCTCAAAGGGACATCTTACGCGGACCTTGCCAACGGAGCCGACCGCAGCCGCGTGCACAAAGGAAACCGGGCGGTCTGCAATCCGGCCAAAGTCGAAGACCATCACGCGATCTTGCCGACGCCGAAGAAGCCGGGGACGCTGAGTGCCGAGGAACAGCATATCTACGATATGATCGTGCGGCGCTTCCTGTCGCACTACTATCCGCCCGCGGTGTATAACAATCACGAAGTCATCACGGAGGTCGAAGGCGAGTCGTTCCGCACGCGGGCCAAGGAACAGCTCGATATCGGCTGGCGCGTCGTGCTGGATCAAGCGGAAGGAAGCGTGGCCAAGGCAAAAGGCAAAGGCAAGAAAAAATCCGAGGACGCTACGGATGATGGCGAGGATGATTTGGTCGAGACGGACCGGCCGTTCTCCGTCAATGCCGAACAGCCGGTTCATTGCGACGATGCGGCTGCCGTCGAGAAGGAAACGAAGCCGCCGAAACCTTATACGGAAGGCACGCTCCTGAAGGCGATGGAGAGCGCCGGCAAATCCATCGAGGACGAAGAGCTCCGCGATGCCATGAAGCAGACGGGACTCGGAACGCCGGCCACGCGGGCGGCGACGATCGAACGGCTGAAGCAGGTCGGCTATATCACGACCGCGGGGAAGCGGCTCGATATTACGATCAAAGGCTGCACGGCCATCGAGCTGATACGCGGCGCCGGCGTCGAACTGCTGGCTTCGCCGGAGATGACGGGCCGCTGGGAGCAGCGGCTCCATCAAATCTCCAAGGGAGAAGCATCGGATGAACAGTTCATCGCGAAGGTAAAACAGTTCGCGGAGATGATCGTGGCGAAAGTGAAGCTGCAGCAGCAGGCGGCGGCCAACTTATTCGATGAACCCGAATCGGCCGGCAAGAGCGGAGCCAAAGGGAAGGGCCGCACTTCGAAGACAACCGCACGCAAAGATGCGTCTCCTCGTAAAGCAGGCGCTTCTGCCGAACGAGGCAGTGCACGATCCAAATCCGCCGCCGCCGGGACGAGATCGTCGAGATCCGCGTCGACGGCTGATGGACCGAAGCTGGCGGCAAGCAGCGGAACCGGTGCGCGCGCTGCCGCTTCGAGAGGCTCCGCTTCTCGCGCGACTGGAAGGAGCGGGAGCGAGAAGACGACCGCGGCGGTTAACAGCCGAAGCAAGGAACTGTCCGCAACAGGAAACAGCCGAAGCGAGCAGCCAACCTCGACGGTAAACACTCGAAGCGAGCAGCCAACCTCGGTCCGACCAGCCTCGACTCAACAAGGCGCGACCCAATCGGCCGTAGCTCCGCGCGGAACGCTCGCGGCATGTCCGCGCCCGGGCTGCGGCGGACAATTGATCGAAGGCAAACGCGGATACGGCTGCCTGCGGTTCAGAGAAGGCTGCACCTTCGTGATTTGGAAGGAACAACAGGGGAAGACCATCACGCCTGCCATGGCGAAAGCGCTGGCGGAGAGCGGCGAATCGCGGAAATCGACGTTCAAGCTCGGGGACGGTACGACCGTATCGGGCAAGTGGCGGTTAACCGACCCATCGACCGGAACGATCGCATTCCAACCGTCAATTTGATAGAGGCAGTCAATAAAAATAAGCATTCGTCCAGCTGTCGTCAGGCAGCGGCCGAATGCTTATTCGGTTTCAGGGGTTATGCGGACCCAGATCTAAGTCAGGTGCGTCTGTTCCTTATCGCGATCGTGAGTTCGCGACAACTGCACGATATAGTTCTGGATGCTGCCCGGAATCTCGGACAGCTGGTTTAACGTAAGGAACGCGCCTTTCGGTTCGACGTCGATCCCGACGATATTGTAGACCCATTCCGCGTCCGTTTTCATATGGATGGCGTTGATGCCGGTCGTCAAGGCGGGAATGACGTCGGTACGAATCGAGTTGCCGATCATCCAGGTCGATTTGCGGTTGAAATTCCCTTCCTGGAGGATGCCTTCCATCGCTTCGGTGTTTTTCTTGGAGCGCACGTAGATGCGCGGACCAAAATAACGGTCCAGCTGCATTTGGTCGATTTTTTTGCGCTGGATGAGCAGCTCGCCGCCCGTATACAGGTGCAGCTCGTGACCCTGGGAAGACAGCTCGTAGAGCGTTTCCTCCATATTCGGATAGGGCTCCGCTTGAAAATCATATACGCTGTGCCCGAGCTTCCATAAGAAATCCTCTTCTGTTGCGGAAGTGGAACGGCCCAGCAGGTTGGAAAAATGACGGTAGGTTTCAATGAACGACTGCGGGAAATGATCGCTCTTGAATCCTTCGACATGTACGCCGGCAATATCGATTTCCGTCTGCATGTCGCGGATTTCCTCGGACGTGACTCCATATCCCCGGAACCAATCCATCATGCAATCCGTAAATTGTTCCACGACGAAGAAGAAATACTTGTTGCAGTAAATAAGCGTATCATCGAGATCGAACAGAATGGTTTGTTTCATCTTAGGCACGGCTCCTTCCCCGGATGATTTCGCTGTAGATTCAATCTACCGCATCTTGGGATTCGCCGTCAAATCGTATACCGCTGGGATGATTTACAAATACTGTAGCCGGAGGTGATGAGGAGTGGCGCTGAATAAGAACGGCAAACGAAACCGAGAGGACGGTCAGTCCGGGATGAAAGAGTATTATGTAAGCCTTAAGCCGGAAAAAGCGGCGAACAGGCCGGCAAGCTTAAACGGCATTAACAAGCAGCTGCCTTAAACCAACATCGAGAAGCAGTCGGCGGAAGATTGGGGCGTCTATATGCCAGCGGTACTCACGCGGAATCAGGCTGGCATATAGCGCCGCACGGGACAAGGCATTACGCATATTTGTTCAACTTGGCGGTAAGGTCTTGTTTGATGAAAGCGAGTCGCTTCCTGACGTAGAAATCGTAGCTGGCGCCCTTCAATTCGCGAGGGCTTATGACCGCATCCTCACTGTTGTCGATAATGGTCAACGAGCCGTTGGAATAAAACTTGAAGGTGAGATCCCGGAAAGGTCGATGCGTCTCGATAAAACGATAGTTTTCACAGTTTGTCATGATGGGTAGCCTCCTAACGGTTAAAGGGAGATTAGAACATTTGTTCTTGTTTTTATTATAGCAAACATTTGTTCGTATGGAAACTATTATTTTTTTCCCTTACACTAGATTCATAGGAAATTCATAATGACGCAGACGAAGCGCTATTCAAGCGGACAAGGAGAACCGATGATGATCAGAGTATCGCAGTTATCGAAACAAATTCCGGGCGGGCCCAAGGTTCTCTCCGGCATTACGTTCAATATAGAACCCGGCGAGTTCATCGCCGTCAAAGGCGCCAGCGGAAGCGGCAAATCCATGCTCCTGAAATGCTTGGCGCTGAAGGAGAAGTGGACGGGCGGTTCGTACGCCGTCGACGGCGTCGATATCTTCGGCAAGGGCATCCAAGGCCGTTTGAAGGTCCGGCGTGAGATCGCTTACCTGGAAGAGAAGCCTACGCTCTACGGCAACCGGACGGCGCTCAAGAACGTATTGATCGGCGCCGTGGGCCAAACGCCGTTCTGGCGCCGGATGAGCGGCATGGTCCGCAACGACGATTACATGGGCGCGATGGACATGATCGAGAAAATGGGCCTCCTCGACAAAGCCCATCAGAAAGGCGACAAGCTGAGCGGCGGCGAGAAGCAGCGGATCGCGATGGCGAGGGCGCTCGCGCACGGGGCCAAGACGCTGCTGGTCGACGAGCCCGTGTCGGGTCTCGATCCGCACGCGGCCGAGCAGGTCCTCTCCGATCTGAAGCGAATGTGCCGGATCCAGGACGTATCCGTCGTAGCCGTCATGCACCAAGGCGATTGGGCCGAACGGTTCGCGGACCGCATCATCGGCTTGAACAACGGCGAGATCGTGCTCGACATCAAAGGCCGAAGAATGACGGAACGGGAGAAAAACCTGCTGTGATCGCGAACGTCGGCCATCGGGCGAACGATAACGAATCCGCGCGTCCGTTCGAACTGCGGCTCATCCGCCAAGGCGAACTGGATGCGGCGCATGCGCTCGAGCTGGCTTGTTATCCGCCGGAAGCGGCGGCAAGCCGGGAAGCCTTCGCGTTTCGGCAGCAGCATTTCCCGGGCTATTTCTGGTCCGCATGGCAGAACGGCACTTTGATCGGCCTGGCTTGCGGGGTGCGGACGAACGAGGACAGCAGCGAGTCGGATCATGTGAAAGGCGCTCACGGCGCCGAAACGGATGGACGGTTCCTCTGCGTGTTGTCCGTGGCCGTCGATCGCGGCCGGAGGAGGCGCGGCATCGGGCAATCGCTCATGGAAGCGCTTATCCGCCAGGCGGCGTCCGATAGGCTGGAAGCGGTCGTGCTCATGTGCGAAGCGCATCTGATCGGATTTTACGAGGGACTCGGCTTTCGATATGCGGGACGTTCGGCTTCCGAGCACGGCGGCATCCAGTGGCATGAGATGAAGCTTCGGCTGGCGTAACCGGCACTTCAACGAATACGGATGTCAATGGCGGCGGGAATGCGGCATAGAATGAAACATCAACCTAAATAGGCAGGTGTTCCGTCATGGCGTTTCAATTCCAGTCCCCGGCCGTCATCCAATCCTCGCGGGTGACGTTCCCCAAAGCCGAGCTCTACGTGCC
Source organism: Paenibacillus glycinis (assembly GCF_009909185.1). Classification (GTDB taxonomy): domain Bacteria; phylum Bacillota; class Bacilli; order Paenibacillales; family Paenibacillaceae; genus Paenibacillus_Z; species Paenibacillus_Z glycinis. The sequence goes on along the minus strand of NZ_JAAAMV010000002.1, from coordinate 460,881 downwards.
CGTTGTGAACGGTCTTCACGTTTCGGCGCGCAACGCGATCAACAACAAAATCCGCCAGACCGAGCGCCAGCTCGTGCAGGACCAAGGCGCGCTGACCGATCCGAGGGCGGAGATGATCGGGTATTTCGAGACGAAGACGAACGAAAAGAACGTGCTCAGCCTTTCCCTCTTTAATTATGCGTATACCGGCGGAGCGCACGGCTTGACGCTTCAGGAGTCGCTCACGTTCGATTCGGGAACGGGGAAGGTCTATACCCTCGCGGAGCTGTTCAAGCCGGGCAGCGATTACGCGAAACGGTTGTCGGATCTGATCCGGGCGCAGATCGCGGAACGGCAGATCGAGACGTTCGAGCCGTTCAAGACGATCCGTCCGGATCAGCCGTTCTACATCGCGGACCGTTCCTTGGTCATTTACTTCGCGCTATACGAAATCACGCCTTACGCTTACGGCTTCCCGTATTTTCCGATATCCGTGTACGACCTGAGCGACATCGTCAATCCGAACGGACCGCTCGGCAGGATGGACGTGAACGATTAACCGATAGAAGGAGATCCTTATGATTTATGTTCTCATCGTGCTGCTTGTCTGTATCGGCGCCTTTTTCTATGGAAGGCGGCGACAGCGCGAGAACGGCAGGCCGGTCTTGGTCAAGCATGAGACGATTCAGCCAATGCGCATCAAGCCGTGGGAAGAGCAAGCCGAAGACGACGCGGGAGACGGCCAATCGTTCGGCGCTTGCCCCGGAACCGTGCTTATCGTGGACGATCAGCCATTGATTCGCATGATGCTGAGGGAGCTGCTCGAGCAGGACGGGGTCACGGTGTTCGAAGCGCCTGACGGCGCTTCGGCGATCGAGGCCGTCCGCAAGCACTGCGTCGACTACGTGCTGCTGGATTTGAAATTGCCGGATATGAGCGGCATCGAAGCGTTGAAGGGCATGCGCCGAATCAACGATTCCGTCTCCGCGGCGCTCATGACGGGCTTCGGAAGTCCGGAGCAGCTGGCCGAAGCCGAGCTGCTCGGGGTCAAGACGTACTTCATGAAGCCGTTCGATCTCCAAAACGTGAAGAAGCATGTTATGAACAGCCTGAAGAAGGTGAAATACAAAGAAGGGGAAGTGTCCTGATCCGCCCGGCTTCACGATCCGCATACTCCGCTGGCAGAGCTTCTGCCGGCGTTTTTTTATGGCAAGAAGAGGCGCGGAATCGATCCGCGCATGTATCGCGGACGCCGCGGCATGGCTTCGCTGGTCCTGCGCGGGAGAAGGAAGCGCGGATGGCAGCGACCGTTCGATGCTGGACTCCCGGGCAATTAGCAGCGGCCGCTCGTTCCTGGACTCCCGCCAAAGTACCGGATGAGTTCGCTCGATCCGGGGCTCCGGGATAAGAAGCGGGGGAAGCCGAAGCCAGCGGCGGCTTTTTCCCTATGCGTGTGCTGAGGCATTGGGATGCCTCATAAAGTCAAATAGGAGGTGAAGGCATGATTCTGCTGTGGATGGGTTGCGCGGTTTTTGCCGCGGTATGCGGGCTGTCGCTCTTCTTGGCGCGGGTCGCGGAAGGGAACATGAAGCGGTCGCTCCATCAGTCGCTTTATGAGCATACCGCCTATGTTCGTTATATGCGCGACAAGCACGACTTGAACGGCTTGGGATTCCCGCAGCAGCTGACCAGGCATATGGGCGGGCTGTCGTCGTTCGGATTGTCGTTCTCGTCCTTGCCGCTGATCGGCGGGGCCGTGTTTCTGCTCGGGCCGGCCATCGCTTCCGGCGGGCCGGCGGTCATCGGGTTCGGATGGCCCGTGCTCGGCTTGTTCGGCCTGCTCACGGCCTGTTCCGTCGCGGCGTTCGCCTCCGCGGTACCGACGGCGGGAGGCTGTTACCACTGGGCATTGGCTTCGGGAGGGCGGCGGTCCGGATTATGGTCCGGCTGGCTGCACCTCGCCGGATCGGGCGCGATGCTCATAACCATGAATCTCTGGCTCGCGGACTGGATGTGCCGGAACATCGAACGGCGTCTGGGTTATACCGGCGGCACGGGTTTATTTTACGTCGTGCTGGTCATGCTGTTCGTTACGCAGGCAGCGGTTAACGCCAGAGCCTTTCGCTCGCTCGGCCGGCTTCACTTCTGGACGGCCGGCGTGCAACTGCTGCTGTTCGTCGCCATCCTCGCGATTCTAGCCGCCGTTGCCTGGCCGGGCGAATATCCGTTTCAAATTCTGACCTACACGGCGATGGAGTGGAACCCGCTGCAAGGGGCCGCCGGGAGCGATGCATGGTGGTTTTTGGGGCTGATGCTGCTGCAGCGGATGTTTCTCGGCATCGGCGAAGGCGCGCAGTCCGGCGAAGAGACGAGAGATCCGCGCATCACCGTGCCTTGGTCGATTTATTTGTCTTCGGCCGCTCTGGCGATCTTCGGCTTTATCCTGTTCGCGTTCATCGCCGTTCATGCCAAGACCGGAGCGGAGGGCTTGACGGCTTTGCCGGGAATCGGCGATTGGCTGGTCGTCGTATGGGAGAGATGGGGGGCCGCGTGCTCGGTGCTGTTCTTCGTCCTCGTCGCGCTGCTCGCATGGGCGAACGGCGCGTCGACGATGGGGTCCGCTTCGAGAACGCTCTTCGCGATGGCGCGCGACGAGTCGGTGCCTGCAGCGGGGAAGCTGGCAGCCGTCTCGGAGCAGTACCGTTCGCCGGTGAATTCGCTGCTGACGGTAACGATCGGGACGGGAGGCATCGCGCTGCTGCTGGCGATCGCTGCTTCGCCCGCCTCGCTTCAAGCGCTGATCGTTCAGCTGATCCTGATCAGCATCGCGGCCATGCACGCAGCCTATGCCATCCCGATCAGCGGCAAGCTGAGGGAAGCCTATTCAACCGTCAGAGGGATAAGAGGGCAGCCGCGATCCCGAAAGCGAAACAAGCTGAACGGGCCGTGGGCCTTGGGGAAATACGGGACCGGCATCGACACGGTCACGGCGTGCTGGCTCGGGGGAAGCGGGCTGCTCGCGGTCGTCTTGTTGAATCCGATCGCGCTCATCGCCGTGGCCGCATGCCTGCTCGGAGGAGCGGTCGTCATCGAGAGGACGCAGCGCAGCCTGAGACGAAAAACGCCCGTCAAGATCGTGGGCTCGATGCGCTTCAGCAGACGAACGATCGACGAATGTATCAGAATTGAAAGAAAATTTCCGCAATGATGGACTCCGCTTGCGGTTGGCATGAGCGTCGTCCAGCCGGGAAATGAAAGGCATCCGGCGGGGAAATAACGGTCCGCAATGCGCAATCATTTCCCGGGGAAGCGCAGAAAGCAACACGATCAGCGGGCTTTCGACACGCACTGTGGCATTCTGGCTGTTCGCGCGGCGCGCTCCCGCCTGTTTGATGCCGTTAAACGTTGCCAACCCTACGCCCAGCGCGTATAATTTCGGTAATAAAACGCACAGCCGGAGGTCGGGAAATGGAACTCGGAACGTTATTGTCGCTCAATGTATCCAAGCTGGAAACGGTGCCGTTCGGCAACAAGGAAGTCATCACGGGCATCAACAAAAAGCCGTTCGCCGGTTCGCTCGACTTGAGCGCGACGGGCCTGAGCGGCGACGCGCAGGGCGATCTCGTCTACCACGGCGGCGTCGATAAAGCGATATGCGTCTACAGCGCCGTCCATTTTCCTTATTGGGCGGAGCAATGGGGGCGTCCCGTGTCGGCGGGCGACTTCGGCGAGAATTTCACCGTGTCGGCGCTGACGGAGCATTCGCTGTGCATCGGCGACGTCGTTGCCGTCGGACAAGCCCTGCTGCAGGTTAGCCAGCCGCGGCAGCCGTGTTACAAGCTTGGCATGAAGCACGGCCTGCCGTCGTTGCAGCTGGACGTGCAGCAGACCGGCTTTACGGGGTTTTATTTCCGCGTGCTGAAGGAAGGCGCCGTCGCGCAGGGGGATGTATTGACGCTGCGGAAGCGCCATGAATCGGGCGTCAGCGTGGCGGAAGCGAACCGCGTCATGCACCGGGACCAGCGGGACCGCGACGGAATCGTCAAGCTGCTCGGCGTACCCGAGCTTTCCGAGAGCTGGCGGCACACGCTCGCCAAACGATTGTCCAAGCTGGACGACGCGGCCGAATGAAGGAGGATGGCGGTCCGAGATGACGGAACGGATAAGTGATTTTGCCGCGATCGCCGGCCGTTACGCGCTGCGGCAGCCGCTGCGCATCGAGCTGGAAGAAACGGGCATGAACAATACGACCCGGATGATCTATGCCGGCGAAGAGCGCTACGTGCTCCGCGTGTACGACAATCACCGCGACCGCGAGATCGCGGGCACCGAGCATGCGATACTGTCGGAGCTGCAGCGGGCGGATCTTTCCTTTCGAGTCCCGGCGCCCGTGTCCAACCGGGATGGCGCGACGATCACGGAAGCGCCGGACGGGAAGCTCGCCGCGGTATTCGGCTACATCGCCGGTCAGCGTCCTTCGCCCGAATCCGGCGCGCATGTCGAGGGCTTGGGCCGGGCGGCGGGCGAATTGACGCTCGCGCTTGCCGCCTTGAACCCGGACGCGCGTCTTGCGCCGGCGTACAAGCCGTATTACGACTTCGAGAATACGCATGCCGCGATGAACGAAGCGTCGGTCAAGACGTTGTGCGAATCGTCGCCCAAGCTGGCGGAACAAGCCGCGAAAGCAGCGTCGCTGCTGGAAACGAGACGGCGGTTAACGGCATTAACCGAACGGTTCAAGGAGCTCCCGCAGCAGTGGATTCACGGCGATATCGTATTCGCGAACGCGCTCGCGGACGGCGATGCGATCGCCGGTCTGTTGGACTTCGAGTTCTGCGCGGTCGATGCCAGGGCCATGGAGCCGGCGGTCGTGCTGGCCGAATTTCCCGGCGAGGACGATGCGCTGGCAATGAATCGGATGAGGCGGTTTTGCCGCGGTTACGGGTCGAAGGCAGGCCTCGGCGCGGATGAGATCCGGCTGCTGCCGGACCTGATGCAGCTGCGCTTGATGGACGTTTGGCTGCACTTCGCCGGACGACTGGCGGAAGGCTTGGATCCCGAGCGCGTATGGCTAAGAGAGACCGAGCGCGTGTCGTTCGCGTGCGGATGGATCGACCGCCATCGTCGTCAATTGGATGTCCTGTTCGCGGCGATGGCCGAGCGGCAGGCTGCCATTTAATAAGCGCTGCGGCCAAGCCCGGCGGATCATTCTTTGCGATAAAGAATGATCCGCCGGGCTTTTGTCATATAAATGTTACATGATGAAGCATAACGTGCCGCCGCTTTGGGAGGCGCCGCAGGAGGGGAAAGCATAGATGAAAAGCACGGCCGAGCAGCTCGGCTACGGGCCGAAGGACCGCCTCTTGATCATTAACGCGGACGATTTCGGGGTTTGCCATTCGACCAATGGCGGGATTCAGAAGCTCATGGAGGAACGGACGGTATCGTCAACCACGATCATGATGCCCTGCGCGTGGGCGCGGGAAGCCGCGCAGTGGAGCGCTTCGCATTCCCGTCTCGACGTCGGGGTGCATCTGACGTTTACGAGCGAATGGGACGCGATGAAATGGGGACCGGTGTACCGCGGCGGCCCGTCGCAATCGTTGACGACGGCGGAAGGTTATTTTCACAAGGACGCCAAGACGTTCGAGCGGCGCGCGGAAGCCGGTCAGGTAAAGCAGGAAATCGCCGCGCAGATCGAAATGGCGCTGACGCTCGGCATCGACGTCACGCATGCCGACAATCACATGGGCAGCCTGTACGGCCTGCAGACGGGAAGGGATTTCCTGAGCGAGACGTTCGACGCCTGCGCCCATTACGGACTTCCGTTCCGGCTGCCGCGGTACCTGCTGCTCGAAAGCGGCATGCCGGCGCCGCCCGAGCTTGCGGGCCAGGCCATGAAGCAGGCGGAAGCGGCCGCGCGCAAAGGGGTGCTGGTGCTGGATTATCTCGTGGGCCTGCCGTTTCGCGCCGCCCCCAAGGAAACCTACGCGCAGTTCAAAGCGCAGATGATCGCGCTCATCAAACGCTTGAAGCCGGGGGTGACGGAGATCATCATCCATCCGTCCTTCGTCACCGACGAGCTGGCCGCCTTTCACGGCGAACCGCTTCGCCGGGGAATGGAGCTTGATATTTTCCGCGACGCGGAGGTGCAGGAGGCGCTTCGGCAAGAAAGCATCATCCGGATCGGCTGGCGCGAACTGAGACAGCATCAACGCAAGCGCAGTGCGCCGTAAATCGCGGTTCGACAAGGCGGGACCCCGCTGTTCCAGCCTTGTTCCCCGGCCGCGGACAAGCTGTACTATCACAGCTGAACGGACAAATTGGCTGTATTACTCTTTTTCATTCCCTGTTCTGGAAATAAACGCTATTCGCCGCCCCGCACTAGTGATATACTGACTGTTGTGAAAATAAAAAGTATTCAGTTAATTCGGGAAGGGAGTGGAGCAAGTGGCAATACTTCCAAAGCAGAATGACCTGGGATTCTTTGAAATTCGACTGGAATCGATCGGCGGGCTGGGGGCCAACCTGGCCGGGAAAATGTTAGCTGAGGCGGGCGTAGTTGGAAGCGGTTTCAACGGGGTGAGCTTCTCTTCTTACGGGTCGGAGAAGAAGGGTTCGCCGGTCAAGGCGCATATCCGGTTTTGCGATTTGGAGACGAATATCCGCGATACGACGCCGGTCGAACGACCGCATATCGTCGGCGTCTTCCACGAAAACCTGTCCAAGACGGTCAACGTCATCAGCGGGATTTACGCGGACAGCGTCGTCTTGGTCAATTCCTCCAAAACGACGGAGCAGCTGAAGGAGAAAATCAAGCTGTCCGCCGGCACGTTGGCCGTCGTCGATGCGACAGGGATCGCGCTCGAAGAAAACAACCGCGTCAACATGGCGATGCTCGGAGGCTTGTTCCGGCTTTGCGACTTCCTGGATTTCGAACATATGAAGGGCATTATCCGCAAATCGCTGGAGAAGAAATACCCGCAGGCGGTCGATCCGGCGCTGCGCACCTTCCAGCGCGGCTACGACGAGGTGCAATTCCAGACGTTCGCGCTGCCCGAGGGGATCGCGATGCCGCAGCCGACGCGCTGGGACATTCCGGCCCTCGGCTACCAGACGCAGCCGCTCGGAGGCATGATCGTCAACCCCGGCAACAGCGTGCTGAAGGACCTGAGCATCTCGCGCCAAGGCATGATGCCGCATTTCGACGAGGAGAAATGCATCCACTGCGCGGCTTGCGACACGGCCTGCCCGGATTTCTGCTTCGTCTGGGACGAACAGCCGGACAAGAAGGGACGCCCGCAGATGTTCCTGCAGGGCATCGATTATCAATATTGCAAGGGTTGCTTGAAATGCGTCGTCGCCTGTCCGACCGAAGCGCTCGTTTCCGAACGCGAAACGGACGGCTACGGCGACGATCACCGGGTCGCGCACAGATTTAATTGGGCAGCAGCGAATTAACGTCGTGTTTTCCGCGCACGAAAGAGAGGAGCTTTTACATGGCCATCGAAATCAACAAAGAAGTGAGCACGGGTACGGTCGAGCAGCGAATGGTGTACGAGTCGGGCAATGAAATGGCCGCCTATGCGGCACATCAGATCAACTACCACGTTATGGGTTATTTTCCGATATCGCCATCGACGGAGGTCGCGCAGTTCCTCGATCTCATGAAAGCGAACGGCCAGCACGACATCAAACTCATTCCGTCGGACGGCGAGCACGGTTCCGCGGGGATTTGCTACGGCGCTTCGGCCGCCGGCGGCCGGGTATTCAACGCGACGAGCTCGAACGGCTACCTGTACATGCTGGAGCAAATGCCGGTCCAGTCGGGGACGCGCTTCCCGATGGTCATGAACCTGGTCTGCCGCTCCGTATCGGGCCCGCTCGACATTCACGGCGATCACTCCGACCTGTACTTCGCCCTCAATACCGGCTGGCCGATCTTGATGTGCCGCGACCCTCAGGCGGTGTACGACATGAACATCATCGCGCTGAAGCTTGCGGAGGATCCGGAGGTCAGGCTGCCGGTGCTCGTGGCGTCGGACGGCTACTTCACGTCCCATCAGAAGCGGCGCGTGCAGACGTTCGCGCACCGCGCGGACGTGCATGCGTTTGTCGGCGAGCACTCCCCCGAAGGATTCAAGCACGTGCTTGACCGCAACAATCCGATCACCGTCGGCCCGTACATGAACGAGCCGGACTACATCAACAACTGCTACCAGCAATCCATGGCCATGTACAAGGCTTCGGAAGTTTTCGACCGAATCCGTCAGGAATACGCCGCGCTGACCGGCCGCGACTATCCGATTCTCGATCAGTACCGGATGGACGATGCCGAGGTGGCGGTGTTCTTGATGAACTCGGCTTCCGAGATCATCAAGGACGTGGTCGACCAGCTGCGCGCCAGGGGCATCAAGGCCGGCTCGGTCGCGCCGAACATCATCCGCCCCTTCCCGGCGAAGGAGATCGCGGAGGCGCTTCGCGGCGTGAAAGCCGTCACGGTCGGCGACCGCGCCGATTCCTACGGCGGCCACGGCGGCAACATGACGAACGAGATCAAGGCGGCGCTGTTCACGCACGGCGCGAAGGACACGCTCGTCATCAGCCGGATATACGGCCTCGGCGGCAAAGACTTCTATGCCGAGGACGGCCATCATCTGTTCGAGCTCGCCATCGAAGCCGCGAACGCCGGCAAGGTCGACGTGCCGTTCGATTATTGGGGCCACACGCCCGGCGATCCCGAGAAAGCGCCGAAGCGCGTGCTCGAGCCGCTGCGGTACGAGGACCTGAAGACCGGCCTGATCACGGTCGACCGCGACGAGGCGACCGGCAAGCTGAAGGTCAAGGTGCCGCCGGTCCGCCAACTGACCAAGAAGCCGAAGCGGTTGGCGCCGGGTCACGGCGCCTGTCCGGGCTGCGGCATTTTCTCCGGGCTCGAGCTGTTCTTCAAGGGCATCGAGGGCGATATCGTGGCGCTCTACCAGACGGGCTGCGCGATGGTCGTTACGACGGGCTTCCCTTATTCCTCGCATAAGGCGACATACATTCATAATCTGTTCCAGAACGGCGCGGCCACGCTGTCCGGCGTCGTCGAGATGTTCTGGGAGCGCAAGCGCCGCGGCGAGCTGGACCAATACGGCCTGAAGGACGATTTCACGTTCGTCATGATCACCGGCGACGGCGGCATGGACATCGGCATGGGCCCGGCGATCGGCAGCGCGCTGCGCAACCATAAAATGATCATTCTCGAGTACGATAACGAAGGCTACATGAACACGGGCGCGCAGTTGTCTTATTCGACGCCGCTCGGTCACCGGACGTCGACGTCGAACGTCGGCAAGCATCAGGGCGGCAAGCTGTTCCATCATAAAGACACGGCGCAAATCATGGCGGCCACGAACATCCCGTACGTGTTCACCGGATCGGAATCGCTGCCGCAGGATTTGCTGCGCAAAGCGGCGAAAGCGCAGTATTATGCGCAGAACGTCGGTCTCGTCTACGGGAAGATTCTCATTTCCTGTCCGCTCAACTGGCTGTCCGAGGAGAAAATCGGGCAGACCTTGATCGACGAAGCGGTCAACACCTGCTTCTTCCCGATGTACGAGGTGGAAGAAGGCGTCACGACGATCACCTACAATCCGGAAGACAAAGGCAAGCGCATCCCGCTCGGCGACTGGCTCAAGAACATGGGCAAGACGAAGCACATGACCCGTCCGGAATACGCCGAAGCGCTCAAGTCGTTCGAGGACGAAGTGGAGCGCCGCTGGCAGCGCCTGAAGGCGAAGCACGAGAATATGTATCTCTAATCTAATCGGCTCGAAACACGAACGAGGCGCGGCGTCGCAAGTGCCGGGCCTTGTTTCGTTATAGCGGGCTAGAGGCGGGGATCGGACGATTCCCGATGAAAGGAGTGGCCTCGCATGCCAACCGTTTTGCGTCACCGGGTCTCCGGGGAGATCGCATGCGGCATGTTGAAGAACGTTTACGATTTCGCATATTATGGCGCGCTCCGGTGGGACGATAACGAGAAGGCGGAGGAGGAGTCCGCGTCGGCGCTGGCGCTGGCCGGATACGAGGACGATTCCGGCTGGGACGCGCTGGAGGTCGGGGAGGAGCGGCTCAAGTTGTTCAACGTCAAGCTGAACAACGACCGCGGACGCAGGCTGCTTCTCCAATCCGACGGGACGATCGCCGTCATCAGAAGCTAGAGCGCATAACTGCGGGAGGTCGGGAAACCATGCATGTTGCTGATCAGGAGGATTATTTCGCGCGTTTGCGGGAATTGCGTTCGGCCGGCGACGCCGAGACGTTCGGGGAATCGCTGCGCCGGGCGGGCTTCACGCCGATGAGGCGATTTTTGGACGAGTTCCGGCACTATCTCCGGACTTACGAGGAAGCGGACTGCGATACGGCCGCCTCCCTGCTCGCGCGGGCGATGGAAGCCGTTCCGGAGCCGGGGCGGATCAGTCCGTCTTGGACGTACATATGGGGCGAATACGGCGGCATCGTCCGCACGAAGGCCGAGATCTTCCGGGACGTTCCGAAGCGGGACCGCGAAGGGGAGTGGCAGGTGCTGCTCGACAACCCGTATTCCAATCAAAATATCGCCGTTTACCCGGGCCTGTCCTTTATGGAGGCGGCGTACATGTTCGCGTATTTCCGAACGGAGCTCGCGAACAACGAATACATCCGGCTGCAGAAGATAGCGACCGTCATCACCTGCACGGGCGCCGACGCCGACGGCGTCCGGCCCATCGCGAGCCTGTAGCGCCCGGCGCTCCTCGCCAAAAAGGCTTTGATTCCCGCAGCCGAAGGGCGGCGCCGGAATCAAAGCCTTTATGCTTGCGAACGGGAAGGGACCTTGCCCGAGCGGATCAGATGCGCGGCGATCTTGCGCCCGTGGAAACGGCCGGATTCGATGAAGATTTCGTTCGCTTCGTGGCGCGAGGCGACGACGCCGGCCAAGTAGATGCCCGGGACGTTGCTCTCCATCGTCTCGTCGTCGAAGGTCGGAAAGCCTTCCTGTTCCATCGTCACGCCGACGGCGTTCAAGAACGCGCGGTCGGGATGGAAGCCGGTCAGCGCCAGCACGAAATCGTTCGACAGCTCTTCGCGTTCTCCCGCGCGCTCGATCGTGACGCTGCGCGGGCCGATCCGCACGACCCGGGAGCCGAGGCGCATGCCGATTCGCCCTTTGTTCACGAGGCCCTCGAAGATCGGCCGAACCCAGGGCTTGATGCTCGGCGAATACTGCTCGCCGCGGTAGACGACGGTGACCGCCGCGCCGACGCGTTCGAGCTCGAGCGCCGCGTCGATGGCCGAATTGCTGCCGCCGATGATGGCGACCTTCATGCCCGTGTAGGGATGCGCCTCGCGGAAGAAATGGGTGACCTTGTCCATCTCTTCGCCCGGAATGCCCAGCACGTTGGGGTGGTCGAAATAGCCGGTCGCGACGATGACGGTGCCAGCTCGGTAGTGCCGGGCTTCCCCGAAGCGGTCGCGGCTGCTCAGGAGGAAGGAGCCGTCCGGCTGCGCCTCGACGGCCTCGACCGTCTCGTAGGCGTGGATGCGCACGTTTCGCCGCAGCGCGATGCCGCGGTAATAGTTGAGCGCTTCCAGGCGCGACGGCTTCTCGTTCGCCGTCGTGAACGGGACGTCGGCGATTTCGAGATTGACCGGGGTGCTGAAGAAATTCATGTACGTCGGGTACTGCGAGATGGAATGGACGACGTTCCGTTTCTCGATGATGAGCGGTTCGAGACCGATCGCTTGCAGCTCGATCGCCGCGGCGAGCCCGCAGGGACCGGCTCCGATGATGATGACGCGCTCGTCTGGCATGCGCATAACGATATCAACTCCAATGTTCATTTGAGGCCAACGACGGGAATATCTATTATTCTAACATATTCGCGCGGCCCGGCGCTCGCAGCCCGCTACGCGGCGGGGAGGATCGCGGCGCGAGCGGATTCGACCATTTGGCTATGTGCCCGCGGGAACAATTTGTTGTATAATAAGCTAACGCTGCTTGAAGGGGGAGATAGAATGCGACGGCGATTTGTGATAGAAGCCGTAATGGTTGCAACATATGGTCAATTGCTCGTGCCAAGCCGGCCGGTCGATTTTGTCTTGCCGTATTCGACGATTATGGAGCTTTACGATATGAAGGACGGTACGGAGCCCGTCATGGACGATCCGGAAGACGATAAGCACGTGAAAAGCAAGATACAGGAGCTGATCGCGTTCTTCGAGGATCCGTTCAACCGCAAGAAGATCGAGCGTTCGCTGCAAATGCCGTGGCGCGAGAGCTCGCCGCTGCTGCTCAGCGACATGGTACAGTTCACGGTCGTGCATGCGGTGGACAACGCCCAGTACGGCGAATATTTCGACCCGATCGAGACGGAGCTGCTGCTGACCTCCATGAAGCTGAGCGTGCCGCTGCTGTCGGATCAGTTCGAATTCCAGGATAAGCTGCTGGAAGCGGAAGTGCCCGTGCAAGTATACGATATCGAGGACTACGAGTTCGCGGTGGAACAGGGCATCACCGCTGCCGATTTCGAATCTTCCCGCGACCTGTAAGGGATTTATCGCATTTGGGTATTTATGGGTATATTGCGAATATGCGCCTAAAATAAACAATATTTTTCGGCGGAGCCTCTTGCATGCCGCTGGAAGTGATGATAAGATTTGGATGTTCCAACGAACGATAACGACGATAAGGAGGGCGATGGATATGCTTCATTTTGCGAATGACGTGCGCATGCCGAAAATGAATCCGATCCATCGGCCCGACTTCTTGCTGCGCACTAGACAGCCGTAACCGGCTGCCCTGTTCCGCGCGTGTAAGGAGACTTTGAGCCATGCGGCTCGGAGTCTCCTTTTTTGTTGTCGTCCCTTCGGAACCGGCCGTTGATAAAGGAGGAGTGCGGGCAATGAACGTCGTAATGCTGCGCTTGCTGAAGTATTTGCGTCCAAGCGCGAAATGGGTCGTGCTGTCGACCCTGCTGCTGGTGTTCGGCACGCTTGTCGACCTGGTGGCGCCTTGGCTGCTCAAAGAAGTGTTCGACAAGGGGATCGCGAACAAAAACGTCACCATGATCTTGGGCTTCACGCTGGCGCTCTCCGGCATTCAAGTCGCGAAGAGCTTCGCGATGTACATGCAGAGCCGGTCGCAGGAGCTGGTGGGGCAGAACGTCGTGTTCAAGCTCCGCGAAGAGATGTACGACCATCTGCAGCGGCTGTCGTTCGGCTACTACGACAAGGCGCAGACCGGCCAGCTCATGTCGAGGATGACCGGCGACATCGAATCGCTCAAGAACTTCATCGGTTTCGGCGCCATGTCGATGTTCACGGGCGCGCTGACCTTCGTCGGGACGATCGGCTTCATGCTGGCCATGCAATGGCAGGTCACGCTGCTTAGCATGGCGACCGTGCCGCTGCTGATGTTCGCGCTGTACCGGTTCAACAAGAAGGTCGGTCCGGCATGGGGCCAGGTCAGGGAGCAAATGGGGAAATTGACGACCACGCTGCAGGAGAACATCTCCGGGATCCGCGTCGTCAAGGCGTTCGCGCGCGAGAAAGCCGAGCAGCGCAAGTTCGAGGCGCGCAACGACGACAACTTCGCGACCAACATGGAACGCGCCAAGCTGGAGGCGAGCGCCTTCCCGCTGATGAATTTCTACGGGGGCATCGTATTCGTCACGATGGTTTGGTTCGGCGCCCTGTACGTCGCCAAGGACGGGATGACCTTCGGCACGTTCATGGCGTTCCAATGGTACACCTGGGGCATCATCTGGCCGCTCAACATGCTCGGCTGGCAGATCAACATCATGCAGCAGGCGATGAAGGCCGCTCCGCGCGTATTCGAAGTGCTGGATACGCCCGTCGATATCGCCGCCGGGAAGGACGCGGGCGAGGACGTCGCCCGCATCCGAGGCAACGTGGTCTTCGACGGCGTCGCGTTCCATTTCGCGGACCAGGATCCGCAGAAGGACGCCGGCGTGCTGGAGAATATCTCGCTCAGCGTGAAGCAGGGCGAGGTCGTCGCCGTGCTGGGCGCGACCGGCTCCGGCAAGAGCAGCCTGATCGCGCTCATGTCGCGGTTCTACGACGTCAGCCGGGGCAGGCTGCTCATCGACGGCGTGGACGTCAAGGATTACGAGCTCGACGGGCTTCGCCGGAAGATCGGCATCGTGCCGCAGGAGACGTTTCTCTTCTCGGCGACGATCCGCGAGAATATCGCGTACGGCGTGCCGGACGCGACGCAGGCGCAGATCGAATGGGCGGCGGGCAAAGCGCAGATCCATGCCTTCATCGAAGGCATGCCGTTCGGCTACGACACGATCATCGGCGAACGGGGCGTCGGATTGTCCGGCGGCCAGCGCCAGCGCGTGGCGCTGGCGCGCGCGATCCTGATGGATCCGCCGATCCTCGTCCTGGACGAAGCGACGGCAAGCGTGGATACGGCGACGGAATCCGCGATCCACGAGGAATTGCTGGACGTGATGAAGGGACGCACGACGTTCATCATCGCCCAGCGGCTGTCTTCCGTGAAGCGGGCGGACCGCATCATCGTGCTCGACCGCGGCCGGATCGTGCAGCAGGGGACGCACCGCGAGCTGTTCGCGCAGGAGGGCTTCTTCCGGAACCTGTTCCAACTGCAGGAAGCCGCCGCCTCGCGCTGATTCATTCACGCTATTAATGACGATAGAGAATTAATGATTCGCGAGATCATAGAGGGGGATGAACGTGAGCCAGGTCGAATGGGATTCCGGCGAGGAGATCGAAGAAAAGCCGTTTAACCGCGCGTATTTGAAACGATTGTTGCGTTACGTGCTTCCGTACCGGAAGGTATTATCCTTCGTTATCGTCATCGTCCTGCTCAATATGGGACTCAGCCTGGCGGAGCCGCTGCTCGTCCGGTACATCATCGACAATGGAATCATGGAGAAGGATTTCATGATCATCAACATCCTCGGGGGCGTGCTGCTGGGGTCCAAGGCGATCGGCTGGCTGCTCGGCTACCTGCACACCAAGATGATCAATTTCACGGGACAGCGCATCCTGTTCGACTTGCGCCAGCAGCTGTTCAATCACCTGCAGACCTTGTCGTTCCGGTTCTTCGACGGCAGGCCGGCGGGGAAGATCATGTCGCGGATCACGAACGACACGAACGCGATCGGCGAGCTCGTCAACGGCGGCTTGATCACGATGGTCATGGAGTTCACCCACCTGGTGGGCATCGTCGCGATCCTGCTCTGGATGGACTGGAAGCTCGCGCTGCTTTCCTTCATTACATTGCCGCTGCTCTATATGATCGTCGGCTTGATGCAGCCGAAGATCGAAGGCTCCTGGTCGCATTCGCGCAAGACGATGTCCGCGATCAACGGCAACCTGAACGAAACGATCCAGGGCATCCGCGTCATCCAGGCTTTCTCCCGGCAGCGGGAGAACAGCCGGCGGTTCGAGCGCTTGAACACGCGCAACAAGAACGCCTTCATGCGGGCGATCACGCTGGAGTCGATGGTCTGGCCGTCGGTCGAGATGATCGGCATGATCGGGACGTGCATCGTGCTCTGGTTCGGCGCGCGCTCCGTCATGGACGGGGTGCTGACGCTCGGCTTCATCATGGCGTTCATCAACTACTTATGGCGGTTCTGGGGACCGCTCAGCGCCTTGTCCAAAGTCTACAGCCAGGTGCTCTCGGCGATGGCTTCGGCCGAACGGATTTTCGAGATCCTGGACACCGAGCCGGAAGTGAAGGACCGCAAAGACGCCGCGGACATGAAACGGATTCGGGGCGAGGTCGTCTTCGACAACGTATCGTTTCGCTATGCGGAGGATAAACCGGACGTGCTGCGGAACGTCAACCTCCGCATCAAGCCGGGTCAGCGCGTCGCGCTCGTCGGGCCCACGGGCGCCGGGAAGAGCACGATCGTCAATCTGCTCATGCGTTTCTATGACGCGACGGGCGGCCGGATCCTGATCGACGGCCAGGACGTGACGGCGGTCACGCTGGAGTCGCTCCGTCGGCAGATGGGCATCGTGCTGCAGGACTCGTTCATCTTCTCCGGCACGATCGAGGACAATTTGCGCTACGGCAACGAGGACGCTTCGGACGAGGCGCTGCGCCGCGCCGCGGAGAGCGTCCGGATCGACAACTTCGCCTCGCAGTTCGCGGACGGGTACGCCACGCAAGTCGAGGAGCGCGGCTCCAAGCTGTCCGTCGGCCAGCGCCAGCTGCTCGCCTTCGGCCGGGTGCTGCTGTCGGACCCGCGCATCCTGATTCTCGACGAAGCGACGTCCAGCGTCGATACCGAGACGGAGCAGCATATCCAAGCGGCGCTCCAGACGGTGCTGGAAGGACGCACGGCGTTCATCATCGCGCACCGGCTGTCCACCATTCGGGATGCGGACATCATCCTCGTCGTGAAGGACGGCCAAATATTCGAGCAGGGCTCGCACGAAGAACTGATGCAGCATGGCGGACTCTATAAGAAACTCTATATGACCCAATACGAGATGCAGCAATCGCTGGCGATGCAGACGGGCGCATGATCGGGGTTCATAGGGCAGCTCCTTTCCGATAGGAAGGGAGCTGCTTTTTCGCGTATGGGTTGGCAAGCCCGCAAACCGGGTAAACTGGATAAATGAATTGACATTCAGCCTCAAATTATATAAGCTTACAAGGAATTTTCAAATCTACAAAAACAGGAGATCGATTATGAAATTCAACATCAAATTTAAAGATTTTGCAGCGGCTGATGTGAATCCGGCAGCAGGTCTATATCATTTCGTCGTGACGATGTCCGATAATACGCAGTGTCGCCTTATTTTCACGAAAAATCCGGACTGGAAGCTGATCGGCGTCAATCGCCTGCTGACCGTGCCTTGCCCGATCTGCAGAAGAGATTACTACTGCAACTGCATGTCCAGCTACGTGGAACAATTCGAGCGCGAAGTGCTGGATAACGAGCTGATTTCTTCCGTTCTTTAAATTCATCCGCTTAACCGGACAGCTGCCTCTTGCGCAAAGGCGGCTGTTTTTGTTATACTCCTCGCAATAAGCAAACAGGCCGATGATGAGATTCCAACTCGGAGGCGTTGCGTACGGAATGCGGCGAGTCCGCATTCCGCCAAGCAGTCCGGCACCGCGCCGTTATCCGCGGAACCGAGAGGGTCGATCCTGGATCGACTAATTTGGGTGGCACCGCGAACGCGTTCTTCGTCCCATGGCAATGGGGCGGGAACGCGTTTTTTTTGGCCCCGAAATGACGGATACGGGAGTGTTGACCATGTTGGACATCGGGTTTATCAGGGAACGGGCGGAAGAGATTCAGCAAGCGGCGGATCGGAAGGGCATCGCGCTCTCGATCGGGGAGCTGCTGGCGGTCGACGACCGGCGGCGGGAGCTGCAGCGGGCGACGGAGACGCTGCGCGCGGAGCGCAACCGCAGCTCGAAAGCGATTCAGGGGCTGCTGCGCGAAGGACGCGGCGACGAGGCGGAGCGGGCGAAAAAGGCAGCCGCTTCGGAGCTTGCGAAGCTGAAGGAGCTGGAGGAGCGGTTCCGCCAGACGGAGCGCTTGTACGACGTGCTGATGCTGCAGGTGCCGAACGTCATCTCGCCCGACACGCCGGACGGCGCGAGCGACCGCGATAACGTGGAGATGCGTCGGGCCGGCGAGCTTCCGGCATTCGGCTTCGAGCCGCGCAGCCACGTAGAGCTCGGCGAATCGCTGGCGATCGTCGATATCGCGCGCGGCGTCAAAATCGGCGGCGCCCGGCAGTACGTGCTGAAGAACGGCGGGCTCCTGCTGCACCGCGCCGTGCAGCAGCTGGCGCTCGACCTGCTGCTGCGCAAAGGCTTCGACTTGCTGGACGTGCCGGTGCTGGTGAAGGAAGGGACGTTGATCGCGACCGGCCATTTTCCCGGCGGCCGCGACCAGAGCTACGCGATCCAAGGCGAGGACAAGTGGCTCGCCGGGACGTCGGAAGTGCCGCTCGTCTCGTATTACGGCGGCGAGATCGTGGATTTGGCCGCGCCGAAGCTGCTCGGGGCGGTCAGCGCCTGCTACCGGAGCGAGGTCGGCTCGGCCGGCAGGGACGTTCACGGCTTGTATCGCGTCCATCAGTTCGCGAAGGTGGAGCAGGTCGTCATTTGCCGGGCGGAGCTGGCGGAAGGCCTAGCCTGGCTGGAACGGCTGACGGCCAACAGCGAGGAGCTGCTGCGGCTGCTCGAGTTGCCTTACCGCGTCGTGGCCGTCTGCGGCGGCGATCTGTCGCAGAAAAATTACAAGCAGTACGACATCGAGACCTGGATGCCGAGCCGGGACGGCTTCGGCGAGACGCATTCGGCGTCGCTGCTGCTCGATTTTCAGGCCAGGCGCTCGAATATTCGCTATCGGGACGGAGACGGGCGGCTGCGGCACGCGTATACGTTGAACAACACGATGGTTGCGAGCCCCCGCATTCTCATCCCGCTGCTCGAAAACCATCAGCGCGAGGACGGCTCGGTCCGCTTGCCTCCCGCCCTCAGGCCGTACATGCACGGCATCGCGGAGCTCCGGCCCGTCCGATAAACGCGCCAAAAGGATGGCCCCTCGCCGGAATTGGAGGTATACTACTAAAGAAAGCACTTCCATTTCACTGGGAAACGAGAGGAGCACAGCGAGATGAACGTAGGAACTATCGCGCAAACGGCCAACGCGATCCGCGCTAACGTCGGGAAAGTCATCGTGGGCAAGGAAGACATCGTGGATCAATTGATCATCGCTATTTTGGCCTCCGGACACGTCCTGCTCGAAGACGTGCCCGGAACGGGGAAAACGCTGCTCGCGAAAGCGGTGGCGAAATCGATCGACGGCGAGTTCAAACGCATTCAATTCACGCCGGATCTGCTGCCGTCCGATCTGACGGGCATCCATTTCTACAATCAGAAGCTGGCGGAATTCGAGTTCCGGCCCGGTCCGCTGTTCGCCAATATCGTCTTGGCCGACGAGATCAACCGCGCCACCCCGCGCACGCAATCCAGTCTGCTGGAATGCATGGAGGAGCGCCAAGTGAGCATCGACGGCGAGACCCACCTGCTCGGCCGGCCGTTTCTCGTCATCGCGACGCAGAACCCGATCGAGCAGCAGGGCACGTTTCCGCTGCCGGAAGCGCAGCTCGACCGTTTCCTGTTCAAGCTGAAAATGGGCTATCCGACGACGGACGAGGGCATCGCGATCATGAAGCGATTCATGGCGGACAGCCCCTTGGAGCAGCTGGCTCCCGTCGTGACTACCGCGCAGATCGAGGAAGCCAAGGGGCAGTATACGTCCGTGCGGGTGACCGAAGAGCTGCTCGGCTATATGCTGGCGATCGTGGAAGCGACGCGCAAGCATCCGGACGCGGCGCTTGGCGCGAGTCCGCGCAGCAGCCAGGCGCTGCTCCGCGCCTGCCAGGCCAGGGCGGCGATCCAGGGCAGGGACCATGTGCTGCCCGACGACGTGAAAGCGATGGCGGTGCCGGTCCTGGCGCACCGGATCGCGCTGCGCAGCGTGCAGCGGATGCGCGCGGACGCCGCCGAGAACGTCATCGGCGGCATCCTGGCATCGATCCCGGTGCCCGCGGACGCGCCGCTCATCAGCCGAGCTTAACGCATGCCGCGGAAGGGAGGCTTCGAATGGGCATACATTGGTACATATTAAGCGCCGTCATCGTAATCGTGCTGCAGCGTTATCTGTTCCGGTACTTCGGCATGCGCAAGGTGAGCTATTCGCGATCGTTCAGCGTCGCGACCTGCTTCGAAGGCGACGACATCGAGATGATCGAGCGGCTCGCCAACGGCAAGCTGCTACCCGTCCCTTGGCTGCGCGTGGAGTCGGTCCTGCACACGGGACTGCATTTCCGGAGCGACGCCAACTTCGACGTCAGCAACGGGCAGTTCATGCAGAATCACAAGAGCTTGTTCAGCTTGCGGGGCAATAAGCGGCTGACGCGCAGGCATGCCGTCCAAGCCGCGCAGCGCGGCTGTTACCGGATCACGAGCGCCTCGCTGACGTTCGGGGATTTGTTCGGCTTGTTCAGCACCTGGCGATCCGAACCGCTGCAGGTCGAGCTGCTCGTCTATCCGCTGCCTGCCGACCGCGAGCTGATCCAGCTGCCGTCCCGCAGCTGGCAGGGCGACATCGCCGTGCGAAGATGGATCGTCGAGGATCCGTTCGCGATCAGCGGCGTCAGGGCGTACAGGCCCGGCGATTCGCTCAAGACGATCAATTGGAACGCCACGGCGCGCACGGGCGACCTGCAGGTTCACCGCCGCGATTACACCGCGGATTTCCGCTTGATCGTCCTGCTAAACATCGAGGATCACGCCGGCATGTGGCATGCCGTCAACGATACGGCAGTCGTCGAACAGGGCATCCGGCTGGCGGCCGGCATTCTCCAGATGGCGACGGAACAGGGGCTTGAAACCGCTTTCGCCTGCAATGGCCATTCGCTGGACGAGCCGGACCGGGTCATGGTCGCGGAGCGCGGAAGCGGAAGCGAGCACTTGACCTATCTGTTCGGCTTGCTGGCGAAGCTCGTCATCGTCCGCACGCTGCCGTTTCATACGATGCTCGAGCAGATGGCGCCGGAATGGAGCGAACGCAGCGACATCGTGATCGTTTCCGCTTTCATGAGCGAGGATATTCACGAGATGGTCGCGAAGCTGAGGAAGGAAGGCCACGCGGTCGATTGGCTGCCGATTGCGGAGAGGGAGGCGGTTGCGGGATGACGGCCATGCTTCGCCGCTTAAGCGGCAGACTCTTTCTTGCCAGCCTGCTGGAGCTGATGCTATTTTTCCCGGTCATGCTGGGCGCGTTCGTCCTGAAGCCGCCGGGATCGGCTCCGCTCGTCCTCGTCGCGCTCCTGCTGCTCGTCGCGTACTGGATCGGTTACGGGATCAACGCGCTGTTCAAATTCAGGCATCCGTTCCCGAAAATCCTGCTTGCACTGCTCGTTGCTGCGGCAGCCGGCATACCGGTGCTCGGACTCGCGCCGGGGAGCATCATCGCTACGGCGCTGGTGTTATGCGCCGCATACCGCGGCAGCCGGCTGCCGGGCATGCCGCTCGCGGTCCGGCTGACGACGCAGGATTATATCGTCGGCGTGTTCCTGTACTTCGTCGGTTCCATCGTGCAGAGCTTCAACGATACGTTCGACGAATACAGGCTGCTCTACCTCTTCGCGGGCCTCGCGACGTTGTTCGCGGCGCTTTACCTGACCAATCGCGGTATGGTGAGCCGCGAAACGCTGTCCGGCGCCGAGAAGCCGATGGTGGAGCCTTCCGTCAGACGCAACAACCGGTTGTTCGTAGGCGTCGCGATCGGGGTTACCGTGCTGATCGCGTTGTCCTACCAGCTGCAGGCGCTGCTGGGCGAGGCCGGGAACAGGCTGAAGGCCTGGTTGTCCAAGCTGTTCAGCGGATCCGGCGACCAGCCGCCGCCGCAGACGCAGGACGTACAACCGCCGCCCGACTTCCTTCCGCCGGACGGCAAGACGAAAACGCTGCCGGCTTGGGTCGACTACATCATGTACGGCATCGTCATCGCGATAGCCCTCGTGCTGTTGTATTTGATATTGCGTCGCGTCAACCGGCTGCCGGGCTGGCTGAACGGACTGCGCCTGCGCTTCCTGAAGCTGTTCGACCGGGACAAAGGCGACTTGGCCCGCGGTTACGTGGACGAGGTCGAGCGAATCAACAAATCCGAACGGTCCTTTCGCAAAATGTTCGGCCGGAACAAGGAAGAGCGTCTCAAATGGAAGGACCTGACGGACAACGAATCCCGCATCCGGTATCTCTACAGGCGCTGGATCGGCAATGCCGTCAAGAAGGGGTTCGCGCACCGGCCGCACATGACGCCGCGGGAAATACAGCGCGAGCTCATGGGCAATGGACAGGCGCGCGAAGCCTTGCCCTCGGCCGCGGCCGAAGCGCTGGTGGAGCACTATCAGCGGGTTCGTTACGGCGGCGGCAAGCTGTCCGACGAAGAGCTGCGGGCCGTTGCCGCGCAGCTTGGGCAACCGAGGCCGTAGCTGGAGCTGCGGCATACATATTTATCCATGGACGTGGCATGCTAAGGGGGAAGATGCACACCTAGGGGGGTAAGTCCATGAATAACGATATGTCGGGCCAATGGGCCGATAGCCAGCAGTTATCGTACGAGCAATTTCAAGAACAGGTGAAGCTGCGGCAGGAACAGGAACAGCAGCGCGCCAAAGAAGCGCTTCGAAGCGCCGGGCTGGATCAGAATTCGCAGCACATCCAGTCGATCGTGCAAGTGCTGTACGGCGTGGAGAACGAATTGAAATTGGCGGAAAACCAGCTGCAAATGCAGATGGATGCGCAAAAGCGCCAAATCCAGCTGTGCCAGCAGAAGATTCATCAAGCCATGGCGCAGGTCCAAGGCGCGATGCCGGCGGGCGGAAGCACGCAGCCGGCGTCACGGAATTTGATGCAGTAATCGACAGCGCGCAACGACCAAAATCCTTCTTGCCGTCCGGGTTCGGGCAATGGCAGGAAGGATTTTTGTTATGCATGTAATTATACATTACATATAAGTGACACAATCGTTCACTTGCGCTAATTGATGTAATATAATATTACATAATAAGTATCATGATCGGATCGGCATCCTGCCCGGTACTGCTCAGCTGCTCGTTGCCGTGCGGTACGCCGCGTCGGCCGGGCGAAGGAAAGGATGGTGGCTTATGAGAATCGGAGCGGTATACTTGGCGGCCGGCAACAGCCGTCGCATGGGAGAAGCGAAGCTTTCGATGGAGCTTGCGCCGGGCATAACGGTGGGGAGCCGCGGACTGCTGGAGCTGAGGCGCTGCGGCTTCCGGCCGATCGTCGTCGTCGTGCGGCCGGAGGATACGCTTCTCTGGCTGATCGACAAGTCGGACGGCTTCGGCGAGCTGTCGAAGTTCCGCATCTCCCCGTGCAAGGACGCCCATGAAGGCATGTCGCGTTCCATCCGGCACGGCATGGAGGCGATTCTGCCCGAGGAGCCGGACGCGGTATTGATCGCGCTTGCCGACCAGCCGTTCATATCCGCTTCGCAATTGAAGCGTCTGGTCTCCGTCTTCCGGGAGAACCCGACGGTGGATTTCGTCGCCAGCGGGTACGGCGATTTCCCGGCGCCGCCCGTTATTTTCAACAAATCCTTGTTCGGCCGGCTGTGCCGGCTAGAAGGAGACGCGGGGGCGCGCGGCATCCTGCAATCGCCCGAGCATCGCGGGAAGGTCGTTCGCTATGCGGCCGAATGGTCGTTCGTCGATATCGACACCAAGGAGCAGCTGAATAAGGCGAGGCTGATCTGGTCGCAAGTGCAGGCGCGCGCGAAATAAAATCCGCGCTGCTGCCTTGCGTGCGTTATTTACGCATTCGAGCCCGTCCGCATGCGCGAATTCAGCCGGCTCGCGAGCCTGCACATGGAACATTCGAATCCGCGCGTCGTCCGGCGATCTGTATCGCCGAACAGGCTAAGTCGGCAATATCCGCGCCGTCCGGCGCGCCATTGACCAAAGGAGGGAACGGCCGTGAACGAACGGGAAAGGCATATCGGCTACTTGCGCAGAAGCATCGAGGTATCGAGGATGGCCAGAACCGCCGGCAACACGCCGTTCGGCGCCATTCTCGTGGACGCCGAGGGGACCGTCGTGCTGGAGCAGGGCAACATCGAGGTGACGGCGCGCAACTGCACCGGTCACGCGGAAACGGCGTTAATGGTCGAGGCGTCGAAACGTTACTCGAAGGAAGAGCTGTGGACGTATACGATGTATACGTCCACGGAACCGTGCGCGATGTGCGCAGGCGCGATCTATTGGGGCAACGTCGGCACGGTCGTCTATGCGATGGCGGAAGAGAAGCTCGTCGGTTTGACCGGCGGCGACGCGCGCAATCTGACCCTGCAATTGCCGTGCAGGGACGTGTTCGCCGCGGGCCGCAAGCCGATCGAGGTGATCGGCCCGTTCCCGGAACTCGAAGCGGAAGCGGCGTCCGCGCATGCGGGGTATTGGGTATGAGCATCCAACTCTGGCAGCTGAACACGCTCAGCCGCGAACGGTTTATCGGCCAGCTCGGCGCGATCTTCGAGCATTCGCCTTGGGTCGCGGAGCGGGTATGGGAGCGGCGGCCGTTCCATTCTCGGCACGAGCTGCACGAAGCGATGATGACGGCCGTGCTGGAAGCTCCGGAAGAGCGGATCGTCGCGCTGCTGCGGGCTCATCCCGATCTGGCATCGCGGGCGAGCATGACGGCGCATTCCGCGGAGGAACAGCAGTCGGTTGGCCTCGATGCCTTGTCCGCGGAAGAGTACGACCGGTTCGCGGCGCTGAACGCTTCGTATCTGGCGAAGCACGGTTTTCCGTTCATCATCGCCGTAAGAGGCAAGACGAAGAACGACATTCTGGCCGCGATGGCCGAACGTCTGGAGCATGACGGGGAGCAGGAAAGGAAGCAGGCGCTGCTCGAGATTCGGCGCATCGCGGAACTGCGCCTGCGCGACCAAATCGAAGAATAACGGCGAAGGGGATGACGGCATGCTGCGATTGAGAAACGGACGCACGTTATATTACGGGAAAGGCGACGTGCTGACATACCGTACGTACGCGGCCCCGCTCGAGGTACCGGCCATTCCGGAGTCGGCGTTTACGGGCGACGCCAACGTGATTTTCGCGCATAACATCACGTTCGCCGTCAGCGGCGAGTCGCTCATGACCTCGTTCAGCGAAGGGGACAACGCGCAGGTCGTCGCCACCGACTCCATGAAAAATTTCATTTTGCGCCATGCGGCAACATACGAAGGCAGCACGACGGAAGGTTTTCTCGCCTACATCGGCGAGGCTTTCTTCGCGAAATACGCGCATATCTCCGCCATCGAGGTCCGGGGAGACCGGATCCCGTTTCAATCGTTGTCCGTTCGGGGGGACGAAGGGCCGCGGGAGAGCGGCCTCGTCTATCGCCGTTCCCATAACGACCATGCGCATGCCGCGATGGAGCTGCGGCGCGCGGCGGAGGGAGCCGGCGTCGTCGAGCAGTGGAGCGGATTGTCGGATCTGCAGCTCATCAAAGTAAGCGGAAGCTCCTTCCACGGCTTCGTTCGCGACGAATACACGACGCTGCCCGAATCTTTCGACCGGCCGCTGTTCATTTTCCTCAACATCCAATGGCGCTACGAAGATCCGGAAGACGCGTGGGACGGCTCGCGCGGACGCTACGCGCCGGCCGAGCAGGTTCGCGATCTGGCGCAGCAGGCCTTCCATGCGTACGAATCGCCGTCGATCCAATATCTGATCACGCGCATCGGCCTGCATATGCTGGACCGTTTCCCGCAGCTCGCGGAGGTGCGGTTCGAATCCAATAACCGGACGTGGGAGACGATCGTGGACCGGGATCCGGTCACGGGCGCTTCCGTCTTCACGGAGCCGAGGCCGCCGTTCGGATTCCAGGGCTTCGCGATGACGAGGGCGGACCTGACCGATCCGCAGTTCGCGTTCGACGCGGACGGGCTCCATCGGCCGTCGGCCAAGGGCGTCGCGCAACCATGAGCGGGGGCGGGAAGCTGACGACGCATGTGCTGGATACCTCTCGCGGCATGCCGGCCGCCGGGATGCAGCTTCGGCTCCTGGCGTTTTCCGCGGAAGGAACGGAACCGAGGCTGGCGGCGGAGGCGACGACGAACGGCGACGGACGCGTGGACCGCCCGCTGCTCTCGGACGGGGAGCTGCGCGCGGGCGTCTATGAACTAAGGTTCGACGTCGGCGGGTATTTCGGCGACCGGGCGTTTCTGGATATCGTACCGATCCGTTTCGTCGTGACGGACCCCGGCAAGCATTATCACGTGCCCCTGCTCGTGGCGCCTTACGGCTACAGCACCTACCGGGGCAGCTGACGTCCTTTACAGCCTTCGCATCGGAATGATAGAGTAGAGCCATCCGATACGCAGCAAGGAGAGAAGACGACCGTGAACGAGTCCAGCACTTCCGTACATCCGTATTATCAGCATGCCGACGAAGCCTATAAGCTGCTGCCCGAAACATCCGCGCAGCTCGAGCGGCTCCGCGAGGCGTTTCACAAGGCCGACGAGGATTTTCTCGCGATCGAGCTGAAATCGATGATCGCCCGGCTCGATGAGATCCGGACGCTGCTGGCCGACGGGCCGCAGGGCTGATCAGGACGACAGGCATTCCCGAACCGAATCGGGGATGCCTCTTTTTTTTGCGCCGGGCATGCAATCTATCGATCCGAGCTGGGAGAATGCCTCGCTCCATTCGCGCGATTCATTCATAAGATAGAGGAATGGAAGAGTAGAGGAGGCGTCTACCTTTGCCGGTATTGGACACGGGACTGTTGTTTAATCGGGAGAAGCGGCGTACGGCAAGTTTGAGCATCAGCGTCATGAATCGGGGCAGGCAGCCGGCAAGAGCAGCCGTTCAATTGTACACGGCTTCGATATCGGGAAACTTAGAAGGAGCGGGCCCGCATGAAACGGGCTACGGCACGATGCAGACGGAATCGCTGGCGAACGTGAAGCTGAGTCCGTCCGGCCGCGCGCGCAGCATGTATGCCGTGACCCGCGAGGTCAAGCTGCTGACCGTCTACGGCGTCCGCGTGACGGTCAGCGGTCTCGCGGCGGGCGAGATCGGGGCCTCGCTTGCCGAACTGGACGAATCGGGGAACGTCATCGAGCAGCATGTCCTGGAGCCGCTTCCGTCGGGAACGGATGAGCTGTTGCATGCCTATATCGCCAACCATACCCAGCATTCGCTCACGGTCATTCAAACCGACACCAACGCTAGAGTGGCCACCATCAACTTTCCGGCGGGAAGCAGCCCGCGCACGCTCGACTTCACGCCGGACGGACGCGAAGTGTACGTGACCTGCCAAGGGGACAAAACCGTCAAGATCATCGATACGCTTACCCATGAAGTGAGCGGCGAATTGACCTTTCCGGTGAATGCGGTGC
Source organism: Paenibacillus glycinis (assembly GCF_009909185.1). GTDB lineage: Bacteria > Bacillota > Bacilli > Paenibacillales > Paenibacillaceae > Paenibacillus_Z > Paenibacillus_Z glycinis. Next base: position 433,912 of record NZ_JAAAMV010000002.1, on the reverse strand, counting down.
CGTTTGCGGTCGCGATCTCGCCCGTCGGCGCCAGGGCGTACGTGTCGACGATCATTCAGGATTACGTCGCCGCCTTCGACACCGACGCGAGATCGCTGATCAAGCTCATTCCGTTCCCGCCGGGCAGCGATCCCGCGTCGCTCGCGGTCTCGCCGGACGGGAAGCGGGTATACTGCTGCCTGATCAACCGCGGCGCCATCGCCGTCATCGACGTCGGCTCGCTGACGGTGTCCGCGACCATCAAACTGCCCGCCGGCGCCAAGCCGTCCGCCGTGGCGGTCGCGCCGGACGGGGAACGCATCTATGCGGCCGACGTCCATCATGATCGCATCTATTGCATCCATGCTTCCAATCACGTCTTGGCCGCGACGGTCATGCTCGATGAAGGAAGCGATCCGCAGCAGGTGATCGTGACGCCCGACGGCGCGCTTGCGTACGCGGCCTGCCGGGGAACCGACGAGATCGTGGCGATCAATCTGTCCCGGAACGAAATTCTGACCAAGATCGAGCTGCCCAAGGGCAGCAACGCCAGCGATATCGCGGTCACCGCGGACGGACTCAAGATTTACGTGACGATCCTGACGTTCGGCTATGTCGCCGTGATCGAAGTCGCGAGCCAGCTGCCGATCGCGATTCTGCCGACGGGCAGTTTTCCGTCTGGCGTCGCGGTTTCGCCGATTCTGCTCCAAGGGTAAGCGAAAGCCGCGGGAGCGGGGGCGTAAGGCGGCCCCGCACCTGCGGCTTTATTCGTGGCTAGGCATTCGTTCGCGAACGTGCGACGCTCGACACGAACCGCTTGCGACTTGCGTCGCCGCGGATAACTCGCTCGCATGGCACGCGCCTCCGCTGCTTCTGACTAGCATCGATCGCGATACGGATCGCCTCAGACTCCAATCGCCCCAGGCTCATATCGCTCGTAATCAGAAAAGCTCCAGTCTCTTGCCGCTCTCAACGAGATAAGCTCCAGTCTCTAGCGGCTCGCAAATTGCCTCGTTCACGTCACGTTCCTGAATCGGATCGCGAGCTTCGTGCGCGGACACGACGCCGGAGACCGCGCAGGTCTAGTCGCCGAGCGGGAGCCATTCCAGCACGCGTTGAATGTAAGCATCCCAATACGCCCAGCTGTGATCTCCGGAGCCTTCGGTATAGGTGAGCGGCAAACCGAGCTGCTCCGCATGCCTGCGGAACTTAAGGTTGTCCTCGTACAGGAAATCCTCGGTTCCGCAGTATTGGTAGAGCTCCGGAATCGGCCGGCAGGATGCCTTGAGCTCTTGCGCGGCCAGAAACAGATTGTTCGGGAGCGCTTCCGCCACGGCGGCCGTGCCGTAGATCCGTTTGAAATCTTCGGGCGCCCGCTCTTCGAACGGAGAGACGTCGAGCGCGCCGGACAAGCTCGCGGCCGCGGCGTACTGCTCCGGTTTGTTGAGCGCCAGCTTGAACGCGCCGTAGCCGCCCATCGACAAGCCGGCGACGAAGTTGTCTTCCCGCCGGTCCGACAGCGGGAAGAAGGAGCGGGCCAGCGCCGGAAGCTCCTCGCTGACGAACGTCCAGTAGTCCCCTCCGCTGGCCATGTTCGAGTAGAAGCTGCGGCCGGCCGCGGGCATGACGACGGCAAGACCGAGCGGCGCGGCGTACCGCTCGATGGAGGTGCGTCTCAGCCAGATCGTATGATCGTCGGACAGGCCGTGAAGCAGGAACAGCGTCTTGTGTTTCTTTTGCGCCGCTCTCGATTCCATGCCGATCTGGGACTGCGCGTTTTGGGGAAGAATGACGTACATCGAGCTGGACAAGCCAAGAACATCGGAGTAGAAATCGCACTGAATGAATGCCATGTCTGGTGAATCCTCCTACATGAAAGGGTATGATGCGCGCGGAACCCCAAGCAAGCGCTTACGGTTCGTTCTTCTCTATTGTACACGCCGCGCGCGGAACATGCAGGCTTTAATTCGTGACCGCTAGGAACGATTCGACGGCACGGCGCGACGACGGCCGCGGCGACCAGCACGGCGGTGCCGCTCGTCGTGACGGCCGGCCAGACGAGCGTCCAGAAGACGACGGCGTCCATCTCGGTCGAGAACAAGGTGAAGGACATGAAGATGATCAGCGCCGTCATCGGCAGGATGACGCTTCGGCTGTCCTTCAGCTTCAGAAGCAGGGACAGGCCGGAGCTGAGCGCAAGCATGGCGATGGTCGATTTCATAGAAGAAACGGCGATAATGGTGATGCCCTCGATCGCTTCAACCGCCTGCCGTCCCGAGCCGTTCATGCTCCGTTCAAAATTCGTTGTTATGCTTGATTTAATCGGCAGGCCGAACGAGAACGACCTATGCACGAATAGGAAGGAATGGACATTATGGAAGCAACGCGCACCATGACGCAACACGAAAGCAAGGAAACGAAAGGAAGCTGGCGGCTGTTCCTGAGGCTGCTCAAGCGCACGAAGCCGTCCGTGGGCCTTATCGTGACGGCGGTCTTGATGAGCCTTGCGGGCACGCTGATCTCCCTGATTATCCCGCTGTTCACGAAGAAGCTCGTGGACGGCTTCGACGTCAGCAGCCTCAGCTTCGGGCAAATCGCCGTATTCGGAGGCTGCTTCATCCTGCAGGCCGTCGTCAGCGGGGTGTCGATGTACATGCTGAACGTCTCCGGCCAGCGCGTGGTCGCCAATCTGCGCGATCAATTATGGCGGAAGCTCTTAAGGCTTCCGGTATCGTATTACGACAATAACCGGACCGGGGAAACCATCAGCCGGATGACGAACGACACCGGCGTCGTGAAGCAGCTGATCGCCGAGAACTTCACCGGTTTTCTCACCGGCATCATCTCCGTCATCGGTTCGGTCGTCGTCTTGTTCTACATGGACTGGCAGATGACGGCGGTCATGCTGGGGGTCATTCCGATCGCGGCGCTGTTCATGGTGCCGCTCGGCCGGCAAATGTACCTCGTATCCAAGGGGCTGCAGACGGAGACGGCATCGTTTACGACGACGTTGACGCAGGTGCTCTCGGAGATTCGGCTGGTGAAATCGATGAACGCGGAGCCGCGCGAGTACGAAGCCGGGGAGAAGGGGATCTCGAGCTTGTTCCGCTTCGGACGCAAGGAGGCCAAGATTCAGGCGATGATCGCGCCGTTGATGTTCTTCGTCATGATGATGCTGCTCGTCGTCATCGTGGGCTACGGGGGCATGCGGGTATCGTCCGGCGCCTTGACGGCCGGCGAGCTGGTCGCGTTCATCTTGTATCTGATCCAAATCGTCATGCCGATGTCGCAGATCTCCACGTTCTTCACCCAGTTCAAGAAAACGGTCGGCGCGACCGAACGGATCATTCACATTCTCGACGCGCCGGAAGAAGATCATCAGAAAGGCCGGCAGGTCGATAAAGCCGAGCAAGCCATTCGTATCGAAAACCTAAGCTTCGGCTACGGCGACGGCGAGCCGGTGCTTCGGGAGCTGACCTTCGAGGTGGCGCCGGGTACGGTATCGGCGATCGTCGGCCCGAGCGGCGGCGGCAAAACGACGCTGTTCTCGCTGCTGGAGCGCTATTACGAGCCGACCGGCGGCACCATCAAGCTCGGATCCGACGGCATCGACGGCTTCGCCTTGGCATCCTGGCGCAGGCAGATCGGCTATGTGTCGCAGGAGAGTCCGCTGATCGCGGGCACGATCCGGGAGAATATCTGTTACGGCATCGATCACGAGGTGACGCAAGAGGAGCTGGTCCGCGCCGCGGAAATGGCGTATGCCCATATTTTCATCAGCGAGCTGCCGAACGGGTACGACACGGAGGTGGGCGAACGCGGGATCAAGCTCTCCGGCGGCCAGCGCCAGCGGATCGCGATCGCGAGAGCGCTGCTGCGCGATCCGAAGATCCTGATGCTGGACGAAGCGACGTCGAGCTTGGACAGCCGGTCGGAGGTCGTCGTGCAGGAAGCGCTCAAGAACCTGATGGCCGGCAGGACGACCCTCGTCATCGCGCACCGTTTGTCGACCGTCGTGGACGCGGACCAGATCGTATTCATGGAGAAGGGGCGGTTGACGGGCAAAGGCACGCACGAGGAGTTGCTGGCGAACCATCCCATGTACAAGGAGTTCGCGACGCAGCAGCTTCGGCTGACGGAACAGGACGCGGACGTCTCGGGGCTTCAATAACGAAGAAAAAACGAATTTTCATTCTCACTGATAATTATTATCACCATTGGCTATACTACGGGATAGACGGACGACGGGCCGCCTTCTAGGCAAAGGCGGCCCGCTGCGTCGGTTAAATTTTCGGTTCGAATGTTTTGCAGTCCGTTTCTTCGGAGTTATGCGCTTGTTTGCCCCGATTGTTCACGACATAGATCGAGGAAGCATTGCAGTTGTTGCCGGCTGCCCAAAATTTGCAGGAATTGACTTCGCAAAGCACGTCTTTCGCCATGGTATGCTCACCTCCGTCCTTCGTCTAGGATGGGCGTTTTGGCATGCCTTTTATACTTCCTGCGTCAAGAATGTTGCCATTATGCGCCAAAGCCCGCTATCATAGAGAAAAACGAAGAAGGAACGGATGGACGGGCAGCCGTTACGGGTTACGGGGATGAGCATCGGAAATATCAGCGACAAGAGCATCGGCAAAATCATACGTTGGATCGTCTACGGCGCCGTCATGGGCGGGTTGACGGGCACGGCTTCCGCGATATTTCTGGCGGGGTTGGACGCGGCGACGGATACGCGGCTCGCGCATCCGTGGCTGCTGTGGCTGCTGCCGTTCGCGGGCGCGTTTGTCAGCTCGGTTTACGCCAAGTACGGCGGCAATGCCGGCAAAGGCAATAATTTGATCGTGGAACAGATTCGGCACGGCGACGAACCGGGCGAACGCTACGAGCGCGTGCCTGCCGTCATGGCCCCGCTCGTGCTGCTCGGCACGTGGGCGACGCACTTGTTCGGCGGGTCCGCCGGCAGGGAAGGCACGGCGGTGCAGATGGGCGGAAGCCTGGCGGACGCGTTCGGCCGGCTCGCGAGGGCGAACGGCGGCGATCGTCGCATGCTGCTCATGTGCGGCGTCAGCGGAGGCTTTGCCTCCGTGTTCGGAACGCCGCTGGCCGGCACGGTGTTCGCGCTCGAAGCGGTGACGATGGGAAGATGGGTGTCGCCGAGGATGATCGCGCCCTGCGCGATCGCGGCCTTCGCCGGCGATTACGTGACGCGCGCGTGGGGCATTCGTCATCTGCACTATGCGATGGGCGACATGCCGCCATTCACGCTGCTCGTGCTGTTGAAGGTGCTGGCCGCGTCGGTCGCGTTCGGTTTGACGAGCCTGTTGTTCACGCTCGGGATTCAATACGTCAAGCGCGGCATGGCCGAGATCGTCTCGCATGCGGCTTGGAGAAGCGTCATCGGCGGCTTTATCGTCATCGGGCTGGTCTATGCCGTCGGCACGCGCGATTACCTTGGACTTGGCCTTCCGCTGCTTGTCCAGGCATTTGAAGCGCCGTTGTCCGCGTTCGCGTTTCTAGGGAAGGCCGTCTTTACGGTCATCACGCTCGGCAGCGGTTATATGGGCGGGGAAGTGACGCCGCTCTTCGTCATCGGAGCCGCGCTCGGCAACGCGCTGGCGCCGCTGCTTCATCTCGGGATCCCGTTCTTGGCGGGACTCGGCCTGATCGGCGTATTCAGCGGGGCGGCCAATGCCCCCGCGGCTTGTTTCGTGCTCGGGCTGGAGCTGTTCGGCCTGCACGGCGCCGGCTACATGCTCGCCGCGAGTCTGGTGAGTTATATGTTTTCCGGTCATGCGGGCATTTACGGCGCGCAGCTGGCCGGCGTGGATCGCCCCCGCTTTTTCGTTCGCTTCCCAGGCGCGGGACTGCTGTACCGGCGCAGGAAAGCGGCGAGAAGAGGGGCGAAGTCTCCCGATGCGTAGGCTGCCGCCGGGGGATGCGCATACTAACGGAATGCAGGTCAACAGAATGCAGGTCAATGTAATGCAGTTAACGCCATGCAGGTCAACGTAAAAAGGAGCATCGTTCCCTCGGGAACGATGCTCCTCAGGCTGTCGAGAAAGTCTCGGCAGCCTTCACTTTGTCTATTTAGTTTAGCACGACACCGCGTTAATATGTTATAATATAGATAACATATATGAACGGATGGTGCTGCTATGCTACGGTCGAATAAAGAGAAACAGCAGAATTATGAATTGGTTTCCATTGAAGATTTGGTGCCTGCGGATCACATGCTCCGCAAGATCGATAAGTATATTGATTTCACCTTTATCGATGAAAAGGTTCGCCATCTCTATTCGCAAGACAACGGACGTCCAGCTATCGATCCCCTTGTTCTCTTCAAAATGATCTTTTTAGGTTATTTCTATGGCATTCGTTCCGAACGTCAACTTGAACGCGAAGTTCAGACGAACTTGGCCTACCGCTGGTTTCTAGGACTTGGGTTAACTGACCGAGTACCAGACCACACCACGATCAGTTGGAACCGTCGTACGCGTTTCAAAGATACCTCGGTCTTCCAAGATATTTTCGATGAAATTGTGCTGCAGGCCATCTCGCATCGAATGGTTGGCGGTCGTGTGCTCATTTCCGATTCCACGCACGTGAAAGCCAATGCGAATAAACACAAATTCACTAAAGAGCAGGTTCAGCAGAACACCCGCGACTATTTGGATGAGTTGAACGCCGCTGTCGAGGTTGACCGCAAAGCGCAAGGAAAAAAGCCCTTAAACCACGAGAGGAGGTGAATGAAGACAAAGAAGTGAAGGTCAGCACAACGGACCCGGACAGCGGATATATGTTCCGAGAAGGCAAGCCGGAAGGTTTCTTCTATCTCGATCACCGCACCGTCGATGCAAAGCACAACCTCATTACCGATGTCTTCGTCACCGCAGGCAATGTGCATGATTCCGTGCCGTATCTCTCACGCTTGGACCGCCAACGTAACCGATTTGGTTTTGCAGTAGAAGCCGTTGCCCTTGATTCTGGTTATATGGCAACGCCTATTTGTAAGGGACTTGAAGACCGCAACATCTTCGGCGTCATTGCACACCGCAGATTTCAACCAACACAAGGACTATTCCCCAAGTGGAAGTTCACCTATGATGCAGAGCGGAACGTATACGTATGTCCGCAACAACAAGAGTTGCCCTACCGAACGACAGACCGTGAAGGATACCGGCATTATGCTTCGGATCCGAAACAATGCGCGTCCTGCCCGATGCTGGAGAAGTGTACGCGCTCCCGCAACAAACGAAAAATTGTCACCAGGCACGTCTGGGAGGACAGCAAAGAGCAAGTACGATTAAACCGCCTGAGCAAGTCGGGCAAAAAGCTATACCGAAAACGAAAAGAAACGATTGAGCGAAGCTTCGCGGATGCTAAAGAGCTCCATGGGTTTCGCTATTGCCGTTTGCGGGGGGTGCAGAACGTGATGGAACAGGCGCTTATGACCGCCGCTGTACAGAACATGAAGAAGATTGCCCTCCATCTAGAAAGGAGGGCTTCGTAGGGGGAATTCACCCTACGAAGCCCTAAAATTGAACCGAAATCTAAAAAGAGAAACTCACTGTTTTGAAAAACGTGGGTTTCTCTACAATCTGAGGAGCATCGTTCCCTCGGGAACGATGCTCCTTTGTCTAATTGCGAATGAAATCCGTAGCCAACCGCCTGGCTATACGCGGCGCGCGAAAGCGTAGTGGTCTTTCCACCAGCCGGAGTTGATCGTGCTGATCATGACGCCCGGGCTGCCGTACGTGTGGATCATTTTGCCGCCGCCGATATAAATGCCGACATGATGAACGGGTTTATAGAAAAATACGAGATCGCCAGGTTTCAGGTTGCTTTTGCTGACGGCCTTGCCTTTTTTCGCCTGGTCCTCGGACTCGCGCGGAAGCGAAACGCCGTGCATGCCGAAAACTTTCTTCGTGAACGAAGAGCAATCGAAATAGCGTGTCGTCGAAGTCGAAGCGCCGAATTTGTAAGGCGTACCCAGATAGTGTTTAGCGGAAGAGATGATGGACGAAGCCTTCGAAGAAGAAATCGCTGCGTGCGCCGGTTGCGCTTGCAGTACCGCAGTGCCTCCCATTAACAAAGAAAAGCTTACCGTAACGCTCATCATCAATTTGCCGAACTTGTGTTTCATCATGTCAGTTCCCCCCAAGTTGTTGTAGCATTCGCATGAAATGAAATCATCTTGCTCGCCGCCGCTAATGACGGTATCGAAAGTAGTAGGCCGTTTAACCTAGTTCCACTATACCACAAGATTTTTTGCCAACATTTGCTTGCAACCTTTTGAATACATGCCTGATAAGGCTTTCATGCGTTCTATGAGAATTCGATTAGAAATTCCTCATAAAACGCATATTGACAGCGCTTTATGAATACGTTCCATAAATACGGGGTAAAAGGGGCTAGAAATCATGACGGTGTTCTATCTGGCGAGCCTCGCCGCGGTGACCGGATTGTCCGGCAAATCGATCCTTTATGCCTATCGGCGCCGCGCGGCGATCAGCTGCATGGCCGGCATGATGATCGCCATGACGATCGGGATGATGCAGAGCCTCGCGGCGGGCACGATCGCGGGTCTTCTGTTTCCGCAGGACCTGGCCGTTCCGACGGCCGGCGCGGTGCTGCTCGGCGTGTTGTCCGGTTATCTCGCCGGGAAGCCCGTCAGCACCATGGCGGCGCTCGACGGCATGCTCGCGGGCATCATGGGCGGCATGATGGGCGCGATGCTGGGCGTCATGCTGGGCAAGAACGCGGCGATGATGGTGTTGTTCGTCGACGTGTTGTTTCTATTTATACATCTCGTCCTGCAGCAGTTGATCAAGGAAGAGGCGGCCCAGCCGAACGCGGCGGAGAACAAGAACGGCGCGGGGGCAGGCTCGGTGCTGCTTCATCCGTACGCATTCGGGCTCGGCATCTTCGTGCTGGCCGCCGTCTTCCTGTATCAAGGCTGACGGCAGCGGATTGTATACCCCCCTCTGGTATGATATAGTGAGGAAAAGAAGGAGGGTGAGGGGATGGATCAAGCTTGCCACGACGGTACGTCGGAATCCCTCGGCGCCCGGGAAGGCCATGAGGCGCACCGCAAAAGCTACCACAGCGAGGAAACGAAGAACAACCTGGTCTCCCGCCTGAACCGCATCGAAGGCCAGATCCGCGGCGTCAAAGGGCTGATCGAGAAGGATACGTACTGCGACGACGTGCTGAATCAGATCGCGGCGGCGCAATCGGCGCTTAACAGCGTAGGAAAGCTGTTATTGGAGCATCATATGAACAGCTGCGTCATCGACCGCATCCAGCAGGGCGACAACGAGGTCGTGAAGGAACTGATGGTAACGATGAACAAACTGATCAAATAACGAGGCGGCCGGCAGCGAAATCATGCTGCGAGGTCTTTTTTTTATCTCTTGCGATACCCCTATGGGGTATGTTATGATGATTTTGGAAGAGATACCCCGTGGAGGTATATGGCGGAGATAGGAGCAGAGGCAGATGACGAAACAAACCACGACCCTTCAGATCACCGGCATGACTTGCGCCGCTTGCGCATCCCGGATCGAGAAGGGGCTTAGCCGCATGGAAGGCGTCGCGAACGCAGCCGTCAATCTGACGATGGAGACCGCCCGCGTCGAGTACGACGTGGACCTGACCGGTCCGGGCGCGTTTATGGACCGGATCGACACGCTCGGTTACAAGGCGGAGGTTCGGCAGGAGTCCGTCCGTCCCGGAAAATCCGCCGAGCTGCGGCGGCTGCGCTTGCGTTTCTATATATCCGCCGCGTTGTCGGTCCCGCTGCTGGTTGCCATGGTCAGCCATTTCGCGTTTCTGTCCTTCCTGACGCTCCCGGAATGGCTGATGAATCCTTGGGTGCAGCTTGCGTTCGCGACCCCGGTGCAGTTCTGGATCGGCGGCCCGTTCTACGTCGGCGCCTACAAGGCGCTGCGCAGCCGAAGCGCCAACATGGACGTGCTGGTCGCGATGGGCACTTCGGCCGCGTATTTCTACAGCCTCTACGAAACGGTGGCATCCATCGGAAACGGCATGCATAGGTTGGAACTGTATTATGAAACGAGCGCGTTGCTGATCAGCTTCCTGCTGCTCGGCAAGCTGCTGGAGTCGCTCGCGAAGGGCCGCACCTCGCAGGCGATCGGCGCCTTGGCGGGCTTGCAGGCCAAGGATGCCACGGTCGTTCGCGGGGAACGGGAGCTGAAGCTGCCCCTCGAAGAGGTGTTGGTCGGCGACGTCGTGCTCGTGAAACCGGGCGAGAAAATTCCCGTGGACGGGACCGTGATCGGCGGCAGCTCCTCCGTCGACGAATCCATGCTGACGGGAGAAAGCTTGCCCGTCGAGAAGAGCGAGGACGACCGAGTGATCGGCGCCACGATGAACGGGCGGGGCGCGCTGACGATTCGCGCCGTCAAGGTCGGACGGGATTCCGTCCTGGCGCAGATCATCCGCGTCGTCGAAGAGGCGCAGGGCTCGAAGGCGCCGATCCAGCGAATCGCGGACGTCATATCGGGCATCTTCGTTCCGATCGTCATCGGTTTGGCGGCGGCGACGTTCCTGCTCTGGTACTTCGCGTTCAGCCCCGGCGATTTTCCGGATGCCCTTCGCACGGGCATCGCGGTGCTGGTCATCGCCTGTCCTTGCGCGCTGGGCTTGGCGACGCCGACCTCGATCATGGCCGGCTCCGGCCGGGCGGCGGAGCTCGGCATCCTGTTCAAGGGCGGCGAGCATCTGGAACGGGCGCATGCCGTCGATGTCGTCGTGCTCGACAAGACGGGCACGGTGACGGAAGGCAAACCGCGCCTGACCGACGTGGAGATCGATCCGACGTTCGAATCGCGCGTGCTATCCAATTCCGATGCTGCTTTCCAAACGAATCCCGACGCCGGCCGGCTGCTCGGCTGGATCATGGCGGCGGAGAGCAGCTCCGAGCATCCGCTGGCCGAAGCGATCGTCGCCGGGCTGCGCGAACGGGGCACGGCGCCGGCCGCCATGCCGCAGCGTTTCTCGGCCGTTCCGGGGTTCGGCATCGAAGCCGTCGTCGAGGGGCAGACCTTGCTCATCGGAACGCGGCGGTTTCTGACGGAGCGGGGCGTTGCCCTCGATGGCGAACGACTGCAGCGGTTCGCGGCGCTCGAGGAGAACGCCAAGACGGTCATGCTCGCGGCGGTCAACGGCCGTTTCGCGGCGCTCCTCGCCGTCGCGGACACGATCAAGCCGACCTCGCGTTCGGCGGTCGCGGCATTGAAGGCGCTCGGCTTGCAGGTTATGATGGTAACAGGGGATAATCCTGCGACCGCGCTGGCCGTGGCCCGGCAAGCCGGCATCGAGCATACCATGGCCGAAGTGCTGCCGGAAGGCAAAGCGCTCGAGGTCAGGAAGCTGCAGGCGGCGGGGCGGAAAGTCGCGATGGTCGGAGACGGCATCAACGACGCGCCGGCGCTTGCGGCCGCCGACATCGGCATCGCCATGGGGACCGGCACCGATATCGCCATGGAGACCGCGGATATCACGCTCATGCGCGGCGATCTGGGCGGCATCGCCGAAGCGATGGCCATCAGCCGCAAGACGATGTCCAACATCAAGCAGAACCTGTTCTGGGCGCTCGCCTACAACGCGATCGGCATTCCGATCGCCGCCGCGGGGCTCCTCGCGCCGTGGGTTGCCGGAGCCGCGATGGCGCTTAGCTCCGTCTCGGTCGTATTAAGCGCGCTGCGCCTGCAGCGTTACCGTGCTCGTTCGTGACGAGCAGCCACACCAATTCCAATCGGGGAGATGATCCGAATGACAAGCGTTATTGAAGTCAAAGGCATGTCGTGCCAGCACTGCGTGAACAGCATCGAAGGCGCGCTGAAGAAGAAGGGCGTATCCGCCAAGGTCGATCTTCCGGGCAACCGCGTGACGGTCGACTTCGAAGAGAAAGCGATCACGATGGCCCAAATCAAATCGACGATCGAAGACCAAGGCTTCGACGTCGTTTCCTAATAACCGCTGCGGCGATCGAATACGCTGCCGGCGCCATGGCTAATCCGTATTTCGGGTTAGCCTTTTCTTGTGCCGGCATGCTATGATAGAGGCTTGATTGGAGGCTGTCATGACGTTGAATAAGTATCCTTTTGAATTCGATCCGAAAGTGCCGTTCATCCAGCAGGCAAGCGACTGGATCGCGGATGTTTTCTATGAACGGCTGCCCGAAGCCGGCTTCGAGCTGCGCGACGAGCAGATCTTCATGGCGTTCCAGCTGGAGCGCGCGTATAACGAGAAACGAACGATTTTCGCCGAAGCCGGCGTCGGCACGGGCAAGACGTTCGTCTATTTGCTGTATGCCATCAACTACGCCCGTTACACGCGCAAGCCCGCGATTATCGCCTGCGCGGACGAATCGCTGATCGAGCAGCTGGTGAAGCCGGAGGGCGACATCGCGAAGCTTGCCCGCTATCTGGACCTGACGATCGATGCCAGATTGGGCAAATCGATGGACCAGTACATCTGCTTGAACAAGCTGGACGATGCGCGGGGCGGCTTGGACAACCTGGAGGCGTTCGGCGACGTGCATGCGTCGCTGCCGGATTTCGTGAACAATCCGGGCACGATGCAGGCGTTTCACCCCTACGGCAATCGCAAAGACTACCCGAATCTGACGGACGAGCAGTGGAATGCCATCTCCTGGGACGTGTTCCAGGATTGCCTCGTCTGCAGCAGGCGCCACCGCTGCGGGCAGACGCTATCGCGCGAGCATTACCGCAAGGCGGCGGATATCATCATCTGCTCGCATGATTTCTATATGGAGCATGTGTGGACGTACGAGGCGCGCAAGCGGGAAGGCCAGCTGCCGCTGCTGCCCGAGCACAGCTCGGTCGTCTTCGACGAAGGCCATCTGCTGGAGACGGCCGCCCAAAGCGCATTGACCTACAAGCTGAAGCACGGCGTGTTCGAGTCCATCGTTACGCGCCTCCTGCAGGGCGAGATTCGGGAAACGCTGGCCGTGGCCATCGAAGAAGCCATCGAGCAGAGCGAGAAGCTGTTCGCCCTGCTCGATGCCGGCAGCATCGCCGTCGAAGCATCCGACCGCCGGGAAGCGCCGCTCACGAAAGCGTTCCTGCGCGAGGTGGACCGGTTCGGCCTTCTTCTGTCCGCGATCGAGGAAGAGCTCGTCTTCGAGAGCGGCATGTTCACGATCGACGCGTATCAGCTGACGATCGTGGAGGAGCATATCGAGATGATCCAGCTGGCGCTGCGGTTGTTCAAGCAGCCCGAAGGCCTGATCTCGTGGGTGGAGCAAGACCGCGACGGCACCTCGCTCGTCATCATGCCGAAGCTCGTGAAGGAAGTCCTGAAGGAGCGCGTCTTCTCCCAGCGCATGCCGGTCGTCTTCTCTTCCGCGACGCTGTCGGTCGAAGGTTCGTTCCGCTACATCGCCGACAGCCTCGGCATCGACGACGCGCTGTCCTTCTCCGTGGCGTCGCCTTACGAATACGAGGAACGGATGTCGGTCGCGTTCTCGAGCGAGTCCGACCCGGACGCGAAGCTGCGGCTGACGCTCGACCGCCTGAGACAATCCGCGGGCAAGGCGCTCCTGTTGTTCCCGTCCATGGAGGAGCTGCGGCGCTTCCGGGACGACATCGCGGACATTCCGGGCTATGCGGAGTTCCGTTTCCTGTTCGAAGGCACGGCCGAGATCAGTCATCTGATCGCGTCCTTCCAGAACGACGAGGCCAGCGTTCTATGCGCCGTTACGTTATGGGAGGGACTGGATATTCCCGGCCCGTCGCTGTCGCACGTGCTGATGTGGTCGCTGCCGTTCCCTCCGGGCGATCCGGTCTTTACCGCCAAGCGCCGGGAGGCGGACGATCCGTTCCGGCAAGTGGACATGCCCCATATGCTCCTTCGGTTGCGTCAAGGACTGGGCCGTCTCATCCGCAAGCGCGACGACGAAGGGATCGTGACGATCTTCGGGCGCGAGCTCGCGGACGGGGAAATCATGGACCGGATCAAGGGCGTTCTTCCGCAGGGCGTGCCGGCCGACGAACTGCTGCCGTCCCCGAATTGACATCTACTGGCACGGCTCTTACAATTTGAGTAGACTGATAGAAAAGGAAGGGAAATAGATGACGCAACCGATCAAGAAAACGGCGTACAAGAGCCAGCGGAAAGCCGAGCTGGAAAGGCAGGAGAAGCAGCGCAAAACGATGAGAAAGCTGATATGGGGGACCGCCATCGTCGTCGTGCTCGGCATTGTCGCGGCACTCGTCTTCACGCCGCGGTCGAACCCGACCGATTTCGATTACGCGAATCTTCCCGTCCTCGGCAAGGCCGACGCGCCCGTCAAAATCGTAGAGTTCGGCGATTACAAGTGCCCGTCCTGCCAGATTTTCAGCCAACAGGTGAAGCCGGTGCTGGAGAAGGAGTATATCGACACCGGAAAAGTGGCGTTGTACTTCAAGGATTTCGCGTTTATCGGACCCGATTCCCTGACCGCCGCGTCTGCCGCCCATTCCGTCTTCCATCAGAATAACGACGCGTTCTGGAAATACTACGACGCCCTTTACAAGAATCAACCCGACGAGAAAACGTTGTGGGCAACGCCGGATTATCTCGTGAAACTGGCGAAAGACAACAATGTCGGGATCGACTACGACCTGTTGAAGAAAGACATCGACGGGAAAACGTATGAAAAGGAAGTCACCAAGAGCAACGCCGACGCGCAAAAAGCGAACGTCCAATCGACGCCGACGCTGTTCATCAACGGCAAGATGTTCACCGGTCAATTCGCCGATTACGGCGCGATCAAAGCGGCGATCGAGGATGCCCTCGCGGCAGGTAAATCCGAATGACGCCGAAGTCGCCGTTCCTGGCCTTCTTTAGCCGGTACGCCCTTTATTTCGCCTGGGTCGTATCGATCGTCGCGGTCGGAAGCAGTCTGTACTTAAGCGAAATCATGAAATTCATTCCTTGCAACCTATGCTGGTATCAACGGATCTTCATGTATCCCATCGTCATTCTGCTCGGCATCGCCTGCTACAACCAGGATCGCAAAATCATCCGCTACGTGCTGCCGCTGTCCATCGTCGGAGGCTGCATATCGTTGTACCATTATTTGGAGCAGCAAATTCCGGCCTTGGCCCGCGTTCTCCCATGCACGGTAGGCGTACCGTGCAGCGAGGATTACCTGGATTGGTTCGGCGGATACGTCACCATTCCGTTCCTGGCGCTCATCGCGTTTATCCTGATCACCGCCTTGTTGATCAATGGCGCGAAGAAGGACGAGACGGACGACGAGGAAGAAGAGCCGGTTCGCGCGCTTTCCTGATCGCGATCGGTTAACGATAAGGCTGTCCGTGCATCCGAAAATTGGATGCGGACAGCCTTTTTTACGGAATCTGCCAGCGCTGTCGAATGAAGGAGGTCGCAAATATGAAGATTATGAGGACATTTGTCACATTATTTGTTCCTCCCATTTACTTCTGGTATCATATATGGATGAACGTTATAACGGGTTATTGGAACAAGAAGGCATTATACGCGCCCGTTGTACAACTATTGATGGAGGTAGCCGTTAATGACAGCAGACAGTATTGACCGCAAGTCGCCTTGGGAGCTCTATTACGGTCCGAACCTAGGGTACATCGAAGAAATGTACGAGCGCTTTTTGCGCAACCCGAACGACGTAGATCCCGCCGTGAAGGAATTATTTGAGAAGTGGGGACCGCCGCCTTCCGTATCGGCAGGCAGCAGCGTGAACGTGAATCCACCGCTCAAGGTAACGACGGACGGTTCCAATAGCATCAAGACGATCGATCCCGCTTATCTGAAAAAAATCGTGAACGCCGGCAAACTCGTGCGCAACATCCGCACGTTCGGCCATCTGGCCGCCGACAACGATCCGCTCGGCCTGACGCCGCCTCCGGACACTCGCTTGCTCGAACCTTCCACGTTCAAGCTGACTGACGAGGATCTCGAGGCTATTCCTGCTTCGCTGATTTGGGAAGAAGCGCCGGAAACGATCGGAAACGGCAAGCAAGCGATCCAACATTTGAAGGACGTTTACATGAAGTCGTTCGGCTTCGAGTTCGCCCATATCCACGAGCAGGACGAGCGCCTCTGGCTGCGACGTCAAGCCGAGCTCGTCATGAGCAGCAAACCGATGACCGCGCAAGAGCGCATCGGGCTCCTGCAGCGCCTGATCGACGTCGAACAATTCGAAACGTTCATCCACCGCTCGTTTGTCGGCCAAAAACGCTTTTCCATCGAAGGAATCGATACGCTGGTGCCGATGCTGGACGAAGTCGTGAGAGAAGTCGCTCATGACGGCGCACGGCATATTCTCATGGGCATGGCCCACCGCGGGCGCCTGAACGTGCTGACGCACGTGCTCGGCAAGCCGTATGCGGCTATCTTCGCGGAGTTCCACCATTCGGCCAATAAAGATATGGCCGAAGGCGCCCTCGGTATCAACACCGGCTGGACGGGCGACGTGAAATACCACCTTGGCGCCCACCGTTCGGTGAAGGAAGGCGAGACGGTCGAGACGCGCATTACGCTGGCCAACAACCCGAGCCACTTGGAATACGTCAATCCGGTCGTCGCGGGCTTCGCGCGCGCCGCGCAGGACGACCGTTCCAAGGCCGGTTATCCCGTATCGGACTTCGGCAGCGCGGCAGGCGTGCTCATCCACGGCGACGCGGCATTTCCGGGCGAGGGCATCGTAGCGGAAACGCTGAACTTCAAGAAGCTGCGCGGCTACGAGAGCGGCGGCACGATCCACATCATCGGCAACAACCGTCTCGGATTCACGACGGACAGCCTGGATTCCCGTTCGACGTATTACGCGAGCGACCTGGCCAAGGGCTACGAGATCCCGATCGTTCACGTCAGCGCGGACGACCCGGAAGCTTGTATCGCGGCAGTCCGCATGGCTTGCGAGTACCGCCAAAAGTTTCATAAAGATTTCCTGATCGATCTGATCGGTTACCGCCGTTATGGTCATAATGAAACGGACGACCCGGAAACGACGCAACCGCTCGTGTACAAGAAAGTGAACAGTCACGCGGTGATCGCGCGCCTCTATGCCGAGAAGCTGAAGGAGAAAGGCTTCGTGACGGAGGAGCAGGTCGCGGCTTTGCGCAAGAACGGTCTAGCGAAGCTGCAAGCGGCCCTGGACGAAGTGAAAGGGAACGACAAGAACCATAAACAGCCAAAAATCGACGATGTCGGCAGCAAACGCCGCAAAAAAGACATCGCGACGGGCGTTTCGCTGAAGAAGCTGCGCGAAATCAACGCGGATTTGCTGAAGTGGCCCGAAGGCTTCAAGGTGAACGACAAGCTCGAACGGATCCTGACGCGCCGCGCAGGGGCGCTGGACAAGGGCGGCAAGGTCGATTGGGGACTCGCGGAATCGCTTGCCTTCGCGACGATATTGTCCGACGGCACGCCGATCCGCTTGAGCGGACAAGACGTGGAACGCGCGACGTTCGCGTTCCGCAACTTGGTGCTGCATGACCCGACCAACAATGCGACGTACTCTCCGATGCATACGCTGCCGCAAGCGAAAGCTTCCTTCGCGCTGCACAACAGCCCGCTGGCTGAAGCGTCCGTGCTCGGCTTCGAATACGGGTACAACGTGTTCTCGCCGGAAACGCTCGTGATCTGGGAAGCGCAGTACGGCGACTTCGCCAACTGCGCGCAGGTCATCGTCGACCAATTCATCACGGCGAGCCGCGTGAAATGGAGACAGCAATCCGGCCTCATCATGCTGCTGCCGCACGGTTACGAAGGCAATGGACCGGAGCATTCCAGCGCTAGGCTGGAACGTTACCTGCAGCTGGCGGCCGAAGACAATCTGACGATCGTCAACATGACGTCGGCATCGCAGTATTTCCATCTGCTTCGCCGCCAAGCCGCGATTTTGAACACGGAAGAAGCGCGTCCGCTGATCGTGATGTCGCCGAAAAGCTTGATCCGTAACGCAAGCGTCGCATCCGAGCCGTCCGAGCTGTCCGAAGGCTCGTTCAAGCTGGTGCTGGAACAGCCGGGCCTCGGCAAGAAAGCGGACAAAGTCGAACGCTTGATCTTCTGCACGGGCAAAGTGGCCATCGACCTGGAAGCGGGTCTCGAGCTGAAGGAAGGCGAGTCCGCGGATGCTTGGGATTGGCTCCATATCGCGCGCGTGGAACAGCTTTACCCGTTCCCGAAATCCGACGTGGAACAAATCATCGCGCGCTTCCCGAACGTCAAAGAAGTGCTTTGGGTACAAGAAGAGCCGCAAAACATGGGCGCTTGGAATTATGTCGAGCCTCGTATCCGCGCTCGCGTATCCGACAAAACGACGGTCCGTTACGTCGGCCGGCCGAAACGTTCCAGCACGGCGACGGGCTTCCACAACGTACACGTCATCGAACAACAGCGCATCATTTCGGTCGCCCTTAACCGCAGTACATTAAACGCTAACAGCCAAGGAGAGAAGTAGGCAATGAACGATATCAAAGTACCCGAGATGGGCGAATCGATCGTAGAAGGCACGATTTCCAAGTGGCATGTGAAAGTCGGCGACAGCGTCAACGTCGGCGACGTCCTGGCCGAGCTTGAAACAGACAAGGTCAACATCGAGATCAGCGCGGAGCAGGCCGGCGTCGTCGGCCAGCTTCTTCGCGCCGAAGGCGACACGGTAGCCGTCGGCGAAACGATCGGCGTGATCGGCGGCGAGGCTGCGGCGAGCGCTCCTGCGGCCGCTGCTCCCAGCGCTGCCCCTGCAGCCGAGCCTGTTGCTCCTGTCGTTCAAGAACAGAAGCCTGCCGTGGCGGCATCGACGCCTGCAGCTGCGCCGGCGTCCGCGGACGCGGCGTCGATCTCCGCTACGCCTGCCGCGCGCAAGCTGGCCAGAGAACGCGGCATCGATCTGACGCAAGTGCAGTCGAACGATCCGCTTGGCCGTATCCGCCAAGAAGACATCGCGGCCCACGGCACCGCCGTTTCTGCGGCAGTGCCTGCAGCTGTGCCGGCACCGCAAGCGCCTGCGGCATCGGCACCTGCAGCCGAGCCCGGCAAACCTGCCGAGCGCCGCAAGATGTCCCGCCGCCGCATCACGATCGCGAAGCGCCTCGTGGAAGCGCAGCATACGGCAGCGATGCTGACGACGTTCAACGAAGTCGACATGACGGCCATCCTGGACGTCCGCAAACGCCGGAAGCAAGCCTTCCAAGAGAAGCACGAAGTCGGCCTCGGCTTCATGTCGTTCTTCACGAAAGCGGTCATCGGCGCGCTGAAGGCATTCCCGCTGCTGAACGCCGAGATCCAAGGCGATGAAATTCTCGTGAAGCAATACTACGACATCGGCATCGCGGTCTCCGCGAAAGAAGGCCTCGTCGTGCCGGTCGTTCGCGACGCGGACCGTCTGAGCTTCGCCCAGATCGAGAAGGAAATCGGCGATTTGGCGGGCAAAGCGCGCGCGAACACGCTGGGACTGAACGATCTGCAGGGCGGCACGTTCACGATCACGAACGGCGGCGTCTTCGGCTCCTTGCTCTCCACGCCGATCCTGAACGCGCCGCAAGTCGGCATTCTGGGCATGCACAAGATCCAAATCCGTCCGGTCGCCATCAACGCGACGGAGATGGAAAACCGCCCGATGATGTACATCGCGCTCTCGTACGATCACCGCATCGTCGACGGCTCGGAAGCCGTTCGCTTCCTCGTGACCGTCAAGGAACTGCTGGAAGATCCGGAATCCTTGCTGCTGGAAGGCTAATGCGCCAACTGACTTCCGCATAAATTACGATTCATGACCCAAACCTCACAAGTTGACGTCAGGCCATCTGCCCTGATTCGTCAGCTTGAGAGGTTTTTTATTTGCTATTCCCGAACGTTCTACATAAAATAAGAGAAACGAGAGAGAAACGGAGGCGGATGAGCATGAACGTACGTAAAATGCGGCTTTTTGATTACGAGAACATCCACTCCAGCGAGGATCGGGACGAGTTTGAGAAGGACTATGCCAGGTTGATCCAATCGCCGGCGTTCCGGCGCCTGCAGGGGAAATCGCAAGTGTTCGGCGCGGGCTCCGGCGACTATTACCGGACGCGGCTGACGCATTCGCTGGAAGTGTCGCAGATCGCCCGCGAGGTAGCGCGGAAGCTCTGCAAGAACAACCCGTTCCTGGCTAAGCGCGAGCATCCGGGTCTCATGATGGATCCCGAAGTGGTCGAATGCGCTTCGCTGGCGCATGACTTGGGCCATCCCCCGTTCGGCCATAAGGGAGAAGAAGTGCTGAACGATATCCTGATGGACGAATGCGGGCTCAAATACGAGGGCAATGCGCAGAATTTCCGTATCCTGATGTTCCTGGAGAAGCGCGCGGGCAGCGACAGCGGTCTCGATCTGACGGCCGCCGTGCTGCTGGCGATCAATAAATATCCGTTCAGCCTGGAGGATCCCGGCCGGCTCAAAGGCGTGTACGGCATGGAGTGGGAGGGCATCGCCTCCCTGCGCAAAGCATGGGGCATGCCGGATGGCTGCGCGACGCTGGAAGCCCAATTGATGGACTTATGCGACGACATCGCCTACTCCACGCACGATATCGAGGACGGTATCCGCGCCGGCAAGATTCAGATGAACACCAGCCTGTTCGAGGACGACCGGCTCATCGAGAGCGTCATGCAGGAAATCATCGACGATCCCGGCAACGCCGTCATGCATTGGGAACAGGTCGACATGAAGCTGATGGTGAAGCAGGCGCTGCTCCATTACCTGCAGCAATGGGAAACCATCTACGTGGAATGCGGCAGGGAGCCCTCGCGCACGCGCCGGGAGATGAAGGCGCGCTGGGTGCGCAAATTCGTCAGCGGCGTGGGCATCATCGACGATCCCGCGACGGGCTGGAAACGGGTGACGTTCATCCGCGACGGCGTTCAGGATCTTGAGCTGCTGCGGACGATGGAAATCTTGAAGAAGCTCGCTTGGGTTACCTTGATCAAGGATTTCCGCGTGCAGCGCCTGCACAAGCGCAGCGAGATCATGATTAGGCGGCTCTGGGACAGCTTCAGGACGCCGGAATCGGGCCGGCTGATCATACCGCCGGACTGGCTCGAGAGCTACGAACGGCAGCGCAGCAAATGGCCGTGGGAGCGGATGGTGGCGGATTATATCGCCGGCATGACGGATGCGTACGCCGAGAAGGTGTACACCGAATTTTACGCCAGCCGTTCCGGATCGATCTATGAACGCGATTAGCCGGCAGCGGCGGAGAGGACGATCGGGTTCAAATCCCGGTCGTCCTTGTTGAGGTTGCATTCGCGGACGCCGAGCGTAGCAGGTTGCGGGGAGGCATGACGGCTCGCGAGGACAGTCATTGCGCGCTGCTCGTCGCGAACTCCAACGCCGCGCGCGAGGGGCTGAGCGAAGATGGGGCATGAATGAGAGCGCGTCATGAAGGAAGGGGAGAGGCGACATGACGGAATTTGCCGGAGAGGGCAGTCATTGCGTCATTCGGCGTATCGGTCTCGTAACGGAAGCGGACCATAACGGCGTGACGGTCATAATCGGCGGCAAGTCGCTGCGGCTTGCCGGGGAGAAGGTGGCGGAAGGCGTCGCGCCGGGCGATGCCGTCGAATGGGACGGTAAAATTTGGCGCGCGTCAAAGGATGGCGATACGGGTACATCAAACATGAGAAAAACTTAATGCCGCCCGCACCCTCTATCGCGGCGGACGATCCGAATCCTTGATAAGGAGAGGATGATGACACCATGGAAGTATTGGACACCAAGAGATGCCTGTTCTGCGATTCGCTCGTGCAGGTGAGACATAAAGGCGGCAGCGAATGGTACATGAACTGCCTCTGCTCGCCAAGCGGCGCCTACGGCCTGAAGGACGACAGTTACGAGCCGTTCCGGCAGCTGTCTTATTCGGATAAACGAAACATGTTCCCGATTATCTCCGCCTACATCCGGGAGAAAAGCGACTGCGAGGAAGTGGTGATCGTCTCGTTCGACGAACGGGACGCCATTCTGCTGTCGCCGCAAGTCCCGTTGACTACAGAGGAGAAGGGCCTGCGCCTGCTGCGGTATTTGCACCGTCACGCGAGCGGGCCTGACGATCCGGTCGTGATCAATCAATTCTCGCAAAGCTTCAATCTGACGTACTCGTTGAACCTGCAGGAGCTCGTCTATATCGCCGAGAAGCTGAAGGAAGAAGGCATGATCGAACGGATCGGCTCGACGTTCCGCCTTACGGACAAGGGGTGGCTGGAGGCGGAATCCAGCGCGTCGGGCAAGTCGCTCAAGCCCTGCTTCGTCTTGCTGCCGGAAGGCGCGGAGGAGCTGGCGCAGGCATGGATGGAGACGGTGTTTCCGCGGCTGATTCAGCTGGGCTATGCGCCGAAGCTGCTGCAGGTGGAGGGACGGAGTCCTTCCGCCAAGCCTGTTCATGAAGCGATGCAGCAGGTACTGACCTGCAAGCTGTTGATCGCCGACATCTCGGAGCCGGAGGCCGAGACATGGATGTACGCCGGCTACGCGATCGGCAACGAGATCCCGGTGGCCTGGACCTGCCGCTCGTCGGCATCCGGCGGCAGCCGCCCAGCGGGCGTGCGGCCGATCGTGTGGGACGACCCCGAGCAGCTTGCGGGCCAGCTGCAGCATGCCTTGAGCCGCGACGCCTGATGCTTCGCCGACCAACGGACGCGAGCGGCGCTCCTATTTGTTCGTGCAAACAAAAAAGCCGCGATTCGGATGCGTACGCCTTGTCGATAATAAAATTTGCTCCCGCTTCCGGTATTCGTCTATAATGATTTTATGCAATTTAATTAAGCGAAATGTACGAATGACCGATATCGGGAGGGACAAAGCATGCGTATTTATGATTTCAACGTCACCACGATCGACGGGACGGAACAGACGCTGGCGGCTTACGAAGGCAAGGTTCTGCTGATCGTCAACACGGCAAGCGCCTGCGGCCTGACGCCGCATTACAAGGGACTGCAGCATATTTACGACAATTTCAAGGATGAAGGCGTCGTCGTCCTCGGCTTCCCCTGCAACCAGTTCAAAGGCCAGGAACCGGGCACGAACGAGGAAATCGCGCAATTTTGCGAGCTGAACTATTCGGTCACGTTCCCGATGTTCGCCAAGATCGACGTGAAAGGCGACGATGCGCACCCGCTGTTCAAATATCTCGTCGACGAAGTGCCGGCTCCGTACCATACGGGCGATATCGAGTGGAACTTCGTCAAGTTCCTCGTCGACAAAGAAGGCCATGTCGTGAAGCAGTATCCGGCGACGACCGATCCTGCGGCGATCGAGCCCGATCTGCGCAGCCTGATCGAGACGGGCAGCCTCGGCGCGGCTCCGAATACGGTCAACGATTGATTCGCGACTAACGAAGCGCTTCGCGCGGATACATCATGAAATGCAAAAAAGCACCCGGCAGCGGGTGCTTTTTTGCATGCGAGCGCCTGCGCGAGGCTATGCGCCCTTGCGCGCTTGCAGCTTCCTGCGGGCCAGCAGGCCTTTTGCGAAGGCGGTGTTCCGCGCGTTGTAGACGATTCCGGCGAGCAGCCAAGCGAGCCCCATCATCAAGGCGTCCTTGCTGAGCAGCAGGAACAGCCAGCCGACGATGCCGGCCCCGAGGGTCGGAAGGATCAGATAGAGCAGCGTTCCGGAGAAGGAACGACGGCGTTCTCTTGCGTAATAATGGCTGACGACGGATACATTAACGAAGAAGAAGGCGGTCAGCGCGCCGAAATTCACGAATTTCACGGCCAGGTCGAGCTGGATGACCAGCGAGAGCAGGGAGACGATCGCGACGATCAGAATATTGACCACCGGCGTCTTTAATTTGGGATGCACGTACGCGAAGCAGCGCGGCGGCAGAATCCTTTCGCGTCCCATCACGAACATCAGCCGGGAGACGCTCGCCACCGAAGACACGCCTTGGGTGAAGATCGCGAAGAGCAGCACGGCGATGAACACGGTGCCGAGCGCGGCCCCGCCGACCATCTTGACGATCTGGAGACCGGCGGCGTCGATATCGGCGAACGCGATGGCTTTCGGAAATACGAGCTGGGTCAAATAAGACGGTGTGACATATAGGATGCTGGCGATTATAATAATAATGCCGATCGCACGGGGGATGTTCTTCTTGGCGTTCTTGGTTTCCTCCGCCATCGTGGTGATGGAGTCGAAGCCGAGAAACGAGAAACAGATGATGGATACGCCGCTCAGAATCGACGCGATCGGGATGGTCGTCTGCAGCAGCGGCGCCAAGGGATCATGAAGCGTCGGGAGATTGCGGATCAGCAGCGCGCAGAAGAGCGCGATGAAGCCGATTTGAAGCAGGACGAACCATTTGCTCAGGTTGGCGGAGAAGGAAGCGCCCTTCACGTTCACCAGCGTGATGACGAGGTTGATGCCGATGATCCACGCGTATTCCGGGATGACCGGGAATTGCGCGTGCATGTAGATGCCGAACGTCAGGCAAGCGATGATCGGAGAGAACAAGTAATCGAGCAGCAGCGCCCAGCCGACGAGAAAGCCGAGATAGGGGTGGACGGATTTTTTTACATACGTATAGGCGGAACCGGACGTCGGATGGGCGACGGACATCAGTCCGTAGCTGTAGGCGGTGAACAGAATGGCGACGAACGCTAGCAAGTAAGCCTGCGTCAGCATGCCCGACGACGAATCGTAGGCGATTCCGTAGATGGAGAAATAAATCATCGGCGTCATCCAGGCAAGTCCCAAGAAGACGACTTGCGTCAACGACAGCGTCCGTGGCAGTTTGGCTTCCTCTCTCATGCGCGGCACAACCCTTTCGATGATGGCTAAAATAAAAAAAGCGCAGGAGATATCCGTCGACTGATATCCTCCCGGGCTTTTATCCCTCCGTGCACACAGCGCTTGCCGTGCGTTTTCTCTCGGACCAGCCCGACGGTCAGCTAATCTGCCGCGGCGGAACCCTAGAAAACGATTATGGTTGTTTATTCGTTTTTCTTGTTAGATAATATAACACGAAAGACGCAATCGTCAATTGAAAACTTAGTTCAACCACGAATTAGCATGATGGATGGAAAGGATGCTTACAGTTGGCAACGACAGAAGATGAGAAACCGAAGCTGATCCCGACGAAGATTTGGAAATGCAAAAACGCGGAGTGCAAGGCGTGGGTGAGGGAAGAATTCGCCGAGAGCGAGCAAAGCTGCCCCATCTGCAAAGGCCCCATGCATCGCAGCATGAGGCATCTCCCGGCCGTGCAAAACAAAATCAAACGACAACCGCGAAAACCGAAATCGGAATTCGACATCTAGCCGCCGCTCAGGCGGCTTTTCTTTATGCTGCGCGAGGGAAGCTTCCGTCCGCCAGTCCTCAGTAGAGCAGCCGCCACAAATAAAACGTCGCGTACGCTTTCCATTCGCCCCAACCGGCGGAAAGCTCCCGAATCTCGGCGATGGACGGTTTGTCCTCGCGGCCGAGCACCGTCTTGAGCGCGTTATGCAGCCCGACGTCCTCGATCGGGAAAGCGCCGGGCATGCGCAGGCAGCGCATCAGCACGTAGTTGGCCGTCCAAGGGCCGATGCCGCGGATGCCGGTGAGCGCCTTCTCCATGGCCGTCCAGTCGGGCAGCGCCAACAGCCCTTCCTTCGACAGCGCGCCGTCGGCCATCAACCGCGCGGTACCGATGACGTATTCGGCCTTGCGCCCCGTGAATTGCAGCTCCCTCAGCTCCGCGGGATCGATGCCAGCGATGCGCTCGGGCGAGGGGAACAACCAATGCCGGTCGCCGTCCCAATCAAGGGCTTCGCCGAATTTTTCCACGAAGCGCCGTTTGAGCGCGTAGGCGAAGGTCAGGTTGATCTGCTGGCCCATGATGCCCCAGCAGAGCGCCTCGAACAAGTCCGCGATGCCGACGATGCGCAGGCCGCCGAATCGCTCGGCGGCCCCGGACAGCACGGCGTCTCGGCTCGCCAGCTCGAGGAACGGCGCCAGATCCCTGTCCATGTCGAACCAATCGCGGACATAAGCGACGATGTCCGCCTCCATTGCCCGAGCCTGCGCTTCCGGCAGATTCGGACAAGCGACGGACAACTTGCCGTCCGCGAGCTCGGACAGGACGACGAGGACGGGCGTTTCGCCGATGCGAATCAGCCGCGAGAGGACTGCATCGTCGACGCGGTACAGGCATTCATTGCTGGATCGTTCCATATAGCCGAGCATATGCGGGAAGCTGAACGCTTCCGGCGGCGTTAACGTGATGTTTACTGTCATTGGACGCACTTTCCTCCTCTGGTGGGCGGATCGCCCCGCGGTTCTCTACTAGTTGTACCACATTCGGGCGGACCGCGGCTTTCGTAATCTTGCTATTCTATTTCGAAATGGTTACATCCGGGCGTCAAAGCGGGTATACTTTGGCTTGGAGGTGGGTGACATGGCAACGGACTTAACCGGGGTACCGGACGCAACCGACACGGCATCGAGGATGGAAGAGCCCGTATGGACGCCGGCGGCGAAGCAGACGGAAACGCCGGACGCCGAATGTTTGACCGACGCGAAATGGTCCGCCATCGTCAATAGCGACGCCGGACAAGACGGCAGGTTCTATTACAGCGTCAGCACGACGCGGATCTTCTGCCGGCCTTCGTGCAGATCCAGGACGCCCAAGCGCGAGAACGTGCGGGTATTCGGTTCCGCCGCCGCAGCCGTCGCGGCCGGCTACCGGCCCTGCAAGCGCTGCAAGCCGGACGGCCTGCGGATGCCGGACGAAGAATGGGTCAACGCGATCGCGGAGTCGATCCGCGCGCATTATCCCGAACGAATCACGCTGCAATCGTTGGCCGAGGAGCAGCATGTCAGCCTTTTCCATCTGCAGCGGACGTTCAAGCGGATTCGGGGAGCGACGCCGGCGGAATATTTGATCGGCGTGCGGATCGAGGCCGCCAAAGGGCTGCTTCGCGAATCCCGGTACACGGTAGCCGAGGTCGGGGCGCGCGTCGGCATCTCTAACGCGGCGCATTTCGCGACCGTATTCCTGAAGACCGTGGGCCGCTCTCCTTCTCAGTACAGGCAAGAACTAGCAACCCCATCGAATCGGAAAGCCGGTGAAGATAATCATGACTAAGCTGATATGGACAAGGATGGAAAGCGGCATGTGGAACATGCATCTGGCGGCCACGGAAGCGGGGCTGTGCTACGTCGGCACCCCGGATGCCCCGTACGAAGAACTGGAAGCGTGGGCGCGCAAACGGCTTCCCGGCGCGGCGCCGGCTCGCGACGACGCGGCGATGCGGATTTACGTCGAGGCGCTGGACGCCTATTTGCACGGCGGGGAGGTAAGCTTCGGCATCCCGGTCGACCTTCGCGGAACCGACTTCCAACAATCCGTCTGGCAGGAGCTGAAGCGGATCCCGCATGGCGAATTATGCGCTTATTCGGATATCGCGGAACGGATCGGCAAGCCCGGCGCGGTCCGCGCGGTCGGCTTGGCCATCGGCGCCAATCCCGTGATGATCGTGGTGCCGTGCCATCGGGTCGTCGGGAAGAACGGCAAGCTGACCGGCTTCCGCGGCGGCTTGCGGGCGAAGGCCGAGCTATTGCGGCTGGAAGGAACGCTTCAAGGCATCTCGTGATCTTCTATTTCTTCGCGTTGTCGGCGGCCGCGGCCGTGCTGCTGGTCAGCAATCCCCGCCACGAAACGAACCGCTGGGCGGCGTTCTTCCTGGTCTGCGCCTCGATCGGCGGCGCGGAGCCGACGCTGCGGGAGGCGGGATGGCCGCGGTTCGCGGATGCGGCGGTCTACGTCAATCAGACCTTCACGCCCTGCGGCATTTTGGCCTTCAGCCTCGCATACGCGGAACGCTTGCCCCGCGGCAGGACGAGAAGGCGGTTGACCGCCGTGCTGCTTTTTTTTCCGGCGGGTTTGATGCTGGCGGCGACGCCGATGTGGCCCGCGCTCGAGATCGACTTCCCGCTGCTGCTCTGCTGGGTCGGTCCTTATTACGGGGCGGCGTGTTACGTGCTGGTGCGCGCGCTCTGGAAGGAAGAGGACGCCCGGCGGAAGCGTAACCGGCTCATCACGACGCTTATCATCGTTCCGACCGTGCTCGCGACGTTGGCGTTCATCAATGTCGCCCGCGCGATCAAGCCGGACTTTGATTTTTTCGCTTACATCTCGATCTTCATGATTTATTCGCTTTCGATGGCGCTGCTTTGCGTGTTCGTCTACGGCTTCTTGGGCGTGAAGCTGCGGATCGAGCACGATCCGCTCGATACGACGATGAAGGCCGTGAGCTCGGGCACCGCGATGCTGAACCATACGATCAAGAACGAGATCGGGAAAATCTCGCTCAGCACGCTGAATCTCCGCCATCAGCTTCCGGATGCCGACGCCGATACGCGCCAGCATCTCGCCATCATCGCGCAATCCTCCGAACATATGCTGGAGATGGTCACGCGCATCCATCACCGCACGAAGGCCATCGTGCTGCACGAGCGGCCGCATGCCCTGGACGACCTCGTCCGCGACTGTCTGGACCGGTATGCGGGGCTGCTGGAGGAACGGGGCATCACGCACGCGTTCAGTCCGCTGGAGCGGCCGGTGCTGCTGCTCGACGCCATACATATCCGGGAGGTGCTCGGGAACCTGATCATGAACGCGGTCGAAGCGATGGAAGGCGGCGGCCATCTGGATGTCGCATTGGACGGGAACAAACGCAATATCGTGCTGACCGTATCGGATAACGGGCCGGGCATTCCGAAGGAACGACTGCGGCGCGTCATGGAACCGTTCTACAGCACCAAAAGCCGCGTCGACAATTACGGGCTCGGCTTGTCCTACGCCTACAACGTGATGCTGCTCAGCGGCGGAACGTTGAGCCTGTCGGGCGCAGCCGGCGGCGGGACCTGCGCCGCGCTGACGTTCCCGCGCAAGAAACAACGGAAGGAATGAACCGTTCCCATGAGTGTGATCCGCGTTTTTCTGGTCGAAGACGACCTGGATTGGATCAAAGCCATCAGCACGTTCCTGAACCGGGAGGAGGACCTGCTCGTCGTCGGCGCGGCGACGAACGCGCCCGAAGCGGCCGCGCTCGCCCGGACGCTGTCCTTCGACGTGGTGCTGATGGATATTCAGCTGACCGACCGCAAGCACGAAGGCTTGTACGCGGCGATGGAGATTCACGAGCTCGCGCCGGCGGCCAAGATCATCATGCTCACGTCGATGAACGAGGAAGCTGTCATGACGCAGGCGTTCACCGCAGGAGCCGTCAACTACATCGAGAAGACGAATTACCTGCACCTGCCGCATGCCATACGCGCGGCTTATCATCATTCCGCGCCTATGGACGCGCTGCTGAAGGAGTTCGCGCGGCTGAAGCGCGAAGAGCAATTGAAGGAGCTGACGGCGGCCGAGCGCGAAGTGTTCGACCTCATTCAAGCCGGCTACACGCAGCCCGAGATCGAACGCAAGCTGTACAAGGCGGAGAGCACGCTCAAGAACCAGGTCAACAAGATGCTCAAAAAGCTCGGGGTCCGCAGCAGCCGGGAAGCCGTCGAGAAAGTGAAGCGCATCGGCATGTCGCCGGACAAACCGGAGCAATGAGATGCGCGGCTGCCGCCGGCGTACCTCGTCCTGATGCACGGCGCATTGGGGCGATATAGCGCTTGGAGCGGGCATGCGTTGCAGCCGAGAAGCCCGCCGCAAAAGACGGCGCGAGCAGGGGTACTAGCGAATCTAGTACCCTTTTTGCCGTGCGTTCTACGAATGTTGGTTCTGCTCAGCCCCCGCGGGATGCCGCTATACTGGGTCCAGAGAGGAGCTGATCGGAATGACGGCGGGAAGAAAACCGATTTACGTGGAAACGGTGATCCGCACCGACATGGACCGGCTTTGGCTGCATACGCAGCATCCGGAGCTGCATCGGCAGTGGGATGTGCGCTTCACCGACATTCATTATCATCCGCGGCAAAAGGAGGACGGCACGCAAACGTTTACCTATCGGACGCAGATCGGATTCGGCTTGCGAATCTCGGGGACGGGCGAGACGAGAACGAAGATTTCCGCGATACGGAACGAACGCCTGTCCACGCTGTCGTTCGGCTCCGAGCAGCCGCAGTCGCTCATCAGCCGCGGCGCGGGCTATTGGAAATATACGCGATTGCACGAGTTTGACGAAGAAGGAGAACCGCCAACCATTCGATTCGCGACCCGTTACGATTATCGGACGCGGTTCGGCTGGGCGGGTCTCCTGTTCGACCGGTGGCTCTTCCGCCCGGTGTTCGGTTATGCCACGGCTTGGAGCTTCGACCTGCTTCGGATATGGCTGGAAGCGGGCATCCCCCCGCGAATCCTGATCCGCCAGGCCGTCGTCCACTATGCCTGCGCAGCGGCGCTGGCCGGCTTATGGATCGGGCAAGGACTGCTGCCGAAGCTGCTGTTTCCCGGCACCGGGGAGCTTGCCGTCATGCAGGCGGCCGGCTGGATACCGGGCGGATGGGGGCCCGCGCTGCTCGCGCTGCTCGGCATCCTGGAGATCGCGGTCGGGACGGTCTCGCCGTTCCTGCACCGGTCAAGGGTCTATTACCGGCTCCAGGCGCTGCTGCTACTGCTGCTGGCCGTCTCCGGTGCCGCGGGCAACCCCGCGCTGCTGGCATCGCCGTACAATCCGGCCGCGCTCGCGGCGGCGATGATCGTCCTGTGCGGGGCGGCGCACGTGACGAGCCGAGAACTGCCGCAGGCCGGGCGCTGCCGGCGCAAGCCCGGCGCGAGAGGAGGCGGCCGGGCATGAGATCCATCTACGAACGAGCGCTCGGTTCAAAGTTCGAGCGGCTGCATCCGCGCATTCGGGAGCGGTTCGGCTTCGCCAGCGAAGCCGGCGTGGCTTCCATCGGCGAAGGCGTCATGGAACGCGTCTGGTACGCCAAATGGGCGGCTGCGCCGCTGCTGCTCCTGTCTTCGCGGAACATCATGTTCCCGCGGGGCGGGGAGGGCGTTCCGTTCACCGTGTCCAACTACGCGTACGCGGATTCCTACGGCCGCGAAACGGTGACGTGGAGCCGCCGGTTCCGCTTCCCGGACGGCGTCCGCAAATTCGACGCGACGATGATTCACAGCTCGGAACGCCGCTGCATCGTCGACTACATGGGCACGAGGCAGCATCTCGCGGTCGATCTGGAGATGGACGTCTCGCCGCTCGGCGGCATGCTGCTCCGGTCCGGCGAACAGCGCTGCTACGAAGGCCGTCTTCGGTTCCGGCTCCCGGATTGGCTGACGGCGCGAGCGAACGTGCACGAATGGTACGACGACGAGGCGTCCTGCTACAGGATCGCCGCCGAGATCGCGAATCCGGTGCTGGGACCGGTATTCCGCTACGCGGGACGGTTCGATGCCAGGACGGTACCGATGGCCGGCAGGCGCGTGCCGTACGAGGTCAAGCCGACGCGGGAGGAATGCCGGGAGTAACGAAGGGGCCGTTCCGGCGTCCGGACTCGAAAGCCGTGGCCGAAAACGGTATAATGGGGGCTACGACGTCTGGAAGGATGAGGTACATACATGGAAATCGAAGCGTACACCGTAGAAAAGATCAAGGATCCGTTCGGCATATTGTCCGGCGACCGGTATGAATTCAGGCTCGAGATCGAACTCGCCGAGGACGACGACCTGCATGTCGCAGGCGGCTTGTATGTCAGGGCCATATACCGCGTGGACGGAGAGAGCGGCGGCATCGTCAAGTACGAGCTGTACAAGCGGCTGAACGACGCCTTCGTCGACGCCGAATTGGAAGACGAGGAAGAACGAGTGCTGGAAGCGTTCTGCCGGGAGCATTTCTCCGAGGCGGAGGAATAGAATAAAAGCGGGCGGACGCCGGCGTTTCATTCCGGCATGGCCCGTGTAATAAGGAGTACGGCAAGCGGAAGCGGGCCGAAACAAAGTGATTAGGCGGTGAATGACATGACAGTCCATTATCTGTTGAACTGTTACAACAATCAAATCTTGGTGAAGCAGGTGAACGGCGAAGCTGAAGCCTTCCATGTCAACATCCAAAGCAACAACAATCCACTCAGTTTCGGCAATACGTTATATACGGCCGCGAACAAAGACCAGGCCGTGCGGATTGCCAACCAGCTGTGCGCGTTCTACTCCATGGCCAGGGCGAACGGTTATCGACTAGAGGGAGCTACCTTCCGCAACGAGAACAAGTCGGATATTTCCGTCGAGCACGTGCTGAAGGTCGAACGAACGAAGGACGAGATGCACAACCTGCTGCAAGAAGCATAACGATCGCCGAAAACGCTTGCAAATTCGGATCGGAGCCCATACACGCAGGACCTCTTCACGAGGTCCTGTTTCTTTGTTTATCGGGACGCGTCGGGCGGCGCGGGCCTCGAAAGTGGACAGGCTTTAGGCGAACGTCATATAATGCAGGGGTATGTTATCGCAAACCATGACAGGTTGAACGAAGGAAACGGGGCTTACGACCGCATGAAAACATTCAAAAAATTTTATATCGAAATCACGAGCGTCTGCAACCTGGCCTGCTCGTTCTGTCCGCCTACCGGGCGCGCGAAGGGCTTCATCGCCGTCGACGATTTCACGAAGACGCTGGACGAGATCCGGCCGCATGCCGACCATATTTATTTTCATGTCAAAGGCGAACCCCTGCTGCATCCCAAGATCGACGTGCTGCTCGACCTGGCCCATGAACGCGGCTTCAAGGTGAACCTGACCTCGAACGGCACGCTCCTGCATAAAGCGGGTCCCAAAATCCTCGGCAAGCCGGCGCTGCGGCAGATCAATTTCTCGCTGCACAGCTTCGACGGCCACGAAGGCTCGGTCGACAAGGAAGGCTACCTCGGCAAAGTGCTGACGTTCGTCAAGGAAGCCGTCGCCGCGTCGGACGTGCTGATCTCGCTGCGGCTGTGGAACCTGACCGAGGATAACGCGACGAACGTCGAGCGCCAGCGCAACCAGGACATCCTGGACCGGCTCGAGCGCGAATTCGGCCTGGACTTCCGCATCCAGGACCAGTTCACGCGGGGCAAGGGCATCAAGCTCGCCGAACGCGTCTATCTGAATCACGATCACGAGTTCAAATGGCCGGATCTAAAGGAGAAGGAAGACGAAAGCAAAGGCTTCTGCCATGGCCTTCGCAACCAGGCCGGCGTCCTCGTGGACGGTACGGTAATCCCTTGCTGCCTGGACGGCGAAGGCGTCATCAATCTCGGCAACATCCATCAAACCCCGTTCTCGGAAATCGTCGAAGGGGAGAGGGCGAACCGGCTGTACGACGGTTTCTCCCGCCGCGAAGTGGTGGAAGAGCTCTGCCGCAAATGCGGCTACCGTCAGCGGTTCAGCATGTAAGGAAAGAAGGTTTGTCGTTCGCTTATGCGCAATGCCACATCAAAATCAAACGCCTTGTCTCGCCTGAATCGCGGGGAGCGCAAGTCGCGCATCCCCTTGTTCTACGTCGCCGTCGTCGTTCTTTTGGTCAAGCTGGCGCTGCTGCGGTATTTTCTGTTCGGCGAGATCAAATGGCCGCGGCTTGCGGCGGACGCGTCGGCGCTGCTCGTGCTCTTATGCGCGCTGGAGCTTGCGACGCCGGCCCGGTTCAAAGTGTGGGCCTACGGCGGATTGAATCTGCTCGTGTCGGTGCTGCTGTTCTCGTCGGCCGTGTATTTCGAGCATTTCGGCTCGGTTCCGACCTACTCGGCGCTTTACGAGCTGCATCAGGTCGCCAAGATCGGCGACAGCGTGGAATCCACGATCAAATGGAGCCACTATTGGTTCTTCCCGGACCTGGTGCTCGGACTCGCGTTATGGCTCTATGCCGCGATCGGGTTGAGGCGCCGCCGCGACAGCGGCAGACGGCGCTTCGTGCCCGCGACGCCGATGTACCGGGTCGTGCTGAGCGTCCTGTTCATCCTCTGCCTCGTCGCTTCGGCCCGGATCATCCAGATCGGCATGCCGATCGAGAACGAGCTGGTCGAGGCGGAGGACGAAGGCTTCCTGAACTACCAGGTATCCGCGGCCATCAAGGCGGCGAAGGACAACAGCATTGCCGCGGAGGGCAACACGGCGGAATTCGTCAAGCAGGCGGCCGACCTGCAGGCGACCTTCCCGTACCGGGACAAGCCGAGCGAGACGCCGGCCTATTTCGGCTCGGAGAAAGGGAAGAACGTCATCGTCATCCAAATGGAGGCGTTCCAGAACTTCCCGATCCATCTGAAGCTGGAGGGCAAGGAGATCACCCCGACGCTGAACAAGCTGGCCGAGGGCAGCTTCTATTTCCCGCATATTTTCCAACAAATCGGCCAAGGCAATACGTCCGATGCGGAATTCATGTCCAACACGTCGATCTATCCGACCGCCAAGATCGCGATGTCGACGGGCTACGGCGACCGCAATATTCCGAGCCTGCCGCGGCTCCTGCAGCAGAACGGCTACGTGGCCGATACGTTCCACGTCAACGACGTGACGTTCTGGGACCGCAACAAGCTCTACGCGGCGCTTAATTTCAACCACTATTACGACAAGCCGTACTACAAGAACGATAAATTCAACAGCTTCGGCGCGTCCGACGAGGAGCTGTACCGCGTCGCCGTCGACAAGCTGAGCGAGATCGACAAGAGCAAGCAGCCGTTCTACGGCCAGCTCATCACGGTGTCCAGCCACTTCCCGTTCGAGGTGCCGGCGGACCGCGTGAAGATGACGCTCCCCGCGAAGCTGAAGGGCACGCAGCTGGGCAATTATTTGCTCGCCGTCAATTATACGGATTACGCGATCGGCACCTTGATCGACCGGCTGAAGAGCGAGGGACTGTGGGAAGATACCGTGCTCGTGCTGTACGGGGACCACTTCGGCCTGCAGCCTACCGATAACGACCCCGATCTGGTCAGCCGAACGCTCGGCATCAAGTACGATCCGCAGGTGACGCGGTTCAATATTCCGCTCATCGTGCATCTGCCGGGCGAGCAGCAGGGCAAGGTCGTGGATCAGGTCGGCGGCCAGCTGGACATCATGCCTACGATCGCCAATTTGCTCGGCATCTCGCTGCAGCAGGAGCATTTCACGGCGTTCGGCCATGACCTGTTGAACATCGATCGCAACGTCGTCGGCTCGCGCTATTATTTGCCGACCGGGTCGTTTTTCAACGACGACGTGATGTTCGTGCCGGGCAAGGGCTTCGACGACGGGACCGCCGTCGACATCCGGACGCTCGAGCCGGTCAAGGATCTGGAGCCGTACCGGAAGGATTACGATTACATCCTGAAGCTGATGGACTTGTCCGACCGATACGTTCGGTCGCTTCCGAAGCGTTAATGACGAGCCGATTTGGGTTTCAATGTAACAAAACCTGACACGGAGATTGACATATCGTCGGAGGCGCCTCTATAATGAGGATCAACAGCAGGTAAACACAACTGCATATGGGTTCTCATGTCAGCTATTGAGAACAACAAGCTATCTAGGGTTCCGTTGACGACCGCATCCGCGTCCGTCAAGCCTGGTCCAAGAGATAGCGTGCGGAGAAACGGAACGCGCCCGGCGCGTGAGCGGCCCGCATAACACGGAAGGATAAAAGCCTGGGAGGTCGCGCTCTCAGGCTTTTTTGTTTTCCCGCATGGCGAGAGAAGCAGGCGTACGGGCGAGCAGGGACGCTCTTTCTCCCAGTCCGCGACCATCAAAGGAGGGTATTTCAATGTCAAGCTTATGGAGCAAAACGCTCGCGCCAGGGGACAAATGGTCCGGCGTCATCGCGAAAGGCCGGCTGCTCGCGTTCACGGCGCTGCAGCGGGACGCGAACGTATCGATGATGCTGTTCAACGCCAACGATTTGACGGAGCGCTACAACATGCCGGATTCGTTGAAAGCCCAGTACACGGCGCGCTTGACGCGCGGCAACGTGCTGATGAGCGACAACGGGCGCGCGCTCGCGAGCTTCGTCGGCGACGATCTCGGCTGGCACGATACGATCAGCGGCTATACGACCCGGGAAAGCACGGATGCCAAGTACGGCGCGACCGATTACCAGACGCTGCGCAACGATTGGCTGCGGAGCGGCTACGAGAACTTCGCCGTGGAGCTGGTGCGCAGCGGGCTCGGCGTTCGCGACCTCGGTCCGGTCGTGAATCTGTTCGCGAAAGTCGCATGCGACGAGGAAGGCCGCATGATCTACGATGCCGCGCATTGCCAGGAAGGCGCGACCGTCACGCTCCGTACCGACATGGACGTGCTGATCGTGCTGTCGAATACGCCGAACCCGCTCAACCCGAGCACGGCATATCCGACGGCCGCCGTCAAGCTCGACGTCAGTCTGGCACCGGCTTTCGACGCGGCGACGGATTACTGCTGCAATTACCGCGGCGAGAACCGCCGCGCGTTCGAGAATACGGCGGAATATCACTTGTTGGCGGGAAAGTAAGGGGATAACGGGCAAGTTCCGCATCGCGTAAAACCTAGCGTATGCTTTCGAAGCGAGTTTTTGCTCGCCGAGATGAATCTACGGAGGCTCGCAAAAACTTAGCGTATGCTTTCGAAGCGAGTTTTTGCTCGCCGAGATGAATCTACGGAAGCTCGCAAAAACTTAGCGTATGCTTTCGATGCGAGTTTTTGCTCGCCGAGATGAATCTCGGAAAGCTCGCAAAAACTTTTAGGAGGACTAATCCATGACCGCATTTATCCGTTACGAAAGCGACTTGATGGAAGCGCAGGCGATCGTCGACGAAACCGTTCTGGCCGGCGATGGTTGGATGAAGGTGCTGGAACCGGGCCAGGTGCTTCGCATCGTGGATCTGGAAGGCAACCAAGCGGCGGATACGCTGTTCTTCGACGCCGACAACCCCGAGGATCACTACAGCGCGGTCGCGACGATCGCGGGCCAGGGCAACATCTACCTGACGACCGGCTCCGTGCTGCGCGCGGAATCCGGCAAGCCGCTCGCGAAGATCGTCGCCGATACCTGCGGCCGTCACGATACGGTAGGCGGCTCCTGCTCCGCCCAGAGCAATACGGTCCGCTACGCGCACGAGAAGCTGCAGATGCATAATTGCCGCGACACGTTCATGCTGCAGCTGGCGAAACACGGCGGCGATTACGGCAAGCGCGACCTCGCGCCGAACGTGAACTTCTTCATGAACGTGCCGGTCACGCCGGACGGCGGCTTGACCTTCGCGGACGGCGTCTCGGCGCCTGGCTGCTACGTGGAGATGGAGGCGATCGCCCGCACGACGGTGCTGATCAGCAACTGCCCGCAGCTCAACAACCCTTGCAACGCCTATAATCCGACGCCGATTCGCGTATTGATTTGGAACCCATAGAGAGACACGGATAACCGGGAGGGACCTGACATGTTCACGAAAGTACTCATCGCCAATCGCGGCGCCATCGCCGTTCGCATCGAACGCACGCTTCGCAAGCTCGGCATTCGATCCGTCGCCGTTTATACGACCGCCGACCAAGACAGCCTGCACGTGGACGGCGCCGACGAAGCGGTCCTGATCGGAGCGGGACCGGCCAAGGAAAGCTATCTGGACGTCGAGCGGATTCTGCGCACCGCGAAAGAAACAGGCGCGCAGGCCATTCATCCGGGCTACGGCTTCCTGAGCGAGAACGCCGCGTTCGCGCGTGCCTGCCGGGAGCAAGGCATCGCTTTCATCGGACCGACGCCGGAGCAGATGGAGCAGTTCGGCCTGAAGCATTCGGCGCGGGCAATCGCCGAACGCGCGGGCGTTCCGATGCTGCCGGGCACGGGGCTGATCTCGGAGCTGGCCGAAGCGCTCTCGCAGGCGGAAGCGATCGGGTACCCGGTGATCCTCAAGAGCACGGCGGGCGGCGGCGGCATCGGCATGCGCGTCTGCGCGGACGAGCGCGCGCTGCGCGAGGCGTTCGACGGCGTGCGCCATTTGGCGGAGACGAACTTCAAGAACGGCGGCATTTTCCTCGAGAAATACATCGCGAAAGCGCGCCACGTCGAGGTGCAAATCTTCGGCAACCGGTTCGGCGAGGTCGTGACGCTGGGCGAGCGGGATTGCTCGATCCAGCGCCGCAACCAGAAGGTGATCGAGGAGAGCCCGGCGCCGAATCTGCCGGACGCCGTCCGCCAAGAGATGTTCGCGTCGGCGAAACGCCTGGCGTCCGAGGTCGGCTACCGCAGCGCCGGCACGATCGAATATTTGTACGACCCCGAAGCCTGTCGCTTCTATTTCCTCGAGGTCAACACGCGGCTTCAGGTGGAGCACGGCGTGACGGAGGAAGTGCTCGGCGTCGATCTCGTGGAATGGATGGTAAGGGAAGCGGCGGACGAGCTGCGCGGTCTCGAATCGCTCGTTCCGCGTACGGTCGGCCACAGCATCCAAGCGCGGATCTACGCGGAGGACAGCCTGCAAAATTTCCGCCCCAGCGCGGGCAAGCTCGACCAAGCGAGATTCGCGCCGAACGCGCGTGTGGAAACCTGGGTGCGCGACGGCATCGCGGTCACGACGCTCTACGACCCGATGCTGGCCAAAATCATCGTGCGCGGCGAGAACCGCGAAGACGCCATCGCCAAGCTGAGAGCGGCGCTCGACGAGACGCGACTGTACGGCATTACGACGAATCTGCAATACGTGCGGTCATTGCTCGACGAGGAAGCATGTCTGAGCGGCAACGTGTACACGCAGCTGCTGAACGGCTTCGAGCCGTCCCAGCACGCGATCGAGGTCCTCGACGGCGGCGTGCAGACGACGGTGCAGGATTGGCCGGGGCGCACCGGGTATTGGGATGTCGGCGTGCCTCCGTGCGGGCCGATGGATCCGCTGTCGTTCCGCATGGGGAACCAGCTCCTCGGCAACCCGGAGGACGCTTCCGGGCTGGAGCTGACCTTGCGCGGGGGCGCGTATAAGTTTCGCAGCGAGATGCGGATTTGCTTGACGGGGGCGGACATGGGAGCCGAGCTGGACGACGCGCCCGTGCCGATGTATGAACCCGTCCTGGTCCGCCGGGGACAGGAGCTTCGCTTCGGCGAAGCGAAGACCGGCATGCGAAGCTACTTGCTGATCGCGGGCGGTTTCGATATGCCCAAGACATTGGGGAGCGCCGCGACCTTCACGCTGGGCGGCTTCGGCGGACACGGCGGCCGCGCGCTGCGAGCGGGAGACGTGCTTAACGTGAATCGCGGCCGCGAAACGAACCTGTCGCGGAGTCAGCTCCGCGAGATCGACCGTCCGGCGATGACGCGGACATGGACGATCGGCGTCATTCCGGGCCCGCATTGCACGGAGGAATATCTGAAGCCTTCTTATTTGAAGGAACTGGCGAATACGGAATTCGAGGTGCATTTCAACAGCTCGCGCACCGGCGTGCGGCTGATCGGGCCCGCGCCGCATTGGGCGCGCGAGGACGGCGGCCAAGCCGGCCTGCATCCGTCCAACATTCACGATAACGCCTATGCGGTCGGGACGCTGGATTTGACGGGAGACATGCCGATCCTGCTCGGTCCGGACGGTCCGAGCCTCGGGGGCTTCGTCTGTCCGGTGACGACGGCTTCGGCGGAATTCTGGAAGCTCGGCCAGCTGCATCCGGGAGACAAGGTCCGCTTCCAGCTGCTGACGCTGGAGGAAGCGGACGGCCTGCGCCGGCTGCAGGAGGCGAATTTGAACGCCATCGGCGAAGCCGCCTGGAGCAGTTTGGCGCCTGCCGCCCTGCCGCAGCCGAAGACGGAGATCGTGCCTACTTACCCGATGCTTCACCGCGAAACGGAAAATCGCCGATTCCCGATCACGATTCGCTGCAGCGGCGACGAGAATATTTTGGTGGAATACGGGGAGATGGAGCTCGATCTGCTGCTGCGCTTCCAGGTGCATGCCTTGATGGAAGCCATCGAGCGCAGCGGCGCGATTCCGGTGCAGGATCTGACGCCGGGCATCCGTTCCCTGCAGGTGCATATCGATCCGAAAGCGACGACGGTGCAGGAAGCGTGCGAGCGGATCCTGGAGCTGGACCGCGGCCTGCCGCCGCTGGAATCGATCTCCGTGCCGTCGCGCATCGTGCGCCTCCCGCTGTCGTGGGACGATCCGGCGACGCAGCTGGCCATCGACCGCTATCAGCAGAACGTGCGGCCGGACGCGCCGTGGTGTCCGAGCAACTTGGAATTTATCCGCCGCATCAACGGCTTGGACGGCATCGACGACGTGCAGCGCATCGTGTATGACGCCAATTATCTCGTGCTCGGCTTGGGCGACGTGTACTTGGGCGCGCCGGTCGCGACGCCGATCGATCCCCGGCACCGGCTGGTCACGACCAAATACAATCCCGCGCGGACGTGGACGCCGGAGAATGCCGTCGGCATCGGCGGCGCGTACATGTGCATCTACGGCATGGAAGGCCCCGGCGGGTACCAGTTCGTCGGCCGCACCATTCAAATGTGGAACCATTTGAACCGCGAGACGGCGAGCTTCCATCCCGGCAAGCCGTGGCTGCTCCGCTTCTTCGATCAGATCCGATTCTACCCGGTGAGCAGCGACGAGCTGTTGCAGCTGCGGGAAGATTTCACGCGCGGCCGTTTCGAGGCGGATATTACGGAGACGACCTTCAAGCTGAGCGACTACCTGGCTTTCCTCGCTTCCATCGAAGAGAGCGCGGACGCTTTCGTCAGCGCCCAGCAGGCCGCGTTCCAAGCCGAACGCGAGAGCTGGAAGGCGCTTGGCCTGGCCGAATACGTGTCCGAGAACGAATCGGCGAAGTCCTCCGAGGAGGATGAGCTGCCGGCGAACGCGGTCGGCGTGCGGTGCTCGATGCCGGGGAGCGTCTGGAAAGTGCTGGTCGAGCCGGGCCAGGCGGTGAAGAAAGGGGAGACGCTCATCATCGAGGAAAGCATGAAGATGGAGTTTTCCCAGACGGCGCCGTGCGACGGGGTCGTCTCCGCGATCTTCGTCAAACCGGGCGACGAGGTGCATGCCGGCCAGTTGATCGTAAGCCTTGTCCAAGAAAACGAAAGAGAGGTGTCGATTGCATGACGACCGTGAATTGGCCCGACAAATTGACCGCAGGATGGCTCAGGGAAATGTACCTCGGCAAGCAGCTGACGCCCGCGGACGTCATGCATGAAATCATCCGGCGCTCCCGGCGCGACGAAGCGATGAACATCTGGATCACGCCGCCTTCGATCGAAGGGATCGGCCCGTACGTTGCACGCTTGAACGAGTTGGACCCGGAGCGCTTGCCGCTCTGGGGCATCCCGTTCGCGGTGAAAGACAACATCGACGCGGCCGGCTATCCGACGACCGCCGCTTGTCCGGAATTCGCCTTCCTCCCAGAGCGGAGCGCGGTCATCGTGCAGCGGCTCGTCGATGCAGGCGCGATCCCGATCGGGAAAACCAATCTGGACCAGTTCGCCACCGGCCTCGTCGGCACGCGCAGCCCGTACGGCGAGACGCATAACGCGCTGCGCCCGGAGCTGATCAGCGGCGGCTCGAGCTCCGGCTCCGCCGTCTCGGTGGCGCGCGGGCAAGCCGTCTTCGCGCTCGGTACCGATACCGCGGGCTCCGGCCGCGTCCCTGCGGCGCTTAACGGCCTCGTCGGCTACAAGCCGAGCCTCGGCGCCTGGCCGACCAAGGGCGTCCTCCCGGCATGCGCGAGCCTCGACTGCGTGACCGTCTTCGCGCATGGCATGGACGACGCGCTGGCGGTGGATGCGGTGGCTCGCGGCGCGGAGGCATCCGACCCTTGGTCCAAATCGATCCCGCGACCGCAAGCGGGCCGCCTGCCGAGTGCGATCTGCCTGCCGGACGAAGCGCCGGCATTCTACGGCCCTTACGCGGAGCAATATCGCGCGGCATGGGAAGCCGCCGTCGCGGACGTGATGTCGCTGAACCTGCCGGTCGTCAAGGTCGGCATGGCGTTGTTCGCGGACGCCGCGGCGATTCTGTACGGCGGTCCGTGGGTCGCCGAACGCTGGGCGGACCTCGGCGAATTCGTGTCGGGACATCCCGGCGCGACGTTCCCCGTGACGGAGCAGGTGCTGCGCACGGGCGAATCGCCGGCGTACACCGGAGCGGCGGTATTCCAAGCCATGCATAAGCTGCAGGCGTACAAGCGCGAAGCTTGGCATCTGCTCGCGGACGCCGTATTGATGCTGCCGACCTGCGGCGGAACATGGACGCGCGACGACGTGCGCCGCGATCCCGTCGCGACCAACAGCGATATGGGCCGGTATACGAACCATTGCAATTTGCTCGATCTATCCGCCATCGCGGTACAGGCGGGTGAAGCCTCGGACGACACGCCGTTCGGCGTCACGTTCTTCGCGACCGCGGAGAACGAGTCGTTGATTTGCGGCGCGGCCGCGGCGTTCCTTCATGCGAGGGATAGGGCGGGGAGCGGGTATGCGGTGCGCGGAGAGTCGGGGGCAGAGCGAGAGCCTGCGCAGGATCTAACGCCGTCTGCGACGGCAAGCGGGTTCGAGCCTGCGTCCCAGCTTACGGAGGCGCTCGCGCAAGTCCTTCCGCAACAGCCAGACAGCATGACGATCGAGTCCAAGCCGGCATTTATGAAACCGGAGGCGTTCGAGCAAATTCCGGCGCAACCGGCAAGTAGCGATGCAGCCGGTTCCGAGCGCGCCGAGGCGCGGCAGCCGGACCGGCCGACCGAAGCGGCGCCGGCAACGACGCTGGTCGCGGTCTGCGGCCTGCATATGCGCGGCCTTCCGCTGGAGAAGCAAATGCTGGCCTGCGGCGCCGTGTTCGTCCGCGAGACGGAGAGCGCCCCGAAATACCGGCTCGTGAAGCTGCGTACCGTGCCCGCGAAGCCGGGCATGATCAAGCAGGAACAGGGCGGAGCGGCGATCGCGCTGGAAGTATGGGAGATGCCGCTGCAGGCGTTCGGCGGCTTCGTCGCCGCGATTCCGGCGCCGCTCGGCATCGGCAAGGTGGAGCTGAGCGACGGCACCGAGGTTCCGGGGTTCACCTGCGAGGCCTATGCCGCTGCCGCGTCCGAAGACATCACGGAAGCCGGTTCATGGCGCAAAGCCATGCTCCTGTAAAGCTTCCATGCATTAGCAAGCCGCGTCCATTCCATGGGCGCGGCTACTACCCGTTCGGGGGTACCGTACGCGGGACTAGAACGCGATGAGGGAGGAGGTTTATAATAGGGAAGGTCGGAGGTGACGTCCAATGGTGAAGAAAGGCTTGATAACGCTCGGCGTCTTGATTCTGCTGATCGCCGTTCTCGGAGCGGCTGTCATCCGGTACGCGAAGCCCGGCGAGAAGCTGGACTTGCAGTACGATCAAGTCTCGCTGGCGGATCGCGCCGTCGCGATGGTCCGCAATTTGAGCACCACGTTTACGCTATCGGAAGCGGATGTCGACAACATCGGCAAAGCGTTCATCGCCGCCAATCCGCAGTACGGCCCCAATGTGACGATAACGGGCGCGCGGTTTCAGTTCGAAGGCGACCGCGTGGCCGCGCACTATAATTTAAAGGTAAAGGATCGCATTCCGGTCGGCATCGTCGTCTATTACCGGGTGAGGTGGAGCGAGCCCAATCTGGTCGCCGCAGTCGACGAAGCGAAGCTGAAGAGCCTAACGCTGCCGAAACGCTACTTCGACGATATCGTCATCCCGCTCGGCGGCTACGTGCCGAAGCCGATCCATGTTCAATCCGCGTCGCTCGACGGAAATCAGTTGGTCATCCAAATCAAAAAGCCCACCCTTTCCGAGCTCTCCCAATTGCTGCGGCAGGAGCTTGGTTTCTAGGCGGGCTTCAAAATTATCCGTCGTCTCATGACAACGATATAGGTTTCGAGTGTTAACGGAGTCGTGCGAGCAGCGGCCGGAGCGTGCCGATCATGACGGCGCCGACGGCGGCTTTGACGAAGTCGCCGAACAGGAACGGATAACAGCCGCCCGTCATGGCAGCGCCGAACGAGAGCTTCGCTTTATAAGCCAGCCACGGTACGCCGCCGGCATAGGCCAGCAGGACGCTGAACAGCACAATTCCGGCGAACAGCAGCGTCATGCCGCCGCGGTTCAGCTTCGCCGTGCGGGCGAAGAGCCGGTCGCTGACGAGTCCGATCAACAGCGCGGATAACGGAAACATCCATATGTAGCCGCCCGTCGCTCCGAAGATGACGGAGATGCCGCCGCTGCCGCCGAGAAGCGGAAGTCCCGCCGCCGTCAGCAGCACGACGATCAGGATGCTGAGAAAGCCGTAAACGGCGCCTAGGAGACCGCCGGCGAGAATGACGGCCAGCGTCTGCAAGGTAATCGGGACGGCCGTGAACCATAGCGGGATTTTGACGAAGCTGAAGGCGACGAAGAGGGCAGCGAACATGGCGGTGAAGACGACGCTCCGT
This sequence comes from Paenibacillus glycinis, assembly GCF_009909185.1. GTDB lineage: Bacteria > Bacillota > Bacilli > Paenibacillales > Paenibacillaceae > Paenibacillus_Z > Paenibacillus_Z glycinis. The sequence continues at coordinate 389,618 of NZ_JAAAMV010000002.1, read as the reverse complement.
ATCCAATTGGCGGAATGGGCGCCATTGCCGCTCGAGATCGGGATTTGCTCGGTGGTGATCGGGGTAGTTTCCATTGTTTTTTCTCCTCTCGAATGTTAACCTTGTTATCTGTGATTGGTTAACAATTAGCATCTTATCATGGGAGTAAACTTTTGGGAAGAGGGAATTCGGATTGGATGTCAACTTACATACGAACATGATATTGCTGGACGTTTCGATCGAGCGCCTGCTCGAGACGGGCGAAGCGGCGCCGCGGCTGGCGGACGTGAATATCGAGCTCGGCCGCGGGGAATGGGTCAATCTGGTCGGCGTGAACGGAAGCGGCAAATCCACGCTTGGCCGGCTGCTCGCGGGATTGGCCATCGCCGGCGTGCGGGGCACCTGGAACCGCGGCTTCGCCGGAACGATGCCGTCGCCCTACGTCATGCAGCAGCCCGACGCCCAGCTGTTCGCCGAGACGCCGCGCGAAGAGATCCGTTTCGCGCTGGAGTGGCAGGGACTGGCGCCGGAGGCGATCCTGCGCGAAACGGAAGCGATCCTGCTTGAAACCGGGCTTCTTGCCATCGCCGATCTGCCGTGGGACAAGCTCTCCGGCGGTCAGCGCCAGCTCGCCGCGGTTGCGGCGGCAGCCGCCTCGAGGACGCCGCTCATCGTATTCGACGAAGCGACCTCGATGCTCGACGAGCAGTCGAGACGCGGCGTGCGCGAGATTGCGGCGAAGCTGAACCGCGAAGGAACGGCCGTCGTTTGGGTGACGCAGCGGCTGCAGGAGATCGGGGCAAAGGACCGGGCCGTCGCCATGTCGGCGGGCAGGATTGTGTTCGACGGCAGCGGCGGACAGTTCCTGTACGGACGCGATTATCCGCATGCGGTCGGAAGCGAAGCGCCGCCCTGCATGGCATGCGGGCTGCGTTTGCCTTACGTCTCCCGAATGGCGATCGAGCTGGCTCGCCTGGGCAAGCTGAAGCCGCCGTTTCCGGAAACGACGGCCGATTGGGAATCGGCGCTTAGGCAGGTGGCGGCACGATGATCGGAAGTCCGTCCGTACGTCTAACTCTGCAGGGAATTCGGCTCGCCGGCGACGGAGGTCCCGCATCCGAAGCATCCATCGCGAACGGGTCCCTGCAGCTAAGGGGCGGGACGATCACCGTCCTCGTTGGCGCGAACGGTTCCGGCAAAACGAGGTTCATGGAGATGGTCGCAGGGCTGCGCCCGCCGGAGGGCATGGCCGTCAGTTTCGGCGACGCAGCCTTGCGGCAGGGAACGCGGCGGTCGCTCCGAAGGGGGGGCAAGCTGAATCCGAAGGCGCTGCTCGCCTACGCGTATTCCTGCCAATCGCCCGAAGAACAATTGTTCATGCGCAGCGTCGAAGAGGAGCTTCGCTATTCGCTCCGTCCGTACGCGTTGCCGCAACCGGAACTCGGCCGGCGGATATCGGCCGCATTGGCCGCCGTGAACTGGGACGCAAGCTGGCTGGGGCGCGATCCGTACGCGATGAGCGGCGGCGAACGGCGGCGGACGGCGCTTGCCTGCTTGTTCGCGCCGCCCGCAAGCTGGCTGCTCCTGGACGAGCCGACTGCGGGCTTGGATGCCGAAGGCCACGCACTGCTCGGCGACAAGCTGAGGCGCTGCGCTGACGAAGGGCAGGGCGTGCTGCTGATCTCGCACGAGAGCGACTGGGCGTTCGAACTCGCGGACCGCATCCTGCTCATGCATCCGGACGGGAGCCTCCGTTCCTGCGATAAATCAGAGCTGCTGGCCAATCCGAACTGGCTGGCGGAAGCGGGCATGGACATGCCGGATTGGTTCGGCATCGCTGCCTTAAGCGCGCGATTCGGCGTATCTTCGGAAGCGGTTTGGAATCCCGTTGAGCTGGCGGAGGCGATCGCCGTACTATCGCCGCAAGAGCGACCTCTTGCATTTACAAGCACCGCAGCCTCATGTGTTCGGATCAACGGAGTATCCGACCAGCAGCGGCGTCTCGCAGGCACGAGCGCCGCAGCCTCGGATGTGCCGTTGGAAGGACGCTCGAACAAGGAGCGACCTATCGTCGACATAACCACCGCAGCCTCGGATATGCCGTCAGTAGGACCGTCGAGCAAGGAGCGGGCCACCGCCGAGACAACCACCGCAGCCTCGGATGTGCCGTCAGTAGGACTCTCGAGCAAGGAGCGGCCTCCCGCGAATACGAGCACCGCCACCGAGTCAGTCACGATGATGACGGGCACGGCTTCGACTCGCATGCCCGAAAGCCGGACAGCCGCATCCCCCGTTCCAGTTAGAACGCCATTCGCGCTGCGTGCCGGCGCTTCCCGGCCGTCGCCGATCGCGCGCTTCGACGCGCGGGCGGTATGGCTGACCTATATTCTGCTCTCGACGGCTATCCTGCAGCTGTCGGGATGGCCGACCATCGGGATCGCGGCGATCATGGTCGCGGCGGCGATCGGCTTCGGCCGCATCCCGCTGCGCCGTTGGCGGGGAGCGATCAATGCGATCGCGACGTTCACGGTCGCGATCTCGCTGTTCGCCGGTTTCGGCCATGGCGGCGACGGGGACGGGTTCTGGGACGGTTCCGCGAGCCTGGCGTCACTGGAGTCGCTCGCGCGGCCTTTGCTCGTCATGCTGCTCGGCTTCGGCCTCCCGGTGGCCGTCACGCCGCTGCGGCTGCGGCGCTCGCTGGAGCAGCTCTTCGTCCGGTTCGGCCGCATCCCGCTCTGGGGAACGAAGCTGCTGCTGATCATCACGCTGCTGCTCCGTTTCGTTCCCGTCCTGCTCGCGGAGTGGGAACGGTTCGCGCGGATCGCCGCCGCGAGAGGCAAGCAGCCGGGAAGCGCATGGCGGGGCGGGATCCGGCGCATCCGGGAAACGGCGCTCCCGTTCATGCTGTCGTTGTTCCGGCTGGGCGACGGGGTAACGGACGCGCTCGAGAGCCGCGGCGTCGGCGCGCAGGCGCATCCGACCGTGCTGGTCACGGAAGTCTGGAAGCCGCGGGATACGCTGCTGGTGATCGCGGGAGCGGCTGCCGTCGCGCTGCTTTGGCTGTGAAAAATAGGATTTTCGCCCGGAATGGGCTATGATGGTCATAAGGTTTAGGAAAGGAGTTTTCGCGTAATGACGCAGCCGCTGCACCCGAATCTCGCCCGCACTTATATGTTGAACATCCTTGAGAAATTGCTTGGAACGCCAAGCCCGAGCGGCTATTGCGCCGCCATCATGAAACTCATCCAAGCGGAAGCCGCGAAGCTCGGCCATGCCTTGGAGCTGACGCCCAAGGGCAACGGCATGATCACGATTCCCGGAACGAAGCCCGATCCGAGGGAGGTCATCGCGCTGACGGCGCATGTCGACACGCTCGGCGCGATGGTCCGCGCCGTCAAGCCGTCCGGCACGCTCCGGATTACCCCGGTCGGCGGTTACGCGATGGCGACGGTGGAAAGCGAATATTGCCTCGTGCATACCCGCGACGGACGCGCGTACGAAGGCACCGTGCTGACGACGAAGCCGTCCGTGCATGTCTATTCCGACGCCCGCGATTTCAAGCGGGAAGAGGCGCATATGGAAATTCGCATCGACGAGCCGGTGAAGAGCAAGGAGGACGTGCTCAGCCTCGGCATCGGCGTCGGCGATTACGTATCTTGGGATCCGCGGACGCGCGTATTTCCGAACGGCCTGATCAAATCGCGCCATCTCGACGACAAGGCGAGCGTTGCCGCGCTCTTCACGCTGCTGGAATGGATGAAGCGAGAGGGAAAAGCCCCGGAGCGCACCGTCAAAATCATCATTTCGACATACGAGGAAGTCGGCCACGGCAGCTCGTACATCCCGCCCGACATCACGGAGATGATCGCGGTCGACATGGGCGCGATCGGCGACGACCTCTCGGCGACGGAATACGACGTGTCCATCTGCGCCAAGGACTCTTCGGGGCCGTACGATTACGAGATGACGTCGGCGTTGATCGCGCTCGCGAAGCGCGAAGGCCTGCCGCATGCGGTCGACGTGTATCCGCATTACGGCTCGGACGCGTCCGCCGCGCTCCGCGGGGGAAGCAATATCCGGGCGGCGCTGATCGGTCCCGGCGTCCACGCGTCCCACAGCATGGAACGCACGCATAGCGATGCCGTCGCCAATACGGCCGCGCTGCTGGCCGCCTATTTGTTCGAGCCGCGCGCGTGACTTGCCGTAAAATTACAAGTGGACAAGTGCAAAACGTACATTATATGATAATTGGTGGGTGATTCGACATGACGACAGAAAATAACGTATCCAATTCCAATGATACGCAGGAACAAGGTAATCCATCGGAAGCCGAATTCCGGCAGGTCGTTCAAGCGCTGCACGAGAATGGCTTGAAAGCGCTCCGGTTTAAGTTCGAGGACGAGCAAGTGGACGGACAGGTGTTGAACCACGAGGTATACGGACCGATTTTCACGTTCAAAATCGAGACGAAGGACGGCGGCAAATACGCGACGGGCTTCTTCATGCGCGAGCTGCTGCACACTTTCCAAAACAACGACGATCCCGCGCTGTGGATGTCGTCGTTCTTCTTCGACCTGATGGAAGGCAACGAAGGCAAGGACAAGCTCCTGCCGATGCCTCCGCAATCGGAAGACGAAGCCAAGGCGCTGATCGATAACGTTATCGTGCCATACTGCGCAAAAACGCTGCGCGAAGAATTTCCGAACGATCAAGTGTACGTCGACCTGGACCTCCACGAGGAGCATGGACCGGTGCTGGAAGCCGGATTCACGGCAGTCACGGACGGCAATAACATCTGCGCGCTACCGCTGCACGTGTTGATCGCGCACTTCCTGCTCAACCGCGACCCGGCCGAGCCGATGGTGCAAGGACTGTACCGCATCCGCGAAGAGCACGGAATGGACGCTTGACCGCGGATGCGTTAACGGCGCAGCCCATAGAAAAAAGCCTGAGCAATCAGGCTTTTTCTTGTTTCCGGGTTCTTTTAGCCGAGACGCGCGGCGGCTTACGCCTGCAGCGGTTCGCCGTCGACGGCCGTCTCCGGCTGTTCCGTTCCGATGTCGGCGGCCGCTCCTTGCTTCTCCGCGCGCATATAAATGACGAGTCCGGCGATGATGAACAAGCCGCCGATCAGCTGGAAGCCGCTGATCATCTCGCGGAACAGCAGCATGCCGAGCAGGCTCGCGCCGACGGGCTCCGCCAGCACGGTCATCGAGATCGTGGCCGGTTTGACGTACTTAAGCAGCCAATTGAAGATCATGTGGCCGAATACGGTCGGCACGACGGCGAGCAGCAGGAAGACGCCCCATTCCTTGAGGGAATACCCGGTCATGGCGATGCCCGTGATAAGGTTGTAGACGAAGAAGCAGGCGGCCGTAATGCCGAAGACGATAAGGCTGTACAGATAAGACGAGAGGCGACGCATGATTTGCTTCGCGATCAGCATGTTGACGGCGACCGCCAGCGCGCCGAGGAACGAGAGCATATCGCCGAAGAACGCGCGCTGCGACAGGCCGATATCGCCGGAGCCGATGCTGACGGCCCCGACGAGCGCGACGAGCATGCCGATGACCGCGAACCTGTGGGGCCGGTCCTTGAACAGGAAGAACGCGCCGATCAGGACGAACACCGGCTCGAGCGCGAGCAGGATCGTGGAGCTGGCGATGGACGTGTAGGTGAGCGAAGCCATCCACAGCAGGAAATGAAGCGCCAGAAAAAAGCCCGCCGCGGCGAGCAGGAGCCAGTCCTTGCGGCTGATCGTATGTACCGTCCTCAGCTGTTTCGCGCCGAACGGCAGCATCAGGAGGAAGGTGAAAAGCATCCGGTACATGCCCTGCACGGAGACGGGCGCATCGGAGGCGCGGACGAGAATGGGGGCGAACGAAATGGCCAGCATGCCGATCAGGAGCGGAATGACCGGGGAAATCGACAATTTGGCGGATTGGGGCGATGACTGCACGATGGTGATGTTCCTTTCTGCTTCGGTGCTTGATTGTAGTTCAGCATCCTTCATTATGCACCTCGAGGCTTGTCCAGGCAAGGGAGGAGGAGCTATTTGGCAGAGAACCGCCCATAGCTTCTCGCGAACGACATCATCCGCCTGTAGGCCGGCGGATCGGTAACCTGCAACGGATGGAATTGCGGGTGATTGGAGTTGACCTCCAAGATCCATAACTTTCCTTTTCGGTCGTCGGCGAAATCAATGCCCACTTCGTGCATGCCGGCGCGCCTGGCGCTCAGCCAAACGGCAGTTTGCCGCGCGATTCGCGTCAGCCGGGCGATTTTGGCATGGCTGGCCGCATCCGTCAGTCCTTTGGAGCGGTACATTTGCTTCAGGGTTCGGATACGGCCGCCCTGGCTGTAATTCGTGACGATTTTGCCCGGCCGGGCGATTCTCGCGAACGAGCCGGTCACGGTCCAGGCGCCGCGGGGCTTGCGCTGCACCATCATCCGCATATCGTACGGCCGTCCGCCGACGGTAGCGAGCGGTATGGCTTTCTGAACGATCATCGTGCCCCCTCCGATGCGTCTCGCGTAACGGCAGAGCGCGTCGATCGTATGAAAACGCCGATAGACCTGACTGCGGTTCTTCACCGCGACGAGCTTGTAGCCGCCGCGCTCCGACGTCGCTTTGCAAACGCCGATGCCGAGCGAACCGATATCGGGCTTGATGTAGACGCTCCGGTAAGCGGCGAGCATCGTTGACAGGTTCGCGGCGGTCAGCATCATGGTGCGGGGAACGAGCGGTCGCAAATGCGCGCTTGCGGCCAGCATCGCGCAAACGCGTTTTTTGCCTCGAATCGCGGTGCTTTTGTACGCTTTTTTGGGCATGAACGATCACCTCCTTTGTACCGTATGTCCACGCTTGCACGCCGAACTGTGCCAAAGGGCAATCATTTGGTCAAAATGTTGTCATTTGAACCGGGTTATGAAGTCTGTTATGCTGTTCTGAAAAAGACGGGCAGCGCCGGATAATCGGATCTGCCGAAGGAGAGACTTCGAGATGGGCGTACCGGCAGGGGTGTGGATTTCGGCGGCAATCATCGCGGTGATTGTCACGTGGATGACGATTTGGGTGACGAACAAGGCGTATTCCCGGAGATGGGAAGACCATGGCATCGACAAGGACAAGGAAGACAAGCGCAGCTGAGCCTAGGTTGACACGAAACCATATGGTGTCCTATACTAAAAGCGAAACCAAATGGTTTCGCTTTTTCGCTTGATAAAGCCTATATAATCGCCGAACAAGGAGAGGTACTTATTATGGAAACGCAAAACACGCTGCCGGACATTCGGCAATCGCAAGTCTTCAACGCGCCGATCGCGAAAGTGTGGTCGGCCATCTCGACGTCCGAGGGGCTGAGCGCCTGGTTCATGCCGAACGATTTGGAGCCGGTCGTCGGCCATGCTTTCACTATCGATGCCGGTCCGTTCGGCATCCAGCCTTGCGTCGTCAAGGAAGTCGACGAGCCGAACCGGATCGCGTTCCATTGGGGCAAGGAGTGGACGATTACGATCCTGCTCGATGATCTGGGCGGCAGCCGGACCTCCTGCACGCTGATCCATTCCGGCTGGCGCGCGGACGGCATGACGGAATTCAACATGCCGCACAGCGTCGTGCGCGATACGATGGGACAAGGCTGGGTCGGCATCGTGGCCAAGCTCGGCACGTACGTCGAAGCCTGATATGGCGGCGCTTCCGTCCGGCAAACACGACGTGTTCCAAGCGATCGCGGACCCGACGCGGCGCGAGGTCCTGCGGCTGCTGGTCGATCGCGAAATGCCGGTCACCGCGATTACCGGCCATTTCGCGATGACGAGAACGGCGGTTTCGAAGCATCTGCGCATCCTATCGGAAGCCGGGCTCGTCAAGGAACGAAAGGTCGGCCGCGAGACCCGTTACCGGCTGGAGCCGCAGCCGCTGCAGGAGCTGCGCGGCTGGCTGCAGTATTACGAGCGGTTTTGGGAAAATAAGATGTCCGCCCTGCAGCGCTTGGTCGAAGCGGAGGACGGGCCGGAGGGCGAATAATCGCTTTATCGACGGCAAGCTTGGCGCAAACCCGCGGTTTCCTATCGCGGGTTTTTCTGTTACCCTAAGCTTATGAAAGGGGGAATTATCCATGTCGTTTTTATCCGCGGCGATTCAATACATCGGACAAGTCGGCGTCATCGTGCGCCGGGGCGGCTTCAAGCTCGCTATCGATCCGTTTTTGACGGAAAACGCCGACCCGGCGCCGACCGAGTGGGTGAGGAGGTACCCGCCTCCGGTCGATCCGGGCAAGCTTCACGATTTGAATTTGGTGCTGATCACGCACGAGCACTCGGACCATTTGGACCCGGGGACGCTGCTGGCCATCGCCCAGGCTTCCCCTGCGTGCCGTTTCGCCGGGCCGAGCGCCTGCGCGGGCATCCTGAAGGAAATCGGCATCGCGGAGGACCGGATCGATGCGCTTCGCCATGGCGCGCCTTACGCGTGCGGGGGCGGATTGACGGTGCATCCGATGCCGGCCTGGCATGAAGAACGCGACGTGAACGCCGAAGGTTGGGACCGCTTTCTTGGCTACATGCTGGACTGGGACGGCATCACGATCTATCATGCCGGCGACACGCTGGTGCATGAATCGCTCATCGCCGCTTTGGGCGGTTATCGGATCGACATCGGCATGCTTCCCATCAACGGCCGGGACATCTTCCGCAACCGGCGCGGCATCGACGGCAACATGAACGCGCGGGAAGCCGCGGATCTGGCGGCCGACGTAGGGATGAGCACGGTCGTTCCGCTTCACTTCGACATGTATATGAACAACAGCGAGGGCATCACCGGCTTCGTCGGCGAGATGTTCGACCGCCATCCGGGACGGAAATATCATATTTTCCAGCCGGGCGAAGTGTGGATTTACGTCAAAACCGACGAAATTTGAACAAGGTATTGATGCCGCTCGCGCGCTCAGGAAATACTAAGCAAAGCAGGGAGGCGATGGCGAAATGAGCATTCTGGCCTTTACGGACTTGACCAAAACGGTTGCGGGCGGCAGAACGTTGTTCACGCGAATAACCGCGTCCGTCGAAGAACCGGAATCCGTTGCGCTGATCGCGCCTTCCGGACAGGGCAAGAGCACGCTGCTTCGCTTGCTGGCATTGCTGGATGCGCCGACCGCCGGCGAGTTGCGGCTGGAAGGCAAAGCCGCTTCCGGCTGGCAGCCGCAGTCCTGGCGCAGAAGAGCCGCTTACGTGGCCCAACAGTCCGTCATGCTGCCCGGAAGCGTGGCGCATAACTTAAGCACCTGCAGCCGGCTGCACGATACGCCGTTTGACCGGGAGCTTGCAGCACGGCTGATGGAGGCGGTAAGCTTGTCGTCCACGGACTGGGAGAAGAACGCGGACGAGCTGTCCGGCGGGGAGAAGCAGCGCGTCTCGCTCGTGCGTTCGCTGCTCGGGGAGCCGGCGGTACTGCTCTTGGACGAGATTACGGCTTCGCTGGACCAGCACTGCAAGCTCGCGGTAGAGAAACTGCTGACGGAAATGCAAGCTGCGGCGAAGGCGACGCTGATCTGGGTGTCGCATGATCTGGAGCAGGCGCGGCGCGTCAGTTCGAGAGTTTGGTTCTTGGCGGACGGCAGCCTCGCCGATTGCGGGACGGAGGATTTCTTTCGGCGGCCGCCTTCTCTGGCCGCCGAACGGTTCCTGAGCAGGCAAGGCAGGAACGAAGACGCGGGGGAGGGAGGGCCATGACGCCGACGGCGCTGGCGTTCACCTTGCTCTTCGTCGCCATCACCGTCCTGTTGTCCATGCGCCAGAGGCTTGGACTGGAGCGGGACCTTATCATCGGCACGATCCGCGCGGCCGTGCAGCTGCTCGCGATCGGGCTGGTGCTGCAATATATGTTTCGGACGCGGCACCCCGCGCTGCTCCTGCCCGTCGTGGCGGTCATGATCGCGGTCGCGTCTTGGCATGCCGCCCGGCGCGGCAAGGGGCTGCGCGGCATCGGCATCCGCATCGCGGTCGCCATAACTGCCACGGAAGCGCTCATCATGCTGCTCCTGCTTGGCCTCCGCATCATCGAGAACACGCCGCAGTACGTCATCTCGATCAGCGGCATGACGATCGGCAACGCGATGGTGGTCGCCGGCTTGTTCCTGAATCATATGAAGCGCGACGTCGAATCGTCCCGCGGCGAGATCGAGACGCTGCTCGCGCTCGGCGCAAGCGCCCGCCAGTCGATTCAGCTCAGCCTGAAGCGAGCGGTCAAGGCCAGCATGATCCCGACGATCGACGGCATGAAGACCGTCGGCATCGTCCAGCTTCCCGGCATGATGACGGGCATGATCATCGCGGGCGCCGATCCGCTTCAAGCGGTCCGCTACCAGATCCTGATCGTGTTCGCCTTCACCTCTTCGGCGGCCGTCACGAGCATATTGCTCAGCCTGCTCAGCTACAAATTATGGTTCACCAAAGAGATGCAGCTGCGCCGATTGGGTAAGGAATAGAGGCAAGGAATAGAGTCAAGTCATTGAGGCAAGGAATAGAAGGTTCGCCATTCGAGAGGAGAGAAAAGAACGATGAAATACCGCAAACTCGGACGCACGGGACTTGAGGTTTCCGTGATCGGCGTCGGCACATGGCAATTCGGAGGCGAGTGGGGGCAGCAGTTCACGCAGGCGGAAGCCGACGCGATACTGGACCGGGCGGCCGAGCTCGGCATCAACCTGATCGACACGGCGGAGTGCTACGGCGACCATTTGTCGGAATCGCTGATCGGCGACTATTTGGCCCGCCGCAAGCGCGAAGATTGGATCGTGGCGACGAAGTTCGGCCATCATTTCCACGAACGCTTTACCCGGACCGACGATTTCTCGCCCGGCGACGTCGTGAAGCAGCTGGACGCTTCGCTCAAGGCGCTGCGGACGGATTACGTCGACTTGTATCAGTTCCATTCCGGCCCGGATGCGGTCTTCGATAACGAAGAGCTGTGGTCGGTGCTCGGCGAACAGGTGAAGGCCGGCAAAATCAAGCATCTCGGCACGTCCATCGGCAGCAATGCCAACGTGCATCAAGTGGACGCGTCGACCCGAATCGGCTCCGACGTGATTCAAGTCGTCTATAACCGGCTGGATCAGGTGCCGGAGCAAGAAGTGTTCCCGTCCTGCATCCGGCAAGAGCTCGGCGTGCTGGCGCGCGTACCGCTCGCGAGCGGGTACCTGAGCGGCAAGTACAAGCCGGATGCCGTGTTCGACAAGACCGACGTCCGCCACCGCCATGACCGCGAAAGCACCGTGCAAAAGCTCGAGGAAGTGCAGCGCATCGCCGCGGAGGAAGTGCCGCAGGGCGTGGACATGGCGGCGTGGGCGCTGGCCTGGTGCTTGAAGCATCCGGCCGTGACGGCCGTGATCCCGGGCTGCAAAAGTCCGGAGCAGGTCAGCTCCAACGCCAGCGTGACGGCGCTGATCGAGGACGCGCATCCGCAGGACGTCCAACGGTAATCCGTATCGGTCTTGATCCAGAACCGCTCCTCGCCGGAGCGGTTTCTTCGCGTGTGCACGGGGAAGTCCGGAGCAGGCGGCTAGTAGGGAATTCATGCCGCGGCTCGTTGCGCGGTTTCCATAAAATATTCATTGCCGTCCTGGCGATTCTAGTGGTACGGTAGAAGAAAACCGTGCATTTACATAGAGACGCAGGAGGTCGGCTGGGATAACATGATCGTTCGTAAACGGAATCGCTTTCTCGCGCTGCTGCTCATCCTGGCGTCGTTCGGATATGCTTGTCCAGTCCATGCGGAAACTGCGGACGTGAGACCGCCCGAGCTGGCCTCGGAAGCAGCCGTGCTGATCGACGCCCAGACCGGAACGGTGCTGTACGCGCGCAATCCGGAGAAGCAGGAATATCCGGCCAGCATTACGAAGATCATCACGGGCATCGTCGCCATCGAGGACGAGAAGGACCATTTGCAGGATATGGTAACGACGTCGAAGGAAGCGCGGTACGAAGAAGGCACGCGCATCTACCTGTCGGAGGGCGAACGGCAGCCGCTGATTAACCTGCTGTACGGGATGCTGATGAATTCCGGCAACGACGCCGCGACCGCCATCGCGGAGCACATCGACGGGTCCAAGGCAAAATTCGCGGCGCGGATGAACCGGTTCGTGCAGGAGCAGGTCGGCGCCTCGCATACGCATTTCGTCAATCCGAGCGGCCTGCCGGATAAGGAGCAGTACACGACGGCGATGGACATGGCCGAGATTGCCCGGTACGCGATGCGCAACGATCTGTTCAGGACGATCGTCGGCACGAAGAAGATGCCGTGGAACGGGCAGGAATGGAAATCGACGCTGATCAACCATAACGAGATGCTGGGCAACTACGAAGGCACGACCGGCATCAAGAACGGCTATACGGGCGATTCCGGATTCACGCTCGTCACGTCGGCCAAGCGGAACGGCATGGAGATCATCGGCGTGCTGCTCAAGTCTCCGACGCAATCTCTGCTTTATAAGGATATGACGAAGCTGTTGGACTACGGTTTTCGGCATTTCGACCTGCAGCGGGTGTCGGTCGCGAACCAAGCCTATCCGCTCGCAAGCGCGGGAGCGACGGATTTCGTCGCCGGGGAACCGCTCTATGCCGTCGTGCCGAAGGGCGAGACGCCCGTCATCTCCGTCACGGCCGAGGGCGAACTCCAGGTGCAGACCTCGCTCGGAACGGAATCGGCGGGTCGGCTGCAGCCGGTCATGCCGAGCCTTGGGGCCGTTGCGCTCCAATACCCGGAGATCGCGGCCGCGGTGCAGACGGCGCCCGATCGCGCGAGCGACTCCGCCGAGCCTTCCGGGAGCAAAAAACTAGGCATTTTCATCGTATGGATCGGCTTGATCGCCTATCTGTGCCTGTTTGCTTTCATCCGCGCCAAGCGGCAACGGCCTGAACGGGAACGCGGTTTCTGACGGCGCGGAAATAGTTTGAACAAAGAGGTAATTACGGCGTATGCGGCGTATATATATCATGTAACCGTATCCAAAACGAGGAGATGGTAGCGATGAGAATATCGGTGGAGCAATCGGCCGCGCGTTGGTATATCCGGGAGATGGACTTGTCGGACGGCGATCATTTGCGGATCTTCGTCCGGCTCGGCGGCAGCGGCAGCCTTCAGCCCGGCTACTCGCTCGGCGTGATGAAGGACGTTCCCCGCAATCCGGGCGTCAAGGATATCGTGGAAGGCATCACGTTCTACATGGAAGCCGATAACTTGTGGTTCCTGGAGGACAAGGAGCTGTTCATCCGGTTTCTGGAGCACGAAGACGACATCACGATGGACGTCGAATAGACGACACCCCGCGAAACGGAGAGAATCGAGTGAAGCTGTACCATTTTAGCGAGGATCCGACGATCCGTTTGTTCACGCCGAGACAGCTGCCTTACCGCTTGAACGAGCCCGCCATGGTGTGGGCCATCGATGGGACGCATGCCTATAACTACTACTTCCCGAGGGACTGCCCTCGGGTTTGCTTTTGGCTGGACGCGCAGACGACCGATGCGGACCGCGAGCGCTTCTTCGGGTTGTCCCGGACGAGCCATGTCGTCGCCGTCGAGAACGGCTGGCTGGAGCGCATCCGGTCCGCGCGATTGTACCGTTACGAATTCGAATCCGGTCCCTTCGTGTCGTACGACGGAAACGCAGGGTACTACATAACCGAGGAAGCGGTCGAGCCGGCGGCCGTCGAACGCATGGACGATTGCCTGGGCCTTCTGGCTGCCGCGGGCATCGAGGTGCGCTTCACGCCGTCGCTTCGGCCGCTTCGCGACGCGATCCCGCGTTCCACCGTCAACTTCTCGATGATCCGCATGTCGAACGCGGCAGCGGAATAAGGATCTAGGGACGGCATCGGCTCCGCTTGTTCCGGGAGGCGGTTCCCGACTATAATGGTTCCATGAAGCCGGCAAGGACGTGAAGCAGGAATGGATTTCAAGAAGTACAAGACGTTTCAGGTCGTCGCGGACACGCTGAACCTGACGCGCGCCGCCGATCTGCTCGGCTATTCGCAGCCCACGATCAGCCTCCAGGTCCAGTCCCTGGAGAACGAGCTCGGCGTCTCGCTGCTCGGCCGCAGCGGGAAGAAGACGTTCCTGACGCCGGCGGGGAAGCTGGTCAAGCATTATGTGGACCAGACGTTCGCGCTGATGGAGGAGATGGAGACCGAGCTTCGCAAGCTGGAGCATCCTCACGGCCTGCTGACCGTGGCCGCGCCCGAATTTTACTGCACGCAATATTTGTCGCTCATCCTGCATTCGTATATTTCGGAAAATCCGAACGTAAAGCTGCAGCTGTTCTCCTGCGACAGCAACGACGCGATGAAGAAGGTCGCTTCGAACGAAGCGGATCTAGCCATTATCGCGGGTCCCTGCGATTCGCCGCTAATGGAGACGATGCCGCTCGGCAAGGAGGATCTGGTCCTCGTCGCGACGAGCGAGCTGCTCGCCCGGCACGAGCTGTCGGAGCTGCTGGAGCGCTACCCGTTCATTACGTACAAATCCGGCTCCAACATTCAGCGGCTCGTCAACGAATGCCTGCAAGAATACGGCTTCACCCCGGATAAATACATCGCGTGCGTCTCGGACGAGACGATCAAGCGGACGGTCATGTACAATACCGGAATCGCGCTGCTCGGCGCGGGTTTGGTCGAAGAAGAATTGCGCAAGGGGACGTTGGCGGAAATTCACCGATTCCCCGGCAAAATCGAAACGAATATGGTTATGCTAAAGAAACGGCTCGCGGAACAAAACATTCGCTCCTTCGCGGAGATCGTCCAGCGGGTCTGGAAGGAATGGGATTGACCTTGCGCCAGCATACCGCTATCGGCCTCGGGCAGCTTCGGCAGCCCGGGGTTTCTTGTCCGTTCGGGCAGATGACGGGATCATTGCGATTCTTAATCGTAACCATTGGATAATTCAATTTTTTGATCAAAAACCGCTATGCTACAATTAAAATAACCCAACGTTTGAGAAGGAGTGCAGCTTATGGATGCGGTGAAGAACACGAACATCTCGATAATCGGCGTGCCGCTGCCTTACGGGGCCGACCGCAAAGGCGTCGATCTCGGTCCGAACGCGATTCGCGGCGCGAACCTTCATGAACGGCTGAGTTCGCTCGGCTATGCGATCGAGGATTTGGGCGACCTGCGGGTCCACAGGACGCTGCCGCCCCCGCCTACGGGGGAGAAGCTGAAATATTTGGACGAAATCGTACGGGTCAATACGGAATTGTGCAGCACCGTCGCGGCCGAGATGGGGAAAGGCAGATTCCCGCTCGTGCTGGGCGGAGACCATAGCATCGCGATCGGCACGATCAAAGGCGTGTTGCAGCATGTCCGGCGTCTCGGCGTCATCTGGTTCGATGCGCATACGGACGTGAATACGGACCAAACGACGGCTTCGGGCAACATCCACGGCATGTCGCTGGCGGCCGTACTCGGCTACGGCCATGCCGATCTGACGTCCGTCGGCGGGGCGGACGCGAAGCTGCTGCCCGAGAATGTCGTCATCATCGGCGCGCGCTCCATCGATCCCGGCGAACGCGCTTTCTTGAAAGCGAAAGGGATCAAAGTGTTCACGATGCACGATATCGACCGCCACGGCATGAAACAGGTGATGGAAGAGGCGATGGATATCGTGTCCAAGGACACCGACGGCGTCCACCTGAGCCTGGACCTCGACGGCATGGACCCGTGGGACGCGCCGGGCGTCGGCACGCCGGTCTCGGGCGGGATGTCGTACCGGGAGAGCCATTTTGCCATGGAGCTGCTGTTCGAGCGCAATCTGCTCGTGTCCGCCGAATTCGTGGAAGTCAATCCGATGCTGGATCAGCATAACAAGACGGCCGTGGCGGCCGTGGAATTGATCGGTTCCGCGTTCGGCGAGCGCATCTTGTGAGCGTCAGTGCGGCTTCATGCCGCCAATCGAAAGGGGGAGAGCGGACATGACGAACACGACGAACCGCATCATCGAACAAACGCAGCGGTACGGGGCGAACAATTACCATCCGCTGCCGATCGTCATCGCGAGGGCGGAGGGCGTCTGGGTGGAGGATCCCGAGGGCAATCGCTTCATGGATATGCTGAGCGCGTATTCGGCGCTGAATCACGGCCATCGGCATCCCCGCATTATCGCCGCGCTCAAGGAGCAGGCGGATAAAGTGACGCTGACCTCGCGCGCGTTCCATAACGATCAGCTCGGCGTATTTTACGAGAAGCTGACGAAGCTCACGGGCAAAAGCATGATCCTGCCGATGAACACCGGCGCGGAAGCGGTGGAAACGGCGCTCAAAGCCGCGCGGCGGTGGGCGTACCGGGTGAAGCGGGTGCCGGCGGATCAGGCGGAAATCATCGTCTGCGGCGGCAATTTCCACGGCAGGACGACGACGATCACGTCCTTCTCGTCCTCCGACGAATACAAGGCGGACTTCGGGCCGTTCACGCCGGGCTTCCGCGTCATTCCGTACGGCGACATCGACGCGCTGAAGGCGGCGATCACGCCGAACACGGCCGCTTTCCTGGTGGAGCCGATCCAAGGCGAGGCCGGGATCGTCATACCGCCGGACGGATTCCTCCGGGCGGCGAGAGCGTTGTGCGACGAGCAGCGGGTGCTGCTCGTCGCGGACGAGATCCAGACGGGCTTCGGCCGGACCGGCAAGCTGTTCGCGAGCGACTGGGAGCAGGTCGTGCCGGATATGTATATCATGGGCAAGGCGCTGGGCGGCGGGGTGTTTCCGATCTCCGCGGTGGCAGCGGACGAAGCGATCCTGGGCGTCTTCGAGCCCGGCTCGCACGGGTCGACCTTCGGGGGCAACCCGCTCGGCTGCGCGGTCGCGATCGCGGCGCTGGACGTGCTCGAGGACGAAGGGCTGGTTAGCCGTTCGGAGGAGTTGGGTACGTATTTCATATCGCTGCTGCGCGGGATCGAAAGCCCGGTCATCAAGGAAATCCGCGGACGGGGCTTGTTCATCGGCCTGGAGCTGCACGGCGAGGCGCGTCCGTACTGCGAGCAGCTGAAGGAGCTCGGCCTGCTGTGCAAGGAAACGCACGAGACGACGATCCGCTTCGCGCCGCCATTGACGATCGCGCGCGAAGAGCTCGACTGGGCCTTCGCCAGGATTCAAGGGATATTTTAACCCGCTGCAGCATGCAATCCGCAAGGCACGCCAAATCATGAACGGTGGAAGGTGGGACGGCAGCCCATGGCAGACGTCAAGCAAACAACGGACGGCAAGACTAAATTAAGCCTTATTCATGTCCCCTTCGGACTGGGCGCCGGGAGACCCGGCAACGAAGCGGGTCCGGAATCGATGATGCAGGCCGGCCTGCTCCGGCAGCTGCGCAAGACCGCGTACGAGCTGGCGACGGAGACGAAAATCAAAGGCGACTTCAGGCCGGCGCCCGGCTCGCCCGACTCGGCCGGCGAAGGCAACCTCAAGCATCTGCCCGAGGTCGTCGAGATGGGCAGGCAGGTCGCGAACCACGTCTCGCAGGCCGCGAACCGCGGCGAGCTTCCGCTCGTCCTCGGCGGCGACCGCAGCGTCACGATCGGGGTGCTTGCCGGGCTTGCCGCCGCCGGGAAACGGACGGGCGTCATCTACTTCGACGCGCATGCCGGCCTGCATGCGGAAGCGGGGAGTCCGACCGGGGGCATCGGCGGCATGGCGCTTGCAGTCGCGCTCGGGTACGCGAAGCTCGGGCTGTCCGACATCGCCGACAACGCGGACGGGACCGCGGTGGACAAACGCAACGTCGTGCTCATCGGCGTTCGCGACGTGGAGCCGGAGGAGCGCGAGCTGATCTTGGCCGAAGGGATCACCGTGTTCACGATGCATGAAATCGACCGGCTCGGCGTCGAGCAGGTGATCCGGCGGGCCGTCGAGATCGCGGGCGACGGGACGGAAGGCATCCATGTCAGCTTCTCCGCGGATTGCCTGGACCCGATGGAAGCGCCGGGCGTCGGCATGCAGGTGCCGGGCGGCTTGACCTACCGGGAAGCGCACTTTGCCTGCGAGCTGCTCGCCGAGACGGGGCGCGTCCGGTCCATCGACATGGTGGAGGTCAACGCCATGCTGGACGAGAGCCGAAGAACCGCGCGGCTGGCGATCGGACTGATCGCCTCGCTGCTCGGCAAACGAATCCTCTAAACGACAACAGCCGTTACGCGCCGCGACCTCGCCGGTCGCGCGTAACGGCTGTTGTTTTATATTTCTCTCGTCGTCGGAGTAGCCCGGCTATTCGAGCCCAAGCTCCTTCATCTTGTTGTACAGCGTGCCCCGGGAGACGCCAAGCAGCTTGGCGGCGGCGCTTTTGTTGCCGGCCGTCTTGGCGAGCGCCTCCTGGATGAGGCGCTGCTCCTCCGATTGGCTGGCGCTTGCCTTGAGCGGCTTCGCGGCTTCGGCTTCGGCGGAGGCGGCTGCCGTCGCTTCGCCCCGTTCCCGGTGGTGGCCGGGCGCCGGTTCCAGGCTCGGCTGCAGCGCCTGCAGCGATTGCGGCAGCTGCTCCATCGTGATCAGATCGTCTTCGCACAGGATGACGCAGCGCTCCACGACGTTGCGGAGCTCGAGGATATTGCCCGGCCAATCGTAGCCCGCGAAGGCCAGCATTACCTCCGGCGACAGCGAAGGCAGCGGCTTCTGGTACTGCAGCGAGAACTGCTTCAGGTACATTTGCAGCATCGCGGGAATGTCCTCGCGCCGCTCGCGCAGCGGCGGCAGCGCGATGGACACGACGTTCAGCGCGTAGTACAGATCCGCGCGGAAGTCGCCCTCGCGCACCTTCGCCGCCAGGTCCGCGGTCGAGGCGGCGATGATGCGCGTCTTCACGGCGATCGGCTTGCTGCCGCCGATCCGCTGGAACGTCTGCTGCGACAAGTACCGGTAAAGCTTCGCTTGGAGATCGATCGGCAGGCGGTCGATCTCGTTCATGAACAGCGTGCCGTCCTTGGCCGCCTCCAGCATGCCCGGCTGACCGCCCTCGCTGCCGGTGAACGCGCCCCCTTGGTAGCCGAAAAGCTCCGTGTCCAGCAGGCCGGCCGGAACGGTGCCGCAGTTCACGTTGAGGAATAGCTTGCCTGCGCGCGGGCTGGACTCGTGAATGATTTGCGCCAGCTGTTCCTTGCCCGATCCGCCTTCGCCGACGAGCAGCACCGGCGTGTCCGCGGAAGCGACCTTCTTCGCCCACTGCATGACCCGGCCGAGCGCGGAGCCTTTGCCTTTCGCGAAGGAGAAGAGCCCGCTGTCGGCGGCCTTGTGCTGGTGGGAATACGTATGCGCGGAGGTCAACTGCTCGTTCAGCTTCACGAGCTGCGTGATGTCTTGCTCCGCGGCGATGCCGCCGATGATGTCCCCCCGCGGATCGCGGACGGGCGAGGCGTTGATCAGCACGTGCGTGCCTTCCCGCGGCCGGTGGTACGCATTGCGGATGACCCGGCCTTCGTCCAATATTTTGAGCACCATCAACGTCTCCGTCTCGAAATGCTCCCCGATCCGCCTGCCCAAAATATCCGCGCCCGGCAGATCGTAGATGTCCTCCGCCACCGGATTCCAGCAGATGACCTCGCCCTTGCGGTCGACGACCGTGACCGCGTCCGTGACCGTGTCCGCCAGCGTTTGGAAATACGATTGCCACCGCTCCTGCTCGGACAAAGCGAAAGCGAGCGCCTCGCCGGCATGCACGTAGCCCAGCAGCGCTCCGCTGGCATCGCGGAGCAGCAGCGTCCGGGGCATCGGGATCGCTTCCCGGTCCGGGTCCACGGACAGGATGGCTTCGACCGCCGATTGCCCCGGCGTTAATGCAATAACGACGGCGGCATAAGGCGAATCCGCCAGCGAGTCCGCCGCCGGTTCCGACAGCCGCCCGGCGAACGCCGCCAGCAGGAATGCGCGATCTTCCGGCAGCACCAGAACGGCGCGATTCAAGCCGAGGGCATCCGACCGAACGGCAACGGCCCGGCCGCTTTCCAAGATCGGCAGCAGCCGCGCGATATCAGGATCGTCCGTCAACTCCGTCACGGGAGTGTTCAATGAGAGTTGTTCACGCTTGAACATAATCGCTCGTCTCCGCATCTATGTAAGGTATGAGAGTAATCTACCACGAAAGGCATCCGCTTTCAATTCGTTGTCCAATTGCCTTGCTGCATAATTGTTCAATCCGATGGATATTCATAATTTTAAACAAATATATGTTCAAAAATATCGTTTACATGTATAATCGAATTATCGCATTGAACAATTATGTACAAACACCTGGAGGAATGCAGCATGGATCTGCTTCTGAAGAACATGTTCCAAGCGCTCGGCAAGAGCCGATCGGCAAACCGCCTGGCGAAGAAATACGGTTTGCGCTTCGGAGCCGCCCGATTCGTCGCCGGCGAATCGATCCAACAGTCGATCGACGCCGTGCGCAGGCTGAACGAAGACGGGCGGATGGCGACGCTCGATCATCTCGGCGAATTCGTCTTCAGCGCCGAAGAAGCCGAGCAATCCACGGAGATGTGCCTGCTGACGCTCGACGCCATCGCCGACGCGGAAGTGAAGTCCAACCTTTCGCTCAAGATGACGTCGCTCGGCCTTGATATCGACAGGGAGCTGTGCGTCGCCAACATGAAGCGCATCCTGAACCGCGCGCGCTTGTACGGCAATTTCGTCCGCATCGACATGGAGGATTTCGCCCATTGCCAGATCTCGCTCGACATCTACCGCGAGCTCCGCGAGGAGTTCGGCAACGTGGGCATCGTCATCCAGGCGTATCTGTTCCGCACGGAGCAGGACGTGAAGGACTTGGGCGAGCTTCAGGCAAATCTGCGGCTGGTCAAGGGCGCCTACAAGGAATCGCCCAGCGTCGCGTTTCCCGCGAAGCACGACGTCGACGAGAACTTGAAGCGCATCATCAAGCTTCACCTGCTGAACGGCAACTACGCCGCCGTCGCGAGCCATGACGAGGCCATCGTGAACTATACGAAGGCGTTGGTCAAGGAGCACGGCATCGACAGGGAAGCGTTCGAGTTTCAGATGCTGTACGGCATCTGCGAGGATCTTCAGAAGCGGCTCGTTCGGGAAGGCTACCGCGTCCGCGTCTACGTGCCCTACGGCATCGACTGGTTCGGTTACTTCATGCGCCGGCTGGCGGAACGTCCCGCCAACGTCTGGTTCGTGCTCAAAAACATGTTTAAATAAAAAGTTCCCATCCGGGAGAGGAGAATGGCTATGACAACAACGCCTAACACAGCGGTCAAACCTTACGCGAACGAACCGTTTACGGATTTCGGCAAGCAGGAGAACATCGACGCGATGCAAGCCGCGATCGCTAAGGTCAAGTCCGAATTCGGACGCAGCTACCCGCTTAGGGTCGGCGGCAGGAAGATCGAGACGGAAGCGAAGATCACGTCCATCAACCCGGGCAACGTCGACGAGGTCATCGGCTTCGTGAGCAAAGCGTCCCAGGAGATCGCGGAGGAAGCGATGCAGGCCGCGCTGCTTGCGTTCGAGACGTGGAAGAAAGTGCCTGCGCGCGAACGCGCCGAATACCTGTTCAAGGCGGCGAGCCTGATGCGCGAGCGCAAGCACGAGTTCTCGGCGCTCATGCTGCTGGAATCCGGCAAAAACTACGTCGAGGCCGACGTGGACACGGCGGAGGCGATCGACTTCCTTGAATTTTACGCCCGCGAGATGATCCGGCTGAGCACCGTCAACGAATCCCAGCCGCTGGCCAAGATTCCGGGCGAGGACAATCATTTGTCGTACATTCCGCTCGGCGTGGGCGTCATTATCCCGCCGTGGAATTTCCCGCTCGCGATCTGCGTCGGCATGACGGCCGCCGCGGTCGTCTCGGGCAATGCCGTGCTGCTGAAGCCGGCTTCCACGACGCCGGTCATCGCCCATAAATTCGTCGCCCTGATGGAAGAGGTAGGTCTGCCGGCCGGTGTCATCAACTATATCCCGGGCAGCGGCGCCGAGGTCGGCGACTACCTGACCACGCATCCGAAGACGCGCTTCATCAGCTTCACGGGCTCCAAGGAAGTCGGACTGCACATCAATAAGCTGGCGGCCGATACGGTGCCGGGCCAAATCTGGATCAAGCGCGTGATCGCCGAGATGGGCGGCAAGGACGGCATCGTCGTCGACGAGACGGCCGATCTGGACGCGGCGGCGTCCGCGATCGTGGCTTCGGCCTTCGGCTTCCAAGGGCAGAAATGTTCGGCCGGCTCCCGCGCCATCATCGTGGAATCCGTCTACGACGAGGTTGCCGAGCGCGTGGTGAAGCTGACGGAGCAGCTGCGGATCGGCCTGCCGGAGCATAACTTCGCGTCCGGTCCGGTCATCGACAACGTCTCGTACGCGCGCATTCTCGACTACATCGAGATCGGCAAAGCCGAAGGCACGCTGCTGACGGGCGGCTCCAAGGCCGAAGGCAACGGCTATTACATTCAGCCGACCGTCTTCGGAGACGTGGGCGGCAAGGCGCGCATCATGCAGGAAGAGATCTTCGGTCCGGTGCTGGCGCTGGCGAAGGCGAAGGATTGGCAGGACGCGATCGCGATGTACAACGACACGGAATTCGGTCTGACGGGCTCGTATTTCTCCTCCGACGAGGACCGGATCGCCGAGGCGCTGGACACCGTTCACTGCGGCAACCTGTACATCAACCGCAAGTGCACCGGCGCGCTGGTCGGCGTGCATCCGTTCGGCGGCTTCAATATGTCCGGCACGGATTCCAAAGCCGGCGGCCACGATTACCTGCTGCTCTTCACGCAGGCGAAGCTCATGTCCCGCAAAGCGTAAGCGAACGCCGCGGCCCTCTCCGATCATGGCAGGGAGGGCCGTTTTTCATTGCCGCATTGGAAGCGCTGCCGCAGGCAAAACGGACAACCACAAGGGGGATATCGGGCCATGCTGGTCGAAGAAAAAGAAAACACGGACGTGCTCGCCAGAACGCAGCAGGTAATCCAAACCGCATTGTCGAAGCTAGGGTACGACGAGGCGTACAACGAGCTGCTCAAGGAGCCGCTGCGGCTGCTGACCGTGCGCATCCCGGTCAAGATGGACGACGGCAAGGTGAAGGTGTTCACCGGCTACCGCGCGCAGCATAACGACGCCGTCGGGCCGACGAAGGGCGGCGTGCGCTTCCATCCGGACGTGACCGCGGACGAGGTGAAGGCGCTGTCGATGTGGATGAGCATCAAATGCGGCGTCACGAACCTCCCGTACGGCGGCGGCAAAGGCGGCATCGCGTGCGATCCGCGCACGATGTCGTTCGGGGAGCTCGAGCGGCTGAGCCGCGGCTACGTGCGGGCGATCAGCCAGCTCGTCGGTCCGACCAAGGACATTCCCGCCCCCGACGTGTTTACGAATTCTCAGATCATGGCCTGGATGATGGACGAGTATTCGCGCATTCGCGAATTCGACTCGCCGGGCTTCATCACGGGCAAGCCGATCGTGCTCGGCGGCTCTATCGGCCGTGAATCGTCGACCGCCCTCGGCGTCACCATCGTGCTCAAGGAAGCCGCCGCCGTGCTGGGCCTTCCGCTGGAGAAGGCACGCATTATTATTCAGGGATTCGGCAATGCTGGAAGCTATCTGGCAAAATTCCTGCATGACGCGGGCGCGTCGATCGTCGGCGTCTCGGACGCGGTCGGGGCGCTGTACGACCCGAACGGACTCGATATCGATTCGCTGCTCGACCGCCGCGATTCCTTCGGCACGGTCACCAACTTGTTCCCGAACCGGATCACCAACCGGGAATTATTGGTTCAGGAGTGCGATATCCTGATTCCGGCCGCCATCGAGAACCAAATCACCGCGGAGAACGCCCATCTGATCCAAGCCAAGCTGCTCGTCGAAGCGGCGAACGGACCGACGACCCACGGGGCGACGGAGATCCTGACCCGGCGCGGCGTCATGATCGTGCCCGACGTGCTGGCGAGCGCGGGCGGCGTGGTTGTGTCTTATTTCGAATGGGTACAAAATAACCAAGGCTATTATTGGACCGAAGACGAGGTCAACGAGCGATTGAACAAAATCCTCGTCGACGCGTTCCGGAACGTGTACGACACGTCGCGGACGAAGCAGGCCGACATGCGGTTATCGGCTTACATGGTTGGAATCAAACGGATGGCCGAAGCCGTCCGCTGGAGAGGCTGGGTGTAATAATGGCGCAAACGAGCATGATTTTCCGGCTGGAGCTGGATCATAAGAAGGTGAGCTTCGGCGACGTCGCGGCGACGATCAGCCGGGCCGGGGGCGACGTGACCTCCATCGACGTCATTCGCCCCGGGCACGACGCTTCGACGAGGGACATTACCGTATCGCTGCAGGACAACAACGAGACGGCCGTCGTCGAGGCGCTGCGCCGCTTGGACGGCATCAAGGTCGTCAACGTCTCCGATCCGACGTTTCTCGTCCACCTCGGAGGTAAAATCACGGTGCAGCCGACGATGCCGATCAAGAACCGCGACGATCTGTCCAAGGTGTACACGCCCGGCGTCGCCAAAGTGTGCACGGCCATTGCCGAAGACGTCAGCAAGGCGTACTCGCTGACCATCAAGCGCAACACGGTCGCCGTCGTTACGGACGGCACGGCCGTGCTGGGGCTCGGCGACATCGGTCCGCATGCCGCGGCGCCGGTCATGGAGGGCAAGGCGATGCTGTTCAAGCAGCTCGCCGGCGTCGATGCGTTCCCGATCTGCCTGGATACGAAGGATACCGAGGAGATCATCCGGACGATCAAGGCGATCAGCCCGATCTTCGGCGGCATCAACCTCGAGGATATCGGTTCGCCGCGCTGCTTCGAGATCGAGAACCGCTTGGCGGCGGAGCTCGACATTCCGATCTTCCACGACGATCAGCACGGCACGGCGGTCGTGACGATCGCCGGCTTGATCAACGCGCTCAAGTTCGTCGGCAAACGGATGGAGAATATCCGGGTCGTCGTGAACGGCATCGGCGCGGCCGGCGTCTCGATCTGCAAGATGCTGCTCGGCGCGGGCGTGCGGCATCTGGTGCCGATCGACCGGGACGGCGCGATCGTGCGCGGAGGAACGTATCCGCATCCGATGTGGCAGTGGCTGGCGGATCAGCCGCAGGTCGAGGCAAGCGCCGGGACGCTCAAGGAGCTCATCGCGGACGCGGACGTCTTCATCGGCGTGTCGCGCGCGCGGCTGCTGAACGCGGACGACGTGAAGCGGATGAAGCCGGGCGCGATCGTCTTCGCGATGGCCAATCCCGAGCCGGAGATCTCGCCGGAAGAAGCGCTGCCGCACGTGGCGGTCTTCGCGACCGGCCGCAGCGACTATCCGAACCAGATCAACAACGTGCTGGTGTTCCCCGGCTTGTTCCGAGGCGCGCTTGACTGCCGCGCGCGGCATATCAACGAGCCGATGAAGCTCGCGGCCGCCCGGGCGATCGCCTCCGTCGTGACCGCGGACGAGCTCAACGAGTCCTACATCATTCCGAGCATCTTCAACGAGAAGGTCGTCGCCTCCGTACGGAAAGCCGTCATCGAGGCCGCGATCCTGACCAATAGCGCGCGCAGGACGCCGAAGGATTTCAGGTAATTCGGCAGGCGCCCGGGCGCGACGCGTGAAAGGCGGCCGACGCTCTTAAGGGAGACTTCTTCGTTCTCTCGCGGGGAGCCCGGTTATCACGAGAGGTCGTCAGCTCTCCTACGGGAGACTCGGAACGGACCAGAGCCGTCAGTTCGCCTACGGCGGACCCGGTAAGCACAAGAGGTCGTCAGCTCTCCCGCGTAAGACTCGGCACGCACGCAAGGCCGCCAGTTCTCCATTGGAGATGCTGGCGGCCTTTTGGCGTTCTGTCCGGTCGGTGACGTTCGGATCGATCCTTTCGTTCCTTACGGATCGTTCGGATAGTTCCGATCGCTCCAATCGTCTCCGGCCGAGGATCAGCCGGTCGAAGGGCTGTTCGGCACATGGCCTTTCTGGTTGCGGTTGCGGTCCGTCGAACCGGCGACGTCGTTTTCCGCTTGGCTGTCCTTCGCGCGCATGCCCTTCATTTTACCGGGTAACGCTGGATTCTGGTGACGGCCCATATCGATTCCTCCTGGCTCGTTGATCGTATGCTTGCAGCTGCTTGGGATCTGCCGGCTTTTCTAGATTGCCCCAAACCCGGGAAGCGGCATTCAGCGAATGCCGATGGGCGCCAAATGGTCCGAATCGGATAAATCGTTGTCCCGATCAGCCATGAATTACGTCTGCCGTACCGCTATGATGGGGGTAGAAAACGTTTTCTTGCGGGATTCGGGCTGCATGCCGCACTCTCGGGGATCATGCCATATATCCAGCATTTGCCGCTTGGCCACTACGTTACGGAGGTTGGCTATGAACAAGATCATCGGCGTCGGCATCTTGGGTTTCGCCCACGGACACGTGAACGCTTATTGCGAGGAATGGAAGCAGACGGATATGGGCGTACGCGTCGTCGCGGGCTGGGATCACGATGCGGCGCGGCTGGAAGCGGCGGTTGCCGCCTATGGACTGGAAGGACACGAAGACGCGGGCGCGCTGCTCGCTCGGGAAGACATCGGCGCCGTCGTGATCGCCTCGGAGACCTCCAGGCACGCGGAACTGGTCAGACTCGCGGCGGCGGCGGGCAAGGCGATCGTTTTGCAGAAGCCGATCGCGCTGACGATGGCCGAGGCGGACGGCATCGTCGCCGACGTCGCGCGGTACGGCGTCCCGTTCACGCTTGCCTGGCAGATGCGGGTCGATCCGCAGAACGTCCAGATGAAAACCTGGCTGCGGGAAGGCGCGCTCGGCCAACTGTTCATGGTTCGCCGTCGCCATGGCTTGAACGCGGGGCTGAACGCGGATTTCGCGAACAGCTGGCATGTCGATCCGGCCAGCAACCGGGATATTTGGGCGGACGACTCGGCGCATCCCGCCGATTTCATCCACTGGCTGCTGGGGGAGCCCGAGAGCGTGACGGCGGAGATCGCGTCGCTCTACAATCCGCGTATCCCGAACGACAACGGCATCGCCGTCTACCGCTACGTGGACGGGCCGATCGCCGAGGTCAGCTGTTCGTTCACTTGCCACGCCATCCAGAACACGACGGAAATCATCGGCGAACGGGGCACGATCGTGCAGAACTACGGCGACGCGCCAAGCGCGAATGCGCCGAGACCGGACGACGGCGCCGGCCTGCGCCGGTACGACGCGGAGCAGAACGCCTGGATCGACAGCGAGATCGCCTCGCCGCCGGCGCATTATCATCGGATCCGCGGACTGGCGGAGCCGCTGGCGGCTTTCCTGCGCGGCGAGCGGGAGCCGATCGCGACCGCGGAGGAAGGCCTAACGTCGCTGCGCATGGTGCTGGCGACGTACGTATCCTCGCGAGAGGGCAGGAGAGTGTCGCTTCAGGATCCTGCCGTGCTGGATGTCTAGTCTTCGGCAGACCGGCCGTGCCGTGCAAGGCGCTGCTTTGACGCATGCGACTCATCGTTGTCATGCGACGTCCTGAAGCGCGCCGGAAAGTCATGCGCTTCGCTAATAGCTGCACCGCTAATCATTCACCGGCTTGCAACAACAGCCTCATTATCGACGCTTTGCCAATAATTCAGAATCGGGAGTGATCCACGTGCCGGTAAAAATCGGATTGGTCGGATTGAACGGAATCGGGAATTTGCATGCCGCCTGCTATCAGGAGGAAGAGTTGGCGGATCTGGTCGCGGTATGCGACGTCGTGAAGGAGCGCGCCGACGCGGCGGCGGAGAAATACGGCGTCAAAGCCTATTACAGCCTGAAGGACATGATCGAGCATGAGCCCGACATCGAAGTCGTGGACATTACGACGGGGGGGATCGACAACGGCAGCTGGCATTTCGAGCCGGCGATGGAAGCGGTCGGCTACGGCAAGCATGTCCTCGTCGAGAAGCCGCTCTGCCATGACATTCGCGAGGCGAGAGAACTGGTCGCCTTTGCCGAGAAGCAGAAGGTGTACCTGGGCTGCAACCTGAACCACTACTTCACGGAGCCGGCGGCCAAGGCGAAGCAGTACGTCGACAACGGCGACATCGGCGAGCTCGTGTACTGCATGGCCAAAATGGGCTTTAACGGCGGCGAGGCCAATTACGGCTTGGCCGGAAGCCCGAAGGTGAAGGGGCATCCGTACTTCCACATGAAGGCGTTCCTGACGCATCCGTTCAGCGTCATCCGCCATTTCTGCGGCGACATCACGCATATCCAGACGTTCTCGGACCGTCCGGGCTTCCGCCGCAACGCGGGCGACGTCATGGCTTCCATCAACAGCATCCACATGCGCTTCGCGAACGGCGGCGTCGGTTATCTGCTGAGCCAGCGGGGAGATGCGGTGTACGGTCTCGGCGGCTGGTGGAGCCTCGAGATGGCGGGCTCCAAGGGCACGTTCTGCATCGAGAACTGCGTCGAGAAAGTGTCCTATTGGCGAGCCGAGAAAGGCATTCCGGCGATCAGCAAGCAGCCGGAGCCGGAAGTGACGGACTACGGCACGACGAACTTCGACCGCACGTTCAACAACCGGCTGCGCGCGTTCCTGGAAGACGTGTCCGCGCGCGTGCCGTTCGAGCAGTTCCGCGCCAACGGCCGCGACGCGCTGGCCGTGCTGGAGTACACGTTCGCGGTCATCGAATCGTACGAACGAGGAGGCGAGCTGGTTCGCCCGAATCCGCTGCCGCCGCTGCACGGCGACCCGCTGACCATGCGCTAAGCGCCGTCATCGTCGCTACGCGCGCCTATGTCGCGGCCGTACGGCGACCTGCCGGCTGCGCGCCAAGTGCCGCCTATGCGGCCGACGCAAACCATGCATGGCCGAATCACGGAGAAAGCCAGGCATTCCCCATAAACAGGAGGTTATTCATTCATGATTTCATTAGGCGTCAACTCGGTCCTGTTCAAGAACTACGATTTCGCCGAAGCGGCCAGACTGATCGCGGCCTGCGGCTATGACGGCGTCGAAATATCCGCCATTCAAGGCATGTGCGAGCATCTGGAGCTCGCCCGCTGGGAGGAGCAGAAGGAGGAGCTGCAGGCGATCGCGCGCGAGCACGGCCTGAAATTCCTGTCCATGGAGGTCGCTTCGCTCGCCGACGAACGGCTGATCCCGGCCTTTCAAGCCGCGGCCGCGATCGGCATCCCCGTCGTCAACGTCGGCCCGGGCGGCAAGTCCGGCGTCGCCGAGGACCTGGACGCGTCCATCGCGAACCTGGCGCGATTGTCCGAGCTCGCCGCTTCGTACGGCGTGACGCTCTGCGTGAAGGCGCATGTCGGCAACGCCATCTACAACACGCCGACGACGCTCGCCGCTATGGAGCGCATCGCTTCGCCCGCGTTCGGCATCGACATGGATCCGAGCCACGTGCACCGCTCCGGCGAAAATGCCGAAGAAGCATTGCCGGCGGTGCTCGGCCGCGTCAAGCATATCCACATTCGCGATTGCCGGGGACGCGAGCAAGGTCCCGGCCCGATCCAGCTGCAAGCCTGCGGCCGCGGCGACATCGACCTGTTCGGCTACTGCGCGGCGATGGTGGCGGGCGGCTACGACGGCCCGGTCGTGCTCGAAGTCATCGGCGCGACGCCGGAGCATACGATCGAGCAAGTGACGGCCGTCGCCGCCGAATCCTACGGCTATCTCAACGCCTGCCTCAAAAAACTAGGAGCGCGCTAAACGCCGCCAAGGAGGAACTGCCATGTCCGCCAAAAAACCGAATCTGATACTGTTCGGCATCGACAGCCTGCGCCGCGACCATATGAGCGGTTACGGCTACGGCAAGCTGACGACGCCTTATATCGATCGACTCGCTTCCGAGGGCGTGCTTTTCGAGCAGCATTTCAGCCCGAGCATCCCGACGACGCCCGCGTACGCTTCCATGCTGACGGGACGCGACGTGTTCGGCACGGACGTCGTGGCCCTGCGTCACGAAGGCCCGCTCGGCGGCCATGTGAAGACGCTGGCCGAGGTGCTGGAAGAGAACGGCTACAACACGACCTGCGTCGGGTTTACCGGCAATCCGTCCGCGCGCGGTTTCCAGACCTATCTGAATTACGAATCATGGGTGCCGGACGAGGCGACCGGGCGCACGCCGAAGGCCGAGAATCTGAACGACGTCGCGATTCCCGAGCTGGAACGCCTCGCGGCCGACGACAAGCCGTTCTTCCTGTTCCTGCGCCATATGGACCCGCATTCGCCGTACCTGCCGCCGCAGCCGTTCGACCGCATGTTTTACGGCAGGGACGAGAGGGATCCGGACAATGCGTCGATGGAGCCGGTGTACAATTTCCGGCCGTTCGGCGATTTCCTGAAGTCGTGGATTCCCGAGGGCGTCACAGACCACGAATACGTGAGCGGGCAGTACGACGGTTCCGTGGCGTATATGGACATCTGCATGCAATCGCTGTTCACGAAACTGACGGACATGGGCATCGAGGACGAAACGCTGGTCGTCATCACGGCCGATCACGGCGAGACGCTCTACGAGCATGACTGCTTCTTCGACCATCACGGCCTCTACGACTGCACGCTCGTCGTGCCGCTGATCTTCAAATTCCCCGGCCGCGTGCCCGCCGGCAAACGCGTCGAGAGCGTCAGCGTCATCGCCGACATCATGCCGACCGTGCTCGGTCTGCTGGGCGTAGCGGCGGAAGAGACGTTCGACGGACGCAATCTGATTCCGCTGATGCACGGGCAGGCCGATTCGGCCGACGAGCTGAGCGAGCTGTACATCACGGAATGCACCTGGATGCGCAAGCACGGCTGGCGTACCAAGGAATGGAAGCTGATCTGCGCGTTGGAGCCGGACTTTCACGGAAAACCGGCGGTCGAGCTGTACAATCTGATCCGAGATCCGGAGGAGAACGACAACGTGGCGGACCGGGAGCCGGAAGTCGTCGAATTCCTGCGGGGCCGGATGCTTGACTATATCGCCAAGCGCGAAGGCCAAGTGAACCGGACGAACCCGATCTACACGAATACGAATTGGCATGGGCAGAACAAGCAGTTCACGTCGTCGGAAGAGGCGTACAACTCGCTGTACATCGGCTCCATCGTCAATGCCCGCTCGCTGCAGGCGAAGGACAAAGAGCCGAAGGAACAGGAGCAGCCGCAGGAGCAGGAGAAGGAGACGGTCGGCAATGATTAGCGTCGCGGTCGTCGGCGTCAACCACATCGGCAAAATCCACTGCCACGCGTATAAACGCCACCCGGACACCGAGCTCGCCGCGGTATGCGACCTCCTGCCGGAGCGCGCGGAAGCGGCGGGCCGCCTGCATGGCGTCCCGGCGTATACGGACCTGCGCGAGCTGCTCGCGCGCGAGCGCGTCGACGTCGTCGTCGTCGCGACGGCCGGCGTCGAGAAGGGCAGCCACCACTACGGGCCGGCGATGATCGCGCTGGAGGCGGGGAAGGCCGTCTTCGTCGAGAAGCCGATCTCGAACAACATCGACGAAGCGCGGAGGCTGGTCGCGTACGCGAAGGAGAAGGAGCTGGTGCTGGCCTGCAACCTGAACCACCGCTTCACGCCGGCCGCCGCCAAGGCGAAGGAGCTGGTCGATGCCGGCAAGCTCGGCTCCCTGCTCTTTCTCAACATGCGGCTGACGATCCGGAATCCGCAGGAAGACACGGAATGGCTGCACTTGCGCGCGCTGCACCCGCATTCCATCGACGTCATGCGCTACTTCGCGGGCGACATCGCGCGCGTGCAGTCGTTCATGACGAAGGCGCCGGGCCGCTCGTCCTGGTCGACGGCGTCCGTCAACGTGGAGTTCGCGTCCGGCGCCGTCGGCCATCTGACCGGCAGTTACGACATGTCGATGCGCCATCCGATCGAATTCTGCGAGGTGGCGGGTCACGAAGGAAGACTGATCGTGGACAACGTGTACGAAAGCATGACCTACTATCCGCATCATTCCGACGAGCTGACGGTCGTGCGCAATTCGCTCTTCGGGGGCATGAAAGGCTTCGACGATACGTTCGAGCACCGGATCAACCGTTTTATCGAGGAGCTTAAAGCCGGCGCGAAGCCGGCGGAGATTACCGCATCCGGCGCGGATGCGCTTGCGGCACAAGAGGTCATCGAGGCGGCCATTGCGTCGCAGCAGCTCGGCGGCGCTCCGGTAACAGTCCCTTCGTAGGGATGCTGCAGGAGATACGGAGGAGAGAAACCTTATGAACATCAGTCATGGCTCGGTCCTATGGTTCACCGGCTTGTCGGGCGCCGGCAAGACGACGACGGCCTCGGCCGTCCTGCAGAAGCTGCGCGAACGGGGACGGCCCGCGGAGCTGCTCGACGGCGACGAGCTGCGCGCCGTCATTTGCAAAGGGCTCGGCTTCAGCATGGAGGACCGGTTCGAGAACGTGCGGCGGATCGCCTATGTCGCCAACCTGCTGTCGCGCAACGGCGTCGACGTGCTGGTGTCGGCCATCAGCCCGTACCGGGCGATGCGGGACTACGCGCGCGAGCAGATTCCGGGCTTTGCGGAAGTATACGTCAAATGCCCCCTTCACGTCTGCGAGATGCGGGACGTGAAGGGCTTGTACGCCAAAGCGCGCTCGGGCGAGATCAAGAACTTTACCGGCGTGTCGGATCCGTACGAGGAGCCGCTTCAGCCTGCGCTCACGCTCTGCACCTCGAGCGCCCCGCTGGAAGAGAACGCGCAGGCCGTCCTGGCCTACCTCGACCAGAAGCAGGTCCGCCTGCATCACGTACCGGGAAAGGACGTGATCTAGCATGAAGATCATCCTGATCTCGCTGGATACGCTCCGGGCTTCCCGTCTGGGCGGATACGGATACGGGAAACGCACCAGTCCGCACATGGACGCCATCGCAAGAGACGGCGTCCTGTTCGAGCGGGCGTACGCGGCGGACATTCCGACGGAGGTGGCGCATACGGGCGTGTTTACCGGCAAGATCGGCCTCACGACCGGCGTCGTCTCGCACGGCTCCGATCTGACGCAGCTGCCGAAGTCGGTGGAGTGGCTGCCGAACCTGCTCCGCGCCGCCGGCTTTACGACCGGCGCTGTCGACAACCTGTACCAGCTCAAAGAGTGGTTCGCGCGCGGCTACAACCATTACATCAACACCGTCGGCGGCAACCGTTGGATCGACGGGCGCACGATCAACGAGCACGCGATGCCATGGATCGAGCAGCACAAGGACGAATCGTTCTTCCTCTTCCTGCACTATTGGGATGCGCATACGCCGTATTTGCCGCCGGAATCGTACGTTCCGGAGTTTTACGATGCCGCCAAGGACCCGTACGATCCCGCCAACCTCAGCATGGAGCCGGCCTACAATCATGCCGCGTACCCGTTCTTTAAGCACCACCACTACGACCTTGTCGGCCCCGTGACGGACTCCGGCTATTACGACGCGCTGTACGATGCCGAAATTCGCTATTTGGACGACCGGTTGAAGGAACTCGACGACCATTTAGCGAAGCTAGGTATTCAGGAAGAGACGCTGCTCGTGCTGTTCGGCGATCATGGCGAGAGCCTGACCGAGCATGACATTTATTGGGATCACTGCGGTCTCTACGAGCCGACCGTCCATGTGCCGGTCATCATGCGCTGGCCGGGGCGGATTCGACCCGGCAGGCGCGTGCCCGGACTCGTGCAGCAGGCGGATCTGCTGCCGACCCTGCTGGAAGCCGTGCGCCGGGAATCGCCGGCCGGCATCGCGTCCGCCAAGCTGGAGGATCCCGCCGGGCTCGACGGCAAGAGCCTGTGGGAAGCGATCGATGGCACCGCCGAAGGCACCCGCGACACGATTTATCTCAGCGAATGCGCCTGGCAGGCCGCCCGCGGCATTCGGAACGACCGCTACAAGCTGATCGTCACGTACGACCCCGGGCCCTTCGACAGGCCGCCGCGCGAGCTGTACGATCTAGGCAGCGATCCGCTGGAAACGGTCAATCTGGCCGAAACGATGCCGGACATCGCGGACGCCTTGGAAGGGCAATTGCAGGCGTTCGTCGCCGGCAAGCTCGCCGGACGCCCGGATCCGATGCAGGAGCAATTGGCGCTCAGAGGGCTGCCGTTCCGCAGGCGGATCGAGCAGATCCTGAACGCGGCGGGAATGACGTGGGAGCAGTGGCGGCGCAACCCGGACCGCGCGGTGTTCGATCATGCCGCCGCCGGGAAGCAGCGCATCTAGGAGAGCGGAAACGATATCGGCCTGCAGGTCAGTCTGATCGCAAGGGTGGTCATGAATGAGAGAAGATATCCTAACGAGCAACAATTACATGAAGACGGAGTTTCCCTTCTGGATCTCGCGGACGATCCAAGGCAACATTCACGAGCATGGGCACGAATTCGTCGAGCTCGTCTTCGTCGTCCGCGGCATCGGCGTGCATCTGTTCCAAGGATCCCCCTACGAGATCCAAGCCGGGGACGTCTTCATCATCAACCCGGGAGAAACGCACGCGTACGCGGTGGAGCCCGGCGAGCAGATGGAAATCGTCAACTGCCTGTTCATGCCGTCCTTCATTCCGGACGCGCTGCTGACGGAGCTGGAAATCACCAATTCCATGGACTATTTCTACGTGCATCCTTTTCTGACGCACGAGGTAAGGTTCAACCATCGCCTCAACCTGCACGGCCAGGAGGCGGCGCATGTGCTGACGCTGCTGGAGAGCATGATCCGCGAGATGAACGCCCGTTCCACCGGGCACAAGACGATCATCCGGCTGCAGCTGATCGAGCTGCTCGTGCTGCTCTCCCGCTACTATACGCTGATGCCGCAGACGCGCTCCCACCCGTCCCCGAGGCAACTGGACCGCGAGATGACGGCCAAACGGATCCACGGCTACCTGGAACGGAATTACGAGAAGAAAATCACGCTGCAGTCGCTGTCCGCGCTGTTCAACTCCAGCATCCGGCAGCTGAACCGGCTCATGCGCGAGGAATACGACCGGAGCGTCTTCGAGGTGCTGCACGAGATTCGCATCGAACGGGCGAAGCATCTGCTGATGGAGACGGACGAGAAGGTGATCGTCGTGGCGACGATGGTCGGCTACGAGGATCAATCGTTCTTCAACCGCCTGTTCGTCCGCCACGTCGGCTGCTCGCCCAGCCGTTTCCGCTCGACGGGCTGAAGAGAAGGGAGCTGAATCCGTGAACGAACGAAAGCCCAATATCCTGCTCATCACCGCCGACCAGCTGCGTTACGACTGCATCGGCAGCAGCGGCAAATATCCCGTGCATACGCCTCATCTGGACCGGCTTGCGGAACAAAGCACTTTGTTCTCGCAAGCCTATTCCCATATTCCGGTGTGCGGCCCGGCGAGGCAGTCCATGCTCCACGGGCGCAGGCCGGAATCGTTCGGCGCGCTGTGGAATTACGACGCCTTCCTGCCGGTCGGCTGCTTGCGGCCGGAGCAATTCACCTGGTCGAAGGCGCTCTCGGACGACGGCTACGCCACGGCCTTTCTCGGCAAATGGGGCGTCAACCCGGACAAGGATCCGACCGCGTTCGGATACGACGCGTACGTCGGCGAACGCGCGTACCAAGCGTTTCGGCAAAGCCGCTACCCCGAGGTCGCGTACGCGAACGGCTTTCTGGGCGAGACCGATCCCGTCCCGCTCGAAGACGCGCAGACCCATTGGTTCGCCGCCAGGGCGATCGAGACGATGGCGACGCTGAACGAAGGCGGCAAGCCGTGGCATATGGCGCTGCATTTCTCGGAGCCGCATCTGCCGTGCCGCCCCGCGGGCAGATTTGCCGGCCTGTACGACCCCGCGGGCATTCCGGAATGGGACGGCTTTCGCGAGACGTTCCGCGGCAAGCCGTATATTCAGCGGCAGCAGCTCTACAGCTGGGGCATCCAGGACTACGAATGGAAGGACTGGGCGCCGATCGTGGCCCGTTATTACGGCATCATCAGCCAGCTGGACGAAGCGGTTGGCAGGGTATTGGCCGCGCTGGAGGGGAGCGGCGCCGCGGATGACACGATCGTGATCTTCACGGCGGATCACGGCGACATGTGCGGGTCGCATCGCATGTTGGATAAGCATTACATTCTCTACGACGACGTCGTTCGCGTGCCTTTCATGATTCGGCAGCCGGGCGCTTCCGGCAAGAGGAAGACGTCCCCGCAGTTTGTGTACAATTTGCTCGATCTGGGCCCGACCTTGCTGGAGCTTGCCGGCGTGGCGGCCGTGTCCGAGCGGCCGTTCCATGGCCGCTCGCTCGTTCCGCTGCTGCGCTCCGATGACGGGCCGGCGCGTGACGAATGGCGCGATTGCGTCGTGGCCACCTACAACGGGCAGCAATTCGGGCTGTTCACGCAGCGGATGATCCGCACGGACGCGTGGAAATACGTCTGGAATCTGACGGACGTGGACGAATTGTACGACCTGAAGCAGGATCCCGCCGAGCTCGCGAACCTGATCGGGTCGGAGGCGCACCGCGGTCTTGCGGCGGAACTGCGGGGCCGGCTGTACGCGCTGCTGCGCGCCGACGAGGATCCCGCGGTCGACAATGAATGGACCCGCAGGCAGCTGCTTTCCGGCGCTATCGTCGATAATCGCGATTGAACGCCCGACTTTCTCTTGGCTTTTTCCATGCAATGCCTATATAATACGTATAGTCATGTTAGTTAATCTCACATGGAAAGAGGAGGTCTCGCATGCTGCGACAACTTTGGGCAAGCAAAAAATCATGGTCGGGTTATATCATCGTCGTATTGGCGCTGCATGTCATCGGGTTTATCGGATTGATGACGGCCGCCAGGGCCGATATCACGTTTTGGAGTCTCGGTTTATTGGCGTATACCCTCGGCATGCGGCATGCGTTCGACGCGGACCATATCGCGGCCATCGACAATACGGTGCGCAAGCTGGTGCAGCAGAAGCGCAGCCCGCTCGGCGTCGGCTTCTATTTCTCCATCGGCCACTCGTCCGTCGTCTTCCTGATGGTGCTGGCCGTCGCCTGCTCGGTCAAATGGATCCAGTCGAACATGCCGTCGCTCCAGGAAACAGGCAGCCTCATCGGCACGTCCGTCTCCGGCATCTTCCTGATCCTGATCGGCATCCTGAACTTCATCGTTCTCCTCAATCTGTACCAAGTGTTCCGACGCATGCGCGCGGGTTCCCATAGCGGGGAAGAGCTCGAGGGATTGCTGGAATCGAGAGGCTTGTTCGCGCGGCTGTTCAAGCCGCTGTTCCGGCTGATCAGCCGCAGCTGGCACGTGTACCCGCTCGGCTTCCTGTTCGGGCTGGGCTTCGACACGGCCACGGAAGTCGGGCTGCTGGCCTTGTCCGCCGGCGCGGCGAAGAGCTCGGTGTCCATCCTCGGCATCCTCTCGCTGCCGATCCTGTTCGCGGCCGGCATGAGCCTGCTGGACACGGCCGACGGCATGTTCATGACGAAGGCGTACCGCTGGGCGTTCAATACGCCGCTCCGCAAGCTGTACTACAACGTCACGGTCACGACCGTGTCGGTAATCTCCGCGCTGCTCATCGGCGTGGTGGAGGTCCTTCAAATCTTGTCCGAGCGGCTTCATCTGGACGCGCCGGCGATCCGGTGGGTCAATTCGATTCAGCTGGGCGATCTCGGGTACATCCTGGTCGGGCTGTTCATCGTCGCCTGGCTCGTCTCGGTGACGATCTGGCGGTCGATGAAGCTCGAGGAACGCTCCGATTTCGCCGGTTAGCGCCAGGAGCCGCTTGGCATGCTGCCCGCGGTCTTGCTATAATAGGTGGAAATAATCGAGGTGATCGCATGGCGAAGAAAGACAAACATCGCGCGGCGGCCGCGCAATCGAACGCGCAGCCGAAGGAAGAGAAGCCGGCAACGCTGAAGGATCTGCTCCGTCCGGACGTGCTGGATAAGCTGAAGGCGACGGCGCAGGATCTCAAATCCGCGGAAGAGCAGCGCAAGGAGGATCTCCGCAGGCAAGAGGAAGAGGCCCGCAAAGCCGAGCAGAAGCGGCTGGACAACGATTTCGAATACCTGCTGAACAACAGCAAGCTGGATTGGCGGTCCAACAAAGGCTGATCGCGCCGCTTGCGTAGAAGAGCTCCCTTTCATCCGAAGGGAGCTCTTCCTTATTGGTGCGGAGCAGTTCGGGCAGCGCGAGGCCGGGCCGGGGTCTCGTGAATCGCGCCGTCGCCACGCCTCTGCGTCCCAATACACGGCCGCACGAGGTTTGACCGCCGACGCGTGTCCGAGCGCAGCATGCCGCGATCGCACCGCGCGCCGCGAGGCGCGTACGTGAGGAACCCGCCGACACAAGGTTTGACCGTACGAAAAACAGCCTTGTTTTACGCCGGTTCAGCCGTCTTTTTGCCCCGAGCGGGCGAATGGGGGTTGCAATTTCATGCCGGGGCCGTGTTATAATGAGGCCAATTGACATGCATTGGAGGTATCCATTTAGACATCATGTGGACTTAATTCCCTGTCGTTCATGATTTTCGAATAATGACGATCAGAGAGGCTTTGCCGAGCGCGAAGCGGAATAGGTTACGTGTGTCTAAAGGGAACGACTCCCGCTGCCAAGGCGCCATCATGCGCCTGTCCAAGCCGAAACTTTCCATGCCCCATTCGTTTGCGTCCGGGCGGGCATCGTTTCGGGACGGCAGTCTATTCACGTACAGCCTTATCCGATTATCGCGAGCCGCGGGCCAAAGCCTGCGGCTTTTTTCGTTGCGCCGGCGCATTCGCCTTCGCGCTTCGGGCAGCATCGCGCTCTGTGCGGTTATCGATAATCATCGCCCTGGTCAGCAGTACACGACAATAACGGAGTGGTGATGAACATGACATTGATTACGATACGGGACATGAAAAAGCATTTCGGCGATACGGCCGTACTGGAGCGGGTCAACGCGGATATCGCGAGGTCGGAGCGGATCGGGCTCGTCGGCATGAACGGCGCGGGCAAGTCGACCCTCGCGAACCTGATCTTCGGGACGCTGCAGCCGGACGGCGGCAAGCTGACCTACCATGTCGACGGCCTGCGCATCGGTTATTTGCGGCAGTCGTCCTCCTATGCGGTGCATGCGTTCAGCGGATCGGCCGGCCGCGAAGACGACGAGCAGGAGAGCAGGCGGTTCTTGGAGGTATCGAGCCATCTCGGCCTGCGGAACGTGAAGGAGTGGAACGACGAGCGATTCGCCGGACTTAGCGGCGGCGAGAAGACGAAGCTGGCGATCGCGCATGTCTGGGCGTCGAAGCCGGATATCCTGCTGCTCGACGAACCGACGAACCATCTGGATTTCCAAGGTGTCGACTGGTTGATCGGAGAATTGAGAACCTTCGGCGGCACGACGATCGTCATCTCCCATGACCGGTATTTCCTCGACGCGACGGTGGACCGGATCATCGAACTGCAGGACGGAACATCCGTGGACTATCCCGGCAGCTATACGTTCTACCGGGAGGAGAAGGAGCGCCGGTACGCGAGCCAACTGCATCAGTACGAGGAACGGCATAAGTACGAGCGCAAGATCGAGGCGGAGATTGCCCGGCTGAAAAATTGGTCCGCCAAGGCGCACCGGGATTCCGCCAAGGCGGCGGCGACGCGCGGGGGCATCAAGGAATTTTATCGCAACAAGGCCAAGAGCATGGATAAACAGATCAAATCGCGCCTCCACCGGCTCGAGAAGATCGATCACGAAGGCGTCAAGAAGCCGAAGGAAGAGGCGAAGGTCTCGTTCGGCTGGGACGATCCCGGCAAGCGCGGGCGCCGGATTATCGAAGCCTTCCGCATCGGGAAGCGCTACGGCGAGCGCAAGCTCTTCGAGGACAGCTCCTTTTATCTCCAGCGGGGCGAGAAGATCGGGCTGGTCGGACCGAACGGCGCCGGCAAGACCACCTTGATCGAGATGGTGCTCGGGCGGAAAACCGTCGACGCCGGCAACCTGTGGATCAGCCCGACGGCCAAGATCGCCTATCTCACGCAGGACGTGACCGATCTCGACGCGGAGCGGACGGTACTGGAGCTGCTGCAGGCTTCGTTCGAGCTGCGGAGCGATGTCGGCAAAGCCAGGACGCTGCTCGCGAACATGGGCTTCGACGAGGGGATGCTCGAGAAACCGATCCGCCAGCTCAGCCTTGGCGAGCGCACGCGGGTCAAGCTGGCCCAGCTGATCATGCAGGAGCAGGACGTGCTCATTCTCGACGAACCGACGAACCATCTGGACCTGGCAAGCCGCGAACGGCTGGAGGAGACGCTCGGCACCTACGGCGGCACGCTGCTCATCGTATCCCACGACCGGTATCTGATCGAGAAGATCTGCGATAAGCTGCTCGTGTTCGGGGATGGCGCCATCCGCCGTTACGAGACCGGCTACCGGGAATACGCGGAACGAAACGGGCAGGACGAGACGGAAGCGCGCCTTGACTCGGCTTCCGAAGCGGCGTCCGCGGAATCGCTCCCCAAGCTCGCGATACAGCAGCGGAAGCAGCAGCGCGAAGAGGAGCTGATGCTCGTGACGACGCGCATCTCGTTCCTTCTCGGCGAGATCAGCATGCTGAAGCCGGCGGAAGCCCGGTACGCGGAGCTCGACAAGGAACTCGCCGAGCTGCTCGCGAAGAAAAAAGCCTTGCTTGCGCAGTGAAACTTATCCTCCGCGGCCGGCGTAAGGTGCTATACGGGGAGGCGATACGATGAAGCTGTATTTTCGCGATAATTTCTTCAACGCCGGCGTGACGGAGATCGTGAACGAGGAGAAGGAACATGCCGGGGAAGTGGATCTCCGCAGCCTGTTCGGATCCGGACTCGACGTATACGATGGAGGCGGGCGCAAGGCATACAGCGGCGGATTCCCGCTGCTGTCCGGCAAATGGTCCGTCTCGGGGCCGTCGGGAGACGAATGCGGCGTGCTCCGCGCGCGGATGTCGTTCTTGACGAAGCGGTTCGAATACGAGGCGTACGGCCGCG
This sequence comes from Paenibacillus glycinis, assembly GCF_009909185.1. Taxonomy (GTDB): domain Bacteria; phylum Bacillota; class Bacilli; order Paenibacillales; family Paenibacillaceae; genus Paenibacillus_Z; species Paenibacillus_Z glycinis. The sequence goes on along the minus strand of NZ_JAAAMV010000002.1, from coordinate 348,752 downwards.
GCGAATACGAGATCACGGCGGGCGCCTTTTCGCGGGAATACCAGATTACGGAGGCGGACGGGAGCATGGCCGCCTCGTTCTCGCGGGTGAACGGTTTTTTCGAAGCCTCGGCCTACTGCCTGGACAATTACGCGGACGCGGTGGACGCTTACGAATGGGTTGCCGTTATTCTGGGCATGCACGAAATCCAGAAGCGAAGACGCAACGCTCAGAATACGATATAGTAACCGCTTGCACCGTGAATGTCACCGTATACAATGCCGCATACTACTTGTTAGTAACGCCGAGCGGTCAGCACGGGGTGAGATAACAGGGCGGTGATGTGTCCATGCAGGGAGAGATTGCCCTCGATTGGGATATTTATTTGTTGGCCGGCATCGGGTCGACGAGAACGATTTTCGCGGAATGCATCAAAGAGCTGCAGCGCCGCTATTCGGAATCGGGCAAAAGCTCGCGAATTCGCGAGCTGTTCCCGTACGGCGATCATACCCATAACTTCTACCGGCAGCTGCTGAAGGTGGGGAAGGATCTGTACCGGTTGAGCAAATCGGTGCAATACGGCGCGCACGCGGCGGCGGAACAGGTCAGGCAGCTGTCGGCGGGGAGGCCGGTGCTGTTCATCGGCCACAGCGGCGGCGGCGTGGCCGCGTACCGGGCGGCGGTCATGCTGTGGCGGGAAGGCGTGATCCCGGACTGGCGCGTCGTGCAGATCGGCTCGCCCCGGCAGCCGGTTCACGCGGACCATGCCGACAAGGTGCACTATATCGTCGCGGTGGACGACAAAGGCGAATGCGCGGATTTCATCACGCGGATCGGCACCTGGGGAGGCTTCAGCCCGAGCCGCAACGGCGTTCCGTTGTGGAACCGGGTCAAATACGCGCCGAAGCATATCGTGCCGGTTCCGATGCTCGGCGGCCATCAGCATTATTTCCGCAAAGAAGAGCCGTTCGTGCATCCCGAGCGGGGCTCGAACCTAAGGATGGTCACCGAAACGATCTGGGCATGCATCGCGGGCGGGCTGGGTTAATCGGCCTTAAGGACGGGATGCGTATCCCGCTTCGTCTCCGGCTTCGTCTCCCGCATAAGGCGGGGGCTGCCTCGCGCTCGCGCAATCGGCGGGCGGCGGCGCATCCTCTCGCCAGCGGGGTTTAACGTTTCGCGTTCCGCGCGACAAGGGCTGCAGCCAATCCGGCTGCGGCCCTTTTTTTTATGATTCATCGTTCCGCAAGCGTTCGGACGAAAGGAAAAACGGCGGCATTGCGCGAAATGGGACAGAGGGCGAGCAAATAAATGAGCGCGAGGAGCGAATATTCGGGGCATTTGAAAGCGTTATCAGTGGTGCTAGGATAGGGATATGGCACTCGCTTCCAAATATAAGCCAATTCAAGGAGGATTCGAAGGATGAGAAAGACGTGGATTACCGTTATCGCACTCCTGCTGATCGTCTCGACCGCGCTCGTCGGCTGCTCGCAGCGGTCCGGCGGCAACGACGGCGGCAACGTCGCGAACGATTCCGGCAGTGCCGGGAACGATGCGGACGGCAACGCGCCCAAAACCGACGATTCGGCCGAGCCCGTCAAATCGGACGGCGGCGAGAAAATCCGACTCACGGTATACAGCACGATCGGCGAGCTGAAAAACCAGGATATGATGAAGTCGATCGCCGCCGATTTCACCAAGGAAAATCCGAACATCCAAGTGGAATTCCAATTCCCCGGCGCGGAATACGAAAATATTTTGAAGGTCAAGATGGCCGCGAACGACCTGCCGGACGTCTTCGACACGCATGGCTGGGCGGTAATCCGCTACGGCAAATATTTGGCCGACCTGAAGGATGAGCCTTGGGCGGGCAATCTGACCGACACGATCAAACCGGTCGTCACGGACAAGGACGGCAAGCTCGAGGCGCTGGTGCTGAGCGAGGCGAAGGACGGCATCTCCTACAACGCCGATCTGCTCGAGAAGTACGGCATCGCGCCGCCGACGAGGTTCGCGGAGCTGATGGACGCCGCCGATAAGCTCAAGACGGAAAGCAACGGGGACGTCACGCCGTTCTTCATGTCCGGCATCGACAACGGCATGATCGGCGGCTTCCTCGATCTGTACGCCACTTCGCAGTACATCAGCCCGTCGACCAACGATTCGGCTTCGCTGCTGGACGGCTCGTTCGATTGGAAGAAATGGACGCCGCTCGCGCAAAAGCTGCTCGACATGCAGAAGAAAGGCTATATTAACAAGGACGTGCTCACCGCGAAATACACGGATATGCCGCAGCGCTTCGCGCAAGGGAAAATCGCCTTCGTCTTCGGCGCGCCGTCGTTCGCGGACGAGGTGTACAAAGTGAACAAGGACATCAAAATCGGCATCATGCCCCTGACGACGATGGTGGACGGCGATTCGCAGACGTTCTCCGGCGGCGAGCGGTATACGATGGGCGCATGGAAGGACGGCAAGCACCTGGAGGAGTCGAAGAAGCTGATCCAGTTCTTCGCCAAGCCGGAGAACATGTCCAAGATCGCCAACGCGACGAAGCTGCCGCCGGGGCTCAAGGATATTCCTTCCCAGCATGAGTTCACGACCTATTACGAGCAGTTCAAGGACGTGCGCGTCTTCCCTTATTTCGACCGCGTCTATTTGCCGAACGGCATGTGGGACGTCATGTGCAAGACGGGAACCGCGCTTGTCGCCGGCGACGTCACGCCGGCGCAATTCGCCGACAAGATGAAGCAGGAGTACGACCGGCTTCGCAATCAATAAGGATGGCCGGGGCAGGGAGGGGCAAGTCCGCCTTGCCCCGAACGACGAATTTGGCTCGGAGGGGAGCGCATGGCAAACGTACGACCCTTTACTACGAATGACGTCCGGCCGGACCCGGCGGCGCCGCTTGGCGGCCCGGCCGGGAAACGGATGCGCGGCAGCGCGTGGCTGAACCTGCTCTACGTGCCGGCGTTGATCCTGTTCGGCGTGTTCATCTTCTACCCGTTCATCAAGGGCGTCCAAATCTCGTTCACGAACTGGGACGGTTACAACCAGGATTTCAAATGGATCGGCGGTTTCAACTACAAGCGGATGTTCAGCGATCCCGACATGGGCAGGGTCATCCGCAATACGGTCATCTACGGCGTCGGCAGCGCCTTCCTGCAGAACGTCATCGGCCTCGCGTACGCGCTGTTTCTCAACATGAACCTCCGGACGCGCGGCCTCGTGCGGACGGTCATCTACCTGCCGGTCATCATCAGCTCGCTGATCATGGGCTACATCTGGTATTTCTTCTTCCAGTACGACGGCGGCGCGATCAACGATATCCTGCTGCTGTTCCAGGACGAACCTTCGAATCTGCTCGGCGACAAGGACTTTAACAGCTGGATCATTACGTTCGTCAACACGTACCAGTATCTAGGCATCGCGATGGTGCTCTTCCTGGCCGGCCTGCAGACGATCCCCAAGGATTACTACGAGGCGGCGACGATCGACGGGGCCACGGCGTTCGACCGGTTCCGCCACGTGACCTGGCCGTTGATCGCGCCTTCCTTGACGATCAGCATGGTGCTGAACCTGATCGGCGGCTTGAAGCTGTTCGACGTCATCGTCGCGATGACGAACAGCGGTCCGGGCTATGCGTCCGCGTCCATGTCCTCGATCATGTACCTGCTTTATTTCGGCCGGGAAGACGCGGGCTATGCCGCGACGATCGGCATTCTCATGTTCGTCATGATCTCCATCGTCAGCCTCGTCGCGCTGTTTCTTCTTCGCAGAAGGGAGGTGCACGCTTGATGGGACGCAATCGCAAGGCGTGGGCGACGATCGCGTCGCTCGCCATCTGCCTCGTGCATATCCTGCCGTTCTACATTCTGCTGACGACGTCGTTCAAGGCCTCCGACGATCTGAGCTCCAAGTGGGTGTTTCCGGGCTACCTGTACCTCGACAATTTCTCCAATGCGTGGCAGGAAGCGAATATGTTGACGGCCTTCCGAAGCAACGTCGTCGTGACGGCGATTTCCGTGGCGCTCATCATCGTCGTCGGTTCCGTCGCCGCATACCCGCTGGCCCGCTATCAGACGCGCTGGAACAAGTTCATCTACGCGCTGTTCGTCTCGGCGCTCATCGTGCCGCCGCTGACGATTCTCGTGCCGTTGTACAAATTCATGGTCGACATCGGCGGCATGAATCACTACTGGGGCATTATTCTGCTGTTCGTGACGTTCAACCTGCCGATGACGATCTTCCTGTACACGGGCTTTATCGGCACGATTCCCCGCGAGCTGGACGAGGCCGCGATGATCGACGGCGCCGGGCGCTTCGAATTGTTTTTCCGGATCCTGCTGCCGCTGCTGAAGCCGATTACGGCGACCGTCGTCATCCTGACCGGCGTCGCGGTGTGGAACGATTACCAGTTCTCGGTCTTCTTCCTCCAGCATCCCCATACCCGGACGATCACGGTCGCGCTCGCTTCCTTCTTCGGCCAGTACAACAGCAACATCGGCTGGGTGGCCGCGGGCTCGCTGATGGGCGCCCTGCCGATGATCGTGCTGTATCTGTTCCTGCAGCGGTATTTTATCTCCGGACTGGCCTCCGGCGCCATCAAAGGGTAGGAGGCGGTCATGCGGCAAATGAGACAATCCATCCGGCTCAAATTGACGCTCTTGTTCCTGCTTACGATCATCCTGCCGATTGTCGTCATCGTCGTGGAGCTTCCGGCCTATTACGTCACCTCTATTAAAGAGCAGCAGTCCTCGCTTATGGCGGGGACTTTAGCTGCTCTTACGTCGCATATCGAGACGTATCTCGACGACCTCGACCGGATGACGGTCACGCCGTACTTCTACGACGACGTCATGCGCGCGCTGAAGCTCAAGTCGACCTACGGCTGGAATTTGCTGACGGATTACGAACGGTACGAGGCGGGACAGACGCTCTCGACCACGCTTCCGAACGCGCTCAAGAATACCCGCAAAGACATTCTCGGCACGATCCTGCTGCCGATGGACGGTTCCGTGTACGTCTCCTCGACCAGCAATCTGACCGGCGCCGTGGAGGGGTATCCGTTCGAGAAGCAGGATTGGTACATTCAAGCGCTTCGGGCGGACGGGGACGTAGCCTTCATCAGCGTCCACGAGCAGGATTACCTGAACGGGGCGCGGGCGAACGTCTTCTCCGTCGCGCGGCTGATCAAGGATCCGGATTCCAGGCGCCCGCTCGGCGTGATCATGGCGGACGCGGATACGGTCGCCATCGAGCGGATGATCATGGGGATCGGCTTGAAACGCGGCGCGCTGGCCGCGATCCTCGACGATAAAGGGAAGCTGATCTACGCCAGCGGGCCGATCCCCGACGAGGTGCGGGCCCAGTTGGCGAAGGGGCACGGCATCGTCCGCGCGGCGAACGACGATTACAACGTCGTGAGCAAAACGGTAACGCGCTCCAAATGGGGCTTGTACGTGCTGTTTCCGGAGTCCGCGGTCAAGCGGAAGCTCGACCGCGTGTACGAGGTCGGCTTTGGGTTTGCAGGCGGCGGCATCGTCGTGGCCGTCATTCTCTATGCGGCCGTGTCCCATTGGATGGTGACGCCGTTCAAGCGGATGGTGCAAACGATGAAGCGCGTGCAGCGCGGCGACATGACGGCGTTCTATCCCGTGAAGGGCAGCGACGAAGTCGCGCAGCTCGGCGCGAATTTGAACACGATGATCAGCCGCCTCGGCGAGCTGATCGACCGCGAATACCGCGCCGTGCTCGGCCGGCGGAATGCGGAGTTCCATGCGCTGCAGTCTCAGATCCAGCCCCATTTTCTCTATAATACGCTGAACGGCTTCATCGGCTTGAACCGGGCGGGACAGCGCGCGCTGCTGGAACGCGCGATTCTCTCGCTGAGCGGCATGCTCCGCTATACGCTCGAGAAGAACGATCGCGCGAGCCTGAGGGAGGAGATGGCGTTCGTGGAACAATACTGCGAGCTGCAGCAGATGCGCTTCGCCGATAAGCTGGAGCTGGACATCGATCTCGCTCCCGGCGTCCAGGATATGCTACTTCCGAAGCTGCTGCTCCAGCCGCTCGTCGAGAACGCCGTCATTCACGGCGTCGAGCCGTCCGCGGCGCCATGCCTGCTGACCATTCGCGCGGACGTCGAAGCGCCAGGAGAACCGGATGCGGCATGTCTCTGCATACAAGTGTCGGACGACGGCGTCGGCTTCGAGCCCGGGGAAGGACGGAGCGGCGTCGGTTTGACGAACGTGCGCGAACGGCTGATGCTGGCGTACGGTCAGGCGTCCATGCTCGTCCAATCCAAGCCGGGACTAGGCACGACGGTAAAGCTACGAATTCCGTTAAAGGATGTGGTGCGCGCATGAAGATCGTCATTGCCGACGACGAGAATCCCGTTCGTTACGCCCTCCGAAGCATGATCGGCGAGATGGATGCGTCCTGGACGATCGCCGGCGAGACATCGAACGGCGAAGGACTGCTCGGTCTGTTGTCCGAGCATCGGCCCAACGTCGCCATCGTCGACATCCGCATGCCCGGGATGGACGGACTCGAGGCGATCCGGCGGGGCAAGCTGCTGTCGCCGATGACCAAGTGGATCATTTTGAGCGGCTATTCCGATTTTCGCTTCGCGCAGGAAGCCCTCAAGCTCGGCGCCTCGGAATACATGCTGAAGCCGGTCGGCCCGGAGGAGCTGGAGCGGGCGCTATATGCGACGTACAAGGATGGCAGGGATCTCCTGCTGCTGCATAACGAGCGGTTCGGCTGCAACCTATCCGCGCTCGTCAACGGCTTGATCTCCGTCCGGCTCGAGGACCGGGAGGGCATCTTCCATCAAGGAAGCTTCATGGGGGCCGTCTTCGAGCTGGACCGGCCCGCCGGCGGCTTGGGGCGCGCCGAAGCGCATGAAGCGTTCTACCGGAGCTTGACGGATTGTCTCGAGGCGCATCTGCATTCCGGCGTCTTGCTTGCGGTCGTGACGCTGCCGGGCGGCGAGCTGGCGGCGGTCTCGGCGCGTGAGAGTGGAAATCGATGCGGGGGAAAGCGCCAGGCCGCGGACTTCTTCGAAGCGGTCAAACGCATCGCCGCGAGCGCGAGCGGGCCGGATGAGGCGATCACCGTGCTGATGACGGGTGAATGCCGGGGTTTCAAGGAGCTCGGCGGCAGACTGTCGCTGCTGCAGCGGGTGCGGGATCTGCGTTTTTTTTGCGGTTTCGGGGAAGCGATCGAATACGAGGCATGGCAAGGCACGGCAGGCAGGGAGGAACTGCTGGCAATCGGAAGGCTGCTGTCCGCGGGACTTGAATATTTGCAGGATAGGCAATATTTGAACTTTCAAAACGCGCTGTCGGAGCTGGAGCCGCTATGGTCGAAGTGGGAGATCGGCGGACGCGAGTCCGAGAAGCGCTCGCTGCTCCGGTACTTGAGGCATGCGGCGGCGGGTATTCGGCTGCCCGAAGACGGCCTGGCCGAGGGCATGATCGTCGAGCTGCGGTCGTATGGGGAAAAGGTTTTGCGCGAAGGCAAGTCGAAGGAAGACGCGAGGCACGACGTCGTCGCGCAGGTGCTGCGGCATATCGAGCGGCATTATGCCGAGGAGGTCGGCATCGGCCAGCTGGCCGATCTGCTGAACGTGTCGCCGAGCTATCTCAGCACGCAATTTCATAAGAAGACCGGCATGACGTTCATGAAGTACCTGACTCAGCTTCGCATGGGCAAGGCGGAGGAGCTGCTGATCGGCACCCGCCTGCAAATCAAACAGATCGCCGAAGAGGTCGGCTACTTCAGCACGCGGCATTTTACGAAGCTGTTCACGGAGGCGTACGGGAAATACCCGTCCGATTACCGGAAGCCGGTCTGAGACGGCAGTCCGATAAGCAGACGGGTGGAGTAGCAAATCCGATAGATCCACGAGGCGGATCCGATGCTTCCGGCGGAAGGCATTCGTTCAATCCGGAATTCCGGAAGCCGATCCGATGCGATATCCTAAACCGGCGCGGGCTCGAGACCGGCCGGTCATTGCACGGAGGACGATTCGTCCGCGGACCGCGGTTCCGTCTTGGCCGCCGCAGGCTCCGCGGACGGCTTCGGCTTGCGCTGCGGTTTGGCCATCTCGGCGTCGAACACCGCCTCGAGCTCCGCCATCTTGCGCACGTCGTCCGTCGCGAGCTTGCCCGTCAACACATGCTCCACGATGAGCGGCCACGTCGGCGTAACCTTCTGCGCGGCAATGATCCGGATGGCGTTCTTGACGAGCTTGCGTTCCTTGGCGTTGGAGTAAACGTCCACGTACTGCTGGACGCGCTCGAAGTTCAGGTGCGGGAATACCGCCCTCAGGATCTCCGCCGTCATGCGGGCATCGTCCAGCGCGCGGTGGGCCTGGATGTCGTCGCCGCTAAGCCCGAGATCGGCCAGGGCGTTCTCCACGCTCACGTCGTTCGTGACGCCTTTGTACCGGATATACCCTTTCAGCAAATCGTAATAGTTGACCCCGAGCCAGTACGCGTCGTCCAGGCCGTGCATCCGCGTGTCGAAGACGATGCGCTTCATGTCCTCGCCGCCCCACGTGATGATCAGATACCGTTCGCTCGGGCCGAGCCATGCGAGGAAATCCCGGATGACGGCCGGGAAACCGTCCGCGGCGTCGATGCCCTCCTGCGGGATGCCGGTCTTCTTCTGGATGAAGTCGTTCAGCTTGGCGAAATAAACCGGCTTGACGAGCGCCGTGAATTGGCTCGTCTGCCGAAGCTCCGCGTCCAGTCTGACCGCGCCGATCTCGATGACCTCCATAGGCAGGTCGCTGGCGAATTTTCTTCCGTTGAATTCAATATCGAGTACGATGTAGTCCACGTCCGTTAACCTCCGCTGCATTGATGTCGCTCTCCATTCTAACAGATTACCGCCGCCGCTGTCGCGGTGCAAAAAATCCGCGCTCCCGGACGCGGAAGCGTCATTGGATTTCGGCCGCGGAATGATAGATAATGGGGGAAGTAGATAGAGTAGGGGACTTTGCTTCGGAGGTATAATGTGGTTACGTTTCTTCAGCTTAATACGATTTTTCTCAGCATGATCATGGAAGCGATTCCGTTCATCCTGCTCGGCGTCATCGTCTCCGGTCTCATCCAGACGTTCCTATCGGAGCGCTGGATCGCGCGGGTCATGCCGCGCAACCGCTTCGCGGCTTCGCTGCTCGGATGCGGCGTCGGGCTGCTGTTCCCCGCATGCGAATGCGGCATCGTGCCAATCACGCGAAGGCTGCTCCGCAAGGGCGTGCCGCTGCATGCCGGCATCGCGTTCATGCTGACGGGGCCGATCATCAACCCGATCGTCCTGGCGGCGACGTACATTGCGTTCGGCAATGATTGGCATATGGTGCTGGTGCGCGGAGGGGCTGCCGTCGTCGTCGCTTACGTGACGGCGATCGTGATATCTTTCCTCTATCCGAAGCTTCCGATGCGCTTGCGCGAGGATGCGATGATGGAGACGGCGGCAGCTTCGGAGACGGCAGCCGCTCCGGTCGACCGAGAACCGCTCGCGCGCCGCTTGTACCATGTCATGCTGCACGCGATCGACGAATTTTTCTCCGTGGGCAAGTATTTGGTGCTCGGCGCCTTCATCGCGGCTTCCATGCAGACGTTCATTCCGACGGCTTCGCTCATGAAGCTGGGCGGCAACCCGGTTACCGCTTCGCTCGTCATGATTTGCCTGGCGTTCGTCATGTCGCTGTGCTCGGAAGCCGACGCCTTCATCGCGTCTTCGTTCCGCGGCACGTTCTCGATCGGGGCGCTCTCGGCGTTCCTCGTCTTCGGCCCGATGATCGATATCAAGAACACCTTGATGCTGCTCGGCGTGTTCCGCGGCAAGTTCGTGCTTGTCCTGATCGGACTCATCGTCGCCAGCACGCTGGGCGTATCGCTGCTCGTGGGGAGGCTGCTGGGATGATTCGATTGTATGTGTTGGCGGGATTCGCCTGCTTGTTCCTGATGATGAACATGAACGGCAATTTGAACAAATACATCAATACCAAATACGCTTATCTGTCGGAGAGCGCGATCGTGCTGCTGGGCGTCCTGTTCGTGTTCGAATTTATCCGCCTGTACGCGAAAGAGCGCGAAGCGGGCAAGCGCAAGGCCAAGCTGGCGGCCGAGGAAGGCGTCATGGCAGCGAAGGCGGCTGACGGGGGAAGCGTCAGGGCAGCGGAGAACGCGGGCGAGGGAGAGGTTCATGAACGCCTAGCGCATGCTGCGCGAGAGCGCGGCGAGCATCCCGGGCAATCTCGAGTTCCGGACCGGCTCTCCGAGCATATGGAACATGCGGAACATGCGGACAATATTGACGGGGCTCGCGACCGCGATTACCGCGATCATGATCTCGTTCATGCCAGCCATGAACTTGATGGTCATGACCACAACGGACATGACCATCATCGCCATGAAGATGATCACCATGGACATGACCATCATCACTATGAAGATGATCACCATGGACATGACCATCATCACCATCATCACCGTGACCACCACGGGCATTCGCACGAGCAGCCGATCCGATGGAAACGGTACCTCGGCTACGGCATTCTCGTCTTCCCGCTGTTGACCGGGTTCTTCCTGCCCGTGCAGACGCTGGACTCCAGCTTCGTGAAAGCGAAGGGCTTCTCGTTCCCGGATTTCAACGTATCCGCCGACAACCCCGGCTTCCACCAGTTTCTGAAGCCCGACACGAGCGTCTTCTACGGGAAGCAAGGCTATGCCAAGGTGTCCAAGAAGGAGCTGGACGAGTTCTTGACGGCGAAGGACGTGCAGTTCACGGACGCGAACTTCTTGAAGGGGCTCGAGGCGCTGTACAATTATCCCGACGCGTTCATCGGCCGGACGGTCAGCTTCGACGGCTTCATATACAAGGGCGACCAGGCGAGAGGCAACCAATATTTCGTCTTCCGGTTCGGCTTCATTCACTGCGTGGCCGATTCCGGCGTGTTCGGGATGCTGGTGAATTTCCCGGCAGGCTCGACGTTCCGGAACGATCAATGGGTGCACGTAACCGGCAAACTGGGCTCTGAGTTTTACCAGCCGTTCAAGCAGACGCTGCCGGTGCTGACCGTGAAGGAATGGACGGGCATCGCCAAGCCCAAGGACCCGTACGTGTATCGTGCGTAACGCAGGACGCATATCAAAGCGCGGCGCTCCCGTTGAAGGAGCGCCGCGCTTTTTCGCGCTTATTCATCGTCCGATTCGATGCGGACGGTCGCTTCGTTCGAGAAGACCGAGGAGGCGGCCTGTTGCTTGTTTACGACATAGCTGTACGCGGCGCGAACGCGGAACCGAATCCGATGCTGCAGCGGATGGCGGAAGACGCGCAGCAGATAGGTCACCGTCGCGGCGCCGTCCGGCGGCAGCGTGCCGACCGGAATCGCTTCGCCGGTTGCGGCGGACACCGCATTCCCGTCAACGAAGACGCTGTCCGGCACCAGCGTCGTCTCGCTTGGCACGATATCATGGAGAGCGATATATGCGGAATAATTGCCATTATTAGTAAGCCGGACATCGGCTTGAAACGTTTCGCCGGCTTCGATGAGTTCGGGTTTGGCTTCGAGATGCGCGGTGACGACAGGGAGAACGAGCGGTACTACGACCGTATTGGTTACCAACGCATCCGTAACGGGCAGACCGTTCGGCAGCCGGAAGGCGTATTCCAGAATGGCGCGGTTTACGAGCACGGGTTGCAGCGGTTGGATGACCGCTCGAGTTACGGTAACGTTGTACGTCAACGTAAACGAGAGGCCTGGCGGCAGAAAACCGAGCGCTACGCCGTTGACCGGATCGGCGCCGGGAATCGTCACGCCGTTCAGCACGACGCTGCCCTGCACGAAAGCGGTACCCGAAGGAATGAGGTCTTTGGCAACGACGCTTGTATCGAGCGTTCCCGCATTGGTGATGAAGACCGTATAGGTGAGTATATCGTCGATCGTGGCCAATTCCGGGGCGACGTCGATCACCGCGCTTAACGCCGGCCCATAGACGATCGCCGTCACGGGATTCGAATCCGCGCTTTGCTCGAACTGGCCGTAATTGAAGACGAGCCTTGCCTGATTGGTAAGCCGTGTCTGGACCGGCACTTCGAGCACGACGGCGTTGAACAGGATCTGCCTGGAAGTGCCCGGCTCGATGATTCCGAGCGGAATGCCGCCGGCCGGCGATGCCGAAGGATTGCGGACGCCGTTTATCGTCACGCTCCCCGGCACGAAGCCGGTCCCGGAGGGAAGCGGATCGAACAGCACGCTTTGCCGGAGGGGTTCCGACCCTTCGTTCGCGGCGATCACGCTGTACGTAATCATGTCCCCGACGAAGGTCACCGCGGTGGAAACGCTTTTCTGCAGGCTGACGGCCAGCGCCGTGACGGGTAACGTGACGACGTTGGACAAGGAAGAGCCGCTGATGACGCGATGGTCCAGGGTGACGAAGGTATAATCCGCCAGCGCCTGATTCTCGAGCACGCCGGACGGCGGCACGACGGTCAAGATGAGCTGGTATACGATCGTGTAGACACTGCCGGGGTTTACCTCGCCTAGCGGAATGCCCGCTCCCGGCGCAATGCCGGGAACGGGCGTTCCATTGACCAGAATGCTGTTGGGCACGTAGATCGTTCCGGGAGGCAGGCTGTCGTACACGATGACGTTCGCGGCGCGGTTGCCGCTGTTGCCGACCGTGATCCGGTACGTGACGGGAAGCGACAAGCCGGCCTGCGCCGCATCGGCGAACTTGGCGATCGCGATGCTCGCCCCGTTGATCTGGGTATTCACGGTATTGGAATAAGCGAATTCGGTGGTCGTGCCGTTATCGAAGGTCACGACCGATTGGTTGCTGACCGTCTGCGGCAGGCTTTCGGTCATAGCACGAGCACCTGGAACGTGACGGTCGATACGGCTCCGGCGGCAATGGTGCCGACCGGAATCCCGCTGTTCGGATTGGCCGCGGGAACCGGCACTCCGTTGACGGTCACGCTGCCCGCGATGAAGGTGACGCCGGCAGGCACGGGATCGACCACGGTGACGCTATTGACCGGCGAAATGCCGTTGTTCGTGACGGTAATCGTATACGTGATCGTGTCGCCGCTGACCGCGTCGATGGCATTCGTGGTCTTGACGACCGTGACGTTCGGCGAAGACACCGGAATGACGACGACGTTGGAAAGTACGGAGCCGAATAGGGTTCTGCCGTCCGGCGGGGAGAACGAATAAGATGCGGTCGCCTGGTTGACCAGCTGCTGCGGCGACGGCAACGCGTCGACCGTAACCTGCAGCGAGACGAGCACGTGCACCGAAGCGCCCGGGGGGACGACGCCGATCGGGATACCGGTCGTAGGGTCGGCGCCCGGCTGCGGAACGCCGCCGACGGTCACGCTGTTCGGCACGAATTCGGCGCCGACCGGGATCGTATCGAAGACCGTGACGGTCGCCGCCAGATTGCCCGTATTGGTGACGTCGAGCGAATAGGTGATCGTGTCGCCGACGGTGGCGCTGGCCGTGCTGGCGGTCTTGAGCACGCCGATGATCGGATTGTACACGGGCGTCGTGACCGTGTTGGACGTGCTCGTGCCGGAGAACACGCCGGAGGTGAAGCTGACCTTCGATTGGTTGCTGATGAGACCGGACCCGGGCAGCGAATTGACCGTGACGTTGAAGGATACCGTGACCGAGGCGCTCGGCGCGATCGTGCCGACCGGAATGCCCGTTGCCGGGTCGGCGCTCGGCTGCGGAATGCCCCCGACGACGACGGTTCCCGGCACGAACGTCGTTCCCGCCGGGACGATGTCGCTCAGCACGACGCTGGTTACGGTCGCGATGGACACGTTCGTCACGAGACTCGAGTACGTCACGATATCGCCGATGACGGCATCCGTCGACGGCGTGCTCTTGACGACCGTCAAGTTCGGCGAGCTGACAGGAATTTGCAGGATGTTCGATTGGGCGCTGCGCGAGAAGGAACGCGTATCCGGCAGGGTATAGAGGTAATTGCTCGTCGCTTGGTTGATGAGCTGCTGCGTCGCCGGAAGCGAGACGATCAGGTATTCGAACGTCGTCGTCACGCTGCCGCCGGGCGGCACGATGCCGATGCTGAAGCCGACCGACGGGTCTGCCCCTGCTTGCGGCGCGCCGCCGACCACGACGCTGTTCGGCACGAACGTCGTGCCGTCCGGCACGTTGTCGAAGAGCGTGACCTGCGCCGGATAATTGCCGCTGTTCGTCGCGACGACCGTATAGCTGACGTTGCTGCCCACGCTGGCGAGAATCGTCGGCGAACTTTTCGCGAGGGAGATAACCGGTTCATAGACCGGCGTCGTGACCGTGTTCGAGAACGTGACCGCCGAGAAGACGCCCGACGTGAAGCTGACCGAGGAGCGGTTGCTGACCAATCCGCCTGCCGGAACCGCGTTGACGGTAACGCTGAACGTCACCGTCACCGAGCCTCCCGCCGGGATGGACCCGAGCGAGAACCCGGCGGCCGGATTGGCGTTCGGCTGCGCGACGCCGCCGATCGTGACGCTTCCCGTCTGGAACGAAGTGCCCGCCGGAATCGGGTCGGAGAAGACGACATTATCGACCGGCGCGATCCCGCCGTTTCCGACGACGATGCTGTACGACAAGGTGTCGCCGGTCGTGAGCGCCGTGCTGGCCGTGCTTTTGACGACGCTGACGTCCGGAGGAGATACCGGGAACGAGAGCGTATTGGAGAGCGACGAGCCGGTTAGCGTCCGGCCGTCCGGAAGCGTATAAGCGTAAGAGGCCGTCGCTTGATTGGATAATTGCTGTCCCGCCGGCAGCGAGTTGATGACGACGGAGAACGTCACGGTCGTCGTCGTTCCCGGCGCGATGACGTTGAGCGGGATGCCCGTGACCGGATCCGCGCCCGGCTGCGGCGTGCCGTTGACGATGACGCTGTTCGGCACGAACGAGACCTCCGGCGCGATCGTATCCGTCAGGGTGGTGAGCGCCACGTAGTTGCCGGTATTGGAGACGGCGAACGAATAATTGACCGTATCGCCGACGGTGGCGTTCGTCGTGCTTGCCGATTTCACCACTCCGATGACCGGCTGGAAGACCGGGATGTTGACGGTGTTTGAGAAGCTGATGCCGGAGAACGCGCCGGACGTGTAAGAGACGGTGGATTGGTTCGTGATCGTCGCCGGCGTCGGCACGGACGTAACGGTCAGCGCGTACGCGACCGTCGCGTTGGCGCCGCTCGCAATCGTGCCCAGCGTGACGCCGGAAGCCGGATTGCCGCCCGGCACGACGATGCCGTTCACCGTCACGCTGCCCGGAACGAGCGCCGTGCCGGCCGGAATGCCGTCGATGAACACGACATTGGAGATCGGCGCGATGCCCGCGTTCGATACCAGCACCGAATAGGGGATGACGTCCCCGACGGAAACGGCGGTCGACGTGGACGATTTCACGGCGGTCACATTGGGCGAAGAGACGGGAATGGACAGCGTGTTGGACTGCTGGGTCCGCGTCAGGAGCCGGCCGTCGGGCGGCGTGAACGTATAGGTCGACGACGCTTGGTTGACCAGGAATTGCGGATTGGGCAGCGAGTCGATGACGACGGAGAACATGACGAATGTGGTCGCCCCGGGATTGATCGTGCCGGCATTGATGCCGCCCGTCGGCGTGGCGCCCGGCTGCGGCGTGCCGTTGACGATGACGCTGTTCGCCTGGAACGTCGTCGTCGTCGGCACGGTATCCGTCACGGTCACGTTGGCGGGCAAATTGCCGGTGTTGCTGACCGCGATCGTGAACGTGACGGTATCGCCGACGGACGCGTTCGCCGTATTGGCCGTTTTGACCATCCCGATGATCGGCTGCGTCACCGGCGTCGTCGTCACGTTGGACGAGGACGTGGCGGAGAATGCGCCGGACGTGAAGCTGACGGTCGACTGATTGAGAATCTGATCGGAAACAGGCATATTAATATTCACCCCATAGGTCACGGTCGCAGAGGCGCCTGGCGCCAAGGAACCGATCAGAATACCGGCGGAAGGATCCGCCTGTGGTCTTGCCGCTCCGTTCACCGTCACGCTGCCCGGCACGAAGGAAGTGCCGGGTATCGCGGGCCCGACGAAGGTGACGTTGTTGACGGTCGCGATGCCGTTGTTCGTCACGACGCCGGTATAGACGATCGTGTCGCCCGTCACCGCGTCGACGGCCGTCGTGCTGAGGACGACGGAAACGTTCGGCGCGGAGACGGGGATGGTCACGACGTTGGACGGCGTATTGCCGGAGAGCGTCCTGCTGTCGGGCAGCGTATAGGAATAGGCGGCGTTTCCTTGGTTGACGAGCTGCTGCGGATTAGGCAGGGAATCGACGACGACCTCGAAGGTGACGACGGCCGAGCCCGCGGGAGCGATCGTGAAGATCGGAATGCCGGTGGCCGGGTTGGTGCCCGGCTGCGGCGCGCCGTTCAGCAGAACGGAGTTGGTGATGAACGTCGTGCCCGCCGGGATATTGTCCGTTACGTTGACGTTCGCGCCGATATTGCCGGTATTTTGCACCTGCAGCGTGTAGACCACCGTGTCGCCGAGCGTCGCCGCCGTCCGGTTCGCGCTCTTCAGCATCGAGATGATCGGTTGAAACACGGGAATGGCGATCGTGTTCGAGAACGACGATCCGGTGAAGGCGCCGGAGGTAAAGCTGACCGCGCCCCGGTTGCTCAGGGAACCGCCTGCCGGTACCGCGACGACCGCGACCCGGAACGAGACGGTCACCGAGGCGGACGGCGCGATCGAACCGACGGCCACGCCGGATGCCGGATTGGCCGAAGGCGCGGGAACACCGCCGACGAGCACGCTGCCGGCGATGAACTGGGAGCCGTCCGGAATCGGATCCGAGACGATGACCTGCGTAACGGGCACGATGCCGTTGTTGGTCACGACGAGCGTGTACGTGACTTCGTCTCCGACCGCGGCGACCGATTCGCTTGCGCTTTTGGCGACGGTTACGTTCGGCGAGGAGGCGGGAATGTTGACCGCATTGGAATTGACGGCGCCGTTGAACGTCCGGTTGTCCGGCAGCGTATACGCATACGCGATCGATCCCTGGTTGATGAGATTCGGGGGATTCGGCAGCGATTGCAGCACGACCGAGAAGACCACCGTCGCGGAACCGCCCGCGGCGACTACGCCTATCGGGATGCCGGTTTGCGGGGTGGCGGCCGGTCGAGGCGAGCCGTTGACGGAGATGCTGTTCGGGACGTAGACCGTGCCGGCCGGCAGCGCATCCGTCAGCGTCAGCAGCGCAACGTAATTGCCCGCATTCTGGATCGCGAACGTGTACGTGATGGTATCGCCGACGGTGGCCTGCGTCTCGCTGGCCGATTTCTGCGCGCCGATCACCGGCAGGAAAGCCGGCACGCTGACCGAGTTGGAAAGGGAAACGCCGGTGAACGTTCCCGAGCTGTAGGAGGTCGAAGACCGGTTGCTGATCTGCGCAGGGCTCGGCAGCGACGTGACGAGCACTTGAAACACGACCGTCGAGGAGCTTCCCGCCGCGATCGTGCCGAGCGAGATGCCGCCGGCCGGCACGGCGTTTGGCTGGGCGACGCCGTTCACGGTGACGGAACCCGATACGAAGGCGGTTCCCGCGGGAACCGGATCATTGAAGATCACGTTCGTCACCGGGGCCACGCCGCTGTTGGCGACGACCGTCGTGAACGTGACCGTATCCCCGACGGTCGTCGCCGTCCGGTTCGCGCTTTTCGTTGAATTGACGTTCGGCAGGCTGACGGGAATCGTGAGCGTGTTCGATGCCGCCGAACCGTTCAGCGTTCGGCCGTCAGGCGGACTGTAGATATACGTCGCGGTTGCTTGGTCCGTCAGCTGCGGCGGCGACGGAAGGCTGTTGACGAGCACCTGGAAAGTAACGGTCCGCGAACCGCCGGCCGGCACGACGCCGATGTTGACGCCGGTTGCCGGATTGGCGCCCGGCTGGGTGACGCCGTTTACGGCAAAGCTGTTCGGCACGAACGTGCTGCCCGCCGGGATGTTGTCGGTAAAGGTCGTGGTCGCGCCGATGCTGCCGGTATTCGAGACGAGCACCGAGTACGTGACGGTAGAACCGACGGACGCGTTCGCGGTATTCGCGCTCTTGGTCATCGCGATGACCGGCGCGTAGACGGGCGTATTGACCGTGTTCGACGGGATGACCCCGCTGATCACGTCCCCGCCCGCGACGCTCTGGAACGTAAAGGCGGCGTTGGCGGTGTTCGACAGCTGCTGCGAGTTCGGCAGCGAGGTCACGACGGCCCGATATGTAAGCGTGACGGAGGTGCCGAAGGCCAAGGAGCCGATGGGAACGCCGGCCGTGATGTCGGCCGTCGGCCTCGATACGCCGGAGACGACGACGCTTCCGGCGACGAAGGCGGAGCCTGCCGGCAGCGTATCGCTGACGACGACGCTTGCCGCGCTCGCGTTGCCGGTGTTGTTGACGGTGACGGTATACGTGATCTGATCGCCGATGACGGTGCCCGCGACGTTCGCGCTCTTGGAGACGGTGATCGTAGGCGAATTGATGTTGACTTGGATGGCGACGCCGTTGACGACGTAGGCATCGCCGGAGGTCGTGAGCCGGAGCACCGCCGACGATTGATTGTTGGCCAGCTGCGCGGAAACGTTAATGTTGGTGATGTCCCAGCCTTGCCGGCCGCCGACGATATTGGAGCCCGGAGCGCCGTTGACTTGATTCCGGGTGCCGAAGGTGCCGGTTTGGTCCAGGTTGCCCGCATCGTTGTTGATCTGCGAGGCGAAGAAGTTGTTCGCGAAATTGTTCGGTCCCGACAACGCGACGAGCGCCGCCGCGGTCGGTCCGAACAGGGCTTGATCGCCCGAACGGTTGGCATCGCCTTCCTGCGCGCTGAATAACGCCCTGCCCCCGAGCGTCCCGGTTACCGGCGTTGCGAAGCCCGTCAGCGTCGTCGTGACGGGACCGGAATCCGCTTGGATAAGCACGGCGCCGGCGCGCAGCGACATGTTGCGAAACGGAAGGGTCGGGTTGGCGTAAATGACGCCAAGCGTCCAACCGGCATGATTGATGGTCGCGTCGGTGACGGTGATGGTTCCGACGATGGCGCCGGCGGTATACGTCCCCGCGCCGCTTTGCTGGATGAGCGACGTGACGTTGGCGGAACGGGTATAACCGAGCTGCCCCGAGCCCAGGTCGAACGTGTTGGCGGTTGCGGGATCCGGCGTGACGCTGGCCGACGTGCCGTTCGGCAGAACGAGCGTGACGGGATTGTTGATCGCCGCGCTCAAATTCACGCCCGGAACGAGATAAGAGCCGCCCCAAATCAGCTCCGCGTAGACGACGGAGCTGCCTGACGGCAATACGAGTATCGCGGACGAATTGTTGAGCAGATAGTTATTCGTCGTTCCGAACGGATACGTGCCGAACCGAACGGCGGTGTTGGTCGTGACGAACGCGCCGATGCTGTCTTGGGTACCGGGAACGCCCTCCGTCGTCGAACGGCTGAGACCGAGCGTATTGCCGGTAAAAGTGATGGCGCCGGTCAAATTCACGGTAGCCCGAACTACGAGAGCAATGTTCCTCACCCCCTATCGTGTGAGTGACTGAATACACTATAGGAGCATATGCGCGGAGAAACGGGCGTATGTTATGACCCGGCGATGCAGGGACTACTGTCCGCGGCGCCGCAGCTGCAGGACGCCGTGCGGCTCGGAATGCTCTTGCACGCACAGTTGGCGCCACTCCTCCAAGCCGAGCTCGCTTTTGACCGCGACGAAGCGGTACAGGATCTCATCCACGACGTTCGCCTGCAGTTCCTTCAGCATCTCCAGCTCGTCGGGTTCGTACAGCGGAGGGGAATAAGCCGGCTCGTAGAACAGTTCCATATGAAGCAGCCGGAAATCATAGGGGAGCGGGGGTAAGTAATCGTACGGGGCAAGGGGGGGACAGGCCGGTCCGTCGTCGGGCTGCATGAAGCGCGCGGTCAAGTAGCGGGGGGTATGTTCGTCGAAGCGGTGCTTCAAGTAAGGGTTGGAGCTGTGGCGGAAATGATGCGCGTACGGACATAAGACGGTAAGGACGGCCCTGTCCATGCTGATGCGGTAGAGCTCCGACAGCGTGTGCGCGAGATCGTCCACGTAAGGGAGCATCCGGCATACCGCGACGGATTCCACGGAATGGTCCGGGAACGGGAGGTCGCCGTTCAAGTCGCTGACCCAATTGACGCCGGGCAGCGCGACGCGGTCGATCCCGTAGTAATCCGGCCGTTTATGAGCGCCGCAGCCTATATCCAATTTCATCGCCAACGCCTCCCTGAGCGGATATCCCTTTCTTCTCCAGTGTATGGGGCGCCGGCGGGACGGGACTATACGCTTGCCCATCCACGCAAAAAACGTGCGGGAGCACGAGGCTCCCGCACGCGGACGGCGGAGGATGCTAGAGGACGCGGCGCGCCGTGACGAAGCGATTGTCCCACGTGCTTCCCTTGAACGTGGAGACGGTCACGCCGATGCCGACCCGGTACGTGTGCAGCAGCTTGCCGTCGCCGATGTAGAGGCTGACGTGGTTGATGACGCCGTCGCCGTTCGTGTCGGAGAAGACGAGGTCGCCCGGCTTGAGGGCGCTCTTGGACACTCTGACGCCGACCTTCGATTGCTGCTGGGACGAGCGCGGCAGGCTGATGCCGTTCTTCTTGAAGATGTATTGAATGAAGGAAGAGCAGTCGAACGCGCTCGTGATGCCGGATTTCGCGCCGAATTTATAAGGAACGCCCAAGTATTTCTTGCCGGTCGCTTCGATCTTGTTCGCGAGGGCCGTCGTGGACGAGGACGACGCGGCATGCGTCGTATGCGGCGTCAACGTCAGCGCGCCCGTGAAAGCGAGCGACACGCCAAGCGCGAGGGCGAGCAGTTTTTTGGAGAAGGTTGCTTTCATCGTGGTTTTCATGGTGTCTTCCTCCTGGTGGAAAGGGTTTGGTGTAGACCGTGGACGGGATATGCTCGAGAATTACTATAGCACGCCTAAACCTTCCACAACTTACCAATGTAAACGAAAACCCTTTCGCACCAAGGCAAAAAAGCGGTTTGTTAGAAAATAATGAGAAATGCTTCATAAACCGGGGGTTGACAATTAGAAAGCCAACCAGAATTTACTGGTTGGCTTTCGCTTGTTCCGTGCCCGGCTTAATCGCGCGCGATCAGCTTGAAATCGTCATAGTGGAAGCCGGGGGCGACGACGCAGGAGACGAGCACCGGCTCGTCGCCGAGCGGCTTCGCCATCTGCCAGGCGTTCGCCGGCACGAGCGCCTGCGGATGCTGGCCGTTCGCGATATCCGGTCCGATCACGATGTCCTCGGTCTTCCGCGGCTCGGCATCCGTTCCGCCCAGCGTCAGCAGCAGCGGGCTTCCGGCATGCCAGAGCCACAGTTCGTCGGACAGGACGGTATGCCAGTCGGAAAATTCGTCCGGGTGCAGCACGAAATAAATCGACGTGGCCGCGAATCGCGCCCCGGAATACGCGCCTCCGAGCACCTCCTGCGGTATCGCGAAGGAGGCCTTCCATAGTTCCTTATACCAGCCGCCCTCCGGATGGGGTTTCAGGTCAAGCGCCTCCACCCAAGGGGATAATGCTTTCGTCGTGCCTGCGTTCATCTGTTTCCTGCTCCTTCATGCTGGTCTGGTTTCTCTCGGACTCTCCGATTCTGCAACTCTATCAATGTAGCGGATTTCCGGCCGCATGTAAACGAAAGAAGCCGCGGCAGCGGTGTCCCGGCCGTGGCTTCGAATCGAAGCGTTTCTTTATTGAATGACCCCGCAGGCGATCCGGTCGCCGGAATTGCCGGACGGATCGGTGACGTAGTCGTCGGCTTTATCGTGAATGACGAGCGCGGTTCCGCCGGTTTTGAGCAGCGAGTTCGGCTCGCCCTGCTTCAGCGTCACGACCTTGGTTTCGAATTCGGCTTTGGCGTTGCCGCCGGCATCCGCCTTGAGATTGGGCAGGTCGCCGTTATGGAAGCCCTTCGGATTATTGAAGCCGTGCATTCTCGCGGCCGGGTTGAAATGCGCGCCTGCGGTCGTAAAGCCCGGAATTTCGCATTTGCCCGTCTCGTGGAAATGCAGCCCGTGTTCGCCCGGCGTCAGCTTGCTCGCTTCGACGCGGACCATTACCGCATCGTGCTTCTGGGTGAGCGTCGCGGAACCGATCGCTTCGCCTCTGGCGTTGACGAGCTTTACCGTCACCGCCGGCGCCTGCTGCTCGTGATGGTCGCGGGCCAGCGCCTGGAGCGGATTGACGGCCGCGAGTCCGATAAGCAATGCGGCGGCGGCCGTTCCTTTCAACAAACGTGCGTGTTTCATGGTCGTTATCATCCTCCTGTATGCAGCTTTCGTGAATTCGTGGTTCCCGTTTATCATTGCCTACATTGCCGCCGAGCAAACATTTCATCCCGGATTCCGCAGATTGGCGTAATTTTGGATTGGTCGCGCTTGCAAGGTATGCTAATTTTAATGAAGAAAGAGCCATTTATCATCGGGAGGCGAAGCAGTTGGACGCAATTCGCATTGGCATTATCGGTACGGGCGGAATCGCAGGCTGGCACGCGCGCCAGCTCCGGGAGCTCCCGGAAGCGGCGATCACGGCCCTGGCGGACACGAGCACGGACAATCGGGACAAATTCATCGCCGAGCACGGGCTGGACGGCGTCAAGACCTTCACGGATTACCGGGACTTGCTGGATAGCGGCGAAGCGGACGCCGTGATCATCTGCTCGCCGCACACGCTGCACTTCGAACAAGCGAGCGCCGCCCTGCGCAAAGGGCTGCATGTCATGCTGGAGAAGCCGATGACCTGTTCGTCCGTCGAAGCGGGCCAGCTGATCCAGATCGCGGAACAAGCGGGCAAATTGCTGCAGGTATCGTACCAGCGCCATTTCCAGCCGGAATTCCTGTATATCCGGGACGCGATCGCGAGCGGCGAAATCGGCAAGCTGACGTCGGTCACGGCATCGCTCTATCAAGAATGGAAGCCCGGCACGAGCGGTTCGTGGCGCCAGGATCCGGCCTTGTCCGGAGGCGGGTTCCTGATGGATTCCGGCAGCCACATCATCGACGTGCTCCTCTGGACGACGGGCTTGACGCCGGTCGAAGTGAAGCCGCAGCTGCATATGCACGGCACGCCGGTCGAGATCGACACGTTCACGTCGATCCGGTTCGCGGAAGGCGCGGTAGCGGGACTTAACCTGGTCGGCAATGCGCCTTGCTGGCACGAGACGTTCGTCTTCTGCGGCGAGACGGGCGGCATCTTCTATGATAACGGCAAAATCACGCTGCGCCGCTGGAAGCAGGAGCCGACGGTTCCGGAGCTGCCGCAGGCGACCACGAACCAGGACAAGAGCTTCGTCGATGCCATCCTGGGGCGTCATGAAGTGCTGGTGCCGGGCGAGTTTGCCCTGAAAGTGGTCAAGCTGTCGGAAATGATCTACGAAGCGGCGGGCTACGCGCCATTGGCGACGGTCTGACCACACGCTGCGCGAACGAACGGAGCCGGAGCTCGATGGGGAGCGCCGGCTTTTTCTTTTTGTCGGCGGCGGAGGCCCCGCGGAGTCGAGCGGCCATGGCAAATGGCATTTTTTCGCGAGATGCAGTAAACTGGCTCTAAGGAGTGGATTGTCGCATGAAGCCAGTCGTTACGTTTACATTGGAGGAAGCCAACGCGATGCTTCCCGAGCTGCAGGAGGACCTGTTCAAGCTGCAGCTGCTGACGCAGCAATTCGAAATGAAATTCGAGCTGCTGCATCAATTGACGAAGAAGCATAGGGAAGGAACCCTTCCCGCGGACAACGGGACGGACGATCCGTTCTTCGAGCTGGAAAGCCAGCTGGAGTTCATGCGGATGGAAGTGGAGCTCGCGGTCGGCAACTTCGAACGCAAGGGCGTTTTGCTCAAAATGATCAATCCCGGCCTGATCGATTTTCCTTCCGTATTGAATGGTGAGGAAATTCTAATCTGCTGGAAGCAAGGCGAGGAGCAAGCGGCGTATTATCACGGTTACGACGACGGGTACAAAGGCCGCAAACGCTACCCTGACGCGGGTTTGGCGGAATAATCGCGGTTCCGATAAAAGATTGGAAAATTCTCATTCGGGAAGCCTGAGCGATCAGGCTTCTTTTTGTTTCGCCAGAAGAGGAATGTCCATCGACAAAAGTTCATAAGTTTTTCACAGACGCTTTGACATGCTTTTCATTAGACAGCCTTTACAATCTAACTCATATCGGAAAGGCCCTAAAAATCCAAGGAAGAGGTGTATCCATGTCTCGGAGTATCCAGTGGAATGTAGTGGCTTATATGACGATTTGCGCGGCGCTGCTCGCGTCCTTGTTCGTTTCGTTCAATCTTCCGGCAAGCGTTTGGAATAAAAGTTCGTCCGATTTCGCGCTTCCCCGGTGGCACGGCCAACTGCCGGTCGCCTCTGCGCTTCCCCAGCCGGCGCCGATAGCGCAGGCGCAGCCGAAATCCGAATTTCAGCCCGCCACCGTCATCCCCAAAGCGCCTCCCGTCACGGCCGCAGCCGTTCCCGCGAAGACCAAGACCGTCTCCCCTCCGATCGAAACGCCTTTACATACATATAAAGTAACCTCCTTTTATCTCAACGTTCGCGCTTTGCCGAGCGCCGACGCCGATATTCTCCGCGTCGTGGAACAGGGCACGCTCCTGCAGGTGCAGCAAGTCACCCCGTCCGGCTGGCTGTCGATGAAGGACGGCGGCTACGTGAACGGCCGTTATGCCGAAGCGGCGGATCCGGCGCCGACCGCGAAGACGACCCGGCCCGACTCTCCGGTCTCGATATTGTCCGCTTCCGCCTCCGCCTCCGCCGCTTTTCCGATGCAAGCCAATCAAGCGCCCCAACCGAAACTGCAGGCCAAAACCGCCGCTTCGGGCGAAGCGATCGCCTTGCCGGCGAAGCCGTCGAAAGCCGGCAACCCCGTCAAGCCGACTTCCAAGGTGATGTCCGCTTCGGGCATGACGAAGGAGCATGTCGCCATGCTGCTGAAGGGCACCAAGCTCTCGGGATTGGGACTCGAGGACGTCATTCTGGGCGTCGAAGAAAAATACGGCATCAACGCTTTCTTCACGATCGCGGTCATGAAGCTCGAAAGCGGCAACGGCAAGAGCACGCTATCCCGGACCAAGAACAACCTGTTCGGTCTCAACGCGACGACCGGAAATGCCCATAAAATGGCCTTCAGCTTCAAAACCAAAGGGGACAGCATCCGGAAATTCGGACAACTCATCAACGACAATTACGTGGAGCGGGGCCTGACGACGATCGAAAAGGTCGCGCGCAAGTATTGTCCGGCGAACGGGTTATGGGCCGGGCATGTCCGAACGATCATGCGAAGCGACTACGGCAAGCTGGATTAACCAAGATTGGGCGTAAACGGCGATTGACAAGAACTCACTTGTCATGTAACATTCGTAAGAGAGCATTATAGCGGTATGAACAACGATTCGTATAGCCTCGCAACAGGGCGGGGGTTTCTACAGGAAGCCGTAACTTCCTAACTACGAATATGGAATGATCCCCGGATGATTCCATATTTGCGGTTAGGAAGTTTTTTGCGTGTTCGCATGCCCTCCGCAACCATCGGACTGCTCAGCTCGGGAAGGGGACAACATAGAGATGAAATACGCAGTCGCTGTTCTGATGGGTGCCGTCAGCTACGGCATCCTATCGACGATCGTCGTCAAAGCCTACGGCGAGGGCTATCAATTGGGCGAGGTGGTCGGCTCGCAATTGCTGGTGGGCTTCGTGCTCTCCTGGCTGCTGGCGCTGTACACGAAAATCCGGGCAATGCGCAAGCCGCCGCAACGCGGAGAAACCGATTCCCGAGGCGCAAATGCAGCCTCGGCTGCGGTGCCGGCGCGCACGGGCTTGAGCTGGAAGCAGCGGCTGATGCTCATGGCGGCCGGGATGCCGACGGCTTTGACCGGTCTGCTCTACTATCAATCGCTGCGCTACATTCCGAATTCGCTCGCGATCATTCTGCTCTTTCAATTCACGTGGATGGGCGTGCTGATCCATGCGATTCGCATGCGCAAACGGCCGAGCGGCATGATGCTGGCCACGCTCGGCGTGTTGTTCGGCGGAACGCTGCTGGCGGCCGGGATACTGGACCAGGGCTTGTCGAATTTCGATCTGCTCGGCGTCGCGTTGGGACTGCTGGCGGCCGTCAGCTATTCCTTGTTCGTCCTGTTCAGCGGCAAAGCCGTGCCTTCCGCGGAGCCGGCCTACCGCAGCGCCTGGATGATTACCGGCGGCCTCGTGCTGGTATTCGCGCTGTTCCCGCCGGCGTTTCTGATCAACGGCCTGCTGCTAGGCCATCTGCTGCTGTTCGGTTTCCTGCTCGGCTTGTTCGGCGCCTTTATCCCGCCCGTGCTGTTCGCGGCCGGCGTGCCGCATATCGGCGAGGGGATGGCCACGATTCTCGGCGCGTCCGAGCTTCCCGTGGCCGTCATGCTGTCGGCGGTCGTGCTGCACGAGAACGTCAGCCTCCTGCAGTGGGCCGGCGTCGCGCTGGTGCTGTTCGGCGTGGCGCTGCCCGAGCTCGCTAAGCGGCTGAGGCGCCTGAAGCGGCATCCCCAAGCGCGGACGAAAGGCTACGCGCACCGGGCGTAATGCGGGCTGCCGTTGTCATCCGACGGCGCATTGGGTATAGTGGAAGCAATCGGATGGATGGAGTGGATCGGGCATGACGAATTACGCGGCGCTTATCAGAGGCATTAATGTCGGCGGCAACAACAAGCTGCCCATGGCGGAGCTGAGGCGCGAGCTGGAAACCATCGGCCTCGGCCGGGTGCAGACGTATATCCAGAGCGGCAACATCGTTTTTCAATCGGCGCTGGACCAAGCGACGGCCGAGAGCGAGATCGAGCAGGCGATCCTGCGGATATCCGGCATTGCCGCCAAGGTGATGGTTCGGACGGACGCCGAGCTGGACGCGATCGTGGCGGGCTGCCCGTATGCCGACGAGGCGAAGGAAGAAGGAAAGAGCGTCCACCTGTCGGTGCTCCGGGAGCCGTTGACGCCGCAGCAGATCGGGAAGCTGGATGTCGGCATCTCGGAGCTGGATCGCTATCATATCGACGGCACCGCCGTGTATTGCCATTACCCGGAGGGCATGCGCGACTCCAAGCTGGCGGCGAATCTCGGCAAGCTCGGCGACGGCGTGACGACGCGCAATTGGAACACGGTCCTGAAGCTGCAAGCCATGCTGCATGCGATGAGATCAGCGTAAGCGTGCCCGCCGGAAACGGCCTGAACCGCGCGAAGAAGCCTCTCGGATTCCGGGAGGCTTCTTCGTTGCCGGTCGCGCGACTGCGCAAGGCGACGCGCATGTTCGCGGCCATGCCGTGGCAGCCGACGTTTGGAGCGGCGGCGGCGTTCATGCCATCGCCTGCCGCCGTCAGCGGCCGGTCAGTCTTGCTCGTGGTTTTGCGGCAAACGCTTCGCGGAGTCGTTCTGCTCGAACGCTTCCGCTGCTTCTTCAGCGGAGAATTCGGTGTCGTCTTGGCCCGGAACCGGCAATTTGTTCAGCTCGGAAGACTGCACGTCGGCTTTCGATGTTTGATTGCTTTCATTGTTCATATGTATACCTCCTCTTATGGGTGTGCTGGATGTTGCTGGCAACAGAGACTAGAATGCCCTTAAGCGGACGCGTTTTATACGCGTTTACGAATCCTTCATCTAACGTGGCGGGAGTTCGCTTCGGACTCGGTTCGGCATGGAAACGAAGCGCCGCGCGGCACGTTTGGATTCGGGCAGCGGAATCGCCGTGCGGCGGTCAAATACCGCCTTTTCGCGCGCAAGACGATCGAAATTCGGCCGACAACGCCCCGCAGGGATTCCTGCGGCTCGGCCGCGATTGGCTTTCCCCTTCTTGAAAGCGTTATAATAAAGACCGGACTACTTTCGGAGAGGGGTATGGAAGCATGAGAATTGTCATTACAGGCGCAAGCCGCGGATTGGGTTACGAGCTGGCGGTCGTTGCCGCGAAGCGCGGTCATCACGTGATCGCGGGCGTCCGCGACAAGGCGGCAGCCGAAGCCCGTTACGGGAAATTGGACGATTCGCTGCGCGCGCAGATCGCGTTCGTCGAGCTCGACGTGACGAGCGACGAATCGATCGAGCGGCTGGCTGCCGGATTGTCGGAAAGCGGATCGCCCGTCGACGCGCTCGTGAACAATGCCGCCATCCTGCTCGGCCGCGATCACGATATCGAATCGATGTCCTTCAACGATTTGGCGGAATCGTTCGAGACGAATCTGTTCGGCCCGATCAAAATGATCCAGGCGCTGCTGCCGATGCTCCGCACGGCGAGCATGCCTTCCATTATGAACATATCCTCCGAAGCCGGCGCGTACGCAGGCGTTTACGCAGGCGATTACCCGTACGGCTTGTCCAAGTCGGCGCTGACGTATCTGTCTGAGAAGCTGCGCAAGGAGCTTGAGCCGCAAGGATTTCAAGTGCTGGCGATCCATCCAGGCTGGATGAAGACGGACATGGGCGGGGAGCAGGCGCCCGGCGATCCGGCGCAGACGGCCGAACAGCTGGTCGGCATACTGGAGCGGGTACGTCCGCTGAAGGTCAAGCAGCACGGCTTCGTGGATTCCGCGGGCCGAGAGATGGAGATTTAAGCGCGACGTTTGTTTCGAATGGCTGATAGCGGCCATGGTTGCCCGGCTCGATCCGGGGGACCATGGCTTTTTTGTATGCCGATGCAAGCGATTATCGCGAATGGGCATATTGGCGGCATCTCGCATGCCGCCGCAAGCTCTGCTACAGGCCACGGGCGGGAGCGAGCACAGAAAAAGCGTTCCGGGCAGGAGGCCCGGAACGCTTTGTCGTTTAGTGCGCCAATCGACGCCCGTCGTTTAATGAGCCATTCGACGTCGTCGTTTGGCTATTAGCCCATATCCACCGCATGCGCGACGGGCGCATTCTCGGCGTTGGTCTTCGGACGCTTCAGCGTCAGGGCGCACAGCAGGCCGAAGACGGCGAGTCCGACCAGCACGAGGTAGGCATCGTGGAACGCGTTCGTCATCGCCTCCGGCATCGGCTGTTCGCCGTCCGCCACGTAGTGCGCCGTGCGGTTGGCGATGATGGTCGTGAGGCCCGCGACCGAGAACGACGTCATGATCTGCTGCGCCGCGCTCGTCAGCGACGTGACGCGGCTGACGAGATTGCTCGGCGCCGACTGGATCAAGTGCGTGTTCAGCGCCAGGAAGGACAACCCCATCCCCATGCCGAGCATCGCGCGCGGGATCAGGAACTGCCAAGGCGTGTCCGTCGGATCGATGCGGGAGATGAGGAACGCGCCGACGCCGACGATCGTCAGCCCGACCAGCACGAGCGGCCTCGCCCCGATCCGGTCGTACAGCCGCCCGCCGATCGGCATGAAGATGCCGGCCGCGAGTGCCTGCGGCAACGTCCACATGCCCGCATTGAACGCGGACATGCCCATCAGCTTCTGCATGAAGTACGGCACGGAGAAGATGATGCCGAACATCACGAACTGCAGCACCCACTGGATGAGAATCCCCCGGGTGAACAGCGACGAGCGGAATACGCGCAGCTCGAGCAGCGGTTCTTCCCGGCGGGTCAGCTCGACGACGATGAAGGCGGCGAGCGCGACGGCGCCGACGATCAGCCCGATGATCGTCTTGTCGGAGGTCCAGCTCGTGGAGCCCTCGCTGAGGCCGTAGGACAGGCCGGAGAACGCGAGCGGGCCGAGAATGATGCCGAGCATGTCCAAGGAAGTGGACGATTTCTTGGGCAGGCTCGGAAGCAGCAGGACGCACAGGATGACGCCGAGGATCCCGACCGGAATGTTGATGAGGAAGATCCATTCCCATTGGACGTAATCGACGAGGTAGCCGGAGATGATCGGGCCGAGCGCCGGAGCGAGCAGAATCGGAATGCCCATCAATCCCATGATGGATCCGGCTTTCTCGGGCGGGCTGAACCGGTACGTCATCGCGAAGGCGATCGGGGACACCATCCCGCCGCCGAGTCCTTGCAGCACGCGGTACAGGATGAGCTGG
This sequence comes from Paenibacillus glycinis, assembly GCF_009909185.1. Lineage (GTDB taxonomy): Bacteria > Bacillota > Bacilli > Paenibacillales > Paenibacillaceae > Paenibacillus_Z > Paenibacillus_Z glycinis. The sequence goes on along the minus strand of NZ_JAAAMV010000002.1, from coordinate 318,665 downwards.
TCGACGCTTTGCGCGGTCGCGCACAAGACGGAGCCGAGCGTGAACAGCACGAGCGAGACGATGAAAATCTGCTTGGAACCGAACTTGTCCGTGATCCAGCCCGCGAGCGGGATGACCGCGGCTTGGGCAAGCGCGTAGCCGGTGATGGTCCATTGGACGGTTTCCAGCTTGCTGTGGAAATCGTCGACGAGCTTGGGAACCGCGACGTTCACGGCCGTGCTGTCGAGGATAACCATGAAAATGCCGACGATGATGGCGAGAAGCGGGCCGACCAGCTGACGCATCGACGTGAAAGGGACGACGGGCGGGGTGGAACGTTGAGCGGACATAAGCGCCTCCTAGATTACTATTTCCTTCCACTTTAAGTCTGCGCCGGACGGAAGTCAAAAGAAAATTATGTGATATTTTTGACATATGCAGACCGGCCGCCGGCAGTGGATCGGACTGCGAACTTTCTGCGTGCGGTTCCCATCCAGCATAGCGTTATAACCTTGACAACCGCTGTCAGCCAACGAAGAACGGCGCCGGGGAACAAACAAAAAAGAGGCGTTCTCCGCCTCTTGGTTGCGTGCGATTCCAACTCCCGCGTTATTCTTCCAGCGACGTGTCGACCACGCGGAAAGCTTGATTGTAGCAGCGCCTGCAGACCGGCTTGTAATCTTCGTTGCCCCCGACTTGAATCTGTTCGCCGGAATTGACCGGCTCTCCGTCCCGGAAGCGGATGACCATCGTCGCTTTGCGGTCGCAGTACCAGCAGATCGTCTTGATTTCCTCGATCTTGTCCGCTTGGATCAGCAGATTGTAGCTGCCCTCGAAGAGCTGGTTCTGAAAATCGTTCTTGAGGCCGAAGGCCATGACCGGAATGTTTAGCTCGTCCACGACCCGCGTCAAGTCGATGATGTGATGCTTCTTCAGAAACTGGGCTTCGTCCACGAGCACGCAGTAGATCTGCTTCGGGCCCGAGGAGGACAGATGGGACTTGACGTTCTCGTACAAGTCGGTGTCTTCCTCGACCGGGATCGCTTCCCGCTCGAAGCCGACGCGCGAGCCGACCAGCTTCGACGTTCCGCGCGCGCTGAAGGAAGGCGAATAGATCAGCACGCGTTTGCCTTGTTCCTCGTAGTTATGGGCGACTTTGATGATCTCGAACGATTTGCCGCTGTTCATCGTTCCGTATTTATAATAGAGCTGTGCCAATGGAATCTCTCCTAAGCGATGATGTCTTTACTTGTTTAACATATTTGTTCGCGGCTGGCAAGGAGAAGCGCGCAAAAACAAACAGCCGCCGGCGTGCCGGCGGCTGTCCTGTATCCGATTACAATTTGTTCTTCAAATCCATCACGTATTTGACGACGACGCCGAACGCGCCGACGTAGTAAGCCGTTTCCATGATCCAGCCGGTATTGTCGAAGACGGTCATGTTCGAGAGCATGAACAGCGGGAGAACGAGCATGAGCAGATCCGTCAGGTAAGCCGTGATCAGCTCGCTGGAGAACGTGCTGCTTTTCAGGGATTTGTACAGTCCGAGGAGGAAATTCAAGCCCATGGCTCCCATAACGATCCACATCGAATACAGCATCCAATCCGTAAGTGCGAATGTCATTTGAAATCACCTCCCCGCGGGAAGAGTAATTGCATACTCCATCATATGTCGGATGAGCTCGGGTTGTACTGGGGCGAAGCTGATTTTGTCCGGGGAAGGGGATTGGGGACGGGAGAAAGAATTGCTATACTTGTTAAGGGCATCGGTTCGCGGGCGATCCGCGGCAGTCCGATGATCCGCGCGACATCACATTATTGACGATGAACGGTCCATCCGTTCTTGATAAGGAGCATGAACATGAGCGATACCAAAACGCTGCTGCAGGCATTCAACGAATCGGTCTATCCCGTCGGCGGGCATTCCAGGCGCAATGCGGAGGTGCTGCTGGAAGCTTTCCGGGACATCGACGGAGAGACGGCGAGCGATATGTACGGCTCGGGCGAAGTGATCGAACGATTCCAGACGGACCTGGCGGAAGTGCTCGGCATGCCGTCCGCGGTCTTCTTCCCGAGCGGGACGATGGCCCAGCAGATCGCGCTGCGCATCTGGAGCGACCGCCGCGGAAGCGCCAAGGTTGCCTATCATCCGCTGTGCCACCTGGAAATCCATGAACAGAACGGACTGCGGGAGCTTCATCGCCTGGAGCCGATCCTGCTGGCCGACAAGGACCGCTTGATCACGCTGTCCGACGTGGAGGCGTTGACCGACGATGTCGCCTGCCTGCTGCTCGAGCTGCCGCAGCGCGAGATCGGCGGCCAGCTGCTGGACTACGCGGAGCTTGAAGCCATCTCGGCGCATTGCCGCGAGCGGGGCATCAAGCTTCATTTGGACGGGGCGCGGTTGTTCGAGATCTTGCCTTATTACCGCAAGACCGCCGCGGAGATCTGCGCGTTGTTCGACAGCGTCTACGTCTCGTTCTACAAGGGCATCGGCGGCATCGCAGGGGCGATTCTGGCGGGCAGCGAGGAGATGACGGCCGAGTCGAAAATCTGGAAACGCCGGCACGGCGGCGATCTGATCAGCCTCTATCCCTATATTATTCCGGCCGCGCATTACTTCCGGGAACGGATGCCGAAGATGGCCGGCTATTATCGAGACGCCGTCGAGCTCGCCGCGATGTACAACGATTGTCCGGCCGTCGCGACGCTGCCGGCCGTTCCGGTATCCAACATGTTCCATGTGCATATCGACCTGCCGAAGGAGACCGCGGAACGCATCTTTGTCGGCATCTGCGAGCGGACGGGCGTCGGCTTCGCGCATATCGTCAATGCCGGGCCGGAGGGCGGCTGCCGGTACGAGGTCAGCCTGGGCGACCGGTACGGCGAGATTCCGAAAGCGAAGCTTAGCGAAGCGTTTCAACTATTGAAGGAAGGCATCGGAGAAGCGATCGCGGCGCGACAGTAATCGGAGGCATCGGCCTGGGAAGTCGTACGCAGCCAATCATGCGAATAACTCGATCGGCGAGGAAAGGCAGCCCTTAGCGGCTGCCTTTTTCGCTTTGCGTCCGACCCGGTCAATACCCGATGGCGCATAAAAACTGGCTGCAATTGGCAAAATGAAGTATCTAAGCTTGATGTGGAAAGAGGAACTACATGTCGATCATCTGGCGAATATTCAAGCTGGCCGCGGCCGCCAAGCGCTTATCCGCGCGAAGCTCGAACGGCGGCCCGGCGGATGAGCGCGGCGAGCTGGCTTCCGGACTGGAGCGTAACCTGAACGAACTGCGCCGCGTGTTCAGCCACGCGCCGGATCTCGTGGTTCGCACGTTCCCTTACAAACAGGCCGGCAGGCGGGCGGCCCTCGTCTATATGTCCGGTCTCACGGACAAGAATGCGGTCAACAACAACATACTCCGGGAATTGATGTTCCATATTGCGGACGACGCGGCGTCCGGAGAGCTGCCCGTTACGCTCGGCAAGCTGCAAACCTGTTCGAGCTGGACCCAAGTCGAGAGAGCCCTCTTGAATGGCATGAGCTTGCTGTTCGTCGACGGCATGGGGCACGGCTACGCGCTGGACACCCAGGGCTGGCCGCAGCGGGCCATCTCCGATTCCCAGGTCGAACCCTCGCTCAAAGGCGCGCATCAAGCGTTCGTGGAGACCGGCGAATCCAATATCGCGCTCATCCGGCGGTATCTCTCGACGAGCGAGCTCAAGATCAAAGAATACCAAGTCGGGGATCGCGCGCCATGCAAGGTTTCGATGCTCTACATGGCGGACATCACGGAGCCCGAACTGATCCAGGCGCTGGAAAAACGGCTGCTCGGCTTGGAGATCGACTGCATTCTGAACACGGGCCAGCTGGCGGAGCTGCTGGAGGACGATCCGTACGCGTTCCTGCCGCAGTTCATCACGACCGAGCGGCCGGATACGGCGGCATCCCAGCTGCTTCAAGGACGGGTCTGCGTCGTCGTCGACCGTTCCTCCAGCGTATTGATCGCGCCGACCAATTTCGTCGCGTTTTTCCAGGGCATCGACGATTACAGCATGCGCTGGCCGATCGCAAGCTTTCTGCGGCTGCTGCGTTTCTTCGCTTGCTTCGTCGCGGCCTTCCTGCCCGGGATTTATATCGCGTGCATTTCGTTCAATTACGAGGTGATTCCGCTCGACCTGATCCTCTCGATCGGTCAATTCCGCGCGGCGGTTCCGTTTCCGCCGTTCATCGAGGCGCTGATCATGGAGATCACGCTGGAGATGCTGCGCGAGGCCGGCGTTCGGCTTCCCGCCCCGGTCGCGCAGACGGTCGGGATCGTCGGCGGCATCGTCATCGGCCAGGCGGCCGTGCAGGCGGGCATCGTCAGCAATCTGATGGTCGTCGTCGTCGCGTCCACCGCCGTCGCGTCGTTCATCATTCCGAACTACGACATGGCGTCGGCCGTCCGCTTGATCCGATTCCCGGTCATGCTGCTCGCGTCGTTGTTCGGCATGATCGGCATCATCGTCTGCGTCATGGTGCTCATCGCGCGCATCATCGGCTTGCATTCGCTCGGCGAATCGTACAGCACGCCGATCGCGCCGATCCGCGTCCGCGATTGGAGGGACGTATTCATGCGGCTGCCGCTGTGGACGATGGCCAACCGTCCGCGGAGCATCCGCACGCGGCAGAAACGAAGAATGGGCTCCGGCAGCCATGGAGGCGACGAGGAATGAGCAGGGATCGGCTGAAACCGGACAGCAAACAGAACCGTATCACGATCGTCCAATTCGTCCTGACGATCCACAGCATGCAGCTCGGCGTCGGCGCCATCTCGATTCCCGCGGATTTGGCCAGAATCAGCGGCACCGACGGCTGGATCGCGCTGATCATGGGCTGGGCGGTATCCGTCGTCGCCAGCCTGATCATCGTGCAAGTGATGAAGCGTTATCCGAAGGGGACCATACTCGAGCTGATCGCCCATTATTTCGGCCAGTGGGCCGGCCGGCTGACCGCGCTCGTCTTCGTCGTCTACAGCGCGATTTTCGCGTACTTGATTCTCGATCGGATGGTGCTCATCATTCAGAGCTGGATCATGCAGCAGACGCCGCCGTACACCTTGATGCTGCTGTTCATCGTTCCTGCTTACGTCATCGTCAAAGGCGGCGTGCGCATCATCGGCCGTTACTCGGAAGTCGTCGTGCTGTGCTCGCTCTGGATGCCCTTGGCGATGCTGGTGCTCCTGAAGGAAGCCAATTGGCTGCACTTGCTGCCGGTGTTGAAGGAAGGATGGATGCCGGTATTCAAAACGGTGAATACGACGATCATCACGTTTCTCGGGTTCGAGTCGATCTATTACATCTATCCGAATCTGGACCGCAAGCGATACGCGTCCGTCGGCGTGGCAATCGCCAATACGCTCACGCTCCTGGTCTATCTCTTCCTGACGCTGATCTGCTTCCTGGTCTACAGCCCGGACCAAATCACCCAGTTCAACGACGCGGTGCTGTCCGTCGTGAAAATCATCGAGTTTCGCTTCCTGGAACGATTCGATATCGTCATGCTGACCTGTTACCTGCTCATCATCTCGAAGACGTGGATCCCGCCGCTCTACATTGCCGTGTATTGCACGAAACGGCTCTTGTTCGGCGGCAAGCCGGAGCTGTACCTCGGGGTGTTCCTGGCGGGGATGGTCGTCGTCACGTACCTGTGGAACCCGGATTGGAACGAGAGCGTCGATGCCCTCAAATGGTTCAGCAATTTCGGCATCGCGATCGCTTACGTATTCCCGCTGTGCCTATGGGGCGTCCTGTCCGTCATGCTGAAGTTCAAAAGGTGGCAGACATGAGGCGGGCGGCGGCCATCCTGCTCATCGCCTCGATGCTGGCCGTGCTTCCCGGCTGCAAGGACAGGCTCGACCTGGAGGACATCACGCTCGTGCTGATGTTCGGGCTGGATTTGGACAAGGACAACAAGCTCGTGATCTACGCCTCCAGCCCCGTATTCAACAAGGAAGCGAAGAACAAGAACGAGGTGACGCAGGTCAACGCGATCACGCTGCGGCAATCCAGGGGGGAACTCGAAGCCCGCGTATCGGCCTTGGTCAGCACGGGCAAGCTCCAGTGCATCCTGATCGGCAAGAAGCTCCTGCAGCATCCCGAATGGGTGAAGCTGCTCGACGTGTTCTACCGCGATTCCAAGACCCGCGTCAAAGCGCGGCTCGTCGCCGTCGACGGGCCCGTGGCCGATATCATGTACTTCGCGCCGCCCGACAAACGCAGGCTATCGCTCCATATCGCCAATTTGCTGGATACGGCCTACGAACGGAATCTGGTCGAGGAGACGTCCCTCTGGGAATTCCACCGCCAGCTGCATGAGCGGGGAAGAACGCCGGAAATGACGGAATTGCGCAAGAATAAGCGGGAAGTCGTGGCCGACAGCACCGCGTTGCTGAACGACGACGGGAAGTACGTGACCTCGATCGGCATCGAGGAGACCGAGCTGCTGCAAATTTTGCAAAAGGACAAGAAGTCGGATTTGTCGCTCACGCTCGTGCTTCCGGAGCAGGAGAAGGCCGGGGCGTCGTTCCTCTACGCGGGATCGATCAGCTTCTACGTGCTCGACATCGGCCGCAAGGTCCGTACCGCCTATACCGGCGGCAAGTTTCGGTTCGATCTCGATTTCGACCTCGAGATCCGGTTGACGGAACGTTTCTTCGCGTTCGACGTCCTGCATGACGCGGGGCAATTGGAAGCGCAAATCGATAAACGGCTGCAGGCGCAGATGACGGCCCTGATCGCCAAGCTTCAAGCGAACCGGATGGACCCCGTCGGCTTGGGGCTCCATGCCCGCGCGTTTCAGTATGCGGCGTGGAAGAAGGTTCAGGATCACTGGGGCGAAGCGTTCGGACAAGCGGAGTTCAAGCTGCGCGTGCACGCCAAAATCGTCGACATGGGCGAAATCACGTGACCGGCAATGCGCCGAACGGCCGTATTTCCCGCCTCCTGCCCGCATAGGCTAGAAGGATGGAACAGACTCACGAAAGGTGGCGGTCGTTGCGTGGATGGGAAAGACGCGGCGTTGTTCGAACATCGGTTCTGGCTGCAGATCTTAGGCGATCATAGCCGCTTTATCTTCAATGCGCTGGCGCCGATGGAGACGAAAGACATCGAGATCGCCGGGCAGTTCATTAAGGCGTTCGACGATTTGCTCGCCCGCGCGCGGCAGGCGACGACCGATGCCGAAGCGGAAGCGGTCACGCGGCTGGCCTGTCCGCTGACGGAGGAGCTGCGGAATTTCAAGCTGCATCTGCTCGAACGGATCCTCCTGGGCCGTATTACGTTCGGCCTGACGCCGTCGTTCATCAACCATATGGTCAACGAGCTGGAGGAGTACATGCGCATCCTGGCCGAGCTGGAAGAGGGCCGCCCGGTGCCGCGGTTCGCCGCGCTGCATCACGACATACTCTGGTTGTCCGATGCGTCCTTCCATGCGGCGACGATCACCGGCGGGCTCGATCCGGTCGAGAAGCGGCTGCAGCTGCGAAGCCGCGAATTCTCCAAGCATTTCGACGATCTGTATCTCAAGAGCATCGAGCTGGCGGGCTACATGCGCACGCAGCTGCAGGATTTCCCGGCCTTCCGGCGGTTCCACAGGGACGTGGACCTGGAGATGAATCTGTTCCGGAGCTTCCTGACGGAGCTGGATTCCTGGGAGCTGACCTCCGAAGTGCTCGACAGCCTGACGCCGCTCGTTCCCGACCACATGCTGCGGGAAGAATGCTACTACTTGGGCAAGCTGGCCGATCTCGGCCAGGTTCCGCGCCCCAACTGCGACCCGGACCGGCCGAGAGTCGGCGCGTGACGGAAGGGCAAGCTCATCAAGGCAGCCGGCGGCTGCCTTTTTTGCTGCCGGAATCCGGGCTTGCGGGCACGCGCGGACAGCTTCACTTTCTCATTGAGTTGTACGGGGCGTAACGCTATAATATAACGAGAAAAAGTCTAACAGAAAAGGTGTCATCGATGAGTATATTAAACGTAGAACGGCTCAGCCACGGCTTCGGCGACCGGGCGATTTTCAACGACGTTTCGTTCCGCCTGCTGAAGGGCGAGCATATCGGGCTGATCGGCGCGAACGGCGAGGGCAAGTCCACTTTCATGAACATTATCACGGGCAAGCTGCAGCCGGACGACGGCAAAGTGGAATGGTCGAAGCGCATGCGCGTCGGCTACCTGGACCAGCATGCGGCGCTGCAGCGCGGGCTGTCGATCCGCGACGTGCTGAAGGGCGCGTTCCAGTATTTGTTCGACATGGAACAGGAAATGAACGACATGTACGGCCGCATGGGCGAAGTAACGCCCGAGGAGCTGGAACAGATGCTGGAGGACGTCGGCACGATCCAGGATACGCTGACGAACCAGGATTTCTACATGATCGACGCCAAGATCGAAGAGACCGCGCGCGGACTCGGGCTGACGGATATCGGCCTCGACAAGGACGTGACGGACTTGAGCGGCGGTCAGCGCACGAAGGTATTGCTGGCCAAGCTGCTGCTCGAGAAGCCGGACATCCTGCTCCTCGACGAGCCGACCAACTATCTCGACGAACAGCATATTACGTGGCTGAAACGCTACTTGCAGGAATACGAGAACGCGTTTATTCTGATCTCCCATGATATCCCGTTCCTGAACGACGTCATCAACCTGATCTATCACATGGAAAATCAAGAGTTGAACCGCTACGTCGGCGACTACGAGCATTTCCAGCAGGTCTACGAGATGAAGAAGCAGCAGCTGGAATCGGCGTTCAAGCGCCAGCAGCAGGAGATCGCCGACCTCAAGGACTTCGTCGCGCGGAACAAGGCAAGCGTCGCGACCCGCAACATGGCGATGTCCCGCCAGAAGAAGCTCGACAAGATGGACGTCATCGAGCTGGCGAAGGAGAAGCCGAAGCCGCAGTTCGGCTTCAAGGAAGGCCGGACCTCCGGCAAGCTGATCTTCGAGACGAACCAGCTCGTGATCGGCTACGAGGAGCCGCTGTCGAGACCGCTCGACCTGCGCATGGAACGCGGGCAGAAGATCGCCCTCGTCGGCGCGAACGGCATCGGGAAGACGACCCTGCTGCGCAGCATCCTCGGCGAGATTCAAGCGCTCTCCGGCACCGTCCAGCGCGGCGAGCACCAGCAGGTCGGCTACTTCGAGCAGGAAGTGAAGGACGCCAACTACAACACGTGCATCGAGGAAGTGTGGAAGGAATTCCCTTCGTTCACGCAGTTCGAAGTCCGGGCGGCGCTCGCGCGCTGCGGCCTGACGACGAAGCACATCGAGAGCAAGATCGCCGTGCTGAGCGGCGGCGAGAAGGCGAAGGTCCGTCTCTGCAAGCTGATCAACCGCGAGACCAACCTGCTCGTATTCGATGAGCCGACCAACCATTTGGACGTCGACGCGAAGGAAGAGCTGAAGCGCGCGCTGCAGGCGTACAAGGGCAGCATCCTGCTGATCTCCCACGAACCGGAGTTTTACCGCGACGTCGTGACGGAGACGTGGAACTGCGAATCGTGGACGACGAAAGTATTCTGATGCGTCGCGCAGCGAGTTAGACATGCCGCTCGGCGGACACGGTCCCGAACCGTGCCGCCGGGCGGCTTTTTCGCGTCATGCGGTCTATCGCCGCGAGTATCGAAGGAGGCCGCGATCCGCGCGTCGCCGCCATAATTGTGAGGGAATCCCTTGACGGACATTGCCCCATTGGATACATTTGCAATGTGCGACTATGCGAATGTTGGGGAGGAACTGTCTTTTGGAACTGCGATATGGAAGACCCGCGCGCGTCTGGACGGAAGCGCTTCCGGTCGGTAACGGCAGGCTCGGCGCCATGGTATACGGCGGCGTCGAGAGCGAAGAAATTCAACTGAACGAGGACACGCTGTGGTCGGGGCACCCGACCGACGGAAGCAATCCGCGCGCCAAGGAAGCGCTTCCGGAGGTGCGCCGCCTGATCGCGGAGAAACGCTTCGTCGAGGCGGACCTGCTGTGCAAGGAAATGATGGGCCCGTTCACGCAAGCCTATATGCCGCTCGGGCATTTGCGGCTGACGTTCGAGCACGGCAACGTGCATTCGGCTTACGAACGGACGCTGGATTTGGAGCGAGCGGTTACAAGCGTCACTTATAAAATCGGCGGCGTCGTCTATACGAGAGAGGTGTTCGCTTCTCATCCGGACGGCGTCATCGCGATCCGCCTGCAGGCGAGCGCGCCGGGCAAGCTGAGCTTCCACGCGCGGCTCGACAGCCCGCTGCGGTACAAGACTTCCGCGGCCGAGGCGCGCTACGTCATGCACGGCGTCGCGCCGGAGCATGCGGCGCCGAGCTATTATCCGGTGGACGAGCCGCTCGTCTACGGCGATCCGTATACGTCGGAAGCCATATCGTTCGAAGGCTGCCTGAAGGCAAACCTCGAGGACGGGACGGGCTTCTCCTGGATCGACGGCGACGGGCTGCACGTCGTCGGCGCGACGTCGGCCGTGCTCTATTGGAGCGCGGCGACGAGCTTCAACGGCTACGACCGGATGCCGCGCAGCGAAGGACGGGAACCGGGACCGATCGCGGCGGCCGCGGTCGAAGCCGCTTCCGCATCGGCGTACGAAGAGCTGCGCCGTAAGCACGTCGACGATTACCGGTCCCTGTACGGCCGCGTGGAGCTGGAGCTCGGCGCGTCCCAGGCGCCGGCCGGCATGGCGACCGACGAGCGCGTGGCCGCTTACGGCGCGAAGGATCCCGGCTTGGCCGAGCTGATCTTCCACTACGGGCGTTACCTGACGATCGCGAGCTCCCGCCCCGGGACCCGCGCGACGAATCTGCAGGGCATCTGGAACAAGGAAACCCGGGCGCCGTGGAGCAGCAATTATACGATCAACATCAATACGCAAATGAACTATTGGCCCGTCGAAAGCTGCAACCTGGCCGAGTGCCACGGGCCGCTGCTCGCCTTCATCGAAGAGCTGGCGGCGAAAGGCAAGCGGACCGCTTCGGTCAATTACGGCACGCGCGGCTGGACGGTCCACCACAATACAGACCTCTGGGCGCAGACCGATCCGGTCGGCGATTTCGGCCAAGGCGACGCGAGCTGGGTCAGCTGGCCGATGGGCGGCGTCTGGCTGTGCCAGCATCTGTGGGAGCACTTCGCGTTCGGCCGGGACGAGGCGTTCCTGCGGGAACGCGCGTATCCCGTCATGAAGGAAGCCGCGTTGTTCTGCCTTGATTGGCTCGTCGACGACGGTCGAGGCAAGCTGGTCACGATGCCGTCGACGTCGCCGGAGCATAAATTCCGCACGCCGGACGGCGTTGCGGGGGTAACGAGCGCGTCGTCCATGGACCTGGAGCTGATCTGGGACCTGTTCACGAACTTGATCGAGGCTTCGACGATCCTGGGCGAGGACGAAGCCTTCGCCGCCGAGCTCGCCGAGGCTCGCGAACGCATGCTCCCACTCGCAATCGGCAAATACGGCCAGCTGCAGGAGTGGGCGAGCGAGGATTTCGAGGACGAGGACGTCCATCACCGTCACGTCTCCCATCTGTTCGGCGTCTATCCGGGCAGGCAGCTGACGGCGGAGACGACGCCGGAGCTGTTCGAAGCGGCCAAGCAATCGCTCGAGCGCAGGGGAGACGGCGGAACCGGCTGGAGCTTGGGTTGGAAGGTCTCGCTTTGGGCGCGCTTCGGCGACGGCAACCGCGCGCTCGGGCTGCTCGACAATCTGCTCAAGCTCGTTCGCGAGGACGAGCCGGACAATTACCATTCCGGAGGCGTTTACCCGAATCTGTTCGACGCGCATCCGCCGTTCCAGATCGACGGCAATTTCGCGGCGACGGCCGGCATCGCCGAGATGCTGCTGCAATCGCACCGGGACGAGCTGCGGCTGCTGCCCGCGCTGCCCGACGCTTGGCCGGAGGGCCGGGTATCCGGCTTGCGCGCGCGCGGCGGCTTCGAAGCGAGCCTGCGCTGGTCGCAAGGCCGTTTGGCTGAGGCGGAGGTGCGTTCGCTGAGGGGCGGAATTTGCGTGATTGCCGCCGATGGACCGGTTACGGTATCGCTGGCGCCGGAGGACGATTCGGCTGCCAGCGGGGAAACCCCGCTCGACGTCGTCGCGCTGGATGACGGGCGCGTGCGATTCCGGACGGAAGCCGGCCGGAGTTATCGGATTACGCGGGCCTAGCGATCGCAGGGATCATCGGAGCGTCGCAATTGCATATCAAGCTGGAAAGAGCCGGATCCTGGGGATCCGGCTCTTTCCGCTGTAGTCCGTTTGTACGCAGTCCGTTGGCACACCTTCCATTGGCACGCTGACCGTTGGCACGCTGACCGTTGGCACGCCGTCCGTTGGCATGCCGTCCGTTTGCACACCGTCCGTTGGCACACCTTCCGTTGGCACACCTTCCGTTTGCACACCGTCCGTTTGCACACCGTCCGTTGGCACGCTGACCGTTGGCACGCTGACTGTTGGCACGCCGTCCGTTGGCATGCCGTCCGTTCGCAAGCTGTCTGCTGGCAAGCTGTACGTTTGCACGATGTCCGTCCGCAAACTATCCGTTCGCAAGCTCCTCCGGCTTGAACCACAGGTCCCGGAACCGGACCCAGCCCAGCGATTCCAGCGAGATGCCCCGAATGGAAGGGTGGAAGGCGGTTTTGAGATGCTTGCGGTACAGAAACAGCAGCCGGTGCGTCGAGCGGAGCTCGTGTTCGATCGCGAGCAGCGCCGCGGTGCGCTGTTCCGCGCCGTGGAGCATGAGCAGGGCATCGATACGCCGTTCCATGTCGCGCTGCGTCTCGGGCAGCAGATGATGCAGCATGCTTTTGAACAATTCGATGAGCCGCAGCTCGCGGTGCTCGTCGAGCATGACCGCGAAGAGCAGCAGATCGGCCGCGAGGCGGGATTCCCCTTTGAAGATTTCCGCGGGAATGAGCTCGATGTCGAGGCGGATGCCGGACGCGGCGCATTCGTCGCGGACGAGCTCGGCGTCGGCCTTGTATTGGGGAATGGTGGCCAGCACGATGCGCTCGCCCGCATAGCCCGCGGAAGCGAGCAGCTCGGAGGCCGAAGGCGGGTCGCAGGGAGCGGTGTCAGGCGCTCCGTGCAGCTCCGCTCCGTCCCGGACCGCTTCATAGCGGTTGGCTCCATGCCGTGTCGTCTGGTCCGGTTCCGTTGCTCGTGTTTCCGTTCCAAGCGGGACGCCTCCATGAAAGTCCGGCCAGAAGCTGTTCGCGGCTTCGATGACGTCGCCCGACAACCGCTCGATCAAACTGGCCCGGTTCAATGCCGCATCGAATGCCTGCCGGAGCGCCGGATTGCGCAACGGCCCGTCGCGCAGCTCGTTGACCGTCACGAACTTGCAGGTCATGCCGGATTGCCTGACCTGCTGCAGCCGCTGCGAAGCCGGGCCGGACAGCCGCACGTTATGCATCACTTCGAAGACGGGCAGCCCCTCCGGTTCGTCGCTGCCGCGCGTGCTTCCGGATTCCGTCCAGACCTCCACGACGTCCAGGAACCCCCTCCCGTGAAAATACGCGTCGAACGCTTCGAGCGTGAATATCCCGTGCTCGCTCCCGGCAAGCCGGAAGGGGCCTGTTCCGACAGGTTGCAAGCCGAACAGCGCGTCTTCCCGAGGCTCGTCCGCCGCCGGCACGATCGAAGCTCGGTTCGTGGTCAAGAACGGCAGGAAGAGCTCGTTCGGCGACCGCAGCCGGAACGTCACCGTCCGTTCGTTCGGCGTATCGATCGCGGCGATCTCGCCGTATACCCAGTTGAACAGCCCCTTCGGCGCCAATCGCTTCAGCCGCTCGAAGGAGAATTTCACGTCAGCGGCGGTCATCTCTCTACCATTATGGAACAAGACGCCCTTGCGGAGGAAGAACGTCCAGCGGCGCCGCGATTCGTCGATTTCCCAGGCATGCGCGAGATGCGGCAGCGCGGCTTCGCCGCCGGGACTCATCCGGACGAGGCCGTCGAACAGCTGATTGACGAGATGGGACTCGCCGGCATAATGCATATCCGCGGGATCGAGCGAATGAATATGCTGCGGAAGCGGAAAACGCAGCAAGTCCAGCCGGCGTTCGCCTCGGACCTCCGACTGGAAGCCGAACCGTCCCGACAGCCAGGCTTGGAATCGGTTCCGCAGTCCGCCGGCGTCGTCGTCCATCTCCTGCAGATACGAGACGGCGCGCTGCAGATCCTGCCGCTCCGCGATATCCTGCGCCTCCGCGAGCAGCAGCTCTTCCTTGCCCGCAAGGAACCGCAGGACGGAACGGTTGCCGCGGCCGCGCTTCGGCTCCCAGCCGATCCAATTCTCCCGCTGCATGCGCTGCAGCAGCAGCACCATGTTCCGGTGGGTGCAATCCAGCGCTTCCGCCAGCTCCTGCGTCGTCACTTCGAGCGGCTCGCGCTCGCCGATCTGCGGATACAGCGCGCGCAGCGCCAAATAATGCCGCCTGATCTTCATGTCTCCAGCTCCCGTCGTTAAAATATGAAATCGAGGGAAAATATCTTTCACTTTTTGTTCTTATTTTATCGGCTACAATAAATGGAAGCAAGACATTCGCGCCGTCCGCGGCGCATGCATGAGGAGTGAAACGATGCGAGATCCGGCGCCATGGCAGCGGCGATACGAAAATATCGCTTTGCTGTCGCTGCTGTTTGGAATCGTCAGCCAGTATTTATTCGTGTGGAACGGGTTTAATTTGTCCGTCCTGCTATTCGTCATCGCGTTCTACGGATTGTTCTTCTACGCGGTTCAGGGGAGAATCGGCGGCTTCGACCGCTGGCGGGGACAGACCAAATCCGGCTGGCTGCTCAGTTTGCCGGTCGCTCTATTGGCCTTGACTTACGCGATCTACGCCAACGCGCTGTTCCGGGGGCTGAATTTGGTTATCCTGCCCGCCCTCGTCGCGGCGCAAACGGTGCTGCTGACGCGCAGCAGCGGCAAGCCCTGGTTCCGCCTCGCCTTCTACGGAGAGGTCATCTTCTTGTGCCTGATCAAGCCGTTCGCGTATCTGGCCGTTCCGTTCAGCTTGCTCGGCAGCCGCCTCTTGCCGAAATCGGGCGAGCACGGCCCGCATCCCGCGGCGGGAAAGGCGCGCCGGATACTGTTCGGCCTGCTCCTCGCGGCACCGCTGCTGGGGCTCGTCATTGGCCTGCTAGCGTCCGCCGACCGCATCTTCAGCGAGCTGCTGTGGCGCATCCCGAGGCTGCTGTTCCATTGGGATATTTTCGACGGCTTCATTCGGATCTTCGTCGGCGCCGTCTTCGCGTTCTATGCCTTCTGTTACTTATGGACGCTGTTATTCCATCGCAGCGAGGGAGGGGCCGCCGACTCGCATGGCGCGGAATGGAACGGGCTCATGATCGAACGCTACGGCGGCAAAAAAGAACCTGTCGCGCTCGATCCGTTGACGGCTTGCACGCTGCTCGTCAGCTTCAACCTCGTCTACCTCGTGTTCGCGGCGATTCAGTTCTCGTATCTGTTCGGCGCGGCCAGAGGCCTGCTGCCGGCCGGCGCGGAATACGCGGAGTATGCGAGGCAAGGCTTCGCGCAGCTGGTCGTCGTCGCGCTGATCAACCTGATCCTGCTGCTGTGCGGCCTGCATCTCGTGAAGCGAGGCGAACGGGCAGGCGAGCTGGTTCGCAAGATCTCCCTCAGCATGCTCGTCGGCTGCACCGTCATCATGCTCGTCTCCGCCTTCGGCCGGTTATCGCTGTACGAGCAAATGTACGGCTATTCGCAAACCAGGCTGCTCGTGCACGGGTTCATGATCTTCCTGTGCTTTATTCTGGCCGCGTCGCTGATCCGCATCTGGCGCGAGCATTTCTCGCTGGCGAAGACGTATATCGGGCTTGGCGTCGCGGCGTACGTCATCATGAACTACGCGAACCTGGACGCGCTGATCGCGCAGCGGAACTGCGAGCGGTTCGAGGCGAGGGGGCAGATCGATACGGCGTATCTGATGACGCTTTCCGCGGACGCGCTGCCCGCCCTGCTCAAGCTGCAGGCCAAGCATCCCCGGGATCTCCCGGGCTTGGACGAGGCGATTCGCGGCATCGTCGATCGGTCCGGCGGCGATGGCGGGTGGCCGGGGTGGAACTGGTCCACTTCGCGGGCGGCACGCCTTGACGATTGATTCGCGGCATGGTACGGCGGGAGCGTCAAGTCGCGGGGATGCCGCCGCTTAACAAGGCCGGGACGATCGCACATGTCGCGTGCGTATTTCGGCACAAGCATGAATGTCGATCGCGCGCCGCGCGTTTGTCGAAGCTTATGAATAGCCCATGCTATTTCTAGGAGTGATCGCTTGATTATCATGATAAACGGGGCGTTTGGCGCCGGAAAGACTTCCGCCGCCCGAATGCTGCAACCCTTGATCGCGAATAGCCTGATATTCGATCCCGAAGAAATCGGACTCATGATTAGAAAGATAATACCCGAGGAAGCAAGGCACATCCATGAACGCACGGATGATTTCCAGGACATCGAGCTTTGGCGAATCTTGACCGTTAAGGTCGCGGGAGAGGTAAAGAAGAAGTATCGAAAACACTTGATCGTGCCCATGACCCTGTATAAAGAGGAAAATTTCGCTTATATTTATAATGGATTTAAAGAATTGGACGAAGATCTCTATCATTTTTGTTTAATCGCTTCAGAGGACACCATTACGGACAGATTAGCCGAGCGCGGTGACGCAATAGGAGGCTGGTCATTCCAACGGACGGCTGAATGCGTCGAAGCTTTTAAGAAGGCGATGTATCAGGAGCATATAATTACGGATCACGTAACGACGAATGAAGTTACGGACTTTATTCTAAAGCGAATACGACCAACAAGGAAATGAGGGGTTGCTCATGACCGAACAAGTCCATCCGCTGCTTAGTCGGGTCCGGGAATTATGTCTCGGGCTGCCGGGCGCGAGCGAGCGCGACAGCCACGGGTCCCCGGGATTTTTCGTCGACGGGAAGAAAGCGTTCGTGCATTACCGGCACGATCATCACGGCGACGGCATCGTCGGGCTGTGGTGCGCCGCGCCGCCCGGCGTCCAGAGCTTGCTCGTCGCGGGCAACCCGGAGCTCTATTACGTGCCGGCCTACGTCGGGCATCTGGGCTGGGTCGGCGTTCGCTTGGACCGCGGGGCCGGCTGGGACGAGATCGCGGCCGCGATCGGCGAAGCATACGCGGTCCGTGCGCCGAAGAAATATTTGAAGCAGCTGGCGGAACGGCGCTGAATGCCGCTTCGGGCGGCTAGCGCTTGACTTGCGTGCCGAACGTGGTGTATTTTAAGTACCAATCATACTAAGACCGTGATCAAGGATATGCCGATTCTTCGAACCTGCGCACAGAGAGGGAGCCCCCGGCTGAGAGGCTCCCCGCAGTCGCGAATCGCGCCCCGCCTTGTAGTCGCTGCGAGGAACGCGAGTATTCGCAGCCGGGATCTTCCCGTTATCCGAACCAGAGTGCCGATCCGCAACGCCTGCCGATCGGCTGAATTGGGGTGGTACCACGAGCGCGCACTCGTCCCTTTACCGGGGACGGGTGCGCGTTTTCGTTTGGCCGTGCGCGCGTTCGCTTGCGGAAGGAGGCCGGGGATATCCGGCCGGGGTCTGGGGCGGGCAGCGCAGGCAATACATTCGCGAGGAGGAAGAAGGATGCGACAACAAGCTGCGTTTATGCCGACGATGCGGGAGGTGCCGGCCGACGCGGAAGCGATCAGCCATCAATGGCTCGTCAAAGGCGGATTCATCCGTCAGCTGTCCGCTGGCGTATATTCGATATTGCCGCTGGGCCGCCGCGTGCTGCGGAACGCGGAGCGGATCGTCCGCGAGGAGATGGAGGGGACCGGCGCGCAGGAGGTGCTGCTCCCGGCGATGCAGCCCGCCGATCTCTGGCGCCAATCCGGCCGGTACGAGGTGTACGGACCGGAGCTGATCCGGCTGCGCGACCGCGGCGACCGCGAATTCGTGCTCGGACCGACGCACGAGGAGGTCATCACCGCGCTCGTCGGACAGGAAATCTCGACGTACCGCAAGCTTCCCGTGACGCTGTACCAGATCCAGACCAAGTTCCGCGACGAGCGCCGCCCGCGGTTCGGCCTGCTGCGAAGCAGGGAGTTCGTCATGAAGGACGCGTATTCGTTCTCGGCGGATTGGGAGAGCCTCGATGCCGTTTATCGGGCAATGTACGGGGCGTATCACCGGATATTCGAACGCTGCGGCCTTGAATTCAGAGCCGTGGAAGCGGATGCGGGCGCGATCGGCGGCGAGGGCGGCACGCATGAATTCATGGCCATCGCCGCATCCGGCGAGGACGATGTCGTCACGTGCAGCCATTGCGATTATGCGGCGAACATGGAGAAGGCCGCCGGTCGCGGAGTCGCCGCCGGCGGCGGGACAACGGCGGTGAGTAGGGATACGATCCCGGCTGCGGAGAAATTCCACACGCCTGGCCTTAGAAGCATCGAGGATCTCGTGACGGGACTCGGCCTTCGGACGAGCGAGCTGATCAAGACGTTGATCTACTTGGCGGACGGCAAACCGGTCGCGGTGCTGGTTCGAGGCGACCGCACGCTGAACGAGACGAAGGTGAAGAACGCGCTGGACGCCATGGAGCTGGAGCTGGCGGATAGCGCGGTCGTCGCCGGCATCACGGGGGCGGCCACGGGCTTTGCCGGTCCGGTCGGGCTGAACGCGACGCTGCTGGTGGATGAGGAAGTCGCCGCCATGGCGCATGGCGTTGCCGGCGCGAACGCGACGGATTATCATTTGAAGCACGTCGTGCCGGGCAGGGACTTCCCGCTGGAGCGGATCGGCGATTACCGCAACGTCGAGGAAGGCGAGGCATGCCCGAACTGCCTGGAAGGCATGCTGCGCGTCATTCGCGGCATCGAGATCGGCCACGTCTTCAAGCTCGGCACCAAATACAGCGAGAAGCTGGGCGCCCGGTTCGTGGACGCTTCCGGCGAGAATCGTCCGATGATCATGGGCTGCTACGGCATCGGCGTCACGCGGCTGCTGTCCGCCGTCATCGAGCAGCACCACGACGCGAACGGCATGCTCTGGCCGGTCGAGCTTGCGCCGTTTCAGGTGCATGTCATTCCGGTCTCCCATCAGGACGAAGCTCAGATGGCGGCGGCCGAGCGATTATACGAGCAGCTGCGGGCGGACGGCATCGAAACGCTGCTCGACGATCGGGGCGAACGTCTCGGCGTGAAGCTGAAGGACGCCGATCTGATCGGCATCCCGATTCGGATCGTCGTCGGCAAAGGAATTGCCGAGGGCGAGGTCGAATGGAAAGAGCGGGGAAACGGCGAGCCTGCCGAACGTCTGGCGCTCGCGGATGCCGGCGCGGCCGTCCGGCGATGGCTGGAAGACCGTCGCGCGCGGCGCCGGAAGAGCTAAGCCGGTCCGCCGTCCGTCCGCTTGCGATCGGTGCGCGCTTCGTTCGACGTGCAAGGGCGCGAACGATCAGGCGGAGGTTCGGCATGCGGGCCTGACGGAAACCGCCGCTTACGCCAAGGATGATAGTCGGGCAGCAGAGAGGAGCCGATCGGATGAGTTTGCAATGGAGAATCGTCGATGAACCGTTTACCGTCACGCTGCACGGGGTCGCGAAGCCTCGCCTCGGCGACGAACCTTACGGGGATATCGTCATGGAGCTGCTGGGACGCGTATGGACGGAAGTGCGCGACCAGGCTCTTCCGCATCG
Organism: Paenibacillus glycinis; assembly: GCF_009909185.1. GTDB lineage: Bacteria > Bacillota > Bacilli > Paenibacillales > Paenibacillaceae > Paenibacillus_Z > Paenibacillus_Z glycinis. The sequence continues at coordinate 298,971 of NZ_JAAAMV010000002.1, read as the reverse complement.
CGGCGTGAATCATGTGTTCTACGGGCCGGACGACGTGGTCTTCGCGGGCGTCGAGCTGGAGTCGGCGCAATTGGGCGACCGCGTCATATCGCAGTTGACGCGCAGGACGCTGACGCTGAACGAATACGCCTATTGCGTCCACCGGGGTTCTTACGCCGGGCTTGGCCGCACGTATGACGAGCTGTGCGCGGCCGTCTCGGCCTCCGGACGCGAATGCCGGAAGCCGCTGCTCGAGGTATACGGCCACTGGAACGAAGACGAATCGCTGCTGGAGACCGAAATCTATTTCGCGCTCGACTAACCGAATACCGCATGCAGGCAACGCAAAACGCTCCGGCCATTATGGTCCGGGGCGTTTTGCGTTGCCTGCGAGGCGCTCGCCCGCTTATTCCCGTTTGATGATCAGCTTGAACGCGCTGCTTTTCAAGTAATCCAAGGAGTAGAATACGGGGCGGTCCTCTTCGTCGTAATGCAGCTGCTTGAGCAGCAAAATCTCCGGACCGAGCAGCTCGGCCGCGTTCCGGTCCATCGCGTTGTCCATGCTGATCGCGCAAATCTCGGTAATGGCGTAAGCGACCTGAATGCCGATCTTATTCCGCAGAAAATCGAAGATCGCGCCCGTGAACTCGCCATCGATATGGCCCGCGACCAGGCTTTGCGGAAAGATGTTGTAATAGAACGCGACCTTGTTGCCGTCCGCCGTCCGGGAACGCTCCAAGATGACGACGTTCTCGCCGGTCTGCAGCTTCTCCGCCCATTCCTCCTCGGATTCGCGGGTGTAGATGCGAATATCGAGCTCGCTTTCCATGAAGCCGCCGTTCTTGATCATCTGGCCGACGCTTTGCAGCTTGCTCAGCGGATTCAAGATGACGTCGGAGCGGCTGTTGACGTAGGTGCCGACGCCGTTTCTGCTGATCAGCGTCTTCTCCCGCTGCAGCATCTTCAGCGCCTCGCGAAGCGTCGGACGGCTGACTTCGAATTTCTTCGCCAGCTCCGGCTCGGAAGGCAGTCGTTCGCCGGGCTTCAATTCACCGGATTCGATGCTGTGCTCGATTTCTTCTTTTACTTTGAGATAAAGCGGTTTTTTCTCCAACTTCCCGTTGTTCCTCCTTGCATTCCGAATGCTGTCTGACATCGACATTGTAGCATAAACGTAAATCCGCTCACAACAAAAAGCTTATAAATCGGCCGATTGTCTCAATAAACACTTAACATTCCCTTCATTGACACGATTGAAACGTGTTCCCTATAATTCAAGGTGTCAGACAGCATGCCTTAACCTGGTTGATAGGGGGAGATGGATCGACGCGGACTTGACGGCGCCAAGACGCCGAGCTGCCGGCATGCCGGCACAAGCCTGACGTATCGGAGTCTGCTTTTTCTCGGGGAACAGAAAAAATATGAAGCGACGGAGGGTTAGAGTTACATGAAGAAAACCGTACTGGGTCTTACGGCCGCGGCGGCGCTGGCGCTGGGCGTTCCGGGCATCGGAGGCACGCCTGCCGCGCATGCCGCGAGCAATGCCGAGCTGGCCGCGCACTGGGCGCCGCAAATCTATCAGGACGTCAATGCCGATCTCGACGTAAGAGCGGACTTCATCACGAACTTCAACTATGACGGGGATTACCGCGCGCTCAACAATTGGGACAACCTCTCGAATTTCAACGAAAACGGCTACGCGTACTACAAAGTGTCCGAGACGAACACGCACTACTTCATCGAGTACGATCTGTTCCATGCCCGGGACGACGCCTATACCCGGCCGCTCGACGCGCATGAGAACGACCTGGAGGGCTTGTTCCTCGTCATCCGGAAGGACGGCTCGGCTTACGGCAGCTTCCAGCTGATGGAGACGATGGCGCATAACCAATGGTACGATTACACGAACGATCCGAGCATCACGACGGGTTCGGACAACGTGGACGGCGGCGTGCTCTTCAGTGGCAGCCATCCGCAAGTGTTCTGCCAGGCGAACGGCCAGAGCCCGAGCGGCGGACACGGCGTGAAGGCCTACGACGGATCGGTCGCGCCGGGCGGAGACGGCATCGTCTACGATTACACCGGTCAGGCGGACTTCCCGACATCGACTACAGGCAGTTATGCGAATCACTACGGATACGCGCTGATCGAATGGGGCGATTTGTGGAGCAAGCGAACCGATCCGAACGTGTTCGCGTCCTGGGGAACGTTCGGCGGCGACAATAACACGGCCAATTCGGCCAACGCGCCTTGGGGCTGGGACGACAGCTCCGACGGCCCTGCCCTTCAGGGAATGAACTGGTCCGATCCCGCGCTTCAGGTCGACGTGCACCTGAACGGTCTCGGCAGCTTCTCGCATGTTTACGTGTCCAACCCGTACTACTCGCATAAGATCACGCTCGTCAACGCGACGAGCCTCGAGAACCGCGATCCGTTCGGCGGGAAGAGCGATATCTTCCTGAAGGCGTACGTCAACGGCCAAGGTCAGACGGACGCGCGCTTCTGGAAGAAGAACGACGTGCCGACCTCGCAAACGTATCCGATCGCGTTCGGCGCGGACGACGCGGAATTCGGCGCCAATTTCTCCGAAGCCTACAACACGGTCTACGTCGCCAAGCCGGCGAATACGGCGGTCGAAATTCATGCCTACGACTCGGACGGCACGTCCGGCGACGACGATATGGGCTATGTATCCGCCGTCGTGGCGCCGGGCGCCACGATGACGTGGACGAACGCGGCGACGAGCAACGGACAAGCCCGCATCACGGCGACCGTCACGGCGCAATAAGGAATAAAGAAAACGCGGCGTATGCTTTCGAAGCAGTTTTGCTTATCTTGCCGAATACCGGCTGCGAGGGCTTCGCCCCCGCAAAACTTTCAGGAGGTTTCCACACATGCTCACCAAACCACGCGCCCGCATGGGCGGACTCTTATTGGCATCGGTCTTCGCGCTGACGGCTTTGCTGTCCGGCTGCGGATCCGATAACGGCAGCAACGGCAACGCGGCTTCGAATACGACGGGGAACGCGGCTTCGGCGAACGCCGGCGGCAACAAGACGGACGCCGCCGCCAACGCCGAAGCGGACAAACCGGCCGAGACGCCGGCGGCGGAGCCGGCTTCGGCCTCGAACAAGCTGGTCGTCTACGCGGCGCTCAACGAGGACGACGTCGTGCAGATCCAGAAGAAATTCAAGGCAGATACCGGCATCGACATCGAGTACATTCGCTTGAGCGGCGCAGGCGAAGCCAGCACGCGCGTCCAAGCCGAGAAGAACGCGCCGCAGGCGGACATCATGGTCGGCGGGTCCGTGGAATTTTACGACGGCTTGTCGTCGCAAGGATTGCTCGAAGCGTACACGTCGCCGAACGCGAAGGAGATCGACGCGCGCTTCAACGATCCGAAGGGCTTCTGGCAGGGCTGGTACATGGGCGTGCTCGGCATCGTGCTGAACAAGGACCGTTTCGAGAAGGAGCTCGCGCCGAAGGGCGTCAAGGAACCGCAAACCTGGGACGACCTGCTCGACCCGAATTACAAAGGGAAATTCGTGACGTCCAATCCGGCAACGGCGGGCGGCGGCTACATCTTCGTGGCGGATCAGCTGTTCCGTCTGGGCGACGAGAAGGGCTGGGATTACCTGAAGCAATTGAACGGGAACGTCCATCATTACACGCAGGCTGCCGGCGACGGCATCACGCTGACCGCGACCGGAGAGTTCGTCGCCGGCATGTCGTGGGCGCATGACATCGTCAAATCGATGAAGCAGGGCTACCCGATCAAAGTCATCATTCCGAAGCAAACCGCGTTCGAAATCGGCGGCGTGGGCATCGTCAAGGGCGGCGCCAACACCGAGAACGCGAAGAAATTCGTCGACTGGCTGCTGACCAAGGAAGTCGGCGAGATGAACACGAAAATGTCCAACCGCTATTCCGTCCGCTCCGACGTCGCGCCGCCCGAAGGCATGTTGAAGATCGAGGACGTGGATCTGGTGAGCTACGACCGCGCCAAAGCGTCGGCCATGAAAGAAGACGTCGTGAAGAAGTTCACCGACATGACGGCCAAGTAACGTCAACGCAATACGCGAAACGCGACACCTCCTCTTTGCGGGCCTCCCGCAGGGAGGAGGTGCGCGCCATGAATCGAAAGGAGCGGGCGAATTGATCTCAACCGCCGCCAACAAAAGCGCGGGGAACCTGAAGCGGCTGAGGAAGGATCCCTTCCTGGCGCTCGGCTCCGCGGCCATGATCCTCCTGACGTGCTTTTTCGTCGTCTGGCCGATCATCAAGGTCGTCAGCTATTCCCGCTTGGCCGACTATCGCAAATTATTCACCTATTCGAGCTGGTACCATGCCGCCCTGAACAGCTTGTTCATCACGGCGTTGTCCACGATTTCCTGCACGCTGATCGCTTTTCTGTTCGCTTACGCGGTGACCAGGGCGCATGTGCCGTTCAGACGGCTGTTCGCTTCGGTCGCGCTGCTGCCGATCGTCTCGCCGCCGTTCATCGTGGCGCTGTCGTACATCCTGCTGTTCGGCGGGCAGGGCATTATTTCCAAATACGTGCTTCACGTTCACTTCGACATTTACGGCTGGCACGGGTTGTGGCTCGTGCAGACGATGACTTTTTTCCCGTATGCGTATGCCGTCATTCACGGGGTGATGGCTTCGATCTCCCCGCAGCTCGAGAATGCGGCCTATAACCTCGGAGCCACGCATTGGCAGGTATTCCGCCATGTGTTCCTGCCGCTCTGCAGGCCGGGCTTGGCGGGCGGCGCGCTGATCGCCGCGATGAACGTGCTGGCCGATTTCGGCAATCCCATCATCATCGCGGGCAATTTCCATGTGCTGCCGACCGAGGCGTACATGCAGATGTCGGGCATGTTCGACCTGAACTCCGCCTCCGTGCTGTCGACCGCGCTGCTGCTGCCGGCGATCGCCTTGTTCGTCTGGAACCGCGCCTGGATCGGCAAGCGCTCCTACGTGACCGTGACGGGCAAAGAATCCAATGCCCGGACGTTCCCGCTGCCGGCCGCCGCCAGATGGACGGTGTTCGCGGCTTGCCTGCTCGTGACGGCGCTGGTCGTGTCCGTCTACGGCGTGCTGTTCTACGGCGCCTTTACGAAGACGTGGGGCTTCGACTGGTCGTTCACGCTCAAGAACGTGCATTACATCTTCGCGAAAGGACGGGAGATGGCGAACAGCCTGAAGTTCGCGCTGCTGTCCTCGATCGCCGCCGCGGTCTTCTCGCTGCCGCTCGCGTTCATCGTCCAGCGCAAGGGAACGCGTCTCTACCGGCTGCTGGACGTGCTGGCGATCCTGCCGGGGGCCGTGCCGGGGATCTTCCTCGGGCTCGGATTCGCCGTGGCCTTCAACGAGAAGCCGTTCCTGCTGACGGGAACGCCCTTGATCATGATCCTGGCTTTGATGTTTTGGAATTTGCCGACCTGCTACAGCGTCAACCTGGCCGGGCTCGCGCAGATCAGCGGCACGCTGGAGGAAGCCTCGCTCAATCTCGGCGCGAATCGGCTGCGCACGTTTCGGCGGATTCTGCTTCCGCTGCTGCGGGGGCCGTTCATTGCCGGCGTGACCGTCTCGTTCCTGCGTTCCGTCACCTGCCTGAGCGTCGTCATCTTCATCTATTCCGCCAAGACGTCCGTCGGCACCGTATCCATCCTCGGCCTGGTCCAGAACGGGCAGTGGGGCAGCGCCTCCGCGCTGACCGCCGCGCTCATCCTGATGGCCTTCGCCGTGCTGGCGCCGACGCGCCTGCTGCTCAAGAAGCAAGGAAGATCAATCCAACTTTAACGGAGGGACCTATGGCCGCCAACGAACCGATGATCGAAATTACGAACGTATCCAAACGCTTCGGCGATTTCGAAGCGATCAAGAACATCTCGCTGTCCGTCCCGGCCGGCAGCTTCACGACGCTGCTCGGGCCGAGCGGCTGCGGCAAAACGACGCTCATGAAGCTCATCGCCGGCTTCTTCGAACCCGACCGCGGCGACATCTTCATCGAAGGCAGACGAATGAACGGCCTGCCGGCGTTCAAGCGGAATACGCCGCTCGTCTTTCAGGATTACGCCTTGTTCCCGCATATGACGGTGCAGGAAAATATCGCCTACGGCCTGAAGCTCCAGAAGCTGCCCCGCAAGACAGCCGAGGACAAGATCACGGCGATGGTCGACATGTTCGGCCTGCATGGGCTGCGGGACCGTCTGCCGCGCGCCTTGAGCGGGGGACAGCAGCAGCGCGTCGCATTCGCTCGGGCGCTCGTGATGGGCAGCAACGTCATCCTCATGGACGAGCCGCTCAGCAATCTCGATGCCAAGATGCGGGTCGAGGTCCGCGACGAGCTCCGCCAGCTGCAGCAGCGGCTCGGATTTACCGCGGTGTTCGTGACGCACGACCAGGACGAGGCGCTGTCGATCTCCGACCAGGTGGCGGTATTCGACCAAGGCCGAATCGTGCAGGTCGGCACGCCGAGGGAGATCTACAAGAAGCCGGCGTCCCGCTTCGCGGCGGACTTCGTCGGCGCCGCCAACTTCGCGGAGGGCGTCGTGAAAGCGATCGAGGGCGACGACCTGGTCATCGCCTGCGGGAACGGCATCATGCGCGTGCACCGCGACGGGTATGCCTTCGGCCCGGGAGAACGGGTCACGCTCGTGATCCGGCCGGAAAACATCGCCGTGCACGAGTCGGCGTCGCGCGGGGATAACGCCTGGAGCGGCCACTTGCTGCGAAGCAGCTTCCATGGCCGGTCGGTCCGGTATTGGGTGGCGGCGGACGGCCGGGACTGGATCGTGGACGACGCCGGACCGGGCAGCATCGCCGGCCTGCAGGGGCTCGTCCACATGTCGGTGGATAAGCGCGCCGTCCATCTGCTGCCCGCAGCGGGCGGAACGGTGACCATCGAGAGCGGAACGGGGGCGATCGCATGAGCGCGGAGGTGCATTTTCTGAACGTCGCCTGGGGCGATTCGCACGCGATTCGTCTCCCGTCGGGGAAAGTCACGCTGATCGACGGCGGCGACGGAGCCGTGCTGCCGAACCGGGATCACCCGCTCCGCTGGCTGGACCGGCACGGCGTCGAGGAGATCGAGTGGCTAATCCTGACGCATCTGCACGAGGACCACTTGAACGGCCTGCTGGCCGTCGCGGAAGCCAAATCGATCCGCAACGCGGTGCTTCCGTACGAGCCTTTTCGCTTGCCGGCAGCGGAGGACGAGGCCGCCTACGTGCCGCTTGCCGGTCAGATGCTGCACATGCTCGGCGCTTATCTGACGCTTATCGAGCGGCTGCGCGAGCAGGGAACGGCCATCCGCTGGCGCGACGGATACGGTTCGCGGGAGAAAGCCGTCGTCTGGGAAGAGGAAGGCGTGCGCTTCGCGCATTTGTACCCTTGGCTGGGCGACCCGCTGCCCGCTTATCAAATGATTCGGGACATGGCCGAAGCGGGACTGCCGCCGACTAACGACGCGCTGTTGTCCTTCTTCGAGGCGTCCAATCACGACAGTTCGGTCTACCGGTTAAGTCTCGTCGACGAGCCGGAGCACGACATCGTGTTCGGCGGCGATCAGCCGGAGCCGGGCTGGGAACGAATGGCGACCCGGGACGATATCGCCTGCGGCGTGCTGAAGGCGGCCCATCACGGGCTACCGGACGGATTCAACGAGCGGATCCTCGCGCTGACGCGGCCGGAGCATTGCGTCATTCCGATCGAGGCTGCGCGTTCGGGGCCTTATGCGGCGGAGTGGAAACGGCTTTCGAAGCATGCGCAGACGACGATACGGCTGACGTCCGGCGCCGCGCATGGCTTGACGTACCGGCTCGGAAGCGGCGCGGCTCCCGCCGCCGCGATCGAATCGGATTCGGAGCCCGACGCATAGGCGCAGGCAGGCAGAGAGGCGACAGAACGAATCGCTCGCGGTCAGCCGGAAACAGGAAACCTTCCGACGCTTCAAATAACGGGAATCCACGATCCCTAATTACACGTACTCAATCATATTCAGCCGATGCACACACCATACAGCGCAAGGAGCAGATGCAATGAAGGCGCAAGCGAATGGCGAGGAAACCATGCTGCAGGACGCCGTCCGTTACTCGAAGGAAGCGGGCAGCTTGGTCATGGAACTAATGAACGGGCCTTTGCGCATCCACGAGAAAGTCAATCTATCCGATCTGGTGACGGCCGTCGACGTGCGCAGCGAAGAGCTCGTCCGGGCACGCATCGCGTCCGAGTATCCGGAACACTGGATCCTGTCGGAGGAAACGGACGGCGGCACGAACGGCGAACGCGGCGGCGCGGATCCGCGCCCGGGCTACGGCTGGATCATCGATCCGATCGACGGCACGATCAATTTCATTCACAAAATCGCGCATTTCGCCATCTCGATCGGCATCGTCAAGGACGGCGAGCCGGTCGTCGGAGCGGTATTCAATCCCGTCACGGGCGATCTATATACGGCAAGGAAAGGCGGCGGCGCGTTCTGGAACGGGCAGCCGCTGGCGGTCGGACGGGAAAGGGAGCTCGGGCAAGCGCTGATCGGAACCGGGTTTCAGGCGAAGGATTGGCATCCGGATTCCGTCGTGCTGCGGCAGCTCTGCAGCTTGACCGGCAAAGCCCGCAACGTGCGCATCAACGGCGCGGCCAGCCTCGATCTGTGCCACGTCGCCTCCGGCCGGCTGACGGGCTTCTGGCACGACGGCCTCTATCCGTGGGACGTCGCGGCGGGCCTCGTCATCGTCCGGGAAGCGGGAGGCGTCGTCTCGAACCGCGACGGCGGCGAATTCGCGCTGAGCGACGATTCGCTCGTCGCGACCAACGGCGCCGTTCACGAAGCGTTGCTCGCCGTTCTCCAATCGGCCGCCCGGTAGACGCATCAGGGGCAAAGCGAACGCAAAAGAGCTGACCTAAGCCGGACAGGCATGAGGTCAGCTCTTTTTGTCGTTGTCTTGGCGGCGAACGCCGTACATCCGTCCGGGCCATTAATCGTCAGCCCAGGCGTCCTGTCGTCTCCGGCGTCAGCCAGCGCGGAGCGGCTTGCTCGAAGTCTCCGGCGTCAGCCTTCCTTCGGGCGGTCGATCGCTTCGGCCATCGTCTTGTCGGTCAGATGCGCGTAGATCTGCGTCGTCTCCGGCGAGGCGTGCCCGAGCTGCTCCTGCGTCTTGTACAAGTCGTTGCGCAAATAATAATCCGTCGCGAACGAATGCCGGAGCTTGTGCACGGACAAATACGGCTTGCCGAACCGCTTCGCGTACTTGAGCACCATCTCCTGAATCGCGCGCTTCGTCATGCGCGAGCCTTCGCGCTTGCCGTTGGCCAAGGCGAGGAAGAGCGCCTTTTCGCGCTTGGGGGCCTTGTACTGCGACTCGCGCAGCGACAAGTAGTGCTGCAGGTCCCGCATCGCTTCCTGGCGGAAATAAACGGGCGTCTTGAAGGTGTCGTCGTTCTTCCCTTTGCGGTAGACGTAGAGCAGCCGTTTCTTCAGGTCAAGGTCGTCCACGTTCATGTTGAACAGCTCGGAGACCCGCAGTCCGGAATTCAAGATCAAGCTGACGATGGAGGTATCCCGCGTCCGGTTATTCGCATAGGCATAGAACGCCTGCTTGTTGGCGGCGATCTCCGTGCCGTAATCCTCGTTGATATAGCGGATGAATTCCTCGATCTCCTGCTCCTGCAGCAGCTTGCCCTCCAGCTTGGCGGCGGTGTCCTTCGGCTTCGACGTCCGTTTGATCGACACCTTCGCCATGACGTTGCGCTTCAGCAGCGGATAGAACTGCTCGTCCTCGGCGATCTGGCTCAGATAATGAAAGAGCGAGCGCAGGGAGGAAAGCTTGCGGGAGATCGTCGTCCGGCTGTTGCTCTGCTCGGTGCGGGTGGAGAGAAACATTTTGAACGCGTCGATGCTGTCCATGTGCAGCTTCTCCAGCTCCTCCAGCTTGACGTCGCGGACCGCCGGCCCTGCGGCAAGCCCCTCCGCCAGCAGCCAGGACAGGAAGGCGTCGTAGTCCCTCACGTATTCCAGCAGGGAAGAAGGAGAGAGATCGGGGAGTTTGAAGTTGATGAATTTCTCGATATACCAGGGCATGGACGGCGTCCTCCGGTCCAGCTCCTGCCGGTCTTTCACCTTGATGATGTTCATGCCGTTGCCACCTCCGTGTACGTTAATTGTAGTCCAGTCGCCGGGCAATGTAAATCCTGGAAAGGAACGCGCGTTCGTCAAACATCGGCGTGCCGCGCCTGCCGCCAATACGGGCGGGAGCGGAAAATCGCGATTTCCCGTTGACAATGAGCTCCATTGCTTATATAGTTAGTTACATGAGTAACTAACCAACATGGTGGTGTAGCGATGGGGAACCAAATCGATGACAGCCGTCCCATCTTCGTGCAAATCGCCGAACGCATCGAGGACGATATTTTGGAAGGCGGGCTCCCCGAAGATTCTCAGGTGCCTTCGACGAATCAATTCGCCTCGTTCTACGGCATCAATCCGGCGACGGCGGCAAAAGGCGTCAATCTTCTGGTGGATCAAGAAATCTTGTACAAGAAGCGAGGGATCGGCATGTTCGTGGCATCCGGGGCAAAGGTGAAGCTGATGGAGAAACGCAAGGAACAGTTTTTCGAGCAATACGTGATCGCGATGATCCGGGAAGCGGAGAAGCTGGGGATCACGAAGGAGCAGTTGACGGAAATGATTCGCGAGAGGGGGAGCAGCGTATGAACGCGATTGTCGAGGCAAAGCGCTTAACGAAGAGCTACGGAAGCTTTACCGCGGTTAACGACGTAAGTTTCACGATCGAAGCGAACAAGATCTACGGCTTGCTCGGACGCAACGGCGCGGGCAAGACGACGATCATGCATTTGATCACCGCGCAGCTGTTCGCTTCCGGCGGGGAGCTGCTCGTGTTCGGCGAAGAACCGTTCGAGAACAACAAGGTGCTGAAGCAAACCTGCTTCATTAAGGAAAGTCAGAAATATCCCGACACCTTCCGGGTCAAAGACGTGCTGGAGACCGCGGCGATCTTGTTCCCGAATTGGGATGCCGGTTTTGCCGAACGGCTCGTAGCCGACTTCAACCTGCCGCTCAAGCGCCGGGTGAAGAAGCTCTCCCGCGGCATGCTGTCGTCCGTCGGCATCATCATCGGACTCGCCAGCCGGGCGCCGCTGACGATATTCGACGAACCCTACCTGGGCCTTGACGCCGTCGCGCGGAACATCTTCTACGAGCGGCTGATGGAGGATTACAGCGAGCATCCGCGCACGGTCATTCTCTCGACGCATCTGATCGACGAGGTCAGCCGGCTGCTGGAGCATGTCATCGTCATCGACGGCGGGAAGATCATGCTCGACGAGGAAGCGGATTCCCTCCGCGGCCGGGCATACACGGTGTCCGGTCCAGTCGCGAAGATCGAGTCGTATATGGCCGGCAAGCAGGTCATTCATCAAGAGTCGCTGGGCGGTTTCAAGTCGGTCACGCTCTTCGAGCGGCTGGGCGTCACGGAACAGAAGCAAGCGGAAGCGCTCGGACTGCAATTCGCGCCGGTCACGATCCAGCAGCTTATCGTGTATCTGACGAATCGCGGGCCGGAACAGAAGGGGGTACTACGATGAATACTGTCCAAGGCGTCGTCAAAATGCATATGAAGGACCGTGTCTCCTGGTTCTATCTGCCATGGATTATCGTGTTGTCAAGCTTTGTCGTGAATCTGTTCATCGCCGGCTTGGTCACGACGGAGGATCAACTCGTCACCGGGGGCTTGGCGTCGATCTTCGTCTATGCGATGGTGAGCGGCATTATCGGCGTGCACCATACGTTCGCGTTCGCGCTGGGACTGAGCGTCCGCCGGCGGGATTACTTCTCCGGCTCGATGATGATGATCGCGATGACGAGCGTCGGAACGGGACTGCTGCTGACCCTGTTGTCTTATATCGAGATGTGGTCGGACGGCTGGGGCGTGGATTTGTTCTTCTTTCATCTTCCCTACATCACGGACGGCAATGCCGTTCAGCAGTTTATCGTGTTCACATCGTTCCTGCTCTTCATGTATATCTTTGGCTGGGGCATCTCGAGCCTCTTCCGCCGCTTCGGCAAAACCGGCTTGTATACGATGTCCATCGTCTCCCTGCTGATCGGCACGCTGCTCGTGTACGCCTTCATCTACTGGGGCTGGTGGAACGGCGTCCACGATTTCTTCGAAGGGCGTTCGGCGTTCAACCTCGGGCTGCTCTTGCTGCCGGTATCCGTCGTCCTGTCGTTCGTCGGGTATGCGCTGCTTCGCAGAAGCACCGTATAATCGGGGGGCATCGCTTGTCCGATGAGGATTATTTAAGATCATTAGAATCTCCTGTTTTCCGCAAAACGGCTCGAACTCCCGTGGTATGATCGTCTTCCAGACTTTCGTGATGGAGGGATTCGAGCTTCATGAACAAGCACAAACGATTGACCGCCGCGCTGGCCGGAACGCTCGTCGCGGGATGCGCCTTGCTCGGCTTCGGCGGTTCGGCATTCGCCGCGTCCGCGCCGACGCTGAAGTCCGGCAGCGCGGGCGGGGACGTGGCCGACCTGCAGTTCCGTCTGCAAACGCTCGGCTACTACAAAGGCTCGCTAACGACCGTATTCGGCATGGCGACCCGCAATGCGGTGTCCAATTTCCAGCGCGACCACGGCTTGGCGCGGGACGGGATCGCGGGACCGGCCACGTGGGCGAAGCTGAAGAAGCTGTCCGTCAACAAGCCCGAGCTGTCGAAGCTGGCCCGCATTATTTATTCCGAAGCCAGGGGCGAGATGTACAAGGGGCAGGTCGCCGTCGGCGCGGTCGTCATGAACCGCTTGAAGTCGCCGGCCTTTCCGAAGACGTTGACCGGCGTCATCTTCGAGCCGTATGCCTTCGCCGCCGTGTCCGACGGCCAATATTGGCTGCTGCCGGACAACTCGGCGTTTCTCGCGGCGAAGGATGCCGTGCGCGGCTGGGACCCGACGAAGAACGCGCTCTACTACTATAATCCGGCCACGGCAAAATCCAAATGGATCCTGACGCGGAAGATCACCGCGAAAATCGGCCATCATGTATTCGCCATATAGGGTTTGCCAAAAAATTCCGCCTTCGGGCGGAATTTTTTATTGGAAACGAGTGCAACTATTGGGGCGGCGCGCTCGTTTGAAGGGTAAGAACGCGGAACGCACTCACGTACGGAATTGATTGCCGCTCATTATCGTTCCCGGTTCACCAGCGTGCTTGGCGAAGCAGGTTCGGATGCGCCTTCGCCGATTCCAAGAAGCGAGGAGAGAGGTTCATGAAGAAATGGGCAATCGCAATGCTCGTTTTGTCTCTGTTTGCGTTCGGCGGCGCCGCGGCGTACGCGCACGGCGGCGGCTCCAGCGGTTCGGGCGACGCAAAGCGCCAGCAGCAGCTGCAATCCTGCAAGGAAACGGTAGCCAGACTCAATCAAGTGCTCGCGAAGACCAAGAACGAGCAAACGCGCGCGCTTCTGAAAAACATGATCGCGTCGTTCAAGACGCAATGCGAGGCCGGCAGCAGCGCGGGCTCCCAGAACGCGAAGAAAGTCAACGACGATAAGAACGCCTTGGCGATTCAATATTTGGGCAACGACTCCGCGGGCAGCGTCACGCTGCCGCTCATCCTGCCCGCCAGAGGCAAGAACGGCTCTTCGGTACAATGGACGTCGAGCAATCCGGGCGTGATATCGAACGACGGCTTGACGGTGCGCCGGTCGACGAATTCGGACGTCGCGGTGAACCTGACCGCCGTCCTCAAGTTCAACGGCGCGACCGCCAGCCGCACGTTCCGCGTCGTCGTCAAGGGCAATTTCCCGCAGCTCACCGACAGCGAGCGGGTAGCGAAGGACAAAGCCGCGCTCGCGATCGGCTACGGCGGCTCCGACAACGGCGGCAGCGTGACGCAGCCGCTCAAGTCGCTTCCGTCGAAGGGCGCGAACGGCTCCGACGTCAGATGGGTGTCTTCGCTGCCTGCCGTCGTCTCGAACGACGGCAGGACGGTTAACCGGCCGGCGAACGGCTCGGGCGACGCGATCGTCGTCTTCACGGCCTTCATCCAATCCGGCGGTTATACCGACGTGAAGATCTTCACCTTGACCGTGAAGCAGCATATCCCCGACGCCCAGCGCGTCGCGGCCGACAAAGCGGCGCTGCAGATCGATTTCGGCGGATCGGATACCGCGGGCCGCGTGACGCGTCCGGTGGACGGTTTGCCGGCCAGAGGCGCGAACGGATCGGCGATTACGTGGAACTCGAGCATGCCGGGCGTGCTGTCGTCCGACGGCAAAACGATTCATCGGCCGCAAGCCGGCGCCGGCGATACGTTCGTCATCCTGACGGCATTCATCGCGAGCGGCTCCTCGGCCGACGCGAAAGTGTTCGTTCTGACCGTCAAGCCGGAATTCACCAGCCAGGAGAAAGCCGCCGCCGACAAGGCCGATCTGGCCATCGCGTTCAAAGGCGGCGACAATGCCTCGAGCGTGACGCAGCCGCCGGGCTTGCCGTCGAAAGGCTATTACGGCAGCACCATCGTCTGGTACTCCAGCAATCCGGCCGTGCTGGCGGCTGACGGTGCCGTCCACCGGCCCGCGCACGGCAGGGGAGACGCGGCGGTTACGCTGACGGCCGTCCTGAGCAACGGTTCGGCGAGCGACGTGCGCAGCTTTGGCGTCACCGTCAAGCAGCAGTAACGGTCACGCCGCTCGCTTCTGGCGGAAACAACCTGCTTCCCCGATTTGCTCGTGTTCCGATATTAACGGTTGAACTTTACCGGGCACTAGCGCTATGATTTAGACGTAGCGCTGGTCTATGTCTCCAACAACATATCGGACAAATCGGGTGAAGCGAATGGAAATGAAGTATTGCATGACATGCGGGGCGCCGCTGGAAACGCGCGACGTCGACGGAACGATGCGTCTAGCCTGCTCCGCGGAAGGCTGCAGCTTCGTGCATTGGGGCAATTACAGCATCGGCGTCGGCGCGCTCGTCCTGCGGGAAGGGAAAGTGCTGCTGGTGCGCAGGGCGCAGGAGCCGGGCAAAGGGTACTGGACGAATCCCGGCGGGTATATCGAGCAGCTGGAGCTGATTCACGATTCCATCCGGCGCGAGGTGAAAGAAGAGACCGGCGTGGACGCGGAAGTGCGGGGGATCGTCGCGGTCCGCGACCTGCCGCGAAACATTCACAATGTCTATATCGCGTTCGCGATGGATTATGTCGGCGGAGAGCCGGTCCCGGACGGGATCGAAGTGGATGCGGCGGGATTTTTCGGGATGGCGGAGCTCGAGTCGATGAACGTCGCCGGGTTCACGCGCTGGCTGATCGACGTCGCGCGGAAGTCGGAGGGCGACGGCTTGATCGAAGACAAGGAACCGCTCGTCAAGCTGGACGGACACGGGTTGTTCCGCATATAACGCGGCAAAAAAGAGCCGGGCACGAAGAGGACGCTTCCTCTTCCGCCCGGCTCTTTCGCTGCTTAATTAAGCACGCGTCGCGCGGTCACGTAATTTTTCTTCCAATAGCTGGATCCCAGGTCGGAGATTTCGACGCCGTCGTTGGCGCTGTGCAGGATCTTGTTGTCGCCGGCGTAGATCGCGACGTGGCTGATGCTGTAGCCGTTCGTTTTGAAGAAGACGAGGTCGCCCATGCTGAGGTTCCCTTTGGCGACTTTCGTGCCTTTCGAAGCTTGGCTGAGCGACGTGCGAGGCAAGTTGATGTCGAAATTGTCGAATACGTACTGCGTGAAGGACGAGCAATCGAACGCGTTGGTCATGTAGGGTACAGCGCCGTACAAATACGGAGTGCCTATGTATTTCTCGCCGTAATCGATAAGTTCTTTGGATTTCTCCGTTGCCGCGCTTGCGGTCAACGTCGTACCGGCTGCGATTGCCGTCAAGCCGATCGTGGCGCAAAGGCTCACATTTAGGATGCTTTTGAGTAAACGTTTATGCGAAATTGCCATGTCTTTCCCTCCAGCTCTTCAAGGTGCCGTTTGTCATGTTTTACACTATACCACACGTGAAACAGGAGGTTTTTCGCGGATTAAGGGAAATCGCAAGCATTCTTTTATCCAAATGCGACTTTATGAGAATTAAGTGAGAAATTTCTCATGTTATGTCGCTTGTCCTGTCGAAGGAGGAAATTTGGAATGCGAAACCGTCTCTGGTATGATATCGGTATGATTCAAATGATAGAAAGGACGTGCCGAAGCATGAGCGAAACGAAGACGGAATCAACCCGGCCAGCGGCCGAAAAATTGGAAAAAGCGACTTTCGCGGGAGGATGCTTCTGGTGCATGGTCACTCCGTTCGAGGAGCAGCCCGGCATTCACGGCGTCGTCTCCGGATATATGGGCGGGCATAAGGCCAACCCGACTTACGAGGAAGTGTGCTCCGACACGACGGGACATGCGGAAGTCGTCGAAATCACGTTCGATCCGGCGATCTATCCCTACGAGAAGCTGTTGAACACGTATTGGATGCAGATCGATCCGACCGATGCGGGCGGGCAATTCCACGACAGAGGGGATTCCTACCGGAGCGCGATCTTCTATTACGGCGAGGAACAGCGCGCCGCGGCCGAACGTTCGAGGGACGAGCTGCAGCGAAGCGGCCGCTTCGACAAGCCGATCGTGACGGAGATCGTGCCGGCCACCGAGTTTTACCCGGCCGAAGACTATCATCAAGGCTATCATCACAAGAACCCGCTTCGGTATAAAATGTACCGCAAAGGCTCTGGCCGCGACGCGTTCATCGCCGACCATTGGAATACGCCGAAGGAACGCGAAGCCCGCCGAAGCAAGCTGACCCCGATTCAATACGAGGTCACGCAAAACAACGGCACGGAACGCCCGTTCACCGGCGAGTACTGGGATTTCAACGGGGAAGGCCTCTACGTGGACATCGTCTCCGGCGAACCGCTGTTCAGCTCGGCGGACAAATTCGATTCGAACTGCGGCTGGCCGAGCTTCACCAAGCCGATCGTGGGCGCCAACGTGAAGGAGAAGGACGACCTGACGCACGGCATGGTCCGCACGGAAGTGCGCAGCAAGGAAGCCGATTCGCATCTCGGGCATGTCTTCAACGACGGTCCGGGGCCGACCCGGCTGCGCTACTGCATCAATTCGGCCGCGCTGCGGTTCATTCCGAAGGCCGACATGGAGAAGGAAGGGTACGGCCACTATTTGACGTACCTGTAATTACCGGATGAGTCCCGTGCTGTCGATCACGACGCGCGAGGTCACGTCGAATTTGACCTGCGGGTAGACCTCGCGCCAATGCTTCCAGTCTTGCTCGTCGCCGAAATATTGGGCCAAGTAATGCAAGCCGAATCCATAAGGGTCGACGCCGGCATCGCGGATCTTGGCGAGCAGCCGCTCCGTGTTCGCGTTGAAATGGTTTTCGAGCAGCTTCTCGACCTGCGGGATGTTGCGGTTCATCAGCGTCACCGCCGTCTGCTCGACCATGCCCTGGATTTTGAGCCGGAGATGGACCGTCGGCACGTTGTCCTTCGTGATGCGGACCTGCTTGGAAACCTTGGAGATGTAGAGCACCAGCCGCTTGCCTTCGTAATTGACGGCGATGCCGGATTTGGCGAACGCGTTCGCGCTCAAGTTGAACAGCAGCGTTTCCCTGCGGTTCAGCATCAGCTGCTGCTTCGTTTTGTTCAGTAAGGCAAGGTGCTCGACCACGTACGAATTCCCGTCGAACCGGATGGTGGGGAGATACGGGTCGAGCCCTTTTTCCTTGAAGCGGCGAAAACTGTCGAAGAGATACTCCGTGACCGTGTACGGGGAGATGGTGCCTTCTTTGCCGAACGTCAGGAAGAAAGCGTTTCCGGCGATCCGCTCCGTCGTCGGGTTCGCTTTCAGCACTTTGTTCGCGCTCGGTTCGGCCGTCGCGAGGTAAGAGATGAGCTGGATGTCGCGGCGCCTGCCCAGCCAGCTGAGAGGCTCCTCCATGGAGTGCTTGATTAGCGATTGGCCGAACAAGAAGACGCGGCACTGGCCGAAATCCAGCTCTTTGTCGACATGCGACTTCAGGTTGCGGACGGCCTCCGCGATGCTCGGCGCCTCGAGCTGTTCGACCTGGCTTTCCGCCAGCCCTTCCCCGATCTTGGTCGCGGGTATGGCGAGCCGAAGCGTGACGAGGTAAGGCGTCTCCGTCTTCCCCGTATAATCGATGCCCATCGCCACGACGAAGAACCGCTTGTCGATATCTTTGAATCCGCAGCTGCCGAGGAACGCGCAGCAGGACAACGCAAGCAACAGGAACGCGACTTTTTTCATTCCAGCGCCTTCTCCTTTTCCGTCTGCTTGATCCGTTTCCGCACGAAGTAAACCATGAGGAAGAGCGTCGCGATTTCGGCGAAAAACCGGATGATGATCCATAGCTGTGACATCAGCTGGTTTCGCTCCGGATTCATGCAGGACATGTAGACGAATGCCAGGATGCCGATCGCGGCGGACATCCAGACGTTCAAGCCGGAGACGGATTCTTCCTCCACGCCTTTGTACCGGTTCAAAGCATAGCGCACGAAGAGAATCGCCGTATGCCAGGTATTCATGATGAAGAGGAGCGAGATCCCGGTGAACATCAGCAGGAACACGTACAGCACCCGGTTGATGAAGCCGTAATCGAGCGCCATGGAATCAGCTGTCATCGACCAGAGGTAGACGTAATCCTCGACGCCTTGGGTACCGTGGAAGCCGATCGGCACGAAGAACGTGATCGCGAGGAACAGCGTGCCGAACACCGGAATGATCCAGCGGAAGCGGATCCGCTTGACGTGAAGCCGATTGGAGATCACGAGATTCATGTAGCCCGAGAACAGGAAGGTCCCCGAAGCGATGGCGACGAAGGACGGCGGCTTCCTCACGTAGCCGGCCACGTAGCGGATCGCGTCCCAATCCATGTTGTCGTCGAACATCGCTTTGATCAGAAACAAGATGAGCATCGGCGTGATGACGATCATCGCGATTTCCTGGATGAATTGCACGGTCCGCGTCGAGCGGCTGCTCGCCCATACGGAGGCGCCGGCAAGCAGGAACAGGTTGACGTACGGGTTCATGTCCGGGTAGAAAAACAAGCGCGAGGTTTCGGCGTAGGAATAGATGACGATGATGCCCGCGGGCAGCCATACGCAGAGTCCGCCGAACAGCAAATTAAAGCTCCACAGCCATCTCGGCAGATACAGATCGTTGATTTCCGGAAAGCCCATGCCGGGAAAGCGTCCGAAGCACGCGACGATGCCGAGCGACAGCGCCGTGCTGATGCCGACCGCGACGAGCATGCCGGAGATCGCGCCTTCGAACCGGTCGCGGACCAGCAAGTAGGGGACGAACATCATGATGTTGATCATGCCGACATACAGCACATGGTAATATAAGTAACGGCTCATCCTTCGTTCGCTCCGTTCCCGGCGCGATGGACGCTGGCTTCTTCCCTCGGGCGGAAGAAGGAAAGATACGGTTGCCCGAAGCTTCGCAGATTGCACCAGTAGACGACCAGCGAGAAGAACAGCACGACGACGCCGAGCAGGCCGTAGAAGATGGAGATTACGACGAACACGTACTTGACGAAACGGATGGAGTACCCAAATCCGTTGTTCGGGATGACGAAATTGGAAATCGCGACGACGGAGGTGACGATGATCATGATGCTGCTCACGAGCCCCGCCTGTTGGATGGATTGGCCGAGAATCAACCCGCCGACGGTCGTCGCCGTGGAACCGATGGAGCGGGGAAGCCGCAGGCTCGCTTCGATCAGCGCCTCGATCATGAACAGCATGATGAACACCTCGATGAACGAAGGATACGGCACGACGACCCGGCTTCCGGCGATGGACAACGTCAATTGCACGCGCAGCACCTCCGGATTGTAGGACACGATGGCGATATACAGGGCCGGCAGCGTGATCGTGAGCGTCATGGCGACGTAGCGCAGGATCAGCAGGAATTTGCTCATCCAGTGGAATTCGTAATCGTCGTCCATCGCGTGCATGAAATCGAACAATCGCACGGGGAGGATGAGTCCGAAACGGCTGCCGTCGAGCAGCATCGCCACTTTGCCGCGTTCGATCATCGTCGCGATGCGGTCGGGCCGCTCGGTTTGGAGGATGATGGGGAACAGCTTATGGCGCTTGCCCGACAGCTCCTTCATCAGCTGGCCCGTCGCCCGCAGCATGTTGACCTTTACCTGGGCGAGGCGCTCGTTGACGAGCTCGAGCACTTCCCGATTGACGCGCTCGACGTCGTAAAGCAGCACGACGCGGGACTTCGAAGCTTCGCCGAGCACATGCCGTTCCACGCTGAGCGTCGGTTCGTTGTACCGCACGCGGACGAGGCTGATGTTCATGTCCACGTCTTCCGTCAAGGCGGACTGCGGCCCTTGCAGCGTGTTCTCGATCTGCACGGAGTCGGGCTTATCATGCAGCTTCCGCGGCACCTCCAGCCGGTAGACCGTTCCTTCGAGCTTGAACAGCAGCGCGCCCTTCAACAGCAGGTTCGTCCATCCCTTGGGATCTTCCGCCTTGTCAAGGCACGGATGGGAGACGAGGAAGCGGTTGAAGGCATCCGGATGGAAACGGTAGGTGAACGGCTCGATTAATTCCGTATTGATAAGTCCTTGATCGCAAAGATAAGGAAAAAAACAGAGTTCCATGCGAAGCGTGCCGTTGTCGAGCACGTTGGTGTAAAGATCGGAAGGATCCTGAAGCTCCTTGCGGATTTGTTCGATCATGCGCGTATCCTCCCGTTCCGTCGTGATTTGGGAATTAGCTTGCCCCGGGAACGGGAATGCCATGCAAATGTTGGATATTCCGCCAAAACTTGCGGATACCTAAGAAGGAGAGAGGCCCATGAAATTCGTGTTAGCGCCGGATTCGTTCAAGGAAAGCATGACCGCGCAGCGCGCGGCGGCCGTCATGCGGGAAGCGATCGAAGCGGTCATGGCCGGGCGCGGGACGTCGATCGTCGAGCTGCCCGTCGGCGACGGCGGGGAAGGAACGCTGGAGATTTTGACTTCGGCCATGAACGGCCGGCTGATCGAGGCCGCCGTGACCGGTCCGATGGGGGAGACCGTGGCGGCAAAGTACGGGCTGTCGGGCGACGGCCGAACGGCCATCGTGGAGATGGCGCAGGCGAGCGGGCTGCAGCTCGTGCCCGTCGAAGCCCGGAATCCGCTGCTCGCCACGACGTACGGGACCGGGGAATTGATTCGGCAGGCGCTCGGTCATGACTCCGTCGATCGCGTCATCATCACGATCGGGGGCAGCGCGACCAACGATTGCGGCGCGGGCATGCTGCAGGCGCTCGGCGTCTCGTTGACGGACGAAGACGGCGAGCCGATCGGGCTCGGCGGCGGACAGCTTCGCCGGGCGGCGGCCATCGATTGGTCGGGCATGGACGACCGGCTGCGGAAAGCGAGCCTCTCCGTCGCTTGCGACGTGACCAATCCGCTGGTCGGGCCGAACGGGGCTTCGCGGGTATTCGGGCCGCAGAAGGGGGCGACGCCGGACATGGCGGACGAACTGGATGCGGCGCTGGCGCATGCCGCCGATCTGATCGAGGCGGCCGGCGGCCCTCGTCTGCACGACGTGCCGGGAGCCGGGGCGGCCGGCGGAATCGGGGCGGCGCTCATGCTGTGCGGCGGCAAGCTGGAGCCGGGCATCGATCTCGTCTTGGACGCGGTCGGCTTCGACGGGCAGATCGCCGGCGCCGATTATATCTTGACGGGGGAAGGCCGGATCGACGGCCAGACGCCGAACGGGAAGGTAATCGCGGGGATCGCGGCGCGCGCGCGGAAGGCGAACGTGCCGGTCATCGCGTTCGCCGGCAGCTTGCAGCCGGGGTACGAGCCGCTGTACGGGGAAGGCTTGCTGGCGGCGTTCAGCATCACGCCGCGGCCGATCGCGCTCGCGGAGGCGCTGCGGCAGGGCGAGACGAATTTGCGGCAGACCGTCGAGAACGCGATTCGGCTCATTGCCGGCGCGGGTCAGGCGTAACATCGCGATAGGACCGGCACGATCGGAGGCTCGAGTCTCCTGTCGCGCCGGTCCTTCGGTTTAGGATACGGGTTACGGTTCCGCCGGGCGCTAGATTCGACAGACGATTCCGGTGGGATATGGAATTCACGCGGCGTTTGGACGGGCTTTAGGATTCGTTGTACGGTTCCGCCAGCCGATAGAGGGTTTCTTTGGTTCCCATGGCACACCCGGATAGGCGGTTCCTGGCCGATCCGGCGTTCGCGATCGACAAGCTGACGCGGGTATTGGGCCGGCTGCCGAAGTAATGCAAAAAAGACGCGAAATCGCGGCAAGGCTACAGGTTCAGCACAAGGTCAAACGAGGAAGGCGGGCGGATCCGGGCGAAATAATACGCTTCGGCGGCATCCCAACGCCCGTGCCAGGCGAGATCCTCGCCGTTCTCCCGCTCATTGTGCCTGCGGGTCCTGACGTCGGCCGGTACATGAACCAGGACCGACAGGTCGATGAGGTCGCTTAGCCCGGGCAAGTTGGCGTAAATGCCTTCGAGCAGGATCACGTCCGCCGGCGGGACGGTCACCGCCTCGCGCGCCAAGCGATCAGCCGTCTCGAAGGAGAACGGGCGGTAGCAGGCGGGCCGGCCGTCCAGCAGCGGCAGCAGCGCTTCGCGGCGGGCTCGCCGCCAATCCATGCAGCGGCGGCAGCGCTGCTCCGCCGTGCTGCGGTCCCATTCTTCGTCCGCGATCGCGGCATCGAAGAAGTCGTCGTAATGCACGAGCGCGGCGCCGAGGAGCGGGGCGGCCAAGATGGCGAGCGTCGTCTTGCCGGCGCCGCTTCCGCCGTCGAGCGCGACGACGAACGGACGCACGCGCTTCGACCGGCGCCGATCGATCTCGTCCGCAAGCGCGCGGGCGGCGATTAACGGCGTTGCATGCAAATCATTTGCGTTTTGCTCCATGCCGACACTCCTTTGCGAGTTTCTGACAGCTGGCCGATGCTTCATCTATTCGCGTTCGTTTCGGCATATACCTTCTTACGGGCGTGTTCCGCGACTTGCCGGAATGAAGTCCGTTTTGGGTAATCGTAGGTATGCGTTCGAATCGGAAGCGGGCATTAATCGGGGAGGGATGGCGTCGATGCATGGTCCTGGATATATCCTATTGTGGGCGGTTCTGCTGCTAATCCTGCTGGCCGCCGGATGGCGGAGAAGATGGTGGGCATTTGCCGTTTACGCGGTCGGCTGCACGATTCTCCTCGTCGAAGTGAACCGCGGCAACGGCGGCTGGGATGATTTGGCCGACTTCGCGACCTTGATCGTCTTCGTCTTGCCGTTGTACCTCATCGGAACGATCGTGTGGGCGGCGGGGCATTTTGTCCGGAAACATCGGGCGAAACAGAAGTGATTAATGATATGAATTAAATAAATTAACGAGATTAACTACTGGAGGGACAAGCCATGGCAATCGTACAAGTCACGATCGTTCCGCTGGGGACGGAATCGACGAGCGTCGGCGCGTATGTCGCGTCCGTCGTTCACGTGCTTCGGGAAGCGAAAGAGAAGATCCGCTATCAATTGACGCCCATGAGCACGATCATCGAAGGCGAGCTGGACGATTTGCTTGCCGTCGTCCGGCGCATGCACGAGGTTCCGTTCGCGAGCGGCGCGCTGCGGGTCTCGACGTCGATCACGATCGACGACCGCAGGGACAAGCAGGGGACGATGGAGCAGAAGCTCCGGTCGGTGGAAGAGAAGCTGAAATAAAGACGCGCGCCGCGTATCTCGACTGGCTGCAGTTGTCAGCGAAGCGGCGAGATAATGGTTGACGGAGGTGATTCCATGGCCGGCAAAACCGAAATGCTGCCGATGCTGTTGTTTCAAACCGAGCGGCAGCTGGAAGAATGGCTCGAAGCGCATCATGCGTCAATGCCCGGGACCCGCATGCAAATCGCGAAGAAAGGGTCGGGTATCGAATCGATTACCTATCAGGAAGCGCTTGATATCGCGCTGTGCTACGGCTGGATCGACAGCCGGAAGGAGAAGTACGACGACGCGTCGTGGATTCAGGTGTTTACGCCGCGCGGAGCGAAAAGCATATGGTCGAAGGTGAACAAGGAAAAGGCGGAACGCCTGATCGAGCACGGACGGATGAAGGCCTCGGGACTTGCCGCGATCGAGAAGGCCAAGCGGAACGGCGAATGGGATAAGGCTTACGAGTCGCAAAGCATCGCGGGAATTCCGGCGGATTTCGCCGAAGCCTTGGATCGCAGCAAGGCGGCGAAAGCCTTCTACGATACGCTCGACCGGGCGAACAAGTACGCGATGACCTTTCGCATCCATAACGCCAAGAAGCCGGAAACGAGAGTGAAGCGGATCGCGCAATTCGTGGACATGCTGGAGAAAGGCGAGAAGATTTACCCGTAGACGTACGCGGAGCCGGATTGCGCTGCCGGAAAAAAGCCGTGCGGCAAACGGCGATTCGATGCGGACGCTTGAAAGCCATGCTTGTCGCAAGCCGGTTCGATTCGTCGGGCCGGCTTATTGCGCTTTCGCGCAGTTATGCATGTCCGGCACCATGAGCGGCTCGCCTCGTGCAACGATGGAACGGAACAAGGTTGTCCGTTTCATCGCCGTCACGCGCCGTCGCAACCGTTCGGGGAAACCGCGCATGTTCGGGCTGGCCTGTTGTATAATCCGGATCGATCGTTTACACTGTCCATATAGTTGACTTGTATACGAATCAGGAAGGGGATAACGCATGGACAGCATCGCCAAATGGATCTCGGTCCTGCACCGCCAATTTCAGATTTATCTGAACCGGGAGCTCAAGGAGCAGGACATCAATTCATCCGAATATATTTTCCTGATCAATTTGTACGAGAAAGACGGCGTATCCCAAGAGACGCTTTCGTCCAATTTGTTCATCAACAAGGCGGCGACCGCGCGGGCGATCGGCCGGCTCGAGAAGCTCGGCTACGTGAAGCGCTCGCGCGATCCGCTCGACAGCCGCGCGTATCTCGTTACGCTGACGGCGAAGGGGCTGGAGATGCGCCATTTCATCAAGAGCAAGCTCGCGTACTGGCGCGAGACGATATCCGCCGGACTGTCCGCGGAAGAGACCGACGAGCTGCTCCGCACAATCAAGCTGATGTCCGCGAATGCGCTGCATGAGACCGGTCGCGACGAGCCGGAGGACGAATAGTCGCGGCCAGCGCATAAGGGCTGATCGAGTCGTGCCCGGGGCGCCGCCCAGCCGCTCAGCCGCTCGTTGTCGGCACGCTCGGAATCATCCCCATGAAGGCGCCGAGCGCGCCGCTGATGAACGAATCCTTGCGCGTGATGAATTCCGTCACCATCGCGCGATGCGTCTCTGAGACCGGAAACAGCCGAACCAAACCTTCCTCGGCCTGCCTGCTCACGACGGATACCGGTACCAGCGAGATGCCGAGCCCGGCCGTCACGCCGCCGATTATCGCTTCGAGCGTCCCGAATTCCATGATCACGGATTGCGCGAGCCCGTTCGATCGAAGCCAGCTCTCCAAGATGTCGCGATAGGAACAGCCTTTCGTGAAGACGAGAATCGGCCGTTTGACGGCTTGCTCCAGGCTCGCGATCGACGCATGGGCGGCAATCGCGAGTTCTTCCGTGAACGCATGCACCGACTCCAGCTCCGGATGCTCGCATTCGCAGCCGATGAAGGCGCCGTCCAGCTCGTAGCGGAGCACGCGATCCATCAGCTCCTGCGTGTTTCCGGTGACGACGGACAGGAGCACGTTCGGGTACATCGCGTAGTAGTCGGTCAGCAGGCGCGGCAGCCGGACGGCGGCCGCCGTTTGCGTGGAGCCGATGACGAGCGGGCCGGCGGGCTTCTCGGACGAGGAGAGCGCTTTGGCCGCTTCGTCCAGCAGGCCGACGATTTTGTCGGCGTAAGCCAGCAGCGTTTTGCCGCTCGAGGAGAGCGTCATGCCGCGGTTGTGACGGTGGAACAGCACCGTGCCGAGATCCGACTCCAGCTGCCTGATGCGCGAGGTGACGTTGGACTGCACGTAACCGAGCTTCGCGGCGGCTTTCGTGATGGAGCCTTCGCGGGCTACCATCCGGAACACGCGTAAATCCCCGCTTTCCATGATGAAGTTCCTCGCTTTCTGGTATCACCAATAATGATATCCAATATCGATAACAATCATTATACATAAAACCCATCCTCTCTTACAATGAGTATCAATTCAGGTACGCATCGCAGAAGGAGGAAACGGGCATGAACAAATTCACCTATATCGGCCTCGTGTTAGGCACCACGCTTATCATGGGCCTTGCATTTCCCGTCGGCAAAATCGGCTTGACTTACGCGCCGCCGTTTTTCTTGATGGGCTTACGGTTCACATTGGCCGGTGCGCTGCTCGCGGTCATCGCGCGCATGATCGGGAAGCCTCGGCCGAGGGGAAGGAACCAATGGCTGCAAGCATCCGCGATCGGCCTGTTCCAATCCGCCGGCGTGATGGGCTGCGCCTATTATTCCATGCGCTGGATCACGTCGGGGGAATCCTCGATCATCACGTGCACGAATCCGTTAATTGTGATCCTGCTGAGCACGGTCTTCGGCGGCGCGGCTTACCGCGGACGCCAGTGGCTCGGCGTGGCCGTCGGCATCGTCGGCGTCGCGTTTTCCTTCGGGCTGCATCTCGGCCTGCAGCCGGGCACGTTCATCGGCCTGGCGGGCGCGTTCAGTTTCGCCGCGGCTACCTTGCTCATCAAGCGATGGGGAGCCGGGTTCGACATGACCGCGCTCGCCGCCTATCAAATGCTGGCCGGCGGCATGATGCTCCTTGTCCTCAGCCTGATGACGGAGCATCCGTATTTCGCGTTCACCGGAACTTCGGTTCTGGTCACGCTCTGGCTCGCGCTCGTCTGCTCCATCGTTCAATTCATGCTGTGGTTTTATCTGCTGCGCCGCGGCGATCCGGCGAAGACCAGCTCGTTCCTGTTTCTGGTGCCGGTCTTCGGCGTGATTTCAAGCTGGCTGCTGCTCGGCGAACGGGTCCAATGGTACGTTGGCGTCGGCGGCGCGTTCATATGCGCGGGGATTTTCCTGGTGAATTGGGAGGGAAAAGGCAGGCCGGCTCGGACGGCGGCCATCCAAGGCGCGAAAGAAGCGGGCGCCTAATCGCATCGGGCAAAACAACGGCAATAACCTTGGAAGCCGTCAGCCTCTAGTAACGGAACCGATGCGAATGGGAGGAAGGAAGCCATGAAGAAAACAAGCCATGCGATCGCGCTGCTGGCGGCCGTGATCGGACTGAGCGGGCCCATCGGCGGTCAGCTCGCAAGCGCTTCGGGAGCTTCGCCGGAATGGACCTATCAGGACGGATACAAGGATCCGGTCACGGGGCGCTCCTATTACCGGGCGGCAGCTTACGAACGACAGCAATACGTATCCCGCGTCGTGTATGCGGACGGGTCGGGGAACTGGTACGCGCTTCCGAAGCCGTACTGGGGCTTCGGCGTCGACAATGCGAACGGCGCGTTGCGGCTCTACGGGAACGGCGATTACCTGGATAGCATCGGCAGCTCGCTGTACAGCCCGAGCCACGACCTCGTCACGCGCCGCATCGACTATGACGAGCGCTCTCCGGACGGCAAATGGGAATTGAAGGTCGGCGAGCATTACACGATCGGTTCCGAACGCAACGCGACAGGCAAGCGGCTGCTGGCATTCGTGAAGCGTACCGGAGACGGAACGGTTCGGGAATTCTCGTTCACCGCGTTCTATTCCGGCGTATTCTGGCTTCCGGACAACCGGCTGCTCGCGCACGTGTACAGCGAAGAGAAGCGGCAGAACGAGATCGTCGCGCTCGACCCCGCAACGGGAACGACGACGCCGCTCGTCGTGGGGAGCTTCTACGGCTACGATGCCAAGAGCGGATCGATCGAATTCGCGTATAACGAACCGACCAGGAAGCCTTGGATCTACAGCTTGAAGACGGGGCGGACGAGGCCGTATACGAAGCAAGACGAACCGCTCTTCCAAGCGCCGTCCCGGCCGGAACCGACAAGCCCGGCACCGCTCCAGCCCGCGGCCGTCCCGGCCGATCTTCAACCGGACAACCTGCCGGTCGCGCCGTTGACCGAGTCGACGGAACCCGAAGCCGTCGCGGTCATCAACCGCGTCTCCGTGGAGCTCCCGGCCGCTTTCCTCGAAGGCAACACGGGTTGGATCGCCCTCCAGCCTTTGCAGCACGCGTTCGGCGTGAAGGCGGAGAAGCTGGAGCAGTATCCGATCGACCGGCAGTTCCGGCTTTCGCTGCAAGGCAAGTCGCTTTTCGCGGACCTCGAAAACAGCCGCAACTATGGCGGCCGCCTATACGTGAACAAAAGCCTGCTGCAGAAGCTCGGCTTGAAGCTGGAACAGTTGCAATGGATCCCTTAACCGGAACGCCGCGGCTTCGTGCCCCGAACGAATGAACGCCCGAAACGCGCCGTTGCCCGGTCGATTGCGGCCGCGGCGACCGGAAACCGGATAATTGTGCGAAGCGGGGAACAGCTGGTATACTGGGAACAACTCAAGCGAAAGGGGCTGGTAGAGATGGCAATAAGAGATTGCCGGATTGGACCCGCTCATGCAAAGCCCGGATTAGGGGCGATACTTTGCATGGGACGCGACTGGCACTAACCCATCGCCCGAACCGTCGCCGTGATCGTTTCTAGCGATGGGCTTTGCACCTTATTGGCGTTCTACTAAAAATAAGGGGCTGACCATCCATGCATGCCACGTTCATTGGAAACCATCAATTCAACGCGATCAAGAAACAAACCGATATTCTTCTGCAGGCGCTTCGAACCGCATCGGACCGGAACGTGCTGAAGGCCGTGCGCTACAGCGCTTCGCTCATGATCGACGAGCTGTTCCCGGGGCTCGAGGACGAACGGAAGCGGCAATTATCCGCCATGAGCGAGATGGACGCCGCGGAACAATTTCAGCGCTATCTGGATTCGCTGGAGCCTTGGCGGGAAGAATTCCCGGCTATCTCGAACAAGCAGCTGCAGAAGCTGTTCCCGAAGGCGAAGAAGCTGAACGCGCCCGACGTCGACGCGATGGACCGGCGCCGGATGACCTACCTCGGCTGGACGGATATCGCCACGGGCAAAATGTTTCTGGTCTATCCCGTAGACGGGCAATTGACCGGCCTCGAAGGCCGATATACGCCCGTGAACAAGAAGGGCTACTGCCTGATCTGCAATGGCCACGAGGAGCTGGCGTTGTTCACGGTCAAGACGCGGCCCGCGAACTCGCCGCCCGATTATTACAAGGCGTTCGGCCATTACGTCTGCATCGACAGCGACGCGTGCAACCGCCGCATCACGGATACCGCGGCTTTGGAGAAATTTCTCCATACGATCAAGAGAGGCTAAGCGGATGATTGGATTCGCCGCATGACAACGCTAAGAATTCTCGCCTAAACCTCTCGTAACGCAACCGAAAAGCGCACCTCCGGCAGCGGGAATCGGAAACCTCGGGTTTCCCGATTCCTCCCGTCCGGGGGTGTTTGTCGTCCGTTCCGCTTTCTTTTGCAAAACTAACGTTAACGTAATCTTGAATTTCTGCTATGATAACAGTAACGGAACGATTTGACAGGGAAGGAGGTGCGGAGGAAGATGACGGCTTCGGCGAGATTGACGATGGAGGACGTGACGGAGCGGCTCGGAATCACCTCGAGAACGCTCCATTACTATGAGGAGATCGGCTTGCTGCCGGATGTCGCGCGAACGGAAGGCGGGCACCGGCTCTACGACGAAGAGATGCTGAACCGCATCGCGCATATTTTGAGGCTGAAGCAGGTGCTAGGCGCGTCGCTGCAGGAAATCCGCGACATTTTGCAGGCGGAGGAAGAGCTGGAGCAGATCAAAGCGAGCTATCGCGGGGAATCCGATCTGGATGAGCGGGACCGGCTGCTCGACGAGGCGGCGGCGCGGCTGCAGGCGATCATTCATCATATCGACGAGAAGATGGAGAAGCTGCAGGCCATGCGTCAAGGCTTCGGCGAACGGTTGGAGCGGGCGCGCAGGCTGAAGCAAGGCGGGAGCGAGTAGGCAGAAGGAAGGAAGAAGGGAAGAAAGTCAAAATGAGCGATTCGCGAAAATGGTGGATTTTATCCGTGACGAGCCTCGGCTCGTTGTTGTCGGCACTGAATTTTAGCACGTTAATTATCGCGTTGCCGGATTTGCTCAAAGGCTTGAACGCCTCGCTGCTGCAGGCGATGTGGGTCATGCTCTCCTATATGGTCGCGCAGACCGTCATGGTGCTCATGGCCGGCTCGCTCGCGGACCGCTTCGGGCGCAAGCGCATCTATATCGGCGGCATGCTGCTCTTCACCGTCGTGTCCTTGGTCGCGGGCTTCGCCGGCAATGCGCCGTTGCTCATCCTCCTCCGGATCCTGCAGGGCATCGGCGGCGCGATGATCATGGCGAACAGCACGGCGATCGTCGCCGACGCCTTTCCCAAGGAAGAGCTCGGCCGCGCGCTCGGCATCAACATCATGGTCGTGGCCGTCGGCCAGATCATCGGTCCGGTGCTCGGAGGCTGGCTGACGGAATCGTTCGGCTGGGAGTGGACCTTCTGGTTCAACGTGCCGTTCGGCATCCTCGGCGTGATCTGGGGCTTCAAGGTGCTGGGGCTGAAGGACGACAAGCTGGCCGCTCCGAAGGCCGGCGGCTTGGACCGCGGCGGCGCCGTGACGTACGTCCTGTCGATCACCGGCCTGCTGATCGCTTTGACGTGGGGGCCGATTCAAAGCTGGACCTCGCCGGTCGTGTGGATATCCGGGCTGTTCTTCGTCGTGCTGTTCCCGGTCTTCCTGCGCTGCGAACGGATCCATCCCAATGCGCTGCTGCACCTGCCGCTGTTCGCGAACCGCGTATTCTCCTTCGGGATCATCTCGGCGACGCTCAACGCGCTGGCCCGCATGGGCGTCATGTTCATGCTGATCTTCTACTTCCAGGGCGCGCTCGAGAAGGATGCCTTGATGGCCGGCATCATGACGATTCCGCTCGCGGCCGGCATGCTGGTCGTCTCGCCGCTGGCGGGCGTGCTCGGGGACAAATACGGCGAAACGACGCCGGCCACGATCGGTCTGTTCTTGAACATTTTCGGCATGGCGGGCCTTGCGCTGGATACGGGGCTGTCGACGCCGTTCTGGCATCTGGCCGTCTATATGACCATCATCAGCGTCGGCTCCGGCCTGTTCAATTCGCCGAACTCGAGCAGCATCATGAACGCGGCCGGACCGAAATACCGCGGCGAAGCGTCCGGCATCCGGTCGCTGACGACGAACATGGGGATGATGCTCAGCATCGCCTTCTCCATGCCGATCGTCACGCACAGCATTCCGCATGAAGCGATGCTCGCGATCTTCTCCGGGACCCAGGTCGGCATGGACGACAAGTCCTCGCTGGACGGGTTCATTACCGGGCTTCATGCCGTGTTCTGGTTCATGGCCGCGCTGATGGCCGTCGCGACCGTGATGTCGTATCTAAGATCGCACCGAAGCTCGCGTGCCGCGGCCGGAGCAACGCTGCCTCGCAAATAACCGTTAACTTGGAACGCAAGGGGACTTTACCAAAATGCCTGACCGTGCCGTATTAAGCAAATTATGGGGCGTATCGCTGCTGTGGGGCGGCAACTACGTGGCGAGCGCTTATCTGCTGCGGGATTTCTCGCCGATTCTGTTATCCTTCACGCGGCTCGTCGTCATGTCGCTCTTCTTGATCGCGGTCGCGCTCGTCAACCGCTCGATGCGGCGGCCGACGGGCAGGGAGTGGCTGCTCTTGGTGTTCGCCGGCATTTCCGGAACGCTGGTCAACCAGCTGTTCTATTTTACCGGACTTCAGCATTCGACGGCCGGCAACGCCTCGCTGATCGTCGCGTTGTCGCCGATCGCCACGACGCTGCTCGCGCGGATATTCCTGAAAGAAGTCATCACCGGACTCAAATTGTCGGGCTCCGTCCTCGCGCTGATCGGGGTCGTGACCATCGTCCTCTACGGAGGGAAATCGATCGGGATCTCGATCGGGGACGTGAATCTGCTGATCGCGATGCTGGGCATGTCCGTCAGCCTGCTGTTTATCCGCAAATTGACGCTTCATATGAGCTCGTACGAGGTCACGATCTACTCCACGGTGATCGGGACGATCATGATGTCGCCTGCCGTCGGCTATGAATCGCTGGCCGGGCACTCGCAGTGGAGCCATCAGCCGTCGAGCTGGCTGCTCCTCGTCGGCGTCGCCGTGATCGGGCAAGGCTTGGCGGGCTTCTGGTGGAATCGGGGCATCGCGGTCGTGGGACCTTCCGTCAGCGCCATGTTCATGAACATTCCGCCGTTCGTGGCCATCGTCGTCAGCCACTTCGTGCTCGGCGATCCCATCCGCGCCGCTCAGATCGGCGGCGGCGTCCTCGTACTGGCCGGCGTCGCGCTCGCCAACATGAAGCCGCGGACGCAGCGCAGCGCGAAGAGCGGGGAACCGGTCGGGCTATCCTAGATCGCCTGCCGCCGTGAAGGCCGGTTGCCAACCGGAGTTGGGCAAGAATAGCATTTGCAACGGATAAACGAAGCGTGCGCGCGGCGTTTATCCGTTTTTGCGTTTATTTTCATTTTGTTTCAACATGTCAGATTGACGGGCATATGGTGGAGCAAGGTGGTGATGAGAGATGGATTACGGATTCACGCTCGGGGATTGGGTCGTGTACACCATGTGGGGCGTATTCGGCTTCATGATACTCGATTTCGTGTTTGCCTTCGCCCGTTCCTTCTGGTCGGGCTCGTTCGATACCACGTTCCTCGGGTATTTGAAGGATATCGTGTTCTACGTCGTGCCACTGAACTTTATACTCTCCATGACCTCGATCGACCCCACGCATTATACGCTGATCGTGCTTTACTTCTTAGGCGGTGCGTCGGTCATCGTCAAATACGTCGTCGATATTGTCCGCAGGTTTCAATCGCTGGCGAGCTGACTTCCCTCATGCATAACGCAAAAAAAACGCACCCGCACTCCCTTCATGGCCGCCCGCGAAAGGGCAGCGATGCTCGGGCGAACGGGTGCGTTTGCGCGTTAAGCGTTCGTTAATGCATACGCCAAGAGGTTAAGCCACCTCTTGCTTCGACTCTTCCTTCGGCGCCTGGACGCGCTTGATGAAGAAGCCCAGCACGAGCGCCACGCAGCCGATGGCGAATCCGATGACGAACGCGTCATGCAGGCCGGCGACCAGGCCTTCGGCCGGCGTCGCGTTCGGCTTCTCGGCCATGAAGTCCTTCGTGCCGGAGGACATGATGCTGATGAACAGCGCCGTGCCGATCGCGCCCGCGACCTGCTGCAGCGTGTTCAAGATCGCCGTGCCGTGCGGGTAGAGCGAGCGCGGCAGCTGGTTGAGCCCCGTCGTCTGCGCCGGCATCATGACGAGCGAGATCCCGACGAGCAGGATGATATGCAGCGCGACGACGTAACCGGCTGACGTGTCCACCGAGATGTACGTGAACAGCCACACGGCGAGCAGCACCAGGATCAGGCCGGGAACGACAAGCACGCGCGGCCCGTATTTGTCGAACAGCTTGCCGGAGATCGGCGCCATGACGCCGTTGATGATGCCGCCCGGCATCAGCGTCAAGCCCGCGCTGAACGCGGTCATGAGCAAGGCCGTCTGCAGGAAGAGCGGCAGCAGGATCATCGTGGAGAAGAGCGTCATCATCAGGACGAGCATCATGACCGTGACGAGCGAGAACATCGGGAATCGGAATGCCCGAAGATCGAGGATCGGCTCGCGGACGAGAAGCTGGCGGATGATGAAGAGCGCGAGGGCGATCCCGCCGACCGTAATCGTCCAGACGACCTCCGGCGCGGACCAGGAGCCTTCGCCGGCTTTGCTGAAGCCGTATACGATGCCGCCGAAGCCGGCCGTCGACAGCAGAATGGACAAGATATCCACCTTCGGCTTGGTGATATCCGACACGTTCCGCAGGAAAGCCGCGGCGAAGATAACGGAGAAGGCCGCGAGCGGAACGACCAGGAAGAACAGCCAGCGCCAGTTGAGCTGATCGATGATGAGACCGGCCAGCGTCGGCCCGATCGCCGGTCCGAACATGATGACGAGACCGATCATGCCCATCGCGCCGCCGCGCTTCTCGGGCGGGAAGATCACGAGGATCGTGTTCATCATGACGGGCAGCAGCAGCCCGGTCCCGAGCGCCTGCACGACCCGGCCGACCAACAGGACGCCGAATGCGGGCGCCGCGCCGCAGACGATCGTGCCGGCCAGAAACAGAATCATGGCGGTCAGAAACATTTGCCGGGTGGTGAACCATTGCTGCAGCAAAGCGGTGACGGGCACGAGAATGCCGATGACGAGCATGTACGCCGTGGACAGCCATTGAATGGTGGCCGGCGCGATGGAGAACTCCGTCATCAAATCCGGAAAGGCGATGTTCAGCAGCGTCTCGTTCAAAATCGCGACGAATGCGCCGATGATGAGCGCGGCGACGATCGGCCCCCGCTTGACGTCGACGAGCGCGGGCGACGCGCCGGCTACTTCGGTTGAAGCGTTCACTTGGTTTGTTCCTCCTTCGATGGATAAGTGGCAAAGATGGCAAATTCCAGCATCTTTTCCATCTTAGCATCATCTCGCGATTCGAACAACTGTTCGTTTTCTACTCGTATTCCCGAATCCGAGCCCGGCGCGAAACTTAATGAAATCGGAGTCGATATCGGATGTACTCCGATGTAACGACGCCGGAACTGCAGGTCTGCAGCAGTGTGTTAACAACGAAAAAGCCGCGGATTCGCGGCTTTCTTCATGCGTATGGCAGGCTGGTTTAGCTGGATGGTCGCAGTACCCGCACCTGGAAGCGAATTATACGAGCGGGGCGTCGATCAACGTCGCGAAATTGAATTGGTGCTTGTGACCGTCGTTCAAGGTCGTTCTCCCGAGGACGAAATGAACATGCTTGCCATTGCCGACCGGGATGGCTGGACCCGTGCGGATTTTGATCAGTTTATGGAAGTGGTTGAAGAAATCGGTGCGCGAAACCACGATTTCATGAAAATGGCTGTCGCCGGACCTGATCGCCTGGCCGGTTACGCCGGCAAACCGATGGTTATGCCTGTCATTGCCGGCTTCGGCCAATTTCGTGCTGCCTTCGAATTCATGAACATGTCTTTGGACCCGGCGGTAAGCTTTCGTTTCTTTCGTGAATCGACGCGATTGCTTTTTGAGCATTTTGGAAATAACCTCCTAATTTATCCTGGATTCTCATTATGCTATTATGGCTCGCCATATATGGTGCTAGGCGATCAACATGCCGCGGCAGCCGCCGGTCCATGCGTCCTTATGCCGATTGACATGCCGAGGCGTTCAGCCTTAAACTACAGCTACTATTCGGCGTTGCGCGGCTGCATGTCAAGCTCCGGGCCGCTGCGCGCGGGGAACCGCGGGACGCCTCGAAGGCGGATCGTGCATGACGGCCGTTCGTCGGGGCGGCGCGTTCGTCGGGATCACATGTTTGTTTGACGGGAGGAGAAACGATGCAGGCGTTGGCAATCACCATTCGAAGAGCGCAAGCCGAAGAAGCGGAGGCGCTGCGAGCCCTGTACGTGGAAGCGGCAGGTTGGATAAGGGCGGCGAAGGGCATCAACCAATGGCGGGAGGAGTGGTTCACGCCGTCGTACATGGAGCAATTCATCCGCGAGCGCGAGGTTTTCGCGGCCATTCGGGACGGCGAGCCCGTCGGATGCTTCTCCGTGGAGTGGGAATACGAGGCGTTATGGGGCGAACTGTTCCATGGCGACGCCGGCTACGTGCATCGGCTGGTCGTATCGCGGCTGCATCCCGGACAAGGCATCGGGGAAAGCATGCTGGCCTGGGCGGCCGATTATATCCGGCGTCAAGGAAAATCCTGGCTCAGATTGGACTGCATGGCGGACAACCCTGCGCTGAACGCGTACTACCTCCGCAACGGACTGCGCTATCGCGGGCAATTCGACGGCGACGGCTACAGCGCGAGCCGCTACGAGCTGGCGCTGTAAGGGAACGTCGGTTTTCGCTGTTTCGGACTAGGAAAAAGGGATTGCGACGACTGAACTACGGCGTCTTTTACGCATTCTTCATAAATGTCGGTTCATGTAACACGTTAAAGCAAGTTGGTTGACGTCGGGCATTTTCATTGTGTAAGATAAGGCCTGGCCGGTCGGGGAGCAGCGCAGGAGGAATCGCCCGGCACGGATCTTGCAGGCAGGGTACGAGGAACGGCGGCGGGATTCGGTTGAGCGGCGAGCGCTCGGCCGGGAGCTACGGCGGCGTTTTTTTGCGTTCGGCCGCACTTGTTTTCGATGGAAAATCAAGCGAGGTGTTTATTTGTTCATCCGATTGTTACAACCCGGGGATAGAGCGGTTTTCCGGCAATTGCGCCAGCGGGCAATTGAAGAGCATCCAGAATCATTCAGTTCATCGTCCGAGGAGTTGAGCGACGCGCCCGAACTCCTTATCGCTTCGGATCACGTCTCCCGATTCGTGGTCGGAGCGTTCGCGGAGAACGGGGACTTGATCGGCATCGTCGGATTCAAGCAAGAATCGCTTATGAAATTCCGGCATAAGGGCGTCATCTGGGGCATGTACGTCGATAAGTCATGGCAGGGCAAAGGAATCGCGAAGCGGCTGTTGGCCCGGCTTATCGAATGCGTCGAGACGACGACCGAAGTCGAACAGCTGAATTTGGCCGTCGCCGAAAGCAACGAGGGCGCCAAACGATTGTACGAATCGTTCGGATTCGTTACCTATGGGCTGGAAATCAACGCCATGAAATTGAAAGACCGTACTTTCGTGAACGGCGAGTATATGACCAAGCAGCTGGCGAGAAGCCGGGTCGCCGCGGGAGACGGCATGCAGAAGCCGCTATTTACTTCATGATCGATTCGGGGCAAGGGGCGGCTAATCGCCTAAGGTGCTTCGTTTGGCTGCGGGCGCATCCGCGGATGCCTATATTAGCGGGCAATCCGCACGAATCGAAGAGCTTCACGGACGTTCCGCGCTGCGGAGCCGGCCGGGAAGCTCTTTTTTAAATTGCCGCGCTTGTCCGGACGATTGACGATCGTCTTGGCGTTCATCGGCGAATCGATTGCCGATCCGTTCGATTCAAGCATAACGTGATCCATGCGAAACCCCCGGCATCCTTGCATGCCGGGGGTTTCGCGCATCTTGAGGTATGGGGATGTTTGATTACCGCGGCAGTCGGTTCGACCGGATGCGACGAAACGATCGGATCAAACGGTTCTCGCCTGGGAATAAGGCAGGGGCTTGCCTTCTTTATAATAAAGAGCCGGAGACAGAATGATGAAGAAGATGTGGACGTTATCGTAACCGAGGTCCATCAGCATGCGGTTCAGCTTGGCCGCGATGGCGTCGTGCATCTCCTGGGCGCGTTGAAACATGAGAATCTCCACGGAGCGGGGCGTATTCGTGATCACCTGAATATCGAGCTGCTCGATCTTGACGATGTCCTTCGGAATGCGGACGAGCTTGGAAAATTCCTCGACGAGCGACGGCGTCAACTGCTTCAGAAAAGCGGTCGTAAATCCTTTGAACCGTAAAAATGGCACGCGAATCCCTTCATTTCGTTAAAATATCGTACATTGTGATTATAATCACAATCGCTTCGTTATTCAATGCCAATCTGTTTCACCTGCCCGGAATCCGGGTGATAAGGGTATAAGGAGCACTAGGAAGGGAGGGGGAATGAGACAGGTGGAGCATCCTGTTCAACTGCTGATCGTCGACGAACGACCGGAGCATCTGGCCGCCGTCGAGGCCGCCATCGCCGGGATGCCGTTTCGGTCGATAAGGGCTTACTCGGGACGGGAGGCTTTGCGGAGCTTGCTGGATCACGACTTCGCCGTCATCCTCATCGCCGCGCGCATGTCGGACATGAACGGCTTCGAGACGGCGCGCATGATCAAGGCCAGGGACAAGTCGAGGCATATTCCGATTATTTTTCTTTCCGCCGTCGATCCGGAAGAGCTTGACGATCCGGCGGAATTTTCGGGAGCCGTGGATTTCATGGCATGGCCCGTGATTCCCCAGGTGCTGCGCGCCAAAGTGGAAGGGTACGTCGGCTTCTACGAGGCCAATCGGTCGCTCAGCAGGCAGAGCGATCTGCTGAAGCTGCAGACGCACCGGCTGGAGAAAGCCAATCGCGAGCTGCTGCAGGCGAAGGAAGCGGCGGAGGTCGCTTCGCGGGTCAAGTCCGAGTTCCTGGCGATGATGAGCCACGAGATCCGCACGCCGCTGAACGGCATTATCGGCATGTCGGACCTGCTGCTCACGCTGGAGCTTCCGCCCGAGCATGCCGAGTTGGTCGAGATCATCCAAACCAGCGGCAACGCGCTGCTCAAGGTCATTAATCATATCCTGGACTTCTCGAAACTGGAATCCGGCAAATTGGAGCTGGCGGAGCAGCCTTTCTCGCTTCGCCTCTGCCTCGACGAAACGCTGGACCTGTTCACCGCCCAGGTACGCAAGCGCAATCTGACGATGAACGTCGCCGTCGATCCGCGGCTGCCCGACCTCATCGTCGGGGATATGCTGCGGCTGCGGCAGGTACTGATCAATCTGATCGGCAATGCCGTCAAGTTCACCCCCGAGGGCGGCGTCGAGGTAACGTTCAACCTGCTCGCGGAACACGACGACGCGATCATGCTCGAGTGCTCGGTGCGGGATACGGGCATCGGCGTGCCGGAGGATCGGCTGGAGCAGTTGTTTCAGCCGTTCTACCAGCTTGACGGCTCCGCCAGCCGCCAATTCGGCGGGACGGGCCTCGGCTTGTCCATCTGCAAATCGCTCGTCGAGCTGATGGGCGGTTCGATATGGGCCGTTCCCGTGCCGGACCGGGGAGCGTTATTCCGCTTCACGATCTCGGCCAAACGTGAAATCGCGTCACCCTTTACATAGGCATCGCCTGGGAATCGCTAGGGAAATGCCGCCAAAATACACGATGAAAGTAGGGTTGTAAAATGGCAGATACGGAAAATGTACCGCTTGTTGCCGCTGATACGATTGACTCGGGATTGTTGCTGAATGCTTTGATGGCTTTGAAAAAAGGCGATTTCTCGTATCGGATGCCATATGATCATACCGGCATTTCCGGCAAAGTGGCGGATACCTTCAACGAAATCGGCGAGATGATGGAAAGCCTGGTCAAGGAAGCGGAGTCCGTCGCGAGGGTCGTCGGCAAGGAAGGCAAGCTAAGCCGGCGATTCGTACATAAGAACACGGGCGGCTCGTGGGAGACGGCCGTCGAGTCGCTCAACGGGCTGGTCGTCGACCTGATCCAGCCGACCAGCGAGATGGTGCGAGTCATCAACGCCGTCGCGCAAGGCGATCTGTCGCAGAAGGTGGAGCTGGAGTTCGAAGGCCGGGCGCTGACCGGCGAGTTCCAGCGGACGGCGAACAACATCAACCGGATGGTCAATCAGCTGAGCACCTTCGCCTCCGAGGTGACGCGGGTCGCGCGCGAGGTCGGCACGGACGGCAAGCTGGGCGGGCAGGCGGACGTGAAGGGCGTCTCCGGAACGTGGAAGGATCTGACGGACAGCGTCAACAACATGGCGAGCAATCTGACCGACCAGGTGCGCAACATCGCCGCGGTGACGACCGCCGTCGCCAACGGCGACCTGTCGAAGCAGATTACCGTCGGCGCCAAGGGCGAGATCCAGGAGCTGAAAAACACGATCAACACGATGGTCGATCAGCTCTCGACCTTTTCCTCCGAGGTGACGCGGGTCGCGCGCGAGGTCGGCACGGAAGGCAAGCTGGGCGGGCAGGCGGACGTCAAGGGCGTATCCGGCACCTGGCGGGATCTCACCGAGAGCGTCAATTACATGGCGAGCAACCTGACGAACCAGGTGCGCAACATCGCGGTCGTCACGACGGCGGTCGCGAACGGGGATCTGTCGAAGAAGATCACGGCGGACGTGCAGGGCGAGATCCTGGAGCTGAAGAACACGATCAACACGATGGTCGACCAGCTCTCGACCTTCGCTTCGGAGGTCACGCGGATGGCGCGCGAGGTCGGCACGGAGGGCATCCTGGGCGGGCAGGCCGAGGTCAGCGGCGTCGCCGGCACGTGGCGGGATCTCACCGAAAGCGTCAATTACATGGCGAGCAATCTGACGAATCAGGTGCGGAATATCGCGGAGGTGACGACGGCGGTCGCGAAGGGCGACTTGTCCAAGACGATCACCGTCGACGCGAAGGGCGAGATCCTGCAGCTGAAGAGCACGATCAATACGATGGTCGACCAGCTGAGCAATTTCGCCTCCGAGGTGACGCGCGTCGCCCGCGAGGTGTCCAACGAAGGCATCCTGGGCGGGCAAGCGGACGTGCAGGACGTCTCGGGGACGTGGAAGGATCTGACGGACAGCGTGAATTTCATGGCGAGCACGCTGACCGACCAGGTCCGCAACATCGCGGAAGTGACGACGGCGGTCGCGAAGGGCGATTTGTCCAAGCAGATCACGGTCAACGCCAAGGGCGAGATCATGGAGTTGAAGAACACGATCAATACGATGGTGGATCAGCTCTCGACGTTCTCCTCGGAGGTGACGCGGGTGGCGCGCGAGGTCGGCACGCTCGGCATCCTGGGCGGGCAGGCGACGGTTCGGGGCGTCGCGGGCACGTGGTACGATTTGACCGAAAGCGTCAACTACATGGCGAGCAACCTGACCAATCAAGTGCGGAACATCGCGGTCGTCACGACGGCCGTCGCGAACGGGGACCTGTCGAAGAAAATCACGGCGGACGTGCAGGGCGAGATCCTGGAGCTGAAGAACACGATCAACACGATGGTCGACCAGCTCTCGACGTTCGCCTCCGAGGTCACGAGGGTCGCGCGCGAGGTCGGCACGGACGGCAAGCTCGGCGGCCAAGCGCAGGTCAAGGGCGTCGGCGGCACCTGGAAGGACTTGACCGAAGGCGTCAACAACATGGCCCGCAACCTGACGGATCAGGTCCGGAATATCGCCGATGTCACGACGGCGGTCGCGAAGGGCGACCTGTCCAAGAAAATCACGGTCGACGTGAAGGGCGAGATCCTGGAGCTCAAGATCACGATGAACACGATGGTCGACCAGCTCAGCAACTTCGCCTCCGAGGTGACGCGCGTCGCCCGCGAAGTCGGCACGGAAGGCAAGCTCGGCGTGCAGGCCGAGGTGAAGGACGTCTCGGGGACGTGGAAGGACCTGACGGATACCGTGAACTACATGGCGAGCAACCTGACCGTGCAGATGCGGAACATCGCCGGCGTGACGACCGCCGTCGCGAACGGCGACCTGTCGAAGAAGATCACCGTCGACGTGAAGGGCGAGCTGTTCGAGCTGAAGAACACGATCAATACGATGGTGGACCAGCTGAATTCGTTCGCCTCCGAGGTCACGCGGGTGGCGCGCGAGGTCGGCACGGACGGCAAGCTCGGCGGACAGGCGCAGGTGCGCGGCGTCGGCGGCATCTGGAAGGATCTGACCGACAACGTCAATATCATGGCGACCAACCTGACCGATCAGGTGCGCGGCATCGCCAAGGTCGTGACCGCCGTCGCCAACGGGAACATGAAGCAGAAGCTGAACGTGGAAGCCAAGGGCGAGATCGCCGAGCTGACCGACACGATCAACAACATGATCGACACGCTCGCGACCTTCGCGGTGCAGGTCACGACCGTCGCCCGGGAGGTCGGCGCCGAGGGCAAGCTGGGCGGACAGGCGAGCGTGCCCGGAGCGGCCGGCACCTGGCGGGACTTGACCGACAACGTCAACTATATGGCGAGCACGCTGACGACGCAGGTGCGGGCGATCACGAACGTCGCGACCGCCGTGACCAAGGGCGATCTGTCGCGGTCGATCGACGTGGCCGCGGCCGGGGACGTCGCGACGCTGAAGGACAACATCAACGAGATGATCCGGAACCTGAAGGAAACGACGCGGATCAACACGGAACAGGATTGGCTGAAGACGAATCTGGCGAAATTCTCCCGGCTGCTGCAGGGCCAGCGCGACCTGAACGCGGTCTGCCGCATGATCCTCACGGAGCTCGCCCCGCTCGTATCGATGCAGCACGGCGTGTTCTACATCAACGAGCCAGCGAACGGCGAGCAGACGCTGGCCCTGTTCGCGAGCTACGCGTACCAGCAGCGCAAGCATCTGGCCAATGAATTCCGCGCCGGCGAAGGGCTGGTCGGCCAATGCCTCATCGAGAAGCAGCGGATCCTGCTGACGAACGTGCCGGCCGATTACGTCGTCATCTCCTCGGGGCTCGGCGAGGCGACGCCGCTCAATATCGTGCTGCTGCCGATCATCTTCGAGGATCAGGTGCTGGCGGTGTTGGAGCTGGCTTCCTTCCGCCGCTTCAGCGAGATCGACATCGCGTTCCTCGATCAGCTGACGGAATCGATCGGGATCGTCATCAACACGATGCAGGCGAACCAGCGGACGGAGCAGCTCCTGGCGCAGTCCCAGCTGCTGACGGAGGAGCTGCAGAAGCAGCAGAACGAGCTCAAGAACACGAACGAGGAGCTGGAGGACAAGGCGAAGCTGCTCGTCATCCAGAAAGCCGAGGTCGAGAGCAAGAACAACGAGGTCGAGCTGGCGAAGCGGTTCCTGGAAGAGAAGGCC
This sequence comes from Paenibacillus glycinis, assembly GCF_009909185.1. GTDB lineage: Bacteria > Bacillota > Bacilli > Paenibacillales > Paenibacillaceae > Paenibacillus_Z > Paenibacillus_Z glycinis. Next base: position 256,302 of record NZ_JAAAMV010000002.1, on the reverse strand, counting down.
GAGCAGCTCGCGCTGACGTCGCGGTACAAGTCCGAATTCCTCGCCAACATGTCGCATGAGCTGCGGACGCCGCTCAATTCGCTGCTCCTGCTGGCGGAGCAGCTGGCCGAGAATCCGGAGGCGAACCTGTCCGAGCATCAGGTGAAGTTCGCCAAGACGATTCAAGAATCCGGGCTCGATCTGCTCAACCTGATCAACGACATTCTGGACCTGTCCAAGATCGAATCCGGCACGGTCACGCCGGAATACGGCAACGTGTCGCTCGCCGATCTCAGCGGCGGCCTGGACCGGATGTTCCGCCAGATCGTAAACAACAAGAAACTGGATTTCCGCCTGACGACCGAGCCAGGCGTGCCGGCGGTGATCTCCACGGATTCGAAGCGGCTGCAGCAGATTCTGAAGAACCTGCTCTCCAACGCGTTCAAATTTACCGAGCAGGGGCAGGTCATGCTGCAGATCCGCAAAGCGACCGGCGGCTGGAGCGAGACGAACGAGACGCTGAACCGGGCGAAGACGGTGATCTGCTTCTCCGTCAGCGATACCGGCATCGGCATTCCGGCCGAGAAGCAGCAGATTATCTTCGAGGCATTCCAGCAAGCGGACGGCAGCACGAACCGCGAATACGGCGGGACGGGACTCGGCCTCGCCATTTCCAGGGAAATCGCGGCCATGCTGGGCGGCGAGCTGACCCTGTACAGCGTGCCGGGCATCGGCAGCACGTTCAATTTCTATCTGCCGCTCGACGTCGACACGAACGAGCCGGCGCCGAAGCCGGCGTACGTGCCGGAGGTCATCGACGTCGCGCCGCAGGTCAGGACGCGCAGCTTCTCGTCGTATTCGGGAGCGTCCGCGATAGACGATCGGGAGTCCATCGTTCCGGGAGACCGGGTGTTTCTGATCGTCGAGGACGACCAGAAGTTCAACGAGATCCTGCTCGGCCAGCTGCGGAAGAAGGGCATCAAGGCCGTCATTACGCCGAAAGGCTCCGACGCGCTCTATCTCGCGCTCCGGTACAAGCCCGTCGCGATCACGCTCGATCTGCGCTTACCCGACATCGACGGCTGGCTCGTCATCGAGCACCTGAAGAACAATCCGGAGGTCCGCCATATTCCGGTTTGCGTCATCACCGTCGAGGAGGATGCGATCGATCTGCTGCGCAAGGGCGTCGCGGACTTCATCCGCAAGCCCGTCTCGAACGAAGACCTGGAGAGGGCGCTCGACCGGCTCGGCGCGAACGCCGACCGCGGCGTCCGCCAGCTGCTGATCGCCATGCACGACGAGCAGCGCCGCGGCCAGCTGGTGGAGCTGGTCGCGGGCAAGGACGTCAAGATCACGGCGGTCGATACGCTGCGCAAAGCGGCCAACCAGCTTAAGTCGCGGCCGTTCGACTGCGTCGTCGTCGATAACGACCTGCCGGATTTGTCGCTGACGTCGATCGTTCGCGAGATTCAGAAAAATCCGGAGCGGAAATTCGTTCCGATCCTGCTCCATACGAGCCGCAAGCCGGAGCCGAACGAAGACCGCGAGCTGGAGGATTTGATGCGCCTGGCCGTGCTGAAGCAAGCCAAGACCTGGGTGCAGCTGCTGGAGGATACCGCGCTGTTCCTGCACCGCAAGGCGGAGAACATGGCCGATACCTCGCAGGAGAAGCTTGTCCGGCTGCATTCGTCCGACGAGCTGATCGCCTTCAAGAAAGTGCTCGTCGTCGACGACGACATCCGCAATATTTTCGCGCTTACGACGATCCTGGAGCGGCATAACATGCACGTGCTGCCCGCGGAGAACGGACATGACGCGATCGCGATGCTGGAGCAAAATCCCGATACCGACATCGTGCTGATGGACATCATGATGCCGGTCATGGACGGATACGAGACGACGCAGGCGATCCGAAAGCGCAAGGCGTTCGCCGAGCTGCCGATCATCGCCCTCACCGCCAAAGCCATGAAAGGCGACAGGGAACGCTGCCTGGAGGCGGGGGCGTCCGATTACATCACGAAGCCGGTCAACAGCGCGCAGCTGCTCGCGATGATCCGCCACTGGCTCGGCCACAAGGTCGTCGAAGCGGGCAGAAGCTAGCCTCGCGCAAGAAAGGCAGCCGAACGCCGGTCCGCATCCCGAATGTTAGACGAAGCAGAACTAACGGTCGGGATAGGCGGTTTAACGGTCTCGGCTGCCTTTGTCATGTCAATCGGCGTTACATTTTACCGGAAGCGGCGCCTTGCTGCGCAGGTCCTTCCGAGTACGTTTTATGGCAGTGCATGTTGGAGATGCGCGGAATGTTCACGGTGTCGCCGGCTTTCAATTGGTTCGGGTTCAGGTGGGAGTTGGCCTCTTCGAGGATCGCATGCGGCATGTTGTAGGCGTGGCCGATCGAAGTCATCGTATCGCCGGGCTTTACTTGATGCTGGGCGAATAAATCATCGCCGGGCTGGCCGTCCCTGAAGAACGGAAAGAAAAACGGGTTGAAGAAGAACGTCGGGAACAGGAAACGGCCGGGAAAGAAAGGATGCGCGAACGGACGAAAGAACGGGCGACGGCCGAATCCTCCGCCGGGGAAAAATCCACGGTTCATTGGGTAACCTCCGTTAATGGAATAGTCATGCGTCTATACATGGTATTACGCGGATGCCCAATGGGTGACAGCGGATCGCGATTGCCCGCGTCCGCTTCAAGTCCGCCCGCGGCGGGTATAGTCCAGTAAAACGACGCGGACGGCGGTGCGGCATGGATTACGCGATGATTACCCTGAAACTGGTCACGGCCTTCTTCGGCCTGTGGCTGATGACGAAGCTGCTCGGGAAGAAGGAGATTTCTCAATTGACGCCGTTCGATTTCGTCTCTTCGCTGATGTTGAGCGAGCTCGTCGGCAACACGATCTACGACAGGCAAGTGCATTTCCTCATGCTGCTCTATTCGCTCGCGCTCTGGTTGGTCTTGTCGATCTCGCTCGAGAAAGCGGTCCAGCTCCTGCCGTGGCTGTCGGTGCCGCTCGGCGGCAGACCGGACATCGTCATTCGCGGCGGCGTGATCGACGTGCGGGCGATGAAGCGCAACAGGCTCGATATGCATCAGGTCGGCATGCTGCTGCGGGAGCAAGGAGTCTTCAGCGTGAAGGAGGTCGCCTATGCGGTGTTCGAACCGAACGGGAGCTTGAGCGTCATGAAGCAATCCCGCGTAGAGCCTCCGACAAGGGAGGAGCTGCATATGACCGGCAAGCCGGACGGGCTGCCGCGCATTCTCGTTGAGCAGGGCTATATTCAGCGGGACGAGCTGAGAGAGCTCGGCCGCGACGAGGCTTGGCTGCTGGGACTGTTGCGGGAGCAAGGGATCGAAGGATTTCGCGACGTGTACTTCGCGGAGTGGACGGAGGGAGAGGGGCTGCACGTGCAGTTGAAATGAGGCCGACGCGCCGCATGCGAAAAAAAGCCGCCTGCCGGTTCGATGTCCGGTAAGCGGCCTTTATTTCGTTTGATTGCCGAGCTCGGTTCTCAGAAATTCAATGAACCGAATGGATTCTTCGCGCGTCAAGCTTTTTCCGCCAATGGTGAAGTGAAACCTTTCCAAGAGCGCTTCATAGTCAAGATGCAGAGCGTCGACGAGTTCCTGTACATTTTCATCGGTGATGTGTTTAACCACGAACGATTCCTCCTCATACGGCAGCTGGCTGGCATTTCAGCCCCTATAGCTTTGCGTCACCACTTTTCAATGGTTTTGCCTTTTATTTCTTTCGTTTGATTGGAGTCAGATAATGAAGACACGGTAGGATGCGTCGAATTATTTCCGACGTTCCGAAGCTTGACCGGTATCGTCAGCCTCCGGGGGAATTGTCTGATCCGATTGCCGCGCTTCGCTTCTCCCAAGCACGGCAATTTTCCATTCGTCGAATTTCGCCGAGTCAATTCCTAATTGCTCGATTATATGTACTATATCCAATCGCACTATTATCCCCTCCATCCCGCCTTTATGTCAATCCAATGGATATCGTAGCAAGAACGCGGCGATTAATCTGTCGAACGAAGTCGTCAGATTTCACTCTGGGAACATTTTCTTTCTTTTGCGTATTTTGCCGGGATTTACGAGCGATAGCCGACCGATGCGCCGGTACATAGCCGTCCGATCGGCTGGCGTAATATCCAGGGCTATCGGGTATTACACCGTTCATGTCATTTTTTTATAACATTAAGATAGCATAAGCGGCATGCGCCGGGAATCTATTTTTGATAGCGTCCCTATATGCGCATGATTTCATGCGATCCGGTAAGTGACAATCCGTGAATTTCAAGCTATTATGTAACCAATAAGAATGTATGTCAGATTATCTGACGCGATCTTGCGGTGGTGATTTCTGCTTGCGCTCGTTGTAGGCGGTCATCCAGGATCTGACGTCGTCAAGGCAAGCAGGAGGAGGAGGAGAGCCGGATGCTGAGCAAACAATGGGATGTCGTCGTGACGGGCGGCAGCGTAGTGCTTCGGGACCGCGTCGAGGTGCTGGACATCGGGATCAAGGACGGGCGAATCGCGGATATCGCGCCGAATCTTCCCTTGGAGGACGCCGACCGGATCGTTCCGGCCGCGGGCAGGCATGTGTTCGCTGGCGTCGTCGACGCCCACGTGCACCTCAACGAACCGGGGCTCGGCGAATGGGAAGGCTTTGCGACCGGCTCGGCCGCGCTTGCGGCGGGCGGCTGCACGACCTTCGTCGACATGCCGCTGAACGGCCTGCCTCCGACGGTGAACGCGGCCGCGCTCGAGCTGAAGCTGGCCGCGGCACGGCGAAGCGGCGTCCGCGTGGATTACGCGCTCTGGGGCGGGCTCGTGCCGGGCAATCAGGGCGAGCTTGCTGCGCTCTCCGAAGCCGGGGTGGTCGGCTACAAGGCGTTCATGTCTTCGCCGGGCGACACGGGCGACGGGTGTTTCGCGAACGTGGACGACGACACGCTGTTCGAAGGCATGAAGGCTATCGCGTCGCTGAACCATGTCCTGGCGCTGCACGCGGAGAGCGAACCCGTCGTGGCGAAGCTGGCCGCCGCCAAGCAAGCCGCCGGCGAGACGGCCATGCGGGATTACTTGGCTTCCAGACCGGCCGAGGCGGAGCTGGAAGCCGTGAAGCTGGCGCTGGACATGGGGCGGCGCACCGGCTGCAAGCTGCATTTCGTCCATATCAGCACGCCCGAGGCGATCGAGCTCATCGACGAAGCCAAGCGTGCCGGGCTAGACGTGACGGCGGAGACGTGCCCGCATTATCTGGCTTTCACGGACGAGGATGTCGTCCGGATCGGCGCCGGCGCCAAATGCTCGCCGCCGATCCGGGGCGAACGCGAGCGCGAGGCGCTATGGCGGCAATTGGCCGAGGGGAAGATCGATATCGTCGCCTCCGACCATTCGCCGTGTCCGCCATCCATGAAGACCGTCAAGGGCGGGAATTATTTCGAGGTCTGGGGCGGCATTCTCGGGGGGCAAAGCACGCTTGAACTGCTCGTCGGCGAAGGCTGGCTGAAGCGCGGCATCCCGCTGCCGATCCTCTCGCGCGCCATGTCGGCGGCGCCGGCCGAAAGGTTCGGGCTGAGCGGCAGCAAAGGCGCGATCGGCCCTGGGCTGGACGCGGATCTCGCCATCGTCGACCTGAACGCGCCGTATGTCCTGACGGCCGATCAATTGAAGTACCGCCATCCCCACAGCGCCTACGAAGGATTCGGATTCGGCTGCCGCGTGGAGAAAACGCTGCTAAGAGGGAACGTCGTCTACGACCGGCATGCCGACCAAGGCGGATTGGATACGGAGCGCCAAGCGAGCGGCAGGCGTCTGCGTCCTCATGCTTCGGCTTCGCGAATCATCGGATAAGGGGGGAATCGGCATGGAGGCAAGCGAGGCTTACAGGAGTACGACGCGGCTGTTGGAGCGATTTTCCGCGGTCGGCGCGGATCCGGAGGGAGGCGTCACCCGGCTGCTGTACGATGCCGCTTGGCGGGAAGCCCAGCGCATGGTCGCCGGCCTGATGCGGGAAGCCGGGCTCGCGGTCTCGGTCGACGAAGTCGGCAACGTGTACGGCCGGTTGGCCGGGACGGACGGCGCGGCCTCCTCGGTGCTGACCGGTTCGCATATCGACACGGTAAGGCGCGGCGGCCGGTACGACGGCGCGCTCGGGATCGCCGCGGCCATCGCGGCATTATCGCGGCTGAAGCGCGAGTACGGACCCCCGCGGCGGACGCTGGAGGCGGTCTCGTTCTGCGAGGAAGAGGGCAGCCGCTTCCCGCTCGCGTATTGGGGTTCGGGACATGTAACGGGCGGCAAGCGGTTCGACGGAAGCCTGGACGCCGTCGATTCGAACGGCATCTCGCTGCGCGCGGCGATGCTGGAGGCGGGCTTCGATCCGGAAGCCGGCCGGTTGAGCAGGCGGTCGGACATCGGCGCGTTCGCGGAGCTTCACATCGAGCAGGGCGAGGTGCTGGAACGCGAGCGCTGCGACATCGGGATCGTCGACGCCATCTTCGGGCAGCGCCGGTACTTCGTCGATGTCGAAGGTCGCGCCGGGCATGCCGGGACGACGCCGATGGCGATCCGCGCCGACGCGCTTGCCGCCGCCGCCGAGATGATCGTCTGGCTGCGACAGGCCGCGGTCGCGGCGGGCGACGGGCTGGTCGCGACGGTCGGCATGCTGGACGCGATGCCGAACGTCGCGAACGTCATCCCCGGCAAAGTCCGATTCTCGCTCGATGTCCGCCACCGGGACGAGGATGCGCTTCAAGCCTTCTGCGAGCGGACGTTCGCGGCGTTCGGCGACATCGCGGACCGCAACGGCGTCAAGGCGTCGCTGACGTGCTGGCTCGCCGAGCGCCCTTCGCCGATGGATGCCAAGCTGCAAGCGGAGATCGCGCGGATATGCGCCGACAAGGGGTACTCCTGCCGGGGCATCGGCAGCGGGGCCGGCCATGACGCGGGACTGTTCGCGGCCGTCTGCCGAACGGCGATGATCTTCGTGCCGAGCCGCGGCGGCATCAGCCACGCGCCGGAGGAAGACACGGCGCCGGAGCAGCTCGAATGCGGCACGGACGTCTTGACCGGATTGCTGTACGCATTAGCTTACGGGGAGGAAGAGCTATGAAGAAATATTCGGATTTGTCGCCTTCGCCCCGTATCATCATGACGCCCGGTCCGGTCGAGGTGGACCCGCGGGTCTTGCGGGCGCTCTCGTATCCGATCCTCGGCCAGTTCGACCCGGAATTCACGGCGCTCATGAACGAGACGATGGAAATGCTGCGCGACGTGTTCCGGACGTCCAACCGCTGGGCGTATCCGGTGGACGGCACCTCCAGGTCGGGACTCGAAGCGGTGCTGACGGGATTGATCGAACCGGGAGACCGGGTGCTCGTGCCGATCTTCGGCCGGTTCGGCTACCTGCTCGCCGAGATCGCGGAGCGCTGCGGCGCGGACGTGGCGACGATCGAGCAGGAGTGGGGCACGGTCTTCGATCCGAACGACGTGATCGCGGCGATCGACCGCCTGCAGCCGAGCCTGGTCGCCATCGTGCACGGCGAGACGTCGACCGGACGGCTGCAGCCGCTCGCCGACATCGGGCGCGCCTGCCGCGAACGGGACATTCTGCTCGTGGTCGACGCGGTCGCGACCATCGGCGGCGTACCCGTGGAAACGGATGCGTGGCAGCTTGATGCCGTCGTCGGCGGTACGCAGAAATGCTTGTCCGTGCCTTCCGGCATGTCGCCGATTACGTACAACGACCGCGTGGAGGCGCGCCTGCTCCGGAGGAAGCGGATCGAAAAGGGAATCCGGCCGGAGGGGTATGCCGACGACGATCCGTCCGCGTTCATCCGCAGCAATTACTTGGATCTGACGCAGCTGCAGGAGTATTGGAGTCCGCGGCGGCTTAACCATCACACCGAAGCGACGGCCATGCTCTACGGTCTGCGCGAAGGACTGCGGCTGGCGCTGGAAGAAGGACTCGACGAACGGTTCGCGCGCCATCGGCTTCACGAACGCGCGCTCGTCGCGGGACTGCTGGCGATGGGACTGGAGCTATACGGCGACGAGAGCTGCAAAATGCCTGTCGTTACCTGCGTCTGCATCCCCGCGGGCGTGGACGGAGAAGCGGTCCGCAGCCGGCTGCTCGCGGATTTCGGCATCGAGATCGCGAGTTCGTTCGGCCCGCTCAAGGGACGCATCTGGCGGATCGGCACGATGGGCTACAGCTGCCGCAAATCCAACGTGCTGCTGACGCTGGCGGCGTTGGAAGCCGTGCTTCCGCTGCACGGAGCGTCCATCCGGACGGGCGCCGCGGTGCGCACGGCTCTAGGCGCGTACGGGGAGACAACGGTTCATTCTGCTTAGGCCGGCAAGCTGGCAAAGCCACGAGCACCTGGCCATGCGCGGGTCGGCGAGTTCTGCTGGTCTTGCCATGATTCCGATTGCCAACGGTTTGGGCTCGTCCTATAATCGAGTGAGAACTGAACCGCCAGCTTTTGGAATCGCGGGTTACGAGAGGGAGGACCGCCCGATGCACGACGAGGCAGCGCAAACCGATTGTCCGATTTGCGGACAAACCAACGCCTGCGAAGGCAGCCATGACTGCTGGTGCGGCAAGGCTTATTTTCCGCGGGAGCTGTTCGAGCTTGTCCCGCCGGAGCTGCGCGGCAAAGCATGCATTTGCCGCGCTTGCCTGCGAAAATTCGTTGAAGCCGATACCCGCGGCTCATCCCGCTAACGGAGAAGCTCGCATCGTGAACCGCGCCGCTCGCGCGGTTTTTTGCCGTGCGCGGATTTCTTCATGGGCCGGCTCGAAGTCGGTTCGAATCAAAAGGCGTGTTCGAGCTGAGCGGATATCCATCGGGATGCAACTTAACAGTACGTTTAAGGCCATTAAATAAATGGCGCGGTTGAATCCGGGGCCGGCGTCTAGGGGTGAATATCAAGATCCGGTTGGCCCTCACAAGGAATGTGATGGCGATAAACCTAGCAACCGCACATCGTTCATTTTTTGAAACTATTGCACTTTATTGTAACTACTTTTCAATTCTGCCATAGGGCGCTAACCTATTGGATGTGGAGGCACCGGCATGCAGCGAACGGTTCGGATGAAACCCGCAGCCGTTGGCGGCGCATTCGCAAGAGCACAGGGAAGCAAACAAACCGCGCATTCGTAGCGCGCAAGGAGGAAATAAAATGGAAATGAAGACCATGCTATGGGCAACGTTAACCGCAAACGGCAATTACGCGCAGTCGGGTCCCGACAACCCGCCGAAGCAGGAGGCGCTTGAGGATTTTGCGGCGCAGGCGAGAGCAGCCGGCAATTTCATCGTCGGCCGGCGCACGTTCGAAGGGATGCTGGCCAGCGGGGGAGGGGGCGCTTTCGGCGAATTGGACATCGTGGTCGTCTCGAGCGGCAATCCGGATCTTCCGGGCGTCAAGGTCGCGGCGTCGCCGAAGGAAGCGCTGCGTTACCTGCGCGAGCGAGGACACCGGGCGGCGCTGCTTTCGGGCGGAGCCGAATTGCATAATGCCTTTCTCGGTCAAGGGCTTGTCGACGAGCTCGTCTTCGTCATCGCTCCGACGCTGGAGGGAAAGGGACTCCGGTTGTTGACGGACACCGACAAGTATAAACACCAAGAAGCGCGGCTGCTGGATTTCAAAGCATTGGGGAACGGCGTTCTCCGGCTTCGTTACGGCATCCCGGGATCCGAGCAAGCATAGAAGGATGGAAATGCGGGCAGCATGCGTGCTTGTTTGGCGTCTTGCGAACCTGTCCGGAAGAATGCTGTCGGGCAGCATGCGAACCTGCTTGGCAGCATTGCGTATGGGTATCGAGCTTGAAGCGGGCGATGGCGATAAGTGCAGGGGATCTCGGCCATCGCCAATCGATATGCAAGTCGCCTGGAACGCAAAAAGGCCAACCGGAAATCCCTGACTGAGCCCATAATACGAAAAAGCCGCTGCATGCGGCTTTTTGGCTTCCCTGCAACCGGCTAAGGCCGTTCTAAGACAGCGTGCGGTTGAATTTCTCGACGATATGGTCGATCACGGGTTCGATATTGGCGTCGTCGACGAGCGACAGCTTATCCGACTTGAATAATTGGATTTTTTTGAACTGATAATAATCCTGCAGCACCTGCTGAATCGTGACTTGATTGTACAGCAAATACTTTACGTTGATGATCTCCCGTAGCAGCACGTTGTCCTGCAGCAGGATGAACTTCTCGTTGATGGGATTGAAGATTTCTTTGTTCTTGCCGTCTTGGTAGAAAGCGAGCGTCTGCTGCTCGCGATTGTGCAGCGTGTGCTTCAGCTCGTCGTAAAGCTCCGGGTAGGCCGCCTGCAGATCCTTGAAGAAGACGTCCGAAATCTTCCCCACGAGCGACACGGATTGCTCGAACAACTGCTGGAACCAGATGCCGTACGATTTCTCGTCGGCCTCGTCGGTCCGCTCGTCGAGCCTTTCGATATAATCGATGAAGATCCGCACGACGCCCTCGATGACTTCCTGCTTGGAAGAGAAATGCTTATACATGGTGGCTCGGCTGACATCCATATGCTTGGCGATATCGTCCATCCGGAGCGATTGGAAGCCGTCCTTCATGACGGAATCGATCAATTTCTTGAGCAATTTCGTCCTCGCATCATAGTTTGGCATGATTCGCTAATCCCCTTAACCGTTCTCTAACCACTATTATACATGATTCTCGCAAAAACATACACATAAAATACACAATAGACAAATTAGATAATAATTGTTTACATCGATATCGATTCATGCTATTCTTCTATCCAAGCGTTTCGATCAGCGGAAAACGCCGCGGGAAAGCAAGACGAATCCAGTTTGCGATAGGAGAGGGTTGGCGATGTCGAAAGTATGGTTCATTACCGGCAGCTCGCGCGGCTTCGGCCGCAGCTTGGCGGAGGCCGTGTTGGAGAAGGGCGATCGTTTGATCGCGACGGCGCGCAGGCCCGAGCAGCTGGCCGATCTAACGGCGCGATACGGCGACCGGATCCGTGCCGTGGAATTGGACGTCACCGATGCCGAACAAGCCGGGGCGGCCGTCCAAACCGCCATCGAAGCCTTCGGCCGGATCGACGTGTTGGTCAATAACGCCGGCTACGGCAACATATCCGCGATCGAGGATACGTCCTTCGAGGACTTCCGGGCGCAGATCGAGACGAATCTATGGGGCGTCATCCACGTGACCAAGGCGGCGCTGCCGGCGCTGCGGGAGCAAGGCTCCGGACATATCGTGCAGTTCTCTTCGATCGGGGGACGTTCGAGCGCTCCCGGCCTCGCGGCTTATCAAGCGGCTAAATGGGCGGTGGAAGGCTTCTCGGAAGTGCTGGCCAAGGAAGTCGCCCCGCTCGGGCTCAAGGTGACGATCGTCGAACCGGGCGGCTTCCGGACCGACTGGGCGGGCTCGTCGATGAGCCATATCGAACCGAGCGACGCGTATCAAGGCACGGTCGGCACGCTGCTCCGGCATGCGCGATCCTCCAGCGGCAAGCAAAACGGCGATCCCGCGAAGGCGGCGCAAGCCATCATCGCAATCGTCGATCACGAGCATCCGCCGCTTCGGCTGCTGCTCGGCAGCGATGCGGTCGCGATCGCCCGCGCGGTCGATCAAGCGAAAATGGCCGAAACGGAGCAATGGGCCGCGCTCAGCTTATCGACGGATTATGATGCGAAGGCCGTGAACGAATATGTCCAAGATTCCTACGAGAACGGGAAATCTTAATCCAGCTTGATCATGCGAAAAAGCCTCCTTTCGGAGGCTTTTTGCTGTGTTGAACCAGGCGCGCGGCTGGCCGGTCATCCGGATCGCAGCGCCCGGCGTTTGCCGAACAACGGGGCTGTCAGCGCCGCGAATAAGCTGCCGAACAGCAGCAGGATTCCCGCGAGCTGCAGCGTATCCGGGCGAAAGCCGGTCACGGCGGTATCGAGCAGGATCGCGACCGCCGGATCGACGAAGACGAGCAGCGACACGACGGGCGAAGGCAGATGCCGAATGCTCTGAAAGAATAGCAAATACACGAAGCCGGTATGCACGATGCCGGTCACGACGGCGTACAGCCATTGCTCGCCCGTCAAACCGGCGTAAGCGCCGAAGCGGACGAAAGGCAGCAGCACAAGCATGCCGATCGCCATCTGAATCAGCGTCGTCGCGTAAACGCTCGTCTGCCGGATGCTCTTCCCGAGAATCATCGTCGCGGCATAGAAGAAGGCGGCGCCCACGGCGCACAGCATGCCGTCCCATCCCGGGGAGGAAGCGCGAAAGCCGTCCGTTCCGATGATGCATATCGTCCCGATGAAGCAGCCCGCGATGGCGGCGATCGCGAGCCCGTTCAATTTATCCCGGAACAGGAAGCTACCCGCCAGCAGGACGAGGATCGGCGCGAGATGATAGAGCGAGATGGCGATCGTCACGGAGATGAGCTCGAATGCTTTGAACAGCAAGAGCCAGTTGAGCACGTTCGTTACGCCGCATGCCGCGATCAGCGCCGTTTCCCTGCCGGACCACCGTTCCTTCTTATAGGTGCCCGTCAGCAGCCATGCCGCCGCCAGAAAGACGATCGCGCATATGCAGCGGACGAACACGAGCTCGAGCGCGGGCAGCCCGGTAAGACCGGAGAAGAAGCCGACGGAGCCGAAGATCGCCATGGCGATCAGCAATTGGAGCAGTGCGGATTTGTTCATGATGAATCTCCCAAGTCGCCTGAGTCTGCTAGAATGGGGCGACAGTTGGTATTGTATGACGAACGGGGGCGGTTTGCAATGCACGGCGCGATCGGGATGAGGGAAATGCGGGCGGGGAACCCGGCTGACCTTGTCGCATGCGCTTGCGCGAGCCCGGAAGCCGAAGAAAAGGGAGGCGGATCGAAACCCGCCTCCCACGCGAACTTATTTACTTATTTCAAATAAACGCGGCTGTAGTTGATCTCGTAATATTTGCCGGAAAGCGCGGAAGCCGGAAGCGTCTTGTTCACGCTCGCGACCTGGGTGTGGCCCCAGCCGAAGTCGAACATGAAGTCGAAATCGATCGGGGTGCCGCCCGGCACGTTGCCCACCGTCCAGTTGTAATTGTTGCCGGATTGCACCAGATGGCCGTCCATGTACATTTTGTACGAATTGTCATGGGCGTACAGCAGCTGCCACGTATGGTACTGCAGCGGGTCGAAGGCGCTCACGCCGCCGGCGGCCATGCCGGAGGACCAGCTGCCGTAGTTGATGGCATCGGGATTGTTGACGCTGTTCGAATGCCAATAGCGGCCGTCGAAATTCGTGTTGCCTCCGCCGTTGTCGTAGCCGAAGCTCTCGACCAAGTCGATCTCGGCGCCTTGGTTCCATTGGTTGCCCGCGTTCCAGAGCGCAAACCAGAACGCTTGCGGCGTATCGTAACGGACGCGCGTTTCCCACAGAATGTCGCGGCCGAGGAGCGATCCGCCGTTCGGCAAATTCCATTTGGCCTGGATCGAGCCGTTGCCGACGTTATGCTGGCCCGGGGAGACGGACGTCGCGCCGTTCAACGGCACCAGGAACGTCTTGAGCGAGTCCGACGTGAATTGGCGGACCGGATGGTTCGGGTCTTCGACCGGCTGCGCGCCGGTCGGCGTGCTCCCAAGGGCGGTGGCGGCCGTCGGCGCGACGATGACCGCGCCGTAGTTGGTGCCGTTCGCGATCGTCCCGAATTGATCGTGGAATTGGAATTCGCCGACGAGATCGCTCGTGTTCTTGATCGTGCCGCTCGTGCCGAAATGCCAGTTCTTGACCAGCGTGAAGCCCGAGAACGATCCCGTCGGCGCCGGACCGATCGCCGGGCTCGAGATGCTGCCGCCGCCGACCGTCTCCGTGCTTGGCGTGCCGACGGTCGTACCGGACAGCGTCAGATCGCCGAAGACCGACGTGTCCAAATAATCGTTGGCCGTTCCATTCCATATGAGCTGGCTGTCGCGCGCGCTGCCGTTATCGTCGTCGTTGTTGGCGATATCGAGTCCGATCACCGTGCCGGCCGATGGGGTTACGCCAAGACTGCTCCATGGAATGGCTAATTCGGCCGTGAAGCCGCCGCTGATGGCCGCCGTCGCATGCAGGACGCCGCTCGTATTGCCGTTCTTCTCGGTCAGCGCGCTGTCGTTGTAGCCAACCTGGAACTGCCGGTCGAAGCTGTCATAGGACGTACCTTTGTTATGGTTGGCGTCGATGTAGATATCGATGGAATCGTCGTCATAGATCAGGGAAGAGTCGTTGAACAGATTCCCGTCCAAGGCTTTCACGCCGACGTACAGGTAGGTCGCGTCCCAAAGGGCGCCGAAGCCGAGCGTGTTGTTCGGGGTTCCGATCGTCGTCTTGTTCGCGAGGCTGCCGATGCTCCAGACGGATTCGCTCAAGCTTCCGTCGGTCGCGATGGCGGCCAGCGTCTTGTTGGCGGAAGCCGTACCGGGAGAGGCGCTGCCGACCGTCGCGGCGGAGAGCGTCAGGTCGCCGAACGCGGACGTATCCGTGTAGTTGTCGGCCGTGCCGCTCCAGACCTTCTGGCTGTCGCGCGTGCCGCCGTTATCGTCGTCGTTGTTGGCGATATCGAGTCCGATCACCGTTCCGGCGGCCGGCGTAACGCCAAGGCTGCTCCACGGAATCGCGAGCTCGGCGGTGAATCCGCCCGAGATGGCTGCCGTCGCATGGAGGACGCCGCTCGTATTGTTGTTCTTCTCGACGAGGGCGCCGTCGTTGTAGGCGACTTGGAACATCCGGTCGGAGCCGTCGTAGGACGTGCCTTTGTTATGATTGGCGTCAATGTAGATATCGAAGGAATCGTCGTCGAAAATCACGGCGGAGTCGTTATTGAGCGCGCTGTCCAGCGCTTTGACGCCGACGTACAAATAATTGGCATCCCAAAGCGTGCCGAAGGAAACCGTGTTGTTCGGCGTGCCGATCGTCGTTGCGCCCAGGGTGTTCCCGAGCGTCCAGACGGATTCGCCCAGGCTGCCGTCGACCGTCAAGCTGGACAAGGTCTTGTTCGCCGAAGCGGTACCGGCGGCGTTCGTGGTCGCCGGTCCGACCGAGGTGCTCGCGATGACGAGCGACGCCGCGAACGCGGCGGAGAGAAAGCGCTTTCTTAAATTTCGGATCTTCATCATATTCCTCCCAGGATACGAGTGTGCGTTACCGTTCATCAATGCCGTGCAAGGACTAAGGCAAACGTGCTTGAGGCTGCATTTTACGCATCATCACCTCCGTTCCGAGCTCCGCTGCGGCCGGGAGCGGCAGCGGCGCCGGTAAGCGCCGGCTGCGGCCGTACCATCGGCGGGCACCTCCAAATATACCTGCGCACGAGGGGCATTGCTACGCAAAAAGATGACCGAAATGATGGTATTGTGATATTATTCCAGCGACGGGAGGGATGGCAGGTTGGCGAACCATTATAACCGCTTCATGATCGGCCAATACGGGGCGTTCGACGAGGCGAAGTACCGGAGGGATTTCCGGACAGGCTTTTGCGGCATCGAGGCATGCTTGTTTGAGCGGGAAGAAGATTGGTCGAAGCTGATCCAAGCTTCGAGGCGGGACGGGTTTCGCATCGGCATTCACTTTCCGCTGCGGGCGGGCAGATCCGAGCTTCGGGATGCGCTGTTCCTGGCCTTGGACGACGAGGTCCGCGCGCAGGCGTTCGAGCTGATCGGGCGGGAATTGGACGACCTGATCGCCGTAAAGCCCGATTACGTGCTTTTTCATTATCCGAAGCCCGTTATCTTGGACGACCGGGTCGATTGGAGCGGGTGGCGATTCGCGGATCGGCGCGAGCATGAGCTCGAGAGCCGGTATTCGTTCGAGGAGCTGAAGGCGAGAAGCGCGACGCTGTTCGACTGGTTGTCCGCGGCCGGCGAAGCGCATCGATTCACGCCCGTTCTGGAGTTCGACGTGCTGAATCGTTATATCTGCGAGACGGATTTCCTCGAGCGGCTTTTGGACGAGCATCCCCGAATCCGGCTTTGTCTCGATACGGGCAGACTGCATGCGCAGGACCGTCTGGATCCCCGTTTCGATGCGCGTTCGATCATTCGGAGATTCGCCCGCTACGCGGAGATCATTCATTTGAAGAACGTGCGGATCACGGATCGGCCGACGAAGAGCAACCATCCGGTGCTGCCGCATCTGAGCACGGCGGACGGCTGGGCTCCGATCGAGGATTACCTGCGGATCCTCGCGCGGGAGAACGCCGAGGCGAAAATCATGTTCGAGCATCGCTCGGATTGGATAAGCGACGACGAGCTGGAGCGCTGTTACCGGTGGGTGGACGAATGCTTGAACGCAACCGATGCATAGCTGGTTCTGAACGTCGCTTCGTTATGCAGCAGGGGCACGGGTCGAAGCCCATAACGTATTGCCCGAACAGTTGAGCGCCTTCGAAAGCGCGGGATTCGGCAAGCGGAGCGCGAGCACATGCATGATCAGACCGACGGAAAGCCTTGCGCTTCCGGATCTGTCGGATTTCGTCCGCGTCGACCCCGACGAGCGGAAGCCCTTGAGGGCAATCGTCGCGCTCAAGAAGGCGGCCTATCGCGGCGGACTCGACGAGGATGCGCCGGAAGCCTATCTGAAAGACACCTTCTACTGCTTTGAGCATCAGCGGCGGCAAGAACTGAACCATGCCTCGTCGATCGTGTTTCAAGAAGCGACGAACGAGTTCGCCGGCTACTGCCTGGTTTCGTTATGGGAGGAGCTGCCCTTGATCTACGACGTCGCCGTTCATCCCGATTTTCGGCGTCATGGCTTAGGACGTTACATGCTGCGGCGGGCGATAGGCGCGCTTGAACCGTTCTTTCCCGTCATTCGATTATTCGTGACGGCCGGCAACGAGGCTGAACACTTATACGCGGGCCTAGGCTTCCTGTCCGGCGACGAGTACGCTCACCTTGTCTATGAGAATGATTATGAAAAGGAGCGGACGACTTGACCATCGAAGCGGTCTTTTTCGATCTGTTCGAAACGCTGGTGACCGAATTCGCGGACGGGCGCAGACGTTCGAACCGAAACTACGATTACGCGAAGCTGCTGGGGCTGCCGAACGAGGCGTTCAAGTCCGAGTGGGGAAAACGCCAAGCGCGGCGAATGAACGGCGAGTTCGCTGCCTTCGAGGACGTGATTCGGGATATCGTCGCGTGCAGGGGGCTGCCGGTTAACGAAACGGCGATTCAAGAATTGAAGCGGGCGCGGATAGAGGAGAAACGGCTGCCCTTTCGCCATATCCGACCGGAGATCGTCGAGCTGCTGGCATTCCTCCGCGGCAGGGGGATCAAGCTCGGGCTGATCAGCAACTGCACGGAGGAAGAAGTGGCCGATTGGCGGGAATCGGAGCTGTCCGCGTACTTCGATGATTGCTTATTCTCCTACGAGGCGAAGTGCAGCAAGCCGGATGCCGCGATCTATCGGCTTGCCTGCGACCGGCTCGGGGCGAGGCCGGAGGCGTGCGCCTTCGTCGGCGACGGCGGCTCCGGCGAGCTGGAAGGCGCCTCCCGGTGCGGGATGCGCGTATACCATGCGCATTGGTTCAACACCTATATCCGGAGCGAATTCGCGAAATGGGCTTCGCCTCGCGAGTTGATGCGCGAATTCATGCGGGAAGCCGGACCGGAGGCGTAGCCAATCGATGATAGCGAGCAGAACGTCCGGCCTTGCAGGTTTTTCGCCGTTGCCGGACAGTCGTCCCGCTGGAAGCACTTGCATCCTTCGCCGCAATCCGCTATAATTTCGCTAATCCGCAAGCCGAGAAGGAGTATCGAACATGCTTATGTCCATGCCCAAGCTCGTCTCATATCGCCTCCATCGTCACAAGCAGCGTTAGCACGCCCGTCATCGACAGGGCGGGCTAACGCATCTCGCGTTGGCCTCCCTGCGGCATACGAACGCGCAGGACCACGAGGTCCTGCGCGTTTTTTATCTGTCACAGCGGAAAGGGATGGTACCATGCAAAACGTCAAAGGAACCAACGATTATTTCGGGCAAGAGCAGGCGGCGCGCAAGCAGGTGCGGTCCGCGCTGGAGGACGTGTTCGGACTGTACGATTTCGAGGAGATGGACTCGGCGATCCTGAACGAGCTCGAGCTCCTGACCTCCAAGTACGCCGGAGGCGATGAAATCCTCAAGGAAATGTATCAACTGACGGACCAGGGCAAGCGGAGCCTCGGGCTGCGTTACGACCTGACGATCCCGTTCGCCAAGGTCGTGGCGCTGAACCCGGGGATCGAGCTGCCGTTCAAACGGTACGAGATCGGGAAGGTGTTCCGGGACGGTCCCGTCAAGCGCGGGCGCTTGCGCGAATTCCTGCAGTGCGATGCCGACGTGGTCGGAGTCGCCGGCCCGGAGGCGGAGGCGGAGCTGATGCAGCTGGCCGCGGAAGCGTTCCGAAGATTGGACATTCCGGTCACGCTCAAATGGAACAACCGGCGGTTCCTCGGGGAGGTGCTGGGAGCCGTCGGCATCCTGCCGGACTTCAAGCATTCCGTCATGCTGACGCTCGATAAAGCAGCGAAAATCGGGAGCGCGGAGGTGGGGCGGGAACTGCTCGGCAAAGGCTTGGACGAGGAAACGGCCAGCGAGCTGATCGCGCTCATCGAGCTGGACGACCCGACGTTCGAGCAGGTGGCCGGCAAGTACGAGCTGCTGGGACAGCCAGGCGCGCTCGAAGTCATCGCGCTCCAGGACCTGATCCAAGAGTTGAGACTGGACGGCATTTGCCGGTTCGATCCGTTTCTCTCGCGCGGCTTGTCGTTCTATACCGGGACGGTTTACGAGATCTTCGACGCGTCCGGCGCCTTCGGGTCCAGCTTGGGCGGAGGCGGCCGGTACGATGCCATCATCGGGGAACTGGTCGGCGAGGCGGACATCCGGTATCCCACGGTCGGCCTCTCGTTCGGGATGGAATCCATCATGGAGATGCTGCGCGGCCGCAGCCTGACTCCGGCGATGCCGTCCGCGATGGTCGTTCCGATCGGCGACAGCATGCCGGACGCGCTCAAAGCCGCGGCCGCATTGCGGAATCGCGGCATCCGCACGCGGGTGGAGGTCACGGGCCGCAAGCTTCGCAAATCGCTGGCGAGCGCCTCGTCCAAAGGGATCCGCTTCGTTGTCCTGATCGGGGAAACCGAAGCGGCCGCGGAAAAGCTGCTCGTCAAGGACATGAACGAGACGACGGAAGTCCTCGTCGATATCGAGGAAGCGATCGAATTGATCCGGCGCGCGCCGTAGAACGCATAGGATACTCGCGGTAGACGCTTATCTCGGACGCGCGCTTTAGAATACGAGTCGAATTCTTCGCCGGCGGAAGATTCGATTCACATGGAAGGGAGCAGGGCACAAATGAAAATCGCACATGCGGGCACGCGGCTCGCGACATTCGCGGGCGGCTGCTTTTGGTGCATGGTGAAGCCGTTCGACGAGCTTCCCGGAATCGTATCGATCGTATCCGGCTATACCGGCGGACATACGGATAATCCAACCTACAAGGAAGTCGGCACGGAGACGACGGGGCATTTTGAGGCGGTGCAGATCGCGTTTCAACCGGAGATCTTCCCGTACGCGCGTCTGCTCGACATCTACTGGCAGCTCATCGACCCGACGGACGACGGCGGGCAGTTTCAGGACCGCGGCCATTCGTACCGGACGGCGATCTTCGCGCATGACGAAGAGCAGCGCGAGCAGGCGGAAGCCTCCAAGCAGGCGCTGCGCAAGAGCGGCCGCTTCAAACGGCCGATCGTCACGGAAATTCTGACGGCCGGGAAGTTTTATCCGGCGGAGGACGAGCATCAGGACTACTACAAGACGCACCGAAGAAACTACAATTTGTACCACGAGGGATCGGGGCGCGACGCTTTCGCGCAGCAGCATTGGAACGGCAAGAAAGATAAGGATCGATTGAAGAAGCAGCTGACGGACGTCCAGTTCCGGGTCACCCAGAACGGCGAGGACGAACCGCCCTTCGAGAACGCGTATTGGGATAACCACCGCGACGGCCTGTACGTCGATGCCGTGAACGGCGACGCGTTGTTCGGCTCGGCGGATAAATTCGCTTCGGGCGACGGCTGGCCGGGCTTCTCCAAGCCGCTGGAGGAAGGCTTCGTTCGCAAGGAGGCGGATTTCGGCGGCGGAACCGTACGCACGATATTGCGCGCGCGGCTGTCGAACGCGTACCTGGGCGTTCTGCTGCACGACGGTCCGGGTCCGGACAAGCTGCATTACCGCATCAACTCCGCGGCTCTGCGGTTCGTTCCCTCCGAGTCGCTGGAGCGGGAAGGCTACGGCCGGTATGCTGCGCTATTCGAGAAGGTGTAGCGCTTAAGCGCCGGAGCCATTCGCGAACAGGCCTTCCCGGATGTGGTGATCTTCCACGAATTGCCCGAGCAAATCGATGAACGCCCTGACCGAGCGGCTCAGAAACTTGTCCCGGTTGTAGATGATCACGACTTGCCGGTGCAGGACGGGATCGACGATCGGAATCGCCCGGACATGGCCGTCGTTGTACAGCTGAATGAGCGATTTCGATAAAATGCTGACGCCTGCGCCGGATTTCACCAGGTTCATGATCGACTCGATCGTGTTGGTCTCGATGATCGGATTCAAGACGAAGCCGGTCGTTCTGCAGGTCGCCTCGATCAGCTGCCGGCATTTGTGGTCCTGGGGAAACCAGATGACGGGCAGCTCCTGCACGTCGGCGAACGGGATGGACGTCTCCTCCGCGAGCGGATGGTCGCGGGACACCGTCAAATAAAATTGTTCGTCGTAGAGCGGGATCGCCGATAGCCGTTCTTCGTCCACCGGAAGCAGCGTGACGGCCGCGTCCAGCTCGTTATGGATCACCTTCTCGGCGACATCCTCGGCGGCGACGATCTTGATCCGGATCTTCGGAAAATGCTTGTTGTACTCCACCAGCTGCGAGGCGACCAGGTGATTGAGCTCGCCCGGCAGCGAGCCGATGGACAAGGAGCCCCGTTCTCCGTCGTGCAGCTCCTCGATCTGATCCTTCGCGCTGCGAAGCGCGCCGAAGATCACGGCCGCATGCGACTTCAGGACGGAGCCCGCCTCGGTCAAGGCGATCCGCTTGCCGATCCGGTCGAACAGGGGGGTTCCGATCTCGTCCTCCAGCGACTTGATCTGGTGGCTGAGCGTCGGCTGCGAGATGCCGAGCTTGTCCGCCGCGCGCGTAAAGTGAAGCTCGCCGCAAATCGCGTGAAAATATTCCAGCTGTCTAAGCTCCATGAGCGATAACCTCCGGTCATTTTGTATGCCAATGATTATAGACGATTCGATTTGAAATATCTATCTTAAGGGGCGATGGCCTCGCGATCGGGGACGGCGGCGCTTGCGTTGGAAGGCCAAGAAAGTTTATCGTGGATCCATACCGGTCTGGAGGAATAAATGATGCAAGCAACCCTGGGACATATCAGCGAAATCAACCGCTTTCCGGTCAAATCGTTCGGCGGAGAACGGCTGGAGCATTGCGATCTCGAGCCGCATGGCATGCTCGGCGACCGGATCGGCGCCTTCTACGACGAGACCAAGGCAGGCTGGAACAAGTTCGTGACCGCCCGGAATATCCCGGACATGCTCGCCTATCAAGCCCGCTACGACAATGGGGAGATTCGCGTCACGGGAGCGGACGGGCGAACTTTCGGCTGGAACGACGACCTGCTGGGCGACATCCAGAAGCTGACCTCGACGCCTATCTCGATGTCGCGTTTGAAGGAACCTCATCCGGAGCATTCCCAGCTGATGTCGGTCGACGAAGGGAGCCTGCTGCTCGTGACCGACGCCTCGATACGCAGGCTTGCGGAGCTGTGGGGCAAAGACGTGGACCAACGCCGGTTCCGCGGCAACTTCGTCGTAACGCTCGCGGGCGGCGCGCCGGACGAAGAAGAGTGGCTCGGACGGACGCTCGCAATCGGCGACGTGCGGCTGCGGGTGGACAGCCGCTGCGAACGCTGCGTCATGATTACGATGGACCCCGACACCCGCGCGAAAGATCCGTCCCTGCTCAAGCAGGTGAACCAATCCTTCGGCAATCATTTCGGCGTGTACGCTTCCGTGGTCCGGACCGGCCGAATCCGGCTCGGCGACCAGGTGGAATGGATAGCGGAGAGCGAAGCGGAGGACGGCGGGGAATGAACATCGAACGAGCGATAGCCGTAGCGCTGGAAGCCCACGAAGGCCAGCTGGATAAGGGCGGACATCCGTATATCCTGCATCCGCTGGCGGTCATGAACAGGGTAAAGACGATGGACGAGAAGATCGTCGCGGTCCTGCACGATACCGTGGAGGATTCGGACGTAACCTTCGAGCAGTTGACGGAGTACGGGTTCTCCGCGGCTATCGTAGCCGCAGTTCGGGCGTTGACGAGGCACGCGGCGGAGAGCTACGACGAATTCGTCGACAGGGCGAAGGCAGATCCAATCGCGCGGAACGTCAAGATCGCGGATATTCAAGAAAACATGGATCTCTCGCGAATCGGGGATCCCGCGCCGGCGGATATCGATCGGCTCGGGAAATACCGTCGCGCGCTCGAACGATTGGAGAGAGGCTAGCGCCGACGGCGTCTATCGGTGTCCGCGGTTCTATTCGATTCGGTTATTCGCGGCAGCCAGCCCATTCATCTGCCAAGCAGCCGTTCTTCCCGGGGCAATCCGCGGGGAGCACGGCTTTTTGGCGTTCGGGAGCGGCGGGGGAGAAGATGGATTTTACGTGAAGGACAGGAAAAAAGCGGCATCGCGTGGAAGTAAGGAAGTATCCCATAATTCATGCGAGGTAGACGATGACATCCATAACCGAAGTTTATGTCGACAGCTTGGCGCCGAACGCGGGCGCGATGAAGAATGGCCGGGACCTGGTCAAGAAGAACAGTTTCCCGCTGCTGCACGTAACGTTTCGTAATGGCTGTCAATCTCTGTCTTATGGGTGGATCGATGCGCTAAGCGTGCTCGAGGGCTATGGATCGCATGCTAGATTGGAATGGAAGATGGATAACGGAAGGAGTCGTTCGCCATGGAGGCAGCCGAAACGGGCTTGCTGCTCGTCATGACCGCGAATCTGACGGCGTGCGGGATCGAGATGTACAATGCTTACGAAGAAGCCGTGCTTCCGCTTCTCGAGCGGCACGGGGCAAGGTTGGAACGAAGGCTCTGTACCGCGGACCGGCTGCGGGAAGTGCATTTGGTCTGGTTCCCGAACAGGCAGGCGTTCGAACGCTATCGAAGCGATCCCGACCGTGCCCGATACGGGCATCTGCTCCAAGCATCCGGGGCTGTTATTGAGCTTGCGGAGATGAGCGATTGGAGGAAGGCATGAGCATGACGGAATCCGGCTTTGCTTTTCAATACATCCGTTCGGAATGGAAATTGAACGAAACGATCATCGCGCTCGCCCCGTCCGAATCGGAGCCGCATGGCTGTTACGTCTTAACGGCAAGCGGGCGTCTCTGGGAGCTCAAGACGGACGTTCGGTCGCAATCGCTTTTGTATACCATTTGTACAGAAGAGATGGATTGCGGCGCCGGCAACTGTTCAGAAGCTACGACGCGCACCGGCGATCCGGTCGCAACCTTCCCGATCGAGCGCGGTCGGTTGTTCTGCGACGATTATTTGTACTGTTCGGCCGACGAGCATGGAATGATCGTATACGACAGCCAAGGCAACCGTTTGTTTCAAGACCCGTCGATGCATGCAAAAGCGTACAGCGCCCTCTCCAAGGCATTCATCGATTATCGCGACGACATCCTAACGCTCTACATCTCCGCAACGGAAAGGAATTGATCCGATGTTCACCGAGACCGAGTATTACGACGAGAAGTTTAACGACCTGCGATTTACGGGCGAGACGCTTACGTCCGTCCGGTTCTACGATTGCGTGTTCACGGACTGCGTCCTGAGCGAGACGGTGTTCACGGACTGCAAATTGTCGGGCTGCAGCTTCGTCCGTTGCGATCTGAACGGCATCAAAATCGTGGACAGCGACTTCTCCCATGCCAGCTTCATGCAATCCAAGGCGGTCGGCGTCAATTGGAGCGAAGGGGAATGGCCGAGAATCAGCGTGCCCGCGCTGCTGAAGTTCGAGGACTGCACGCTGAACCATTCGACTTTCATCGGATTGGATCTGCCGCAGAGCGTCTTTCGCAACTGCCTGGCCAGGGACGTGGATTTTCGGGAGGCGAAGCTGAACCGGGCGGACCTGCGGTCGACGGATTTCAGCGAAAGCCTGTTCGGCGACACCGATTTGAGCGGCGCCGATCTGTCGCATGCGTCCAACTACCGGATCGATCCGAGCCAAAACCGGATCTCGCAGGCGACGTTCATGCTGCCGGAAGCCTTGTCGCTGCTGTATAACATGGATATTATTCTGGGCGAAGACTAGCTGCGCCGATAGTAGATCGCTGTTCAATCATGACGAAGTTATAATGAGCCAAAACCCGTTCCCGCGGCATGTCTTCAGCCGAGAACGGGTTTTTTGTATATCATGCACAACGATTGTCTATTCACGTTAGGTTATATGACATATCTGTAACGCAGGATGTTGACGGATTCGAAAAGCCTCCTTATACTAAGCTCAACCAAAGTCGGAAAATCGAACGATTCAATGGCCTGCGAGGGAGGCGAACAAGCTTGATCGAAGACCCCGTTCTTGCGCAAGAATGGCTGCCCGTCTGCCTGTCGGCCGAGTTGAAGGAACAGCTGCTGAAAGTGACGGTCGCGGGCGAATACGTCGTCGTGTTCCGCTCGGAGGGCGGCGTACATGCCTTGAAGGACGTCTGCGTGCATCGCGGCGCGCCGCTTTCCTTGGGCAAGCGGAAAGGCGATTGCATCGTCTGTCCGTACCATGGCTGGGAATACGACCGCGGCGGACAATGCGTTAAAATTCCGCAGCTCGATCCGGCCCGCGTCATTCCGCCCAAGGCGCATACCCAAGCGTTCGGCTGCGAGGAACGGTACGGCCTCGTCTGGGTCCGGCTGCTTCGTTCGGACGGCCGTTTCCCTATATACCCCGAGGTCGAATCTGGTGCCCTCCGGCTGCATGCGACCATGGGACCCTACGGCGTGAAGGCGGCCGCTCCGAGGTTGATCGAGAATTTTCTGGATGTCAGCCACTTGGCTTTTCTCCACGAAGGGTATCTGGGAGCGCCGGAGCATCCGTACATCTCCGATCATGACGTGCACTGGATCGACGGCAGAGGCGTATCGGACGACATCCTGATCATGCAGCCGAACGGCGACGGCAGAGGGAGAGAGGTCCAATACCGCTACGTTTACGAAATTTTAAGTCCGGTCTGCGTGAAATTCACGAAGACCGACACCGAGACGGGCGACGTCGTATCCATCCAATTATGCGTCCAGCCGAACGAAGAGCGCCGTTCCGCCGCTTATTTTCTGGTCACGAGCAATTTCGACGTCGATACGCAGGCGTTCGTCTCGTATCAGGAGCTGATCTTCAAGCAGGATGTCGAAGTGCTGGAGAATCAGAAGCCGGAGGAGCTGCCGCTCGACCTGCAGCTGGAGATGCATCTCAGGTCGGACCGGATCAGCATCGCCTACCGCAGCTATCTCAAGGAACGAGGCGTCAGGTGGGGGGTCATCTACGGTTAAGTCCGATGCGTGCGATCCATTTGGCGAATCGCGCGAAACCATGAAGCGCCGACGCGACCAAAAAGCGGCCCGAAGCATGAAATTTCATGCTTCGGGCCGCTTTTAACGTCGGGCAGGCATCGCGAGCTGCAAGACGCGCCCGAGGAACCGCTGCGCGCGTTCGCTCTGCGGGCGGGCGCAGAATTTGCCCGGGCTCCAGCCCATCCGGCGGTATCTTGCCCCGAGCGGCGATTCCGAGTCCCGCGCCGATACGCGCCGAACGAATATCCGCGTTACCTTCGATGCATATCTGACGCAGGTCCGCATACGATTAGGCGAAGATGCGGGATACGAGGGAGGATGCTGGAGATGGCTGCATACGAATCGCGGCTGGCGCAGCTGGCACGGGCTTGCTTGCCGATCGGCGCGGAGCCGTTCATGATCGACAAGCCTTACCCGCATGCGGCGGTCGTCGCGGCGGATCTGGACGGGGACGCGATACCGGAGGTCGCGGCGGTCTATCGCCATGGCGGCGGGCTCTGCCTGCTGGTGCTAGCCTACCGGGACGGCGCATGGCAGGAAGCGTGGCGAGCGGACGGACAGGGCATCGGCGTCACGCATTTTGCTGCGATGCCCGTGACGAGGGCGGGGACGCCGAATCTGATCGTCGGCTGGCGGGACGAGGCCGGATGGACGAAGCTTTCGGTCTACGAGCGGACCCGCGAGGGATTCGCGGAGACGGCTTCTTCCGTTTTGCGCTGCCATTATATGGAGGCGATGGATATGCCGGACGCGACGACCGGCCTGGACGGCAAAGCCGAGCTCGCCCTCTGGTCGCATGCCGGCGGCGGCGCGTACCGGGTCGAGGTCGTCAGATGGACGGACGGCGACTTCGTGCCCGCGCCGGACGCGTACGGGTATTACTTTCCGGTCGTCGCCCGCTATCACGAACGTTTGACGAGGCTGGCCCCCGGAAATCCGTTCTATTGGTACCATCTCGCGGACGCGCAGCATCGCGCCGGACAGCAGCGGCTCGCGCTGGCATCCGTCGACCGGGCGCTCGGCATCGCCCTGGAGCCGTCGCGCGACGAGCTGCTGGCGCTGGAGCGCCGGATTCGTTTATCGTTTGCGCCGTACCGCGTTCCGCGCGCCGCAGGCCTATACCCGGCCTCGCTCAAAACCAAAGACGGAACTCGCTGGGGCTTTATCGACGCCTCGGGCAGGATGGCGATCTCCCCTCGGTTCGACGATGCGATGGATTTTCAGCCGAACGGGCTTGCCGCCGTCGCGGAGCATGGAAAATACGGCTTGATCGACGCATCCGGCGATTATCGGGTGAAGCCGGTCTACGATTCCATCGGTTCGTTCTCCGAGGGAAGGGCGACCGTCATCGACGCGCAGGGCTTCGGCTTGATCGACGAGAACGGCGCCGTCGTGACCAAACGATCCTATCCGTTCATCGCGGATCTGCATGACGGAAGAGCGCTGTTCTACGTGACGGGCGACGGCGAAGGCGGCGCTTCTCGGTACGGCTCGGCTAACTGGACGCGCAGGGGAACGAGGCGATACCGGCCCGATTCGCGGACGCGAACGACTTCAACGCAGGCAAAGCCGTCGTGAAAATCGCGGACAACGAATACGCGCTTATCGGCAAGGACGGACGGACGATCGCGACCTATGCGTACGCCTACGTAGGCCCGCTTAGCGACGGGCTGCTTTCCTTTCAGAAGGAGGCCGCCGGCAAATACGGCTATATGGACGAGCGCGGAACCGTCGCGATCCGGCCCGCGTATACGTCGGCGTTTCCGTTTCGTGAAGGCAGGGCGATCGTCAACGTCGCGGAGGATTTCCGTTCGGACTACGGCGTCATCGACAAACGGGGGAAGGTCATCGTCAAGCCGGAATACAACGACGTGCGCGATCTGGGCGAACGGCGGTTCGCCCTCGGCCGCGCGGTCGATCCCGATCAGCCGTTCATCGGCTCGCGGTATGCCATTGCGGATTGGAACGGCAAACGGCTGACCGATTATCTGTATCGCGACGTCTCCGATTACAAGCACGGGCTCGCATCCGCGTCGGACGCGACACAAACGTATCTCATCGATCTCGGCGGCAAGCCGGCGCCGGGCTATCCGCGCGCGGAGGGAAGCGGCTCGTTGACGGTGGAGGAAGGCGGTCTGATTAAAGCCTATATCGATCAGCGGCTCTCGTACCTGGCCCGCGACGGTCGCATCGTCTGGAAGCAGAACACCGTTATCCCGCTAAAGGCGCCGTACGCGGTGAAGGAATTGAAGTTCAAGCCGAATCCGGATTACCTCGTCTATTATCCGGAGGTCGAGGGCATCGCGGATGCGGCGGGGCAGCGCGCCGTCAACGCGAAGCTGAAGGAGATGTCCCAGGTCAAGCCGATTCCCGCGAACCAGCAGCTCGATTACGCGTACAGCGGCGATTTCGAAGTGGGGTTCTATAAGCAGCAGCTGCTGGAACTGGAGCTGACCGGCTACAACTTTCCCTTCGGGGCGGCGCACGGGATGCCGACGAGGACCTACGCGATCATCGATTTGACGAGCGGGCGGATGTTCGCGCTCAAGGACTTGTTCAAGCCCGGCAGCGACTACGTGAAAGTGCTGAGCGATATCGTCGGCAAGCAGATCAAAGAAGATCCGCAATATTCGTACGTTTTCCCTGACGCCTACAAAGGCATCCGGCCCGATCAGCCGTTCTTCGTCACGGCGAACGCGCTGCATCTGTATTTCCAGCCGTACGAGATCGCGCCTTACGCGGCTGGGTTCCCGACGTTCACGATTCCGTTCACGCAGTTCGGGAATATCCTCGACACGGAAGGGGCGTTCTGGAAGTCGTTTCATCAATGACGATAAATGGATGGCTAGACAATGCAGTGCATTAATTTATTAAACGATACGAATAATTTATGTCATTAATAATTACCGAAACCGCAGAAAATGCGGTTTTTTTCGTTTGGACGTAGCCGCTTCGCGTGCCCGGGCGTCTAGCCTGAGGCTTTCGCGGAAATTTCCGCCATGGATTGACGCGCGGCGGCAGGCGGGACTATAATGTTTTTGGAATTAGTAATTTAGTAAATTAGTAAACTACAAACACATCGCTGGTGTACTCGATGTCGCGATCGCATCCGATGTGCTTGAAAGGAGTTTAGCAGTGACGCAGCAAGAAAATTATGTGTTGTCTCCGGCCAGGCCGCTGACGGCCGACGAAAGGGCATTGGTCTGGTCCAAGCCGCCAACCCATCAAGTCAGCGCCGAAGAGCGCCGGATATGCCGGGAGGTCAAGCGGAATTGGAATAGCGGCGAAATGAAAATCGCCACGATTCTGCTCGAGGGCGACGCGGGCTCCGGCAAGACGCAGCTGGCCAAAGCGCTATCGGCCGATTTCGGCCTGCCTTATACGAAAATCACTTGTTTCGCCGACATGGATAAATCCGATGTGATCGGCGCGATTTTGCCGGTGTTGACCTCGGAGGGAATGGAAGCGTTGGAACCGGAGGACCGGGCGATGCTGAAGGCCTTGTACGAAAGCGACGGGTTCGCGAGCGCGTCGCTCACGTTGGCGGAGACATTCGGCTTCTCGCCGGAAGAAGCCGCCGCGAAGCTCAAGCGACTTATGAAGACAGCTTCGGCAAGCGCGGGTAGCGAAGCGGTCGAATACCGTTTCTACCCGTCCGAGATCGTGAGGGCGTATCGGCAGGGCTACCTGTTAGAGATCCAAGAGCCGACCGTCATTCGCGACGCCGCGGTATTGATGGCTTTGAATTCCGCTTTGGAGCCGGACGGCGCGCTCAACCTCCCGACGGGGATCCTGCGCAGGCATCCGGACTTCATCGCGGTCATCACGACGAACCGCAGCTACGCGGGGGTCAGACCGCTGAACGAAGCGCTTCGCGACCGGGTGCAGCATTCGGAGCGGATGGATCTGCCGGCGAAGTCCGTCATGATCGAAAGGGCGATGGCCAAGACCGGCTACCGGAACGAGCGGACGTTGAACGTCCTGGCGGACGCTATCATGGTGCTCGACCACGCCGCGAGAGCCCATGCGATCAAAGGCGTCGCCGGCATGCGTTCCTATTTCTACTGGGCCGACGCGGTGGCCGGCGGCGTCGATGCGCGGGAATCGCTTTATCACAAGGTCATCTACAAGATTTCTACCGATCCGGCGGACGTCGGACTGTTGGAGGAAGCGCTGGAACGCCGCGGCTTGCTCGCGGAATTGGATCGGCTGCGGACGGCACCCAACGAACGCGAGGTTGCGCATCCGGAAGATCGCGGCCATGAGCAACGGCAGGATGAAGTCGCCGATCGGAACGACATCGAAAACGACATGGAAAACGACATGGAAGCTAACGAGACCGAATTAAGCGGAAACGAAGACGATGACGCCGAGTCCATCGCAATCAAGACCTGGGGCGCCGTGAATGCCGTTTCGGCCGAGCAGGACAAACCGACGGACGAACAAGGGATCCGCCTGAAAAAGTCCGCCGACAGCGAGGAAGGCTCGGCCGGCGAAGCCGGCGAGCATGCGGCGATGGAAAGGTCGGAGACGGTGGAAGACGGAGGCGCCAGGTATCATCAAGCGAACCCGGACGCCGCGCCCGCGGATGCGGAGCGCGCCGCGCGGGAGCATCGCAAGAAGCTGAACAAAGTCGCCAGGGAAGCGGTGAACGCCTCGATGCATCAAGCCGTGCGGCTCGTGGTGCACCGGCCCGGCCATGACGCGGAGAGCGAACGCGAATACGAGCGGTATCGCTCGGAGCTGATGCCGATCGTCCGGGAGATCGCCGGACAGGCGCTTCCGCTGCTGGAGCACGAGACGGCCTCGGAATTCGCGCGGAATCAATATTCCGGCAGCAAGTTCCAGGCGGACAGCGTCGCTTACCGGGATTATCGCCACTTCGCCAAGAAGCGGCCGCCTTCGGAATCGCCGTCGCTCGCGGTTGCGCTGCGGGTGGACGAATCCGCCTCGATGTCGGCGTTCGGCCGATTGGAGGCGGCGAAGCGCGCGGCGCTCGCGGTTTACGAATTTTGCCGGCTATGCGGCATCCCGGTCCTGATCTACGGGGATACGGCGGACGTATCGCGGCTGGAGCAAATGTCGATCTACGCGTATGCCGATCTCGAAGCGGCGGATGCGAACGACCGGTTCCGGCTCATGAGCATTCGGGCCAGAAGCAACAATCGGGACGGCATGGCGCTGCGCATCATCGCGGACCGGCTGGCGGCCGCTCCCCAGCGGACGAAGCTGCTCATCAGCGTCAGCGACGGACAGCCGAAGGCGATGGAAGACTACGCCGGCGGCATCGCGGTTCAAGACATGCAAGCGGTCATCGCGGAATACGAGCGGCGGGGCATCGCTTTCCTGGCGGCCGCGATCGGTCAGGACAAAGACGTCATCGGCCGCATCTACGGAAGCGAACGGTTCCTGGACATTACGGATCTGGAGGAACTGCCGGGAAAGCTCGTGCGTTTGATCGCCCGGCATTTATGAACGGCCGTTTCGGCGAGCGTCGGCACGCTTCGTCCGAATCGGCGAACTTAGAAGGAGAAGGGGAAGGAGAATACAAATGGACAAACAAAAGCGCAAGGAGCTGCAGGAAGCGTACAGCCAAATCAAGACGTACATGGGGGTCGTCCGAATCACGCATGCCGCGAGCGGCAAGAGTTATGTCGGCGCATATCCGAACCTGAAAAACAAATGGCTGACGATCCAGAGCCAGCTCGACATGGGGAGATTCGCGAACGCGGGGCTTCAGCGGGATTGGAACGCGTTCGGGGCCGAGGCTTTCGGCTACGAGGTGCTCGAGGAAAAGGATGCCGGCGACGTCGCCGACAAACGCTGGGCATTGAAGCAAATGGAGACGCGCTGGCTGGAGAAGCTGCAGCCGTACGAGGACAGGGGCTACAACAAGCCATCCAAATAACGCGGCTTGAATTGGAAAACCGGGCTCCGCCATGCGGGGAGCCCGGTTTTCTATTTTTGTCGAATGTCTGTCGTCGTATCGTCGTCGTCAAGCCGACAGACGCTTCATCGACCGGTCGTCTGGTCGTGCTTGCTCCAATAGTGGGATTGGGCGCGCCGAACGGGGTGCTTATTCCTCGTAAATCATTTTGCGGGTCATGCCGCCGTCGATGACAAGGTTCGTTCCCGTGACGAAATCGTTCGCGGGATCCGTCAGGTACAAGCAGGCGCGCGAGATATCGTCCGGTTTCCCGACGCGCTGGGCCGGGTGCTGGGCATGGTCTACCGGCCGCAGGCTGCCGTAATCGCCGTTCTCGATCCAGCCCGGGCTGATGGCGTTGACCAGGATGCCATCCGGTCCGAGCGAGAGGGCGAGCGCGTGCGTGAGGGAGAGGATACCGCCTTTGGATGCCGCGTACGCCTCGGAATTCGGCTCGGACATGAGCGCCCGCGTCGAGGCGATATTGACGATCGCGCCGCCGCGGCCGCCGGCTTTCATCAGCTTGGCCGCTTCTCTCGCGCATAGGAACGTTCCCCGCAAATTCGTGTTCATCACGTAATCCCATTCCTCGACGGACAGCTCGTACACGGACTTCCAAGCGCCGAGACCGGCGTTATTGATCAGGGCGTCCAAGCGGCCGCCGTTGTCCCGCAGCGAGGCGAAGCACGCTTCGATCGAGGCGGGATCGCTTAGGTCGACCGTGCGGCTGACCGGCTCCGGTCCTTCTCTGCGGACGAGCGCGGACGTTCGTTCCAGCGACTCGGCATTCCTGTCCACCAGGATTACGTTCGCGCCTTGCCTGGCATAGGCAAGCGCGACGTTCCGGCCGATCCCGCCGCCCGCGCCGGTAATCATGACATGGCGATTCCCGAAGGTCATATTCCGATTCACTCCATTTCGGCATAGTTTACTATTCAGATATAACCGCGCAGGAAGGGATTGTCAAATCAGGACGGGATTTGGAGGGTAATATATGGTAATTGAGCGCCTTGGCAGGAATACGAGGCGGATTGTGGAAAGTAGTAGTATATTTCATACGACGGAGCGATACCATGAGCGAATTCATCCGATTTTTCGAAACGCATACCGGCACCATTATCGAAAACTGGATCTACCGTATGGAAACAGCTTACCCCGGGCAAAACAATTTGGACCTGCTGCGCGCCCTCAGCAAAAAATATATCGTGCTGATCGCCGATATCGATATCCCGTTGGATCACCATCCCATCTATCGCGAATTCGAAGTATGGTGCGAGAATCTCCTGCAGCAGAAAGTGACGATCGACCAAGTGCTCAAAAGCTCGGCGTTCTTCCGCGAAGCCTTCATCGACGCGATCGCCGAATTCGACGCGGAACGATCCGAATTAATGCGGCTGATCGCATGCGCGATCTCGCGGATCGACACCTTTCAAGCGACGATTTACACCTATTTCTGGAAGCATGCCCACGGCAAAATCCAAGCGCAGGACAAGCTGATCGAGGATATGCACGACGATAAGCTGAATCTCATCGGCAAGATGGCATCCAGCATGGCGCACGAGATTCGCAATCCATTGACGACCATCAAGGGCTTCTTCGTGCTTGTCCGCAAGCTGCTGCCGCCGGACGAACTGGGCAAAATCGACAACTATTTGGATATCATCGACCATGAATTCCGCAACATCGAAATGCAAATCACGGGCTTCCTGAGCTTCTCGCGCAAGCCGATCGCCGACGAGGACAGCATCGTCACGCCGCTGAACGAATTGATCGAGAAAACGCTGCTGCTCGTCAGTCCGCTGCTCTTGAACGAGAATATCGATCTGTCGTTGTCGCTGCAGGAAGGCATCCGGGTCAAAATCCAAAAGGTGTCCGTCGTTCAAGTGTTCTCCAACCTGCTGAACAATGCGATCGACGCGCTGCGCGAAGGGAAGGGCGACCGGAAGATCATCGTGCTCACCTATGCCGACGATGCTTATACATACGTAAGAATCAGCAATACGGGGCCGGAGATCCCGCAGGAGATGCAGCAGCGCCTGTTCGCGCCGTTCGTCACGAGCAAATCCGACGGAACGGGCCTCGGGCTTGCCATCTGCAAGCAAATCGTGGAACGGAACGGCGGCACGATCTCGTTCGAATCCAATCGGCACGAGACGTCGTTCACCGTCAGGCTCAACAGCTTTTTGGACGAATAAAGAGACACGAGAGGGATCGAGCATGGAACTGGAACATCGGACGACGGAACAGTGGAACGAGGCATTATGGGCGGAAGCGGAGCCGATCTACCGGGAAGGATTTCCCGAGCACGGCAGGAAGCCGAAGGCGATCGTCCGCCGCATGTTCGAGCGGGGCATCTGCGAGCTGCATGTTTGGGGCGAGCCCGGCGCGGCGCTCGCGATGGCGCTGACGGCGTTCGACGCGCGCGCCGGCGTGCTCGTCATCGATTACTTGGCCGTGCGGGAGTCGCGGCGGGGCGAAGGAGTCGGCCGCGCATGCGTCGCGTCGGTCAGGCACTGGGCGCTTGGCGTCAAGCCGGACTGCAAGGGCCTCGTCATCGAAGCCGAAGCCGAGGAGACGGCGGACAACGCCAAGCGGATCCGATTCTGGGAGAAGGCCGGATTCACGCTGACGGAATACGTGCACGCCTATATCTGGGTCCCGGAGACGTACCGCGCGATGGTTATGAGCTTCGACGCCGGCCATCCCTTGACGGACGACGGCAGGGAGCTGTTCAAAGCGATCACCAGGTATCACGAAAGGGCGTATCGCGGACGCGAATAACCGCCCGAAGTTGATGGAGGCCGTAGATGCGAGCCTGGCATGCCTTCCCCGAACAACCGCGGCCGACGCGGTTTTTTTGCTATCCAAGAGTTCGATTCGCATGAATCGACAACGCATTGCGATCGGATTGGCAGGCGATGAGAAGTCTGCCGGGCCGCTGTTTCCCCAAGCATGGGAGGCCGCGGTTTTTTGCGTTTTCTCCTTGTTCATGCCGTTTTCGCCTTCATCATTCCGATTCGTCATTCCGAATCGGCGGGGAGCGGATTCGGCAATACTATCGGCAGCGAACGACGGCTAGCAAAATCATGTCAACATCGATCATGACCGAATGCGATTTTCATTTGATTGAACATGAAAGCGCTTGGCTTTACGATAAGGACGCAACATATTTCATTCCATGGGGGGCTATCCTAATGGCAACTGCAGCTGCGAGACAAAAGCCATCCGCAGATGGCGCTAGAGTGAAAGTACAGCGTTTCGGACGCTTCTTGAGCGGCATGGTCATGCCGAATATCGGCGCTTTCATCGCCTGGGGCCTGATTACCGCGCTGTTCATTCCGACGGGCTGGATTCCGAACGAGGAGCTGGCGAAGCTGGTCTCGCCGATGATCACGTACCTGCTGCCGCTTCTGATCGGATATACGGGCGGCACGATGGTTCACGGGACGCGCGGCGGGGTCATCGGCGCGGTCACCACGATGGGGGTCATCGTCGGCACGGACATTCCGATGTTCATGGGGGCGATGTTGGTCGGACCATTGGCGGCTTGGGTGCTGAAGCAATTCGACCGCGCGATCGAAGGCAAGATCAAATCCGGCTTCGAGATGCTCGTGAACAACTTCTCGTCCGGCATCATCGGCGGCATCTTGGCCATCGTCTCCTATCTGGTCGTCGGACCCGCCGTTCAGGTCGTGAGCAAGGGCCTCGCCAACTGCGTGCAAGCGCTGGTGGACGCGAACCTGCTGCCGCTGGCGAACGTGCTCATCGAACCGGCGAAGGTGCTGTTCCTGAACAACGCGATCAACCACGGCGTGCTCAGCCCGATCGCGCTGGAGCAAGCGTCCAAGACGGGGCAGTCGATTCTGTTCATGCTGGAATCCAATCCGGGTCCGGGACTCGGCATCCTGCTCGCGTATTGGCTGGTAGGACGGGGCTCCGCCAAGATGTCCGCCCCGGGCGCGGCTATCATCCACTTCTTCGGCGGGATTCACGAAATCTACTTCCCTTATATTCTGATGAATCCGCGGCTGATTCTGGCGGTCATCGCCGGGGGCGTGACCGGCACGTTCACGTTCTCGCTGTTCCACGCGGGCTTGGTCGCGCCGCCGTCGCCGGGCAGCATATTCGCTTACATCGCCATGGCGCCGAAGGGAGGCCTGCTGTCGATCTTCACCGGGATCATCACGGCGACGATCGTATCCTTCCTGGTCGCGGCGCTTCTGCTGAAGACGAGCAAGCATACCGAGGAAGAAGACGGCTTGGAAGAAGCCGCGGCGAAAGTGAAACAAATGAAGCAAGCGCCGATCGCGGCATCGGCAGCGCCAGCGACACCGGCGGCAGCTCCGATCGTGGCGGAAGGATCGGGCGGCAGCGCGGTTTCGGCAGCGCCGGCATCGAACGCGGACGCTGCGGGAGTCGTCAAAGCGGCGGCCGACGTGAACAAGATCGTGTTCTCCTGCGATGCCGGCATGGGTTCGAGCGCGATGGGCGCCTCGATTCTTCGCAAGAAGATGAAAGACGCCGGCGTCGGCGTAACGGTCATCAATACCGCGATCAGCGAGATTCCGTCCGATGCCGACATCGTCGTCACGCACAAATCGCTGACAGACCGGGCGCGCAGCCAAGCGCCGCAGGCGGAGCATATCGGGATCGACAATTTCATGAAAAGTCCGGCGTACGACGAGTTGGTCAATCGTTTACGTTAACAGAACCGACTAACGCTGGCATCCTGCCGGCGTTATCTCCTTTTCGGCATGAGGTGCATGGGCATGAAATTATCTCACCGGCATCGGCAGATTCTGGAGCTGCTGCTCGCGCGAAGCGAAGACGTCACGGCAGGGGAGATCGCCGCCGAGATCAACGTCAGCACGAGAACCGTTCACCGGGAGCTGTCCGAGCTCGAGACCGTCGTCGGCGAGATGGGCGCGGCGCTGCAGAAGAAGTCGGGCACGGGGATTCACCTGCAGGCGGACGGCGAGAAGCTGCAGGCGCTGAGAAGCCTGCTGCTCGAATCGAAGGCGGTCGAATACTCCGCGCAGGACCGCAAGCTGATCGTGCTGTGCCTGCTGCTGCAGGAGAATGAACCGCTTAAGCTGTTCACGCTCTCCCGCGAGCTCGGGGTCACCGTGCCGACGGTCACGAGCGACTTGGACGAATTGGAGGAGCGGATCAAGCAAGCGGACCTCGTGCTCGTCCGCAGAAGAGGGTACGGCGTCAGCCTGGGCGGCTCCGAGTCGAACATGCGCGGCATGATCGCGCGGCTGGCGCGAAGCTTCCTGGACGAATCCGATTTGTTCGGCCGATCGGACCAACCTCAGGGTCCCGCCACGGCGAGGCTGCTGGCATTGATCGGAAAATCGTACTTCGGCCAGGTGGAGGAAGCGCTGTGGCAGGCCGCGGACGACGAGCTGAACGCCTTGCCCGAGAAGGAATACACGCAGCTGCTGATCCGGATCGCGATTGCGATCGCGCGGATTCGAGCCGGCAGGCCGATCGAGCTGCGGCCGGAGAAGCAGTCCGAGCGCCGGCGCGAGCTGTCGGCGGACGTGATCGCGCATCTGTCGCAGGCCGTCGGCTTGGCGTTCTCCACCGCGGAGACCGCCTATATCGCCGGGCTGCTCGAGCCGCGGCGCGCCGCGCATCCGAATCAATTGCTGCCCGAGGAAGCGCTGGGTTACATGGAGCTGGTCTGGAAGCTCGTCCGGAACATGGAGGCGCGGAGCGGCGTTCGATACAGCGCCGACCGTTCGCTGAGGGACGGCCTGCTCGGCCATCTGGAATCCGCGCTGAAGCGGCTGCGGACGGGGGCCAATATCCGGAATCCGCTGCTCGCGCAGATCAAGCGGGATTACGAGGGGTTGTTTCGCGAGCTTCGCGATGCGGTGAACGAGACGTTGACGGAGACCGAGGTACCCGATGAGGAAATCGGCTATCTCGTCATGCATTTCGGGGCTTCGCTGGAGCGGCAAAAGCAGTTCCGGCGCAATGTCAGGGCGATCATCGTCTGCACGAGCGGCATCGGGACGTCCAAGATGCTCGCCGTCCGCCTGACGAAGGAGCTCCCGCAAGTCGACATCGTCGGCCACGCGTCCTGGTTCGAGGCGGCCAGAATCCCGGAAAGCGAGTACGATCTGATCATCTCGACGGTTGAGCTCCCCTTGGACGAGGAGCGGTACGTCAAGCTCAGCCCGCTGTTGACGCCGGAGGAAACGGAGCGGCTGCGGTTCTTCATTCAGAACGTGACGCTGCGCAAGGACGACGCCGACTTGCCGGGGACCGATACGCATGCATTCGGCGAGCCGTTCGCAATGCCGGACCGCGTCCAGCGGTACGTCGACGAAATCGTCGGGATCGTCGAACGGTTCGTCGTCCGCGAGCTGGAGAATTCGTTCGACAGCCTGCAGGCGACGCTGGCCGCCATGTGCGGCTATGCGAGGCAGGCGGGAGTCATCGACGACGAGGCGCCGATCGTGCGGCTATTGCTGCAGCGCGAACGCCAGAGCAGCCAGGTCATTCCCGACACAGGCCTAGCGCTCTTCCATGTCCGCA
Organism: Paenibacillus glycinis; assembly: GCF_009909185.1. Taxonomy (GTDB): domain Bacteria; phylum Bacillota; class Bacilli; order Paenibacillales; family Paenibacillaceae; genus Paenibacillus_Z; species Paenibacillus_Z glycinis. The sequence goes on along the minus strand of NZ_JAAAMV010000002.1, from coordinate 218,195 downwards.
GCGAGCTGGTCCGCCTGCCCTCGCTGGGACTGTTCCGGCTGCGGGAGGACTTGGTGCTGGAGGGGAGCGCGCCTTCCGGCGTCCGGCAGGTGCTGCTGATGCTCGGACCGCGCGAGCTCTCGAAGGAAAGCCTGGAAGTGCTGAGCGAGATCAGCTCGTATCTGCTGATCCCGCAGATGGTCGAGCTGCTGCAGGACGGCAGCCGCGCAGAGATTCAACGGTTCCTGTCGCGGGAGCTCGAAGCGTTTCTGGAGACGAAAAAATAAACGGATAGAGGAGAAAACCTACGATGAGTATATTATCGAACGACAAAGTGAAATTGAACGCGCGGCCGAAGGATAAATTCGACGCGATCCGCATGGCAGGGCAGCTGCTCGTCGATGCCGGGCACGCGTCGGAGGGCTACATCGCCAAGATGCTGGAGCGCGAATCCACGCTGTCGACTTATATGGGCAGCGGGCTCGCCATTCCCCACGGCACGCAGGATTCGAAATCGTTGATCCATTCGACGGGGCTGTCCATCGTGCAAATTCCGGAAGGCGTGGATTTCGGCGAAGGCGAGAAGGCCTATCTCGTGATCGGCATCGCCGCGGCGGGCAACGATCATCTGGAGATACTGACGAACGTCGCGATGATCTGCTCCGAGGACGAGAACATGGAAGCCATCCTGAAGGCTTCTTCGCCCGAAGCGATGGTGCGGATCTTCGAAAGCGGGCTGGAATCATGAAGGCCGTTCATTTCGGAGCGGGGAACATCGGCAGGGGCTTCATCGGCCTCATCCTGTCCCAGGCAGGATACGAGGTCGTGTTCTCCGACGTGAACGTCGCGCTGGTCGAGCACTTGCGGCAAAAAAAGGCGTATACGGTCCGCTTGGCGAACGAAGCGCAGGATATTCTTCACGTCGACAACGTAACGGCGATCAACGGCAATAACCTGGACGAAGTGGCGGAAGCCGTGGCCCAGGCGGATCTGGTCACCACGGCCGTCGGCGTGAACATCCTGCGCCATATCGCCGCCGGCATCGCGAAGGGCTTGGAGCTGCGCATGGCGCGCGGGGCCGGTCCGCTGCATATTATCGCCTGCGAGAACGCGATCGGCGGGAGCACGCAGCTGAAGGCGCATGTATACGGCCATCTGAGCCTGGAGCAGCAGGAGCACGCGAGCCGGTCGATCGCGTTCCCGGATGCCGCCGTCGACCGGATCGTGCCGCTGCAGCAGAACGACGATCCGCTCGAAGTCCGGGTCGAGCCGTTCTATGAATGGGTCGTCGACGAATCGCAAATGATTCCGGGCACGCCGCGCATCGCGGGCATTCATTACGTGGATATCCTGGAGCCGTACATCGAGCGGAAGCTGTTCACGGTCAACGCGGGACACTGCGTCGCGGCTTATTTGGGGAGCTATTACGGGTTCGCGACGATCCAGGACGCCATGGCGAACGGACCGGTCGCGGCGCTCGTGCGGCAGACGATGGAGGAGACGGGCGCCGTGCTCGTCAAGCGGTACGGCTTCGACGCGGAAGAGCATGCGGCCTATATCCGTCAGATCCTGGACCGCTTCGTCAATCCGTACTTGACGGACGACGTGAAGCGCGTCGGCAGATCGCCGATCCGCAAGCTGTCCGCGAACGATCGCCTCGTTCGGCCCGCCATGCAGGCCTTCGAGCTGGGGCTGCCCGTCAAGTATTTGACGCTCGGCATGGCGGCGGCGCTGCTGTTCGTCGCCGCCGACGATCCCGAAGCGGTGCAACTCCAGGCGGACCTGCAAGCGATCGGCGCGAGCGGGACCGTAACCAAGTACACCGCGATCGGCGAGGAGCATCCGCTTCACGCGGCGATCGTCGACCAATACGAGCAGCTGAAGAAAGCGAAAACCTAAGGGGGGCGTGCGCACCATGACGAATAAGACGACGAAAAGGCTCTCCGGCATCGCGGCGTCGCCGGGCATCGCCATCGCCAAGGCGTTTCGGCTGCGGCAGGATCATTACGTTCCCGCGGATGGCGCAATCGCGGATCCGGTCGCCGAGGCGGAACGGTTCAGGGAGGCGGCTGCCGTCGCCAAGGCGGAGCTCGAGGCGATTCGGGCGATGACGGAGCGGAAGATCGGCGCGGCGAAGGCGGAGATCTTCGAAGCGCATCTGCTGCTGCTGGAAGATCCCGACCTGATCGATGCCATCCTCGAGAAGATCGGGCAGGAATCCATGAACGCGGAATACGCGCTTCACGAGACGGCCCAGGGCTTCATCGATTTGCTGTTGTCGATGGACAACGAGCTGCTGCGCGCGCGGGCGGCTGACGTCCGCGACGTCTCCGGGCGCTTGATGAGCCGGCTGCGCGGCGTTTCCTACGCGGCGGTATCCGCCATTAGCGAACCCTGCGTGCTGGTCGCCGAGGATTTGACGCCTTCGGATACCGCGCAGCTGAACCCGGACTACGTGCTCGGCTTCGTGACCGAGATCGGCAGCCGCACTTCCCATTCGGCGATCATGGCCCGCTCGCTCGAGATACCGGCCATCGTCGGCGCCGGGACCGAAGCGGCCGATATCGAGACGGGGACGATGATCATTATGGACGCCGAGCAAGGCAGCGTGATCGTCGAGCCGTCCGATGAAGAACTGACGGCGTACCAAGCGCGCAAGGTCGAATACGACCGCCGCAAGGACGAACTGCGCAAGCTGATGGATCAACCGACCGTCTCGCAAGACGGGCATCGCGTCGAGTTGGCGGCCAACATCGGCAGCGTGGAAGACCTGCAGAAGGTGCTGGCCAACGGCGCGGAAGGGATCGGCCTGTTCCGCACGGAATTCCTGTATATGGGACGCGCCGCGCTCCCGAGCGAGGAAGAGCAGTTCCACGTATACAAGCACGTGCTCGAACGGATGGAAGGCAAGCCGGTCGTGATCCGGACGCTCGACATCGGCGGGGACAAAGAGCTGCCGTACATGAAGCTCCCGGCCGAGAGCAATCCGTTTCTCGGGCTTCGCGCGATTCGCCTCTGCCTGGACCGGCAGGAGCTGTTCCGCACGCAGCTCAGGGCGCTGCTGCGGGCAAGCGTGCACGGCCAGCTCAAGATCATGTTCCCGATGATCGCGGTCGCCGCGGAGCTGCGCGAAGCGAAGCGGCTGCTGCGGGAGGAGAAGGAGAAGCTCCTCCGGGAAGGCGTCCCGGTATCGGAATCGATCGAGGTCGGCATCATGGTCGAAGTGCCGGCCGCCGCGCTCGCCGCGGACATGCTGGCGAAGGAAGCCGATTTCTTCAGCATCGGCACCAATGACCTTATCCAATATACGATGGCGGCCGACCGCATGAACGAGAACGTGGCGTATCTGTACCAGCCCTGCCATCCGTCCATTCTGCGCCTGATCCGCATGGTAATCCAGGCCGCGGCCAAGGAGGGCAAATGGGTCGGCATGTGCGGCGAGATGGCGGGCGATCAGACGGCGATCCCCGTCTTGCTCGGCATGGGGCTGCATGAATTCAGCATGAGCGCGAGCTCGATCCTTCCCGCGCGGGCGTTGATCAAGCGGCTGTCGCAACGGGATTGGGCCGCGCATACGGAGCAGATCCTGTCCATGGACAGCCAAGAGAGCATTCACGCATTCGTTAACCAACAGACTAGGAGTGACTTCGCATGATCGCGCAAACCTTTACCGTGCTTAATCCGTCGGGCTTCCACGCGCGCCCGACCAAAGTATTCGTTCAAGCCGCCGGCGGCTTTCCGTGCAAGATCAGCGTCCAGAAGGGCGGCAAGAAGGTCAACGGCAAAAGCTCCCTCAGCATGCTGACGCTCGGCATCCAGCAGAACGAGGAAGTGACGCTCGAAGCGGACGGCGATCAGGAAGAACAGGCCGTTCAAACGCTCGGCGAGCTGCTGACGAAGATTTTCGAAGAGTAGCGCCCTGGCGTTGACCCCGGGAAGACATGCCAAAACCTCCGGTTCCTTGTACAAAGGGGAGCCGGAGGTTTTTGCGTTGGTCCGTCGCCGATCAGTCGAACGAACGCCGCTCGGGCCAGGAGCCCTGGAGTTTGCGGACCATGATGATTTGCCCGGTATGGTACGCGTCGTGCATGGCGAGCGAGTGCGCCCAGTTGCCGAAGGTCGTGGTCGGAAGCTTGCGTTCGAAGTCTTCTTCCGTCCAGCCGGCGAGCTGCGCGCGGATCCCCGCATGAATCGCCCGGAGCCGGTCCAGGGCGTCGTTCCAATCGGCCTGCGATGCGGCGGGGACGGCGAACGTATCGTCGTTGGTCACGCCCTCAGGGTAGGCGCGCTCTTCGCCGGTCAACCGTTTCAACAGCCGTTCCTTGTAAAAAATCAGATGCTGGACCGTCTCCCGGACCGTGTTGACATGACCGCCTTCCGGTCGCCAATGCGCCTGCTCGGCCGTCAGTCCGTTCAGCGCGTCCGAGAGCGGGGGATACCAGTCTTCCTGGCCGTATGCGTAATCCCAGCCGCGCAGCAGCAGTTCGGTTTTGCTCACTTCAGTTCCTCCTCGGTCAAGTTTTGTGACAATGGTGATATTCGATAGAAATGGATTACAATGGGAATGTACCACAAGTCGCCGATTCCGTTCAACGGCGCGATCGACGAACTGCCGCTTCGGCAAGCTTTGCGGCCATTTCCGCGTTATCGCGCCTATCGGGAAAGCCGCCGCCGGCGCGAACGGAGCGACGCGAAGCCTTTTTCCGGTTTTGGCGTTTTTCCGGTTTGGCCCGACTTGAAATTGGCAAGCCTAACAATAAAAAAAAGGAAAATCATTTCATGGCTCTTTTCATCGGCTCGATTGCAATCTTCAACGTGCTTGCGTTCAAGGCCAATAAACGGCTGAGCCGGAACGAGCTCGTTCACATCTGGACGTTTACGATGGCGTTTCAGCTGTTGTTCGATACCATCATCGATTTCAGGTTCAAAGGCTACTGGTATTTCGCCAAAGAGACGATCGAGTGGGCGGCGGTGCTGTCCAGAAGCGTCTTGATTCCGCCGGTCAACGTGTTGTTTTTGAGTTTTTTTCCGTTTCAACGGACGTATGTAGCCAAGTCCGTATACATCGCATCCTGGACCGTCATCATCCTGGGCTACGAGCTCGTTACGATGCTGCCCGAGCCGTGGGGGTATTTTCATTACGGCTGGTGGAACCTCGGCTATTCGGCGATCATCGACCCGATCTTGTTCTTGATCCTGCTGGCTTATTACAAATGGATCCGCAAAATTCAAAACCAATGACGCGCATCGACTTGAATCCGGCGAGTTCATCGTTTATTATGGACATTATACATCCATAAAGGATTAGATATCCGGAAGGAGGCAACGCCATGCAGTTTTCCAAAAGCACGGGCAACGCGCTTCATGCCTTGATCCACTTGGCGCATTCCGACCGGGGGCAGCACGTCGGCATTAAGGAGCTGTCGTCGTCGCTCGGCGTATCGGACAGCTACTTGTCCAAAATCATGTCCAAGCTGCGGCAGGACGGCATCGTGCGCGCGTCGACGGGAGCGAGCGGCGGCTACGAGCTCGCGCGTCCGGCCGACCGGATCTCGTTTCTCGACGTGATCCAGGTGATCGAAGGCCGCCAGCAATTATACGAATGCCTCAACGCGAACGCGCATCATCATCCGCTCGCGGAGGCGGCGGAATGGAGCGAGGAAGAGGAATCCGGCCACCCGGAAAGCAAGGATTGCCTCGTCAAGAAGGTGATGAACGGTGCCGAGCTGCAGATGCAGTCGTATTTGCGCGCGCATACGATCCAATGGGTATTGGACCATGCGTCGCCGGGCAGCATCCGCGGGGGAAACGGGGAGTAAGACGGCACTTGCGCGGCATTCGGGGGAAGGGGAATCAAACGGCCATAGCGGGGAGAGGTTGAGTAAGCCAGTAATCGCGCAGCGTCCGCGGCGGGAAAGGCGAGAAGGACGGCGGTTCGCGTCTGCTTATCGCGCGAGCTTGAGACGGCGCGCGCAGGCACTTCAAACTCAAGCAACTTTTGTGCTTTTATTATGGACATTATAGCTCCGGAAGGATGATGAATATGGAACAATGGATGGATGTAGGCATTATCGGCGGCGGTCCGGCGGGGTTGAATGCGGCGCTCGTGCTGGGCAGGGCCAGAAAAAGCGCCGTCGTGATCGACGAAGGGCGGCCGCGCAACCGCGTGACCGGCGAAACCCACGGGTTTCTGACGAGAGACGGCATCGCGCCCGGCGAATTCCGGCGGATCGCGATGGAGCAGATGCAAGCATATCCGTCCATCGCCTTCGTATCGGACGCGGCAACCGCGGTGACGGGGACCGACGGCGACTTTCGAATCGAGACGGCGGGAGGCAGCAGCTATCGCTGCAAGAAGCTGCTCTTCGCCGTCGGCATGCGGGATCTCCCGCTCGACATCGACGGTCTGGCGGACGTCTACGGCAGGAGCGCGTTCGTCTGTCCGTACTGCGACGGCTGGGAATTGCGCGACCGCAAGCTCGTCTTGATCGTCAAGGGCGCAAGAGCGCTGCATTCGGCGAAGACGCTGTCGGGATGGACGAACGACATCACGATCCTTACCGACGGACCGGACGAATGGACGGACGGGCAGCGCGAAGAGCTGAAGCGGCACCGGGTAACCGTATTCGACTCGCCGATCCGGCGGATCGAGTCCGCGGACGGCATGGTCGAACGCGTGATCCTGCGGGACGGCACGGCCGTGCCCTGCGCCGGCATCTTCTTCGCGCCGAAGCTGGCTGCCGGGTCGGAGCTGCCGAAGTCGCTCGGCTGCCGCGTGACGGAGGCGGGCACGGTCGTCGCGGACGCGTTCGGCAAAACGAGCGTCCCCGGGGCGTACGCCGCCGGGGACGCGGCGACGGAGCTGTACCAGGCGGTCGTCGCCGCGTCGCTCGGCTCGCTGGCCGGCGTGGGCATCAACACCGAGCTGCTGGCGGAGGCATGGGAGAGAGAGGCATAATCAAGCGGCGGATGCCGAAGCTGAGCGAAGATAGGGGAGAATTGCGTGCATATCTTGATTACCGGAGCAAGCGGATTCATCGGCAAGAAACTAGTCTCGCGCCTGTCGGGCGACCATACGGTCATCTGCTTGTCGCGAACGGCGTTCGAGGCGAATGCGGCGTTCGTGCAGGGCGCCTTTGACCGGCCCGAGGACCTGCGCGGCTTGGACGACCGTGCGATCGAGCTCTGCATTCATCTAGGCGCGGTTACCGGAGGCTGCAGCGAGGAGGAAGGGCTCGACGTCAACGTGCTGGGAACGCGAAGGCTGTACCGGTATTTGCTCGATCGCGGCTGCCGGAGGTTCGTGACGGCAAGCTCCATCGCGGCCGTCGGCAGTCTGGACGACGCCTTCGTTCCGCGCTCGCTTCCGATTTCGGACGACCATCCCTGCCTGGCGACGGACGCCTACGGGCTGAGCAAAGCGATGGTCGAAGAACTGACCCGCTATTTCCAGCGCAAGGAACCGGAGGCGGAGTTCGTCAACCTGCGCTTCGGCGCGGTCGCTTCCGACGACTGGGCGCCAAGCCCCGTCGACTTGACCGCGCCGATGTCCGTTCCGTTCGTCGTCCTTGCGCACGTGCATGCGGGCGATGTCGTCGAAGGCATCGTCAGGGTCGTCGAAGCCCCGGCCCGCGCCGGCGCGAGGAACTATAATTTGGTCGGCCCCGACATCAGCAGCGACATTCCGGCCCGCGAAGCGCTGGAAGCCCTGCTCGGAAGAACGGACGGCTTCGACTATTACGACGAGCCGGGCAACGCCTATAAGCCGCTCTATGCGATGGACCGGTTCAAGGCGGATTACGGTTTCGCGCCGGCGCGGCCGACGGGCTTCCGCACGACTGGCCGATAGACCGGACGCGCATGAAGAAAAGGCGAGCATCGCGCGATGCTCGCCTTTTTGCCGCGGCGCGGGATAGGCCGCGATGCGCGGGCATACATAATTGACCGCTTTTGGGGGATATTACTGCTGTTATTCCTACCGTTCCTGATTTTTCCTATCCTGATTTTGCCGTGTTCTCATTCACGGTTCACTGTTCACCGATTTGCCGTACGTCAATGACCGTTTCAAGTCGAAGGTGGCCCGCGCATGGACTGGACGAAGCTCGCCCATAAAAAACTGCATAAGCCGGCGGCGCTCCGACAGGCGGAAGCAGAGCGCGAAGACGCTCCCCTGGCAAATGATTTGGCTGCCAACCGGCGAGCCTTCGAGCACGCGTTCCGAGACTGCTCGGATCTCGTGTTCCGGGAGCTGGCGATCGAAAATCATACCAAGCTCTTGCTTATCTATATCGATGGCATGATCGACGTCGAGCTCATCACGGTCAACGTGCTGTCGCCCTTGATCTACAAGGGGCTGCCTCAGGGGCTCGGCGCCATCGACAACATCGCCCAGATGTGCGAACAGCAGCTGTTCTCCGTGCTGCAGATGAGGAAGTCGTCGAATCTCGGCGAGCTCGTGACCGGCATTCTGAAAGGAAACCTCGCCATTCTCGCCGACGGCGAAGCAACCGCCTGCTTGGCCGGCGTGAAGCAGGTCGCGACCCGCGGCATCGAGGAGTCGACCTCCGAGCCCGCGCTGCGCGGACCGAAGGAGAGCTTTACCGAGAATCTTCGCACGAATACCGTTCTGCTGCGCGCCAAATTCGCGACGACCCGACTGAAGATCGAAGAGATGACGGTAGGCAGCCTCACCCGAACCGACGTCGTGATCGCCTATCTCGACGGGATCGTGGACCCCGACCTGCTCGAGGAGGTCCGCGCACGCGTCGCGCGCATCCAGGTGGAAGGAGTATTGGACTCCGGCTATATCGAGGAAGCCATCGAAGATACGCACTACTCCCCGTTCCCGCAAATGATGAGCAGCGAGCGTCCGGATGTCGTCGCGGCCGGGCTGATGGAAGGGAAGGTCGCCATCATCGCGGACGGCACGCCGTTCGCGCTGGTCGTGCCGATGACGTTCTGGAGCGGACTGCAGGCGCCGGACGATTATTACGAGCGGTTTCTGTACGTCGCCTTGAACCGGAGCATCCGGTACTTCTTCGCGGCGTTCTCGGTGCTCCTGCCGTCCTTCTACATCGCGCTGACCAATTTCCATCAGGAATTGATTCCCGGCAAGCTGATGATCACGATCGCGGCGCTCCGCGAGAGGGCGCCTTTCCCGACCGTGATCGAAGTGCTGATGATGGAGATCATGTTCGAAGGGCTGCGCGAAGCCGGGCTGCGCTTGCCCAAGCCGATCGGCCCGCTCGTGAGCGTCGTCGGCGCGCTGGTCATCGGAGAGGCGGCCGTCAGCGCGGGCATCGTATCGTCGCCCATCGTCATCGTCGTGTCCGCGGCCGGCATCGCCTCGTTCATCATCCCGCGCTACCGGTTCGGCATTCCGCTGCGGATGCTCCGTTTCCCGCTGCTCGTGCTCTCCGGCATGTTCGGCTTGTTCGGGCTGACGACGGGCGTCGTGGCCATCCTCATTCATCTCGTGCAGCTGCGTCCGTTCGGCATGCCGTACTTGTCCCCCCTCGCGCCGGCAGCCGGCCAATGGTTGAAGGATTGGTGGATTCGCTGGCCCCAGCGCTTGACGAAACGCAGCGAACCGGAGCCGGAGAATAGAGGCGGAGAAGCATGAGCGCGCACAGACTCGGCCTGCTGCTGCTCGCGCTCGTGGGCGTATCGCTGATCGCCGGCTGCGGAAACCGAAGAGAGCCCGACCACCTCGCCTTCAACATGGGAGACGGACTGGATATGACGAAGGACGGCAAGCTCGAGGTGAGCTTCCAAATCGCGCTGCCTTCCGGCATCGGAGGGGGAGACGGCACCTGGGGAGGCGGGGGAGCCGCTCACGAGACTTACGAACTGACGAGCGCGAAAGGGATCAACATCTACGACGCGATCCAGCATGCGCAGAAAGAGCTGTCGCGCGAATTGTTTCCCGGTCACCGCGAGGTTATCCTGATCGGGCAGCCTCTGGCGGAGCACGGGATCGCGCATCTTCTCGACGAGTTCGTCCGGAATCCGCGATCGGAACTGCGCTCCAAGCTGCTCGTCGTGAAGGATGCCGAAGCCAAGGACGTGCTGGCGCAAAAGGCGATCTTCGAACCGTTCATGTCGATGGGGCTCAGAAGGCAGCAGGATATTCTCCGGCTGCGTCATGTCTACTTCCATGATTTCATGTCGGATACGCTAACGGAAGGCCTGGATCCATACGTGCCGGCCATCGGCCTGACGGCCGCGTCCAAGCCGTATTATTATGGTTCCGCCGTGTTCAACAAAGCGATGGGCTTGAAGACGGTGGGCTTCCTTGACGCCAACGAGACCGCCTACGCGAATTGGATCACGGGCAAGCAAGCCGGATATGAATGCTCGCTGCCGATAGGGGGCGGCAATGGCGACAACATCAGCGTGACGTTCAATTCGCTGCGCAAAAGCATCCGTACGCGGAAGGCGCAGGATCGCATCATGGTCGACCTTCATTTGTCCGGCATCGGCGCGATCGTGGAGAACAATTCGACGCTGAATCCGACTCGGGCTCCGGACCGGCGCACCATCGAACAAGCCATCAACCGCAAGACGAAGAGGGAGATCGAAACTTTGATCGCCAAGGTCCAGCGGGAGTACCGCGCCGATATCTTCGGATTCGGCGAAGCCTATCACCGCCAGCATCCCTTGCAATGGAAGAAGGTGAGCGGGAAATGGAACGACCGTTTCCCCGAGCTTCGGGTCGCCGTGCAAGTCGAGTTGACCTGCGAGCGGAATTCGGGACTCGTCACGTCTCCGATCGACGTGAATTGATTCGAGAGCCCGGACGGGAGAGGAGGAGCGAACGTGCGAATCAAAGGACTCATGAAGATCACGGGATCGCAGTTCATCTGGACGCTGCTGATCATCGACGGCTGCAACTTCATTCCGTTCATCAAAACCGCGATCGTCGAGGCGAAGCAGGACGCGTGGATCTCGATCCTGATCGCCGGCTTGTCGGCCATCGTCCTGACGCTGCTTCTCGTTCGATTGAGCCTGATGCATCCGGGGAAAACCCTGTTCGGCTTCAGCCGGGCCGTCTTGGGGCCGTGGTTCGGCCGGATCGTCGTCCTGCCGTATTTTGCGGCCTGGATCTCGATATCCGTGATGATCCTGCGCTATAGCGGAGATTTCATACAGAGCGTGCTGCTCGACAAAGCGCCCGTGTGGGTGGTCATGCTGATCCTGTCGATGCTGATGGTCTACTCCGCGCATGGCGGGATCGGCGGGATCGGACGGTATAACGAAGTCGTCGGACCGGTGTTCTTCATCACGACCGTCGTAAGCTTCTCCCTGAACGGCCGCAATCTGCGATGGGAGCGGATCCTCCCCGTCTATTACGATAACGGCTGGCTGCAGATCGCGAAGGGGGCTGTGCCGTTGACGACGCTGCTTGGCGGCGAATCCCTGCTGCTGCTCGTGCTAATCGCCTTCATGGCGAATCCCCGCAAAGCGCCGTTGTTGTCCTCCATCGCGCTCGGCGGGACGACCTTGACGTTCGTCGCGCTTACCGTGCTCTCCTTATCGGTGTTCGGGCCGGCGCTCGCGGTAAGGCTGCAGGATCCGTTCTTCTCGTTCATGCGTACCGTCGACATCATGGAATTCATTCAGCAAATCGATATTTTCATGTTCTCGCTTTGGATCTTCGGCATCACGACGATCTTGTCCGCGCACCTGTTCGTCGTCAGCTACGAGCTGTCGCAATGGCTCAAGCTCAACGATTGGTACGCCTTGATCTGGATCATCGCTCCCGTGATCTTCGTCGCGGCGCAGCTCAGTCCGGGAGCGACCATGTACGGCCCGTTTTTTAATTGGTGGAGCTATTACGCCTTCCCGGTGTGCGGCATCGGCATTCCGCTGCTGCTGTGGATCGCCACGCTCGTCGACGGGAGACGTCGGCGGGCAGGCTGAACCTGCGATTCGTTTCTTCTTGACGCCGCCGAATTTCTCCGATACCTCCGGTCGCATGCATCCGGATGACGGCCTAAGGGCGGAGCGGAGGCGGGCAAAGGAAAAGAGGAGCCCGGAGGCTCCTCGACATGCGGGGGAAATCGAATGGTCAAGCATTGCCGCAGCCGGGCGCGAAGGCGATTATTGGTCGCGCGAGAAAATTTCCGAGAGCTGGTCGACGTACGCTTGCAGGACGTCGCGCTGCAGGACGAGACTCATGAATTTGCCTTCGCGAAGGCTTACGATCAAGCCGGCCGTCTCCAGCTCCTTCAAGTGATGGGATACGGTCGCGGCGCTCACGTTATGGGTATCGAGCAGCACGCCGCAAGGAAGCGGATCCGGGGTCGCTCCGATTTCCCTGAGCATCTGAAATCGCCTCGGTTCGGCCAAGGCGCGGGATATTCTCGAAAATTGCTGTTCCGTTAAGGCAGTCATGCCGGCGATCTCCTTTCCTCGGGTTTGGGTTTCGTTCGTCATGCCGACGGCACGAGATTAGTCTAATCATAGCATATTCGGCCGGGGATTTCCCTGCCGGAACGCCGCCGGCCGCGAGCGGGTCCGAGTAAACGCCGAAGGCCGGCCATCGAAGTCGATGGCCGGCCGCCTGGATATTAACGTGATTAATTACCTTATTTATTAACGGGATTAACAATCCAGTCGCCTGCCGAGGTTCATGACTTCGCTTGCGGCGTGAATACGGCGTGTATGTCGGTGAAGTAGAACGTGCTGAGGCCCTCGTAGCCGGAATCCGTCCCGATAACGAGATAGGCTTCTCCGTTCGCGCCCGTCGTCACGACGGCGCTCAGCTGCATCGGCTTGAGCTGGTAGCCTTCCTTGGACCCGTCCGGTTTGCTGGCGTCGCCGACCAGCTTCATGTCCTTGCCGTCCGTAGCCTGGTTTCCTTTATCGAGGTTCATATGGTAGGACGAATCCATGCCGGAGTCGAGCACCTCGACGGATTTGGGCTCGGTGTTCGTCACGCCCGCCTTGACGTATACGGATTGGCCGGGGGAACCGCCCACGCCGATCGAATCGGACGCTTCGTTCGTCGCCAATCGGAAATCCAGCTTGACGTCGTACGTCGTGCCCGGCTTCAGGCCGTCCTTGGCATCGAGCTTGCGCGCGACGAACATGAAGAGGTCGTCGCTGCGGTTCATGCCTTTGACCATGAGGCCGTTCAGCTGCTTATGGTCGATGACGGGCAGCGGCGACCATTTGTAATCCAGCTGGTAATCCGCGCCGGCATGCTCCACGGGCAGGTCGGCGAACCCGCCCGTCCAGCCTTGCGCGTCCTTGGCGAAATCGAACCGGATCGCGACCGGCTTGTCCGCGACAGGGGCGGATGCGGTGACGACGGCCGAATTGTCCCGAAAATCCACGACGCCGCCGAGGGCGCCGCCGACCGCTCTGAGCGGAACGTAGACTTTGCCGTTTTTATTTTGGATCGCGGCGGGAAGCGCGACGGACTTGCCGTTTGTCTGCAGGCGGCTTCCTTTAACCAGGATCACGCGGTTGCCTTGGGTCAGCGTCAAGCCGCCGTCCTTCCAGGCTGCCGAAGCGTTCAAGCCTTCGGCAAGCTCGCGCACGGGCACCATGAACGTGCCGTTCTGCGAGTACGGCGCCAGCTGCACCTTCACTTGTTCGCCGCCGACCGTGATCAGCGGATTGCCTTGTTGGAAGACGACGCTGCCGCCGGCGTTCGGGGCGCCGGCCGCCGCGTTCGCTTGCACGGCGGACAGCGAGCCCGCCAGCACCGCAGAGAGCATCAGTAGGGATTTTATCGTAGGTTTCATCGGTAGGCCTCCTCAAGTTAACTGCATTCCCATAGACGGCGCCGGCGCCGAAAAGGTTGCGGACGAGCCGCATTGACGGGCGTCTTGGATCGTATTATGATGGAGGCAGTCAACCGAATAGGCGAGTATAACCTCAATGATATGGTTTGAGGGTCTCTACCAGGAACCGTAAAATCCTGATTACGAAAAGCGCAGTCATGCTTTTTTGTAGTCGGGTTTTTTTGCGTCTATCATGAACGGCAGCTGCGAATACGAAGAGGAGGGTGAGCAAAAATGAACAACGGAATCGAAGACAAGGCACGAAGAAAAAGCGTCGAAGATGCGGCGCTAAGCAAACGAATCGCGGTCGCCGGCAAGCAGATGCCGGCCGATCTGGTCGTGAAGGGCGGCAGGATCCTGAACGTGTTCACGGCCGAATGGATGGAGGGCGATATCGCGATCGCGGACGGGGTCATCGCCGGCATCGGCACGTACGAAGGGAGGGAAACGCTCGACGCGGACGGCAAATATATCGTTCCCGGCTTCATGGACGGGCATGTGCATGTCGAGAGCTCCATGCTGGCTCCGCGCGAGTTCGCCAAGCTGCTGCTGAAGCACGGCGTCACCTCTGCCTTCACGGACCCGCATGAGATCGCGAACGTAGCGGGGACGCGCGGCATCGACTATATGCTGAATCAGGCGGACCGGCTTCCGTTCGACATGTTCGTCCTGCTGCCGTCCTGCGTGCCGGTCACGCCGTTCGAGAGCAACGGCGCACGGCTGGAAGCCGAGGACCTGGCCCCTTATTACGCGCACCCCAAGGTGCTCGGGCTGGCTGAAGTGATGAATTTTCCGGCGGTCGCGAATCGGGAGGCGTCCATGCTGAACAAGCTCCGGGGGGCCAGTTCGAAGCATATCGACGGCCATGCGGCGGGAATCGACCGCGAAGGTTTGAACGTCTATATGGCCGCGGGCATCCGCACGGATCACGAAAGCGTCACCCGCGAGGAAGCCAAGGACCGGTTGGACCTCGGCATGCACCTGATGATCCGGGAAGGGACGGTCGCGAAAAACCTCGATGCTCTGCTGCCCGCGATTACGCCGCGCAACGCGGGAAGATGCTTGTTCGTGACCGACGACAAGCTGCTGGACGACCTGGTCGAGGAAGGCAGCGTGGATCACGTCGTGCGGCTCGCGATCGCCAAAGGGCTGGATCCGATTACCGCGATCCAGATGGTCACGATCAATACCGCGGCTTGCTTCGGCCTGCGCGACAGGGGCGCCATCGCGCCGGGCTACTTGGCCGATTTCCTCGTGCTCGACGAGCCGAGGGACGTCAAGATTCACGCCGTTTACAAGGAAGGCCGATGCGTCGTGGAGCAGGGGAGCGTTCGCGAGGGAGCTTTTCCGGAACCGCCGCCGTCGCTTAAGCAGGCCAGTTCGTTGACGTCGCTGAATGCGAAGCAAGCGTCGCTGTCGGACTTCGCGCTTCCGATATCGTCCGATTCGTGCCATGTGATCGAGATCATCCCCAATCAAATCGTCACGCGTCGCTTGAAGGAATCCGTGGATATTCAGGACGGCATGTTCCGTCCCTCCGCGCAGAAGGATCAGCTGAAGCTTGCCGTCGTCGAGCGGCACCGCGCGACCGGGAATATCGGGCTCGGGATCGTCAAGGGCTTCAAGCTAAGCCGCGGCGCGATCGCTTCCAGCGTGTCCCATGATTCGCATAACATCGTGATCGCCGGCGCATCGGATGCGGACATGCTGGCCGCGCTCGAGCAGGTCGTCCGGCAGGGCGGCGGATTGGCGGTCGTGTCGGAAGGGACGGTCATCGCGTCCTTGTCCCTGCCCGTGGCCGGCTTGATGTCCGATCGCCCGTACGGCGAGGTGTACGAGGAGCTGCGGCAGGTGAACCGGGCGTTGGCCGCCATCGGCGCGCAGCCGTCCTTCAATCCGTTCTTGACCTTATCGTTCCTGACGCTGCCGGTGATTCCGGCGCTCAAGCTGACGGACCGGGGATTGTTCGATTTCGAGTCGTTCGGCCCTATCGCCGTCGAAGCGGGCGAATAACGGGCGTGACGAACAAGATGCGAACAAGCGCGGCATTGGTGTATAATGGTTGCAGTAAAAGCGACTTGGCGGGAGGGAATGGGGTCGATGGAACCGATACGAACGACGAAACGGGCGCTGCGGCGCTTCTTGCTGGAGAAGCAGCTGCTGGCGCCTCCGCTTGCGGGCGGTTCAAGCGCCGCGGCTGACATGCGCCGGCGCGTGCTCGGCGTGATCGCCGAGCTGGAATGCATACAGATCGATCCGGTAGCGGCCGTGCGCCCGAACCAGCATCTGGCGCTGGCGGCTCGAATCGAAGGGTACGACCCCGGCATATTGAACGAGCTGCTGCGTGGGAACGACGTGTTCGAATATTTCGCGAATGCCGCCTGCATGATTCCGATGGCGGATTACCCGATATTCGAGCCGGTCCGGCAGCGCATGCGGGAGCGGACGAGCGCGCAGCTGGACGAGATCCGGCCGATCGTCGAGCAGGTGCTGCGCAAGCTGGAGAGCGAGGGGCCGCTCCCGGCCAAAGCGTTCGAATCCGATCAGCGGGTGCACGGCTATTGGGACAACGTCAACGCGACGACCAAAGCGACGTCGCACGCGCTCAATCTGCTGATGGACGCGGCGGAGATCCGAATCGTCGGCCGCGAGGGAAATCATCGCCTGTTCGACGTGGCGGACCGCAGCGTTCCGGCGGCGCTTCGGGAGGAGGCGGCGGGCATCGCCCCTGACGACGCGCGCGACCGGATGCTGCGCAAATATTGCCGCGCCTATCGGGTATTCGAGCCGAGCGACGCGCGATTCGGCTGGCAGAAGTTAAGCGCCCAGGAGCGAAGGGATGCGGTCAACGGCCGCATCGAAGCCGGGGAGATGGCCGCGGTCGCGATCGACGGGGTGAAGCAGCCGTATTATATCCTGACCTCGGATGCCGAGCGTCTCGACGTTCATCGGCAGGAAGAGGGCGGGCGGACAAGCTCGGGCGACGAGGAAACGCCGGTTCGCTTCCTTCCGCCGCTGGACAATCTGTTGTGGAGCCGCAAACGGCTCGAAGATCTGTTCGAATTCGAATACCGCTGGGAAATCTACACGCCCGCCGTCAAGCGCAAGTACGGCTATTACGCCATGCCGATCTTGGCCGGCGACCGCTTGATCGGCCGGATGGACCCCCGCCTCGACAACAAGCGCAAGCACCTGTCGGTGCAGTTGCTGCAAATCGATCCGGAAATCGCGTATACCGCATGCCTGAAGCACTCCGTGCACGAGGCGCTCGAGGCGTTCGCCCGCGCGCACGGGGCGGAGACGGTGTCGGTGGAGCAGCATGCGATCGGACTAGGCTCGTGAAGCAAAGCGACGCCGAATGTAACGTTCACCGCAAAAATAGTTTGCGTTTAGAAGCCGCACGCGCTGCGGCTTTTTTGCTTCTCGCGCAGCGTGCGCTGCCGCTCGCCAGGCGAGCCGGGAAAAAATTGTTGCGGCGCAGCAAGGAACAATTTGGTATCCTTGATGGACGATTAAGAGTATGGGGAGGTCCGCATGGAGGAGGAGTATCTCAAGCACATCGCGCGTCTGAGCTCGCCCGAGATCGACGCGCTTGTTCGCCGTTATTGGCAGGATGTCCGGCAGTACGCGTATTTCTTGACCCGAAAGGAGCGGCTGGCCGATGACATCGCCCACGACACGTTCATCCGGGCGTTCCGCGCGGTCGATTCGTTCCGCGGCCAAGTCGCTTTCCGGAGCTGGCTGTTCGCATTCGTCCGGAAGGCGGCATTCCTTTCCCGCGTCACGGCCATTCGGCCAAAGGCAACCACGGCCGGATTGCTGCCGCCCGACGGACGCTCGGGATCGGCGGAACCGAAGTCCTCGAGCAGCGAGATCTCCATCTCGGGGGAGATTTGGCCCGCCGTTATGCAGCTTCCCGGCAGATACCGCGAAATCCTTGTTTTGCATACGCATTATGGCTTGGCCGGCACCGAGCTGGCGAAGCTGCTCGGCATTGCCGAAGGCAGCGCGAATGCCCGTCTTCGCCGGGCCCGAGCGAAGCTCGCCAAGCGAATGCGGGAGGCGGGACCGCGGAGCATGGATGCAGCGTTCTTGGCTGACGGTTTACTCGCCGAGCGAAGGCCGTCTCATGCTGCGGCGATTCGAATGCCTTCCGAATCCCGCATTGCCATCATTGAAAGGGAGGTTTCCGGCATGCCGCGTCCAACCGCTCGACGAAGAAAGGCCTGGATCGTCTGGTCCGGCGCCGTCTTGACGTTTCTCATGTTCTTGCTGGCGCTGGGCTATGCCTACGAAACCCCGGGCGGCATCGCGGATTGGCGGTACTCCCGCGCGATCGGGATGTCCGGGACCATGAGGATCCCGATCGGCCATACGCCGGAGGAAGCATTCCTGAAAATGGGGAATTCCGGTACGCCGATGCAGCTCATCCACGAGGCGCATCTCGACGGCGGCGCGCTGCTGTTCATGAAACGGAATACGACCGTCGGCGGTACCGACCTGCAGCTCGAATTCGTCCGCAAAACCTGGCTGGGGTGGAAGTGGGTCATGGGCGGAGGTTACGGCATGTCGGTCGCGAAGGAGGGGACGGAGGCGTTGAATTACATGAGCATGCCCAGGCTGCCGGCCGGCGGAACGGGTCCGTTCCCGATCGTCTTCGGCCAGCTCTCGTCGCCGCTCGTTGCGAACGTTAGGGTAACGACCGGCGGCCCAGATGCAGGCGAATATCCGGCGCTTATCGCGTCCGTCGGCGCCGGCGGGCGGATCTGGTTCGCCGTGCTTCCGAAGACGGCCGCCCCTCCGTACGGCATCGAAGCGCTCGACGATCGCGGCGCGATCCTCGCCAGCGAGTCATTCGAAGATCCGCGAGAGTCCGGCAGCCTTCCCATGCCGAAGGCTTGATCGACCTGGAGTTCAAGTTCAGCGGCGAGGGTAACCGGCGGACCTCGCCGATGCGGCCGCGCTGCCGGGAACGGCATGAATGCAACCAATGATTGGGGGCAATATACCATCATGCGGCCGGTATGGGCATAGGATCTTGAGGTGATGACGATCGATAATTTCGGGAATCCGTATCGCGACAAGCGCTACAAAGCACTCGTCAGTTTGGTGGGGACAACGCAGCTTCATAAAAGAAGCCCTTACGTCATCGGCTTTTGGTCGATGGCCTTTCCCGGATTCGGCCATTTGCTGCTGAATAAATATCTTCGCGGGTACGCGTTGATATTATGGGAAATGTTCATCAATCAGAAGATCCACTTGAATATGGCCATCGTCTATTCGTTCAACGGGCAATACCAGGCTGCCAAAGACGTCATGGACCCCAAGTTCATGTCCCTCTATATTCCGGTCTACTTGTTCGCCATCTGGGACAGCTACCGTTCGGCGGTGGACATCAACAAAGTCTATCTGCTCGCGCAAAGAGAAAACGCCCGCTTCAACGAATTCAGCATCGGCGCCGTCGAAATCAATTACCTCGATAAGCGCAAACCGTGGCTTGCGTTGGTGTGGTCGATGGGGATCCCCAGCATGGGCCAGCTGTATCTGCACCGTCTCCTGCTGGCTACGTTTATCTTGGTGACGACGATCGTCCTGGTCTGGCAAGCCAATCTGGTCCTTGCTTTGCATCTCGTGATTATCGGGGATATCCGTGCGTCCGCGACCGTCGTGAACATGCAATGGCTCTTGTATTTTCCCTCCCTGTATTTCTTCACCGTCTACGACGCTTACGCGAACACGGTGGAAGCCAATAAATTATTCGACGACGCGCTGAAAAATTACCTGTTGCGCAACTACCAACCGGCAGGCACGGTGGTAGCAATCGGAGAAAAGGTGGACCATGCAAATATTCGCCACGTTTGAATATACGAATTTGCTCGAAATCGCGATTACGGAGCTAGAGGAAAAGGGCGTCTCTAGCATCTACGCGGTACCGCTCGAGCCGTGCAAAAAAGAACCGCGGCTGCTGGACGGCATGAACCGGGCCGACGGCATGTCTTTTATCGATAAAGGCATGATCTTGGCCTTCATGTTCGCTACGGTCGGGGCAAGCAAAGGATTCGTATGGGCGTGGGGGCCGGTCATCTGGGGAATGATCGGCGCGGGAGCCGGCTTTCTAGCAGGCTTGGTCTGGAGTTGGGCGATCTATCTCGTCCATAATCGGAGAAACAAGTCCCGAATCAAGAAAGGGAAGCGGGGCGAAGTCATCCTGATCGTGACCTGCGAAGCTGATCAGCACGCCGTCGTCGAGGATATTCTCTGGGATCATCGGGCGCTCGGTTTAGCGAAGACAACGTAACCGGGCTTTGGCCGCAACGTCTGTTCCAATGCATGATAAAGAGGTATCCCGTCTCCAGGGATGCCTCTTTTTGCTATCGCTTCCATGCAGCCCGATACCCGGCCGGCAGATCCGCGCGGGCAACCCATTAGATTCGGCCTGCGCGAATAGGACAACGTCCGCCGGCAATACGATGTAGATAGAGGCGCGACTGCGAGCGGAACGTCCCGTTCGGATTCCTCGGTCAAGCCGTTCAGTTTCGCCGGAAGGGAAGCGTGGTGCGGGATGGAAACCATCGGGAAAAGCGTGCCGAGAATCGAATCGCGGAAAAAGGTGACCGGAACCGCCAGATACGCGAACGACGCGCAAAACGCGGACCAGCTGCATGGCTGGCTGGTGACCAGCCCTTATGCGCATGCGCGCATCGTCAGGATCGATTGCGCCGGGGCGCTGGCGGCAAGCGGCGTGCACGCGGTGGTCACGGGCGCGGATTATCCGGTGCTGACCGGCACGGTGCTGGCCGACCGTCCGCCGCTCGCCGTGAACAAGGTTCGGTATTTCGGCGAGCCGCTCGCCGTCGTCGTGGCGGATACGGAGCAGCTCGCGAAACGGGCGGCGGCGCTGATTCGGGCGGAGTTCGAGCCGCTCCCGCTCGTGCAATCGCCAAGCGAAGGCTTGCGGCCGGATGCGCCGCTCGTTCACGAGGAGCTGGGCGGCTACGAGAAATTCGGCGACGTCTATCCGGTGCCGGGGACGAATATCGGCAATTTCGTCAAGATCCGCAAAGGCGACATGGAAGCCGGGTGGGCGGCCAGCGAAGTCACGGTCGAGGGCGAATTCGCCTTCGATTCCTCCGACCACTGCGCCATGGAGCCCCGATGCTCCATCGTCGAAGCGATGCCGGACGGCACGATCGACATCCAGACGAGCACGCAGGACCCGTTCTTCATCAAGCGGCTGTTCGAGCGCTACTTCCGGGCCGAACAGAAGAAGGTGCTCGTCCATACCCCGCTGGTCGGCGGCGGCTTCGGGGGGAAAGGCTCGATTCAGCTGGAATACATCGCCTATATCGCCTCTCGGGCATGCGGCGGCAGGCCGGTCAAGATCAACAATACCCGCGAAACGGATATCGTGAGCTCGCCCTGCCACATCGGTCTGGAAGCCAAGGTCAAGCTCGGCGCGACCCGCGACGGCAAACTGACGGCAGCGGAGATTACGCTGCTGTTCGACAACGGCGGCTACACCGACAACGGCGCCATCGTAACGACTTCGGCCGCGGTCGACTGCACCGGACCGTACCGGATCGACCATGTGCGGTGCGACGCGCTCAGCGTCTACACGAACCATCCTTACGCGACGGCGTTTCGCGGCTTCGGCCATCTGGAGAATCATTTCTGCATGGAGCGCGCGATGGACTTGCTTGCCGAGGAACTGCGCATGGACCCGCTGGAGCTGAGACGGCGCAACGCCATCTTGCCGGGGGACACGACGCCGACGCAGGCGCCGCTGGACCGCAGCAACCTGGGCGACTTGCCGGCATGCATCGAAAGGTTGAAGCCGCTCATCAAGTGGGAGGGAGGCGGACGCGTCGCGGTCGCGGGCGACCTCGTCAGGGCGACCGGGGTGGCCTGCATCTGGAAAACCTCCGGTTCCGAGATCGATACCGGCTCCGGCGCGATCTTGACCTTCAACCATGACGGCACGATGAACCTCACCGTCGGCGCGGTCGAGATCGGCCAGGGGAACCGGACCGTCATGGCGCAGCTGCTCGCCGAACGCATCCGCGTGCCCGTCGACCACGTGCACGTCATGCTGGACATCGATACGCAGGTTACGCCCGAGCATTGGAAGACGGTGGCGAGCAGCAGCACGATGATGGTCGGCAATGCCGTGCTGGACGCGGCGGACGATGCCGTCGCGCAGCTGAAAGCCAATGCGTCGCTCGTGCTGAAGCGTCCGGCCGAAGCGCTCGACTTCGGCGGCGGATACGTCTTCGTTCGCGACGATCCGAGCGCGAGGCTGAGCTTCGCTTCGCTCATGAGCGGCTATATGTATCCGGACGGCAGCGCGGTCGGCGAACCCGTCATCGGCCGCGGCCGCAACCGGGTCCATGGCCTGACGCGGCTCGATCCCGAGACGGGCAAGGGCATCCCGGGCGAGCAGTGGACGGTCGGCGCGGAGGCGGTCACGGTCGAATACAACACGCGCGATTGCACGTACCGGATGCTCCAGGCCGTCTCCGTCATCGATGCGGGCAAAGTCATCAACGCGGCGACCGCGCGGGGACAGGTGACGGGCGGGATGAGCATGGGGCTTAGCTTTGCGACGCGGGAAGCCTTCCTGTACAACGAAGACGGCATCGTGCTCAACCCGCAGCTGCGTTATTACAAGCTCATCCGTTACGGCGAGACGCCGGAGTACGTCGTCGACTTCGTGGAAACCCCGTACCTCCAAGGGCCTTACGGCGCCCGCGGCATCTCGGAGCACGGCACGATCGGCATGCCCGCGGCGCTGGCCAATGCATTGTCGGTCGCGGCCGGCGTCCAGCTTAACCGCTTGCCGCTGACGCCGGAGCAGATATGGCGATGCACGCAAGGGCTTCGGTGATTCGAGGATTGTTCGGCGAGACCCGCGATAACCGCGCCGTAATTTTATATCGCCGAGCTTTATATCGTCGAACAAAAACCCTGCCGAAAGGCGCGGTTTTTGTTCGGCGATTGCCGGATTTCTTGACTTGCAGCCGGTCGATTTTATTCGAACCTGCGTCCGATGCGGCTCAGGCGGGTATATAGAGGTTGTGCAAGACTCCTTCAACCGGTTGGAGAACGCAAGCCTAAACTGCTTGTCCAAGGAGGAATCCGTCATGAAAACGATGTCCGATTTACACCGCACGGGAGAACAGGTCGAAGAAACGGGCAGGTACGTCTGCGAAATCGGCGAAACGAAGCAGCTAAGCCGCGGGGATTCGTTTCCCGCCTGTCCACGGACGGGAAAGGCCACGAACTGGCGGCATGCCGACCATGAGCATAAGACGGGCCAGTCCGTAACGGAAGCCGGCCGGTACGTCGACGCGAGCGGCCAGCAGGTGGAGCTGAAGGTCGGAGACGCCTTCCCGAGCTGTCCGAGTTCGGGCAAGGAAACGGGCTGGAAGCATCTATAACCGAGCTTGGAGCATTGCTGCCGATCTGGCGGCTCCATCATCATAACGAAAGAAAACGGTCCGCGTTCGAACGCGGACCGTTTTGCCATGCGCTTATGCATCCGTTGACGGGAACTTGCAACGAACCTGAACGTTCCGCACCGATAATCTTCTAATTCGTCGCTTCCTGCCGCCCGTCCGTTTCCGCCTGAAACACGTAACGGGTTCCCCTGGAAGGCGTGAAGCCGACGATCAGCAGCAGGATGGCCGCGGCGACGAGAAGCAGCATCGGAACGGTCCAGTTGCCGACGG
Organism: Paenibacillus glycinis; assembly: GCF_009909185.1. Taxonomy (GTDB): domain Bacteria; phylum Bacillota; class Bacilli; order Paenibacillales; family Paenibacillaceae; genus Paenibacillus_Z; species Paenibacillus_Z glycinis. Next base: position 194,695 of record NZ_JAAAMV010000002.1, on the reverse strand, counting down.
TTTCGTGCAGCATCCCGAACAGCAACGGGCCGACGGCCGCGAGCAGATAACCGATCGACTGGGCCATGCCCGAGATCTCGGACGCTTCCTGCGCGGTGCGCGTGCGGAGGCTGAAGAACATCATCGCCAGGCTGAAGGACGTGCCGCCCGCCGCGCCGAGCACGATAACGGAGGCCGCGGTCAGGACCAAGCTCCCATGGGCGGCCAGCAAGCCCGCGAAGCCGGCGAGATAGAAGCAGCAGGTGGCGACCAGCAGGCCAAGCTGGCTCGGCAGCCGGCCGGCCAGGATCGGGATCAGGAAGGTGAACGGAATCAAGCCGATCTGCAATAACGAGAGCATATAACCGGATCGGGCGCTGCTCATCCCCTGATCCAGCAGCATATCGGGCAGCCAAGCGACGAACACGTAGAAGATGAACGATTGCAGGCCCATGAAGAGCGTGATTTGCCAGGCCAGCCCCGAACGCCAGACGGAACGCTTCCTGGCGGTCGTCCCGGCGGCGATACGGACGGTAGCGGTATTATGCTTCAACTGCGGGATCCAGAGCAGGACCGCGGCCAGGCAGGCGATCGAGATGACCATCAGCGTGCCTCGCCAGCCGTAACCCGTCCGGGAAGCGATCGGTACGCTGACGGCCGAGGCGGTCGCGGCAAAGCTGTTCATGGCGATCGAATAAAAGCCGGTCATGAGGCCGACGCGCAGCGGGAACTCGCGTTTGATCAGCGCGGGCAGCATCACGTTGCCCGCGGCGATGCCGAGCCCGGTCAAGACCGTGCCCGCCAGCAGCGCGAACTCGCTGCCGGCATCGCGGACAAGGCTGCCGGCGAACATCACAGCTAGCGCGACGAACAGCGTATGCTCCATGCCGTACGCGCGCGCCATCCGGGGCACGAAAGGGGAAAGCGCCGCGAACGCGAGCAGCGGCAGCGTAGTCAACATGCCCGCCAAGGTGCCGGATATCGGCATGTCCCCGCGGATCAGCTCGATCAAGGGACTCATGGAAGTCAGCGGCGTGCGAAGATTGGCGGCGATCATAAGGATGCCGGCAATCAGCCATGCGGCGTTTCGGCCGTGCGGCGGGCGTTCGGGATGCAAGGCCGACGCGCGTGCGTTCGTAGGTGTCATCGGAATCTTCCTATCTATAGATAAATGAGGTCAAGGATGGCAAGGTCAGGCGTCTAGATCATGCTTGCGGAGAACGCTTTTGTTCACGGCGATGTACGCGTCGACTTCCTGGACGGCGCGATCCGCATGTCGATCCCGGATCGCCTGCAGCAGCGCGGGATGACCGACCAGCGCGTCATCGCCGAATTCCGTCGTGCTGGCGATGGACATCTGGATTTCCTCGAACAGATTGGCGTAGATATCGGTCAGCAGCGCATTATGGGAGGCGGCCGCGACCGCTTGGTGCAGGAGCCAATCCGCGCGGACGAACCGCTCCAGGTCTTGTTCGCGGAAGGCCGTCATGCACAGGCGCCGACAATGCTCGAGCGTCGCCAGATCCTCGTCGGTACGCTTGGCGCAGGCGAGGGCAACGGCCTGCCTGTCCAGCGCGTGCCTGACCTCGATCGTCTCGAGCAGCGTCGAATGCTGCACGCGCTTCTGCAAGATCGCGTTCAGCGCGCTGGTGGCCTTGACGAACGTGCCATCGCCTTGCTTCGTCTCCAGCATGCCGACATGCACCATCGCGCGAACGGCTTCGCGCAGCGTGTTGCGGCTGACGCCGAGTTGCTCCATCAGCTCGGTCTCGCTCGGGATGCGGCTGCCGGACGGCCATTTCCCGGAGGCGATCATGTCTCCCATTTCCTTGTAGACCTGATCGGCGAGCGAGGTACGGCTCAGTTTCTTCAGCAACGGGGATCGCTCCTTTTATTTACTAAACGTAGGATGTTTGGTTCATTGGTCAAAGTTATCGTATCCCATTCCTGCGTGAATGTAAATGAAATGGCTGATTAAATTGCTCGCACGATCGTTTTCAGGAGACTCGAATGCATGGTTTGCCGGGCCGAGGCCAGGTCGTTTGTCGCCGATTTTGCATAACCGGGGTGGCGCATGCAAATACTTCCAAAGAATCCCGATCATGGATCGCCGCCTGGAGGTACATATGGATAATCGGAAGACGCCGATCGCACCTTCGGTCGTTCGGAATGTGGAGACGCTCAGGCGCCGCTTCGCGGATCACGGGTCGATCAGCTTCCATCTGTTCGAATCGAGGGCGGGCGAGCCGGTCGCGGCCGCGGCATACGTGAACGTCCTGGTCGACGAGAAGAGACTGTACCGGCAGCTTATACCGCCGATCGCCGAGCGCTTTCGCGCGGATGGCGCGGACATCGAATCGGTCGCGGAAGCGGTCCGCGCCCTCGGCATCGAACAGCCCGCGTCGGATATGGAGGAAGCGGAGCGCCTGATCACCGATGCCTGCATCGTGCTGTTCATCGAAGGCATGACGGAAGCCCTCGGCATGAATTTGCCCGGTTACGGCAGACGCGCGATCGAGGAGCCGATGCTGGAAGTGAGCGTGCGCGGTCCGCGCGCCGGCTTCATCGAAGATCTGAACACCAATATGGGGCTCATTTACCGCCGGCTGAAGACCTCTAAGCTGAAGAGCAAATCATATGTCGTCGGCAATGAGAGCCGGACTGACGTCAAGCTGCTTTATTTGGAGGATCAAGCGGACGTCCGCGTGCTGCGCGAAATCGAGCGAAGGCTTGCCGCCGTCCGGTTGAACGTCGTGGTGGACAGCGCCCAGATCGAGGAATGGATCCAAGACAGTCCCTATTCGCCGTTCTCCCAGATCCAGAACACGGAACGGCCCGACCGGGTCGCGACGGCGTTGAATCAGGGCAAGGTCGCGATCCTGACGGACGGAAGCCCGAACGTGCTGCTGGCGCCCGCGATCTTCACCGATTTTCTGCATCCGAGCGAGGATCTCTACGAGAAGTTCTACTTCGCGAATTTTCTTCGCGGCTTGCGCGTCATCACCTTGTTCGTCTCGCTCTTTCTTCCATCGGTCTATATCGCGCTCACGACGTTTCACCTGGAAATGATTCCGACCCCGCTCATGCTGACGTTCCTCTCGACGAAAGCCGGCATCCCGCTGCCGACGTTTCTCGAAGCGCTGTTGATGGAAATCGCCTTCGAGGTGCTGCGCGAAGCCAGCCTGCGGCTGCCCCAGGCGATCGGCCAATCCGTCAGCATCGTCGGGGCGCTCATCATCGGGGAAGCCGCCGTCCAATCGGGCATCGTCTCGCGGCCGATGGTGATCGTCGTCGCGTTGACCGGCATCGCGTCCTTTACGATCCCGTCGTTCAATACCGCCATTACGCTGCGGATGCTCCGGTTTCCGCTTATCTTCGTCGCGGCGTGGACGGGCGTGCTCGGCATCGCGCTCAGCATGTTCGCGCTCGTGCTGCATCTCTGTTCCTTGAAGTCCTTCGGGGTCTATTACATGCCCACGCTGGAACCGAAAAGGTGGCGGGATGTCGTCGGCCATTACGTGCTGCTGCCGATCAGACATCGCAGTCTGTCCAAAACGGAGGCTTCGCCGGAGTCGCGGGAAGGTCTCGAGCATGAGTAGGTTTAGACGGTTCGCCGCGCTCGGCTTGCTGACATGCATGCTCGTCGGATGCTCGCCGGATATTCGCGAGATCAGCGATATCGCGCTCGTCATGCTGACAGCGATCGACTACGACGAGCAGAAGCGCGACTATGTCTTCACGATCAACTGCATCGACGCCTCAACGAACGACGCCCAGAATTCCGCGAAGAAATTGGAATGGATAGCCAGCGCATCCGGCAAAACCATCTTGGAGGCCGCGCGCAATTTGCGGAGCCGTGCCGGGAAAATCCTGGTCTGGCAGCATGACAAGTTTTTTCTCATCGGGGAAGGCGCGGCGCGGAACTCGTTATACGAGGTCGTGGATTTCCTGTCGCGGAACCGGGATATCCGGTTATCCGGCTATCTGGTGGTCAGCCAAGGGACGGCAAGCGACTTGATGCGGATCAAATCCGAAACCGGCGATCTGATCTCGAACGAAACGGTCGGCAGAATCAAGAACGAGCAATTGTGGGGCAAGAGCCTGTCGCTCACGATCAAGGACGTCGCCGATTATTACGGAAATCCCTACCGGGGGTTCGTGACCGGGAAACTGAGCCGATCCATGCCGGTCGCCGGCGACCGCGAGGTGCTGTTCCTGAGCGGAGGCTCCGTCATTCATCAAGGGAAGCTCGCGGGCTGGCTGCCGGGCAAGGACGTCCTGGCGATTCATTTGATCATCAAGAAGAAGTACTGGCGCGAGCTGGAGTTTCCGCAAACCGTGCCGTTCCGGTCGGCCAAGATCAGCTTGCTGATGAGGGTGGCCAATCGGTCGGTCCGCATGCGTCAAACGGACGGTCAGCCCGTTTTCGACGTCCGAATCGGCTTGACGGGCACCGTGCTTACGATCGACAAGCAGGTGAATCTGGCGAATCCGGATACGCTGCGGGAGCTGGAGCTGGCCGCCGGACGGTTTATCGAGGGGGAATTGAAGGCGAGCTTGAATCGGTTCCAACAGCAATTGAAGATCGACGTCGTCGGGTTTTCGGATATCGCGAGAAAATACCACCCGCAAGCGTGGAAGAGGATGGAGAAGACGTGGTCGACCGCCATATATCCGACGGTTCCCGTTCGCGTCCATGTCGACGTATCGATTCCGGCGATCGGAATGAGCAAAGTTCTGGGAGGAGATTGACATGATCGGATATTTCGTAATTGCGGCCATTGCGGCCTACGGAGCGTGGCATTGCGCGAGGTTGTGGAGGCGAGGGAAGCTGCGCGAAAGCGTCGTGCTCGGGCTCGTATCGTCCGTAGTGGCCGCATACCTCTTGCCGGGGGTCCGTCATCTGCCGACGGCGGAATCCATCCATGCATGGTTATACCGGCCGCTGTCGGATTACGTGATCGAGTGGCTGAATGTATCCACGGAGGTTAACGTCCCGTGATCCGCGAACGGATAACGCCGTTTCAGCTGGGCTGTCTCTGCTTCTCGTTCCTGTCGGGATTCTCGACCCTTTACTTGCTGGAAGCGAAACTGCTCATGCAGGACGTTTGGATTGCTAATTTGACGGCGTGTCTGTTCATTCTGATGCTGTTGAAAATGAACGCTTACGTGCAAAATCAATACCCGCATGCCAATATGAGCGACATCATCGACATCGTGCTCGGCAAATGGCTCGGCAAGCTGGCGCATGCCTTTTATCTCCTCGGCATGCTGGGCCTCGGGGTGCTGTCGCTGCGCTCGATATCGGTGTTTTATACGTCCGCCATTCTTCCGGGCACGTCGCCTAATCTGATCATGCTGCTCGTCGTGATCGTTACCACGTACGCCGCGTCGCTTGGACTGAGCACGATCGCCAGGTCGGTGCTGGTCATTTTGCCTTTCTTCGTCGTCTCCATCGTGGCGATCGGCTTCTTTATTTACCAAGACGTCGAAGCCAATCCGTTCATGCCGCAGCTCCAGCACCCGCTTCCGCTGCTCCTGTACGGGTCGTTGATTTCGTTCGGATTTCCGTTCTGCAAATCGTACGTGATGGTGTTCCTCTTCTCGGAGGTCACGCACCAGAAAAAGCTGTTCAAATCCTGTTCCATCGCCGTCGTGTTCTCATGCGCGTATCTGCTGATCGCAACCTATCTCACGATAGGAAGCTTGGGCGACAACATGTTCAAGACGGCCATGTTTCCGTTCTTCTCGTCGATTCAGCTGGTGAAGTTCGGCGAATACATCGAGCGGATCGAAATCCTGATCATCGCCATATGGACGATCATGACGATGTACGAGATTATCGTGCTGCAGTACGTCTTCGTTCAGATCGCGGGCAGGCTGTTCGGGATGAAGGCATTGAAGCCTTTTTATTTGCCCGTCGGGGTGTTCTTCTTCGCGGTGGCGACCAAAAGCTTCGTGAATCCGGCGGAGCTGGTCGCGTACGACCTGAAAATCCTCCCGGTTTCGGTTAATTTGAACGCCGTGTTGGTCCCGGTGTGCGTGTTTGTGCTGACCTTGTTCAAGAAGCGGGGCGGATCTGTTCAGGAGCTTAACCATTCGTAGAAAGCAAAAAGGAGCGATCGGCAGGAGGGAGTCTGCGCGAGTGCTCCTTTTGGTTATTCAAGACAGGACCTGCAGCCGCAATTCCGCATTGACGTACCGCGTAATCCGTTCCAACAGCATCGAGATGGCATCCGGGTAGAGCTTGTGCATCAGGATCGCGCCTTCGACCATCGAGAAGATAAACAGCGACGCGTCGCGCGCATCGACTTCCGGCCGAATCTCGCGATTCGCGATGCCGGTCCGAATGGTCTCCTCCGTGAAACGCAGCACGTCGTCCATCGCTTCCTTGGCTTGCAAGAAGAGGGGCTCGGAGACGAAGCGGGTTTCGCTGGCCATGTTGGCGATCGGGCAGCCGCCGGGATAGTCGACCCGGCAATAGGCGGTCAGATAAGCGAGCAGCCGATCCACGGCATTCGGGCCGGCTTCCTCGGCCGCGCGGTACACGTATTCGCCGAGCGCGGCGCAGTTGTGTCTGAACGATGCCAGGGAAAGCTCTTCTTTGTCGCGGAAATGATTGTACAAGCCGCCCTTCTGCAAGCCGGTCGCATCCGTGATTTCGGACAGGGTCGTGGACAAATATCCGCGTCGATTGAGCAGCAGGGAAGTCTGCTCGATGACATGCTGTTTGGTTTTCTCGCCCTTTCGAATGATGGATCCCTCCCGGTAGAGAACATATTGCATCTATTGTAGTCGCAATGAATCGGCTCGTCAATCCTAATAAAAGACAGTACGTTCATACTTTCAATATTGAATGAAGCCGGGATCGTCTGCATCGCCCGCCGCGAGTTCGTGATCGACCGGAGCGGCGGCGAAGCGCTATGTTTTGAAGGCAACCATGCATTTCACTGCGATCGCTGCGGCCGGATAAAGTCCGGGATGCAGGAATTCGCATTTTTTACAGCTTTATTTCCGCTTTTCGCGGATCTCGCAGTATACGGGCACGAGCGGTCTGCGCGATTATGAAGGAGGAAGGAGGGAAGCAAGCGGTCGATCATAGAAAATCGGGCATTTCGCAGTCAAACTATGGAATAGAAAAGAGGGACTCATGACGATGACCAGAAATACCCGGCAATCCGGGTCATGGAAAATGAAAGCGATCCGTTTATTCGGCGCTGCCGCGCTGCTCCTGCCGGCCGTGCCGGCAACCTCGGCTTTTGCCGCCACGATCAATGTAACCGCTTACGGCGCGAACGGAAGCGATACGGCGGACGATTTGACCGCGATCCAAAACGCCGTCAATGCCGCTTCGAGCGGGGATACGGTGCTGCTTCCGGCAGGAACCTACTATCTATCCGGGACTGTCAACGGCAAGACCGGCGTCAAGATCGCCGGCGCGGGCCGCGACGTCACGACCGTGAAGCCGATCGCTTCCTCGGCGACGACGTTTTTCTACCTGCATAACGTCAGCAACGCGGAGGTTTCGGACATGACGCTGGACGGCAGCAGCAGCACGGTCCTGCTGTCCGCGGTCACCTCCGAGTCGGGCGACGGCAACAAGATGCGCCATTTGCGGGTCAAGGATCTGGCCGCTTCCGCCGGCTTCGGGCCGTTCGCGCTTTACGCGATCGGATCGACCAATCTCGAGATCTCCGACAACATCGTCTCGAACAGCGGCGTCAATTCCGATTGGGGCGCGGGCGTGCGCGCGGGCTGGGGCTCCAGCCATGCCCTGATCGAGAACAACACGATCTCGAATACGGGCCGCGGCGGCATCTTCGTCAATGACGACAGCCCGTACGCGACCGTCCGCGGCAATACGATCACGGGTACCGGCAAGCATATGGAAGGCCTCGGCATCGAGCTGCACACCAACGTCGATTACTCCCTCGTCGAGAACAACAACGTCGACCACTGGATCAGCGCGGTGCGCTCCAAGTACATCGCGGTACGCAACAACGTCGTCAAGGCGAACGACGGATCCGTCGGCAACATGGGCCTCGAGGTCATGGTCGACCACGGCATCACGTCGGGCAACCTCGTGGACGGCGGCCAGCAGGTCGGCATGCAGCAGTCGCCGGGCACCGGCTATCAATTGTGGAATTACAACACCGTCCAAAATATCGTCATGTGGGGGATGCAGCTCCAAGGCGCGGGCACCGGCTTCACGGAGCAGTATCAATACTTCTACAAGAACACCTGGCAGAACGGTCCGACCGGCAATCCGGCCGCGGCGTATCCGGGCTACGACGGCAACGCGGTCCGCATCCACGGCGATACGAAGAACATCGTCTTCGACAGCAACCAGATCTTGAACAACGGCCGCAAAGCGATCGAGATCACGACCGCTTCCGGCACGGACCGCCTGAGCTTCGTCAACAATACGATCACGGGCAACGGCGGGCCTTCGATCGATCAATATCCGTCCTCCGCGGCCGATCTGGAGTGGAGCGGCAACACGGTGAGCGGCAACGGCACGAACACCCAGTTGACGAGCCGCGGCTTCGGCGACGCCAAGCCCGCGGCGAATTTCACGGCGCCGCTGACGGTGCAGCTCGGCCAGCCGATCACCTTCACGAACACGTCCACCGATAACGGGACGATCGTCGAGACGCTGTGGGATCTGGGCGAGGGCATTCCGGTCACGACCGCAAGCCCGACATACACCTATCAGAAGGCCGGCACCTACCATGTCATTCTCGGCGTCTGGGATAACGGCGGCCGCGCGAGCGTGAAGGAACAGACCGTCACCGTCTTCACGGGACCGCCGGACACGACCGCGCCGTCAGCGCCGGGAAGCTTGACCTCGCCGGCCAAATCGAACGTCACGGTGAACTTGTCCTGGACGGCTTCCACCGATAACGTCGGCGTAATCGGCTACGATATCTACAAGAACGGCACGCTCGCCGGCTCTACTTCGGGCGCGACTTCCTTCGTCGTCACGGGCCTGACGCCGAGCACGGCGTACGGCTTCACGGTCAAAGCGAAGGATGCTTCGGGCAACGTATCGGCCGCCAGCAACATGCTGAACGTGACGACGGACGCGGGCGACACGCAAGCGCCGACGGCGCCGTCCGGCTTGAGCTCGCCGGCGAAGACGGATACGAGCGTCAGCTTGTCCTGGACGGCTTCGACGGACAATGTCGGCGTCACCGGGTACAACGTCTACAACGGAACGACGCTGGCGGGCACGACGTCCGGCGCCAATGCCACCTCCTTCACGGCGACCGGCTTGGCTTCGAACACGGCGTTTACGTTCACGGTCAAAGCGAAGGATGCCTCCAACAACGTATCGGCCGCCAGCAACGCGGTGACCGTGACGACGGATCCGGCCGCCAATTGGGTCAACTGCGCGGGCGAGAACAATCCGTGCAACTTCACGGGCACGAAGCAGGTGCGCTACGGCGTTCCGGGAAGCTACGTCTACGGCACGTTCACGAACACGATCATGTGCTCCAATAATGGATTCGGAACCGATCCGGCCCCGGGTCAATACAAGACCTGCGACGTGAACCTGGCAGGCGGGGGCGGAAGCGGCGACACGCAAGCGCCTACGGCGCCGACGGGACTGACTTCGCCGTCGAAGACGAGCAGCAGCGTGAATCTCTCGTGGACGGCTTCGACGGATAACGTCGGCGTCACGGGATATAACGTGTACAACGGCAGCACCCTTGCCGGTTCGACGACGGGGGCGACGACCATTACGATCGGCAGCCTCGCGGCAAGCACGGCGTATACGTTCACGGTCAAAGCGAAGGATGCGGCGGGCAACGTCTCGTCGGCGAGCTCGGCGCTGAACGTCACGACGAACGCCGGCAGCGACACGCAGGCGCCGACGGCGCCGACGGGATTAACGTCGCCGTCGAAGACGAGCAGCAGCGTGAGTCTGTCGTGGACGGCCTCGACGGATAATGTCGGCGTCACGGGCTACGACGTCTACAACGGCAGCGCGCTTGCCGGTTCGACGACGGGGGCGACGACCTTCACGGTCAACGGCCTCGCGGCAAGCACGGCGTATACCTTTACGGTCAAAGCGAAGGACGCGGCGGGCAACGTCTCGTCGGCGAGCTCCGCGCTGAACGTGACGACGAACGCGGCCGGCACGCCGACGAACGGCTTGCTCGGGCAATACTATGCCGGCGATTTCGGTACGCTGGCCTTGTCGCGGACCGACGCGACCATCGATTTCGATTGGGGCGGCGGACGCCCGACGGACGACGTGCCGGGCGAATGGTTCACGGCGCGCTGGACGGGCAAAGTCCAGCCGCAATACTCCGAGACGTATACGTTCTACACGAACACGGACGACGGCGTGCGCCTGTGGGTCAACGGCGTGCAGCTGATCAACAATTGGGTGTCCATGAACGGGGAGCTGAGCGCGACGATCACGCTTACCGCCGGCGTGAAATACGACCTGAAGATGGAGTTCCTCGAAAACGGCGGCAACGCGCACGCGCAGCTGTCCTGGTCCAGCGCATCCCAGACGAAACAGGTCGTGCCGAACAGCCGCTTGTTCACGAGCTGATTGATCGCGAATCCGCGAGAACGAAGGAAGCAGCCGTCCCGCATGGGGCGGCTGCTTCCTTGTTGTAACGAAAGTACGGAAGGCGGGTGAATTGCCGGGGACGTGCTTCCTTGCGGCGATCACGATACAATAGAAATCGTCAAGCGGCAACCGCGCCTCGCGATGCGTCGGAAGCGCGGCAATCGAATGGAGGCATGCGGCATGAAATTAACCGACGAGCAAATCATCGGCGAAGTGGTCGAGGCGATGGCGATTCACGGCGGAGATGACGGTATTCAACGCATTCAGACGGCCCATCGGCTCAAGCTCGCCCGCTTCTGGGGCATCGAAGAGGGGGACCGCGTGCTTGAGATCGGCTGCGGGCAGGGCGACACGACGGCCGTGCTTGCTTATTTGGCCGGGGAGAGCGGCTTCGTTCACGGACTGGACGTCGCCGCGCCGGATTACGGAGCCCCGATTACGTTGCGGGAAGCCGCCGCGCAGCTTCCGACATCCAAGCTCGGCGGCAGGCTGCGCATGGATTTCGAGACGGATGTGCTGTCGCCGGAGATCGATTTTCCCGAGCGCGCCTTCGATAAGATCGTGTTATCCCATTGTTCCTGGTATTTTCAATCCGCCGAGCAGCTAACGGCGGTCTTGGTCAAAGCGCGAAAATGGGGCCGCACGCTCTGCTTCGCCGAGTGGGATGCCAGAATCGCGGACATCGGACAGTACGCGCATTGGCTGGCGGCGTTGATTCAGGCGCAATACGAATCGTTCAAGCCGTCCAGCCTCGCCAATATCCGCACGTTGTTCACGCCGGATACGATCAAGGAAATCGCGGCGGCGGCCGGATGGAACGTAAACGCGGAAGGATCGCTCGATTCGCCGCTTCTGCAGGACGGACATTGGGAAGTGTCTTACACGCTGAGTCAGGCGCGCGCGGAAATCGGCGATCTGCGCCAGGTGCCGGACAAGCTGGCCGCGCTCGTCGAATCCGAGCTGGCGCTCTTGAAGCAAGCCGCGGCCGCCCATGGCGTCAAACCGATGTCGGCGTTCGCGTTCACGGCGAAGCAAATTCAAGACGTGTAGTCCCGGCCCAGGCCAAGCTCCGTCAGCAGCTGCCGGTACGCGATCGAAGTCCGGTCGGCCGGGATATGGGCTTCCGCCGTCAGATCGAGCGGGAGATCCTCGGGGGTCTGAGCTTCGACCATTTCCCGGTCCTCGGCGAACACCTGCAGGTTGAAGGCAATCGTGTCCTCGGCCGGGACGGATTTGTCGAAGTTGCGCGAGACGGGCGAGAACAGCCGCGTATATCGGGCGGATACCGGGGAGGCGCAATTCAGGATCATCAACCTGCCGTCGTTCGGAAAATGAACCGTGAGCGAAGCCGCGAACGGCGCGAACACGCGAAACGCCCGCAGCCACATGAACCCGTCCGGCGCCGGATTCTCCTGGCCCTTGCCGTAATTGCTGACCGTGCTCCAATAGTCGGCGCGCAGCTCGTTTCCTTCCCGCGCGACCTTGTACTGCGGCACCTCGGTGTTGTTGCGGTCGCCGAACGTTTCGGTGTGCACGTAGGCAAAATGCGACACATCCAGGAAGCCCTCCATCTGACGCCCCGCGGAGCCCGCGATATCGAAGCCCGGAGGGAGCACGTTCACGTAGTCGGGATCGTCCCACGCGGGGAAGTCCGGGATCGCGGATTCGGACGCTCCGGCAAGCGACGTCCAGATCAAGCCGTAGCGTTCCACGGCCGGATATAGGATTAATTTCAGCTTAGGCGAGATTTTGGCGCCGGGATGGGCGGGAACGGCGGTACAGGCGCCTTCGCAATCGTACCGGAAGCCGTGGTAGGGACAGACGATTTCGTCGTTCTCGATCCAGCCCTTGCTGAGCGGGGCGCCGCGGTGGAAGCAAAGGTCGCGGGCGACCACCACGTTGCCGCGGCTCCGGTAGCAGACGAGCTTGACGTCGAGCAGCTTCGCGGCGACCGGCTTATCCGCGATGTCGCCGGCGATCGCGATCGGATACCAGTATCGGGCGAGCACCTGCCAATCGTTCGGCGTGAACGTGCAGTCGCGGGGGAGTTGCAGGCGGGAATCGGCGGACGGGTTCATGGCATTCATGTGGAATCGCTCCTTTTGCATAGGGATGGGTACCAAAAAGCCCCAAGCGGAAGAGGCGGGAGGCGAAGACGGCTTTTACTTCGAACATCGAAATAAAAGCCGTTCCTCGCATGCGGCCTCTTGTAGCCTGGGGCAATTTACGGTTGCCTGGTCGAGACGCTCACTCCGATCAATGAGCTTATACAAGAGTGTGAATAGCGTGTTAGATAAACTAACATATTGAATGTAATTTCATTCTATTCACGTACATCTATTTTGTCAATGCCGGTTTTTGCGATGTTAATGTAATGTTATGTGACGTCGAATTCGGTGAGCAGCAACCATTGCCCCGCCATTGATTTGGCTTCGCTGCATGCGCTACACTAGATAGGCAATACATCTATCCGCATAAGGAGACGACGCCGATGTTTCATACCGAACACTATACGGAATCCAAGGCGCAAAATTACGAGTTGGTCATCCGTCAGCTGCAAGCGCTCCTGGAAGGCGAATCGGATCGCATCGCCAACCTGTCCAATAGCTCGGCACTGCTCAATCAATTTCTGGACGACATCAATTGGGTAGGATTTTACGTATACCGGGACGGGGAGCTGGTGCTTGGACCGTTCCAAGGGCTGCCGGCCTGCGTTCGCATCCCGCTGAACCGCGGGGTTTGCGGGAAAGCGGCGGCCGAGCGGACGACGGTGCGCGTGGCTAACGTCCACGAGTTTCCGGGACATATCGCGTGCGACGCCGCCTCGCAATCGGAGATCGTCATCCCGATCGTCAAGGACGGCGAGCTTGTCGGCGTGCTCGACATCGACAGTCCCTTGCTCGATCGCTTCGACGAAGAGGACCAGCATTACTTGGAGAAATTCGTGGCCCGGCTCAACTTGCATCTGTGAGCTGCTTGGCCCGCTCGAACCGTCCGAACCGCCCGTTCAAGGGCGGTTTTTTTGTTGCTTCCAAAATGGCTCGCTGCCATCAGGGAGCAACCGCCATCGTCGCTTCGAAGCAGGCAACGACGAGAAAGTGAACATATTAAGCGTTGACAGCGATCAACGTCCATGGCTATAATAAAAAACGAACGGTCTGTCTTTTATTGGTTGGCGCCGTGCAGGCCGGTTTGCAAACCAACGGCGGCCGCAAAATTTCACGAATTAGAGGAGCGATACAGGCATGAGCAGAGTATGGTTTATTACGGGAACATCGACGGGATTCGGCCGCAAATTCGTGGAGCAATTAATCCCGACCGGAGATAAGATCGTCGCTACCGCGCGCAATATCAACGACATCGCCGACCTGAAGGCGGCATCGCCGAACAACGTGCACGTCGCGGCGCTGGACGTCACGAACAAGGAACAGATCCAAGCGGCGGTCGATGAAGCCGTGGCGACATTCGGGAAAATCGATATCGTCGTCAACAATGCCGGTTACGGCTTGTTCGGCATGCTCGAGGAATACACGGACGAACAGACGCGCCATCAATTCGACGTCAACGTGTTCGGCATGCTGGATGTCATCCGCGCCACGCTGCCCGTCTTCAAGAAGCAGCAAGCGGGTCATTACGTGAACATTTCCTCGATCTTCGGCGTTTGGGCTATTCCGGCCTACAGCTTGTATGCCGCTTCCAAGTTCGCGGTCGAAGGCTTCTCGAAGTCCATGGCCGTCGAGCTCGCGCCTTTCGGCATCAAGACGACGATCGTCGAGCCGGCCATCTTCGTGACCGAATTCATGGGCCAATCGAGAAAAATGGCCGACCCGCTGCCAGAATACGCGCCGGTCTACGAGGCCTTCGACAAGAGCTACGAAGCCGTGCCGAAGGGCGACCAAGGCAAGGCGGTCGAAGCGATCATCGCGATGATCAACAGCGGCAATCCGCCGCTGCATTTCCCGGTCGGCGGAATGGCGTCCATGGGCATCCGCGACGAGCTTGGCAAGCGGATCGACGAAGTGGTGCAGTGGGAATCGACGTCGCGTCTCGCGGACTGAACGCCTTCTGAGGCATAACCATCGTAGTGCCGAGCAATCATCGCCGCCGCGTACTTCCATCTGATTCGCGCTTTAACGAACGGCAATTCGATAACAACCGATTCTCCTACGAGGATCGGTTGTTTTTTCGTCTGTCTGCCCGCGCGGGCCGAACTCCCATTCATCCTTGCGTCCCTCTTACCGCGAATATCCGTATTTTTAGCCGGCGTTGCTAACGAGCGGCTTTCGTATCCAGTTCGAGACCAGCACGCACAGGGCAAGGAAGGGAATGTAGCCGTATAGCAGGATGCTGCCGGCGTATCGGCTGATTGTCTCCAAAAGCCCGACCGCCAGGATGTCCTCCGACCATGTGACGACGACGAATACGATCGCGGCCGTTACCCACAACGAGACGCGGCCGGATAGGGGCGTGGAGAAGCGGAGAATGCGCGCGCTGCCCCAAAGGACCAGACAGCATGGCGGCGTGATGATGAAGATCCAATTGAAGATATAGAAGTAGTCGAACCGCTCCAGGAACGTGAAATGAATGATTTTGGACATGCCGAGCGTCGGCCAAACCGAATGCTTGAGCTGGCCCAGGTTATAATACGCGAACGCGGATATCGTGAAGATTCCATACAGGAGATACGAATGCATGACGCCGATATGCGCCCACTTGATCGCTTTCGCGTTGTCCCGAATGAAGGGATAATACAGCAGCAGCAGTTCCGCGCCCATGTAAAGCGGGACGCTGCGCTCGGCCGAATACGCGTAATCGGGCAGCGCGTGATTGAACACCGGAAGAAAATTGCGCCAATCCGCGTACTGCAGCGGGATGAACAGCGTGATGATCAGCAGGCTCGGGATGAGGACGAACCAGAACGAGAGTCCCGTGATGACGCGGAAGCCGCCGTCGGCGATATAGACGAACAGCAGCAGAAAGACCAAGCCCACGCGCCATGTCGGAATGTCGGGGGACACCAGCGTCTGAATGACCTGCGAATACGTGACGAGCTGATTGCAGACGAACAGGAGCAAATACAGCCAAAAGACGCCGTTCAGCAGGGTTCCGAGCCATTTCCCGAACAGCTGGACATGCAGCGAGATGAGATCGCCTTTTTTCGCATGCTTGAGCACGTAGAACATCAACAGCACGACCAGATGCATGGACATGCCCACCAGCAGCACGGACACCCAGGAATCCTGTTCGGCCCCGTGCGCGATCTTGCATTGGAAATCGAGCACGGCGATGCCGGTCTGCGATTTATGGATCAGGAACCACAGCAGGTACGGCGATACGGTTTTGGAGAGAGAGGCTTGATAGCTCATGGATGTTATTCTCCGGCTCCGGAATTTTTTAGCGTCGCCTTCACGCGTACGTCGAACTTCATGGCCGGATAGACGTTCCGGTAGAACTCGGCCGCGTTCCAATGCCGGTCCACCGATCTGAATTCTTCTCCGACTCCCACTGAATCGATGCCGTTCGCTTGAATCTTCTTCAGCAGCGCAACCAGCTTCTCCATCAGTTGATGTTCGATCGAAGCGGCAAGATCGTCGACTTCGAAGAGGTTTTTGGCGATGCGGTTTCCTTGGAAGCTCCGGATGCCGCCGTTCAAGCGGACCTCGAACCGCGCTGCGGCCGGGACCGCGCGCATATTGGCGGAAAGCCGGGTGCTTCCGTGATGGATCGACATTACGAAGAGCTCGCCTTTGTACGTAAATGGCACTTCGCCCTTGACTTTCTTGCCCAGCAGGATTTCGAAGAGGGTCATTTCGGGCGTGTCCAGAACAAGCCGGAGCCGCTCTTTCTTGAACAACGCATATCCGTCGACTTCGATTTGGCGCTCGGCGTCCAGCCTCAGGCTCGGCATGGACGGATCCTTGCCCTCCGAATAGTAATCGTGAAGGAACAGATAGAGGTTGGACAGCGGGACGTTGCCGTCGCGAATGTTCTGCTGCACGACATTGTAAGGCGAATTCTCGAGCTCCTGACGGTCCAGGCTGTTGATCACCTTCTCCGCGGAACACGAGGATACGGCCAGCAGCACGTTGCCGCCTAGCGAGGGATCGCGAGCGACCGTGTCGATGAGCCTGGTGATGCCTCCGGCCGCGATTTCCCGGCTGAAGACGATCGTATTGATTTTGTTGTATCTGATTTTGCGCGGCGTTTGCAGCGAGAGATGCTGCAGGATCAGCTTCGGATCGTTGCCGGTTCCTTTCATGATGGCCAGGCTGCCTTTCCGGTGGATATAATTCGGGTAAGCGACGGTTCCTTTGCAAAGCTCGCCGTCCCGGTCGAAGCCGACCGCCACCAGGATCCGAATCCGATTGACGATGTTCGCGTTCCCGCAGCCGGCGAGCAGCATGGCGCTCAGCGTAAGCATGCCCAGCAGCAGCTTAGTCCTCATGATCGATATCTTCCTTCACGGTGTCCGGTTTATAGCGCTTCTTGCGCTGGGGGTTCAAGAACAAGGCGCGGTTGGTCGTATATTGATAGGAGGAACGAACCAGGCTGTCGGCGAAGTTGCCCGACCGGAACGGATAGAACGGAACCAAGTACGGCGTATCCAAACTCTTGAGCCGCAGCAGATGAGTCAACAGCATGATGAAACCGACGACAATGCCCAGACCGCCGAGCAGCGCGGAGAGCAAGATAAGCGGAAAGCGCAGCACGCGAATCGTATTGGCCATCTTGAAGATCGGCGTCGTAAAGGAGGCGAGCGCGGACAAAGCCACGATGATCAGCAGAATATTGCTCGTGAGCGCCGCTTGGACCGAAGCCTCGCCGATGACGATGCCGCCGACGATGCCGAGCGTTTGCCCGATCTTCGCGGGCAGCCTCGCTCCCGCTTCCCGCAGCAGCTCGATGGTCGTCTCCAGGAACAGCACCTCCATCACGGGCGAGAACGGAACATGCAGCCCCGACAGCATGATCGGATGCAGCAGCCGCGTCGGAATCACTTCGAAATGGTAAGTGAGCACGGCGATATAGATCGGCGAGGCGAACAGCGAGAACAACACGCTGAGCATGCGGATGATCCGGAAAAACGTGCCGGAAATCCAATTCAAGTAATAGTCCTCCGGCGAAACGAAAAAATCCATGAAGGTCGACGGACCGGACAGCACGTAGGGCGAGCCGCCGCTTATCACGGCCACTTGGCCGGAGGACACGGCGTAAGCGATCCGGTCGACGCGTTCCGTGGTCAGAAACAACGGGAAAGGCGTATTCGAATTATCCGCGATGACTTGCTCGAGCAGCGCGCTGTCGTAGACGACATCCAAGTCGATGCCCTTCAGCCGTTTTCTCATCGTTTCGACGATCTGAGGGTTCGTGATCCCTTCGATGTAAGCAATGACGACCGCCGTTCGGGATAGCGAGCCGATCGTCGTTTCTTCGAAGATCAGCTGCGGGACGGCGATTTGCTGCCGCAGCAGGTGCATGTTGATCGTCAGATTCTCGACGAAGCCGGTTTTGGGACCGATGACGCTGAATTCGTTCTCGGTATCGTTGTTCGCCCGATGACCCATGTTCTCGTCGCGGACGTTGACGAGCAGCGCTTGGCCTGCGCCGGCCGCAAGCTGGATCATGGCGTAGCCCTGCTGCAGCTTCTGGACGATTCGGTCCGTCTCGCGCTCGGTCTTCGCATCGTCGAAGGGAAGATGCGCGATAACGTCCGCCCAGCCGTCGATTTTGTCTTGCATCCTGCGCAGCGCGGGCAGGAGGTTGTCGTGCACCTCGCGACTGTCGGTCATGGACAGATAATAGCTGAGCGTAAGGCGTTCGGGCCGGCATCCAGGGCAATCCGCAGGAAATCGCTGGACTTGCCGACCAAGGTTAACAGCTGATCGAACGATTCGATTTTCGATTGTTCGGCCGGGTCCACGCGGGTTATCCTCCCCCCAAAGAAAATCGCCGTGCGAAGAATTTGGAAATAACTGAACGTAGTGTGGCCCGAAATCGGCGAAATATACCGCATGACGCGGGAGACCGCGCGCTTGACCTGGAGTATGCTCCACCGGTTAAGATGCTAATACTAACGGCCAGCCATCCGGCCGGCCGGAAATCAAGGAGGCGGCGAGTCATGGAACCTGTATTGTCGATCGCGGACATTGCCGAAAGGACGGGGTTAAGCTACGATACGATCCGTTATTACGAGAAGATCGGGCTGCAGCCGCCAGCCAAGCGCGCGCCGAACGGGCAGCGGACCTACGACAAGTCGGATCTGGAACGTTTCGTCTTCATCACGCGTTTGAAGCGGACGCAGATGCCGTTGAAGGAAATCGAGCGCTACATGAAGCTGGCGGCGGCCAAGGAGTTGGAGGGCTGCAGCCGGATGCTGGTCGAGCACAAACGCCATATCGAGTCGCAGATGGCGGAGATGAGCGAGACGCTGAAAGCCTTGGGCTATAAAATCGAGCATTTCGAACAGATGATGCACCTATCGGGATTAGGAGGAGACTGACATGCCGACCGACACCGCATACCGCGTCACCCCGCAGGCGCCGATCCCCTCGGGCTTCGGCCCGCTGACGACCGCCCGCGAAGCGTTGGGCGGCCGCGACCTGAGCGGCAGGACCGCCATCGTGACCGGAGGCTATTCCGGCATCGGACTGGAGACGACCCGGGCGCTGGCGGAAGCGGGCGCGACGGTGATCGTGCCCGCGCGGACGCCGGAGAAAGCCCGTACCGCCGCGGTCGGCATCCCGGGCGTCGAACTGGAGACGCTCGATCTGGCCGATCCCGCGTCGATCGATGCTTTCGCGCGGCGTTACCTGGCTTCGGGACGGCCGCTCGACATGCTCGTCAATAACGCCGGCATCATGGCCGCGCCGCTGACGCGCGACGCGCGCGGCTACGAGTCGCAATTCGCGACGAACCACCTCGGCCATTTCCAGCTCGCGGCGCGGCTATGGCCGGCGTTGAAGCAGGCGGGCGGCGGCGCGCGCGTCGTCTCCGTCTCTTCGTCCGGCATTCGATTCGGGGGCGTCGATTTCGACGATCCGAATTTCGAACGGCGTCCGTTCGACAAATGGACGGCGTACGGCCAGTCCAAAACCGCCAACGCGCTGTTCGCCGTCGCGCTCGACAAGCGCGGCTACGAGCATGGCATCCGTGCTTTCTCCGTGCATCCGGGCCGGATCATGACCGATCTGGTCCGGTTCATGACGGACGAGGAGAAGGCCGCCGGCGGGACGGCCTACAAGTCGGTCGAGCAGGGGGCGGCGACCAGCGTCTGGTGCGCGGCGAACGCCGGTTTGAACGGCATGGGCGGCGTCTATTGCCTGGATGCCGACATCGCCGAGGGTCATCCCGGACATTGCGCTCGAGGGGACCGGCCAAGTGCTGGCAGGCGTGCTTCCGTGGGCGATCGATCCGGACTTCGCGGAGCGGCTGTGGCGGCTTAGCGAGGATATGACCGGCGCGCGGATCGAATAGCGGGCAAGGATCTCAAGGATCGCAAAAGGATGAAGAAGGATGATAAGGCCGTCTTGCCGGGCGAGGCGGCTTTTGGCGTTGGCCGGGACCGGGACTCCCGAACCATGCGCTTTGGAGCGGATCTGCAGCCGATGGAGGGAAATGCGCGCGCTTCTCGAAGTAGTTAAGGGAGGAACGACTACTCACGGAGGTGCGAAGAGGTGGAACAGCAACGAAATTGGGCCGGCAATTACACGTACGGCGCCTCGGAAATCCATATTCCCGATAGCTTGGAGCAGGTACAGGACTTGGTGGCGCGAAGCGAGCGGCTGAAGGTGCTCGGCACGCGGCATTCGTTCAACGACATCGCCGACACGACCGGCGCGCATGTGTCGCTTCAGAAGCTGAGCCGGGTGATCGCGCTCGACCGCGTCCGCAACACGGTAACGGTCGAAGCCGGCATTCGCTACGGCGACCTGTGCGCATATCTGCAAGACAACGGCCGCGCGCTGCATAACCTGGCGTCGCTGCCGCACATCACCGTCGCCGGCGCGTGCGCTTCGGCCACGCACGGGTCCGGCGTCCGGAACGGCAATCTGGCCACGGCGGTCCGCTCGCTCGAGGTCGTCCAGGGCAACGGGGAAACCGTCGTGTTCTCCCGCGGGGACGAAGACGGGCGATTCGACGGCGCGGCGGTCGGGCTCGGGGGCTTGGGCGTCGTCACGAAGCTTACGCTGGACGTCGTCCCGGCGTTCGAGATGACCCAGCAGGTGTACGAGGACCTGCCCTTGGCACAGCTGGAGTCGAACGCGGAGGCGATCCTCGCGGGCGGCTACAGCGTCAGCTTGTTCACGGATTGGAAGCAGCCGGCGTTCAATCAAGTATGGGTGAAGACGAAGCATGCGGGCGACGCTGACGCTGGCGTCCTGCCCGAGCTGTTCGGCGCGAAGCCCGCCCGGGAGAACCTGCATCCCGTGCCGGGCCACTCGGCGGAGAATTGCAGCGAACAGCTCGGCGTGCCGGGGCCGTGGCATGAACGGCTGCCGCATTTTCGCATGGCGTTCACCCCGAGCGCGGGCGAGGAGCTGCAGAGCGAATATTTCGTGCCGCGCGAACGGGCGTACGAAGCGCTCCTCGCCATCGACCGGCTGCGGGACGCGATCTCGCCGCTGCTGTATACGTCCGAAGTGCGCACGATCGCCGCGGACGGGTTTTGGATGAGTCCGTGCTACCGGCAGGATTCGGTCGCGATTCATTTCACGTGGAAGCCGGAATGGGCGGCGGTGCAGGCCGTGCTGCCGTTGATCGAGGAAGGGCTGGCGCCCTTCGGCGCCCGTCCGCACTGGGCGAAGCTGTTCACGATGGCGCCAGCGCGGGTGCAGTCGCTGTACGAGAAACGGCCGGAATTCGTCCGCCTGCTGGAGGATAGCGACCCGAATGGGAAGTTCCGCAACGGCTTCCTGCTAAAATACATCGCCGAGAATGCCGTTTAGCTGTTTCGCATAATGGCTGAGCGGTGTAGTTATGCTAGGGGAATAAAGCGCCATGGCGCTCGGCGAGGATTGCTCGCAGCCCCGGATAACGGCTACATCGGGCTCATCGGGAGGTATATCGTCATGCAGGATTTGGAGATCGTCGGTCAGCAATCGGTTTTCGAACATGTGTTCAAGCACGCGCCGATCGGCATCGCGCTCGTGTCGATCGAGGGGGATTGGATCAGCGCGAACCCTGCCGTCTGCAAAATATTCGACTGCACGCACGAAGAATTGCTGAGCCGGCCGGCAACCGACTTCGTCTATTCGGACGATCCCGCGATCAACGCGCGGGTGCTCCAAGAATTGTTCGACGGCGCTTCGCATACCTTCGAGGTCGAGAAACATTTCATGCACCGGAACGGCGACAGCATCTGGACGTCGCTGCACGTCTCGCTCGTTCGCGAAGAGGAGACCGGGCTTCCGCTATATTACATCTCGCAAGTGCTGGATATCACCGCGACCAAAGCGACGGAGCTCAAGCTGCAGGAGAGCATCGAACGTTACACGTCGCTCAAGAAATACAATCACGACGCGATCGTCTCGTTCGGCTTGGACGGCACGGTCATCAACGGGAACGTCATGGCGGAAAGCCTGACCGGCTACAAGATACCGGAGCTGATCGGCACGGATATCGCCAAGTTGATCGGCGAGCTCAATGTGCGCAACGTGTTGACGACGCACGGCGATTACACGTCGGTCGAGAACGACATTAATCTGATTCGCCATAAAGACGGGCATCGGGTGGAAGTGCTGGCGACGGTCGCGCCGATCATCATTCGCGGCAAGAACGTCGGCTTCTACCTGATCGCCAAAGACATGACGGAGCAGAAGCGGCTCATCATCGAGAAGGAAGCCGCGGAGAAGACGAATCGGGCGAAGAGCGATTTCCTGGCCATGATGAGCCATGAGATCCGGACGCCCATGAACGGCGTCATCGGCATGACCGATCTGATCCTGCAGACGCCCTTGGACGCCGAACAGCAGGAGTACGTTCAAATCATCAAGAAGAGCGGCACGACGCTCCTCGCCATCATCAACGATATTCTCGACTTCTCCAAGATCGAATCGGGCAAGTCGGAGCTCGTCGAAGAACCGTTCAGCGTCAGGACCACGCTATCGGATGCGCTGAACGTGATCCTGCCCAAGACGCTCGAGAAAAATCTCGCGCTCACGACCTCCATCGCGCAGGATGTGCCGCAGATTGTCATGGGGGACGTGACGAAGGTTCGCCAGGTGCTCATGAATCTGATGGGCAACGCGATCAAATTTACGCCGAACGGCGCGGTCTCGATCGTCGTCCAGCGCGATCCCTCGTCGGAAGCGGACAAGGTCAAGCTCCGGTTCTCGATCCGGGATACCGGCCTCGGCGTCGCCGCGGACAAGGTCGTTCATCTGTTCGATCCGTTCTACCAAGCGGATTATTTCATGACGCGCGAGTTCGAGGGCACCGGCTTGGGGCTGGCTATCTGCAAGAAGCTCGTGGCGCTGATGGACGGCGATATCTGGCACGAGCACAACGGCGATCAACCGGGCTCGACGTTCGTGTTCACGGGCACCTTCCGGCAGTTGGAGCTGCCGGCCGTCGCGAGCGCGGAGTCCGAGGAAGTCCAGGCGGCGGATCCGCTGCGGATCATGATCGCGGAGGATAACGAAGTCAACCAGACCGTGCTCAAGAAAATGGTCGAGAAGCTCGGCTACAATTCGACCGTCGTCGTGAACGGGGCGGAAGCGATCGAGGCGGTCGAACGTTCCCCCTACGACATCATCTTCATGGACGTTCAGATGCCGCTCGTCGACGGCGTCGAGGCCGCCCGCGTGATCAAGGAAAAAATGTCGGCGGAGAAAATTCCGTTTATCGTGGCGGTCACGGCGCATGCGCTCAAAGGCGACCGGGAGCGGTATTTGGCGGCGGGCATGGACGAATACATCAGCAAGCCGATCCAGATGGACGCCGTCTCGTCCGCGATCGAGCAGTGTTTGGCGATCAAGCGCAGAAGCTGATCGCTTGAAGCCTCGGGCGCAAGCCAAACAGCCGATTCCCCGTTTCGGACGGAGGGCGGCTGTTTCCGCGTGCGCGGGCAACCTCCCTGCGGGGCGATGCAATTCGACAACAAGAAATGAACAAGGAGAGATGGTTATGTCCGAACGGACGGCAGGCATTCATCATATTACGGCGTTTTCGCGGGATCCGCAGACGACCGTGGACTTTTATACGGGCATATTGGGACTGCCGCTCGTGAAGCGGACGGTTAATTTCGACGCGCCGGATACGTATCATCTGTATTTTGGCGATCCGATCGGCGCGCCCGGAACCGTGATTACGTTCTTCCCGTCCTCGACCGCGCGGGACGGAAAGGTCGGCGGGGGACAGCCGGGCATCACGACGTTCGCCATACCGGCCGGCGCGAGCGGGTATTGGGAAGAACGCCTGGCGGGACACGGCATCGCCGCCGCTTGCGAGACGAGGTTCGGGGAAGCCTTCCTCCAGTTCGAGAACGGCGAAGGGCTGCGCATGGAGCTGGTCGAGCGGGCGGAAGGACCCGAACGCGAGGACGATTACGCGGGCATTCCGTCCGGCCAAGCGATCAAGGGCTTCGGCGGCGCGGTTCTCTTCAGCAGGGATTACAAACCGACCTTGGATGCGCTCGAGAACGTGCTCGGGCTGACCAAGGTCGGCGAACAGGACGGCTATGCCCGATTCGTCGGCACGGCGGACAAGGGCGGCGTGATCGACGTGCCGCTGACCGACATGGAATGGGGCAAAGGCGGCGTCGGCACCGTGCATCACATCGCTTTCCGGGCGAAGGACGAGGAAGAGCTCGCGCGCTGGCGGGAGCTGCTCGTCCGCGGCGGGTATGAGCCGACCGAGATCAAGGACCGGCAATACTTCCATGCGGTGTATTTCCGCGAGAAGGGCGGCATTCTATTCGAGATCGCGACGGACGTCCCGGGCTTCGCGCGGGACGAGGCGCCGGGCGAATTGGGACGGAAGCTCATGCTGCCGGCCTGGTTCGAACCGCGCAGGGCCGAGCTGGAAGCCGCCTTGAAGCCGATCGCGGTCCGGGCTGCGAACGAATCGCAAGGAATCGGCGGCTAAAGTTCCCTGCCGCCCCGGTATGCGCGGGGCGAGATGCCGTACCTTTGCTTGAACAGCTTGGAGAAATGGAACTCGTCGTAAAACCTGAGCGATGCCGCGATCTCCTTGATCGAGGCGCTCGTCGTCTCGAGCGCCGCCTTGGCGGACGCCAGCTTGAGCTCCTGCATGTAGCGGGCCGGCGACATGCCGGTTCGGTCGCGGAAGCGGGCGAAGAACGCCGTGCGCGACAACCCGCTCCGGCGGACGAAGTCGCCGACCGGCACCGGCTGCCCGATATGCTGATGCATGCGGAACAAGATGTCGTCGAGCTCCGGATGCCGCCGCCGGCCGGTCGCTTCCTGCTCCCTGGCAAAGAGCAGCAGCAGTTCCTGCGCGGCTTCGCGAACGGCGTAGCCGTAGCCGATCGGCCGGACGATGAGGCTGTCGATGAGCCGCTCGCAGAGCCGGACCGCTTCGGCAATCTTGGCGGTCGAGACAGGCTCTCCGACGGCGAGCTCGAGCTCATGCGCCATGTCCAGGGGATCGAATTGCATAAAATAAAATTTCCACTCGCCTGCCGGACAACGGTAGGCGCAGGGAACGCCGCCCGGGACGATCATATAGGTTCCGGCGTCCAATTCGAAGGCACGGTCCGCCAACGCGATCGTGCCTTTTCCGTCGAACGTGACGAAGATGCCGGGAGACTCGAACCCCTGCGGCTTGGCGACTTGGTAGGCGTCGTTCGTCAGCACTTTCCAGATCGTTTTGAACCGAAGCTCGCGAAGCGCGACGGGATCGTCCGGTCCGTAGGGGATGTTCATGTAAGTCATGCGGGCGGCCTCCTGACGAGGGGATCGAATGGGCATTATACGTACGATTATACATGTTTCCGCGACTTCGCTCCATGGAACGGGGAGCCGCCGGCGGCTACAATGAAGCTATCACGCGCGATAGGGGGCTGCCGCATGTTCGTCAAGGTTGGAAGCCGGGAGCTGGAGCTCGGAGGACCGCATTTAACGGAATTAAAGGATTCGAACGACATTTTGCACGATGCCGATGCGCTGCGAAGGCGAATCGCGCAGGACGGGTACTTGCTGCTGCGCGGCTTTCACGATCGGGAACGGGTGCTGGAGGCGAGACGCGCCGTTTTGGAGAAGATGCGAAAGATGGGCAAGCTTGACCGGGACACCCTGCTGGAGGAAGCCGTCATGGCGGACGGAAGCAAGTCGCTCTTCATGGGCGGTACGAACGAGGACCTGCCGGAGCTGCTGAACGTGCTGAACGGCGATCACATCATGCTGTTATTCGATCGGCTGCTGGACGCGAAGTCGCTGACGTATCATTACAAGTGGCTTCGGGCCGTCGGCAAGGGCGACTTCACGGGCGCGCATTACGACATCGTCTATATGGGCCGCGGCACGCGCAACGTGTACACCGTCTGGTCCCCGCTGGGCGACGTCGATTATGCGACGGGCGGTCTCGCGCTCTGCCTGGATTCCCATCGCTTCGAGGACTTGAAGCAATCGTACGGCAAGAAGGACGCGGACCGGGACGGCATCGGCCATTACACGGACGATCCGCTCGTCATCACGAACAAATACGGCGGCAAGTGGGCGACGACGGAATTCCGGGCAGGGGATATTCTCATCTTCGGCATGTTCCTCATGCACTGCTCGCTGGAAAACACGACGCATCATTATCGGCTCAGCGTGGATACGCGTTACCAATCGACGCTCGAGCAAATCGACGACCGCTGGAGCGGCAAAAAGCCGCGCGGGCACTATCAGGATCCCGTATCGCGTTGACGAATGCGCTAAGGGGCCGACGTTGGATTCATAAGCGGCAGGTTTCAGCCTGCATGACGGACAGCTTGCCGCAGATGCCTTCGATTTGTCGGCGGCATGTTGCTGTTCGCTCGTCGTCCAGCCTTCGCCCAGGGACCGCCCGAAGAAAATGCTTGCCTTAAAGTGAACTTTAAGGCGTAAGATGGGATGACATTCCGGGAAAGTCGACAACCTATAGCGAACGGAATGAATCCTATCGAAGGCGGTAACCCATATGTACTTATATTCAGCAAACGAAACAACGCCGCAGGCGCCGATCGGATCCGGATTCGGGCCGCGCTCGACGGCGCGGGAAGTGCTTGCCGGACGCGACTTGACCGGCAAAATCGCGATCGTGACGGGCGGCTATTCCGGCATCGGACTCGAAACGACGCGCGTGCTGGCCGAAGCCGGCGCCACGGTGATCGTGCCCGTGCGGTCGCAGGAGAAAGCGCAAGCCGCGCTTGCGGGTATACCGCGGGTGGAGACCGAGCGGATGGAACTGACGGATCCGGCCTCGATCGACGGCTTCGCCGAGCGGTTTCTGGCTTCCGGCCGGCCGCTCCATATAGTGGTGAACAGCGCGGGCATCATGGCGAACCCGCTGACGCGCGATGCGCGCGGCTACGAGTCGCAGTTCGCGACGAACCATCTCGGGCATTTCCAGCTTACGGCCAGACTGTGGCCGGCGCTGCGAGAGGCCGGCGGCGCGCGGGTCGTCGCGGTCACCTCGCGCGCGCATCGGCTGGGCGGCATCGACTTCGACGACCCGAATTTCGAACGGCGGGAGTACGACAAATGGAAGGCGTACGCGCAGTCCAAGACCGCCAACGCTTTATTCGCCCTGGAGCTGGACAAGCTGGGCAAATCCAGCGGGGTCCGCGCGTTCTCCGTTCATCCCGGTCTCATCCCGACCGATATCGGCCGCAGTTTGACCGACGAGGAGAACGGCGTCCAGAAGGTAACGGACAAGAACGGCAGCAAGGTCGGCGACGCGAACGCGGACCAGATGAAAACCGTCCCGCAGGGAGCGGCGACGAGCGTCTGGTGCGCGACGAGCAGCCGGCTGGACGGCATGGGCGGGGTCTACTGCGAGGATAACGATATCTCCGAAGCCGTGCCGGCCGACAGCGTGAAGGGCACGGGCGTTCGTCCGTGGGCGATCGATCCCGAAGCGGCCAAGCGCTTATGGACGCTCAGCGAAGCGCTGACCGGCGTGAAGCTTAACGATTGAGCGCGCGGACGGCCGCAAGTATCGGACGGTCGCTTGACTTGGAGTTTGCTCCATCGGGTACGATGCAGGTGAACGCCAATCAAGCATCGCGAAGGAGGAGGCTCCATCCATGAAACGAAGAATTCTCGGCGTTACCGGCATCTCGGTCAGCGAATTTACGCTTGGCGCCATGATGTTCGGCACGATGGGCAACGCGGATCATGACGATTCGGTCCGCATGATCCACTCGGCGCTGGACGCCGGCATCAACTTTATCGACACGGCCGACGTCTACTCGAGAGGCGAGTCGGAGGAAATCGTCGGCAAGGCGCTCAAAGGACGGCGGGACGACGCGGTGCTCGCGACGAAGTTCGGCCTTCCCATGGGCCCCGACGCGAATCACCGCGGCGGTTCGGCTCGCTGGATCAAGCGCGCGGTCGACGACAGTCTTCGCAGGCTCGGAACGGATTACATCGATCTGTACCAGATCCACCGCCCGGATTACGATACCGATCTCAACGAGACGCTCGCGGCGCTGTCCGATCTGATCCGAGCGGGCAAGGTGCGGGCGATCGGCTCGTCGACGTTCCCCGCGGAGCTGATCGTCGAGGCGCAATGGGCGGCGCGTCAGGGCGGCCATCATCGCTTTCTGACGGAGCAGCCGATGTACTCCATCTTCGCGCGTAAGCTCGAAGCGGCCGTCCTGCCGGCCGCGCAGCGTTACGGCATGGGCGTGCTCACCTATAGCCCGCTGAACGGCGGCTGGTTGTCCGGCCGCGCCGATCAAATGGGCAGCCACCGGGCGACGAGCCGACCGGCGTTGTACGACGCGACCATCCCGGCCAATCAAGGCAAAGCGGAAGCGCTTCGGAAACTGAACGCCCTCGCGGACGAGACGGGCATCGCGCTGCCGCATCTCGCGCTGGCGTTCGTCCGGTCGCATCCCGGCGTCAGTTCGGTGATTATCGGTCCGCGGACGCAGGAACAGCTGGACGGACTGCTTGCCGGCGCCGACGTCGAATTGAACGGCGAGATCCTCGACCGCATCGACGGGATCGTCCCGCCCGGCACCGATCTCAATCCGGCCGACAATTACAATGCCGACCACCCGGCCGTTCTCGACAAGCGGCTGCGCCGCAGGTAACGTCTTCCCGAGGTGCGCGTTCGTCGAATGCGCCGTACAAGCAAGCATCCCCGACCTGTGCATTCGATGCTCGAAGCAAGCGAATATCCCCAGTCTGCATGTGCATGGTTCATCTAAGCGAAAACCCTCGATCTGGAAAGGTCGGGGGTTTTTGCCGTCCGCCGGGGCGTCCGGGACCGCGTCGCGCCGCTCATTCCGGTACGGAATTTAAGAAATATTTTAGGTTTAACGCGTTTTCTTTTTAACTAGTTCGCCTTATGCTGGGACAGACGAACGTTCAGGAGGAACATTGCAATGAAGAAATGAATCGTAGTGCTTGCCGTCCTGCTGCTGATCGGCTACCGGGCGTCGCAGCACAAATCGGAAGCGGACCGCGAACGACCGCCGGCGGATTCCGGACAAGTCCAGTCGTCCGATCAAGCCTCCGGGCCGGATCCGGCTTCCGGACCGGAGCTGGCGCCGGCATCCGATAAACACGCGCAGGAGACGGATGCATCCGAATCGGAAATGAATATCGACGTGACCCGGGATCAGGTTCACCGGGGCGATCTCTTGCTGGTCAACAAGGACAATCCCGTGCCGGAGGGCGGCGCGGAGACCGAAGCGGTCAACTTATACCGGCATAAGGAGCTGCTGGACGGCTTCGGCTTGCTGGACAGCTCGATCATGCTGTCGCCGGACTTGGCCGAGAAATTCTCGACGATGGTCGACGCGGCGGCGGGCGAAGGCGTGAAGCATTTTATCGTCAGCAGCGGCTACCGGGACGAGACCAAGCAGGACGAGCTCTACCGGCAAATGGGCGCCGATTACGCGATGCCCGCCGGCTACAGCGAGCATAACCTGGGCTTGTCGCTCGATGTCGGTTCCACCTTGGGGGAGATGAGCGACGCCCCCGAAGGAAAATGGTTGACGGAGAACGCGTGGAAATACGGATTCACCTTGCGTTACCCGGCGAACAAGACGGCCGTGACGGGCATCTTGTTCGAGCCTTGGCATTTCCGGTACGTCGGGTTGCCGCACAGCGCCATCATGGCGGATCATGATTTTGTCTTGGAAGAGTATCTGGCTTATCTGAAAGCACAGCAGAAGGCGTCCGTCACGGTCGACGGGAAAACCTACGAGATCTTCTATTTCCCGGTCGCGGAGGATACGACCCTGCATGTGCCGGCGAAGGGCAGCTACGACATATCCGGCAACAACACGGACGGCGTCATCGTCACCGTGAGACTATAAGCGCGCATAGCCGACCGCAACCAAGCAAGCCTAACCTACGGCACGAAACGGCCCGTCCAGCTGATCACGGCATGAACGGGCTTTTTGGCCTGCGGACGATGATGGCCGCCTATGACGAAAGGCAGGGGGGAAGAGTGTGTCGATCACCATATTGATCGCCGACGACGAAGCGGAGATCGCCGATCTGATCGGGCTGCATCTGGAGAAGGAAGGTTACCGCTGCCTGAAAGTATACGACGGCCAGCAGGCGGTCTCCGCGATGCAGGCGAATGCCGTCGATCTGGCGATCTTGGACATCATGATGCCCAAGCTCGACGGGTACGAGGTCACCAGGCAAATTCGCGAGCAGCATCATCTGCCGATCATCTTCTTGAGCGCCAAGGCGAGCGATCTCGACAAGATCGCGGGACTCGTCAGGGGGGCGGACGATTACGTGACCAAGCCGTTCAACCCGATGGAGCTGGTGGCGCGGGTCAATGCCCAGCTCAGGCGGGCGAAGCAGTTCAACGCGTCCGCGCCCGCGAACAAGCAGACGATCGAAGCCGGCGGACTGGTCATCCATCCCGACGAACGCGCCGTCTTCTTGTACGGCGAGCCGATCGAGCTGACGCCGAAGGAATTCGACATCCTGCTTCTGCTGGCCAGCTATCCGAAGAAGGTGTACAGCTCGGAAAACATTTTCGAGCACGTATGGGGCGAAACCTATTACGAAGGCAGCAACACGGTCATGGTGCATATTCGCACCTTGCGGAAGAAGCTCAAGGAAGACGCGCAGAAAACCAAATTGATCAAAACCGTCTGGGGAGTGGGGTATACGTTCAATGGCTGACATCATCCGGAGTTTCCGTTTCAAAATGATTCTGCTGTTCGGTCTGAGCATGCTGTGCGCCGCAGGGATCACGTATGCGATCTACAAAGCGCTGCAGCTTTACTACTATACGACCAAGGTCGAGAATCCGCTGACGAAGGTGCGGTATTTCATCCGGGACATCGGCGACGTCAACTTCTTCCTGATCATCTTCATCCCGCTGTCCGTCTATTTCTTCTTCGTGCTGACCAAGCGGTACGCCGGGTATTTCCGCGAGATCTCGAGCGGCATCAACCAGCTCGCGAACGGCGACTTCAACAATCGCGTCCGTATCCCCTCGACGGACGAATTCGGCGCGATCGCCAGGGACATCAACCTCGCCAGCGTGAAATTGCAGGATGCTTTGGAGCGGGGAGACTTTGCCGAGAACAGCAAGGAACAGCTGGTCCTGAACCTGGCGCATGACCTGCGCACGCCGCTGACGTCCGTGCTCGGGTATCTGGATTACATCATTCGCGACGACGGATTGTCGGCGGCGGAGATGAAGCATTACGCGAATATCTCGTTCGCGAAGTCCCAGCGGCTCGAGCGGCTGATCGACGAGCTGTTCGAGATCACCCGCATGAACTACGGCAAGCTGGCCGTCGACAAGAAAACGATCGATCTCAGCGAGCTGCTCGTTCAACTGAACGAGGAGCTCTTTCCCGTGTTCGAGCGCGGCGGCCTGACGACCCGGCTGGAGGTGCCGCCCGGCGTGTGCATCCAAGGAAACGGCGAGCTGCTCGCGCGCGTCTTCGAGAATCTGCTGACCAATGCCGTGCGCTACGGCAAGGACGGCCAATTCGTCGATATTCGCTGCACGGCGAATGCGGACGAGGCGACGATTCAGGTGATCAACTACGGCGATTCCATTCCCGCGGAGGAGCTGCCTTATATTTTCGACATGTTCTACACCGGCGATCATGCGCGAACGCATCAAGAGGGGAGCACCGGGCTCGGCCTGTTCATCGCGAAGAATATCGTCGAGCAGCATCAGGGCGACATCTCGGCCCAGAGCAGCCTGATCCGCACCATGTTCGAAGTGCGGCTGCCGTGCCGGTAGACGCCGAGTCGCCGCCGTTTTAGGGAAATTTAATCTTTCGCCTACTTCTTTCTTTATCCGTCCGCTTTATTGTTGAGGCATGAAAGGCAGGTGGATACAGAATGTGAGGAAGAGATGGCAGGGATGGAAAACGGGGCGATGGCCGGCGCGGCGGCATCGCACGGACGCGGCTGCGGCATGGCTGTTTCTGGCTCCGAGCGGCGCCGGATTCGCGCTGTTCTATCTGATTCCGTTCGCGATGGGCGTCTTCTACTCGGTGCTGGACAGTCCGGTGGACGGGCATTTCGCCGGTCTCGCGAATTATCGCGAGCTGCTGGCGAGCGGTTCGTTCCGCAAGGCGGCGGCCAACAGCGCTTACTTCAGCGCGGTCGGCGTTCCGCTCAATCTCGCGATATCGCTCGGCTTGGCGCTGCTGTTGAACAAGAGCCTTTATCTGCGGAGATGGCTGCGGACGGCTTACGTGCTGCCGCTCGTCGTCCCGGTCGCTTCGATCGTGCTGGTCTGGCAGATACTGATCGATTGGAACGGTTCGCTGAACGCATGGCTGAGCGCATTCGGCTGGGAGCGGACGGATTGGATGAAGACCGGATCGGCGCGCAACGTCGTCGTCGTCGTGTACCTGTGGAAGAACGTCGGCTATAACGTCATCTTGTTCTTGGCGGGCTTGCAGCAGATTCCGCAGGATTACTACGAGACCGCGCAGATCGAAGGCGCGGGGCGCTGGCGGCGATTCAGCGGCATCACGCTGGTGTATCTCATCCCCGCGATGTTCGTGGTCGCGATCATGTCGATCATGAACTCGTTCAAAGTATTTCGCGAGACGTACTTGATCGCCGGGGATTATCCGCATGACAGCATCTATATGCTGCAGCATTACATGAACAACATGTTCCTGTCGCTCGACATTCAGAAACTGACCGCGGCGGCGACGCTGATGGCGGGCGGCATCCTGCTGATCGTCCTGGGCTTGTTCGCGGTCGAACGCCGGTATCGGCAGTTCATGGAATAGGAGGGAGGGCGCGTGCCCATCGCCAAGTCGCTGCAAAAAAGCGCGTTAACGCTCGTGCTCGGCATGATCGCGCTGCTGTTCGTGAGTCCGATCGCGATCACGTTCACCAATTCGCTCATGACCGCGCAGGAGCTCGATATTAACTACGGCTCGATCGGGCAGGTGAAGACGGCTTCCGGGGACGAGCCGCCGTTCGCGAACCTGAAATTGCTGCCGGATCTCGTGTCCTTGAAGCAGTACGGCGAGGTTTTGCTGAGCAGTCCGAGGTATCTGCGGATGTTCTGGAATTCGGTATACATGGTGGCGCCGATAATCGCCGGGCAGACCTTGATCGCGGCGCTTGCCGCTTATGCGCTCGGCAAGCTGCAATTCCGCGGCCGGGAGACGATTTTTCTCGTCTACCTGCTGACGATGCTCATGCCGTTCCAAGTCACGCTCGTGCCGAATTACATCATGGCCGGCAAGCTCGGGCTGCTGAACAGCGCGAACGCGATTATTTTGCCCGGCATCTTCGCGGCGTTCGGCGTGTTCATGCTTCGGCAGTTCGCGCTGCATATTCCCTACGCGTATCTCGAAGCCGCCAAGATGGACGGCGCCGGGCACCTGCGGATCTTTCGCGCGATTATCCTGCCCCTGATCAAGCCGGGCTTGGCTTCGCTCGCGATTCTCTTGTTCGTCGATTATTGGAACATGGTCGAGCAGCCGCTGATTTTTCTGGATAATCCGTTCCAGCAGCCGCTGTCCGTCTATTTATCGCGGATCAACGCCGAGAAAGGGATCGCGTTCGCCGCGTCGATGCTGTACATGACGCCGATGGTGCTGTTGTTCTTGTACGCGGAGACGTATTTTATCGAAGGCATCCAATTGTCCGGCATCAAAGGATAACCATGGCCGCGCAAGAACGGCGTCCGCGGATCGCGGTCGGCCGGATCATTCGAACGGAGGAGAAGACGGAAGATGGAATTGGCAGCAGCGCGGTCGGACGGCAGGCGCAAACGAATCATTTTGATCGCCTTCTCGGTATTTGCGGGTCTGCTTGCGATCATGACGTTATTCGGCAACACGCTGCAATCGTTGACGCTGCCGAAGGTGCGGACGGAACAACCGGTTCGCGGCAGCCTGGCGTTCACGCTCGAAGCCGGCGGCAGGCTCGAGCCCTACTCGGAAGCGGAGCTGCCGAACCCGGCCGGCTGGAAGGTACGGAAGGTGCGGGTGAAGACAGGCGAGCGCGTGAAGAAAGGACAGCTGCTCGTCACGTACGACGGCGCGTCCGCGGCACGCGAATTGGAAGACGAACGCTCCTTCGCGGAGAAACAAAACATCGAGCTGCAGAACGCCCAAGACCAGTTCATCCTGACGTCGGCGGGGGGAGACGCGCTCGAGATTCGCAAAGCCAAACGCGCGATCGAATCCTTGAAGCTCGATCTGGGCGCGCAGCAGCGGAAAATCGCCGATCTGACCGAAAAGCTGGCCGCCGAGCGGGAAATCCGCGCGCCGTTCGACGGGACGGTCACGCAGGTGAACGCCGTCGAAGGATTGGCGTCCTCCGGCGAACCGGATATCCGCATCGCGAACGGCAGCCTCGGCTACCGGCTTGCGGTGACGGCGGATCGCGCGCTGATCGCCAACCTGGGCTTGACGGTCGGGAAGCGGCTTGACGTCGAGGTACATACCGTTCAAGGGCAACGGACGCGCATCGTCGCCGGAACGATCGACGAGCTGGAGGAAGCTCCGCTGCGCGCCGCCGGCGACGATGGGGCGAACGCGCCGCCGATCCCGATGCAGGTCGTCAAGCTGAAGCTCGCGGACGCCGGCCTGCAAGGCGGCGAGGAGGCGAAGCTCGCGCTCAAGCAGCCTTCGCCGCAATCGGGCTTGCTCGTCTCCAATGCGGCGATTCATCGCGACGGCAACGGCGCATTCGTCTATGTCGTCGAAGAACGGAGAGGGGCGCTCGGCAATGTCTTTGCGGCCCGCCAAGTGCGAATCCAGGAAGAGCAAACGAACGGCGTCCAGACGATGATCCAATCGGACCTGCTGAGCGAGGACGAACGGATCGTTCTCGAGAGCGGCGAACCGCTCCAGGACGGGAACCGCGTTCGCTTGCAGTAACCGAAGCAGGATGAATAAACAAAACGGAGGCATTTCAACGATGAAAAAATGGCTGTGCACGGCAGCGTTGTTCCTGACCTTGACGACCGCCTGCAGTTCCGGCGACGAAGGGGAAGCGACTACGGCAGACAACAAGGGATCGGAAGGCGAAACGTCGACCGTGACATTGTCGGTCCGGCAATTGACCCCCTTCTACCAGACGCTGGAGAAGAAGTTCGAAGCGAAGCATCCCGAGATCGATTTGCAAATCAAGGCGTATAAACAAATCGGCGAAACATTCGAGCCCGAGGATTACGAGAAGTACCAGAAGACGACGAATACGGCGCTGCTGTCGGGGAAAGGCGCGGATGTTTATGAAACGGACAATTTGCCGATCGAGGAATACGTGGACAAGAAGCTGTTTCTGAACATGGACGATCTCATGTCGAAGGACGCTCTGCCGAACAAAGGCGATTTGGAAATGAACGTCTTGAACGCGGTGAAGATGAACGGCGGCACGTACGCCATGCCGGCCGGCTTCAACGTGCGGGCTTTCGTGGGCGACGGGGACGCGCTCGCGCAGGCGGATTACGACGAAGCGACCTGGACCTGGGAGCAGTTCGTGACGACGGCGAAGGCGATCATGCAGCAGGAGCAGCAGAGCGGCAAGGAACGCCGATATGCCATGGCGGATATGCCGCCGGATGTCCTGCTGCAAGAAATGGTGGTCGATAATTACGCCAAATTCGTGGATGCCGACGCCAAGAAAGCCAGCTTCGATGCTCCCGAATTCGTGAGCTTGCTGAAGCAAGTCGACCAAATCTACGCGGATAAGGTCATGACTTCGGAGCCGGCGGACATGGGCAAGCAATTGTTCTATTCGGCGGTCGTGCAATCGCCGGCAGACATCATCGACGGCCTGCATGCGTATTTCGCCCATCCGCGCGTCGTGACGAAGCCGCACATCGGCGAGGCGAGCGGCATGCGGATCATCCCCGTGATGCAGTTCGCGATCCAGGCGAAGTCCCCGGCGAAGGAGGCGGCCTGGAAATTCATCGCCTTCCTGCTGTCCGAGGAAGGGCAAACCGCTGAGGGGCGGGCAGGATTTTCGCTGCTCAAATCGGTGAACGACAAGCAGCTGGACGATCTGGCGGCACAAGTGAAGAGCGGCTCCCGCAAACTGCCGAACGGACAAACGGCGACCGCGACGGACGAGGAATTCGCCCGCTTCAAGGAGCTTCTCCATGCCACGACGAATTATGAGCAGCTGGACGGCAAAGTGGTCGGGATCGTCGGGGAGGAAGCCTACGCGTATTACGGCGGGCAAAAGACCGCGGAGGAAGCGGCGAAGCTGATCCAGAACCGCGCCACGACCGTTCTGAACGAGTAGACGCGCCGATCGGAATCGACGAAGGAACAGCCCGGGCCGCGGGCTGTTTTTTCGTTTCTGTGCCGGCCGGTTGGTCGGCCGGTTCGCCGGTTGGTCGCAGAGACGCTTTCGCGCTCGCGAGGGGCGCAAGTTTTATATTTATTTAAGATTTACCCACTTTCTCTTTAAATTGTTTTTCTTATGCTGAAGAGGTAGAAAGGCCAGGAAGAAAGCGAGGAAACGAGATGACACCCAACAGACGGTTGAACGGCTTTATGATTCGCGCGCTGCTTGCCATGTACCTATACGCGTTATTCGAAATCATTTTATTTAAATTCCGCCTCATCGACGCCAAGTATTTGTGGCACCAGCTCCTGAGGAGCTTGGACAGCCCCGGTTATCTCAGCTGGCAGCTGCACGGCGGCAACCTGACGCCTTTCAAGGAAATCGCCAGGACGCTACACGGCCAATCGCCGCACGACCTGATGAACCTGGTGGGGAATATCGCGATCTTCGCTCCCCTCGGCCTGTTTCTCGGCTTGCTGTCCAAGAACGGCGGGATGCCGCTGACCGGCACGTTGCTGGCTTCGTTCGGCCTGAGCTTGCTGCTCGAAGGCGGGCAGGCCGTATTCGCCATCGGCACCTTCGACGTCGACGATCTGCTGCTCAATACGGCAGGCGGCGTGATCGGCGGTTTGGTATTCAAATTATGCGCGGCATACTTGGCGGCGGAATCCGATGGCAGCCAAGCCGCGCCTGCCCCCCAACTGGACCAAGCAGGAGGAGTTCTCCATGCAAAAGGATGAAGCGACGATGATGGATCTTGGCGCAAACGAGGTATTCAACGCTCTGTATCAGAAGCATTACAAACAAGTGTATTATTACGCGTATTCGATCTTAAGGGACCATTTTCTGGCGCAGGACGCGGTGCAGGAAACGTTCATCAAAATATTCCGGCGGTTCAACGCGCTGAAGTTCGACGACATTCAGGAGGCCTGGCTCAACGTCATCTCCCGCAACACCGCGATCGATCTGTACCGGAAACGGATGAGAAGCCAGGAATTCTCGTACGACCGCATGGAGGTCATCTCGGGCGCCGTCGACGGGGGCATGGAAAGCGCCCTCGAAAAATCGGACGAGTTCGAGCTGCTCGAGGTCTTGAAGCCGGAGCAGCGGAAGGCGCTGCTGCTCGTGTACGGCTACGGGCTGACGTACAAACAGCTGGCGTCCATTCAAAAAATATCGATCGGCGCCGTGAAGACCCAGATCCATCGCGCGAAGAAGAAGCTCCAGGCGATGTCGCGCGAGATGGAACCGGCGTATTGACGGCGGACAAGCTCGCCGCGGCAAGAAATAGCATCATAACGGCGGACAAGACGGGCGACGGCAAAAAAAGCATATTGACGGCGGACAAGCTCGCCGCGGCAAGAAAAAAGCAGCTCGTTCTGGATGAACGAGCTGCTTTCTCGGTTGCGGCGTCGGCTTAGGAAGCAGCCGCGCAACGGCAAGGCCGATTTTGACCGACGCGGGCTAAGCACCAGTTTGAGCTTCAGTCCCCGACTCGGCACAAGCTCGGCGCAGGCTAAGTTCCTACCATTCCCAAGGCATTTTGACCGGGTAGCCGACTTTCTCGCTGCGCAGCAGCTGCTGCGAGCGCTTCGGCAGGCTGTCGTACGTTTCCCGCGGAATTTGGATCTGATAGCCGCTGCCGTACCAGTCGCGGTTGTAGATCAGCGCGATGTTCGTTCTGCGATAGTCCGAACGGTTCGGCGTGCCGCGATGCCACATCCGGATGTCGCGGATGACGATGGAGCCGGCGGACATGTAAACCTTCTCCGAATGCATGAATTCAGCCGCGCGCACGATATGCATATGCGGATTGACGATGCCGCCGAGCGTATCCTGGTTCGCGCGGTCGCCGTGCAGATGCGTGCCGCCCGGCCAGACTTCGAGCGGCCCGTTCTCTTCGGTCGTGTCGACGAGCGGGATGTTCAGCACGAGGCTGAACGGCGGCAGGGCGACCGACATATCCGGGAACAGCGGGTTGATATCGCAGTGCACGGCCTGGTAATCCGAACCCGGCATCGGCGTGTCGGACGCGAAGTACGAGATCTTGTTATACTCGCCGAGCAAGCCGTCGATCACGGCCATCGCGATCGGATGCTCGATAATGGAAGGATCGTTGAACGGCGCCTGGAACGGCAGATGCATCTGCGCCCGGTTCGTGCCGGTGTTGTAGCCGCGGCGCCCGATGTATTCGTCGAACAGCGGGTCGAAGGCCGAGCGGAGCCCGGCGACCTGCTCGTCGCCGTACACTTTGTCGAACACGATGTAGCCGTTCGCTTTCACTTGTTCGATCGCGATCGCGAGCTTCTCGGGCTCGAGCTTGCCGTTCTTGATTTCTTCGGCTGTCAATGTCATTTTCATGGTCGTTTGCCTCCGTAGGGGCACCGAGTCGGCGCCGGTAGAATGGGTCATTGCATCGGTACGGCGATCGTAACAGGCTATTGCTTGTCGGAATACAGCAGGGGGAAGTAGTGATTGTCGTACGGT
The DNA here is from genome assembly GCF_009909185.1 of Paenibacillus glycinis. Lineage (GTDB taxonomy): Bacteria > Bacillota > Bacilli > Paenibacillales > Paenibacillaceae > Paenibacillus_Z > Paenibacillus_Z glycinis. The sequence goes on along the minus strand of NZ_JAAAMV010000002.1, from coordinate 155,722 downwards.
TGTCCTTCCCGCGGACGCGGGCCCAGCAGCCGAATGTTATCGACGTTGTGACGACCGTGCTTCTTGTAGGCCATGCCGTCCGGCATGAGATGGGCGACGACGGACAGGCGCGGCCGCTCGGCATGATTTTGCCCGGAGCCGTGAATCGTCAGCGCATGGTGGAAACTCGCTTGACCGGCTTTCAGGGTCACCGGGACTTCCTTCCACGCGCGGCCCGATTCCTCGGCGATTCTGGACTTGACCGCTTCGAGGTCGCGGTTGAAGAACGCGTCGCTGCCTTCGAGCAGGCCCCACTTGTGCGAGCCGGGCACGACTGACATGCAGCCGTTCGTCAAGTCCGTATCCTGCAGCGCGATCCAAGCGGTGACCAGATTGCTCGTATCGGTGCATTGCCAGTAAATATAATCCTGATGCCAACCGACGTTGCCGGGGGAGAGCGCGTCCTTCTCGCCCGTGCCGGTTCCCGGCTTGTAGATCACTTGGTCGTACCATAACCGCGCCCCGCCGCTGTCCATGAGACCCGCGCCGAGACGCCCGAGCACGGGGTTCGTCACCGTCTTGCGGACGGCATCGTTGATCCACCAGGAATTGTCGATCTTGCGGAGCATCTTGGGATTATTCGTCGGGCGCCATTCGTCGAGCGGATAACCGTCGCCGTCGTAATCGTACGCCCAGATGCGCTCATGCGCCCGGCGCAGCTCCTCGATCTCCTGTTCATCGAACAGGACCGGGCTGACCCAGTATCCGTTCTCCTTGTAAAATTCCTTGTCGCTTTGCGTGATAAGGCCGATGTTGTCCTTCATGCTTCACATCCCTCTTGTCGTGTTAGGAAGCCGTGAATATGAATCGAGTATAGTGCAGAATCCGCGGGCCGTATTGTATAGTTGATCAGACAATTGTAAAATTGTAAGAAAAAGCGAGGATTGCCATGCGGATGCACCATGCGAAGCCGACGTCGCATCTGAAGACGCTGATTGAACTGTTCGACCGGGAATGGCAGCGGTTCTCGTTCCCATCCTTCGGCTTCTGGCGGGACCGGGGCTGGAACGGCACCGGCTCGGGATTCGAATTGAACTATTACACGCGCGGCGCCAACGCCGTCGTTCAGGATAGCCGCACGCTGCACTTCAAGCACGGCGATCTGATCTACGTTCCGGACGACGTGCGAAGCAGCTTCTGCGAAGAGGGCTCCTTCGACTTGTATTATCTGATGTTCCGGTTCGATTGCCCGGATCTTAACGCGCGGATGGCCGAGTTGTTCCGGTGCCTCGAATTCGAGAAGGCCCCGCTGCCGATGCCGGGCTTGCAGGCGGAATTCCGCGCGCTCATCACCGAGCTCCGGATGGACCGCCAAATCTCGGTGACGGCCAAAATCTATTTCCTTCATATCTTCGTGCGCATCTACATGGACCAGATCGAGAACACCGGGCATCCCCACAAGCACGAGGTCATCGTGCGGCAAGTGATCGAAGACATTCAGGAACGGATGGACAGCGGCGGGAAAATCCTGCTGCCGGACATCGCGGCGCGGCATGCGCTTAACGAACGGTACCTGAACCAGCTCTTCAAGAACGTCACCGGCACGACGATCGGCAAGTACGTGCTGTCCGCCCGCATCGAGAGCGCCAAGCGGCTGCTGGAGACGACGGCGATGCCGATCACGGAGATCGCGATCGTCAGCGGCTTTTACGACGGGGCGCATTTCTCCAAAGCGTTCAAGGCGAACGTCGCCCTGACGCCGCAGGAGTATCGCGAGCAGAACGGCTTCTTGTAATCTCGGTCAAGCGGATAGAGAACATGGATCGTATTCGGAAGTATTAATTTACAATTGGACGCGGCAGGATATTTGGGCGGGAAGCGAGAACGCGCGGAGAAGCCGTCGAAACAAGTCGCGTTAGGAAGGAATTTCACCCATAAAACGATAATAATGGCGAAGCCCGAATTCGGGTCCGCCATTTTTTTATGACAATTTTACAAATGGCCGCCTGATTATACAATACGGTACCGAATGCAGGAACTATAATGCAGACAGATGTTCTAAAGCGCTTACATATCCAGCGCTGCAAGGATGCGTACAACGAATCCCGCCAAGCATGCAAGAAATAAAGCAGCCGACTTATTCAAAACGACGGGCCGTTGCGGCTCGTACAGGGGGAAATCTCATGAATGCGAAGAAGGTTCTCGCAAAACCGGTTACGCTTGCGGTCTGTCTATCGTTATCGCTTTCCTTGGCGGCCTGCGCCGACGATTCCGGTTCGAATTCGAACGGCGCTTCATCGAACGGCGCCGCTTCGGACGGTACCGCCTCCAACGCCGGAACGGCAAAAGGCGATGCGTCGCCATCGGACATTTCCAAGCTGCTCGATCCTAACGCGGAGCCGGCGAAGGATCCGCTGGGCAAATTCGATCCGCCGATCACGGTCACGACCGTGCATACGAACAACGAAGTCGCCTCCAACCTCAAGAAGCCCGATACGATCGAAAGCAACATCTACACGCGCACGTGGTCGGAAAAGCTCGGCATCAACCTGAAGTACAATTGGACGTCGCCCGGCGCGCAGGGCGAAGAGAAGATGAACCTGATGATCGCGAGCGGCGATTTGCCGGATTTCTTCTACGTTTCCCCGTCCCAGTTCGAACGGCTCGCCTCGACCGGTCAGCTCGAGGATCTGACGCAGGTGCTGAAGGATTACGGCTCCAAATACATGAAGAAATATTTGACCGGCGATTACGCGGGTCTGCTCGAAGGCGTCACGAAGAACGGCAAGGTGTACGGCATCCCGAACGGCCAGACGTACCACGACTCCGGGTTCATGCTCTGGATGCGCTCCGACAACGTGGAGAAGGCGGGATTGAAGCTGCCGAAGACGGTCGACGACCTCGACAAGATATTGGAGGCGTTCAAAAACAACGACTACGACAAAAGCGGAGGCGAGAAATACCCGATCGCGCTCGCGGACGCGAACATCGCGTCGAACTTCTGGGGCATCGGCGACGCCTTCTTCAATATGTTCCATGCGTATCCGAACATCTGGGTGGAGAATAGCGAGGGCGAGCTGGAGGACGGCATGTTCGGTCCCGAGCACCGGGAGAACACGCGCAAGGCGCTGCTTAAGCTTCAGGATTACTACAAGAAGGGCTACATCAACCCGGATTTCGCGACGTTCGACGACGCGAAATACAACGAAGCGATCGTCAACAACCAATCCGGCGTCGTCTTCGGCGGCTTGTGGGATGCCTGGTGGCCGCTTAACCTGAACCTCGACAAGCATCCGGATTCCAAATGGCTGCCGGTCGCCGTCCCGTCCGCGGACGCGGAGCCGGCCAAATCGTCCGTCACGGCCGCGACCGTGCTCGGCATCAGCGTCGCGAAGAAGGGCGTCGCGCATCCGGAAGCGCTCGTGGAGATGGAGAACCTTTATCACGACCTGAACAACAACCCGGAGACGATGCAGTTCGGCAAATACAATACCGATCCGGTCGACAATTCGGGCATATTCCTGGCTTATCCGATGCCGGTCTATAATCCGTCGTTCAACTACGAGGCGTTCCAGGTCGTGAGCGAAGCGTTCAAGACGGGCAAGGCCGACGGCATGCCGGAATCCGACAAGCTATTCTACGACCAGGCCAAAGCCTATGCCGACAAGAACGACAAAGCCGGCTTCCCGTCCTACTTGTCGTACACCGACCAAGGCAGCCTCGCGGTCGTCGACGGTTACATCAAGAACAAAGCGTTCCAAATGAACGAATACACCGCGATGCCGACCCAGGACATGATCGACAACGCGCCGATCATCAAGAAAGCCTACGACGTCATGTTCCTGAACGTGGTCAAGGGCGGCGACATCGGCCAATACGACGACTTCCTGAAGCAATACGACTCGCTCTACATGTCGGCGGTGTACCCCGGCGTGAACAAATGGTTCGAGGCGAAGAACAAGGACAGCATCCAAAAATGGTTCGAAAGCAAATAAGGCACTCTCCGAGTACTCGTAATCCTGGAATAGAGGTGCAGCCATGAAACTATTGCAAGCGTTCACGATCCCGCGCAAGCAGCTCGCGCTTTACGTCATGCTGATCGCGCCGGTCGTCGTCTTGTTCGTCTACGCGTATCTTCCGATGTTCGGGGTCGTCATGTCGTTCCAGCGCTTCGAGCCGAGTCTCGGCTTCCTGCACTCCGACTGGGTCGGCTTCGATAACTTCCGCCGGCTTATGTACATTCCCGACGTGAAGCAGGTCGTCCTCAATACGCTGTTCATCGCCGCGATGAAGATCGTCGTCGAGACGCTCGCGGCCATCTTCGTCGCGATCCTGCTGAACGAGATCATCTCCAAGCTGTTCAGGCGCGTCGTGCAGACGATCATTTACTTTCCGTATTTTCTCTCGTGGGTCATCCTCGGCGGCATCCTCCGGGATATGCTCGCGCGCGAAGGCTTGATCAACGTGCTGCTCGGCAAGCTGGGCATCGCGCCGATCGTCTTCCTGTCGAAGGCGGCGCTGTTTCCGTTCGTGCTGGTCGGCACGGAGACCTGGCAGGTGACCGGCTTCGGGACGATCGTCTTCCTGGCCGCCATCACGACCATCGATCCGACGCTGTACGAGGCGGCCGTCATGGACGGCGCGAGCCGGTTCAAGCAGATTCTCCACATCACGATTCCCGGCATTAAGTCAACGATCATCCTCATGATGACGCTCAGCATGGGGTACATCCTGAACGCCGGCTTCGAGCAGGTGCTGATGCTCTACAGTCCGCTCGTCTATTCGACCGGCGACGTCATCGATACGTGGGTATATCGAATGGGGCTGCAGCAATCGCAATATTCCCTCGCGTCGGCGATCGGGTTGTTCCGGTCGGTCGTCAGCCTGCTGTTGATCTCGGTCTCTTACTACGTCGCGCGCAAGGTATCGGATCATCGGATCTTTTAGGAAAGGAAGGCGAGGACAATCATGCCGGATCGTTCGATAGGAAGACGCGTGTTCACGTCGTTGAACGGGCTGCTGTTCATTCTTTTCTCGCTGAGCTGCGTGGTGCCGATGATCCATGTGCTGTCGGTATCGCTGAGCGCGAGCAGCGCGGTCAACGCCGGGGACGTGACGATTTGGCCGGTCAAGCCGACGTTCAAGTCGTACGAATATATCTTGAACAAATCGGAGTATTGGACCGCGATGGCCGTATCGCTCGAGCGCGTCGTGCTGGGCACGGCGGTCAGCATGCTGCTGACGATCCTGATCGCCTATCCGCTGTCCAAGAACAAGGCGTCCTTCAAGCACCAGTCGAGCTTCGCCTGGTACCTCGTCGTGACGATGCTGTTCTCCGGCGGGCTCGTGCCGTCGTTCATGATCGTGAAGTACACGGGCATCCTCGATTCCATGTGGGCGCTCGTGCTGCCCGGCGCGGTATCGGTGTTCAACGTGCTGCTGCTGTCGAATTTCTTCCGCAACATTCCGAGGGAGATCGAAGAATCGGCCTTCATGGACGGCGCCGGGCATTTCCGGATTCTGGGGCAGCTGTACCTCGCGTTGTCGATGCCGATCATCGCGACGCTGATCGTATTCGTCGCGGTCGGCCATTGGAACGCCTGGTTCGACGGGCTGATCTACATGAACGACCAGAAGCATTATCCGCTGCAATCCTACCTGCAGACGATTCTCGTGCAGTCGAATTCCGTGGTGATGACGCAGCAGTACGCGAAGCTGATGAGCATGGTCTCCGACCGCACGATCAAGTCGGCGCAGGTGTTCGTCGCGTCCATACCGATCCTGTGCGTCTACCCCTTTCTGCAAAAGTATTTCATCTCGGGCATCATGCTCGGGTCCGTGAAGGAATGACGAACGTTTCAAAATCGCGCGCATGCCGCGCGGTGCAAGCCGAGACACCATGCAGCCGAAAGCCGCCGCGCCGCCCGCGGGCGGCTTTTTTTCGTTCGATTTCCTCTGCCCGCGGAGAAATTGTTTTGATACAATAGAGCAGTAATTATTTTCCATGGGAGAGGTAGTGTGTGCATGAACAGCCGGCGCGTTGCTTACGAGGAGATCAAAGGGAAATTGCAAACGGGGGACCTGCTGCTATGCCACGGCATCTTTCCGGAGGCGATTCAAGTGGAGGCGGTCGAAGGCGCGCCTTGGTCGCATATCGGCATGGTCGTCAGACTGCCGGGCGTAGAAGAGCCGTTGTTCTGGGAATCGACCACGACGCAGACCATCCCGGACGTGGAGCTGCGCCGCATCAAGACCGGACCGATGCTCGTCTCGCTGCGCGACCGCATCGCGACGGACGTGGCCGAGCAATACGATGCGCTGTTCGCCTTCCGCCTGCTGGAGGGAGAGCGCGGAGCCGATACGGCGGAGAAGCTGCAAGCATTTATCGAAGAGGTGCACGGGGCATCCTTTCCTTCGCTCGAACGAATGGCCTTCGAGCTGCTCGAAGGTAAGCTCTTCCATGCGCAAGCGGGATATGCCAGCTTCTTCTGCAGCGAACTCGTGGCGGAAACCTACATGCGGCTCGGCATCATGGAACGGACGGTGCCCTCCAACGGTTACCGGCCGATCGATTTCTCCGACCGCACGAACCTGCCGCTGAGCGGCGGTTATCGGCTAAGCGACGAGCTTCTATATCTGAACGATGTCTAGACCGGTTCGGCTCCTGGCGCTGCTCGTCCTTGCGGCGATCGCACTGGCGGGCTGCGGCGCGGCCCGCGGAGGATCCGATCACGCGCCGCGCGCGGTTGCCGGCATCCTGGATTTGTCGGATTGGGATTCCCAGCAGGACGGGCCGGTGTCCTTGAAGGGCGAGTGGGCGTTCTACTGGTCGAAGCTGCTGACGCCGGAAGATTTTCGCGGACCCGCGGTCCCCGAGCCGACCGGCTATTTCACGTCCCCCGGCTATTGGAATCGTCATGCCGTACGAGACCATAGCTTTCCGGCTGACGGCTACGCGACGCTTCGGCTCCAGGTTCGCTTCAAGCCCGGGGACGCCGTGCTATCGCTCAAAGCGACGAACCTGTTCACCGCCTACCGCATCTGGGTGAACGGCGAGCCGGTCGCCTCCGCCGGAACGGTCGGCACCGACGCGAACAGCGCGGTCGCGCGGCAAATCGTGCAAACCGCGCCGCTGCGCATCGCTTCTGGGCAGGACCGGCTGGATATCGTCGTGCAGCTGTCGAATTACAGTTATACGAAGAGCGGCCTGCAGAACAACATCCAGCTCGGTTCGGCGGCAGGCATCGAATCATTGTACAGGCGGAACATGGAAGGAACGTTCATCGCGTTCGGCGCCTGCACCATCATGGCCCTCTATCATTTGGTGCTGTACGTGCTGCGCCGGCGCGAGCGTTCCGCGTTGTACCTGGGCATTTTCTCGCTGCTCGTGGCAGTGCGCATTCTTTTCGTGAACGACAGGTATATCTACAACTGGTTTCCTAACTTGAATTGGCAGCTGTTCTGCAAAGTGCCGTACGCCGTCTTTTTCTTCGGGCTCATCATGATCGTCATGTTCGTGCAGACGCTGTATCCGCGCTATTTCGCCCGGCGCGTCGTGACCGTGACACGATGGGCGGGCGGAGCCGCGACGCTCTTCTGCCTGTTGACGCCGCAGCGATGGTACGACAAGATCCTGATCCCATTCGAGCTGTTCACCTGCGGAATTATCGCCTATACCTTGCATGTGCTGCTGCGTGCGCTGCGCGATAGGCAAGCGGGCACGTTGGTTTTCCTGATCGGATATGCCGGGCTCGCGGGAACGATCATGCATGACTTCCTCTACATGAGCGAGAAGACGCATCTCGGATCGCTGGCGCCATACGGATTGCTCGTGTTCATCGTCATGCAATCGCTCATTCTGGCTGGCCGCTTCGTACGCGCGTTCGCCTCCGTCGAGCAGTTATCCAGCCGGCTGATCGCAATGGATAAACTCAAGGACGAATTTCTGGCGCAGACCTCGCATGAGCTGAGGACGCCGCTGCATGGCATGATCGGGCTGTCCGAATCGCTTATAGACGGTGTAGCCGGTCCGCTGCCGCGGCAAGCAATCGACAACCTGCAGCTGGTTGTCGCAAGCGGGAGACGGCTCGCCACGCTCGTGGGCGACGTGCTCGATTACGCCCGGCTCGAGCATAAGGAGCTGACGCTACACCGGATGGAGATTGAACTGCGCACCGCCGTCGACGCGGTTCTTCGACTGAACGGGCCGCTTCTGCGCGGGAAGAAGGTCGAGCTCGTCAACGAAGTGCCGAGGGACCTGACGGTCCTGGCGGACGAGAACCGGCTGCAGCAAATCCTGCATAATCTGATCGGCAACGCGGTCAAATTCACGGAAGCCGGCCGCATCGCGGTCACCGCCGCGGCAAGCGCGGAGGAAGCGGAGATCCGGGTGACGGATACGGGCACCGGCATAGCCGAGGCGTTCCGCGAACGGGTATTCGAAGCTTACGAGCAGGGCGAAGGCGCCGCGCATCAAGGAGCAGGGCTCGGCCTGGCCGTGACCAAGAAGCTCGTGGAGCTGCACGGCGGAGCCGTATTCGCGGAATCGCCGCCCGGCGGGGGAACGAGCGTCGTCTTCACGCTGCCCAGAGCGTCCCGCCATTCCGCGGGGCCTTCGCGCGCGCCGGTCGGCGCGAATCATCCGGACGAAGCCGCGCGCGGCGTCCTTGCGGGCGCCGCGGAACCTTCGATGGCCATTCGGGACGCGGCAGGGACTGCGGTGCCCGAATCGTCCGATCCGGTTCAATCAGGAGCAACGGCGGAGACGGCAGAGCGGGCAGAAAAGGCGGGACGCATCCTGATCGTGGATGACGAAGCGGTGAACCTTCAGGTGCTCCGCAACCATCTGACGATGGCCGGCTATGCGGTGATGGAGGCTGCCGATCCCGTCGAGGCGCTGCGTTTGATCGAAGCCCAGGGCAAGCCGGATCTGGCCGTGCTGGACGTCATGCTGCCGAGAATGTCCGGCTTCGAATTATGCGCCCGCCTTCGCGAGTCGTATTCGGCGATCGAGCTCCCGGTCATTTTCCTGACCGCGAAGCCGCTCGACGACGACTTGATCGATGGCTTCGGCGCGGGCGCCAACGATTACGTGACGAAGCCGGTCGTCAAGCGCGAACTGCTCGCGCGCATCGGGCTGCACCTGCAGCTCGCGCAATGGAACCAATCGCTGGAGCGGCGCGTGAGCGAGCGGACCGAACAGCTCGAAGAGACGCTCGCTTCGCTCAAGCAGGCGAGAAGCCGGCTCCTGCAGTCGGAGAAGCTTGCCTCGCTCGGCGGACTCGTCGCCGGCGTCGCGCATGAGATCAACAGCCCGATCGGAATCGGCGTGACCGCGTCCTCCCACTTGGTGGAACGTTCGAAAGCGCTGCTGGCGCGGTATTCCGAGGGGCTGCTTCGGCGCGGCGAGCTGGAAGCATTCTTCGCCGAATGCGGCGAGACCGCGTCGATCCTGCTCAGCAACCTGCAGCGCACGGAGAAGCTGATCGCCAGCTTCAAGCAGGTGGCCGCGGACCAGACGTTCGAGGAGCGTCGTGCGTTCCGGGTAAAAGCGTACTTGGAGGAGATCCTGCTCAGCCTATCGCCCAAATTAAAGCAAACCCGCCATGCGGTCGCGTTGGTCGCCGACGAGGACTTGGAGGTGCGGGGCTATCCGGGCGTGCTGTACCAGATCGTCACGAACCTGCTGCTGAATTCGCTGCTGCACGCGTTCGACGACTCCCGGGCCGGGCATATCGTCATCCGGGCGGAATCCGACGGCCGCTCGTTGATCGTCACCTTCTCGGACGACGGCCGGGGCATCGAGCCCGGCCTGCTGCCCCGGATCTTCGATCCGTTCGTCACGACCAAGCGCGGTCAGGGCGGGACCGGCCTCGGGCTCAGCGTCGTGTATAACCTGGTTGTGCAGAAATGGGGCGGAACGATCGTTTGCGACAGCGTCTTGGGCCACGGAACGGCCTTTCAGATGGCGCTGCCGCTGCAAAGCGCGGCATTGGAGGGAACAGGATGAACGAAATCATAGACCCGGCGTCGGAGCTGGTGCATCTGGCCGGCGACGATCCCGTCGAGGACGCGGACATGCGCTTCTGGAAGTTTCTGATCGTCGACGACGACCGGGATATTCATAAAGTAACGAAGCTGGTGCTGGAAGGGCAGGCGTTCGAGGCGCGCAAATTGCAGTTCTTGAGCGCGTACACCGCAGGCGAGGCGGTGCAGCTGCTCGAGCGGCATCCGGATATCGCCGTCGTGCTGCTCGACGTGGTCATGGAAACGGACGACGCCGGGCTAATGCTCGTCAGGCATGTGCGAAGCGTGATGGGCAATTCGCTCGTCCGCATTATCCTGCGGACCGGGCAGCCCGGGCAAGCGCCGGAGCATACGGTCATTCGCGATTACGATATCAGCGATTACAAGGAGAAGACGGAGCTGACCAGCACCAAACTGTTCAGCGCTGTATACGCCTCGATCCGCACGTATCAGCATTTAAGCGGCGTCCTCGCGGCCAAGGAAACGCTGGAGCAGCGGGTCCGCGAGCGCACGCAAGAGTTAGAAGCGCGGGCGAAGGAGCTTCAAGCGTCCATCCGGCAGGCCTACGAGGCAATGATGGAAGTCTCGGTCCTCGAAGAACGCAACCGGATCGCGCGGGACATCCATAACGTCGTCGGCCATACGCTGACGACCGCCGTCGTCCAGCTGGAAGCGGGCAAGTTATTGATCGAGGTCGACACGTCCCGGGCCGCTGGAAAAATGGAGCTGGCGGGACAGCTCGTCCGCAAAGGCTTGGACGAGATCCGCAGCTCCGTGCATCAGCTGGCGGGCGAACGGGAGACGATCGATCTGCGCAAGGATCTGGAGCGGATCGTCGGGGAGACAGTGGCGCATGCAGGTGTCGACATCGACTGCCGCATCGGACAGCTGCCCAAGCTGACGTTTTTTCAGATCAAGCTGATCTGCCATGCGCTGCAGGAGGGACTGACGAACGGCATCCGCCACGGACGAAGCTCCCGCTTCCAGTTCGAGCTAGGTTTCTTGGACAGTCTGATTGTGTTCACTCTTCGCAATAACGGGTCCGCGCCGCCAGGCGTTCGTTTCGGGTTCGGACTTGGCGCGCTGCGGGATCAAGTGGAGCTCGCGCACGGAACGCTGGCCCTGGAAGCAGCGGCGGATACGGGCATGGAGCTGCGCATTCGGCTGCCGGTACCGCGATCGGAGATGCAAGTATGAGGGCGATGCGCATCGTAATTGCCGACGACCAAGCGCTGATGCGGGAGGGCTTACAGACGATATTGGAGCTCCAGCCGGACATGGAGGTAGTCGGCTCGGCCGAGAACGGACTGCTAGCGCTCGAAGCCGTTCACGCCTGCAAGCCGGATCTGGTCCTGCTCGACATCCAGATGCCGGTCATGAACGGGATCGAATGCACGCGGCGGATCAAGGAGGAGGCGCCGGACACGGTCGTGCTGCTGCTCTCCACCTTCGCCGAGGATAGGTATATCGTGGACGGCCTGTCGCTAGGCGCGAGCGGATACCTTCTGAAGGACATGGAAGGCAGGCGCCTCGTGGAGGCGATCCGGGACGCCTCAGCCGGGAAGCTCATGATGCCGGCCGTCATAGCCGCCAAGCTGGCGGCGAACCTGACGCGGCTGTCGGCGGCGGCCGAACCCCTGGACGGAGCGTCGCATCTGCTTCGCCGCGAAATCCGTTTGACGGAACGCGAAGCGGAAGTTTCGCGGCTCATGCTTCAGGGGCTGACAAACAAGCAGATAGCCAAAGCACTATTCATGCAGGAAGGAACCGTGCGCAATTATGTCAGCGTCATTTATTCCAAAATCGGCGTAAGCGACCGGGCCAAAGCGCTGCTTGCGCTGAAGGAAATGCAATCGATCTAATATCTTGCCCATGCCGACCCTTAGGGGTCGGTTTTTTTGTCATATGACAAAATCGATGACGGCCGTAACTGCCGCCATGACTGTCATTCCCGGTATAACTGTATACAGAAAGGCCATCACATTCATGCAAAAGGAGAAAGGAGGAGCGTCAATGGGAAAAGGACTCGATACGACGGTCAATTGCCATTCGCTCGCCGCTGCCATCAAGGAAGCGGGATATGATTTCGTGTGCAGGTATTACAACCGGAACAATCTGGGCAAGAACCTGACGGCCACGGAAGCGGCGGCGTTATCGAATGCCGGCCTGCATATCGTCGCGGTATGGGAGAACGGGTATCCGACCTCGCGCGCGTATTTCTCGTACGAAGCGGGGAAGAAGGACGGAGCCGACGCCTGCCGCTGCGCCAGGTCCGTCGGGCAGCCGGCGAAGACGCCGATCTACTTCGCCGTCGATTACGATGCATCGGCCGAAGACTTGGCGGGCGACGTCGGCGCGTACATGCGCGGGATCGTCGATGCATTCCAGGGGGCAAAGGCAGCCGGCGGAGAATACGCGATCGGCATTTACGGCTCGGGCCGGACCTGTCGGCACATGCTGAACGCGAATCCAAGCGTCAGCTATGCCTGGCTGGCCGAATCGCGGGGATGGAGCGGACACGACGCGTTCGGCGATTGGAACATCAAGCAGCTGTCGGGCGCGACGGTGGCGGGCATCCCCGTGGACACGAACGTCAGCACCGGCGACTGCGGCGGCTTCCAAGTGAAGGGAGCGTGACGGACGCATGGCGCAATTGCGGCTTGCACCGCTGCCGAGAACGATCGGCCTGACCGGCTTCGCCGGCCTGCTGGGCATCCTGGCGCTGCTGCTCGCGCTTCCCGGCTTGCTCGTGCACGCCAATCTGTCGAAGCCGGCGGCGAAAGAGCTCGTCATCGCGCTCGACCGGGAGCTGTTCGGCAAGGAACTGACGAAGCGGGACCTCTCGGACGCGGACGTCATGAAGGCCGAGCTGAATCGCATCCTGGCCGGCGTTCAAGAAGGCGCGAAGCCGCCGGTGTCGGATGACGCGCTGCGGCAGGCGGCCGACCTCGGCGAGCATGCCAGCGCCGGGCAAGGCGTCTTGTGGATCGCGGCGCTCGTCCTCATGGGCTGCTTCTTCATGATCGTCAGCCTGCGCGTGACCGGGAGGCCGTTCGGGCTTCTCGTGAACGAACGCAATCTGATCAGCCTGTCGCGATTTCAGACGGTGCTCTGGACGCTCGTGCTGCTGTCCGCTTACTATACGGCCGCATCGCTGCGCATCTACGGATTGCAGGACATCGAGGAGGCGCTTAATATCGCGATGGATTGGCATCTGTGGGCGCTGATGGGCATCAGCTTCACGTCGCTCGTCGCGACGCCCCTCATTCATACGACGAAGCAGGCCAAGACGATCGACCCGGACGAGGCAGGCAAGCTGCAGCCCGCGGACGTGGAAGGCAGCGACGGCATCCTGTTCGCCAATTCGAGCTTCGCCGACGCTTCCTGGACCGACATGTTCGAGGGAGAAGAAGTGAAAAACGCGCGGTACGTCGATCTGGCGAAGCTGCAAATGTTCTTCTTTACCGTGATTGCCGCGCTTAGCTACGCAGCGCTGCTGCTGCAAATGTTCAATACCCGCGCGCCCGGCGGCATCGCGACGTTCCCGGCAGTGAGCGAGGGACTGCTGGCGTTGCTCGGCATCAGCCATGCCGGTTACCTGACGAGCAAGACGATCGACCGCACGAAGAGCACCGCGCAAACTTAATCAGAGGAGAGATAACGATGAGCGACAGTAAAAACATATTGACCGATTTCGATCTCTGTTTGGCGCTTTCCCAGAAAGCGATCAACAGCCAGATGGCCTATGCATGGAAGGCGTGGAAACGGCGGAAGCAACTGGACGAAACGTTGTCCATCTATCCGAAAAAGGAGGATGGCACGACGTCCAAATTCGGCATGACGGCGGTTATCGCCCCTCTTGACGTCAGCCTGAACGTGGCGGACGGGAAGCTCGGCCAAGTGAAGGTGACCCTCACGCTGCAATCGGGCAATGTCCATTATTACGACGAAGACGAAGAAGAGACCGGAGATCAAGCGATCGCGGACTGGCGCGTCTCGTTCCTTACCGATCTGGACAAAAAGCCGGTCGACCTGAAGACGCTCGCGCTGATCGATGCAGACGCCCATGACGCGGCGCAGGAGACGATCGGCGCCAGCGGGCTGCCGGAGGACGTCTTCTCGATCGAGTACTTATTCATGAAATTGACCGAGGTCGATCTGCTGCTCTCGGACAACAAGGACGTAGCCATCCCGGACGGCGTGTCGAAGCATGCCCGAACCAAGGCGCTCAGCTGCCTCAACCTCCTGCTGCAGGGCGATCTGGGCGATTACATGCTCGGTACGGTCGTGCGGCGCAACACGGCGCATCAAACGCCGACGTTCGCGATGACGGACTTCATCTTTGACGTGCACGCCGATTGGCGGGCGGCGGATGCCGCAACGCTCAGCTATCTCGGCATGTTCTCGGGCAAGAGCCTTCCCGGCGACATCAACGCGGCCAGGATTAAGCTGGCGGACGGTTGGATCGATCCGGCGATGATCGACGGGACGAAAGGACTCGTGTCCGGCTTGCTGGCGATCCGCAAGGAAGTGTTCCTCGACAATTACCTGATGCCGCAGTTCAAGCAAGCGCTGGGCTCCGATCCCGTCGTCGACGGGTTGAAGCGGAGATTCGCATTCGAGGATTCCGCCAGCCATACGAACCGGGATCTCGTGGACCGTAAAGTAGTGCAGGCCCGCAGCTATCTGCTCGAGATCGCCATCGTTCCCGGCGCGAACCGCCTCGACATCTCGGGCAGCATCGACGGATCGTTCACGTATACCGAGCATACGCTCGGACCGCTCGGCACGGAGACGTCCCGCCTGGAGGCGGCAGGGTACCGGCCGATCGGCGGCGCCGTCACGCTGACGGCGCGGGGCGGAACGAAGGAATTCGCGGTGGATTCGCAGCTGAATTACAGCATCGGCGACTTCAAGCAGACGAAGGACGATGCGAGCGGCTTCGGCGTCGTCGAGAACGGCGTCTCATGGATACCGAAGATTCTCGGGATCAACGGCGGCACGATGCTGGAGATGCTCGGCAATATCGTGACCGACAAGGTCGACGCCATGAATGCCGCGCTGCAGAACGCGCTGGGTCACGTCGCGGTCGATCTGTCCCAAAGCCACTTCATTCCGCCGGGCGGCGGCGTGTTCTCGTTCCAGGATCTGCGGTTCTCCGACCAGACGGGCGACATGCTGCTCGACGTAATCTACCAGGCGCCGTGAACGCAGCTCGAATGGCGTTTAGCCGTCGATCAAAATAAAAGTTTGCAATCGAAAGGGGAATGACCATGAATCAACCGAGAGTGGTGCGTTTCGAGGCGAAGGATACGACAGGCAATCCGGTGCAGTTTACCGTCTCGAACGACATTATCGACCATATGGAGGCCGCCCGGACGTTCGGCCTTGAGGATCTGGCCGACCCGTCCGCGCACGGGCGCTTTCAGCGGCGCGTCATCGCGCTTCCCGACCGCAGGTCCGGCATCGTCACGCCGATGGTGCTGACGATCGGCAATCAGAACGGCCTCTACCTCGTCCGCAAGGACGGGAACGCGGAAGGCGGCTGGAGCAGGACCGATCTCGGCGCCGCGCTCGCCTCCGCGGTCGGCGGGGTGCCCCAAGTGCGCGCCGTCGGCGCCGGTTGGACGGACGACGACCGCATGACGGTCGCCGTCGCGGTCGACGCCGGACCCGGCCAGACGCAAAGCCGCGTCTTCGTGGCATACGACGTATCCAGCGCCAGCAGCGATTGGACCAAGCTCGCCTGGGCCGATTGCGGCACGAGGGAGAGCGTCCGCGTCGAAGGCATCCGCGTGCTGGACGAGGGCGACGGCACATGGACCGTCGCGCTTGCGGGAAGCAGCGGGCCGAACGAAGCCGTCTATCTGCTGCGCAGCGGCAGAGCGGCTTCCTTCCCGGGAGCGCTCGTCTTCAATCCTGCCGTGACCCTGGAGGAAATCCTCGATTTCGAGGCCGCCGTCCATCCGACGTACGGCGGAGGGCTTATCGTTCTGGGCACGGGCGGCGGCGAACGGGTGCTGGCCTTCCGGCCGTTTCCCGAATACGACGTCGCCGGCAAGCCGACTACGATTCCGCCAGTCGTCGGCCTACCGTGTCCCGCCGGCGCCAACGTGATCGAGACCGGAATCACGACGGAGAACGGCACGAACGTGTATATCGGCGGACAGGGCCTGCAGCTCATCGCGGCCGAAGAGCTGGACAACGCCGACGATGCGCAGGCGGCGACGATCGTCGATGCCGCGGCCGCGGTGAACGTCCGGGACGTCATCGTCGGCGAAGGCGCGGACGGCAGCGTCTCCGTATGGGCGCTGCTGCAGAACGGCGACTTGATCGTCGCGAAAAGGCCGAACGCGGGCGCGGATTGGACGCCGTCGCTCCGGCTGAGAACCGGCGTGCAGGAGATCGCTCCCGTCCCCGGCGATGGCCATGCGACGGCTTCGATATTGGCCGTCTATGCCGACGCGCATGCCGGATACGTCTGGCAGGACGCGGCGACCGGCGTCTGGCAGGAGACGACGCTGCACGTAGCCGATCCGGCGGGCATGATGCAGACGACCTGTTACGGCACGTCGCTTCGCATCCTTGGCGAAGGAGGAGCGCCGAAGCAGGCGGTGAAAGTGTCGGTCGCGGCGTCGCTGCTGTCGAGCGTCTCCCTGAACGGCGGCGCCGTGCTTATCGGACCCGGCGCCTCCGTCGAGGCGCTAACCGACTTGAACGGCGGCGTCATCCTGTTCAACAAGGTTCGTTCGCTGACGCCGGCCGTCTACCGGTTCACGGTGGAGGGGATCGACGGGCATATCGACGTCAATCCGGCTTCCGGCGTATTCGACCGGTTCAAGACGATGACCGGCGACGAGCTGCGCGAAGCGACCGTGAGCACGCCGAACGGCGGCCAGCCGCTGCTGCCGGATAACTTCCGCTCCGGCGCCGACCGGGATCAAGTCGACGCGGTGGCGGCTTCGCTCAATCAGGCGGCCGGCATCGCCTTCTCTTCGGGAGGAGCGGCTCCGGACGCGCGGCCGGTGCCGGCGAATGCGCCATACAGCTCGGCGCTGCGGGCCGATGCGCTGCCGGATTCGTTCCGCTGGGGCATTCAGGCCGACGGGAACGGCGTGCGGGCCGTGCAAGGCGACGCGTTGTCGAAGCTCATCGGGGCGGCGGAGAGCGCGGAGCATTTCTTCGTCAACCTTGGCCATACGATCGCCGATTTCTTCGAAGGGATCGGAGAGAAGGCCAAGGAAGGCCTGACCTTCGTGCTGCATAAGGCGGAAGGGGCATTCCGGTTCGTGTGCGCCATCGGCGACAAAATCAAAAAATTCGTGCTGTCCACGCTCGAGGAGGCCGGCGCGTTCTTCAAATGGCTCTGGACGCAGGTCAAAACGGGGTTGGAGCGGCTATGGGATTACTTGAAGTTCCTGTTCGATTGGGAAGATATCGTCCTGGTCCGCAATGCCATGGTGGAAGCGACGGACGAAGCGTTGTCCTCGCTCAAGGACAAAGTGGACTTCCTGAAGACGCAGGTCGCGGGCGGCTTCGGCAAAGCGATCGCCCAGATCGAGCAATGGCGGGGGGACGGAAGCAATGTGCCGGCGAAACCGAGCCGTCCCGGTCCGGGCCTTAGCCTCCTGGACGATATCGGCCGCGCGACGGCCCCGATCCAGAAGCTGCTGGACGACGTAAGCGGCAACAGCGTCGTAGGCTGGGTTACGCAAAATCTCGGGAAGCTCGCGGACGAGATCATCCACGTGGAAGGACCGGACCCGGCGACCGAAGCGGTGGCTGCCGCGGAGGCGTTCGTCGAGGGACTGCTCAGCGACGAGCTTGATGATTTGATGACCACGTGGGGCAAATTGCAGCACGACCTCGGCCGGCTGTTCGACGGCACGATGCCGAAGGCGGGGGAGTTGAATTTCGAGACGATCAAGGACGTGCTCGTCACTATCGGGGCGGATGTCCTGGAGGGCGTGTTGGCTGGCCTTCGCGACTTCGTGCTGCGCACGCTCGACTTGATGCGGAATCTGATCGGCGTGGCGCGGGATGCGCTGTTCGCCAGAATCAGCTTCCCGTTCATCGAGAAGCTGGTCAAACTCGTCGCGCCGGGCGCCCATATCGATACGTCGTTCCGGATGATCGACGGCGTCATGATGCTGACCGCCATTCCGGCCACGATCGCCTACAAGCTCATGCTCGGAGAAGCGCCGTTCAAGAAAGGCGACATTATTCCGTTCTCGTTCGGCAGCGTCACGGTCCAATCCGGCGTCGACGGACTGCGCAAATTCTCGTGGGCGGGCGGCCTGGCCGGCTCGTTCATGAGCATGATCATCGCGGGCTACCAAGCTTTCGTGCAGGGCACCGCTGCCACGACGGGCAGCAAATCGGAGCCGGCCAAAGCCTGGCAGCTCTGGCTCGGCGCGGGCTTCGGCGCCATCGGCGTCGCCGCGGAAGCGTTCGGCATGCACGTGAACAAAGGCGAGGACGTATCCGCGCTGGAGTGGACGATGCTGGCGCTCTCCGGGGTGTTGTCGGTCAAATCGGTCGCGCTGCTCCTCGCGGAGAACAAGAGCGGCGCGGATGCCGATAAGCTGCGCAAGGTCAGCTCCGGCATCGACGTCGTCGGCAATGTCGTGCATTTCATCCTGCGCACGGCCGTGTTCGGCAAAGTCATCGACGGGGACGTCAAGGCGAATACGCCCGAAGCGAACGACGAGAAGACGACGGAATCGCTCGCCTGGATCGAGAGCTTGTTCGATCATGCCGGCTCCGCGCTCATCTCCGCCGCGGATTTGGACGACGACGAAGAGACCAAGGCGATCCTGCTCGCTTTCGGCGGAGGCGGCAAAGGCCTGGCTTTCGTGCTGGACTTGATCCGCGTCCCGATCACGGCCCGGAAGGAACAGCTGCTGACCAATTAATCGGCGGCGAGGTCGCGCGGATCCACGGTCGGCCAGCGGAGACCGTCGGCATCCGCGACTTCCCGCTGGATACGGCGCAGCCGAACGACCGACGCATCGACCGATTCTCCCGGGAACGATTGCCGCAGCGCGGCCAAGCATCCGGCGACGACCGCGGCCGCGCCGCTCGTCTCGCCGGGCTCGCCGGGCAGGGCGAAGAAGGTCGTGCTGCACCCGGTACCCAGACTGGCATGAAGGCGCTGGCTCGCATTGGCGAGCTTGACGCCTTCTTCGCGGCCGGCCAACGCGCCGACGCTGACGGCTTCGCGAATGATCGCGGGCCACGCCATGCCGTGACGGCTGCGGGCGCGATGCTCCGGGTACCAATTGCCGGCGGCGGCAACCGTCGGAACGCCCGCTTCTCGCAGCTCCGCGATCAGGCGCCGCACCGCCGTGCCGCGCAAGCTCTCGTCCGATACGCGATGGCTCGAGTCGGCAAAAGCAGCGCAGACGATGCCGATGCCGAGCGCTTCCCGGCGCGTCGCGATCCAGGCGAGGGCCGACTCGACGAGGGCGGCTTCGCGCAGCACGCCGCGCCTGTTCATCGTCTTGACGGGCAGGAGGCGGACGCCGGGCGCGATTCGCAGGATCGTGGACGCCACGGCGGTCCCATGCCCGGCCGGATCGCCCGTGTCGGCGATATCCCCGTCGCCGCTGAGGTTCACGCCCGGCAGGAGAACGGTTCCGGACGGCAGCCGGTCCGGATCGATCCCGGAGTCGACGATTGCGACGACTATACCCGATGCGGAGCGGGTTGGTGGATAGTTAACATCATTAAACAAGAGAAACGACTTCCTTTCGCGCTAGACTACGGAATGAATTCGAGCCGAATCCGGCGAATCCTTCACGAACCTTGGAACCGTCGCGCGTGTCGCGCCGATGTCCATCGGCGTATAAGCAGATTAATGGAGCCGGCAGGACGCTGAATTAGCCAGGGGCATAAAAAGTCCCCATGCAAGTAAAAATCCCCCTTAAGCGATGCAAGCGGTTGTTGTTCCGCGTGCGTCTGCTTCAAGGGGGATTTTTTTGCGCCATGTTGCGTCCGGGCGCTGCTTCCGTTATCGGCATGCCCGGCCGGAGCCGCGCTTGGCGGAGCTTAGGCCGCCGGCGTTTCCGTTACGGCAGCTCGATCGACTTTCCGATCGCGCTCATCGTCTTCTCGCCCATGAGGCCGAGGCGCCAGAAGGCCACGCCTTTGAGGCCGTATCGTTTGGCGAGTCCGATCTTGCCCGCGACGGTCAGGTCGGTCTCGCTGCCCATCGAGATGCCGAGCACGAGCTTGGACTTCGGCACCGCGTTTACCGCGAGGCGAATCGCCTCGTCGATGCGGTTCAGCGGCTCGGGCCCGCTCTCGTACGAGTATTCGTAGGCCATGATGATGATTTCGTCCGCATAAGCGCTCAGCTGCTTGTAATCGTACCCGCGATAGGAGCTGTTGAGAGGATGGAGGGCCAGCGTCAGCTTCAGATTCGCCGCCTGCGCGCGCTGATCCAGCTTCTTCACGAAAGCCGTGAACGATTGCTGAATCGCCGGCAGATCCCCGGATAATCCAAGTCCTTCGAAATCGAGCGTGATGCCGCTGAAATGGTTGTCCGTCGCCAGCGTTACCAGCTGTTCGATGACGCTCGCCTGAAGCGCCGCGTCCTGCAGCAGCTTGGTCAGCTCGCCCTTGCCGTCGGTCGCGACCGCCATCAGGTTCGGTTTGCCTCCCGCATCGGCCGCATCCTGGACGATCGATTCGGGCGTCACGTCGCCCGCGGCCTCAGGCCAGAAGAAATCCTTGCCCTCCAAGGTCAGATTGCCCGTCTCGTCGATGCGCGTCCAGCCGAACGAGACGGCATTGAACTTCCGCACGAGACCGACTTCCTTGTACGAGGAAATGGCGTAAAACGCCTCCGAGTACATGGGCTCCGCGGGCGACGTGATCGAGACGGTTTGCGCCGCCCCGTCCCAGTTCACGGCGGCTCCGAATTGCGAGCTGAAGAAGCCGAGCGGCACGAAGACGGAGCCGCTCTTCGACGTCGGAGCCACGCGCAGAAGCTGCTGCTGCCCGTTGACGGCGGCTTTCTTGTCGTTCTGGCGAAGCACGACCGTCGTCGTCTCGCCGTCGCGCGATTTGGTAGCCGTGACGGTATGCGCCTGCGCGGACCACACGACCTGGATGTTCAAGGCTTCGGCGATCGCGCGGAAGGGAACCATCGTCGTGCCCTGCGTAACGAACGGCGCGGCGGGGAAGGGAAGCGGGAAGCCGTCCAGCAGGATGCTGATCGGCTTGGGAGGAACCGCGGCAGCAGCCGAGGCCGCCGCAGCCCCGGTAAGTCCCGACAACAGGACCAACGCCGAGCCGGCGGCAAGCAGCGAGGTACGGATTTTCGTACCGAAAGGAATATGAGGCATCGTACATCTCCTTATGGGCAAAATGATAGAATCGACTGCCGGGAACGCGCAAGCGGTCTCTATTATAACGCAGCGGAGGTACGCGGAGTTGCGAGATTGAGAGAATTTTCCATGCGGACCATGCAAGCGCCGCGACGCGGCGCCGCTGCGGAGGTACGCCAAATCATCGGCGTCCGGTCGCGCGCGGACGTTCGCGGCCGGATGCCGCGCGGCGCCGAATTCGGCCATGCTCGTCAGCATCGTCGCGGCGATCGAGCCGTTCGCCGCGATCCTGCGTCATGTCGGCCCGAGGCGGAACCATAAAACGCGGTCGCCCGGCAGAGCAGCAGTATTGACGCCAGACTCGCCCGCCGAGACTTACGGCATTTGCCCCCCAATGTCCGCATAAGACAAAAACTTGGCTTGACCCTTCAAATACAGTCGGCCCGCGAATCTCTATAATTATGGCTATTATAGCGAAAGCGGCACTCATGTCCGCCATGAATAGGAGCGTATACCGTGCACTATCCGACAAAACCATGGAAACTCCATATCCTGCACCACTCCCATACCGATATCGGGTATACGGACCGCCAAGAGAAGATCGAGCGGTATCATGTGAATTTCATCAAGCAGGCGATCGAGATCGGCGAAGCGGCGCATTCGGGCAAGCGTCCCGAGTGGGCGGGCTTCCGCTGGATCTGCGAAACGTTCTGGGCCGTCGAGCGTTTCCTGCTGTCGTCGGGGGGCGATTGGCCGGAACGGTTCAAACAGGCCGTCCAGCGCGGCGACATCGAGGTGACCGGCAATTATTTGAATTTCACGGAGCTGCTGGACGATAAGCTGCTGGCGGCATCCCTGCGCAGGGCGCAGCGGTACGCGAACGAATCGGGACTGTCGATCCGCTCCGCGATGACGGCCGATATCAACGGCTACGCTTGGGGCTACGCGCAAGGACTGCTGGACGCCGGCGTCGAGAATCTGTTCTCCTGCGTGCACACGCATCACGGCATGTTCCCGCTCGGCCGCAAGCAAATTCCGTTCTGGTGGGAAACGGCGGGCGGCGAGCGGCTGCTGGTCTGGAACGGCGACCACTATCATCTCGGCAACGAGCTCGGGCTCGCCCCCAAAGCGATTCATTCCTACATGATCAGGGACGAATTCGATACGCCTCCGATCATGGAAAACCATTTCGAGTTCGCCGAGACGCGGATCGGCCGGTACGTGCGCCAGCTGGAGGAGGAGCAGTACCCGTATGACTTCGCGCCGATCATGGTGTCGGGCCTGATCACGGATAATTCCCCTCCGAACACCGCGATCGTGGACTTTATCAAGCAATGGAACGCGAAGCACGGCCATCGCATCGAACTGGAGCTGACGACGCTGCAGGGCTTCTTCGATACGGTCCGGGCGTCGGACGCCGACATTCCCGTGCATCGCGGCGATTGGCCGGATTGGTGGTCGGACGGCGTGTCCTCGACGGCCTTGTCCACCCAGCTGTTCCGGGACGCCCAGCGGACGCTGCGTTCCGTGCGCGCGCTGGATGCGGCCAAGCGCGCCGATGACGGCTTGCTGGAAGCGGCCGAATACAACCTGATGATGTACGCGGAGCATACATGGGGCTATTCGTCCTCGATCGGCGAGCCGTGGCATCCCATGGTGCAGGCGCTGGAAGCGCGCAAAGCGCAATTCGCGGCGGAAGCGCATCGCTTGGTCTACTCGGCCTTGGACGACGTCCTCGAAAGCAGGGGAGAGGTCTCCTTGTCCGCGGAGACGGACCTCAGCTACCTCGTCATCAATTCGCAGCCCGATCGGAAAACGGGACTTGCCGCCCTCCATGTCCATTACTGGCAGCTGCCGGTCATCAGCCAAGGCTTCGAGGTGCTGAACGAAACGACGGGCGATTACGTCGCGCATCAGAAGCAAAAATCCGCCCGCGGCACGCTCGTCATCGTGCCGTACGACTTGGAAGCGGGGAGCGAAGCGCGTTACCGGATCATCCCCGCGCAAGGCGCGAAGCCCGCGGGCTCGACGTCGAGCTTCCTGCTGATCGGCGCCGACGGCGTTATCGATGCCGGCCTGACGGATGATGCCGAGGAATATCCCGTGCAGGTACGGGATAACACGCTGATCTCCCCGTACGTGCGGATTCGCTGGCAGCCGGGCGAGGGCATCGTCTCCTGGCAGGATGCGGCCAGCGGCCGGGAGCTGCTGCGCGAGGACCGCGACCACGGCGCGTTCACGCCGGTCTACGAAGTGACGCCTGTCGCCGACCGCCGCCAGACGACGGGCACGCGAACTCGCATGGGCCGCAACCGCAAAGGCGAGGCCGTTCGGCGCACGGCCGGCCGCTTGACCGCGGTTAGCCGCGTCGAGCAAGGACCGCTGATGGCGACCGTCGAGCTGACCTTCGAGACGGACGGCATGGACTTCTACTCGGTCTTCGTCACGGCGTACGCGCTGGAAGCGAGAGTCGACGTCAAAGTCAGGATGCACAAGCAATCCGTATGGGAGCCGGAGAACGTCTATCTCTCGCTGCCGTTCCGTACCGGTCTGCAGGGCGAGCAGCTATGGGCGGAGAAGACGGGCACGCTCTTCCGTCCCGCGGTCGATCAACTGCCCGGCACGGGCACCGATTTCTACTGCATTCAGGAAGGTGCCGCGCTCTGGGCGGGCGGCGCCGGTCTTGCCATCGGGATGCCGGATACGCCGCTGCTGCAGACGGGCTCGCTTGCCTTCGGCCCCCGCAAGCTGACGGGCCATCCCGCGCTGGGGGAAGAGAAGCAGCTGTTGTACGCATGGGCGCTGAACAATTATTGGGAGACGAACTTCAAAGCCTCCGTCGGCGGCTTTTACGAATTCCGGTTTCCGGTGAGCTGGGGCGGCTTCTCCGACCCGGCCGCGGCCATTCAAGCCTGCCGGCTCATGAATGCGGAGCCGAACGTCATCAAAGTCGCGGGCTTGAAGCAGCCTTGACGGGCCAGAAGAAACGCGATCGTCGTTAAAAGAAGACAGCCCGGCATGAGCTCATGCCGGGCTGTCCTTTCTGGCGGTGAAGGATATTGCATAAGGTTATGAAATCGCATTGGGCTACGAAGCGCCATCATGCCGGACCGTCTTCCGCATTCCGAGGTTCGTAGCATCTAAGCCGAGAAGTCATAGGCATCGTATCGCATCGCGTTGCGCAAGCTGGTCCAGATGTCGCTGCTCTCGCCGCCCATGTACCAATACGCGGTTCCGGCCAAGGAATACGAATCGCCCAGTCTCGTTTTGAGGGTCAATGATCTTCCGTCCTCCAGCCAGATGCGATGCGGCGCGGACTTATCGCCGTATTGCGCGACGTACTGACCAAGCCGTTCATCCCAATGCAGCGACGGTTTCTTGGACAGCACGAGGCTGTTCTGCCGCAGGAGATCGATCTCCGCGGATACGGCGGCGCCGCCGGCGGAAGTTTGCCAGTCGCGCGTATAGAGCGGCACGGCCAGGATGGTTTTGTCCGCGGGCACCTGCAGGAGCAAGTCGCTCAGCCCTTGCCGCAGCCACGGCAGCGAAGAGACCGAACCCGCGACCGGATCGCCGCCCCAATGCTCGTCGTAGCCCATCAGAACGACGTAATCCGCGTTTTTGCCGAGGGCTTCGTAATCGAAGACTTCCGTCCAGTCCGAGCCGAGGTCCGGAGAGACGTTCACCGACAGGACGGCCGGAACGGCCGTGAGCTGTTGATGCAGGGCCGTGATGAACGCCGTAAAATCATCCCGGTCCTGCGGCATCACGTTCTCGAAATCGACGTTCAAGCCGTCGCTGCCGTACTTCCGCACGCGCTCCGCCAATTGCTGCACGAAGGCCTGACGCCGTGCCTTGTCGGACAGCATCGCGTGCGTCGCCGCTTGGTCCGAGTGGTTGCCGACCATCGCCCATACCTGCTTGCCTTGTTGATGCGCCCATGCGATCAAGGCGGCGTCCGCATGATCCTCGATCGCGCCGGTCTTCCCGAGGTAGTACCACGGCGGGGACAAGGTATTCACGGTCGACTGCGCGACCTGCCGTTCGAATTGCGCCGTCGTCTGGGCATACTGCCAGCCGAGCTGGATCGTCGCGGGCGGCGAGGACTGCATTTGATCGGACCATCCCGGATGCGTCCATGCCCGGTTCATGAGGACGGCGGCGTCTTGCCGCGTGATCGAGGTCCCGGGACGGAAGTTCCCGTTCTCGTCGCCGGCGATCAAGCCCAGGACGGACAGACGCGCGACGGAAGGCTGCGCCCACGAAGCGATCCGATCCTGATCGAGATAGCGCGCATCCGGCGGGGCGACCGTGGCTGCCGAAGATTGCTTTAATGCCCTGGCCAGGATAACGGCCGCTTCTTCCCTGGTGACGGCACGGTTAGGCTCGAACGTGCGGGGCGAAGTACCCTCCGCGAGTCCGAGCTGGATCGCCGGCTGCACCCACGCGTCGTACCAAGCCGTCTTGGGCACGTCGGCGAAGGGCGGAATCGCGCCGGATACCGGCCGGATGCCGAGCATGCGCCCGATCATCGTCATGAACTCCGCGCGGCTGATCGCTTTATCCGGCTGGAAGAGGCGATCTCCCGTTCCGGTTATGAAATGAAGCTTCGTCATATTGACGATCGCTTCCGTGGCGTAATTATTGCGTATATCGTCGTAAGGCAGCGCGGCGGCCGCCGATGAAGCAGAGGGATAAAACCCGACGGCCATTCCCATAATAAGCAGAAATGAAACCGTCGTTCGTCGAAACGCATCCTTGCGGATCATAGCCAGGTTCCCGCTTTCCGAATGTTTTTTGCAAGCACAACTGATCCTATCGTAATCATTCGAAGCCCGAATACCTATCCTCAATTATTGGAAGCGGGATGTAAGCGTTGACGCAGAGATTCGACCGGGGGGAGAAATCGGGCCGCGATCCGCGGATGCCGGTTTACAAGGCGATTGCGATTTGTTACCATTTACAGCATATCCAAACGCGATGACGAGAAGAGTAAGGGATGGCGCGCTTGCACAGAGAGCTCCGGCAGTTGAGAAGGAGCGAAGCGGCGATCCTCGAATCAAGCCTCCGAGCAGCGTGCCGGAACCTGATTGCAGTCGGGGGATGGCATGACGGGCGCTCCCGTTATAGAGCTAGAGTATCGCATTGTTCGGCAATGCCGCACTCGAAGAGGTTAATATGGCGACATATTAATGAACCTGGGGTGGTACCGCGAAAATTTCGTCCCCAAGACCGGAGGTCTTGGAGGTGAGGTTTTTTTTATTTGCGCGGATTTCCATTCTGCTTGTTCATAGGAGGCGTCGGCCATGAGGTATGAGAAGGATAAACTTAACGAGAATGATGAAGGAATCGGCAGCGAGCGCGCTGGCGTAAACGAGCCTAATACGAAAAACGAATACGAAAACGAGAACGCGAGCGGCAAAGTACGCGGCTCCGACCATTTTCTGGTCAAGTTAATCGACGAGGAAGCGTCGGCGAAGCCCTTCGGCAGGACGATGCGCACGCGTTTCCCGCCCGAACCGAACGGCTATCTGCACATCGGCAGCGCCTATGCCATCCATACGAATTACTCGGTGGCCGCCAGATATAACGGGACGTTTCATTTGCGCTTCGACGACACGAACCCGCTGAAGGAGGACATGGCGTACGTCGACGCGATCCTCGAGGATATCAAGTGGCTGGGTTACGATCCCGGCGACCACGTCTATTACGGGTCGGATTATTCCGACGCCATCTATCGGGCGGCCGTCGCGTTGATCGAGAAAGGCAAGGCTTACGTCTGCGATCTGACGCCGGAGGAAGTGACCGCATACCGGGGAACGTTGACGGAGCCCGGCAAGAACAGTCCTTATCGCGACCGCCCGGTCGCGGAGAACCTGTCGCTCTTCGAGCGGATGAAGAACGGCGAATTTCCGGCGTCCGCCAAGACCGTCCGCGCCAAAATCGATATGGGCTCGCCCAACATCAATCTGCGCGATCCGGTCCTCTACCGCATCCTTTTCGCCGCGCATTACCGCACGGGCACGGAGTGGTGCATCTATCCCATGTATGATTTCGCCCATCCGATCCAGGACGCGATCGAGGGAATCACGTATTCCTTATGCTCCAACGAATTCAAGGATCACCGGCCTTTGTACGAGTGGGTCTTGAACGAACTGGATACGCGCGAACCGCCGCGGCAAAGGGAATTCGGACGGCTGAACGTGACCGGCGTCGTGACGAGCAAGCGGTTCCTGCGCCAGCTGGTCGAAGGCGGCTTCGTGGACGGGTGGGACGATCCCCGGCTGCCGACGCTGCGCGGCCTGCGCAGGAGAGGCTTCACGCCGGAGAGCATTCGCGGGTTCATGGAGCAGATCGGCAGCATCCGCGCCGAAAGCACGGTGGATATCTCGCTCCTCGAGCAGGGCCTCAGGCAGGAGCTGAAGGCGTCGGCGCCGAGCATCATGGCGGTGCTGCGCCCGCTGAAGGTCGTCATCGACAACTATCCGCCGGAAGTTACGGAATACGTGACGATCGAGAACAACGCCGAGAACGAAGCGCTCGGCAAGCGGGATGTTCCGTTCTCCCGCACGGTCTATGTCGAACGGGACGACTTCATGGAGCAGCCGGTCAAGGGCTTTCACCGGCTCAGTCCGGGCTCGGAGGTCAGGCTGAAGGGCGCGTATTACGTCCGCTGCGAGGAAGCCGTCAAGGATCCGGAGACGGGCGAGATCACGGAGCTTCGCTGCACGTACGACCCGCTTACGAAGAGCGGCACGGGGTTTGCCGGACGCAAGGTGAAGGGGACGATTCATTGGGTCTCGGCGGAACATGCCGTCCGGGCGGAGGTTCGGCTGTTCGACAGGCTGCTGCTGGACCGGCATGTTCCGAAGGACGACGGCGGCGATTGGGCGAAAGCGCTGAACCCGGATTCACGGGTTATCGTGAGCGAGGCCTTGCTGGAGCCTTCCGCGGGAGATGCCCGCCGGGAGGATCGCTTCCAATTGTTCCGTCACGGGTATTTCTGCGTGGATAAGACCAGCGAGCCCGGCGGCGGACTGATACTCAATCGAATCGTGCCGTTGAAGGATTCGTGGAGCAAGACGTAAAATCCGCCGTCCGGACGCGGCGCGAATAGTTGAACCCTGGCCGCAAGCCGCCGACATGCGTTCGGCGGCTTTTTGACATGAGCGAGGTTCGGGATTAATTTGCGGCTCCGCCGTTCGCGCGGGCCTTTAGTTACTTCAAGGTTAGTGAGTAATCATTTTTTCAGTTCTTATCAGGCTGCGGCGCGCGCTGGTATACTGGAGACGAGACCATCATGGAGAGGGGACAAGCAGATGAAGCTATTGATTACCGGCGCGACCGGGAGCGTGGGCTCCGGCGCGGCCGAGGCGCTGCGCGGGCAGCACGAGATCCGTTTGTCGGATATCGCCGCGATGGATACGACGCTGCCGTTCTACCCCGCGGATGTTCGCGAGCCCGGCGCGTTGGACCAAGCCTCCGAAGGCGTGGATGTCATCGTCCATACGCCGGCGTGGCACGGCATCCACATGGGGCAGCGCTCCGAGCGGGACTTTTACGAGCTCAATATAACGGGGACCTTCAACATGTTCCAATCCGCGGTCAGCAATCGCGTGCGCCGCGTGGTATGGCTGTCGAGCATGTCGTTCTACGGTTCGGATTTCTACGCGTACACGAAGAAAATCGGCGAGCAGCTGTGCCGCTACTACCACGATCAGCACGGCATCGAGGTCATCCTGCTGCGTCCGGCGGATTTTACGCCTTATGCGGATGCGCGCCGCTACGGCGAAAGGCTGCTACACGGCGGCGTGGACCGCCGGGACGTGATTCAAGCCGTGGCGTCCGCCGTCGTATGCCCGCAGTCGTACGGCACGTATCATATCGTGCGGCATGACGCGTTCGCCGAAGCGGACAAGCAGGCTTATGCGGCCTCTCCCGCAGATGCGTGGGATCGGCTGTATCCCGGCGCGAAGCGGCTCATCGAGGCCTATCGCCTAGAGCTGCCTGCCCGGCTCGAGACGATGGACTTGTCGCGGGAACGCGAGGAGCTCGGATATGAGCCGCGTTATAATTTCGGCACCTTCATCCGGGAATTCACGCAGGACGGAACGATCGTCGAACGAACGTAGCGCACGAAGCGAAGAGAGGAGCCAGGCAACCATGAGCATGGAATCGAAGCTGGGCTTGGGCGGACATTCATTCATCGCGGAGTTGGGAAACGATCCGCATGCGTCGTTCGAAGAGCAGTGCGCGATCGTGACCGCTTGTCTCGATAACGGCATCGCTTTGATCGACACGACGTACTATCAGGAACGCGTCGCGCTCGGGCATGTGCTCAAGGAGCTGGACCGGCGGGACGAAGCGCGGATCATGGCGTGGAATTTCTTCAAGCAGCCCGGCCGGGAAAACGAGCTGGTCGGCTATACGCCGTACGAGGAGCATCATCTCGACCTCATGCTGGACGAACTGCAGACGGACGAGATCGATCTCTTGGTGATCCATGCCCACGACGATACCGCGAAGCTCCTGGAAGAGTTGGCGCTGGCTCAGGACTGGGTGCAGGCGGGCAAGGTCAAGCGCGTGGCGCTTGGCATGGCCCAGCTCGGGCATTTGCGGCAGCTGCCGGCCGTGCATCCGGTATCCGCCGTATTGGCCCCGTACAATGCGTTCCATCCGGAGGCCAAGGAGATGTTCAAGACGGCGAAAGCGATGGGCATGGACGCGATCGCCTTGTCGCCGTTCGTCCGCGGCTGGAAGCTGGATGAGATCGGCGCGGACAAGGACGCCGCCGCCGGCATCCTGCTGCGTTGGGCCGCCGCCGAGCCGTTGATCGATCGCGTCATCGTTTCCATGCGGAAGGCGGAGTGGGTTCACGCCAACCTGCGGTCGGTCGGCCGCGGGCCGCTGACCGAAACGGAGGATGCGCAGCTGCGGGAATGGCTTGCGCGTTAAGGCGGAATCCGGCCGAGGATAGCGGCATCTTGCGAGAGGGGCGACCAGCCCCTCTTTTTCTATGCCGGCGCCTGGTCCCGCGCGGCGGTGCGTCAACTATTTGCGGCTAGGGGTAAACAGAACTACGTTCGATTTCAAGGCCGAAGGGAGAGACGGATCGATGACATCGTTAAACGGCGCGCAGCTCCGGGAACTGGACGGCCTGCTGCGCGAAGAGAAGCAGGAGCTGGAGGCGCATTTCGAGCGCGAGGACGCGGCCGGCGGATTCCGGCAATCGGAAACGGCGGCGACCGGGGAGCTCTCCGCCTACGATAATCACCCCGGCGATTTGGGCACCGAGACGTTCGAACGCGAACGGGACATGGCGATCGACGAGCGGCTGCGTCAACGGCTGGAGGAAGTCGAGGCCGCGCGGGAACGATTGGCGAACGGAACCTACGGCCGGTGCGAGACATGCGGCGAGCCGATTCCGTTCGAGCGGCTGCGGGCGATGCCGGCCGCGGCGCGCTGCGCCAAGCATGCCTCGGATACGCTATCGGAGGAACGGCCGGTGGAGGAGCAGGTCATGACGCCGCCGCCGGCCGGAGCCGGCGCGGGCAGACAGTCGCACGCCGGACGGTTCGATGAGGCGGACGCGTGGAAATCGCTGGAGGAATACGGGAACGCCAGCGGCACGGTGCGAACGGACGAGGACGTCTGAGCACGGGACGGAAGGCGCGGATAGAAGGGATGGACAGAAAGGACGACATCGATTCGATGCCGTCTTTCTGTCTGCTTTGCGGACGCGCTAAGCCGAGCTCGACCCGCAGATCGCCGCGCATCTCGGCCTCCGGTTCAATCCGGAGCTCCGCTATGGTAAACTAACGGTAACTACAATCAGGTTGGAGGCATCGCAATGAGTCAACGCTACCGCATTACGAGAGAACTGAACGAAAACGGGGAACCGAAAACCATCACCCTGGAGGAATGCATGCTTTATTTCGGGGCCAAGCCGGAATTTTCCTATACGCCCGTGTTTACCGTGACCGGGCCGACGACCATGTCGATCGAGGGCGATTTCTTCATGTGGAGCCATGGGGAGGCGAAGATCCCGTTCCGTCATTATCAGGGGGATATCTACGTATCCGGCACCAATGAAGCCGTCATTCCCAAGATGATGGAGGTCGCCGGCGATTTGGAGGCCGCGGTGACGGAAGGGTAAATCCGGCGGACGAGCAATACGCGGGGCAAGCCGCCGCAAGATACGGATGCCTGGCAATCGCACGACTTCTCTCGGACAAGCGGCCCGGAAGCCCTGGACGTTCTCGAATTGGATGGTCCGAACCGCCGGCAATTGGCGGGTGCGCTCTCGCGGCCGGTTCATTATAATGAAGCCGGGTGATGAGAATGACGGGATTAATCGTGCTTGTCGTAATCGTGTTGTTGGCCGGCTTGGTGGGGACGATCATGATCGGGGAATCGAAGGACAACAAGAAGGAAAATCCGGGTTATTTCCAAAATACCGATCGAAAATGGCGCAGCTTAAGCGGGATTTACGTGATCGGTCTCCTCGTAGCCGGCATTTGCTTGCTGGTATTCTTTAACCATTGATTCGCATGCAAACGCAAAAGAACCGCGCGGCTTGAACAGTCGCGCGGTTCTTTGCGTTTTCGGGGCGAGGGTTAGCCACCTCCGGTCGGCGTGGTTCTTTGCGTTTACCGGGGCGAGGTCTGGCCGCCGGGGGTCCGAGCCGTCGCTTCCCGCAGCGCTTCCGCGAATCTCGCGATGCCCGTGCCGATGTCCTCCGCGCACGGTCTTGCGTACGTGAACCGCACGAACCCGGAATCCGAGCCGTATACGCCGCCGGGCACGAATACGACGCCTGCCCGGATCGCTTCCTCGAGCAGCTTGCCGTCATGCACCTCGCGAAGCAGTTTGCACCACAGATGCAAGCCTCCCCGTGGAACGGCGAACGCGACCTGACCGGGGAGCTCTCGGCGCAGCGCGTCGATCAACAGGTCCCGTTTGAACTGGAGCTGCATGCGCAGCCGTTCCAGATGCGGCATGAAATAGGGCGATTCCATGAATTGCGCGACCACCTGCTGCGGAATCACGCTGAGCCCGAAGTCCATTTGCTGTCTCGCGTCCGCGAGCCGTTCCACGATCGCGTTCGGCGCGACCATCCATCCGATGCGCAGGCCGGAAGCCGCGATTTTCGAGAACGAGCCGATGTACAGGACCGAGCCGTTCGCATCGAAGGATTTGAGAGGAGCCGGGACGTTCGGTTCGAACGAAGTCAAACCGAACGGATCGTCCTCCACGATCGGCAGCCCCAGCTCGCTTGCGACTTCGAACAGCTGCTTGCGCCGCTCCGGGCTCAGCACGGTCCCGGTCGGGTTCTGATAATTCGGGTTCGTGAACACCATCTTGATGCGGTGCTTCTTGTATAGCGCGCGAATATCCTCCGGACGAATGCCGCATTCGTCGACGGGAAGGCGGAACAGCCGAAGCCCGGCCGATTGAAACATGGGCAGCGAATAGCAATAGGAAGGGTCTTCGATCGCGACGGCGTCGCCCGGGGACAACAGGCACTGGGTGATCAAGAACAACGATTGCTGGGATCCGGACGTTACGAGGATCGAAGATTCGGTCGCGCGGATGCCCCGATGCCGCTCCAGGTACGAGACGAGCGCTTGCCTTAGCGGGATATAGCCTTGCGGATTGTCGTATCCCAGGTAAGAAGCATAGCGATGCTCGCTCATCAGCGCGGCGATCTCCTCGGTCGGCGCCAGATCCGCGGACAGCTCGCCGCTCGCGAAATCGATCAGCTCGGGATGCCGCGCGAGCGATTCGCGGATTTTGCGCATGAAAGGAGGGTTGGGCAGGAAACCGCCGCCTTCCGCGTACCGGCGCCAATTGGGCGCATGGTTGGGCGCGGCCTCCCACTTGCTCGTGCTTACGCGGGTCCCGCTGCCCGCGCGGCTCTCGATGATGCCGAGCGCGCGAAGCTCCCCGAACGCCAGAATGACGGTGCTGCGGTTGACGCCGAGCTGTTCCGCCAACCTGCGTTCGGAAGGAAGCCGGCTGCCCGGCGGAAATTCGCCGAAGGCGATCCGCTGCTCCAGATGATCGGCGATTTGTTCATACAGCGGCTTCTTGCTGTCTCGATCGGGCTTCCACATGATAAGACGACCTCCGGCTTGTCGATAACGACGATTCGATTGTTATCATACCACTTTTTCCCGATGCATCCCGGCCTGATTCCGCGTTAACCGTGACGATTATTCGGCTATTCCTGGCTTATGAAACCGGCGAGGCGCGCCGTACCGGAATCCCGGGCAGCAAGTGGAGGGTTCGATTTCATCCGTCATTGGATGGTTTCATGCCCTTGTTTATCTTCTATGATGGTCATCAAGCAGGTGTCCTGCAGCGTATGAACGGTACAGGTCTTCGGATCGATGCCATCCGCGTCGCGCCGCGCCGGCAGGGCACGACGAACGGGCGACTGCCTGGGAGGGAGTGGTGGAATGAAAGCGCAACGGATCACAATCGCGGTCGTCCAAGCCGCGCCGATCCTGTTCGACAAGGAATCCGCGCTGGACAGGATCGCAAGTCTATCGAAGGAAGCGGCCGGGCAAGGCGCCGGCTTGATCGTCTTCCCGGAAGCTTTTCTCCCCGGGTATCCGCGCGGCTTGCGCTTCGGCGCGCGCGTCGGCAGCCGCACGGATGACGGACGCAAGGATTGGGCGCGTTACTGGACGGGCGCCATCGACGTGCCGGGTGCCGAAACGCGCCTGCTCGGCGAATTGGCCAAGGAGCTGGGGGTATATCTGGCCATCGGCGTCGTGGAACGCGACCAGGAATTCAGCAGAGGCACCTTGTATAACTCGCTCGTCTACATCGGTCCGGACGGAGCGCTGCTGGGGAAGCATCGAAAGCTCGTCCCTACGGGCTCCGAGCGGCTCATATGGGGGCAAGGAGACGGCAGCACGCTCACCGTCATCGATACCCCGTTCGGACGTATCGGCGGGCTTATCTGCTGGGAAAATTACATGCCGCTCGCCCGCGCGGCGATGTACGCGAAGGGCGTCGACATCTACCTCGCGCCGACGGCGGACGCGCGGGATACGTGGCAGGCAACGATCCGGCATATCGCTTGCGAGGGACGCTGCTTCGTGGTGTCCTGCAACCAGTTTGCGACCAAGGCTTCCTACCCCGCGGACTATGCGGCGCATGCGGATCTTCGGGACGACCGCGATATTCTCTGCCGAGGAGGCAGCGCCGTCGTCGGACCGCTTGGCGAATACGTCGCGGAGCCGCTGTACGATCGGGAAGGAATCCTGTTCGCCGAGCTGGATCTTTCGCAGGTCGCGGAAAGCCGCTTCGACTTTGACGCGGTCGGCCACTACAGCCGGCCGGACGTTTTCCAGCTCGTCGTCAACGAGCGGAAACAGGAGATCGTTCGCGCGGCCGGCCCGAACGGCTTGGACGAACGCCGATCGCCGCTTTGAAGCACGCCATGGGATTGTTGGAGGAAGGGCTTATTATCCCGAAAGGCCGCCTGACGACAGGCGGCCTTTCGCTTTGGATACCGGCTGCGGCCGCTACTTGAAGAGCTTCTGCAGGAACGGCACGGGAAACGAAGGCGGGTCCATCTCCGACAAGCCGTACAGATCGCTCCAGTTCAGTACGACCAGAAACGGCAGGAGGCCGATCGCGACGATGGCAAAGACAAGGCCGACGAGAAACAGGCGAATCGCTTTTCCGGCATGCAAGGCAATTCATCTCCTCGAGCTGGTTTATGCGGAACCTCATAGCACTATCCTATGCGGGCAGGATTCATTTCAGCAGCGGACGATGAAACTGCCGAGATCGGCCGCGGCTGCGCGAGCGACATCCGGCATCAGCATGCCGGCGCCGCCGGCAATCGGAGAATAGCTTGAGCGATCAAGCTTTTTGATGTCCTTATGGCCGCGCGAACGTACGGACAGGACATGCTCCTCTCCCGGGGTCCGATGTTTCTTTCTCCGGAACGCACCGAAAATCGCGCATCGCTGCGAATGACTATGAGAATGAACGCAGATCGCAAGGAAGCGCATGGGGGCAATCGCATGAAAACAGTCAATAAAGAAAAAGCTCCGAAACGGATGAGGTGGACGAAAGCTATCGTCATCGTCGTGCTGGCGGGCGCGCTGTTCGCGGCCGCCGGCTGGGCGGTATTCGGCATGCTGGTCGCGAAGCAGGATATTTCCCTGCTGGAGAAGCCGCTGCCGGCGCCGACGATCATTTATGACATGGACGGGAAGGAAGCGACCCGAATAACGCAAAACACGCCCGAGCCCGCGAGTTACGACAGCTTGCCGAAGCAGCTGGTCGACGCGGTCGTCGCCGTGGAGGATAAACGGTTCTTCGAACATGGCGGAACCGATGCTTGGGGGATCGGACGCGCCATGGCGACCAATCTGTTAAGCGGGAAGACGGTACAGGGCGGCAGCACGATTACGCAGCAGCTCGCCAAGAACGTCTTCTTGTCGCAGGAACGGACGTGGACGCGCAAATGGAAGGAAGTGCTGCTGGCCCAGAAGATCGAGCAGCAGTACGATAAGCGGCAGATCATGACGATGTACCTCAACCAGATTTATTTCGGCGAAGGTGCCTGGGGCATCGAACGGGCGGCCGCGGTCTACTTCGGCAAAAAGGCCGAACGGCTCACGCTGTCGGAGTCGGCCTTGCTGGCGGGCATCATCAAGGCGCCGTCCGCGCTATCGCCCCGCAAGCATTTGACCGCGGCCAAGGAGCGCCGCGGCGTCGTGCTGCAGCTGATGCGGGACCAAGGCATGATCAGCGCTGACGAGTACGCGTCGGCGAACCGCGCTCCGATCGTGCTCGGGGGTTCCGAGCCGAACGCCAAGGAAGCCATGAAATATCCGTATTACGTGGATGCGATCATTCGCGAAGCGGCGGCCAAGTACGGCCTGACGGAGAATGAAGTGCTGCATGGGGGGCTGCGCATCTACGCGGCGCTGGATACGGACATGCAGCAGGCGGCCGAGCGCGTGTATGCGCAAGCCGACGTATTTCCATCCAGCGCGTCGGATCAGCTCATCCAGAGCGGTGCCGTGCTCGTCGATCCGCGCGACGGCGGGATACGGGCGCTGGTGGGCGGTCGGGGCGATCAGCCTTTCCGTGGCTTTAACCGTGCCGTGCAGCTGAAGCGCCAGCCCGGATCCACGATGAAGCCGATCTCGGTGTACGCGCCGGCCTTCGAACGAGGATACGGCCCCGACGACAAGCTGCTCGACGAGCCGGTGGATTTCGGCGGCTACCGGCCGCAGAATGCCGGAGGGGGCTACCACGGCGAAGTATCGATCCATGACGCGATCGTCAACTCTTACAATATTCCGGCCGTGCGCTTGCTGAACGATATCGGCATCGATGCCGGCATGGATTCGTCCGCCCGCTTCGGCATCGCGCTGACGGACGCGGACCGCACGCTCTCCTTGGCGCTGGGCGGCCTGCAGGAAGGCGTATCGCCGCTCGATATGGCCGAGGCGTTCGGCGCGTTCGCGAACGACGGGACGCGCATGCCGGCGCATGCGATCAGCCGCATCGAATCCGCCGACGGCGAGCTGCTGGCGGAAGCGCCGAAGAATGCCGGCATACGGACGACGGATCCGGCGGTAGCCCGAACGATGACGTCCGTGCTCGAAGACGTCGTGCGCGACGGGACGGGTGAGGCGGCCGCGCTGGGGGATCGCCCGCTCGCCGGCAAGACGGGAACGACCCAGATGCCGGGCACCGGGGGCGAGGGAATCAAGGACAATTGGTTCGTCGGCTATACGCCGCAGCTCGTCGGCGCCGTGTGGCTCGGATACGATCATACGGACGCGAGCCATTATTTGACGACGACGTCGAAGGCGGCGGCGGCCGTCTTCCGGGCGCTGATGGGCGAGGCGCTCGAAGGAGAGCCGGTGCTGGACTTTCCGAATGCGCCGGGCATCCCGGCCAAACACGAACGCCCGCCGGACGACGGCAAGAACGAGGAATCTAAGCCGCCGCCCGGGAAGAACCATGACGATAAGCCCGGCAAGCATCACGATAAACCGGATCGCCCGCCCGCGGACGACAAGCCGCATCATCCGCCCGCGGGCGGTCCCGGCAAGCACGGAAAGCCTCATCCGCAGGAGCATCACGGGCCAGCCTAGCCGGGCGGCGAAGACAACGACTGGCGGTACTCGCGCTTTCACGATCGACAATGCCAAGACGCAAAAGCAGGAGCCGGACGAATATCGCCCGGCTCCTGCTTTGCGTTTATGTGCATGCGACGTTCGATCAGATCTGGGAAACCTTGGCGAATCGCTTCCTGTACAGCTGCTCGAGCCCGACGGAGATCAGATGGAAGCCGAGTATGAACAGGATGTACGCGGCGAGCGGAATGAAGA
The DNA here is from genome assembly GCF_009909185.1 of Paenibacillus glycinis. Taxonomy (GTDB): domain Bacteria; phylum Bacillota; class Bacilli; order Paenibacillales; family Paenibacillaceae; genus Paenibacillus_Z; species Paenibacillus_Z glycinis. The sequence continues at coordinate 118,008 of NZ_JAAAMV010000002.1, read as the reverse complement.
GCACCCATTGGTACATGTACACATTGTCCCTTGCGGCGCCGATAAGCCCGCTCCATTCGTTCGTGAGGCTGGAATACTCGACGGGGTCGAAGGTCATTTTCGTGCCGCCGAGGAAGATATCGAAGATCGCCAGCTGTCCGAACAAGCCGAGAACGATCACGATTTCCTGCACGAACAGAATGATGAAGCTTTCCTTCATATGCGGGAAGATATGCGTGCGAACGATCGTCCAGGGGCTGGCTCCGATCGATTTGGCCGACAGCACGAATTGCTTTTCCCGCAGGACCATCGCTTTCTCCCGCATGGTGGAGGCAACGGACGGGATGCCGGCGAGCGCCAGCACGACGGTGAGAATCAGCGTCATCTTGAGGGTGGAGGTCAACGGATTCATCGTGATGCCGATCATGATCATCCAGACGATGATGAAGATCGGAATGCCGTTCAGCAGGTTCCAGATGGAAAAGCGTCCTTCGCGGCATTTCTTCGGTTGGCCGAAAAAGCCGAGCATCAAGCCAAGCGTGCCGCCGATCGCCAGTCGTGCGAACGCGACCCCGATGGAGCCGAAGATCGTGTACGGCGCCCCCGCCAACAATTTGGCCATCATGTCGTAGCCGTATTTATCGGTGCCGAACGGATAGTCGCCCGACGGCGGCGTCGGCGGCACGATCAACGTGCTTTCGCCGTTCGGATCGACGTGGTAGCTGACTTGTTGGGACTCGTTCAAATCGTGCGGGGCGAAATATTTGCCGAAGAGCGCGGCCGCCATAATGACGAGCGTAATGAATAGACCCGCGAACAAAGTTTTATTCATCGCACGACCACCTTCTCCCAGCCGTAAATGAAGAATCGCAGCAACGCGAAAATGATGGCATAAAGCACGAATAGCGTAAGAATGCCGTTCACGACGAGATTGTACTGATAGTTCCCGAATGCGAAGGCGTTGGAGAAGACCAGCAAGGTCACGCCGTTGAGATTGTACAAGTATTCGAAGATGAACAAGTTTCCGAAGAGGATGCCCATGAACTTATGCAGGTCCGCTTTGAGGTAGGGCAGCACGTTCGGCACCGCATGGAAGAAAATAATGTACGTTTTGCCGAGACCGCGCGCCTTCGCGAAGCTGATGTAATCCTCGGTCAGCGTCAGATTCATATGCAGCGCGACGTTGCGGATCATATAGTTGGCCGGGATAATGACGGTCGACAGCAAGGGCAGCGCGATCGCGGGATCATCCATCGTGGGGCTCGCGACCTTGAAGAAGACGAATCCGGTCTCGGTAGCGAGATACACGATGAGGAATTGCAGGAGGAGCACGATGACGAAATCCGGCAGCACGCTCGTCAACTCCAGGATGCGTTTCAGCCAAGCGGCGCGGCTAACCGCGAAATAAACCCCGAGCAGGACGCCGATCGTGATCCCCGCCAATGCGCCGACGGCCATATAGAACAGCGTGATGGAGAAGCTGTCGCCAATCTGCGACCAGAACGACAATTCGTTGCTTCCGGATAAGTAGCGGAAGGCTTGTCCGTTCCCGAACCCCTCGACATAATCGCGGATGCTGGAAAACCCGTTCTTCCAATCGACGTGAAGCACGCCATCCATAGGATCGGAATGCAGCACCGCGGGGAACATGGCAAACAGAAGGACGACCAAGAGCGTTCCGGGAACGATCCAGGCGAGTTGTAAGGCTTTTGGCATGCAAGCGTTTCCTTTCATTTGGATTTTCATTTGATCATTTTTCAAGTATAGCCCCTAACATAATAAATACAAGACTTGACGAAACGCCATGTAAGTTTAAAAATTTACCTTTTCCGGCGGCAAAGAGGCGCGAAAATCGTCGAACGGACGGAGGAACGGCTTTTTTAATGAAAACAAGGCAAGCTGCGGCACGATTTTCGTTCCGGCCGGGACGTCATCTGATAGAATGGAAGAATAGCTTATTTCCGAAGGAGCGATCTCGGATGACCGTGTACCCTCGTTTGACCCGCAGGTATGAGCCGGATTACGTGCATGCCGTTCCCGTCTTGAAGCATGGCGGTACGGAGGCCGATCTTCAGGGGGCGCGCGAGCCGTTCCTTTTCAAACATGCTATCTGCGCTATGACGGGAACGTTGCGTCCGATTAGGGCTGCGCTGCGCCGGCCCGGAAGCTAGCGCGGTCGTTTATCCGGTTACGGAAGGGGATACGATTTATGGAAACCATTCGCCATGCCGTCAAACATCCCTCCGGGGTAACGAGCATGATCGCCCTCACGGCAATAGGCGCGCTAATGCTTATGAATGCCATTCGTTATTGGGAACAGCCGGAACGTCTAATGCTTTCCTTCGTTCCGGCCATGCTGGCGTTCTATTGCTTGGTTGCAGTGGTCTGGTCGTTGTACAGCGCGTTTAAGAAACCGACAGAACTTCATCTAGGCCAAGGCAAGCTCCGACTGAACGGAAGGACGATTGAAGCGAAGGATATCAAGGTCATACTCAAGAGGGGCTATTTCAGGCCGGTGCTCGGAATAAAGCCGGTCGGAAAAGCGATCGTTCCCGTGCCGCTCTGTTTTCGATTCTGCGCCGACGAAGAACAAGGCCTCGCGGATCTCGCTGCATGGGCGGAAAAGAATAAGGTCGCGGTGGTTCATAAATCATTCACGAGATGGATTTGAAGGGTAAGCATGGAGGGCGCGGTGACTGCGTCCTTTTCCCGTGCGGTTATGTACGGATCGGAAATAAAATAGATTACATAACTAAAGTTATGTAATCTATTGTCAGGAACTGGTATCCGACTAGCTCCTCCAAAAACATAATTTCCCAAATTGAGGCTATATGTTCTTGACATGCACGTTAGCCAAGAACATATAGCCTTCCCCGAAATTTCGGCAGATGAGCGGCGATTATGAAGGCGTGTAGGATAAAGTCGCGCTGAACGAGAGTTGGGTAATGTCGGCTGCCGAAGGATCCGTCGACGCAAGCGTCCTGACGCGAATCCCGATGCGGTCGCCCGCCGCGACGACCAACGAGCCCAAATTGATATTCGTAGCGGAGCGGAAGGTGCCCGCCGTAATGACATTATTCGGGAATCCGAATCGAACCGAGCTCGTGAGCGGCGTCGTCACGTATGCCGACGAGCTGTGATCGATCCCGTTATTCGGAACCGAAGGCGAGAGGAATACCGTAAAATCGTATTGAAGACCGAGCGTATTGATCGATACCACGGAAGCCACCAGCAGATCCGCGCTGATTTGCAAGTTCTGGACGGTACCCGCGAACGGAACCGGGAACGCGAACCCGCCGGCTTCGGGCGGCATCGTCGATTCTCCGGAACCGTCGATTACTTCGACCGTGCTGCTGCCGAAGCCCATTAAGATCGGAGCAGCGGATACGACTGCCGCGCCGCTGAGGATGATTCCCGTCGAAAACGGAATTATTCCTCCTGCTGCGCCTGAAGGACCTTGAGGTCCTTGCGTCCCGGCTGCACCGGTCGTTCCTTGGGGTCCTTGCGCTCCCGCAGGTCCTGCCGGGCCTTGAGGTCCCTGCGAACCGGCAGTGCCGGCGGCTCCCGTCGCCCCAGCGGGTCCCGCTGCCCCCGCAGGTCCTGCCGGCCCTTGCGCACCCGTCGCCCCAGCCAGTCCGGCTGCTCCTAGCGCGCCGGCAAGTCCCGCAAGCCCAGCCGGGCCAGCAGCGCCGATCGCCCCCGCGAGTCCGGCCAAGCCGGCCGGTCCAAGCGCGCCGGCAAGTCCTGCCGCTCCGGCTTCTCCAATCGCGCCAGCAAGTCCTTGAAGCAATTGCGGTCCTTCAGCCGCAGGGCCGGCCGGTCCTTGCGGACCGCGCGGTCCCGCCGGTCCAGGCGGACATTTACATTTACCCATCGTGCCATCTCCTTGTTCGTAGTCTCATGCATAGCGCATCGCAACGACTTGCCAACTTCGACTCTTTGACCTTATCAGCCTGGGGGGACGTCGGTTGCTATGTTTCAAGTCTCTTTAAGTTATGTCGTCGCGCTACCAAATGCTTGGATATTTGCCAGGGAGGCAAATGATCAACGCCAAATGTCCCGCTAGACGATAGGAAGCTTTTCAGATGGGCAATGGGGGAGAAGGAGCATGAAAGCTGCGGAAATCCACGAGAAGATGAAAAGAGTATACATAACAATAGTTATGTAAACTAATAAACAAAGGCTCCGATTTATGCTATAATAAGTGCGCAAAATCAGTGTTTTGCGCACTTTCGGATCAGAACGGCTTTAATAGGTTCTCGCTGCCGATAGGCTTACATAATAGAACGAGGTGAACGCGGATTGCCTGGTCGATACGAGCTGGAAGAAATCTACGGGGCGCAGACCCATGCCTTTCGCATCTGGATGAAGCAAGCGGGCTATACGAATGCGACGCAAAAGGAATATGCGAGAGAAATCGAGGCTTATCTGCAATCGTTGGACGGACTCGCGGCAGACGCCGCCGGGAAGATGAACGTGATCGCTTTTCTGGTATCCAAGCGGACTACCGCCGGAGACCGCACGCGGAACCGAACGCTTTCCGCCATTCGAGCCTTTTACGCGGCGCTGATCGATTTCGAGATGGCCTCGCGTAACCCGGCGCTGGAGGTCAAGAAATCCAAGACCGAGAAGAACAAGAAGCCGGTGTACCTCGAGGAAGAGGAGCTGGTCGCGACGCTTGCGCATGTCGGCGGGCGTTACCGCAGCCGCAACATCGGCATTTTCCTGCTGATGAGCTATTGCGGCCTGCGGGTCGGCGAGATCCACCGCTTGAATCTGCGGGACTTCAAGAAGGCGAAGGGCATCATCGAGGTGTTCGGCAAAGGGCGCAAATGGAACGAAATACCGGTGCCCGAGGTGCTGCTGTCGGTGCTCGGCGAGGTCGAGCAGGAGCGGATCGCGCCTTACCGCGCCAAGGAAGACGCGTTCTTCGTCTCGCAAAAGGGCAAACGGTTGTCCATTCGCCAGATCCAAAAGATCGCCGGGCTGACCTTCGCGGCCTTCAAGGAACAACATCCGGATCTCGCGGACATGAAGCTGTCCTGCCATAAATTAAGGCATACGTTCGCGACGATGCTGCTGAAGAACGGCGTCGATATCCGCGTCGTGAAAGAGCTGATGGGGCATGCCTCGATCGAGACCACCATGATCTACACGCATGTCAACGACAGCCAGAAGAAAGAAGCGATGTCCACGATCAACATCCCCCTGCGCGCGATCCGTTAATCACCGGAAGAAACATGCACAAACCAGATGTCCGCCTATGGGCGGCTCCTGGTTTTTTTGCCGTTTGGCCGTTTCGCGCCGAAGTTAAGCGTTCGAATTTATAAAATTCGCCTTGGATGGGAATAATTTGGTAGTCCAACGATTTCCGGACGCACCGGACGAAAGCGTTGCATTGCCGATCCTACACCGATTTCCCGAGAGGAACCATCCATGTCTACCACTATCGAACAACTCAGCCAGCATGCGCACGAGCTGGCGCTCCAGCATCATACCAAAGCCGCGGCTAGCCAGCCCGGTTATATAAAGAAACATTTCGAAGCGGACATCGCCGGCATTCGATCGTTCGTCGCTTTGCTGCAGGGCGAGCCGGTCGGCTGCGGCCAACAGGCCGAGGAGTGGCTGCTCGACAACGCGGAGTTCATCGAAGAGCAGGCGCTCGACGTGAAGCTGCACCTGGCCAAGCCGTCGCTTGTCCATCTGCCGCGGCTGCGCCGGGAAGCACGACTGCGCATCCATGCGCTTTGCTTGGCGTACCTCGATCAGGCGGACGGCATTCTCGACGAGGGAACGCTGCGCGTCTTCCTTAACGCCTATCAGGAAGTATCCGCGCTGACGCTCGCCGAGACCCGGGCGATTCCGATCATGCTGAAGGTATCGCTTATCGGCAAGATCGCCGAAACGATGGCTTTGGTGCGGGATCGGCGGGAAGTGTGCAGCGGGGTCCAGCAGCTGCTGAAGCGGATCGAGCCGTCCAAGCTGAGCGCGGACGCCATCGGGAAGGCATTGGAGCAAGCGGGGCAGGGCGAGCCGCTGTCCGGTCCGTGGGCCGCGCATTTGATCAGCCATCTGCGGGAATGGTCGGGCGATTCGGCCGCCATACGCGAATGGCTCGTCTGCAAATACGAGAACGGCTCGGAGGATCTCGACCGCGTCGTCACCTACGAAGCCAAGCTTCAGGCCGCCTATCAAGTCAAAGCAGGCAATCTGATCACGAGCCTGCGCAGCAACGAGCGCAGGGATTGGGCGGAATTGTTCGAGGGGATCAGTCTGCTCGATCGCACGATGCGCGAGGATGTCACGGGCCTCTACCCCCGATTGGACGCGGGCAGCAGGAACGAGATCCTGAATCGAATCGAGGAACTGGCAAGACGCATGCGCGTGCCGGAAAGCCTCGTGGCGACGCAATCGCTCGCGCTAGCCAAGCAGCAATACGAGATTGCTGGCGCCGATACGGGAGCGGCCGATACGAGAGCAGCCGAGATGAAGGCAGCCGAATCGAGAGCGGTTGAACGCCGGGATGCCGGAGGAGCGGTTGCCCCCGCCGCGCTTGCTTCGGACGCGCTTCCGCCGGCGGCGCAGCCGCAGGACGAGCTCGCGCGCCAAGCCTTTGCGGCGTACTACGTCTTCGAACCGGCGGGCGTCAACCGCTTGGTTCAAGCATTGAAGCGATGCAGCGAGCCGCGCGCCATGCCGGCCGCCAGCTTGGCCGGGCGCGCGCCCGCGAACTATTTCGCCTCGCTGCTCGGGCTGTTCGCGCTGCTCATGATCGCGCTCGCGGCGTGGATCGTCGATTGGCGTACCGTTTCCGCCGCCGGCATGGTCGCGGTCCTGTTCGCCCTGCTGTTCCCCGTCAGCGAATGGGTCATGACGGGACTGCATTTCGGGATCGAACGCATCTGCCGGGTCAAGCCGCTGCTGCGGTACGATTACTCGAACGGCATCGCGCCCGAAGCCGCGACGATGGTCGTCATACCGGCCATCTGGTCGACGGCCGAAGAGGTGGAGGAACTTGCCGATCGGCTCGAAATCCACTACCTGGGCAATCGGGACCCGCATATTCATTACGCCCTGCTCGGCGATTTCGCCGATGCGGGGGAAGAACGCCTCCCGGCGGACGAGCCGCTCGTCGCCGCGGGCAAAGCCTGCATCGACCGATTGAATCGCTTGTATGGCGGAGAAGGCGGCTCGACCTTTCATTATTACCAGCGGGCCAGGAAGTGGAACCCCGGCGAGGGCGTATTCATGGGCTGGGAACGCAAGCGGGGCAAGCTGGTCGAGTTCGTGGAGCTGTTGCGCGGCAGCGGGGATACCAGCTACGAGGTGGCGCACGGCGACCGGAACGCGATGTCCGGCATCCGGTATATCATTACCCTCGACGCCGACACCCAGCTGCCGCTCGGCAGCGCGCAGCGGTTGATCGGCACGCTGCATCTGCCGTACAACCGGCCGCGATTGAACAAAGCGGGCACGCGGGTCGTGGAAGGCTACGGCGTGCTGCAGCCCCGCGTCGGCACCAGCCATGAATCCGCCATGCGTTCGCGGCTGGCTTATTTCTGGTCCGACCCCGGCATCGATCCGTACGCGTTCGCCGTCTCCGATCCGTATCAGGACGCGCTCGGCGCGGGCATCTTCACGGGCAAAGGGATCTTCGACGTCGACATATTCGCCCGCCTGCTCGGCGAGCGCATCCCGGACAACACCGTGCTGAGCCATGATTTGCTCGAAGGCGGGTTTCTGCGGGCGGCGCTCGTGTCCGACATCGAGCTGATCGAGGAGCATCCGTCGACGTTTCTTTCCTTCCAGAAACGGATGCACCGGTGGATTCGCGGCGACTGGCAGCTGCTGTGCTGGCTTCGCGCCAAGCTTTGCGACCGGCGCGGCGCGCTGCAGCCGATCGATCTCTCCCTGCTGACGCGCTGGCAGATCGTCGATAATCTGCGGCGCAGCCTGCTGCCGATCGCGATCTTCGCGCTGTTCGCGCTGGCCGTGACCGTGCTGCCCGGGTATCCGGCGCGCTGGCTGACGCTCTTGATCGCCACGCTGCTGCTGCCGCTGATCAGGCAGCTCGCCGGCATGAATCCGGCCGATCCGCACCCGAAGCGCCTGTTGTCGACGCTGGTGCTGGCCGGCATCGGCTTCTGGACGCTTCCGTTCCAGACCGCCGTGCTGCTCGATGCCATCGTCAAGACTTTATACCGCATGGCCTTCAGCAAGCGCCGGATGCTGGAATGGACCAGCTTCTCCCAAACGGAACGAACGCAGGGGCAGGCACGGCGCAGCACGATACTCGGCGCCGGCGGCGGTTATTCGCTGATCGTGCTGTTCGCGGCCGCGACCGTGCTGCAGCCGCTTGGCGGCCTCATGTGGTTCGGGCTGGCGCTGTGCCTCTTCTGGGCGCTTGCGCCGCTCGCGGTTCGCTGGCTGGATCAGCCCGCAGTCGAAGTGGAACGGCCGCTCGAAGCGGCGGACGCGGAGCAGCTCCGCGGCTTGGCCAAGGAAATCTGGCAGTTTTACGAGGACTACGCCGGGAGAGAGGATCACTTCCTGCCGCCGGACAATGTGCAGGTCGAGCCCGCGAACGGCGTCGCCCACCGCACGTCGCCGACCAATATCGGCTTTCTGCTGACGGCGGCCGTGGCCGCGAGGGAGCTGGAGTTCATCACGACGCCGGTGCTCGTGGAACGCCTCGAGCGGACGGTCGAGGTGGTCGAACGGATGGAGAAGTGGAACGGCCATTTGTACAACTGGTACGACACGTCCACGCTGGGGCTGCTGCATCCGGCCTACGTCTCGACGGTGGATTCCGGCAATTTCGTGGCCAGCCTGATGACCGTCAAGCAAGGCCTGCTTCGCTGGCTGCGGGAGGACGGACGGCAAAGCGGGGGAACGAGGCGCAGCCGGGGGCATCTGTCCGCCGTCGGCGCGGAATTCGCCGTGGAGCTGGATCAGGTCCGGCCGGAAGACTTCTACGATGCGCGGCAAGAGGCGATGCATCGGGAGAAGGACGAGCTGCCGTCCGCGGCGAATGCGTGGGTCGGCCGCGGCTACGAGCTCGTCGACCGCTTGGAACGGCTGATCGTCGCGACGGATTTCCGTCAGCTGTACGACGATAAAGCCAAGCTGTTCGTGCTCGGCTACCATGCAGATTCCGGCCGGCGGGATACGATACTTTACGATTTGCTGGCGTCGGAAGCGAGGCAGACGAGCTTCGTCGCCATCGCCCTCGGGCAGATCTCGGTCGCCCACTGGCTGGCGATCGGCCGCACGGCCAAGAAGCAGGGCAGCCACGCGGCGCTGATTTCCTGGTCGGGCACGATGTTCGAATACATAATGCCGTGGCTGATCATGCGGACGTATCCGGGCACGGTATGGGACAGCACGTACCGCGGGGTCGTGCGGCGTCAGATCGAATACGCGCAGGAACGAGGCGTGCCGTTCGGCATCTCGGAATCGGGCTATTACGCGTTCGATTATCAGCTGAATTACCAATACCGCGCGTTCGGCGTGCCGGGACTCGGCTTCAAGCGGGGACTCGAAGAAGACCTGGTCGTGGCGCCGTATGCGGCGATCATGGCCCTCCCGTTCGCAACGCGCGAAGGCATGCGCAACCTGGCGCGCTTGGACGAGCTCGGCGCGCGCGGGCAGTACGGCTACTACGAGGCGATCGATTTTACCGCCGGCCGGTTGCCGCAAGGCGAATCGCATAAGGTCATCCGCAGCTTCATGGCGCATCACCAAGGCATGAGCCTGCTCACGCTGGCGAACATGCTTGCGCCGGCATGCATGATCGATTATTTTCACGCGGACAAGCGCGTTCGGGCCGCAGAGCTGCTGCTCATCGAGCGGATCCCGCCGAAGTCCGCGATCCTGGATCGGGAGCTGCCGGGCAAGACGAGAAACGGCGGCGCGCCCCGGCCGGCGCACAACGACCCGCTGCGCGAATTCGCGGAGGTGCCGGCGCCCGTGCCCGAGGCGAACGTGCACGGCAACGGCGCGCTGACCACGGTCCTCACGGAAACCGGCAGCGGCTTCATCCGGTACAACGGCCTCGATCTGACGCGTTGGCGGGAGGATCCCGTCATGACCCCGTGGGGCAGCTTCATGTACGTTCGGGACGTGGCGAACAACGTCAGCTGGTCCCCGTCTTACCTGCCGTGCCGCAAGCAAGCCGATCGGCAGAGCGTGCAATTCCTGAAGGAGCGGACGACGTTCCGGCGCGAGGACGACGGGCTGCTGACGACGCTGGAGGTGACGGTATCGGCCGAGCATAACGCGGAGCTTCGCCGGTTGACCTTGACCAACGCGACGGGGGAGGCGCGAATCGTCGAAGTGACGACGTTCATGGAGCTTGCGCTGGCCGCCCATGACGCGGACAAAGCCCATCCGGCCTTCACGAAGCTGTTCCTGCAGACGGAATTCGCTTCGGAGGCGCAGTGCCTGCTCGCCCGCAAACGCCCCCGCAACGAAGGCGAAGCGTCCATATGGGCGTTTCACGTCCTTGGGGGGGACGACGGCGTTCAAGGCGAGGCGGAATTCGAGACCGACCGCGCGGCCTTCATCGGACGGGGACATACGCTCGCCAATCCGCGCGGCCTGGACGCCCGTCTCGGCGGCGCGGTCGGCTCCGTCGCCGACCCGGCCTTCATCATGCGCAGGCGCGTCCGCGTCGAGCCGGGCAAGCAGGTCAGCCTGACGGCCGTGACCGGCGCCGCCGACAGCAGGGAGCAGGCGCTCGATATCGCGGCTCGGCTGTCGCCGCCCCGGCAGGCCGAGCATACGTTTCAGCTGGCATGGACGAGAAGCCAGATCGACCTGCAGCATCTGCACATCGCCGACGCCGATGCGGCCGCTTACCAGCTGTTGGCCGGGCGCATCCTGTTCGCTTCGCCGCTGAGGCCGGAGCAGGAGGTCGGCATCGCCGCCAACGCGAAGGGCCAGCCCGGCCTGTGGGCGCACGGCGTGTCCGGCGATCGGCCGATCGCCTTGGCCCGCATCGACGATACGTCGAGCCTGCCGTTCATGAACAAGCTGCTGGTCGGGTATGAATACCTGCGCCGGAAAGGGCTGGGCTTCGATCTCGTCATCTGGAACGAGTCCTCCGGCGGCTATCAGCAGGAGCTGAGGGACGCGCTGCAGCGGATGATCGAGCAGTACGTGCATAACCAGGGCAACGGCGCCGGCGTGCACATCATCGCGGCATCCGCGCAATCGGACGAGGACAAGCATCTGCTGTTCGCCGCGGCCCGGCTGATCCTGCATGCGGACGGGCCGAGCTTGAGAGCCCAGCTGCTGCCGCACGATCCCGCGCGCGCCGATCGGACGCCTGAGCTCGCGCCCGTCGCGCCGCCCAACCGTTACCCGGCCAAGCCGGCGCCGGAGGAGAACGCCGAGCTGTTCTTCAACGGCTACGGCGGCTTCTCGCCGGACGGCGGCGAATACCGCATCACGCTGCGGGGCGGCCAGCATCTGCCCGCGCCATGGATCAACGTGGTCGCGAACGCGAATTTCGGCTTCCTGGCCTCCGAGCTGTACACCGGCCAGACCTGGTGGCGCAACAGCCGGGAATGCAAGCTGACGCCGTGGTCCAACGACCCCGCGCTCGATCCGCCGGGCGAAGCCGTCTACGTGCGGGATGAATTGAGCGGCGAATATTGGGGCATGGCTCCGACCCGCAAATCGGACTCGACGGCGGTTTACGCGGTTGCGCACGGGCAGGGCTATTCCCGCTTCGAGCACGAGAGCCACGGGCTCCGGCACGAGATGACCGTGTACGTCCCGCCGGAGGATTCCGTCAAAATCGTCCGGCTGCGCTTGCGCAACGGCACGAGCGACGTGCGGAAGCTGTCCGTGACGTATTACGCCGAGTGGGTCATCGGCGTGCACCGCGAAGGGAACGCCTCCAGCATCGTCTCGGAATGGGATGCGGACGCGCGCATCCTCCTGGCGCGGAACACGTACCAGGACACGTTCCGGGAGGCGACCCCGTTCCTCGCGATCCGCGCGCGCGAGCCGGACGCGGAACCGTCATGGACGGGTAGCCGGCTGTCGTTCATCGGACGCGAAGGCGATCTCGAGGACCCGGCTGCGATGCGCATGGCGCGCCTCTCGGGCGAGACCGGACCGGCGTACGATGCCTGCGGTGCCGTGCAAGCCTCCATATCGCTCGAACCGGGCGAGGACCGCGTGGTCCACATCCTGCTCGGCTGCGGCGATTCCCGCGAATCCGCGGCGCGGCTGGCGTTGAAATACGGCGAAGCTGACGCCTGCGAGCAGGCTTTGCAGGACATGCGCGCGCTCTGGAAAGACGTGAACGGCACGATCCGGGTCGCCACGCCTTCGCCCGAGATGGATATCATGCTGAACAACTGGCTGCTCTACCAGTCGCTGTCCTGCCGGATGTGGGCGCGCACCGCCTTCTATCAAGCGGGCGGCGCCTTCGGCTTCCGCGATCAGCTGCAGGATTCGCTGGCCATGCTGCATATCCGGCCCGACATGACGAGGGAACAGATCATCCGCCATGCCTCGCATCAATACCTGGAAGGCGACGTGCAGCATTGGTGGCACGAAGAGACGCACCGCGGCATCCGCACGCGCTTCTCGGACGATCTGCTCTGGCTGCCGTATGCCGTGGTCCGCTATCTGGAACACACGGAAGACGAGAGCATTTTGGCGGAAATCGCGCCCTTCCTGCAGAGCGAGCTCCTGAAGGAGGACGAGCACGAACGGTACGAGGAAACCGTGCAGGCGCGGGAAAGCGCCACGATTCTCGAGCACTGCTTCCGCGCGGTGGACCGCGCCTTGCGGTTCGGCGAGCACGGGCTGCCGCTCATGGGCATCGGCGACTGGAACGACGGCATGAGCAATATCGGCCCGCACGGGCGCGGAGAGAGCGTATGGCTGGGCTGGTTCCTGGGCGATGTCCTGCAGGGCATTGCCGGCATCTGCGAGCGTCGCGACGAGCGGGAACGCGCGGAGCGTTACGCGAACGCCCGCCGCGAACTCGCGCAGGCCATGCAGGAAGCGGCCTGGGACGGAAACTGGTACCGCCGCGCGTTCACCGACGCCGGCGATTGGCTCGGGTCCGTCCACAACGCGGAATGCCGCATCGACGCCATCGCCCAATCCTGGTCGGTCATCTCCGGCATGGCGCCGCCGGACCGCGCGCAGCAGGCGATGCGCTCCTTCGACCGCGAGCTGGTCGACCGCCATCTGGCCGTCGCGCACATCCTGACGCCGCCGTTCGACAAAACCAAGCCAAGCCCGGGCTATATTCAAGCCTATCCGCCCGGCATTCGCGAGAACGGCGGCCAGTATACGCACGGCGTCATCTGGAGCATCGTGGCGTGGAGCATGCTCGGCGACGGGAACAAGGCATTCGAGCTGTTCCATATGTTCAACCCGATCACGCACACGAAGTCCGCGTTCGAGGCGCGCACTTACGTCGGCGAACCGTACGCCATGACGGCCGACGTCTATACGGAGCCGCCGCATCGCGGCCACGCGGGCTGGACATGGTACACCGGCGCGGCGGGTTGGATGTACCAAGCGGGCATCGAATGGATATTGGGGCTGAAGCGAAGAGGGGATCGGCTGTTGATCAAGCCGTGCATCCCTGCCGAATGGCCGGAATTCAGCGTCACGTATACGTACAAGCGCACGGCTTATCGCATCCATGTCTATAATCCGTCGCGCAAATCCGGCGGATGCGCGTCCTTGCGCATTAACGGCAAGGAAGCCGAGCTCGGCGCGCAGCTGATGGACGATAGTCCGTTCGTCGCGCTGGAGGACGATCAGGCGGAGCATGTGATCGAACTGACGTTATAACCGTGTTCGCAGCGGATGCGGAGCAGGCTTTGGCATCGAATCGTGAACCTGCAATATCAATATAGCCAGAACCCGCAAAAAGCCGCGTAACTGCGGCTTTTTGCGCGTTCTCGGCCAACGCCCGCATGATCGGCACGCAGTAAGCGTCTCCATGATCGGTACGCAGCCGGCGGACCGCCGGAGCGGGACAGCTTTGAAAAAACGACTTGACCCTGACGTTAATGGCAGGGTTTATAATGAAGGCGTAACGATCGGAGAAGGAGGCAGGGCGGCATGAAAATCGGCGAATTGTCCAAGCGGACCGGGGCGAGCGTCCGTTCGCTGCGTTATTACGAGCAGGAGGGACTGTTGGCTTCCGTGCGCATGGACAACGGATACCGGACGTATAACTGGGTGGCCGAGGAGCAGGTGCGGACGATTCAGTTTTATTTATCGCTCGGGCTCACGACGGAGCAGATCGGCAGCTTTCTGAACTGCGTGCTGAAGAACAAGGAGGCGTTCTGCGCGGAGGTGCTTCCGATCTACGAGCGCAAGCTGCAGGAGATCGATGCCCAGCTGCTTCAGCTCGGCCAGATCCGGACGAATCTGCTGGACCGTATCCGGTCGATACAGGAAAGCCAATAACCGTACCGGGAGGAACGAACATGACGATGATCGCGGTGAACGATGCTACGTTTCATGAAGGAATCAGGCAGGAAGGCGTGACGCTGGTCGAATTCGGGGCCGCATGGTGTCCGCCGTGCAAGGCGATCAAGCCGCTGCTGGACCAGCTGGGCGCGGAGCACGGAGACGCGCTGGCGGTGCTCGAGCTCGACTGCGACGATTCGCCGAGGATCGCGACGGAATACGGCATCATGTCGATGCCGACGGTGATCGTGTTCCATGACGGCCAGCCGGTGGAGAAGCTCGTCGGCCTTCGGCCGAAAGCCGTCTACGAGACGCTGGTCGCCAAATACATGGCGTAACGAATCGTTTCTTCGTTTATTTAATGGCATTAATGATCTACCAAGCTGCGCCTGGCGCGGCTTTTTTTGTTGACAGCTATATGTCGGCGGCCCAAGTTAATCGTGCCTGTTTGCTGGTTCCGCGGAAAGCGGCGCTGCATGGACCGGGAAGGCTTTGTCGATCGGACAGCCGGTTCCGGTTATTCTTATCACCTCCTTGCAAGGACTCTATTTCGTGATAAAATTGTGAATCTTTATAACCGGAGCTACGTAACTTGAATAAGTGAATGATGGAAATTACAAATAATTTCCAAATGACAAATGAGCAGAAAGCGAGGTTTTCCAACATTTCTTGACAAGTCTTTCATTGACAATTCTTTCGTTGGTCGTTTACTGTAAATCTTGGTAGAAACTCCAAGTTCGAAAGGGTGTACGCGTTTGGATAATGGAATATCCGTCGTCTTGTACGAGAAGAGCGCAGGCGGCGAGCTGATTCGGATCGACGAACGGACATGGTCGCTGAACATGGTCGCTTCGCTCGAGCATGTGAACTATATTACGGTCGGCGCGCGCGAATACGAGACGCTGGAAGGCCGGCTGAATTTGGATAACGGCAAGCTGGAAATTCTGGTCGTTCCGATGCAGAACGATTGATACACCGTCAGCGACAGGGGGAAGCGCAGTTGAAATGGGAAGCCAAACCGGATGAACCGGCGAGATCCAAGCTATTTACGAAGGACGGCAAGCCGCTTCGGATATTATCCACCTCGATGGTCATCGCGATGCTCGCGAGCGCCGTGTTCGGATCCTCGTCGTATGCCGCGGACGGCACGGCGGCGGGCGATCAGCCGAAGCTGGTCGAGTGGTCTTCGGACGAAGTCAAAACGTATTTCGATCCGGCGGTCGACTGGAACATTCCGCTGCTGGAAGAAGACGAGGAAGCCGCGGGAACAGGCACGGACCCGGCCGCGGGGACAGGAGCGGTCAGCCAGGGCGGCGGCTCCGGCGATACGATCATCATCAATAACGGCGGCTATTCTTCCGGCTTCGGCTGGGACGATCTGATTCTGTATCATTTGTTGTTTAACGGCGGTTCCTCGTATTCGACGCGTTCCTGGTCCAGCTCGCACACGACCTATTACGCGGGAACGAGCACGCCTTACAAGACGAAGAGCTATTCGAGCGGCAACTTCCAGAACAAGCCCGTCGTGGGCTCGACCGTGCATCCGAAGACGACCGCCGCGTCCGGCACGATCACCCGGCGGTCCTCGTCCTCCAAGCCCGGCGGCATCGGAGGCACGTCGAGCGGCGTGAGCAGCTCGGGTTCGAGCAGCTCCAAGCCGTCCAGCGTATTCAGCTCGTCGAAATCGAGCTCGTCCGGCTCGAGCAGCAGCTCTCATTCGTCCGGAGGATTCGGCGGTTGACGGAGTCGATATTCGATGTATGGGGAGAACCGGATCCGGACCGCGCCGCCCGGGTCGCGCGGTTGAACGAGCTCGGCTTCGCTTGGGCGGACCTGGAGACTGAAGAATACTGGATCGACCAGATCGTGCTGATGCCGAGCGAGACGCACGCCGAGCTCGAGCTCGCGTCCGCGAAGCTGTGGCTCATACTCGACAAGGCCGTTCGCCATCTGGTCGGGAAACGCGAGCTTTACGAGCTGATCGGCATTCCCGAGATTTTGTGGGATACGCTCGATCTGCTGCCGCTGCCGCCCGAAGGCTTGATCAGCCGCTATGCGAGGTTCGACTTCGCGATTGCCGCCGACGGAACGATCAAGCTGCTGGAGCTGAATGCGGATACGCCGACGGGCTACGTCGAATCCGCCATCGCGACGCCGTGGCTGTGCGAGAAGGCCGGCATTTCATCGCCGAACGCGAAGATGGCGGAGTTGGTCGCCGCGGCATGGGCGGAGGAACGGCCCGAAGCGGCCGCTTGCGTCGGGTACGGCGAGCATCTGGAGGATTCCGGCACGATCGAAGCGCTTGTTCGCCACAGCGGACTCGACGTTCGCTGCGTCGATTGTCTCGAGCTGTGGGTGGACGAAGGCGTGCTCAAGGACGGAACCGGCACCGCGATCAAGCGGATGTTCGCCTTGTATCCGAAAGAATGGCTGGCCATCGACGAAGGCGGCGACGCGCTGCTCTACGCGGTGGATAACGGCCATCTGGCGCTGTTCAACGCTCCGCACAGCATCCTGCTTCAATCCAAGGGATTGCAAGCGGCGGTCTGGGGGCTGTACGAGCTCGGACAGCTGTTCGACGCCGAGGAGCGCAAGACGATCAGGCGTTACATGCTGCCGACCTACAATAAACCGGTCTTCCAGGGCAGCTTCGTGTCCAAGTCGATGTTCGGCCGCGAAGGCGGCTCCGTTCGCTTGTTCGACAAACAAGGCCAGCTGGAAGTGGAGGATCGGGACGGGTTCGATACGAGCGTCTTGTTCCCGATCGTCTATCAGAAGCGGGCGGAGCTTGCCCGCATCCGGACGGCGAAGGGCGAGTTCCATCTGCTGACGGGCATGTTCATGCTGAACGGCAAGCCGGGCGGCATGCTTGGCAGAGCCGGCGGCCTGATTACCGGCAATACGAGTCATTTTATCCCGTTGGGAGTGAAGGATTGACTATGACAGACAACCATGCAAGCCAACTCGCGGCATCCCGCGCGGCCGGGACCCGATCCCGCCGCCTGCTGAAGCCGCTTGGATTCCTGATGCTCGCGCTGTTCGCCGTCGCGCTTCTCAGCTCGTGCGCGAACGATCAGCGAACCGTTTTCCATACCGATTCGGATACGGCGACCGCCGATGCCGGCGGCGATACGAACCGGATTCCGTGGGACTACAAGATCGTGAAGGGTACGGTAGGCGATCTGATCGGCAGCGACATGACGATTCTGCCCGACAATGCGCTGCTCCCCAACGACGGCAATTACGCGACCGGCGACAGCGTCTGGACGATGCAATTCATGAGCGCCGACATGACGACCGGCGCCAGCGGCCACGACGAGGTCCAATTGTCCG
Organism: Paenibacillus glycinis; assembly: GCF_009909185.1. Classification (GTDB taxonomy): domain Bacteria; phylum Bacillota; class Bacilli; order Paenibacillales; family Paenibacillaceae; genus Paenibacillus_Z; species Paenibacillus_Z glycinis. The sequence goes on along the minus strand of NZ_JAAAMV010000002.1, from coordinate 100,239 downwards.
CATGGACGACGATCAAGTCGTATCCGGACGAGGCCAAGGCGAAGGCGGATCTCGCCAATCTCAAAATCTCGCTGCAAACGACGGTCCCGCTTGTCGGCGTGTACAAGACGGAATATCAAGGCAAGACGCGCAACTTCGCGGTGTTGACGCTGCCTTCGGGCAACCAGCTCAAGCAGCCGATCGACGAAGATCGTTACAAATCGCTTAAGAGCTTGAAGAAAGTGCCGATCAAGGTCGAGGAAATCCATGATTACGTCGACTATGACTTGGCTTACGCAAAATTCAGGGGGTGGGCATGATGGTCGTCGTGACCAATATCGTCGTGAGTGTGATCGTGATTTTCCTGCTTCAGCTGATCGGGATGCTCATCTTCAGCTGGATGACGCCGTTCAAGGATCTGGAAGAGCTTCGGAAGGGCAATATGGCCGTCGGCCTCGCTCTGGGCGGCAAATTTCTGGCGACGGCGATCATTCTCGGCGTGTCCGCCTATACGAATACGTCCATCTGGTACATGATGCTGTGGTTCGCGGTCGGGTACGTCTGCCTGATCGCCGCCTACTGGCTCTTCGAGCTGATCACGCCCGGACTCAAGATCTCCGAGCATCTGCAGAAGGGCAACACGGCTATCGGCATCCTGCTCTGCTTCGTTTTTCTGGGCACGAGCTTTGCCGTCAGCAGCCTGATCGTGTAGACGCGCCGCTTGATTTGTCGCTTGAAACTTTTCAACATGCTCTGCCCGCACGCAAGCCGGCAGAGCCATTTTTTTGCGGCATCGCCCGAATAGAGCCGAAGAGGATGAGGGTCAGAGATGTATTTTTTCCTGCGATTGTTCCTAAAAACGATGCACTTCAAGAACACGTCGCTCGTCTTCGCCGCGGCGGTTTTCATTCTGGTCAGCACGTCGCTCGCCTACATGCTGGAGCCGGATACATTCCATTCTTGGTTCAACGCGCTGTACTGGGTGCTGACGACGATGTCGACGGTCGGCTACGGCGATTATTACGCCAAGACGGTGCTGGGCAAGCTGCTTACCATTTTTTTGTATATCTTCGGAATCGGGCTGCTCAGTCTCCTGATCGGCAAGGTCATCGATTCCATCGCATCCATTCAACGCCAGAGGGAGGCCGGTGAATTGAGCTTTCAAGGGAAGGATCATTTCATCATCATCAATTGGAGCAAGAAAGCCCAGTATGCGGTCGAGGAAATTCTGGCCTACCTGCCCGAGGCGGAGATCGTCATCATCGACGAGTCCGACCGGCATCCGCTGCAGCGGCGGAGCAATGTGCATTTCATCAGCGGGGACCCGGCCTCCGACGAGACGCTGGCGGAAGCGAACCTGTTGACCGCGCGGTCGGCGATCGTCTTCGCGGATTCGCGCATCGACGAGGCCGCGTTGGCCGACGGGAAATCGCTGCTGATCGCTTCGAGCATCGAGCGGCTCGCGCCGGGCATTCATTCGACGGTGGAGATCGTGCAGGAGAAGAACATCCAGAACTTCCGCTACATCAACGTCAACGAATTCGTGCTGTCCCATGACGCGATCTCGCGGCTTGCCGTCCGCGCGGCGCTGCAGGAAGGCAATTCGGAGATCTTCAGCCAGCTGCTCAGCCGGCAGCATGGCGACGATATCTACGAGGTTCCCGTGCAGCCGGGCTGGCGGACGTACGGGGATGCCTTCCAGGACCTGCTCGCGCGAGGCGCGACGCTGATCTCGGACCGCGGCGATCTCGGGGTCAACCGCAAGCTGGCCGTGCCGATCCCGCCGGACGCGAGATTGTACATGATCGCCGACGAGGCGACATACCGCGCGATTGCCGGCAAATGAAGCAGACCTTCGGGTCTCTTTTTTTTCGCCGGACGGCACGATCGTTACGAAAAGGTAACTAGGTGAAGCGAAAGTGCGTACTTCCAAGAACTCCGCTTCTTGGGTATGATTCCAAATGGAGGCGCATATGGCATCCGAACCAGGAAAAGGGAGTAAGCGCTGTGGAATATCGCGTATTGGGACGTTCCGGTTTACGGGTTAGCGAGGTAAGCTTAGGCTGTTGGGCGATCGGCGGGCCATCGTGGCGCGACGGCGAAGCGGTCGGCTGGACAGGCCATGACAACAACGCGTCCCTCGCCGGATTGAAGCGCGCGTTCGAGCTCGGCATCAATCATTTCGATACGGCGGACGTATACGGCGACGGTCATTCGGAGCGCGTCATCGGACGGTTTCTGAAGGAAGTCCCGCGCGAGGAAATCGTGATCGCGTCCAAAGTCGGCTGGTTCCGCGGTACGGCACCGAACGCGATGCAGCCGCTGCATATCCGGCATCAGCTGGAGCAGACGCTCTTGAATTTAAGCACGGATTATTTGGACCTTCATTATTTCCACAATACGAATTTCGGTCCGGACGATCTGTATCTGGAGGAGGCGGCCGATACGATGCGCCAGCTGCAGAAGGAAGGCAAAGTGCGCGTCATCGGCCAATCCGGCTACGGTTACGGGGATTTCATGCGCGTCTGTCCGATCACGCGGCCGGATGTGCTGCAATTCCATTACAACGCGTTCGGCAGCCCGTTCGATCAGCCGGACACGAACCTGTTCAAGTGGGCGGACGAGCGGGAGCTCGGCATCGTGCTGTTCGGGCCTTTGTCGCAGGGCTTGCTGCTCGACAAGTTCGAACCGGAGCATCCGCCCCGGTTCGGCGAGGGCGACATTCGGGCTTCCAACGCGGCGTATACCAAGGAGCGTCTGCTGGAGATCCGCCGCCGGCTCGGTCCGGTCAAAGAACGGTTCGGCGGCGAGGTCCAGGATTTGGTGCGGGTGGCGATTCAATACGCGCTTGCGCAATCTCCGCATGCGTGCGTGATTCCCGGCTTCAAGAACGCCCAACAGGTGGAATCCAACGCGCGGGGAGCGGGCAACCCGCTGAACGCGGAGGAAGCCACATTCGTGCGCGGCGTCCTGCAAGGCGCTTAAATACGGTCTTAATAAAAAGAGATATTCAGCATGACCACTGACATTATTGTCAGTGGTTTTTTGAATTCGTTTATAGGAAAATAGTACATTGGAACTAAAAATGGTATGATTTAATAGTCACGCATTAATATGGAAAAATAACATTTGGAATGGGGAGTTATTACATGAGTTTCATGGATTTTTTTCGGATAAAAAGCATCAAAGTCGAACTCAATAAAACAAGAGATCATATTACTGCATTAAACGCGCAGAACGAGCAACTCATGTCTCTTCTTCAACCTGAGCATAGAACAATCTTGGAATTACAGTAAGAAATCGCTTCACTCAATGATGAAGTCCAAGAAAGAAACAATAATTTAAAAATAATCGATCATAAATCTGAACTTATTAATGCTGACATTAATCAAAAGTTGAACGAGGTCCTTGTCTTAGATGACATTTTACTTATGGAGTCTTTTGCTCTATATAAGACAAAGTATGATTTGGAAAATAGTGAAGAATACAAGTCACGCCTTGAACAAATTAGAAATAAACAAAAAGATATGATTAGAGAAGGGAAGGCGGCATCCGGAAATCAAAACTGGACGGTAAATAACAACGTAGCCGAAGGGCGAAAAATGGTAAACGACATGATTAAACTTCTACTTCGTTCTTTTAATAACGAATGCGACGCATGTGTCGACGGAGTGAAATTCAATAACATCGAATTAAGCGAAAAACGCATAAATAAGTCGTTTGAAACGATTAATAAGCTTGGGAAAATAATGAATGTGCTTATTTCTCCTCAATACAAAAAATACAAATTGGAAGAATTGCATTTGGCTTATGAATATCAATTAAAAAAACAAGAGGAAAAAGAGACACAGAAAATGCTGAAAGAGCAAATGCGAGAAGAGGCCAAGCTTCAACGTGAAATAGAAGAAGTACGGAAAACGGCAGAGAAAGAAAAAAAGCATTACTTAAATGCGCTTGATCGAGCAAAAAAGCAGTTTAGTGATTGCGAAAACGAGGATGAAAAACAACTGCTTCAAAGTAAGATAAATGAATTACAATCGCAATTAGTCGAAATCGAAAAGCAAATTAAAGAGGTTGATTACCGTGAGGCCAACCAAAGAGCGGGGTATGTATATATTATCTCGAATATTGGCTCATTCGGAAATGATATTTATAAAATTGGAATGACGAGAAGATTAGATCCTTATGATAGAGTTAGTGAACTTGGAGATGCGTCGGTTCCATTTAATTTCGATGTTCATGCTATGATTTTTTCAAATGATGCTCCAAGATTAGAAACGGCCTTACATAGAGAATTCGAATCGCGAAAGGTAAATGCTATTAATAGCAGAAGAGAATATTTTAACGTTTCGTTAAACGAGATTGAGGAAGTTATTAAAAGAAATCATGACGAAACAGTCGAGTTTATTAAGACCGCCGCAGCTGAAGAGTATCGAGAGACTGAAAAATTAAGAAACATTAGAATAAACTATGTTGCTTTGCGGGAAGTTGCAGCCGCTTCTTCCAAATAAAATTAAGAAGTGACAGGTGATCGGCCGCGATTTAAGAAAAAGCCGCAGGACCCGTACGTATTTGTCTAACAGAGAAATGTCTCGAACTATGCCGCTGAAGGCCCGTTCTGTTGTATACTAGAAGTTAGGCTTTATACAAGTAGAACTAGCGGAGCGTGAGTAAGTTGGCAAAACCCAAGATTCCGAAACGTCCGACGCGGGACGAATTCGTGCTGGAGGAATTAGGCAATCAATTGAGCGAGGCCTTCCACGAGGAGACGACGATCGTGTTGTCGGTGTGGGGGAAGGACGAGTCGGTGCAAGGGCAGATCATCGCGATGGACTCGCGGACCGGGAAGGTCCACGTGGCGACGTCCGAAGGGATGGAGAAGGTGCCTTTCATGGATATCATGCAAGTGAACTACCCAAGGCACTAAACGAACGGATCCTTGTTCTTGTCCGCAGCGCGGCCGGAACGGGGGTCCTTTTTCGTTTGGGAAGGTTGGATTTTATATATAACTATTGACATATAACTTGATTTGTTATAACGTCTTAGAAGTTAAATATCTTAATCGCTAAGTTATTTAAGCGACAAGATATCGGCCGCGCGATGGATGTCATGCTCTGAACGGAGGGAGAAAACGATAGGAGATTCAAGCACGAAAGAAGCCAAACTCTCCGAGCTGCAGCTTATTATGGAACGGTGGTCCCAGAAGGCGAAGAACAGCCTGAAAACGGTGGAAAACCCGCTGCATCTGGCGAACGGCCAGATATTCGTCCTGTTTTACCTGCATCATGCCGAAACCTGCCGGGTCAACGACGTCGCCAAGATTCTCGGCATCACGTCGGGCGCGGCGACCGGGCTGACCGACAAGCTGACCGCGCTCGGCCTCGTGGAACGCGCGCGCCAAGAGGACGACCGCCGAGTCGTTCGGCTTAGTTTGACGGCGAAGGGCAAAGAGACCGTTACCTTGACCAGGCAACGGCGCAACGAATGGTTCACGGGCATCGTCGGGCAGCTGGAAGAGTCCAAACTGGACGTCGTCCTGGATGCGTTCAAGCTGCTGCTGGATGCGCTGGACGACAAATCAACTCACAACAAGGAAGTGGAACGATGACGAACATCAGTCCTCGGCAGATCCGTTGGATCGTGACCGGGCTTATGCTTGGCCTGCTGCTCGGATCGCTCGATCAAACGATCGTGTCGACCGCCATGCCGCATGTCATAGCCGAATTGAACGGATTCAACTTGTACAGCTGGGTATTCACGATTTATATGCTAACCTCGACGACGGCCGTGCCGATCTTCGGCAAACTGGCGGATTTGTTCGGCAGACGGCTCGTCTACCTGATCGGGATGGCGCTCTTCCTGGTCGGCTCCGCGCTCTGCGGCTTGTCGCACGACATGACGCAATTGATCGTCTTCCGCGCGATTCAAGGGATCGGGGCGGGCGCCTTGATGCCGATCGCCATGACGATCATCGGCGATATTTTCCCTCCGGACCGCCGCGGCAAGATGCAGGGCATCTTCGGCGCCGTGTTCGGCTTGTCGAGCGTGCTCGGCCCGGCTGTCGGCGGCTTCATCGTCGACCACCTGGCATGGCAATGGATTTTTTACATCAATCTTCCGTTCGGTATTTTCGCGGCCATTATTTTATCCGTCTCGCTCAAGGAATCCAAAAGCACCGAGAAGAAATCGATCGACTGGGGCGGTGCCGCCACGCTTACCGGCGCGGTCGTCGCGTTCCTCCTCGCCATCGAGATGGGCGGCAGCGGCGGCACGGCCGAAGGCGGCATGACGAAGTACGCTTGGGATTCCCCGCAGATTCTCGGCTTATTCGGCGCCAGCATCGTGCTGATTTTGGCATTCCTCTGGATCGAACGAATCGTCAAAGAACCGATTATTCCGCTGAAGCTGTTCAGCGTGCGCGCGATCTCGGTATCGAGCGTCGTGGGCTTCATGATGGGGATGGGCATGTTCGGCGCGATCACGTACATCCCGTTGTTCTCGCAAGCCGTCATCGGCACGTCGGCTTCGAATTCCGGGTATATTCTGACGCCGCTGATGCTGTCGTTGATCCTATCCAGCATTATCGGCGGCCGGCTCATTACGAAGGTCAGCTACCGGTCGATCGTCGTGACCGCGATGGCCGTCATGACGGTCGGATACTTCTTCATGTCGCAGATGAGCGTCAATACGAGCAGCTTCGAGCTGATCCTCTACATGATCGTCGTCGGCGGCGGCATGGGCGCGTTGATGCCGGTTCTGACGATCGCCGCGCAAAGCGCCGTCGGCCATGACCTTCGGGGGGTTGCCACGTCTACGACGCAGTTCACGCGTTCCATCGGCGGCACGGTCGGCGTCGCCATCATGGGCGTGATCATGTCCAGCAAGATGACGAGCGGAATCGCGGACATTCGAAACGATTTCCAAGACATTCCCGCCGATCAGTTCGCTCAGCTGGGCAACCCGCAATCGTTGCTTCAACCGGAAGTGAAGGCGCAAATACCGGCCAAACTGCTTTCGGCGCTGCAAAACATTTTGAGCGACGCGGTGACCTCGGTATTCGTCATCGGGATCGTCGTGGTCCTGATCGGTCTGGTCGCGGCGATCTTCTACGGCAAGCTGCGGATGCCGAAACGCGCGGAAGGCGCGCCGGCGGTTAAGGTCGAAGCCGAAATGATGTGATTTTTCTTTCCTCCAGCCAAGTCTCGGTCGAGACTTGGCTTTTTTTCGTCTGCGCTTGCCGGCAAAATAAAGCTGAACCTTAGACGGCGCCGCTGCCGCCGCCGGCCTCGTTTTGATAATGCCCGTTCTTTAGGGCTCTTCAATCGACGGCGCCGTTCATTTTGCGATGCGCGGTTGATCCGGAGGCTTGCATGCCCTTGCCGCCAGGCACGGCGTGTGATAGATTCACGGTATCGCGATTAGAAGAAGGAGACCATCATGAGCAGAAACGCAACCGAAGTCTATTGGGAAAGCTTCCTGCATTCGTCGTTCCAAGACCAGCCGCTTTATCTGGCCGCGACCGAGCGCGGATTATGCGCGATCACGCTGCCGAACGAATCGTTCGCCACGCTGCGGGCATGGGCGGAGCGAAAGATTGGGAATGCCGTGCTGATCCAGGCGCCGGAGCGGATGTCCGCTTACGTCCGCCAGCTTCGGGAGTACCTCGACGGAGAGCGCACCGCATTCGAATTGCCGTTCGATCTGCGCGGCACCGATTTTCAAATGGCCGTCTGGGAGGCGCTGACCCGGATTCCTTTCGGCCAGACTCGCAGTTATTCGGAGCTCGCCGGCGCCGTAGGCCATCCCAAGGCGGTTCGGGCGGTAGGCGCGGCGAACGGGGCGAATCCCGTTCCCATCGTCATTCCGTGCCATCGCGTCATCGGCAAAAACGACGCGCTCACCGGCTTCAGGGGCGGACTGAAGGTCAAGGAGGAATTGCTTCGTCTGGAGGGCTTTCATGCATTTAACAAGAATGGCCACGCGCGGTTTCGATTTTGAAATTGTGGGCGGCGATAAACAGCCTAAATAAAACGCGTACGCCGTTGACCGCCGGCTTGCGCGTTTTTCTCGCATTCGAAGGGCGATTCGTTAAGCGCGAAACAGCGGCTGCCAATGGCAGGTCTAGGAATCGTACTCCGAGGCAGTAGGGCGGGAGAATGCGAATCCAGGCGGGAACGGGAACGTGCTCCCGAGATCCGCGACTTGCAAATAAACGCAAAAAAACGGAAGGAAACCGATGGACAGGTTCCCTTCCGTTTTTGCCGTTTCCGTGCTGCCGCGGGCGGCATCTCTTCGATTCGCTCCGTTGAGCCGATTTACAGCTTATTCCATACGCCGTAAATCATTTGCGCGGCTTCGGCGCGGGTCGAGGTGCCAAGCGGTACGAATTCGCCCGCCGCCCGTCCTTGGACGAGACCGAGCGACGCGGCCTTGTTGACGTTATCCAGCGCCCACGCGGCGATGGAGGCTTCGTCCTTGAACGGAGCGGTCGCCGTAACCGCAGGCTTGCCGTTCAATAATGCATAGCCCCGCATCGCGAGCGTGACCATTTCCTGCCGGGTGATATCGGCGCCGGGAGCGAACGCCGTGCTGCTTACGCCTTGCACGATGCCGGCTTTGTAAGCGGCGGCAACGTCGGCCGCATACCAGGCGCCGGCGGGGATATCCGCGAAGGCCGGCGTTCCTTCCGCCTTCAAGCCAAGCGCCCGGACGAGCAGCGCGGTAAATTCGGCGCGCGTGATGCTGCGGGCCGGCTCGAAGGCGGCGTCCGTCGTGCCGGTCACGATCTGCTTCGCGAAGAGCTCCTTGATAACGCCGGAAGCCCAGTAGCCGGCGGGCACATCGGAGAAATGCTTGTCGATCTCGATCAACGCGTAGGAACTGAAATGCGTGATCTGCGCGACATAGACGCCATTCTCGTACGTCCCGCCGATGAATTCCGGCTTACCGCTATCGGGGAGATAGAAGATGGACGCCAGCTTCGGATCGATCGAAGCGTCGACCGGCAAGCGAAGCGTTACGGGCTGGCTGAACTGATGCAGGTCGTACGCGGTGCCGTCCGCCGCGATCCATTGCAGCTTCAGCTCGAATACGCGGCCACCGCTAAGCGTAGCGTCCGTGCCAAGCGCGGGCGTATCTTTGCCAGCGACCGGCTTGACGATCAAGGCGATGGAGCCGCCTTGCAGCTGCGCCGCTGTCAATGGCCGCTTCAGCTCGGCGAACACGCCGGCCGGGATGTCCAGCGCGGCCTTGTTTGAAGTGACGACGTTCAGCGCGGCTTTCCCGAGCAGCTCGCCCGCATTGGCGGGCAGCTTGATCACGGTAGCCGATTCCGGAACATTGACCGTTGCATGGCCGGTGCCGTCATCCTGCAATTGATCGTTCGTGACGGTTAACGTGCCTGCCGGATCGGCGGTCGTGCCCCCGGAGGATCCGCCGATCGGGCCCGTGCCGGTGCCGCTTGACGGTCCAATCTGGATCGCGGTGCGGTAATCGTCGGCAACGGAACTCGCTGCGAGCCGGGAATCGACGAGCCGGATCTCTCTGACCTCGACGTTGGCCATGCCATTGGCGGCCGCCTTGAACGTGAAGGACGCCAGATCGAGATCGCCGCTGTCGCCGGGCGAGCTTCCCGTCTTGGTGTGGGCGAACACGAGATGCGACTCGCCGCCGCCGTCGTCGATGACCTTGACCGGCGTACCGAAGCCGACCGCGGCCGTCTTCTCGCTGCCCGTCTCGAACGTCAGCAGAGCGGTATCGTAGTACACGTGCAGTTCGAAGGCATACAGGTCTTGCAGGCCGCTTCCTTTAACCGTCACCGTGATTTCGTCGCCGCTGTTCACGGCATTGTTGTCGGACACCACGGAAAAGGAAGGCGATTCGGCCGCGGCCATCGCGTATCGGGGGACGAGCATGGCGATCGCCAAGCAGATCGTCGCAAGCAGGGAAAGTCGTTTACGCGCCATAAGTGGTTCGTCCTTTCTCGTATAGTAAAACGCCGGCGAACGCGAGGCCGGGAGAAGCGGGAGGCGGGGATTCGGGTCTTGTCCGTCTCTCCGCGCTCCGGTCACGTTCCGTTAAGCTTAATCGCCGGGCAAAGCCGGAACCGACTTCGGGGCCACGCGGTTATGCGTCGCTTGTTCGTAGGCATAGCCGAGCTTGATCAGCTCGCCTTCGTCGTACGGGCGTCCGAGCAGCTCGATGCCGATCGGCGTGCCGCTCGACACGTAGCCGGCCGGAACGCTGATCGCGGGGAAGCCGGAGAAGGGGCTGAGCCGGTTGGCGTTGCCGGAGCTCGAACCGGTCGGTCCCGTCGTCGACGGATACAGGATCGCGTCCAGATTGTTGTCGGCCATCAGGCTGAGCAGCGACTGTTGGCTCGTGCGCGTCCGGAACAGCACGATGTCCTTGTATTCCTGGGTATCGAGCGATTCGACGCTGTTCCGCGTGTTGAGCGTGCCGTTCAGCGACGGCAGGAAGTCGGTGCCCGAAGCGATGATGTCGGTCAACGAATGATAACGGACCACGGCCGGATCCACCAAGCGCGGGTTGGACAGGTAGGCGTTGAGGTTGAATTTGAACTCATAGCCGCTCAGACTCGGGTATTTCAAAATGTCGGCCACGTTCGGGATATTGACGCCGACCACCGTCGCGCCTTGGTCTCGCATATCCTCGGCCGCTTTGTTGAGCAGCCCGAGCACTTCCTGGTTGGTTCCGATCACGCTGCTGTCCATCACGAGGCCGATGCGCGCGCCTTTCAGGCCGTTTTTGTCCAAATATTTGGTATAGCTGACCGGTTTCTTGCCGACGCTGCCGGCCGTGACGATATCGTTCGGATCGTAGCCGCTGACCGCGTCGAGCATGATGGCGGCGTCGGATACCGTTCTGGCCATCGGCCCGCCGACGTCCTGCGACAGCGCGAGCGGGATGATGCCGTCGCGGCTCGTCAGTCCGATCGTCGGACGGATGCCGACGATGCTGTTCCAGGAAGACGGAATGCGGATCGATCCGCCCGTATCGGTGCCGAGACCGGCGACGGCGAAGTTGGAGGCGAGCGACGCGCCCGTGCCGCCGCTGGAGCCGCCGGGATTCTTGGTCAGATCGTACGGATCTTTCGTCTGCCCGCCGAGCGAGCTGAGCGTGTCCGTGTTGATGGCGAATTCGCTCAGATTGGCTTTCGCCAGGATGATGGCTCCGGCATCCTTCAGCTTCTTGATCATGAAGGCGTCGCTGACCGTTTGGTTGTCCTTCAGGCAGGTGCAGCCGGCGCTCGTCGGCATGCCGAGCGTGTCGTAGTTATCCTTGACGATGATCGGGATGCCGTGCAGCAGACCGCGCGGGCCTTGCGCCTTGCGCTCGTCGTCCAGCGCCTTCGCGGTCGCCAGCGCATCCGGATTGATCGTGATGAGCGAATGGACGTCGTCGTCGTATTCGTTGATCCGGTCCAGATACATCTGCACGAGCTGCTCCGAGGTCAGTTTGCCGGCGGCCATGGCGTTCTGAATGCTCATGATGTCGGCTTCCATCAGCTGGAACGGCTGGCCGTTGTCGTAGAGCACCTTTTTGCCCAGGGAAGCCAGATCCTGCAGATCGATGACATTGTCCTTGTTGAAATCGCCGTTGGCCGCATTCGGCCAGTTCGGATCGGTCGAGTCGATGCCGAAATACTTGATCAGGACGGAGAGGTCGCCGACGTCGATGACGCTGTTGCTGTTTAGATCGCCCTCGGCCGCGCCGGAGATTTGAACGGCTAGCGACTCCTCCGGCGTTTGCACGGTGCTGCCGTCGTCGATGCCGAGTTCCACGGTGCCGCTGATGCCGCTAAGGTCCGCGGCGGTCTTGGCTTTGAAGGTCAAGGCGAGGATGGAGCCGACCGTCGTCAAGCTGCCCGTCGTATCCGTCGTCACGATAGTGACTTTGCCGAACTCGGCGTTTTCCCCGGCAATGCTGACGGCCGGATCGGCCGCCGCCGCGGATATGTAGTCGAACAGGGAAGGGTCGTATTCGAAAATGAATTTACCCGCGGTCGCCGCTCCGGTCGCGCCCGTCAGCGATACGTTCACGGTGAAGGATTCGTCGATCGCGGCAAGCGAAGGGCCGGTGAGCCGGACCATCGCCGTCGGCGACTGAGCCTGCGTTTGTTCCTGAACGGGGGGCGAGCTCGAAACGTCGGCGTAAGCCCCGGAATCCAAGAAAGGCGTGCTGAATATGAAGGTGGTGCTCAGTAACAGAAGGCTGGCGGTTTTCAAAATCGGTTTAATCATGGCGTCCTCCTCGGGTTGGCTCAAGCCAGTCTTGAATGTGAACTAAGATAACTTTCGATTGAGAACGAGTAACGTCATTGAGCCATTAAATTGACATATATCTTACATATGTCGTTCCCCCTTTGTATCTCTCTTCAAATCTACCGTTTATATTAGTTAAGATAGCAAATCAAATCAAATGAGATATTTGCCCGAAAAACACCTTAAATCTGCCATTATCCTGCATTTTTTACCTATTTTCTCCCTTTATCGCTTTAGTACAGAGTAGCGTTAAATGCACAGTGTATATGTTAGATATAGTGACATTAAATTTATAATGCTAAACGCCATTAATTATCCAAATTCGCCTTGCTGCAGCCATGGGGTAGCGGGCAGCCGCCTGCGAATGAACGCATGCAAAGGCTGATGAAACCGTTTCACCGGCTGCGGCATCCTCTCGCGCGGCCGCGAATATCGTAGTAAGGGGTAACAACGAGTCGCAGCGGAAACAGCTGGACGGAAGGGCGGAGGGAATCTTGGAGACGCAAGTTTATCGCCCGAAACACCATGTTCGTTTTATTACGGCTGCCGCCTTGTTCGACGGGCACGATGCGTCCATCAACATCATGAGGCGGATCCTCCAGGCGTCGGGCGTCGAAGTCATCCACCTCGGACATAACCGTTCCGTGCTGGAAGTGACGAACGCGGCCATTCAGGAAGACGTGCAGGGGATTGCCGTGAGCTCTTATCAGGGCGGGCATGTCGAATACTTGACCTACATGCATGACGTGTTGATTCGGGAAGGCGCGGGACATATCCGGATCTTCGCGGGCGGCGGCGGCGTTATCGTGCCTGCGGAGATCGAGGCCTTGCAGCGATACGGGATCGCGAAGATCTTCTCGCCCGACGACGGCCGGGAGTTGGGCCTGCAGGGCATGATCAACGCCATGATACGGGTCTGCGACCGCGAGACGCCGCGGAAGGCGGAACAGGCTTTCGGCGCGTTGAAGGACCGCAACCGCAATGCCGTCGCGCAGCTGATCACGCTTGCGGAAGAACAGGCGGCGAACGCGAGCTTGAACGATGCCGAGGAAGCCGTGCTCAAGGCGCTGCGCTCCGATATTCCGGCGGTCCCGGTGCTGGGCATCACGGGGACGGGCGGCGCGGGCAAGAGCTCGCTGACCGACGAGCTCGTTCGCCGGTTTCTCGCTTATTATCCGGCGCGTTCGATTGCCGTTCTGTCGATCGACCCGACCAAGACGAAATCGGGCGGCGCGCTGCTCGGCGACCGGATTCGCATGAACGCGATCGAGGATGCGCGGGTCTACATGCGGAGCATGGCGACGCGCGCATCCAAGTCCGAGATCAGCGCAGCCGCCAAGGACGCCATCGCGATCGTCAAGCGGGCGGGCTATGATCTCGTCGTTCTCGAGACGAGCGGGATCGGGCAAGGCGGCGCAGCCATCGTGGATCTGTGCGACGTGTCGGCGTACGTCATGACCGGCGAGTTCGGAGCCGCGACGCAGCTGGAGAAAATCGACATGATCGATTATGCGGACGCCATCGTCATCAATAAATTCGAACGCCGGGGATCGGAGGATGCCCTGCGCGACGTGCGCAAGCAATACAGGCGGAGCCGGCAATCGTTCGACGGGCCGGATGAACGGCTGCCCGTGTTCGGTACGATCGCGAGCCAATTCAATGATCCCGGCACCACGGCGCTTTTCCATGCGCTGATGCGGATCGTGGCGGCGAAGACGGGCGCGAATTGGCCGATCCTTCATCAAGCGGGTTCTTCGAACGCGATAGCGGGAAACGCGCCGAAGACGAACAGGATCATCCCGCCGGACCGAACCGGTTACCTCGGCGAGATCCTTCGGACGGTGCGCCGTTACCGGGCTTTCGCGGAGGAGCAAGCTGCCGTCGCCCGAAGGCTGTCATGGCTCGAGGGGACGCAACGGCTGATCGAAGCGGACGGCGGACGGCTTCTGTCCGGCGACGAGGCGAGCGCGTTCGCGGAGAAGCTGCGCGTCATGATCGCCGATTGCGAAGCGGGCTTGCAGCCCGAATGCCGGAAGCGATTGGCGGAATGGCCGGCGATCAGCGAGGCATACCGGCGAGACCGGCTGACCGCCGTGGTGCGCGGCGAGGAAACGACGACCGAGTTCGCGAGCGTATCGCTGTCGGGCAGCCGAATTCCGCGGGTCAGCCTGCCGAGGTTCGAAGAAGCCGGCGACCTGCTGCGCTGGATGCTGCTCGAAAACCTGCCCGGCTACTTCCCGTATACGGCGGGCGTCTTCCCCTTCAAGCGCGCCGACGAGGATCCGAAGCGCCAGTTCGCCGGTGAGGGCACGCCGGAGCGAACCAACCGCCGTTTCCATTATCTCTGCCGGAACGACGCGGCCAAACGATTGTCCACCGCGTTCGACAGCGTCACGCTCTACGGACAGGACCCGAGCGACCGTCCCGACGTTTACGGCAAGATCGGCAACAGCGGCGTGAACGTCTGCTGTTTGGACGACATGAAGAAGCTGTACGACGGCTTCGACCTCTGCCATCCCGCGGTCAGCGTCTCGATGACCATCAACGGCCCGGCGCCGGTCATTCTGGCGATGTTCATGAACGCGGCCATCGACCAGCAGGCCGATCGGTTCGCGGCGAAGCACGGGCGGCGGCCGGACGACGCGGAGTACGCCTCTGTCAAGGCAGCGACGCTGCAGGCGGTGCGCGGTACCGTGCAGGCGGATATTCTCAAGGAGGATCAGGGGCAGAATACGTGCATTTTCAGCACGGAGTTCGCGCTCAAGATGATGGGGGACATTCAGCAGTACTTCATCGACCACCGGGTGCGCCACTATTACTCGGTCAGCATCAGCGGCTACCATATCGCGGAGGCCGGCGCGAATCCCGTCACCCAATTGGCCTTTACGCTGGCGAACGGTTTCACCTATGTCGAATACTATCTGGCACGCGGCATGCGGATCGACGATTTCGCGCCGAACCTGTCGTTCTTCTTCAGCAATGGCCTGGACCCGGAATACAGCGTCATGGGACGCGTTGCCCGCCGGATCTGGGCGACGGCGATGAAGCAGCAATACGGAGCGAACGAGCGCAGCCAGAAGCTCAAGTACCATATCCAGACTTCCGGGCGTTCGCTGCATGCGCAGGAGATGGATTTCAACGATATCCGCACGACCCTGCAGGCGCTGATGGCGATCTACGACAACTGCAATTCCCTGCATACGAATGCGTACGACGAGGCCGTCACGACGCCGACCGAGAGCTCGGTGCGCCGGGCGATGGCGATTCAGCTGATCATTAACCGGGAATTCGGCTTGGCCAGGAACGAGAATCCGCTGCAGGGGTCCTTCGTGATCGAGGAGCTGACCGATCTCATGGAGGAGGCCGTGCTGCTCGAGCTCGAACGCATCCACGAACGCGGCGGCGTGCTCGGGGCGATGGAAACCGGGTACCAGCGGGGCAAAATCCAAGCGGAATCGCTGGAATACGAGCATCGCAAGCACGACGGCTCGCTGCCGATCGTCGGGGTGAATACGTTTCTCGATCCGAATCCGGGCGAGAACCGGTACGACATTGAATTGGCCCGTTCGACGGAAGAAGAGAAGCGGGAGCAAATTCGCGCTTTGCAGGCGTTTCGGTTAAAGCATCAGGACCGGAGCGCGGCGGCGCTGATTCACCTGAAGCAGGTTGCGGCGGCGGGCGGGAATGTGTTCGAGGCGTTGATGGAGGTCGTGAGATACGCGTCCATCGGTCAAATCACGGGCGCTTTATACGAAGTCGGAGGTCAGTACCGGCGGAATACGTAGGCGCAATCGAGGAGGATGGCCATGAAGATCTACACGAAAACGGGAGACAAAGGGCAAACCAGCCTGGTGCACGGGAAGCGGGTGCCCAAGTACGCCGCGCGCGTCGATGCCTACGGCACCTGCGACGAAGCGAATTCGATGATCGGCGTGGCGCTGTCCGCGCTGGGACAGCGGGAGGATTGGGCGGCATTCCGGGAGCTGATGCATACGGTGCAGACGAAGCTGTTCCATGTCGGCTCGGAGTTGGCGACGCCGTCGCGCTTAAAGGTCGCATGGCCGATCGCGGAGGAGGACGTGCGGTATCTGGAGGCGCGGATCGACGAGATGGAGGCCGATTTGCCGCCGCTTTCCAACTTCATCCTGCCCGGCGGCCATCCGTGCGGCGCCGCGCTGCACGCGGCCAGGACGATCGTACGGCGCGCGGAACGGCTGGCTGTCGTGGTATGGAAGGACGAGGACATGAATCCGGCCGTTCTCTCCTATCTGAACCGGCTCTCCGACCTGCTGTTCGTCGCGGCCAGGCATGTCAATCATCGGGCGGGCATGGCCGAGCCGGGGTTGCATCAGGGGTAGACGTATACGAGCCGCAAAAGTCACTGAAACCTTAGGAGCCACAAGCCAAAAGAATCCCACGAGCTAAAATGTCGCAGGAGTATGCCTTGCACGCTGCGACTGTAACCTCCTTAGTAGGTCGCCAGCCTTCTCGCGCCGTCTCGCCTTACGCAGCTACCTGCGCGAGGCAAGACGGCGAACGCGAATTTGCCAGCGGAAGCCCGGTTTGGTCTAACTATGGAGGTAGTCCAGCTGGACGACCCGGGGCTTGGCAGCAAGATCGTCTCGATTCAGAACAAGCGTTCGTACGTCCTTGTCGACGGGAGAACCGACGGCTTGGATGAACGCATCCGCCGTCTCGAACAAGATTCGGCCGATGATGCCGGTGGCTTTCGTGCGGTAATGCATCGGGATCGCGACGGACGGCTGCAGCTGACCGACGACCAGCGCGGCCTCGGCGCCGTTCAGCGTCATCTTGCCGCCGACAGGGGCGGCGAGAACGTCGACGCGTCCGATCGACGCGGCCTGCTCCGCCGAGAGCGGATGGCCCAGATCGCCGCAGTGGCAGAAGACAAGTCCGTCCATCTCGATGACGAAGACGAGATTGGGGCCGCGCTTCGCGCCTTGCTGCTTGTCGTGATACGTCCGCACTCCCCGGACCGAGACATCGCGGAGGGTTATCGGCTCGGGCTCTCTCACGAGCCTGTAGTTGCCGGAAGCCGCCGAGATCTGATTATGATCCCGATGGTCGTGCGTCACGAGGACCAGATCCGCTTCGACGACCGGCATGCGGTAGCCGAGGAAACGGCGGTAAGGATCGATCAGGACGCGCGTGCCTTGCTCGGAGGTGAGGAGAAAGCAGGATTGACCGTACCAGATGATGTTCATCGCAATCCACCGCCTTTGACGTTATATGTGCAAATAATAGCACATATAACGGCGGATGGCAAAGACGGAGACGCGAGGCGGAGGAAGCGTAGATGTCCTGGATAGAGGAACCGGGCGGCATGCATGCCGACTTGCGCGCTCCGATGCTGGCTTGCCGAGCAGTCAATGACTTTAATCGTCCGCACCAACGAATCAGGTTGGCGTGACCTAACGAGCGCAACCGAAAAACGCAGCCCCCGCTTCAAGCCGGGAGGCTGCGTTTTTCGGTGGAATCGGTTCGCCCGGCTTATGACGCGGCGTCCGGGTAAGGGAACAAATCGACGATCCGCGTGCTTTGCCCGCTCTCGTTGGTGAAGACGACGTGCTCGCGCCGCAGCTCGACCGGGCTGCGCAGGCCGCAGGCCGCCGCCAGCGAGAACAAGCCTTCGCGCATCTGCAGGATATAGTTCATGACGCGCCACTGCTTCTCTTCCGGCGCCAGCGCTTCCTGATACTTGGAGTCCGTCGTCGTGATGCCCGTCGGACATTTGCCGGTATGGCATTGCATCGCCATGATGCAGCCGTTCGCCATCATGAAGCCGCGCGCGGAATTGACCGCGTCTGCGCCGAGCGCCAGCGCGATCGCGACTTTGTCGGGCGTGATCAGCTTGCCTGAGGCGAACAGCTTGAACTTTCCGCGGACGCCGAATTTGCGCGCCGTATCGTCGAGGATGAGCAGGGCGGCATAGAGCGGCAGTCCCATGCCGTCGGCCATCGCCTTGAACGTGGCGCCGGAGCCTCCTTCGGATCCGTCGACCGTGATGAAGTCGGGGTAAATGTCCAGGTCGAGCATCGCCTGGAAGAAAGGCTCGAGACGCTTGGGATCGCCGACGACGATTTTGACGCCGACCGGCTTGCCGCCTTCCTCCTGGAGCGTATGGATGAACCGGAGCGCTTCGTCCGGACTCGTCAGAAATTCGAACCGGTTCGGCGAATTGACGGTTTTGCCGATGGGCACGAGACGGGCTTTCGCGACGGGCTCGGTCACCTTGGCGCCTTCCAGATGGCCGCCGCGGATCTTGGCGCCTTGATGGAACTTCAGCTCGAAGGCTTTGATTTGGGGCAGCGACGCTTTGAATTTGAACGCCTCGAGCGAGAAATGGCCTTCCAGGTCCCGATACCCGTACAGGCCCGGCCCGATCTGCGCGACGATATCCGCGCCGGTCTCGAGATGCACGTCCGCGACGCCGCCTTCGCCCGTATTGATCCACGAGCCTCCGGCCATGCGCGCCCCGTTCCCCGTGGACTGGATGTAGCGCTCGCCGACCGCGCCGAAGGATGTCGCCGACGCGCCGAACAAGCCTCGCAGCCGCCACGGCTCGCGGCGCGCCCCGCCCACGACGATGGCATCCTCGTCATGCAGCAGCCACGGCTTCACCTGCTCCTCGACGATTTTCTCCTTCCGCGTGATCAAGCCTTCGTCCGTGATGACATATCTGCGGCCCGGCTGCATGGCGGCGTTGTCGATGCGCAGCTCGCTCGTCAGCTTAGGAAACATGGCATTGGACAAATAATAACCGGGCTTCTCGTAATCGCGCCGGCCCCCGAAGGAGATGAGATCCGTGCGGTACTTCGCCGCGTAGACGAGCCCGACGAAGTCCGCGCGCGAGAACGGCTTGCCTTCCGTATCGTGATCGAACCAATATTGCCGGAATTCCGGCCCGAGCTTCTCCAGCAAGTAGCGAACCCAGCCGAGAAACGGATGGGAACGGATGATGGAATGCTTCGGTTGCTTCGATAGGATGAACATGTAACCGAAAAAGGCGAGCGGAGGAACCAGGAAGACGACGAGCAGGATGATCAGAATAATCGAAAGCATGCGAAATAACCTCCAGATGACAAAAATAACCGCGATTCAACCAGGTATATCTTACCACGAATCGGCGGTTTGATTCATGACGCCGTCCGCCCGTTCGCGCCGAAGCTGCCCCGACGTCCGGCCGGCCGATAAATCTATGAAAACGATGAAAAACAGACGGACGCGTAATGCCCCTCATTTGCGGCCTGCATATGCTGAAGCATGACAACTCTTGCAGACAAGCAAATACGAGTTTCGAAGGATGATAGCATGCCGCGCACACCGCTAGCCAGATTGCTTCGCGAAATGTATGTCGTTGCAGGTGCCTCGCAAAATCGGAATGTCTCGATAACGCATATTATGCAAGAACGGGCGGAACATCGCCAGACGATGCTCGAACGCTTGGAAAAGGGCGGCTCGAGCGCGCCGGAGAAGCCGCTGCGCTCGCGACAGCCGGAGAATCGGACGCGAACCGGCGGCTCGGGGGGAGCGGGAACGCCGCAGCCGCGGATCGTCATCGTCGGCGCCGGTCTCGCCGGATTGACCTGCGCGTATCGGCTGCGGCTGGCCGGTTACGACGCCGTGATCTACGAAGCCGACGATAAGCCCGCCGCCGGCCGGGTCAGCACGCGCTACGACGAATTCGACGACGGGCAGGTCGCGGAGCGGGGAGGGATGCTCATCGACACCGGCCATCGCGCCGTTCGCCGCCTCGCGCGCGAGCTGGGGCTGCCGCTGATCGATCTGCTCGCGGCCGAACCGCCGGGAACGGCGCCATGCTACTATTTCGACGGGGCGCCGTATTCGTTCGCCGAAGCGGCGGAGGATTTCAAAGCGGTCATGCCCGCCATCAACCGGGATTTGCGGCTCGCCGGTTTCCCGACGCGTTATGACCGCTATACGCCGCGCGGGCTCGAACTCGACCGGATGTCCGTCGCCGATTGGATCGAATCGTCCGTCCCCGGGGGAATGCGGTCGAAGTTCGGGCGATTGCTGGACATCGCCTGCAACATCGAATACGGCGCGGAATCCGGCGTTCAGAGCGCGCTGAATTTCATTTATTTGCATGGGCTGCTGGAGGAGGAGGATGCCTTCCGCATGTTCGGACTGTCCGACGAGCGGTATCACGTCCGCGGCGGCAACGAGCAATTGATCCATCGCCTGACGGGCAACCTGCCGGAAGCGAGCCTCGTTCGCGGGACGCGGCTGACCGCCGTCGCGGAGAACCCGGACGGCAGCTACAGGCTGACCTTGCGGCGGGGAGCCGACGCGTTCGACGTCGAAGCGGACAAGGTGGTGCTGACGCTTCCTTTCTCCATCCTGCGGTCGTCCGTCGACATCGGAAGGGCCGGGTTCACGCCGCGAAAGCTCGAGGCGATTCGCGAGCTCGGCATGGGCACGAACAGCAAGCTGCACCTGCAATTCACGGACCGGCATTGGCATGCGCTCGGCTCGAACGGGGACACGATCGCCGATACCGGGTATCAGAATACGTTCGACGTCGTCCGCGGCCAGCCCGGCAAGTCCGGGATGCTCGTGGACTATACAGGCGGCAGCATCGGCGAAGGCCTGATCACGGGGAGCGTCCAAGAGCGCGCGAACGGCTTCCTGCAGCAGATCGAGCCGCTCCTCCCGGGACTGTCGGCCAAGTGGAACGGCAAGGCGGCGCGCGATTATTGGCTCGGCAATCCGTACTCGCTCGGCTCCTATTCGTATCGGCGCATCGGTCAGTACACGGCGTTTGCGGGGGTCGAGATGGAACGCGAAGGTTCAAGGGGGAGCTGCCATTTCGCGGGCGAGCATACCTCGATCGAATATCAGGGCTATATGAACGGGGCGGTCGAGAGCGGGGAACGCGCGGCGAAGGAGATCATCGCCGATTGGGCCGCAGGCGCGCCGTAACGGACGGACGGAATTGCGCGAACGGGATCGATGCCGGGCCGAAGGTTGAGTACGAGTTCCAGGAGCTGACGGGAATCTGAATTTCATGCATTTGCTGCGCAGAAGGGACGACGCGCGTATCGATAGGACTTGCCAATCGCGCGCGGGTACTTGAACGCGCGGCGGAGCGGCAGGCGCAAGCATGCGCATACGAGAAAAGGCGGCCGAGTCGGCCGCCTTTTCCATGCCATGGATACCCGCTCGCCTACCGCGCGATGACGCAGCTTCCGCAGCTTCCTCATACGACTTCCAGCGCGAACGAATAGTCGGACTCGCCTTGATCGAAGCTCCATTTGCAATGAACGCTGTATACATAGGTGCCCTTCGCGCTCGGAACGACATGGGGATCGCCGAGAAAGCCTTTGATCGAATTGGCGAGCGATACGGCTTCGACGCCTTCCGGCGCTACGAGGCGAATCCGTGAACCGGCCGGCACTTTCGTCGATCTGATCGCGGCAATGGAAAAAGCCGCGCTGGCGCAGGTTCCGTCGCCGCTGGCCGGACACCAGGTATAACCGGTGAGGTCAATGCCGACGCTCTTGCCTTGGACCGTGATGTTCGGCGACGGCGGCGTCCTGTCCGACATCCGGTTAATCGGCGATGCGGCTTGGTTCGCAGCATCGGCCGCGCCTGGGCTTGTGCCGCTGCCGGCGTATTCGATCCCGCAGCCGGCCAGGAGCGGGATCGTCAGCCATAAGCAGGCCGCCAAGGTCAAAGCAAAATGCGGTTTGCGTACCATCCCGATTCCCCCTTTTCTTTCCAGACAGGCGTCGGAAGGGAAAAGTTGCATGCATCCGAGCGGATTTCGACGCATTTTTCCCGCGAGAGCTTGTTCAAGTGCGGTCGAAAATGCAATAATATACATCGTAATGTTCTATGGCAGTCGAAATCCAAAGAAAGCGGGAATGAGCCAAGATGGGTCGCAAATGGAATAATATCAAAGAAAAGAAAGCCTCCAAGGACGCCAATACCAGTCGCATTTACGCCAAGTTCGGACTTGAAATTTACGTAGCCGCCAAGAAGGGCGAGCCGGATCCGGAATCCAACCAATCGCTGAAATTCGTGCTTGAGCGCGCGAAAACATATAACGTGCCGCGGGCGATCATCGACCGCGCGATCGAGAAGGCCAAGGGCAGCTCGGACGAGAACTACGTCGAGCTGCGCTACGAAGGCTTCGGTCCGAACGGATCCATGGTCATCGTCGACGCGCTTACGAACAACGTCAACCGCACGGCGCCGGAAGTGCGCTCCGCCTTCACGAAGTGCGGCGGCAGCATGGGCGTCAGCGGTTCGGTCTCCTACATGTTCACGGCGACTGCCGTGATCGGCGTGGAAGGCAAATCGGTCGACGAGGTGCTGGAGCTGATGATGGAAGCGGACGTCGACGTCCGGGACATCGTGGAGGAAGACGAGGCGGTGATCGTGTACGCGGAACCGAACCAGTTCCAAGCCGTGCAGGAAGCGTTCAAGCAAGCCGGCATCACGGAATTCACCGTAGCCGAGCAAACGATGCTCGCCCAGAATTACGTGACGATTCCGGAAGAATCGCAAGCGCAGTTCGAGCGGCTGATCGACATGCTCGAGGATTTGGAAGACGTGCAGCAGGTGTATCATAACGTCGAGTTCGAGGACTAGTTTCTCGGCTTGCCCCGCATTCGCCATCAATAAGCTTGTTTAGACAAAAGCCGCGATATTGCGGCTTTTTTTATGCCATTCATCGCCGGTTTGAGGTAAAATAGACCTACGCGGGCGCGCCGGAATGTAAAATTTAGCGTTTGTCGAACTTTATAGCAGGCAAACCGTGAAAATTGTCGAATCAAGGAAGGTATAAGCTTTTATCCAAAAAGTCTGAGGTGCCGGCTCGTATGAAGCTAAAAAGAATTTCTTTCGTAGTAATAACTATGCTTTGTATGCTAACTTCTCTTCCGAATTTTGTGTTTGGAGCGCCTTCAATCAATGCAGAAAATTCTCGCATTTCTTGGCAATTACGGTGGGAAGAGGCGTCGGATCGATCTGAAACACCGGACCAAGCTGTCTCGGCCGGCAATTGGAAGCTTCTCAATAAAGAAGATCCCATGCTATCCAAACCGGATAATATTGATTCCGCATGGATTCGATTAAAACTTCCTGAGTTGAAAGATAACGAAGGAATTTTCTTGCCTTATGTTTATGGCCAGAATGTAACGGTTTTTCTAGGTGGCAAAATAGTGTTTCACACCGAAAGGGAACATTCGTTCGATTTAAATCGCGTCTTGATTCCTTTAAAGGAAGTCGATTCGGGGAAAGAGTTTTTTTTGCACCTTGAAAGTAAAATTGACCGCTTAGGTATAAATGGTGAAATAAACATTGCTGATTATCAAGAACTGGTAAGAAGCTATGCTAAAATGGATTTGCTCGATATTATTTTAGGAAGTGCCTACATCTTCGTAGCATTCGTTATGCTTGTTTGTTCCGTGTTTTTAGGGCGTAATCAACTTAAGATATGGTTGTCCCTTTGTTTTATTATTCTGCCGATTGGCGGCCTTTTGATTGGTTATTCACCATTCCTTTATACATTCTACGGACAGTATGGTTTTCTGTATCAGAGTATCTTCGATATTTCCTTATACCTCTTCTTGCCATCGTTAATTATTTTCTTCGAGCTTTTGTTTGGGGGCGGCTATCGTAACATCGTAACTTACTTCCGTCGCTTTCGAATTGCTTATTCACTATTGTGCATTTTAGCGCTTGTCATTAACAGGGCTACAGATAATCAATTCCATACCGCTTATCGGTTCTTATCCGTTAATATCTCCGGGACAATCATGATGCTTCAATTTATCTTGATGCTCATGATCCTTATACGCAAACTTTGGCAGCGCAATATCGATTCCATTATCCTGTCGATCGGGTTGGCAGTTTTTGCTTCCACTTGTGTCTCGGAACTCATTTTATTCTATGCGTCATCCCAGACGTATACGTTGTCATGGTGGAAATGGGGTCTAACTGCTTTCGTACTTTCGCTCATCGTTTTGTTGGGACGAAGGTTTGCATATCAGCACAAACTTATCATTAGCTATTCGAGAGATTTGGAAATCTATAATTCGGAGCTCCAAAGATCCGAGAAAATGGAAATCATCAGTCAATTAGCAGCATCGGTAGCGCATGAGGTTCGAAACCCTCTTCAAGTTACCAGGGGCTTGCTTCAATTGCTTGATGAACGTCATGAAGTAAAGGAGGGTTCCGAGAATTATTATCAACTAGCAATTAACGAGTTAGATCGAGCATCTACGATAATTACCGATTTTCTTACCTTTGCGAAGCCTCAGATGGAGCACGTTAATGAACTGAATTTAGCAGATGAGTTTAAGCATGTTGAAGGAATTATCGTTCCGCTTGCTAATCTTCAAGGCGGTCGACTTGAAATTAGCGTACCGCGGTCGCTTAAAATAATGGGTAATTCCTCTAAACTTAAGCAGGCGATCATTAATATCATCAAAAATAGCATAGAAGCTTTGGAAGGCTCTGGAGTCGTACGAATTTGGGCTTACGAGGAAAGAGAACAAGTGGTCATTCATATAGCTGATAGCGGTAGTGGGATGGATGAAAGAATACTTGAACGATTGGGAGAACCTTATTTTTCTAATAAGACGAAGGGAACGGGGCTGGGGCTTATGGTGACGTTCCGGATAATAGAAGTCATGCAAGGAACTTTAGAATTTAAGAGCCAGAAAGGAATTGGAACAGAAGCAATGATTCGATTCCCGGCTTCAAGATTTGTTAATCAAACAAACGCGAAGGTCTCAGTATGACCTTCGCGTTTGTTTGATTATGTATCTTACCAAGTATCGCCAACTGGTTCGACTGTCTTTGCATCATCGGAAGGATGTTGAGGAATAACCAACGCTAGTTTGGTAGATGTTTCTTCAACGACAATGAGTTCTACGTCCGTTGGAATCGTGAGATTGAAAGCTTCTTTCAATGCTTCTTTCGGATCAGCCAACAACTTCGCTTTGAAAGCCTCGTCAGACCACGCTTTCTCAATAATTTGTTTTGAAAGTTCTTGCTTTGACATGTTTTTCACACCTCGTTATTAGGAATATTGTACCGGGTAAATTGTACCATTAAAATAATGCGAAATCCATCATTTATCGAATGTTTACGACAATTTATGATAACAAAAAAGAGACCGCCAAATCTGGCGATCCCTTTGATTTTTCTATGACGTTTTTCTTACCAGGTGTATGTAATAACGTCCGACTTTTTTGCCATTTCTACTGGGTTAGGAGGTATGAAAAGAACAAGTCTTTCTGCGGTTTCTTCAACTACCGAGAGCTGCACGCCTTCAGGAAGTTCGATGTTGAAGGCTTCTTGTAAAGCAGCTTTAGGGTCAGCGACCAAAGCTGCTTTAAAAGCAGTATCGTTCCATGCTTTTTCAATGATTTGTTCTTTAATTGCATTTGTCGATGTTGTCATTTCTTTACCACCTTTATTGGATTATTATTACAGTAACATTTTACCATGTTAATTGCTGGGTTGACTAGCAACATTTTTCGACAACCAATGCGTAAACCCGCCATCTAATAGTAGCTTCTTCGTCTCCTCCAATTGGTCTGCCGATTTTGCGAGATTACTGGCCAAATTATCTTGAAAAGCCGCAAGGTGAGGGAGCGTCAGCGAAAGCGATGCCAAAGATTCGACATTTGTTGCTGCCAACCGCGAGAATCTCGTGAGAGCGCCATTAATGTGTATGGCATTCTTGATGTCTGTTTTTGTGAGCGGCGCTAATGCATCCGCCCTTTCGGAATCAATCATGCTAACTAAGCTGTTAGCGTTATGTAAATCGAAATCTTCTTCCCAGTCGACCCAATCATCAGAAAATTGCAGTGTCGCCAGTACCAGATCGACCGCTTCGGAAACATTAGGTTCAAGATCCTCTTTACCAGCCAGGAAAAGCGCGCCTGTGCTTGCCAGTTTAACGGGAGCCGCTTTCTGAGCCAGTTTTGCCGTAGAAATACTGCTTAATGGACTCTCATACGCAACCGCCAAAGACCAATTGATGACATAGGTTCGATAGTGATTCCAAAATGGAGACTTACTTTCAAACAAAGAACGGTAGAGATCCAGCATGGTTAGATGAAACAGATTGCCCAATGCAAGTTGTTCTTTCCAGTCGGATGGAGCTGTATCCATCAAATCGTCTTGAATAAAGAAGTAGAGCATCACGAACACATTCGCAAGCGACAGGTCACGGTATTGTTGAGGTTCTAAGTTCGTCACTGGTTTCATCCAGAATGGAAGCAGATAGCAAATATGATTCTTGGTACTTGCGGGATTGAGCGGATTAAAGGCTTGCAAATAGTCCAAACCTTTGACGTTCAACGGGGCCGGGTAGTTTTGTATAAGCCGTTCTGCTTCTCCGAACACATAAATGAGTTCTTGTACGTAGTCCGTTCTCCATAACATAGGCCTATGTTCCTCTCGATAAATGTAATTGAGCACGTTGGATGATTAGTGCGAACATCCCAGCTTGGTATGAACTGGCATCATCAAGCAGCCAACGATCCAACTCCAGTTTGCGTTCGACTGAAAGAAATCCCGTTTGCATGATTTTCGTAACGGTTTCCATATACCTGTGCATATCCGTTTTTGATTCCAGGTCTTCGACATTCCGACGGTAGGACTTCAGTTCTATCCGAATATTGCTTACCTTCACGATCGCGTCGTTTATCCGCTTGGCGAGCGGAACGGGATAGCGATCTAATAGCGTTTTTCGCGAAGCTCGGAACAACGACTCGAAAAGAGGAAGGCATGCGGGAGGCGCGGGACCTGTAGCAGCATCGTCCAAGTCGATTATAATAATCGTCGACGTCTCATGAGTAATGGAACCGAGCCAAGCGAAAAATTGCTCGAGATCGGTTAAATGCGTAACGATTAAGCGTGCAATCACGACATCAAACGGAGCCGCCGGAGCCGCCATTTCGCGATAATCGGCATGAACGAACTCCAGACCGGGTTTCGAGCGTTGCTCCGCATAACGGAATATACGTCCATCTTTCTCTAATCCGATACAATGCAAGTGTGGATAATGTTGTTTTATTTCTTCCAGATAAGCCCCGTTTCCGCACCCAATATCCAATAAATTGGAAGCGTGGCTCAAATATTCACGATGCAGAAGTGAATCCTCTTGTTGAAAGAATAGCTTTGTTGTCAGTGTCAGCATGTTGTCGAATAGTAGGGTTGATTCAGCAGCGTTCAGTTTTTTAGCTCCCTTCCAAATGATGTCATTGTCTATTCTAGTATAAAGCCGAACCCTTTTGTCGAACAATGTAATTTTAAATAATATCTAATCGCTTGATGTCTTTGTACGTTAATTACAAGTTTGGGAATCGAAAATCATCACGAAGAGGTTTCACAGGGCCGTGCCCTCGTAACGCCTCCCGTAAGGTGATATGATGGAGGGAAAATGCCAGCGAGACCCTAAGCAAGACTAACAAGACGGCGGTTGCCGCATGGAGGACGAATTATGGCTGTGCTAGAGGTAGATATCCGGAAAGCCGGATACGCCGCGGATGCCGAGATCATCCGGAATATCGCGTTCTCGATCGAAGCCGGCGAGCTGGTCGGCTTGATCGGCCCGAACGGCGCCGGCAAGAGCACGACGATCAAGTCCCTGCTCGGACTGATCCGCTACGTGGACGGAAGCGTGAACTTCGGCGGCGAGGAGGGGCGATACGCCTATGTGCCGGAACAGCCGGTGCTCTACGAATACATGACGCTGTGGGAGCATCTGCAGCTGGCGGCTTCAGCATACGAGCTGGATGAAGCGACGTTTCTGCAGCGCGCGGAGACGATGCTGGAGCGGTTCCGGTTGACCGGCGAGCGGCATAAGCTCCCTACGGGCTTCTCCAAGGGCATGCAACAGAAAATGATGCTCATCATCGGCTTCCTGCTGAAGCCGGACGTCTACGTCGTGGACGAGCCGTTCGTCGGGCTCGATCCGCGGGCAACGCGGGATTTCCTGGAGCTGCTGGAGGACGAACGCCGCAGGGGCGCGGGCGTTCTGATGTGCACGCATGTGCTCGACACCGCAGAACGTATCTGCAATCGCATCATACTCATCAACGACGGCTCCGTCGTCGCGAAGGGCACGCTCGGAGAAATCCGTGAGCAGGCAGGCTGCGCGGAAGACGCGCCGCTGACCGACTGCTTCTACGCGCTGACATAAGGGGGAAATGCGATGCGGGATCTCGCCGTTAATTGGCGCGTCGGAACGCTCTTCCGCCGCCGGCTGAAGCGCTTCTGGGCGGAACAATGGAGAGCGTGGCGCACGGCGCTGGACTGGACGGTGTGGGTGTACTTCATCCTGCCGCTGCTCTGGATCGGCGGCGGCACGTACTTGGACATCTGGCATCATCCGCCGGATTGGCTGCGGCAATTGCCCATGTGGACCGGAGAACGGCTGCCGCTCGTCGTCGTCTTCGTCGGCCGGCTGCGAACGTTCGCGGAAGAAGCGGACGTGCTGTTCCTGCTGCAGAGGCGAACATGGGGCAGGGGAATGATGCTGCGGGGCGCGGCGTATACCGCCGCCGTGCTGCTGTTCCTGACCGCCCTCGTCTACGCGGTGCTGCTGCCCTTCTTCGTGGCGGTCCATCATTTCTCGGCCGCGACGCTCGTCACGATGATCGTCTACACCTGGGCGTGGGCGTGCATCGGCGCCGTGTGGCGGAACCTGCTCGAAGCCCGTTTCTCGGGTTTCCGCAAATGGCTCGTCAAAACGGCCGTCCTGCTGCTTCTCGCGATCACCTACCTGATCCCGATGATCTATTGGGGCAGCTCGCCCGCGCGCCTGCTGCCGCCCATCCTGATCGGAGCGGCAGCGTTCGCGCTCTTGCTGCGGGTCAAGCTTCGCGCCAGGGATGCGTTCGAATCGGACACGCAGCAGGAACAGCTGGCCCGGCTGGCGAGCACGCAGTTTCTGCTGCGCAACGTCATGGAACGCAAGCCTCGCATCCGGCTTCGCCGTCCGCTGCTGCTTCGCAATTCCAAGCGCATCTTCAAGCGCTTCGACGGCGAGACCCTGCTCGGCGAAATGATCATCAAAGCCTATGTCAGACGGTTTCCGCTGGTCCGCACCTGGCTTGCGTTCAATCTGCTCTCTGCCGTTGGGTTGATTCTGACGCCGGCCGTCATCCAACCCTATGTCGCGATCGCGCTGATGCTGCTGTTCTCGACCTGGATCACGTCCCATTGGCGGGGGATGATGGCGGAGCCGTATTTCGCGCAGTTTCGCTGGCCGGATGCCGTCAAGCGCAAGTCTGCCGGACGGGTACGGTTCTGGCTCGTCGTGCCGTCCGCCGGATTGTTCGGCATGATCTGCGGCTTGAAGGCGTACGGCGCATGGGGGCTGCTGGCGATCGTCCCGGGCGTCCTGATCTGGATCGTCATCAACAGCATCGTCACGTCGACGATGCTGCTGTCGGACCGCAAAGCCGAGGAGGCTTGATCGGCGTCGCCGACGTGCAAGGGCTTGTTTTTTAACACTGGCATGATGCGGGTAATTGACTTGAAGCCGTCCATCTATCTTCGAATATGGAGCTGTAGCCCATGTATTTGAAAAGCATCTCGCTCGCAAGCGTCGATGAAATGGATCCGCGCGAATACCCGTTCTCGATACCGGCGATTCGTTCGTTAACGTCATTAATTTTCACGTCGAATGTCGCGTTCTTCGTCGGAGAGAACGGGTCCGGCAAATCCACGCTGCTGGAGGCGATCGCGTATCAATGCGGCTTCAATACGGCAGGCGGCGGACGCAGCAACGCGTACGAGGTGGAGGCGTCCGCATCCGCGCTTGGCGGCCATCTTCGCTTGTCGTGGCTGCCGAAGATCACGAACGGCTTCTTCCTGCGGGCCGAGACGTTCTATCAGTTCGCGAGCCACATCGATACGATGCCGGACTCGCTGCCGTATTACGGCGGCCGTTCGCTGCATCAGCAGTCGCACGGCGAAGCGTTCCTGTCGCTGTTCGCCAACCGGTTCGGCGGGAAGGCGATCTACCTGTTGGACGAGCCCGAAGCCGCGCTGTCGCCGGCGAGACAGTTGGCCCTGCTGCGGATCATGCATGATCTGGAAGGGGAGGCCCAATTCATCGTCGCCACGCATTCCCCGATCCTGCTCGGCTATCCGGACGCGCAAATATTCGATTTCGATTCGTTGCCCGTCGGCGAGATCCGTTACGAGGACACGCTCCATTACGTCTTGACGCGAAGGTTTCTCGAGAACAAGGACAAGGTGCTGAAAGAACTGTTTGCCGACGACTAGCCTATCGGTTAAGCCAAGAAGAATGAAGGAGGCATACCCATGAACGACACGATCTCCCTGTTAAAATCGCATCGCTCCATCCGCAAATTCTCTTCGCAGCCCGTCACCGACGCGCAGCTCGCGCAAATTCTGGCCGCCGCGCAGGCCGCCTCGACCTCATCCAATATGCAAGCCTACAGCGTCATCGGCATCCGGAGCGAGGAGAAACGGGATAAGCTTGCCGAATTGACGGGCAACCAGCGGCATGTCGCGCAGGCGCCGCTGTTCCTCGTTTGGTGCGCGGATTTGAACCGGCTGCAGACGGCGGTCGGGCTGCACCGGGAATCGCCCGGATTTCAGCTCGAACAGAACATGGAGACGTTCATCATGGCGACCGTCGACGCCGGGCTTGCCGCGCAGAATGCCGCCGTTGCCGCGGAATCGCTTGGCCTCGGCATCGTGTATATCGGCGGCATCCGCAACCGGCCGCAGGACGTGACGGAGCTGTTGAAGCTGCCCAAGCTCGTGTATCCCGTATTCGGCATGTGCGTTGGGGTTCCGGATCAGGAGCCGGATCAGCGTCCGAGGCTACCGTTATCGGCCGTGTATCATGAAGAAGCATACGACGAAGCAGCGATTGCCGAAGGAATCGAGGCCTACGACGTTACGATGAGGGACTACTATGCCGAGCGGTCGGGAACAGGGCGGACGTCGGTGTGGTCGACGGAAATGGCGGCCCGTTTCCGGCCGGAGCAGCTTCGGCCGCATATGCGCGCGTATTTGGAAAGCCAAGGCTTTCGATTATATTGACTGACGAGTCCGAGGATCTGACGCAAGCTGGGCTGATAGCAATCCATTAATGGCATCAACTATCGACGACTGGAATATCATCCGAAACAACAAAAACCTTCTTCCGCGGACTTCCGCAGAAGAAGGTTTTTGTTTGTTGGTTTGCTGCTTTGCTACTTTGCTGTTGCTTGGACGTTGATTAGCTGTTACGGGGCCCCGGTCACCGATCCTTGGAGATACGGTCGACGACCAGCAGCAGGAGAAACGAGAGGAGGATCATTGATCCCGCCCACGCCCAGGCCATCGTCATGCTTCCGCCGTCCGACGCGACGTAGATCGCGGTCGGGATCGTTTGCGTTCTGCCCGGAATGTTGCCCGCGACCATCAGCGTGGCGCCGAATTCGCCAAGCCCCCGGCAAAAGCCGAGAATATAGCCGGATGCGAGCGAGCGCGCAGACAGGGGCACGGTTATGTAGCGGAATACCTGCCACTCGCTTGCGCCCATCGCCCTGGCGGCATTTTCCAGATCGGCATCGACGCCTTGCAGGCCGGTCTTGATCGTGCGATAGGCAAGCGGGAAAGCCACGACCGCGGCCGCGATCACCGCTGCCTCCCAGGTGAACAGAATCGGCCCGCCGAACAGCGATTCATAGGCTTTTCCGATCCAGCTGCGGCGGCCGAGGACGACCAGCAGGACGAAGCCGACGACGGTCGGCGGCAGCACGAGCGGAAGCAGGAGTACGGTTTCAAACAGGGCTTTGCCCCAGAAACGAGCCTTGGCCATGCGCCAAGCGATAAAGAGCGAAGCCGCGAAGACGAGTATGCTGGCGACGACGGATATCTGGATGGATAATCCGATCGGGTCCAGGAAATGATTCCAATCCATGGCAAGACTCCCTTAAGACGGCGGCCGTTACGACAGTTTAAAGCCGTATTTCGTGAAAACGGCGTCCGCTTCTTTCGTTTGCAGGTACGCATAGAAGGCTTTCGCTTCCGCGGCATGCTTGGTTTCCTTCACGACGCCGGCCGGATAGAGAATCGGGCTGTGGACGCCGGGAATGATGCGGAGCGCGATTTTTACTTTGCTGGAGGTCAACGCATCCGTTTTGTAGACGAAGCCGGCATCGACGTTGCCTGTCTCCACGTAGGTCAGCACTTGCCGGACGTCCTTCGCGTAGACGAGCTTAGATTGCAGGGAATCCCAGACCTTACGGGTCGTGAGCGTTTCCTTGGCGTATTGACCGGCTGGAACGGATTCCGGTTGGCCGATGGCGATCTTCTTCACGGATTTGTCCGTCAGTTCTTTGACGGTCGTGAACGCCTGCTTGGAATTCGTCGGAACGACCATGACCAAATCGTTGTTCAACAGCGTGGCGTGGTCGGCGATCAATTTTTCTTTGACGAGCGTATCCATCTGCTTCTGTCCGGCCGAGAAGAAGAGGTCCGCCGGCGCGCCTTGCTCGATTTGCTTCTGCAGGGTGCCGGAAGAGCCGTAATTGAAGACGAGATCGATGTCCGGATGCTGCTTCTCGTACGTTTTCTCGATCGTGTCGAGACTGTCCTTCAAGCTGGCCGCCGCGGAGACGAGCAGCTCGGTTTTCTTGGCTGCCGCATTGGACGGCTGAGCCTGCAGCGCCACGACCGCCGCCAACAAGGCAAGACTGATGCCTACTTGCTTTTTCATGCTAGGATTCCCTCCTGAGACGGTTATGACCGCATTCATGAGAGTTATCGTAACATATCTCTATTGCGATTTATAGTGTTTAGATATAAATAGACCTTTTTAGATATAATTAGTATTTGGGTGTCAAAAATCAAGGACCGGCAAGCTGTCGGGCAGCGATTACCGGTCCTTTGGGATGGATTAATTGGTTGACATAACTATTGTTATGTCGTGCTGTTAAATTTCGTTGCTATGACTTCTTAATTGCGTCTTTTCGCAGATCGCATCGCTCTGACACCTCGCTCTGACACTTCGCCATGCGAGATCACTCTATCGCTTTACAATGCCAAGTCACTCGGTCGCTTCGCAGTGCCCGATCACTCTGTCGCTTCACAATGCCTCATTACTCCGTCGCCTCGCAAAGCCAGATCACGCTGACGTTTCGCTCCGTCTCTTCAGGTAGTCTTACGACGTCTCGAACGGCTCGATATGAATGTGCACGTGCGTGATCCGGTGGTGATCGTACATCTGTTTCTCGACCTGCTCGGTAATTTCATGGCTCTCCGAGACGTTGAGCATGCCGTTCACGCCGATCGTAACGTCGACCAGTTTGTTGTTGCCGTGAATGCGGGCTTTGATGTCGATGATTTTCTTGACGCCGGGCACTTCGCGAATCGTCTTCTTCATCACTTGCAGCTCTTGATCGTCGAACCCGTCGGTCAACGCATGCGTGGCATCGCGGAAGATGCCCCAAGCCGTCCTGCAGATGATCACTCCGACGATTAACGCCGTTAATGGATCGAGCCAAGGCAACCCGCATTGCGCGGCGAATATGCCGATGAAAGCACCGAGGCTGACGAGCGCGTCCGACCGGTTATCCTGGGCTGCGGCCATCATCGCTTGACTGTTGATCTGCCTGGCCAATCTGGCGTTATACCGGTAAACCATATAAATCGCCGCGGCGGAGAACAAAGCCGTCCAAGCAGCCACGCTGCCCTGCGAAGTCGCGTGCGGCGTGCCGAAGGAGGTTGCCGCCTGGTACAGCACCTGCAAACCGACCGCGAACATAATGAAGGACGCGACGAGCGCCGATACCGTCTCCGCCCGGAAATGGCCATAGCGATGATCCCTGTCGGGCGGCTTCCGGGATATCCGAAGTCCGATCAAGACGGCCAGCGACGCGACGATATCCGTCGAATTGTTGAGCCCGTCCGCCGACAAGGCCTCCGAATTCGTCCAATGCCCGATCGACAGCTTGAGCGCCGCCAGGCACAAGTAGGCCGCGATGCTGATCCATGCGCCTTTTTCCCCTTTTTTAATATCCTCGTACATCCTGTCCATGCCAAACCTCCATCAATACATGCTTCGTTCGTAATGATAAAGGACGATTACCGTGTGGGTCTAGAGAAACAGTGTTGTCGCCGCCCTCAAAATTAAGCAGGGTTCAACTTTGTTGCGCATGTCCAAAACAAGTAGTTTACATAACAATAGTTATGTTCCATTTCATTTTCCGGCATGTTTTTTTTTTCGCTTGCAACTTATTGGAAGCTGGCCGCATCATCATAGGGAGGAGAGGTGGGAAATCCGGTTTGGATGTCGTCGCACGCTTGAAGGAGAAAGACGAAGACGCGCTGCGGATGCTGATGGATGCTCACGGCGACCGTCTGCTTAGAACGGCTTATCTGCTGCTCAAAGATCTTCAGGCCGCCGAGGAAGCCGTGCAGGATACATTCGTTCAGGCGTACCGCAAAATCGGGCAGCTGGAGGATCCGGCCAAGCTGGGCAGTTGGCTCCTGCGGATCGCGCTCAACCGCTGCCGCATGAAGCAGCGGACGTGGAGCTGGCGTCATATCTTCCCGTCCCCGCGCATGGAGCTGGACGCGGAACCGGGCGATCCGGGACCCGAGGAAAGCTTGCTGCTTGAACTGCGCGGCGTGCAAGTCCATGAAGCGATCGGCCGTCTGGACTACAAATACCGCGAGGTCATCACGCTGTTCTATTACCAGGAGCTGTCGGTCGCGGAGATCGCCGAGCAGCTGCAAACGAACGAAAACACGATCAAAGCGAGGCTGGCCAGAGGGCGCCGGCTGCTGAAGGCGGAACTCGAAGCCGATGAGGAGGGTTGGCCATGAACGGGCAGGATCGGCAGGAAACGATGAAATCCGCGCTCGACGAAGAATTGAACCCGCTGCGGTTCGGCGGTCGCGCGCGCGTCCTGGAACGCACGCACCCCCGCGGTTGGCGTGGCCGGCTAAGCGCATGGTGGAACAAGGAACTGGTAATTCCGGTCGTGCCGGTCGCCGCGGTCGTTGCCTTGCTGGCCGGCTCGCTGCTGGTCGGGCGCTTGCGCGGCATGTCGGAAGACGGCCGTCCGGGACCATCGGCGAATCGCGTGCTGGTCAAAGAAGGCGAAAATTATTATTGGCAGGACGAATACGAGAAGGCGGTGGCCTCCATTGAGACTGAAGATTCGCGTTAAAGTGAAGCATCTGGTCTCCGGGATCATCGGATTGGGGCTGTTGTTCGGCGCAGGCGCCATGCTGATGCCTTCGGAGGCGAACGATTTTCCGGCCGGCACCGCGTCTCCGGGCATGGTCAAATCCGAATTGCTGCGGGCATTGGACGATCCGAAGCCCAGCGAGGCGAAGTGGAAGCTGATCCAAACCTACGTGCTCGGCGACGGCAAGGATCGGCTAGCCAGCGGCTATCGGGTGTATGTCGGTTCGAATTTCACGACATCGGGCGGCAGCAGCGACGGCATTGAACGGCCAGCGTTAACCTGGGAGGAGAAGCTGCCGTCTCTGCGCGACTATTTGGATAACGGGCCGGCCGTCGGCACTTATCTCTCCCAGGCTGCCATGCAGCTGGCCTTGTATGACGGCTCGTCGGG
Organism: Paenibacillus glycinis; assembly: GCF_009909185.1. Classification (GTDB taxonomy): domain Bacteria; phylum Bacillota; class Bacilli; order Paenibacillales; family Paenibacillaceae; genus Paenibacillus_Z; species Paenibacillus_Z glycinis. The sequence continues at coordinate 64,352 of NZ_JAAAMV010000002.1, read as the reverse complement.
GGAACCGGATCGGGCTATCGAAGCGTTGGAGACCGCCGAGCGGCGTAATCCGGCCGGTCAGGAAGGAATCGTCAAGCAGCTGCGATTCGAGCAGGTTAAGCTGCTTATGCAACAAGGCGAGTATTCGCGAGCGGAGGCATCGTTGGACGAAATCGACCGTGAGGCCGGCAATTACATCGATCTCGACGGGGACGTGAAGTCCGCGAAGCTCAAAGCGCAAATTCTCCTTCATCAGGGGCGTCCGAGCGAAGCGCAGGCGCTTGTGCAGCAGGCAATCTCGAACTATGCGGTCGCGTACAAGAAACTGATGAGCCAGCCGGGGGATGCCATGAGCGAGAAGCCGGCGCAATTGGAACCGCTCGAGACGCTGAGGCAGTATTTCGCGGCGATGCAATCGACTTCGGGCTCGTACGCGCCGGCTTCCGTGTCCGGAACGGTGCTGCGCAGCAACGGCGAGGCGATGGCCCGCGTCGCCGTGTTTCTGCGGACGGAGGATGCGGTCAATCACAGCGTATTGGATACGGAGCCGTATCAGACCATGACGGACGATCAAGGCCGCTATACGTTCACGGACGTGCTTCCCGGCAGCTACCAGCTTACGATCGGGTTCGACTACGATCAGATCGACGGGTGGAGCTGGCCGGTAGGAATCAATGAGTGGATCGACGTCGATCCCGGCAGCCGCATGACGATACCCGTCATTCTGAGGCCATTAATCAAGCTTAATGCCCCGGTCAACAACGTGGAGCTGGCCGGTCCGCGCATCGATTTCGATTGGGAGCCCGTCGAAGGTGCCGCCTATTACAAGCTTAACGGCAATATCCAGGTCGAGAACGGCACGATCGGCGTCGAGATCCGAAACCATATAACGGGCCATGCATGGAGCGCGCCGGTCGACACGCTCTATAACCTCGCTTCGGGTTATTCCTTCATCGAGGTAGACGGCAAAGAGGTGCCCGACCCCGTCTCGCTGCTCGGATTCGCCAATCCGGGGAAACGGTTCTCGTGGTACGTCGAAGCGTTCGACGAGCAGGGGAACAAGCTGTCGCAAAGCAACGGGTACCGGTTGACGCCGGACACGATGGGGGAGCTCCCGTTCTTCACGCTGCACGATCGAACGTTGTCGGAGGGCGATCGGCTGCTGCTCGCCTATCGCGACGATGACGCGTTGAAGGCTTACAAGCGAGCTTGGGCGGCGAATCCTGCGGATGCGTACAGCCTCGGCATGATTATCCGGCTTTATCACTCGCGGGAAACAAGCGATCGTTCTGCCAGAGAACGGCTCGACGAGGAGACGGTCCCGTATGTCCTGGAGATGATGAAGCTTCGGCCCGAGCAACAGTACAGCTTCTGGCTGATGAATCAGTTCATCTCGGCGAAGGATTGGTCCGGCGCGGAGCAATATTACGAGCTCGGGCTGCAATTGGGCAAAGACGGCGACTTGACTTACGTGCAGTCCGTCTATGCCGCGGCATTGATGACGCAAGGCAGATTCGAAGAGGCGAAGGAATTGCTCGCGGCGGTCATGCCCGCGGAGAAGAGCCATCGGTTCGTCGGGCATCTCCTGGCCGCCGACCTCCTCGTCGTCGGTTCGATCGAGCATGCTACCGACTTGGCGGCGCGATACCCGGAACGCAAAAGCGGCGAGACCGTAACGGATTGGAGCCGGCTGCTGTCGGACTTGAGCCGGGAGGCGAAGGATCATGGAAGTTCAGTCTATATCAAGGAGCTCAAGCAGGCGATGCAGTGGCAATACGCAGGGGATATGTCAAAGCTGGGACAATGGTTATCGCAACCGGGCAGGCCGGCAAGCAAGGCGTTTCTGGCGGCGTTGGCGAACATTGATTAATGGGGTTAAGTAACGAATGCGGGCGTGTACGGCGGAATGGCGATCATGCCCGACGTCATCGCGGTTCATTTACTGGCAATACTGGGGAAAGAATCCGCACCGCGGCGTATTCGCTGCCGGCCGGATCGGGTAAGGAGGGTGAAGGAGCTGATGAACATGAACCATGCAGAGGACGCCAAACAAATCGAGATCACGATTCGAATCCCGGGACTTGAGCGCGACTTGTCGATCCTGCATCTGACCGATTGCCATCTGACGGAATGCGACGAGCGGGAGCCGGAGGAGATCAAGGACGCGGCAAAAAGCCGTGCGGAGCATCTTGCCGCTGAGAATGGCGGAGGCGAATCCGCGCGCGCAATTTTCGAGCGCATCATTGACGCCGCCAATGCGCAAGCTGTCGATTGCACCGTAATGACCGGCGATATCATCGATTTTCCGTCGCAGGGCAACCTGGAGACGATCCGCGAGGCCTTTGCCCGCCTGTCGGCGCCGTATATGTACACGCTCGGGAACCATGACTGGTACTCCGGCGGCAGCTTCTCCGCCGAGGTTCGCGCCGCGGCGTATCCGAAGTTCGCCGAATGGATCTCGTCGTCGCCGGGCTGCGAGATTCGGACTTTGGCTGGCGTTAAGCTTATAGCGCTGGACAACAGCGACTACCAAGTGACCGCGGACCAGTTCGGCGCGATCCGTGATGCGGCCGCGTCCGGCGAGCCTTACTTGCTGTTCATGCACATTCCGATGTATCTTTCCGGCCTCGTGAAAGACGTCGTGAAGCGGTGGAAAGCGCCGATCATGATGGGGGCCGCGGGCTGGGATCCCGCGGTGCAGGAAGCCTGGCAGGTGCCGCATCAAGACGAAAGCACGGGCGAATTCTGCCGATGGCTGGCAAGCCCGGACAGCGGGAACATCCGCGGCATATTCTGCGGGCACGTGCATCTCGACCACATCGACGCGTTTCGGGAAGGCCGCTACCAGTACGTCGGCGCGCCGGGCTTTACCGGCGCGAGCCGGATGATTCGGTTGATTCCGGAAGACGGCGGAATGATTCCGGGATGATTTCGAAGATAGCGTCAAAAAAGTATGAAAACATAACGATGTTTAATGACGCTAATTAGCCAGAATCTTTCAATAAATCGCGTCTTGTTAGACGACGCGTTGGAAGGCGATATCGAAGCGCTGCTCGCCGCGCTATTGTCGGCCTGCCGCGCGTAACGAGTAGTTATGGTTCACCGTTGTCATAAGTGCCATCGCGAGAGAATGCCGGGCGAGCTCGTTGCCCGGTTTTTTCGCATGTCAACCGATTCGCATGTCAACGCATTTGGATATTGCTGGATATAAACGGCCGATCGCAGGGTATACTAAGCCAAATGACCGACAAGGATGAATGCCTCATGAAGCCGTTCGATCTGCACGCCGCGATTCCCGGGCTGATGCATTCCGGAGATCTCGTCAGCCGGGGGCTGAATATCGACGAGGAGTCGGTGCAGCTGGTCTATCTGTCGTCCTTGTGCGACAAACAATATCTTCAAAGCTCGATCATGCAAGCGTTCGGCGATAGCAGCGACAGGGCCGATTTCAAAAACAGGCTGAGCTTGATTCCCGGTTATGAGCAGGTACAGAGCGGGGACGCGGCCGTTCAAAAGCTGCTGCGCGGGTATGCCCTCGTGCTGTTTCCCGATGCGATCTGCGCGATCGAATCGGCGAAGGCGTCGACCTCCAAGCCGTTGGACGCGACGATGGAGAGCATTTTGCAGGGGCCGCAGTATGCGTTCTCCGAAGATATCGCGACCAACGTGCAAATCATTCGGACGCGTTATCCTTCGAAAGAACTGCGCGTGGAATACTCGGTGATCGGAACCGTCAGCCAGACTTCATTGGCGATCTTGTACGATGCTTCGAAAGTCGACCCGGACGTCCTGCTGGAGCTCGACGAGCGGCTGTCCAAAATCGACGCGGAAGTGGTGCAGGCCTCCAATCAGGTACAGATGCTGCTAACCGACCGGTACCATTTGCTTCCTACGGGGCTAGTCACGGATCGTCCCGACCGAACGGTATTGAACTTGAGTCAGGGCAAGGTGATCCTGCTCCTGAACGGCACGCCGTTCTCGATCAATTTGCCGGCGGTCTTCTTCGATTTCCTGGATTCCATGGAAGACGTATACCAGTATCCCTGGTTGATGCGGCCGCTGCAGGCGCTGCGCTACATCGGGGCTTGCATTACGATGACGCTGCCGGCGCTGTACGTCGCCTTCGTCTCGTATAATCCGGAATTCTTCCGGGCGCAGCTGGCGATCGAGATTGCCGGCAGCCGCGCGGCGGTGCCGTACGCCTCGTACTACGAGGTCTTTCTGATGCTGTTTCTGACGGAAGCGTTGACGGAGGCGAGCATCCGTCTGCCGAAGCATATCGGTTCGACGGCAACGACGGTCGGCGGGCTGATCTTGGGCGAAGCGGCGCAGCAAGCGGGGCTGGTCAGCAGCATCATGATCATCATTGCCTCTTCCGTGGCGATCTCCAACTTCGTCATCCCGATCAATACGATGAGCTATGCGGTGCGGGTCGCGAAATTCCCGTTGATCATCCTGGCGATGTATTTCGGCTTGGTCGGCATCGTGACCGGCATATTTTGCTTCGTCCTGTATGCGGCGAGCCTGCGAAGCTTCGGCAAGCCGTATCTGAAGCTCTTTTCCGGGGAAGCCAAAAGAAGCAGGTGAATGATTTGTCGCGTTATTTTTTCTACTTTATGAGCATCTCCATGTTGATCCATACCATCTTGATCGTGCCTCGCGATCATATGAACGCCCGATATGACGGGGCGATCCTGTCCTTCCTGATCGGACCTGCGATCGGAGGCGTGCTGGTCTACGCGTATACCCGGTCCCTCTCGAAATTCAAGGGGAAAGGGCTGCCGGAAATCGCGGCCGAACGGCTTCCGAAAGCGTTAAGCCTGCCGCTGGTATTGGGCGCGGGACTAATGTCGTTCATCGCCGGGGGAATGGCTTGGATTCATTGCGCATTCATCATTTCCAAGTATCTGAACCCGGATATGTCGCCGTATGCGCTGCTCATCCTGTTCGTGATCGTCACCTGCGCTGGAGCGGTTCAGACGTCGAAAACGGTCCTGTTCAGCACGGAAATCATATATATCGTGTGCGTGCCGCTGCTCGTCGTCTTGCTGATTCATGGCCTCTTCAGCAAGAGCATGAATTACGACTCGGTGAAGGTCATGCTCGACTATACATGGGTCATGCCTTCATGGAGCAGCTTGTCGGCGGCTACCAATACGTTTGCCGGCTACATGGCGCTGTCGGTGTTCAACCGGACGTTTCCGGCCGATAAGCAAATCAAGCATCTCTGGCTGATTCCGGCGGTGGGGCTCATCCTGGAGTTGTTCTCGTTCTTCATCCCTATCGGCTTCCATGGAACGGACGGAGTGGACGATTATATCTATACCTGGGTGTCGACGGTGGATGCGTTTCGGATGAAATACTTGCTGATCGAACGGGTCGTCTCTATTTATCTGTTGATTCTCTTGGTCGTGACGTACGTGTTTACGATGATCACGTGGCATGTCGGCGCCGAGCTGGTCACGGGGGCGTTTCGAATCCGTCCGCCGAAGAAAGCTTCGCTGCGAACCCAGCTTCCCAGGCTTGCCGTCTGCGTGCTGATCGGGATCGGGACGGTGATCGCCGGGGCGCGTTTCGACGAGACCACGCTGTTCAAAGCGTCCTCGTTCTGGATGGGTATTCGGATGCCGCTCGATGTGCTGATCGTGTTCGCCGTAGTTCTACTCAGCCGATGGAGGTTAAAAGCGTGAAACGGACGATACTGTGGATGAGCGTAGGAATGCTGCTGCTCGCGGGTTTGCCCGGCTGCGGCTTCAAGGACATCGATCGGCGTTTCTTCGTGATGGCCATCGGCATCGATAAATCGGAGAAGCCCGACAAGCCGTATCATGTTTCCTTGAAAATGGCGATTCCGTTCTCCAAAATCGAGCCCGGCAAAACCAACACGTATCAGCTCGTCAGCGATGACGCGAGTTCCATTACCGAAGCGATACGGCATATGAAATCCAAGGTCGATAAAGAATTGGACTTCTCGCAAGCCAAGATCGTCGTCATCGGCAAACAAATGAGCGCGGAGATCCTGCAGAAGGATACGCTGGACTGGTTCATGCGCAGACGGGATATCCAAGGAGCCGCTTACATGGCGCTGGGCGATCCGAGCGCCGAAGAAGTGCTGAACGTGAAAACCGATTCCGAACGGTTCCCGGGCGACAGTTTGTTCTTGAGCTTCGACCATGACGGCACCGAATCGTCGTATATCGTGACCGAATATTTGTTCGATTTTCATCGTCGAGTGACCGAGAAGGGGCTCGATCCGTATTTGCCGATCATTCGGCCGACGGGCAACGCGTACTTGATCGATCAGGTGGCCGTGTTCGACAAGACGAAATTGAAAGCCGTGCTGAGTCCGGAGGAAACGCGAATCTTCAATAAATTGGTGGCGAAATATCAGAAATTCGATATCGAGACGAAAACGGATCAAATTCAATTTGCCTTGAACGTGGATAAGATCAAGACCAACTATAACATCGACACATCCGAAGATTTGGCGCCGGTGTTGCACTTGAACGTGCGCATGATCGGCCAAGCCGAGGAATCGTCGAAATCCTTTTATGAGAAGCCGTGGTCGTATTACGAACGGCTTGCCGAACAAGGCGTCGCCGCGCGCTACACGCATTTGCTGCAAAAGCTGCAGGCGCTGAACGTGGATCCGATCGGATTCGGATTGCATTACTGCGCAACGCATCATAACGGGCAGCAAGCCGAATGGACGGCGTGGGAAACGATTTATCCGAAGCTGGCGTTTAAGCCGAACGTGCGGGTTGAGATTAAGAGTTCTGGAGGGGTTAAGTGAACCCGGGGTTTCTTATACACTTTTTCACAAAACCCGTATTTTATACATATGTCATTAAATCGTTCTATCATTTGTTTCTTCTCTTGTTGTCGGTTTGACAAGAACTTGATGTCATAAATGATTGTTGTCGGTTTGACAAGAACTTGATGTCATAAATGACAAGAACTTTATCCCATTACCCATCGAACTGAAGATTCACTAACAAAAATAACCATACGCCCATGTTGGGACGCGTATAGCTGCAGCATTTTCCTTTGCTATCGACAACCAATGATAAAAGTAATTCAAGCAGAATTCTGTTGTGTAACGGTTTAACACCAGACTTTAGTACAGCAGCGGTATCTCTCACGTCCAGGTTAATTTGAGCCGATAACCTATCTCTTAGGTCCATAAGCGTTTCTTCTATAAGCTGTGTAACGAAATTTCTCGTTCCAGATTGGCTTGCTGGAAATTGTTGATCATTCTTCGATGCTATAAAAATGCTGAGCATTAAGTATTGTCTGCCTCCAAAAAATATAAGCATAAGCGTATGGGCAAATAGGGTTAAACTCCCCTTCTTCTAGCTTACGCAATTCTTGCAGCACTCTTATGCAATTATGATGCTTACTTAACAAGTTATTTCTTATATACTTGTCAATGGACTTAAAACATTGCTTATTTTCTTCGTATAACTCTTTGGTTAGTTGTATGTCTGAAATCATCTAGCTACCTACTAAAAGGTAGTTAAAACGAAATAACGGTGTGCTTTCTCCACTTGCTTTTAAGGTGAACATTATACCTTCCGCAATCAAGTTGAACCGATTAGCATCTCTTGAAGGTTCTTGCAAGGAGCTGCGCCCCTAATGGGAGGCCAAGATTCCATGTGCCTTCGGGGATCAACCCTGCCGTTTTTTCGTTATGTTCGAATTCTACCTTCTAGTAGATAGAAAGTCAATCATTGATTTCAGTCAAAATTTGCCTTCGGATTGCAGCATCAGTCGAGTTTTACGCCGGTGAGTTGCTCGCTAATCTGCCAAAGCCGACCGGCAGCAACGGGATCCGTTGCACGAGGGCGCACGCCATGCATCTCGGTTGAAGCATCTCTTGGCAGTGCGCGGGCAATTTCGCAATCCGCGCAATAAACGCCTCCTCTACCCGCAAGTAAAGGGCTAGTCGCGCACCAGACGCTCGTTGCCGCTCCTTGCTGGGGAGTCTTCTTATTATGATCCGGATCAATAATCGGCATGCCGGTTTCGTCGAGAATATTTAAGGCGTCCATATCAGCTTGCGATAAATGACGTTGAAGATCCGTAACGATCCCGCCCGGATGGACGGAGAAAGCCCGCACGCCATAGTGCTTTCCAATCGAGTCAAGTGCGACGGCGAACAAAGCGTTCGCGGTCTTAGCTTGCCCATAAGCAAGCCATGGATCGTATTCGCGGCGCTCGAAATTAAGATCGTCGAAATTGAGTCCCGCCCTCCGATGCGCATAGGAAGAGAGCGCTATGACACGAGCCCCTTCTGCACCTACGAGCGCAGGCCAAAGGCGGCAGGTCAATTGAAAGTGACCGAGATGGTTCGCCGAGAACTGGGATTCGTAGCCGCGCTCGTCCCGCATGAGCGGCGTTGCCATCACGCCCGCGTTATTTACCAAGATGTGAAGCTTTTCGAATTGGCGAAGGAAACGATCCGCAAATGCATCGATCGTGGCCGGAATAAGCAAGTCCATTGTGTCAATTAGGACATCCGGCAAGCCGGCCAATGCCTTTTTAGCTTTCTCGATATTTCGGGCTGGGACCATGACCTTGGCTCCGGCGGAGCAAAACGCGCGCACCGTTTCTAAGCCTATTCCGGAATAACCCCCTGTAACAATGGCGATTTTGCCAGTTAAATCAATCCCCTTCATAACCTCGACGGCGGTCGTTGAAGCTCCGAAACCGGAGCCGATAGGAGCCTGTTTAGTTGTCATCGATGTTCTCCTTCTAAACTTGTCTCGTTGGTGAATGCGATAGCCCGTATTTTGAACGTCAAGACAATGTTCTAAGTGATTCAGGGAAGACGAATGGAATAATTTCGTCCGATCGGCCGTCACGTGTTTTGGTTACCCATGCCGGATCGGCCAACAGGGCGCGACCAACCGCCACTAAATCGTAAGTTTCATTTTCAATCTCATCAGCAAGCTTTTTCAAGTTCGTTTCAACGGAATGCTCTACATGGGCAGTAGTAAGGTCGCTGGTAAGACCGACCGAGCCTACGGCAATGGTTGGTTTACCCGTCAATTTCTTCACCCAACCCGCAAGATTAAGATCTGAGCCGTCAAATTCGGGCGTGTAAAACCGATACGTCGAAACATGAAAAAGGTCTACCCCGGCCTCTACGAGCGGTTTGAGGAACATGGCAAGTTCTTCCGGACTGTTGACCAAGTTTGACCGATGTTCGCCGAGCTTCCATTGTGACATCCGGAAAATAATGGGGAATTCTGGACCGACGGCCTTGCGGACCGCCTCGATGACCTCAACGGCAAAGCGCGTTCTTTGCACGAAGTCGCCGCCGTATTTATCTGTCCGTCGGTTTGTCTTTTCCCAAAAAAATTCATCAATAAGATACGAATGCGCACCATGAATCTCAACACCGTCGAAACCCAGCCGTTTCGCATCGGCAGCGGCTTGACCGTATGCTGCGATGATCGATCGGATTCTTTCTTCGGTCAAAGGTTCAGCTGCTTGTTGCATGGAATACACTTCGATACCGGATGGTCCTACTGCCGGCGCTTCTGGATTCGGAAGCCGATCTGGTTTCGTCCAGCTATCGTTAGATGCTCGTGTCATGCCAACATGCCATATTTGGGGTACAATTTTCGCTCCTGCAGCATGAACTTCTTCCACAACCTTTGCCCATCCGTCTAATGCGTCCTTGCCATGAAAACGCGGAACGTCGGGATCACCCGAGGCAGCCGCATCATTAATCACGGTTCCTTCCGTAATGATAAGTCCAACTTGATTTTCCGCGCGTCGACGGTAATAGTGGGCTACGTTTTCGCCCGGAACGCCGTTTGGCGAGAAAGAGCGCGTAAGCGGCGCCATGACGATGCGATTTTTTAAGGAAAGCTTGTCGGATGCAAACGGCTTTAGAAGGCGGTTCATCGTTTCATTCATTTATAATTCCTCCGAATATGACTGCTTTTTGCTTACCTTGCATCAAGTCTGCCTATGCAAGGTCGTTCTCAATCGAGCATCCGTCCCATGGGCTATTCAATGAACCGATCGCCTTGGGGGCGGTTCATTTCTTCCCCGGAGGAACCGATGGAACAGGGCGTATTTACGGGACGCGAAAACAGGGCTGTCTCTCTTTGAGTCAGCCCTATTTTGAGTTCGTTATAAAGATTTTCTCAAAATGGTTCTGACGTCATCCTTTGTAAGCGGAACATAGTTACCGATTTGTTCGGCGAGCATCGCTCTTTCCGTCATCAGTTCAATTTCCTTGTCATCGATTCCATAGTCCGACAGCTTCGCAGGCGCTCCAATGGACGCCCAAAATGCCCGGAGTGCCTGAATCGCTTCCGATGCCAATTCTGCATCCGTTTTTCCCGTTGGATCCAGATCGAATACGCGAACGCCCAGCTGCGCGACTTTCTCGGGGCGTACGGCCGCGACATGTTCCATCCAATGCGGAGCAATGATCGCGATCCCGCCGCCATGCGGAATGTCGTGGACAGCCGATACTGCATGTTCGATCAGATGCGTCGCCCAATCCGGATTCACGCCCATTCCGGTTAGTCCGTTTAAGGCCAATGTGCCGTTTAAGAGCATGACTTCACGATAATCATAATTGTTCAAGTCGTTCACGAGCTTAGGCGCCGTTTCGATGACGGTGCGAAGAATCGCTTCGCCGATTCGTTCTTGAAGAGGCGCATTGCTCGAAGCATGAAAATACTGTTCGAAAACATGGGCCATAATATCCACGCTGCCGTATACCGTCTGGTCCCGAGGTACGGTGGATGTAAGCTCCGGATCTAGAATACTGAATCTCGGAAGCACGTGATTGGAGTTAAAGAAGGCTTTCGTATTCGTCTCCCAATTCGTGATGACGGAATTTCCGTTCATCTCGGATCCCGTTCCCGCGATCGTGATTACCGTGCCGATCGGTACGGCGCTGGAAGGTGCTTTTGCCTTGCTCGTCACGATATCCCATACGTCGCCGTCGTAGGGAACGCCCGCGGCGATCGCCTTCGCGGCGTCGATGACGCTGCCGCCGCCGACCGCAAGAATAAAATCGAGCTGATTTTCTCGGATGAGGGCAATCCCTTGGTTGACGGTCGTGAGCCGCGGATTCGGCTCAACGCCCCCCAGCTCAACGACGTAGGCGTCGATTTCGTTCAGTTCGCCGATTACTTTGTCGTAAAGGCCGCTTTTTTTAATGCTTCCGCCGCCGTACAAGAGAAGGACGCGTTTGCCGTACGCGGGAATCTCTTTTTTCAAGCTGCTTACTTGACCTTTACCGAACAAAAGCTTAGTAGGATTATGAAACGCAAAGCTTTCCATATTCGTTATACACCTCTCGATTGTAGTTTTAAGTTCTTTGACCAACCATCACTATCCTTAATCCGTAAAACCGTCATGCGGATCGAGATCTTTCCAGATGCACATCACCTCCTTAAAGTAACATTTATATATTTCAAATAATCGATATGAGTGATCAAAAAAATATTTAGAGTTCGCAAATTGTCGATATGTTTGTTCGTAGGAAAACTGAATTCGAACATCCATTCAGTTTTCCGTATCCGGTATTCGGTTATTTCTGAAGGAACCGGCCGATTTCCTTAATCGCCTCTTCATTCCTTCTGTAGTAGGTCCATTTCCCTGAACGCGTCGCATGGACCAGCCCAGCTCGTTGAAGCATGGAAAGATATTGCGAAGCGGTGGATTGATTCAAATTCAATTTTTCGGTAATCTGACTTACGCATACCCCGACCGTAACAAGATCAGCCCCTTCCTGGGGAGAAAAATGGGTGGTTGGATCCTTCAGCCATTCTAATATTTGAATACGCGCCTCATTGGAAAGTGCCTTAAAAATTTCGATTGGGTTGGTCATGTCGCTCATTATATATTACGGATTTGCAATATGTCAATTTCTCAATTCAAAATTGTATATACGCAATGAAATGTTGGATTCCGAAAGCTATCTTGCCCCTTTATTTCAACGAAAAAAAGTGGGGATTCATGCACGGCGGACACAGCAGCCAACGTACATAATCCGTCACCCTGTAACGAAGTGTTGAAGTAGTGTATACCTTTTGCTGAGATTCAAATCCAAATTCTAACGGTCATAAATTCGTAATATTCCTCCAAAGATAAAAGGTGATTATTGGGGAACGAGGTGCCTAGCTTCGATTCGCCGATCGAACTTCAACTATTTAGGGAGGACAACTCATGAATCAGTCTGGGCAGCAGGGGTTCTATGGCAAAGGGTCTTACACGAATGGCATACAGCAGCTCGGGATGAATCAGAATCAGTTTCAACTTCAGCAGAACCGTAGCACCTATCAACCGTCAGGCTACGTACAATCCCAATATCAGGGCATTCCCAAACGGCAAAGCAGCTATACTCCGCAGCCAAGCACAAGCACCATGTTCTCCAATACAAGTTACACGGCTGGAATGATGCAGCCCATCGACCAACTTGATGCAGAACTTATCAATAAACTCCCCGGCTTCAAGAATGGTTACGCCGAGGCGAACGGTATCCGTATTCACTATGTCGAAGGCGGCAAAGGCGAACCGCTCGTACTGCTGCCGGGCTGGCCGCAAACCTGGTGGTCTTACCACAAAATCATGCCCGCGCTCGCGACGCGGTTCCACGTCATCGCGGTAGATTTGCGCGGTATGGGCGGGACAAGCAGGCCGCAGAGCGGCTACGATAAGAAAATGATGGCTAAGGACATTAAAGCGCTCGTGGACAAACTGGGCTTGAAGCAGGTAAACATCGCTGGGCACGACATCGGGTCGATGGTTGCCTACAGTTTCGCCGCTAATTACCCGTCCGCCGTCAAAAAGCTCGCGATGCTTGATGTGCCGCATCCCTGCGAAGCGTTCAAGCTCGTATCCATTCTGCCTTCCGACAACGCCTTTACCAAGCCAAATCCGATTTATTTTACATGGTGGGACGCGTTCAATTCCGTGCCCGATTTGCCGCAGCAACTGCTGGAAGGCCGGTTTTACCTTATGCAGAACTGGGTGATGGACTACTTGTCGATTAACCCGACTCGGATTGACGCCTTCGACCGAAGCGTGTACGCGCAAGCTTATGACAGCCGCGATGCAATTCGCGCGTCGAACGCTTGGTTTCAAGCCTGGAATCAAGACATCAAAGATCTGACCGCTTATCCGTTGCTAACCATGCCTGTGCTGGGCTTGGCCTCGACCTTTTACGATATGCTGAACCCGTTCTTGGCCAGTAGGGCTTCCGATGTCAAGATGGTGAAGTTGAACAACGTCGGCCACTTCTTCCCGGATGAAGATCCGGAAGCAACAATCAACAACCTGATGGCCTTTTTCGAAACGCGGGTATTAGCCGCACTAAACCGTTGATCTTGCTCAAAAAAGTCCGATAGAAATTCAGCCGGTCATTATGACCGGCTTATTTAACGTTTTTTTCTGCAAACACGTCGAGCATATCCCCGATACCTTGCCGGCCAAGGCGAATATTCCACGTTAGGGAGAACATTTTAGAACATTATTACACGCCCTCGGCATTTCTATTATTTCCCGCTACATTCAAAGACATGTAAAGGTCTACGAGATCCTCACTCTCCACTTTAAAACCAAACCGTTCATAAAGACGTTTAGCAGAGCTTCCTTGTAAGACATTTAATGTGACACGTTTTCCTTTTACATCATTTTGTTCAAGCAAATTTTTTAATAGATGACTACGGATACCTTTACCTTGGTAATTGGGATGAATATAAAAATGTTCCAATAAATAACCGTCTAACGTTGGTTTCAGAGCTACGCTGCCAACAAAAGATGAATCATTCTCAATAATCCAAGTATGAACTGCGTCAAATGAATTACGGAAGCCGGCGCGACGCCTTACCGGCTTCCGCCATCGTGCGTGCTATAGAACATGCGCTTGAGCAGCCGGAAGATGTCGACGTGAATGAGTTGGTCGTTCAGCCTACAGCCCAGCTTGTTCTAGCATTTCCCAATCCTTTCATGGCTATGTACATTTAGTCTTAGCCTGAGTAAGACGCTGCACTTGCGTCGGCAATGAGATCAAGATCTTGTCAATTTCGGTAATGGGATCAAGTTCTTGTCATTTTATTTTGACAAGAACTTGATCCCATAAATACAAAAAGCCGCGATATAAGCGGCCATTAATGAGATAATGTTCTTGTCACCCGACAGATCTTGATGACTGTCGGTTGACAAGAACTTGATGTCATAAATGAGTCATCGCCATTGCGTATTTGCCCATGAAAAAACTCCCCACACCATAGCAGGTTTTCGCACTTCGCCTGTCTACCGCATGAGGAGCATCAGTCACCGAACATTCATTTCTAGACGATTACTTTATCTTCTTCTCAAACATCGTCTGCGTATGATCCACAAAATCTTCTGCTTCCTTAAGCACTGCCTGCTTCTTCTGATCGGCTTGTTCCTGCGTGATATCTCCTTGTGCTTTTACATCGTCGATTTTGGTAGTGAAGTCGGAAACAAGCGTATCGATCAGCTTCTGACGGGATACGTTGTGATCCTTGGCGATGTCCGCGAACGATTTGCCTGCTTGGACCTGTTCGGCGAAAGTAGCTTTGTCGATGCCGAGCAGTGCTAAGGCGGCTTGCATATTGTACTCGCCGCTGCCCTGCTCCTTCCCTTGCTCCTCGTTAAGCGGAGTGGTGAAGACGCGCTGCGCTTCCATCGCGGCCTTCTTCTTCACGTTCTCTTTCTCCTCGGCCGTAAGAACCTCCGGGCTGTGCTTCGCCTGAATTTCATCGCTGATTTCCTTCGTTAACTCATCGATCAACGGCTGAAGCGCTTTCCCTTTCTCTTTCGCGATGTCAGCCAGTGACTTGCCGTCCTTCACGGCTTGTTGGAAGGCTGCTTTGTCCAGACCAAGCTTAGTTGAAGCAGTTTGCTCAAAATCGATGGTTATCCCTTTGTCCGATTCCCCTTTATCGCCTTTGCCCCGTTCAACTACCAAGCTCTCCTTCTTCATGAACAGCGACTGCGTATGGTCGACGAGATCTTCGACATCGGTCAGTGCTGCCTGCTTCTGCTTATCGGCTTGCGCTTGCGTCAAATCACCGTTTGCCTTCGCTTCATCGATTTTAGCGATTACATCGGACAACAGCGCATCGATCAGCTGCTGACGGGATACGCCGTGATCCTTAGCGATATCGGCGAACGATTTGCCCACGTGTACCTGATCGGCGAAAGCGGCCTTATCGATTCCGACTAATGCAAGAGCCGCTGCCAAATTCCAGCTGCCTTGCTGCTTATCGCTCTCTTGATTAAGCGGAATTGCGAAGATGCGTTCTGCCTCCATCGCAGCTTTCTTCTTCACATTCGCCTTTTCCTCCGCCGTAAGATCCTTCGGATCGAGATTCGCCTGAATCTCATCGCTGATTTCCTTCGTCAGCTCATCGATCAGCGGTTGAAGCGCTTTGCCTTTTTCTTTCGCGATGTCTGCGAGCGACTTGCCGTCTTTTTGCGCTTGCTCGAAAGCCGCTTGATCCAGTCCGAGCTTCGATGAAGCGATGGCTTTCAAATCCAGCTTCAGCTTATTCGCTTTGCCCGGATCCGGCTTCTCTCCTTGCTTGCCGGCTGGCGCTGTCTGTTGGGAATCCGCATAGCTTGCCTTCTTATCCTCCTGCGATTTGCCGTTCAGGTTGTCTGCCGCATAAGCGGTTACCGGCACTGCGATCGCGATCAGCATTGCTGCGCCGGCGAGCTTCCAATTCTTCCTCATGGATTATCCCATCCTTATTTGGATTTGCCTTCCTTACAGCCGGGAGGCTGCATCGTTTAAGATAAAACAACATTCTGAAAAGAATCTGAAATGCTCGGAAGCGTTACGCGAAAAGTTGTACCGACCTGGGGGGTACTCCACACTTCTATCCTTGCCCGGTGCGCATCGACGATTTGTTTGGCGATCGCAAGCCCGAGGCCTGTCCCTTCCGACCGGCGGGTCCGGGCTTTATCCATCCGATAAAACCGCTCGAACACACGAGGCAGATGCTCGTTTTCAATGCCAATCCCTGTATCCCTGACGATAAAGGATGCCTTTTGTGGATTCGTTTCCAAGGAAACGGTAACGCTGCCGCCTTCCCGGTTGTACTGGATTGCATTCTCGATCAGAATGAGGATGAGCTGCCGAATGCGTACTTCGTCCGCTTGAATCATCGCTTCGTCCTCAACCGATGCGCTTTGACGGTTCTCCCATACCAGCTGCACATGCTTGGATGCCGCAATCGGCTCCAATTGCTCCATCACTTGGCGGATCGTGTAACGCAGTGAGAAACGCGAGACAACCAGCTCAAGCCGCCCGTTGTCGCTTCGCGCAAGCACGAGCAAATTCTCGACGAGCCGGCTCATATGATGGATTTCCCGTCCAAACTTCATCAATACATTCCGATGGAAGTCCGGCAGCTTATCGCTCTGCTCTTCCAACACCTCGTAGGCAGATTTCAAAATGCTAAGCGGCGTCCGCAGCTCATGCGATGCATCGGACGTAAACTGTTCTTGTCGCTGGAAGGCTTGTACGATCGGCCCCATCGATCGGCCCGCCAATATAAACCCGGCCGCTCCCCCGACGGCAAGCATGAGCAGGGCGAACCCCGCAAACGCCCATCGCAGCTGAGCTAAAAGCTCGTTATCATTCGTCACTTCCTGCGCAACGATTATCCTGTAGTCCTTGATTACACCATTCGGAATGATCGTTCCGCCAATTCGGAAGGTTCTTCCATCGGCGCTTACATTCCGATAAACATGATCCGGTTCCGCGAGAAGGTTGGGTAAAAGCGCCGTCAGCGGAAAATCCGCCTCACCCGGGTCTTTGCTGGATGCCGAGGACTGAAAAATTATTTCACCGTTCGAATCGAGCAGCCATGCCATCTGGTCAAGCTGCAGCCCTCCAGGATCATAGAACGAATTCACCTTGTCCCTATCCGCCGAAGGATCGAACAACAGCTTACCTTTAGGAGACTGGATCAGTTTCTGCAGCTCCGCCTCATACTGATTTCTTAATGAGTCCAGCTGATTGTCTTCCGTCGATGTCAGCATTTGCTGTACCACCCATAAGGAAAAAATCGCGGAGACCATAAGAATAACGCCGATGGTAAGCGAGAACTCTCGCGTTAACCGGGTTCGCGTCCGTTTGAACATGGTCCTCATTCCCCACCTATACTAAACAGGTATCCTACGCCGTAGACGCTTTGAATGCATTTTGATTCATAAGGCCCGGCCACTTTTTTGCGCAGCAATTTGATCGTGGCATCGACGGCATTCAGCGTCACATCCGACTCGAGCCCCCACACCTGATCCAGCAGCTGCTCCCGTGAAAGGACTTGTCCCGCATGACGGATATCTCCTAAGTTGATCGTATCCGACGATCGGTATCCCCGATCCTGCCGCCGAAACAGAGCGAATAAGCGCGCTTCCACTTCCTCGAACGCAAACGGTTTGATCATATAGTCGTCTGCCCCTGCTCGCAGCCCTTCTACCCGGTCATGAACGGCATCCCGCGCCGTCAATAGAAGTATGGGCGTATGTTCCTCGCTTCTGCGGATCTCCCGTACGAGCTCTAAACCCGTCACCTCGGGCATGATCCAATCCAGCACGAAGACGTCATACCGACCGGCTGCCAATGCTGCCTTCGCCTGACGGCCATCTTTCATCCAATCGACAACATGATATTGCCGCTTCAGCTGATGCTCGGTTAGTTCCCCAAGCATTTCATCATCCTCCGCCAGCAAGATACGCATGACTCTTACCTCCTGTAGCATCCATAGAACATCAATCATCAATGTACCGATCAATTATGAAATGAGCATGAAATTCCCGTACAGCCCATATGAGTCCAGAGTGGCATGATTCGGCTAGTCTGTTTCACGAGCTTACAGCTACGCACTTCCAAAAACAAGCTTTGGTCCAGATATCTTTCCACGAAAAAGCCTGTTGGGTCACCAACAGGCTCGTCTACTCAATATTCGCTTGCCAAATCAATCTCACGCTTGTTCTTCGCACTAATTGCAGGCGAACCGCCTCGGAAAATGACCAGAATGACAATCAGAATCGTCAGTACCAATGTTAAAGTATACTATTATTTGGAAATCCCGATAGTACTCCATTGAGCCATAGCTAAGGTCCTATTATTCTTAATCTCCCTTGATAACCCAGCAGCTTGCTCTGGCCGGTCATCAACTTCGCAGCCATCGTAATTGGCGACAACTTGCAGGTCATGCTGATCCATTAAGCATTCTTTACTACGCTCACGGAGATGGCATCCGTCGATATGAGCAAGTATGCGCAGATGACGATCATATTGGCTTTGAAGAGCCGGGAACAACTGGCGCCGGGTCAAGTTTCCTGCCAACCGAAAAGCCGGTACAGATTCAAATTGGCTCTCCCGCTGCCTCCGAAGGGGCTTTCATACCTTCTCCGTCTCCAAACGACACTATGTCTGCATTCGCCGTAAAAATTGGAACAGTCATACTCAAAAAAGAGCACGCGTAGCTACATGCGGCGATGTAGGTTCGTACGCAGGAACTAAATTCCAACGCTATGTAAATTAACCTTGACGCGCACCTACGTTCTGCTTGGAACTGTTGTCGGCAATGACATCAAGTTCTTGTCGGAATCGGGAATGACATCAAGTTCTTGTCAATGGCTCTTGACAAGAACTTGATGTCACAACATAAAAAAGCTGCGATTTACGTAGCTTTATATGAGGCAATGTTCTTGTCATCCGACAGTCATAAATGACAAGAACTTTATCTCATTGCCCATTTCTCGTCTTATTAGAAAATAACCATCGCTCATTGGCGATGGTTATTTTTTAATAAGACGGCGATCTGAATTCTGACTATATATCAACGTATTCTGAAATATCGTCTATGTCGAGTTGGCCGGCAATTTCCTGATAGTTCACCATACTGCCAGCTTGGCGAACATCAACCTTCAATTTCGGCTCGAAGCTCGTCCGCGGTCTGCTTGGGTGCTTGCAGATGCGGATAATGGCCGAGACTAGGGAGAATCGTAAGGTTTAAATTATTACGCTCAGCGAGCTCGACGCCCATTTCCTTCTTGATGTAGTTATCCTTTTCGCCCCACACGACTTTCACGGGGACGTTAAGCTTCGACATATTGGCTTCAAAATAGTCCTGGTCGCGAGTGAAGTGAGAGTAGTAGTGATAGAACGCGTCGGCCGCTGTGATATCGCCGTCCCACCCTTTTGCTATATCGTCCTTGAATTCTTGGGGCAACATGTAGCGCTCCTCTGCCGGATCGTCAAAGAAGAACGCGTTTGCCAGCACTTCATCTCTGGTCTGGTTCAATGCAGCACGCGCGACATCGGACGAGGGCTTTGATTTCAGGGCCACCAGGTTTCCCCACATGTATTGGGGCCGGTTGAACGGCGCAAAATCTCCGACGATAATCTTCCTCGCGATATCTGGCTGTTCCAGAGCGGCCAGTAACGCCGGCAAAGCCCCAATATCGGTTGCGTAAATCACCAGTTTCGAGCTGTCGATACCGGAAGCGCGGATATATTGTTCCAGCACCTCGGCATAGTCTATCGGCGCATAGGAAAAGCGATCGGCGCTCGGACGTGAGGATTGTCCGTAACCGGGCCAGTCGAACGCATGAACTTCATAATCGCTCGACAACAGTTCGGCAATCGGCATCCACGCATACATCGACTCCGGGAAGCCGTGTAGGAACAACACTGTAGCCTTCGGATGGGCAGGACGATAGACCATATGGCGAAGCTTGATATCCGAACTGACCTGCAACTCGCCAATCTCCATCTTTGACGAAGATGCTAAGTCCTTTTTTGCTGCTTCTGCCTCATTCATGTTGTTCTGGTTCATAGGATTTCCACTCCTTTAGCTGCGTCATCTCGTGCATAGAGGCTGCCTTGTCCATGATCGATGCAATGCTCTGCAAATTTAACGTTCATTGTGTTGTCCCCATCCTTCTGGCTAATGTACTTTAATATAATATTGTGTCTTTATCCCCGGAATGTTGGTGAACACGCTATTTAGCCGATTTGTTGTTTTTTAATTTTATTCACCGCGTTCTCCGCAGCCTCCATGATCACTTCGCCCAATGTAGGATGAGGATGGATCGTTAATGCCACATCCTCGAGGGTCGCTCCCATCTCGATGGCCAAGGCAAATTCCGATATAAGCGTTGACGCTTCGGGGCCGACAATTTGCGCCCCCACAATAATGCCTGACGCCTGATCCGCTACGATTTTCACGAAACCCTCCACTTCCTTTAACGCTAACGCTCTGCCGTTAATTGAAAAAGAGGATCTACCGATCGTAACGGGAATTTCCTTTGCTTTGCATTCCGTTTCGCTTAGACCAATGCTTGCGATCTCCGGTTCGGAAAAGACGACAAGCGGAATAGCTTTGTAATCAAGCGCGGATTGTTTTCCCGCAATCGCTTCTGCAGCGATTTTTGCTTCATACGAGGCTTTATGAGCAAGTGCCGGACCGCTAATAATATCGCCGATCGCGAAAATATTTGGGATCGCAGTTCTGCACTGGTCGTCCGTCTCGATCAATCCTCTGTTCGTCGTCATCAAGCCGATGTGCTCGAGCCCCAAATTCCCGTCCGTATTCGGCCTTCTGCCGACGGTCACTAGCGCGTAATCTGCGCTAATCATTTGCTGCTCTTCGTTTTTTGAATAGTAAATGGTCACTCCGTCTGCATGCTGTTCGGATTGATTGACTTTTGCCTCGGTTATGATCGTTACGCCTTCGGCGGTTAACTGCCGGACGACAGGACGCGTAAGTTCTGCTTCGAACCCCGGCAGCACTTGTCCGCCTCCTTCAAGGATCGTTACTTTCGTTCTGAATTTCGCATACATCTGTCCCAATTCAACGCCGATATAACCGCCGCCGATGACCACCAGGCTCTCAGGAATTTGAGTCAGTCCCAGTGCCTCCGTGGAAGACAAGATCCTGCCGCCAAAAGGTACGGCATCGATCTCGATCGGACGGGAACCCGTCGCCAAGATGACATGTTTGAACGAGATTTCATGATCGCTGTCTTGTTGTTTAATCACGGCGGTATGACCGTCGATAAGGCTCGCTTCTCCTTCAATCACTGTTACGCCGGCCGTCTTCAGCAGATAATTCACTCCGCCAGCCTGCTTGTTCACGACCGCTTGCTTGAAAGCTTGCGACTCCTCGAATGAAGACGCATCGGATGCACAGGACAATTCCTTGCGTAATTTGAAGCGATGTGCCTCCGCTATTAATGCTTTCGAAGGAATGCAACCTACATTGGTACATACCCCACCAATCTGTTCTCGTTCGACAACGGCCGTCTTCATCCCAAGCTGCGCCGATTTCAGTGCAGCCACATAACCTCCTGTGCCTGAACCAATAACCAATGTGTCTACCGATTCTAGATGTGTCATGTTTGCCAGCTCCCGAGTGAAGATTTTGTAATTCATGACGTAGTTAGTATGGTTAACGCTCTGGCGTAAGCTCATTTATCCCATATGCTACCCACAATTTCGAATTAAAACGCACCTCAAGTAGGGTTCATTTGCTGTGCTCTACCCATTCTATTAAGCAACGGTTCGAGGCTTCCGAAGAATTAAGCTTAATAACACGCCGAAGATCGCAACGCATGCCACGATAAAGTAAGTATCGCCGAACGCAAGAGCGGATATCTTCAATCGATCGGCGTGTGCTCCCGCTTCCGCCATGCGAGTTCCGATTCGTGATGTTAAATGTCCCATGAAAGCAGCGATGGCAAAAGAAATCACAACCTGCTGCGTAGCGGAAGTTAACGGCGTTACCCGGCTGATCAGTTCGCGCGGGGCGGATTTCAAAACATGCGTATTGATGGTCATGATCGACATTCCCATGCCGCAGCCCATCAGGAATAGCGGAAACATTAACGCTATCACGCCTGTATCGATGTCAATCCTAGAAAGCAATAATAAGGCGACGGACATGATGCTCATCCCCGTAAATACCAGTGGTCTAGCACCTAATTTATCAGCCAATCTTCCTGAGAATGGCGTAATCAGCAGCGCACCCAGCGAAATAGGAAGAGCGATTGCCGCGCTTACGATAGGTGTGCGACCCAGTACGCCTTGTTGATATAACGGGAGCAAAAGAATAGAGACGAACATCGATATTTGTAATGCCCAAGAAATTATAATGCCGCGGGTAAAATCGGAAGATTTAAATACGCGTAATTCAAGTAAAGGTTGTTTATGCCGCAGCTCTACGATAATGAACAGAATTAAGGCGACTCCCCCAACGATTAAGCCTGTTAGCGTGTTTTGGGAACTCCAATCCGTTCCGCCTTCGCTTACGCCGTAAGTAAGCATGGTAAACGCGATCGGGCCCAGTATCATGCCCAAGATGTCCAAAGCAGGTGCTTTACCGCGCTCCACTTTAGGCAATAGTTTAATGCCTACCAGGAGAGCTACGATTCCAATCGGCAAATTGATGAGGAAGATCCAGTGCCAAGATGCAATTCCGATCAGCCAGCCGGAAATCAAAGGTCCTGTTGCGGGGGCAACCAACATAGGCACGCCTAGAACGCCCATCACGGTACCTTTCTTTTCAGGAGGAGCTAGCCTAAAAGCAATTGCCATGCCAATCGGAGACACCATGCCTCCTCCGAGGCCTTGAATGATACGGAATAGGACAAGTTGTTCAGGCGTTTGGGCAAAGGCACATAGAACGGAGCCAATCGTAAACAATGCAATCGTTATTAGAAATATCCGTTTTGCGCCGAACTTATCCGTCATCCAACCTGCTAATGGGATAACCGTTGCTAGTGCAAGCGTGTAGCCTGTTATAGTCCATTGAATCGTTTTTAATGGGCTATTAAAGTATTTCTGCAAGGTAGGTACGGCTACATTCATTATCGTAGTATCCAATAGAACCATAATCATTCCAATCATAACGGCAAGAAGCGGAGCGATAATGCTTTTGATTGAAAACTCAGGTTTTTCATTGGCTTGTGCAAGCATTTGAATAAATACCTCTCTCTTTTGATTAGTGGACAATCCATTCATTGTTAGTCAGCGCTTTAACCTGAATTGCCACGCTGAATGCGATTCGCCTTGGCTTATTCGTTACTTAACATGATCGCGGCGACTTGTTCCGGAATATCAATTTGCAGCCAGTGGCCTGCCGGTAAAACATGTAACGATGAGTTTTTTAAACGAGCATGGAAATCCTCGGCAACGCCGGTGTTCAGATAGGGATCATGATCGCCCCATATCAGTTTGAATGGAATATCGAGCGCCTCCATTTCAGGCAGGCGTTTTGTATTTCGCGTGACTTCTTCAAACAATTGCGACGTCATTTGCACGAATGCCGGCGTAGAGGTCGGGTGTTTGGTGAAATTGGTTTCGATAATGGGGCCAAGGAAATTTGCAAGGTATTGAATCTGGGAATCATCCTTCATATGTTCAAGGAACTTGCTCATTTGAAATTTCAGCGCCCATTCGAACTGCTCCGGGCTCTGCAGAAGCGCCTGCGTGTAAGATTTTAAATCCGTATGCGCAAACAGTCCGATAATCTCCGGCGTCTTTTTCGTTGGCGCTACCCCATAGGCGCAGTTGAGCAAGCAAACGGAAGCTACGTGTTCCGGATAATCAATCGCGTAATTGATCCCTGCCGGCCCGGAAGCATCGTGTGCCACGGGAACGATTTTATCAAGTCCTAGATGCTCCACGACAGCATGGAGATCGCTCAATTGCTGCTCGTAACTGTACCTGGCGCCTGTTTGTTTGTCTGAGTATCCAAAGCCAAGGAAATCAAATGCCACGACTCGTCTGCCGCCTGCTACTAGGTGCGGGATCAAATCATCGTAGATATGCAAATTGTCCGGAAAGCCGTGCATGAGAACAAAAGCCGGCTCGCTGCCTTCATAATCGCGGACATAAATGCTGCCCTGTCCACGATCGATATGGTGCTCTAGATAAGCCGGAGTTGCGTTGAATGGTTTGTTAATTGTGTTAGTCATTTGCTTTGTCCCATCCTTTACGTTTGTGAGTTAATCAATTACCATATAGAAGCAATTAATCTACTAGTTGATCAGTTGTTGGCAAAAAAATAATAAGCGAAGAAGGTTTTGATCAATGGCTTGAACAAATTATACATAATAAAGCAATTAATCTACTAGTTGATCAGTTTTGTGCAAAATATACGTCATGCCATGCCTTTTACGGCTGCATGAATGGCATGATGGATATATCCGAATGGGTAGTAACGATTTGTAAATTAATCTACTAGTTGATCAGTTTTCGACATGAGAGATCAGCTTTTTATTAATCTGCACACTTGTTCTTCTATTTGCGGTAAAATGTCTCTTTTTAACACCCGTTTATACTGCATACCGCCTTTTATACAGCTGATTACAGCATAAGCCAAAGATTCAATATCGACGGCATTATGAACGATGCCTTCTTTTTGGGCTTCTCTTAATATGTCATTCCAACATTTCAATTCAAATTGGCTCAGCTTTTCAACTCTTAGTTGAACCGCTTCGGGAAGGGATTCATAGTCCGCTTGTAACGAAGATAAAGGACAAATGCCATTACCAGCAATTTCGAATTGTTTTAAAATGAGCTGCTTGATCTTTTCTTCAACGGGTATTGAAACTGTATTACTCATGGATATCAAAAAACCTTGTAAAGATTGCTGCATCATATCCGTTATGGCGAGTGCTAAATCCTCCTTTTTTTCAAAATGGTAATGAATGGTAGCCTTAGTCAGACCCAGTTGTTTGGATATATCGTCGTAACTAAAAGCTACATATCCTTTTTCACGAATCAAATCTAAAGCCAGTTTGAGAATTTGCGTTTTTCGATTTTCCATACCCGAAGTCTAACTGATTCGATAGTAGGTGTCAAGCATGCGCGTTTCCAGCTGTGACTGTCTATTTAATTTTGACACGCGAAGTATACACATCGATATCATGTAGAAGTGAATAAAATAACGTTTGGATTCTCATACTACTACGGGAAATCACCAGCACATTTTCCTTTGGAGGATTGCCAGATGCCTGTCCCTTCGCCACCGATCGATTTCGTTCGTTTGATTAGAGAAGCACTTGGCCATTCGCCGGACTTCAATCACCGTTTATTGCCAGCAGTCGATCATCGCGAAATCCACTGTTTCTTTATCGAAACGCTCGTAGACAAGGTCCGTTTCGATGAATTTATACTTCAACCTTTCTTCCATGCCAACCCTATCTTGGACAATGAAGACCAATGGACTAGCATCCTCTCCACCGGCACGAATGGGAATTTCATCGAAACCTTGCACGATGTTCAATCCTGTATCAAATATCTTTTAGAGGGATATATCGTCATTTTCCCAGTACATATCGGCTTCCCTTCGGCATTGGATTATTCGAAGATTCCCTCCAGAACGGTTACCGAACCCACGATCGAAGTTACGATCCGCGGCCCGAAAGAAGGATTCACGGAGGATATAAAAACGAATTTGGCCTTGATCCGGAAGCGTATCAAATCGGACCATTTCACTTACGAACGACTAACCCTTGGTCAAGAAACGAAAACTGACGTTTATTTGGTTTACATGAACCATCTAGCATCGCCTGCCGTCATTGCGGAAGCGAAGCGTAGATTAACGTCCATCCAAACGGATAGCGTGCTCGAAAGCTCATACATCGAAGAATGGATCCAAGATCGTTCCTGGTCTCCTTTCCCCCAAATGTACGCAACGGAAAGGCCGGATGTCGTCTCTGCGCACGTGCTGGAAAACGCTTTTGCGATTATGACAGCCGGTACGCCGAGCGTATTGATCGGGCCGATAACGTTTTTCCAATTATTTAATTCGCCGGAAGATTATTATGAACGGACCGACATCGCCAATTTAATTCGTTGGCTCCGCATTCTGTCGTTTCTCCTGGCTATTTTTGTTCCGTCGCTCTATATCGCCGCGGTTACCTACAACCAGGAAATACTGCCGGTTTCCCTTCTGATAAGCTTATCCTCCCAACGCGAAGGCGTACCGTTTCCGGCATTTATCGAAGCGATCATCATGCTTGTTACCTTCGAG
This sequence comes from Paenibacillus glycinis, assembly GCF_009909185.1. GTDB lineage: Bacteria > Bacillota > Bacilli > Paenibacillales > Paenibacillaceae > Paenibacillus_Z > Paenibacillus_Z glycinis. The sequence continues at coordinate 38,310 of NZ_JAAAMV010000002.1, read as the reverse complement.
ATCCTTCGAGAAGCCGGGCTTCGAATGCCTAGGATCGCGGGTCAAGCGATCTCGATCGTCGGCGCGCTTGTGCTAGGTCAGTCAGCAGTCGAAGCTGGCCTCGTATCGGCCTCGATGGTCATTGTCGTGTCTATCACCGCGATCGCTAATTTCGTTGCTCCAACCTATGGTTTCGGAATTGCTCAGCGTATCATTCAATTCGGCTTTCTGGTGCTAGCCGGCGTTTTCGGTCTATTCGGAATCACTTGCGGAATCCTGCTGGTCATTACTCATCTCGTTTCCATTCGTTCCTTTGGCGTGAAATATTTTTCACCTTTGGCTCCTTTGCGTCTAGCTGGTTTGAAGGACGCCATATTTAGAGCGCCGAGGCCGCAGATGAAGCGCCGCAGGCTTTTCTCGAAGCGGCATTAGGATGGTTGTAAGGGGATAGACGATGAAACGAAAGCGTGCAATGTCAGTTGTTGTAGTGGTAATATGCTGTTTATTAACCGGTTGTTGGGATAAAAAGGAAATTAATGACCTGGCGATCGTTGACGCAATCGGCGTGGACATCGATCCTGATTCAGGCGAGAGATTGGTTTATTTTCAGATCGTTAATCCACCCGGGGTAGGGGGCAAATCCGGAGAATCCTCCAAAGCTTCTGTCTACACCTACAAAATGAGCAGCATCGACTCGGTTTCCGGATTCACGGTATTTGCCAATAAACAGATCCCTCGCATGATTTTCAGCAACGACGTGCAGTTGTATATTATGACGCTCCGCTATTCCCAAAAGTATTACCGGGAAATCCTCGACTTCATTGAAAGCAATCCAACCAGGCGTTCTACGGGTTATTTCGTGGCGACCGATGCGCCGATCGATACGATTATGAATACGATTGTCCCCGTGGAACGCGTGCCCGGCCGAGCAATGCGTTCCATGATCGAGCTGCAGCAGAAGGTTAGCGGCGTCTATGGGAAGCATATTCGGGCACGGGATGCCATTAACGGCCTTTCCCGAAACCGCCCGATCGTCATTCCTTTCGTATCGGTCATGAACGACAAAGTGAACCCTCAATTCGCGAAGCTCGAAGCCATAAATGCCCCTTATAAAAGCGTTGTATTCGATGGAGGCGCCGTTTATGTCAAAGACCGCCTGACAGGTAAAATCGATTATGAAACGAACAATTTGAGCAATTTGCTCAGCGGAGATGCCGACCGATATTTATTGAATTATTCGGATGGCGAAGGCGGAATCGAGGTGATGCTGGAGGACCCGATCATCGATCGAAAATTAGCTATAGCCGGGGATACGCCGATCCTTAGCCTGAACATCAATGCTTCCTTACGCATTTATTTGGACAATCGAACCAAAGACTCGGATTATTTTGATGTTCATGAAATCGAACGATTGATGACCAAAGAATTCGAGAAGCGCTGTCTGAAATTGGTGCAGCTCACAAGAAAAAAAAGTTGGGATTTGCTAGGCATACAAGATCAGATCGATCGTAAGCGCAGTAAGGTTTGGTCGGGGTATAAAACCGATTCGAACGCATGGAAGAAAACGGATGTCCATATCTCGGCTGATTTTAAAGTCAAGTGGCTGGGTCGAACAAAATCTTCATATGGAAGAAGTGAGTCTAAATAATGGAAACCGCTCGCTTGTCAAGTTGGCAAATGTTTCTGCTTACGCTGGCATTTACATTAGGGACCTCTTTTTTCATCATCCCGGGAGGAATCATCGGCAATGCCAAAGAGTATGCGTGGCTCATTCCCCTTGGTGCCGGGCTGTATGGCATCGTTGTCGCTGCACTTTGGCTGTATTTGACTTCTCGCTATCCGGGCCTCGGCATCATACAGCTGTGTCTTAAGCTGTTAGGTCCCAAGATCGGCTTTCTTTTCGGATGCTTGTACCTTGTCTTCTTCATTCAACTGGCAGCTTGGGTGGTTAGAAATTTAGGGGATTTCATCAAAGTCAATCTGCTCGTCCACACGCCCATCTCAGCTGTTCATCTCATGTTTTTGCTCGTTTCCGCCTATACCGTCATTCTTGGCGCCGAAACGATCGCTATGCTGACAGAGTTTTTAACGCCCGTGCTTGTCATTGTTTTCTGGATTGTATTCTTCCTCATGCTGAAAGGTTGGGACTGGGCGAATTTCGGGCCGGCGCAGGAATTTCATCCATGGCAGCTCATGGCGACATCGAAACAAATATTCGGTTTCCCGTTCTCCGAGACGGTATGCTTGACGATGTTCTTCCCGTTTGTCCAGCAACGGCTTAAAACCTCTTTTATAGCTGGAATTGGCGTAGCTGCCATACTCATCAGCTTAATCGTGTTTTTCGTCCTTGGCATCGTAGGCGTTTATCGTTCGTCGCATCTGACCTATCCCATCTTCACTCTAGCGCAAGAGCTGCCGTTTTCATTTTTTATCGAGCATCTGGAAGTCATTATTTGTTTGGTTTGGTTTTGCGCCATTTCCATAAAGCTATCCATCTCTATGTACAGCGCAGCTGCGGGAATAATCCAGCTCTTCCATTTGAAGAACAGAACGTTCATCGCCCTTCCTCTCATCTGGATCATCCTTCCGATTTCCCTGCTGTTCGAAAGCGTCATATCCAATATTGAATGGGATCGCAAGTACAGTTTTGCCTTCGATTCTTTTTATGCCATCGTCATTCCTGCACTGCTCGTCATTGTATCTTGGATACGAAAAAAACAACTTCCGGACATCAATCAAGCATGATTATGCTAATCGCTTTTTATGTTGTGTACATTGTCGCCTCGACAATTACGATGGTGAGATCGGGTGCCTCCGTTAAAGAAAAAACAGTCAACATCGCCTTGGCCACGATTGGCGGCGTGCTATATGCAAGTATAATCCTCCGGCATCCGATCGATACGAATCAGATTATTGGCTGGACCATCGACTTCTTCATCCATTGACGTTTCGCATGTTATGCCTGCCCCAGCATGATCGCTGCAACTTGTTCCGGGCTATCGATTTGCAGCCAGTGACCGGCCGGCAAGATGTGCAGCGAAGCGTGTTTTAAATGCAATTGGAAATCCTTGGCCACGCCCGTATTGAGATAGGCATCGTTTTCGCCCCAAATGAGTTTGACCGGAATATCGAGCGCCTCCATTTGAGTGATACGTTTTGTATTTCGTGCTACTTCCTCGAATAACTGCGACGTCATTTGCACGAACGCCGGAATCGAGCTCGGTTGTTTTTTGATATTGTCTTCGATTAGCGAACGCAGGAAACCTGAAAGATGTTGCTTTTGTCCGTCCTCCAAATTTTCCGTGAATTTACGCATTTGAAAATCCAACACCCATTGAAACTGTTCCGGGCTCCGCAGAAGCTCTTGCGTTAAGGATTGCAGATCCGAGTGCGCAAACAAGGCGATGATCTCCGGTGTTCTTTTCGTAGCTGCCGTCCCATAAGCGCAATTGAGCAAACATAAGGAATCCACATGCTCCGGATAATCAATCGCATAATTAACACCGGCGGGACCAGATGCATCATGCGCGACGGGAACGATTTTACCCAGTCCCAAGTGTTCGACTACCGCGTGAAGATCGCCCAGCTGCTGTGCGAAGCTGTAGCTCGCGCCAGCTTGCTTGTCAGAATTGCCGAAGCCGAGAAAATCGAATGCCACGACTCGTCTGCCTCCCGCAACCAAATAGGGAATCAAATGATCGTAAATATGCATATTGTCCGGAAAGCCGTGCATAAGGACAAAGGTAGGTCCATTACCTGCGTAATCCCGGGCATAAATGCTGCCCTGGCCGCGATCTATGCGATGCTCCGCACAGGTTGGGGCGGCGTTCACTTTTTCGATTGTTATCGAGCGGCTACTCATTGGTGTGTATTCCATCCTTTTAGTTATTTTTTGATTTGATTTATTTAGGATTTCTTGTCCGAAGTATGATATACCTATTTAGAATCCCCATTTATTTACATCTCCCTGAATGACCAATTTGCTTTAACATCTTTTGTTGGACATGTCAATGTCTAGCTCCAACATCAATTAAAAAATTTCATAATAACTTGAATTATTAGCGGAAGGGCTGACAATAACCAGCGACAATCCGAGGATGAGCAAGATTCCTAACGGGACATTTAAATAAAAAATTGATCTCGAACCTGCAGAATCCATAAGCAAAACACCTTCGATCGATCTGGCCGCTCCCCCTTGGACCCTATAGCGCCGAAGATTCCAAAGGCTTTATTTCGCTGTAGTCCGATAGGAAAATTGTTGTTCTGAGCGACATAGCAGCCGGAATTGAAATTGCTGCGCCGATTCCATGGATTGCTCTGCTGGCGATCAGCCAAATCGGATTCAGCGATAATCCTCCGGCAAGGGAAGTCCAAAAAAAATAGACCGATCACTAGTACGCGTTTTCTTCCAAGCAAATCACTCATTTTCCCCCCCCCCGATCATCAGGAAACATGCGAAGGTAATTAGATGATTGCAAATCGTGCTTACTATCTTTCTGCCATGCCTTGGACTTCTCCTTATGATACGTGCCGAACTTGACCAAGGCCTCGATCTGCTCTTCTTCGAGATACGCGTAGTTTTCTTCACCCCCATATCCAGCATCGGAAATTACAGTTTATGGAAGTTTTCTGAGCTCCGCTTTGATTTTCTTGAGGTGCGGCTTCAAACAGCGGGTATCCTTCGGGCGTTGATGCAAGCTGTAGCCGACGATAAACTGATTCTCAGTTCCGATCTGCACATTGTAGCCCGGTTTGAGTTGGCCATTTCGCATATGATCTTCTTTCATTCGCATGAAGGTCGCGTCTGGATCGGTTTTGCTGTAGCTGTTACGTCCGCATAGCAAGGCTTGCTGCGTTTCATATTTCTTCAAGCTATGGAGCAAATCTTTGCGTAAGCTACGAACGGCTTTTTTCAACGGTTTGTCTTTCGGCCGTTCTTCAAGCTGGCCTTCTAGCTGCTTCATGGCCTGTTCCAACTTCTCATCGGTGATCTGTGCGCGCTCGCCAAGTCCAGGTAGATCTCGGCCACTGTGTTTCCGATCTTCCTGCTTCTCTGTTTCCTCGATTGTCGCAAAGGGTGTCTGTACTTACTCCTGCAATTTCATTTTATGCTTCACGACCGCTTTTCCCCAGACAATCGTATACCGGTTCGCATTGGCCTCAATCTTTGTTCCATCGACAAAGTAGTGCTCCAACTGCACGTATTGTTCTTCAGCTAGGTATTGAAGTACGGCTGTAAATATCTTCTCCAGCACCTCTTTCATCCGTTCGGAACGAAACCGGTTGATCGTCCGAAAGTTCGGCTGTTGTCCGGCCTGCAATTCACATGAACATGACGTTTTCGCGGACGACTTTGGCAATTTGACGAGAGGAATAGATGCGCTGGGTGTACGCGTAGATGATGACTTTCGTAAACATTTTCGGATGGTAGCTGTCTCGGCCACCGCCCGGATACGCACCTAAAAAGAGGTGATCGCTCAGGCGAAAAACATGGAAGGGGCTGCCCCTAAAGCCTATGGCTTTTGGGACAGCCCCACTGATCACCTTTCGCTGGATACCGGAGCCTGTTACTCTATGGGCTTCATAAGTCGCTTCGAGAGCTCATATGCGCTTCTCTCTACCCAATTGTGGGCTAGCTTGCCATCACGAACCTCCCATACTGCGATGCCGGTAAGCTGAATCGGGCGATCATCAGGCAGAGAACCAAGTACGCCTTGGTTGTATCCCGTGACTACCCATCGCGATACAACGCGTTTGCCGTCTGCACCGCTGAACATATCAAGGCTCTCTAACTTGATGTCGCGGATCTTCGAAGTGAATGTTCGTGCCCACTCCTTAAATGCATCGCGACCCACAATGTCACCATCCGAGTTCGAGAGAATAAAGTCTTCCGTACAGAGTTGGTCGATGACATCGAGATTTTGCGGATGGTTGTATACGTTGGCCCATAGCTTCGTGAGAAGCTCTTCGCCGTGGTTGCCGGATAATATCATCTGTCATAATCACCTCTTGCCATGAATTAGTCCTCGACTGTCCCGTTTCGGTTATTTTATGAAGTCCAATTGTCAATTCCGAATTACGGGAGCATTGGAGGCCCAATAATTAGGGTATCATTTTGCTCGGCCAGTCGCCCAATTTCCTCGATAGTATGCCGGCCGATTTCAGGGAAGAAGTCGTCTATTCCGCCTGGCGCGAAAGTGAAAAGAATACGTCCTTTATCATGCCCGACGTTTGCCCACGCGTGAGGTATGCCTCGGGGAACCACGACACTCGTTCCGGGTGTAGCTTCAAATTCCTCTTCTCCCACTTGGAAACGGAAAGTTCCTTCAAGAATCTCGAATACCTCTTCCCTTTCCTTATGAATATGCTTCGGCGGGCCAATCAAAGCTGGTACACGTGCTTCAATGACCGTTATTGCTCCGCCAACTTGACTGCTGTGAATGCGAATAGCCATTTGTTCACCCGGCATCGTATCGAACCATTCGAGATCCTTGGCGAAAGTAACAGCTGCCTTGGTTACGGAACTATTTGTCTGTTTCATTTTCATTTCTCCTCGCTACAAGGCTTTGTCATTTTTATCCGCTGCATGAACTCTTTCTTCTTATATTGCAAACTTTTGGCCAGTTAGTTGTTCACTTAGGCTCCAGAGCCGATCGGCTGCTTCCGAATCAACCGCGTACGGCATCACGCCGGAATCCGTTAAAGTCGACTCGTTGTCCAAATAAAAGTCCGACTCATTGTCATGACCCAGAGGGGCGATATCACAGTTCTCACAATAAACGCCGCCCATATTGTTAAGTTGTGGGCTCGTCGCGCACCATACGCTGGTAGCAGCTCCTTGTTCTACAGTCTTGAGATTTTTCGCGGGATCTAGAACCGGTTGTCCGTTCTCGTCAATGACGCCGGCCGCTCGAAGTTCCTCTTCCGAAAGATGTTTTTCGAGACCGGTGCCAACGATGCTGCCCGGATGAAGAGAAAAAGCCCTCACGCCGTCGGTCTGGCCGCGTTTATCCAGCGCGACCGCAAAGAGAATGTTTGCCGTCTTGGACTGCCCATAGGCTGCCCAGCGATCATAGTCACGTCGATCGAAGTTAGGATCATCAAACACGACAGGCGAAAAGTGATGCCCCCAAGAAGAAACCGACACCACCCGCGCGCCGTTCGCCTTGCGCAGCGCTGGCCATAGCCGTGCAACAAGCTGGAAGTGGCCCAAATGATTCGTCGCGAATTGTGATTCATATCCCCTCGAATCGCGGGACAAAGGAGACGCCATAATGCCCGCGCTGTTTACCAGGATATGCAGTGCTTGCCCGGTAGCAAGAAACTTGTCTGCAAAGGCATTAATCGAAGCAGGGTCCATTAGGTCCATCACTTCAATATCAACGCCGTCAATGTTTGCAAGGGCGATCACCGCTTTATTGTAGTCACGCGTTGGAACGATAACCTTGGCTCCAGCAGAACGTAGTACGCGCACGGTCTCAAGACCAAGTCCGGAATACCCCCCGGTGACGATGGCAGTTTTATTGGTAAGATCAATACCTTTAATAACCTCTTCGGCTGTTACAGAAGCTCCAAACCCGGAGCCGATTGGTGTTTGCTTTGTTGTCATCATAAAGTTCTCCTTTAAAGGTTAATATAATAAATGGCTTATCTTGTGTTTGGTATCCATTTCGAAACGATAGCCGCAAAGTCCAGCTAAAACAGTTGGCAACCCTTGCTGTAACTTTTTTTATACTGTGGTCCTCATTGCAGGTCTCCTTATTTGATATTTAGACAACTAACGGTTGATGTCTATTTGCCCATATTATACGACTAGACAAAGTTTGTAAAGTGTATAATAATAACATCATGGACGACAAAAAAAAGCTTCATATACTAACCGTTGCTTTGGACGTGTTTTTCAAGTATGGCTATAAGCGAGTGTCAATGAATGAGATAGCAGAAGCCGCCGGCATATCGCGTGCGGGTCTGTATTTGTACTTTAAGAACAAGGAGGAAGTTTTTAACGCGACGATTCTTCATTATGGCGACCTTCTTATTGAAGAAATAGTGGAAGGACTTTCTTCCAAGGAAACGCCTGAGGACAAAATTTTATTTGCGTTCGAGGTATGGTCTATAAACAATTTCGATCAATCGTTGAACTCACCGGAAGTAAAAGAAATGACTGAGAGCTCTTATACATTCGCTCAAGAGGCACTCCATGCGAGCTACAAGAAGCTTGAGGTCGTTCTAATCACTATCTTGGAATCTCAGTCGAAATCCGCCAGAAGCCTAGATACCCTATCTCCCGAGAAATTGGCTCATCTTTTAACAAGTGCAACTCGCGGGTTTAAAATTGTCGCCAGAAACTCTTCGGAACTTCGCGAAATGATTAAAGACTTGCTTCGAATGATTCTTAACAATTAGGAGTTTTCATTACTTGCTACTAGGAAAGCCGACTATGGATCGGCTTTTTGCTTTCTTTATATTTAAATATCTGTACAAATGATAAATTACACTGCCCTTCAGTCAAGTAAAAACGGCAGCGAGCAGCTGCCGTGGTTAAATAAATCGTGCAATTTGGAAACTCGTAATGAACTCCGTTTTATAAGCTGAGAAAAATAAAAAATATTTCTGTCGGTAATGAGATCAAGTGCTTGTCAAAATCGGAAATGGGATTAAGTTCTTGGCATTATAATTTGACAAGAACTTGATCCCATAACATAAAAAAACCGCGATTTTCGCGGCTCTTAATGAGATTATGTTCTTGTCGTCCGACAAGAAACATGTCGGATGACAAGAACTTTATAACATAAATGACAAGAACTTCATAACATTCCCCACACCAAGAGCTCCCAGCTTGCCCTCCAAGCATAAGCGCAGCTGTTAAGTATCGCAAAAACATACAATATTTGTAAATCTATTGAGCTAGAAGGACATCGCTTTGAAATCATTGAAGCTGGGTTTACGGATACCGCTAATACAACAACATTATGGATACCGGATATTCAATTACTAGAGGCCGGTGATGTCGTTTATAATGGAATCCATCAGTATCTTGCTGAAACAACGGAGAGTACTCGACATGATTGGATCCAAGCAATTGATCGTTTGATACAGCTAAATCCTCAATATGTGATCGTGGGGCACAAAGTCCCCGAAAATGAAAATAACCCCAAAATTATGGGTGAAACCAAACAATATCTGTTAGACTTTAATCGTCTGGATAAAGAAACAGACACCGCATTAGATTTATAACATGCCATGCTGAAGATTTACCCATACCGAGTAAATCCCGGATCACTTTGGGGTTCTGCAAATGCTGCCAAAGCAGTTTCGAGGTCTGCCCAAAATAAGTAGAGAAAGGCAGCAATAGATGCAAACAACCGAGTGAACTGCACCCCAATTGTTAGACACCATCTATCAATCGGAGGTGCAGTTTTTCTTTGACAAAATTCAATCTCGCCTTAAAAAAGACACTATCCATCAATATTTGTCGGAAACCGAAGGTATTCATAGCGTAGCGAGTTCTTTTGGAATTAATTATGAGGTCATGCGTATGTGGATTAAGCAATACGAATATCACAGCCTCAAAGCTTTTGAAATAGCTATCAGCCTACTCCATGACGTTTAAACTAGGCGTACTCAAATACATGAACGAAAATGGGACGTCTCCTAATGAAGCAGCTGTCATTTTCAATATTTCTTCTCCGGGCATCATTCGAAAATGGCGCAGTCAATTGTTTAACGGCGGTCGGATCTCGTCCCACCTACTCGTTGGTCGCTGAGATACTGAATCAGGCCTTAAAACACTTACCAAGTTCTTGTCACTGATTGGGAATGTTATAAAGTTCTTGTCATTGCACTTTGACTAGAACTTTATAACATAAAAACAAAAAGCCGCTATTTATGCGACTTTCAATGTTATTATGTTTTTGTCACCCGTCAGTTTGTGTATACACCCCCGAATAGGTTCCCGCGCGAAAAGATAAAGGTGCTTGTCTGGAGATAAAGGAAGAGCCCCTGGGGGCTCTCAGCAGCCAGCAACCATAACTCAAAAAGACTCTGACCTTTAGGTCTGAGTCTTTTCCATTTCTCCGTATGCCTGCACATACACTGCTTCTGCTGGACGACCCTTTTGTTTTTCGCAACCATTCGGATCAAGTATCTCCATTAGATCTTTGATCCCATAAAAAAAGCGGCTTCTCGTCTTTTAAGTGCATGACTTTTCACCCTGATCACTGATCCAGATGGCGCTCGCGATAATATTGAAAAGATGATCGGTGCGTGGCGCGAATGAAGGTTGGCCGACAAGCCAACCGACCGCCGATATCATGGCGAACAAGTCGTCCCCATTCATATCGGCACGCGCCGTTCCCTCTGTCTGAGCGCGGAGCAATAGTCGCGCGCCCGCTGAATGCACCGCTACGCATGTTGCGTAAAGCGCGGAGTCCGGGTCCTCGTGGGCGCTTGCCATCAAGGAGACGACGCCGCTATAACTTTGGACGAAAGATACCACTTCACGAAACCAGGACACAAGTGCTTCGTCAGGTGAATTCGACGTTTCGATTTCACCTGCCCTCTGCGTCAGTGCCTCCAGATTCGTACGCAGCAACGCTTCGAACAAGGCTTCCCGCGTCGGGAAATGACGAAGCAGTGTGGCCAACCCCACGTCGGCACGGCGGGCGATATCTCGCATGGACGCATTGACACCATGCTCGGTGACGACGTCACGCGCGACTGCAAGTAAATGATTATAATTTTTCCTGGCGTCGGCTCGCATATGTTTTCACCCCCTCAAATAGCGAAAGCTTACTGTCACGTTTAGGCGTTGATTTTCTCTGCGTTCCCGATATGCGACTTTTCTCGGCATACGCCTAGTCACGTAACATGTAACATTATCCCATAAAAATATGGTTTTATTATGAATCGAAGACAGGCCGACTCCCTACGGAGCCAGCCATGATCCAATATTAACTCCTATGTGCTACATTATCATTATATCAAATTCAAACTTCCTCGTCAGTGTCTCCAACATTTCTTCTTTGGTCGTCATAGCCTTTGAACTTTTGTCCAATTACATCATTTCGCACTTATTCACGGAGGTGTTCCAGTAGGATGCAGGTAAATATGATCGGCAAGCGTCTGTCTACTCGAAATTTACGGTCACGATTCATCAGTCGAACTTTATCAAATCCTTAAAGATCAGTTGACCCCATCTATTTCCGCGTGCCTGCACAAGTAGTCCGCCTTCCGATAGACCGCCAAGTTTGATCGGTGCGAAATCGAGATTTTCCGCAAGCACACCTATCTCCGCTGCAGCACCGTCATCATCGCTCGCCAGGAACACGACTCTCCTGCCATCATGAACGCGCGGATCTTGATCAAGGACGGCAGCGACCAAATGGTTGAAGCCCTTGACCAGTCGTCCACCAGTGAAGGCCTGTGCGACGAACTTGGAAGAAGGCTGTCCTCCCAGTTCCTCAGGGGCCACGCCGTAGGCATTGGTCACATCGACGATGGTCTTCCCCTGCCAGGTGGAGAGCGCCTTCGCGACATCCGGGTGCGACTCGAAACGGACAGCCAAGAAGATGATGTCCGCCTTGACAGCGTCCGCCAATTTTTTGGGAATGATCTCTGTTCCGATCTCGGCCGCAGCGGATGCAAAGCTTTCCGGGTCCCGAGTGGTTGCAACGGATACTTCTATACCGCTTCGGGCAAACGCTTTAGCAAGAGCCTGACCGATCTTGCCGAATCCAATAATTGCATAGCTCATATATTCTTCTCCTTCAGTTTACCACGCCCTACGGGCTCCGAATGTCGAATGGAGTGACCGGCCAGGTGTAGCGCGTCAGATTTGCGCAAGGCCGCCGTCGACGGCGACCTCGCTCGCGGTCATGAAGCTGCTGTCCGATGATGCGAGAAAGGCGGCCACCGCCCCGATCTCCGCCGGATCAGCCATACGCTGGAGCGGAGTCATTGAGGCGAAGACTTTTTGGCCCTCCTCGCCCAGCGATTCCTTCGCTAGTTCGGTTGCCGTCGCTCCGGGCGACAGCACGTTTACCCGGATGCCGGTGCCTTTCAGGTCCTCAGCCCAGGTCCGCGCGAGGTTGCGCACTGCCGCCTTGCTCGCGCTGTAGGCGCTCATTGCCGGGGCGCCTGTGGTGCCGGCGCTCGATCCCGTTAGGATGATCGACCCCCCCTGGCCCATCAGCGGTAGCGCCTTTTGGACCGTGAGGATCGAACCCTTCACATTGGTATCGAAGGTTTCGTCAATATGCTCAACGGTGATCTCGCCGAGCAGAAGCTGGCTTCCCGCCCCGGCATTGGCAAAGACGATATCGAGGGTTCCGAACTCGGATTTCACCGCCGCGAAGAGACGGTCGAGGTCGGCTGGATCGGAGACCGAGCCCCTCACTGCGCGGGCATTGGGCCCAAGGTCGACCACAGCGGCGTCGAGCGCTTCCTGCCGACGGCCGAAGATGAAGACCAAGGCGCCCTCCTCGATGAACCGCTTTGCTGCGGCGCGGCCGATGCCTGTAGCGCCTCCCGTGATGACTGCAACCTTACCTTCAAGCTTTCCCATGATTTTTCACCCTTTCGTTGTTTTGGACTGCATTTTTGGCGCAATTGCACAGATTGCTGTATCTTACAGATTTCACTGATCCAGTTACCGATTACCACAAATGGATCGGTGATTCAAATATAACGGATCAGTGATCCGTTTGTCAAGAAGACATGCGAGTCGGCGCTAGAAAAAATTTCAGTCATCTACTTGCAGTCGTGCGCGTGACGTCGTCGACGAGCATGTGCTTTCGAGAGAATTGATCCCATAAATAAAAAAGCCGCGATTTTCGCGGCCTCTAATGAGATAATGTTCTTGTCACCCGACACTTACTGTGTTGTCGGGTGACAAGAACTTGATGTCATAAATGACAGGACTTATCTCATTCCCACAAGCCCATAAAAAATAACCATCGCTTCTTAGCGATGGTTTAATAAGAAAGCCCTCGTGGTACCCCGTTTTAAAAGCCGTGATCACCTCTACAAAGGTGTTCGCGGCCCTCTTCGCTCTCATCTAACTGCTGATGTGAGTCTTTCGCTTCGAACGATTTACCAAGCAGTCGCACCCCCGTCGACGGCGTAGTTAACCCCCGTGATGTACGCAGCTCGATCGGAAGCAAGAAATGCCGCGAGTTCTACAAGCTCCTCGGGTTTTCCGAACCGCTTAAGAAGCGTCTTCTTCGTGACAGCGTCTCGCGCCTCCTGATTGTCGCCTAGGTCGCGGTCGCTGGCCGGCGTCAGAAACGGTCCGGGACTGATTGCCACTGCGCGGATTCCATGCCGTGCACCTTCCAAGGCTAGCTGACGCGTCATGGCGATCACGCCTCCTTTCGCCGCCGCATGTCCCACCATCGGAGGAACATCACCGGCAATGATGCCGGAAATGGACGCGACGTTCAGGATGACGCCACCGCCTCTTTCCACCAAGTGCGGCCAGGCGTACTTCGATACGAAAAAAGGAATGTCGAGTTCTCCCGCAATCGTCCTTCGCCAATCCTCGATCGAGAAGTCGGGCATCGGTCCGAATTTCTGTATGGCCGCATTATTGTAGACCACATCGAGTCCGCCGTAAGCATGCGCGGCTTCCTCTACCAGCTTCTTTACCTGTTCGTGATCGGTGAGGTCGATCGGTGCGATGCCTGTCATTTCGCCTCCGGCGCTTCGCACGAGTTCGACCGTCTCGTTATTCGCCTCTACGTTGATATCGCTGCCGACGACTTTCGCGCCTTCGCGAGCGAAGGTCAATGCCGCGATACGACCCAGTCCTCCGGCGGTTCCCGTTATAAGGACAAATTTATTTTCAAGAATTCCCATGTTCTTTCCTCCTGGTATTCGAAATGTCTACGGAATTTAGTTATTATTAACTTAAGGTTTCTATTTGATTCATGCATCTATCGATTACCGGAGGCAACGACTTCAATAAAAAGCAAGCTGCCGAGGCAACCTGCTTCATGTACGATTAGGAGATTTTCTATTATTAGAAGTCGTCCCATTTGCATGTACCACCGAAAACTTATTTTTATTCACGAATTGATTTTAATGCTCCACTCCAAGAAAGCACCTGATCCAACATACCATTAACATTCGTTAGATGCAGATCCGCCGGCTTGAATACGGAAAAGTTTTCGAAATCGGTGAACAACGACAATGCGGGATGAATACGAACGTCCGCTACAGATAGTTCCCCCAAAATACCTCTGAGATGCTCGGCCGCGCGGGCGCCGCCTACCGAACCATAGCTCACGATTCCCGCGGCTTTGTTATTCCAAGCGTCGCGTGCATAATCTAATGCGTTTTTCAATGCCGCAGAAATACTGTGGTTGTACTCCGATACGATAAATACGAATCCGTCCAAGCTCGCGAGTTTAACGTTCCAAGCCGTAGCTTGTTCGGTCGCGTCTACCTCTCCTAAAAGTGGAAGTTTGAAATCGGCGATATCTACGATTTCATAGTTCGCATCTCCGCGCTTATCACCTACGCTTTTGACCCATTCCCCGACTTGCGGGCTTACCCGTCCCTCTCGTGTACTGCCCAAAATGATTCCTATATTTAATTTAGACATTTTGTTTTCCTCCTTGTTAATGTTATTGGTCTTTGTTTTTCCAAATAGGCTATTCCAAAACCCCATAGGTTTCCACCTCTGTAAATTTGAAGCATAACCGACTTAATAATCGGGCTTAATGGGTAAAGAACGGATTGCCAGTTGTCAACTGGATAAAGTTATAGTTGTCTCAAACCTTCTTTTTAATTCAAGCTTTGTAGCATACACAATAAAACAGATCGGATTGTCGTTAGAAGTAGTTAGATTTGACTAAATTATCTTGTCGTATCTAATCTCATCGGAAGCAAGGAACATGGCCACAATAGCGATTTCCTCCGGTTCTCCCGTGCGGTTTAGCGGATCGTCCGCGCTTGCGAAGATTCCAGCTTTACGGTTTCTTCGGACGTTGACTTTTTCGTGTACTGCCCAGAATTATCCCGATATTTATTTTATTTCCTCCCGGCTAACGGTACGCCGAGCGCCTATGGATCAGCTGTGCAGCATTACTTACCTTTTAGAGGTGTCGAGATTTCTTGTAGGAAACGGCCGAAGTTCCCTTCCGACCAGTGCTCGACGGATTTGCCGTTCTCAATGCGGTCGATGGAAATGCCGCTGAGGTGGACTTCACGGCCGGATGCTGGAATTCCTAAAATCGTGCCGGTATGGACGCCTCCTAGGGACCAGCGCGTAACGACTTTGTTGCCCTCTACGATTTGATCGAGCACTTCCAACTTATAACCTTTGAGCGCTCCTTTTAGCTCGAGGTCGCTTGCGAGCCAAACTCCGCGGTCCATGGGACCGTCGAATCCGTGAAGCAACAGATCCTTCGAGATATACTTATCGAAGCCGGCAGCGAGATCCCCGTTGTAGCTAGCGTAGAACGCCGTGGCGACCTGTTTTGGCTTCAGTAGGTGATTGGCCGCGACTTCGCTTGATACCTGGACTTTATTGTTTTTAATGTTTTGAGTTACTTGATTGGTTCGGGGAGCTTGGAGCTCCTGCAAGAATCGTCCGAAGTTGCCTTCCGACCAATGCTCGACGGATTTGCCGTTCTCAATGCGGTCGATGGAAATACCGGTGAGGTGGACTTCGCGGCCGGACGCTGGAATTCCCAGAATCGTGCCGGTATGGACGCCGCCCAGTGTCCAACGCGTGACGACTTTGTTGCCTTCCGCTATTTGATCGAGAACTTGCAGTTTATAACCTTTAAGCGCCCCTTTTAGCTCGAGGTCGCTAGCGAGCCAAACTCCGCGGTCCATGGGACCGTCGAACCCGTGAAGCACCAATTTCTTTGAAATATATTTCTCGAAGCCTGCGGCGAGATCCCCGTTGTAGCTGGCGTAGAACGCCGCGGCTACCTGTTTTGGCTTCAGTTGATGACTAAAGGATGCACCCTGGTTGGATTTTTCAACTTTGTTCGCTCTTACAACAGTAGCTGCGTAAGAATGCGAACTATTCGAGAACGATACTGTTCCGACTGTACCAAGTGTCATCGTTAGAGCAAGACTTAATACCTTTAATTTATTATGGAATTTCTTCATTGCAAATTATCTCTCCCTTAGCATCATTTAGTTAAGTATTTAAGGTAATCGGCTTAAAGAGACTCTTAGCACGCGTGCCGGAGGTGTTTGGGCAATCTCTCCGTCGATAACCGCTTGTCCGGCAGCGATCAGAGCCGGAGCGAGCACTCGAACAAGATGGTCAGTAGCGGCATTACTCGCCGCGTAAACGCCATTTCCCGGATGAGGCAAAATGTCAGTCCAGCAGAGATAGCGGCTATCCGCCCTCCATCCGGAAGTCGGGTGGCCGCGAGGCTCCGGTCACCAACGCTACTTTGCCCGATAATCTGTCCATGTAAATTCCTCCCTCCTTAATTTCTAGACTTATTCGAAAAAAATTGGGGTTAACATATCTTATCTCCCGAGGCTTATCGGAACGCACGAATATTATAAGCTGCCCTACTATGATGCCGGCTTTCGATACGCTGTGACTGACAAAATACGTATAAATCATGCTTAGAATAAATTGTTCCGCCCCGGTACAAATACTATTTTACATCGATAATTACCCCATGATAAACACTATATCAATGTACATTAACACTAAATCTTTATATAATTGTCATTGAAGCTTGATCAAACATGGAGGGTTTTCATGGAACTGCGACAATTGCGTTATTTTATGAAGGTAGCCGAGACCTTACACTTCGGACGCGCGGCCGAGCAATTGCATATGGCCCAGCAACCGCTCAGTTATCAAATAAAGCGGCTTGAGGATGAGATAGGCGTTGAACTGTTGAAGCGAACGACCCGTACGGTCGCGCTAACGTCCGCTGGCGAGGCGCTGCTGGCCGATGTTCAGGCCGGTCTTGGGCGAATTGACCGAGGGGTGGAAATAGCGCAAAGAATCGCGCGCGGTGAAGGCGGCAAGTTGATTATT
Organism: Paenibacillus glycinis; assembly: GCF_009909185.1. Classification (GTDB taxonomy): domain Bacteria; phylum Bacillota; class Bacilli; order Paenibacillales; family Paenibacillaceae; genus Paenibacillus_Z; species Paenibacillus_Z glycinis. Next base: position 21,308 of record NZ_JAAAMV010000002.1, on the reverse strand, counting down.
GGTTACTCAAGTTACAGTTTATATAGCGTTCTGCCACCGATTGTGCGCCTGTTTCGAGAACGGTTCCCGCATTTTGAGATCGTGCTTCTCGAGTTGGTTTCTCCTGAATTGGAGCTTAAGGTTCTAAACGAAGACGTGGACATTGGCTTCTTGATGTTCCCCGGCGCCAAAATGTCTGGATTGGCGTATGAAACGATCTATCGGGAGTCAGCCGCGATCGCGCTCCCCAAGAATCATCCCCTAGCCGAGCGACAATCACTTTCGCTCCGGGAACTAGAGAACGAGAAGTTCGTGATGTACTCACGCAGCGCAAATCGCATGATCTTCGACGATTTCATTTCGTTATGCCATTTGGCTGGATTTAGCCCCGTCATTAATCAAGAGGCGGCAAATGAGTCTGCTATCATTAGTCTTGTGGCAGCCGGAGTTGGGGTGTCTCTAGTAGCGAGCAGCATTAGCAGAGTTCGACCGGATGAAGTCGCCTATCGACGACTTATCGATCCGCCGCTGATTTCGGAGGCGGCAGTGCTGTGGAAGGAGGAAAAACAACTACCGATTTTGCAAGAAATACGTCAGATCGCGCGCGAGGTAACACAAAGAGAAGGTTCTGATTAAAGTACATGCCCACCAGGTTTTTGATTTACTAGGTGGACTTTTATTGTCTTGCGCAATTTATGTTTGCTATTTGACAGGCACTTCTTGAGCGCCTCCGTTTACCTTGAAATAGCCAGCTCATTTGCTGCGTTAAACTCCGTTACTTCAATGAAAAAAGCAGACCATCGTCGTGAACTGCTCTGTTCAGCTACCGTTTCCAGTTAGTTTAATTCAGAGGTCCCAGTTTTGAAGCATTATAATATAAAGGGAATGGGTACGGCTTCACCTGTATGCCCGTCCTCCTTCTTATGTTCTGGCTGATTCTCATTCTAAACTTTAGAGCGCGTTCTAAACCATGAGCTTTTTTGAAGTCATCGTATGTCAAAGAAAGGAGCAAGATTCGCTTCTCTCCCGGCCGATCGACGCGACTATTTCCGGATGACCCGAGAATGCACAGTATAGTCGCCTTGGAAATGTATTGGCTGGCCAGCAACTGTGATCCTTAACATCTTACGAAGGAGGGGATGGGATCAAGTTCTTGTCATTTGGTTTTGACAAGAACTTGATCCCATAAATACAAAAAGCCGCGATATTCGCAACCATTAATGAGACCATATTCTTGTCACCCGACAATATTGTCGGATGACAAGAACTTGATCAAGCCGTTATCAGCTTGGATAACGACTCTTTACAGGACGGTTCAAGTCATGACTTAGTTGCTTGGTTCAGGTCTTGACTTAGTTGCTTGAATGACAGCCGATTGAATATAATCATCCATATTCGCGCCTGGAACCCAATCTTTGATAAATTCACGGGAATTATCCTTTGGTTCAACAACAATATTTTCAAACCCGCTGGTCCGTAACATCGCTTTAACTTCTTCAACTGTAGAAGCCCCTGAGATACAACTAGCTAAGGAGTCCAAATCCCCTTTTACTTCAGCCGGCAGCTCGGCGGTTGTAACGATATCCGATATTGCGAGTCTTCCGCCCTTTTTTAGTACCCGGTATGACTCATCGAAAACCTGCTGTTTATCTGGAGACAAATTAATTACGCAATTAGAAATGATGACGTCAATGGACGAATCGGAAATCGGCAGGTGTTCAATTTCGCCAAGTCGGAAATTGACATTCGAATACCCGTTTTTTACTGCATTACTTCGTGCGCGACTGACCATCTCTGGCGTCATATCCACCCCATAAACTTGGCCGGTCTCCCCGACTTGTTTCGAGGCAAGGAAGCAATCGAATCCTGCTCCGCTTCCCAGATCAAGGACCACTTCTCCAGGATGCAATGAAGCAATGGCTTGCGGGTTTCCGCATCCTAATCCAAGGTTGGCGCCTTGGGGTACCGCTGAAAGTTCTTCGTTTGAATAACCGAGCTTAGCGGAAACCTCATCGACATTACCGCAGCAGCCACTGCCGGCTGAAGAAGGTGAACAACAACTTGAATTGCTGGTGTCCTGAATGGCGATTTCTTTATAGCGATTACGCACATGCTGACGGACCTGATCACTTTGTACTTGGCTCATGAAAAATCTCTCCTTTAGTTAAATCAATATTTTTTGATTAATTTTGCAAAATAGAACCCACAATGTGGGCTTATGAACAACAATTGCTTGGTCGATCGTCCGTTTTTCGGAAAATGCAGCAAAGCTCAGGCGAGAGCAGCCTGTTTACTTCCGCATGGTTCAATTCATAATAGCTCCAGGTACCCTTCGTCTCGCGTTTAATGAGTCCAGCATCAAGCAAAATCTTCAAATGATAAGACAGCTTGGATTGAGGCATCTCCACGATTTCGACCAAATCGCAAACACAAACGCTGCCTTTCTGAGTCAATTCATACATGATCTGCAGCCGTTTCTGATCAGACAAGGCTTTGAACTTCGTTTCATACGCTGCAAAATCGACGGTTTCTCCGGACACAAGGTTGACTGGAATTTCTTTTATCATCTTGATTCCTCCGTTAACAGCACGCTGCACAGCAGGCCACAGCCGGCTGTTTTAAGACTGGTCCCCTTGACACTGCGGGCTTCTTGTTAATTAGTTTTTCCCATTTCCAGGCCTGTTTAGCGCGCTGCTCTAAGTCAGCCTGTTGAAACTTCATTAGCTTTTCTATTGCGTAGTGATTTAACATCCGAGCACCACCATTCATCAAACTTTTTTGATGTAACTACTGTAGCATGGAGAAAAAGGGAAATCAAGGGTAAATCAAAAATTTTTGATTAATTTAGGCGCTCGTCCCCTCATCACTTCTTTCCTTTGTAACGACGAATATGACGCATTAACTTGCTCACGACGAATTTTGCATCAGGACCAACACCACGTAGGGTTGCGGAAGCAAAAGAGCGCTGGCCGTACAGGCCCACATAGAATAAACCAGGTTCAGTCGTACTAACCCCTGCTCTATGAGCCGGCTTACCTTCATGGTCTAAAGCCTGGAGTGAATTCAAGTGATCCAGACCCGGCCGGTACCCCTGTCGCCCAAATCACGGCGTCTACTTTCTCGGCTTTCCCATCTGGCCAAATTACGCCATCATTTGAAAAAGCTGAAAACATCTGTTGCTGATTGGGATTTCCAATAATCGTACTAGTCCAGGAAACTGTCGCAGGAGCAAGGACGTAAGGTGCGCTATTGGATACACGCACGTTGAGAGTTGGAACCCCTTCGCAATCTGAAGGTCGTCAAGGTCTTTATTTTCTCGTCTGAACTGCAACCCGTCAAGTAGACAGTACAAATAAATAAAGTCAATTAGGCGGCCTTAGTCCTGTACTCCATCGGACTGAGGCCGTTTAGTTTTGCTTGTAATCGTTCATGGTTGTAGAAGTGCTAGAGAAAATAAGGGTTCCAGTAATAGTGGCATGACAATAACATGATTCAGAGCATGTCCCGTCGTGTAGGGCGGTGCATCGATAATGGTCCAATGGAATCTTTCTGGGGGACTCTCAAATGTGAGAAGTATTATTTGCACACGTACCTTACTTTTGAAGAGCTTGAGCGAGATATTCAAGCTTACCACATAATCGATGAAGTACTCACCGATCACAGAAACGGTGTATGAGTGAGAGTAACTCAGTGAAATTACGGGGAGTACAATAAAGCAGCAGCTTGCGACGCCAGCAAACACTGGGTTGGTATCTTTGTAGTAAGGGAGGGCAAACAATCCCATTGACAGTGCATAACCGCGACCACGGAAAGATAACAATCAGCACGCTCGTCCCTCCTCTTATCAAGGAGAAGAAGCGAGTCCTTACCCTTAAGGTCTCTCTATTGAATGAAGGCAATAAGGGGTTTAATTTGACCTATTATAACGAACTAAAAGCCGGTCAGATCCGCTTGCTGTTCGTGGACGAAGCATATGCGAAACGGGGACTGACCCGTCTTATCAATACCGTCCTGACCGATCCGAACATTTCGCAACGGTTGTACTTAGTCATCACGAAAGGCAACTTTAACGAATTCCTCGCCAAACACTTGGATGAAACAGACAATATCGATTATTACCTTTATCGCATGTTCAAACATTACGAGAAGAAAAAACAAGGCGAAATTACCGTCGTCAATCTGCACCAGTTTATGAAAATGCTGTACTCTCGGGTTTCCGATCCCCAGCTACCAGTATTTCGCGCGGAAGGCGAACAGTTCCTGTACGAAGGCACAGCATTTTTCGATCGAGACAGTATGGTTGCGGAGATACGTAGAAAAGACGATCAGATCAATCAATTGTTGTATAGGGACAGATTCGTACGATATTTAGTCCTTCCTGACCTCTCGGTTACGCTAGGGAATATTCGCGCGCATACCCGTAAGAAACTAACCCCGGATTTATCATCCCTGTCCATCGAAATCGACGTGAAGGGAAGAATTGATGAATTGGATTCGCTCGCAAGAATCGAAGATAACTTCCATTATGCCGCTCTCACACAAAAAATCGAACGGTACTTGGAGGAGAATGTCATCCGCTTGCTATCCCAAATGCAAAAATTACAGATTGACCCCCTTCAAATCGGAGGATTGACTTCTAAACCGTTCTCCGAACCAATAACCAGAGATACATGGGATCGGCATTGGTCTACTATGAAGATTAATGTAAAAGTGCGGCTACATTTAGAACCTCTGACAAAGGTGAGATCAAGTTCTTAACGACCCGTATCTTACACTGAACATAAACAATAGCCCATTGCATGTTAAATTGGAAATAAGAAGCTTCCAAATTACAGTGATGGGCTCATTTACATTTTTCTAAGCGTATCGCCGGGGCAATTGGCCCGGCGATGTATTCGTCATTTAAGCACTGCTAAGCTTTTTGGTCATTCTTATGACACGTATGAATGTATCATTGTGCTAGGGATGAGGGATTCGAAACCCCGATCGCAAGGTTAGGCGCTCTTTTACTTTGCGTATTTCCAGAATCGACCTTTGCCTTCGGCGATCCATTCCAGGGCTTCATCTATTCGCTGTTGTCGTGTGGCATCGGTCTTTGCACTTTCAAGCCATACGATGTAGTTCTTGCGGAATGACGGTGATTGGTTCTCAAAAACTTGTTGAGCAGTAGGATTTTTCGAGAGTGCTTCTAGGAAATATGCCGGAGTTTCTACTGGGTTGCTACTCGGCGCTGCTTTAGCTGTCTTGTCAAGTTTCACGCCTCGGTCATTTAAATCCATCGCTTCTTTAATAAAGCCTGCGAGTTCTTCATCTGATGGCAGCTCGGAGATACTCGTGAATCTGCTCATAAATCGCTGGCCTGGCTTTACTTTCTTGCCACCAGCAAATCGGGGATCGCTCATAAACTCAGATTTTATGAATGTGAGCGAACAGTGGTTTTTAGTGGAGGCTAAAACGCACATGAAATCGTTTTTGTAATCAAAATGCGGGATGGCCCACTTAATTGATTCCACTACGTTAGGGCAGTTTTTGTGTATCTGCTCTCTAAGATAATTGAGGATTGGTTTGGCAAAATCCTCAGAGTTTTCGATGTAATGTGTAACTTTTGGATCAGTGCTCTCTAGTGACATTTTATATATTCTCCTTCCGGTACATCAAATCAGTTCGTTATGCTGGCAATAGGGATGGACACTGCTGCTTTTTGCTTTTTGTTGTAATACACATAGGATCCAGCGATTGCCGCAAAACCGATCAGGAAAAAGATCCACCCGCTAACTGGGTCCCCTACAGCGATTGTGGAATACATAGCCCCGCCCAAGTCAAAAGTGATACCCGCGTAAGCCCATTCTTTAACTCGCGGAAGGCCTGGAATCAGGATAGCCGTCAAGCCTAGTAGTTTGGCAATGCCTAGAAAGGGCAAAAGGTAATTAGGGTATCCTAAATGCTCGAATAATTTTACCGCATCTGGTACTAACAATACGTCGGGAATGGCGCCTGCCCCAAAGAAGAGAACTAATAACCCTGTGAAAAACCAGTACATGATTAAAACTCGTTTCATTGGTAATCACATCCTTTTTCTTTAAATACGTGACAATTACAATTTAACATTTTGCAGGTGATCTTCGAGACGATCCCAAGTCTCGCTGATGCCTTGCTCCATGCCCATATCTAATACCGTTTGGAGCGTTTCGGTAGACGTGTATGCTGCAGTGTTAATCAATTTAGTTTTGCCTGCGAACTCTACGAACTGAAGGATCACATCGGTTGCAGGCATATCCGCTGAAACATTGCCCTCACTGTCGGAGAAGTAGTCGGTGTATTCGATTTTTTCGCTGGTTACGATATCTTTGTACACGCCTTTGCTCCATGATTCCATGCCGTAGAAAATCGCCTTGGTTCTTATCCTCGCACTTCATGCAGTAATGCCAGATGCCGAAACCGGCAGCGTCCAACCGCTCGGATCCCACCTTGCTTCAAATGCCGGCTTCGGAGCTTGGAATACTAACTCGCGTGGGGCGTTAAATACTCACTCCAGGATTAATACATTTGCTTCTCCTTTGCTTACGGTTTGGTTTGTCATTCCATTTCCTCCTTTAATTTTGATGATTCTTGGGCATTTCTTGCAACTGTTTTAAATAAAGCTCTAAGTTGTCGTAACGCTCATTCCAGATTTGACGGTAACCTTCAAGCCATGTATCAAGCTCTTTAAGAGGCTCGATCCGAAGCTTGTAATTCCGCCGATTCGATTCCGCTTCGACTTTCACCGGGCCAGCTTCCAACAGGACGCGCAAGTGCTTAGAGGCTTGTGGCTGTCTTAGCTGCAGACGTTTCGCAATTTCTCCTACGGAAAGCAGCCCATTCGCCAACAAATCCAGGATGCGTAATCGGTTCGGATCTGCCAAAGCGCTAAACGTTGTGTTACTTATCATTCGGTACCAATCACCTCGGTTCAGCGGCCCCTCTTGCTTACCTTCACAATATACCTAATTGGGAATATTCCTGTCAAGGAATATATAACGCAACTTATGCGGCTTTCCATGTTACTATGTTCTTGTCATCCGACAGCGGATCAGCAAACGTGGCCGACCAAGGATCGGAATCGTTGATTTGACGCGGTTTTTAGGGGTAGAGGGTCGGCTGCTTTTAAGAAATACATTTTCGCGGCTTTTAATGAAATAACGTTCTTGTCACCCGACAGATGACAAGAACTTGATAATAAAAACGCGAGTGACAGGGGTGAAATGACCCTGTTACTCGCGCTTTTTTCAGTAATAGTTTAACGGGCGCTGTCTCATATCGTTGGGGATTTACTTAGGACAGCCACTTGATGGAAGCCGCGGGCTAAGCCGGTCGTTCTTCAAATGCCAGACCTGTTGATTCACAATCTTATGCACGCTGTGAAAGAAACAATGCCTCAAACTTCGCTTTTCCTTGCTTTTCGATCCAGGCATTGAAATCCGTTAACTTCGGGAATGCCTTACGCACAACAGAAATATCAACCTCGTGGCCTTCTTCGTTTAACCATTGAAATACGCCGGCCAAGATTTCATTATGCTGGCGCAACGTTTCCAGCGGAACTTGAATGTAAGGAATGGTACGGTTGGTTAAACGGCCTATGGCATCGGCAATTTGCAAGGGTGTTAACTTGTCGCCGGCAATTTCAATCGTTTTACCCAAATATTCGTCTGGGTTTTTAAGTGCTAACGCGACGAAAGCGCCGATGTCGTCCACTGCTACGAGTGGGATCACTCCATCTGGCTTGAAGGCTTGTGCGATCGTTCCGTTCTGCACGCCTGCGGACATCGGGTCTACAAAGTTCTCCATGAAGGTGGCGGGACGCAATATGGTAGCCGGCAAATCGAGAGATTGAATGTACTGCTCAATATCCCATTTCTGCATGTCGCGATATCGGGATTGCGCATTCGCACCGCCAACAGATGTATAAATGAAGTGCTGGATGTTCGCCTTTAGGGCAGCGTCCGCTACAGCCTTCCCAATACGTCTTTCATCGTCGTTGGATTCAAGAGTAGGGTTCCAGCTCGACGCTTGAACACTGAATACGCCATAAACCCCCTGCATAGCGGCATCGAGCGAGGCAAGATCGTTCATATCACCTAAAAAAAGCTCGGCTCCCAATTGGGACAGATTCAGAGCTTTCTCGCTTGATAAATCGCGAACAAATGCACGAACCTTCCAGCCATCGGCGATTAAGTGCCTAACTGCCGCACCTCCTTGTTGTCCGGTTGCTCCCAAAACCAATATATTTCTTTCACTCATATCCTATGTTCCTCTCTAAATTGTTTAAGACGATCCCTGCTTAAGCAAATCCATAGCAGTAAAATAAGTCTTGTTGTTATCTTAATTAATTAACTATATAATTACTAGTAGGTACATTATTGTTATATAACTTCAAAAAGTAGACTACCTATATTTTAGTTAGGAGTGATTTCCGTGGATGTACGTAAAGAGGACGAACTATGCCTCGTATCTATTCGTGAAGCTTTGGAGGTTGTTCGCGGAAAATGGTCTTTTTTGGTGCTTTCCTTACTTAGTCTGGGGCCACAACGATTTAACCAAATGCGAAGAAATTTAGATAACATCAGCATCAAGTCTTTAACGGATGTCCTGCGTCATTTGGAGCAATATAAAGTCATCAATCGCGAGGTGTTTCCTACCTTACCTGTTGCCGTTGAGTACTCGCTAACGGATAAAGGACGGGAGTATATACCCGTTCTTGCGCAAATGCGCAAATGGGGTAAAAACTGGGGGGAACATCCGCAGCTCGTCGATGGTCGGAATCAACTCTAATAGTTCATTTTCCTCTAAAGATTCTACATCTGTTATTATGCGTCAAATCAACGATTCCAATTCCACATTTTTATAATTAACTCCTTTTATTTTCAAGTACGCGCTGCCCGCTAGTACAATGAGGGACGGCAGCACTTCGTACTGCCGGTTGCCGTCGTGCTTAATTGATCTGTCGTGTCTCGCTAGCGTGAAAAAGGCAGCCAATTAAATTTGGCTGCCTTTCTGTCTGTGCAGATCAGCAAACGTTCACCAGAACGAGGATTCTTCAAATTAATGGATATTCTTACAAGCTGGGTAGTTCGAGCGCGCATAGATCGGGCCTTTGCTGCTCTTCCTTTTTATCATGGTACCACCACAGACAACAGGCGATCAGTCGAACACCATTCGATTTAGCAAGTGTGTAAGCCTGATCGGTGTAATCGCTGTTTGTAACTACCCATGCTTCTGTTGCTCCATAATGAGCCTTTTCAGCCTGTACTTGCTGGACTGCCTCAAGCCCGACATTCCCCTTGTACCTTTTAGCCTGTACGGCTATCTTCTTCCCTTGTTTCGTAAGATGAAGATCTACACCGTAATCACCTGCAGCCTGTGTGACTTCAGCATGGTAACCTTGGAAATGAAACAGTTATGACCTTCCATCTTGTCGACCTCAGCTATGCCAGATCGCTTAGTCGCTCAGTTTAAAGCATTCCGATTAAGAGAATCATGCCAAGGCCAGCTGCGAAAACCATACCCGCAGCAAAACCAGCTACTGCGAAGGATTTGGTAGCCGAAAAAGTTGTCATTTGGTTTTGACAATGTGCGACGTATAAATCGCTTCGATCCTAAACCGTACTCTCAGATCGGTTGTCTTATGCCGCAATTTCTCGATCAATTCACCCCAGATGTTCTGGCGTTTATGCGTAAAGAAGTCAATTCGGTGTCGCATCTCGTCTATCTGGCTATTCACATCATCCGATAAGTACTGTAATATTTTTGAAGTTTTTGAAAGTTGCTTCCCTGCATCTCGACAGTCTGATTATCACTAATCCACGGTTCGACCAACGACCATTTAAGGATAAGCTCGTTATTTGCATCTAACTCCCAAAAGAATTCAGATCCACCTAATTTCGAAATCGGGAGATTAGGAATTCAGGACATTATACTCTTCGAGAGCATGGACCAACTTCCTTCTGACAGCTTCTCTTAATTCTTCCGGTTGGAGCACGACTGCTTCAGCTCCGAACGAAAAGAAATATTCAGCAAAGAATATTATTTCTGAGGGGAAGATACCCATCTCTAGTACGCCTGTGCCGTTATTAGAATGATGTACTTCTCCCCAAGGGAAAATCCAGCTCTTATCTCGGAATAACTCAATCCCTTTTGCCGTTAGTTTTACTTTGACATCTACGCTTTTTAGTTTGCTGTAGAAATGAAGGCCCCAGTTCGTTAAATCCACCTCTGAAACATCCACTGGAGGCAATAACGCTTCGGCATCCGCCAAGACGGCAGCCCCTATTCGATCTACCCGATATAATCGGAAGGCTTTTCGCAGATAGCAGTACGCTGGGCAAAACCAATATCCCTCATGGGCATATATACCGATGGGTTGAATTGTTCTTTCACTGGTCTCATACTTCCGAGTTCTATAATGGATTGTTACGGGCATCCTTCTAATGGACGCTTGAAGTAATATCTCAAGGTATCCAGCTCGTTCCGGGCGCGTATGCGTAAAGAAGTCAATTCGGTGTCGCATCTCATCTATCTGGCTTTTCACATCATCCGATAAGTACCTGTAAAATTTTCGAAGTGCGGATTTAGCAGATGCCTCGAAGGGCAGCGAACTGAAGTGTCGAAGGGCATGGGAAGCAAAGAATATGGAGAATGCCTCATTTTCCGTAAATGAAATCGGTGGAAGGCTTCGCTCTGTAAGAACCTGGTATCCACCTCCTGCACCAACTTGTGAGTATAAAGGCACTCCCATTCCGCTCAATTCCTGCAAATCGCGTAGCATGGTTCTGGTAGACACACCAAATTCTTCAGCAAGCTCTTTGACGGTGAATTTCCGCTTCCGATTTACTGCCATCATCAATTCAATCAGGCGCCTGGACTTTCCCATTTTATTCACCCTCCAAAAAAATAGTGACAAGTATTGTCACTATTTTATTATACATTAAGAATAAGCCGGATCGCGAAATTACGGCAGAAAGCGATTAAAAAAGGAGACCATCATATGTCAAGAAAACAACGTATGATTGTGGATGAAATGCTTCGGCGTCCCCAACCCACCAAACCACAAACCGTCGATGAGATGCGCTCGAACTTCGCTGCCATGATGGCAGCTATGAAAGTACCTGCGGGCGTGCGGACCACGCAGACGACCCTAGGTAATCGGCCAGGTGTGATCGTTGACCCCGCACATGATGCCCGCACAGGAATCATTCTCTATTTCCATGGCGGCTCGTATATTATGGGTTCCCCTTACACTGCCATGTCCCTTACCTCGAACCTGGTAAACAGGACCAGTATCCGTTCCGTCTCACTCGATTATCGTCTGGCTCCGGAACATCCGTTCCCTGCGGCTCTTGAGGATGCTCTGGCAGCCTATCGTGAGCTTCTGGACAACGGAGTTGAGGCGGCGAATATTGCGTTTGCTGGCGACTCTGCCGGCGGTGGTATTGCTATCTCGACTTGCCTGATGGCACGGGACGCGGGTCTGCCGATGCCAGCAGCAGCAGTGATGTTCTCGCCGGGGTTGGATAAGACGCATTCCGGAGCAAGTATGGATAGCAAAATGGGGCTCGACCCGTTCTTCACCCGTGAAAGCTTTACGTACACGGACGCGATGTACCTCGCTGGACAGGACCCTAACCATGCACTCGTTAGCCCCGCCAGGTTCGCCGATCTTACCGGATTCCCACCGCTCCTGCTACAAGTCGGAACTAATGAGCTACTCCTTGACGACTCCACGTTGTTAGCCGACCGTGCACGGGCAGCCGGCGTGGATGTAATCCTTGACGTTACCGCCGATGTCCCGCATGTTTTTCAGGCGTTCGCTGGTATTCTCGATGAAGCCGATCAAGCTCTGGACCGTGCTGCGCTCTTCATCACACAGCATCTCAGATGAACATTTATAATTGGCTTCCCAAGCTCGACGAAGTAATTTGATTAATGCGTTCATTTTGAGTAGAATTCATTTTGTAGTCTCCTTGGTTTGTATTTGGATCCGGTCGCTGGCGAGCACCTGGGACCCACATACATCATACCAAGGAGTCTTTTTGTTTCTCAAACCTCATATTTCTTCATAATAGGAATGCTGCCCGTTAGGATAATGAAAAAAAGCAGCTGCCGGCGGCAAACTGCTCAATGGGTGCTTTCAGGTGAGTTACTCATTTTATTTTGAATATAGATACAGTTCCAAAATCTTGCATAACGGAGGTGTGTCCCATTTGTCGCAACATGGTAGCTATATTGCCACGGTGATATGATCCATGAGTGACAACGTGCAGTACCGATTCAGAAATAGATGTTTTTTCGTTTCCACCTGTGCTCTTAGTTGATTCGTGAACGCCATTGCCTCGCTCATACTTTTACCCGAGCTAATCTCAAACCATGCGTAATCTACGAGATAAATATGCGCAAGCATCTTCGATAACGAAGAAAAACCACTCTGAATTTCATTTTGATAAATGTCCTGTGGAAGTTCTTTTAAACGATCGATTACCCCCTATTCGCCCATACTTCTCGATGGTCCCCTGCATCCTTCAAAAGAGACTGGTCGCTCATCTGTTGTCTGAAACGATCCAGGCATGAAAGGAACAGTTGACTTTTATCGCCGTACGTATCGTATAAGCTTCCTCGATGAACGCCGGTATGTTCGACTGAAGTCTTGGATCGACGTGCGTTCAAATCCCTTGTGCCAAAACAAATCCACAGCCTTGTCGAGTACTGCCGCTTTATCGAACTCCCTCGGTCTGGCCACGTAGTCCCCCTTTCTTCTCTCCGAGCATCACCACAGGCCGAACGCGTAATCAAAATGCATCATTTCGCAATGAATGGAAAAGCTATTGTCGAGATCATCGAATCCGAGGCGATCTGATATCGTAATTGTTCTTGACTGATCGTTCTTAAATTTTGTATGATTGCAACGTGGTTAGGCAATTCGATGTCGAGAAGGTTCGAGCCGACAGCTATGAAGTCGTAGCGGACGATTGGAGCCGTAAAGTTCAAAGCGATTTTGCCGGCCGCATTCAAGCGTTGTATCCTCAATTGATCGCACGTCCTAAGATTGGAGTGTTTATGATGGCAACATTGCTTTATATTACCGCTCATCCGTTTCAACACGATACGTACAGTTTATCCGTTGGCGAACAATTCTTGAAAAGCTATCGAGAAGCCCATCCCAACGACGAAGTGATCCATCTGGACCTGTACAGAATGGATCTTCCGCAAATCGACGCGGACCTTCTTCGTCGCTGGGGACAGCCGCCTAGCGGAGCTTCTTTCGATGAATTAAGCGAGGGCTCGAAGGCGAAAGCGATTCGGATGCGCGAAATCGTGGATCAATTCGTCGCTGCGGATAAAGTCGTGATCGTCAACCCCGTATGGAACTATTCGATTCCTCCGGTATTATTAACGTACATGGATGCGATCATTGTTTTCGGCAAAACCTTTGGAAGAGCCGATAACGGACGGCGCGGATTAGGCGGATTAATAGGCATGCAGAAAGGTAAAAAGGTGATGCACATTCAGGCATCGGGCACCGTTCTGTCGCACGGCGAGTTTGAAGACATGGAATTCAGCCACAGCTATATTAAAGCTATCATGAAATTCTTGGGCATTGACGTGCAGGGCATTTTCGTCGAAGGAACGAGCGAGAAGCCGGATCAAGCCGAGACGATCAAAGAACAAGCCATTCAACAAGCCATTCGCGCGGCCCAACAATTTTAATGGAGAAGAAGCTAAGCCCTGTTGACGAAGGCTTAGCTTCTTTCGCTTTCGTCGCAAAGGCAACTGCTACGACTCCTCTAGGCCGAGCAGCCAACCAAATTTGATGCGAACATAACCAAGCACGACCGTTCGGGACTGGCTGTTTAGAAATATAAGGTGTCTTTATCCCTGTCTCGATAACAGGGGTCCCAAACTCGGGTGTTTTTTGCTAAATATCGCATGTGGGACTTAAATAAGAAAAAGACGAATACTAAGGAAAATATAAAGGTGGTTAATATGTCAACGTTACAATTCGCTGAGCTAAGTATAAAACGCAACAGTCTCACAAGAAACCTGCCAGAAGGAAACGAAGAGCTTCAATGGGTTTCTAATACGGCCGTTCTTATTTACGGAGAAAAAGATGCCGTTCTAGTGGATACTTTTATAACGATTGAACATAACCAAAAATTGATTGATTGGATAAAGTCATTTAACCGTAACTTGACATACATCTATATTACGCATGGTCATGGCGATCATTTCTTTGGAATCAAACAAATAATAGAAGCTTTTCCCCATGTTAAAGCAATCGCAACAGCGGGAACGGTTCAAGAATGTTTTAAACAAGAAAAAATGATTGAGGGCTTTTGGGATAAATTATTCCCTAATCAAATTCCTCAGCCCCAGGTTATTCCTGATGTTATGGATACTAATTTTTTCGAGCTAGAAGGACATCGCTTTGAAATCATTGAAGCTGGGTTTACGGATACCGCTAATACAACAACATTATGGATACCGGATATTCAATTACTAGAGGCCGGTGATGTCGTTTATAATGGAATCCATCAGTATCTTGCTGAAACAACGGAGAGTACTCGACATGATTGGATCCAAGCAATTGATCGTTTGATACAGCTAAATCCTCAATATGTGATCGTGGGGCACAAAGTCCCCGAAAATGAAAACAACCCCAAAATTATGGGTGAAACCAAACAATATCTGTTAGACTTTAATCGTCTGGATAAAGAAACAGACACCGCATTAGATTTATATCATGCCATGCTGAAGATTTACCCAAACCGAGTAAATCCCGGATCACTTTGGGGTTCTGCAAATGCTGCCAAAGCAGTTTCGAGGTCTGCCCAAAATAAGTAAAGAAAGGCAGCAATAGATGCAAACAACCGAGGAGTTATAATGCTCCTGCTTATATCGGTTGATACGGTTCGGATTTCTTCAATATGTTTTCCGAACCACTGCTTTTCTTCAGCATCTAACTCTACGAGTGCTCTCACTCACTTCTAAATTCTTTTAGCTATCGTACTAACGTGTTCCGTTAGCTGAGAAAGATTGAGATTGCTACTCTGCCTTAGAAGACAGCTTCAAAACATATTCTTCGACTTCCTCAGCACGTGCATTGGAAAACCCTTTGTCTTCACCACAAATCTTAAACCCGCATTTTTCCAATACCCGAATAGAAGCTGTATTATCTTTCACTGCCCGAGCATATAAGGGACGAATGTTTACAAAGTCAAGAAGAAGTTGAGAAAGTGAACTAGTAGCAACACCTTTTCCCCAATACTCTCGTCCGATCCAGTAGCTGACTTCTGGTTCACCGAACTGTTCAAAACTCGAAACATGCCCCGCCACTTGATCGTTAAAGAGTACGGTCTTTTTTATAATCCGATCGTCGTCTAATATCTTTTGCCAGTGAGACATAAAGGCAATCTTGTCCGTTGGATCTTTGGCAGTAAAGGCAGCCATATAGTTGGAAGTCTTGTCCATTTGTTGCTCAAAAAATATCGGCAAGTCATCTTTATTCACGTCTCGCAATATCACTTCGCTATTCATATTTTCACCTCACTAAGTGGTGTTTTCCGAATCCTGATTTTTAATGAATTCATTATAAATGCACAACTGCTGCCCCCTTCATGCTCGTCAAATTGATTTCCATGCCTATTTATATATGTTTTAGTGATCGTCATATTGAGTGGTCACATAAACGAAAACCTTTTCCTGACTATAATCTTCGTCCGAATGTCCCTTCACGCTCCACTCGGCTGAGAAACCTTCAGGAACTTCCGCTTTACTGAACTCGCTACCGTCCGAATATTCTTTCGTTTTTTCCAGCGATCGGTTGTTTTCGCCAACGGTCTCCAGAGTAAGGTCATAATCTTCTCCTTTCGTGGAAATCATCGAGACCGTAACGGTTCCGCGAAAACCCTCAGGAGGGCTCCAAGATCCGCTCAAGTATTGTCCTGGGGACAAAATCGATCCGTAATATAACAAATACTCGTAATGGGACCCGCCGACTTCATAAGATTTGGAATCGGAAAGCTGGAAAGAGCCCGTTTGCTTCAGATAAACCTGAACGGGAGCAACACGACCTGTCTCTGTTCCGTCACCGAGTTGTCCTCCTCTATTCAATCCCCATGACCAGAGGGTTCCATCACTTTTGATGGCCAAACTATGCTGGCCACCCGCGGCTACATAGACCACATCTGTGAGGCCCTCGACCTGAACGGGAGCGTCACGTTCTGTCTTACTTCCATCGCCGAGTTGGCCCTCCCAATTATTCCCCCACGTCCAAACGGTTCCGTCGTCCTTAACTGCCAAACTATGAAATAGACCACCTGAGATGGCGACTGCCGGATCGAGTCCCTGCACTTGTACAGGTGTAATGTATCCCGGCAGATTGTCGCCGACGCCAAGTTCCCCAAATTTATTATACCCCCATGCCCAGACGGTTCCGTCTTGTTTGAGAGCAAAATTATGATCATCGCCCGCAGCGATAGCGACTACCGAATTGAGACCTTCTACTTGAACGGGTGTAAATCGCTGTTTCGTGCTTCCGTCCCCAAGTTGACCATCCCCATTATACCCCCACGCCCAAACGGTTCCGTCGTCCTTCAGTGCCAAACTATGTTTTGAACCAGCTGAGATGGCGACCGCTGAATCGAGACCCTGAACTTGTACAGGTGTATGCGTGAATGGCGTCAGATCGTCGCCAACGCCAAGTTGTCCAAATTCATTATCCCCCCATGCCAAGACAGTTCCGTCTTGTTTGAGAGCTAAACTATGTTGATAACCCGCAGCTATGGAGACTGCCTCTGTAACGTTCAATGTCTGAACAGGAGCAGTACGGTCTTTCGTACTCCCATTACCGATTTGGCCTTTTACATTCCACCCCCACGCCCAAACGGTTCCATCACTTCTGAGAGCCAAACTATGATAAGTTCCTGCAGCTACATAGACCACGTCTGTGACGCCCTCGACCTGAACGGGAGTGTCACGTTCTGTCTTACTTCCATCGCCGAGCTGGCCTTCTGAATTATCCCCCCATGTCCAGACGGTTCCATCACTTTGAAGAGCGATAGTATGCCAAGCACCTCCTTCAACCTGTTGCACCGTTTTTTCCGCAGCAATCGCGATGTCGGATACAGATACAAGACTAACAAGCAGACCGATGATCACCATGGCCATAGATCGTTGAGATCGTTTTATCATCAAGATTCTCCTCCCGTTTTTGCTCAGACGAATCTAAATCAACCTTTCACAAGAATGGACAACCAACTCCGTCACAGAAGCATAAATGCTGTAATTATTACCTATATTTTACCATTTATCAGTCCTGCTTCAATGTGCTAATGGGAGCATTTTGCCCGCGGATGATGATCGACAATCGACAAACGATCAGGTTTAATAGGCAAGACTCATTGCTCAACATCACTTAATAATTTATGAATTTAGACCGATTAATTCCCGGATCAGCTGTCGTCTATATATACGAAGGCATAAATGAACACAAACTAATTTGGCGAAGAGGTGTTTTGAAAATGGCATTAACGTCCGCATTCACGAGCTTCAACCTGCCTGTAAAAAACGTAGAACAATCGAAAGCATTCTTCACCGGACTCGGATTCGAGCTCAACCCGCAATTCCCCGCGAACGAGAATTCGGTAGGCATCGTGATCGGCGACAACCTGCAGGTCATGCTGATCAGTCAAGCATTCTTTAGTACGCTTACGGAAAAGGAATCCGTCGATACGAGCAAGTATGCGCAGATGACGATCGCATTGGCCTTCGAGAGCCGGGAAAAGGTCGATGAAATCGTAAATACCGCGGTCTCTTTGGGCGGGAAATTGCATGCTGAGCCTGAATATCATGGGTTCATGTATCATTGGGGCTTCGTGGACTTGGACGGCCATTTGTGGGCCATTAACTATATGAACATGGATGCGGCACAAGGTTAAGGCGAACGGAGAGCACGATCGTACTAGGGTTCAAATAGAAAGACGCCGGGCATCTTGCCCGGCGTCTTCTTCGCGATGATTAGTTTTGTTCGGTATGGGCTTTGAAATTATCCATGATCGCTTGCCAGCCTGCTTGCTGGAATTCGACGGGATTGGAGCTTTCCGCGTCGAACGTTTCAATGACCTTCGTCTCATTCCCTTGATCGACGAAAGCAATATCCACTCTTCTCCCGTCTTCCATGGTGTAGCCGATCGCCTCATGCCGATTCACGACATCGTAGACGCCGCCAAAATCAAAGCCCATGCTGCCATCCTTCGCTTCCATCCGTGTCAGAAACTTGCCGCCGACCCGCAGATCGTTTTCGGCTCTCGGCGCATGCCAGTCCTCGGACGCTTGATTCCACTTCGTGATGTGATCCGGCTCGGTCCAATAGCGCCATACCTTCTCGACATGGGCTTGAATGACGGCTTGCACGGTTACTTTCGTCGGTTGACTCGTTTCCATTTTAAATAGACACCTCTCTCATGATATTCGTGGTTTGGTTATTCTCAATGATATAGACGTAAGCCAATGACGAAATTCATCGGTCAATTCGCTCAGGCAGCCCAAATCGCGAAAATAATGGCGTATGAATGAAGTTTTGAACGTGCAGGATTTGATTTTCTCTGCTTTCGATGACGTGGATGCCCCAGGGTACCAGGCCGGCGCCTTCTTTGCCCGGCATATACTGGGCCAACGCCGGATAACCGCCATTCACCGTAATGGGCACAAATCGCGAACCTTCGCAATGCCAACGCGTAAGCGAATAGAAGACGGACAAATCTTCCCTGCCGCGGATCCACATCTCGAAGGGCGGCATCGACATGCACCCTTCCTCGTGGAACAACGCGACGAGCGCAGCAATATCGAATTGCTCGAAGGCCTCCACGTACCGCGACAGCAGCTGCTGCTCCGGTTGAACGTCCATGCTGCTGAGCTCATCCGAGCGAAGCTGCGCCCGGTCCATCGTCTCTCGGGCTCTTTGCAGCGCGCTGTTTACCGCTGCCGGGGACATCGCCAACGTTTCCGCGATCTGCTTGGAGGACCACTCAAATACATCCTTCAAAATGAGTACCGCGCGCTGCCGCGGAGGCAAGGTCTGCAGGAGAGCGATGAAGCACAGTTGAAGGGTATCTCTGCGGACGAGCCGATCCTCCGGATTGCCCCCAAAGTCGGGAGACGGCCAGATCCAGGCAGAGTCCGGTAGCGTGTCGCGCGGCTCGACGATGACGATGGCCGGGTCGAACAGGTCAACGGGAAGGGCGCGGCGTTTGGCTTGTCTCAGCTTGTCCAAGCACAGGTTGGAGGCAATCCGATAGACCCAAGTTTTGAACGAGGAATCCTGTCTGAACGTGCTCCAGCTCTGCCAGACCCGAATGCTCGTCTCCTGAACGGCATCGTCCGCATCGTCCATGGAGCCTAGCATTCGGTAACAGAACGAGGTTAAGCCCGGCTTCAAGCTTGCGAATAATGGTCCGTCAAATGCGGTTTCGTTCATCACAGCCTCCCTTAAGGATCTTCTCGAAGGGCGATACCTTCGCCCCCCTCTTTCGCAGAAATACAATACTACACATTTTACGCTTCCAATACTTGGTTCGTTGCGCCCCAAATGGGAGGAAAATCCTTCTTTTCGGGTACAAAGAAGGCCGCGAGGAGATCCCGCGGCCGGTCATTATTAATCCGTAAGCTTAGCGCTATCTTCAGTGATTATCACACTGGATACTCACATATACGAAAACCTTCTTAGTAGACTGTAATCTTGGTCCGCATGTCTGCAGTTGATGCAGGTCATGATGGGTATCTACGAGCGAGTAGAGCGTGTCTTTGGATACCTTGAGCGCGATTCTCGACCTTCATGATAAATCCATCGTTTCCTAGGTTCTAGGGCGTTCCAATAACAATCCACTGGTATTTGAAACGCTTAAACGGGCCGTGCAGGCAGCTCCCGGAACCAGCCCCTTGCTCCAGAGTGACCGAGGCTAACCATGAGATGGATGTTCTTTCTTATTAATAACGAGCTCAGCCGTAATGGGCAAGTGATCTGCTGCAATCGTATCTATAACCTTCCCTGCTTTTATTTTTACATCGTCAGACGTATAGATGTAGTCGATTCGACGATTAGGCTTGTCTGAATAATAATAGGACGTATAGGCATCATTTAGACCAAGTTCCGCAAATGTGTCATGATACTGCGCAGACATTTTTATAATCTCAGGACTATCTGGTGTGGCATTGAAGTCTCCCACTAAGATACTTGTTCCATGATCTTGATTTACAATGGTCAGGATCTCGTTGACTTGTATATCTCTTGCTTCAGATGTTTTATTGTCAAGATGAGTATTGTAGAAATTAATATGATTGCCATTCACATTAATTACCGTTTTCGCAAGGCCGCGCTGCTCTGCAGGATATTGCGTATTATCAAGTAAATGATTTTCGCTAGAAAGAATAGGATATTTACTTAAGATAACCGTTCCATATTGACGACGAGGTTCCCCCGCATTTAAAGGATCATTGTCAAGATTTGCAGCAAATTGGTAATGCATGCCTAAGTAATTGGCTAACCATTTCGCCTGATCCTCGAAATTACTGCGCGTGGAAAAATGATTATCGACTTCTTGCAGACCAATGATATCAGCACCCGATGATTTAATAACGTCACCAATTCTGTTCAAATTTAGAATGTCATCCATGCCTTCGGCGTGGTGAATATTATACTCCATCACTTTAATGGAAGTCTCTTTTCCTTTTTTAAAGTCCGAGGCATAAGATTCACTACTTAACGAAAACATAGGTATCATAGACATCAATACAACAGAAGAGACAATAACTGACTTTTTAAGCATGTACAACATCCTCTCGAAGTTTTCAATAAGATAGGTGAATCTGCTACTAATAATTTCATATATTGAATTCTATTTCCATAGGCTGGTAGATGTAGTTTGTTCTTTGCAAATTTGTTCTTTTACTAGGACCCTATGTAAGGGAATTGTAATTTTTTATTGATTTCATTTTAAGATTCTTGCTACCATATGCGAACCGACTCAGCCCTTTCGGTCCCCTGCTTATCGTCGAGATTGAGATTAAGTTTTGTCAATTTCGGTAAAGGGATCAAGTTCTTGTCATTTGGTTTTGACAAGAACTTGATCCCTTAAATACAAAAAGCCGCGAAATTCGCGGCACTTAAAGACGTAATGTTTTTGTCACTCGACAACTTTATAACAAAAAAATAAAAAGCTACCATTTTGGTATTATCCCCTTCAAGTAGACACTCAAAAAAACCTCGTGTTAACATGAAGTTTTGAGTGCCACTTGGAGGGGAT
>NZ_JAAAMV010000019.1 GCF_009909185.1 Paenibacillus glycinis | reverse complement strand
TGGCCCGTTGGTCAAGTGGTTAAGACACCTCCCTTTCACGGAGGTAACAGGGGTTCGAGTCCCCTACGGGTCACCAAATTCCCATATTTGAGTCATTAGCTCAGTTGGTAGAGCACCTGACTTTTAATCAGGGTGTCGTAGGTTCGAATCCTACATGACTCACTTTACCTCATCGATATGGACAATTTCATATCACTTCGCGGTCGTGGTGGAACGGCAGACACACCATCTTGAGGGGGTGGCGCTCACAAGGCGTGAGGGTTCAAATCCCTCCGACCGCACCAACCTTACAACGAACAAGTCCCTGATTATTCAGGGGCTTTTTTTTTCGCCTGGAAACGACCGCGATCGACGGTAGTCGAAGTTTTTTGCATTCGGGGCTGTATGCGGCCCCATGACTTCGATTACAATTGTAAGATGCAGGAAGTACAAGCAGGAAGGAATCCGTCATCATGCTCAAAAAATTATTAACCGTGCTCTCGCCGGCTCAGCTCGTCTCGGCTGCTTATCTCCTGGTCGTCATGATCACCGGCGCGCTCCTCATGCTGCCCGTCAGTTGGAAGCCGGGCGTCTCGATATCGCCGCTGGACGCGCTGTTTACGTCGGTCAGCGCGATCAGCGTGACCGGGCTTACGACGGTCAGCACCGTGGACACGTTCAGCGGCTTCGGCGTGGCCGTACTGCTCGTCGCCTTTCAATTCGGCGCGATCGGCATCATGACGCTCGGCAGCTTCTATTGGATGCTCATGGGCCAGCATATCGGCCTGCTTCAGCGCAAGCTGATCATGATCGACCAGAACCGGAACAATCTGGCGGGACTTGTCGATCTGATGCGGCTCGTGCTCATCTTGACGCTGGCGATCGAGCTGATCGGCACGTTGCTGTTCGCCGGCTATTTCTATTTGTCCGGATTCACGGCTTCGATCGGCCGCGCGTTTTATTACGGCCTGTTTCATTCGGTTTCCGCGTTTACGAACGCGGGCTTCGATCTGTTCGGCGATTCGTTCGTCCGGTACTCCCGCAGTTACTACATTCAAGCGTTATCGATGCTGCTCATCGTCTCGGGCGCGGTCGGGTTCCCCGTGCTCGCGGAGCTTTGGCGTTTCGTTCGCAGCGGGAAAGGGAAGCGGTTCCGCTTCTCCTTGTTCACGAAGCTGACGCTCGTGACGCATGCCGTGCTGCTCTTCGGCGGGGCGGCCTGCATCTGGCTGACGGAGGCGGGGCATTCCTTCGGCGCGATGTCCGCCGGCAGGCAAATCATGAATTCGCTGTTTCTCTCGGTCACGTCGCGCAGCGCCGGGCTGACGACGATCGACGTCTCGACGCTGCATCAGGCGACGCTGCTGCTGGTTTCCGTGCTCATGTTCGTCGGGGCCAGCCCATCCAGCGTGGGGGGCGGCGTACGAACGACGACGGTCGCGGTTATTTTCATCACCATCATCATGTTCTTCAAGGGCGAGCATGCGCCGAGAGCGTTCGGACGTTCGTTCAACCGCGAGGACGTGACGAAGAGCTTCGTCTTCTTCCTGTTGTCGCTGCTGCTGGTCCTTGCGGGCGTCTTCGCGCTGTTGATGTCGGAGAAGCATAAATACGACCTGGCGGCGGTGCTGTTCGAGGTGACTTCGGCCTTCGGGACATGCGGGATGTCCACGGGCATAACGGGCTCGCTTCAACCGACGGGCAAGATCACGCTCATGCTGTTGATGTTTTTCGGCCGCATCGGCATGTTCCTGTTCATCTCGCTGTTCCAGGCGCGCAAGAAGCAGCCGGCCGTCAAATATCCGGAGGAGAAGCTCATCATCGGGTAAGAGGGGGTTTGTCTCCGCACGGACGTCTCCCTTATAATCAGATGGAGGCAATCGACTTGAGACTGGAAGGGAATGAACGGGCAATGAGCATGCTGTATCATGTGCTTGGCGCAAAGCAGTTCGACAGGGAGCAGCTGGAGCAGCTGTTCGGATCGGCGAAGGAAATGGAGCAGGTGGCCGTGCACGGAGGCGTCCAGCGCTACCCGAACAAAATCATGAGCACGCTGTTCTTCGAAGCGAGCACGCGGACGCGCTTTTCCTTCGAATCGGCGATGCATCGGCTGGGCGGAAGAGTCATCGGCACGGAGAACGCGAGCCAGTTCTCGTCGACGATCAAGGGCGAGACGCTCGAGGATACGATCCGGATTATTGCCGGCTACAGCGATCTGATCGTCATGCGGCATACGGAGATCGGAGCGGCGAAGCGGGCGGCCGCGGTATCGGGCGTACCGGTCATCAACGCGGGCGACGGTTCGGGCGAGCATCCGACCCAAGCGCTGCTGGATTTGTACACGATCCAGAAGGAATTCGGCGGCATCGACGGCCTGCATATCGCGATGATCGGGGATTTGACCTACGGGCGTACGGTTCATTCGCTCAGCTATCTGCTGGCCAACTACCGCGACGTGCGCATTTCGTTCGTGTCGCCGGATAACGTGCGTATCCCGTCGTACGTGAAGCAGTATTTGGACGAGAAAGGCGCGGCATACGAGGAATCGGCCGATTTGGGAAGCCTGGCGGGGACGGCGGACGTCTTCTACCAAACGCGCATCCAGAAGGAGCGTTTTCCGTCGCTCGAGGAATACGGCAAGGCGGAAGGGAAGTACATCATCGACCGCAAGCTGACGGACACGATGAAGCGCAACGCGCTGATCCTGCATCCGCTTCCGCGCGCCGGCGAAATTCACCCGGAGGTGGACGACGACCCTCGGGCAGCGTACTTCAGGCAAGCGCAGAACGGCTTGTACATTCGGATGGCCTTGATCGAGAAATGTTTCGAGGTTGCGCAATAGGAGCCTGCGGGGGGATAGCCATACTGAGCATCCGTATGTATGCGCGCTTGGCATAACCATAAGCCGTGCTTCATGCCTCCGCCAGTCCGTGTTAATAAAGGAAAAGGCCTTGTCGCAGCTGCTGCGACAAGGCCTTTCTCATGGATGAGGACGAGCCTCGCAACTTTCAGGATGATTGTCATTCCTAACGGAGCTCGCATCATGCGATGAACAACCGCGGCGGGTTGCGTTACCGTCTGCATGCTTACTGCTTCGTCAGAATAATGGGGCCGTCATCCGTAATCGCGATGGTATGCTCGTACTGGGCGGAGAGTCCGCCGTCGATCGTGCGCGCGGTCCAGCCGTCGCTGTCGATCTTGCTCTGCCAGGCGCCCGTGTTCAGCATCGGCTCGATCGTCATGACCATGCCGGCCTTCAGGCGAATGCCCCGGCCAGGAGGTCCGTAATGCGGCACCTGCGGCTCTTCGTGCATGTCTTGGCCGATGCCGTGGCCGATGAAATCGCGGACGACGGAGAAACCGTTCTCCTCGGCGTATGTCTGGATCGCATTGGACACGTCGCCCATGCGGTTGCCGACGACGGCCTGCTCGATGCCTTTGTACATCGAAGCCTCGGTGACCGCGAGCAGCTTCGCCGCCTGCTCGGAGACATTGCCGACCGGATACGACCAGGCGGAATCCGCCAGCCAGCCGTTCAAGTTGACGACCATGTCGATCGTGACGATATCGCCGTCCTTCAAGGGCGCGGACGACGGAAACCCGTGGCAGATGACGTCGTTGACGGACGCGCAGGTCGCGAACGCATAGCCTTTATAGCCCTTCTGCTCCGGCGTGGCGCCATGCTGCTTCAGGAATTTCTCGACGAATTGGTCGATCTCGTGCGTCGTGACGCCCGGCTTGACCATCGTTCTGATTTCGCGGTGGCAGGCGGCCAAAATTTCGCCCGCTATGCGCATGTGCTCGATTTCGTCTTTTGTTTTTAGAATGATCATGCTTCCTACACCTCTTTAATCGCTAATTATAGAGAAAAATACGATCCAGGTAAAGAAACGAGCCGTTTGCGGGCGCTTTTTGCGGGACTCCATCGATTGAGGCGCGAGGGGAGTTATATCCCGTTTTTGTGATGAATATGTCGCGGGGTGGGATAGCATGGGTAGGCGGCCGATGGCAACGTTGGCGGCATTGATCTGCGAGCGCTCCGGCGCCGGTCCGGCAGCGCGGCTTCCCGGCGGAAGCCTTACCGCTTTATTGTACCCGGTACGCCGCGGGCGACACGCCGTATTTCTGCCGGAACACGCGGTAGAAGTAAGAATAACTGCCGAAGCCGCAGGTTTCGGCGACCTGGTCGAGCGTCATGCTGCTGTACTTGATCCGTTCGATCGCCATGGATAATCGGACGTTTTGGGTATACTGTATGATGGTCAAGCCATAGCATTCCTTGAACAGGTGAACGGTGCGCGACACGCTGAGGCCGACGTGCGCGGCGACGTCCGCGACCGTGAACGAAAGCGCGGCTTGCTCGTCGATGAAGTTTTTCATGCGGGTCGCGATGAACGATTTGCCCTGCAGCACGGACTGCGTGTCGGCGGCGCGGTCGAGGCCGAGGCACAGCGCGCGCAGCAGATAGTCGGCGAGCTCGGGGTCCTCCGCCTCAAATCGGCGTTTCTCCAGTATGAGCGCCTGCCAGATCGACAACCACCGCTCGTCCGGGACAACCTTGACTTTGCGCCTGCGCTCCTTGCGGCCCCACCATTCATCCAGCCATTCTCCCCGGCAGATGACGAAATAGTCGCCGCTCGAGATGCCGGCGCCGTCCGGGGACGGGTCCTCCTGTTGCGAGGTCGACACGACGAGATTGTAGGAGTCGCCGGGCTTGAACATCAACAGGTCGCCGGCTTCGATGCGCTGCATGCGGCCGTCGACGAGCGCCTCGCACGTGCCTTCGGTCTGCAGGCGGAAAAGGTAGGCGCGCAAGCCTTCGGGATTGGTCATCTGGAAGGGCTGCGAATGATAGGAATAGCCGCAACTCATGATATCGGCAAACACGGGCATGAACCTCACTTTGCAGCAATATTGTACATGTCACTGTTATATAATACATCCTGCTAACGCTCGATATCCACTATAATGGGTGTCAGATCGGTAAACTAACTTCGGCGAGATTGGCGCTTCCTGCCCCGGTCCGCGGATCGAAAGGACGAACAGATGATGAAAATCGGATTGCAAATGTATACGCTTCGCGACGAAACCGCAAAAGATATGAGAGGCACGCTCCGCAAGGTAGCGGCCATGGGATACGAGGGCGTCGAATTCGCCGGCTACGGCGACGTGCCGGCCGAAGAAATGCGCGACCTGCTGAAGGAATTGAACCTGGAGGCGTTCGGCAGCCACGTCGGCCTCGCCAACCTCGAAAACAAGCTGGAAGAGGAAATCGCCTACCTGAAAACGATCGGCGCGACGTATGTCGTCTGCCCGTGGATTCCGCCGGACAAAGTTTCCGAGGGCGAATCGTTCTGGCGCGCGCTGATCGACCAATTCAACGGCCTCGGCGAGCGTTTGAAGCAGGAAGGCTTGCAATTCGCTTACCATAACCACGACTTCGAATTCGCGCTCAAAATCGACGGAGAATTCGTATTCGACGCGATGTACACCAAAGTGCCGGCCGATCTGCTGAAAGTCGAGATGGATATCGGCTGGGTGCAGTACTCCAACCAGGATCCGCTCGCGTATATCGCGAAATACGCGGGTCGTCTGCCGCTGCTTCATCTGAAGGACTTCCGCAAAGGCGAAGCCGGCGCGCAAATCGATACGGTCGAGCTCGGCCGCGGTGATCTGGCCCTGAACGACATTATCGCGGCCGCGGGCAAAGCGAACGTCGAATGGATCGTCGTCGAGCAGGATACTTGCGCGAACCCGCCGCTGGAATCGGTTCAAACGAGCATGGACTGGCTGAAAACGAACGGCCACAAAGCCTAATTCATTCATCAACGAGAAGGAGCCATCATACACATGACAACCGTACGTGTAGCCGTCGTCGGCTGCGGCGCGATCGCGCTGCGCCGGCACATCCCGGAATACGCCGCGAACCCGAACGTGACGCTCGTGGCATTCGTCGACCCCGTACTCGAGCGCGCGAACAAGTTCGCCGATGAATTCGGCGCCAAGGCGTTCGCCTCTTACGAAGAAATGCTGCAGGAAATCAAGCCGGACGCGGTCAGCGTCTGCACGCCGAACTATCTGCATGCTCCGGTCGCGATCGCGGCCGCGAATGCGGGCGCGCACGTGCTCGTCGAGAAGCCGATGGCGTCCACGGACGAAGAAGCGGCGGCGATGATCGAGGCGGCGAGCAAGAACGGCGTTTATCTGATGGTCGGCCATAATCAGCGTCTGATGCCTCCGCACGTGAAGGCGAAGGCAATCCTGGACTCCGGCATCCTCGGCCGCGTGCTGACGTTCCGCACGTCGTTCGGCCACCCCGGCCCCGAAGGCTGGAGCGTGGACGGCAAAGGCAGTTGGTTCTTCCGCAAGCCGGAAGCGATCATGGGCGCGATGGGCGATCTCGGCGTGCATAAGTCCGACCTGATCCGCTACCTGCTGGACGACGAAGTGGCTCAAGTCACGGGCTTCATCGGCACGCTGGACAAGAAGGACACGGACATCGACGACAATGCGGCCGTCCTGCTGCGAATGAAGAGCGGCGCGATCGGCACGCTCGTCGCCAGCTGGACGTATTACAAGGGCGAAGACAACAGCACCGTGCTCTGGTGCGAGAACGGCGTCATGAAAATCGGCACCGATCCCAAGGATCAGATCATCGTCGAGCTGCGCAACGGCTCGGTCGAGAAATACAACGTCGGCGCGATCAGCACCAACGACAAGCAGGAAACGAGCGGCGTCGTCGACGCATTCGTCGAAAGCCTCGTAACGAATACGCCGCCGAGCATTTCCGGCGAAGAAGGACGCAAATCGCTTGCCGTCATTCTGGCGGCATTCGAATCGCAAGCAACGGGCAAAGTCATCAGCCTGTAGTGTGCGAGAGCGGCATTAGAGCCGCGCCACGTCCATGATGCAAACGCAAAGCCCGGTTTCGAATGTCATATTCGAAACCGGGCTTTGTCGTTGTTCGGTTCAGCTTGAGATCAGTCCTTATATACGAGCGGATTGAGCGCGGATGCGGCCACGTCGCCCGGAGCGAGCCCCGGGAACCAGCCCTTCATGTCGTTTTCCCGCGCTTTGCTGTCCGGCTCGATGATGCGCACGCCGTCGGCGATGTAAATGATCGTCATGACCTCCCGCATCGTATCGGTCGGGTTGCCCGGCGCGGAATGAAGCGTCCAGCCCGCATGGAACGTCGCGTCCCCGGCCGCCATGGCGCCGTAGTTCGTCTTCGGCAGCTGCTTGCCCTCGATGAACGAGCCGAGCGTCTTATGGGACTCGTCGGAGATCGCTTGGCGGCTCATGTAGCCGAGCGTTTGCGAGCCGTCGACGAACGTCATCGATCCGACTTCCTCGGAGACGGGGACGAGCGGCATCCAGAGCGTGACCGTATTCGGCGTATCGAGCGGCCAGTAGACCTGATCCTGATGCCACGGCGTATGCCCGCCGCCCGGCTCCTTGAACAAGGCTTGGTCGTGGTAGATGCGGACGCCTTGCACGCCCATGAGCTCCGCGGCGATCTTGGCGAAGCGCCGCGCCATCACGAACCGCTTCGCGCCTTCGTTCATCTGCCACAGATTGCCGATCTGAATGAACGCTCTGCCGTAGGTGTCCCGCTCCGCTACGGGCTTCGTGTTGTAATCATGCTCGCGGACGACGCCCGCGATAATCGGCTCGTAGGCTTGAATCTCGTCCCGCGTCGCGACTTGCTTCAGCAGGATATGCCCGTTGCGCCGATAAGCGGCAACTTGGTCTGCCGAAAGGGAATAATCGGTGTGCAGCGAAGGAAGCTGCGCGTAATCCGCTGTCGTTGCCATCGTCGTTCAATGTCTCCTTTATGTCATCCGGACGGATGCGTGGTTAATGCCTTAATTATAGTGCGGGCCGAGGCGGGAATCTTTGTAACAAATGGCTGACTTTTTGTCAAAAACGACTGATTGCTTTTATAATGAGACCTATCATGCATCGTATGTCCCGAGGGGGAGTCTCATGTATCTGTCCGAAATGCTGGCCCGGCAGCCGATCGTCCCGTATATCCGCGAAGGCGACTACGCGGTACGTGCGCCATGGAGCGTGGCCGCCCGGCGGCTGCTCGATTATTTGCTGGTCTATATCCAGGAAGGGGAATGCTTGTTTCAGGTGGACGGCGTGCCGTATGAATTCCGCGGCGGCGAGTTTTGTCTGATTCAACCGGGGAGCCTGACGGTTCTGGAAGGGAGAACGAACTCGATCACGCCGTTCGTCCATCTGGATTGGTTCTACGACGAATATCGCGAAGAGCGCTTCCCGACGCGGCCGGGCCAGATCGATCTTGCGCCGTACGAGCATTTGCTGCAGCCGCGGTTGAACGATTTGCAGGGCATCGAGATCCCGGTCCGGTTGAAGCCGAAGCAGCCGGTCTTGCTGCGCGACCGTTTCTTGGAAATGGTCGAGAATTGGCAGCGCCGCGACCCGCTCCTGCAGCTGCGCGTGCAGACGCTCGCTTCCGAAGTGCTGCTCGCGATCCTGGAGGATCACACGGCCGATCTGAAGCAGGCGGAGCGATCCGCGCCCCAGCCGATGAATTGGATCACGTCGTTCATGTCTTTTCGCTTGTCGGAGCCGCTCGCCGTGCATGAAATGGCGGCAAGGGCGAATTTGTCTCCGTCCCGGTTCAGCGCCAAATTCAAGGCGCAATTCGGCATCGCCCCGCATCGGTACCTGCTCCGGCTGCGGATCAAGCATGCGCGCGAGCTGCTCGCGGGCTCGGAGCATTCCATCGAAGAAATCGCCGTCTACTGCGGATTTGCCGACGTGCATCATTTTGCCAAAACGTTCAAGAAGGAGACGGGCGTTACCCCGGGGGCATTCCGCAAAGCCGGCAAAGAAAGGCAGCAAGCCCAGGAGGAAAAAGCTTGACCTGGAGCGCGCTCCATCGATTACGATGCCATCTGTACGACAGAAGGAGGAGAATGAACGATGCAAAAGCACATGAACGAACAATATCGGGCGACGCCGCAAATGCCGCTCCCATCGGGCTTCGGGCCGCAAACGACGGCGAAGGAAGCGCTTGGCGGACGCGACTTGAGCGGCAAGACGGCCATCGTGACCGGAGGATACTCCGGCATCGGCCTGGAGACGACCCGCGTTCTCGCGGAAGCGGGCGCAACGGTGATCGTACCGGCGCGCACGCCGGAGAAAGCACGGGCTTCGGTCGCCGACATCCCGCGCGTGGAGCTGGAGGAACTGGATCTGATGGAGCCGGCGTCGATCGACGCGTTCGCGCAGCGGTTTCTGGCTTCCGGACGGCCGCTCGACATCTTGGTCAATAACGCCGGCATCATGGCGGCGCCGCTCGTACGCGATGAGCGCGGTTACGAATCGCAGTTCGCGACCAATCACTTGGGCCATTTCCAGTTGACGGCCCGGCTCTGGCCGGCATTGAAACAATCGGGCGACGCGCGCGTCGTGTCGGTCTCGTCCGCAGGCATCCGGTTCGGGGGCGTAGACTTCGACGATCCGAGCTTTGAGCGTCAGGAATACGAGAAGTACCGGGCCTACGGCCAATCCAAAACCGCCAACGCGCTGTTCGCCGTTGCGCTTGACAAGCGCGGACAGGAACACGGCGTTCGCGCCTTCTCCGTCCATCCCGGCAGGATCATGACGGACTTGGCGCGTTTTATGTCGGATGACGAATTGCGTGCCATGGGCATGCTTGACGAGCAAGGACGACGCGTCGCAACGACGCCGGCCGGCTACAAGACAATCGAGCAGGGCGCGGCCACGAGCGTATGGTGCGCGGCAAATGCGCAGCTCGACGGCAAAGGCGGCGTATACTGCCTCGATGCCGATATCGCGGAGCTTATGCCGGAGTTTGATTTGCAGGGCGTGGCCCAAGTGTTGACGGGCGTTCTTCCTCACGCGATCGATCCCGGCCTGGCCGAGCGGCTGTGGCAGCTTAGCGAGGATATGACCGGCGTGACGTTTCGGACATCATAACGAAGACGTGGCGATGTGCGTTGAAACCTCGCTGTCCTTCCCTTAATTGCAATACGCGCAGCCATGAATCGATGCGGGCGAAGCCGATGAACGTGCTGCGCGGCATCGGACCGAATTGAAATAGGCGGTGCGGGAGAAATCTCCCGCACCGCCTATTTCTTCGTGCTCCTCCGTTCCGGTTAAGGACGGATAAATTCCTGCGTCCAGTAAGGACTCATGTTGCCGCCTTTGGCATAGCCCACGCCAAGCTGGGTGTAGTTGGGGCTCAGGATGTTCTGACGGTGGCCGGGGCTGTTCATCCATGCGGTCATGACGGATTGGACGTCCTGCTGGCCGGCGGCGATGTTCTCGCCGGCGTACGAGTAGTTTACGCCGAACTGTTTCATCATGTCGAACGGGCTGCCGTACGTCGGCGATTGATGGTCGAAGTAGTTCTTGTCGCGCATGTCGGCGGATTTGGCCTGCGCGATCTTGTTCAGGCTGGCGCTGAGCGTCAGCGGCTGAACGCCGGCTTTGGAACGCTCCGCGTTAACCTTCTGCAGGATTTGGTTCGCGATGCTTTGGTCGACGGTTCCGGCGTTGCCGCCCGTATTACCGGTGCCGCCCGTATTGCCGGTCCCAGTACCGGTTCCCGTGCCGTTACCGGTTCCCCCGTTCCCCGCCGTATTGCCCGGGTATCCGGTATTGCCGTTGTAATACCCGCCATTGCCTGCATTTCCGGTGCTGCCATTGGCGCCGTTGTAGTAATTGCCCGTGCCCGGGTACATTTGGCGCAGCCAATCGTTGAGCGGATTCAGGTCGATGTTTTGTTGCTTGGCGCGAAGCGTGCCGTCGCCCAATCGGGTGTCGGTTCGCGTCGTCATCGGCAGACGGTCTACCGTGTTCGTTTTGATGCGGTGAGCTTCCTTGCTCGCTGAATGATACGTGCCGTTCGGCGTCGTGTCCCTGACGGAGTTATAAATAATTGCCCCTACGCCGAATGCCAGAACCAATCCGAGCAGCGTTCCGAAAAATCGTTTCATCTGAGTATCAAGCTCCTTTCTAACCACTAATATGTTCAGCGGCAAAAGGAGCTATGCGACTCGGAGGCTAGGAATATCAAGCAAATTGCTCCACGATCAGTACGTCGCGGCCGGCAAGCTCCACCGTTCCGGAAACCGCCGCGCCGGTGATCAGATCGGTGCCGGCTGCTTCCCCGAGCCGAATAACCGCTTCCTGATCGTTATGATTCAGCACGAACAAGAACGATTTGCCGTCCAGCTCCCGCCGGGTAACTTCGACGCCCGGCGCTTTGCCCGGCAGCGGCGCGATGCCTTCTCCGCGGCACAGCTCGTTCAGGAAGCCCTCCAGGAAAGCCGGTTCCGGGCAGGAAGCGATATACCAGGCTTCGCCTCGTCCGAACCGGTTGCGGGTCACCGCCGGCATCCCGCGATAGAAATCGTCGCCGTACTCCGCGATGACATCCGCCGTCTCCGCGTGAACAAGATCGCAAAGCAGCGAACAGCCGTAGCTGCCCTGCAGCTCCCCGTAGGCGTCCTTCATCACGATGGCATTGGTACGTCCCGGGAGCAGCGCGTCGATCTCTTCCGCCCAGATCCCAAGCAGTTGGCGCAGTTCGCCCGGATAGCCGCCTAGCGTGACGATGTCGTTCTCGTTCACGATGCCGCTGAAGAACGTCGTGACGAATTTGCCGCCATTCGCGACGAATCGTTCGATGCGATCAGCCATGCCCGGTTTTACCATGTACATCACGGGAGCCAGCACGATGCCGTACGGGGACAGGTCATCCTCGAAGGAGACGATGTCGACCTGATAGCCATGCTCGTACAGCGCGCCGTAATAGCGCTGGATCTCGTCGACATACCGCAGATCGACGGACGGTCCGCTCGAGAACTCGATGGCCCAGCGGTTTTCCCAGTCGTACATAATCGCGATTCGGCTCGGCAGCCGGGAGCCGAGCAGCTTCGCGCCGAACCGGCCGAGCTCTTCGCCGAGCTGCGCGCACTCGCGGAAAACGCGCGTATGCTCATGGCCGGCATGCTCGATCAGGGCGCCGTGGTATTTCTCGCAGGCGCCGACGGAACGGCGAAGCTGGAAGAACATGACGCTGTCCGAGCCGTGCGCGATCGCTTGATAGCTCCACAGTCGCATGACGCCGGGGCGCTTCAAAGTGTTGTAGGGCTGCCAGTTCTGCTGGCTCGGGGTCTGCTCCATCAACAGGAAAGGCTTGCCGCCCTTCAGGCCGCGCATGAGGTCATGCGTCATGGCCGTGAAGCTGACCGGCGTATCCATGCCGGGGTAATTGTCCCAAGAGACGATATCCATTTCTTTGGCCCATTTGAAGTAATCGAGCGGCTTGTACGTGCCCATGAGGTTGGTCGTGATCGGAACTTCGGGCGTGTGCCGCCGGATCGCGTCGCGCTCGAGTTTGTAGCAATCGAGCATGCCGTCCGAATTGAAACGGGCATAGTCGAGCGAGATGCCCTGGAAGTTGGTTCTCGTATCGGTCCACTGCTCCGACAGGGCGTTCGGCGGCACGATCTCCTCCCAGTCGTAAAAGGTATGGCCCCAAAAGCCGGTGTTCCACTGTTCGTTCAGTTTGTCCAGCGTGCCGTATTTCTCCCGGAGCCAGACGCGGAATGCCGCCGCGCAGTTGTCGCAGAAGCATTGGTCGCCGTATTCGTTGGACACGTGCCAGAGCAGCAGCGCTTGATGATCCCGGTAGCGCTCCGCGAGCTTGTCCGCGAGGCGTTCCGCGTATTTGCGATAGGTCGGGCTGTTGGGACAGGAATTATGGCGTCCGCCGAATTTTCGGGCCCGGCCTTGAAAATCCGTCCGGAGAACATCGGGGTATCTGCGGGCCATCCACGCCGGATGCGCGCCGGTGCCCGTCGCGAGGCAGGCATGAATGCCGTTGCCCGCAAGCATATCCATGATGCGGTCGAGCGTGCCGAAATCATAGCTGTCCTCGGTCGGCTGCAGCATTGCCCAGGAGAAGACGTTGACCGTCGCGATATTCATGCCGGCCAGCTCGAGCAGGCGCATATCCTCCGGCCAAACGGACGCCTCCCACTGCTCCGGGTTGTAGTCTCCGCCATATAACATTTTGGGCAGCTTCTTCGTGTCCATGTTTCAACGTCCCCTTTGGAGTGAATAGTGATAATAAGTCCATTCTATGGTAAGCTTGTACATAAGGATATATAAAATACGATTGGCAGGATATGATAATATGGAACAGCTGGATGGCCATCAGATTCTGTGGGCCAACGCGCATCGGAACCGCTACATGTTTACCCTCGGCGAATTTGATTTGCCGCTCTATATGGACAGCGTGGGTTACAATCCGTATCAGGAACCCGTCGACCGTTCCAAAGGCTACCCGAATTTCCATTGGCTGCAGACGCTCGAAGGCGAAGGCGAGTTTCTGCTCGGGGGACGCCGTTACACGCTCCCGCCGGGCAATGGATCGCTGCTCTTTCCGGGCGTGCCCCATTCCTACGCGGCCAAAGGCGGGAAGAAATGGTCCACGCTGTACGTCACGTTCGGCGGCGCGCTGGCGGGCTCGATGCTGGCGTCGCTGGGCATTCGCCATACGGAATGGCTCCATTGGAACGACGACGCCCCGATCACGTCGCAGCTCGTGCGGATGATCGAGCAGGTACAGAAGGACGAGGACCGGACGGGCTTGAACGCCTCGGCCGCGCTGTACCGCTTTCTGACGATGGTCAAAATTTACGGGCAGAAGGGCGGACGCTCGTCCGTCTACCAGCATCTGGAGAAGCTGGATCCGCTGCTGCATTGGCTCGACGATCATTACGGCGACCCGGAGATCGGATTGCCCGACATGGCGGAACAGCTGGACATCAGCCCGCGCTACCTGAACTCGCTGTTCAGGCAGGCGTTCGGCATCACGGCCTATGCTTATCTGATTCGGCTTCGCATCATGAAGTCTAAAGAAATGATGAGCTTCGGCGACAACAAACAATCCATCAAGGAAATCGCCCAGCTGTCGGGATACCGGGATTCGAGCCATTTCATCGCGGCATTCGGCAAAGCGGAAGGCATGACGCCGGAGCAGTTTCGCAAGCTGCACGGGCTTATGATATGAACGAGAGACGAACGGAGCGAAAGCAATATGACGGAATTTAAATCATGCGCGGCCTGCGGCACGGAGAAGCCGCTGTCCGCCTTTACGAAGCGGTCCGGAAGCGCGGGAAGGCGCGGGACCTGCCGGTCGTGCCTGCGAAAGCGCAAGCAGCGCGCGGATGAAAAGGCAATCCCCGCGGCGGGCCAATATTCCTCGATACAAGAGGCGCCGGCAAGGGCCGGAGCGGTCGTAGCGTCGACGGAAGCTGCGGCGGGAGCATCCGCCGAGGCATCGGCCGGAGCTTCGGTAGGCGCAGCGATAATAGCAACCCTGAAGGCAGACGGAACTCCGTCCGCCGCCGCGTCGAGCGCGCCGCCGCGCCCGAAGCGCAAGCGCCGCCGCAGAAAAGGAAAGTCGGCCGAGCAGCGCCGGCAGGAAGCGCTTCAGGCGGAGCAAGGCGACGGGGCCGGTTCCGGCGCCGACGCGCCGGATTCGGAAGAGTCGGCCGATCCGGCGGCGGATTCGGCGATCGTCGTGCTTGAAGCAAACGCCGAACGAACGGAAACCGAGGCGAACGGCGAACAAGCGCCGCCGCGCAAACGGAAACGCAAACGCCGCCGCGGACGCGGCAAGTCGTCGAAGCGGCAGGCGGATCTCGAAGAAGTCGCGGAATCGACGGGCATTCGCCCGCCGGACCGCAAAATTTTGCCGGTCAAAGGCAATTTCTCGTACAAAACGTCGCTCTTGAACGACCGCGGGCGAGGGATGATCCGGCTGCGGGGCCGCCGCGAGACCGGCAAGCGCTGGTCGACGGAAATCCCGACGGAAATGGCCGTCCGCATGGTGGAGGAAGGCGCGGCGGGCATCATCCATCCCGGCTTGATTCACAAGCTGTACACGAAGTCGGATTTCCGTCTTCTGGTGCTGCAGCGGGATGATTACGTGTGCAAGTATTGCGGAAATTTCGGCGACACGATCGACCATGTCATGCCGAAATCCAAGGGCGGGTTATCGACGCCGGCCAACTGCGTATGCGCTTGCGCGGATTGCAATCTCAAGAAGGCGGACAGCCTGGATTACGTCGACGACGAGGTGCTGCAGCACTTCCATTTCCAGACGTAGTGGAAGATTTTATGGGGTGAAATGAAAAAACTCCCGTGTTAGCATATAGGGCGTCGGAAGACCGGCAGCACTTTTAACTCACGAGGAGGATTTTTCATGAAGATGCAACCATTTCGAACAGGTGTCGTAAGCGTACTCGCAGCAGGTTTGATCGCGCTCGGCGGAGGAGCCACACTGCAGAAGGCAGAAGCAGCCTCCGTGAAACCCGCTTCCGTGACGTATAAAGTAACCAACAGCGATACGTTGTACCAGATCGCGAAGAAATACGGAATCGACCTGAACGCCTTGATCAAAGCGAACCCTAACCTGGCAAACCCGAACTTCATCTGGGGCGGGCTGATCGTGAATCTTCCCGTGCATGGCGGTACGGGCAGCGGAACCCCGAACGGCGGAACGCCGAACGCAGGGTCGGGCACGAACGGCGGAACGCCGAATACGGGCTCGGGCTCGAATGGCGGAACGAACGGCGGGACGAGCACGCCGGATAAAAGCGCCTTCGCCTCGCAAGTCGTGACGCTTGTCAACAAGGAACGCGCGAACGCGGGCTTGCCGGCGCTCAAATCCGACTCCCTGCTGACGAAAGTCGCCATGGACAAAGCCAAAGACATGTATGCCAACAACTATTTCGATCATAACTCGCCGACCTACGGCTCGCCATTCGATATGATGCGTGCCTACGGCGTAGCTTATTCCTATGCGGGCGAGAATATCGCCAAAGGACAGCGCACGCCGCAAGAAGTCATGACCGCCTGGATGAACAGCGCGGGACATAAAGCGAATATCCTGAACACGCACTACGGCAAAATCGGCGTCGCGTACTACAACGGCGAGTGGGTACAGGAATTTACGAATTAATCGGCGTTACGACGCGGAAAGCGGCTCCCTGGAGCCGCTTTCTTTACATTTGGGCGGTCCCCGTTTAATATATAACCAATGGTTATCAAAAATAAAAGGGGTCCAAACGATGACGACGACGACAAGAAGAAAACAAATGACCGAGGACATGAAAGCGGCGATCCGGCAGTCCGCGGCCGAATTGTTCGCCGAGAAGGGCTACCCGCACGTGACGATGCGCGAAATCGCCAAACGGGCCGGCTGCTCGCATACGGCGATTTATTTGTACTTCAAGAACAAGGAAGAGCTGTTGCAGCATATCGCCATTCCGTCGTTATTGGAACTGGAGAGCGAGTTTCACGCGGAAATGGCCAACACGGATCGCGCGCCGCTCGAACGGCTCAAGAGCGTCTGCCGCCGTTACGTCGTCTTCAGCTTGAGCAGCGGCAGCTTACATACGGTCTTGTTCATGTCCGGCTCCGTAAGGGTCGACGATCCCGCTCCGGCGCTGGAGATCAACGTGATCCGCAACCGCCTGTTCGCGCATATGCGGGATTCTCTGCGCTTGACCCTTCCTCCCGATCCGACCGACGACGGAGAGAAGCTGATGAACCGCGCGCGGGTGCTGTTTTATTACTTGGAAGGCTTCGTCAGCACGTACGGCGGGCATGCGGGGCCGATCGAAGAGCTGCTCGCGCGCATTCTTCCGATTTTCGGCGAAGGCATCGAGATCCTGATCGCTGGCATGCAGGCCCAAGATTAATTGTTTCTAATGCCGAAGGGATTGGCCTAACGGAAGCGAATTCGTTAGGATAATCGTTGCGGAGGTCGGGATATGAGGCGCAAAGCCGTTTATTGCAATCGCGTGCTTGCTTCGGAACTGAAACGAAAGCTGGCGCTGAAGCCGGGGGGGAACGCGGATCGCGGGCTTCATCCGGATGCCACGAGCTATCAGCGGCTGATCAAATATTTGCCCGAACCCATCTTCGTCCATGACGGCGAAACGGTTATTTTTTCGAATCAGGCTGGCTTGCGCATCCTCGGCTTGACGGAAGCGGAGCTGCTTTCGAAGCCTTTCCTGCACTACCTCCATCCCGACGTAAGAGAAACCGCGAAGGAACGGCTTATGCAAGTCTTCGAGACGGACGAGCCCAACGATTTTGCCGAATCGAAGCTCGTCGGCGCCTCGGGCGAAGTGATCGACGTCGAGGTTTCGAGCACCCGGATCCGCGATTATCCCGGCAAGGGCACGGTCGTGCAGAGCGTTTTTCGCGACATTCGCGATCGCAAGAAGGACGAGGAGGCGATGATTCAGTCGGAGAAGCTATCGGTCGTGGGGCAGATGGCCGCGGGCATCGCGCACGAAATCCGCAATCCGCTGACCTCGCTCATCGGGTTTTCCAAGTTTCTCAAGACGAGGATCGACAGCTACCACGATTATTTCGACATCATGCTCGTGGAGCTGGACCGGATCAATTCGATCGTGCAGGAGTTCATGGCGCTCGCGAAGCCGCAGGCGAATCAATTCCGCAAGCATGATCTGATCAAGACGATCCAGAGCGTGCTGACGCTGCTCGAGACGCAGGCGATCATGAACAACGTGCAGCTGACCGCGTATTACGACGCCGATTCCGCGTCGCTGCTTTGCGAAGAGAACCAGCTCAAGCAGGTGTTCGTCAACGTGATCAAAAACGCCATCGAAGCGATGCCGCAAGGCGGGATGGTGGTCGTGGATTTGAAGTCCTCCGGCAGCGGGATCGCCGTCTCGATCGCCGATCAAGGGGTCGGCATTCCCGAAGAGCAGCTGCCGCTGCTCGGAGACCCGTTCTTCACGACCAAGGACAGCGGAACCGGGCTCGGGCTCATGGTGTGCTACCGTATCATCGAAGGTCATGGCGGCAAAATCGACATATCCAGCCGACCCGGCATCGGAACGACGGTGACGGTGCATTTGCCCAAATTCGATTGAAACGATGCCGTAATTCGCCCGTTGGGCGGATTTACCGGTAGGATTGTCCGTTCGAATTATGGTATTCTATTACGCGAGCCGAAACGTTACTCGTACGGGGGATCTTTTGGAGCAAGTCATATTGCTCCGTTCCCGTCATCTGATGGACATCACATGACGGGTTCACCGCGCCTTGGCGCTGGGGTGAATCGCGCGTTTACGCGCGTAGGGTCGAACTCCTCGACCCGAATCCGACAACTAACCTCGCAGGCCGCATGCGATGACGACATCATCGTTCCGCTTCCGTTTAAAGCGGATCTGTCGCTCTCGCGATGACGTCCTATGCCCGCATTTCAGGCATATGGCCGTAAACTAAGGAGGAAATCGACAACATGAATATCCACTGGAAGAAGGGCGTTGTAGCAGCAGCGCTCAGCCTTGTCATTCTCGCCCAAAGCGCGGCGGCCGCCCATGCGGAGGCCAAGTACAAAGCGAAGGACGACGACACGTTCTGGAAGATCTCGAGCCAATTCGGCGTCAGCGTCGATCTGCTGCAGCAGGCGAATCCTTTTGTCGACGCGGCGAATATTTACGAAGGCTTGATGCTGGTCATTCCGGCGACCGCAACGGCCAAATCGACGACGCCGGTGAAAGCGACGAAGCTCGCGGCCGATAAACAAGCCGTGAAGCCGGCAGCCAAAAAAACGGCGGAAGCACCGAAAGCGGCGGCGAAAAAGGTCGCGCCGGCCAAGAAAGCCGCGCCTGCGAAAAAAGTTGCCCCGGCGAAGAAAGCCGCTCCTAAGAAGGCGGCGACGACTTCCAAGGCAAGAAAAACGACGGCCCAAAAGCCGCAGGCTGACCGCGTTACCGTGAACGGCAAGTCGTACGTCTATACGGACGTCGTGCAGGCAAAAGCAAGCGCGTATACGGCTGCGGCCTCGGAGAACGGCTGGGGAGCGGTCGATTACTTCGGCAATCCGCTGAAGCTCGGCACGATCGCGGTCGATCCGGACGTCATTCCGATGGGAAGCA
Source organism: Paenibacillus glycinis (assembly GCF_009909185.1). Lineage (GTDB taxonomy): Bacteria > Bacillota > Bacilli > Paenibacillales > Paenibacillaceae > Paenibacillus_Z > Paenibacillus_Z glycinis. The sequence goes on along the minus strand of NZ_JAAAMV010000019.1, from coordinate 89,191 downwards.
AATTGTACATTACCGGCTACGATCATAACGGTCTTCCGTCAGGAGGCATGATGGCGGTCGCGTCCGACCAAGGCAGTGCCATCAGCGGGAACCGAATCGATATTTTCGTTCCGCAATCGCAGCAGCAAGCAAGCAATTTCGGCTTTCAATCCGTCAAGGTCTTCGTTCTTGATAAATAAGCACGTCTTACGGCAAACGGCAGTCCCTCGGGACTGCCGTTTCGTTCGTTCTATTGCCCTTTGCGATTGGCCGGACGGCCGAGCAGCTCGGGCAGCGTGACGATCGTGTATCCTTTGCTTCGCAGCAGCTTGATAAGCCGGGGCAGCGCGGCGACGGTGCCGGACAGATCCTGGCCCGCGCCTCCGCCGGCATGCTGCAGGATGATGGAGCCAGGCTGAAGCGTTCGCTTGATGTTGATCAGGATGGCGTTGCTGTCCAGGCTTCGCCAATCCTCGGAATCGACGTCCCAATTGACGACCGTATAGCCTCCGCCCCGGAGCCATTCCACCTGCGCCGGCGTGATCTCCCCGTACGGCGGTCGGACGAACCTCGGGCTGTAGCCTGCCAGCGGCCTCAGAATCCAATCCGTGCGCAGGATTTGCTGCTGCATGGCATACAGCGAGATCCGGGAGAACACGGGATGATTGAGCGAATGATTGCCGATGATATGGCCTTCCCTGCTCATGCGCCGGACGAGAGCGGGATTGGCGGCCGCCCGTTGGCCGACGACGAAGAAGGTCGCCCTTACTTTATAGCGGGCCAGCGTATCCAGCACCTGGGGCGTATATCTGGGGTCCGGCACGTCGTCGAACGTAAGCGCTACTTTCCGGTACCGCCGCGAGCCCCAGACGACGAAGGCGCCGGGATAGCGCTTCTGCAGCGTTACCCAGGACATCGATTTCGCGCGGGCGCTCTGTTTTTTGGGCTTGACGCCGGAGAAGGCGTCCGTTTCTTCGGAGGGCCCTTGAAGCCGATGGGCGCCGCTTTCCGCCGCGGCCGCACGCGCCGCTGCGGCGCCGACCTCCCGTCCCTCGCCGGAGGAGGCGGCCAATAACGACCAAGCCGCCAGCAGCAACAGCGCTTTCCTCGCCCCGCTTAACATCCGCATGGCCTTCCCTCCTTAATGAAGTCATTTTGCCCGCTGTCCGCGCCGAGCATTCACCGAAAAATCGGAATCTACCCTTTACAGCGGTGCACCGAGCACGTAACATGAAAAAGAATCAACACGCGCGAAAAGGGGATTGAAGATGCCTAACATCGATATGCCGCTTCACCAATTGCAAACGTATTCAGGAATCAACCCGAAGCCTGCCGATTTCGATGCTTACTGGGAAAGGGCGCTGTCCGAGATGCGCGCGGTCGACCCGGCGATCGAGCTCGTGCCGAGTGAATTCCAGACGCCTGCTGCGGAATGTTTCGATTTGTATTTCACGGGGGTCAGAGGCGCGCGCATTCACGCGAAGTACGCGCGGCCGCGCCGCTCTGACGCGCCGCATCCCGCCGTCGTGCAATTCCACGGCTACAGCGGCAATGCGGGAGAGTGGGCGGACAAGCTCGGCATCGTCTCGCTCGGCTTCTCGATCTTCTCCCTGGACGTCCGGGGGCAAGGCGGATATTCCGAGGATACGGGCGGCGTCTCCGGGACCACGCTGAACGGCCATATCGTCCGCGGATTGGACGGCGATCCGGACGGGCTGCTGTTTCGGCATGTTTTCCTGGATTGCGCGCAGCTGGCAGGAATCGCGATCGACAGTCCGGAAGTGGACGGCGAGCGCGTCTACGCCATGGGCGGCTCGCAAGGAGGCGCGCTGACGATCGCCTGCGCCGCGTTGGAGCCGAGAATCAAGAAGCTTGCACCGGTATTCCCGTTCCTGAGCGACTACCGCCGGGTGTGGGAGATGGACCTGGCCAAGGATGCCTACGCCGAATTGCGCACGTTTTTTCGCCATTTCGATCCGCAGCATAAGCGCGAGGACGAGATCTTCACGAAGCTCGGGTACATCGACATTCAACATCTGGCGAACCGGATTCAAGGCGAGGTCATGATGGCCGTGGGATTGATGGATACGATCTGTCCGCCGTCCACGCAGTTCGCGGCGTACAACAAAATCGCCGCGCCGAAGCGGCTTGAAATCTATCCGGATTTCGGACATGAAGGGCTGCCGGGCTTTAATGACAAAACGATTCAATTTTTCCTGGGGTCCAATTAAAAGGGAGGCAAACGAAGATGCTCATCGGAAATCATGAAAGACTGGTCATGATCGGCGATTCCATCACGGATTGCAGCCGCGCGCGGCCCGTAGGCGAAGGATTGTTCGACGCGATCGGCAAAGGCTACGTCGGCGTCGTCGATGCGCTGCTGTCCTCGACGTATCCGGAGCGCGGCATCCGCGTCACGAATATGGGGACGAGCGGCAATACCGTCCGCGATCTGAAGAACCGCTGGCAGACCGACGTGCTGGATTTGAAGCCGGACTGGTTGTCCGTCATGATCGGCACGAACGACGTATGGCGTCAATTCGACTCGCCGACGATCAAGGAGTCGCATGTGTACTTGGACGAATACGAAGCCACGCTGGAGTCGCTCGTCGCGGCGACGCTGCCGCAGCTGAAGGGACTCGTCCTGATGACGCCCTTCTACATCGAGCCGAATGCGGACGACCTGATGCGGGCGCAGATGGACCGGTACGGCGCGGCGGTCAAGCGCGTCGCGGAGAAATTCGGCACGTTGTTCGTCGACACGCAGGCCGCGTTCGGACGCGTGCTGGAGCACTTGTATGCCGGGACGCTGGCCTGGGACCGGGTTCATCCGAATCAGATCGGCCACGCGGTGATCGCGCGCGCCTTCTTGAATGCGGTGGGCTACGAGTACGGCAAAGGAATGTAGGGAACTGCCGTAAGGCCGGGTTGCTCCTGAGTCAACGACTTGCGTCGCGATTGACGAGCAGCGGACGAAGCTTAATAGCAGGCCGGATAAAACGCACAAAAAGCCGCCACCGGGTAACCGGGGCGGCTTCTTCTTTAATATCGGGTATGAATTAGATCAGATCTTGAAGATCGACATCGTACGCTGCAGCTGCATGACGATCTGCTGCATCTGCTCCGTTTCGGAGACGACGGCTTGAACGGACCCGATCTGCTCGTTCATCGAGGCGGACACTTGCTCCGTGCCGGCCGCGGACTGCTGCGTGATCGCGGAGATGTTCTGGATGGCGCCGGAGATCTTGCGGGCGCTGTCCAGCATCGCATCGCTCTCGCTGGAGAACTGGGCGATTTGGGCGGTGATGAATTCGACGCTCGTGACGAGCTCCGTGAATACATGCTCGGAGTCGCGCAGCATCTGCATTTGCAGCTGGACGACTTCTTCGTTGACCTTGATGTTCTGGATCGCCTGCTGCACGCCGGCGTCGATGTCGCGCACGAGCGTGAATACCTCCTTCGTGGAGGACGTGGATTCCTCGGCAAGCTTGCGCACTTCTTGGGCAACGACCGCGAAGCCTCGGCCGTGCTCGCCCGCGCGGGCCGCCTCGATGGATGCGTTCAGCGACAGCAGGTTCGTCTGCTCCGCCAAATCCGAGATCGTTCGCGTGATGGAGGAGATGCCCTGCGCCTTCCGCGCGAGGTCTTCGATCGTTGCCGCGACCTTCGAGGTCGCCTCCACGTTGCGGTTCATGCCCAGCGACTGGCTGTCGACGGCTTGGCGGCCGCGGGCCACGAGGCTCAGCGTCTGCTCGGAGCGTTCGTTCATTTCTTGCGTGGAATGGGCGTAGGCGCTTACTTTCTCCTCGATCTCGCGGATCGAATCGGCCATGTCGCCGACATCCTCGGAGATCTCGTTGGCGCCCGTAGCCAGCTCGCCCGCGGAAGCGGCGACCTGCTCCATGACCCGTTTCAGCTCGACGTTCTTATCGAAGATGTTTCGGCTCGTATCGTTCACGACTCTGGAAATCGTCGAGGTTTCTTTTAAAATATCGCGCAGCTTGTCCACCATGCTGTTGAACGAGTGGCCGAGCTCGCCGAGCGACGCGGAAGAGGATACGTCGACCTTCTGCGTAAAGTCCCCTTTGGCGATGCCGAACGCGATCGAAGTCATGTCTTGGATGGATGATGTAAGCGCTGTCTCAATTACGCGCACGAGCGGGAAGGTAACGATTGCGGCGATCGCGATAATGCAAATTCCCAGCACGATGCTGCCGCCCGTCATAAGCAAACCAAGGATAAGCGCGACGGAGAAAATGGCGACGATGGCGTAGCAGCCCGTCAGCAGCTTATTGCGAATCGATAAAGCAGAGAACCATTGCATCATGCTTGCTCCCCCTAATTTTGGAATAATCCTATTATATCATTGCTCCGTTTTTTGTCTATATAAGTCCCATACGATCGGATCATGTCGAAAGGACTGTAAGGTTATGAATTTGGGTGTCGAAAGTACTAAAAATCTGTAAGATTTTTGTAAAAAAACTGTTGTAAGATCGAGAAGCCTGTCCTATAATAGGTCTATTGGATGAGATGGAAAATACATCTAAATCAGGGATTGCGGAGGCGTATACACATGGAGCAGGATGAAATGGCCTTAACTCGACAAGTTGATTACGTGTTCAAACAATTGGAAGAAGAGCTGCTGCATTCGCTGGCGGGGACCGTTATCATTCAAATACGGAACAACGTCGTCGGAAAATACGGCGTTCGCCACAATCCGATCGAAAGCAAGAACGGACGAATCGGCACTTCGGAGCAGGGAATGACGCGGGAGCAGGTGCAGGCTTTCCGCCACATGGCGGTCGATTCCATAAAGCTGAAGCGCAATTGGACGCACGGCGAGATTTTGTACGATTTCTCGGTCCGGTCCGGGGCCTGGTCGGCAAGCATTATGTTCGAATCCAATTACAATTTGGCGAATATGTTCCGGTACACGCCGAAATACGGTCAACAACTGCGCGACGCGCCTTGAATACATAATCTTGATTACATAATAAAGAAGCTGCCTCGGAACGCTGGGGCAGCTTTTTTCGTTCCTATTCGGCATATTGCCCCCGGAGGTCGTCGCTTAGCCGTTAACGGGAAGCTCTGCCTGCAAGTTGCATTTCCGCCATTTGCACGAGTTTGCGCGTAATGTTTCCGCCGATCGCGCCTGCGTCGCGGGTTGCCATATCGCCGTAATAGCCGTCTTGCGGAATGGAAACGCCGATTTCGCGCGCCACTTCGAATTTCATTTGGTCAAGCGCCGCCATGGCGTGGGGCACGAGCAGGGAATTGCTGCTGCGGTTGGAAGCCATCGTAATCACCTCCTTTGTGTACCCTTAGTATGGATACGCTGGAAGCAATTATGCGAAATAGTCTGTCAATTCAACATTGTAATTTTTTCCAATTTACATGGCGAAGCCTAGTACGATCGGAAGCGCGAAAAGGCCGTATATGATCAGGTTCGCGGCGAAGGACGGGGACGGTTCATGATTGCAATCGCATGCTTCGGGGGAGTAGCCCTGCCATTCCGATAAGGCGGCATGCAGCTGGTAGATCGCGGTCGCGAACAAGCCGATCGCGGACAGCTTGACCGCGGCGGCGAGATTCGGCTCGACATAGCCGGCGAGACTGCCCGTGCGGACAAGAAAGACGATGTAGAAGCCGAACGCGCCGAGGATGCAGCACCGGATCAAGTGGTGGACGATGGCTCTTCGCTGCCTGGTCGACATGACGGAAGACCTCCTTAGATTCCGAATACGAGCTTCTCCGCCAGCATGGAGCCGATCCACACCGCCGCGAACAGGAAGACGACGATGCCGACGACGATTTTGCTGCGGAAGGCGGCGAAGAGCAGCAGCAGGCTTTTGACGTCTACCATCGGTCCGAAGACGAGAAAGGCCAGCAGCGCGCCGGGGCCGAAGATGCCGTGAAACGACGATGCGACAAAGGCATCGGAGGTGGAGCACAGCGACAGCGCGAAGCCGGCCGCCATCATGAACAGGGAGGCGAGCGCCGGAGTTCCGCTGACCGTTTGCAGCAGCTCCGGGCTGACGGAGGATTGCACGAGCCCCGCGAGCAGCGCCCCGATGATCAAATATTTGCCGATGTCGAAAAATTCGTCGGAGGCATGCGTGAACGTCGCCTGAACCCGGTCCCGGATTCCGCCGCCCGAATGACCGTGATTGTATTGGTAATGATCGTCCGGCTGCCTGGAGCCTCCCGAAACGAAGGAATGGAGCCCCAGCTTCAGCGGGCTTCGCTTCATGAAGACGTAAAGCGCCAGGCCGAGCAGCAAACAAACGACCAATGCCAAGCCCATGCGGGCGTACGCGATGGAAGGCTCGGACCGGAACGCGTTGAAGGTAGAGGCGAACACGATGGGGTTGAGAATAGGCCCGGCGAAGATGAACACCATGCCGATATAAGGAGGCATGCCCTTGCGGATCAGCCTTCGCACGATGGGGATCATGCCGCATTCGCAGAGGGGTAGCAGCAGGCCGAGCAGGCTGCCGAAGAGCACGCCCGCCACCGGATTGCGCGGCGTCAGCTTCGCGACGAGCCGGTCCGACACGAATACCTGAAGCACGGCCGAGGCGAGGACGCCAAGCAGGATGAACGGAAAAGCTTCAATAATGATGCTGATGAATATATGCTGAAAATCATGCACGCTACCGCTGCCTCCTCTTCGGATCGCTTCGCCGGACGGCCCTTCGGCCTTCGCAACCTTCGTTAAGAATAGGGTATGCGGGCTTGTTCGCGCGCAGGACAAACTTCTCGGCAAAATCGGCAACCTTTCAAAAAACCGTTGCCAATCCCGAGCAAAAAGAGTAGAATTCGCTTGTGTGATAATGATTATCATTGTTAGTAAAATGCATCCATAATTTTTTATAGGTTAGGGGACTTATACTCATGAATTCACGCAAGAAAACGACCGGAGCCGCAGCGGTTTCGGCACTGCTTGCTTGTTCCGTCGCCTTATCGGGCTGCAGCGATAACGACGTGCACGTGAAAGTATCCGATTACAGCTTTGATACGGCGGGCAATATGTTCGCTTACGCGGAGTTCGAGCTCTCCGGCGAGCCGCTGGCAGAGTCGCTCGGCGTCGATCTCGACGTCCTGGACGCCGGCAAAATCGACCAGCCGACGGCTTTCGATTACAAGGCGGGCATCGAATCGTACGAGTACTCCGAGGAGGCGATGTACGAGGTCGTCGAGAAGTCCGGTCTCGGCCTTCATCTGGCCAACGGTCCGGCGACGTCGCTCGAGGCGAAGGCAGCCGGAGTCGCGAACAACGAACTGCTCGCTTCGCGGTTCCAGCACATGGCCGACAGCGTAGGCCAGCCGGCGGAAGACATCCAACAGAACATGTTCCCGACGTTCATCGAGTACGCGTCCGGCGATCCGCAATATAGTCAGAAGGTAGATACCGGCAAATACGCGGACGGCGAAGACGGATCGTATATTCCCAATTATCAGATCGATTTCTCCTCGCTTCGCTGGAACCGCGATAAAATGAAGAAACAGCTCGTTCCGGCCGCGTATGGCGGCACGATGCTGAAGCAGTCGTTATGGGCGGGAGACTTCCTCGGCAACCTGCACGACGCAAAGAGCGACGAGGAAGTCGATGCTTCCACCGCCAAGGAAGGCCCGGAAGCCGACCAAGGCTTGAAGCTCGGCGTTAGCTCCGTGGACGGCATGCAGGGCATGATCCTGACCGACGAAGTATGGAACAAGCTGCTGTACGTGCGCGACAATCTGTTCTACAACGCGTCTTCCAAGTCCATCGGGGCCTTGTCCGGCGCTTTCGGCGGCTACCTGCCGCATACGATCGACGTGGAGGAAGACGGCAACAAAGACTTCGCGGGCGTCAAGAGCCTGAAGGTCTCCGACGGCCGCAGCCTGCTGCAGGACCAGTGGCTGATGCTTTGGCCGACGTCGGAATTCTTCGGCATGACCGACCAGCGTCCGGCGAATCCGAACCGCAATCCGGCCTTCGCGCGGGTGTTCGACGGCGATCCGTTCCCTGCGGCTCCCGCCGTGAATACGGACGCCGACGACGGCAACGACATCGCGTCCACGGATCCGTACACCGTTGCGCATGACGTGCTGCTGGCCGTGTTCGACAACGTGAAGAACCGCCATTGGAACGAGAAGGCCGGCGCGTTCGTCACGGAATCGGACGGCGATCAGCAGGGCGCGCAGGTGGATACGTTCCAAGCGGGTTATACGATCGAAGCGCTTCGCATGTTCGAGCGCGCCATCGACGGGCTGCCGGTCGGTTACGCCAACGGCGATGCCGCCGAAGGGTTGAAGACGGAGCAGGGGGCGGCCGCGAAGGACATGATCGTGAAGCAGGCGGACTTCATGTTGAATTCGCTCATCAACAAAGACGGCTTGGCCGTTACCGGCTACGACACGGCGAAGGGCGAAGCGAGCAAGGATACTTCGCTTGAAGCTCAAATCGGCGCGATCCGCGGCTTGACTTCCGCCTTCCTCGTGACCGAGGACGAGAAATACCGCGACGCCGCCCGCAAGCTGTATGTCGCCATGGACGAGAAGCTGTGGGACGACGATCTGAAGGCCTACAAAACAAGCGGCGACGAAGCGAAGTACGACGCGTTCGCGGCCGGCGGGGTATCCGCCGTGTTCCGATTGGCGCTGGAGCATTTGAAGAACACGAGCGGCGACGCGGACGCGCCGAAAGCGCTCGAGCAGAACGCGATCCAAGACCGATACGTGACGTTCTTCAAGCAAGTCGTCAACGGACCGAAACTCGACGAAGGCATGCAGGCCAGCGAATTCTGGGATACCGGCGACGTCTACAAAGAAGGCGACGATTCCGGCAATACCGACGGCGATACGGTGCCTCAGATTCAGAAGGGACATGGTGATAATGGGATTGCGCCGATACTTCTCCCCGTTGAAGTTTCCAAATAACGGGCGGCGTGCGATCAAACTGGCGGCGGGTGCGGGTGCACTCGCCGCCATGGCGTTGTTAAGCGCATGCTCCGGCTCGGGGGACAAGGCCGCCCCGGCTCCGCAATCCGGCAGCAGCATCGTCATGAGCGCCGACGGAGGCACGCTTTATATCGCGAACGGCGACACGAATACGGTTTCCGTCGTCGACGCGAAGGACCGCAAAGTCGTCAAGGAGATCGCCGTCGGCAAAGAACCGCGCGAGCTTGCGCTGTCGCCCGACGGCGAGACGCTCTACGTCACCTGCCGTTACGCGAACTCGGTGGAGTGGGTCGATATCGATAAAGGCGCCGTGCTCGGATCGGTCAAGACGGGCATCGAGCCTTACGGCATCGTGGAGAGCCCGGACGGTAAGACGCTGTACGTGACCAATTACCGCTCCGGCACCGTTTCCGTCGTCGATACGGGCAGCCGGAAGGTGCTGAAGCAGGAGAAAGCGGGCGATAATCCGCGCGCGGTCGCGATTTCGGCGGACGGGGCGAAGCTGTACGTCTCGGATTATTTGACCGCGGACACGTCGATATACGAGACGGCTTCGATGAAGCTGCTGAGCGACCGCGCGCTTGCGCCTTCTCCCGATCTGCCGGACCGGAAGAAAAGCCAGGGCAAGCCGAATACGGTGGAGCAGCTGCGCCTGACGCCGGACGGCAGCTCGTTATGGGAAGCGCATCTGCTGACCAATACCGATACGCCGGTCCAGTTCGAGGAAGTGATTTTTCCGGCGCTGTCCGTGGTGGACGCGAAGACCGGCGAGGAGGAGGCCAAGTCGCGCAAGGAATTGTTCAAAGCCATCGACGTGAAGGATAAATTCGGCAAAACGATCATCGTCTCCAATCCGACCGACATCGTGTTCTCGCCCGACGGGAAGAAGGCGTACGCGCTTATGGGCGGCAGCGAGGACTTGCTCGTATTCGATCTGGCGCGGGGCGGCAGAGCCGGCCAAATCATTCATCACCTGCCGGGGGATTTGCCGATCGGCATGGTGATGTCGAAGGACGGCAGTAAGCTGTATATCAACAATGCGAGCTCTCATGACCTCACCGTCGTCGCGCTTCCTCCCGCGGACGAAGAGGGCGGGCAGGCGCGCGTCGACGGCGAGCCGCTGAAGCTGATCGCGAAGGATCGGCTGGACGCGCAGCAGCGTCTCGGCAAGACGCTGTTCTACAGCGCGAACTCCGACGATTACGCGCTGACGGGCAGCAATTGGATGAGCTGCGCCTCCTGCCATTCCGACGGCGAGGTCGACCGGTTGTCCATCATGACCGGCAAAGGGCCGCGGAACATCCCGAGCAACGTGCTCGCGTTCGATACCGGCTTGTTCATGTGGGATGGCAGCCGCGACGAGTTCGACGATTACATTCATACGGTGCAGGGCGAGATGGGCGGCCTCGGCGAGGTCGACCCGGCCAAGCCGCTGCCCGCGGACGCGAAGAAGCTGTTCGACGCTTTGGCCGCGTACATGCGCATGCCCGATGCCTTTCCGGTGCCGCAAAGCCCATTCCGGACGGAAGACGGGCAGCTGACCGCGGACGGGCAGCGGGGCAAGGCGATATTCGAAGGCAAGGCGCAGTGCATCGCCTGCCACGCGACCGACGCAATGACTGACAGCGCCAATGCCAAAGGGGCGGACGGACGGCTGACGACGGACAACAAGGACTTCCTGCATAACGTCGGCACGGTCAACGCCGCGGACGTCGATTATGCCGGCGACGCGCGCGGCGCGTTCGCCAACAAGCGCGAGCGCGGCTTCTATGATACGCCGACCCTGCGCGGCGTCTATGCGACCGCGCCTTACCTCCACGACGGAAGCGCGCCGACGCTGGAGGACGTGATCAAACGGGCCGGCGACGAGCATGGCCATACGTCGGATTTGTCCGACAAGGAAATCAAGGATTTGGTTTCTTATTTGAAGCAGATTCAATAAAATGAAGCAACGATGGTAGACGAAGGAAAGCCGCAGCGAAGTCCGCTGCGGCTTTTTGCGTGCTCGATCCTCCGCGCTACAGGGGAATTCGTTCAGCGGCTCGATGGTGTCGGGACGCAGCGCGATGGCCGCGGTCGCCTTGAACCGCGATAAGGTTATTTCTTGTTGCGGAAGAACAGCGGGACGGGGATGGAAAACTGCTTGCAATTGTCTTTCGTTTTGCCGTTCCGGTCGAAATGCAGCACCGCGTTGATCTCGCCGCCCATCACGATGATGATGCTCGACAGATACAGCCAGGTCAGCAGGACGATAATGCCGCCGATGCTTCCGTAGGTTTTGGAGTAGCTGCCGAAGTTGTTGACGTAGAAGGAGAACGCGAGCGATGTCGCGATCCAGCCGAACGTCGCGAAGAGCGCGCCCGGCAGCACCTCGCGGAACCGCAGCCGCAGATTGGGCGCATACCGGTACAAGGCGACGAACAGGACGGCCATCACGGCGATCGGCAGCACGAATTGGGCGACGCTCCAGAGCGCGTCGAAGTTGCCGGGCAGGCGCGTTTCTTTATACAGCATGTCGCCGATGATGCGGCCGAAGATGAGCATCACGAGGCTGAACACGATCACGAGCGCGAGCACGACGGTGAACAGCAGCGAGTACGCCTTTACCTTCCAGAACGGACGCGATTCCTCGACATCGTAGGCTTTGTTCAGGGCTTTCATGATGGCGCTGACGCCGCTCGAGGCGGACCAGATCGTCACCAGGAGGCCGATCGACAGCAGGGAGCCGCTGCGGGAGCTTTGGATTTCCTCGAAGGCGTCCGCGATCGTCTCGGTCGACAGCTGCGGCATCACGGGCCGAATGCGGTCGATCACGTCGTTCACCGTCAGATCGGCGAAGCTGAGCACCGCGATGATGAAAATCAGGAAAGGGAAGAAGGACAGGATCAAATAATACGTCAATTGAGCTCCCATCGCTTGGACATCGTCGTCTTGGAACCGGCAATACAGATGTTTCGAGAACGAAATAACCCCCATCCGGCTGCGCTGCCGGGGCCGATCGACCGAAGAAGCGGGACGGGCGCCCGCACGCGGCGCGGTTCCGGCATCGCGAAGCTTGGATTTCTCCGAATCGGGCACGGACCAAGGATTAGCCATGTGAAACTCCTCCTTTCATCGTTTCAACCATCATTAACCAACCTGCCGAAGGGACAAACGGAGGTTATCCTTAATCCTATGCAGGAGGGCGGGAAGACTTGTCCTTTGTTAGAAGCGGTAGTACGAAAGGGAACTGCGATCGTGCCGCATCCAAATGCACGGTGCCTAAGGCGACGAACGCTAGGCCGCGACATTCGAAAAAGCTGGGGCGACGCACGGGACAAATACGAGCACAAGCACGCAGAAGCGCCACAAGCGCCACAGCCGTCACGAGATAATCATCCGGGTGTCCTGAGGGCGGGAAGTCCTTCGGGGTCCCCCCAAGGCGATGTAGGGGGGACCCCGAAGGGCCAAGAGGAACAAAAGTCTTGTCCCAAAGGGACAAATACGAGCACGAGCACGCAGAAACGCTACAAACGCCGCTGCACGTCACCAGACAACCATCCGGGTGTCCAGAGGGCGGGAGCCCTCGGGGTCCCCCTCAGGGGGATTTAGGGGGTACAATTGAACTTAGAGGATGAATTTGAACTTAGGAGTGCAAGTGAACTTATAAGTTACATTTATACATAGGGATGCAAGGGAACCCCCTCTTGACTTTAGCCATCCGCAAGGTATAATCGTGCTAAAGCAATGACGGGAACAAGTAAGCGCGGATAGCCGCTTCAGAGAGCCGGTGGGTGGTGCGAACCGGCGCAGGCGTCCGATTGGCCGAATGGATCCCCGAGCCGCGATGAGGAAAGAGCTCCCCGGGAGCTTCGTATGCACCGCCGAGTCGCTTCGCGTTAGGAAGCTTGGAGGTTTGCCGCGTCCGTGTACCGCAATGGTGCGTCGATAGCGAGCAAGCGAATTAGGGTGGCACCACGGTCCTCGTCCCTTGCGGCGGAGGGCTTTTTTTGCGTGGAAAAAAAGGAGGACGAAGGCAATGAAACGCGTATTATCAGGCATTCAGCCAAGCGGGCAGCTGACGCTCGGCAATTACATCGGGGCGATTCAAAATTTCGTCAAGCTGCAGGAAACGCACGAGTGCTTCTTCATGGTCGTCGACTTGCATGCCATTACCGTGCCGCAGGAGCCGGCGGCGCTGCGGGAACAGACGGAAGCGGTCGCGGCGCTCTTCATCGCCGCGGGCATCGACCCGGCCAAGGCGAGCGTGTTCGCGCAGTCCCACGTATCGGCCCATGCGGAGCTCGGCTGGTTGTTCACGACGCTCGCTTACATGGGCGAGCTGGAACGCATGACGCAGTTCAAGGATAAATCCACCGGCAAAGATTCCGTCGGCGCGGGCTTGTTCGTGTACCCGACGCTGATGGCCGCGGATATCCTGCTGTACAACGCGGATCTGGTCCCGGTCGGAGACGATCAGAAGCAGCATCTGGAGCTGACGCGCGACCTGGCGCAGCGGTTCAACCAACGCTTCGGCGACCAGTTCACGATTCCGGAGCCGTACATCCCGAAGGTCGGCGCGCGCATCATGTCCTTGGACGACGGATCCAAGAAGATGAGCAAGAGCAATCCGAATCCGGCCAGCTACATCGCGCTGCTCGATCCGCCGGACGTGATCCGCAAGAAGATCAGCCGGGCTACGACGGATTCCGGCCGAGACGTCATTTTCAACCCGGCCGAGAAGCCGGAGGTCAGCAACTTGATGAGCATTTACGCGCACTGCGCGGACATGACGCTGGAGGAGATCCAAGCGCGCTACGAGGGGCAAGGCTACGGCGCGTTCAAGAAGGAGCTGGCGGAGCACGTCGTCGCGAAGCTGGAACCGCTGCAGCGGCGGTATGCGGACATCCGCGGCTCCGGCGAGATTCACGCTATCTTGAAGCAGGGCGCGGAGCGGGTATCGGAGGTCGCGAACGCGACGCTTCGCAGCGCCAAGGAGAAGATGGGCTTCCTGCTGCCCCGCTAGGCTCGATGCCGCATAGAGAAGAAAGACGAGCGCCGCAGACGGGGGTTACCCTTGTCTGCGGCGTCTCATTTTGGCGTTGACGATGAAACCGGCGCCGATGCTGAAGATCGTCAGGACGAAAAACAGGACCGCGAGCCATCCGCTATAGCTGATGGAAATCGCTGTGGCGCACATTAAAAGCACGGAGAATATGGCGAAACAAAGCGCCATCGGCTTGGACATGGGAACCTACTCCTTCACGTAATAAATTATTTGCGCGAGTTTAGCATATTCTTCTCGCGAACGAATCATAATAAGTTTGCAACACACCATCGTAAGAGTTGAAAGGAGAAATTCCACATGGCACGTAGCAACAGCAGCAATACGTTGGTTGTACCGCAAGCAAGCGCAGCACTTGATCAATTGAAGTACGAGGCCGCGCAAGAGCTGGGCATTCAAATCCCGCAAGACGGCTACTATGGCAACTTTTCTACTCGCGATGCCGGCTCCCTCGGCGGTTACATCACGCGTAAATTGGTCCAAATCGCCGAGCAACAACTGTCCGGTTCTTCGCAATTCCGCTAATCCATAACCGGATAATAAGAAGCAACAGCAGAAGCTCAAGGGCGACCTTGAGCTTCTGCTGTTTCGTTTTCGAAAGACGCGAGCGAAAGACCTCTTCTATTGTGCAAGAAGAGGCCCCTCGAGTCAATACGTATTCATTCTGAGCCGCTTCTGCAGCCGTTCGTCGCTCAGCCAGCCCACATAGGAACCGAGCGTTTTGTACTCCTTATCCATCAGCAGCACGCCGACGAACGGATACTGCTTGCGGTGCCTGTAGCGGACGTCGGACCAGCGGATCTCATAGCCCCAGTCCCGCTCCTGCACGTCGGCGCAGGCAAAGGAAGTGAAATAAAGGAACGCGCGGATGGACGGGTCGTTCCTGGATTTCTCGATGGCCGGATGCTCCCCGCATCTGGCGCTGTCGATCCAGCGCAGCTTGCCCTGCCGGAAGTCCCCGATGAAGAAGTAGCCGTCCGGGCGCCGTTTGACGACGTTCCAGTCATGCAGCGATATCGTCGGGATCAGGATGAACCGGTCGCCTTCCTCGTAGCCCGGATCCAGCTTGACGAGCTTCTTCTGCAGCGTCTTGTGGATGACGGTTCGCCAAATGTAGTACACGATCAATCCGGCGTAGAGCAGCGGGAAAACGATGGCCGGATCGCCTATTCGCAGCGCCCACAGCACGATCGCGATGAGATGCGAGATAAAGATGACGGGGTCGAAAATATGGATGATGTTCCACGAGATCCATTTTTGCGTGAACGGCCTGGCCGCCTGCGTCCCGTACGTATTGAACAAATCCGAGAACACGTGAACGCATACCGCGAGCAGTACCCAGCCTCCGATATGAACCCACGGAAGCCGAAACTTGAATATCGCTTCCACCAGCAGGGAAATGGCGATCGTCCACAGCGCGACGGCGGGAATGGAGTGCGAGGCGCCGCGATGATTGCGGATGTAGGCGGCGTTGCTCTTGAGCCGCAGCAAGCCGTCGAGATCCGGCGCTTCCGATCCGATGACCGTGCCGATCAGGACGGCCGCGTAAAGCGTCTGGTCCGAAGCGACGACGGGATCGACCGCGGCGAGCCCCGCAAGCCCGATTCCCATGACCAAATGCGTTCCGCTATCCATGAGTTTTGAACCTCCTCGATTGTGCGTGCTGAGATGGCATGCTGTTTTTGTGTATACTTCATATATGTACGCTTAAGTATTTTCCGAATCGTGGGCGATTATAACGGGAGGCTGAATTTCATGTTTATTTGTTTCGTCGAGTATCATATCGAGCCGTCGGCGGAGGAGCGGTACCGCGGCTGGATCGCGCCGCGCCGGACGGAAGCGGGTTTCAAGCTGTACGAGGGGACGGACCAGCCCTTGCTGTTCGTCGAGGTATGGGAGGCGATGGACGAGGAAGAGGCGCTGAACATCAAAAAAGAACGCTGCGGGGAGCGTTCTTCTTGGCGTGAAATGGCGGATTGGGTACCCGGAGGCAGCGCCAAAATCCATGCGTGGACGTTCAAGCCGGTTATGGACGGCCGAGCGGTACCGAACTCGTAGTCGCGGTCGTGCCCGCCGTGCCGGACGGAAGCGACGTGTTGTTCGTGATCGTGACGCCGTTGAACGTATAGGCGTAGTTGATCGGGCCGTCGAACGTGACGTAGTCGAGGTTCAAGGTCAGCAGCAGGTAGCGCATGCCCGTGGACGGGTCGCTGATGATGATGTGGTCGCGGCCGGCAGCTTCGATGATGCCGCGGAACACTTTCGCGTTCCATTCGCGATTGTTTTCGTACGTCATGTAGAACGTCGCCATCTTGCCGCGGTTCATCCGCAGGATGTTCTCGACGTAGGACTCCTCCGACGCCGGGATCGCGACGACGTTGCCGCCGGACGGCGTGACGAACGAGCCGTTCGGCACGGTCGGCGGCTGCGTGGAGGCGCCCGCTACCAGCGGCGATTGCATTTGCTGCATTTGCATCGGCATTTGGACCGGCATTTGCATTGGCATGGACATGGACGTCGGCTGCTGCCATCCGCCGCCGTAACCGGGGAAGCCCCCCGTGCTTGCTGGACTGACCGCCGTGTTGTACCCGTAACCGTTAGACATAAGATGTAATTCCTCGCTTTCGTGAATGTGTGGCTTTATTCAATAAACAGCTGGACAATCGGAAGATTTGGGCGCGTAGAAACAGTGGGATTTATATTTATCGACCAGCCCTTGGTCCCACCAGGTCGCCGGACAGCTGTTCGCCGGACGGAAGTACCAGAGGGCGTTCGTGGCCGGCCAGCGCCGTTCGCCGTTAATGACCCGTTTGGCGAGCCCGATCTCGTTGTCGCGGGCAGCCTGGTAGAAGTAGCCCTTCTGGGTCGCTTCGAACCCTCCGGGGCTCTGGAAGACCATCTGCTGAATCGAGCGGATATTTCTGAAATCCAAGCAGTTGCCCAGCACGCGGTTGACGCCGACGTTGCCGACCATCAGCATGCCGAGGTTTCCCTCGCCCTCGGCTTCGGCGCGCAGAAGCCGGGCCAGCAGCTTCACTTCTTCCGAATTGGATTTAACGACTGCCATTGCTGAACTTTCCACTTCCTTTCGCTCAGTTGGGCCATCAACCACATTGACAGTGTATTGAGGGCTGGGCAAAATGGTTCCAACCGGTGTCAAATTCATGAACAGGAACCGCGAACATTGTCAAGAGCTTGTTTTTTCGGTATGATTAAGAACGATTTTAAAACACAAAAATTGAGCGCAAACGACGCTCAGAGGGATCGGAAGCGGGGAGGCTGACTGTGCTTAAAGATTACGTGGCCCTGACAAAACCGAGCATCATACGATTAAACGCGATCGCTGCGTTCGGCGGATTTTGGGTCGCTTCGAAATGGGATAACATCGATTGGTTGCTGCTGCTCTACATGCTTATCGGATCGGCTTTGACGATGGCATCGGCATGCGTCATAAATAACTATTGGGACCGCGACTTGGATATGAAGATGGAACGGACCAAGAATCGCGCGCTTCCGCAAAAACGACTCCATCCGACAGGCGTGCTCGTTTATGGCATCGTCCTTGGCATCATCGGGGTGGCCGTGCTGTTTCTGCTTGTGAATCCTCTCACAGGTTGGCTGGGGCTGCTCGGATTTTTCGTTTACGTCGTCATCTACACCTTGTGGCTGAAGCGCACGTCGACATGGAGCACGTCCATTGGCGGCATTTCCGGCGCGATGCCTCCGGTTATCGGCTACTGCGCGGTAACGAACGAGGTCGACGCCGGGGCATGGATCTTGTTCGCGCTCTTGTTCCTGTGGCAGCCGGCGCATTTCTGGTCGCTCGCGATTCGCCGCGTCGAAGAATACCGTGCGGCGGGCTTTCCGTTACTCCCGGTCGTGAAAGGCATTCCGCGGACGAAATGGCAGATGCTGCCCTATATCGTGCTGCTGATTCCGACCGGCATCCTGATGTTCGCTTACGAGTACGTCGGGTACACGTTCCTGATTATTTCGCTGATCGGCGGCGTTCTGTGGCTGGTTCATACGATCATGGGCCTGCGCGCCGCGGACACCACCAAGTGGGCAAGAACGAATTTTCTGATTTCCATTAACTATCTGATGGTCGTGTTCCTCATCATGATCGCGGATACGAACGGCGCGATCGGTTAGGGGGAGCTTTCATGCACGTCATGCGGAAGTACGGATTTGCGATTGCGGTGCTGTTGCTATGCGCCGCGATGGGACTTTATTTATACCTCTCGTCCACGAAAGGCACGAAAGTCAACCTGGATCAGAGCCTGAAGGCGCCGAGCTTCGCGCTGACGGATTTGGACGGCAAGCAGGTCACCTTGGACGATACGAACGGCAAAGTGCGGGTCGTTTATTTCTTCTACGCCAACTGCCCGGACATCTGCCCGCCGACGACCTACCTGATGACGCAGGTGCAGAACAAGCTTAAAGAGAAGGGCACGTTCGGCAAGGACGTCGAGTTCATGTGGGTGACGTTCGATCCGAAGCGGGATACGACGGAAGCGCTGAAGTCGTACGCGAGCAAATTCGATATCGACGCCGGCGGCTGGAAGTTCCTTCGGGAAGACAGCGCTGAAGATACGGAGAAGCTCATGAAGGATTTCGGGCTGGGACTGTTGAAAGACGAGAAGACGAACCTGTTCACGCATACGGACACGATAACCTTCGTCGACCGCGAAGGGGTTGTGCGCAAGTACATGACGGGCTCCATCGACGAGTCGCAAAACGCGGACAAGATCGTGGATGTCATCGACGCCCTCGTGAAAGCGTAACGCGCCGATGACGATTTTTCTCTCCATACTATGGAACAACGTAATCCCGTTGTCAGTCATGATTGCTTTAGGCATCACGCTGCATCGGGTTTTTTCTTTGGACATCAAGACGTTGTCGAAGCTGAATTTTTATTTGTTCTCGCCGGCCGTCATTTTTAATTTATTGTATACGACCGATATCTCGGGCAACGTGCTGCTGAAAGTCCTGCTCTTCTTCTTCTTGTTCATGTTACTGTTGTACGCCGCCGTCGAAACGGCGATCCGGCTTCGCGGAACGCCGCCTTCGCTGCGGGGAGCGATGCGCAACAGCGTGCTATTTTATAACAGCGCGAATTACGGCATTCCGCTCAATCAATTGGCGTTCGCCGCCAACCCGTACACGTTGTCGGTCCAGGTGCTCATCATGATGATGCAGGCGCTCATCCCGAATACATACGGGATCTACAACGTCAATTCCCATCGGCTGCAAGCGCGGGATATCGTCCGGACCATCCTTGGACTGCCGGTCATCTACGCGATTCCGCTCGGGTTGCTGCTGCATGCCCTGCATGTACGGATCCCGGAGCCGATCACCACGCCGATCGGTTATTTGGCGAATGCGTTCATCGGCACGGCGCTGATCACGCTCGGCGTGCAGCTCGGCAGCATGAAGCTGACGTTCAGGCATCCGAAGATGAAGGACGTGCTGCTGTCCGTCGGGCTTCGGCTCGTCGCCGCGCCGCTGCTCGCGTTGGCCGTCGTCTGGCTGCTGCGAACGAACAGCTTCACGTACGTGGACGGCCTGATGGCCAAAGCGCTCATCGTGTCTTCTGCCGTGCCGACATCGCTCTCCAGCGTGCTGCTGGCGGTGGAATACGACAACGAACCGGAATTCGCGTCGCAGGTCGTGCTGTTCTCGACGGCGCTGAGCATCCTGACGGTGACGGCCGTGATTTATTTCCTTCATATTTGAGGACGGCGAGTTTCGGCCGAAGGATCACATTCCGTCCTCTTTGCTCCATATGGCGGCGCCCTGCGGCGGGTACGTAATGTACGCCTCGAGGCCCGCCTTTTCCAATTGCTCGATCAAATACTCCTCCGGCGTCTTCTCCACGCCCGGATAGCCGCGCCGCGTATGGATGTGCTCGGCGTCGGGGAAGGCGTCGCGGAGCATGCCGCGGATGCGCCGCCCGGAAGCGTCGTTGTCGGTAAAGATATACACCTGCTTGTCCCCCGCCTGCCTGCGGAGCTTCTCGATCTGCAGCGTGCCGGGCGTTCCGTACGTGCAGAGGATGGGGACCTCCTCGCCGAGCACGCGCCGAAGGCGGCTGCGGTCGTTTTTGCCTTCCACGATCAGGACGATATCCATGGCTGTTCACCTCTACCGCCATCTTACCGCATCCGCGCGCGAAACGAAAAGACGGCCTGCCGGATTCCGGCGAGCCGTCTTTCTCGTTTTTCCGATCTCGATTAGCACCAGCCGCTAAATACGATCACGAGCAGGATGAAGAGCACGAGGATAATGCCGATATGACCGAAGCCATGATGGCCGTGGATTGGTTCTACACATTGAGACATTGTGAAGTCACCCCTCTTTCGCCTAATAAGGACTAGGGCGTAAGGCGCTTTGCATTTAAGCATCACTGCCGCTTGCCACACAGTACTATATGCCCCGGAGTGACAGAAGCCCTGTGCCATCACCCAGAATGGGAAAAATGGGCGCCCGCGTCCCGCGCGTTCCGGTGCTTCGTCGGATCGGAGAAGAAGGGCAATACCGAGACCGCCAGCATCAAGCCGAGGAACGCGATATAGTAGGGCGAGACGAAATCGCGAAGCTGACCCGCCAGCATCGGACCCATGAAAGCGCCGATGGAGAAGGCGATGGACAGGATGGAAAACATGCGGCCGTACCGCTCGCCGCCGCTGCGTTCGATCAGCAGCGAGGACAGCGCGGGGAAGATCACGCCTTTCGCCATGCCGAGGAAGAACAGCAGCACGAAGAACGGCAGCGGCGCGCCGGCCGCGATCGCGAAGTACGTAAGCGCCAGCATGAAGGCGCCCCAAAGCGAGCGCAGGAATGGCGACAGCTTGTTCAGGAAGAGCATGCTGAGCGTGAACAGGGCGCCTAGGCTGACGATGGAGAACAGCAGGCCCGTCGTCATCATGCCTTCCTTGGTCGTCGACATGAGCGGCAGCTCGAACGACAGGATCCCTTGCGCGCTGCTCATGGCGATCGGCAGCAGGAAGATCAGCCACGGGATGGCTGGGGGCCGCTCTTTCGGCGTTTGCTCGCCGCGCATGCCGATCGCCTCCGCGTTCGCTTGCACCTGCTGAACATGCGGGAGACCCTTCGCCGGCTGCTCGCTTTGCGGGGGCACGTCGCGGATGAACAACAAGGCGCAGGCAGCCGTGACGATCAGCACCCAGCCCAACACGTTGAAGGCGGTCGTGAAGCCGATCTGCGCGACCAGGTAGGCGCCGGCGGCCGGGGAGATGACGGACGCGAGCGTATGGACGAGCCCGTTGCCGGCCATCAGCTTCCGCTGCTTCATGCGGTCCGTCGCGATGCGCGCGAGCAGCGACATGCAGGCGGGCGAGAGAAAGGCGAGCACGAAGCCGCTTATCGAACGGAGCACCAGCAGCTGCCACGGATTCGTGACATGGGATTGCATGAGCAGGATGCCGCCGGCGGCTCCCAGGCTGAAGACGATGAATAACCGGCTGCCGAACCGGTCGACCCCGACGCCGGCGATGAGATTGCCGGGCAGGTGGGTGATGGAATACAGCCCCATCATCAGTCCGATGAACGACGGCGCGGCTCCGAGCGATACCGCGAACGGGGTCAGGATCGGATATTGGGCATGCAGGTCGAAGAACGCGACGAACAGGAACAAATAGAGCCAAATGGCGGTTCTCAGGACGAATCACTCCTTTTGCGCGCATGAAACGGATTGTTACTACTTGTACGCGGACGGAGGCTTGGATATGTCAAAGCTTGGATAGGTCGCGCCCGGCCTGGTTTACGCTCCCAGGGGGATGGGTTATAATGTGAGGTAGAATGACTTATCGGCGGTATAAGGAGACGTGCGCGCGCAATGAGCTTTGATTTTAACTACGATACGGATACATGGGTACAATTCTTTAAAGATAATTGGCTGTTTCTCGTCATCGCGCTGGTCGTATTATTCATCGTCGTCCGCATCGTGAAGACGGTCGTCAAATGGCTGATCGTCGTCGCGATTCTCGCGGGCGTCGTTATCTACAGCGGCTACTCGCTGGAGGACGTCAAGTCCATCGGCACCAAAGTCGCGGACAGCGTGAAGCAGGAAGCGATCTCGGCCATGGCGGGCGAAGCGCAGGACGCGACGTTCACGAACAACGGCGACGGCACGTTCACGGTCAAGACGAAGAATCTGGAGCTGAACGGCACGCCGGGCGACGGGGAAGTGAAGGTTTCGTTCCGGGGCGCTTCGCTCGGCACGTGGAAGATCGACGCCACGATCCAGGCCTTAATCGATCAGGCGAAGCAGAACGTCTGATTGGACGGCGCTTGACCGAACGGAAGCACGCGATTAATAGGCGAAAGGAGGCGTCATCATGCATACATGGGTTCAAACCCTGCTGAAACCGGAACCGGTTGCGCTCATGGTGGTGCTCATCCTGCTTGTCTCTTTGTTTTCGGGCATGAGAAGAGGTGCGTCGGGTTCGGCGAAGCACCTTTTCTTTTTTATTTGGCAGGCGATCGCGGTGATCGCGTCGCTGCTCTTGGCGGGCAGGGGCAGCGTGTATTTGTCGCCGCTCGTGCGGGACTGGCTGGTGGAACGCGGCATCGCCGTGCCCAAGGAAGAGCTGAGCGCGCTGAAGCAGCTCTGGTACACGGTCGTGACGAGCCTGCGCGACTTCGAGCTGCTGCGGTTCGGCGTGCTGTTCCTGCTGCTTTATTCGCTGCTGAGGCTCGCGCTTCATGCGCTGGAGCCGCTGCTGTTCGGCTTGGCCGATGCGCTCCTGCCGAATCGAAGCACGGACGTCCGCCGGGGCGGAGGCGGATCGCAGCTGCTCTCCGGCACGGCCAGCCGCACGACGGGCGCCATGATCGGCGCTTTGCTCGGCAGCGGCCGCGCCTTTATCGTGATGGCCTGCCTGTTCGTCTACGTATCCGTGCTGCCGAACGCGTTCGGCACGGACATGATCCGCGCTTCGGCGCTGTATAATAAGACGGCGTCGGAGCTGTTGGATCCCGTGGCGGGCGACGTGCTCAAACGCGGGCCGGTGATCAGCGACGCCGTGGAAGCCGAGTTCCGCCGCGTCCTGGAACGCAAGTACGAAGTGATCGACGCGGCGATTCCGCCGGACATCGAAGCGGCGGCCGCCGCGGTGACCAAGAATTCGACGACCGACGAGCAGAAAGCCCGCGCGCTCTACGATTGGGTCGGCACGCGCATCGCCTACGACTGGGATAAGGCGAACGATTATGTCGATCGCGGCGTCTGGAAGGAACAGTCGCCGACCGACACCTTCGCTTCCCGGAAGGGGGTCTGCATCGACGTGGCCAGATTGTACGCGGTCATGGCGCGTTCCGTCGGACTTGACGTGCGCGTCGTAACGGGCGTCGGCCTGACCGGAGACGGCGGCTCGGGCCCACACGCTTGGAACGAAGTGAAGCTGGCGGACGGCGGCGGCGCGTGGATCCCGCTTGACGCGACCTGGGCTTCCTCGGGCGACTGGTTTAACCCGCAAGGCTTCGCGAATACGCATATTCGCGAAGCTTAGGGAATCATGGAGAGGAGCTATTGCGCGTGGAGGACGATCCGCAGAAGCGGGAGATCCGGAGACGGCGGAATTTCACGTTCCGGTTGAACTTATTCTTTTTTGCCACCTTCTTCTTATTCAGCGTGCTGATCGTTCGGTTGGCGATCCTGCAGTTTGTCGACGGTCCTTCGCTGCGCGAGGAAGAGGAGCGTCGGGGTTCCACGAGCGTGCTGATTCCGCCGATCCGCGGCAACATTTACGATTCCGGCGGCAAGGCGATCGCGTATTCGACTTCGACGCAGTCATTGTATTACAGCATCCAGCCAGGCGCGAAGAAGGAGAACTCGATCGCGACGGCCGGCAAGCTGCTCGAGGTGTTTCAGCGGCACGGGGACCCCAAGATGGCCGTAACGCTGGAGCAGATCATCAAGAACATGGATTTGGACTACAAGAAGAACACGGTTTCCGTGCCGAGACGGATCAAGAGCGGGCTGACGCCGGGCGAGATCGCGTTTTTCCTGGAAAACCGCGATTTGTACACGGGGATCGACATCGTCGAAGAGAGCATCCGCCACTACGATACGGGCGATACGGCCGTTCAGCTCGTCGGGTATCTGAAGAAGTTCGGCGGCGGCGCCGAGAACGGCCTCTACAAAGACAAAGCCAAAACGGCCGATCCGCGGCTGAAATATTTGCAGCAGGAAGACGTCGGATACGACGGATTAGAATTCATGTACCAGGACGTGCTGCGCGGCAAGAACGGATTGAAGGTGTACCCCGTCAACGCGGCGGGCCGCATCGTCGGACCGCCGACCGTGACGAAGCCGGACAAGGGCGACAATATTTATTTGACCATTAACCGGCAGGTGCAGGAAACGACCGAGAAGGCGATCATGGACCAGCTGAAGTATTTGCAGACGACCCCGACGGACAAACGCGCGCCGAACGCCAAGACCGGCTACGCCGTGGCCATGGAGGTCAAGACGGGCAAGGTGATCGCCATGGCCAGCATGCCGGACTACAATCCGAACATCTGGGAAGGCGGCAGCATCTCCACGGACGATTACAACGCGATCAAATACGTGCTGCAGAACGGGACCATCAGTCCGGTCATCGGTCCGTACGACGATCCGAAGGAGCAGCGGAAGCATCCGTCGTCGATCGTGTTCCTCGGCTCTACCCAGAAGCCGTTGTCCGTGCTGATCGGCCTGAACGAGAAGCTGTTCACGACGAACAGCACCTATACGGACACGGGGTCGTTCTATTACGGGAAGGAAGGCGCCACGCGCCGCAGGATCGGCAATGCTAAGGGGCATGCCTACGGGACGCTCGACCCGTCGTCGGCGATCTCCCATTCCTCCAATCCGTTCATGGCCAAGATGGTCGGCGATGCCCTGTACCGCAAGGACGCCAAGACCGGCGTCGACGTCTGGGATCGCTACGTCAAGCAATTCGGGCTCGGCGTCGCCACGGGGAGCGGCCTCCTGAACGAGAGCAAGGGCGTTATCGGCTACTTCGACGAGGAGAAGGATGCAAGCGCGCAATCCGCGCTTATTCTGGCTTCGTTCGGCCAGATGGGGCGGTACACGACGCTGCAGCTTGCCCAGTACGCGGCGACGCTCGCGAGCCACGGCAAACGGATGAAGCCGCAATTCGTGAAGGAAGTCCGCGATACGGACGGGACGGTCGTGCAGAAATTTCGGCCCGAAGTGCTCGGCACGATCAAATTCCCGGATGCGTATTGGAAAGAAATCGAGACCGGCATGCTCAAGGTAAGCGTGAAGGAGTTCAATAACGCGCCGTACAAGGTGCTCCGCAAAACCGGAACGTCCCAGCAGCAGGTCAGCGGCAAAACCGTAGAGAATTCGGTATTCATCGCATCTGCTCCGGCCGAGGATCCCGTCATCTCCGTCGCGGTCGTCATACCGGAAGGCGGCTTCGGCGCCGACGGCGCCGCGCCGGTCGCGCGCAAAATACTCGATGCGTACGACCAATACATCGGCTTGAACGGCGTGCCGAAGAAATCGCCGCCGACGGGGAATGCCGTCGAAAAAACGCAATAGCACGCCGCCGTGGCACCGTAACGCAAGGCTCGATCGCGGCAATCAAGCATCCCGGTGACGGAAATAGCCGTCCCGGGTGCTTTTTTGTGTTAAGCGGTCGAAAACGGGCGAGCGCGTGTCCGATTGTTGCACAAAGGAAAAATTTTTGCATAAGTTAAACTAGAACGCGAACCGAGGAGGGGATCCCCATGCGGAGAAGATCGCGGAAGCATTCGTCCATTCGCCGCTTCCTGTATGCCGTGCTGTTTCTGGCCGGAACGGTTTTGGTCGCATAACGGCTAATGACGCATGAATGCTTCATTCTCCACACGCTGCATGATCATGATCGGATCGCGCGCCGCCAAGCGCCGATCCATTGGGATAGGAAACGGGCCGCGCTTCGCGGCCTTTTTGTCGTTCCGCGGGTTTGGATTCTCCTTATTCTGTGCTAAAATTGCTCTTAGTGAGCTGCCGCAGGCGCAGCTTGGGCAAGGAGGCCAACATGGGATCAATTAAATTCGTCGCACTGGACATGGACGGAACGCTGCTCAACGACCGGCAGGAAGTCAGCAAAGAGAACGCAAAATGGATTCGGAAGGCAACGGAGGCGGGCATCGTCGTCAGCTTCGCGACGGGGCGCGGTTATCAGAGCGCGCTGCCGTACGCGGAACAGCTGGGCTTGGAGACGCCGATGATCACCGTTAACGGCGGGGAGATCTGGTCGCGGCCGCAGGTGCTGCACGAGCGGACGCTGATGTCCGTCGCGATGATGAAGCGGCTGCACGAGCTCGCGCTTCGGCACGAGGAATGCTGGTACTGGGCGTACTCGACGATGGGCGTGTACAACAAAGAAAACTGGCGCGAGATCGGCGGGGATTTCGAATCCCAGCATTGGCTGAAGTTCGGGTATTTCACGGAGGACGCGCCGATGCTCAGCGCGATTCTGGCGGAAACCTCTTCCTGGGGCGGCCTGGAAATCACGAACTCCTCGCCGACCAACCTGGAGATGAATCCGGCGGGCGTAACGAAGGCCGCCGCGATCCGGGAGGTATGCAAGCTGCTCGGCATCGACATGTCCCAAGTGGCGGCCATGGGCGACAGCTTGAACGACATCGCGATGATCCGCGAGGCCGGCCTTGGCGTCGCGATGGGCAACGCGCAGGACGAGGTGAAGGCCGCCGCGGACGTCGTCAACGTCACGAACGAAGAGGACGCGGTCGCGCGGCTGCTTCAAGACTACGTGCTGAAAGGGTGAGCCCGGCATGGAAATCGCAGGCTGGATCCTAGTCGTTCTGTTATTCGTCGTCGGCATGGCCGGCGCGATCTTCCCGATTCTGCCGGGGGCGCTGGCGATCTACGCGGCATTCTTCGCCTACGGGTTCTTCGTCTCGTTCTCGCCCTTCGGCTTCTGGTTCTGGACGATCCAGACGATTATCGTCGTCGTGCTGTTCATTGCCGATTACGCGGTCAGCGCGTGGGGCGTAAAGAAATACGGCGGCTCCCGCGCGTCCGTCGTCGGCAGCACCGTCGGCATTTTGATCGGGCCGTTCGTCATCCCCGCCTTCGGGCTGATTCTGGGACCGCTGCTCGGCGCCGTGATCGGCGAGCTGTTCACCGGCGCGAGCTTGGACAAGGCGCTCAAAGCGGGGCTCGGCGCCGTCGTCGGCCTGTTCACCAGCACGGTCGTCAAATTCATCCTGCAAGGCGCGATGATCCTGATTTTCTTTCTATGGCTCTAACTCGGGGAGGAAGCTGACAAGTGATCAAAGTAACCGTTTGGAACGAGTTTTTGCACGAGAAAATGCACGACGAAGTGAAAGACGTCTACCCGGACGGCATCCACGAGGCGCTGAAGGCGGGCATCGGCTCGGACGGCTTCCGGGTCGCGACGGCAACGCTGGAACAGCCCGATCATGGACTGACGGACGAAGTGCTCGCGAATACCGACGTGCTCGTCTGGTGGGGCCATATGGGCCATGACAAAGTGGAGGATGCCATCGTGGAGCGCGTGCACGCGCGCGTCATGGCGGGCATGGGGCTGGTCGTGCTGCACTCCGGCCACTTCTCCAAAATTTTCAAAAAGCTGATGGGCACGGGCTGCGACCTGAAATGGCGCGAGGCGAACGAGAAGGAACGCATCTGGACGGTCAATCCGGCGCATCCGATCGCGGCGGGCATCCCGGAGCAGTTCGTGCTGGAGCACGAGGAGATGTACGGCGAGCACTTCGACATTCCCGCGCCGGACGAGCTGGTGTTCGTCAGCTGGTTCGAAGGCGGGGAAGTGTTCCGCTCGGGCTGCACGTGGTTCCGCGGCCAGGGCAAAGTGTTCTATTTCCGTCCGGGCCACGAGACGTTCCCGACGTACTATAATCCGACCGTGCTGCAGGTCATCCGCAACGGCATCCGCTGGGCGCAACCGTCCGGAGCGGCCAAGCCGGTTCGCGGCAACCATCAGCCATTGGAAGAAATCAAATCGAAATAAGCTTCGGAGTAGGAGAAAGATAACGGCTCATGGTTAAAAAGGACTCGTTGATCAAAGGCACGATCATACTCGCGGCGGCGGCGCTGGTCGCCCGGTTCCTCGGGATTTTCCAGCGCATCCCGCTCGACTATATGACGGACAGCCACGGCGGCGGTTATTTCACCGTCGCGAACAATATCTACCTGATGCTGCTGATCGTCGCCACCGGCGGCATTCCCAGCGCGATCAGCAAAATGGTTTCCGAGCGTTACGCGCTCGGTCGCCCCGACGAGGCGCAGCGCATCTACAAGGCGGCGCTGCTGTTCGGCGCGATAACGGGCGTGCTGATCACGGTGCTGCTCCTGATCTTCGCGCCGTTCTATGCGACGCACATCGCCGAGAAGCCGGGCGCGGCGCTCGCCGTCCGGGCCATTGCGCCCGCGCTGTTTTTCTTCCCGGTCATCGCGATGATGCGGGGTTATTTCCAAGGCCGGCAGTTCATGGCGGCCGGGGGCGTCTCGCAAATCGTCGAGCAGATCCTGCGCGTCATTACCGCGGTCGGACTGGCTTACCTGGTGCTGGCTTGGGACTGGGGACAAAGCTGGATCGCGGCGGCGGCGACGTTCGGCAGCGTGTTCGGCAGCCTCGGCGCGTTCGCCGTCATGCTGTCGTATGCGCGCAAGCTGAAGCGTCAGGATCTGAAGGATGCGGCTCAAGGCCAAGGCGGCGGCACATCGTCGCCGCCGACCGGGCGCTCCGTCTTGTCCTTCGGCGCGATTTATAAGGAATTGTTCAAAATTTCCGTGCCGATCGTCATCACGTCGATGACGGTGCAATTCATCTATTTCTTCGATACGTCGTTCTTCATGAAGCTGACGCACGGGTATTATGCCGTCGCCGATGCCGATCAGATGCTGGACTGGCTCGGCGTGAAGGCGCAGGCGCTGGCCGGCATCCCGCCGATTCTGGCGATCGCGCTCAGCCAATCCATGATTCCGATCATCTCGTCCGCCTACAAGATCCGCAACATGCAGGAAGTCGAGCGCCAAGCCTCGCTCGTCATGCGGATCGTGGTGTTTACCGGCGTGCCGGTGTCGCTCATCATGACGGTCGCGGCGATGTCCATTACCGGCCTGCTCTTCTCCAACACGGGCGGCAGCGGGGCCGTAGCGGCTCTGACCGCGGGGACGATCTTCCAGATTACGATGATGACGAGCAATACCGTGCTGACCAGCATGAACAAGCCTCGGCTGCCGATGCGCCATGCGCTGATCGGGATCGTCGTCAAAGTCGTGACGAGCCTGATCCTGGCGCCGCTGCTCGGCGTGTACGGCATCATTTTGTCGTCCACCATCTGCTTCATGGTCATCGCTTCGCTGAATTTCCGGCAGATTCGCAAGGAAATCAAGCTGAACATTCTCGGCGCCCGCTGGGCGGGCTACGCTTTGACGATCGCGGCCGCGTCCGTGGCCGGCCTGCTGATCGATTATGTCTGCAGAACGTACATCGGGGGCATTCCGGTCAAATTGACCTACGCGTTCTCCTGCATCGCCGCAGGCGTCGTATCGCTCGGACTGTACGTCGCGCTGCTGGTGCTGCTCAAGGTCGTCACGCCGGAAGACGTCCGGCAGTTCCCGGGTCCGCTGCGACGGCTGCTGAACCCGCTGATGCGCGTAACCGCGCGCGGCGGCGCCGATTCTAGCAGGTAATCTAGTTTCCAAATATCCCCTCAATATGGTAGAATAGGCCGTAGTCTGTTTACCTAGGAGAGGGGATTTTTTTGATCATGAAATCGTGGAAACGAAGGAAGAAAGCGATCGGATTGCTGTTGATCTCGATGGTCGTGCTGGTCGCGGCGGGCTGTCAAGCATTGAACGGCGTGGATTTCAATGCCATGCTGAAGCAATCGATGAACGTCACCTCTTACGAAAGCAACGAAACGGTAGCGTTCAAGCTGCTGATGAACGACGGGGCGGACGAAATGCTGACCGGCGAAGAAGGGGAACTCATCAAGCTCGTTTCCGATATCAAGCTGGAGCTGACCGACGTCAAAACAAGCGAAACCGGGGGCATGTCCGCCAAGGGCGAGCTCAGCCTGGGCGCTAAACATATCGCGTTCGAAGCGAAGATGAACAACGAGCTCGCGGAGCTGGATCTCGAAGGGGCGAAGAAACCGATCGTCATCAGCCTGACGGATCCGGAGACCGATGCGGCCGCGGCTTCCGCGCAGGAGAGCTTGACGGCAGCAAGCAAGCAAATCATCGATGCCGTCAGCGGCTACGCGATCGATAACCTGCCGAATCCGTCGCACTTGACCGTGCTGCCCGGACAGGAGAGCGTCCACGGGGAAACGGTGACCGGGATGAACGTCCATGCCGACCTAACCGGCAAAGAGCTGTGGGATTGGCTGAAATCCTACATCGACGCGTTGATCGGCGACAAGGAAGGTCTGAAGGCGATGCTGACGGGCTTGCTCGAAGCCCTGCAAAGTCAAGAGTCTGCCATCGCGGCGTCCCCGGTCGAGAGCATGTTCGGCTCGCTGCCGGAAGAGGACGACACGGAAGCCGCGGTCAACGATGCGGCGGACGAGATTATCGACATGCTGACGCAGCTGCAGGACGAGCTGGCCAAGACCGAGACGGATGAAGCGGAGACGTTGGACAGCGTCTTGAACGACGGGACCTTCGTGAAAGGCGACCTCTTCATCGACGGCAAGCTCGATATCCGCAAAGCCGTGATCGAAGCGGCGGTCAAGATTACGGAACCGGCGATTGCCGCGGGCGATGAGGACGAAGACATGGGGATGGAAGCGTTGATGCCGTTCAGCGGAATCTCGGTGAAAATCACGTCGGACCGATGGAACGTGAACGGCGACGTGCAGCCGGCGCAGCCTTCCGGCGACAAGTCCGTTCTTAACGGCCAAGCATTGATGGATATGCAGGGCTACGAAGTGCTTCAACAGTTCGATAAGAATTCCGATGTTTACGACCTGCTCCGCAATACGGCGCATATCGGCAGGCAGTCGCTTACGCTGAGCCCCGAATTCAGCCGCAATGCGCCGATTATTACGCCGAGCGGCATCACGATCGTGCCATTGCGTTACACCGCCGAAGCATTCGGAGCGGCGTTGACCAAATCGGGCGGCTCGCTGATCGTCAAGGACGGCGCGACGAACACGACGATCAGCTTGAAAAACGGCAGCAGCAATGCCATCATTAATGGCAAGACGGTCAAATGGGGCTTCCCGACGACCGTCGTGAACGGCGTCACCTACGTGCCTGCGCGCGATTTCGCGCAAGCGCTTGGCGCGAGCATCGAATGGGAACAATATGGCGGCGTGAAGGCATTGACGCTGGTTCGCGAGCCCTAGCAGGGCCTGCTACCGGCTCGGCTCGCCGATCAAGCAGTTTCACCACGAAAGGAGAGGTTTCCTATGGAATTGATTACGACGGAAGACGCTTTTCGCGACGCGGTGCGGTCCGAAGGCGTGACGGTTGCCGTCTTCAAGACGACCTGGTGCAAGGATTGCCACTACATCGAACCGTTCATGCCGGCTGTCGAAGCCGAGTACGGCGGCAGAATCCGCTTCTTGCAGATCGACCGGGACGACCTGCCCGACCTCTGCGGCGAGCTGAACATTTTGGGCATTCCGAGCTTCATTGCGTTCAAGAACGGCAAGGAGCTCGTGCGGTTCGTCAGCAAGCTGCGCAAGGACCGGGAAGAGATTGAGCAGTTTCTGGATCGCGCCCTTCAGGTCGCGGATGTTTTGGCGACCTAACCCCTGTAATTATGCGAAAAAGCCCGTCAGGCGGCCGTTTGCGGCTCCTTGGCGGGCTTTCTTTCGCTAGGCGTGCGTTCACAGTTTGAACATGGTATTTGTCGAATTTGTTCAGTATAATGGGAGGTGATTCTTAGGAAGCAAGGTGATGACAGTGAATGATAACCGATATCGTGCGCTAGCGGTCTTGACTTGCATCGGCATGTTCCTCGTGTTGATCGCGGGCGCATTGGTTACGAATACAGACTCCGGCCGGGGCTGCGGCACGGATTGGCCGCTCTGCAACGGCAAATTCATTCCGGCGTATACCGTCGAATCGTTGATCGAATATTCCCACCGGTTAATCAGCGGCGGAGTAGGGCTGCTGGTGCTCGCGACGTTTATCGCGACCTTGATGCTGTACCGCAACGAGAAGGAGCCGATCGCTTATGCCTCCGGCGCTGGCTTATTCACGGTTCTGCAGGCACTGCTGGGCGCAGCCGCCGTCATATGGCCGACGACGCCTGCCGTGCTGGCGCTGCATTTCGGCATCTCCATCCTGGCGTTCATGTTCACGCTGCTGCTCGTGATTTGGACGTGGCGCAGGAAGCGGGGAACCGCGGCGGACAAGCCGGCGACCGCGATACCCAGGGCCGTGTTCGCTTTCTCGCTCTTCATACTCGTGTATACGTATTTCGTGATTTACTTGGGCGCTTACGTGCGTCATACGGATTCGGCCGGGGGATGCGTGGGCTGGCCGCTCTGCAACGGCGAATTCGTTCCGGATCTGCAAGGCGCGACCATGTACGTATTCATGCATCGCGTGGCGGCCGCCGTTCTGCTCGTGCTGATCGGCTGGCTGGCGCTTTATATCAACCGCGTCGGCAAGGAGCACCCGGGCATGCGCAAGGCCATGAACGTGACCTTCGTTCTCGTCTGCTGCCAGGTATTGAGCGGCGCGCTGCTGACGGTGACGCTTCGCAACGAAGATTGGTTCGTCTTTACGAGCATTCTGCACAACATGATCGTATCCGGGTTATTCGGGATACTGAGCGATATTATGATCCGAGCCTGGAAATGGCGCGAAGGGCGGTTACAGGCATGAGCTTCACAGATTTGCGGGGATTGATCGACACGCTTCGCCGGGAGGGCGATCTTGCCGTCATCGAGACGCAGGTAGACCCGTACTTGGAGCTGGCCGAGATTCATCGGCGCGTCATCGACGAAGGCGGACCGGCGCTGCTCTTCACGAACGTGAAAGGCAGTCCCTTTCCCGTGGTGACGAACCTGTTCGGCACGGTCAGGCGCGTAGACCTCGCGTTCGGGCCGCGTCCGGAAGCGTTCATGAAACAGGTGGTCGGCGCGATGGACCGGCTCCTGCCGCCAACGCCGGCGGCGCTCTGGGGCGAACGTTCGCTGCTGTGGGACGCCATGAAGGTCGGCATCAAGGAAGTGCCGGCCGCCTCGGCGCCGATTTTGGGCGCCGTGCGCAAAAGCCGGCCGCTGGAAGGACTGCCCGCGCTGACGAGCTGGCAGCTGGACGGCGGTCCTTTCATCACGCTGCCGCTCGTTTATACGGAGCATCCGGAACACCGCAAGCAGCATAACCTCGGCATGTACCGCATGCAGATCTTCGATCATTCGACGACGGGCATGCACTGGCAGATCCACAAAGGCGGCGGGTTCCATTACCACGAGGCGGAGAAACGGAACGAAGCGCTGCCGGTGTCCGTCTTCCTGGGCGGTCCGCCCGCGCTGATCGCGTCGGCGATCGCTCCGGTGCCGGAGCATCTGCCGGAGCTGCTGCTGTCGTCGCTGATCATCGGCGGCAAGCTGCAGGTCGTGCAGGACCCGCACGGCAGCCACCGGATTCCGGCGCACGCCGAATTCGTGTTGAGCGGGAAAGTGGCGCCTCATGCGCGGCGTCCCGAAGGGCCGTTCGGCGACCACTACGGCTACTATTCGTGGACGCATGATTTCCCGGCGTTCGACGTCAGCCATATGTGGCATCGCAAGGATGCCATCTATCCCGCGACGATCGTGGGCAAGCCGCGCCAGGAGGATTACTACTTGGGCGATTTCCTGCAGCGCCTGCTGTCGCCGGCCTTCCCGCTGGCGATGCCCGGCGTCAAGGACCTCTGGACGTACGCGGAGACGGGTTTTCACGCGCTGGCGGCAGCGGTCGTGCGGGAGAGCTACTCGCGCGAGGCGCTCGGCACCGCCTTCCGCATCTTGGGCGAGGGCCAGCTGACGCTGACCAAATATTTGATGATTACCGATCAGCCCGTCGACCTGGCGGATTTCCCGCAATTGATGGAAACCGTGCTGGCGCGCTTCCGACCGGAAACCGATTTGTTCGTGTTTGACAAAACGTCCCATGATACATTGGATTACACCGGGGGCAAGCTGAATCATGGGAGCAAGGCCGTCATGCTCGGCGTCGGCGATGCGATCCGCGAGCTCCCGTCCAGCTACGACGAAGGCCCGATCGACGAGATCGCGGATGCGCGGGTGTACTGCCGGGGCTGCCTGGTCGTCTCCGGCGCCACTTACGAGCAGGAGCCCGAGCTGGCGACGCGGCTGCTGTCGAGGCTGCGCGAGCGGGGCACGGCATGGCCGCTCGTTATTCTTGCCGACGACGCCTCCATCGCGGACGCGCAGACGCCGTTCTTATGGACGGTATTTACCCGCTTCAATCCCGCCGACGATATCTACGCGGCAACGAAGCTGAACCGCCACCATGTCGGCTACGAGCTGCCGCTGGTCATCGATGCGCGGATGAAACCGGGCTACCCGGACGAACTGATTCCGCGCCAGGATATCGTGGAACTCGTCGATCGCCGTTGGCATTCTTATTTCAATCGATAATGCGCTATAATGGATAACGGTACTCTGCTTGCTTGCCGGTACGGCGACGAAACCCCGAATCCGTCAAACAAGCAGATCCTGCTTCATGAGGCAGACGTTCGGAAGGAGATTGCGATGCTCCGCATCTTGTTTGGCGAACCTCCGCGCCAGGACGGGGGCAAGCTGCTTGAGGCGAACCAGGCGATGGAAAGGTTCGCGGGCTTAATGAACGAGCGCATCGAGCGCGGGCTGGACAATGACCATAAGCTGCGCAAATACGAAATTTATACGCTCGGGCTGATCTCCTCGCTCGACGAGCTGGAGCAGAGCGTATACGCAGCCGGCAAATATGCCGCGCTCGTCACCTCCGATACGGTCGAAGGCATGACCGACGAGGAACGGATGAACTACCGCCGGTACGTGTATTTCGACAAGAACGCCTTTATTCGCCTGTTCTCGCTGCTGGACAAGCTGGGCACGCTGATGAACGATTACCTGCGCCTCGAGACCGATCGGGTCAAACCGCATTTTTCTTATTTTACGGTGCTGCGCAGGATGCTGGAGGGCAATCTGTATCCTGAATTGACCGCGGAGCTGCATAAGCTGAAGGAAGCGGGCAAAGAACCGATGAACCGCCTTCGGAAGCGTCGGAACATGGAGATTCACTACATGAATTCAGAGATGCAGGACGATCTGAAGCAGAATCACGAGGCTTATTTCGAACAGCATCGCTTGGAAAACCTATCGCAGCAGACGCAGGACCTTGCGCAAATGATGGTCCTCGTGCTGGATACGCTTAAGCTGACCTTTCATCATGCCTACAGCCAGATCAAGTCATGACGCTGACCTAGGAGGGGGCTATGGAGCTTAGAGGAAGAACGGCCCTAATTACCGGAAGTGCCAAAGGCTTGGGCAAAATGACCGCGCTTACTCTCGCCGCGATGGGCTGCGATATCGTGCTCAACTACGTCAACAGCGAGCGCGAAGCGCAGCAGCTCGCGCAAGAGATCGAGCGGCGGCATGGCGTCAGGGCCACCGCCGTGCAAGCCGATATCGCGCGGCAGGAAGACGTCGCGCGTCTGGCTGCGCTGGCGCTGGCCTGGTCGCTGACCGGCAGCATCGATATCCTGATCAACAATGCGGGACCGTTCATTCGCGAACGGCGGTTGTTCGCCGACTACGAGGCCGCGGCCATTACCGGCCTCGTCAACGGCAACCTGCTCGGCGTGATGCTGCTCGACCATCAGGTGCTGCCAGGCATGCGCAGGCGCCAATGGGGGCGCATCATCCACTTCGGCTTCGGCCATGCCGGCGAAGGCCGGGCATGGCCGCATCGGGCGGTCTATGCCGCGGCGAAGACGGGACTGGTCTCCTTCACGAAGACGCTCGCCGTCGAAGAGGCGGCGAACGGCGTTACGGTACATATGGTTTGTCCCGGCGATATCCGCGGCATGAACAAGGAGCGCACGATCGCCGAGGTGTCCGAAGAGCGCGATGACGAGTCGCCGAGCGGACGTCCCGGCAGCGGCGAGGACATCGCGCGGGTTATCGCGTTTCTCTGCCTGCCGCAGTCGGATTATATGACCGGCAATATCGTCGACGTGACGGGCGGCTTCGATCCGATCAAGACGTCGATTAAATCGAGCTAGTATCCTGTGCATCGCGAACGACAAAAAAAAGCGTCTTGCCCTTCGGCAAGACGCTTTCGTGTTCATATCGGGCAAAAGGAAAGGCAAGCTTAGAAAACTTGCATAACCTCTTGTACGCCTTCGACTTCCTCGAGCAGCGCGCGTTCGATACCCGCTTTCAGCGTGATCGTCGAGCTCGGGCAGCTGCCGCAGGCACCCATCAAACGAAGTTTAACGATGCCGTCTTCTACGTCGACGAGTTCAACGTCGCCGCCGTCGCGCTGCAAGAACGGACGGAGCTTGTCGAGTACGTCCAGTACTTCGTCATACATCGTGGCTTGTGCATTTTCACTCATTGCAATCCACTCCTTTCTCCCCTATTATAGTACAAAGCGATGCAATTGAAAATGGATATCAGTAACTAGAGGCCAGGTGAACATCATGTTGAAACCAATCATCGAATTTTGCGCAAGCAATATGCATCATGGAACGGATAAGCTGATGAATAAACTGGAAGCCAATCCGGACTATGAAGTCATTGAATACGGCTGCTTGGGCAACTGCGGCGAATGCTATCTGGCTCCGTTCGGCATGGTCGACGGAACGATCGTCTCCGCGGATACCGTCGAAGAGCTGGAAACGAAACTCATGGATGAAATCGAAGAGCAGCAGGCCGTTCGCGAAGCGCTTGACCGGCTCATTGACGATATGTAATACCGCCTTGGAGCCGGAACAATCCGGGTTCCTTCTACATTTTAGCCAAAATGATGCTTCGACATCCACAAGACGCCGCTTTTCACGAGGCGGGGAACGCGTCCCATCATCGTAGCGCGGCCCATCAGGCCGAAACCGTCTTTTTTGCCGAGGGAGCCCAGCGTTCCCTTCAGCTTGATCTTGCCGAGTTTCGGCGTTTTGCCGCTCCAGATCGCGTGCATGACCTCGGCGACTTGCTTGCCTTGTCCTTCGGCGGCTTGCGCGCTTGGCGAGAACGGCAGCGAAGCGCAGTCCCCGACGATGAATACCTCGTTGTAATCGGGCAGCTGGTGATATTCGTTGATGATCAGGCGTCCTTGATTGTCCTTCGGCAAATTCATGCGCTGCACGATCGCCACGGGTTGGATGCCTGCCGTCCATACGGTGACATCGGACAAGATCGGACTCGGGTTGTTGCTGTCGTGAAGGACGCCGTCTTCCAGCTTGTACAAGGAAACTTCGCCCCGCATTTCCACTTCATGCTCGATGAACCAGGAGGAGACATACTCCTGCAGCTTGCCCGGGAAGGCCGAGAGAATGCTCGGTCCGCGATCGATGATGCGGATGTTCAGATCCGGACGGCTTTCGCGAAGCTCCGCGGCCACTTCCACGCCGCTTAAGCCGCCGCCGACGATCGAGACTTGTCCGTACGGCTTCGCGTTGTTGAGCGCCATGTACGTTTTGCGCGAAGCGGCCATCGTCTGGATGCTGTTGGAGTAAAGCTCGGCCCCTTCGATGCCATGGTATTTGTCGGTGCAGCCAAGCGCGACGACGAGCCATTCGTATTCGAGCGGCTCTTGGCCCGCAAGCACGATCTGCTTGGCGTCCAGGTCGATATCGGTCACTTCTCCGTAGGTCACGATCAGACGGGGATCGGACGGGAATGCGACCCGCAGATCGATTTCCGGCGACGTTCCGGCGACAAGCGCGTAATATTCCGTTTTCAAGCCCTGATACGGCATCCGGTCGATCAGCACGACAACCGTATCGTCCGGCAGTTCGCCCTCGAGCAGCGCGTGGGCCACCGTCAATCCTCCGTAGCCACCGCCAAGAATAACGAATCGTTTCATTTGAATCCCAACTTTCTATAAGCAATGAGTAATATGGTAAATGAGTACGCTCTGCATGGTTTTGTCCTGTAGTATGCGCATGACTGACCCTCGCAATGAGAACATCTCGTCGCGAAGGCCGTGGGAATAGCTGTTCATGCTGTTTCTGCGTTATTCGAACACTTTGACTTCGTTGTAGAACGTATCGCGCTCGACGGGTATCCGGCCCGCGCCTTTGATGAGCCAGATCAGATCCTCGCGCGTGATGCCTTCCGGAGTGAGCGCGCCGGCCGCATGGCTGATACGTTCCTTCACCATCGTGCCGTGCACGTCGGAAGCGCCCATCGTCAGCGCGACCTGCGTCAATTGCGTGCCGATGTTGATGAAGTACGCTTTGATATGCTGGAAATTGTCCAGCATCAGACGGCTGATCGCGATGGCCTTCAGATCGTCGAAGGCGGAATTGCGGCGTCGAATGCTGGCTTTCGGGCTTATCGGTTGCATGGACAGCGGAATGAACACCTGGAAGCCGTTCGTTTCGTCCTGCAGATCGCGGATTTGGAGCATGTGGTTGATGCGGTCTTCGGTTTTCTCCACGGACCCGTACAGCATGGTCGTGTGCGTGCGAAGGCCGAGGTTATGCGCGGTGCGGTGAACCTCCAGGTATTGCGAGACGTCGGCTTTGTCGACGCGCATTTTTTTGCGGTATTCGTCCGACAGAATCTCGGCTCCGCCGCCGGTCAGGCTTTGCAAGCCCGCGGCGATCAGTTCCTCCAGCACTTCTTTGTAACTGAGGCCGCTGATTCGCGAGAAGAAGTCGATTTCCGCGGCGGTATACGCTTTGAGCGCGACTTCCGGGAAACGTTCGTTCAGGGCTTTCAGCGAATCGACGTAATATTGGAACGGAACATGGGGATTATGTCCGCCGACGATATGGAACTCCCGGACGTCCGGGTGAATATGCTGTTCCACGTAGGCGATCATCTCGGGTCCGCTCAGCGTGTACGCGCCTTCTTGGCCTTCGTCCTTGCGGAAGTTGCAGAACGCGCAGTGCGCTTCGCAGACGTTCGTGAAATACAAGCTCATATTCTCGATAAAATAAACCTTGCGGCCGTTCTTCCTTAAATTAACCTCGTTGGCCAGCTGTCCAATCGTCAGCAGGTCGTCGGAGCGGTACAGAAACTCTCCGTCTTCACGGATGAGCCGCTCGCCGGATCGAACCTTCTCCACGATGGCTTGCATTTGTTTGTCTTCTGTCGGTATTGCCACATTCATGACGGCTTCCTCCTTGTCCGCCGGGCGCGCGCGCGCAGGTCCGGTGAAAAATAATGAAAACGAATACTTTGTGAAAAAAATTACTTATTCTTTCCCCAAAAAACCTCATAAACAACTTTCCTTATTATAAACCTCATCACAAATAGCGGCAACTATTAAGTCATGCCAGCACGGCAAAGTGATGGAAGGCTCGGCATGGCGCCGCTCGCCGGTTTTGACCCGGGCACGAAATGCGATACAATGAAGGCAGACAAACCGGCTTTCAGACACAGGTTATTAGAAATGAGGGATAAAATGGCAAACACCCATACCTTTACCCGCAGGGAAGAAGCGGTAAACGCGATTACGCATGGCTTTGGCGCGCTTCTGAGCATTGCGGCGCTCGTACTATTGATCGTATTCGCCGTGCTCAAGGGGAATGCCGAGCATGTCGTCAGTTTTACGATCTACGGTTCCATGATGCTGATGCTGTACGTCTCGTCGACGCTGGTGCACGGTTTTCGGGAAGGCAAAGCCAAACGCTTTTTCGAAATTATGGATCATGCCTGCATTTATTTGTTTATCGCGGGCACCTATACGCCGATTTTGTTGCATCTGGTGCAAGGTACGATGGGCTGGACGCTGTTCGTTATCGTGTGGGGACTTGCGCTTTGCGGGGTCGTCTTCAAGGTCTTCTACGCATCAAAGTTTCTGTTTACGTCCACGTTAATTTATCTCTTGATGGGTTGGATGATCGTTATCGTGTGGGGACCGCTCAAGGCGCATCTGGCTGCCGGCGGCATGCATTTGCTCATAGCCGGGGGTTTGCTGTACACGTTCGGGACGATATTCTACGTCTGGCGAAGCTTCAAGCATCATCATGCGGTCTGGCATCTGTTCGTGCTCGGCGGCTCCGTGCTCCATTTCTTCGTCATTATGCTCTACGTCTTGCCGAGATAATGAAAGCTTGAGGGACGCTTGATCGCGAAGCGCGGCCGAAATCGCGCCGTATGCTTATTGAGTCCTTGCCGGAAGTGCAGTATACTGATTACTATAGAAACGTAAGTAAGTCGTTCCAAGAATGTTCGAGGAGGGATAGCATGATTACGATCAGCGATACGGCCAACGAGAAAATCAAAGAAATGCTGGAAGCCGAGGCTTCGCCGGAGCTGTTTCTGCGCGTCGGCGTGAAAGAGGGCGGCTGCAGCGGTTTTTCTTACAATATGGGTTTCGACGACGAGCAGGCGGAGTCCGA
The DNA here is from genome assembly GCF_009909185.1 of Paenibacillus glycinis. GTDB lineage: Bacteria > Bacillota > Bacilli > Paenibacillales > Paenibacillaceae > Paenibacillus_Z > Paenibacillus_Z glycinis. Next base: position 48,667 of record NZ_JAAAMV010000019.1, on the reverse strand, counting down.
TAAGGCGCTGGAAATGAACGGCCTGAAGGTCGTCGTGGACGCGGACAGCATCAAATACTTGAACGGTCTCGAGATCGACTTCAAGGAATCCGCCATGGGCGGCGGATTCACCATCACGAATCCGAACGCGACCGCGACCTGTGGCTGCGGTTCGTCGTTCCGCACGGCGACCGAAGCGGGCAACCCGGCAGCGGAGCCCTGCTAAGCGGGCGGCAAGCTGAAGTCCGGCACCGCATTCATGCAAAGTTTGCTTTGATTGGAAGCAATCACGAGGGCTCCCGGCGACGGGAGCCCTTTGCATGCGAAGTTATTCCTCCGTTAGCGCCGGGATCAGGGGAGCATCTCTGCATCGCGCGACAGGAATCTCGTGCAGCATGTCGGAAATATGCGGCGCCTATGCGGAAGATGGATGCACGGGCATCGATTTCGAGCAGGAAACTCGAGGGTTGGACCTAGGTTATTCTTGCAGGGAAAGGTGCATAGGAACCGATTCTCAAAGTTATTATTTAGTAAATGAACTATCTCTGCTATACTAAAGAAAATGCTAGCACGACGAACGACTCATATGTATAGAACTTTGTTGCTAGCCTGCAAGATGCAAGCCTACATAGGGGCGCTGCCGCCAAAAAACAGCAGCAAACGCGGCTCGATGGCGCCGCCAGTTTGCGACAACCGAAGAAGGCGACGTCGTATAAACCGATCTCCTGCCGGATGATCGTCTCTTGACATACGTTCTTCCTTGTTGTGCTCGGCGCGTTGAGTTCCGTAAGCCCGCTTCGCTTGCGGCACATGCCGTGAACGGCTTATTGAATAGAGTAGATCAACCAGATCGTATGTTGCGAGTTAAGAAGGCGGAGGACGAAGACTATCATGAATTATACGCTTTTTTTGTCTGGTTCGATAATCGAATACTGCACGACCTTCGTTTTCATGTTTGCCTTGTTCCGGTTTCCTCTGAAGGGCATCTTGATGCAGATCATCATCATTGCATTCATGATGAGCCATTTCTCTTATATTACACGGCATTTCACCGAGATAAACAGTTACTCTTCCTACTTGCAGTTGCTGCTGTTGATTATTGTCACCTGGGGCTTGTTCCGCGTGCCGCTCTTTTATTCGTTCATCATGAACGGGGCAGGTTTTATCAGCTTGTTCGCGGCGCAGGGCATCACGATTTTCGTCATCGTGTTGACGGGAACGTCCTTTTCCCATATTACGAGGGATCCCGAAATCATTTTCTCCACGCAGCTGTTGTCGGGACTAATCCTGGTCAGCGTCAGCCGGTTCATCGTCATGAAAAACTGGGGTTTCGATTACGTGCCTGCTTCCCACAGAAGCTATATCGAATTCAACCGGACGAATTCGGCGCTCTTTTCGGTAATCGCTTCCAGCATCGTCATCGCGCTCGTGGCGGGAATCGCGCTGAGAGGCAATCTGGAGAAATACATCGTCGTGGCGGGAACGACCTTTCTATGCTCGATTCCCGTGTTCCTGTACTATAGCAGACGGAAGGATGTAGAGGATGCTCGATAAGCTCGCTGTCGGCTTGCACAATCGTATGGTGGCCGCAGGCGTCGAGAACGCCCCGTCCGCATCGGTGATCAAGTATGCGTTCGATATTCTGACGAATACGTTATCGGCAGCGATCGCGGCTTTGATCATCGGAGCCTTGACAGGAGAGTTCCTGCCGACCGGATTTGCGCTGCTCGTCCTTGCCGTCATCCGTTATATGTCCGGCGGTTACCATCTGAAGTCCAGTTTGATGTGCGCGACCGTGTCCACGTTAGTATTGGCAGGCATCCCCCATGTCCCGATTGCGGACGGCTGGATGCCTTATCTCACCGGATTCGCGGTCCTGATGATGCTCATATTCGCTCCGGCGAATTATGATAAATACGCTACGCTCCCATCTCGATTCTACCCGTTGTTGAAAGTATTATCCGCCTTGTTCGCCTCCTCCAATTTTCTCATTCATTCAGACATCATGACGGTAGTCTTCGTATTGCAGTCGATTCTTCTCTTATTTAAAGAAGGAGGTGAAGAAGAATGAAGAAAAACGTGTACCGCATGCTCGGCGTCGTCATCGCCGGCGTGGCAACGATGTTCGTTACAACGGGCTCTTATGTGATTTTTCATAAGCCAAGAATCCCGGCTGAGCTCAGAAAGCAGGTGTAAGCATGCTGATCCCGCTTGTTAAGCGCTACAACAAGAAGGATTTTGAGATCGTTTATGTCAATCGTAACGACGTGGTGCTCATGCACAGCCATTACGGGCAAATCAACTATCAGCATAAAGACGGAACGATCTTGAACCCGCTGTCCACGTTTGAAGAACACGAGCGTTTTCTGACGCAAGACGAATTCGCGCGAGTCGATCGCTGCTACGTCGTGAATATGGACCTGGTCGAATTTTTCGACGAGGAAAGACAGCGCGTGTTCTTCGAACCGGACCCGGTAGGGAAGAACGCTTTAAGCGCCCCGGTTTCCTTTTCCCGGATGGATACGGTTAAGAACGTGCGCAGGGGCAATGCCAGGGCAGGTTCCGTGCCATCGGGAAATGCGCAGCTTTCGCGCTAAGCAAGAGCAAAGCTTTCTTTGCGGTTTACATATCGGCATCGCCGGCTCCGAAGGAAAGCTTGCGGAGGCAAAAACACTGCAGGATGAACGTTATCGTTCTTTCCGCGGTGTTTTTTTTTGCGCCCGACCCGTGTCGATTGCCGCGCCGATATCTGTCAGCCCCTATCAGCCTACTAAATCAGGCGAGTTGACCATATCAATCATCCAAGAGACAAAGAGGAAGAAGGCATATGTTGTCATATAGGACGCTTGAAGGGGAGGACCTGGAATGGGAAACGAACAGGGAAGGCAGCTGGCAAGCAAATGGGCGAAAACGGAGGCCTTGCTCTCGCATGCGCAGATCGCGCCGCATATCCCGCCGACTCGGATGTTCACGAGGGATAATCTGAACAGCATGCTGAACCAGCATAGCATGGTGGTCATCAAACCGGTCAAAGGAGCGGGCGGCCACGGGGTCATCAAAGTCTCGCGGGAAGGAGGAAGCTTTAAATATTCCTATTATTCGAAGACGAATCGCTTCCAAAGCTTCGATGGACTCTATCGATCGCTCAATGCTAAGCGCGGCGGACGGCGGTATCTGATCCAGAAAGGCATTCGTCTCGCGACGATCGACGGCAGGCCGATCGACTACCGGGTGAAATACGTCAAGCAGCCGGAAGGGCAGTGGAACATTACCGCCATCGTCGGGCGATTGGCCAAACCGGGATTGTTCGTGACGAACATTTGCCGCGGAGGCACGCTGCTGAGCGGTTCCGAAGGCATTCGCCGTTCGTTCTCGAAAGGCGCGGTCGTATCGAAGAAACGGGAGATGCGCACGCTTACCCAGCTGTCGACGGAAGTACTGGAGAGCCGCTTCCCGGGCATCGGGCAATTGGGCTTCGATTTCGGAATCGACACCAGCGGGAAAATATGGATTTTCGAGGTCAATACGAGGCCGCAATAATGATTAACGAAATGTAATATATTCGTTTGATAGGTTGATAGAGGACCATTAAACTTTTTTATCGAAACGGGTTTTATTAAGCCTGTGTATAAACGTATCCACAAATCCCCACTGATGATTCCTGTTTTTTCGACGATTATTCACATGCTACTCACACTCTGTCCACATAGGGGTGTGGATAATCGGAACGCTTGTTCCTTCCCTCCGGGACATGCTAAGATGAACTGGAAGTAAGAGGAAAGGGGGCTGTGATATGGAACAGCTGTCTGATGAATTGCTGCTCGATGCGTATATAGCCGCTAATAAGTACAATTTGGAAACCGAGTTTATCGAGATGCTGAGAGACGAATTGAAGCGCAGGTCGATCAGTCCGGACGCTTATCGCAATTCCGCCTAACTTGCAAGACGAGATTACGGCCATTGCGCGACTTCGGCTTCGAAGGCTGCGCGGCATTGCCTGCAGAACACGATATGACAGCAGCTTTGAGTCTCAGGTCCGTTATCCATGATCGTCATTTCCGCGTTAAAATCGACATCGTCCGGCTGATAGGGTGCGTAAGGCGCAGTCAAGTCGACCGCTCGCCCCAGATCGTTGGTTTGCATCGCGCAAGTTGGACATTTTACGGCAAGCTGCTCCAATCCGTTGCAAACGGGACATAACATAATGAAAGGGTACCCTCCTTCGCCCGGTGAATGAAGCATTCACGTTTGCGGCTATCGGTAGGATACCCTTTTTTATTGGTTTTTTATCGCCATTCCGGTCCCCATCTCGGGAATTACAGCTTCATGTTGCTGCTGTGGCCCGGGGACAGCTTGGCCGAAGGATCGACGTATACCTTCGCATTGTTGATCGCGGTCGGCGCTTCGCCGAACCCGACGGCAATCAGCTTGAGCTTGCCCGGGTAGGTCGTGATGTCGCCGGCGGCGAAGATGCCCGGAACGCTCGTTTCCATGCGGGAATCCACGAGGATGGAGCCGTTATCGATCTCCAGGCCCCATTCCGCGATGGGGCCGAGCGACGAGACGAACCCGTAATTAACGATGACGGCATCGACGTCGAGCTGTTTCGTCTCGCCGGTCTTGGCGTGCTGAAGCGCGATGCCGTCGATTCGGTCCGCGCCGCGCAGGGCGGTAAGCTCATAAGGCGTAAGCACGTTCACGCTCGACTTCATCAGATTCTCGACGCTGTGCTCGTGCGCCCTGAATTTATCGCGGCGATGGACAAGCGTCACGCTTGCGGCGATCGGCTCGAGCATGAGCGACCAGTCCACCGCGGAATCGCCGCCGCCGCTGACGACGACATGCTTGTCTCGGAATCGGCTTAGGTCGTTTATGAAATAGTGCAAATTGGCTTTCTCGAACGGAGCGGCTTCGTTCAGCTCGAGCCTGCGGGGTTCGAACGCGCCGACGCCGGCGGTAATGATGACGGCTTTGGCGTAATGCGTGGTTTTATCGGTGACGATGGCAAAATCGCGTTCGTCCCGTTTCACGACCTCAAGCACCTTTTCTTCCAGATGAATCCCGGGCTTGAAATGGTCCATCTGCTGCTTTAATTGCTCGACGAGCTCGCCCGCCGTTATTTTGGGGAATCCGGCAACGTCGTAGATATGCTTCTCCGGATAAAGCGCCGCGAGCTGGCCGCCTAATTGCGGCATGCTTTCGATAATTTTGACGGATGCCTGGCGCATGCCGCCGTAAAAGGCGGCGAACATTCCGGCCGGGCCGCCGCCGATAATCGCGATATCGACTTGAGAGGATTCAGATGAGCTTGACACTGTTGACACCTCCAGGATTTTGGAAATCGAGAGCAAAGAGAAGCCGTTCTTTCAGTACATTATATATGGTCGACAAGCCGATTTGAAAGAAGGAAATTGGATGTTGTTCTAAAGATTTTCGTATATTTTACCCTTGAACTTTACGGGAAAAGTTTGTATCATGTGTGGTATTAGCAATCGGTTTGTCGAAAGAAGACTGGAAAATTTCATCATAAATGAAGACTTGGAATCACACACTACAGGCAAGAAATTATATCTCATTGTCTGTTTTTGCGTGTTTGTGTAAATTTTCACATGTTATTCACATGTTAATGTAGAGAAAAGAAAAGACTTTACGAATGGATGGGATTCTGCGATGAGCAACATACCGAAAATTGTTATATTGGGTGCCGGTTACGGCGGCATCCTGACAGCGCTTCGGCTACAGAAAGAATTAAATTATAATGAAGCCGACGTAACGCTTGTCAACAAGCACGACTACCACTACTTTACGACTCATCTGCATATGCCGGCCGCAGGTACGGACAAGACAGAAAATGCGCGCGTCAGCATTTCCAAGCTTATCGATGAGTTCAAGATCGATTTCGTAAAGTCGACGGTCGTGCAAATCCGGACGCAAGACAAGAAGGTCATTCTTGAGGACGGCACGCTCTCCTACGATTACCTCGTAATCGGCTTGGGCGGCGAGCCTGAAACGTTCGGCATTCCAGGTATGCTTGAATACGCGATGAACATCCGCAGCATCAATTCGGTCCGCCTGATCCGCGAACATATCGAATATCAATTCGCGCGCTACAAACGCGAGCCGCACCGCACGGATTACCTGACCTTCGTGGTAGGCGGCGCGGGGTTCACGGGCATCGAATTCGTCGGCGAGCTGGCGGACCGCATTCCCGAGCTTTGCAAGCAGAACGACGTGGACCCGTCCCTCGTCAAAATCTACAACGTCGAAGCGGCGCCGTCGGCGCTTCCCGGCTTTGACCCCGAGCTTGTCGAGTACGCGATGGACGTGCTCACGAAGAAAGGCGTTACGTTCCGGATCGGAACGGCGATCAAAGAATGCACGCCGGACGGCGTCGTCGTCGGCGATAACGAAGAAATCCGCTCGGCGACGGTCGTCTGGGCGGCCGGCGTTCGCGGCAACCGCCTCATCGAAGAAGCCGGAATCGAAACGATGCGCGGCCGCGTGAAAGTCGACGAGTTCCTGCGGGTTCCCGGTCACGAGAACATCTACGTCGTCGGCGACAACTCGCTGATGTTCAACCCGGAAGGCCGTCCGTATCCGCCGACCGCACAGATCGCCATGCAGCAGGGCGTCGTGTGCGCGCATAACTTGGTGGCATCCATTCGCAATCAACCGCAGAAGAAGTTCGAGTTCAAGAACAAAGGCACGGTAGCCTCGCTCGGCAAAGGCGAAGCGGTCGGCTTGGCTTTCGGCAAAAAATACAAAGGCCGAATGGCCGCTTGGCTCAAGAAAGCGATCGATATCCGGTACCTCTACATCATCGGCGGCATTCCGCTCGTGCTTCGCAAAGGCAAGTTCCTGTAATGCGGCACTGCAGCGTGCAAGTCCGCGGACTGTTGACGCGAGAGGAACTGGACCGGTACAACGCGCTCATGGAGGCGGGTTCCTTCCTGGAGTCGCAGACCCGGTACGACCTGGCGTATACGATCCAGAAGGAAGTCGACATTCTTATCCTGCCCGCGATCGAGCGGTTGAAAGAGAAAGGCAGGGAGCGAGACCGCCAGACGGAAGCGTATCTGGAAGCGAAGCGCCTGCTGGAAGAAGACGACGACGATCAATAAGTAAAAGCGGATGGAAGCCCGAAGGCGTTCCCATCCGCTTTTTTTCGTTTGGTCAGATCAAAGGCTGAACAGCTCGGCCAGCTTCTCTTCCGTCAGACGGTTGCCGACGTAGAAGTCGCCGAAATCGCCGAAGCGCGCGCTGACTTCGTCGAAACGCATTTCATAGACCAGCTTCTTGAATTGCAGCGCGTCGTCCGCGAAGAGCGTGACGCCCCACTCCCAGTTGTCGAAACCGACGGAGCCCGTAATGATCTGCTTGACCTTGCCCGCGTACGTGCGTCCGATCATGCCGTGGCTGCGCATCATCGTCTTGCGCTCGTCCATCGACAGCATATACCAGTTGTCGCTGCCGGAGCGGCGTTTATTCATCGGGTAGAAGCAGATGTGATTCCATTTCGGCAGGATCGGCTTCAAGCGCGCGAGAATGTCCGGATTTTGCATCGGATCGGCGCCTGGCTGCGCCATGTAGTTGCTCAGTTCGACCACGCTCACGTACGAATGGGCCGGAATCGTGAATTGGGCGAACGCGGACTTATTGAACGCCGTCTCGAGGGCATTCAGCTCGTCGAGCGTCTCGCGCAGATGCATCATGACGAAATCGGCTTTCTGGCCGACGATGGAATAGAAAGCGGTGCTGCCCTGCTTGTTATCTTCAACGGACTGCCATTCTTTCAGGAACGAATGGAGGTCATCGAGCGCCATATTGCGTTCTGCTTCTTCGGCCGCCGTCCATGCCATCCAGTCGATGGTACGGAAATCGTGCAGCGCGTACCAGCCTTCCAGCGTTTGTGCTGCTTCACTCATGGTCATCTCTCCTTAACTTATGCGACGATTGCCCGCATTTTCATGTCGCTTACATTGTATCGTAACGGTGCGAAGGAGAGCAAATGACGGACTTGTGACAACATCGCATTACAAATTGACTTCCTATCGGCCATCTAATACACTAATTGTAGCGAAAGGGGAAGAGATTTCCGTATGAATTCAGACGTCACTATTTTGCAGCTCATTATTGCGACGGTGTTGTTTTTCGTCATGATGTTCGGGATCGGGTTCATTTTGAACATGCTGCTCAAAACGACCTTTTTTCCGATTTACTTATTCATTATCGTGCTGGTTCCGGTATTCATCTGGCAGACATGGGACAACTCCAAGACGTTTTCCGGCAATTTCACGTCCTTCACGTTCGTGGATATTTTGCCCGGCATCGGCGCGCTGATCGGCGCGTACATCAGCGGGACGACGATCCGGCTGCTGCGGCGCGGCGGGTACAAAATGTTCTAGAATTGCGGAACGACTTCCGACACGAAAGCGCGGGACGCAAGGTTCGAACGGCTTTATGCGGCAAACTCATGCCGTTCGCCCGGTTAGGGCTATTGACGCAAGGCGGCCGAGACGATGCGCGGTGGCCTTTTTCGTCTTGGTCTATCAATGCCGCTAACGGACTATCGGAGGCGATAGTCCCGATTGCGACGAATATTGTCATGTCCCGCGGATCGGCAAGCTTGCTCCCGCGAGACGCGATGGAGCCGATCGCGACGCGAATTCGTTATCTCCTGCGGATAGCCAAGTATGCCCTTACGGCGCCTGATGGCGCGCTTGGAGAACGGGAGATGCATCTGGGGATGAAGGCTCTTTTCTGCGTTTCAGAGGACGGGAACGCGAGGCGAAATGCTTTGTTTAGCGGGAAAATTCCTTCGGGAGGGGGAATTTTCTTTTTTTTGCGTCCTGAAAAGCGCTTCTCTTTTATGTTAAACTAGTAACAAGAATACAAGGCGGATGGAGTCGAGAACGAGATGCGGATCGGCAGCTTGCACCAATTCACTGAGCATCACCGCTACTACGCCTTTCGCGATTTTTCGCTTAGCGCCGTGGATCGCAAAATGCTCGGCCTCATTTATCAATCCATGATCGGCGCCTTTGCGGCCGGTCTCTATCATTTGCTGTATCAACAGGTCGCGGACGACCGGGTAGGCTATTCGGAGCTGGAGCCGCAGCGCAAGCTCCTGCTCGGGCTCGGCCTCGAGATGAACGAACGCGGCCGGCAGGAGCTGGTAAACCAAGCGTCGCGGCTGGAGGCGGTAGGCTTGCTTCAGGTGACGCGTCTGGGCGTGCCCGACAATGACGATGTCGTGTACGAATACGAAGTCGTCAAACCGCTAGCGCCGGATGAATTTTTCGGCAGTCCGCATCTGGCGCTGCTGCTCCGGGACAAAGTGGGCAAGCACTCGGTGATCGCTTTGCGGGAATCGTTCTACGCGAAGGAAGCGGACGAGCTGGCTGGCGCTGAGCTGGCGCGCGAGAACATCTCGGTGCCGTTCTACGAGCTGTTCCGCCTGAACACGCAGGGCTTCGATCCCGAGCTCGAACAGGCGCTGACGGAGGTCGCGCCGGCCAGGCAGCCTACGCCGAAGCCGGCGCAGACGGAGACCGCGGGCATTCAGTACGGGGAAATCATCATGCGCTTCCCCCGCAACTCCGGCAACCGGGCTTTTGTCGAACGGCTGCGGGGCAATGACGAAGCAATCGCGCAGCTGAATTATGTCGCGTACAAATACAGCTTGACCGTCGTGGACCTATGTCGGCTGTTGGACGAGGACGACGTGTTTTCGGCTGGCGGCGAGCTGCTGCTGGACGAGCTGCAGCTGCGCGGCAACCAGCTGTACCGCCAGGACCGCAAGCGGAAGGACGAGCGCCAACGGATCTACGGGCGGATGGAAGCCGTCAAGGCCGAGAGCGGCCGGAACGACGCAGGCATCGACGATATGCCGGAAGAAGTGGCCGTGCAAGCCGAATTTTATATGGACGTGCCCGCGCAGCTGGCCGGGCGCTGCGACATTCATCAGTATAATATGTTGATGCGCAACGAGCCGCATACCCGGTTCATCGCGCGTTTCTTTCCCGGCGCGGTGCCGGAATGGCTCATTCGGGTATTCGAAGTCATCGACCATAATTATCGGCTGCAGGGAGCCGTCATCAACGTGCTGATTCATTACGTGCTCGGGTTGAACGATTCGCAGCGCGTCACGAAGACGTATATCGACGCCGTGGCGTCCAATATGCTCGTAAAGGGCGTCGATTCCTTTGAACGGGCCGTCGGCTACGTCAGGGAACAGGTGAAACTGGAAGAGGACAAGGAGCGCCGCCGGGAAAGCGGCGGCGCGGCGTCTGCGGCTCCTAGAAGGAACGGAGGCGCGGGTGCTTCGGCGGCGAAGGGCAGACGCAAGCCGCTGATTCCGATCATGCCGGAGGCACAGAGCGGAGCCCCGCTCACGGCGGAGGAAATGGAAGAAATCCGCCGCATGGCGCGGAAGCTGGACGGAAAATCGACGTAAAAACGAGGTGAAGCAACGATGGCGATGGAGTCGCTGGGTGACCTGCTGAAGGCGATGCCGGGCGGCAGGAACATGAAGCAGCAGGCGGACAAGCTGATGGCCGATCTGCTGGAGGACCCGCTCGTGGGGATGCTTCGCAACAAATACCCGGAGCTCGACGACGCGACGATCAAGTTGAACTTGAATCGGATCTATCAATGCACGAAGGAATACCGAAACTGCACGAATTGCACGGGACTCGACCAATGCCCCAATGATTTCGAAGGCCATTATACGGAACTGAGCTGCGAAACGGTCGGCGGCGTCGTGCAGCTGAACGACCGCAAGGTCGCCTGCAAGAAGCTGATCGCGAGACAAAGCGAGAACCGGATCCGCAGCCGCATCCGCAGTTTCTATATCGATGACCGGGCGCTGTCGCAAGGCTATTCCGCGGACGAGATCGTCTCGAAGGACATCGAACGGATGAAGGCGGTCGGCCAAGTCATCGGTTATATCAACCGGACGAAGGAAGAAGGGCTGCAGTCGGAAGGGCTTTATCTGACGGGTTCCTTCGGAACGGGGAAGACGTTTCTGATGTGCTACATGCTGCACGAGCTGGCCAAGGCCGGATTTACGGGCGCAATCGTCTATATGCCGGAATTCGTCGAGGATATGAAGTCGTTGATGTTCGAGCAGGGGAAGCTGAAGGAAACGGTGGACCTGCTGAAAGATACGGATCTGTTGATCTTCGACGACATCGGCGCGGAGAACCTGAACCCTTGGGTGCGCGACCACGTGCTCGGGTCGATCTTGAATTACCGGATGAACCGCAAGCCGACCTTCTACACGTCGAACTACGGCTTGGACGACATCGAGCAGCATTTCAGCTTCACGAACAAGGACGGCGACGATCTGCATAAAGGCCAGCGGCTGATGGATCGCGTTCGGCCTTACGTGCAGCTGGTGCATGTGACGGGCCAAAATAAGCGCGGACGCTAAGCGCGAGGATGTTGCAAGAACATAGACAAGAAGAGCCTGCCGTTCAAAACGAACGGCAGGCTTTTCTTTAGGGTCCGAACTCATTAGGGTCCGAACTCATTAGGGTCCGAACTCATTAGGGTCCGAACTCATTAGGATTCGAACTCACTAGGACTCGAGCGCCTCATGCGCCGAACAACAGGTTGTACAGCACTTTGGCCGCTTCGGCGCGAATGGCCTTCTCGCGCGGCGCGAAACGGCTGTCGCTGCCGGTCATCAGCCCGGCGTGAATCGCGGTTTGAACGGCTTCCTTTGCCCAGCTGCTGACCGCGGCGGCATCCTTGAAAGAACCAAGGTCGGCCGCGGTGCCGACGGGGCCGGCTCCGCCGCGTTTCGCGTAGACGTTGACGATCATGATCGCCATTTCTTCCCGCGTGATGGCTTTGTTCGGCTCGAACTTGCCGTTGCCCGTACCGGACGCGATGCCGTTCTCGTAGGCGGCGGCCGTCGTCTCGGCGAACCAGCTTCCGGCCGGAATGTCGGTAAACGGCGCAGCTGCGGTCGCCTTTAAGCCGAGGGCCCGCACCAGCATCGCGACGAATTCGGCACGGGTGATGTTGGCTTTCGGGCCGAATCGATCGTCGGATATGCCTTCGACGATGTGCTTGGCCGTCAGCTCCCGGATGACGCCCGCCGCCCAATACGAGGATGGAACGTCCGTATACGTTTTGGAGTAGGCGAATACGCCGTAGGCGCTGAAATGCGTGATATCCGCGGTGACGGCGCCATCCTTGACCGTGGCGCCGACGTATTCGATCGTGCCGCTATCCGAGACGTAGTAGATCCCCGCTAGTCGGGCATCCGCGCCGGTCGAGAGCTTCAGCTGCAGTTGCACGGGTTTGGCGAAAGCATCGAGCTTTTTCGCCGAGCCGTTTGTCAAGATGACGCTCAGCGAAATTTCGTAGACTTGGCCTTGCGGCGTCAATCCTTCGCCGGCGGCGCCGGATATCGCGGAAGCCGTCTCGGCGGCGCTCAGCGCGCGCACGTTCAACGCGATGCTGGCGTCGGCGTCGGTGCCGCCCAGCTCGGCCAAGGCCTTCAGCACTTCCTTCGGAAGCGCAACCGCGCCTCCGGGAAGCACGATGCGCAAACCGTTGTCGCCGATCGATTTTCCGACTGCGGCCGGGATCAAGATTTGCATAGCGGCCGCAGTCGATTTGCTCGCGTCCACCGTCGCGAAGCCGTTCGCCGGCGAGGATACGTCGGAGAGCCCGAACTTGATTTGTACGACGGCCGGGTCCGTCGGCGTGACCGGGTTGCCGGGGTTGACTGGAGGCGGATAATAGGTACTGCCAGTTACGGTGAACGTCCGGTTGTCAACGTCGGTGCCTTGTCCGGCGACAATCTGATACGTTCCGGTCGATGCGGTCGAAGGGAGCTTGAACGCGTCGGTGAATAGGCCGCCGCTTGCTTTGACGGTATCGAAGAACAGGATCGTGCCGTCCGGCTGAATGACTTTGATAATGACTTCGGAGGCGTTCGTCGTGCCGCTGATCGTGACCGTGCCGCCGGCTTGGACATCGGCGACGGCGTTAATGGCCGTGCCGGGCTCGGCGGTTATCGCCGTTTCGGCGGCATAGGCGGCGGAGGGAATCGCGGCAGGAGCCGCGAGCGCCATGGCCAGCGCCGCAAGAAGGACAGCTTTTCTCTTCAACGATGATGCTCCTTTCGATTAGGCGTCCCGGATTTCGACTTGGAGAATGAGATCCGGGGCCGCCTTTCGGCATGGGATTAAGGGGTTTGCGTGTTGGTGTTCGTGATGCGGCCTTTCAGGCTCGCCGTGATCTTACCGTGATTGAACGTCTTCAACACGTATTGGTAGAAAGCTTCGATATCGGTGCTTCCGGCGGTCGGATTGAGTCCTTGCGTCAGCACCGTGTAGTTGTCGCCGCCTGCGGCCATGAAGTTATTGACGACCGCCGTATACGAATCCGTATCGACGATCGGCGTGCCGTCTTCTTTCGTCAAGGAAACGACCCGTTCCGCGATCGGCTTGCTGAAATCGGCCGTGTACTTCAACCCGGAGATTTGCAGCGTCTTGGTGTCGGATGCGGAAGCGCCCCATTGCTGCTGCAGCAGCGTTTTGATTTGCGCGCCGGTGAGCGTCATCTTCACGAGCTGGTTGCCGAACGGCTGGATGCGGAACAGATCGGAATAGACGATGCTGCCCTTCGGCAGATCGGCGCGGATGCCGCCCGGATTCATGAACGAGAAGTCGGATTGCATGGCGTCCTTCATCGCGTCGGCGATCAGGCTGCCGAGCGCGTTTTCTTGGGTATACGCGTTCGCCTTCGAGATGATGTCGTCGGTCGTGCCGACCGGCTCAAGCAGCTCGGGATGGCGTTCCAGCGAATCGGAGACGATTTTGGCCACTTCCGCATCCGGCGTTACGTCTGCCTGCTTGACGTCGACGATCGTCGCTGCTTTCTTCACGATGTCATGCGTCTTCGGATCGATCTCCAGATCGACGTCCGCGAACGCCGTTCCGTACGAATAGGCTTGGAAAATCAGCTTATTGTCCACCGTTCCGTTGACCTTGGCATGATTGTCGCCGGCGAAGATGACGTCGACTTCATCGTCCACCGCATTGGCGAGATCGGCGGCTTCGCCGGTAATCGTATCGCCGCTTTGGGATGCGGGATCATGCGCCAGCACGACGATTGCTTTGACGCCTCTCTCTTTCAATTCCGCAACCGCCGAGTTAACGACAGGTGCCTGGTCCACGATATTGACCGGCGCCAGCGCCGCTGGCGAGACTTTGCTTGGCGTCAGCATCGTGACGACGCCGATGAAGCCGATTTTCTCGCCGCCGATTTCTTCGATAACGTATGGTGCGATAATGGGCTTGCCCGATTCTTTGTCGATAACGTTCGCATTGACGTAATCCATCGTCGTCTTGTTGAAGGTCACGTTCGGATTGATCGGATCCTTGCCGCCGTTCAACTGCGCCATCAGCGCCGGCACGCCTTGGTCGAACTCGTGATTGCCGAGCGTGGCGACGTCGAAGCCGAGCAGATCGAGCATATCGAGCGTCGGCTTGTCGCGATCCAGCGCCGAGACCGGGGAGCTGGCGCCGACTGCGTCGCCGTTATGCACGAGCAGCGTGTTCGGATTCGTCGCTTCGAATTGCTTGAGGTAAGTCGCCAGGTAAGCGGCGCCGCCCAGGACGTTGCCGCCGGCCGTCGTCGAGTAGTCTAGTTGTCCGTGAAAGTCGTTGATGCCGAGCAACTGGACCTTGACATTCTCGCCTGGTTCGGGAGCATTTCCTTGTAAATTGAGCTTGAAGACACCGAAGCCTTTGTCGTCGAGCTTGTCCAGCGACGTAATATTCGGGTTATCGGTCAGGTACGCTTCCGCGGCAGGGGAAGTCGTGAAAGTGACGTTGACGTCGCCCTGGATCGGGGCGATCGACCAGTTGCCGTCCGCGGACGGGTTGATCGTTTTCTGTTCCGTGATATAGTCCATCAACACTTGACGGTTCTCGTTGGCCGAGTCGACGACGAGCGGAGAGCCTTTGACGCCGGGGAAGTTGCCGCCGCCGTTCGCGCGATAGTTGTTGCTGACCACGATGAATTCTTGATTCGGGTCGATCGGGTTGCCGTCGTACTTCAGGTTGACGATCCGGCTGGATGCGGCGTCGTTCACCGTGCCGTCCGGTTTGTACTTCGCCGGTTTCGTCACGTCGACCTGGTAGGTCACGCCATCGATGACGTCGAAGTTGAAGACCGGGAACGATGAATTAAGCAGCGGCTGCTCGTCGCTTTTGCTTGGATCGATCTGATTGAAGATGCCCGCGGACATCTCCAGCCATTCCTTGACGACCGAGCCTTTCACTTTGATCGCCTTCAGCGTATTGTCGTACAGATACAGGTCGCTCGCGCTCTTGATCGCAAGATCGCCCGCCTTGATATCCGTATACTCGGTCGGGCCGTTGCGGCCGGCCTTGAACGGTGCGCCGACGGAGAGAATCGGAAGATCCTTGTCCGGCGAATCGGTCGATGCCAAGGTCTTCTCTACGAACCATTTTTGAGCTTGCGTCACGATTTGGACGGAAGGGTCGTCCTGAACGAGCGCGAAGTAGCTGTAGATCGGCGCAGTCGTCTGGCCGATGGCTTGGTTGACATAGGCTTTGGTCGCTTCATGTTCGTCCTTGATCGCGCTAACGATGGCCGGATCCGCATCGACGAGCGGTTTTTTGTTCACGGTATCGTAGATGTATTTATTCGAGGATTGCGAGTTCGCGACTTGCCATTTGCCGTTCGTTTTATTCAGTGTCAAGTCGATGATGCCGAGGTTCGCTCCGCCGAAGCCGGCTTGGACGGCTGCGACGCCGTTGATCGTGCCTTTCGCGTTGTCGATCCCCGGAAGCGGGTTGCCCTGCGCGTCCTTGAACAGCGAATCCAGAGCGCTGACGCTAGGAGCGGGGAAAACCTTGTGCGTATGCGAGAACGTGATGGCATCGATGCCCGGCACTTTGCTGAGCGGGTATACCGCGTCTTCGTAGCCGGCTCCGCCCACCGCGGATCCGTTGAAGCCGGAATGCGTCAGCGCGACGACGATATCCGCCCCTTCGGCCCGCATTTGGGGAACGAATTTCTCGGCTGTCGCGACGATGTCCTTCGTAATTACCTTGCCGCTCAGATTGTCTTTGTCCCAATCCATGATTTGCGGCGCGACGAGACCGAGGAAGCCGACCTTAACGGTTTGTTCCTTGCCGTTCTCGTCCTTGAACGTCTTGTTCAAGATCTTATAAGGGGTGTAATTATTAACGTCGTTATTAGGATCCGCGTCGTGGTCGTCCTTGTAGATGTTCGCGTTGACGTAAGGGAAGCTCGCGTCATCTCTGGCTTCGTCCAAATAATCAAGGCCGTAATTGAATTCATGATTGCCGAAGGTCGCGATGTCGTAGCCCATCAGATTCATCGCTTTGTAAGCAGGATGGACCTGACCGTCCGCGAGAGGCTTGACTTTGGCCATATAGGTGCCAAGCGGGGTGCCTTGAAGCAAATCTCCGTTGTCGACGAGAAGCGAGTTCGGTTGCTCCGCGCGCGCCTGCTTCACCAAGGTCGCGGTCTTGACGAGACCGACCGTATCCGCCGAAGCGTCCTTGTAGTAGTCGTAATTCATGAAGTTGGTGTGCACGTCCGTCGTTTCCATGATGCGGAGTTTCAGGGTCGTGCCGTCGATCGTAATGGGATCGGCGAGATTCGTGCCGACCTCCGTCAGCTTGCCGCTGTACGAATCCACGACGAACACTTTGACCGAAAGTCCGCTGCCGGTCGTATTGAAATGAGCGGTCAGCGTTTCGCTGCCCGTGATATTCTTGGTCACGGCAGCGATGCCGACCGGCGTCGATTCGTTGAATAACTCGAAAATGACGGTTTCTTCACCTGCATGGTCCACGGAAGTGGGCGCGACGACTACGCTTGCTTTCACCCCGCCGTCCGTAACCAGCGATGGTTGTTGAATGACGAAAGCCCGGTCTCCGTTGGCAGATACGGCACCCGCGGGGGTCGCGGTGATGGAGCCGACTTCAAGCGAAGACTGGGCATGTACCGGGACGGCGACATAAGACGACGTCAAGAAACCAGCGAGAAGCGACGCGGCCAATGCCGTCCGCGACATTTTCTTGCGAAGAGAAACCATTTTCTAGCAATTCCACCTTTCATTTGGTATAGGGGTATTATAACAAGCGAATTATGATGGCAGGTTTAAAGAAATATTAAATAATTGAAAATGATATAAATTTTTATATGGAAATAATTATCCCAAAATGTCGAATAAAATAAAAGGACCGCAAGCCGGATGGCGCTGCGGTCCTAGTTCATGATTGCCGATTAAGGCGCGTAAATTTTGTCAAAAACGCCGCCGTCGTTGAAGAATTTGGCCTGCGCCTTATCCCAGCCGCCGAAGTTGCGGATGTTCGTCAATTCGAGACTTTTGAACTGCTTCGCGTATTGGGCCGCAATGGTCAGATTCGTCGGACGATAGAAGTTTTGCGCGATGATTTTTTGCCCTTCGTTCGTGTAGAGGTAATCCAGGTATGCTTTCGCGACGTCGCGCGTGCCGTGCTTGTCGGCATTTTTGTTCACGACGGCAACCGGCGGTTCGGCCAGGATGCTGTAGGACGGCGTCACGATTTCAAAGTCTTTCGGATGTTCCTTGAGCGCCAGATAGGCTTCGTTCTCCCAAGCGAGCAGCACGTCGCCGATGCCGCGTTCCACGAACGTCGTCGTGGAGCCGCGGGCGCCGGAATCCAGCACCGGCACGTTCTTGTACAGCGACTTGACGAAGCTGGTCGCCTTGGCTTCGCTGTGATCGTTGTGTTTCAGCGCGTATCCCCACGCCGCGAGGAAGTTCCAGCGCGCGCCGCCGCTTGTTTTCGGGTTCGGCGTAATGACGGACACGTTCTTCTTGACGAGATCGCTCCAGTCCTTGATTTTCTTCGGATTGCCTTTGCGGACCAGGAACACGATGGTCGAGGTATACGGCGAGCTGTTCTTCGCGAAGCGGCTCTGCCAACCGGCGTTGATCAGTCCGGCGCGCTGGATCTCGTCGATGTCGTAAGCGAGCGCCAACGTCACGACGTCCGCTTCCAGGCCGTCGATGACCGAACGGGCTTGCGCGCCTGAGCCGCCGTGGGATTGTTTGATCGTGACTTTCTGCCCGGTTTTCGTCTTCCAATAGGAAGCGAATGCTTTGTCGAATTGCACGTACAGCTCGCGCGTCGGATCATAAGACACGTTCAGCAGCGTGACGTCCTTCTTGGCGGGCTTCGGCGCCGCGGCGAAGCTCGTCGAGGATAAAGACAGGACCAGCGTCATGATGGCGAGGACGATAAACAACTTCTTCTTCATTAAACAACTCTCCCCTGATAGGTATGTATCCGCCGGTTTTTTTGATCTGCGCATAAGAAAAGAGGTCCCGAAAATCCGCCTGCACGGTCGTGCAAGCAGCGGATCATTCGGGACCTCCGGAGTACCGGTCGGCTCGATGGTCCCATCATAAACCGATAATTCCCACCTGTCAACTATGAATTACCAATTCTGGCACGCGGAATGCTTCTTCTTTCCTACAAGTTACCTATAAGAAGAATTGATAGGCTTGATAATCTTTTTTAAAAAATGAATTGACAAGGAAGCTTATCCATTGCTATTATTGCTCCATAAACCAACTAAACAGGTAGGATTAATATTGTTTTTGCTACCGGAAACCCCGGCGTAGAAACACATTAGTTATCTGTAAAACGAAGAACGAGGGGTGCTTTTACATGTCCAACATGAAAAAGAGAAACGTTTTACCGTTGAAAACACTAATGATCGTTATCGCGTTTGCGTTCGCCTTGACCGGCTGCGGATGGGATTCGGGCCCGAACAACGCGGCGAATACATCCGGCAATGCGGACCAGTCCGGCAACGCCGGCAAGACGGATACGAATGCAGGCACGAACGGCAACGCGGCCGAGCCTGCGGCAGGCAACGACGGCGGAGCCAAGAAGCCGGTCGAGCTGCTCAACGTATCCTACGATCCGACGCGCGAACTATATGAAGCCTACAACAAGCTGTTCTCCGATTATTGGAAGCAAGAGAAGGGCCAGGAGGTTACCATCAAGCAATCCCACGGCGGCTCCGGCGCCCAAGCCCGCGCGGTTATCGACGGTCTGAAAGCGGATGTCGTGACGCTCGCGCTTGGTTACGATATCGATTCGATCTCGGCGAAGGGGATTATCAATGCCGATTGGCAGCAGAAATTCGATAATAACAGCTCGCCGTACACGTCGACGATCGTATTTCTCGTTCGCAAAGGCAACCCGAAGGGCATTAAGGACTGGAACGATCTCGTGAAGCCGGGCGTGCAGGTCATTACGCCGAATCCGAAAACGAGCGGCGGCGCGCGCTGGAACTACCTCGCGGCGTGGGGCTATGCGCTGAAGCAGAATAACGGCGACGAAGCGAAAGCGCAGGAATTCGTCAAGGCGTTGTTCAAAAACGTGCCGGTGCTGGATACCGGGGCTCGCGGTTCGACGACGACATTCGTGGAGAAAGGCATCGGCGACGTTCTGCTGGCATGGGAGAACGAGGCGCTGTTGTCGGTGAAAGAGCTCGGACCGAACAAATTCGAAATCGTGTATCCTTCCCTGAGCATTCTCGCCGAGCCTCCGGTTGCCGTCGTCGACAAGAACGTCGATAAGAACGGGACGCGCGAAGTAGCCGAAGCTTACCTCGATTATCTCTACACGGAGCCGGCGCAGCAGGTCATCGCGCAGAACTTCTATCGTCCGCAGCTGGCTTCGGTGGCGGAGCAATACAAGGATCAATTCCCGGATATCCCGATGCTGAACATCAACGACGATTTCGGCGGCTGGGCGGAAGCGCAGAAGAAACATTTCAATGACGGCGGCGTGTTCGATCAAATCTATACGCCGGGGTCATAAGCGATAGCGAGGAGCTGACTCTACACATGACGAGTTCCGCACGGAAGAAGGCGAAGCCGCGCAGCGTGCTGCCGGGCTTCGGCCTATCGCTTGGCTTTACGGTTTTTTACTTAAGCATCATCGTCATTATTCCGCTCATCGGAATCTTCGTCAAAACCTCCGGACTGACCCCGGGGCAGTTCTGGGATACCGTCACGAACGCGCGGGTATTGGCCTCCTATAAGATCAGCTTCCTGACGTCGTTCTACGCGGCGCTCGTGAATCTCGTCTTCGGCCTGATTATCGCCTGGGTGCTCGTACGCTACAAATTTCCGGGCAAAAGGTTGGTCGACAGCCTGATCGACATGCCGTTCGCCCTTCCGACCGCCGTAGCGGGCATTGCGCTAACGGCCATCTATGCGCCGAACGGCTGGGTCGGCAAGCTGCTTGAACCGCTCGGCATCAAGGTCGCGTTCACGCCGCTCGGCATTACGCTCGCGCTGATCTTCATCGGACTGCCGTTCGTCGTCCGGACCGTGCAGCCGGTGCTGCAGGATTTGGACAACGAGGTGGAAGAAGCCGCGGTCATGCTCGGCGCATTCCGCTGGCGAACGTTCCGCAGAGTCGTGCTGCCCGAGCTGATTCCGCCGCTCCTGACGGGCTTCGCCCTCGCGTTCGCAAGGGGAATCGGCGAGTACGGCTCCGTGGTCTTCATCTCCGGCAACATGCCGATGAAGACGGAGATCGCGCCGCTGCTTATCATGACGAAGCTCGAGCAATTCGATTACCGGGGAGCGACGGCCATCGCCATGGTCATGCTGATCGTGTCGTTCCTGCTGCTGCTGCTCATCAACTACCTGCAATGGCGGAGCAATCGCCGCGTTGCGGCGGCATAGGAGGGGAACATCATGGCTGGCGTGGTTACGACCCAATTGTCCGAGAAGACGGCGCGTCCGAAGCATATCAATGAGTCGCTCGCCGTGCGCATTATCCTGATTTCCGTATCGCTGCTTTTCCTCGGCTGCGTCGTCTTGCTGCCGCTGCTCTCGATCTTCATCGAAGCGTTCAAGAAAGGCGCGGACGTGTACTTCGCGGCGATCCGGGACCCGGATGCCCTGTCGGCGCTGAAGCTGACGCTGCTCACGGCGCTGATCGCCGTCCCGCTGAATACCGTATTCGGCGTCGCGGCGGCTTGGGCGATAAGCAAGTTCCGCTTCCGGGGCAAAAACGTACTCATTACGCTCATCGATTTGCCTTTCGCCGTATCGCCGGTCATCGCGGGCCTCGTGTTCATTCTGTTGTTCGGTGCGCAGGGCTTCCTGGGACCGTGGCTGGACAATCATAATATTCAAATCATGTTCGCGCTGCCGGGCATCGTGCTGGCGACCACGTTCGTGACCTTCCCGTTCGTGGCTCGGGAGCTGATCCCGCTCATGCAGGCGCAGGGCGTGCAGGAAGAAGAAGCCGCCGCAAGCCTTGGCGCGAAGGGCTGGCAGATCTTCTGGCGCGTTACGCTGCCGAACATCAAATGGGGGCTGCTGTACGGCGTCATTCTTTGCAATGCGAGGGCGATGGGCGAATTCGGCGCCGTATCCGTCGTATCCGGCCATATCCGCGGAGAGACGAACACGCTGCCGCTGCATATCGAGATCCTCTACAACGAATATTCCTTCTCCGCATCGTTCGCCGTGGCATCGCTGCTGGTCATGTTGGCCGTCGTGACGCTGATCGTGAAGAGCTTCATCGAGTGGAAAACCGCCAGGCAACTTCCGAAGGAGGAGAGCTGAGGATGCACATCGAGGTCAGGAACGTGAACAAGGCGTTCGGCACCCATCAAGCCGTACGGGACGTGAGCTTCACGATCGAGCGCGGCAAGCTGATCGGCCTGCTGGGACCGAGCGGCGGCGGCAAATCGACGCTGCTTCGGATTTTGGCCGGGCTGGAAACGCCGGATTCCGGCGATATCTTCATTAACGGCCAGCGCGTCAACGACGTAAAGCCGCAGCTCCGCGGCATCGGATTCGTCTTCCAGAACTATGCGTTATTCAAGCATATGAACGTGTTCGACAACATCGCCTTCGGCTTGACGATCCGGAAGGCGAGGAAAGCGGAGATCAAGGAACGCGTGAACGAGCTGCTCGAACTCACCGGCCTTCGGGGCTTCGAGCACAGGTATCCGCATCAGCTCTCCGGCGGTCAGCGGCAGCGGGTTGCATTTGCCAGGGCGCTGGCGCCGAAGCCGGAGCTGCTGCTGCTGGATGAGCCGTTCGCGGCGATCGACGCCAAGGTCCGCAAGGAGCTGCGCACTTGGCTGAAGAGCCTGATCGCGGAGCTCGGCATTACGTCGATCTTCGTCACGCACGATCAGGACGAGGCGGTCGAGGTGGCCGACGAGATGCTCATCGTGCAGCAGGGCAGATTGGAGCAGCAGGGCTCGCCGATCCACATTTACACGGATCCGCGGACGGCCTTCGTCGCCGGCTTCATCGGCCACTCCAGCGTGGTTGAGCAGCCTAATAGCTTGCGCGGGTTCGAGAATGCCGCAAGCCTGGCGGGAGCGAAGGCGATCATTCGTCCCGAATTCGTCGAGGTCGGGCGCCAGGAAGAAATCGCGTTCCCGTCCGCGGCGGAGAAAGGCAAGGTCCGCCATGTTTTCTTCCGCGGCGCGCATCTGGAGCTGGACGTGGAAATCGGGGCCAACCGGGTTTCCGCGCACCGCTCGTTGGATCAGGTACCGCTTCAGCCGGGCGAGGAAGTATCCGTGCTCATTCACCGGTTATACGTTATTTCGGACGAATCGGCGACTATGGTCGAAAATCCGCTCAAGGTCGATCCGCTTCCGGTGCATATCTGACTTGTCGTCGCCGACGTCGGTGCCGGGGCTGCGGGCGGAAAAGTATATCAACCTAGGAGGGGTTTATGATGGCGAAGCCAATCGTGTTGGATCAAGAATGGTTAGAGCGCATTGCAACGCAGGTGAACGGGCTTGAATACGGTTCGGTTCTCATTACCGTTCATGACGGCCGCGTCGTCCAGATCGACAGAACCGAGCGCAAACGCTTCGAGACGAATGCCGCGAAGCAATCCCAGCCGCAGGCGCAGAACGGCAATGACAAGCTTAAGGCAGTAAACGGCTAGCCCGAGTGGCGGCCGCACACATAAAAAGCGTCCATTTGCCCGGCGAATAAGCCTTGCATATGGACGCTTTTTCGCCGTGCATGAAGATCTAGCCGCGCATGAGGATCTAGCGGAATATAAGCACGCTGCATGCAGCGTGCTTATGTTCATCATCGGGGCGTACGCGCCGTCCTGTTAGAGGTCAATCTTGCTCCATCGATCTGCGAACGTCGTTCGTTCGCGCGCCTTGCCGTTTATCCGCGCTTTTCTTGGCGCGCATCGTCACGGACTTCTCTTTGCGCGCTTGGCGCGCGAGCTCGCGGCCGGTCTTCTTGTAGCTGGCGTAGCGATGCTCGTCGAGCGTGCCGTCGCGAAGCGCATTTTTGACGGCGCAGCCGAGCTCCGCTTCATGCCGGCAGTCGCGAAAGCGGCATGAAGCGGCGAGCGCTTCGATTTCGGCGAAAGCTTCCTGCCAGCCGGATTCCGATTCCCACAGCTGCAGCTCCCGCATGCCGGGCGTATCCATCATGATGAAGCCGCCGGGAAGCGGGAACAACTCGCGGTGCGTCGTCGTATGGCGTCCCCGCGCGTCGTCCTCGCGGACGCCTTGCACCGTTTGCCGCTCTTCGCCCGCCAACCAATTGAGCAGCGTCGACTTGCCGGCGCCGGACGAACCGGTGACGGCGATGGTGCGGCCCGGTTGGAGATAAGGCAGCAGCGCCTGCCTGCCTTGATCCTCGATGGCGCTTACCGCGTGCACCGGTACGCCGGGGGCAGCCGACGCCACCTCGGCGATCCGGCTCTGCACGTCCTCGCACAAGTCCGCTTTCGTCAGCAGCACGATCGGCGCGGACCCGCTCTCCCAGGCGGCAACGAGGTAGCGTTCGATTTTGCGGACGTTATAGTCGCCGTTAAGCGCGTTGACGATGAACAAAATGTCGATGTTGGTGCCGATCACCTGTTCCTCCGGCACGCTGCCCGCCGCTCTGCGGATCATCGCGGTGCGGCGCGGGAGGACGCCGTGAATGACGGCGCGGCGCTCGCCGGGCAGCGGCTGCGCGACGACCCAGTCCCCGACGGCCGGGAAATCGCTGCGGGAGGCGGCCTGAAATTGGAATTTGCCGCTTACTTCCGCGGAGAACTCGCCTTCGCCCGCGCCGATGCGGTATTGATTCGTGAACTGTGCCGTGACGCGGGCAGGCACGAGTCCGCCGATCGGTTTGGGTGCCGCATCGAACAGATGCTGCCACTGCGAGCTCCAGCCCAAAGCCCGAAGCGTCGGGTCGCTTGCGGCGGCATTGCCGGCGTTAATATTGTCAGCATCCCGGCATTCGCCGAAATTGGTTGGTTGTTCGGATTGTTGCTCGAGATCTGGGCTTGCGGAATGGCCGTTTGGCATGAATTTCAAATCGGATAACCCCTTTTATATTGAAATTGGAATTGGTTTGGATGCGAACACGTGTTATACGAACGACAAAAAGACCGCAGGAGAGGAGCTCCCGCGGTCTGCGAATGAAGGACAGGCTGCCGATGTGACGGCAGCGACATCCTCCGAACGACAGAAAAGCCGCAGGAAACCGGAGCATCCGGTTCCCTGCGGCTACTGTAAGAACGACGAAATAACGCCGTTCCTTCTATGATTCGACCGAGACCGATGCGTATGCGATTTCCGTTATCGAAACAATCGAAGTAAAGTTCACCATACGACATCAGCCTCCTCAAGTAGTTGTTGTTGCCATTTTATGCCGAAGCGGGCCGTTTGTCAACGGCAGGCTTCCAAATAACGAAAATGACCCTGCTCCGGCTGGCTGCCGAAACAAGGCCAATGATTACGATATCGCGAATTTAATGATCACCGCAACGGCGAAAATAACGAACAGAATACCGAAGAACCCGCCGAAGCCCATTGCGACGTCGAACAAATCATCGCGAGGCTCCTCATTTAAATGCTCGCGTGGATCTCTTACATTTTCCATGTATTCATTTTCCTCCTCTGGGGCGACATTGCTCCCCATAGTATACCCAACTTTCAGAATAATTGTAAAGGCGCAGAACGTGACAAAATTGAGGACGATTTCAGCTTGCGAGCCGATGGCCCGCCCACTTCCGCCGCCGCAAAACGAACGTGCGTGTGGTACAATAAGAGTCAACGAAAGTCCGGGAGGAGGACGAGAATGGGGGAACACCAAGCAAACGAGACGGCCGCCGACAGGCGTCTCGCGGAAGAGCGGATACGCAGCAAGCTGGCGCTGCTGCCGGATCAGCCGGGCTGTTATTTAATGAAGGACGCCGGCGGAACCATCATCTATGTCGGCAAAGCGAAGGTGCTCAAGAATCGCGTGCGGTCGTATTTCAACGGCAGCCATAACGGCAAGACGCTGCGGCTCGTGTCGCTGATCCGCGATTTCGAATATATCGTCACGTCCAGCAACATGGAGGCGCTCATCCTGGAGTGCAATCTGATCAAGCAGTATCACCCGAGATACAACGTGCTGCTGAAGGACGACAAGTCGTTTCCGTATATCAAGATCACGAGCGAGGCGCATCCGAAGCTCGAGGTGACGCGGCGCATCGTGAAGGACAAGGGCAAATATTTCGGTCCGTATCCGAACGCGTTCGCTGCCCAGCAGACCAAGAAGCTGCTCGACCGGCTGTATCCGCTGCGCAAATGCGGTACGCTGCCGGACAAAGTGTGCTTGTATTACCACATGGGCCAATGCGTGGCGCCTTGCGAATTCGACATCGCGCCGGGCACGTACGAGGCGATGGTGCAGGAGATCACCCGTTTCCTGGGCGGCGGCCACGACGAAGTGAAGAAGGCGCTGCAGTCCAAGATGGAGGCCGCGGCCGAACAGATGGAGTTCGAGCGCGCGAAGGAATTCCGCGATCAGATCATCGCGATCGACGCCGTCATGGAGAAGCAGAAGATCACGATGAACGACGCGATGGACCGCGACGTGTTCGGATTCTCGGTCGATAAAGGCTGGATGTGCGTGCAGATCATGTACATGCGGCAGGGCAAGCTGATCGAACGCCGGGCGACGATGTTTCCGTATTACGGCAATGCTTACGATGATTTCATGACGTTCGTGACGCAGTATTATTCGGAGAACCCGGCGCTGCCGAAGGAGGTTTTCCTGCCGGCGGCGCTGCAGGCAGGCGAAGCGGGACTGGAGTCGGAAGGCGACGCCGAGGCAGCGCCCGCCAGGCTGCCGGACCCGATAGCGGCGGAGTCGCGGGAATCCTACATGGAAGGCGACGCCGCGCTTGAGTCCGCGCAGGAGGACGAGGCGGGGGATGCCGACAACCATGCAGCCGGCTCGCCGGAGGAAGAGCTGCGGAATTCCCTGCAAAAATGGTTGAAAGTGAAGGTGTTCATTCCGCAGCGCGGGCGCAAGAAAGACGTCGTCGCAATGGCCGTGCACAATGCCAAGATGACGCTGGAGGAGAAATTCAAACTGATCGAACGGGATGAGGACCGCACGTTCAAAGCGGCCGAAGGATTGGCCGAAGCGATCGGAATGGCGCAGGTCAGCCGTATCGAGGCATTCGATAACTCCAACATCCAAGGCACGGATCCCGTATCGGCGATGGTCGTCTTCACGGACGGCAAGCCGGATAAGAAGGAATACCGCAAGTACAAGATCAAGACCGTCAAAGGCCCGGACGATTACGAGACGATGCGGGAAGTCATCCGCCGGCGCTACGAACGCGTGCTGAAGGAAGGCCTGCAAATGCCGGATCTCATCATCGTCGACGGCGGGCGGGGACAGATCTCCGCCGCGCTGGACGTGCTGGAGAACGAGCTCGGCTTGCTCGTTCCGGTATGCGGCCTCGTCAAGGACGCCAAGCATAAGACGGCGCAGCTCATGACGGGCGATCCGCCCGAGGTCGTTCCGCTCGCCCGCGACAGCCAGGCGTTCTACCTGCTGCAGCGGATCCAGGACGAGGTGCACCGTTTCGCCATCACCTTCCACCGCGAGCAGCGGGGCAAGTCGATGGTGGCGTCGCGCCTGGACGCGATTCCGGGCATCGGCGAGAAGCGCCGGAAAGCGCTGCTGAAGCATTTCGGCTCGATCAAAAAAATAAAAGAGGCCGGAATCGAAGATTTCCGGCCGCTGTCCATCGGCGAGAAGCTCGCCGCGCAAATTATCGAAGCATTGAGGGAGGAGCCGTCCTAGACGGTCTCGGCCGTCTTTTTTTGTCCCAGATCCGGAAGAGCCAAGCGATCGGAATCGGCAGGACGATGTAGACGATGCCGACCAGCACGTCGCCGGCGTCGCCCATGAACATCAGCGAGATGGCCATCATGGTGCTGTCGAACACCGCATGCGCGAACAGCACGGTAATGAAGCCGAAGCGCAGGAACATGAAGCTGAAGACGAGGCCGATGATCGTCAACTCCAGCAGCCGGGTCGTCGACGGGAAGATCGGATACGTGACATGGCCGAGCGCCCAGATGATCGTCGGAATCAGCGAAGCGACGAACGAATTTTTGAACCAGCGCTTCATCAGCCCGATGCCGAACAAGCGGAACACGGCTTCTTCCGAGATGGCGGCGCACCAGGCGAGCAGCGGGAAGGCCCATGGGATCGCCAGGTTGTACGTCGATTGCGTCACGTCGGTCGTGGCCCAAGAACCGTACACCTTCATGAGGACGATGAAAATGATCGTCTGCAGCCCGAGCAGCGCGAAGGCGGTCAAATAGCCGAGCCACATGCTGCGCCATACGTATTCGCCGTAACCCGACTGGCCGAAGCGCGGCCACAGGTTGCGCCCCATCGATTTCCACAGGCCGTCTCCGCCGACGAGCGAGAAGTACACGGCCAGCGCCATGACCACGGTAACGAGGCAGGTGACGATGACGGCCGCGGCCGCGAGCACGTTGCCGTCGGTCGATTCGCCGTAACCGGCCAGCAGTCCGTCCTTCATATTGATGTCGTTGACGAGATACATGCCGAGGAACAGCAGGGAAACGACGATTCCCCGCAGGAACGAGCTGTGTTTCCGGTAAAGCGACGCATAGATGATGGCCAAGATAAACAGGACGAACGAGAGGAACAAGCTGCCGATGGTCGATAAATAATTCGCAAGGCTTTTCTGCTTGTTCACGTAGTCGGCATAGCTGTCCGGCACGACGTAATGCGGCTTGAACGAAGTGATCCTGAAGCTGCCGTCCGTCAGCTTCTCGCTGCGAATGTCGATCTGCAGTTTTGCTTGCCCGACGTCGGAAGCCGTTTGTTCGAAGACGATCCGGCCGGTATCCGGATACGTCCGGTAGACCTTGAGGTTTGCCTGGTTATAGCCCTTGGAAGCGGCGAACGACAGCGCGGTATCGGTCAATTCCTTGCCTTCGGCGGGCGAAGCCTGCGATTCGTTCAGCCTGTTCCAGGCGACGACCGTGCCTTTCTGCATGTGGATATAGACGAATACGACGCTGTCGTCCGGCATGTCGGCGGTGACTTGAAAGGTGTCGGTCGGCAGCGTTTTGTCGTATTTGTCTTCATAGCTGCGGGTCAGCTTGTTCTTCTCCAGGTAGCCGTATAGCAGGCTGTCCGATTGATGGACGGCGTGCACGCGCTCGGGCCGGCTCGCGAACTGCTTCTGCACGAAGGCCGCCGCCGTTTCCTCCGCCGCGCTCTTCTCGATGACCGGCTCGCTGTTGCTGGAGAAGAACGAGTCCGCCGTCGAGGGGATGATTTGAATGAGCAAATAAATAAGGAGTCCAATTCCGGCCAACCAACCGTACAATGTCCAATTCGGCTTTAGCTGCAACGAATCCATCCGGCACCTCGTTCGTTCAAATTCTTCGATCGCGATCGCATACTAGCTTACCTTAACATAACCCCGGCAGGATTATCCATGCTTTGAAGCGGCGCCGCAGGCCGTCCCCGCGGCAGTAACGCTTGTCATATTCATATTCGCGGAATCGCGGCATTAACACGTCAATCGGAAGCGGGGAAGACGAAAATCCGTTCCTTCTTATCATCGGCCGCGCCGCGGGAATCATCCATGGTATTGGATACGAAAATTGGCAAACAATAAAGACAGGACCCCTGCGATCCTGTCTCTATTCCAGTTTATACTTGCTTGTAATGGGAAGCCATCTCGTCGATCCACAGCCGAACCGCGGGACTCATGCTTTCCGAATGATCGAAAATGAGCGAAGTCGTGCGTTTCGACTCCTCGAGTTCCGGGATCGGCACGACCTGCAGGTCGTTGTCGGCCAGCATCTGCGGGCGCAAATACGATTTGGGCAGGAGCGTCGCGGCGCGGCACGTATGCAGCAGCCGAAGTATGGCCTCGAACGAGTCGATTTCCATGCGGACGTCGGGCAGCAGGCGGTATTTCTCGAACAGCTCGTCCGTGAGGATCCGGTACCACGTTCCCTTGGAGAACAGAATCATCGGCAGGCCGTTCAAATCGGTGATGACCGGCGCGTGTTTCTCCATTATAAGATGGTTGCGCGGCAGCACGAGCACGAGATGGTCGTCGAAGAGTGGGACGCAATTGAGCTGCGCGTCGTCGATCCGGGAGGCGACGATGCCGAGATCGGCCTTATGCTCGCGAACGAGGGTGACGATTTCATGCGTTTTGCCGGTAATCGCCTTGATGTCGAGCTCGGGGCTGTGCGCGGTCAGCGCCTGGATCAGATCGGGCAGCGACGTCTGCAGGGTCGTCAAGCTGGCGCCGATCGTGAACGTGGTGCGTCCGGTATGCTTGTATTCCGCGAGCAGCTTGAGGAACCGCAGATGCTGCTGACCCGCCTCCACCGCATAATCGTACGTAAGCTGGCCGATGCGCGTCAGCTCGAGCCGCTTGCCGATCCGGCGGAAGAGCAGCGCGCCGAGCTCCTGCTCCAGCTTGGCGATTTTCCGCGAAAGCGCGGGCTGGGAGAGGTTCAGCGCGGCTGACGCTTTGTTCATGCTGGACTGTTCGACGACGACGGCGAACATATTCAATTCTTCGAGCATAGGGGAGATTACCACCTTCGTTTTAAGGTACATATGCAAATTGGTTATAACTTTTAATGAATAATAAGCAATTCCATTATAAGCGCAAAAGGAGTATCATGTGAAATGTGACCATTATGTGTAAATCGTTATTTGAGCTGGATGGATTTTCACGCGTATCGATTTCCGTCCTGATTACAGGGAAGAAACCTTGTTGACGCCTTTTTGGGCGAGGGTTACAATGGAGAATGGTTTTGGCGAATAATGGCGAATGCAACCCCACAGTTTGGAAAGGAGAACGTTTACGTTATGAAAGGAAATTCGTATTTATCGCGCAAGATCCACTCCTTGCTCGGAGTTATCCCGCTCGGCCTGTTCCTTATCGAACACATGATAACGAACTATTCGGCTTACGAGAAGGGGGCGCAGGGGTTCAAGGACAGCGTCAAGTTTTTGAACGATCTGCCGCTGGTCTTCTTCCTGGAGCTGTTCGGCATCTGGCTGCCGCTGCTGTTCCACGGGGTATATGGCCTGTACGTGGCATACCAGTCCAACCTGAACACTGGCCGATTCCAATACGGCCGCAACTGGGCGTTCATGCTGCAGCGGATTTCGGGCGTGATTACGTTCATCTTTATTTTCTGGCATCTGTACCAAACGCGATTCCAAGTCATGATCGGCAACGTCACGCACGAGCAGCTTGGCGACCAGATGCATACGATCACGTCGAACGGCTTCTACTTCGTGCTTTACATCATCGGGGTTATCGCGGCGACGTTCCACTTCAGCAACGGCATGTGGGCATTCCTTGTCAGCTGGGGGATCACGATCGGCCCGCGCGCGCAGCGCATTTCCTCTTTCGTTTGGCTGGGCGTTTTCGTCATCGTGGCGGCCTTGTTCCTGCTGTCGCTCGTGTCGTTCCGCGGCGACGAATTCAAAGAGGCGGCTTCCGCTGCCCTGCAAATGACGAATCTCGTTTAAGTTCAAGACAAGGAGTGAAAAGGAATGGCTAAAAATAGAATTATTGTCGTTGGCGGCGGTCTCGCCGGCCTAATGGCTACGATAAAAGCCGCGGAAGCCGGCGTGCACGTCGACCTGTTCTCGGTCGTGCCGGTCAAGCGGTCGCACTCCGTCTGCGCGCAAGGCGGCATCAACGGCGCCGTGAATACGAAGGGCGAAGGCGACTCCACCTGGGAGCATTTCGACGATACGGTATACGGCGGCGACTTCCTGGCGAACCAACCGCCGGTCAAAGCGATGTGCGACGCGGCGCCGGGCATCATCCACTTGATGGACCGGATGGGCGTCATGTTCAGCCGTACGCCGGAAGGCTTGCTGGACTTCCGCCGTTTCGGCGGCACGCAGTATCACCGCACGGCATTCGCCGGCGCCACGACGGGCCAGCAGCTGCTGTACGCGCTGGACGAGCAGGTTCGCCGCTGGGAAACGGCCGGACTCGTGACGAAGCGCGAGCACTGGGAATTCATGGGCGCGATTCTGGACGACGACGGCATCTGCCGCGGCGTGTCCGCGCAAGACTTGCGCACGATGGAGATCCATACGTTTTCGGCTGACGCGACCATTCTCGCTTCCGGCGGCCCCGGCATTATTTTCGGCAAAACGACGAACTCCGTCATCAACACGGGGACGGCCGCGAGCGCGGTGTACCAACAAGGCGTCTATTACGCGAACGGCGAATTCATCCAAATTCATCCGACCGCGATCCCGGGCGACGACAAGCTGCGCCTGATGTCCGAATCCGCGCGCGGCGAAGGCGGCCGGATCTGGACGTACAAAGACGGCAAGCCTTGGTACTTCCTCGAAGAGAAGTACCCGGCGTACGGCAACCTCGTGCCGCGCGACATCGCGACGCGCGAGATCTTCGCGGTCTGCGTCGACGAGAAGCTCGGCATCAACGGCGAGAACATGGTGTACCTTGACCTCTCCCACAAAGATCCGAAAGAGCTGGACGTGAAGCTCGGCGGCATCATCGAGATCTACGAGAAGTTCACGGGCGACGACCCGCGGAAGATTCCGATGAAGATTTTCCCGGCGGTTCACTATTCCATGGGCGGCATGTGGGTCGATTTCAACCAAATGACGAACATCCCGGGCTTGTTCGCCTGCGGCGAGTGCGAATATCAATACCACGGCGCGAACCGTCTCGGCGCGAACTCCCTGCTCTCCGCCATCTACGGCGGCATGATCACGGGACCGAAAGCCGTCGAATACATCAAAGGCCTGAAAAAATCGGCCGACGACATCTCCTCCTCGGTCTTCGACAGCGAGAAGAAACGTCAAACCGACAAGTACGAAAGCATCTTGAAAATGGACGGCACCGAGAACGCGTACGTGCTGCACAAAGAGCTTGGCGAACTGATGACGAACAATATGACGGTCGTCCGGTTCAACAAGCGTCTGGAAGAAACGATCGCGACGATCAAGGATCTGAAGCAGCGCTACAAGAACATCAACATCAACGATACGGCGCGCTGGAACAATGCCGGCGTGGCGTTCACCCGCCAACTGTGGAACATGATGGAGTTGTCCGAAGCGATGACGCTGGGCGCCCTCATGCGCAACGAAAGCCGCGGCGCGCATTACAAGCCGGAATTCCCGGAACGCAACGACGAGGATTTCCTGAAGACCACCAAAGCCAAGTGGACGGCCGAAGGCCCGCAAATCTCGTACGAGGAAGTCGACGTCTCGCTGATCACGCCGCGTAAACGCGACTACTCCAAAGACAAATCATAGGAAGGAGAATAACGATGGCGGAAACAGCAGTAGCAACTAAAACGGTTAAGCTGGTCATTACGCGTCAAGACGCTCCGGATTCCGCGCCGTATACGGAAGAATTCGAAGTTCCGTACCGCGCGAACATGAACGTAATCAGCGCGCTGATGGAAATTCAGCGCAACCCGAAGAAACGCGACGGACAGAAAACGGCTCCGGTTTGTTGGGAATCCAACTGTCTGGAGGAGGTCTGCGGCGCGTGCTCGATGGTCATCAACGGCAAACCGCGCCAAGCGTGCAGCTCGCTGATCGATCAGCTGGAACAGCCGATTCGCCTGCAGCCGATGAGCACCTTCCCGGTCGTGCGCGATTTGGTCATCAACCGCGAGCGCATGTTCAACGCCTTGAAGCGCGTCAAAGCCTGGATCCCGATCGACGGCACCTACGATCTCGGTCCCGGCCCGCGCATGGCGGAAACGAAGCGCCAATGGGCTTATGAGCTGTCGAAATGCATGACCTGCGGCGTCTGCCTGGAGTCGTGTCCGAACGTGAACGACCGCAACAGCTTCATCGGTCCGGCGGCGATCTCGCAAGTTCGCTTGTTCAACGCGCATCCGACGGGCGAAATGAACAAGGAAGAGCGTCTGGAAGCCTTGATGGAAGACGGCGGCATCGAAGGCTGCGGCAACTCGCAGAACTGCGTGCGCTCGTGCCCGAAGGGCATCCCGCTCACGACTTCGATCGCGGCGATCAACAAGGATACGACGAAGCATTTGTTCAAGAAATGGCTGGGCATGTAAGCTCCGGTTTGGCGATGGGCGCTCCCGTGGTGCTCCGCACCAAAGTCGCGCCCATTCGCCAAACCTGCGCGGCAGGTTTATAAGAAGCCGTTCCCGGGTACCTCGGGAACGGCTTCTTTTCATATTCGGAAAGGTCGGTTCCGTTAGAAAAGCCGCATAGTTTCGAAAATGCTTAAAGGCTCCGAAAATGTGCCCTCTTCTCAAGAACGGATCCTAGGATACATAATGAAGAGCGAAACCCAATAATATCCTGGGAGTGATTCGAGGCATGTCGATAGTAAGCCTTGTTTTGCAGATGGTTTTGATTCTGGCTTTCCTCTTGGGCGGCGGCATGAACGTTGCGGGCGTTAAAGCGCAAATCGAAGCCTTCGATCATTTGCGGCTGCCTCAGTGGTTTCGCGTCGTGACCGGTCTGTTTCAGTTAATCGGGATCGCCGGTCTGGTGATCGGCTTCTGGAAGCCGGGAATCCTGGCATGGGCCGGAGCCTGGTTCGCCGTCATGATGCTGATTGCGGTCGTTGCGCATGTTCGGGTCAAGGATTCGTTCGGCAAAGCGCTGCCCGCGCTCGTGCTCGCGATTATTGCGATCGTTCTTCTTGCCGCCAACGCCGAAGGCTTCCGGCGTCCGTTTTCGTAGGCAGTTCTATCGACCTTGAACGGATGTATCGACGACAAAGAAGCCCTCGCATATAATGCGAGGGCTTCTTTGTCAGAACAAGCTTGCTGTTATCGCCAAGGTTATCGGTTAAGTCTTTCATTGTCTACTTGACCGCGGATAACCGCGGGGACCCGCTATGAAAGCAAAGCCGCGTCACGTTCGGCGGCTTAGCACCAGTGTTCGCCCCAATCTTGAATGGATCGGATAACGGGCTCCAGTCCTCGCCCTTTCTCGGTCAATTCGTATTCGATCCGGACGGGCATCTCCGGATAGACACTCCGTTTGATGATATCGGCATGCTCCAATTCCTTCATCCGGTCCGTAAGCATTTTGTCGCTCATTTCCGGAATTTGTTCCTTGATTTCCTTGAACCGTTTCGGTCCGCCCAACAGAACCCGTATAATCAAGCCGGTCCATTTTTTTCCGAGCATCTCGGTTGCGCATTCATACTTTGGGCACATTTTGGATAAATCCACGTTATCACCCCTCTTTGCTGCCTCTATTGTAACACAGGAGGTTTTGTAAAGGGAATGGATAAAGGGCTTCCAACGAAGAAATACTTTTTATTTTTCGCCAACTATATTAAAGTAAGTCCGTGCTCGATCAAAGATTATGAAAATAGTGCTCACGAACTACGCGCGCGATGCCGAAATATTTTCTAGTACGCGGCGGAAGTCGGACTGCTATAATAGTGGGAAACAGTACGAGCTAAGGAAGCCGTTCATAGGACGGTATCGAGGTGCGCAATGACAGACAATTGGGGATTCTACGAACGTCGCGCAGGCAACGAGCAGATGCGGGTTCTTGTGAATATTGGATATAAAGGCACGGCGCCGCCGGCGGATTATTCGGAGCTCCTTTCCGTTACCGTCAATCTGTATCCGGTTCGCGAGCGAAGCCGCAATAACAAGCAGGTTATCGTCCAGCTGGAAGAGCTGGAATCGAAGCTGGAGCATTGGCTGAAACGCACTGCTGACGCGGTGTATATCGGACGCATCAACGCGGCGACGAGGCTGGAGTTTTACTATTATTTGGCCGGGGGGAAGCTGAGCGGGGAGACGCTGCGCGCGTGGCTGGACGAACAGTGGCCGCATCGGGCGCAGTCTTACATTAAGCCGGATCCCGAATGGGAATTTTACCGATTTCTGCTGCCGGATTCGCTCGAGGAGCTGTTCGTTCACAATGCGCAGATGATCTACGCGCTGATCCATAAAGGCGACAAAATCGCGGAGCCGCGCAACGTCTACCATTGGCTTTTATTTCGCGCGGACGAGGACCGGATCTCCATGGAGGCGCTGCTGCAGAAGCAGGGATACGTCATCGAGAAGGAAAAGGAAAGCCAACCGGAGCAGGAGTATCCGTATCCGCTCGTCATCAGCAAGTACGAGGACGTGCGGCTGGATACGATCAACGCGCGCGTGCGCGAGCTGCACCGGCTGCTGGACGGAAGAGACGGCAGGTACGATGGATGGGGTTCCGCGATGAAGCTGTCGGCCGCGAACCGCTTTCGCCGTTACATGAGACGCGGCAAGGAGTCGGCCCAATCGACCCTGCGAAGGGTCTTCTCGCGGGGACAGTCACAATCGAATCAGAATCAGCCCGGCAAACGTTAAGACGAAGGCGGACCACTGCAGCGCGTTCAAGCGTTCGCGGTACAGGACGATGGCTCCCGCGGCGACGACAAGGCTGTTCGCGGCAAAGATCGGCCCGGCGATACTGGCTTGTCCCGTTTGCAGCGCCACGGCGTACAGCTGCAACCCGGCGTATGAGAAGAGACCGGCGAGCAGTCCCCATTTCAACCCGACGGCATTCGCTCGGCTGCTGCGATCGAGCGTTGACGCTTGCAGGCTGTGTGCGCCTAACTTGCCAAGCGATCGGACCTGCGTCCTTTCCCTGGCGGCAACCCAGGCGAATCCGCCGAAGGAGAGCAGGTACGCAACGAACAACACCGGCGTTCCGCCGAGTCCCATTTCTTCGGTGACCTTCAGCCCTCCGTTGCGCAGCGCGAACAGCAAAATGCCGAGGCCGACGTACAGGTGCCACTTGGGGCGAATCGCCGTTTGCTTCCCGCCGAATTTGACCGAGATCAGCACGACCGCCGTGAGCAGGAGCAGCACGCCGGCCAGTTCGAAGCCCGTCAATGCTTCGTCGTAGGCGAAGGTGCCAAGCGCGATGACCAAGACGATGTTCATGTTCGTGAGCGGCGAAGTGAGGCTGGCCGGGCCGCACGCCAAGGCTTTCATGAACAAGGCGTTGCCAAGCGCCGATCCGGCGCCGATCAATAATCCCGCGATCCATATCCGCGGATCGTTCAACGCGCCTCGCAGCGTATCTTCGACCAAGCCGTGCACGCCGAAACCGGCCGTGCCGGACAAATAAAGTCCCAGAAACAAATAGGCGGACGAACCGCCCTGCATCTGGGACACCTTCATCCACCAGCCCGCAAGCCCGAAGAGCAAAGCGCTGCTGACGGCTGCCGCAAACCACATGAGGATTCACCTTTCTGCCGGGCGCGCGAATATTTGTCATACAACTGCAATGTTCCTGTTATCGTCCCTTTACATTCGTGGGGTAAGATACTGACCAAGACCCCCTTTTGATTATATATGTGTTTGGACCTGCGGTGTGCAGGTCCACTTTTTTTTGTCCGGCCTTATAACGGGACGACGACGGGCTGCTTGTTCTTGTAGTACTGCCAATGCTTGAAGCCGATTTCCTTCAATCGCTTCGCGACAAGCTCCCAATCTTCGCCGACGCGCCTCGGCTTGTGCGCGTCGGATCCGAAGGTGACCGAAACGCCGTAATGGCAGGCCCGCTCCAATATCGCATCCGACGGATACCAGCCGCCGACGTCCTTCGTGCCCCCGGACGTATTGATTTCGATGGAGGCTTTACTGTCGGCGATCAGGCGAAGCGCCTCATCGATGGCGTCGTCCGCCATAATGTCCGAGAACGCCGGGTAATAGCCCTTCATGGCGTCGATATGGCCGAGCACCTGGAACATGCCGCTCCGCGCGGATTCGCCGATCAACTTATAATAATGGCGTTTTTCGTCGATCTTGCTCTCCTCCGACAAGCCGTTCCAGCGGTTGCGGTTGAAGATGCTGACGCCGCGCGACTGATGCACGGAGCCGATGATGTAATCGAACGGATATTTGGCATAGGTGTCCCGATAGAGCACCGCATGCTCGGGGAAAAAGTCCGATTCGACGCCGAGCAGGACGTCGATCTTGCCTTCGTACTTGGCTTTCAGACGCAGCACTTCGTCGACGTAATGGGCAAATTCGCTCTTGGCCATCGCGATGCCGGGATTCAGATGATCGCGGTCGCTCGCGAAGAACGGGGAATGGTCGGATATGCCGATGACGCCGAGACCGGCCTTCAGCGCGGCTTTGATGTAATCTTCAATGTTGTCGTCCGCGTGTCCGCACCGGAAATGATGCGTATGTAAGTCGAATTTCATGAGATCCTCTCCTATTCGCTGCTGATGAATTGATCCTCGGGCATGCCTTTCAAATCGCTCAGAAATTGCTGCATGGCGGAGTTGATGTACCTCCCCGACTTATAGACGAGTCCGACGGGATGACTCATGTCCAGCTCGCCGACCTTGATGCGTTTCAGCGTGCCGAGGCGCACCTCGTTGGCAATGGACAGCTTGGAGACGACCGCGGCGCCGAGATTGATTTCCACCATCCGTTTGACTTCCTCGCTGCTGGACAGCTCCATGACGATATTGGGCTGAAGGTTGTATTTCCGGAAGATCTGATCCAGGAACCGGCGTCCCAGCGTATCGGGCGACAGCATGATCATCGGGATGTCCTTGAGCGATTCCACCGTAGTATGCTTCAAATCGCTCATGGGATGCTCCGGCGCGACGACCAGCTCGTACGTGTCGTAATAGAGAATCGAGGTTTCCACGTTCGGATTGCGCTCGTTCAGGTACGTGATGCCGATATCGACGCTGCCGTTCTCCACGCTCGTCATGACGCCGGAAGAGGGCATGGAATGAATGGTCGTTTTGATGAGCGGAAATTGATTTTGAAAATAGGACAGCACGCGCGGCAGAATTTGAATGGCGATCGAGGAGGTGGTGCCGAGCACGATATGCCCCTGCGGCGTCTGGTTGAGATCGGACAGCTTCTGCTTGAGCTCCTCGACGATGGCGAGAATCCGTTCGGCATGATCCAGAAAGACTTGTCCGCGGTCCGTTAACGTCACGGGCTGATTCCGATCGATTAGCACCGCCTTGAACTCGTCCTCGAGACTTTTGATCTGAGCGGATACGGCCGGCTGCGTCAGATTGAGCAGTTCACCCGCTTTGCGGAAGCTCATCGTTCGGGAAATCGTCAATAACGTCTCAAGCTGGTTAATGTTCACGGAATCCCTCCCAATCCATCAAAGATTTTTATCACAGTACCATACTATTATAAATGATAAACGAAGGAACAGCAAAGCGCGGAAGGACCGGGGCGGGCTTAACAATACCTTTAAAAGGAATCTCGGGACCTTCGTCGAATGGTCTCGGTAGAGATGAGACAAAAGCGCTATGAAGGAGAGAACCGCATGAACCCAAAGGCAGTCAGAAGCTGGATGATGTACGATTGGGCGAACTCCGCATTCGCGACGACGATCATGGCTGCGGTCATGCCGGTGTTTTACAAAGAGGTTGCCGGCAAGGGGTTAGCGGGAAATACAGCGGAATCGTACTGGGGGTACACGCAGACGATCGCGATGTTGTTCGTTGCCGTGCTTTGTCCGATTTTGGGCGCGGTGGCGGATTATACGGGATCGAAGGTGCGTTTCCTGTCGGCTTTCATGTTTCTTGGCGCGGCGGCGTGCATCGGCATGGCCTTCATCGGCGAGAACGGCTGGCTGCTCGCTTCGATATTGGTCATCATGGGCACGATCGGATTTGCCGCTTCCAATACGTTCTACGACGCGCTGCTGCCCGACGTCTCGACGCCGGACACGATGAACGCGGTTAGCAACAAAGGATACGCCATGGGCTATCTGGGCGGCGGGTTGCTGCTATTGGTTAATCTTGTTATGATTACTTCATTTGGCACGTTCGGCTTTCGGGATTCGACGGCCGCCTCGCAAACCGTCTTCGCGATGGTCGGCGTCTGGTGGATCGTCTTCTCGCTGCCGGTCATGCGGAACGTCAAGGAAAAGGCAAAGGACAAGGCTTCCGGTTTCGGAGAAACGATGAAGAACGGGCTCAAGCAAGTAAAAGGAACGATCATGACTTTAAAGCATTACCCGGAGCTGCTGAAATACATGGCCTCGTTCTGGTTTTTCAACGACGGGATCAACACCGTCATCGTCATGGCGACCATTTACGGCAGCGGCATCGGGATCGAAACGAACGACCTGATCGCGGCGCTGCTCATTACCCAGTTCGTCGGCTATCCGAGTACGCTGTTATTCATCAAATTCGCCTCGCGGATCGGGATCAAGAGATCGATCTACAGCTCTCTTGTGGTCTACATACTGATCGTGATATTAGGTTTCTTCATGACGAGTGCGATCCATTTCTACCTGTTGGCCGCATTGGTAGGCGTAGTGCAGGGCGGGAGCCAGGCGACGGCCAGATCGTTGTATGCCGAGCTCGTTCCGCCGTCGCGGACGGCGGAGTTTTTCGGCTTCTTGAGCCTGTCGAGCAAATTCGCTTCCGTTGCGGGGCCGTTCGTGTTTGCGAAAGTCGGCTCGATAACCGGATCCAGCCGTTACGGAATCTTGGCCTTGCTGGCATTCTTTATTGTCGGAATCGCGATTCTCGTCTACGTGGACGTGGAGAAGGGGCGCAAGGAAGCGCTCGCGGGAGAAATGGTTTAATGGCTTATTGACTTATGAGAAACGCGTGCACCGGAGTCAGTCACCAAGAGAGGGGAAACACATGAAAGGAACGACGCATTTGGCGATCGGTACCGCGATCGGCGTTGCCGCGGCCGCCAGTCATCCGTTCACCGCGAAGCATGCCGCGCTATATGTTGCGGCGGCGGCGTTCTCGGCGCTAGCCGCCGATCTGGACGGCACGAACATGCTGAGCGGCAAGCTGAACCGCACGGCGAAGTGGATTCACGCGCTCTTGTTATGGGGCGGCGTCGCGCTCTGCGGCACGACCGCGTATGCGTACGCGGCGAAAGGTATCCTGCACATCGAATGGGCGGTCGCGGCGGGAGCCGTGCTGCTGCTCGGCTTGGTGCTCAGCAACGGGGCGATCCGCAACGCGCTCGTCAGCGCGATCGGCGTGGCGCTGCTCTACGGCGGTTTCACGGGCGGGATGAGCTGGCTGATCGGCCTCGGCGTGTACGTGGCATGGGTACCGTGGTTGAATCACCGGGGGCTCAGCCATACGGTATGGGCCGCCGCCGGCTGGTGGGCGATCGGACATGGACTGGAAGGTCAGATCGGCTTGGACGGCATCGCCCAGACGGCGTTATGGGGTTATTTGTCGCATTTGCTTGCGGATACGTTGACGCCGAGCGGCGTCAAATGGCTGTACCCGCTGACCAAGCAAACGTTCAAGCTGCCGCTCGGCAAGCTGTAGGCAAGGCGGATACGAAAAAAGCTCTCCAGGACGATGAGGTCCGAGGAGAGCTTTGTCGTTGTCAGAGCCATTCTTTCTTGCGGAAAATAAAGAACATGCCG
Organism: Paenibacillus glycinis; assembly: GCF_009909185.1. GTDB lineage: Bacteria > Bacillota > Bacilli > Paenibacillales > Paenibacillaceae > Paenibacillus_Z > Paenibacillus_Z glycinis. The sequence continues at coordinate 7,890 of NZ_JAAAMV010000019.1, read as the reverse complement.
AATCCAAGCAGAAGCATGAATGTTAATAGGACGTACGAGCCGCCGTGCATATGAAGACCGGGAATATAATCGAAGTTCATCCCGTAGATGCCGGTGATGAAGGTAAGGGGCATGAAGATCGTCGTCAGCGCCGTGAACACGCGCATGATTTCATTGGCGCGGTTGGCGAGGCTCGATTGGTACGCCTCCCGCAAGTTGCCCATGAGGTCGCGGTACGTCTCGAACGTCTCGGAGATTTTCACGGCGTTCTCGTAGATATCGCTGAAGTATTTTTGAAGCTGGTCGTCGATCAGCTTCAGATCTTTTTTGTTGAGCGTCGCGATGAGCTCCTTCTGCGGACCGAGTACTTTCTTCAGCCACAGGATCTCGCTTCGCAGACCGATGATTTCGTTCAGATGCGATTTCTTCGTGTGCATGAGTATGGCTTCTTCAAGGCTTTCGATGCGCACCTCGATGCGGTCGCCGACGAGGAAATAATTGTCCACGACGATATCGACGAGATGATAGAGGAAATGATCGGGACGGCTGACCTGCTCCTCCAGCAGAATCGGTTTCAACGTGCGCAGCTCGTTGATTTTTTGTTTCGTAACGGTGATGATATAATGGCGTCCCAGAAAAATGTTCAGGGCCCGCAGGAAAATTTCTTCGTCGTCGAACCGGATGCTGTTGATCACCAAAAAATAATGGCCTTCGTGAATTTCGATTTTCGGCCGCTGCTCCTCTTCGCTCAGACAGTCCTCGACTGCCAGTTCATGGAGCGAGAACAACGGCTGCAGTACCGTAAGATCGTCGACGTCCGCGTCGATCCAATAAAAGCCTTCCGCAGGCGGAATCGTTGCGGCGGTGATGTCCTCGATCGGTTTGAATACGCCTTGCGTCACGTGACGGATTTTCATCCGCGCTCCTCCTCTCTTGCCCTAGTTGATCGTTCCCCGGATGCCGGCATGAGGGAGGGAGCATGTGCGAATACGCCTCTCGGGCCGTTATTCGCCGTATCGCCGCGCGTTCGCGGAGTCGTTTGACGAATAAGGCCGGGTCGGCGCAAGCGGACAGACTGGCATTCCGACATACCGGTTATCAATGCGGAAACACGCATTCTCGCTGCGGACATGCGCATGCCGAATGCGGTCGCTCGCAGGCCTCGGGTCGCCTTCCATATTCGTAAACACTCCTTTATACGTTCAATTTTATGCGATTTCGCGCATAATCCTTGTCTAGTATACTCCGACAACGACTTTCCATACAAGAAGAAAAGCAGCGGGTTTCCGCATGTAATACCATATGCGGGGAAAAGCCTATGGTTACGCGTAATTTGGCGCCCGAAGCGGGGACGCTTGACGGAATTGAAGGAATGATTTAAAGTATTCCCATAGCATGATTTCTAATTAAATAAGCAAGCTTTCTTATCAAGAGCAGGCGGAGGGACTAGCCCGATGAAGCCCGGCAACCGGCGTGAAGACGCACGGTGCTAATTCTTGCGGAAACGTAGGTTTCTGAGAGATGAGAGGCGCATGAACGATACTGTTATGCCCCTCTCTGCGGAGAGGGGCTGTTTTCGTTGCGCTCCTCAAGAAAAAAACATAACAGGAGTGAGTAGCCATGCCGATCAAAATACCCGATCAATTGCCCGCGAAAGATATTCTCACGGAGGAGAATATCTTCGTGATGGACGAGAGCGTAGCCTATCGTCAGGATATCCGTCCGTTGCGGATCGCGATTCTTAATCTGATGCCGACCAAGGAAGTGACCGAGACCCAGCTGCTGAGGCTGATCGGCAATACGCCGCTGCAGGTGGAGGTCGTGCTGATCCATCCGAAGACGCACACGTCCAAGAACACGTCCTCGCAGCATTTGGAGTCGTTCTATAAAACGTTCGACGACATCAAGCACGAATATTACGACGGCATGATCGTGACGGGAGCTCCCGTAGAGACGCTTCCATTCGAAGACGTGAACTATTGGGAAGAACTGAAGGACATCATGGACTGGTCGACGCGCAAGGTCACCTCGACGTTCCATATCTGTTGGGCCGCGCAGGCCGGGCTTTACCATCATTACGGCATTCCGAAGCACGATCTGCAGGAGAAAATGTTCGGCGTCTTCCCGCATCAGGTGGAGAAACGCAACGTGCCGCTCATGAGAGGCTTCGACGAACAATTCCTCGTGCCGCAGTCGCGCCACACGGAAGTGCGCCGCGAGGACATCGAAGCGGTCGGCGACCTGGACATTCTATCGTATTCCCCGGATGCCGGCGTATACATCGTCGCTTCCCGTAACGGCAGGCAGATCTTCGTAACGGGGCATTCCGAGTACGATCCCGCCTCGCTCAAGTCGGAATACGACCGCGACCAAGCGAAGGGCATGGACATCGACATTCCCAAGAACTATTATCCGAACGACGATCCGTCGAAACAGCCGTTGTCGACTTGGCGCGCGCACGCGAACCTGCTGTACTCGAACTGGCTGAACTATTACGTGTACCAACAGACGCCTTACGATTTAGGGGCGGGCATTTAAGAGGCAGGCAACCACCATTTAATATAGAAGAGGGAGACTGCAGCACATGAAAATCGAAAGCCGCTTGGCGCAAATTGGATCCATTAAAGAGCCCGTCACCGGGGCCGTAAGCTTCCCTGTTTATCAATCGACCGCGTTCCGCCATCCGCGACTGGGAGAGAGCACCGGATTCGATTACGCCCGCACGAAAAGCCCTACGCGCACCGTGCTCGAAGAAGCCGCGGCGGAGCTGGAATCCGGCGACGCCGGGTTTGCCTGCAGCAGCGGCATGGCTGCCTTGACGACGATTTTCTCCCTGTTCAGCCAAGGGGATCATCTCCTCGTGTCTCTCGACCTGTACGGCGGTACATATCGCCTGCTCGAGCGGATCATGAGCCGCTTCGGCGTCACGGCTTCCTACGTGGATACCAACGACGTCGATGCGCTGAACACGCTCTGCACGCCCGCGACGAAAGCGATCCTGATCGAAACGCCGACCAATCCGCTGATGATGATCACGGATCTGGAGCGCGTCTGCGCGTGGGCCAAGTCCAAAAACCTGCTGTCGATCGTGGACAACACGCTGCTGACGCCGTTCTTTCAACGTCCGATCGAGCTCGGGGCCGATATCGTCGTGCACAGCGCGACCAAGTACCTCGGCGGTCACAACGACGTGCTTGCCGGCTTGATCGTCACCAAAGGCAAAGAGCTCTCCGATCAGATGGCGTTCCTGCACAACTCCCTCGGCGCCGTGCTCGGTCCGCAGGACTCCTGGCTGCTGATGCGCGGCATGAAGACGCTGGCCCTGCGCATGGAGCGCCACCAATCCAACGCGACCGCGATCGCCAACTGGCTGCTCGCGCACGAAGCCGTCGATGAAGTCTTCTATCCCGCGCTGCCGCATCATCCCGGCCATGAGGTGCAGAACCGCATCTCGTCGGGCAATACCGGCATCTTCTCGTTCCGTTTGAAGAACGCGGCTTACGTCGAGCCGATCCTGCGTCACATCCGGCTGATCGCGTTCGCCGAGAGCCTGGGCGGCGTCGAGTCGCTGATGACGTACCCCGCCGTGCAGACGCATGCCGATATCCCGCTGGCGATCCGCGAGCAGATCGGCGTGGACGACCGTCTGCTCCGCTTCTCCGTCGGGATCGAGCACCAAGACGACTTGATCGCGGACCTGGCGCAAGCGTTCGAAGCGGCCAAACGCGAAATCGGGGAGGCGTAAACGAATGGCGGAGCAGCAATCCAACACGAACAACGAGAAAAAGCCCGAAACGAAATTCGCGACGAAGCTGATCCATTTCGGCTCCGAGATCGACGAGCATACCGGCGCCTCCAGCGTGCCGATCTACCAAGCGTCGACGTTTCATCATCACGATATATTCAATCCGCCCGTTCACGACTACAGCCGTTCGGGCAATCCGACGCGCCAGGCGCTCGAAGACTATATCGCGCTTCTTGAGGGCGGCGTTCGCGGATTCGCGTTCGCATCCGGCATGGCCGCGATCTCGACGGCGTTTCTGCTGTTCTCGAACGGCGACCACGTCATCGTGACCGAGGACGTTTACGGCGGCACGTACCGGCTCCTGACGACCGTCCTCAGCCGGCTCGGCATCGATTCCACGTTCGTGGACATGACGGACTTCGAAGCGGTGAAAGCGGCGCTGAAGCCGAACACGAAAGCGGTGTTCATGGAAACGCCGTCCAACCCGACGCTCAAAATCACCGATATTGCCGAGATCGCCGTTTGGGCGAAGTCGCACGAACTCATCACGCTGCTCGATAATACGTTCATGACGCCGTACCATCAGCGTCCGATCGAGCTCGGCGTCGACATCGTGCTGCACAGCGCGACGAAATTCCTCGGCGGCCACAGCGACGTGCTGGCCGGACTGGCCGTCGCGGCGAACGAAAGCCTCGGCCGCCGGCTGAAGCAGCTGCAGAACGGGCTGGGTACCGTGCTCGGCTCCCAGGAATCGTGGCTTCTGATGCGGGGCATGAAGACGCTGAAGGCCCGGATGGAGCAGAGCGAGCAGAGCGCGCGCAAGCTGGCGGAATGGCTTAACGGCCACGCGGCCGTGACGCGCGTGTATTACCCGGGCCTGGCCGATCACCCGCGCCGCGACGTTCACGAGAAGCAGTCCAAAGGCTACGGCGCGGTCGTGTCCTTCGACATCGGCGACGGCGAACGCGCGAAGGCCGTCCTGAGCCGCGTGAAACTGCCGCTCGTGGCGGTAAGCTTAGGCGCGGTCGAGAGCATCCTGTCTTATCCGGCCATGATGTCCCATGCCGCCATGCCGCCTGAAGTGCGCCATGAACGCGGCATCTCGGACGGGCTGCTGCGCTATTCCGTCGGCCTGGAAGACATCGACGATCTGATCGCGGATTTGGATCAGGCGCTGAAGGGTTAATTAGCCTCAAATAAAGCAATACGCGGCTGTCCGGGTGGACTAGCCGCGTTTTTCTTGGCGTTGGCGGAGATTTGCTTATCCGCATGCGATATGACGGCCATTCGCGTTTATGGTAGTATAAGTTGAAGCCTGCCGGTGTAACGGAAATGTTGACAGAGAAGGAGGTCTCCGCATTGCAGATCATCGATCGCATTTTAGATAAAGCATTGCAAGGAGAACGAATCGGATTGGAAGAATGCGTGACGCTGTTCGAATCCGATGAAATCGAGAAAATGGGCCATGTCGCCAATCAGCTGATGATGAGGCGCCATCCGGATCCGATTACGACGTTCGTCATTGGACGAAATATCAATTATACGAACGTGTGCGACGTGTACTGCCGGTTCTGCGCGTTTTACCGCGCGCCCGGCTCGAAGGAAGGCTACGTGCTTTCGGACGAGACGATCCTGCAGAAGATCCAGGAAACCATTGACGTCAACGGGACGGAAATTCTCATGCAGGGCGGCGTCAACCCCGATCTGCCGTTCTCGTATTACTTGGACTTATTGCGTAAAATCAAACAGCATTACCCGACGATTACGATGCATTCCTTCTCGCCCGCGGAAATTCAGAAGATGGTCACCTTGTCGGGGCTGTCGCTGGAGCAGGTGCTTCGCGAGCTGAACCAGGCGGGACTCGACTCTTTGCCGGGCGGCGGCGGCGAAATTCTGGACGACCGGACGAGGAAGAAAATCAGCCGTTTGAAGGGGTCGTGGACGGACTGGATGGACGTCATGCGGACCGGACATAAACTCGGCATGAATTCGACGGCGACGATGGTCATCGGCTTCGGAGAAGAAATGGAAGAGCGCGCGCTTCACCTGCTTCGCGTCCGCGACGCGCAGGACGATTGCATCGCGAACGGGTACGATTCCAAAGGCTTCCTGGCGTTCATTCCTTGGACGTTCCAGCCGGAGAACACGAACATGAAGCGGGAGAAGGCTACGCCGGAGGAATACTTGAAGACGCTGGCGATCAGCCGCATCACGCTGGACAACATCGACAATTTCCAATCCTCGTGGGTAACGATGGGACCGGAGATCGGCAAGCTGACGCTCTCCTACGGCTGCAACGATTTCGGCAGCACGATGATCGAAGAGAACGTCGTCTCGGCGGCGGGCACGACGCATAAGGTCAATATCGGCTCGACGCTGCAGATCATCCGCGAAGCGGGCAAAATCCCGGCGCAGCGCAACACGCGTTACGAGATCCTGAAGGTATACGAAGGATCCGAGCAAGCGCAGAACGATTTTATCATGCAAAACTAAACGCATAGCAGAGAATGAAAAAGCTTCCGCCCTGGGCGGAAGCTTTTTTGCGTTTGGGGCGATAAGCGGTAGCTATCGCGTTTAAGGGGGATGCGGTGGCTGTTGCGTTAAAGGCTTTATTATGCGTTTCAAGTTGCTGCTGAGGCGGGTTGCCGCTCGCGTTTTTAGGCTAATTGGCTTTGACTGTCGTGGGGATCGGAAGCGACGATCGTCCGGTTCTTGCCGGTGTTCTTCGCCTTGTACAGGGCGGCATCGACGCGATTGAAGAAGTGCTCCTTGCCCTCGCCCGTCGAATACTCCGCGAAGCCGACGCTGACGGTGACGGGCTTGCCGTTCAAGCTGCTGTGCGTGACTTTGGCGATCTCCTCGCGCATCCGTTCCACGATGGCATGGGCTTCGCCATGCGGCTTGTCCGTGTACAGGACGGCGAATTCTTCCCCGCCGTACCGGGCGACGAAATCATTCGTGCCGGCATTGGTCCGGATGATGTCGGCGACGGATTTCAGCACGGCGTCCCCTGCGCGATGGCCGTACGTATCGTTCACCTGCTTGAAATTGTCGATGTCCACGATGGCCAGCTGCAGAGGCAGGTGATTGCGTTCGTTCTGGTCGATCAGCCGCTCGAAATACTCGTGGAACGTAATGTGGTTGTAGAGATCGGTCAATGCGTCGGTCTTGGCCAGCTTGTCCATCCAGATCGTCTTCACGAGCAGCTGCTGGTGCGACTCGAAGTAGGATTTCAGATGCTCGAGCAGCTCTCTTCCGCGGCTGAGGATCCCCCATGCCACCAGCGAGTATACGCTGAACATGACCGTAATGGTAGTTAGTCCGGCGAGCGTGATGTTCTCGTTGACGAGATCGTTGGTCCAATACAGCAGGTACAGCGCAGAGAGCGTGTTGATCAAGGCAAACGCCAGTTTTTTGAGCTGAAAGTAGAAGATCGACACCATGACGGGCAGGAAAAGCGCGAGCAGCAAGTAGTTCAGGGAGTTGTGTATGTACACGATGATAAAGGAAAGCACGGTGGAGATGAAAATGAGGATATAGTCCTGGTATTTGCCCTTCAGAAATCGGAGCATGGACTCGGCAAACAGGATCGTGACCAGCTGCAGCGCGGACGGCTTGATCATGTAATTGCGGATAAACTCGCCTGGAGGTTCTTCCGTTATGGTCAAGTAAAGGCATTCCAATACGATCGTGAGCACCAAAATGAACCAGAACCCGTTGAGCAGCATACGGTTCCAGCGATATCTATTATAGTTAATCGACTCATTGTCCAATGCATTCACTCCGTATAAGAAGGGCTCTGTTTAGGCTCAATATACCACAATTCACCTATCATTCCAATCCCCGCACAAGGCAGCCAGAGCATACATCGTATATATGCTTTCCCTGAACCATATACTGTTATGGAAGCCCGACTTCGCGTTTTTATGCCTCGAATCGACGGTTCGTCCGGCAAAAACCAGCTGTGCTTCAAGCTTGATACAGCCGGAAGAGCCCTCGCTTGAGCTTCCGTAAATCTCATGCGCGCAGTCTCGCCGGCTCCATTAATTCAAACCATAATGACCCTGAAATATCGCGGCAAAGCATGAGCAGAAACGAAGCAAATGCTTTCGAAGCAGTTTTTGCTTCACATGGCCGAAGAGCACTCGGCCCACAAGCGCGCAAAA
>NZ_JAAAMV010000018.1 GCF_009909185.1 Paenibacillus glycinis | reverse complement strand
ACTTAAGCGTATGCTTTCGAAGCAGTTTTTGCTTCACATGGCCGAAGAGCACTCGGCCCACAAGCTCGCAAAAACTTAAGCGTATGCTTTCGAAGCAGTTTTTGCTTCACATGGCCGAAGAGCACTCGGCCCACAAGCTCGCAAAAACTTTTAGGAGTGAGCCTATGGAACTTTTCACTGTTTCTTTGCACTCGGCTTCTCATGAAGCGATCGATCGCCTTCATCGCTATTTGAGCGAAGAATTCGTCGATTTACATAGCGGTGACCTTCCGGATGCGGCCGGTTTTACCCGTCCGGCTTACGAAGGCATGCAGATCACATGCGTCGCAAGCATGCCGCGCTTCCAGCTGCAGACGGACGGACCGCCGCTGTACCGCAAGTCGGCCGTGGCGTTCGCGCGATATATCCTGAGCGAGTTGGAGCCGATGCTGTTGAAGGCGATCATCCGAAAGCAATTTCATTACGAGGAATCTTCGGAGATCGAAGCCTTATCGCGGTATTGCCATAATATTTTGTACGGGTCTGCCGTTGCCGCGCCGCAGGAGGAGGATAATGCGGCGGAGATGCGCCATTCGGATATGGAACGCCGCATGGGGAAGGTCGCCGATGAAATCGAGCAATTTCTCTCCGGCAATACGCGGCTCCACTTGGACGGTTTCGTATCGTTCCGCCTGGCTCCCTATTGGCAAGAACTCAAGGACGTCGTTGCCTACGCCGTCGACGAATACGTGATGGATAAACAGTACCAGGAGTTTATCTCGCTGCTTAAATATTTCGTGCGGATGCAGGAAGTGAAGCTTCCCATCGTCCACGTCTTGCACAAGGGCGGCAGCGAATTCGTGCTCTACGATCAAGAATTTCAGCTGCTCGATACGGTGCCGGCAGATCGCATCGTGGCGGAAATGCTGGAATCCGAGATGAATATGGAGGATATGATCGTCAGCACGCTGATCACGGTGTCCCCGCAGCAGATCGTCATCCATACGAGGCAGCCGGAGCTTCCGGTGATGCGGACGCTGGAGACGATCTTCGAGCAGCGCGTCAGACTGTGCTGCTCGTGCAGCCAGTGCGGTCATCATTTCGACGAGTCCGGCAAAGCCATCCCCGCGGCCGATACGACGCCAGGGAAACGGATTCGCAACGTGATCCCTTAAGCGGGGGGCTCGGGGAATCGGGCTTGACCCGCGAGGCGCAGCGTTTTATAATTATAGGTATCCAAAAGCATTGACAAAGATATGTATCCCCGCCTTCGCACGACCCAGAGAGAGGAAACCCGGCTGAAATTTCCTCGCGCTGCAGCGGCGATATACCCCTTTGTAGCTGTGGGGTTGAAACCAAGCATCCGCTTGGCGGTAAGCCGCATCGGTTCGTTCCCGTTACGGAACGTCTACAAGGATCGGCCTCGCCATTGAAGCGTTCGCCGGTTGAACTAGGGTGGAACCACGGGTCATCAACAAGCACTCGTCCCTTCGCGGGATGCGTGCTTTTTTATTTGGGCGCGCGCCGCAGCTAACATCACTTTTCAGTTCGGGAGGAACGAAGACCATGGCAATTCAAGTGAAGCTGCCGGACGGCGCCGTCCGGGAATACGAGCAAGGCGCAACGATCGAAGACGTAGCGGGGTCCATCAGCACGGGGCTTCGCAAGAACGCGGTCGCGGGTAAAATCGACGGCAAGGTAGTCGATCTCTACGCGCCAATCGAGAGCGATGCGGCGGTGGAAATCGTGACGCTGGATTCCGCCGACGGGGTGGAAGTGTACCGTCACAGCACGGCGCACTTGATGGCGCAGGCGATCAAACGGCTGTATCCGGAGCGCAACGTGAAGCTAGGCATCGGTCCGGTCATCGAGGACGGGTTCTATTACGACATCGACATGGACGAGACGCTGACGGCCGAGGATCTCGAGAAAATCGAGAAAGAGATGGAGCGCATCGTGAAGGAAGATCTGCCGATCCGCCGCCGCGTCGTCAGCCGCGACGAAGCGATCGCGATCTTTACGGAAATCAACGATCCGCTGAAGCTGGAGCTGATCCGCGACCTGCCGCAGGACGTGCAGCTTACGATTTACGACCAAGGGGAGTTCTTCGACCTCTGCCGCGGACCGCATCTGCCGTCCACCGGTCGCATCAAGGCGTTCAAGCTGCTGAGCATCGCGGGTGCGTACTGGCGCGGCGATTCCAAGAACAAAATGCTGCAGCGCATCTACGGCACGGCGTTTCCGAAGAAAGCGCAGCTCGACGAGCATCTGCATTTCCTTGAGGAAGCGAAGAAACGCGATCACCGCAAACTCGGCCGCGAGCTGAAAATGTTCACGTTCTCCCGCGAAGTCGGCCAAGGCCTGCCGCTATGGCTGCCGAACGGCGCGCGCGTGCGCAGAACGATGGAACGCTACATCGTGGATCTGGAAGAGCGCCTGGGCTACCAGCACGTCTACACGCCGGTGCTCGCCAACGTCGAGTTGTACAAAACGAGCGGCCACTGGGAGCATTACAGCGAAGATATGTTCCCCAAGATGATCATGGACAACGAGGAACTCGTGCTGCGTCCGATGAACTGTCCGCATCATATGATGGTGTTCAAGAGCGAGATGCGCTCGTACCGCGACCTGCCGGTCCGCGTCGCCGAGCTCGGCACGATGCACCGCTACGAGATGTCCGGCGCCTTGACGGGCTTGCACCGCGTACGCGCGATGACGCTGAACGACGCGCATATCTTCTGCCGTCCGGATCAAATCAAGGAAGAATTCGCGCGCGTCGTCAATCTCATCCGCCAGGTGTACGAGGATTTCGGCATCAAGGAATACCGGTTCCGCTTGTCCTACCGCGATCCGCAGGATACGGAGAAGTATTTCCAAAACGACGAGATGTGGGAAATGTCGCAGCGCATGCTGCGCGAGGTCGTCGAGGAGCTGGAGCTGCCCTTCTTCGAAGCCGAAGGCGAAGCGGCCTTCTACGGTCCGAAGCTCGACGTGCAGATCAAGACGGCGCTCGGCAAAGAAGAAACGCTCTCGACCGCGCAGCTGGACTTCCTGCTGCCTGAGCGCTTCGAGCTGGAATACGTCGGCGACGACGGCAAGAAGCACCGTCCGGTCGTCATTCACCGCGGCATCATCAGCACGATGGAGCGCATGACGGCGTTCCTGCTGGAGAATTTCGCGGGCGCGCTGCCGCTCTGGCTGTCGCCGGTGCAAGCCAAAATCATTCCGGTATCGACGGCTTACGAGGGCTATGCGCGCGCGCTCGAAGAGAAGCTGCAATTGGCCGGCATCCGCGTCGAGAGCGATCTGCGCAACGAGAAGCTCGGCTACAAGATCCGCGAGGCTCAGCTCGAGAAGGCGCCGTACATGCTCGTCGTCGGCGAGAGCGAAGCGAATTCGGAATCCGTCTCCGTGCGGAAACGCGGCGAAGGCGATCTCGGCTCCAAGCCGGTGGCGGAACTGATCGCGCTGCTGCAGGATGAAATCGCGACGAAACAAATCTAACAAGCGATTAAAACGAACGATTCCATCGTCCGGTAACGCGTCGTAAAAAGCCGCATAAAGCTTGTCGTCATTGGGTATCCTTCGTGGTAAGGAGGCTTACAAACCCAAATGATGACAAGCTTTTTACCGTTTCATCGCCTTATATCGGCCGCGATCGCCGCAGGAGTCTTGCTGCTCGGCTTCGTCTTCGATCTTGAATGCACGGCAGCGGGTACGGCCCAAGCGATCCCGCCGAAGGAAAAGCGCGAAGTCCGGGAGACGGTCGTGACCTCCGTCATGACCAAGAACCTTCATCATATGCAAGTCGTGGCAACGGGGTATACGGCCGGGGTGGAATCGACCGGCAAGAAGCCGGGCCATCCGCAGTACGGCATCACGTATTCCGGCGTCAAGGTCCGTCGTGACTTCGTCTCCACGATCGCGGCGGATCCGAAAGTATTTCCGATCGGAACGGTCCTTTACGTGCCCGGCTACGGCTATGGCATCGTGGCGGATACGGGGTCGGCGATCAAAGGGAGAAAAATCGACCTGTATTTCGAAACGAGGAAGCAGGTTTTCAAGCAGTGGGGCAAACGCAAGGTGACCGTCTACGTGCTAAAACGGGGGAACGGCAAGCTGACCGAAGCCAGGTTGGCCGAGCTGAATCAGGCGGTGACCGCGGAGAAGACGCTGCCTCGGGCCTTACTGGAGTCCTAGAAACCGAATCGGGAATGTTCGACGAAGGCCGTTGAACATTCTCTTTTTTTTACAGATTTGCTGTGCTACAATCAATGTAAACGTTATCATAAATAACTGGGGGCGGTTATTAGTGAACGGCGATCTAGGTCCAATCGATGAAGCCGGCCGGGAAGAATCGCTGAAATTCGACTTGGTTGAAGATAAACTGCTGCAATTGTACAATGAGATGATTTCGGTTGCGCTGGTGAAAGTGTTCAACAAATCGGATGCCCAGGACGCCGTGCAAGAGGCATGGGTCCGCATCTTGACGAACCATCATTCCCTTCGCGAACAGGACAAGCTTCACGCTTGGGCCAAAGTCATCACGGCCAACATCGCCAACGACTTCAACAAGCAAGCCAAACGGGTACTCCCGGCAGGCGATCTTGGCGCGGAGACGCGGCGCTTCCGCGACGAGTACGAGATCATGCTGGAGATCAACGAGCTGCTGGACGCGCTGCATCCGAAAGCCCGCGCGCTGCTGCTGTACAAGTTTTACTATGGGTACCGGGACCAGGAGATCGCGGCCGCTTTGCACGTGCCGGTAGGTACGATCAAAGCCCGCCTTCACCGCACCAAGCGCCGGCTCAAGCAATGGATGTTCAACTGACGAATTCCGCGCTTATATTTTCGCTCCTCCGCTTACATAAAGGAATTGAGGCCCTGCCATACTAAGTGATGTACGGGAGGTGAGCAGCAATGGCGAAAAACAAAAACAACAAAATGAACGCATCCACGCAGTCCAAATTCAACGCTGAATTTGCATCCGAAAATGCAACGACGGCTAACGCATCGACAAAAACCGCTTCGCAAAAAGCGGAAAAATAACAAAGCCGCCAACGGCTTAAAAGAGGGACCCTGAAGCGGTCCCTCTTTTCTTTTGTCGAACGATGTCCTATACTATTAGTTAATTCTGACAATTATTTGTCATTAAGGTGGTCATTGCGATGCAGGCGCTGCGGCGGTTTAGGGCACGGGACACATCGGTCAAGCAAGCCGAGCAGGAAAACAACGACATTTTTGCCCAATTAATCAATGAATCCCAAGTCATTTCGGATCAGTTGACCGCAGCGGTGGAAGAAGTCAATCAAACGATCGGGCAGCTGACCGACATCGCGGATCGATCGGCCATGACGGAAAGCGGCTTGCGCGAATGCAGCGGGCGGGCCATGGAACGTATCGGGGAAACCTTCTCGACGCTTCAGGAAGTGGCGGTTTCCGCCGAGCAGATCAGCGATACGGCCAAGCAGCTGGATTCGGAGAGCAAGGAAACGAAGGAAATCGTACTCGACGTGTGCCGGTCGCTAACGAATACAGACAAGGTCATGAACGACCTTCAGCAGCATAACGGAACGATGGATGCAAGCATTCGCGAACTGATCGAACAGACGTCGAAGATTAACGAAATCAACGATTTTATTCAAGAAATCGTATCGCAGACCTCGCTTTTGGCGCTGAACGCCTCCATCGAAGCCGCGCATGCCGGCGAATTCGGAAGGGGGTTCGCGGTCGTCGCGCAGCAGATCAAGAAGCTTGCCGAGCAAAGCCACGAGGCGGTTCGCCGCTCCAGCGGGTTGGTGGAAGAGATCGATCGCGGCGTCCGGCAGGTCGTGGCTTCGGTCGATGCCGAGCGATCCGCGGTAGAGCAGGGCATTGCGGAAATGGCGCAGACCAAGGATCGGATGGACTTGATATTCACCCGCATCGATGAAGTCGATAAATTGGTCGGCCAAAGCAGCGAAGCCAGCCAACGGCAGACGATGAGCATGACCACGACGACGGAAATGCTGAAGGATGTCGTGGATGCCGTCAATCAAACGCTGGGCAGCGTGGACGAGACGCTTGTATTGAACCGGCAACAGCGGCAGCAGATCAAGAAGCTGGACCGCGTCAGCGCGAATTTGCGCAAATCGTCCGCCGAGTTCACGAATGCCATCGCCCATGCCGGCGGGCAGCGCGAAACGAAGCGGATCGATCTCGACGTCGGCGGGATGCTGGCGAAACTGGAACGTCTGGCTGCCGAGAGGACGATCGCCGCGCTGGACGAAGCGGCGCATCGCGAGAGCCTGATCAAGCTGCTGAATGCCTTGCCCGAGATCGAGGCGGTCTGGTCGAACCGCGACGACGGCTCGTTTATATTCTCGCAGCCGGAAGCGGGCTTGTTGAACGCCAAGGGGCGAGACTGGTGGCAAGGCGCGATGGAAGGCCGTTCTTTTACTTCGGCCGTCTACATATCCGCGATTACCAAGAAACCGTGCATGACGATATCGGTTCCGATCCGATCGGCTTCCGGCCAATTGATCGGTGTAATGGGAGCTGACATCGGCGTCAAATAATTGCCATTAATTTCGTTCATATAATGGTTTTCAAACGGATAATGATCATGTAAAATAGTGGTGTGACCATTCATGACATGCAAGGATAGAGGGGTTATCATGACAGATCCAATTTCCTACATCCCGCCTTCCCGGTTGAGACATCGCAAGGCCGCTGAAGTTATCCCGTTTCTGAGCACGTATATCGCCAAGCGAGAGCAGGAGATCGCGGAAATCGAGCAGATGGTGGAGCGTTACGAGAAACGCCGTTTGCAAGAAGAACGCACGTACCAGTCCATGTCGACGCTTCGGCGCATGATCTCCGGCAAGAAACCGGCGCATCATCTGGCCGTCGAATATATTCACTACGTGAAGCGGCCGATGGAGAAAGTGCGCTCGCTCCGGCTTGAGATCGAACAGGCGCGCGCGATCTTGAATACATCCGATCCTTCCGAGATCATCGCGGTTTCGAGCGAGCTTGCGGAAGAACTGAACTAATGCATAACCGCCCGGTCCAGGGCGGTTTTTTTGTTCATTGCTGCGAGTATCGGAAAGACGAACGAATAAAGCGCCGCCTCTCCGCGGGACGAGTAATCCGTACGGAAGGGCGGCGCCAGTTGACGGTCAGCCTCTTGTTTTCAATTGCTCGACGTCGAGAAAGTCGTGATCCTGATTGTAGGCGGGCACGCCGTGGATGCCGACGTCGAGCCCGATCAATTCCTCGTCTTTCGAGACGCGAACCGGCATGATTCGTTTGATGAGCAGGAACGAGAGCCAGGTCAGCCCGAAGCCCCAGACGCTCACGATCACGAGACCGAACGCCTGCACGCCGAGCAAGTTCCATCCGCCGCCGTAGAATAAGCCGGCGTATTCTTGGCCGACGCCTTTGGTCATCGACGGCATCGCGAATAATCCGACGGCCAGCGTGCCGAGCGATCCGCTCACGCCGTGAACGGCGAAGGCGCCTACGGGATCGTCGATGCCTTTGTTCTCGAGCATCTCCGTGACGAGCACCATGGCGACGCCGCAGACGAGCCCGATGAGCATGGCTGCCGCGTCGGAGACGTACGCGCAGCCGGCGGTAATGCCGACGAGCCCGGCCAAGGAGCCGTTGATGACCATCGGGGGGTCCGCCTTCTTGTAGCGGAACATCGTGAACAGGATGCAACCCGCGCCGCCGGCGGCGGCCGAAAGCATGGTCGTGACGGCGATATGGCCGATCGAACCGTTCGTGGCGCTCAGCGTGCTGCCCGAATTGAAGCCGAACCAGCCGAACCAGAGGATGAACGCGCCGACGGAAGCAAGCGGCAAATTCGAAGGAGGCACGATATTGCTTTTGCCTTCGGCCGTGAATTTCCCGAGGCGAGGGCCGATGAATACGGCGGCCGCGAGCGCCGCGAAGCCGCCCAGCGCATGGATGACGGCGGAACCGGCGAAATCGATCATGCCGAGCTTGCCGAGCCAGCCGCCGACGCCCCATACCCAATGGCCCGCGATCGGATAGATCAGCCCGGTCATGGCGATGGCATATATGATGTAGGCTCTGAAATGAATGCGTTCGGCGACCGCCCCCGAGACGATGGAGATGACCGCGATGACGAACGCGCATTGGAACAGCCAATACGTTTCGTGCGAGATGTTAAGCTGGATATGCGATAAATCGCCCCTCAGCATAAACCCGGTCGAGCCGATCCATCCGCCCGAGTCCTTGCCGTACATTAGACCGAAACCGACAAAATAAAAGACGAGTGCGCCAAACGTGATATCGACAAAAACCTTCATTATTATGCTGACCGCGTTCTTCTGCCTGACGAAGCCTGCTTCGAGCAGCGCGAAGCCGCCTTCCATGAGCAGTATCATCGCGGCCGTCAACACGACCCACACGGTATTCAGCCCCGTGGACAGCGTCGCTACATCCATTATTTCCATCCCCCATCCATGCTTCATATGTAAGGTTTCATAACTAATTCGTAGTCCGACACTCATTATATAAGTGCCGCGTTATTTATGTCAACGAGTGAAGTGACAAGAACTGACATCAGAATGTAAGCGCTCTAAGCGGCATGGCTCATCTCCGCCTCGAGACGTAGCCGGCTTCAATCGGCAGACCCTTTTATGGCGCTTGCGCCTTCAGGTATACTTGGAGTACAAACCTTGCAACAATATCTGGGAGCTGGTGGCATCAATGAACGGTAATTTTATTAATCGATTAATGTGGGGCCTCTTGATCATCGTGGCGGGCGTGGGGCTCATGTTAAGGCAAGGCGGTTACGTCGACTTCGACATCGGCGAGATCTTCTCCGTCTTCTGGCCTGTCATTCTGATGTTCCTGGGCGTACAGGGCCTGCTGCAGCGGATGGCTTACGGCCGCGGGAATGCTTTTGGCTCGGGCGTTCTGATCGTGATCGGATTTTTGTTTCTCGGCCGAAACCTGGATTTGTTCGTGTGGTCGATCGGCGACGTGCTCAAATTCGCGGGCCCGCTCGTTCTCATTATTTTCGGTCTCGCGATGATTTTTAAACCGAAATCGCGGAGGAGCGGCGAGGAGCGGCGAATCGGCGACGAGATGAAAAACGAATGGAAAGCGTACACGTACGAACCGTCGGACGAAAAGCCGGTTCCTCCCGCGCCGCCGCTTCACCCGGATCCGACCAAGCGCCCGGTAGGCGGCGAGGATGCGCTTGAAGCCGAGGTCGAAGCCGCCTTCGGCGGGCCGGAAGCGCAGCGTCCCCCGATCTCGGGGCCGGGCCCCGAGCCAGGACCGCGGCAAGCGCCGCCCCGATACCGGGAATTCGTCGGCGAAGACCCGCGCGGCCGACATGAACGCCATCATGCCAATCGGCGCGCGGAACGCTGGGAGCGGCACGCGATTCACGCCGCGAAAGTCCGCGAGCGGATCGAGCGCAGGGCGTACAGGCATTATCATCGTCATACGCACCGCAAGGACCGCGTGGAGTGGTGGAACCACGACCCTAACGTGCAGACGCGTTCGGGCTTCATCGGCGACATCTACCTCGGTCACGATTATTGGGAGCTCAAGCCGATGAACATCTCTCATTTTATCGGGGACACGGTGCTCGATTTGACGAAAGCGCAAATCTTGCCCGGCGAGACGGTGATCAACATCTCGTCCTTTATCGGCGACGTGAAGATCTATCTTCCGAACGATTACGAGATCGGCGTTCAAGTGGTATCCAGCGCGTTCGTCGGCGACGTCGCGGTGCTGGAGCAGAAGGAAGGCGGCATTTTCAAGAACATCGACGTGGAGACGCCGTTCTTCCAGGATACGGACAAAAAAATAAGGCTGCGCGTCAGTACGTTCATCGGCGATGTGCGGGTCACGAAGGTAGGCTGATCCGCATATGATGGTTCGTTTGTTTCGCAACAGCAAATGGGATATGATTCTTCTCTTTATATCCGCTTCCGTCGTATCCGTGCTGATCTGGGAGATCGGCTGCGACCTGCTGCCGGAGCGGGAGCAGCAGGGCGACTGGTGGATCGGCATCGTCGCGCTGTTCCTGCTCGTCAGCGCGGGCTTCGGTTACTGGGCCGCAAAGCGGATTCAGCGCCAGATCGATATGATGGTCATCGGGCTCAAGCAGGCCGCGCACGGGAATTACGGCACCCGGCTGCCGGAAGAAGGCGCGTTCACGCCGGCCTTCCGGGAGTTCAACGACATGCTGGAATCGCTTGACGAGCGGACCCAGTGGATCCAGCGGTCGGGCGAGGAGCAGGTGATGCGCGAGGCGGCATCCAACGAAGCGGCCGTGCTCGAAGAACGCCGGCGGCTCGCGCGGGATCTGCACGATACGGTCAGCCAGCAATTATTCGCCATCCATATGTCCGCTTCGTCGCTTCCCAAGCTGCTTGAGCTGAATCCCGATCGCGCGAGCGACGTCATGGATCAGCTCATCTCCATGTCTTCGATGGCTCAGAAGCAGATGCGGGGCTTCATCGCCCAGCTGCGTCCGATGGAACTGGAAGGCAAGTCGCTTCAGGAGGCGCTGGACAAATGGTTTCCGGACTATTGCCGGCAGAACGGGCTGCAGGGCGTGTTGGAGTGGCGGGTAAAAGAAAAGCTTTCGGATGCGAAGGAGCATCAATTGTTCCTCATCATTCAAGAAGCGATGGCCAATATCGTGAAGCATGCGGGCGCGGAGACGGCGCTGCTCACGGTCGCCGAGACGGAACGGCAAATCGTCATGACGCTTCAGGACGACGGGTCCGGCTTCAGGGCGGACCAAGTGAAACGCGGGTCGTACGGCCTGTCGACGATGCGGGAGCGGGCCGGCAAGCTTGGCGGCGACGCGTCGATTATCAGCAAGCCCGGAAGCGGAACGAGGGTTAGGGTCACGCTGCCGAACTACGTGAACAAAAAAGGAGCCGATCGAAACGATGAGCGCGAATGACGGATGGAAGATCATGATTGTCGACGACCATGATATGGTGCGTGCGGGCCTGCGCACGTATTTGATGCTGGAGCCGAAATTCGAAGTCATCGCGGAAGCCGCGAACGGCAAGGAAGCCATCGACATGCTGCGCGCCGGCATACCGGGCGGACCGCCGCAGCTCATGCTGATGGATCTGATGATGCCCGTCATGGACGGGGTCGAAGCGACGCGGATCCTGATGAAGGAATTTCCGGAGCTGAAGATCGTCATGCTGACGAGCTTTCTGGAGGACGAGAAGGTCGTTGCCGCCGTCGAGGCCGGCGCGGTCAGCTACGTGCTCAAGACCGTCTCCGCGGAGGAATTGATTTACGCGCTGAACGGCGCGGGCAAGGGCATGCCGGTCATGACGCACGACGTCTCCCAGGCGCTCACGAGAGGACTGCGCCAACGGAGCGCGCAAGGAGCCGACGAAGGCTTGACGGATCGGGAGAAAGAAGTGCTGCTGTTGATCGCCGAGGGCATGTCGAACAAGGAAATCGCCGAAGAGCTTCATATCAGCATCAAGACCGTCAAGACGCATGTCAGCAACCTGCTGATGAAATGCGAGCTCGAGGATCGTACGCAGCTGGCCGTCTTCGCCCATCGAAAAGGATGGGTAAAGACGGGATAATTGTCAGCCGGGCCGGGCACCTTATCCGTATACTAAGGCCAAGAGGAGAATGCCCTTAATGATCCCCCTTGAATCGAAGCTGGAGTCGAGCGAGAAGGAATTTACCGAAGTGAAGAGCATGCTGGAGGAGCAGCAGTTCGCGCTGGGCGGAGATTGGAATTACGACCACGGCTATTTCGACCGCTACTTGGACGAGGAGCACATGGTCTGGCTGCGGATGCCGTTCAGCGTCATCAACGGCAGCATCGACGACACGACGCAGGATTTGGATGCCAAAATCATGCTGGGACGGCCGTTCGTCCTGAAGCATGTTTACAATGAAGGGCTCGACAAGGAAGCGCATATGAAAACGATCGGCAGCTTGATGGATCAGTTTCAAGAGCCGGTCGATGCCGATGCGGAAGTGGAATCCAAATGGGTGAACCAGGCGAAAAAAGTGCTCGTCGAGGTAGAGGAGCGGCTGCTTCACTAGCGGCGCTGATAGAGGGACCGAGAAGCCGGGTAATGCTGCATAGGCGGCATCCCGGTTTTTTTATTTGGCATTATAACAATTTTAAGTTTGATTTAAGGTAGATTGTGCATGATAGTACTATAGAACGACGGCAAGCAGCCGCCTAGCAAGTCTCATGGGATACTTAAGGAGGAATTTACGATGGACGATCAGAACAAGAAAAACGACTACGACGATTTCTTTAAACCGGCGGGCAGAGGGCACGACGACGGGAATGACGGGAACGGCGAGTCCGCTAATAGAGCGCATGAAGAGAAACACGAAGAGGGCGAGACGGGGAAATCGTCTTACTATTATTCTTACGGGCCATTCAAGCCGGGCATGGGCGATTCCCCCGGGCAAGACGAACGGGGCGGCGATAACGGCTTCGAGCCGCGCCAAGGCGACACGCCTCAAAGCGACCGCAGCCACGTGGAAGTCACGCCGCCGACGCAGCTGAGAGCGTTCGCGCCGTCGCAGCCGGCCTCGCCGCGCGGCGGTTGGCAGACGAAAGAATCGCGCCGCTCGCCGTTCAAAGCGATGTTCGCTTCGTTCCTGGTCGGGGTGGTGGTAGTCGGATCGCTCATGTTCGTCTCCGATAGGGAAAACTGGTTCACCTCGGAACAGGCGTTGTCCCAAACGTCCTCGAACACGGCTTCGTCCGCGATCGGCAAGGCGGGTGACAGCGGCAGCGTCTCCGCGGCGGCCGACGTCGTCAGACCTAATAATATCGCCCAGCTGTTCGAGAAGGCGAGTCCGGCGGTCGTTAAGATCGAGACGTTCACGAAGCAGCAGTCGGGCGGTCAGCAAGGCGGCAACTTCGACGACTTCTTCAGCCAGTTCTTCGGCGACGACGGCCAAGGTCAAGGCAACGGCGGTCAGGGCCGAGGCGACGGTCAAGACAACGGAAGCCAAGGCGGCGGCGAGTTGACGCCGGAAGGCATCGGTACCGGATTCTTCTTCGATTCCAGCGGCTACATTCTCACGAATCAGCACGTCGTGGCTGACGCCGACGAGATTCAAGTTACCGTTCAAGGCACCAGCAAGCCGTACGTGGCGAAGAAGCTCGGCTCCGATTATAATCTTGACCTTGCCGTGCTGAAAGTCGAAGGCTCGAATCCGTTCCCGACGCTTCCGATCGGCAGCTCGGATAAAATCAATATCGGCGACTGGGTCGTCGCGATCGGCAACCCTTACGGCTTCGACCATACCGTCACGGTAGGCGTGCTGAGCGCCAAAGAACGTCCGATTTCCATTCCGGATACCGAAGGCACGCGCGAATATCAGCATTTGCTGCAAACGGACGCTTCCATCAATCCCGGCAACTCCGGCGGCCCGCTGCTTAACCTGAACGGCGAAGTCGTCGGCATCAATACGGCGGTCAGCTCCCAAGCGCAAGGCATCGGATTCGCGATTCCGACCAGCACGATCACCGAGGTGCTGGATAATCTGAAGTCGAACACGGCCATTCCGAAGACGCCTGTACCGTTCATCGGCGCGACGCTCGCCCCGATCAACGACGCATTGGAGCAAGAGCTCGAGCTTTCGAACCAAAACGGTTCCGTCGTGTCCGATATCATCTACAAATCGCCGGCCTATATGGCGGACCTGAGACAATACGACGTCATTACGGGCATGGACGGCACGAAATACAATTCGCCGGATGACCTGATCGCCGTCATCAAGAAGAAATCGGTCGGCGATAACGTCACGCTCAACATTATCCGCAACGGTCAGAAGATGGACTTGAAGGTGACGATCGGCAACAAGAACGACTTCGATACGCAAACCAACCAACAACAGCAGCAACAGCAACCATAATCTGAATTGCGGCGCGAATAATTCGCAAGCGGAATAACGTTCGCCGATACGACCCATAACCGGGCACCTTCCAAGGGCGCAAGCAGTCTTATAGGCTGATCTTGCGCCTCTTTATTTGGAAAAAACGGGAAGCGCGAGTTTCGTCCGGAAAAGAACTTGCGTTATAATATAGGAAGTTTTATTCATAAATTAGTTATCTGACGTTGGGGGATTGCCATGAGACCGCATATATTGGTAGTGGACGACGATGAGAAAATCACTTCTTTGCTCAGGCGCAGCTTGGCCTTCGAGGGATACGAGGTCGCGACGGCGAACAACGGGCTCGAGGGCTTGAAGCAGATGCTGTCCAGCGATCCGAGTCTATTGATTCTGGACGTGATGATGCCGCAGGTGGACGGATGGGAAGTGTGCCGGCGCGTCCGGGAGGGCGGCAGCTCCGTTCCGATTTTGATGCTCACCGCGAAGGACGATATCCAAGACCGCGTTCGCGGGCTCGATCTGGGAGCCGACGATTATTTGGTAAAGCCGTTCGCGCTGGAAGAGCTGCTCGCGCGCGTCCGCGCGCTGCTTCGCCGCAAGCCGGATAAGCTGGAAGAGAGCTCCAGCCGGCTGCAGTTCGAGGATTTGACGCTCGATCTGGATTCGCGGGAGGCGATCCGGAGCGGGCGCAGAATCGACTTGACGGCCAAGGAATTCGACCTGCTTCAGCTGCTGATGCAGAATCCGCGCAGGGTGCTGACGCGCGATGCGATCATGGATAAGATTTGGGGATTCGATTACAGCGGGGAGTCCAACGTGCTCGAGGTCTACATCGCCATGCTGCGTCAGAAGACGGAGGACGGCAGGAGTCCGCGGCTGATCCAGACGGTCCGCGGCACGGGTTACGTGCTCCGGGGCGAAGGAGGCTGACGAACGATGTCCATCCGGCTGCGTTTGACGTTTTGGTATTCCGCGCTGCTCGCCGTAACGCTGTTCATATTCAGCGTCTCCATTTATTTGTTCGTTAATTATAATTCGTACCGCGATGCCAAAAGAGAGATCCAGGATCAACTGCAGAATTTGAAAATCACCGGTTCCTTGGATTACTTCAATAGGCTTAATTTGGATGTTGATAGTCCGTTTGCGAATAACATCTACATCCAAGTTTACAATTTTACGAACGGCAACGTTGGCCGTTCGGAGAACTTGCTGCGGGCAAACAAGCAGTTCACGGTTCCGGATCCTAAGAAACCGATTCAGGAAGGTTACGTCACGCTTAAAGTGGACCAATACAAATTTTTGACTTATCAGTATCCCTTGCACTTAAAACAAAACAATCAACTCGTTGCCTTGCTGCAAATTGGCGTCTATACGGGACCGATCGATAACTACATGCGCAACCTGCGAACCATTTTGATTTTCGCTTCTTTCGTTGTCATCGCGATCGCCTTCACGATCGGCCTGTTCCTGGCGCGCCAAGCGTTGAGGCCGATCGAGAACGTCATCCGGGCGACCCGCAGCATCGAAAACGAATCCGATCTCAGCATGCGCATCCCGAGGATCGGGCCCAACGACGAGCTCGGGCGTCTGACCGATACGCTGAACGGCATGCTCGGCAGGATCGAAACGACCTATAACGAGCTTGACGAAGCGTATAAGGCGCAGCGCAGGTTCGTATCGGACGCTTCCCACGAGCTTAGGACGCCGCTCACGACGATTCGCGGCAATATTGAATTGCTCGAACGAATGTGGCCGCCTGCGTTGGAATCCGGCATTGCCATGGACGGCACGAACTCCGCCGACGATCATCGCATGACGATGACCCGGGAAGCGATGCACGATATCGCCGGCGAAGCCAAGCGAATGTCGAACCTGGTCAACGATCTGCTGGCGCTGGCTCGCGCCGATGCCGGGTACGAGATGGAGAAGACGGTGCAGCCGCTGCTCCCGCTTGTCGAAGACGTCGCGCGCCGGGCGCAGTTGCTTCCGCGAAACGCGGATTGGAAAATCGGGAACCTAAGTGCCCTTCATAACGTACAAGTAGAAGCGCACGCTGATTTCTTGCGCCAGTTGCTGTTCATCTTCGTGGAAAATGCGTTCAAGTACACGCCGAGCGGCTATGTCGAGATGAGGGCGGTGCGCTCCCAGGATCAGGCCGGGATTATCATCAAGGATACGGGGATCGGCATGAATCATGAGGAAGTTCCGCATATTTTCGAGCGTTTCTACCGGGCCGACGAATCCAGGGGAGAGACGAGCGGCACGGGTCTCGGATTGTCGATCGCGAAATGGATCATCGACGAGCACGGCGGGTCCGTCGAGGTTTCGACGCGCGAAGGGGAAGGAACGACGTTTACCGTCTGGCTCCCGATTGCTTTCCACGACAGATCGAATGAAGTATAATGAAGGAACTGGGTATCATGACTTCGTTAATCGTTGGTTTAGCAGGAAAGCAGGTGCAGGTTTTCGATGGAAATTGTAAAAATATCGCCGCGCGGTTATTGTTATGGCGTCGTGGATGCGATGGTCTTGGCATTGCAAACGGCGCGCAACTTGGATTTGCCGCGGCCGATCTATATTTTGGGCATGATTGTTCATAATAGTCATGTAACGGAAGCGTTCAAGCAGGAGGGCGTCATCACGCTCGACGGCGAGAACCGCCTGGAGATTTTGGAACAAATTTCGAGCGGAACCGTCATCTTTACCGCGCACGGCGTGTCGCCGGAAGTCCGCAAGCGCGCGAAGGAAAGAGGACTCACGGTCGTCGACGCGACCTGTCCGGACGTCACCAAGACGCATGACTTGATCCGCGAGAAAGTGGCGGAGGGGTACGAAGTCATCTATATCGGCAAGAAGGGACATCCGGAGCCGGAAGGCGCGATCGGCATCGCACCGGAGCATGTGCACCTGATCGAGCGCGAGGCGGAGATCGAATCGCTGGCGCTTCAATCGGATCGCATCATCATCACGAATCAGACGACGATGTCCCAATGGGATATACGTGTCCTGATCAGCAGGCTGCTCGAGGCTTTTCCCGCCGCCGAGATTCATAATGAAATCTGCTTGGCTACGCAGGTCCGGCAGGAAGCGGTCGCCGAGCAGGCGAAGGAAGCGGAGCTTTGCATCGTCGTCGGCGATCCGCGAAGCAACAATTCCAATCGGCTGGCGCAGGTGTCGGAAGAAATCGCCGGGGTTCCCGCCTATCGCGTCGCGGACGTTTCCGAGATCGACAGGCAGTGGCTGGCCGGCAAGAAGCGCGTAGCCGTGACTTCGGGCGCGTCCACGCCGACCCCGCTGACGAAGGAAGTCATCGCATATCTGGAACAATATGAAGACGAGAACCCTGAAACTTGGGAGATTCGGCGCACGGTCAATATGAATAAATTACTTCCGGCCATGCGAGTGAAATCGTCCCAGTAGTGAAAGGAGCGCATGTTATGGCAGCACCAAGAAAACCGCGCTCGATCCAACGTTGGCTAAAATATAAATACACGCAGCTAATGCGGGCTCCAGGGGGACCCGCAATGGTAGCACTCGGATTTTCAATCGGCATTTTCGTTGAAATGTTCACGCTCCCGACCTACGGGCTTGCGTTTTTCTTGATATTTCCGCTCATTTATTGGATGCGGGCCAGCTTGGCGGGCGCGTTGGTCGGATTTGTTTTCGGTAAAATCATTTTCATTCCGGTAGCGTTCGTCAACAGCATGGTCGGAGGCCTGGTGCTGCCGAAGCATATCAGGTTCGAAATTCCGTTCATTCCCGACTGGCTGAACCATATTTTGCTGGTGAACCTGAAGCTGATCGCGGGTGGGATTATAGACGGGTTTCTGCTTGGAGCCATTTTTTACTTCCCCGTCAGGATAGCAATCAAGTACATGGCGGACAAACGCAAAGAGAAACGAAAACTGCGGCGTACCGCGCTCGAAGCTAAGCCGGTAACCGAATAAACGCCAGCCGGTCTCTTGACGAGGCCGGTTTTTTCTTGTATATTTACTTTAGTGATTAAAAGCCAAAAAGCGTCGAAGCTTAAAAGCGTATACGCGTCTAAGCGCGATAGAGGAGGAGCGGTTTCCTATGATCGTCATTACGAAGAACAACGAACCGGAAGAGAGAATCCTGGAAATTGTCCAGCATATCGAGCGGGCGGGCGTGCAGGCGCATGTGTCGCGGGGAACGGACCGTACGGTCATCGGCATCATCGGCAAGGCGGAGCCGACGCTTGCGGAGCATCTGCGTCAAATGAAGGGCGTCGAAAACGTCATCAAAATCTCGAAATCCTACAAACTCGCGAGCCGCGATTTCCATCCCGACGATACGATCATCGATATCAAGGGCGTCAAGATCGGCGGCGACAATCTGACGATCATGGGCGGCCCCTGCGCCGTGGAGACGCAGGAGCAAATCGACGAGATCGCCCGTCTGGTCAAGGCGGCCGGCGGCCAAGTGCTTCGCGGCGGGGCTTTCAAACCGCGCACGGGCCCGTACAGCTTTCAGGGCATCGGCGTAGAGGGACTGGCGATGATGGCGGAAGCGGGCAGGAAGCATGGCCTGCTAACGATTACCGAAGTCATGACGCCGGAATACGTGGACGTATGCTGCGAATACGCCGATATTCTTCAGGTCGGCACCCGCAATATGCAGAACTTCGACTTGCTTCGCAAGCTCGGCACGGTCAAAACGCCGGTGCTGCTCAAACGCGGGTTCAGCGCGACCTACGACGAATTCCTGAATGCCGCGGAATACATCCTTGCCGGCGGAAATCCGAACGTTATGCTATGCGAGCGCGGAATCCGAACATTCGAGACGTACACGCGCAATACGTTGGATTTGGCTGCCATTCCGGTGCTGCAAGGGCTGAGCCATCTGCCGGTCATCTCGGACCCGAGCCACGGCACGGGGCGCCGCGAGCTGGTGGAACCGATGTCCAAAGCTTCCGTTGCCGCGGGAGCGAACGGGCTGATTATCGAGATGCATACCGACCCCGACAACTCCATGACGGGCGACGGCGTTCAATCCCTGTTCCCGGACCAATTCGCGAAGCTGCTGAAGGAGCTGGAGCAGCTCGGCAACCTCGTTGGCAAGCGGTTCGATACGCCGAAGGAACCCGCGGCATATTTTACGACATGGATCAAATAAACGGCGCGCAAGCGGCGTCGTTGTAGGAAACGCGAAGCCGAAACGCCTCTCCCGAGGGGCGTTTCGGCTTTCATTTTTAACCGGATTTCGCCGCTGAAATGATAAATGAAAATTATGTGAAGTTAGCTTACAATAGGGTCAAAAAATACCTAACATAGCTATTGACGAAGATTGGCCTTAATTCTATAATAACGTCATAGTTTCAGTGCAGAAGTTGAACAATTAACGTCCTACACATCGCAAATGTTCGGAAATGGAGGAAATACCTAATGTCAGTTCAAAATGTTTTGGACACGATTAAAGAAAACAGCATCATGTTTGTCGATTTCCGTTTCGTGGATCTTTCCGGCCACGCGCATCACATCACGCTTCCTGCGACGGAAGTGGATGCCGATACATTTGTTAACGGCGTAGCTTTCGACGGTTCGTCGATCCCGGGTTTCCGCGGTATCGAGGAGTCCGACATGGTTATGATGCCGGACACGGATTCCAGCTTCATCGATCCTTTCACCGATCATCCAACATTGAATATTATGTGCAACATCTTTACGCCGGATGGCGAGCGTTACGAGCGCGATCCGCGCAGCATCGCGCAAAAAGCGGAAGAATATCTGCAAACGACAGGCGTGGGTACGGCAGCTTTCTTCGCGCCTGAATCGGAATTCTTCATTTTCGACGATGTTCGCTACGAAAGCAAAATGAACACTTCCTTCTACTCCGTTGATTCCGCCGAAGCGGGCTGGAACACGGCTAAAACGGAAGAGGGCGGAAACCTTGGTTACAAAGTCCCTGTCAAAGGCGGCTATGTACCGGTTGCTCCGGTCGATTCCCAACAAGACATCCGCAGCGAAATGGTTCGTTTGATGCAAGAATCCGGCCTTCGCGTCGAGCGCCATCACCACGAAGTCGCTACGGCCGGCCAAGCGGAAATCAACTTCCGTTTCGACACGCTGACGAAAACAGCCGATAACCTTCTGAAATACAAATACATCATCAACAACGTTGCCCGCCAATGGGGCAAAGTCGCAACCTTCATGCCTAAACCGCTTTTCGGCGACAACGGCAGCGGGATGCACGTGCACAGCTCGATCTTCAACGGCGATTCCCCGTTGTTCTACGAGAAAGGCGCTTACGCCAACCTGAGCCCGCTGGCACTGAACTACATCGGAGGTATCCTGCATCACGCTCCGGCGCTGATCGCGATCACGAACCCTTCGACGAACTCGTTCAAACGTCTGGTTCCGGGCTACGAAGCACCGGTTAACCTCGTATTCTCGAAAGGCAATCGTTCCGCTGCAATCCGTATTCCGGTTGCTGCCGTAACGCCGAAAGGCTGCCGCATCGAGTTCCGTACGCCGGATTCCACGGCTAACCCTTACCTGGCATTCGCAGCGATGCTGCTTGCAGGTCTGGACGGCATCAAACGCAAGCTGGATCCGATCGCGCTTGGCTATGGACCGTTCGACAAAAACATCTATGAACTGTCCGACGAAGACAAGAAGGAAATCCGTTCGGTACCAGGTTCCCTGGACGAAGCGCTTGACGCTCTGGAAGCCGATTCCGAGTTCTTGACCGAAGGCGGCGTATTCACGCAGGACTTCATCGATAACTACGTCGCATTCAAACGCGCCGAAGCAAAAGCCGTCGCAATCCGCGTTCATCCGCACGAGTACAGCCTGTACTTCGATTGCTAATTCGCGCTTATATACGATTTCTTGGCGAGTCCTCTCCGGAGGGCTCGCTTTTCGTTTGGAGTACGAAATTGGGGATCGGACGGAATGGCTAAATCCGAATATTGTTCATGCATAATTTCGTTTTTGTTCGACTTTATGACTTGATGCCAAGCCGCAAAATTGCTATCATACTCATAAGCAAATCGAAGAGTGGAGTGAGTGTCAGTGACGAATCGCGCGTACAACTTTAATGCCGGACCCGCGGCGCTGCCGTTGGAAGTGCTGCAGCAAGCGCAAGAGGAATTTATCGATTATGCGGGGGCGGGCATGTCCATTATGGAAATGTCGCACCGAAGCAGCGTTTTCGAGGGCGTCAACGACGGAGCCCAGTCGCTGCTGCGCGAATTATACGGCATCCCGAGCCATTATAAAATCTTATTCCTGCAAGGCGGTGCGAGCACGCAATTCGCGATGATTCCGATGAATTTGCTGACGGCGGGCAAGACGGCCGCGTTCGTGCATACCGGAAGCTGGGCGGATAAGGCCATCAAAGAAGCGAAGCTGTTCGGCGATACGGCAATCGCGGCGACGTCGGAAGCCGACAGATTCAACCGCATCCCGCAGCTGAGCGAGATCCGGGTTCCCGATAACGCGGCTTACCTGCACATCACGTCCAACGAAACGATCGAGGGCACGCAATATGCCGCTTATCCGGCGACCGGAGACGTGACGCTGATCGGCGATTTGTCCAGCGATATTCTGAGCCGTCCCGTCGATGTGAGCCAATTCGGCATGATTTACGCTGGCGCGCAAAAAAACTTGGGACCTTCGGGCGTAACCATCGTCATCGTTCGCGAGGATCTTGTCGAATCCAGTCCGAAGACGCTCCCGACCATGCTTCGTTACGACACGCACGTCAAAAACAACTCCCTGTACAACACGCCGCCTTCTTTCTCCGTTTACCTGGTCGGCCTGATGCTCAAGTGGGTGCAAGCGAAAGGCGGCGTCGCTGCGATGGAGCAGCTTAACCGCGATAAAACGAAGCTGATCTACGATGCGATCGACCAAAGCGGCGGTTTCTATCGCGGCTTCGCGGACCTTGGCAGCCGTTCCCTGATGAACATCACGTTCCGCCTCGGCACGGAAGAGCTGGAGAAGCAGTTCGTCAAGGAATCCGAGCAGCAAGGCTTCGTCGGGCTGAAAGGACATCGCAGCGTGGGCGGTCTGCGCGCTTCGACCTATAATGCCGTGCCGCTGGAGAGCTGCAAAGCGCTGGCGGAATTCATGGCGGATTTCCGGAAGCGCAACGAATAAAACGCATAAAAAAGCATGGTTGGGGAATTTGACCTGCGGGTCGGCATGGGCCTTCAATCGCTGTTGCAGTTCGATTTCCTTTGATTAGATGAGAGATTAGCGGTAGAAATCAAACTGCAAAGGCGAACGCTAACGCTTTTCCGACTCCATCCCAACCCTCCGGTCAGCCCAAGCCATGTTTATAATGGGGAATAACAAAAAGAAGACCGCCGGTCCTCAATTGGACGGCGGTCTTCTGATTGGAACACGGCGTGAAGATTAGGCCAGCGAAGAATCGGCTGTGCCTGTCGCGCTTCCCGGTCCGGAGAGTTTGTAACCGACGTTGCGGACGGTCATGATATACTCCGGGGTACGGGCATTCTTCTCGATCTTATCGCGCAGATGGCTGATATGGACGTCGACGATCCGCGTATCGCCCAGGAAGTGATAATCCCATACGCCATGAAGCAGCTGTTGGCGGCTAAGCACTTTGCCGCGGTGGCGGCAGAGGAAGAGCAGCAGCTCGAATTCCTTCGGCGTCAGCTCGACCGGCTTTCCTTCGATTTGCACCTCGCGCTGCTCGGCCAACACGGACATGCGTCCGATTTCATGAACGACCGTCTCGCGCGCGCCGGGCAAAGCCTGGGTTCTGCGGAAGATCGCCTGAATCCGGGAGAGCAACTCCTGCGGAGAGAAGGGTTTGGTCATATAATCGTCAGCGCCGTTATCGAGACCGGCAATTTTGTCCGTCACGTCTTGCAGGGCGGTTAACATGATGATGGGAACGGCATTGTTTTGTTTGCGGAGTTCGCGGCACACTTGGATGCCATCCATTTTGGGAAGCATGAGATCGAGAACGATGAGATCGGGACGAAACGGCTTCAAGAGGTCGAATACGGCCTCCCCATCTTGGACGCAGCGGACTTCGTAGCCGGCTAGCTTCAAATTAAATTCCAGCAGCATGGAGATGGAAGGCTCGTCATCGACGATTAATATTTTCTTCTTCATCGTTTATGATCTCCTTTTCGTGCAATGATAGTTCTATTGTAAAGGTCGAATTTTCACAAAAGATTAAACAAGCGTAAAAGCTATGTAAAATATAGTGAGGTGTTTCCAGGCAATGGCATTTCATATCGTGCTCGTCGAACCGGAAATTCCGGCCAATACGGGCAATATCGCGCGTACCTGCG
Organism: Paenibacillus glycinis; assembly: GCF_009909185.1. GTDB lineage: Bacteria > Bacillota > Bacilli > Paenibacillales > Paenibacillaceae > Paenibacillus_Z > Paenibacillus_Z glycinis. Next base: position 128,022 of record NZ_JAAAMV010000018.1, on the reverse strand, counting down.
CCGCGACCGGGGCGATTCTTCATTTGGTGCGTCCGCTCGGGTTTCGAACTGACGACAAGACGCTGAAACGGGCAGGCCTTGATTATTGGTACGCGGTGGACGTCCGCTACCACGATTCGTTCGAAGAGCTGCAGGCGATGTTCCCGGACGCGAGGTTCTTCTGCGCCAGCACCAGAAGCTCCAAGGTTTATGCGGAACAGAGTTATCGCGACGGGGATTTCTTCGTTTTCGGCAAAGAGACGAAAGGGCTGCCGCAGTCCATTCTGGACGCGTACCCGGACACCTGCATTCGCGTGCCGATGACAGATAAGGTCAGGTCTCTTAACTTGTCGAACTCGGTTGCGATCGTCGTCTTTGAAGCTTTTCGTCAGCTGGGGTTCCCGGGATTGGACTAAACCGGCGATTTTCCGGCCGGAATTTGCAGGATATTAAGCAAATATAAAAATTTGCAGGAATTGATCCGTTACTATCGAACCTATGTAGGATGCAAAACTGTCATCACATGATAGCTTACAAATTGCGACTACAGGAGATGTGTAATTGTGAAACCGGCTGGCGTTGTGCGTAAAGTGGACCAACTCGGGCGCATTGTGCTGCCCAAATCCCTTCGAAAGAGATATCAGATGAACGAGGGCGATCCTGTGGAAATATTAGTTCAGGGAGATCATATCATCTTGGAGCGCTACCGCCCGCGCTGCGTTTTTTGCGGCGTGCTGGAGGATGTTCGGGAGTTTAAAGAACGTTACTTGTGCGGCAAATGCATGTCCGACATGGCGCAGCTGCGGCGCTAACCGCAGGAATGCGCGGACAAATTAAAAAGAAGCTTTCGGCAGCTGTTGGTCACAGCCGCTGAAAGCTTCTTTTTAATGAAATCGAGCTCTTACATGCCCTTGGTCTTGTCGTCGTTGTAGGACGCCGTCAACATCGCGATCAGAAACAATACGGAGACGGTAAGGACGATCAGAAAGTTAATTGTCATGCCTCATACCCCCTAAGGTGCCGGTAATACGGCTTGTCGCTTCGCAAGCACTCCCCTCATTATACCCAACGGACCGCAAAAAGAAAACGATCGAAGATGTGAACAACTTGTTACGAAATCCCATGCGAGGAAGTCCGAACCGACACGGCGCATGCCGCTTTAAACGCCGCGCCCCCAAGAATTCGGCGCTATAGGTGACGGTTTTGCCGCGGCCGGGTAGCACCTGCTTCTGATGCTGCGTAAACTGTGACAACTGGGATTGGGAGGGACGGCTTACTATGAAGAATCGGTTAGCGCGCCGTGCGCTGCGAAGCGGCGAAGCATCATTGTCGGAGATGTTGGCCTTACCCGGGCAACCGATTTCGTTTGCCGGCGATTTGCCGGCCGAAGGCGGGATATCGCCGGCAGTGATCGAACAGGCGCGCGAACGGGCGGCGGGCGGCGGGGATGCTAGGCTGCGGTCCTTGCCGCCGCAAGGTATCCCGGCGCTCCGCGAGCTGCTTGCCAAGCGCATGGCCGGCAAAGGCATCCAAACGGAGCCGTCCGAAATCCTGCTGACGGCCAACCCGGAACGAACCGTACGAATCATCATCGAAGCGCTGCTGACGCCGGGAGATTCGGCGCTTGTCGAAACGCCCTCGCACCCGGCTATCTTGCGGGCGCTGAGAGCGAGCGGCATTGAGATCCTTCAAGCTCCATGCGATCGGGAAGGGATGCTTATTGCCGAAGCGGAGCGGCTTATCGAGGAGCATCGGCCGAAGTTGATCCATGCGATGCCCGCCTTGGGAAACCCGGCATCGACGTCATGGAGCGCGCCGCGCCGCGAAGCGCTGCTGGCATTAAGCCGGCGTCATGGTATCGTCGTTCTGGAGGAAGATTCCTACGGCGATCTTCTGTATAAGGAATCCGATTCCCGTCCGTCATTGTACGCAATGGATCGAGAAACCGGCGGAAACGGCGTGATCTGCGTGAGCACGTTTGCAGCGGCCCTATCGCCGCAGCTGCGGACGGGATGGGCAGTTGCCGGGACCGCCCTAATCGACAAGCTGCTCGAAGCCGAAGCGGAGGCGAAGGCGGCACCCGAATTTGCGCGGGATCAGGAGACGCTGCTCCAACTCCTGCTCCATCATGATATCGAAGACGATCTGCGCAAGATTAGCATGTCCTATATGGAAAGAATGAATCAGCTGCAGGCATTGCTCCGAAAGCACGACGGGGTTGGCTTAGCTTGGGAGGCGCCGATAGGCGGCATGTTTCTATGGCTGACGCTGCCGGAAGGACTTGATGCGGAGGCACTGCTTCGCTGCGCGTCGGCCAAGGGCGTAACGTTCGATCCGGGCATTTCGTTCTATGCCTCCGATGCGCCGCGAAATCGATTACGGTTAAGCATCGCGCATGCGTCCGGCAAACGGCTGGAAGAAGGCATCGATCGCTTGGCCGAGGCGATAAACGAGTTTCTCGCCCGTACGTGACTGCGGGCAATGCGCCATGTCCCGATCATCAATAACGGAACGAAGCAAAGAACCTCCGTCTTCCGCCTGTAAGCGGCGAGACCGGAGGTTCTTTGCTTCGCAGTTTTTCGTCGCGAAACTTACGCTCGGCGATTCAGACTTTGATCACAAACTGCCCGTCCTGAATAGCAAGCGGCGCGCAGTCCAGCTGTTCGCCGGGGATATTGGTGGATTCGCCGGTCGCGAGATCGAAGCACCAGTAATGCAGCGGACAGATCAGCTCGTTCAGATGCGGACGGACCATGCCCCCGGCATGCGGGCAGATCGCCGAGATCAGGTTATATCGCTGCGGCTCCTCGCCTTTTCGCGGCGCTTCAACGATATAATGCGGCTGGTTGTCCACCTTCACTTGCGCGGGAAAGGTTTCGAAGTCGGCTACGCTGCCGATGATTTTGATCGCATTCGGCTCGTTCATCGCTTTATTCTCCTTTATAGATGAGTTCGTCTTCGGCTGTCCGCTTGACGGCCTCGCGCTTCTGCTGCCAAGCGGCCAGTATATCCGCGTTCTGCTTCACGGCTGCTTCGCCCTCGGGCCTCAACCGGTACACGCCGCGCTCTACCCGTTGAAACCAGCCGTAATAATCTTTTTGGAGGAAATGCGCGGCTCGCGCGACCTCCGTCTGTTCGGCGGCAGCCTTCGGGGATAAGCTGCCGTGGCGGTTGATCGCCCAAGCGATGCGCAGCGCCTTCTCCCGATAAGCGGTTACAAGCTTGCGGTTGTTGCTGCCGCCCGTGTTGTAATCGCCGCTTCGCTCGCGAAACTCGGTGAGGAGCCGCGCTTGCCGGGCACGCCGTTGTCCGCGCATCGGCGGGTCGCCGGGGTGGCAAAGCATTTCCAGCACCGGCGGCTTCGTCTTGAAGAAAGTCACGGTCATGAATCCGATGCCGAGCATCCGGCAGAGCTCGGTCAGATCGCCGAAGCGCTGATTATGGGCGCCGGCTTTCTTGCGGTTGCGCTCCACCGCCAGAATGACGCTGCCGTTCAGCCGCAGCCGCTCGATCCCTTGCAGGAGCAGCGCGAGATTGAACGTTTTCTTCATTTCCACCAGAATCGTATCCTCCGTAACGGGATGGATGGCGACGAGATCGCAGTGCATGATTTCGCTCTTCACTTCATAGCCCTGCGCTTCGAAATACGATTTGATCGGCTTGTACAGCTCCGTTTCATGTTTGACGGCCAAGTCCCGTCCCCCTTTCGCGCGGAGATTCTTTGGCGATTATAACATATTCGGGCATGTCCCTCAGCTACATTCGGGCGTTACACGAAGTGTCATACATTTTTCCGGCCGCGAACGCGGAAACCGGTCGATTTTTCTTGGCGTTCGACACGGCCGCGGAAGGCTTGGACATACGTTGGATTCATTGGGCGCAGGGGAGGTTCGGGGCCGAGTCCGGCCTTGTTTTCAGGCGCTGCGGATGTGGCGATTTTGTAAAAGGAACCCGCTTCCGCGGCGGATTTTGTAGAAAACTTGTTTAAATTATTGGGCAACTTCCCTTAAGAAAGCGCATAGGATTGTATTACTTCAATAAAAAATGCCGGGCAGCTTTAGAAGGTGGGACCGATTCACGAACCCCCCGCGACCCGCATGATACTGGCGATGAGTAACACCGGGATGGACGAGAGGAGGTACGGCATGGATATTTTGAAACGGATTTCGGAGTACAAGGCGGAAAGTGAGAAGCTGGCTTGGCAGGGCTCCTTCAAGGATTACATCGAGATGCTGAAGCAAGATCCAACTCCAGCCATGACTGCGCATGCTCGTGTCTATGAAATGATTGAGTCGTTTGGGGTGGTGGAAGACGGTTCAAACAAGAAATACAAGTTTTTCGAACAAGAAATATTCGGCTTGGATCGTGCCGTTGAGAAGCTGGTAGAGGAATATTTTCATTCGTCCGCGCGGAGGCTCGATGTACGGAAACGGATATTGCTGCTCATGGGGCCGGTCAGCGGCGGGAAATCCACGATCGTGACGATGCTCAAGCGGGGATTGGAACAATTCTCGCGTACCGCGAAAGGCTCGGTTTACGCCATCAAAGGCTGCCCGATGCACGAGGACCCGCTTCACCTGATTCCGAACGAGCTGCGTCCGGAAGCCGAGCGGGAGCTTGGCGTCCGCATCGAGGGCAATCTGTGCCCCTCCTGCCAAATGCGCCTCAAAACGGAATTCGGCGGCGAAATCGAAAACGTGCAGGTCGAGCGCGTTCTGATCTCGGAGGAAAACCGCGTCGGCATCGGCACGTTCAGTCCGTCCGATCCGAAATCGCAGGACATCGCCGATCTGACGGGCAGCATCGATTTCTCGACGATCACGGAATTCGGATCCGAATCCGATCCGCGCGCGTATCGTTTCGACGGCGAGCTCAACAAAGCGAACCGCGGCTTGATGGAGTTCCAGGAAATGCTCAAATGCGACGAGAAGTTCCTCTGGAACCTGCTCTCGTTGACGCAGGAAGGCAACTTCAAGGCCGGCCGCTTCGCGCTGATCTCGGCGGATGAGCTCATCATCGCGCATACGAACGAAACGGAGTACAAATCGTTCATCGCCAACAAGAAGAACGAGGCGCTTCAGTCCCGGATGATCGTCATGCCGATTCCTTACAATCTCAAGGTGTCCGAGGAAGAGAAAATCTACAATAAACTGATCGGCCAAAGCGACATGAAGCATATCCATATCGCGCCGCATTCCTTGCGGTCGGCCGCGATCTTCTCGATCCTGACCCGTCTCAAGGAAACGAAAAAACAAGGCATGGACCTCGTCAAGAAGATGCGCATGTACGACGGCGAGGAAGTGGAGGGCTACAAGGAAGCCGACCTCAAGGAAATGCAGAGCGAGTACATCGAGGAAGGCATGTCCGGCATCGATCCGCGCTATGTCATCAACCGGATATCCAGCGCCCTGATCAAACAGGACCTGCAGTGCATCAACGCCCTCGACGTGCTGCGCGCCCTCAAAGACGGGCTCGATCAGCATCCTTCCATCACGAAGGAGGAGCGCGAGCGTTACCTGAACTTCATCTCGGTGGCGAGAAAAGAATACGACGGCCTGGCGAAGAAGGAGATTCAGAAAGCATTCGTCTATTCCTTCGAGGAGTCGGCGAGGACGCTGTTCGAGAACTACCTCGACAACATCGAATCCTACTGCAACTGGGCCAAGATCAAGGATCCGCTGACCGGCGAAGAGATGGATCCCGACGAGCGCCTCATGCGGTCCATCGAGGAACAGATCGGCGTCTCCGAGAACGCCAAGAAAGCGTTCCGGGAAGAGATCCTGATCCGCATCTCGTCGTATTCGCGCAAAGGCAAAAAGTTCGATTATTACAGCCATGAACGTCTGCGCGAAGCGATCGAGAAGAAGCTGTTCACGGATTTGAAGGATATCGTCAAAATCACGACGTCGACGAAGACGCCGGACGAGAAGCAGCTGAAACGGATCAACGAAGTATCGAAGCGGCTGATCGACGAGCACGGCTATTGCCCGGTATGCTCCAACGAGCTGCTCCGTTACGTAGGAAGTTTGCTTAACCGGTAGAAGCGGCGCTCAGGGAAAGTGATTCCGCGGCATGCGACATTCGCATGCCGCTTTTATTTATTCGGCGACATGAGCCCGAAGCGTTCTCCCCTTGCCTGAGGGAATGTGATAGAATGGGAACATGAGTTCCTATATTGCCGAAGGAGTGTTTGAACATGAAACTGTTTCTGCTGAACGAGAACGGGGAATCGGTTTGGGTGGCCATCGCGGACATTTGCTTGATATCGCCGACGTCGAGCGGCCCGGCGTTCACCGCAAGGGACGGAGCCGTTTACCGCTATCCGCATACGATGGAGCAGCTGGTCCGGCATTTCGCCGATTACGGCTTCGAGCGGCTGGACCGGAACGCGATCGCGAATCTGGACGCGGCCGAGTGGTACGACCCCGTTCAGCGCAAGGTGTATTTCGAGCTGCCCGAGAAGGAGGGCGCGGAGGCGCTGTATGCCACGGTTTCGGTTGCGAACGCGGCTAAGGTGAAGCATATGAATGTTCGGGAATGCAGCGGAATGTATTCGGCGCATCCGGCCGCGTAACGCAGCATAAAATAGGTAGGCGTACTCCCTGAAGAGGTGGGAAAACCGTCTCTATTTTTGTGTAAGCAAAGTTGACATAAATAGCGAGAGTGAGTATGATTTAACTAGGAATAATCCAGGTTTTTCAGGCAAGACAACCTCGAATATTGTTGAAAACTGACGCAATATTGACAACAGATGGTTTTGGAGGCGGTAATCATGTCGATGGCGATGCAATCGCAATTCCATTCTTACGATTCACAATCGTTTTACGATGAAATGTTCGATAAGGAGCTGGCCGTACGCGCGCATTACGAAGGCGTCCATCGAACGTTCGCCCGCATGAAACCGTCGGAGCTCGCAGCCAGGCATGCCGCGATCCAGCAGCGCATGCTGGAGGAAGGGATTACGTTTACCCTGTATGCCCAGAATCAGAGCGAGCCTTTGGAAAGAACCATCCCTTTCGACTATATTCCCCGGATCATCCCCAAGCATGAATGGGAGCACGTCGAGCGAGGCATGAAGCAGCGCGTGCAAGCGCTCAATGCCTTTCTTCGCGATATTTACCACGAGCAAGCGATCGTTCACGACGGCATCATTCCGCGGGCGATGATTATCGGGAACAAATATTTCCGGCCGGAGATGGCCGGGCTTCACGTGCCGCAGAACGTCTATATGACGACGTCGGGCATAGATTTAATTAGAGACGAAAAAGGCCGTTATTTCGTGCTCGAGGACAATCTGCGGACGCCGTCCGGATTTTCCTACCTGTACAAAGGGAGAAGCTTGATGACCGAGCTGTTCTCCGAATTGTACTTGTCGAGCGCCGTAGCCGATATCGAACGCAGCTTGAATGTTTTCCTCGGTTCGCTCCGCAGTCTGGCTCCATCCGGGAAACGCAATCCGCTTATCGTGCTCCTCACCCCGGGAGCTTACAACTCCGCTTATTTCGAGCATGCTTTCCTTGCGCAGCAAATGGGCATTCACTTGGTGGAAGGACGGGATTTGGTCTACAAGGACCACAAAATCTATTTGCGGGACTTAAGCGGATTGCGTCAAGTCGATGTTATTTATCGGCGCCTGGACGACGATTATTTGGACCCGCTCGCGTTCCAGTCCGATTCGCTGCTCGGCGTGCCGGGATTGATGAACGCGTATCGCGCGGGAAATATCGCCATTGCCAATGCCCCGGGAACCGGCGTCGCGGACGATAAAGCAATTTATGCGTACGTGCCGGAAATGATTCGCTATTATTTGAACGAAGAGCCGATCCTGCATAATGTGCCGACGTACGTGCTCTCGCGCAAGGAGGACCGCGAATTCGCCCTGGAGCATCTGGACCAGCTCGTCGTGAAGGAGACGTCCCTCTCCGGCGGATACGGCATGCTGATCGGTCCCGCGGCTTCGCAGAAGGAGATCCACGCCTTCGCGGACGCGATTCGCCGCGATCCGAGCCGCTATATCGCCCAGACGACGATGAAGCTGTCGCGGGCGCCGGTGATGCTTGGCGGAACGATGCAGCCGCGGCATATCGACCTGCGGGTGTTCGTGCTGATGGGCGGCGCCCAGATGCATGTCATTCCCGGCGGCTTGACGCGCGTCGCGCTTCAGGAGGGCTCGCTCGTCGTGAACTCCTCGCAGGGCGGCGGCGTGAAGGATACATGGGTGCTCAGTCGTTAACGAAAAATGATCGGAGGGATGAACGATGCTCAACCGGAATGCGGAAGCTTTGTTTTGGATTGGCCGGTATATGGAGCGCGCGGAGAATCACGCGCGGCTGATCGATGTTCATTTTCACCTGCAGTCCGAAGATAACCAATCGTCCCTTCGCGACGAGGAGGGCCAACCGCAGGCCTTGTGCAAATGGGGGCGGATCGTCGACGCGCTCGGCAGCCGCGCGGCTTACGAGCAGCAATACGGCGTTTATAACGAGCAGGATGTCGTGCACTACATCACGCTCGACCGCGATAACGCGAATTCGCTCGTTACCTGCATCAATCATGCCCGGGATAACGTCAGAACGCTGAGAGAGAAGCTGCCGAGCGAGCTGTGGGACGTCGCGAACGGATTTTACTTGTGGCTTCGGGAGAAGCAGGCCGGGGACTTGACCCGGGAATCCCCGCATCAGTTTTTCGGACGGATCAAGGAATGGACGGCGATGTTCCACGGCATCATGCAGTCCGTCATGCCGCGCGAGAACGAGTGGCATTTCATCGAATGCGGACGTTACCTGGAGCGCACGGAGAATACGCTTCGGATCATGCAGTCCGCGGTCGCCGCGAAGTCCACTGCGGGACCGGAAGAAGTCGACGGCAGCGGGCTTTATCCCTATCTGCAGGCGGTGCTGCGCTCCGTAAGCGGGTATCAGGCTTTCCGCCGCCACTATGCGGACGGGGTATCAGCGGAGGCGATTACCGAATTTCTCATCCTGAACGAGTCCTTCCCGCGGTCCGTGCATTTCTCGCTGCAGGCGCTGGACGAGAATTTGCGCGGGATCGAGCTGCAGGAGAAGCAGCTGCGCGCCGCGCATGACCGGATCATCCGCCAGGTCGTGAAGCTGAAGGCGGAGCTGGCTTGCCTGGAACGGGAAGATCTGCAGCTGGACCGCGAAGGCGCGGTCACCGGTCATTTGCTGCAGGCGGCCGGCCAGCTTGGCGCGGCGTTCGCGCTCACCTTTTTTCGCATCGGGGAGGTCAGCGCATGAAGCTGCACATCTCGCACACGACGCAATACGCGTACAAGGATGCGGTCACGGACAGTGTCAATGAGCTGCGTCTGACGCCGTTTACGAACGAGCAGCAGTCCTGTTACACGCACTCGATATCCGTCGAGCCCAATGCGTCGCTGTTCAGCTATGACGATTACTTCGGCAATCGCGTGCATGTGTTCTCGGTCAACGGGCAGCATCGCAAACTGACGATCCGCACGCAGATGACGGTGGTTACCCGTGAAGCGATCAAGCCGCCGCTCGGCAAGGAAGGGATGCCGCCCAAGGAAGCCTGGGAATGGTTGGCGAGCGACAAGTCGGCTAACCGGTTCGCGGAGTACTTGCTCCCCACCGACTATACGGGGATTACGCCCGAGGTTGCCGCGTTCGCGAATGCCGCGATTCAAAGTTCGCCCGGAGGAGAGCGCCCTGGCGTGTACGGGTGGCTCCTGGCCTTGTCGAATAAAATCCGGAGCGAATTCATCTATGACACGGGCGCGACGAACGTGCATACGATCGCCGGCGACCTGCTTCGCAAGCGCCGCGGGGTTTGCCAGGATTTCGCCCACCTCATGATCGCCTCCTGCCGGTCGAAGGGCGTTCCGGCGAGATACGTGAGCGGCTATCATTTCGTCGGCGACCTGCAGGGCGGAAGCGCGGACTTCGAGCAAGCGTCCCATGCCTGGATCGAGGCGTACGTGCCAGGACTCGGCTGGTGCGGATTCGATCCGACGAACGATGCCTTGGTCGGGGAGCGTTACGTGAAGCTAGGCCACGGCAGAGACTACAAGGATATCGTCCCGGTCAAGGGCGTCTATATGGGGACAAGCGAAGCCGACTTGGAAGTGACGGTCGACGTGAAGCGGGTCGATGATTGACCGCAGGCATTGTCCGACTCGGACAAGCCCTGGCGGCAGGACGCCCTTCCCGGCATGAAGAATGCCGGCAGGGGCGTCTTTGCTTTGTTTGGAAGTTTAATGCCAGACTATGACCTGCAGCGCCTACATGACGGTTGAAAAACGGATGGATGGGGAAGACGTCATAGGAGCGACTGTAGCGACCCGCACGGCTTGTCGAGATTGCCGCACTATTCGATCCGAACATGAACAAGAACGCCCGCCCAAGCAGCAGCCTTGGCGGGCGTTCTTGCGTTCGATAGGTTGCGGTCGGCCTCAAATAAACTTCCGGCTCGTCTTCTTCCCGTCGCAGCTGAATACGATCCGTTTGTCCTCGACGACCGTTTCCAGATGAACCGATTTGCCCCACAGCTGCACGACGTGAGGGAGCGTCTTCTCGACGTATTTCAAATCCAGCTCGACGCCTTCGTATTTGTGGAAGAGGAACAGTTCCCCGACGCGGTTGAAGTCGCCGTCGACGACGACGAGGGTAGGGAAGCCGCCGTTGACGCGCGAGACGACGAGCTGGTCTCGGACGGATTCCCACGCCTTGTCGGTGATCTTCCATTCCGCGCCTTTCTTCTCGAAGACGTACAGATCGAGGTCGCCGACGAGCTTCTTCGTCAAGTAATTGCGCAGGAAGGAGATATCGGAGTCGAACTCCCGCACCTCGAACATTTTCTCCCGTCCGAGCCCGGGCTTGCGGCCGAACCGGTCCTGTTCTTCCTTGGTCGGATGATCCCAGCGGCGCTCGATATCCTCGAAGATCTTCAAGCCCAAGTAGTACGGATTGAGGGAGTGCCGCGACGGCTGGACGACCGACGAATTAAGATGGGCGAATTCGATGGTCTCCTCGCTCGTGAGATCCAGCTCCCGGATGATGCGCTGATGCCAGTACGAAGCCCAGCCTTCGTTCATGATCTTGGTCTCGATCTGCGGCCAGAAGTACAGCATCTCGTCGCGCAGCATGGACATGATGTCGCGCTGCCAGTCCTGCAGATTCGGAGAGTACTCCTCGATGAACCAGATGAGGTCCTTCTCCGGTTGGGGCGGGAATTTCTTCGTGTCCGCGGTCGCCTTCGCGGCTGCCTCGGCATCCGCCTGCTGCTCATCCTCGTCGAGACCCCACAGGTCGTCGTATTGGGAGACATGCTTTGGCTTCTCGGTCTTATTCTGCTTGTTCAGCAGCTCGATGTACTGGGCTTTATCCAGCTTGTACGGCCGGATGATCGTCGTATCGACATGCTCCTGAATGGCGAGCACGGCGTCGATGAATTTCTCCACCGCCTCGGTGCCGTGTTCCATCTCGTACTGGCTGACCCGCTCCGCGGTCGCCGACATGCTCTCGACCATATTGCGGTTCGTCATGCTGAAGCGGGCGTTGTTTTTGAAAAAGTCGCAGTGGGCCAAGACGTGGGCGACGATGAGCTTATTTTGAATGAGCGAGTTGCCGTCCAGCAGGAAGGCATAGCACGGATTGGAGTTGATGACGAGCTCGTAAATTTTGCTGAGCCCGAAATCGTACTGCATTTTCATTTTATTAAACGTCTTGCCGAAGCTCCAATGGCTGAACCGCGTCGGCATGCCGTAGGCACCGAAGGTATAAATAATGTCCGCCGGACAAATCTCGTACCGCATCGGGTAGAAATCCAGACCGAATCCTTGCGCGATTTCGGTTATTTCGTCTATGGCTCGTTCGAGCGCTTTGACCTCATCCTGGTGCAAGCTCGCTTCCCCCTCGCAACGCGAATTGTGTTCCATAGCTATATCTATGGGCAGCCTCGGAACGATATGTCCCGTGCCCGGGAAAGCGCCAAAATTGTTTGGTCTCCCCGCCGCGGCCTATGGTATAGTTAGTAGGTAAAATTAGGCAATTATCGCATTGAAAGCGGATACGTTGCCAGTCGGGGAGTCGGATTCTACGCTCATGTCCTCTATTTTCATTGACGAATTTCACGATTTGCTCTACATATTAGGTTCCGGTCTGCTTTTCTTTATCGCCATCCCGAAAGCCGCCGCAACCTCTCTTCAACGAAAGCTGCTGTATTTGGCGGTTCTCGCGGTGTTCTCCGCCTGTTATCTATGCATCGAAACCATTGATCCTTGGGTGTTCGCGCTTCACTTGACGCCGCTCTCCATCCTGCTCGCGTCGTTGTTCGAGGGAGGGCTGGCGGGAATCGCTACATGGGGGGCATTCGTCGGTTTCGGCATTGCGCTTGTCGGCACGGACTGGGCGGCCAACCTGTCCGGCAATAGCGTGCTTCTGCTGCTCGGGCTGACCTTCCACTACCGCTGCTTGCGGCGAAGCACGCTGGGATTCATCATGTTGAACGGACTGGCGTACATCGCGATCTATGAAGTGCTATACATTGCCGTTGCCGGCTTGCGCGGAGCGGCCGTCAATCCGGCGACGATCGTTACGATCCTGCTGGGCGCGTTCCCGTCGGCCGCGCTCGTGATCGTGACCTATTACCGGGTGAGAAACCAGGAGAATTTGCAAGAGGAGCTGTATAACGCGGAGAAATACCAAATGATCGGCCAGCTTGCCGCTTCGATCTCCCACGAGGTGCGCAATCCGCTGACGATGACGAGCGGGTTTCTGCAAATGATGGGCAAGCCGAGCATCAATCCGGAGACGTTGGAACGCTATCGGAAACACGCGATGGAGGGGATCGATCACGCGACCTCCATCATTACGGATTATTTGAACTACGCCAAGCCGACGGTGGAGGAAGCGAGGCCGCTCGACGTCAAAGCGGAGATCGAAGCGCTGGTGCCGTGGATTTCGTCCATGGCCGTCATGGCCGGGGTCGAGATCCGGATCAAGCATGATCGCGAGGTTCCGATCTTTATCTTGGGTGAGCCGAAGAAATTCCAGCAGTGTCTCCTGAACATTATGAAAAACGCGATCGAAGCGATGCCCGGCGGAGGAACGCTGACCGTCAAGACGAAGGTGGACGACGGTCAAGTATGCATTACGATCGCGGATACCGGCGTAGGCATGAACAAGCTGCAGCTGAAGCGGATCGGCACGCCGTTCTTCACGACGAAAGAGAAGGGGACCGGTCTCGGGTTGATGGTCGTCGTCAGCCTCATCAACGTCATGGGCGGCCAAATCGCGTTCAACAGCAAGCGCGGGCAGGGCACGGTATGCGAGATTCGTTACCGCATCTGCAATGTCTGAACGGGCGTTCTCTGACGCGGGGGCGGTTGCTGCGTAATCACCATATCAAAAAATCCCCGAGCCGCATCCGGCAAGGGGATTTTTTGATTCGGTTCAAGTCTTGTCAGGGATTCACCGGCGGCAATTGGGTGACGTAGCTGTCCGATAGCTGAAGCAGCTTGAGCGCCCGATTATACTGATCCTCGGTCGTCGGCACGGCCGACTGCGCATTGCCGTGCAGCGGATGGTTGGTCCCGTCCTTGAACGAGGTGCCCGGAACGAACATCTCGGTATCCGTAATCAGCGAACCCGAAGGCAAGTAATAACGTTCGGGCAAAATATTCGACGGTTGGTTGAGCAGGTCCTGTCCGAAGTGAATATGGTCCTGCAGCGAAATGCCGAGGAGGTTCGCGACGGTCGGCATAATATCGGATTGGCCGCCGGTTTGCTTGAGCTCCATCGGCGTCGCGACGCCGGGCGAAGAAATGATGAGCGGAATGTTGATCATGTCCGTATTCCCGTATTCGCGGCCGTAAATTTCTTTCATCAGCTTCTTCTCGTCGCTGTTCAGCGAGTAGATCGGGAGACCGAGATGGTCGCCGTAGATGACGAAGACGCTGTTATCCCAGATGCCGCGTTTCTTCAGATCGTCGATGAACAGCCCCAGCGAATAATCGGCGTAGTTCTGCGCGCGAATATAATCGCCGACGAACGTCCCGTCGTAGCGGGCCGGCAGCTTGATCTTGTATTTTCGCTCCGGAATCGTGAACGGATGGTGGGACGACATGGTGATCAGCTGCGAGTAGAAAGGTCCGGCTTTCTGCATCTCGTCCAGCTTTTCGGCCGTCTTCTGGTACAGCACTTCGTCGGACGGACCGAAGAAGACCGTGTCGTCTTGGCCGAAGAAGTTCTGGTCGTAATACTTTTCGAACCCGATGGCTTTATACAAGTCGGACCGGTTCCAGAATTCCACGAAATTCGTATGGAACGTCGCGGTCTGGTAGCCGCTCGCCTGCAGCAGTTTGGGCAGGCTCGGCAGCGCCCGATCGGTATAGACGACGGAAGCGGCTCCAGTGGGCGGCGTATAGAAGGACGTATTCACGACGAACTCGGCGTCGGAGGTGTTGCCTTGTCCGACCTGCTGGTAGAAGTTCGAGAAATAAATATGCTCCTTGGCCAGCTTGTTCATGTTCGGGGTTACTTCCTGCCCGTCGATCTTCAAGCCGATCAGAAAATTTTGGAACGCTTCCATTTGCACGATGATCAGATTCTTGCCTTTCGCTGCCTGCCAATATTTCGGCGAAGCCGGCTCTTGGATGCCTTTCTGCTCATCGATGGCGGCCTGCGTAATCTCGCTCATCGGCACCGTCGGCTGCTTCGGATCGGAGAAGAGCGTGTACAGCTCATAATTGAGGATGCCCATATCTTCGGCTTTCACGATCTCGTTCATGCTCGCCCGGTTCGGCAAAATATTGAAGAGGCAGAGCGCCAGCGAGACGATGAAGACGACGGAAACGATCGCGCGGTTGATCGGCAGCTGGCTGAGCCGTTTCCAGTTGACGGCGTGCTTGCGCCGCAGCAGCAGGTAGAAGAACACGATAATATCCAGGAAGATAAACAAATAATAGGGATCGAGAAGCGAGAACACGCTGCTCTTCACAGCGGTCACCTGATTGACCTGCTCGAGCGCGTGATACGTGACGATAATGCCGAAATACTTGTAATACATGATGACGGCGAAGAAAATCGCGGTCACGAGCAGGTTTACCGTTACGTAGTAAACGAGCTTACGCTTCGACGCAAACCATTCGATCAGGCAGAACAGCAGCCAGAAGAACGGCATTTCGGTTACGAGCAGCGTCCACGACGGACCCCCGTCGAAAATAACGAAGTAAGCAAGCATGCTTTTAATGACCAATAGGATGGTAAAAAAGATGAACGGCTTGACCTCGAACAACCGTCGGAATGACCATGCGGGCATGAAAATATCCTTCCTTTCAAAACGCGTACTGCAATTCTCATAACGTTCATTATGCTCCCAATCATAAGGATTTGTCAAAATGGCAATGAAGCGAAATACTGGCGTCATCCCATGGTATACTGGGTCTGAAACGAACTGTTACCCGGAGAGGATTGCCGACCGTCATGATCGCATTCAAAACAAAGCTGGATTCCGTCAAGCTGAGCCTCGGGCCTCGAGCGTGGCATAATTTCCGTATCGATGTAGGCGCTTCCGTATTATTCAGCTTCTTTAATGTCGTGTTCAACCAGTTTTATCTTCCGATGGCCATTCAGCAGGGAGCGTCCAATCTGCAGGTCGGCATTATTTCGGCCGCGCCGGCGGTCGGGCTGCTGTTCTCGCCGCTATGGGCCGCTATCATCGAACGGTCGGATCCGAAGCCGTACGTCGTCGTCCCGAACCTCGTCGCGCGGGCGCTGATCGTGCTGCCGGCGCTCTTCGGCGTGCCGCTCGTCTATGTCGCCGCCGCGCTTTGCTTCCAGATGCTGATGGGCATCCAATCGCCCGGCTACGCCGCGCTCGTCATTCGCATGTACCCGCCGGAGCATCGGGGCAAGCTGATGGGCAACACCCGGGTCTTCATGGGCGGACTGATGGTTCCCGTGGCGTTCGTCATCGGCAAATGGACCGACGCGACGGGGCCGACGGGGCCGCTGCTGTTCGCCGCGGCGACCGGCGTGCTGTCCATTCTCGTATTCTCGCGCGTCAAGGCGCGGAAAGCCGCGCCGCCGAAGCTGCTCGGAGCCAAGCGGTTCAATCTCGGCGAGCAGCTGCAGCTCGTCAAGCAAAACAAGGAGATCGCCGTCTTCTTCCTGGCCTGCACGTTCACCGGCTTCGGCAATCTCGTGGCGGTGCCGCTGTACAATATCATGCAGGTCGACCGGCTCGAGCTCTCCAATACGCAGATCGGCATCGCCCGCGCGACGTACTTCGTCTGCTTGCTCTCGTCCTATTACGTATGCGGCCGCGTCATCGACAAGCTGTCCGCGAAGCACACGGTCGCATTCGGGCTGGCGGCCTTCAGCATCGTGCCGTTCTGTTACGCGCTGCTCGGCAATTACGGCGCGGTACTGATCGGAAGCGGCATCCAAGGAATCGGCGACGCGATATGGGACATCGGCTTCCTCGCCTATATGTTCCGGCTCGCGCCGGGGCGGGAAGCGGTCGTCGTCGGATTGCATTTCATGCTCTTCGGCGTCCGGGGCACGGTCGGCCCGCTGCTCAGCACGTACTTGTCCGACGCGGTACCGTTGTCGTATCTGTTGTCCGGCGCCGGCTGCTTTGGACTTGCCGGACTCGCGACGTTCATCGTCTATAACGGCGGGAAACTCGGATCGAGGGGAACGTCGAGGCGATTGGGCGGATAAAAGAAGCCTCCGCGGCTGCCGGGGTACGTCCCAGGCGCCGCGGAGGCTTTTTATGATTGGCGTAATGCCTTGATGCGCGTTCCCTTTATACGGCAAGCTCCCGTTTGCGGAAGAAGGATTTCAGCGCGTTGTACACCTCGCCTTTTTCCTTGATGACATAGTGCATGAAGTTCGGCAAATTGATGTGCTTGTAGGCGGACATCAACGTGCTCGAACGGTTGTATTGGTTGACCTCGCCGTAGCCGAACAAGTTGGCCCGTTTCAGCAGCTCGCCGATCAGCTTGACGCAGCGCTCGTTGTCGCTCGTCAGGTTGTCGCCGTCGGAGAAATGGAACGGGTAGATGTTGTACATGGAAGGCGGGAAGCGGTTGTCGATGATATCGATGGCCTTGATGTAGGCGGAGGAACAGATCGTGCCGCCGCTTTCGCCGCGGGTGAAGAATTCTTCCTCGGTCACTTCCTTCGCTTCGGTATGATGCGCGATGAAGACGATTTCCACGTGCTCGTATTGATGGCGGAGGAAGCGGGTCATCCAGAAGAAGAAGCTGCGGGCAACGTATTTCTCGAAGCTCCCCATGCTGCCGCTCGTGTCCATCATCGCCAGGATGACGGCATTGGATTGCGGCTTTACGATTTCCTCCCAGGTCTTATAGCGAAGATCGTCCGGCGAGATGTCGTGAATGCCGGGCGCGCCGCTTGTCGCGTTGCGCTTCAGATTCTCGAGGATGGTCCGCTTCTTGTCGATGTTCGACATGATGCCCTTCTTGCGGATGTCGTTGAACCGGATTTCCTTCGTTTCCAGCTGGTCGCGGTCCTTTTGCTTCAGGAAGGGCAGCTCCAGCTCCTCGAACAGCATCGTTTCGAGCTCCGCGAGGCTGATCTCGGCTTCGACGATATCGTCGCCGGGCTGATCGCCGGCGTTCTCGCCCTTGCCGCCCTTCTGCGAAGCGGGATCGACGCCGAGCACGTCCCCGACCTGGCTGTCGCCGTCGCCTTGGCCGACATGCTTGTTTTTGTTGAAATTATAGACGAAGCGGAATTCATCCAAGCTGCGGATCGGCACTTTGATGACCTGCTTGCCGTCCGACATGATAATATTTTCCTCGGAGACGAGGTCCGGCAAATTTTGCTTGATCGCCTCGCGGACTTTCTGCTGGTGTCTGGCTTGATCCTGATGCCCTTTCCGGTGCAGCGACCAATCCTCGCGCGACACGGTATACAGCGTTCCATTATTATCTGCCATGCGTAGACACCTCCCAAACCGATTGAGCTTGTTGTTATTCATTGTATTCACGTCGCGGCTCGATATGTGAGGCAATATGCCCGCATGCGGTCCCCGGCGCAATTCCGGAAGCGGCGTGCGGGCATGACAAAAGGAGGGACGGCGGTCGCCCGCAGTCCCTCCTTGCGTTTGTTCGCTATGCGGTTCCGCCCATCGCAAGCCCAAGCATGAAGAGGGCGATAAACCCGACGGGCAGCAGCGCGTTCACGACGATGCCGATGACGGGGAACGCTTTGTGCTTGCCTTTGGCGCAGGCGCCGACGATGCCCAGAATCAGCCCGACGAGGCAGCAGGCGGAGGAGAGCAGCATCAGCAGGCCCGCCGTGACGATCGGCATCAGATCGCCGAGATCGCCGTTCCCGTTTTCGAGCTCCGACAGGAAGGTCTCGTAGTTGCCCTCGTTCCCGATCTGGTCCATAATAAATGAAGTCGTCACGATAATGGCGACGACGGCAACGACCAGGCCGACGAGTCCGATAACGAACGAAGCGATGCCCAATTTGGATTGGGTTTTCTTCGGCGGATCATCGGGAGTCGGGAAGGATGCATCGCCGCCGGGCGGGTAATCGTACCGATTCGGTTCTTGCTCACTCACGGAGATCCACTCCTCTATGCGGTCGTTCGATATCGTATATTCTAACTCATTTGACAGACATTGGAAAGGATGAAGGAAGGAAGATGTTTAACAAATACGGGGCGTACGGCGCGATTCATGCGCTGCTGGCCGTTGCGCTGGGCGCATTCGGCGCCCACGGGCTGAAGGACAGATTGACCGAGGAAATGCTGAACGTATTCGAGACGGGCGTCCGCTACCATATGTTTCACGCCATCGGATTGCTGCTTATCGCCTTGGCCGCCGATCGCATCGGCAAAAACGACCAACGGATCCGATGGGCCGCCCGCCTGATGCACCTGGGAATCTTCCTGTTCTCGGGAAGCCTGTACGCGCTAAGCTTGTCCGACGTGAAGTGGATCGGCATCATTACTCCGTTCGGCGGTCTCGCGTTCATCGTAGCGTGGGGGCTCGCCGCCTATTCCATCTGGAAAGCCAAAAGCAGCAGCGATTAAGGGCCGTGCATGTCGGTTCTTCTACGTGAACCGCCGCTGCGCATGCACGACAAACGAGCCGCTCCGCGCCGATTACGAAGGCGGGAGGGGCTCGTTTTAGTTTGAGGATAGTCTAAGGGGGGCTCGCCGAGGTTAAGTGAAATCGTCGATTTCGTTCAGGCTGAACGTATAGACTTGTTTCTCGTCCACATGGTATACCGTCAAGATTTGGGTCGACTCGTCCAAGTTAATGAGGCGGCACGGAATGCTCAGCCGGATGCCGAAGCCTTTGTTGACCGTAATGCGAATCAAGGTGTTGTTCGCGATAAAGCCTTTGATGCGGTCCGTGACGGATGGGGCAGGTTCCGTATCCGCCTGCTGTCGAGGCGAAGGGAGCTCGACGGGGATCGCCCTGGGCTCGGCCTGCGCTTCCAGCGTTTCGATCAACCTGCCCAGCTCCACCCCCGATTTGATTCGGTAATCGGCGAATCCGGCTTTATTCAGCAGGCGGAGCAGCAGCTCCAGAGCCTCGGCGGCGGATCCGCTTTCGACGAGCAGGTCTACGTTAAACAAATGGGCGTCTGACTGTTTTTCGCTTTTGTGTTTGGGGTTCATTTTCCGGCTCCAATTAGTTCTTTAGGTAAATTCATCATACCACCAAAGCCCTAATTTAAGTAGTCCCATTGCTTCTTTATGTCTTTGTTAACCGGTATATCCGCCAACACTCCGCGGCGCGGCGCAGCATATAGTGAAGAAGCGATTTCCCGAAGGGAATGCTGGAGCGGCAAGCGCGGGAGGAGGTGGCTCGGATGATGCGAATGGTGCCGATTTCGCTTGCGGACGGCAGTACGGCTCTCGGCGTGGAAGTGCTTCTGCCGAAGACGACGCTGTTGGCCGTCGCGACGGATAAAGGCTATATCATGTGCGGCGCGCTCGACGTCGCGCTGCTGAACGAACGGTTGAAGGACCGGGGCATTATCGCCGGCCGTGCGGTCGGCGTGAGGACGCTGGAGGAATTGATGGCGGCTCCCCTCGAATCGGTGACGGGAACGGCCGAAGCGCTTGGCATTACGGTAGGCATGAAAGGGGCGGACGCCCTTCTCTTGATGGTATAGATAGCGATGTTCGAGCCCTCCTGCAACGGTCGGCCGCGACGTTCTTTTCCGGACGTTCGGTGCGGCAGCGCTGGAGGGGTTTTTTTTGTCAGGATTTTACTTGGGACGAACAAGGAGATTCGACAGGTTCTGTCAAATTGTTCGATTAGGCTCGCATCGGCCAGCCTGGAAAGCGGGGGAATACATATGGTAAAGCCAACGGAATACACGGCCTCGGGCCAACCGGTCTACAAGTACGAGCTGCGGGAACGGGAGTGGGAAGCGCCGGACTTCGGCGAAGAAGGCTGGATGGAGAAAATCCAGTCGCACGTGGAAAGTCACTACGGCGAGGTGGAGGCCGTGTTTCACGAGATCATTTCCGATCTCGTGCATGTGGACGTGCACTGGATCAAACCGTCGCCGGGACGGAACTATCACACGTTGTTCACGACGGGCATGAGCTACAAGCCGATGAATGCGCCGGAACCATTGCCGGATTATCGGTACGCGGAGTTGATGGTGTTCCTGCCGGCGTCTTGGCCTATTTCGCAGGAGGCCTTTCAGAACATGGACCATTATTGGCCGGTCTTCTGGCTGAAGAAGCTGGCGAGGTTTCCTCATGAATACGGCAGTTGGCTCGCGATCTCCCATACGATGCCGAACGGGAACCCCGCGAAGCGGCTGTCCGCCCGAACGAAGCAAAACGGATTCGTGCTGCTTCCGCCGCTCGATGCGGCTTCGGAGTTCCAGACGCTGCGGATGGACGAGGAACGTTTGATCCGTTTCTACGCCATCGTGCCGTTGTACGAAGAAGAAATGCAGGTTAAGTTGGATCGCGGCTTCGACGCGCTCATCGAGAAACTCGAGCAAGGCGGGGTCAGCCAGCTCATCCACGAGACCCGCGCCAACGTAGGCAAGAAACCGTCCTGGAAGTTTTGGTGACGGTCGGGAATTAAGTCGATCCGGACGCAAATCGATCAAACGGCGTTCAATCGGGCCGGAAAGCGAAAAGGCAGCACGGCGCAGGGATTCATGCGCGGGCTGCCTTGTTCGTGCGGGTGCTGCACGCCGTTTATAAATCGGCGAACAGCGCTTTGAGATTTACGTCGAACGGAGGGCGAATGATGCCTTTCTCCGTAATGATCGCGGTCACGTATTCGTTCGGCGTCACGTCGAAGGCGGGGTTGTACACCTTTACGCCTGCCGGTGCCGTGCGCTTGCCGAAGCCTTCCGTAATCTCCTCCGGGCTGCGCTCCTCGATCGGAATCTCGGCGCCGGACGGCGTGTTCAAGTCGATCGTCGACAAGGGACAAGCCACGTAGAACGGGATGTTATGCGCTTTGGCGAGCACGGCGACGCTGTACGTGCCGATCTTGTTCGCGACGTCGCCGTTGGCCGCGACGCGGTCCGTTCCGACGATGACGGCGTCGATCCAGCCTTTGCTCATGACCATCCCGGCCATGTTGTCGCAGATGAGCGTCACGTCGACGCCGGCCTGCTGCAGCTCGAACGCGGTCAACCGCGCGCCTTGCAGGACGGGACGGGTCTCGTCGGCGAATACGCGGAGACTGATCCCTTGTTCCAGCGCGAGATAGAACGGCGCGAGCGCCGTGCCGTATTTCGCCGTTGCCAGTCCGCCCGCGTTGCAGTGCGTCAGCACGCCCATGCCGTCCTGGAAGAGCGTCAGCGCATGCTCGCCGATGAGGCGGTTCGTCGCTTCGTCTTCGCTTTGAATGGCGATCGCTTCTTGGAGCAGCGCTTCCTTGCTGCCCGCCAGGTCAAGATCGGATGCGGCGAGCGTCTCCGCGCGGGCCGTCATCCGGTCGAGCGCCCAGAACAGATTGACGGCGGTCGGCCGCGATGTCGCGAGATGGGCGGCCGCGTCGCGCGCCGCTTGGAGCCACGCCGACTTCTCGCCGGCTGCGTCTCGGCTGCCCAGCACGACGCCGTAAGCGGCGGCGATGCCGATGGCCGGCGCCCCGCGGACTTTAAGGTGGCGAATCGCCTCCCAGACATCCTGCGCGGAGACGAGCGACAGGTAGACGATCTCTTCCGGCAGCAGACGCTGGTCGAGCAGATCCAGATGCGAGCCTGACCAGATGACGGATTGCAAGCCTTGATAAGCGGTAGATTCCATGATGTCGTACTCCTTTCTTTATGCCTTGACCGCTGCCGAAGCCGCAAGAACGGTATCGACGAGCTGGTTGATGGAAACGGCGCCGCGGTTCAGCTTGATGAGCGATTTGCCGATGCGCAGGGCCAGGCGCTGCGCGCGCTCGCGAGCGGCAGCGTCTGCGAGCTTGTCGATGTCCGCGACATGCGCCAGGCCGACGATGCGCCGGACCATTTTGCAGCCGGCGAAGCCGATCGTGTCCTGCAGAACGCGCTGCATGTAGTGCTCTTTATAGCCCGGCGCGGCATTTGCCAGCCGATCTACCCCATGCTCGTTCCACAATGCCAGGAATTTGGCCTCGAACTGCGCCCAGACGTCGGTGACGGTATCGAGCAGATAAGCGCGGTAATCTTCGCGTTCGGCATCGGATCCGTCCCTGCCTTCGCGCGATGCGTAGTTCAGGAGCAGGTTCCCGAGCACGGCGCCGATATCGAAGCCCATCGGACCGAAGTACGCGAATTCCGGATCGATGACCTTGGTCGATTCCGGCGTGATGAAGATGCTGCCCGTATGCAGATCGCCGTGGAGCAGCGCCTGCGCGTGCGTCAGGAACTTCTCGCGAAGGATCGCGACTTCCAGATGAAGCTCGCCGTCGCTCCACAGCGCCAGCGCTTCGTCGCGAATCGTTTCTTCGAAGCTGTTCGATTCGGCGTCGCGGTACGGATCGTCGAAGATGAGATCCTCCGTGATCTTGCATAGCTCGGGATTCGTGAAGCTGCGGGACAGCAGTTTCTTCTCCTGTTGGTTATGCCCGAGGTCGCTCGTGAAGAACAGCGTTTGCGCGAGGAAGGTCGAGATATGCCCGGCGAAGAGCGGGTAGCGGGAGCCGTTCATCAGGCCTTGACGCATGATGATATGATCGCTCAAGTCCTCCATGCCCGTAAGCGCAAGCTCCTGATCGTAGAAATACACCGCCGGAACGAGGCCCGGCGCAAGCTTGCCTTCCAGGCGGAGCGCTTCGCTTTCGATGCGCGCGCGGTCGAGCGTGAGCGGCCAGGATTCGCCGACGACCTTCGCGTAAGGGAGCGCTTGTTTCAGGATGATGCTGCGTCCCGCGGCGGGATCCGCGATATGAAAGACCAGGTTCAGGTTGCCGTCTCCGATCTCGCGGCAGGTAAGCTGCGCGTCCGGTTGAAATACGCCGTCCAGGCCGCGGGCGATGGCAATGGCCTCCGTTACGTCTAAAGGATGATAAGCAGACAAGAATAGTCCACCTCCGAATCGTTATAGTTGAAGTTCGGGCCAGCCGTGCGTACGCTTCGACCCCAAATAAGTATAGTATAGCGAAAATTATTTCGCGTTGGAATACCTCGGTTTGTTATAATGATTCTAAATGGATCGAAGCGAGGTTGAAACGAACATGGGCAGCGATAACGAAATGGATCAAAAAATCGCGCTGAAGGAATGGGCCGTGGCGGTCAAAGCCCTTGCAGAAGGCAAGCAGATCATGGTGCTCCGCAAAGGAGGTATCGCCGAGGAAACGAAGGATTTTCAGCTGAAGTCGCCGCGCTTCTTCCTCCTTCCGGCATACGAGCATCAACGGCCGGAGCTGCTGAAGGAAGCGTACAGGGACGATCTGCAAGCCGTCTTGGACGCGTGGACGCCGGGATCGTCGACCGTGGAGATCGCCGCTTACGCCGAAGCGGCGGACGATATCGAGATTCACGATCAAGCGACCGTGGATCTGCTCGCGGATTATCACATCTGGACGGATACATTTACCGAAGAGCGTCTAAAATGGAAAAGGAAGCAGCCGCTTCATCTGCTGCTGCTGCGCGTCTACTTATTAGACCGGCCTGTGCGGCTTCCGATGCAAGAAGCATACACGGGCTGCAAATCCTGGGTGAACTTGGAGCCGTTCGCGGCGGATGCTGTCGCGCATCCGGTTCTGAGCGACGAGGAATTCGAGCGGAGGACGGCGGAGATTCGCGCCGCGCTAACCCGGTAGACGGGCCTGAACCCCATGCGGGGACTAGGGCCGATTGCTTTATGGCAGAAGTTATACTAAGATATAATTGAGAATCAGTGAGAATCAATTTAGAGTAATTACTAAAGAGGAATTGTTTCAATATGAAACAACGCGACTTTTCGGAGGGAGCAGTATACCATGGCTACACATTTTAAAATCGATGGCTTGAAAGCCGCCATTGAAGGCAAAGAGATTTTGAAAGGCATCAACCTTGAAATCAAGGGCGGGGAAGTTCATGCCATCATGGGGCCGAACGGCACGGGCAAGAGCACGCTCGCGTCGGCGCTCATGGGTCATCCTAAATACGAAGTCACGGAAGGCGAAGTCGAGTTGAACGGCGAAGCGCTTCTGGAGATGGGCGTCGACGAGCGCGCGCGCGCCGGACTGTTCCTGGCCATGCAATACCCGAGCGAAATCACGGGCGTGACGAATTCCGACTTCCTGCGCAGCGCGATCAACGCCCGCCGCGAAGAAGGCAAGGAAATCTCGCTGATCAAATTCATCCGCCAGATGGAAGGCAAGATGAAAGAGCTCGAGATGAACCCGGAATTCATGCACCGCTACTTGAACGAAGGCTTCTCCGGCGGCGAGAAGAAGCGGAACGAGATTCTTCAAATGATGATGCTGGATCCGAAAATCGTCGTGCTTGACGAAATCGACTCCGGTCTCGATATCGACGCCCTCCGGATCGTCGCGAACGGCGTGAACGCGATGCGTTCCGAAGAACGCGGCTTCTTGATCATCACCCACTATCAGCGCCTGCTGAACTATATCACGCCGGATTTCGTGCACGTCATGATGCAAGGCCGCATCGTGAAATCGGGCGGACCCGAGCTTGCGGAACGCCTTGAGAACGAAGGCTACGATTGGGTCAAGGAAGAACTCGGCATCGTGGACGAAACGGTCGGACAGGTTTAATCGGAGGAGGAGCAAGTGAAATGAGCACACAACTATCAACTCCGGTAAACCGCCAAACCGTTTCGGCATTGTCCCAAAGCAAAGGCGAGCCGGCATGGCTTGAAGGAGTCAGAACGAAAGGCGTCGAACTGGCGGAAACGCTGGAATGGCCGACGCCCGAGAAAGTCCGCATCAACCGCTGGAATTTGATGGCGGTGGGCAATTACAAGGCACAAGCCGCGATCGCTTCGGCCGAGGAACTGCCAGAGACCGTGCGCGAGTTGGCGGGAACGGCTCCGGCTGGCTTGATCGTGCAGCGCAATTCCGCCAGCGTGCTCCGTCAGCTCGCGCCGGAATTAGCTGCGCAAGGCGTCATTTTCACCGATTTGGAGACCGCGGCCCGCGAGCACGGCGATCTCGTGCAGCAGTATTTGTTCCAAGCCGTTCCGCAGGACGAGAACAAGCTGACGGCGCTCCAATCGGCGATCTGGAACGGCGGCGTATTCCTGTACGTGCCGAAGAACGTCGAAGTCGAGCTGCCGCTGCAGGCGCTGCTCTACAGCGACGACGCGGAAGCGTCCTTCGCGCCGCGCGTGCTTCTCGTAGCCGACAGCCACAGCCGCGTCACGTACGTGGATAATGTGGTAAGTACGTACGGAGGCTCCGCGCAGCCGATCACAAAGCAGTCGATCATTGAAGTCATCGTCAGACCGGGCGCGCATGTTCGTTACGCCACGGTTCACAATATGGAAGACAACCTGATCGACCTGACCATCCGCCGCGCCGTCATCGAGAACGACGGCCGCATCGAATGGATCATCGGCGATCTGCATGACGGCCACACGCTGTCGGATACCCAGTCCTTGCTGAAAGGCAACGGCTCGTCATCGGACGCGAAGGTTATCAGCATCGGTTCCAAAACGCAGCAAATGAGCCTCACGACCGGCGCGGTCCATTTCGGACGCAATACCGAGAGCGACATGGTGACGCGGGCGGTAATGAAGGATCAAGCGACGGCGATCATCAACGGCGTGACGAAGATCGAGAAGGGCGCCACGAAGTCGAACGGCCAGCAGACCGAGAAAGTGCTGATGCTGAGCCCGAAAGCGCGCGGCGACGCCAACCCGATCCTGCTGATCGACGAAGACGACGTCAAGGCGGGCCACGCGGCGAGCGTCGGCCAAGTCAACCTCGAACAAGTGTACTATCTGATGTCCCGAGGCATTTCGAAAAAGGATGCGGAGCGCTTAATTATTTACGGATTCCTGGCCCCGGTCGTGACGGAAATTCCGATCGAGGCGGTACGGGAACAGCTCCAGCGTCTGCTGGAAAGGAAGCTTGAAGGATGAATGTGCAAGCGATCAGGGAGCAATTTCCGATCCTGCATCAAAACGTAAACGGGCATCCGCTCGTTTACCTGGACAGCGCGGCGTCTTCCCAGAAGCCGCGTTCCGTCATTGATGCGGTCAGCCGGTTTTACGAGCACGACAATGCCAACGTTCACCGCGGGGTTCATACGCTCGGTTCGCGCGCGACGGACGCCTACGAAGGCGCGCGCGAGAAAACGGCCAAGTTTCTGAACGCGGCCAGCCCGCAGGAGATCATCTTCACGCGGGGAACGACGACGGCGCTCAACCTCGTTGCATCCAGCTATGCCAGAGCGGTCTGCGGCGAAGGCGATGAGATCGTCATCACGCAAATGGAGCATCACTCCAATCTCATCCCTTGGCAGCAAGCCGCGAAAGCGACCGGTGCGACGCTCAAATATATTCCGCTTCAGAAGGACGGCTCCATCCGGCTCGCGGACGTCGAAGCGACCGTCACGGATCGGACGAAGCTCGTCTCGGTCATGTACGTGTCCAACGTCCTCGGCGTCGTGAATCCGATCAAAGAGATTACGGCGATCGCGCATAAGCACGGCGCCAAGATGGTCGTCGACGGCGCGCAAAGCACGCCGCACATGAAAGTCGACGTGCGCGATCTCGACTGCGATTTCTACGCGTTCTCGGGCCACAAGATGTGCGCTCCGACCGGCATCGGCGCGTTGTACGGCAAGAAGGCGCTGCTAGAGGCGATGGAGCCGGTCGAATTCGGCGGCGAAATGATCGATCACGTGGATCTGTACGATTCGACGTGGAAGGAGCTTCCATGGAAGTTCGAGGGCGGCACGCCGATCATCGCCGGCGCCGTAGGGCTCGGCGCGGCGATCGATTTCCTCAACGAAATCGGCCTCGACGAGATAGAGCGGCACGAGCATAAGCTTGCCGCGTACGCATACGACCGCCTCAGCACGATCGAGGGGATCTCGATCTTCGGTCCCGTCGAGAACCGGGCGGGTCTCGTGACGTTCAACTTGAACGACGTTCATCCCCACGACGTGGCGACGGTGCTGGATACGAAAGGCATTGCTATTCGCGCGGGCCATCACTGCTGCCAACCGCTCATGCGTTACCTGAATGTTTCTTCGACGGCAAGAGCAAGCTTTTATCTATACAATACCGAAGAGGACGTTGATCGGCTTATTGACGGCCTCCATCAGACAAAGGAGTTCTTCGGTTATGGAATTGGATGATTTGTATCGCAGAGTCATTATGGATCATTACAAAAACCCGCGTAACCGCGGCACTTTGGACGACGAAGCGCTCACGATCAACCTGAACAATCCCACTTGCGGCGACCGCATCACGCTGCAGCTGCAGGTGGAAGGCGGCGTCGTGAAGCAGGCGAAATTCACCGGCGAAGGCTGCTCCATCAGCATGTCCTCGGCTTCCATGATGACGGAAGCGGTCAAAGGCAAAACGACGGAGGAAGCGCTGGCGCTGGCCGAGAAATTCTCGTCGTTGGTCAAAGGCGAAACCGCCGAATTCGACGAGCTGGAAGATATCGAAGCGTTGTCCGGCGTCACGAAATTCCCGGCGCGGATCAAATGCGCGACGCTCTCCTGGAACGCATTGCGCAAAGGAATCGAGCTTCAACAGCAGCAATAACGAACGCGCTCCTGCGCGAAGCATAGAAGCAAGAAGAAGGAGGCAATCACAATGGCGAAGCAAATGCCCGATTTGGAAGAGTACAAGTATGGCTTTCGCGACGAGCATAAGGCGATTTTCCAATCCGGTAAAGGGTTGACGCCGGAAGTCGTCCGCACGATTTCGGAGATCAAGGGCGAGCCCGAATGGATGCTGGAGTTCCGTCTGAAGGCGCTCGAGCAATTCAACAAAATGCCGATGCCGAAGTGGGGCGGCAACATGGACGACCTGGATTTCGACGATATCCAGTACTACGTCCGTCCGTCCGAGAAGCAAGGCAAGACGTGGGAAGAGGTTCCGACGGAGATCAAGGAAACGTTCGACAAGCTGGGCATTCCGGAGGCGGAGCAGAAGTTCCTCGCCGGCGTATCCGCGCAGTACGAATCCGAGGTCGTTTACCACAGCATGCAGGAAGACCTGGAGAAGCAGGGCGTGATTTTCACCGATACCGATACCGCGCTTCGCGAATACCCGGAGATCTTCAAGCAGTACTTCGGTACGATCATCCCTCCGGCCGACAATAAGTTCGCTGCGCTTAACAGCGCGGTATGGTCCGGCGGCAGCTTCATCTACGTGCCGAAAGGCGTCAAGTGCGAAATTCCGCTGCAGGCGTACTTCCGGATCAATTCCGAAAACATGGGCCAATTCGAGCGTACGCTGATCGTGGCCGACGAAGACAGCTTCGTGCACTACGTCGAAGGCTGCACGGCTCCGATCTACAGCACGAACTCGCTGCACAGCGCGGTCGTCGAGATCCTCGTGCTCAAGAACGCCCGCTGCCGCTATACGACGATCCAGAACTGGGCGCCGAACATCTACAACCTCGTGACCAAACGCGCGGTTGCGGAAGAGAACGCGACGATGGAATGGGTCGACGGCAACATCGGCTCCAAGCTGACGATGAAGTACCCGGCTGTCGTTCTGAAAGGCCGCGGCGCGAAAGGCATGGTGCTTTCCATCGCCGTAGCCGGCAAAGGCCAGCATCAGGACGCAGGCGCCAAAATGACGCATCTTGCGCCTGATACGACGTCGACGATCGTTTCCAAATCGATCAGCAAGCACGGCGGCAAAGTGACGTACCGCGGCTTGGCATCGTTCGGACGCAACTCCGAAGGCTCCAAAGCGAACATCAAATGCGATACGCTGATTCTGGATAACCAATCGACGTCGGATACGATTCCGTACAACGAAATCATGAACGACAACATCACGCTCGAGCATGAGGCGACGGTATCCAAGGTGTCCGAGGACCAGTTGTTCTACCTGATGAGCCGCGGACTGACGGAAGCGGAAGCGACGCAGATGATCGTTATGGGCTTCATCGAGCCGTTCACGAAAGAACTGCCAATGGAGTACGCGGTCGAGATGAACCGTCTGATCAAGTTCGAAATGGAAGGCTCGATCGGTTAATTCGTCCGAGCGGCCAATCGATGCAAAGAAAAGCTCCGAGACCGGCTTCTTGCGAAGCCGCGTATCGGAGCTTTTCTCATGACGCGGATAATGGCGGATACTACATAAACACATGCTTTACTTCCAGGCTGCGCTCGACCGTTAAATCGATAAAACGCTCTTCGACGCGGATCAGGGGCCTGAAAAATTCCGAGGAATGCGTCATGATGATCGTGCCGGTCTCGCCGGTTTCCAATTCGACCTGCTTGCCGATGAAATTCGGGATCATATGCCGAATGAAGGTATGCGTCGTTTCCGGATCGAGCTCCGAGAAGCTCATTCGGTACAACTCTTTGAGCACGAACAGCAGATCGCGCTTCTTCTGATAAACCCGCGATGAGATCATGGCGCTGTACACGTCGGCCACGGCGACGATTTTGGAGACGGGATGCATGTCCGAGCCGGCGATGCGATTCGGGTAACCGGTACCGTCGATCCGCTCATGATGCTCGAGCGCAACGGTAGCCGCGAGCGAAGCGCCGAACGAATCCGTGATGATGCGATGGCCGAAGATCGTATGCTTCTTGATCGTCTCGAACTCGTCCGTGGACAGCTTGTCCGGTTTGTTCAAGATGGCTTCCTGGATCTGGCATTTGCCGATGTCGTGCAGGAAGCCGGCTTGACCGATCTTGACCGCTTCTTCTTCGCTGTAATCGAGCCATGAAGCGAGGAAATAAGCCAACATGCCGACCTGCACGGAGTGCTGGTACGTATAGTCGTCCTTCGTATTCAACAATAGCAGCATGGAGACGACGTCGCGCTCCATTCTGAAGTTGTCGACCAACGGCTGGAACGTATGCACGACGTCGTCTTCCACGATTTTGCCGTTCTGGAAGGCTTCCATGAACAATTGCTCGCAGCCGCTGACCGCGTCTTGATAGATCGGCTCTACGGTAGGGAGCCATTTCGGGCTCAGCCCGGATTCGATCGTGCGTATCGCCGGTTCTTCCGATGGTCTTGCGTCGATGTCGACGTAATCGATCTGATGCTGGAAGAGCTTCGATATTTCCCTCGCGAATAAATCCGTGCCCTTGGAGAGTACGTGCAGTCCATAGGAGTTGAATGTATCGTGGCTTAACTTGTCCCCGGCTTTAAGCTCCGTCACGTGTATACGCATGATCCACCTCTAAGCGGCTATGAAATAGGCAATAGGTACGTCAATGGTAGCAATAAAATGTAAATTTGGCAATAAGAGCATATAGTGGAACTAGTGCTATATTCCTTATCGGCATGCAAGGCTTTACATGTTAATGTTTCTTTAACGAGCCGCTATCGCCCCTGCGCGATCGGATTCCACGGACCCAGCTGAGAGCCTTTCCATTCGGAACCGTCTTCCCAGATCTCGCGTTTCCAGATGGGCACGATTTGTTTCAGCCGCTCGATCGCGTAACGGCTTGCCTCATAGCAAGCATCGCGGTGGGGGGAGGACACGGCGATCACGACGCTGACCTCGGCGATATCCACGACTCCGGTCCGATGCCAAATGGCGCATTTCGTTCCGGGCCAGCGCGCCTCGATCTCTTCCCCGATCTGTTCCAGCGTTTTGACGGCCATGGGGACGTAAGCCTCGTATTCGAGCCGGACGGTTCGCTGTCCCTGCGTCCACTCTCTCGTCGTACCCGTGAAAGTAAGGGTCGCGCCGTTATCGGGGACGATGACAAGCGCCGTCACGGCCTCGACGGACAACGGATCGGAAGTGACCCGGTATCGGTCCTCCTGCGCGGAGGATGTCCCGGCGGCAGGCCCTGTATCCTCGCCGCCCGATACGGGCGGGAGCAAGGCCAATTCGTCCGCGGCATGCAGCAGTTGGCCATCGGCCGCATAGGCCTGGTTGCGGGCCATGAACGAGATGGCGATGAGCGCGGCATGCGCAGGGTAAAGCTCGGCGAGCGTTTGTTTCAGCCGCGCCACGGTAAGCTCGTCATGCGGGAGCTCGAGCTGAATGGCAGGACTGCCGAATCGATCGGACAGGCCGGCAAACAGCTGAATATTCCACGTCACAGTCATGTCTATAACCCCTCGTCTTCATATGTTATTGATCCCCACAGCATACCATAATGAGTTCAAAAATGTTATGCTAGAGGCAGAAACGGGAACAACGCAAAGGAGAGTGCGTGCCATGTCAGCCCTAACAGATCGATTCGGACGCGTTCATGATTATTTGCGCATTTCCGTGACTGATCGCTGCAATCTGCGCTGTTTGTACTGCATGCCCGAAGAAGGCATGAAGTTCGAGCCGCCCGAAAATTTGCTCGGCTACGAGCAGATCGCGGAGGTCGTCCGCACCGGGGCGAGACTCGGCATCACGAAGCTTCGGATAACCGGCGGGGAACCGCTCGTACGGCCGGGACTGCCCGGTCTGGTGAGAGAGCTTGCTTCTATCCCGGGCATCCAGGACATATCGTTAACAACCAACGGCGTTATGCTCGCGGAGCATGCGGAAGAGTTAAAGGCCGCGGGGCTTAAGCGGGTGAACATCAGCCTGGATACGCTCGACTCCGCGCGGTTTAAGTTCATCGCGAGGCGCGGAGAATTGCAGCGCGTTCTGCAGGGCATCGAGGCGGCCGCGAGCGTCGGTTTCGCGCCGATCAAATTGAATTGCGTCCTGCTGAAAGGCGTCAACGAGGACGAAATCGCCGCATTTCTGGATATGGCGGCCAAGCAGCCGCTGCATGTCCGCTTTATCGAATATATGCCGATCGGCCACGCCGACGACAACTGGCGGAAGCATTATTTGCCGCTGTCGCGGGTGTTGGAAATCGCGCAGCAGAACAAGCTGGACGTGGAGCGGATCAGCGACGTGCTCGGCAACGGTCCCTCCGACGATTATCGAATCAAAGGCGGCGTCGGCACATTCGGCTTGATTCACCCCGTGAGCGACCAATTCTGCTCGCGCTGCAACCGGCTCCGGTTGACGGCCGACGGCAACCTGCAGCCTTGCTTGTACTGGGTGGACGAACTGAACGTAAAGCCGGCCTTGGGCAGCGCGGCCGAGATGGAAAAGCTGTTCTTGCGCGCGCTGGATATCAAGCCGCGGAATCACGAGATGGCCGCGAAGCTGGCGGACGAATCGCAGTCGCACGAACCGACGGCGCGCCGCATGTCTCAAATCGGCGGGTAAAACGGCCGGTTCGGCGCGATGCCGCAGCAGATGAAGAAAGGAAGCGGCCAATGACGCACATGATAACTGTTTATTATCCCGGCCTTCAGCCGGTCAAGACGATCCCGGAGGATATGGCCCGTCTGGCAGGCCGCGTTTTTCAGGCGTCCGATCGCGTCCCGGGCGCCGCGGGCGAAGCGTTCGACATCGGCGAATGGTTGGCACGATTTCGCGAGCAGCAGGGAATCGACCCGCAGGCGCCCCTGCCGACGCATTTGAAGATCGAGGCGGCCGATACGTTCGAGGCGATCATCCCATGGGAACAGCTGACGGACGCGTCGGTTCAGTTCGCCATCGACGGAGCGCCATTGCTCAAGAACGGACCGATCCGGCTCTACGTGCCGAACGGGTCAAGCGAGTGCTTGAACGTCAAAAGCGTGGTCGGCTGCCGGTTCTTGCAGGATGAAGAGAAGCGCGGCGAAGCATCGTTCGGATTCAAGCAGACTTTCTCAGCGGATGAGATGCGAATCAAGCGTTGAATCGCGCAACCGGGAGGCAAGCATGAGGGATATGGCAACGAATGCGCCCGATGTCGTCCTGCTTCACAGCAACGACATTCACAGCAGGCTGGAACAAGCGGCCAAAATCGCGGCATACATCGAAGAAGCCCGGGACACGCACGGCGTCAATCGCGTGTTGGCTCTGGATATCGGGGATCATATGGACCGCATGCGGGTCGAGACGGAAGCGAGCGACGGCCTGGCGAATATCGCCTTGCTGAACGCGGCCGGGTACGAAGCCGCGACGCTCGGCAACAACGAAGGCTTGACCTTTACGCCGGAGCAGCTGGACGAGGCTTTCGGCGCGGAGGCGAAATTCAAAACGGTATGCGCGAACCTGTACCGGAGGGAAGCGGGAACGCGCCCGTCCTGGCTGCTGCCGCACGCGATAATCGAGAAAGCCGGCGTTCGCTTCGGCATCGTCGGAGTCACGGCTGCGTTCGCGGAGTTTTACGAACTGCTGGGCTGGGAGGTGACGAATCCGCTTGTTGCGGTCGCGGAGCAAGTCGCGGTCGTTCGCGACGAGGTCGACGTGGTCGTCGTGCTGTCCCATGTCGGGCTGCCGCTCGACCGGCGGATGGCGGAATCGATTCCCGGCATCGACCTGATCCTGGGCGGGCATACGCATCATTTGCTGGAGGAACCGGAGATTATCGGCGAGACGCATATTTGCGCGACGGGGAAGTACGGAGAATATGTCGGCCGCGTGGAAGTCCGGTTCGACGGCGGGAAGCGTCCGGCTTTCAAGGCGACCTGCGTGCCGATGACGGACTATCCCGAGGAACCGGATGCGAGAAGCATCATCAATGCGTATCATCGAGGCAGCGTGGAGCGCCTCGGGCGGGTGATCACCGTGCTTGAAGCTCCGTTGCCGGCATTGGCGGATCGGGAATCGCCGCTCGTCAATCTGCTCGCCGCGGGATTGCGGCGCTGGACGGGGGCGGAAATCGGCATCGTGAACGCCGGACAGCTGCTCGGCGGACTTACGGCCGGCAAAGTGACCGCCGGCGAGCTCCACGCGTTATGCCCGTCGCCGATCAATCCGTGCCGGATCAAGCTTTCCGGCAGGGATATCCGGATCAGCCTGGAGCAATCGCTGCAGATCGGCTTTATCGAGAAGCAGATCCGCGGCTTCGGCTTCCGCGGGTCGGTGCTCGGAACCTTGGCCGTGGACGGCATGGTTATTCGTTACGATCCGATGGGGCCGCCGAACGCCCAGATCGCTTCCATCTCGGTCGATGGGCAAGAGCTCGACGATAACCGCGACTACGCGGTTGGGACGATCGACATGTTTACGTTTGGGGCCGGCTATGAGAAAATCAAGAACGGCACGGACATCGCGTATTTTTTGCCTGAATTTATCCGTGACGTGCTCGAACGGGAGCTGCAGGACCGAGATGCGGTCGCCGACAGCTTTCGGGAGCGATGGCTCTCCCGTTAATCGGGCCGGCGAAGCGATGTTAGTCCGGAAATCCGTCGTCTATACGAATGACACCGCTTTTGTATTCATTGTTGCACGTTAAGTATGTTTCAGGAGGGTTCCATGGGAGACATTATTCATTCGATTATTTTGGGGATTGTGGAAGGCTTGACCGAGTTTCTGCCCGTATCTTCGTCGGGGCACATGATTTTGACGAACAAGCTGCTTGGCATCGCGTCTGACGACCAAGCCATCGTCACGTTCGAGATCATCATTCAATTGGGAGCCATTCTCGCGATGGCGCTCGTTTACCGGCAACGGATCGCCGATTTGTTCGGCCTCTCCCGCAAGACGGTATCGCTTGGAACGTTCGGCGACGGCCGTTCCGCTGCCCGCAAGAAGTTGAACCTCATTCACGTCGCGCTCGGCATCGTGCCGGCGATGCTGCTCGCTTACGTGCTGAAGGACGTCATTAAAGGCGAAGGCTTTAACCAAGCCCCGGTTCTCATCTCCCTTGTCGTCGGCGGGATCTATATGATCGTCGCGGAGAAGCTTTCCAATTCGGGCCGCATCCGTGTCAAGGCGGAAACGATGGACGATATGACGTACCGCCAAGCATTCATGATCGGGCTTCTGCAATGTTTATCGCTCTGGCCGGGATTCTCGCGTTCGGGCTCCACGATCGCCGGCGGGATGCTGACGGGGACGAGCTATAAAGCCGCCGCGGACTTTTCCTTCCTGATGGCGATTCCGATCATGGTGGTCGCCTCCGGGTACGAGATGCTCGACAGTTACAAATACATCACGGGCGACAACCTGACCTTTTTTATCGTCGGTTTCCTCGTATCCTTCGTCGTGGCATGGCTCGTCATCGTGCTGTTCCTGCGCTTCATCCAGAAAGTCAAGCTGACGCATTTCGCGATTTACCGGTTTATTCTAGCAGCGCTGTTCTGGGTTTTTGTCATGAGATAGGAAAATTTTGTCGACATTTGGCGAAACTGTTCTTGCTCTTTTTCCTTAAATCCCTTACATTAACATTACGAGGTAATAGTCCTAAGCGTATAGGAAAATAGAAGCAAGGCAGGGGTCGATAGGATGCGTTTACTGCCCATTCATTTGTGCCAGCCCGGCATGAGGCTCGCGAAGAAGATTTATTCCGAAGAGGGCCTTGTTTTGCTCGGTGCGGACGTCGAATTAAATCATAAGCTCATCACCCGCCTCTATGAATGCGGCATTCATTACGTGTACATCCAGGATCCCCGTACGGCTGACCTGGTCGTGCCGGATCTCATCAGCGAGGAAACGAGACACCGCGCGCTAACCGAGATCCGTACGAATTTCCGGAACCTGATGGACAGGCCCAACCGCAAGAGCGGCGTCACCTACCCTTATATCGGAAAGTCGTTTCGCCAGATCATGGGGATGGTCATCGACGATCTGACCGGGCAGAAGGACGCCATGGTCATGTTGATGAACATGGGCATCGTCGATAACTATTTGTTCAATCATTCGCTGAACGTGTCGGTCTATACGACCGTGCTCGGCATCGCGAACGGCTATTCCCGGGACGAGCTCATGACGCTCGGTCTCGGCGCCGTTCTGCACGATATCGGCAAGACGCAGATCAGCGTGAATATCTTGAAGAAGAACGACAACCTCTCCCGGGACGAATACGAGGAGATGAAGCGTCATGCGGAGCGAGGCTATTATCTGCTCAAGGATGAGCCGAACATTCCGCTGCTCGCCGCCCACTGCGCCTACCAGCATCATGAACGGCTCGACGGCAGCGGTTATCCGCGCGGCATCAAGGGCGACGAGATTCATGAATACGCAAAGTGGATCGGCATCGTGGATTCCTACGACGCGATGACGACAACGCGCGTATATCGCAATCCCATGCTCCCGCACGAAGCGGTAGAATCGTTGTACGCCGGAACGGGGACGCTGTACGAGCAGCGCATGCTGCAGCTGTTTCGGGACAAAGTCGCGATTTATCCGCTCGGCGTGACCGTCCGGCTGCAAACCGGCGAAGTCGGCGTCGTCGTTGATATCAATTCGTCCATTCCGCATCGACCCGTCGTTCGGGTGCTGAACGACGAAGCGGGACAGGAGCTCAAAGCGCCGTACGAAGTGGATTTGTCCAAGCAGCTTACGACGATGATCGTCAGCGTGAACGAGAACCAGGCGCTGGCCGAAGCAGCGAGTTCGTAATGACGGATACCTGGCCGGCAGCAGAATATGAAGGTCCGAGGAGCCGTTCGGGCTCCTTTTGTCATGCCGCTGCAAGAACGAACGCTAATCGCCCAAGTCCGGGCCGTTTGCATCATGCCGCAATGGACATTACAATAAGAGGAAAGCAACGAAGAGTGACATGTAATTATGAAAAGTCAGGTGCTGAACACAATGTTAAATGCAATACCTTCGCCCTTTACGCCCAAGAATGATCCTTGGGACCCGATTCTCTCGCTGCGGAGCCATGGACGCCACCGGCTGACGAGCGTGGAGATGACGCTTACCAATCTCTGCAACATGCGCTGCGAGCATTGCGCGGTCGGCGATTCGCTGGTGCTCTCGGAGCCGGAGAAATTGCCGCTCGACTTGATGCTGCGCAGGCTCGACGAGATCGAACACTTGAAGACGATCAGCATTACCGGCGGGGAACCGACCTTCTCGGAACGCGCCGTCAAGGACTATATGATCCCGCTGCTTCAATATGCCCGCAGCCGGGGTATATTTTCTCAAATCAACTCGAACATTACGCTGGATTACGGCAGGTATGAGGCGATCGCGCCGTACCTCGACGTCATGCATATTTCGTTCAACTACACCTCGGCGGACGATTTTCACGAGATCGGCTTTGCCAAGAGCGGCCATCCGGTGCCGCAAGCCGTCGCCGCGCGGATGTACGACCGGATGCTGGAGAACGCGAGAAAGCTGAGCGACGGCGGACTGTTCGTATCGGCGGAATCGATGATCAACTATCGCACGCACCGCAAGATGCCGGACATTCACCGCCTTATCGCCGAAATGGGCTGCCGCCGCCACGAGGTGCATCCGATGTATCCGAGCGCGTTCGCCGCGGATCTGCCGGTCATTACGCCGGCGCAGATGCGCGACGCGGTCGGCGATCTGCTGGATCACCGCAATCCTGACCTATGGATGCTGTTCGGCACCCTTCCGTTCTACGGCTGCAGCGAGGATGCTTTGGATCGTGCGTTGCTGAAGCGGCTGGCGAATGAGCCCTTGGTCACGGTCCGCAACGATCCGGACGGACGCAACCGGCTGAACGTGAATTTATTCACGGGCGACGTGTTCGTTACCGATTTCTCGGACGTGCCGGCGTTCGGCAATATCCGGAACAGCCGCTTGGACAACCTGTTCGACCGCTGGCTGTCCCATCCGCTCGCGAAGAGCGTGGATTGCCATTGTCCCGCCGCGGGCTGCTGCGGTCCGAACTTGCTCGTGAAGGACATGTATTACCGCGACGTGGATTTCGGCACGCGCCAAGCGATCTTGTAATCGTACAGAGAGAAAGCGGCT
Source organism: Paenibacillus glycinis (assembly GCF_009909185.1). Classification (GTDB taxonomy): domain Bacteria; phylum Bacillota; class Bacilli; order Paenibacillales; family Paenibacillaceae; genus Paenibacillus_Z; species Paenibacillus_Z glycinis. The sequence goes on along the minus strand of NZ_JAAAMV010000018.1, from coordinate 89,780 downwards.
GCAAGGCCGATGAGAGGAGCGAGTACGACCTTTGCAGGAATTTGAGTTCGGAAGGATCTTTTGGAATCTTTGCATCGTCCTCATTTTAGTGCTGTTGAACGGCTTTTTCGTCGCCGCGGAATTTTCGCTCGTGAAAGTAAGGCAGTCGCGGTTGACCCAGCTGGTCAACGAAGGCAATTCGCGAGCGCGGTATGCGATCAAGGTCAATCAGCGCCTGGACGCGTATTTGTCGGCAACGCAGCTCGGCATTACGCTCGCTTCGCTCGGACTCGGCTGGGTGGGGGAACCGGCCATATCGGATCTGATCGTGGAGCCGCTCTTTCACTTGCTCGGCTTGAGCGACGGAGCGGTCATGCATACCGTGTCGGTCGTGATCGGCTTCTTGGTCATTACGTTCCTGCATATCGTGCTCGGGGAGCTGGCTCCGAAATCGCTGGCGATCCAGAAATCCGAAGGCACGTCGCTGTGGGCATCCATGCCGCTGCTGTACTTTTACCGCGTCTTCCTGCCGGCGATTTGGCTGCTCAACGGTTCCGCCAACGGGCTGCTTCGCATCTTCGGCGTCAAGCCGGCGAGCGAGCACGACTCGGCGCATACGGAGGAAGAAATCCGCATCCTGATGGATCAGAGCGCGAAGAGCGGGATTATCGACAAGGACGAGCTGAAGCTGTTCGACAACATTTTCGAATTTTCCGACCGGCTGGCCCGCGAAGTGATGCTTCCGCGGACGGACATGGACTGCCTGTATGCTAATCTGCCGTTCGACGAGAACATGAAGATCGTCTATGCGACCAAACATACGCGTTACCCGGTCTGCGTCGAAGACAAGGACCAATTGATCGGCTTCGTACATATTACCGATCTGCTGACGGCAGACCCGGACGAAGAACACACGATGACCAAATTCCTCAGGCCGATCCTGAACGTGCCCGAGTCGATGGAAGTCAGCCACGTGCTGAAGCTGATGCAGCGCAAGCATTCGCAGCTGGCGATCGTCGTCGACGAATACGGCGGGACGGCCGGGATGCTGACGACGGAACAGATTCTCGAGGAGATCGTGGGAGAGATCCACGACGAATTCGACAACGAACAGCCGGAAATCATCGTGAAGGGCGACGTCACCTCCGTGGAAGGCCGCATGCTGATCGAGGAAATCAACGACATGTTCAACCTCGAGATCGAGGACGAAGACGTCGATACGATCGGCGGCTGGCTGTTCACGGCGTTGGAGGGCAATCCGGAGCGAGGCAAGAAGGTGAATTTTGACGGCTACGTCTTCGAGGTCGCGGAGAGCGAGCCGCTGCGCGTGCTGCGCGTCTTTATTTACCGCGCCAAGGTGGAGGAGCCCGGAGTGTTGCTATTGGAAGAATGAGGTAATATTGGTTGTTAAAACGGAGAAGAGCTTATGTCCTCGGACAGGAGCTCTTTTTTCGTTGCGCGCAATATTACCCGGGAAATCAATTATTTAATGGGCGTCCAAGCAAATTCGCCTAATGGCGGACATAAGTATAGGAGTGGTAAGCGAAGTCCGCAAAAACATCATGAGGAGGGGGAAGCGAAGTTGAACGCTGTTAAACCGACGCGCGATTGGTATCCCTTTGTTGGTCCGTTTGACCCATGCCCGCCCAAATACGTCAAAACCTATTACGTTGCGCCGAACCAGTACATCCCGTTTCAGCCGATGAATTTGCCGCAGTTTTCGCTCGCGGACGCGCTGAAGCTGGGTACCTTATGGCCGGCGCTTTACGGGCCCTACGAATCGAAATGCAATGCGAGGGGGCCGGAACAAGATGAATAAACAGCTGGACGAACAGTATTATCAGAAGCTGCTCGAGCTGCAGCAGCTTGATTTCGGGCTGGTCGAGCTGACGCTCTATCTCGATACGCATCCGAACGACCTTCAAGCGCTCCAGCAGTTCAATCAGCTGGCCCAGCAGCGCCAGCAATGCGCGCATCAATTCGAGATGCAGTACGGGCCGCTGCTGCAATTCGGGCTGAGCTATTCCAAATTTCCGTGGCAGTGGGTCGAAACGCCGTGGCCGTGGCAGGTGTAAGGATCATCCGAAGGAGGCGGGACGCTCGTGTGGATTTATGAGAAGAAGCTTCAGTATCCGGTGCGCGTGAGCAAATGCGATCCGCGGATCGCGCGCTATCTGGTCGAACAATACGGCGGCGCGGACGGGGAGCTGTCGGCGGCGCTCCGGTACATGAACCAGCGTTACAGCATCCCGGACAAGGTCGTCGGATTGCTGACGGATATCGGAACCGAGGAATTCGCGCATCTGGAAATGATCGCGACGATGATCTACAAGCTGACGAAGGATGCGACGCCGAAGCAGCTGGAGGACGCGGGGCTTGGGCCGAACTACGTGAACCACGACAACGGCATGTTCTACAACAACGCTTCGGGCGTCCCGTGGACGGCGGCCTATATCGCGACCAAGGGCGATCCGATCGCCGACCTATACGAGGATATCGCGGCGGAGGAAAAAGCGCGGACCACCTACCAGTGGATCATCGACATGACGGATGACGTCGATCTGCAGGACGGATTGAAATTCCTGCGCGAACGGGAAATCGTCCATGCGCTGCGCTTCAAAGAAGCGGTCGAGATCCTCAAGGCGGACCGCGACACGAAAAAAGTGTATTGAGGTCGAGCGGGAGGCTCTTGCGGCTGCGAAGGCTGCGGGAGCTTTTTTAGCTGCCTGTTCCCTCTATCCGGAGCGTTACGACGAGCTGGATATGAGCGCGATCCGGCAAAACCTGAAGGCGGTCAAAAACAAGCATGTCTACGTGCTGGATGGCCAAAAGTGGCTCGATTCCTCGTCGACCGGCCAAAGCATGGCGCTGGACGACGCCAAGCCGTGATGCCGGTTGTTCGCCGCTTCAGGTTCAACGATTCCCGAAATCGTCATAACCGGTTTCGCGCACATCGGGCGCGAGCCGGTTTTTTTGCGTCCGGCAGGCGGCGGAATATCGCCGATCTTGACGCTTCCGCACTACTTTTGTCGTATCCGACGCCATGGTGAAACTTTCGAGAAAAAATTCGCGTTTATTAGGTAACCGCATGTCGGATTGGATCTAAGGAGGGCGAAGGAGTGGGCACGAAGATTAGCGCCGAGATCGCAGGCGTCTCGCCCGGCGGGCAGCTGCAGGGCAAGAGACTGCCGTCGCGGCAGGCCAAGCGCAAGAGGAAGTGGGTACGCATCATGGCCGTCGCGTTCGCGCTGTTCTTGGCGATCGGCGCAAGCGGAGCGGTCTGGCTGTTTCTGACGCCTTCCGGAACCGACTTCCGCTACGTGATGGCGGATACCATAATCACGACGCAGCATCGGAAATGGGCGAAATATATTATCGGGCAAGAGGCGCTGGACGCGCGCGTGCAGGCGTACCAGAACCGGTTCAACGAAATGGGCGAGGAGCGGGATACGCACGAGATTCATCCGTCCGCGCCGGGCACGGGAACGCCGGTGCCCGCATCCGGCGCCGACGAGGCCGGACAGGAGGAGCAGGAGAAGCCGCTCGTCGAGATCGAACAAATCTCAGGACACGGCTACAGCGGCTACGTCATGACGGTCAACGATCCAACGAAGATCCGCATCGCCGTGCCCGAGAAGCCCGGCAGGGGCGAGCGTGTCTTGAGCATGGTGCAGCGAACCGGCGCCATTGCCGGGGTCAACGGAGGCGGCTTCGCCGATCCCAATTGGGAGGGCAACGGGTTTCAGCCGATCGGCATCGTGATGTCCGGCGGGCAGTTGTTTTACAGCGACTTGGGCCGATCGAACGCGACGCAGGTCGTCGGCATCGACGGCAGCGGCAAAATGGTCGCCGGCCGCTATTCGCTGAACGAATTGCGGCAGATGGGCGTGAAGGAAGCGGTCACGTTCCAGCCGCGCATCATCGTGAACGGCAAAGGCCTGATCAAGAACGCCGCCGACGGTTGGGGCATCGCTCCCAGGACCGCGATGGGCCAGCGCGAGGACGGCGCGATTTTGTTCGTGGTCATCGACGGCCGGCAACCGGGCCACAGCATCGGGGCGAATCTCTACGACGTCCAGCAAATCCTGCTGGAACGGGGGGCGGTTATCGCCGCGAATCTCGACGGCGGTTCCTCGACGGTGCTCGTGAAGGACGGCGCGGTCCTGAACAAACCGTCTACCAAGAGCAGCGAAGGCCGGTACCTCCCGAGCGCGTTCCTGGTCTTCGAGCATCCGGAGCAGGCCGATATCCGCAACGTCTGGGAAGGGCTGAAGCCGGGCGACATCGATCCCGGGAAGTGGTAAACCGGGCGGCCGGGCACGGGCCGCGGTGCTGGCGCCGGCAATGGGGACCGAGCCGTTTCCTTCTTGCGCGGCGGTCTTCTTTTCCAGTATGATTAAGGGCATCACAGACGCGAAAAGGAGATTTCACCATGCTCAGCAGCGAGACGCTTCCGCGGCCGGAAGCTTTGATTTTCGATATGGACGGCACGTTGTTCGAAACGGACACCCTGCTCAAAGGGGTGCATGACCGGATATTCGCGACGCTTCGGGCGGAGGGGTTGTACATGCAGCCGACGCCGCCGGTGGAGAAGCTGCTCGCTTGCCTCGGGATGCTGCTGGCGGACATTTGGCGCATCGTCATGCCGGACGGTTCGGAGGCCGCCCAGCGCCGGGCGGACGAGCTGATGCTCCGCTACGAGATCGAGGGGCTAGAGAATGGAGAAGGGCGGCTGTACCCGCATGTCGCGGAGACGCTGAGGGAGCTGAAGGCGCAGGGCTTCAAGCTGTTCGTGGCGAGCAACGGGCTGGAGCTTTACGTCAAGGAGGTCGCCCGCTTCCGGGGCATCGCGCCGTTGTTCGACGGCTTGTACAGCGCCGGCGAGTACGGCACGGCATCCAAGGTGCATCTCGTGGAAAGGCTGCTTCGGGACCATGGCGTCCAGTCGGCGTGGATGGTCGGAGACCGCTCGTCCGACGTGGAAGCGGGCAAGAAGAACGGCCTCCAGGTCGTAGGCTGCGCCTATGCCGCGTACGGCCGACAGGAAGAACTGAGCGGCTCCGACGCGCTGATCACGGATTTCCGCCAGCTGCTGGAAATGACCCGGCAGCCGTAACGCCAGAAAACCCGGCCTGCTCGCGGAGAGCGGACCGGGTTTTCATTGTTTTATTCGCTGCCGACGTGAATCGTGACCGCGCAAACCGTCGTCGGTCGAACCTTGGCGGCTCTTATATCGAACGAGTGCCGTCGTGCCTCGATCCCTCGAACCTAGTGCCGTCAAAATTCTGGCCGTCGAAACTCGAACCATCAAACCTCGAGCTATCGAACGTCGTGTCGCCGGACCCCGTGCCGTCGAACCTCATGCCGTCGAATCGCTTGCCGAATTCCGCGGACGTCTTCGCTTTCTCCCGCTTCTGCTTCTGGTCGTACATCCACACCGCGTATTCAAGCGGCCTGATGATGGCCCGCCGGTACGTCTCGCGCTCCCCGGCCTGAATGAAGACTTCGCGCGAAGGCTTGGGGTTGACCTCCAAAAGGAAGATCTGGCCCTTGCGGTCGATCGCCAAATCCAGCGCCAGCTCGCAGAGACGCCCGTAAGCGCGCTCCAGATACGCCGCGATCTCCACGCCGAGCTCCTCCGCTTTCCGTTTGACGGCCGTCACGGTCTCTTCGTTCTTGATCCAATCGCCGAGCAGCGTCTTCATCTTGACGGCTTGACCGCCGCCGTGCAAATTCGACGTGATGCTGCCGCTCGCGCCGATCCGGCCGGCGCAGCCCGTCACTTCCCATTCGCCGCTGCCGTTCTTCTGCACCAGCATCCGGTAATCGTGCACGCGGCCGCTCGGCAGCTTCAGCTGAATGCCTTGCTGCACCAGGTAGCGGTTTTCCCGCAGGTTCCACTTGGCCAGACGGCTGTGAATGCCCGACGTGCCGACCCGCTGCGGACTGACGATCCGCCTCGATTGGTCGCGCCCCTGAATGAGGTAGCTGCCGCTTTGCTCCTTCTCGATGCGGAGAATGCCTCGGCCGCCCGTGCCGTTGATCGGCTTCAGATAGACGAGCGGGTACTTCCGGATCAACTCCGTCAAGTCGCTTTGGCCCTCGTACAGTCGCGTGAGCGGCAGATGCGGCCGAAATTTCTCTTCGCGGCTCAAGGTTTTGTAGACCGTCCATTTGTTGCGCAGCACCCGGTTCAGGAAGGTCAAATGGCCGTATTTTTTGCGGAAATGGCTGAGCTGCACGAAGCGGTGGCTGCGCTGGATCCGGCACCGGTCGTAGATCATATGGGGAAAGGAACGCCATTTGCGGCTCCAGGTTTTCGAGGTCGTGTCATACATATGCGCGTGGATCCGATTCTGCGCAAAATTGACGTCGGCCGGCGTGAAGACGAAGATCTCGAGACCGAGATTTTTGCCGGCGTCCGTCATGCGGGCGTAAATGGACTTCTCTTCCATCAGGCCGCGGTCATTGAGATACAGGGTTAAAATGCCGAGTACCGGCTGACCCATAGTGTCTCCTCCTAAAAGTTTTACGAGTGTTTCGCAGCCGGGAATTCCGGCAAGAATAGCAAAACTCGCTTCGGAAGCATGCGCTTTAAGTTTGCGAGTGTCACGCAGCCGGGAATGCCGGCAAGAATAGCAAAACTCGCTTCGGAAGCATATGCTTTAAGTTTTGCGAGTGCGCTCGCAGCCGGGAATTCCGGCAAGAATAGCAAAACTCGCTTCGGAAGCATGCGCTTTAAGTTTTGCGAGTGTCACGCAGCCGGGAATGCCGGCAAGAATAGCAAAACTCGCTTCGGAAGCATGCGCTTTAAGTTTTGCGAGTGCGCTCGCGCTAATGTTCGAATCGAAGGGTCGGCTTGCCGGTAGGACCGGTATGCAGGCTGACGGCCTTCATGCCCGCGCGGAAGCACATATTCATGCTGGCGGGATTGTCGGAGGCGACGCTGCAGGTAAGTCGGCCCAGGCGGCGATGCAGCGCGCGCAGCAGGAGGCTGCCGGTCCCTTGGCCCCGGCATTCCGGAGAGACGACGACGAAGCAGGCGCGCTCGCCCCCGTCTTCCGCGAACGCGACGGCCGCAAGCCGCCCGTCTTGAATGGCGACGGCAACCGCCGCCGCCGCATCGCCGGAGCGGCCGTTCGCGGCGGCCAAGCGGGCGGGAGGCAGCGCGTTAAGCGCGGCTAGCCCCGCATGGGTAATGCGGCTGTCGCCGTACCTGTACAGAAAACGGGTGATTCGTTCCTTGGACGACGACCATTGAGACGGCGACAGCAGCTTTACCTGCATGCTTGTTCCCTCCTCGCTATTTGTCCTTCGTTTTCAACAAATAGCTGCTATATTGAAAGATCCGCTCCAGCGAACGCTTGCGAATGTCCGGCTCGTCGAATTTCATCGGCTTGGCGTTGGCTTCGAAGAACCAGATGTTGCCGGCTTGATCGATGCCGAGATCCATCGACATCTCGGCCAGGCTGCGCCCGGAGCCCCGTTCGATCTGGCGAGCGATGACGAGCGCCGTCGAGCGGGTCTTAGTAAGAAGTTTATTAGCTTCGTCTTGGCCAAATACGCCGACAAGCAGTTTCTCCGGATCCTCGATGCTGCCGCCGCGGGGCACATGCGTCGTGATGCTCATCGAGCCGGCCAGCCGAGCGCCGATGCCGGAGATATCCCATTGGCCGCGCTGGTTTTTCTGGATGAGCGCCCGCAGGTCGAAGGACCGGTCGTTGTACGCGGCAAGCTGGATGCCCTGCTGGGCGATATAGCGCTCGCCGCTGCTTTCCTTCTTGATGCGCGTCCACAGCTTCGAGATCGTCCCGCAGTTGTAGGTGGTGCTTCCTTTGTTGCCTTGGATTTTGAGCCGATACGGGAGCGGCTTCTCGGGCTGCAGCTGGATCGTCATGATGCCCTTGCCGGCCTTGCCGCTGACGGGCTTCAGATAGAGAAACCGGTGGCGCAGCATCATCCGGCCCAGACCGCTGACCGTCAGCATTCGGCTCGTGGCGGGGATGAAGGGCTTCGTGTTCTTGGACTGGCGCAGCCATTTGAACAGGCTCCACTTGTTGAAGAACTTCGGATTGAAGATTTGCACGCGGGGATTCCTGAGACAGGCGGCGATCTTCCGTCTCACCTCGGGCTGCAGCTCATCCTCGCGGAGCGGAATGCGGTTGTAGATCAACTCGGGAAAAGGGAATTTCTGCACCAGCCACGCATCCGAGCCGGGATCGTACGTATAGCCGTTCAGCGACTTGCGGCCGAGCTTCAGCTGTTTCACCGTGAGCACGTAAACGAGGAAGCCGTTGTCCCTGCCCGCGGCGATCAAATCGGCGAAATTCTGGCGGTTGCCGCGAAAGAGCTGCAGGTCATCCTCGATCGTAAGAATGGCGAGAACCGGCTGTTTGGCTCTGGTAAGGGCCGAGCTTTCCGCCGTATCCTCTTGTATGACAAAGGCCATCAGTCATTCCCTCCCTGTTCCTTGAACTTGCTCAGGTACAGGCAGTGCTCCAGAATGTGCGACATGGAATCCCGGCCCTGCGACCGGAGAGACGGATGGCTGAAGATCGATCTGCCCGGCTTGGCGTTCGCTTCGAACATCCAGATATCGCCATCCTTGTCGATGCCGATATCCAGGCCGAGCTCGCCGAGGGTATGCGGGAAATTCCGCTCGATGGCTTGCGAGAGTTTGATGGAGACCGCTTTGGCTTTCGACAGCATGTCGTCGGCCCGGTCGCCGAATGCCCGGCTCAGCGCCTGCTCCGGCGTCAGCAGCGATCCGCCGTTCTTGATATGGGTCGTGACGCTGCCGCGGCCGGCTTTCTTGGCGCCGATGCCGACGGGAACCCATTCGTTGCTGCCGTTCTTGTGCATGTGGAAGCGGAAGTCGATCGGGCAGCCGTCGATCTCGATCAACCGCACGCCCTGTTGGCTGACATAGCGTCCGAGCCCGCTGCCGTGGCGCGATTCCAGCATCTTCATCAAGCTGTTGAAGTTCGTGAACCGCAGCAGCACGTTCGTGTTGCCGCGCCGGTAGCGGGCGAAATAGCCGCGCTTCGGATGATAGGTGAGCCGGTAAATGCCGATGCCGAGGCTGCCGGCCGTCGGTTTGAAATAGACGAACTGATGGTTCTCCAGCATCTCCTTGATTTTCTCGGAGCGCGGGTTATTGACGGATTCGGGCAGATGCTCGAGCGCTTCCACGTCTTTGTCCAGCAGCTTATACACGTCGGATTTGTTGAAGAAGCTCCAGTTGAAGAACGGCACGCCTTTGCGGATGAACCGTTCCCGCATGGACATGATCGAGGCCGTCGTTTCCGCGTAGCGGCTCGGCAGCCGGTTATAGACGACGTTCGGAAGCGGCACGACCTTGCGGTACCAGCTGCCGGCGCTGTTCAGAAAATAGCCGTTGACCGTTTCTTTCGTCCAATTCACGTCCCGGGGCGTGAAGGCGAAGACGTAAGCTTTGTTCTCGCCCATGCGGATCAGCTGGCGAATGTAGCCGGAGCGCGAGCCGAACGGAGAATCGCTCTTGCGGGTGCCGTCGGTAAGGACGCCGATCAAGGGACCGAGCTGCAGATCGTTGTCTTCGCCCTGCACGTAGGAAATGCTGCCGGCTTTCGGGACTTTGATCGTTTGGCGCACGCCGGCGGACAGATAGAGATGGTTGCCCTGGCGGTTGATGGACTTCACCGCTGCCGTGAGGGTTTCGTGGCCGAACTTCAGTTGAATCGTCTTTTTGCCGGACAGCTTAAGGGATCGAAGGAGTGAGCCCGACAGGTAGACGATGCGTTCATTTGAGGGTGAGAAGTGTACATGACAAGATGTCAAACTCATGGATGAACCTCCTGGATGTATCTCCTTTGAATTCGGGTGGACGGGTAAACGGGTCGCTGGCGGGAGGCCAGCAGCATCGCGTAATCGATTGGACGACGAACGGCCAGCTCGGCGGTCTCGGCGTCGCTGTCGAAGGATTGTCGTCCCGGCTTGGCGTTGGCTTCCAGCAGCCAAAGCCGGCCATGGGGCTCAAGGCCGAAATCGAGGCCGAGTTCGGCCAAGCGGCCGAAATGCTGTTCCAGGGCGGCGGCGTATCGTTCGCTTGCTCCGCGGATGCGCTGCACGAGCGTTGCGGCTCCGTCGTCGCCGTACCTGGTCTTGAAGGCTTCCTCCGCTTGGACGGCCGTTCCGCCGCCGTGCAGGTTGGCCGTGACGCTGCCGGGACTTCCCCGCCGCACCGCCGCGCCGGTAAAGCGCCAACGGCCTTCGCCGTCTTTTTGCATGAGCGCCCGCACGTCGAAGGAACGTCCTTCCCCGTCGGTCAGCTCCAGGCAGGGCTGCACCAGATAAGGCGCCGCGGACGCGAACCGGTCGATCCAGCGGCCGAGCGCGGATCCGTCGGCGAAGCGGCGGGCCAGCGGACGGTTATGCCGGTCTCTGCCGTCGATCCGCCAGCCGTCCCCGTCCGCGAGCAGCCGCAGCGCGCCTTTGCCGTGCATGCCCGCGGACGGCTTGAGGAACAAGCCTGCCGGATGGCGCTCCAGAAGCGCCTCGAGCCGGGCGGCTCCTTCGTAGGGCTGCGTCTCGGGCAGCCAGCGCCGCAGGCCGGGTTCCTGCTGCAGGGCGTGGTAGACGTCCAGCTTGCCGGGAAGCGAACCGTTCAGCAGCGTATATCGCTTCCGGCGGCTCAGCCGATTCAGCGCTTCGTGAAACGAACGGGCCTGCGCCGACGACGACGGCAGCGCCCGGTCGTAGACCACGTCGGGAAGCGGGAAGCTGCCCGCCTGCCATTCGTCGCCCTGCAACCGATAGCCCGCGATCCGCTCGGAATCGGCGGCAGCGGCCTCGGAGGCGCAAAACAAAAACACGAGCATGCCGATCGTATGCCCGTAGGCGCACAAGCGGCGGCAAAAGTCGTCTTCCGGCATGGCGCGCGGAGGGCCGCTCAAGCCGGCGCCTTCGGCTTGCCGCCGGCTGATCATGATGCCGAGGATGCCGGATCGTGCTGGCTCAGCCATATCCGCTTCCTCCTTTAGCTTTAAAATTCGGCCAAGTGCCGTGCGTAGCGAATCATATTGCGGACGGAAGGGCGGATTTTCTGATCCTGCAGCGGCGTGTTGTCGTTTTTGGACGGTTTGGAATTCACTTCCAGAAGCCAAACGCGGCCATGCGTATCCAGCGCGAGATCGATGCCAAGCTCGCCGAAGTGCGCGGGAATGAACATGTCGACGCCGTGGGCGATGTCAAGCGCCGCGCGCGAGAGCTTCCCGGGCGCTTCCTGGCTGCTCGTGCCGGACAGATTGGAGCGGCCGACGGCTTCGCGTACCGTGCTCAGCGTGCCGCCGCGCGCCAGGTTGGAGACGAAATGATGGCTGCCCGCCGTGCGGGCGACGATGGACGTCAGCACCCATTTGCCCGTCTCGTTCTTCTGCACGAGCGCGCGAAAATCGACCGGGCGTCCCATGATGTCGATCAATTGCAGCCCTTGCTGAATTTGATACCGGACGGTTTTCATCTTGCCGGAGATCGAGCCGTAGAGCTTGAGCAGGCTGCTGAATTGATGCCTGCGCGTGCCGCCGACCGTGGCGTACTGCGCGGAATACGCTTCGCCCTCCGTCCGCGTGATGCGGATAATGCCTTTGCCCAAACTGCCCCGGACCGGCTTCAGGAACACGGTATGGTATCTGTTGCACATCGTCTTGAGCATCGGGAAATTTTTGAGCACATGCGATTCGGGCAAATATTTCACCAGCGAAGGGTCCTTCGCGAGCGCTTCGAACACTTCCGGCTTGTCGAGGAATTTCTCGTTGAAGACCGTGCTCCTGTGCCGCACCTTGACCTCTTGGATGAATTCCTGCACGTTGGGACGGTTTTCCAGCTTGCGCGAGGTAAGCCGGTTGTTGACGACGTCCGGCGACGGCAGGAAGGCTTTGCGCCAGCCGTCGGCGTACACCCAGCCCTCGACGGTATTGAAATTGCCTTTCAGGTGATGCGGGGTGAAGAAATACACATGGGCGCCCTGCGCGGCGCAGGCATCCACCAGCTCTTTGCAGAACATCGTAATGGAGCCGAACGGCCGATCGCGATGCTCCGGGTCGTCTCGGCTGATCAGCACGCCGATCAGCGGTCCCAAGGCAAGCACGGCTTCGTCGGCGCGGTAGCGGATGCGAAGGTTGGTACTCTCCAGAAGCCCCATTTTTCTCGCGAGACTCTGTCCGATCCGCATGCCGTCGAACCGTTCGACCGGAACGACCTTGACGTATTGGCGCATAGCCCCGAATTTAAGCGTCACCGGCTGACCTTGCGGGATTTTCCATTGTCTCAGATAGGCGTCGCCGAGCATGATGGCGTCATCCGGCAGAATGCCAGGACTGATAACCTGCACGGCAACTTTCGATTTCAGCATCGACGGATCTCCTTCCATGCCGGAGGATGATGACGTTTTGGCCAGGGGTCCATAGGGTTTTGACACGAATTAGTTCATCATATGAGGACATCTACCCCTTGGTGATTGGCGGACAGAGCCGATTTCGAGATAAAATAACGGTTCCCGGCGCCCAAAGAACCGTGCGTGCGGGCTGCCCTTTCTGCTAAAATGAAACCAAACAAGCAGGGTAAGGCGAAGAAAGACAAGGAGGGAACGCCGTGGGATCCGCAGGCAAATCGCCCGAAGCGCAAACGAAGCACGAGCGGTTGATGGAATACATTCGCCAGCTCGAGATCGGCACGAAGCTGTCCGTGCGCACGATGGCGGACGAGCTGGAAGTGAGCGAGGGAACGGCGTACAAGGCGATCAAGGAAGCCGAATCGACGGGGCTGGTCAGCACCAAGGAGCGGATCGGGACCGTCCGGATCCAGCGGCGCAACCGCGAATCGCTCGACCGACTGACGTTCGGGGAAGTGGCCGATATCGTGCAGGGCGAGCTGTACGGCGGCGCCGGCGGACTGGAGAAGACGCTCCACAAGTTCGTCATCGGCGCCATGGAGCTCGACGCCATGGTCCGCTATATCGACGCGGGCAGCTTGCTCATCGTCGGGAACCGGCAGGGCGCGCACCGATGCGCGCTGGAGCAGGGAGCGGGCGTGCTCATCACGGGGGGGTTCGGCACGAGCGAGGATATCAAGCAGCTCGCGGACGAGCTCGGCCTTCCGATCATCTCTTCGAAGCATGATACGTTCACGGTCGCCTCGATGATCAACCGGGCGATGTTCGACCGGCTCATCCGGCAGAAAATCATGCTCGTGGAAGATATCGTGACGTACACGCGGCACGTGGAAACGATGCGGCTCGGCGAGACGAAGGGCGATTACGTGCAGCTGGCCGCGCGCGTGGGCGGAACGCGGTTTCCCGTGTTGGACGAACGGGGGCGCGTGGTGGGCATGATGACGGCGAAGGATGCCGAGGGCGAGGACGACGGCCAGCCGGTGGAGAAGCTGATGACGCGCAGCCCCATTACGGCCGCGCCGAATATTCCCATCGCGTCCGCGGCGCATACGATGGCGGCCGAAGGGATCGATTTGCTGCCGATCGTGGACAAGAACCGCAAGCTGCTGGCGGCCATCAGCCGGGCCGAAGCGCTGGAGGCGATGCGGTATGCGGGCAAGCAAAAGGAATCCGGGGAAACGTTCGACGAGTTGATCGGCGCGGGTTTTCGGTTGAAGGAAGAGGGAGAGGATGGAGCTGATTTCCGGTACGAGGGACGAATCACGCCGCAGATGTCCGGCACGTTCGGGACGATCTCGGAAGGGGTGCTGGTCACGCTCATGACGCAGGCGGCCAGGGGGCTCATTCGGGAGCTGGGGAAGCGGGATTACGTGATCGAAAGCATGACGACGTACTTTGTCCGTCCGATCCAATTGGAGAGCGAGGTCGTGATCGTGCCGGCGCTGCTGGAGATGAGCCGCAAGAGCGCCAAGCTCGAAATCGAGCTGAAGGACCCCGGCGGCACGGCGGCCAAGGCGCTGCTCGCGGCGCAGCTGATCGATCCGTATTAGAGGATGTTCAAAATTCAGATCCGTTCTACCCTTTCATCGACCGGTAGACGCTGTTGTTGCGGAGGCCGGCGAACAGATTGAACAAGCCGATGACGATGATCAGTCCGCTGATGATGACTTTGACCGTCGAGCCCGTGAAGGCGAGCATCATGAAGAGGGCGATGAAGACTAGCATGACCCCCATGCTCATGTTGAGGCGCGCGCTTAGCATCCCCCTCAGGCGCGTGTCGGAGGCGCGGCGGGCTTTGAAGCTGAAATAGACCGACATCAGCGACGTGAGACAGATGACGAGAACGATGACCCAGTGTAAGGCATTGACCATGACGTGCGTGCAGCTCCTTTATCGTTGAACAAGCTTTCCGATTTGTTTCCCATTGTATCATGAAACGGGCGACAAGCGAAAACGCCCGTCGCCCATGCGGAGCGGCTGTTTTTGCGATGCTTGGGCGACGCTCGGCCGCGCTGCTAATGAAGCGTCATTTGAGCGGACGCTCGTAGGGCTTCGCGATGAACCAGACCTGCAGCACGTTGTCGACGACCAGCATCGTATGGATGCTCACGGTAAACTCCTTGTTGCCCCCGACGATGTATACCTTGCTGTCCAGCAGCAGCCTGGCCAACTCCGCGTTCGTGTTGATTTTGTAGATGCTCGTCCCCAGAAAGACGGAGAGGTCCTTCTTCAAACGGGTTTTGAGCGCCAGCCTCGTCCGCTCGTCAAACCCGTCTTCCGCCTCGTTTTCCTTCTGATCCAGCAAGATCGGCAAAATGCTCTTCACGACCGTATGCTGGTTCTTGAATTGATTCAGCTTCTCGATCCGGTCCTCGTAATCGATCAGTTTATCTTCCAATTCCGTATTCGTCGCGCGCAGCGCGTTGAAGTTCATGAAGAAGACGGCATGGTACGCCATGGCGCCGAGAATGCCGCCGAGCACGACGAAGGCGACGGCCTGCGTGAATCGCGCATAGCGTTCGAAAGGAGGCACGCGCATCCGCTAGACCGCCCCTCTGCAGAGCCAGCGAACAAGCTCCGTGCCCATGTGCGCGCCGAGGAAAGCGCAGAGAATGTAACCGATTTGCAGCACGACGGGCGAGAGATGGCCGTCCATCATGTTGCTTTCGATGACCCGCATGGGATCGATCGTCCCGCCGACGGCGGCGACGAGCGCCCATATTTTCAAGCGGGAAGCCGTATCGAGCATGATGGCGGCCGGGGCTGCCATGACGAACACGGATCCCATGCCGGCCAGCATCGAGCCGCCGAACACGACGCCGAAGGCGATGAAGAAATCGATCGTGGCTTTCGTGAAGAAAGAGTCCATGGTGCTTCGCTCCCTTCCGGTCAAGTCGGGGGGACGGGGCTTGTCCTCCCGGGATGCATGGGCGAGCAGTTGCGCGCGAGCGAAACGACCGGCCCCGGATGCATGGGCGAGCAGTTGCGCGCGAGCGGAACGACCGGCCCCGGATGCATGGGCGAGCAGTTGCGCGCGAGCGGAACGACCAGCCCTAGTCCCATTGTATGGGCGGGCAGGGCGCCAATATGATAAAATGATAGAAAATGATGCTCGTTTACGATAGAAAGAAGGAATGGCGATGAGCGGCGCACGCGAATTTGTACACTTGCATGTTCATAGCGAATTCAGCCTCCTGGACGGGGCCGCCCGGATCAAGGATCTGGTAGAGTCCGCCGCGGAGCAGGGCATGAAGGCGCTCGCGCTGACCGATCACGGCGTCATGTACGGCGCCGTTCCGTTTTACAAGGCGTGCCGGGCCCGCGGGATCAAACCGATCATCGGCTGCGAGGTCTATTTGACGACCGGCTCCCGTTTCGACAAAGGCACGCGCAAAGACAATCCGATCTATCACCTGATCCTGCTCGCCAAGAACGAGACGGGCTACCGCAATTTGATGAAGCTGAGCTCCATCGGCCATTTGGAAGGGTTTCACTATAAGCCGCGGATCGATTTCGAATCGCTGCGCGCGCACGCGGAAGGCTTGATCTGCCTCAGCTCCTGCCTCGGCAGCGAGATCGCCCAGCACCTGCTGCACGACCGGCTCGACGAAGCGCTTCGTTCGGCCGAGCGTTACCGCGCGATCTTCGGCGACGACTTCTACCTGGAGCTTCAGGACCACGGCATGCTGGAGCAGAAAAAAGTGCTGCAGGCGACGCTCGCGCTGGCGGAACAGACCGGCATCCCGACCGTCGCGACCAACGACGTGCATTACCTGCAGCCGTCCGATGCCGCGGTGCAGGACGTGCTGATCTGCATCGGCACCGGCAAAACCGTCGAGGACGACGACCGGCTGCAGATGCTGACGGACCAGATGTACCTGAAGCGCGCCGACGAGATGTTCCTCCAATTCCGGCAAGCGGAGGACGCGGTGCGCCGAAGCGTCGAGATCGCGGCGAAATGCGAGCTCGAATTGACGTTCGGCCGGGCGCTGTTGCCGGCGTTCCATCCGATTCCGGCCAGCATGACCTCGTCCGCCTACCTGGAAGCGCTCTGCAGGGAGGGCCTGGAGGCGCGGTACGCCGGCGATCCCGCCTGGACGTCTGACGAATCCACGAAGCGGAAGGCGCTCGAGCGTCTGCTCTACGAGTTGAAGGTCATCGACAACATGGGCTTCAGCGATTATTTCCTCATCGTCTGGGACTTTATCCGCTTCGCCCATGAGCAGGGCATCCGCACGGGTCCGGGCCGGGGCTCTTCGGCAGGCAGCCTCGTGGCCTACACGCTGAATATCACGGACGTCGATCCGCTCAAATACAAGCTGTTGTTCGAACGCTTCCTGAATCCGGAGCGCGTCTCGATGCCCGATATCGACATCGACTTCAACGACGAACGGCGCGACGAAGTCATCGGGTACGTGTCGGCGAAGTACGGCGACGAGCATGTCGCCCAGATCATCACGTTCGGCACGATGGCGGCCAAGGCGGCCGTGCGCGACGTCGGCCGGGCGATGGCGGTGCCGTTCGGCGAGGTCGACCGCGCGGCCAAGCTGATCCCGAATCAGCTCGGCATCTCGCTCGAAGAGGCGCTGCGGACCAGCGCCGAGCTCCGCGAGGCCTCGGAACGCCAGCCGAAGACGGCGGATCTGCTCCGCATGGCGATCAAAGTCGAAGGAATGCCCCGCCATGCCTCGACCCATGCCGCGGGCGTCGTCATCTCCGGCGAGCCGCTGACGAACTACGTGCCGCTGCAGGCGGGCACCGAACGAACGGCGCTGACGCAGTATTCCATGGAGAACCTTGAAGCCGTGGGTCTGCTGAAGATGGATTTTCTCGGCTTGCGCACGCTGTCCATCCTGGAGCGGGCGCTCGACTGGGTGAAGAAGCAGCAGGGCATCACGGTGGACTTCCGCTTTATCCCCGACGACGACCCCGTGACCTATGCGATGCTGGCCCGAGGGGAGACGACGGGCATTTTTCAATTGGAGTCCTCCGGCGTGCGCCGCGTGCTCCGCGACCTGAAGCCGACGCAGTTCGAAGACATCGTATCGGTCGTGGCGCTATATCGACCGGGCCCGATGGACTTTATTCCCAAATATATCGCAGGCAAGCACGGAGCGGCGGAAGTGGAGTACCCTCATCCGTCGCTGGAACCGATTCTCGCCGACACATACGGCATTATCGTCTACCAGGAACAGATCATGCAGATCGCGTCGTCGATGGCGGGCTTCTCGCTCGGCGAAGCCGACCTGCTCCGCCGCGCCGTCTCGAAGAAGAAGCGCGAGGTGCTCGACGAGCAGCGCGCGCATTTCGTCAGCGGGAGTTTGGGGCAAGGATATAGCGAGCAAGACGCCAACGCCGTCTACGACATGATCGTCCGTTTCGCCGATTACGGCTTTCCGCGCGCCCATGCGGCTGCCTACGGCGTGCTGGCGTTTCAGACGGCATGGCTGAAGGCGAATCACCCCGTGCCGTTCATGGCGTCCATGCTTGCTTCCGTTACGGGCAACCAGCGCAAGACGGCCGAATACGTCGACGAATGCCGCCGGATGGAGATCGAAGTGCTGCCGCCGGACGTAAACGAGAGCAGCGTGACGTTCACGCCGGTGAACGGCGCGATCCGCTTCGGCTTGGCCTCGATCAAGAACGTGGGCACGCAGGCGATCGAGTCCTTGCTGAAGGAGCGCGCGGAGCGCAAGTTCGAGAGCCTGCTGGACCTGTGCCGACGCGCGGATCTGCGCGTCGTGAACAAGCGCGTGCTGGAATCGTTGATTCAAGCGGGCGCGTGCGATACGTTGGGTGCCCACCGGGCGCAGCTTATCGCCGTGCTCGACGAGACGGTCGAAGCCGCGCTGAAGTGGCGCAAGGAACGCGAGGAGCTGCAGATCGAGCTGTTCGGCTTCGACGAGGTGCAGAACTGGGACGTCGAGCTGCCGGACGTCCGGCCGTTCACCACGGGCCAGCTGCTCGGGCTGGAGCGGGAGCTGCTCGGCATGTATTTGTCGGGGCATCCGCTCGACGATTTCGACGAGGCTTTGACCGGCCAGCCGATCGATCGCTTGGTCGACTTGGCGGAAGCGCCGGACGGCGCCTACGTGCTCGTCGCCGCGATGGTCGTGTCGAAGAAGCCCTTGATGACGCGCAAGGGCCAAGCGATGGCCTTTCTCGAGGTCGAGGATCGCATCATGCGCGTCGAGGCGGTCGCGTTCCCGACGGTATGGAAGCGGCACGAACAGCTGCTCGAGCCCGGCAATCTCGTCGTCGCGCTGGCCAAGCTGCAGCATCAGGACGAAGACTACAAGCTGCTGCTCGAGGACGCGATTTCGCTCGGCAGCGGCTTGTCCGGCGGCGGGCCGCCGAAGGAGCTTGCCGCGCAGCTGCAGCGGCTGCTGCGCTTCGGGCAGAGCCGGGCCGCGCGCGACAACGCGGCTCAAGGAGGCGGCGCGGCGGCAGCGCGCGATATCGGCGCAGCGCCGTCCGGCGCGCCCGATGCCCGTGCGGCGCGTACTGCCGCAGCGGCTTCTCCGGCGCAAGCCGTTCCGGGCGGGACCGGAAGGGCTTCGGGTCAGCGCGGTCCGGCAGGCGCCGCGGCTGCCGTTCCCGCGGCACCGCGGCCGAGCGCTGCCTCCGATGGCTCCGTAGCCGCGGAGCGGCATTCCGCATCAGCCGGCAGCGACCGCTCGCCGCGCCAAGCCAACGGCGAGGCTTCGGACAAACCGGGCGTCGCGCCGGCGAAACGGGTGCAGCGGCTCTATGTGAAGATCGTCGCGGGCCGCGAGGATTCCGCGGCGATGGAACGGCTGAAATCGCTGCTGACGGGCAGCGCGGGCCCGCTCGAGACCGTCCTGTTCTACGAACGGGAAGGCCGGACGGTGGCGTTGAGCGAAGCGTTCCGGGTGAAACCGTCGCAGCGGCTGCTGCAGGACATCGAGTCGCTCTTCGGCAAAGGCTCCGCGATCGTCAAATAACTCGCCGCAAGAAAGCGTGCTTCCGGACGGCATTGAGCGCTTGCCCGGATCATCGTTTATCGGCATGCACATGTTTCCGCATCTCCGCATACATTTAGGAGACACGGAGCTATGATTGACTGACGGCTCCGCATTTTCGAAGCTTGCACGCGATCGGGACTGCCGGCATGCCGGTCCAGTCGCCCGCCATGCGCGGCCCGATTCGTACAAGCCGATGCGGGGGGATAGGCTATGTCGTCCAATATGGAACAATGGCTGAGCAGACGCGGAGTAACGGTGAGCGACGTCGCGGATATCGTATTTTCGCTGCAGCGCCCTTATAATCCGGACCTGACTTACCAAGAATGCGAAGAGAGCGTGCTTCACGTGTTGGGCAAACGCGAGGTGCAATACGTGCTGTTTACCGGCATCGCGCTGGATGAGCTGGCCGAACGCAAGCTTCTGCCGGAACCGCTGCAGGCCATTATGGAAGCGGATGAGTCCCTCTTCGGCGTCGACGAGACGCTCGCGCTCGGCATCACGAACGTTTACGGCATGATCGGGCTTACGAGCTTCGGCTATCTCGACAAAGTGAAGCCGGGCATTATCCGCAAGCTGAACGAGAAAGGCAAGCATGTGCATGTCTTTCTGGACGACCTCGTCGCCGGACTTGCCGCCGCGGCTTCGGCGCGCATCGCGCATCAGGATCCGAAGGCCAACCGCTACGAGATCGCCGATCAATCGCAGTGACGCCGACGTTCCCGGCAGGCAAGCGGCGCGGCTTCCAGCCATGCGGCGTTGCGATGGAATCCAAACATATGGTATCATTATGACATCATATGCCCAGATAACGAGAGTTTATAGCGCGGCCATGGCTCCCCATGTGCGTTCAGATGATCCTTTAACAATGCTCAGGAGGTTCCTTCATGTGGACGGTTATCTATATCGCGCCTACGGCAAAAATTGCGGAGAGCATTAAAAACCGGCTGACCCAGGAAGGGTTTCTCGTAAAGATTCGACCGATTAATGTTTCGAAGCAGCAATTCGAAATATTGGTCCCATCTGGCGAACTGGAAGAAGTGCAGGAAGTGCTGAACGGCATTTTAAACTCGCAACGTTAAATCGAACCGGCGCGTCCCCGGGCGCGGCTTTGTACCTTTAAAACTACTTCCTTTCATGCGCAGCCTGAAAGTCTTAAAACTACTGCGTTCCCATGCGCAGGTTGTAAACATTAAAACTACTGCGTTCCCATGCGCAGGTTGTAAGCATTAAAACTACTGCGTTCCCATGCGCAGGTTGTAAACATTAAAACTACTGCGTTCCCATGCGCAGGTTGTAAACATTAAAACTACTGCGCCCCCAAAGAGGTGTCACTCGTGTTCAAGGACTTATTCCATAAAAAAAAATACGCCACGATTCCTTCGGGCCAGCCTCGCACGAAACCGGATATCCCGGAAGGCTTGATGTCCAAGTGTCCGAAGTGCGGCAACATCCAATTCAGCAAAGAAATCGAGAAGAATCTGAAGGTTTGCCCGAGCTGCGGCTATCACTTCCGCCTCAGCGCATGGGACCGGATCGCCATCACGCTTGACGAGGGCCGTCTGACGGAATTCGACGCCGACCTGTCTTCCGAGGATCCGCTCGGATTCCCGGGCTACGCCGGCAAAGTGGAAGCGCAGCAGAAGAGCTCCGGCCTGACCGACGCGGTCGTGACGGGAGAAGGGACGATCGGCGGGCTGCCGGTCGTCGCCGCTTTCATGAGCTTCGATTTCTTCGCGGGGAGCATGGGTTCCGTCGTCGGCGAGAAAATCACGCGCGCGATCGAACAAGCCTACGAGAAGAAGCTGCCGCTCATCATTTTCTCGACGTCCAGCGGCGCACGTATGCAGGAGAGCATCCTCAGCTTGATGCAAATGGCCAAAACCAGCGCCGCGCTGGCGAAATTCCAAGGCGACGGCGGACTTTACATTTCCGTCATGACCGATCCGACGACGGGCGGCGTCTCCGCGAGCTTCGCGATGCTGGGCGACTTCAATTTGGCCGAGCCCGGCGCGCTGGTCGGTTTCGCGGGCCGCGTCGTCATCGAGCAGACGATCCGCCAGAAGCTGCCGGACAATTTCCAGACGGCGGAATTCAACCTGCAGCACGGCCAATTGGATAAGGTCGTGCATCGCAAAGAATTGAAATCGATGTTGACCAAACTGCTGGATATGCATTCTGCGAAGGGGGAAACGATTAATGGCGGGTGAGCTGCCGTTTGAGAAACCGCTGAACGAGCTGCAAAAGAAGATCGAGGAACTGAAGAAATTCGGCCAAGAGTCGGGCATCGATTTCAGCGATGAAATTTCCCGCCTCGAGGAGCGCTGCAAGCAGCTGCAAGAGGAATTGTACAACGAATTGTCCCCTGCCCAGAAGATGCACCTGGCGCGCCATCACGGGCGCCCGACGTCGCTGGATTTCATCGGGGCGATTTTTACCGATTTCATCGAGCTTCACGGCGACCGCCTGTTCGCGGACGATCTGGCGATCGTCGGCGGCTTGGCGAAGCTGAACGGCGTGCCGGTTACGGTCATCGGCCATCAGCGCGGGAAAGACACGAAGGATAACATCGCGCGTTTCTTCGGCAGTCCGCATCCGGAAGGATTCCGCAAAGCGCTGCGGCTGATGCAGCAGGCGAACAAATTCCGCCGTCCTATCGTGACGTTCATCGACACGAAAGGCGCCTACCCCGGCAACACCGCCGAGGAACGCGGACAATCGGAAGCGATCGCCCGCAACCTGCGCGAGATGGCGACGTTCGGCGTGCCGATCATCTGCGTGGTCATCGGCGAAGGCGGCAGCGGCGGCGCGCTTGCGCTCGGCGTGGGCAACCGCGTGCTGATGCTGGAGAATGCCATTTATTCCGCGATTTCGCCGAACGGCGCGGCGTCCATTCTATGGAAGGACGCGGGCCGCGCGGACGAAGCGGCTTCGGTCATGAAAATCACGGCAGGCGATTTGCTCGGCTTCGGGATCATCGAAGAAATCATCGAGGAGCCGCAGGGCGGCGCGCATCGCGATCTGGCGGCGCAATCCGAATCGATCAAAGAAGCGGTATGGCGCCATTTGATCGAGCTGTCCCGCATGTCCCCGGAAGAGCTGGTCGAGGACCGTTACAATAAATTCCGTAAAGTCGGCGCTTACCGCTCGTCCGGCCCGGCCGTGGCGGCCGAGGCCGCCATCGAAGCCGAGTCGGCCCAAGTTTAACGAACCCAATCACGTATCCGCATTAACGGAGGATGGAAACCACTCATGCGCAAAACAAAGATCGTTTGTACCATTGGCCCGTCCAGCGAATCGCTGGAAAACACGAAGAAGCTCATTAACGCGGGCATGAACGTCGCCCGCCTGAACTTCTCGCACGGCGATTTCGAGGAGCACGGCAACCGAATCAAGAACATCCGCCAAGCGAGCAAGGAGCTCGGCAAGAACGTCGCGATCCTGCTTGACACCAAAGGCCCCGAGATCCGTCTCGGCAAGCTGAAGGAAGAACCGATCGAGCTGAACCAAGGCGAGACGATTACGCTCACGACGGAAGAAATCCTGGGCGACCGCAATCGGATTCCCGTAACGTATACGAACCTTCCGGCAGATGTCGAAATCGGGGCGACGATCCTGATCGACGACGGTTTGATCGGCCTGACGGTCGAGGAAGTCGAAGGCACGGAGATCAAATGCCGCATCGTCAACAGCGGACCGATCAAGAGCAAGAAAGGCGTTAACGTGCCGGGCGTTCATATCTCGCTGCCGGGCATCACGGAGAAAGACGCCGGGGATATCGTGTTCGGCATCGAGCAAGGCATCGATTTCATCGCGGCTTCGTTCGTGCGCAAAGCGACGGACGTGCTCGAAATCCGCGAGCTGCTGGAGAAGCATAACGCCAGCCATATTCAGATCATCTCCAAAATCGAGAACCAGCAGGGCGTGGACAACCTCGACGAAATCCTGGAAGTTTCGGACGGCTTGATGGTTGCCCGCGGCGATCTCGGCGTTGAAATTCCGGCCGAAGAGGTGCCGCTTGTTCAGAAGGAAATGATCCAGAAGTGCAACCGCGCGGGCAAACCGGTCATCACGGCGACGCAGATGCTGGATTCCATGCAGCGCAACCCGCGTCCGACGCGCGCGGAAGCAAGCGACGTCGCGAACGCGATCTTCGACGGCACGGACGCCATCATGCTGTCCGGCGAGACGGCCGCGGGGAAATACCCGGTCGAATCCGTTCAAACGATGTCCCGGATCGCGGTGCGCGCGGAATCGGCGCTGGATTACCGCGAGATCTTCACGAAGCAAGCCAAAGCGCAGCAATCGACGGTAACGGAAGCGATCAGTCAAGCCGTGGCGAATTCCGCGCTCGACCTGAATACGAAAGCGATCATCACGTCGACGGAAAGCGGTTATACGGCGCGCATGGTATCCAAATACCGTCCGAAATCGCCGATCATCGCCGTTACGCCGGTTGAGCAAGTGATGCGCCGTTTGGCGCTGATCTGGGGCGTGCTGCCGGTACTCGGCACGCCGGCGGAAACGACGGACGCCATGTTCGACATCGCCGTTCAAGGCGGCATCAACTCCGGCCTCGTGAAGCTGGGCGATACGGTCATCATCACGGCGGGCGTTCCGGTCGGCCGTTCCGGCTCGACGAACCTGATCAAGATCCATACGATCGGCGAAATGATCGCCAAAGGCCAAGGCATCGGCAGCCAAAGCGCCACCGGCAAAGTGGTCTCGGCCCGTACGCCGGAGGAAGCGATCGCGAAGACGACGGAGGGTTCCATCCTGGTGACGACCTCCACCGATCGCGAATACATGCCGGCCATTCAGAAAGCGGCGGCGGTCATCACCGAGCAAGGCGGCATTACGAGCCATGCGGCGATCGTGGCGCTGAACTTGGGCATCCCGGTCATTCTGGGCGTGCACAATGCGCTTGAGCTGCTGCATGACGGGATGGAAGTCACGGTGTATGCCGAAGTGGGCGTCATTTACTCCGGACAAGCCAAGGTCATGTAAGAAACCCCATACCCGCATAAACGTATAAAGAAGCGATGGCGCGCGAGCGCCGTCGCTTTTCGTTCAACTAAGGAGAGAATGCGCATGACCAATGAAGATAAGGATACGACGGTTCGCTGGCACCTGCACCCGCTGCGGGTCAGGTACCAGGAAACCGATCAGATGGGCGTCGTGTTCTACGGCAATTACGTCACGTGGTTCGAGATCGGACGAACGGAATTCGTGCGTTCGCTCGGCACGCCGTACGACGCGATCGAGAAGCAGGGACTCCTTCTGCCGGTCGTCGACTTGGACTGCGCTTACGTTTCGCCGGCCCGTTACGACGACAACGTGCTCGTATGCACGCGGATCGACAAGCTGTCGCCGGTGCGGCTGTCGTTCCGTTCCGAAGTGAGGCTGGCGGGAGAGGGAGAAACATTCCCGACGCTCTGGGAAGGGAACGAGCCGCCTGGCAAACTGCTCGTGAGAGGCGGTACGCGCCATGTCTGGGTAAACCGGGATTGGCGGCCCTCGCGCCTCGACAAGGCGCTTCCCGAGCTTTATGCAAGGCTGGAATCGCATGCGGCGGACATCTTATAAATAAGCCGAAGGAGGGATTGCGAAGATGCTCAAATGGTTGGTTGCGGCTATTATCGTTATCCCGGCGGTTGAATTGTGGGGCATTATCCGGATGGGACATTTGATCGGCGGTTGGCCGACGTTTCTGATCATCCTGCTGACCGGCTTCCTGGGCGCGAAGCTGGCCAGCTCGGAGGGCCGCAAAGCGTTCGCGGAGGTTCAGATGCAGCTCCAGAGCGGCAGACCGCCCGGGCATGCCATGCTGAACGGCATTTGCGTCCTGATCGGCGGACTGCTGCTGCTGCTGCCGGGCTTCTTCTCCGATATCGTCGGCGTGACGATGCTCCTTCCGTTCACGCGCCCCTTTTACCGAATCCTGATGTATCGCTGGTTGGAAAAGAAAGTGCGCAACGGCTCGTTCGTGATTCGGCGCAGGTAAATAATTCTTTCGTCGCATCCGCGCAATCGGCATAAGATTGCCCGGCATACTCGGAACGCGCTCCCCGCGTTGGCCGGCCATAACAAAAAGTCCTGCTTTCGCGATCGAAGGCAGGACTTTTGGCGTTTCGCCAAGAAACGGATCGGACCGGTTATTTCGGCCCGCGGACGATGAACGCATACAGGTCGCGGAAGACGTTCGCTTTATGTATGGTGGTCAGGATGACGAGCGAGACCGGGCCGATGATGAGCCCGAGCACGCCGAACAGTTTCAGTCCGACGAACATGGAGATGAGCGTCGGCAGCGCCTCGAGTCCCACGCTGCTGGCAAGGACCTTGGGCTCCAGCGTCTGTCTGGCGACGAGAATGACGCCGTAGAGGATCGAGAGCTCGATGCCGAGCGTGACGTCGCCGTAGATGAAGGTGTAGAGAATCCAAGGGATCATGGCCGCTCCTACGCCCAAGTACGGAAGCAGATCCACGAGGCCGATCAGCATGCCGATGGTGATCGCGTAATGGACGCCGATAATGAGGAGGCCGACGGTTACGACGACCGCCGTGATGGAAATCATAATGAACTGGGCGCGCAAATACCCGAACAACGCTTTCTTGAGATCGCCCCATACGATGGTCGTGGATTGCATGATGCCCTGCGGCAGCCACGCGGATGTTCGTTTGCCGAGCCGGTGCCAATCCTTGCTGATGAAGAAGGCGGCCAGCAGGACGACGACGGAGATCGTCGCGACGTTCGGCAGCGACGTGATGATGCTCACGATGCCGTTCAAGAAAAAAGTCACGATATTGGTGCTCGTTTGCGCGACCAAATTGGCGGTATCCGAGATCCGGCTGTTGATCGTTTCCTGGTAATTGGGATTGTCCTGGTAGAAGGAAGTGAGGTTCTCGATCAGGTTTTGGATTTCGGGCTTGTTCATCAAGAATTCGAATTGATCGCGCCACCAGTCGATGCTGTTGCTGAGCGATTTGGACAAGGTGATGATTTCCACGACGATCCGCGTGACGAGCGCCGAGACGATCGTCAGCATCGCGATGACGAAGACGACGAGCGTAATCGAAACGCCGATCCATCGCGGAAGTTTTAATTTTCTGTTAAGGAGATTGACGATCGGATTGATCGCGTACGCGAGCAGCCACCCCAGGAGAAACGGGTAAACGAGCGGCGTCACGTAAATCACGGCGAGCACGAAGACGACCAGCAGGGAGATCACCAGCGCGGCGCGCCATATTCGTTTCCAGATGACTCGGTCCATAACAACTATCACTCCTCAAAGTTCTAAGCGGCCGACATTCCTTTATACATTATTGTATAATTGTAGCATAGCGAGTATGGCCTTTACCAAAAAATAAGTCTTGTTCCGGTTTCTTTACGCCCCCTTTACAATCCATTAATATGCGAGAAACAATAAACCTACATAATGAGACTATTCGACAATCAGGAGGACCCTGGATCTATGAACAAAATCATGTCGCCCTATTTGAATCGCGACTTAAGCTGGCTTGAGTTTAATCGCCGCGTGCTGGAAGAAGCGCAGGATCCCGGCAATCCGCTGCTCGAGCGGGCAAAGTTTTTGGCCATCGTGTCGAGCAATTTGGACGAGTTCATGAGCGTCCGCGTTGCCGGCATCCAAGATCAGATAAAAGCCGGGTTCACCAAGCGCGACTTCACGGGTTACATACCTGCAAGCTTATGGAAACGGCTGATGAAACGGACCGGGCAGATGGTTGCGGACCAGTACCGGACTTACCGTGAAATACTGCGGGGATTAATGAAGGAAGGCATTTGCTTCCGAACCATAGATGAATTGAATCCGCAGCAGTTGAAGGCGGTCGACGAATATTTCCTCGAAATCGTATTCCCGGTATTGACCCCCATGGCGGTCGACCAAAGCCGTCCGTTTCCGCTGCTGCACTCCAAGGAGCTGTACTTGTCCGTTCTGTTGGGCCGCGGAGAGCGGCCGGAGCTCGACGAAGACCCGTTCTTCGCGATCGTGCAGGTGCCTTCCATCCTCCAGCGTTTCGTCCAGGTACCGGGAAGGGTCAACAGCAAGAAGCATGAATTCGTGCTGCTGGAGCAGTTGATCGAACGGCATATCAATACGTTGTTCAATGGTTATACGACGATCGCCGTCGATCCGTTTCGTTTGACGCGCAACGCGGACTTGACGCTGAACGAAGAAGGCGCGGAGGATTTGCTGGAGGAGATCGAGAAGGAGCTTCGCCGCCGCCGCTGGGGGCTTCCCGTACGTCTCGAATACGGCAAGGGCATGCACCCGTACTCGCTGCAAATGCTGAAGGAAGAGCTGGAGCAGGGCGAGAATCTGTTCGAGATCGACGGGCCGCTCGATCTCAGCTTCCTGATGCGGTTTACCGGCTCGCTGGAGGGTTACGAGAATCTGAAGTATCCTCGGATCGAACCCGTGTACCCGCATGAATTCGAGCACACGGAAGACATGTTCGCTGTCCTTCGGCAGGAAGACGTGCTGGTGTATCACCCGTACGAGTCGTTCGATGCCGTGACCGATTTCGTCATGGACGCGGCGCAGGATCCTTACGTGCTCGCGATCAAAATGACGCTGTATCGGGTCAGCGGCCAATCGGCGCTCGTTCAGGCGCTGGCCGTCGCCGCGGAATCCGGCAAACAAGTCACGGTGGTCGTGGAATTGAAAGCGAGGTTCGACGAGGAGCGGAACATCGCGTGGGCGCGCCAGCTGGAGAAAGCCGGCTGCCATGTCGTGTATGGCCTCGTGGGTCTGAAGACGCATGCCAAAATCACGCTGGTCGTGCGCAGAGAACAGGGCGTACTGCGCCGCTACGTGCATGTCGGCACGGGCAATTACAACGACAGCACGGCGAAGCTCTACACCGATATCGGCCTGTTCACGTCCCATCCGGTCATCGGCGCCGACGCTTCCGCCCTGTTCAACGAGATCACCGGCTATTCGTCCCCGTACGAATGGAAGGCGTTCGGCGTCGCGCCGACGGACTTGAAACAGAAGCTGTTCGGGCTGATCGACCGCGAGAAGGCGCATGCCGCAGAAGGAAAACCCGCCCATATCATCGCAAAAATGAACAGCTTATCGAATCAGGAGATGATCGATAAGCTGTATGAGGCTTCCATGGCCGGCGTCCGGATCGAATTGATCGTCCGCGGCGTATGCTGTCTGCGTCCGGGCGTGCCCGGCTTAAGCGAAAATATCCGCGTCATCAGCATCGTGGACCGGTTTCTCGAGCATTCCCGCATCATTTATTTCCGCAACGGCGGGGAAGAGGAATTGTTCCTGTCCAGCGCCGACTGGATGACGCGCAATCTGACCCGGCGGATCGAGCTCATGTGCCCCGTATTCGACGCGAGGCTGCGCGGCATGCTGATGAACGTGCTGCGCATGAATCTCGACGATAACGAGAAAGCCCGCGAGCTGCAGTCGAACGGCGGCTACGAGGCGGTCCGCAACGAGCTGCAGTCGCTGCGCAGTCAATTCCAGGCGACGAACATCCACCGATGGAAATATTCTTCTAACGCTGTTCCGGTGAATACAGGATCGGAGTAAGGCCCCAGAGCTTCTTGAAATCATCGGAAATCGAGTCGACCTCTTTGTGTTCGACCCCCAGCGCGCCGCTCGCCCGGACCGCCCGCAGATGCAGCTTGCCGTCCGATTCCGTGGCCTCCAGCTTGCCGATGGCCTGCGTTTCGCTGCGGTCGAGCGCGATCGCCAGCTGGAGCAGCGTGCCGAGCTTGCAGACCAACGCGATATCCTCCTCGGACAGCAGCGGCCTGTAGTACGCGGCGATTTGTTTCGTGCGGTTCTTGCTTTTATAGGACGCGATCAAAGCGCAGATCAGCAGCTCCCGGTGGGACAAGCCGTTCAGACGGGAGTTGATGATGAGGTAGAACGTATGCCGTTTGTAATCGTAATAATCGATGCCGGCGCCGATTCGGTGCAGCGTGGAGGCGATATCGATGAACAGCATGGCGTTGTCTCCGTCCGAGAGGCGGGCTTTCAGCAATCCGGTCAATTGCAGGACGATCCGGTTTACCTGCGCCGTGTGCTGCATCGGAGCTTCCGGATGAAGGGCCGCCAAATTATTGACGCTGTACATGGTGATGTCGTCCAGCCGCGGCCGATCCGGAAAGCGGGTCGCGTAGAAAAGACCGTCGCGAAGACCGGTGCCGCAGATCAAATAATGCGATGCGCCGACCGCGCGGAAGATCGTCCGCAGAATGGCGAGTCCCGGCACGATGATGTCGACGCGGTCTTTGGAAAGTCCGGGAAAGTTCTTGCGTTTGCCGATCGGCAGCTTGCGCAGCAGCTCGAAGAGCTCGCCGGCGGCTTCGCCGGTCAGCGGATAATTATGCGTGCTTTCGAACGGATATTTCACGTATGCCTGATGCATCTTGCCGAGCGCCCGGACGGTGCCGCCCACGCCTACGAGCGGGAGTCCGGGCGACTGCTTGAGCCAAGGCTGGCGCTGAACGGCTTGTTCCACGAGCTGCTCCAGCTCCTTCAGCGCCTGGTCGGACAGCATGCCGCCCTTGGAGAATTGGCGGGTCAGGCTGACGCAGCCGAACGGGAACGAGACCGCCTCGACGAGGCTGCGGTTCCTGAACAGCGATACCTCCGTGCTTCCGCCTCCGATATCGATCAGCAAGCCGTCCGTCACGGACATCGAATTAATCATGCCGAGAAAGCCGTAGCCGGCTTCTTCTTCGCCGGAGATCAGCTCGATCGCCAGTCCCGTCTCCGATTCGATCCGCTCGAGCACATGGCTGCGGTTGGCGGAATTCCGGATGGCGGCCGTGGCTACGGCACGGATCAGACCGGTTTTGTGGTGCGCGCAAATCAAGCGGAAATGGTTGATCATATCGACTATCTGTTGAATGACTTCGTCAGGCAGGGCGCCGTTCTCGTCCAAATGCTCGCTGAGCCTCGCGGCGCGCTTGCTGCCGTCGATGACGCGGTGCGCACCGCCGGAGGTCCGTTCATAAACGACCAGCCGGATGGAGTTGGAGCCGATGTCGATAATGCCGATGCGTTGTTCCGTCAATGCGTGGAGCCTCCTTCGGAAAATCGTGAACGTTGTTTCAGGTACTATCGCACATTTTACCACTTGCGGCGGGCTTCAACAAAGGTTTGTTTTGCAGGGGTAAAAGCACGGGGAACTGGGTAAAATCATGGGAGGATTCACCGCGAAAATGGCGAAATTTCGAACGGGAAAAAAGCTTTTATGGTGGCGATAAAGCATTTTTATGTCTTGTTTTGTTTCCTTCCGGATCGAAATCCGATATGATTAAAGATGACGATACGGAACTCGAATCCAACTATTGTTAATTGTTCCTCCATTTATGAAATAAAAGGTGTTAAAGGAGAGAGAAACATGACAGCAACCAAAGGTCTAGAAGGTATTGTCGCAACGACTTCCTCGATCAGCTCCATCATCGACGGCGTCCTGACTTACCGCGGCATCAATATTGACGACTTGGCGGAGAACGCTTCTTTCGAAGAAGTGGCCTACCTGCTTTGGTACGGCAAGCTGCCGAACCAAACCGAGCTGGGCGAACTGCTGAAGCAGCTTGGCGAATACGCCGCGGTTCCTGCCGGCGTACTGGATTCCTTGAAGCTCTACCCGAACGACACGAACTCCATGGCAGCTCTTCGCACGGCCGTGTCCAGCTTAGCTTTGTTCGACGGGCAGGCGAACGATATGTCCAAAGAAGCGAACATTCAGAAAGCGATTAAAATTCAAGCGCAAATCCCGACGCTGATCGCTGCCTTTGCACGCATTCGCGAAGGCAAAGAGCCTGTCGCGCCGAAAACGGGCGTTTCCATCGCTTATAACTTTCTGTATATGCTTAACGGCCAAGAGCCGGATCAAGTCGCCGTCAAAGCGCTCGATCAAGCGCTTGTGCTTCATGCCGACCACGAGCTGAACGCCTCGACTTTCGCGGCGCGCGTGACGGTTGCGACCTTGTCGGACATCTACTCCGGCATCACGTCCGCCATCGGAGCGTTGAAAGGCCCGCTGCACGGCGGCGCCAACGAAGCCGTCATGGTCATGCTGGAAGAAATCGGTTCGTTCGCGAACGTGGAATCCTATATTAACGAAAAGCTTGCGAACAAAGAAAAAATCATGGGCTTCGGACACCGCGTCTACAAGAACGGCGACCCGCGCGCGAAACATTTGCAAAAAATGTCCCGCGAGCTGGGCAAGCTGACCGGCAGCATGGAGCTGTACGAGATGTCCGTCAAAATTGAAGAGCTCGTAACGGGCCAAAAAGGGCTGAAGCCGAATGTCGACTTCTACTCCGCTTCGGTGTACACGACGCTGGGCATTCCGCGCGACTTGTTCACGCCGATCTTCGCGATCAGCCGCGCATCGGGATGGACCGCGCATATCCTCGAGCAATACGACAACAACCGTCTGATCCGTCCGCGCGCGGAATATACGGGACCGGTCGATCAAAAAGTAACGCCGATCGCGCAGCGTTAATCACGAACAGCAAATAGACGGCCGTGGGTAATCCTGTGACCGTCCTGCCTCTGACGGGGTGTTGACGCGCAGCTTGCCTCAAGCTGCGTTGCCGGCTCCCGTCATGTTATGTGTACCGAACCAACTACATTTTAGGAGGAATTCATCATTATGCAACTCGAAAAATTCGCATTGCCGACAGAAGGCGACAAAATCACGATCGATAACGGCGTGCTTCAAGTACCGAACAACCCGATCATTCCTTTCATCGAAGGCGACGGCACGGGCCGCGATATCTGGAAAGCATCCAAACGCGTTCTGGACGCGGCCGTAGAGAAAGCATACGGCGGCGAGAAAAAAATCGCTTGGTACGAAGTGTTCGCCGGCGAGAAAGCATTCAATACTTACGGCGAGTGGCTTCCGGCCGACACGCTGACGGCTATTCGCGAATACATCGTTGCGATCAAAGGACCGTTGACGACGCCGATCGGCGGCGGCATCCGTTCCCTGAACGTCGCGCTTCGCCAAGAGCTCGACCTGTACGTTTGCCTGCGTCCCGTCCGTTACTTCGACGGCGTGCCTTCCCCGGTTAAACGTCCGGAGCTCGTAAACATGGTGATCTTCCGCGAGAACACGGAAGACATCTATGCCGGCATCGAGTACCAAGAAGGTTCCGACGCGGTCAAGAAAGTAATCTCCTTCCTACAAAACGAAATGGGCGTCAACAAAATCCGCTTCCCTGAAACGTCGGGTATCGGCATCAAGCCGGTTTCGGCGGAAGGTTCCAAACGTCTGGCTCGCGCAGCGATCGAATACGCGCTGAAACACAACCGCAAATCGCTGACGCTCGTGCATAAAGGCAACATCATGAAATTCACGGAAGGCGCGTTCAAGAACTGGGGCTACGAAGTGGCCGAGCAAGAGTTCGCGGATCAAACCTTCACGTGGGGCCAATACGACCGCATCAAAGAAGCAGACGGCGCGGACGCTGCCAACAAAGCGCAAAAAGACGCGGAAGCCGCCGGCAAGCTGATCGTGAAAGACGCCATCGCCGATATCGCGCTGCAGCAAGTGTTGACGCGTCCTACGGACTTCGACGTCATCGCGACGCTGAACCTGAACGGGGACTACCTGTCCGACGCACTGGCTGCGCAAGTCGGCGGCATCGGCATCGCTCCGGGCGCCAACATCAACTACCTGACCGGACATGCTATCTTCGAAGCTACGCACGGCACGGCTCCGAAATACGCGGATCTTGACGTGGTGAACCCGGGTTCCGTTATCCTCTCCGGCGTTATGCTGCTTGAGCACCTGGGCTGGCAGGAAGCGGCTGATTCCATCTACAAAGGCTTGGAAACGGCGATCAACAACAAAACGGTCACGTACGACTTCGCCCGCCTGATGGAAGGCGCGACGGAAGTGAAGTGCTCGGCGTTTGCCGACGAGATCATCAAGCATCTGTAAGGAATAGGGGTCTCTATTGACCCTTTGGTTTAAAAATAAATTCATAAGTGCATCCTCTAGATATTAAGTGCACCCCCTAAATCTCCCTGAGGGGGACTCCAAGGGCTTCGCCCTTTGGAATCCCTCCGAATAGCGGGCGAGCGGGAGAGGCGCTTAAATGTAGATGCATGCAGGGCTTACGCAAGATCCGCATGGCTTCGCTTATGCGGATCTTGTCCGCTTTTACGTCGTTCGAGCGGTTGGGCGCTTGCAGCGTTCTATCAAACTAATGATGGCCGCTTGACGCGGTTATACTTATGGGAGGCTTTCTAAGATGGTGATTAAACGGCATAAGATTACGGTTGTCGGCGCCGGCTTTACCGGTGCTACGACGGCTTTGATGCTGGCGCAGAAAGAGCTTGGGGACGTCGTGCTGGTCGATATTCCGCAGCTCGAGAACCCGACGAAGGGCAAAGCGCTCGATATGATGGAATCCACGCCGGTCCAAGGCGTCGACGCCAAGATCACGGGTACGTCCAACTATGAAGACACGAGAGATTCCCAAGTCGTGATCATCACGGCCGGCATCGCCCGCAAACCGGGGATGAGCCGCGACGATTTGGTCAACACGAACGCGGGCATCGTGAAATCCGTCTGCGAGAACATCAAAGCGACCAGTCCGGACGCTTACGTCATCATCTTGTCCAACCCGGTCGATGCCATGACATACGTGGCTTACAACGCGCTGGGCTTCCCTAAGAACCGCGTCATCGGCCAGTCGGGCGTGCTGGACACGGCGCGTTACTGCACGTTCATCGCCGAGGAGCTGAACGTATCCGTCGAGGACGTTCGCGGGTTCGTGCTCGGCGGGCACGGCGACGACATGGTTCCTCTCGTGCGGTACTCCAACGTCGGAGGGATCCCGATCGAGAAGCTGATCGCGGCGGATCGCATCGAGGCAATCGTGCAGCGCACGCGCGTCGGCGGCGGCGAGATCGTCAACCTGCTCGGCAACGGCAGCGCGTACTATGCGCCCGCGGCATCGTTGGTCCAGATGACCGAAGCGATTCTGAAGGACAAGAAACGCATCACGCCGGTCATCGCGCTGCTGCAGGGCGAATACGGCTACGATAATTTGTTCATGGGCGTACCGGCGATTCTGGGCGGCGACGGCATCGAGAAAGTGTTCGAGCTCGAGCTGACCGAGGACGAGAAAGCGGCGTTGGAGAAATCCGCGAGCTCCGTTCGGAACGTGATCGCTGTCGTGAACGGCTAGCCGATACGCTTATCGCAACACTCATGAAGCACATGAGACCCTGACTGATCTGCCGTCAGGGTCTTCCTGTTTTTCCGGCCTTATGAAGCGGGTTATTTCTACTAAAGCGATTTTCAGGCGGATACCTAACACGTAAAAGGAGTGGGTCTTATGCATCTCGAAGCGCTGCAGACGCTAAAAAAGATTTACGGCTATGACAGCTTCCGCAAAGGGCAGAGCGATATCATCGAGGGGCTGCTTTCCGGCAAAGACACGTTGGCGATCCTGCCGACGGGCGGCGGGAAGTCGGTCTGCTATCAAATCCCCGCCATGCTTCAGACGGGCACGACGATCGTGGTCTCGCCGCTCATATCATTGATGAAAGACCAGGTCGATACGCTGAACCGGCTGGGCGTGCCCGCCGCGTATTTGAACAGCTCGCTCGATGCCGCCGCATACCGGGACGTCGTCAGGCAGACCTCCCAGGGCGCCTACAAGCTGCTCTACGTCGCGCCCGAGCGGCTCGACGGCGGCATGTTCGAGTCGTTGTCGGCGCAAATGCATATTCCGCTCATCGCGATCGACGAAGCGCACTGCGTCTCCCAATGGGGGCATGACTTCCGTCCGAGCTACCGCCAGTTGGCGGGCTGGATCGGCCGGCTCGAGAACCGGCCTCCGGTCGCCGCGTTCACGGCCACGGCAACACCGGAAGTATCGGAAGATATCGCGGCCATGCTCGGACTGCATGATCCGAATATTTTCGTAACGGGCTTCGCCCGAACGAATCTCACGCTGTCGGTCGTAACGGGAACGGACAAGCGCAAATTTTTGCGGGATTTCGTGCGGCAGCGGCCCGATCAATCGGGCATCGTCTACACCGCGACGCGCAAAGAAGCCGAGGAAGTGTGCGAGGATCTGTCCCGGCTCGGCATCGCGGTCGGCAAATACCACGGCGGCCTGAACGACGAGGAGCGCGCGGATGCGCAGGAACGGTTCCGGTTCGACGAGAACCGGGTGATGGTCGCGACGAATGCATTCGGCATGGGCATCGACAAACCGAACGTCCGCTTCGTCGTGCACTGGCAGATGCCGGGCGACGTGGAATCGTATTATCAAGAAGCCGGACGTGCCGGACGCGACGGCGAGGAAAGCGAATGCGTGCTCCTGTTCGAGCCGCAGGACGTCCAGGTGCAGCGGTTTCTCATCGACCGCGGTACCGCGGATCCGGAGCGCAAGACGGTTCAATTGAACAAGCTGTATACGATGATGCACTACAGCCGGTCGGAGAAATGCTTGCTGCAATACATTGTCCGGTACTTCGGCGAGGCGGACGTCCCGGAATGCGGCAAATGCAGCAATTGCCTCGACGTCAGCGCGATGGCGGACGTCACGGAAGACGCGCGCAAGGCGTTGTCCTGCGTAGGAAGGCTGAAGGGCCGGTTCGGAATCTCGATGGCGGCGAAAGTGCTGAAGGGCTCGCGCGAGAAGCGAATCCTGGAATTCGGCTTCGATCGCCTGTCGACCTATGGGCTGATGCGCCAGTGGGCGGAACGCGACATTGCCGATCTGATGTATTTCCTGGTCGCCGAAGGGTATCTGCGCATCAGCGATGGCGAGTACCCGACGGTCTCCTTGACGGCGGAGGCGCTGCCGGTCTTGGAAGGCTCCGTGCCCGTCCAGCGGCGTCAGAGCGCGTCCGTCAAACGGCGGGAGACCGGTTCCGCGGTGTCGGCCGCGAACGCGCCGTTATTCGAGGCTTTGAGGGAGTGGCGCCGGGAGACGGCGGCACGGGAGAAGGTGCCGCCGTTCATGCTGTTCTTCGATTCGGCGCTGCGGGAAATCGCGGACACGCAGCCCGTCACGTCGGAGCAGCTGCTCGGCGTGAAAGGGATCGGCGCGGCGAAAGTCAGCAAGTATGGGCATGACGTCATCGCGATCGTCAGGCAGCATAAGCAGGACGGAGCGGAAGGGCAGGCGCGGAGCGGACAGGCATCCGGCGGATTCGCCCCGTCGTCGTCGGCTCAAGCCGTCCATGGATCAACGGAGCCGCCGAACTCCGGGGACGGAGCGGGATTTGGCGCCGTCACCGGTGCGGCAGGAGGCGACGAGTTGGCCCGACTGGCGGAACTGCCAAGCCATGTGCAGACGCTGACGCTGTTCGCCGAAGGCAAGTCGCTGGCCGAGATCGCTTCGCTTCGCGGAATGAGCCGCGTGACGATCGAGAACCATTTGCTTCGCTGCGGGGAAGAGGGCGAGGAGCTGCCTTGGGGCGATTTCATTCCCGAGCGTCACGAGGCGCTGATCGTGGAGACGATCAGGGAGATCGGCACGGAAAAACTGAAGCCAATCAAGGAGGCGCTGCCGGAAGAGGTCGATTATTTCGCGATCAAGGCCGCCATCGTGAAGCACCGCCTGTCGCAGGCCGGCGAATAAAGCGTTTCTTTGTATTGCCGGGTCAGTTTTAGTATACTTAAGCGTGACTATATATCTACCGAGGAGGACGCTTGATGTTAAGTTTTATGTTGTTTTTGCACGTGATCGGTGCAGCCGGATTGGGGTTCTACATCGCCCTGCCTTTCATGGCCGGACGCGCGTCCAAGCTTGACGGCGGCGGACAAGCCGGACTGGCCGACGGACTGGCCGCGGCGAACCGCATCGCCCAATACTTCCTGGTGCTTCAGCTTCTTACGGGCGGTTATTTGATGTCTCAAAGCGATTATAAAGTCATTTGGATGATCATCGTCATCGTGCTGTTCCTGGCGATCGCCGCGATCGGCGGCATCATCACGAAGCCGCTCAAGCGCATCTCGTCCGCGATCCAAAGCGGACAAAGCGCGTCGGCGCACATCGCGAAAGTACGCACGATGAGCGTTATTCTGCTGCTTGTCTATCTGGTGACGCTCTACTTCATGAAGTATCCGATCCTGAAGTAGGAACCGGCTGCGGACGATAGAGGAGGGGGAACGGGTGTTGAATTCGCAATCACCGGATTTGCTTACCTTCGGAGAGACGATGGCGCTGTTAATGCCGCAGGATTTCCGAAGCATCGAACACGCCTCTTCGCTCGAGCAGAGCTTTGGCGGGGCGGAGAGCAACGTGGCCATCGGCGCGGCGCGGCTGGGCTGCTCGGTCGGCTGGTTCGGCGCATTGGGCGACGATCCGTTCGGCCGGCTGATCCTGAAGCGGATCCGCGGGGAAGGCGTCGACGTATCCCGGGTCAAGCTCGCGCCGGATGCGCCGACGGGCATGATGTTTCGCGAGACGGTCGCGGGGAAGCTCGCGGTCCATTATTTCCGCCAGCATTCGGCGGCCAGCCGAATGTCGCCGGACGACCTTGATCTGGATTACATACGCGGCTGCAAGATTCTTCACGTCACCGGGATTACGCCGGCGCTCAGCGACAGCTGCCGCGAGACCGTGTTCGCGGCCGTGGCTGCCGCGAAATCGGCCGGCGCGCGCATCAGCTTCGACCCCAACCTTCGGCTCAAGCTGTGGACGGTCGAGGACGCGCGCCGCGTCGTGCTGCCGCTCGCGGAGATGGCGGATTATTTTCTTCCGGGCTGGGACGAGCTGCGCCTGCTGTACGACACCGAGGACTTCGAGCTCGTGAAGGACAAACTGTCGCGATTGAAAGCGGTCAGCGTCGTGAAGGGCGTCGGCGACACGACGGTCGTGCTGGAGAACGGCAGCGCCGTCGAGATCCCGTTCTACCCGGTTGAT
The DNA here is from genome assembly GCF_009909185.1 of Paenibacillus glycinis. Lineage (GTDB taxonomy): Bacteria > Bacillota > Bacilli > Paenibacillales > Paenibacillaceae > Paenibacillus_Z > Paenibacillus_Z glycinis. The sequence continues at coordinate 51,484 of NZ_JAAAMV010000018.1, read as the reverse complement.
CAGGTCGTGGATACGGTCGGCGCCGGCGATGCGTTCGGCTCCGGATTTTTGGCCGGGCTGCTGAAGGGCATGAGCCCGGCCGAAGCCGTCCGTCTCGGCAGCATCAACGGCGCGCTCGTCGTGCAGATGCGCGGCGACTGGGAGGCGCTTCCCGACTGGACGACGGCAAGCCGCAGACTATCGGACAAAGGCTGGGTGGAACGGTAGATGGCGGAGATGCAATCGTCGAAAGGGCAGCGTCGCCGCGAAGGGATCATGAACGTGCTGAAGCGGCAGGGGCGGATCACGATCCAAGAGGTCGTGGAGCGATTCGGCGTTTCCGAAGCGACGGCCCGCCGCGATCTGGAGCTCATGGAGAAAGCGGAGCCCGTCATTCGAACGATCGGCGGCGCCATGTACGACGGCTTGAACGCGGTGCGCGAACTGCCCTTCGCCGAGAAGGAAGGAATGTCCTTCCTGGAGAAAGAGCGGATCGCCGCGGCCGCGGCCGGCCTGATCGCCGAAGGCGACGTCGTCGGCTTGTCCGGCGGCACGACCAATTATTACTTGGCGAAGCTGCTTAAGACGCGCCGAGGCATTACGGTCGTGACCAACACGGTAAACGTGGCGATGGAGCTCGCGGGCAGCGATATCAACGTCGTCGTGACCGGCGGCATGATGCGGCATAACAGCTTCGAATTGTGCGGGCCGCTCGGCGAAGGCATGGTCGCGCAGTTGAACATCGGCAAAATGTTTCTCGGCGTGGACGGCGTATCCTCGACCGGCGGCATTACGACGTACTCGGAACAGGAAGCCCAGATCGCCAAAGCGATGATCCGGCGTTCGCAGGCGACGTACGCCATGTTCGACCATACGAAGATCGGGCGCACTTCGCTGTTCTCGATCGCGTCCCTGGCGGAATTGCAGGGCTTCATCACCGACCGGGAGCTGCCGCAGCAGCTGGCTTCCATTGCGCGCGCGCAAGGCATTCAGACGGTGATCGCCTCCATCGGGCATGAAGATCCCGGCATTTAACGAGAGAGCCTGCGGCCGCAGGGACGTTCAACCGGCAAGGTCCGTATCGCGCATCGGCGCGGCGGGCCTTTTTGGTAACTTAAAAATTTCTCACCTATTTTTACCTTCCCGGATTCTCAAGATTTGGTATACTGGGAGGGATCTTATTCGAAAAGGAGAAATGATACGTGTCTGAAAAATTGATCATTGGCAGCGCATCACATTCTTACGAAGTCGCCAGCGGGTGGGGCGAACTTCCGGAAGGCATTGCTTACGGATATACGCACGGCATCGTGGTGGATGAAAATGATAACGTTTACGTACATAACACGAGCAAGGATTCCGTCGTCGTGTTCGATAAAGACGGCCGTTTCAAAACGTCGTGGGGCGCGGAATTCGAAGGCGGCGCGCACGGCTTCTACCTGCATCGCGACAACGACGGCATCGAATATTTGTATTTTGCCGACACGAACCGCTCCCTCGTCGTCAAGACGACGCTGGACGGCGACGTGCTGCTGGAAATCGGCACGCCCGACCGTCCGGACCTGTACGACGCGGAACGCCGCTACGTGCCGACGGACGTATGCGTGGCGCCGAACGGCGACATCTACGTATCCGACGGCTACGGTCAATATCATATCCATCATTACGATGCCAAAGGCGGCTACATCCGGACGTTCGGCGGCCGCGGCTCGGAGCCGGGCAAAGTCATCGAGCCGCACGGCATCTCCATCAACCTTCGCGGCGGCGAGCCGGAAATCTACGTGGCGGACCGGGGCAACGGACGGATCCAAGTGTTTACGCTCGAAGGCGAGCATAAACGTTTCGTCGATCACAACCTCGACCGGCCGTGCAGCTTCTATTTCTTCGGCGACGAAGTATACCTGCCGGATCTGGACAGCCGCATCACGGTGCTGGACAACGAAGACCGCTTGATCACGCATCTGGGCGAAGACCAGAAAGCCTATAAGCAAGAGGGCTGGCCGAACCTGCCTAAGTCGTACTACCGTCCGGACAAATTCAGCTCGCCGCACGGCGTCTGCGTCGATTCGCAGGGCAACGTGTACGTGGCGGAATGGATTTTCGACGGCCGCGTGACGAAGCTGATCCGGCAGAAGTAAATTTCCCCGACCCGCTTGCGTTGACGGTCACATACAAAAGAGCCCATGAAAGCCGCCAGTCGGCTTCCATGGGCTCTTCTTAATTATCGGCGCGATAATGCCTGGATAGACGGATGGCACAGAAGCGCCTCAGCAGAATCAATCCTGCTTCGCATGATGAACAAGCCTTCCCTGTACCCAGGTATGGCTGACGCCGGAGAAGGACGCATCCGCAAGCACGAGGTCCGCGGCCAAACCGACCGCGATCGTTCCCGTCACGTCCCGAAGGCCGAGCTGCCTCGCGGGATTGGCGCTGGCCATGCGGCTGACCTCGGCAACGCCAAGCGAGGTATGTTCGAGCACGTACCGGACCGCGTCGATCATCGTCAGCGTGCTGCCGGCGAGGCTGCCGCCTTCGCGAAGGCGGGCGACGCCGGCAGCCACATCGACGTCGAGTCCGCCGAGATCGTAGCGGCCGTCGCCGAGCCCCGCGGCCGACATCGCGTCGGTGATCAGGATGACGCGGTCGCGCGGCTTGGCCTGCACGAGCAGGCGGATGGCGGCCGGATGCACGTGGTGGCCGTCGGCGATCAGCTCGGCATGAATCCGGTTATCGCCGAGTACGGCGCCGACGGTGCCGGGTTCGCGGTGATGGAGCGCCCGCATGGCGTTGAACGTATGGACGGCCTGCGACAAACCGGCCTCGACCGCCGCTTCGACCTGCGCGTATAGCGCGTCCGTATGCCCGGCGGCCGCGACGATGCCGTTAGCGGCGAGGTATGCGATGACGTCGGCCGCGCCTTCCTTCTCCGGCGCCAGCGTCAGCTGCTTGATCGTGCCGGGATAGGCGTCGTTCCAGGCTTGCACCCAATCGAGACGCGGCGGCGAGATGTAGCCGGGATTTTGCGCGCCGGGCCACAGCTCGCTGATGAACGGGCCTTCCAAATGCACGCCTTCCAAGCTGGCGAACGGCATCGGATTCCGCCTATACGCGGCGGAGGCGCCCAGCACGGCTTCGATGGCTTCCGGCGGCGCGGTCACCGTCGTCGCCAGCATGCGCGTGGTGCCGTGCGCGGCGTGGAAAGACGTGATCGCGTCGTATGCTTCTTTGGAGGCATCCATAAAATCCGAGCCGAAGCCTCCGTGGACATGCATGTCGATAAACCCGGGCAGCAGCCAGCCGCCGCCGCCGTCGATTACGGTTGCGCCATCCGCTTGCGGACGCTCCCCGCCGACGAGAATCTCCGCTATCTTGCCGTTCGCGATCACGACGGCGGCATCTTCGACCTCAGCGTCGCCGATGACCGCGCGGACGCCTTGAATCATCCATTTTCCTTCGGCCGTGTTCATGGTTTACAACAACCTCCCTGCCTCTCGATCTACCAATACCGTAACGTTTTTGTGCGTTTGCAGCAGCGACGCGGGGCATTCCGTCGTAATCGGCCCCTGCAGCGCTTGTTTGAGGATGCCCGCTTTATCCGAGCCCTTGACGACCAGCAGGATGGATTCCGCTTTCAGAATCGAGCCGACCCCCATCGTGATGGCTTGCGTCGGAACGTCGTCGATGGAAGCGAAAAATCTCGCGTTGGCTTCCCGCGTCGCTTGTTCAAGCTCGACGATATGCGTGCCGCTCTGCAGTTCCCGGTCCGGTTCGTTGAATCCGATATGGCCGTTATGGCCGAGTCCGAGAAGCTGAATGTCGACGGCCCGTTCCTCCAGCATCCGGTCGTAATTCGCGCATTCCGCCGCCAAATCGTCCGCCGTGCCCTGGGGAAGATGAGTCTGCCCGGCCGGAAGATCGATATGGGCGAACAGATGCCGATTCATGAACCGCGCGTAGCTTTGTTCGTGATCCGCCGTAAGTCCGACGTACTCGTCAAGGTTGAAGGTAGTCGCATATTTGAAGGAAATATCGCCTTGTTGGTACAGCTCTATCATTTTTTCATAAATTCCGACCGGTGTCGAGCCCGTGGCCAGTCCAAGCGTCGACGCCGGTTTCTCCTTTAGCGCGTCTGCAAACAGCTGCGCGGCATAGCGGTCCAATTCGGACGTCGTCTCAAACATTTTCAGTTGCATCGCAAGCGCCTCCCAGTAAGTTCGTTCTGATCTAATTATAATTTATTTTGTAGGAATCGACAATTAAAATGATTGTAAAAATCATTTTAAAGATAAAAATGATCAAAATACCCATATTGAGGGATGGACTTGCTCCGTTGTCGACTCTATGCCATGATGGATGGAAATCGATGGGGATGGAAGGAGCACAATCTCAGCATGACGGACAGAATGAATGCGGAGCATGCCGTTACCGCAAACCGGAAGGGCGAGCATATTCGCATTTGCCTGCAGGAACAGGTGCAGGGCACGGGGGCGGGACCGGGCTTCGACGGCTATCGGTTTCGCCATCTGGCGCTTCCGGAAATCGCCTTCCACGATATCGATCTTGCCGTTTCTTTTCTGGGCAGGAGGCTGTCGGCGCCGCTGCTCATCAGCTCCATGACTGGCGGAACGGAGGAAACCGCGCTTATTAACGCCCGGCTTGCCGAAGCCGCCGAGACGCGCGGCTGGGCGATGGGACTCGGCTCCATGCGGGCAGCCATCGAGAACGAGCACCTCGCGTCGACGTTTCAGATGCGAAGGTTCGCCCCGAGCATTCCGATCATCGCCAATCTGGGCGCCGTCCAGCTCAATTACGGCTACGGGATCGATCAATGCCGGCGGGCGGTGGAAATGGCCGAAGCGGATGCGCTCGTGCTTCACTTGAACAGCATCCAGGAAGTGTTCCAACCGGAGGGCAACACGGACTTCCGGGGCTTGCTGCGCCGGATCGGCGAGGTATGCCGCTTGATGGACGTGCCCGTCGGCATCAAGGAGGTCGGCTGGGGCATCGACGCGGAGACGGCGGGCGTGCTGCTGGAAGCCGGCGTCGCCTTCATCGACGTGGCCGGAGCGGGCGGAACCTCGTGGAGCCAGGTCGAGAAGCATCGCGCGCGCGACGAGCTGCGCGCGGATGCGGCCGCGGCGTTCGCCGACTGGGGAACGCCGACCGCCGCGTGCGTCCGCGACATCCGGGCCGAACGCCCGGAAGCGACCGTCATCGCGAGCGGAGGCCTCGCGAACGGCGTGGACGCGGCGAAAGCGATCGCGCTCGGGGCCGATCTTGCCGCGTACGGCCGGACGCTGCTCGCCGGAGCGGCCGATCCGGCAGCCGGCGCGAGCGGCCCGCTGCAGCGCCGGATGGAACGCATCGAGTTCGAGCTGCGCGCGGCGATGTTCGGCATCGGCGCGGCGAATATCGGCCAGCTGCGGGCGACGGACCGGTTACTGCAGGTTTAGCACGGCGGCAGCAAGGGCAGACCCGTTCCAATAACGGGTGCTGCCCTTGTTTTATTTGACGAGTCCCGTGCCTTCGATCTCCACCCGGACCTTGATGTCGAATTTCAAATCGGGGTAAAGGTTTTGCCAATCCTTCCACGTCTGTTCGGTTCCGGGATGCGTGGCCCGGTAGCGCAGGCCGAAGCCGAAAGGATCCACGGCCGCCTGCTGCATTTTCTTGAACAGCTTCTTGATTTCCGATGCGATCTGCTGATTGAACAGCGCCTCCAGCTGGTTCCAATCCTCCTCGTAGACCCCGAGCGGAGCCTCCTCGAAGATGCCGCTGACGTTCAACCACAGGCGCAAGACATATTCGCCGTTTTCGTTCGCGATTTTGAAATGCGTCGCGATGTGGTCGACGTTGATCACCATGGTGTTTCCGTTCTTCACGGCCGCTACCGTCGATTTCGCGTCTTGGTTCCGAATCTGGCTGTACGTTTCCGTCTCGCCCGGCGTCAACGTTTCCATCAGCTTGGATTTGTTCAGCACGCCGAGCCGGGTAATGGCATAGCCGTCCTTGTCCGCGCGAATCAAGGGCAGCACGGGATCGATCCCGTGTTCCCTGTAGCGACGGATGAAATCGAACAGATAGACGGGCACGAGGTAGGAAGACTGCGTGCCGTCTTTGCCGAACATCAGGAACAGCGTGTTCCCGGGATAACGTTCGCTTTTCGGTTCAACCTTCAGAATGGATGCCGCATCCGGTTGACCGATGGCGACGTAAGCGATGCTCTGCACGTCGCGCCTGCGCGTCAGCCAGCGCAAGATATCGGTATAATCGCGTCGGGCCAGCTTCTCGCCGACCGCGAACAATTTGCAATGGCCGAAATCGAATTCTTTATCGACATGCGCTTTCAGCAGCCTCACGGCTTCCGCGATGGAGGTGGCTTCCATGGTGACTACCTGATTATTGCCTGCGCCGGGCTCGACCTTCGGCGAGGGCACCGCGAGCCGCAGCGTGATTTTGTAGCCTTTCGCGCCTTGATCCGCCGGGTCGATGCCCATCGCGATGACGAAAAACCGCTTGTCGATATCCCTGAAGCCGCATCCGGCCGTTGCCGCGAAGCTAAGCGCCGTCAGGGCTAGCAGCGTTATGCGAAGTATTTTCATGGCTCACCAGCTTCTTTCTTTTCCCGGATCCGAACAGGCTAAGCACGAAAACGAACAGCACCGAGACGATCTCCACGCAAGCTCGCAATACGATCCAATGGCTCGTGATTTTCAAGTTTTCCTTCTCGTTGAACCAGTACGCGTAGGCGACCGTCAGCACGGCGAACAGCCCGACGATGACCCAGTTCGAACGAGGCGTGCGCGCGGGGTCGATTGCCTCCTTTTTCTCCGGCAAACAGCTCTTGATCATTTCCATCCCCATATGCCAGCCGATCATCGCGAAGATCAGGGATAACATCAGATACATCAGCAGAAACACGAAAATGACCCGTTCGATAAACCCGTAGCTCATGATGAGCGTGTCCGAGGTGACGCTCCAGATGTACAAATAATCGGCGGCTCCTTCCGTGCCGTGGAAGCCGATGGGAATGAAGAACGACGTGAGCAGGATCAGGCTGCAGAAGATGGGCGTGCCCCAGCGAAACCGCAGCCGGAAATTCGGCGAATTCAGCCGGTTGAACATAAAGAAATTCATGTACCCCGTGAAGACGAACAACGAAGCGGCGAACGGCTTGACCTGGGGACCGCGGTTCCAATAATGGCTGACCGTCCGGATGGCGTCCCAGTCCAGCATCGGACTGTTGAAGGCTTTGAACAGCAGGAACACGATGATCGGGACGCATACGATCAGACCGACTTCCAGCACGAAGATCACCGTCAGCGTGGAACGCGTCGCGGCGTACATGCAGACGAGGCACATAAAGACCAGCACGACGAGCGAGCTCGTGTCCGGATTGAAGAAGCGATTAATGAGCACGGAAAAGGCGTACATCGTAATGGACGATGCGGTCAGCCACATGACGGCGCAGACGATCAAGATGGGAATCGTCAGCGGTTTGGGCATGAACAGGCGCAGGATCTCCGGCAGGCCTTTCCCGGGAAAGGTTTTCATGACATGCATGAAGAGCAGGGCGAGCGCGGTGCCGACGATCGCGGCGCACAGCATCGACATGATCGCGCCTTTGTAGCGGTATTGAATCAGCAAATACGGGACGAACAGCATCAGGTTCAGCAAACTGACGAGAATGACGTTGTAGAAGAAATAGCGGCTCATTACCGGCCCACCTGCCCGACGTCGCTCGATTGCGATTGCCTTCGCCCGAAGATCCGGAAGTACGGCTTGCCGAAGCTGCGCAGGTCGGCCAGGTAGACGAGGTAGCAGAAGACGCCGAACGTCACGCCGGAGATGCCGAAGAAGATCGCGGGCACGATCAAGGGATACTTCAGGAACCGTATGGCCGTCGACATGTTGTTGACGGGAATGACGAAGTTCGAGATGGCCACGACGGAGGTCACGATGATCATGATGCTGCTGACGAGTCCCGCCTGCTGCGCGGCCTGGCCGAGAATCAAGCCGCCCACGGTGGTGGCCGTCGAACCGATGTATTTGGGCAGGCGGACGCTGGCCTCGATCAGGGATTCGATCATGAACAGCATGATGAACACCTCCACGAAGGACGGATAAGGGACGGCGGAGCGGCTGCCGGCAATCGAAAAGGTCAGCTGCACCCGGAACAGCTCCGGATTGTAGGACATGATGGCGACGTAAAGCGCCGGCAGCGTAATCGTCAGCACGACGGCGAAATACCGCAGCGTGATCATGGCGCGCGTCATCCAGAAGGAGTCGTAATCGTCGTCCACCGCGTGCAGGAAATCGAAGAAGGTAGAAGGCAGGATTATCGCGAACATGGAGCCTTGCAGCAGCACGATCACTTTGCCGTCCTCGATGGCGGAGCAGACGCGGTCCGGACGCTCCGTCACCATCATCGAGGGGAACAAGCGGTAGCGGTCGCCCAGCGAACGGACGAGTTCCCCGGTAGCCGTGTAAAACGGATCGGAGATGCGCTCCAGCTTCGCGCGGATAAGGCCGAGCACGGTGGCGTCCACCCGATGCTTGTCGTAGACGAGCAGCATCCGGGTCTTGGAGATCGTGCCCACCGTGCGTTCCTCGACGGCCAGCTCCTCGCTCGGATAGCGGCTCCGAACGATGTTGATCGAATCGATCAAATCCTCGCTCAGCGAGATCTGCGGTCCCATAATGACGGTTTCCACCATCGTCTGGGGATTCTCGTTGCGGATGATCCGCGCGGCGTCGAGCTTATAGACCATGCCGTTCAATTGCAGCAGCACGAAGCCGTGAAGGAGCGTGTCGCCCCATTTGGCCGGATCGTCCAGCCGTTTGAAGGACGGATTGCGTTTGACCAGGTCCTCGAACGGATGCTCTTGTTTCGTGAACGGAACGAGGATGAAGTCGCTGACCTTGCTCTCGTCGCAAAGGGTGGAGATGTAGGCGACCTCGATGATCAGCGAGTCGTTCTGCAAGCGGTCCAACGTCAGGTCCCGCGATTCGGCGAACAAAGTTCCGATACGGTTCAGCATGGCATCACATCCTCGATCGAAGAATATCCACCCGTTTATGGAAACGGCTGGCAGCTCGATATAGTATGGATTTCCAATTCGAAAAATATGCCCCGTTCGGCATTTTGCCAGATTAGCGGGCTTACGTTACAATTGGATGAGTTGCGCCTAGGCGCGCAAAGGAAACGGCGGGAGGGGAATGGATGGACGGAATAGCAGGAAGGCCCGCCGCGACGGCATGGCCCGGAGGCATCGTGCAGGTTCGCGTGCCGCTGCCTTTCTCGTTGAAATGGGTGAACGCTTATTTGCTGCGGGATGAGCGGGGATATACCTTGGTCGATCCCGGCTTGCATACGGACGAAGCGAAGGCGGCATGGGAAGCGGCCATGGCCGAGCATCGGGTCGCGTTCGCGGACATTCATACGATTCTATTGACGCATCAGCACCCGGACCACTACGGCCTTGCCGGATGGTTTCAGCGGCGAACCGGCGCTTCGGTCCTCATGTCCGCGGAATCGCATGCGTACGCGCGGCGGCTGTGGGGACCGGACGGCGGCGCCGCTTTCGCCGCGGAGCTGGCCGCGCTCTACGCGCGGCACGGGATGCCGGCGGAAGTCGTCGCGACGTTGAGGCCGCATTTGGACAGCTTCGTCGCGAAGGTGTCGCCGCAGCCGGAAGTGCGCTACATCGAGGCGGGGCAGACCGTCCGCATGGCCGGCTTGGATTGGCTGGCCATCGACGCCCCGGGACATGCCGGCGGACAGCTGTGCTTCTATGCGGCGGAGACGAAGCGGATGATCTGCGGCGACCAGGTGCTGCCCACGATCACGCCGAATATCAGCGTCGTGCCCGGGGAAGACCACCGGCAGCTGGCGTCGTTTCTGGCAAGCTTGCGCGAGCTGTCCGCCTATGAGGTCGAGCTGGCTTTTCCGGGCCACCGGGAACCGTTCGACCGCTTCGCGCAGCGGACGGCGGAACTGGCCGCGCATCATGAACGCAGGCTCGAGAGCATCGTCGCGATGCTTCGGGAAGAGCCTTGCACGGGTTATCGGCTCTGCCTGCGGTTGTTCGGCGAGAGGATCGCCGGGGACGCGCATCATATGCGCTTTGCCATGTCGGAAACGCTGGCGCACGTCTATTATCTGGAACATCGGGGTTTGATCGGCAAGCGCGAAGCGGAAGAGCGAATCTCGTATTTTGTGTGAAGGGAACGAAGTTCCCGGAAAAGGAGCCCGCGGATCATGGTCATGTCACGCTCTGAATCCCATCAGCGTCAAAAAAAGCAGCGCTCCAAGCGACTGCGCAGGCTCGTCGTCATTAACGGCATCCTGCTGCTGCTCATCGGCGCCGCAGCGGTCGCATATCTCGTCCAGCGCGGAGGCGGAGGCGATAAATTGGACGCGCCGTCTAACGGTAACGGCACTACGGCGCAAGACGGCGCCGGGAACGGCGGAGGAGATGCTCCGCCCGCGCCGGAGGGCGACGCCGGCTCCGTGCCGGATGCCCCGTCGGAAAACGCCGGCGCTTCGAATAATGGCGGCGCGGACGGCGCGACGAACGGCGGAACGGACGAGGGCAATGCCGGCGGCGGAACCGCCGGGGATGCGCCGGTCAACGCGCCTGCCGATACGCCGACCGATGCGCCGGCCGGCGCTTCGCCCGGGGCGGATGCCGGCACCGGTGCAGCCGGCGGCCAGAGCGGCAGCGATTCGTCGCAAGGGTCGGCCGGGAACGGCGGAATTGCCGGTCCCGGAGAGGACACGGCCGATCTATCCTTTACCGGGGATATCCTGCTGGCGGCGTCGGTCGAGAAGCTGATGCTCAAGAACGGGTACGACTATCCTTACGCGAAGGTCCGGAATTTCCTGCAGCTGTCGGACGTGACGGCGGCGAACCTGGAGACGCCCGTCACGCTTCGCGGCACGCCGGCGCCCGACAAGCAGTACGTGTACAAATCCTCGCCGGACGCGCTGCCCGCGCTGGTGGATTCCGGCATCGACGTGGTCAACCTGGCGAACAACCACACGCTGGATCAGGGCGAAGAAGGCTTGCTGGACACGATCGATTACTTGAACAAGGCCAAGATGCCGAACATGGGGGCGGGCAAGGACGATACCGAGGCGTTCAAGCCGGTGATCAAGGAAGCGAACGGCATCCGGATCGCTTATCTCGGCCTGACCCGCGTCGTTCCCGTCGGCTCTTGGAAGGCGGGCAAGGACCATCCCGGATTGGCGGAGTCGTACGATCCGACAAGGGCCGTCGCCGCGATCAAGAAAGCGAAGGAAGAAGCGGACGTCGTCGTCGTCATGGTTCATTGGGGCACCGAGCTCGCGGATAAGCCCAATGCGGATCAGACGCGGCTCGGGCACGCGTACATCGATGCCGGGGCCGATCTGGTCGTCGGCAGCCATCCGCACGTGCTGCAGGGCTTCGAGGCGTACAAAGGCAAATGGATCGCCTACAGCCTGGGCAATTTTATTTTCAGCGGCATGCCGGATAAGCGAACGGCCGATACGGGCATTCTGGACGCCGCTTGCGATGCCGGCGGGACGTGCTCGCTCCTGCTGCATCCGATGCGCGCCGTTCAATCGCAGCCCGCTCCGCTCGAGGGCGCGGAAGCCGCCGCGCTGTTGAAACGGATATCGGGCATTTCCATCCATGCGTCGATCGATTCGAACGGTCGCGTTCAAATGAAGGAGTGAGTTCGTTGTTAAATCCTTGCGTTGCCCACCGGGGCGCTTCCGGCCTTGCGCCGGAGAATACGATGGCGGCATTCAGGGCGGCACTCGATTTTCCGTTCGTGCAGTGGATCGAGCTGGACGTCCAGCTGTCCAAGGACGGCATTCCGGTCGTCATTCATGACGATTCGCTGAGACGAACGGCGAACTCGGGGGGGCGGGTCGGCGATTATACGGCCGAGGAGCTGGGTCGGCTGGACGCCGGCGGCTGGTTCGGCAAGTCTTTCAAGGGAGAAGGCATTCCGACGCTCGAACAGGTGCTGGATGCGACGATCGGCCGCTGCCGGCTCAATATCGAACTGAAAACTTACGGCGGCCGATATCCGGGCATGGAACGGAAGGTCGTCGAGCTCCTGTACGGCAAAGGGCTGCAGCATGACTCCGTCATCACCTCCTTCGATCGGGAGGCGCTTCGCCGGGTGAGGGAGCTGACGCCGGAAGTGCGGACCGGACTTATCATCGACGCGCTCCCTTGGACGCTGACCGACGAGCTGAAGCAAATGGGCGCCACGTTCCTGTCCATCGGGTACACGCGCGTCTCCGAAAAGCTGCTTGCGGACATGAAGCGGGCGAACATCGCCGTCATGGCGTGGACGGTCAACGACACGCCGATGATCAAACGGTTGGCGGCACTCAGCGAAACGCTGATGATTTGCACGAATTATCCGAACCGCTTCCTGGAGGCGGCCCAATCGAAGGCATAAGCCGCGGCTCCGGTCCGCGAAGCGAAAAAGACGCATAGCGCGGCGCGGCCGCGACTATGCGTCTCGTTGTGTTGAGGTATTTGCGATGAAAGCGCGGAAAGCGCGCGGATTCGGTCGGGCTTCGCGGGACGCTAAAACGCCGGTTCGTCCCGGTAATGCTCGCGTATGCCCAGCAGCGCGGGCAGCTGCTCGAAGAAGACGTCGACGATGCGCGGATCGAAATGCCGGCCGCGTTCCTCGCGGAACAGCGCGAGAATGGGTTCCAGGGCCCAGGCTTTCTTGTAGATCCGGTCGCTGCCGAGCGCGTCGAATACGTCGGCGACCGCGGTAATGCGGCCGTACAGGTGGATCTCCTCTTCCTTCAGGCCTCGCGGATAGCCGGTCCCGTTCCATTTCTCGTGATGCTGGTATGCGACGATCGCCGCCGCTTTGAGCAATTCGCGGCCGGAGGACTTGAGCAGCTGGTAGCCGACTACCGTATGCTGCTTCATTTGATCGAATTCTTCGGGCGTCAGCTTGCCCGGCTTGAGCAGCACGGCGTCCGGAATGGCGACCTTCCCGATATCGTGCATGGGCGAGACCATGCGCAGCAGCTTCGCTTCCTTGGGGGGCAGGCCGAGCCCGAGCGCGAGGACGGCGGAATATTCGGCGACGCGTTTGACGTGGTTGCCGGTTTCCTTGGAACGGCTCTCGCCGATCTGCCCCATCGTGAATATGATTTCGCGCTGCGTCGATTCGATTTCCTCGTGCAGGATGACGGATTCCAGCGATTTGCCGGCGTAGGCCGCGGCCAGCTTGAGCTGCTCGAGGTCCCGCCGCGAAAACGCGCCCTGCGGAGTCAGCTTGTTGATGGCCTGGTAAGCGCCGATGATCACGCCGTCGTTGTCGACGAACGGCACGGTGATGATGGACTTCGTCCGATAGCCGGTCTGCCGGTCGGATGCGGCATTGAAACGCGGGTCCTCGTAGGCGTCGTCGATCAGCAGGCTTTCGCCCGTCGTGATGGAATGGCCGGCGAAACCCGATCCGACGGGCATGCGGATTTCATTCGCGCCGTGGGCGATCACGCTGAACAGCTCCTGCTCGGCATGGTCGATGAGCCAAACGGTGCACCGGTCGGCGACGACCATCTCGCGGCCCATGTCGGCCATGAGCAGCAGCACGTTTCGCAGCCTGCGTTCGACGCTTATTTTCGCGGTATAGTCAAAAATGATGCGCAGCAGTTCCTCCGGCGTTCGCTCCTGCGGAAGGGCGTTTTCGGCATCGCCGTTTTGCATCGGTTCATTCATGGACTGACGACACTCCTAACGTCTGGCGGCTGCGGGCAGCACGCTCCGACAGCGATGCGATTCGAGAAGGAGTTCAACGCGGATAGGGCAAAATCCTGCTTGAATCGAGTGGAATAGACAAAATTCGACATTTTAACGGTCGGATGAACGAATCGCAATGAAAATAGCAGGATGGGGGAAACGCGGATGGAATGGTGGATGAGGGCGGGAGCGGGTTTAGCGGGAAGCGTCTTGATCGCGGGAGCCGCTTATCGGGCGAGGTCGCTCTCCGGCACGGGCGCAGTGTCGGCCGCGGTCATGGGAACGGGCTACGTGGCGCTTGGCGGTTCGTTGTGGTTCGGGACGCTGCTGGCGTTCTTCCTGTCGTCGACGCTCTGGTCCAAATGGAAGAAGCGTCACGCGCGGAAGGAAGCGGCCGAGGCGAATTACGCCAAGACCGGCAGGCGCGACGCCATGCAAGTCTGGGCGAACGGCGGTCTTGGGCTGCTCTTGTGCGCGGGTCATGCCGCATGGCCGGGAAACGGTTGGATCTACGCGTTCTCCGGCGTCATGGCCGCGGTCAACGCGGATACGTGGGCGACGGAGATCGGCGCGCTCAGCCGCCGGCTTCCTCGCTCGCTGCTTACAGGCCGCCGCGTATCGGCCGGAACGAGCGGGGGCGTCACGGCGCTCGGCAGCGCAGCCGCTCTGGCCGGCGCCGCCTTTATCGGCGCGGCAGCCGCGGCGCTCGCGCCGGCGGGCATCCCGCTCGGCCCGCTGCTCGCAGCAACGGTCATCGCGGGCACGGCCGGCGCCTTCGCCGATTCCTTGCTCGGCGCAACGGCGCAGGCCATGTACCGCTGCCCCGCATGCGGCAGCGAGACGGAGCGCGCCCGGCACTGCGGCGTCGCCGCCGCGCGTATCCGCGGCTTCGCCGTCATGACGAACGACGCGGTTAATTTCGCATCCTCGGCCGTTGCCGGCTTGCTGGCGTGGGGCATCGGCTGCGCCTTGGCTTAGGCGGGCTCCTTGCCGCCTCGGCTTTGCCGGCAGGGCATGGAGATGCCCGCGCCAGCGGCATCGCCGCGCAGCCGTGCCGCTGCCTTAGCCCGGCGCCCAGCCGTCCAGCAAAGCACCGGCAGCCTTCGGCCCGGCACCCCGCCGTCCGCGGCGACGTCCCCCTCTCCGCCGCCATTAACCGGTCGCTCCAACAACCGATTCGCGTACCTCCGCCAATTCTAGCAATCCCCCGAGTAGGCCATTTCCATAATTTCACCTATGTAAAAGCATACGTATGCAGGTTGACAGGGGGGACGATAGCCTAGTATTCTAACTCTAATAGAAAAAATTTACAAATAGTTTTCTTTTTTTGAAAGCGAATTCATAGGACGGAAGCGGAAGGGAATGACCGATCGTGACGAACGTGCCGGCGGAATCGCCGAATGCGCAGCCTTTGCTGCAGGCAGTCAACGTCAAGAAGGTATTCGGACGCGGCGACAATGCTGTAACCGCTGTCAAGAATATTGACCTCAACATACGTCAAGGCTCCATGATCGCGCTGAAAGGACGGTCCGGCTCGGGGAAGACGACGTTGCTCAATCTGCTGGCCGCGCTCGATCAGCCGACGGAGGGCCGGGTTTTTTATGAAGGGCGGGTCATCTCGGAACTGCCGGAGAAACAGCGGAGCACATGGCGCAGAACGAATCTGGGCCTCGTTTTTCAAGCCTTCGGCTTGATTCCGCTCATGTCGGCGTACGAGAACGTGGAGTTCGGGCTGCGCATCGCCGGCAGCGATCCCGCGCTGCATAAGGAGCGGGCGGAGCAGGCGCTGGAATGGGTGGGCATGAAAGGGCGGATGAAGCACCGTCCGCCGGAGCTATCCGGCGGGGAGCAGCAGCGCGTCGCGATCGCGCGGGCGATCGCCCACCGGCCGGCGCTCCTGCTCGCGGACGAGCCCACCGCCGAGCTGGACAGCCGCATGGGACTGCAGGTGATCAAAGTATTTCGCGACCTCGTCGAAGACCTCGGCATGACGATCGTCATGACGACGCATGACCCCGGCATTATGGAAATTGTCGATCACGTTATTGCACTGGAGGATGGAGAGATTGTCGTTGAACCCAACGTCTAGACGCCGCCCCAAGCGGCTTGCGAAACAAGCTGCCGCCGCGATGGTTGCCGCAGCCCTGCTGTCCGGCTGTTCCCTGCTGCCGGCGAAGGAAACGACGCTGCAGCCGCCGCTGATCAAGCCTGCGGCCGAGAAGGTGGATGCCGTCGAGGTGAAGAAAGGAACGATCGAGCGTTATTTCTCCGGCACGGCCGTCGTCGCGTCCAGCCATGCGGTGCCGCTGTTCTATAAGGAGAGCGGCCGTCTCAAGGAGCTGCACGTCTCGCAGGGCGACGAAGTCAAAGCAGGACAGCTCGTCGCGGAGCTCGACAGGGGCGACCTGGACCTGCGCGTGCAGCTGGAGAAGCTGAACCTGGAGCGGGCGCAGATCGTGCTGAACGGCGCCAAGAAGGACGGCGTCACGGGAACCGATCTCCGCATGAAAGAAATCGACGTGGAACGCGAGCAGGTCACGCTCGAATCCATGATGCAGCAGCTCGAATCCGCCAAGCTCGTCGCGCCGATAAGCGGCGTTATTTCCTATGCGGATACGAAATCGGCCGGGGACGGCATCAACGGCTACACGCCGCTCGTCGTGATCGCGGATCCGACTCAGACGCGACTCGTGTACGCGGCGGAGGATGTCAAGCAGATCTCGGGCATCGAGCGCGAAATGCCGGTCGAGGTGACCATTGACGGGAAGAAGACGGCGGGCAAGGTGCTGCAGGGTCCGCTGGATGCGCCGCTCACCGGCAACAAAGACATCGACGACCGCAATACGAAGCTGCTCTACGTCGGCGTCACGGATCCGTCCGTCAAGCTGGAGCTGGGCAAATCGATCGATATCCGCATCGGGCTCGAGAAGAAGAGCGACGTCATCGTCATTCCGCGAAGCGGCCTGCGCACGTACCTCGGGCGCACGTACGTTCAGGTGGCAGACGGCGACCGCCGCAAGGAAATCGACGTGGAGCCGGGGCTCATGACGCAGACGGACGTCGAGATCGTGAAGGGATTAGACGCGGGCATGAAAGTCATATTGAACAACTAATTCCGGCGGATCGGTGAGAAGAGGTGAAACGATGGCATTATGGACGATGATTTTTCGGAAAATGGCGAAAAACCGCTGGCTTCAGCTTAATTTATGGTTCGGCCTCACGTTATGCGTCGCGCTGTTCAGCTCCATGCCGCTGTATTCGCACGCGATATTGCAGCGCACGCTGTTCAAGGAGCTGCAGCAGCTGCAGAAGGATCAAAATATTTATCCCGGCCTGATTCGCGCCACGACGTCCGTATCGGGCGGACGCGCCTTCGACACGACGCATTCGCTCATTCAGAAGGCGGACAGCTACATGGCTGGAGCGCCGAAGCGCATGGGCCTTGCCGTGCAGTCGTATATCGTGACGCGTAGCACGCAATCGTTCCGAATCCTGCCTGCGGACGCGTCGGACAAAGAGAAGAAGGATATGACGGTGTCCGGAAGCTTCCGCACCGTATCGGATCTCGACAAGCACGTGAAAGTGATCGACGGGCGCCTTCCGGATCCGAATCGCGGCGACGGGGTATACGAAGCGGTCGTGACGCAGAAATTCATCATTGATCTGAAGCGCGATCTCGGCAGCGAGTTGGTGTATACGAACAAGGACACGGGCAATACGATCCGCATCGTGCCGGTCGGCATCGTGGAGTCGAATTCCGCCAACGCGTACGATCAATTCAGCGTCGAATCGAACAACTCGTCCTTCTATATTCCGTTCGAGCAGTTCAATCACGACTTCGTGGACAATCAGGGTCCCCTCAATCTCTCGCTGCTGACCTGGCAATATTCGCTCGACTACAGCCAGATGAACATCGACCGCATCGATACGTACTTGTCGCAGTTCAACGCCATGAACAATTATTTCAATACGCGCATCGGCATCGGCAACGCGGACATGCCGGCCAAGACGCCGATCGCGACCTATACGGAGAAGAAAGAAAAGCTGGACCTGATGCTGTGGTCGCTGTACTCGCCGGTCATGTTCATGCTCGCGTTCTACCTCTACATGGCGGCCAACCTGATCATCGACCGGCAGAAGACGGAGATCTCGGTGCTGCGAAGCCGCGGCGCGAGCCGGCTTCAAATCATGACCGTGTTTCTGATCGAGAGCGTCATTCTCGGTGCGCTGGCGCTTGCCGCGGGGCCGTTCGTCGGCGTGTATTTCACGAAATTATTGGGCGCTTCCAGCGGGTTCCTGGAGTTCGTGCAGCGCGCGTCGCTTGACGTCGTCCTGAACAGCACCTCTTACAAGATCGCCGCCGCCGCGATCGCCGGCTCCATCGTGCTCATCCTCATCCCGGCCCTGCTGGCGACGCGGGTGACGATCGTCGGGCATAAGCAGCGGATGGCGCGTCTCACCAAATTATCGTTCTGGCACTTGATCTGCGCGGATTTCATCCTGCTTGCGGGGTCGCTGTACGGACTTTACAAGCTGAAGTCGCAGCTGAACGGCTTGAAGGCGCTCGCCCTGGATCCGACCTCGATCCGGGTGGATCCGCTTATCTTCTTCATGCCGCCGCTCTTCTCGCTTGGCGCGGGGCTGCTCGTCCTGCGCGTCTATCCGTGGTTCATCAAGCTCGTATTCTGGATCGGCCGCAAATGGTGGACGCCGGCGCTCTATTCCACCCTGCTGCAGATCAGCCGTTCTTCTTCGCAATATTTGACCATCAAAGTGTTTCTGATCATGACCGTCGCCACCGGATTGTTCAGCGCGAACGCGGCGAGGACGATCAACGGGAACATGGAGGACCGTATCCAATACATGACCGGCTCGGATATCCAGCTCTCCGTTCATTGGGACAACGACAAACCGCCTCCTCCGCCGCCGGGCGCGCCGGGTCCGCAAGAGTCGGATCCGGCGGCCGCGGCGCCGAAGGTCGTCACCTATACCGAACCGTCGTTCATCACGATGACCGAGCTGGACGGCGTGGACTCGGCCGCGCGCGTCTTCCGCAAGGACAACGCGAGCTTCTCCGCGGGCGGACAGAACGGGGCAACGACCTTGTACGGGATCGATCCGTACGATTTCGGCAAAGTGACCTGGATGCGCGGCGGCTTGCTGCAGTATCCGTTGAACAGCTACTTGAACCTGATCTCGACCAACCCGAAGGCGGTGCTCGTCTCGCGCTCGATGGCGAAGCAGTACGGCGTCAAGGCCGGCGACACGATAGCCGCGAAATGGGAAGGACTCGACAGCGCCGATTTCCTCGTCTACGGCATCATCGATTATTGGCCGGGCTGGAGCCCGCTTCCGGTATCGGGCGACAAGGACGATCCCGACGTCCGGCTGCCGAACCTCATCGTGGGCCAGCTGCCGTACATCCAGAATCATCTGGCGCTCGAACCGTACGAGGTATGGGTCAAGTTGAAGGCCGGAGCCGGCAGCAAGGTCGTATACGATGACCTGATCAAGAAGGATATTCCGATCGAGAACCTCGTCGATGCCAACCAGCTGCTGATCCGCTCCAAGAACGATCCGTTCCGGCTCGCGATCAACGGCGTCATGACGCTGGGCTTCGTCATTTCGATGCTGATCAGCTTTTTCGGTTTCCTGCTGTTCTGGGTGCTCACGCTGTCGGGCAGGACGCTGCAATTCGGCATCCTCCGGGCGATGGGCATCTCCTTCAGGCAAATCATCGGCATGCTCCTAAGCGAGCAGGTGCTCACCTCGGCGGCCGCCATCCTGTTCGGGGTCGTCATCGGCAATGCCGTCAGCAGCCTGTTCGTGCCGTTATTCCAGTTGTCGTTCAGCGCGACGGACCAGGTGCCGCCGTTCGAGATCGTCCGGCAGCTGAGCGATTACGTGCAGCTTTACGGCGTCGTCGGCTTCATGCTGTTGACCGGGCTGGCCGTGCTCGGCATCCGGGTCTCGCGGATGAAGATCACGCAGGCGCTGAAGCTAGGGGAGGAATAAACGATGATCCATTGCGACGGACTCGTGAAAATTTACAAGACCGACGACCTGGAGGTCGTTGCCCTGCAGGGCTTGGACCTGCACGTGGAGGACGGCGAGCTGATGGCCATCATCGGCAACAGCGGCAGCGGCAAATCGACGCTGCTCAATATGCTCGGCGGGCTTGACCGGCCCTCCGCGGGCAAGCTGATCGTGGATGACAAGGACCTGCTGAAGTTTACGGAGCGCGACCTGGTCAACTATAAGCGCGAAACCGTCGGCTTCGTCTGGCAGAGCAACGCGCGCAACCTGATTCCGTATTTGACGGCGCTGGAAAACGTGGAGCTTCCGCTGCTGCTGAAAGGCCGCGGCAAGCGGCTCCGGGCGCTGGAGCTGCTGGACGCGGTCGGACTGAGCCACCGCATGAAGAACCGGCTCAGCGAGCTCTCCGGCGGCGAGCAGCAGCGCGTGGCGATCGCCATCGCGCTGGCGAACGAGCCGAAGCTGCTGCTGGCGGACGAACCGACCGGCTCGCTGGACACCCGGATGTCCAATCAGATCCTCGACTTGTTCCGCGAGCTCAACCGGAGCATCGGCATCACGATCGTCATCGTCACGCATGATCCGCTGCTCGCGAGGAAGGTCGACCGCGTCGTGGCGATTCGCGACGGCAAGACGTCCTCGGAGATCATCCGGCGCCAGTCGTACGCGGAGGAGCTTGCCGCGCTCGAGAGCGGGGCGGTCATCGAGGAGGAGAGCCACGTGGAATATGCCGTCATCGATAAAGCGGGGCGCATGCAGATTCCTTCGTCCTACCTGCAGGCGGACGAGTTCAAGGAGAAGAACAAAGTGCGCGTGGAGAAAGAAGAAGGACGGATTATCATTTATCCGCCTGAAACCTGACCTTGAAGCGAAACGATCGCGGAGCTGTCCGGACCGGCCAAGCAAACGAACCAAACGCACACCATGCCGCTTTCCTGCCAAGGGAGGCGGTTTTATATTGAAAGGCCATAGATACGGAACAGCGGCAGCGTATGCGCGGGAGAACGGAGACAAATCGGCTTAATTCATAGTTTACGGGTAGGAATTATGGTTGTATAATGAACTCAATATTCATTTCACGAGGAGGAAGCCTGTCATGCCGAAAGCGATTATTATATCCGGAAGCCCGAATCCGGTTTCCCGTTTGAACGGTATCCTGCAGTACGCGGAAGAGAAGCTGGCTTCGCTCGGCTGGGACATCGTTTCCCTGCACGTGGCGTCGTTGCCCGCGGAAGACTTGATCGGCGCCCGCTTCGACAGCCCCGCGATCGCCGAAGCAAGCCGGCTCGTGGCGGAAGCCGACGCCGTGATCATCGCAAGCCCCGTCTACAAAGCTTCGTACACGGGCGTGCTGAAAACCTTCCTCGACTTGCTGCCGCAGAAGGGACTCTACGGCAAAATCGTGCTGCCGTTGTTTATCGGGGGCACGCTCGCGCATCTGCTCGCGCTTGATTTCTCGCTAAAGCCGCTGTTGTCCGCGCTTTACGCCAAACATGTGGAGCCGGGCGTCTACGCGGTGGATTCGCAAATTCTGAAGACCGACGACGGCGGTTACGTGCTCGACGAGGAGCTGGGGCAGCGCTTGAACGCCGCGGTTGCATCGTTCGTGGAGACGACGCTGCTGCTGAAGCAGCCCGCGGGTACGTTGAACATTTGACGCCGCGCGCGGACCGGACGGCTGCGGCCGTTTCGTCCGCCGGTTTGCAGACATATCGTATCGGCTAGATGGACGCTTTCAACTGAATAGCCGCATAACAAAAGCAGCGGGTACCCCGGAGAACGATCCGGGACCCGCTGCTTTTGCGTTTCATAGAGCTTATTTCGTCAGCTGTTCCATTTGCTCGATCAGGCTTTCGAAGACGCTCATCGCTTCTTCGATCGGCGCAGGCGAGGACATGTCGACGCCCGCTTTTTTGAGGATGTTGATGGAGTAGTCGCTGCCTCCGCTCTTCAGGAAGCCGAGGTAGCGTTCCACCGCCGGCGCGCCCTCCTCGAGGATTTGCTTGGAGAAGCTGGTCGCGGCGGAGAAGCCCGTCGCGTACTTGAAGACATAGAAGCTGGTATAGAAATGCGGGATGCGCGCCCATTCCATCTCGATGTCCTTGTCGATGACCATCCCGTCGCCGTAGTACAGCTTGTTGAGGTCGTAGTAGATTTTGCTGAAATCCTGCGGCGTCAAGGATTCGCCTTCCTCGGCGCGCTCATGGATGAGCTTCTCGAATTCCGCGAACATCGTCTGACGGAACACCGTCGTGCGGAATTGATCGGCGTAGTAGGTAAGCAGGTACATTTTCTCTTTGGGATCGGTCGACTTCTTCAGCATGTAATCCATCAGCAGCGCTTCGTTCAGCGTCGAGGCGACCTCGGCCAGGAAGATCGTATACTGCGCGTCGCGGTAATCCTGATTGCCGTCGGAGTAGTAGGAATGCAGCGCGTGGCCCATCTCGTGCGTGAGCGTGAACATGCTGTTCAGGTTGTCCTTATGGTTCAGCAGCACGTACGGATGCGTGCCGTAAGCGCCCCAGCTGTAGGCGCCGCTGCGTTTGCCTTCGTTCTCGTAGACGTCGATCCAGCTCTTGTCGAAGCCGTCCTGCAGCACGTCGAGATAGTCCTCGCCGAGCGGCTTGAGGCTCTCTTTTACCGTTTCCTTCGCCTGGTCGTACGTGATGTCCATCTTGAATTCGTCCACCAGCGGGGCGAACAGGTCGTACATATGCAGCTCGTCGACCTTCAGCAGCTTCTTGCGCAGCTCCATGTAACGGTGCATGAGCGGGAGATGCTTGTGGATCGTGCCGATGAGGTTCGTGTAGACCTCTTTCGGGATGTTGTCGCCGTAGAGCGACATCTCGAGCGTGGACGGATACTTGCGCGCGCGGGCATAGAAAATGTTTTTCGTCACGTTCGCGCTCAGCGTGGAGGCGATCGTGTTCTTCAGCTTGCCGTACGTCTCGTACATCGCCTTGAACGCGCCTTCGCGAACCTCGCGGTTTTTGCTTTCGAGAAACTGTATGTAGCGGCCTTGGGTCAGCTCGACTTCTTCGCCGTTCTCGTCCTTCACTTTCGGGAATTTGAGATCGGCGTTGTTCAGCATGCTGAATATCGTGCCCGGCGCTTGGCTGACGTTGCCGACCTGCGCAAGCAGCGCTTCTTCCGATTTGGAGAGCACGTGCGCTTTTTGGCGGCGCATCTCTTCCAGCGTTTGGCGGTATTTCGCGAGGTCCGGATTCTCGATCAGCGCGTTCAGGGCATCGTCCGAGAGACCGAGCACTTCCGGCGTAATGAAGGAGAGCGCTTCGCCCGTCTCGACGCTCAGCTTCTTGGATTTCTCCGAGAGCGCCTGGAAGGCCGGCTCGGCCGTATCTTCGTGATGCTTCATGTTGGCGAATACGTAGAGACGCTCGACTTTAAGGGAAAGATCGTCCTCGAGCTGGAAGCAGGCTTTCAGTTGGCCCGGGTCGGACAGCTTGCCTTGATAGGCCTCGACGCTTTTCATTTGTTCTTTCGCCTGCGCGTATTCCTTGTCCCATGCGGATTGATCCGCGAATAAGTCCTCGAGCTTCCAGCGGTGTTCGGGTGCGGTCTCGGAACGTTTCGGTACGTGGTTCATAGGAACCCTCCTCGCCTCGGTTTTGGATGGTGCTGCGGTTAATGCGGCATGGGAAGCTTGCGGGAGCAAGCGGTCCGCGCTGCCTTGGAGCAGAGAGAACGATAGAACGATCGGCAGCCATTTCATGCCGGAGGTCACGCTCCTTTGACAGAATGTGCCTCTTAGTGTGACCCGGCTGCCGGCTCGTTATGACCCCATGGTCGCCAAACTGTAAACGACCAGGAAAAACGCAAAGGCGATAAAGACGATTGCCGCGATGGCAAGTCCTCTGCGCAGGTTCGGGGGAATGTTGTTTCGCTGCATAAGAATGACGCCGCCCAGCGAAAAAGCCGCGATGATGAAAATAATCGTAGATGTCTTATCCACCTGACTTGAGCTCCCCTCCGCACAACCTATGCATGCTTACATACGGTTATGTTCGCTAAACCGGCTCCGTTTTCCTGCTTCTGGACGGATCGTGCCGGTCACACGCCGCGGAAGCCCTCCATGATGGCCGCGCGCTCCTCTTCCTTGCCCGCGAAATCCTCCGCTCGGAAACGGTTCTCCGCCCAATGCAGCATTTCCGGCCGGCTGACGAACGTGTGGCATTCCTCGCCCCATTGGTCGGAGATTTCCCGCACGATCAGCGTCTTGCCCTGTACCTCCACGGTAAGCATGTTGTATTTATCGGTTTTATAAATTTGGACTTTCTTAAACATAAGACCATCCCTTCGAGATAAAGCGTGTGTATCCTCCAATGATAGCCAAAATGCGGGGTAGAAATCAAATCGGCGCCATGCTAAAATATGGAAATCGGACGGGCGGATGGCATTTCCCCGGCCGGTCGCAAGCGAGACGAGCCAGGTTTTTGAGACGAGACGAGATGAGACGAGGAGAGATGTGCATGAATGAACGTTACGAGCAGCTCGGAGTGGCCGTTACGTGCCGCAGCTTCGAGGAGTACGCGCGGATGTTCGATTTGGAGGTAAGCCGGTTGGGCGGGCGCATTCTGGATATCGCGGGCGGAGCGTCTTCCTTCACCGCGGAAGCGGTAGCGCGCGGGTTGGACGCCTGCGCCGTGGATCCCAGGTACGCTTTGGAACACGAGGCATTGATCCGGGAAGCCGGCGAAGAGATCGAAGCCTCGACGGCCAAGCTGGATAAGCTGCGCGACAAGTTCGATTTCAGCTATTACGGCAGCCTGGAGCGTCATCGCGCGAACCGCGAAGCTTCGCTGCGGCGGTTTGCCGGTCATTACGGGGACCCGGCGGAGCGGCAGAGGCGCTATGCGGCGGGAAGTCTGCCGCGGCTGCCATTCGAGGACGGCAGGTTCGATACCGTCCTGTGCAGTCACTTTCTGTTTTTGTACGAGGAGCAATTCGATTACGGCTTTCACCGCGACGCCGTGCTGGAGATGATGCGCGTCTGCAAGACGGGCGGCACGCTGCGGATCTATCCCGTCATGTCGCTTGGCTGGACGCCGTATGCCTCCATGGAGGAGCTGCTCGATGCGATTCGCGCCCGGGGAGGAGCGCCCGGATTTTATGCGTCCAAGCTGCCGTTTATACCCGGATCAGAGCTTGGCCTTTTTGTCAACCTTTAATTGCAAATCCCGCCCTCTAGGTATATAATGGAGGAAGCCGCCGGTGAACGGCGCTCATTTTTAGGAGGTTGTTACATTGAAAGGAACAGTAAAATGGTTTAACGCAGAGAAAGGCTACGGCTTCATTCAAGTTGAGAACGGAGAAGACGTGTTCGTTCACTACTCCGCGATTCAAGGCGATGGCTTCAAGTCTTTGGACGAAGGTCAATCCGTCGAATTCGATATCACGCAAGGCAACCGCGGACCTCAAGCCGCTAACGTTATCAAATTGTAAGATCGGTGCTTCCAACGGGAAGCTTCTTATAATGGAGTAATGGAATAGATAGCAAGCCGAACGAATTACCCGACACCCGCTGTCGGGTTTTTTCTTGTGGCGGTCGGCCAGCGAAGGCCGCTTCGCGATGGGGAGGTCGGTTCGATAAGCCGGGCATCGGGCGATGGGGCCTTGACGACTTTCACCTCAGAATTTGCGGCCTGAACGTATACGCGGATTGAAATGCGCAGCCCGGCAGAGCACAGGGGGAACAAGTTTTCGCGCTGGATTTACATTCTATGAAATGGTACATTAGTGGATGGAGGTTTTGAGACGTGAACCATTACTTCATATGGGATGATCGGCTTGGAATCTCGCTGCCGGCGCTTCATCAAGCATGGGACCGGTTCAGCGAAGCGGAACGGACGTACATCGTCGCGAGGTGGGAAGACATCCGCGGGACGATACCGGACCGGGTACTCGCTTTCGAACGCATCATTAACGTGAAGCAGGCGGAGCTCTTCGAGGAAGAAGACTTCGAGGTTTCCTGCGGCATTAATTCCGACATTGCGGAGTTGGCCAGCCGGATCAACGATCTGCATATCTGGTACCGCATTAACCAAGAGATCGAGAATAAGCGCCATTCATGAGCACGGAGTGGAATAAAGGAGGGCGCCGAATGATGAAAACGTCAGCAAAGACCCGCCAAGTGCCCAAAACACCCGTTACCCTCATGTATAGGGTATACAAATATGTGTTGCCGGAGGTCCGCGCGGAGCTGGCCCGGCTTCGAGTCATCGCCGAGCGCATCCCGGACGACGAATTGCGCGTGCAGGCGCTCGCAAGCATGACGAGCAAGCAGTTCCACTGCGAGGGCGGAGGCATATACGCCGCCGCCAATTTGAATAGCAGGCATATTCTCGTTCCGCTGATCGTCTGCCTGCAGACGATCAGCGATTATCTGGATAACCTGTGCGACAGGAGCACGTCGCTGGACGCCGGCGATTTCCGCCTGCTCCATCAATCCATGCTCGATGCCGTGGATCCCGAAGCGCCGCTGCAGGACTATTACGCGCTGCGGGCGGAGCGGGAAGACGGCGGCTACCTGCATGAGCTCGTTCGTACCTGCCAGGCGTGCGTCAGCCTGCTGCCTTCGTACAAGTCCGTGCAGCCGCTCGTTTCCGAACTCGTCGGCTTATACGGCGATCTGCAGGTGTACAAGCATATTGCCAAGGACAAGCGCGAACCGGCGCTGCTGCAATGGTGGGAGAAGCATCGGCATGCCGTGCCGCAGCTGCAGTGGAACGAGTTCGCGGCCGCAACCGGGTCGACCTTGGGGATGTTCATGCTGTTTCTCGCCGCTTCGGACGAGGACTGCACGCCGGAAGATGCGCTCCGCATCCGCAGCGCTTATTTTCCGCATGTTTGCGGGCTGCACATCATGCTCGATTACTTGATTGATCAGGAAGAAGATCGAATCGGCGGCGATTTGAACTTCTGCAATTATTATACGAATCAAAGCCAGCTGATCGAACGGATCGGCGCCATCGTCGAAGGGGCCCGCAAGGACGTCGGCAGATTGCCCGTTCCGAGATTTCATCGCATGGTGATCGAAGGGTTGATCGCGCTTTATTTGTCCGATCCGAAGGTGATCGGACAAGAAGACGTTCGGCTCGTGTCCAAGCGGCTGATGCGCAGAAGTCCGTTAACGCGGTTGTTTTTCTGGGGGAACAGCGTCATGATCCGCAAACGACAATCTTCGAACTGAATCAATAGCATGCCTAGATAAAAAATAGAGGAGTGAGTGGAATGTCAGCAGTAAAATCGATTGCCGTCCTAACGAGTGGTGGAGATTCGCAGGGCATGAACGCCGCGGTCCGCGCCGTCGTCCGCAGCGCGTTGTACCACGGGCTGGAAGTGTACGGCGTCCAGCGCGGCTACCAGGGCCTGCTTAACGACGACCTGCGCCAAATGGATCTTCGCAGCGTCGGCGACATCATCCAGCGCGGGGGCACCATCCTGCAAACGGCGCGCTGCAAAGAGTTTCTGACCCCGGAAGGCCAGCAGAAAGGCGCGGAAGTGCTGCGCGAGCGCGGCATCGACGGCCTGGTCGTCATCGGCGGCGACGGCTCTTACCAAGGCGCGAACAAGCTCTCCAAGCTCGGCATCAAAACGATGGGACTGCCGGGCACGATCGATAACGACATTCCATTCACCGACTACACGATCGGGTTCGATACGGCCGTCAGCATCGTCGTCGACGCGATCAATAAGCTGCGCGACACGATGACGTCGCACGAGCGTTCGTCCGTCGTCGAGGTAATGGGCCGCCACTGCGGCGATATCGCGCTGTATGCCGGACTTGCCAGCGGCGCGGAGACGATCATCGTGCCGGAAGTGCCGTTCGATCTCGACACGGTCGCGAACCGGATGAAAGAAAACTTCGCGTCCGGCAAACGGCACAGCATCATCGTCGTCGCCGAAGGCGCAAGCACGGGAGAGGAAATCGGCCACGGCATCATGACGCGCTGCGGCATGGAACCGCGCGTAACCGTGCTCGGGCATATTCAGCGCGGCGGCTCCCCGACGCACAAGGACCGGGTGCTGGCGAGCCAGCTCGGCGATTTCGCGGTTCGCAAGCTGATGGAAGGCGATTCCGGCAAAGCGTGCGGCATCATCAACGGCGAGCTGGTCGTGACGGACATCGATAAAGTCGTCAACACGAAGAAGCCGTTCAACATGGAATTGTACAACCTGGCGCTTCGGTTGTCGCAATAATACGGTAAGCATGCCTTGGAGCAGCGAAACGGAAATAGTTCCGAAGCGGCTGCCTAAGGCTTTTTTTATGCCGATAAACCCGGGCGATGCTTCCCGCAACAGGAATAGGCGAACCCAGTATTAGATCGACCGCCGCCAATCTTTGTATTGACCACGCGGACTTTACATACTATTATGTATCTAAATATTGGAATTCTGGAGGGATGATCGATGCGCATTGCCATTCTTATCGGGGCTACCCGTCGCGAGTCTACGACGGCGTTGATCTCGGCTTATATCGCGAAACTGATGGAGGACGAGGGGCATGAGACGACGTTGTTCGACCTGCGCGCGAAGCCGCTTCCGTTCTACGACGACGATGACGAGGACATCCACCCGCATACCTCGGAACTGATGGATGCGGTGCTGCATGCCGACGCCGTCGTGCTGAGCACGCCGGAATACCATGGCAGCCTGACGGGGGTGCTGAAGAACGCGCTGGATTATTTGGGCGGCGACCAGTTCGGCGGCAAAGCGGTGCTGTCCGTAAGCTCGGCAGGCGGGGCGGTCGGGTTAAGCTCCCTGCAGCAGCTGCAGACGATCGTCCGCAACGTGCACGGCATCAATTCGCCGGAGTGGATCTCGGTCGGCGGCGCGCAGCGCCAATTCTTGCCGGACGGCACGCCCGAATCGCTGGACGTCCAAAAGCGGATTCGCCGGACGGTGGCGTATTTCCTGCAGCTGGCCGCCAAGCTTCGGGGATAACGAACGGCATATCGCAAAAAAACGCTCTGCGCGGCCGAGGTCGGAAGTTCTTTCCGTCTTGGCCCGCAGGGCGTTTTGCGTGCTAAAATTTGGCGTCCGCCGTATAACGGTTGCCGGCGTTCCAGAGCAAATACTCGTCGACGCCCGATTCGTGCAGCGCCTTGATCTGCGCGTCGACCTGAGGCTTGCCGTAGGCGATATAATGTCCTTTGCCGAGCCAGCTTGCCGTGAAATCCTGGATCCAAGGCCGGATGACAGGCTTGTAGGAACCGATGGGATCCAGCTTCTTATGCGTATCCTTCATGGCGCCTGCGATGGTCGCGTACGGATTCGTATCCGGGTCTTTCACGCCGAACCAGCCGGTGCCGTAATGGCTCGGATAGATCATTGGCGAGATCACGTCCACGTTCTTGGAGATTTTCACGAAATCCTGGCCGATGCCTTCCGCGGCGGGCACGGAAGCGGCATAGCCGAAGATGTCGACGGAAACCCGGACGCCGAGCGGTTCGAGCTGCGCCTTCGCGTACTTCACGAACGCCGCGATCGTATCGACCCGCGAATCCTTCGTTTTGTCGAAAACCAAGGAGGCGGCTTTATTCTCGAAGCCTTCGGGGAAACGGACGTAATCGAACTGGATTTCTTTGAAGCCCATTTTGGCCGCTTCCTTGGCCACGGCGATGTTGTAATCCCAGACTTCCTTCCGGTAGGCGTTCACGAAGCTGTCGCCGTTGCCGTTGGACCAGATCGAGCCGTCTTTGCGCCGGAACGACAGCTCCGGATGGCTCTTGGCCAGCACGGTGTCTTTGAACACGACGATTCGCCCGATCGGATAGACCTTATGCTTATCGAGCTTCGCCATCAGGGCCGGCAGGTCGCGTATGAATTTCTGCGGTTTGCCGTATCGCAGCAGCTCGGGGTTCGTCGAAGGGTAAGTGATGTAGCCGTTGTCGTCCTTGACGTCGATGACCATGCTGTTCAACTCCGTATCGTCGAGCAGCTTCAGCAGCGAGTCCAGGCGAGCGCCTCCCGCGCTGTACGCGGTAACGTAGACGCCTTTGACTTTCGGCGCGTCAGGCTGCGGGTCGTGCTTGACGAACGCGGCGCCGGTGCCCGATCCGGAACTGTCGTCCGCGGGGACGAACGGTGCCGTGCCGCTGCCGGGCGCGACAGAAGAACCGGGCTGCAGGCCGGCCGCAGGCGCCGTCAGAAGCGTCGCCAGCAGTTGATGCGTCGATGCCGTTTCCGTTCCGGTTGCCGAAGACGAGCCCGTCAGTACGTGCAACAATAATAATAAGGCCGATACGATCGCGTCCATGGAACACTCTCCCCGCATGCAAAGTCACTTCGATTATAATGCAGCCGGTCAAGTAGGCACAGAGGTATTTCGTATGATTTCGGCGCCGGGCGGATCGGTGCTCGGCTCCTTGCTTCTACGTATGATTAAACAAAAAAAGAACGAGAACAACAGGCTGTTCTCGTTCCGCGTTATCTATTACAGAAGGTCTATTGCAGAAGCACTTCTTTTTGATGCTCGCAAATGCTGTGCTGCACGATTTCCATCGCGTCTTCCGGTTCCAGCCATGCCAGTCCGTCCCGCAGCACGATATTCAAATTCAACTCCCGCTCCGTGAGGAAAGGCACTAATTCGGGTGCTAACTTCTCCACAATCTGTACGAGTCTGACCGTTTCCATATCCATGAAGCATCACCCTTTCATCGTAATGGAGGGTAAAACGTATGGCACGAAACTTTGTTGTACGGGATAGTTATATTATAACAGCCGAACTTTGAAAAACCTAGTGTCGCTTGCAAAAATCCATGTTTGCCTCCGCCTGTTTCCGGGGTAATTCCGTTATAGGGCCGGTTTGCGGAAGTCCCCCAGCACCCCGACCGTTTCGACGATGTTGACGAAGGCTTTGGGGTCGGTGGCCGCGATGATTTTGCGCAGCTCGCCCAGCTCGTAGCGCGTCGTCACCGTCATCAGCATGTCGTTCTCCGTATTCGAGTAGCCTCCCCGGGTTCGAATAACCGTGACCCCGCGGTAGAGGGGGATCAACGCTTCGCGCATCGCTTCGGTTTTCGAGGTGACGATGAAAGCCGTCATTTTGTTATGGTTGATGTGGATCAGGTCGATGATCTTGCCGGACGTGAAGATGGACAGCAGGGAGAAGAGCGCGACGTCCCAGTCTTTCGTGAGCAGCCCCAGCGCCCCGATGACGGAACCGTTCAGCACGAAGATCAGCATGCCGATCGAGATGTCCCGCTTGCGGGTCACGATGGCGGCGATAATGTCGAAGCCGCCGGACGAGGAGCCTGCCCGGAGCGCGAGGCCGCTGCCGAAGCCGACGATAACGCCTCCGAAGACGGCGCCGAGCATCAAGTCGCCGACCAGCGGCTTGACCGGAACGAGCTGCATGAACAGCGTCGTCGCGGCCACGGCGACCAGGCTCCACCCGACGAAACGCAGCCCGAGCACGCGCCATCCCCAGAGGAGAATGGGGACGTTCAGAATAAAATACAGCCAGCCGATATTGAGTCCGGTCGCGTAACCCGCGATCATCGTGATGCCGGAGACGCCGCCGCTGATCATTTTATGCGGGATAAGCAGCTGGTTGAAGCCGAAAGCGATCAGCAGCGCGCTGATCAATGTCGTAGCCGCGGTTCTGGACGTTCGCATGCAAAGGCCACCTCGATTGTTCGTAGCTGGGAATGATGTTTAGTATGTGTAAATAGTCCTTGCTGGTATTCTGAAACTTAGTTGTGCTATAATGAACTGTATATTTTCTGTAGGATGCAGATAGAAGGAGATTGAAACAGTTTGAAAACATTTGCTGAATTCGGCTTGGAACCTAAAGTGTTGCAGGCCATTACGGAGCTCGGGTTCGAGGAATCGACCCCGATCCAATCCAAAGCCATTCCAATTGCGCTGACCGGAACCGACTTGATCGGTCAAGCTCAAACAGGAACGGGTAAAACGGCTGCCTTCGGAATCCCGCTCGTGAACAAGATTCCGGTTACGGAAGACCGCATCGTGGCGCTCATCATGACGCCGACCCGTGAGCTTGCCATCCAAGTCTCGGAAGAGATCGGAAAGCTTACACGTTACAAAG
The DNA here is from genome assembly GCF_009909185.1 of Paenibacillus glycinis. Lineage (GTDB taxonomy): Bacteria > Bacillota > Bacilli > Paenibacillales > Paenibacillaceae > Paenibacillus_Z > Paenibacillus_Z glycinis. Next base: position 19,627 of record NZ_JAAAMV010000018.1, on the reverse strand, counting down.
GTTTACGTTCGTTGCCGATTTACGGCGGTCAAGAGATCGGCCGTCAAATCCGCGCATTGAAAAAGAAACCGCAAATCATCATCGGTACGCCGGGACGTCTGCTCGACCACATCAACCGCAAGACGATTCGCCTGGACGACGTTCAAACGGTAATCTTGGACGAAGCGGACGAAATGCTCGACATGGGCTTCATGGAAGACATCACGTCCATTCTTTCTTTGGTGCCAGACAACCGCCATACGATGCTGTTCTCGGCGACAATGCCTCCGAACATTCGTAAACTGGCCGATCAATTCCTGAAGGATCCGCAGCATGTGTCGGTCATCCCGACGCAAGTCAGCGCTCCGACGATCGAACAAGCGTATATCGAAGTGCACGAGCGTCAGAAATTCGATGCTTTGAGCCGTTTGCTCGACATGGAATCCCCTGAGCTTGCCATCATCTTCGGCCGTACGAAACGCCGCGTCGACGAACTGAGCGAAGCGCTGCAGAAGCGCGGATACTCCGCCGACGGCTTGCACGGCGACTTGTCCCAGAATCAACGGGATGCCGTCATGCGCAAATTCCGCGACGGCAGCATCGACGTGCTGGTCGCAACCGACGTTGCGGCGCGCGGACTCGACGTATCCGGCGTAACGCATGTCATCAACTTCGACTTGCCGCAGGATCCGGAGAGCTACGTTCACCGTATCGGCCGTACCGGCCGCGCGGGCAAAGAAGGCACGGCGTGGTCGTTCGTGACGCCGCGCGAGCTCGATCACATGCACTTCATCGAGAAAGTAACGCGTCACAAGATCGCCAAGAAGCCGCTTCCTAGCATCGCGGAAGCGATCGAAGGCAAGCAGCGCGTAACGGCTGAACGCATCCTCGAAGCGATGGACGGCGAAGCCGTTCACGAATTCAAAGCGATCGCGATTCAGTTGCTCGAGCAATACGATTCCGTCAATCTGCTGGCAGCGGCGATCAAGCTGATCACCGGCGAGAAGAAAGACGTGAATATCGAGCTGACGCCGGAAGATCCGATTCGCGCGAAGAAACGCAGACCGGATGTACGCACGAACGGACGCCGTTTCTCGGGCGGACCATTCGGCGGCGGCAACCGCACGGGCAGCGGCCCTCGCGGCCGCGGCGAAGGCGGAGGCGGCTATGGCGGAGGCAATCGCGGCGGCTACGGCGGCAACCGCAGCTCGAGCAGTAGCAGCAACAGCGGCGGAGGCGGCGGTTACAACCGCGATCGCGACCGTGACGGCGGCTATAGAGGCCGCAGCGAGGGTCGTTCCGACGCGCCTCGCCGTCCGCGTCCTTCCGCAGATGAATAGTACGAGATAACGTGGCCGGGGCTTCCGTTTAACCGAGCAATCGGATAAGCGGAAGCCTCTTTTTACCTTATGAATCTACGGTTGGCTTTCCTTATGCGAGCTTGAATTTCCGAAGTCTTGACCTGTATTGCTCGCTAGCGCAGCGACCTCCCTTCGGAATCGGGCAAGGCTGCCTTGTCGCGATAGCGGATTCGGCGGGATCGGTCCCTTTCGACTCCGGATTCCCGAAAATGGGCGTTGGCTTATCCGGCCGCCTATATTATAGTTAACATAGGATGAAATGAAATCGCTTGCTAGGAGGATTCGGCAATAATGGAAATGAAGGGCATGATGGGCGGGTTTTACAAAATCTCGGAGTGGATCATGCGTTTATCGGTAACGAACATCCTGTGGATCATCTGTTCGATTCCGTTTGTTTTTGTGTTATTTCCGATTTTTTTCGCGGATACGACCGACCAGGTCACGTCGAACTTGATCTTCTCGGCGATTATCGCTCCGTTCACGCTATTCCCGGCAACGGCTGCCCTGTTTGGGGTAACGCGCAAATGGGTCATGGGGGAAGTGGACGCGCCGCTGCTGCGGACGTTCTTCAAGAACTATAAGGAAAGCTATCTGCAAGCCATGATCGGCGGAATCCTGTATGCGGTGCTGTTTACCGTTCTGATCGTGGACTTCCGCGTCTATCTCGTCAAATTGGGCTCCATGGGCATCATTTCGTACCTGTTCGTGGCGTTGATCGTGCTCGTTGGCGTCTCGCTGCTGAACTTCTTCTCGATGCTGGTGCACTATCATATGAAAACGCTGCAGCTGCTCAAGAACGCGCTGCTCATTACGATCGGCCGGCCGCTGCGGTCGCTGTCGACGGTCGTGCTCTGCGGCGTGGTGATCTACATCAGCTTCAGTTCGCCCAAACTGATGTTTCTCGTGCCGTTTTTTACGATGAGCATCGTGGGCACGATCGCGTTCTGGAATTTCTACGGCATCTACACGAAGCTGCAGCTGCAAGCGGAGAAAGCGGCGGAGGCGGAAGCCGAGGAAGAGCGCAAGCGCCTGGAGGAAGACGCGGCCATCATGCTGCCGAACACGGACGATGGGCATACGACCATTAAATAACGGCGTACGCCAAGTTTACTTTTCCTCGGCATGGGGCTATAATAGCAATACATCCTGCGGTGTGCGTTACGGCTTATCACTTGTTTTGAACCAATGGCTGTTTTTAGGGAGACTAATATTGAAACGCAGCTGACAAGCCCTCGAAAAGGGATCTCAAAAACGTTTCTGCGGCCACCCACCTGCGAGAGCGGGTTCAGAAACAAGCAAGTCGGACGGCATGGCGGGTTACTTACTAATGAAAAGGGGGCAACCCCTTTTTTTTATGTTACAAACTGTGCTATGATAGCTCTTAGCGTACATAGAAGACGTTGGAGGGGGAGATTACCTTTGTTGAAGCGGACCCTAATCGGGTTGCTGCGCAGTCACGAATTGACTGGCGATAAAGCGAAAGATCCATTGCTGAAATCCCATTATTACAAACTATCCCGTGAAAGAGCGTGGGAAGAAGTCGTCTCCACACTGAAAAAAATGCAAGGCTATAAACTCTTACATGAAGTCCAATCCGTCGGCGAAATCGTGATGGAGAAACGCACGATGACCGGCCGCACCATGGACATTACCGTATCCGTTATCAACATCAACCCGGTTACGTCCGCGGTTGACATTTATTCCGCGTCGCGCGGCTCCTTCGGCGACCTAGGGTCGAACTATCGCATCATACTTGATATTTACCGGACGCTCGATAAGAAGCTGGCTCAATATAAAACGACCGGCATATAATAAAACGAAAAAAGCGAGGAAGGGAGTCCCTGTCCTCGCTTTTATAATGATTGGCGGCTATTGCTTATACGAGTGCTTTCAATGCGTTCAGCGCGTTTTCATAGTTCGGGTGCTCGGTCATTTCGCTAAGCACTTCGATGTATTGAATCTTGTCGTTCGCATCGATCACGAAGATCGCGCGCATATCGAGCGTGAATTCCTTGATCAGGACGCCGTAAGCTTCGCCGAAATTGTTGTTTTTGTAGTCGGACAGCAGTTCGACTTTGTCGACGCCGGCAGCGCCGCACCAACGGGCTTGAGCGAACGGAAGATCCACGCTGACCGTCAGGATGACGACGTTGTCCCCGAATTTGCTTGCTTCTTCGTTAAAGCGGCGCGTTTGCGCATCGCAGACGCCCGTATCGATGGATGGAACGACGCTGATGAGTTTTACTTTGCCGGCGTAGTCCTTCAAGGAAACGACGTCCACGAGCGATTTGTTCAGTTGGAAATCGGGCGCTTGGTCACCGACCTTGAGTTCCGGGCCGATCAGCGTAAGCGGGTTGCCTTTAAATGTCGAAACGCTTGTACGTTCTTGTGTCATTATGAAATAGCCTCCTTGATTGGAATTGGTTTCTACCAAATAATTATAAGCATAATGAATTACCGTTGTCCAATTAGGAGTGCGTAAAGGAGACCGCCATGATTTTTTTGCGCTACGAAAGCTTCGGCAGTTATCTGCGGATGTTTCCCGTCACGGCTGCCATTATTGCACTGAATATCCTGGTTTACGCGGCAGATCATCTGTTTCTGGACGGGCGGTTGTTGGATCGGGGTCTTTTTTACAGCTCCCCGAACGACAATTATTTCTCGCTGCAGGAACCATGGCGGTACGTGACGGCGGTGTTCCTTCATTTGAACCTGCAGCATATTTTCTTCAACATGTTCAGCATACTCGTTTTCGCGCCGCCGCTCGAACGGATGCTCGGCCACGTCAAGTATGCCGTGTTCTATCTCCTGTGCGGGATCGTCGGCAACCTGTTCAGCGCGATCGCCGAGCAATCCACGGCGGGCGCGGGCGCGTCTGGCGCCATCTACGGCGTCTTCGGCGCTTATCTGTTCCTTGCGCTGCTTAAGCGCACGTTGGACGAAAATTCGCGCAAGACGGTCTACGGGATATTGATTTTCGGCGTCATTTATACGCTCATCGCGCCGAACATCGGCATTTGGGCCCATTTCGGGGGCCTGTTTGCTGGCTTCGTGCTTGCTTACGCGTATGACCGTTATTTAACATCCAAGGAGAACAGACGATATAGAAGATAGTCGTTCGGCGCCGGAGCGGATAGCGCGGGCCTTGAGGAGAAGAGGACGTCATGGAGCTTCGACAATTGTATTATTTCGTGAAAGTCGCGAAGCGGGAGCATGTCACGAAAGCGGCCGAGGAACTGCATGTGGCGCAGTCGGCGGTAAGCCGGCAGATTCATCAGCTCGAGGAAGAGCTGGGGGCCAAGCTGTTTCTGCAGAAGGGCCGCAACCTGCAGCTAACGCCGGTCGGCACCTTGTTCCTGAAGCGCGCGGAAGTGATATTGGCCGACCTGGAACGCGCGGTCTTGGAGATCCAGGAGTTTCTGGATCCCGAGAAAGGCGAGGTTCGGCTCGGATTTCCCCACAGTCTGGGCATCTCGCTTATACCGGAGGTCGTATCCGCGTTTCGGAAGCAGAATCCGAACGTGAATTTCCGGTTCAAGCAAGGCATGTATCCCTCGCTCATCCAAGACGTGATGAAGGGGGAGGTGGATCTGGCGTTCGTGTCCCCGTGTCCGGAGATGCACGCGCATGTGACCGGCCAAACCGTGCTGACGGAAGAGCTGTTCGCCATTCTGCCGCCGGGGCATCCTTTGGCGCAAGAAGAAACGATCGACTTGATTCAGCTGAGGGACGAGAAGTTCGTGCTCTTCAGCGATGGATATTCGCTTCGGCCGATCGTTTGGGATGCCTGCCTGGAAGCCGGGTTCACCCCGAATATCGGGTTCGAAGGACAGGAGACGGATACGATTCGCGGTCTCGTCGCCGCGGGCATGGGCGTCAGTTTGCTTCCGGAGATGGCCCTGCACGGCTCGGGCAAGCTGCAGCCGGCCAACGTCCGCGTACGTTCGCCGCGCGTGACGCGCACGATCGGGTTGATCTACCGATCGAACGAGAAGCTTCCCCTCGTCGCGAAAGTCTTCCAGCGGTTCTTGCTCGATTTCTTCGCCTGCGTCGAGTCGAAGGGCCGCCTATAAATCGGATAAAAGCCTTATTGCGGATGATGTCATTCGCGATAAGGCTTTTTGATGCTTCGCCGAGACGGAATTCATGATTGAACGCTTGTCCGCAGGGGGATAATGGAAAGCGAGAATGCGATTCCAAGGAAAGCGGAGACGAAGCGCGAATGAGCAAAGAATGGCGGAAAGCAAGGCAGCGGCGGGTATTCGCCGTCCTGATCGGCATGAGTTTGTTTCTGGTCGCCATCCTGCTGCGGCTGGCTTGGCTGCAGCTTTCGCCGGTTGAACCGGTCGGCGCGGGGAGTACGCGCTGGAAGGCCGAGTCCGTCGCTCAGCGCGAGCGGGAGCTCGTGCTCGATAGCGGGCGCGGCGATTTCTTCGACCGGTCGGGGATCGCGCTAACGGGCGAAACCTACGAGTCGCTTGCGGTTTTTCCCTTGCATGATGCCGAGGCGCGGATTGCCGGGAAACCGGGGGATATCATGGCGCTTGCCGGTGCGCTGCATGTACAGCCGAATCGGTTGGCGCGGTGGATGCAATCGTTGAAGGAGCCGGCCTTTTGGCGCGCGGAGGGCGCACGCTGCCCGCTGAAGCTATCGGCGAAGCAAATCGGCGTCATTCGGAATCTTCGCTTGCACGGCGTCCGCATCCTGCCCTACCGTAATCGATACCTGGACGGATTCAACGCGAAGCATGCCATCGGTTACGTCAGCCAGCATCCTGAGCTGCTTCGGATGGATTACGGCCAACGACTGCAAGAACGCACGATGAAGCTGACGGATCAGACCGGCGGCGCCGGGCTCGAGCGATCGCTTGACCGCCTGCTGCAGGGAACGGGACCGACGACGGTGTCGTATTTTACGGACGGCGCGAATAAGCCGATGCAGGGCCTGGACTGGCGGTTGAACGGTTCCGCCAATCCGTATTACCCGGTACGGGTCAAGACGACCATGGATTTCGCGCTTCAGAATCGCTTGGAGCGTTATGTCGATGCGGAACGGCTCGGAGAAGGGGCGGTCGTCGTTCTGGATGTCGATAATGCGGACATCGTCGCGATGATATCGAGGCCGAGGCTTCCGCAAGACAAACAGGGCGGCGGGCCCGAGGATTACGTGAACCATGCGGTGCGGGCCGCGACGCCGGGATCGATTTTCAAGCTCGTGACGGAGGCTGCCGCTTTGGAGTCGCACGCCGCGAACGCGCATGAGTCCTTTCAATGCCATGGGAATTATGGACGCTACGGGCTTCATTGCTGGAAGAGGGGCGGCCATGGACAATTGACGCTGGAAGAAGCGCTCGCCGGCTCCTGCAATGTCGTATTCGCAACCTTGGCGGAACGGATGAACGCGCAGGAGCTATACGTAACGGCGGAGAAGCTGGGTATCGGCGAGCAGGTGGGATGGGCCAGCGAGTCGGCCTTCGCGCCGCTGGACAAGCCGCTGAGACTCTTGCCTGAAGAAGAGGCGGGACATGTGTTTGCCAAGCTTCCGACCGTTCGTGACGGCGGACAACTGGCTCAAACGGGCATCGGGCAGCGGGATGTCCGGCTTTCGCCGCTCCAGGCGGCAAATCTCGTCGTTACGCTGCTGCATGGCGGTTCCGTGCAAGAACCGCGCCTCGTGAGCGATATTCGCTATGGGAACGGCCAGCTGCTTGCCGAGCTGCCCCGCCAAACCTGGCCGTCGCGTTACGGTCAAGTCAGCCGGCAGACGACGCAGACGATCTTGCGCGGCATGGAAGCGGTGGTGGCATACGGAACGGGACAAAGCATCGCCGATGGCAAGTGGGCCGTTGCGGGGAAATCCGGAACGGCGCAAGTACGGCTGCATGGAACGGAGCGGTTGAACCAGTGGTTCGTCGGTTACGGTCCGGTACGCTCGCCGAGGTACGCCGTTGCGGTGCTGTCCGAGAACCGGGGCGTGCATACGTCCAACCAAGCGACCAAGCTGTTCCGGGGCGTTATGGATATCCTGGCGGACGCGGAGCAATAAAAAGAGTCGGGCTCCATCATAAGATGGAATCCGACTCGTCGTAAGGATTGGATGCATTTTCAAACTCCCCTTTGGGGGAATGGATCCAGCGGTGAAAGTAACGTTGATCGTAGAGCGCCTTCAGCAGGATCATGAGAATCGGCGAAAGGATGACCCCCGAGATGCCGAAGATCGACAAGGATACGATCATGAAGGCGAGCATCGTGAACGCCGAGACCCCGAGCGTATCGCCGGTGATTTTAGGCTCCAGGATTTGCCGGGTCAGCACCACGAACAGGAATAGCGCGGTCAGCCAGATCGCCAGCGAGGTTTGTCCGACGATGAACAGGTAGATGATCCATGGAATGAAGACCGTGCCGACGCCCAGCAGCGGCAGGATATCGAAGAATGCCGACAACAGGGCGATCGAGAAAGCGTTGGGAACCCCGAGCAGCAGCAGCGCGATGAAAATGACGACGAACGTGATGCTGATCAGCTTTCCTTGCGCCTTCAAATACCCGGCTATGCCGACGAATACGTTCTCGCGCAGAAATTGAAACGCGCGTTTGAACGTATTCGGCGTTTTTTCGCGCGCAACCTGTTTCCATTCCTTGATTTCCAAGCTGAGAAAATAAGCGAGAATAATCCCGATCGAGAAGTTAATGATAAAGGTTGAGAACGACATCAGGTAACCGCCCAGCGAAAGGAGAAACGTACCGGCAAGGCCTTGGCCCCAGTCGGTGACATACCCGATGACCTTCTCCGCATTGTCGACGACGTCCGGCGGAAGTCCGGAGATCTTATCCTCGAGCAAGCTGGCGTGCTGCTGGAATTCCGTGACCAGTATGCGCTGGTATTCCGGCAGCTTGTGGGCTAGCCCCGTGACCTGCGTCGTGACGACGTAACCGGCTCCGACGAAAGCGGCCACGATGATCAGCGTGAAGATCAGCACGGATATGCCCGAAGCGATCGATTTTTTCAGCCCCAGCCGGGTCAGCCAGCGCGCAGGCGGTTCGATGAACAAATAAATCAGGAACGACAGAAAAATGGGCGTCGCGATCCGGTATAAATAACTGAACAAGTACATGATGAGCCAAACCGTGAGGATGATCAGCGCGATGTCGAATGCGGTGCGCCAGTATTTTCGGTAGAAGGACAGCATAATAAACTCCTTTTCGCACTATTATTCTTCTTATAGAATACCAGTATTTCCTAAAAAAGCTATGTTTAGTGCTTGCCGCGGCCGCGTGCTTAATGTTTACTTTAACTTTCGTAGCCGATTTCCGCGGGGCTATGGTACAATGGATGAAGTCAACGAGCAATGGGCACATGGCACTCCCTCTTCCATGGACGTACAAGGTTGAAACTAGGGGTGGTGGGAAAACAAGACATGGAAAACTTCCTGCTGTGGGGCTTTTATTTTTTGACGTTTTATGCGTTTTTACCCGGTTTGGTCAGCCGGACTTTCGGTTTTCACGTGTTTAAGCGAGGGCGGGCGAAGCAAGAAATCGCGCTCACGTTCGATGATGGACCGGATCCGGTCTATACCCCGCGGTTGCTTGATTTATTGAAGCGCTATGATGCGAAAGCGACCTTTTTCGTCGTGGGCATTCATGCGGAGAAGCATCCGGACATCCTCAAAAGGATGCATGACGAAGGACATGTAATCGGCATTCATAATTACGTGCACAAAACGAACTGGCTCATGCGTCCGAGGACGGTCAAGAAACAAATCCACCGCACTTCGGATATCATAAAACAGGCAACCGGATCACGAACCGCTTACTATCGTCCGCCGTGGGGCATCGTTAATTTGTTCGATTTCTCGAACTTGGGGTATCTGCAAATCATACTGTGGTCGGCGCTTTTTGGCGACTGGCGCAAGCGCGTCGGGGCCGATCGGCTGCTGCAGCGGATGATGAAGAAGCTTCGGCCGGGCGAAGTGCTGCTGCTCCACGATTGCGGGCTGACATTCGGAGCCGACAAGGAAGCGCCGGAGAACATGCTCGCCGCGCTGGAACCCTTTTTGGCAGCGGGTCAGGCTAAAGGTTATCGATTCGTGCATATTACCGAGATGATCGCCCTGTCCGGTCGCGGCAAGAAAGCCGGCCGGGCGAAGCCATCGATCGGCTGGACGAAGCGCATCGCCGTCGCCTGCTGGATGGGCTGGGAGCGCGTCTTCCACGTTTTGTTCCGCGTGAAGGAAGTCGCCGAGGACTGCATTTTCTATTACCGGATCGTGCCCTATCACGGGAAAACGCTGGAGCTGTCCGACGGCAGATCGATCACCGACAAGGATCGCGTCGTCGAGATCCATTTCGACAACAGGAAACTGGTCAAATTAATGACGGAATCGCGATCGATGATGCAATTGGCCGTCATGCTGATTCGCGAAGCGAAGAAGGGAATGCCGCAGCTTGCCCATAAGCTTGCCGCTGACGAATCCGTTCAACCCGCGAAAGGGATTTACGGCGTCAGCATGATTAACCGTGGCGTAGAGCAGTTCGGCTTCGATGTGCTGCCGATGCCGAAAGGCCTATTTGATACGTCAACCCGCTTTTATTTGAAATTATTGCTGCGCGTCCTGAATCCTGCCGGCAAACAGCGGTTGGCCGATCAGAGCCATCCCTTGGAGCCGCGTATCATCGCAATGTCGATGGAACATTTCTGGCAAACCTCCGCCAGCGGGCGGCAAAATGAGCCTGCGCCTCCGCGAATGAAATCGGCCATCCATTATGACGGAAGCATGCATGGCAACAGGGACGACATCCCGCCCGTATCATACGACAGTTCAAATGCCGCCAGGGAGTTTACTCCCTAGCGGCATTTTTACGTCGAAGCATCAACCATAATTCGCGCCGACGAATTCAAATTGTTATTTTGACATTTCTTGGTAAGATGAGGTTGAACGTCTATTTTCGACAACGAAGGGATACAGGAAAACATGATGCGGTTGCGGTTTCATGCGAACAATGATGCTTGCGATGATGCAGCTATGTATATGTTCGACGGCTTGAGCGATTTCAGGCGAAAGGCGTTTGAAATGCATTTGGAGCATTGCCCCGATTGCCGGCAGTTCGTGGCGGATATCCGAAGCGTTCACGAGCAACTGCTGGCTCCCGATGATTGCACCAATTATCCCGCGAGCGGAATGAAGTCGTGGGTCGCGACGCATCTCGTGCTGCGAGAACATCGGAAGAATGATCGTGATCGGACTTCTTGCCTAGTCGCTAGTCTCGGGGCCTTCTGCGTGCTTCTCCTTCTGACGATGGCGTTTCTTGCATTGCGAGTCACAAGCCTGGCTTCGGACAGCGATACCGGTTCGAGCGCCGCCTTCGTGCCGTACGTTAAGCAGGTCGTCGATTTGTACGCGCAAGCGGAGGGCAGCGCTGCCGAGGGGCATGTCGTCATTATGCTAGATCGCGGCGGCGTCCAAATCGTCGTGCAGGCCGATCATTTGCCGCTTCCCGGCAAGGACGAGACTTATCGCGTATGGCTTGTGAAGGACGGTGCGCCCGTTGATAATGTAGCGTTTCCGACCTTTGCCGGCGAGGGAGAGCTTCATTATGCCGCCTCGTCGGACCGTTATGAACGAATTTGCGTCTCTCTTGAACGGGAAGCTGATGATGAAAGCCCCAATGGTTTGATCGTGCTGGCTGGAAATTTGTCGTAAGCCAGGATATTGGCGCGCATTCGTCAACGGTTGATAGAACGCTCGAAGACGGAAGCGAGATCATTGGATTTGAAGTACTCGAACAGGTCGCTTAATCCGAGCACATAAGCTGCTATTTATCCAAACCTAATAAGGCCCCATCTTCGCCGATTAAAAATGCCCTGCGCAGATGACTGACATTCAGTCATACGCAGGGCATTTCCACAAGTTTCAGCTCGGGCGAAAATTAGTTGAATTTCAGCACGCCGCCCGTGCTTGCATTGGTTACCAGGTGCGAGTAGCGCGCCAGGTAGCCTTTTTTGATCTTGGATTCGAATCCCGGCCATGCGGCACGGCGCGCTTCGAATTCCTCGTCGCTGATCAACAGGTTCATTTCGTTGTTGTTCAGGTCAAGCTCGACGATATCGCCGTCTTGAACGAAAGCGATCGGTCCGCCTTCGGCCGCTTCCGGGGAAACGTGGCCGATGCTGATGCCGCGGGAGGCGCCGGAGAAACGTCCGTCCGTAACGAGACCGACTTTCGCGCCGAGACCCATGCCGACGATTTGCGACGTTGGCGCCAGCATTTCAGGCATGCCGGGACCGCCTTTAGGTCCTTCGTAGCGAATGACCACGACATGGCCTTCTTTGACTTTGCCGTTCGCGATGCCGTGCAGCGCGTCGTCTTGGGAGTCGAAGCAGATGGCAGGACCTTTATGATAGCCGCCGACCGATTTATCGACCGCGCCGACCTTGATAATCGCGCCGCGCGGAGCGAGATTGCCGAACAGGACCGCCAGTCCGCCGCGTTGGCTATGCGGATTATCCAAGGGATGGATGACATCCGTATTTAGGATGTCGCATCCGGCGACGTTTTCGCGAAGCGTTTTGCCCGTGACGGTAAGCACGTCGCCGTTCAAGGCGCCTTCTTTTTTGAAGAGCTCGTTGATGATGGCGCTCACGCCGCCCGCGTTATGCACGTCTTCGATATGGTAATCGGAAGCGGGAGCGATCTTGGCGAGATGCGGCACGCGAGCCGCGACTTCGTTGATGCGTTCGATCGGATACTCGATGCCGGCTTCATGCGCGATCGCAAGCGTGTGCAGCACGGTATTCGTCGAACCGCCCATCGCCATGTCGAGCGCGAAGGCATTGTCGATCGATTCCAGCTTCACGATATCGCGCGGTTTGAGATCCATTTTGATCAGTTCCATCAATTGTCGCGCCGCTTGTTTTACGAACTCTTTGCGTTCCGGCGATACGGCGAGGATCGTGCCGTTGCCCGGAAGCGCAAGGCCGAGGCCTTCGGCGAGGCAGTTCATAGAGTTGGCCGTGAACATGCCGGAACAAGAGCCGCAAGTCGGGCACCCGTATTGCTCGAGCTCGGTGAGGCTGGCTTCGTCGATCTTGCCCGCTTGGAACGCGCCTACGCCTTCGAAGACGCTGGAGAGCGAGATCGGACGGCCGTCGGACGTTTTGCCGGCTTTCATCGGACCGCCGCTGACGAGCATCGTCGGGATGTTGACGCGTAGCGCGCCCATGATCATGCCCGGCGTGATTTTGTCGCAGTTCGGAATGCAGACCATGCCGTCGAACCAGTGCGCGTTAACGACGGTTTCGACGGAATCCGCGATAATTTCGCGGCTGGCGAGGGAATACCGCATGCCGATATGGCCCATGGCGATGCCGTCGTCGACGCCGATCGTATTGAACTCGAACGGAACGCCGCCCGCTTCGCGGATCGCTTCTTTAACCAGTTTACCGAATTCTTGGAGATGAACGTGGCCGGGAATGATGTCGATATACGAGTTGCACACCGCGATGAACGGTTTGCCGAAATCTTCTTCTTTTACGCCGGCGGCACGCAGCAAGCTGCGATGGGGAGCGCGGTCAAAGCCTTTTTTTATCATGTCTGAACGCATCTTATTTGAAGCCATATCGGTACCTCCCAAGTGTTAATTCAATATTGAGTAGTCTATCACATTGCACTAGGAATGACCAGTATTCCGGGCTGTTCGCGGCCTAGTGAGAGAGTCGTCAGAGAGAGGGGAAAGTCACATTCGTCCAGTTGAGTTTCGATAAAAAGTGACACGATTCAGTGAGGTTTATCGCGAAATGGCGAATTATCTTTCATGAGATGTGAGTAAACGTAACGCAAAAGATTTACTTGCCCTTGAACGACCGTTATAATAGGAAGTGATCTTGCTCGAATGCTATCATTGCGGTGCCACTTTATTGGCGTTATGCATTAAAGCGGTCATTCATAAAAATTCAGGAAGAGGTGCCTCCATGCAGTTGACTGAACGCGAGAAAGAAAAACTTCTCATCACGATTGCGGCCGATTTGGCTCGAAGGCGCCTTCTCCGCGGCGTGAAGCTGAACTACCCGGAAAGCGTGGCCCTCATTACTTCCGAGATATTGGAAGGCGCGCGGGACGGCCAAACGGTAGCCCAACTGATGGAATTCGGAACGACCATATTGAACCGCGAACAAGTCATGTCCGGCGTCGCGGAAATGATTCATGAGGTCCAGGTTGAAGCGACGTTCCCGGATGGGACGAAGCTGGTTACGATTCATCATCCCATACACTGAGAGCGAGAAGGTGATCCGCATGATTCCCGGGCAATATCGCATCGTCCCAGGCGAGATCGAGCTTAACGCCGGACGAGCAACGGCTCGTATCGTCGTCATTAACACGGGTGACCGGCCTGTCCAGGTCGGCTCGCATTTCCATTTCTTCGAGGTGAACCGCGCGCTTTCGTTTTCCCGAGAGGAGGCGTTCGGCATGCGGCTTGATATTCCGGCGGGGACGGCCGTCCGGTTCGAGCCCGGCGAAGAGAAGCCGGTCCAGCTCGTCGAGCTCGGGGGATCCAAACGCTCCTTCGGCCTGAATGGCTTGACGAACGGTCCGGCCGTACGCGGCGAGATGCCGGAGGACGTACGTGCGCGTTTGACCGCTTGGAAGGGAGAGCAGCCATGAGCAAAATGGACCGAAGCAGCTACGCCGCGATGTTCGGGCCGACGACCGGCGACGCCGTGCGGCTGGCCGATACGGAACTTTGGGCGCAAATCGAGCGCGACTATACGGTGTACGGGGACGAAGGCAAGTTCGGCGGGGGCAAAGTCATCCGCGACGGCATGGGACAGTCGAGCGGCGCGTTGCGCGGCGAAGGCGTGCTCGATACGCTCATCACGAACGCCGTCATTATCGACCATTGGGGGATCGTAAAGGCCGACATCGGCATTCGCGACGGCGTCATCGTCGGCATCGGCAAAGCCGGTAATCCCGATATCATGGACGGCGTCATGCCGAATATGATCGTCGGCGCCAGCACCGAGGTAATTGCCGGCGAAGGGAAGATCGTGACGGCCGGCGGCATCGACACGCATATCCATTATATCTGTCCCCAGCAGATCGAGACGGCGCTGGCTTCCGGGGTGACAACGATGATCGGCGGCGGCACGGGGCCGGCGACCGGCACCAACGCCACGACCTGCACGCCGGGAGCTTGGCATATGCGCCGAATGCTGGAAGCGGCGGAAGCGTTTCCGATGAATCTGGGCTTTACGGGAAAAGGCAACGCGTCTTTCGCGGAGCCGCTCATCGAGCAGATCGAAGCGGGGGCGATCGGCCTCAAGCTGCATGAAGACTGGGGAACGACGCCGGCCGCGATCGATGTTTGCCTGGAAGTGGCGGATCGATACGACGTGCAGGTGGCCATTCATACGGACACTTTAAATGAAGCGGGATTTTTGGAGGATACGCTCGCGGCGTTCAAAGGCCGGACGATCCATACCTATCATACCGAAGGCGCCGGGGGCGGACACGCGCCGGACATCATCCGCGCTGCAGGTGAGCGCAACGTGCTCCCATCGTCGACGAACCCCACCCGGCCGTTCACGGTGAATACGATCGAGGAACATCTGGACATGCTGATGGTTTGTCATCACTTGGACAGCAGCATTCCCGAAGATGTCGCCTTCGCGGATTCGCGGATTCGCCCGGAGACGATCGCGGCGGAAGATATTTTGCACGACATGGGCGTATTCAGCATGCTGAGCTCCGATTCGCAAGCGATGGGGCGCGTCGGCGAAGTCATCATCCGGACCTGGCAGACCGCCGACAAAATGAAAAAGCAGCGCGGCCCGCTCGCGCCGGACGCCTCGGACGAGGCGGACAATTTCCGCATCAAGCGCTATATCGCCAAATACACCATTAATCCTGCGATCACCCACGGCATCTCGCACTTGGTCGGCTCCGTCGAACCGGGCAAATTCGCGGATTTGGCCATCTGGAGTCCGATGTTTTTCGGCGTCAAACCGGATATGATCCTCAAAGGCGGCATGATCGCTTACGCGCAAATGGGCGATCCCAACGCTTCGATTCCGACGCCTCAGCCGGTGTTCGGCCGGATGATGTTCGGCGGTTTCGGCAAAGCCGTGGCCAATACCTCGATCACCTTCGTCTCGCAAGCGGCCTATGACCGCGGCATTGCGAAGGAGCTCGGTCTCGCGAAGCGTATCGAGCCCGTCCGCGGCTGCCGAGCCATATCGAAGAAGGACATGATCCACAACGATGCCACGCCCGTGATCGAAGTGAATCCCGAGACGTACGAAGTTAAGGTCGACGGCGTGCCGGCCACTTGCGAACCCGCGGAGGTGCTGCCGATGGCGCAGCGGTATTTTCTGTTTTAAGCGAAGAGGTGTGCTGGAATGAAGGAATCGACGGCTTCGACGCCTGGAATCGTGCCTTGGCTTGCGCTGCAGCAGCTTTTGGATTCGGCGCTGCCCATTGGCGGCTTCTCGCATTCGTTCGGCCTGGAAACGCTCGTTCAGGAAGGCGCGTTGCGGACGAGTCGTCAACTCGAGGCCTACGCGGCGACGATGCTGATGCAGAGCTGGGCGACGGCGGATCTGATGGTGATCAAGGCGGTATATCGCGACGTGCCGGCAGGGAACTGGGGCTCGTTATGGGCCGTGGAACGAAGGGTTCATGTGCAGCGAACTGCGATCGAGACCAGAAGCGGCATCGAGAAAATGGGCCGGCGGCTGCTGCAGCTGCTCTCCGCGGCGTACCCGCAGCTGGATTGGAAACCGCTCTCCGAGGGACTGAAGAACGGCGCTTGTTTTGCGACGCATCCGCTTGTTTTCGGCTATGCTTGCTTCTCGCTGGGAATTTCTCTGGAGCAGGCGGCGCAGGGCTATTTGTACGGTTGCATCGTTACCTGCTTGAACAGCGCTCTGCGGCTGATGTCCATCGGACAGACGGAGGGGCAGAGCATCATTGCGCGTTTGACGCCGAGAACGGCGGAGGCTTGGCGGATCGCGGCGGCGCTCCAACCGGAGGAGGCTTACACGAACATGCCGCTCGGCGAAATCGCGATGATGCGTCATGAACACTTGTATTCGCGGTTATTCATGTCATAGAACACCAATCGAGGAGGAATGTATCATGTGTCAAGGACAAGGACATACGCATCAGGAATGGGAACAACCGGCATTGGATCGTTCAAGACCGATCCGCATCGGCATCGGCGGCCCTGTAGGTTCGGGCAAAACCGCGCTGGTCGAGAAGTTGGCGGGGGCGATCAAGGATAAATATAACGTCGCCGTCATTACGAACGACATTTATACGAAGGAAGACGCGCGTATATTGGCGGCGACCGGCGTGCTCCCGGAAGAGCGCATCATCGGCGTCGAGACGGGCGGCTGTCCGCATACGGCGATTCGCGAGGACGCATCGATGAATTTCGAAGCGGTCGAGGAGCTGACGGGCCGATTCGATAACCTGGATCTGATTTTTATCGAAAGCGGCGGCGATAATTTGGCGGCGGCCTTCAGTCCAGAGCTGGTGGACAGGTTCATTTATATCATTGATGTCGCCCAAGGAGAGAAAATCCCCCGTAAGGGAGGTCCCGGCATCATGCGTTCCGATCTGCTGATCGTGAACAAAATCGATTTGGCGCCTCATGTCGGCGCCAGCCTGGAAGTCATGGAAGCCGATACGAAGCTGATGCGCGGCGAGCGGCCATACGTGTTTTCGAACCTATATGGCGGCGTCAATGTCGATCGCATCGTCGCATGGCTGGAGCATGAGCTTGCTCACGCAAACGGAATCGCGCACCACCATGAGCACGAGCATGAACATAATCATGAGCACGATGCAGCCCATCACCGCCACGCCTAGCGCGCAGCGTTTATCCACGCTCCGCGCGACGTTCCGGAGGCGGGAAGCAGGCACCTTTATCGTTTCCAAATACCACACGGCCCCGATCAAAATCGCGAAAGCTTTTCCGCTCGAAGGGCAGCTCGGCGTGATCGTAATGGACGTTTCGCCTGGACTGCTGGACGGAGACCGGTACGATTTCCAGTGGAACGTAGAGGACGGCGCGCATGTTTACGTGACCAATCAGTCCTTTACGAAAGTACATCCGTCGCACGCGGCAAGCAGCGGTTCGTCGATGAGCCAACGGTTTGAACTGGGCCAAGGGGCTGTCGTGGAGTCGATGCCGGAGCCCGTCATGCTTTATCGCGACGCGGCATTCGCCAGCGAGTCCGAGGTGCGCTTGTCGAGGGGAGCGTTATGGATGGGGGCGGACGTGTTCTGTCCTGGAAGGACGCCGCGCGGCGAGCGGTTTGCTTATCGCGAGTTTCGGAATAAACTGAACGTTTATTATGGAAACGAACTGATATACGCGCAGCATCAACGGATCGAGCCGTCTCGGCAGGAGCTCTTCGCGCCGGGGTGCATGGCGGAGTTGACGCATACCGGCGTATTTTATGCATTCTCCGATCGCATCGGCATGCCCGAAGCGGACGTTGTTCGCGAGGCATTGAATGTACTGCCGAAGCACGAAGGGCAGCCTCTCATATGGGGGGTATCATTGACCTACAAGTACGGTTTTGCCGTTATGGCGGCTGGAAACGCGGCCTGGGTGCTGCAAGAGGCATTGGAGGCCGCCTGGTCGTCGCTTCGCTTGCATCTATTGCATTTGCAGCCCTTGAATTTTTTGCGGTGAGGATAAACTAACGAAGCTGGCGGTTCTCCCGCCAGCTTCGTTAGTTTATCGAGACTCGTAATCCGACCTCGTTAGCCCGTAGTTATCGACATCCTCGTACTGAGTCCACTTCTGAATATGTTGTTTCAAGCAGCCCTCGTACCGCAAGCCAGCTTTTTGGAGAACGGAGCAGGAAGCGGGATTTCTCGTCATGGCAGCCCCCCAGATCCGATTGAGGCCAAGTTCTTCGAATCCGAATTGGATGATTCTTCGTGCGGCTTCCGTCGCGTACCCTTTGCCCCAATGCGCGCTTCCGAGCCAATAACCGATCTCGGCGCGCTGGTGCGCGGAGGTTAGATTAAGGCTGATACAGCCGGTGAGCCGGTTCGCGGCTTGCTCGACAATCGCGAAAGTATAGCCGTGCCCGTGCCGCGCGGCATCCTCGCGGAAAGAAATCCATAATTCGGCGGCGCCATCCGGATAAGGATGGGGAAGCGAGAGCGTGGTATCGGCCACGACGAATTCGCCAGCCATCAGCTGGATGTCTTTGGCATCATCCTGAACAAATGGCCGCAGCAGCAGCCGCTCGGTATGAAAATGTACATGCAAGCCCGATCACCTCGCCATGTTTTCATTCATTATACCAACAAAAAGAACCCCAGGGATTCCCTTTTCGACGAGGGAAACGCGGGGTTCGGCTGGAGCTATCCATGGAGCTGAACTAGTTTTCCGAGTTGTTTTTATTCTTTTTATCCGACGTTCTGGTCGTTGTGTTCTTGCGACCGTGACCTTGCTGTTTGGCCAATGGGATTCCCTCCTTCTGCGTCAGCTGTAGCGTATTGTGCGTAAGAGAAGGAGGCATTATTCCATGAAAAGGCCTTGTTCGGAGACGGTATCCGTCGCATCCTGAACAAGGCTTTGATAAGGCTACATCGCCATTGGCTTATGTGCGGATAGCAGGTTTTTGACGCCGTGCTGTCTCCATTTCGGAACGTGGATTTGTTTCGTTTCGGAGCAGCCGCGGTCGAAGCAGATCAAGCCGTCGGTGACGGAAAGCACTTTCCCTGCATTGACGTAACAATTCGAGCTCACTTTAACGAAATGCCCCGAAGTGATGTAACTGTTCAGCTGTTCGGTAGTAATGCTCTTTTTAATGTTGTAGTTTCTACCGTGAAAGCTGACGAGTCCGAGTCTGCCGACTTTGAAGTAGTAAATATCCTTCTCTACCTCAAAGCTCTCGTATATACTGCGCGCGTCATCTGCTATTACATTCATCATGTCGTGCTCCCCCTTAATGAATTTGTTAGCGCTTTCATTTTAACACATCAGATTTGTTTTGTGAACCGGAGGACAAGGCCTTTACATAAAATTTTGTGTGCATGCTTGCGAATCGAATAGCATAGATATAGTAGATTGCGCATAACCGACCATTCATGACATTCGGCTTTTCCAACATGTAAAATAATACCTGTTGCAACGTAAGTTGCGGGCATGGTATATTCTTATTCCGGCCGAGAGAGAAACACGGCGACGGTGATCGAAATCGAAACAAGCCTAAAAATAAAGCTTGCAAAACGGTTTTGAAATATGATATATTCTAATTCCGGGCTTGA
>NZ_JAAAMV010000017.1 GCF_009909185.1 Paenibacillus glycinis | reverse complement strand
CGACCGCGGCGGCGCCTGCCGCGGCCGCGGCGGCGGGCATGCCTGCGGCCGCGAGCGCCGCCGCGCCGGCGGCCAAGACCCCGGCGGCCGCCCAATAACCGGCGCCGCCGCCGAATCCGGCGCCTCGGCTGCGCGCTGCCGGTGCCGCCGCCTCGGCTTCATGGCGCTCGCGCAGCTCCGCGAGCTCCAGCTCCCGCCAGGCGTCCTCGAACCGGCGCGCGGCATAACGCAGCGCGTCCGCCGTCGCCGGCAGCAGGCGAAAAATCTCCGACAGCGCTTCGCCGCCGGCTTGCCAATGCCATGTTGCCGAGTCCCGTTCAGCCGAACCGTTCGGCGCTCCGTCGCTCAATTCCGATTCCGGATCTCCCGGTCGACGGTGCGCATGCCGTTCACTTTCCGGCAATTGCTGCGCCGCTTCCCGTTCGGTCGCGGCCAGCTGCCGGGCCGCGTCTTCTTGGCGCTCCGCCGCCGCGCGATGCGCGGCCTCGGCCAGATGCAGCGCCTTCTCCGCTTCCTGCAGCGCCGACCGATGGACGCGGATCGCTTCCCGGTCGGCGACGCCGGCATGGAAGACGCGCAGCGAAGCTTCCGTCCATGCCGGCGAGATGCGCCGCAGCAGCCTTCTCGCCGCTTCCGCATGCTCGCCGGCCTCCGCTTCCAGCTCGAAGACGGATTGGCGGGCGGCCGCGGTCTGCTCCGCGGACAGCATCAACGTCTCGATGTCCGCCTTTCGGTCAAGCAGCTCCTGATCGGCGTGCAGCCGTTCGATTCGACCCTCCAGCACGGCGGCCAGCTCGTCCGCCTCGCGCAGCTCTTCGCGGGCGCGCCGCAGCTCCGCCGCGAGCGCTTCCCAGCGGCTGCGGGCATCCCCCGCCAAGCGAGGGACATCCCTCAGCCCTTCCAGCTCCTGAAGGAGCGCCGACCGCGACAGCCACGTCGGCCGGATATCGACTGCCCGTGCCAACAGGTCGGTCATCTCGCGAAGCGGAGCCCGCTTTCCATCCAATTCGGCGAGTTCGTTCTCTGCCGCTTCGATCGCGGACGTCAGCCCGTTGAATTCGGCGATCCCGTCCTCCATCCTGCGAAGCTCCTCCTCCGTCTCGTCCAGCGCCTTCAACAGCTTGCTCATCCGCTGGTTGCTGCCTCGCGGCTTGAACAGCTCGTCCATGCCGCCCTGCAGCTGCTTCTCCGCGCCGACGATCGCGCTTCCGCCGTTCCAGCCGGCGTGGTACAGCTGCTTGCCCAGCTCGTCGCCTTCCAGCATCCCGACCGCCTGCAGCTCCGTCAGCGTGATGGCGAACAGCTCGCGGAATACCCGCTCCCCGACGCCGCCCAGATACATCCGCTCCCATTGCGGCTGCATAAGCGTTTCTCCGCGTCCGCCGGAATCCCCGTCCGCCCCGTCTTCCGCGATGCGCCTGACCAGCACCTTCCCCGAGGCGTTCCCGTATCTTTCCATGACATGCGAACGGCCCGCTTCGTCGTCGAAGAACAACCGTCCGCCGTGACGCCCTCCGTTCACGGGCTCCAGACGCTCCGTCAAGCTTCCTTTATTGGCGAAGCCGAACAGCATGGTACGGATGAACCCGAGCATGGTGCTTTTTCCGGCTTCGTTGGGCCCGTAGACGACGGTGAACGGCGCGTCCAACTCGCAGGCGAAGTCGCTTAGCTTGCCGAAACCTTCCGCATGCGCCTTCTTTAGTCTCATCTGCCTTCGCCTCCTTGGCCCTGATTGCCTTCGGGGCGCGCTGCGGGCTCGGACGCGAGCAAGCCGACGGCCAGCTCCCTGCCTTGGGCATACCAATCCGCAGCCTTTCGCTCCATGGCCGCCCGGGTCAGCTTGCGCAGCTTGGCATGCCCGAGTAGCGGCTGAAGCGCCTCGTCCAGCAGTTCTTTGAATGACGCCTCGAGGTTCCCGGCTTCCGCGTGCATGCGGATCAGCTCGCCGACGAAGCTGTCTTCCTCCGCCAGCGCTTCCATATCCAGATCCGCCCCCGTCGCCGCTTCGATGCCGGATATCCAGCACCAAGCCCCGTGCAGGCTTCCCGCCTCCGTCTGCCAGGCTTCCTCGGCCATTCGTTCCCGCAAGCCCTCAAGCAATTCCCGGAGCAGTCCGGGATCGCTCAATCCGGCATGCAGAGGGCCTCTGCCGATCAGCGTGAAGCGCGCCATGAGCGAACGTCCCCCGCAGCCGGCGGCCGCCTCCGACGCCGCTGCTTCCATGGCGTCCAGCAGCGCCTGCTCCGATGCGATCCCGTCGATCGACGTGCGCAGATGCGCCCAACGAATCGTATCGAGCGGCACGAATTTGAGCTCCGTATCATGAGAGGCCGACACGTCGACGACATAACAGCCTTTCGGCCCCGTTTCCTTGGCATGCCTGCCCTGCGTGTTGCCCGCGTAAACGACATGCGGGTATCTGTTCAATACCGCCCGCTGATGAATATGCCCGAGCGCCCAATAATGGAAGCCTGCGCCGACCAGCTCGTCCAAACGACAAGGCGCGTACGGGTCATGGCCGTCGTTTCCGTCCACGTTCCCGTGAAGCAGCGCGATCTCGTAGCTCCCGTCCTGCCTTGCCCGATACCCCGCCGCCAGATTCGCGGTCACCGACCGCGACCCGTACGAGATGCCCGTTATGTAAGCCGCCAGTTCTCCCTGCTTCGTGTAAGCCGGCACCTGCTCGACGCGGTCGGCCCCGAAGAAATGAACGCCGTCCGGCCAGCTCAGCATCGCCTGCTGGCCCGAAAGCGGGTCGTGATTGCCATGAATGACAAAGAGCCGCACGCCACCGGCGTGCAGCCTCCGCCATTCTTTTTGCAGGGCCAGCTGCGCGCGCAGCGAACGGTCCGCCGAATCGTACAGATCGCCGGCGATGACGACGAAATCGACCTGCTCCGCGAGTGCCGTGTCGACGAGATGCCCGGCCGCCCGGAAGGTCGCTTCCCGAAGCGCTTCGCGCACATGCGAAGGCACCTCCGTCAGTCCCCGGAACGGGCTGTCGACGTGGAGATCCGCGGCGTGAATGAACCGAAACGTAACGCCCATGCTTATTCTCCCTGTTCCGGCAGTACCGGGTTCGGATTGATTTCGGTGTAGACCTGCCTCAACTGCGCGATGACCCGCTGAAGGGAATACACCTTCTTTGCTTTGTTCCACGCCGCGCGGGCCATGTTGTACCGGTAGTCCTGATCGGACACGACCTTCTCCAGCGCGTTGCAAAGCGCGGTCGGATTCTCCGGCTCGACCAGCAGGCCGTTCACGCCGTCGTCGATCTGCTCGGAGATTCCGCCGACGTTCGTGCCGACCAGCGCCAGCCAGCACAACGCGGCCTCGGCGAATACGGAGCCGAACGCCTCCGCGCGCGAGGGCAGCACGAACACGTCGAAGAACGGCATGAACTCCTCGGGATGCAGCATGTAACCGTAGAAGATGATGTCGTCGTACAGGTTCAGATCCAGCGCCAGCTGTTCCAGTTCCTGACGGCTCGGACCGTCTCCGATAATATGAAGCACGAAATTATGGCCCCGCGCTTTCAGTTCCGCGCAGGCGCGAAGCAGCACATCCAGCCCTTTCGCGGGCACCAGCCGGCAGACCGTGATCAGCTGCACGACCGCGTTCTCGTGGGAGATCGGCTTGAAGCGCTTCTCGTCGAAGCCGTTCGGAATGACTTGAATCCGGTCCGCGTCGTTCACGTACGGGCGAAGATACGCCCGGAACGACTCCGAAGGCGTCAGTATCCGGTCCGTCTTCGCCTCCAGCTCCCGGTATATCCCCGTCAGGAACCGATGTTCCATGCCGCCTTCGACGATTCTGCCGTTCAGGATCAACTCCCGCTCGAAGCTGGAGTGGATCGTCATCACGAGCGGCGTATCCGGATACAACTGCTTCATGACCAGCGCGGATATCGGATGATGCGCGTGGATGACGTCGTAGTTCTTCTTGATGCGAAGCTTCGTCCACCAGACGTAGTCGCGGTAGGTTTGGAGATATTTATCGATGATGGGATTGCCCTCGTAATTCGCGATGTCGAAGGTCTCGAAAGATACGGGTTCCTGTCCTTTGCCTCTGACCCGTCTCGGCAGGGAGAATAATTCCATCGGCCAGCCTAGTTTATTGAACCGCTCTTGAATGTAAGGAACCATGGAGGACACGCCGCCCGGCTGCTCCGGGGGAAAAAAAAGTGCCTGCAATATATTCATGTCAAGCCCTCCCAAACGACTGCATTTTGCTTCTCGACTCGCAAAAATCATGATATACTAGAACATATGTTTCTGTAAAGCTCATGAACTGACGGCTTTCGGCCGATATCAACCATGTGCACACTCTCATCCTAGGTGGTTGAAAACATGACGTTCATTCATTGGCTTGCCGGCTTATCCGGCCAAATCTTCGCATCCGCCTGCTCGATGACCATCCTCGTCCTGATGCTGTTCATGGCGGTCAAGCTGTACAAGAGCTACCGCAGGAATCGCACGTACCTGCTTCTGATCGTCGTGCTCGCGGTCGTGCTGCTCCAGAGCGCCGCGGTGCTCTACGTCGCCTGCTCCGAGCGGACCGCGGCTCCGTATTGGCAGCTCGCGCGCGCCTTCCTCGATCTGCTTACGTTTATTATTATAAACTTTGTGTTCATGAAATTATATACCGGCCCGGCGGCCAAATTGAAAGGCTTCCCGTTCCTGCTCATGTTCGCCGGCCTTGCGCTCGTCACCGCCGGTCAAGTCGCCTTCACGCCGTCCATCGCCGAGCATGCCGCCGCGCATATCGATTTTCTGGCGCTCGACTTCTACGGCCTGATTCTCAATTTCATTATCCTGCTCAATCTGCGAGGCATCGATCAGCGGTTCAGCTATTCCGCGAGCCTGATCGTCTACTTCACGGCGCAGATCGCCGATTTGGCCGACAATTACGTCTTTCACGGCAAAGTGCCGATGCTTGTCATCCTGGGCCATCTGCTGCCGGTTGTCTATTATACGCTCTTGTTCCTGCTCTTGTTCGAATGGGTGCTGGAGCGGCTGCTGATGACGTTCCAGTCCTCGATCACGGACGGTCTGACCAGCCTCTACAACCGCCGCCATTTCACAAAGAAAGCCGAACAGCTCCTTCGGGAGACGAAACGGATCGCGATCATCTTCTGCGACATCGACAATTTCAAGAAACTGAACGATACGCAAGGCCATCATAAAGCCGACGGCGTGCTGAAGCAGGTGGCGGATATCCTGCGGGAAGAAACCGCCGGCATCGGCACGGCCGGCCGTTACGGGGGCGAAGAGCTGCTCGGACTCGTGGCCGCGCCGAACGTGAAGCCGGAGGTCGTCGCCGAGACGATCCGCAGCCGCGTGGAGAAGGAAACGATGGTGACGATCAGCGTCGGCGTCAGCGCGACGCGCGAAGGCTCCTCCATCGCCGAGGTCGTCAGCCAAGCCGACGAAGCGATGTACCAGTCCAAGACGACCGGCAAGAACAAGGTGTCGCTCCATGCGTCCATGCGCACGCGGTCGCGGGGGGCGGAGGGCGCCGCCCCGAAGCAGAACAAGCAAGCCTGACGGCCTGACGCATTCGCCTCCAGGGCATAATAAAAGACAGTTTCGAGTCAGGCGTGGTTGCCGGCCGAAACTGTCTTTTTTATCTCGCTTAGCGCTGTTTATAAGTAATCGGATCCGTCAGGCCCGCTTCGGCGAAGCCCTTCAGCCGCAAGCGGCAGCTGTCGCATTCGCCGCATGCTTCCGCTTCCCCGTTGTAGCACGACGTCGTCAGGTGATACGGCACTTCCATCCGCATCCCTTCCGCCACGATGCCCGCTTTCGTCAAGTAGATCAGCGGCGTTTCGATGGAGATCGGCTTGCCTTCCACGCCGACCTTCGTCGCCAGGGCCATGACTTCCTGCACCTTGGCGATGAATTCGGGCCGGCAGTCGGGATAGCCGCTGTAGTCCAGGGCATTCACGCCGATGTAGATCGCTTCC
Source organism: Paenibacillus glycinis (assembly GCF_009909185.1). Classification (GTDB taxonomy): domain Bacteria; phylum Bacillota; class Bacilli; order Paenibacillales; family Paenibacillaceae; genus Paenibacillus_Z; species Paenibacillus_Z glycinis. Next base: position 260,437 of record NZ_JAAAMV010000017.1, on the reverse strand, counting down.
GCGCCGACCGTTTCCGCGTAGGACGTCGCGATAGACAGGAACAGCAGATTGCGTCCGGGCACGTAAGTGACGGGAATCTCGCCCGGCTCGCCTTGCACCGGCTCTTCGCCCGTCTTGGGGACGTCGATCGCGTCGTCCGTCAGCGCGCTGCCGCCGAACTCGCGCAGGAACCCGAGCTTCACCACTTTATGCCGCTCGCCCGTGCCGTAATAATCGGCGACGGCGCGCGCGTTATCCAGCTCGATCACATGGCGCTGGCCGTAGTCGAACGAGAGGGGATACAATTCATAGCCCGCTTCCTTCGCATACCCCATGCAAGTCGTACTGTCCAAACCGCCGCTCAAAATAATGACCGCTTTTTTCGTCAACTCAAACACCTCTCTTGGCCGGATCCCAAATGATTTTGTGCAGCTGCATGTTCAGCTTGACCCCCGTCAAGCCCGCAGCCAGCATTTTCTCGACAAGCCTTGCCGGCGGCATGCTCTCCCATACCGGACTGAACAGCGCGAGCGCCTCCGTCGGGTAATCGGCGAGCACCTTCACGGCATAGTCGAAATCCGCATCGCTCGCGATGACGAACTTCACCTCGTCCTGCGGACGCAGCAGCGCGAAATTCGCGTGCAGCATCGCTTCGTTCTCGCCGGAATCCGGCAGCTTGTAATCCATGATGTAACGCGCCTTATGCGAGCGGATGTCGCGCAGGAACGGCGCCAGGTCGATCGCGCCGTTCGTTTCCACGTGCACGTCCTTGATGCGGCCGATGCCGCATAGCGCTTCCAGCAAGGCAGCCGAGCGGCTGCCGTACAGCAGCGGCTCGCCGCCCGTCATGCAGATATGCTCCGCTTTGTATTTCTCTTCGACCTGCGCCGCGATCTCTTCCACCGTCATCGTGAATTCCGCTTCGGCCGGCGGATAGCTGTACTTCGTGTCGCACCAGACGCAGCGCAAATTGCAGCCGAACAAACGTACAAAAACGGTCGGAAACCCGGCACGCGTGCCTTCGCCTTCGACCGTTTCGAAAATTTCCACCATGGGCAACCGAATGGAACGCGGTTGCGGTTCCTTCAGGTCAGCCGGCATGCTCGTCCGCCTCCATGAATGCCCGCGTGACCGCCGCGTAACTGGTCGGCGTTTCCCACAAGCGGATTTCTTCGATGCGCACGTTGGGATGATGGCCTTCTTCGACCAGCGCGGCTTGAATCTGCTCGTACACCCAGACGACCATGTTCTCCGCCGTCGTGTTCATCGGCGGCAGCACCTCGTTCAAATAACGATGGTCCAGCTTATCGATGACCCGCTCCTTGGCGATCCGTTTCATATCGGCGAAATCGATCGTCAGTCCGCGCGAATCGGTCGTTCCGGACAAAATCGTTTGAAGCTTATACGTATGGCCGTGGAGGCTCTTGCATTTCCCGTCATAAAGATGCAAATGATGCGCGCTGTCAAAAGTAAACTCCTTGGAAACGAGCACCCGCCGGTTATGATAGCGAAGCTGATGCGCTTCAATATCCGTGCCGAACTGCTGGATCTGCTTCGGAATCTCGTACGTCACGTTTCACACCTTCCTCCATATGCAACTGCAATTTACGATTATAGCATAATGTCATGACGGTATCTACCGGTATCTTGCTATACCCATAATTGACCGGTCATGACGGTCACGGCTTGCCCGGTCATGAATACCCGTTCGCCGCGAACGGAGATGCGAAGCGCTCCGCCTCTGGCCGAGGCTTGATAGGCGCTCAATTCGTCCTTGCGCAGCCGACGCTGCCAGTAAGGCGCCAGCGCGCAATGGGCCGATCCGGTGACGGGATCCTCGTTGACGCCGCTCGCCGGATAGAATGCGCGGGAAACAAAGTCATAGGACGGCTCCGAACCCGCATGGCCGCGGCTCGTCACGATGATTCCGCGCGCGTCCGCCTTTGCCAGCAAGCCGAAGTCGGGCCGCAGGGTTCGGACCGTCTCCTCGCTGTCGACCTCCACGAGATAATCCATGCGATTGCACCCGGCGAAGCGCGGAATGAGGCCGAGTCCTTGAATCAGCTCCTCCGGCGCCGTGACCGGCTCGGCGATTTCCGCCGGGAAATCCAGCCTGATGCCGTCCTCCGTCTTGGCTGCGGCCAGCAAGCCGCTCAGCGTATGGAAACGCGCCTCCCGATCAACCGACAATAACCCGTTCGTCCATAAATAATGGGCGCTGGCCAGCGTCGCATGCCCGCACAGCTCCACCTCCTGCGTCGGCGTAAACCAGCGCAGCCCGTATCCGTCCTCGCCGTCAGCGCGCAAGAACGCCGTTTCCGACAAATTCATCTCCGCGGCGACCTGCTGCATCCACGCCGCGTCCCGTTCCTCCTCGAGCAAACACACCGCCGCCGGATTGCCGCGAAACGGGGCGGATGCGAACGCATCGATGATCGCGATCGCTGTCGACATCTTGCACTCCTCCTCGGTCTTCGTTCAGTTTCATGCTTTTCTTCTATCTTAAATCTTCTATCTATGTTTTTCTTCCATTGTATCATCTTCTATTCCAACTTACAGGATGCCGCGGCGTTTTCCCTGCCTTTCCGTCCTCAAAAAAAATCCAGAAAGACCCGGGACAAGCCCGAAGCATTCTGGATTGAGACGGCAATGACCGCGCTCGGCTCGCTACGCATCCGTCGCGCTTTGCGGTTACCCCTTCACGCTTCCGAGGCGGATGCCCGATACGAAATACTTCTGCAAGTACGGATAGACCATTAGCACCGGGATGACCGCGACGATCATCTGCGCGGACTTGATCGACCTGTCGTTTAATTTGGCCAGCCGCTTCGCCTCTTCCGGCGACATCGTATTGAAGTCGAATTTGATGACCATCGACTGCAGGTACGTTTGCAGCGGATAATGGCTGACCTTCATATAGATCATCCCGTCAAACCAGGCGTTCCAGTGGCCAACGATACTGAACAGCGTAATCGTCGCGATCGCCGGGAGCGAGACCGGCACGTAGATCTGCCACAGCGTCCGCCAATGGCCCGCCCCGTCGATGAAGGCCGCGTCCTCCAGCTCCGACGGCACTTCCCGGAAGAAGTTCAGCAGCAGCACGATATTGAATACGCCGACTGCGCCGGGCAGGACCAGCGACCACACCGAATCCAGCATATGAAGCTCTTTGATGAGGATGTAATTCGGAATAAGGCCGCCGTTGAACAGCATCGTGAAGAAGAAGATCCAGACGTACATCGTGCGCATCCGCAGCTTATCCCCCGTCTTCGACAGCGGGTAGGCCAGCATGATGACGAGGAGGACGTTCAAGGTCGCGCCGATCGCCACCCGTTCCAGCGTCATGCCGAAGGCATGCCAGAACGCGTCGCGCTGCAGGACGTACCGGTACGGATCAAGCGTGAAGTTAACGGGCCACAGCTTGACGAGCCCTCCCATGACGGCCGCTTTGTCGCTGAAGGACAGTGACAGAATATGAATGAACGGAATCAGGCAGACGATGCAGGTCAAAGCGAGCACGATTAGATTGAAAACGTTGAAGATCCGGGTTCCGACGGTTGCTTTCGCATGCATGCCCTCCCCCCCTTTCCCTTAAAAGAATCGATACTTGAACAGCTTGTACGCGAGATAGTACGATACCGTGATCAGCACGAAGGACACGCCCGACTTCATGAGTCCGACCCCGGCCGAGATGCTGTACTGCGATTGCAGCAACCCCAGGCGGTAGATCATCGTGTCGATAATATCGCCGGACTGGTACACCTGCGGGCTGTACAGGTTGAAGATCTGATCGAAGCCGGCATCGAAAATATTGCCCAGGCTGAGCACCATCAGGAGCACGATGATCATCCTCATGCCCGGCAGGGTGACGTGCCAGGTCTGTTTCCAGCGGTTCGCCCCGTCCACGGCCGCAGCCTCGTACAGCGTCGTATCGATGCTGGTAATGGCCGCCAAATAGATGACGCTGTTGAAGCCGAAGTTTTTCCAGACATCCGAAGCGACCATCGTGAACGGAAACCAGCTGTTCTCGCCGAGGAAGTAAACCGGACCGAGTCCGACCCAGGATAGCATCACGTTCACGAGTCCCGACGACGGGGACAGGATGTCGATCATGATCCCGCTAAGAATGATCCAGGACAGAAAATAAGGGAAATAGATGATCGTCTGCGTAACGCGCTTGAACATCACCCGCTTCACTTCGTTCAGCAGCAGGGCGAACACGATCGGCACGACCATGCCGAGGACGATTTTCATCACGGCGATCAGAATCGTGTTCCCGATGACCCTCCAGATATTGGGCATGGCGAAGATCGTGTGGAAATTATCCAAGCCCAGCCACCGTTGATCCCCGAACAATCCTTTCACCGGGTTGAATTGCTGGAATGCGATCATGATGCCCATCATGGGAATATAGGCGAAGACCAGCAGCAATACGAGACCCGGCAGCAGCATCAGATGCAGCGGAAGCTCCCGCCGGTTTCCGTATCGTTTGAACATGGGCGTTCCTTCCTTTCTTCTCGATCGCGGCAAGCGGATCGCTTCTTATTGCGGCGCGTTGACCTCTTCGACGACCTGCTTGCCGCCAAGCTTGTTCCAATTGTCCACGAATTTGTCGAAGCCGCTGTCCGCGTCTTCCTTGCCCTGAATGATGGCGGTCATCGTCGTCGCTTCCATCTCGACCATCGAGCTCCAGCTGCTGACCATCGTCGGCGTCGGCGCCCCGCTGAACGCGCTCCACAGGATGCTGTCCGGATAGGTTTGATCGACGTAGGCGAACGGCGTATCCGTCGGTCCGAACATCATGGACATGCCCACGACGCCGTCCTGCATGGACTTGTAGAAGCCCTTCGCGACGCCTTGCAATTGATCCGTCGTATTGTTCGCCAGCGCTTTCTTGATGTCTTGGTGGCCTTCAAGGTCGAGCGAAGGCATCAGCGTATGGACGGGACCGATGTTCCAGAGGGAGTCGATATCGCCGTCCGACCAGAACTTGTCGAATTGGTTCGTCTCGCCGAACATCGTGTCCACGTACACGTTCAGCATCTCGACGAGCAGCTCCGGATGCTTGAAGCTCTTGTTTACGACCAGGTAGCCGTCCGTGGCGTTTTCGAGCGGAATGTGCACGGCATTGCCGCCTTCGCTTGGCAGCGGCACCGCGACCCACTTCGCGTTCTTATCGATGTCCGAAGTTTTCTCCACGCTGTAGGCGAGCCAGTGAGGGCCGTAGAACATGCCCAGTTTCCCGGACACGGCGCTTTCCATTTCCTTCGTCTCGTCCTTCGTGCCGAATTCCTTGTCCAAGAGTCCTTCCTTGTACATCCGGGCAAGCATTTCCAGCGGCTGCTTCATCTCCGGCAGCACCGTGCCGTATTCGGCCTTGCCGGCAGCGTCCTTGGTCCAAAAATCCGGGTATGCGCCGTAGCCCCAGAACAGTCCCCGCGAAGAATACAGGATGTCTTTGTTGATGCCGAGACCGATCGTATCCGCCTTGCCGTTGCCGTCGGGATCCTGCTTGGCGAACGCCGTCGCGATGTTGTACAAGTCGTCCATCGTCTTGGGACGCTCCAGATTCAGCTTCTTCAGCCAATCCTCGCGAATCCACAGATGGCTGTAGCCGTTCGTGGAAGGCATCTTCTGCGGGATGGCGTAGATTTTTCCGCCGAACGTCACGGGGTCGAAGATGCTTTTGGTCTCGGCTTCGATGATGCTTTTGAGGAGCGGAGACGCGTATTTCTCGTAAATCGGGCCCATTTCATAGATTGCTCCGCCTTCGGCAAGCTGCTTCAAATCCGTTTTATCGTTGACGGGGAACACGTCCGGCAGATCGCCAGACGTAATGGCGAGCTTTAATTTCGTGTTGTAATCGGCGAATTGGGACATTAGTTTGTAATGCGTCACGACGTTCAGTTTTTCTTTATATAATCTGGTCCACCGGTTATCTTCCCAAGTTTCCCCCGTCTTCTTCGTCAATTTCGCCATGAACTCCGCGTTCGGATCCGCGCCGCTCCCGAATTGAATGTCGATCGGGCCTTCGGTTGCGGACGGATCGTCGGAAACGTTCGTATTCGCCGTATTCGCCGTATTGCCGTTGTCATTCCCGCAGGCCGCCGTCCCAAGGATGAGCGTCGCGGCCAGAAGCGCTGCCGCCGCATGCTTCTTGCGCATTGTGATTACCCCTTTTCCCACATGAAATTTGTTGGATTACTCTGCGTACAGCCATTCGTTCATTCCATTTGATAGCGCTGTCAAAATTGATGCCGATTCTTCGATTAGCCCCCCGCTCGCCTCCTCGAACTTGTGAATGGGATAAGCATACACCAATGTTTTTGAATATACAATAAGTATACAATAAAAATACTATTTAATTTTTAAAAAGTTTATAGACATCGAAAATGTTGGAAAGTACACATATATACTTGATTTTATATCCTTAATTTTGTATACAATAAGTATTCTAATCGAAAACATATTTGTTATTTTTCGTCCTCAACAGGGATGAAAGATTTCCTTTCGACCCTGCGATTCCCGCTCGTTGTAAAGCCTTTGTGAATGCGCTATCATCAATTGCGACACAAAATGCGTATCGATCGGAGAACATGAATGGTTACGGCTATTTCACTGAAGGAACGCGCGTGACGAAATTCGCAGGAGGACTGATCGTGGCGGAGCTTTCGCTGCAGAAGGCCGTCGATTTCTTCGATTATCGCATCGCCATCGCAGCGCATGTCGTGCGCAACCATTTTGGTGGATTAGCCGCGTCCCGGCAGCGTTCGTTCCAATCCGCGCACCTGCTGCGACGACGAAAAAAAACTGCCCGCCGGCGGCTGAAATCAGCCGCTGGCAGGGCAGTTATGTTTACGCGCTCCATTCCGGTGGACTACCTCAGTCGATCGGAATGAGCAGCTCGACCTGTTCCGCATCCAGATGTTCGTCAATGTAAAAAATTTCGAGCGAAACGGCGTTCTCGCGCTTCGAGAGCTTCTGCTCGTTCATCCAGGCCGTCAACTGCTCGTAGCCTTCGCCGATGCGTTCGTTCGTGCAGACCGCCATGGCGTAGGTCCGCTGCGGAACCGTGAACTGGACCATGCCCTTCGGCACCTGCTCCAGATGCGGGACCTCGAAGCAGGCCCAGTACGTGGCGAACACTTCGTTGCCGAAATACGGGCTGTACAGCACGGTCGTTTTCACTTCGCCCTCGATCTCGTGCTTCCTGGAGAGAAACTCACTCTGCAGATGAATGGCTTCATCCGGAAACGCGGAATAGGGACCGCAGTAGCTGATTCCAACCATATTGATCGCCGGCTTGGTAATCAAGGAGCAATTATTCATCGCGAATGACCTCCCGCATAGAATGTCAATGCTTAGGTTGACCCGAATACAGTGTACCATGACGCCCGAAGCTTTGGTATTCATTTATTGGCAATCCGGAAGGAATTCGCGCAAGCAGCAAAATACCGCATTGCCCTCGACGGACAATGCGGTACGGGATTAGCGTCTGACGGACCCGTGCGGGTCGATGACGAATTTCTTGGACGCGCCTTGATCGAACTCGCCGTAAGCCGCCGGCGCCTCGTCGAGCGAGATCAGCGTGGCGTTCACCGCTTTGGCGATCTGCGCCCGGCCGCTTAGGATCGCGCTCATCAGCTCGCGATTGTACTGCATGACCGGCGTCTGGCCCGTTACGAACGTGTGGGACTTCGCCCAGCCGAGGCCGAAGCGGATCTTGAGCGTGCCGATCTTCGCATCCTCGTCGACCGCGCCCGGGTCTCCCGTTACGTAAAGCCCCGGAATCCCGAGCCGGCCGCCGGCGCGCGTAACTTCCATGATGGAGTTCAGCACCGTCGCCGGCGCTTCGCCGTGCGCCTTGCCATGGCCGTGCGCTTCGAAGCCGACGCAGTCGACCGCGCAGTCCACCTCGGGCACGCCGAGGATTTGATCGATTTGCTCCGCGAGGTTCGCATGCTCCCGCAGGTTGACCGTCTCGCAGCCGAAGCTTCTCGCCTGCGCCAGGCGCTCGGCGTTCAAATCGCCGACGATGACGACCGACGCGCCGAGCAGCTGCGCGGAATGCGCCGCCGCCAGACCTACGGGGCCAGCTCCGGCGACGTAGACCGTCGATCCCGGCCGCACTCCCGCGCTGACCGCGCCGTGATAACCGGTCGGGAAGATGTCGGACAGCATCGTCAGATCGAGGATTTTCTCCATCGCCCGGTCTTTATCCGGAAATTTCAGCAATTGAAAGTCCGCGTAAGGAACCATGACGTACTCGGACTGCCCGCCTACCCAGCCGCCCATGTCCACATAGCCGTAGGCCGAGCCCGGACGGTCCGGATTGACGTTGGAGCAGACGTTGGTATTGCGCTCCTTGCAGTTGCGGCAGCGTCCGCAAGCGATGTTGAACGGCACGGACACGAGATCGCCTTTCTTGATGAATTCCACGTCGCGGCCGACTTCGATGACCTCGCCCGTGATCTCATGGCCGAGCACCAGCCCGCTCGGGGCGGTCGTGCGTCCGCGGACCATGTGCTGGTCGCTTCCGCAGATATTCGTCGTAACGACTTTCAAGATGACGCCATGTTCGCATTTCCGGCCAACGTTGAGCGGATTCACGCCGGGTCCGTCGCGCAAGATCAATTCCGGGTACGAAATATCGCTTACGTCGACTTTGCCGGGCTCAACATAGACTACCGCACGATTTCCTGCCATTTTGTCAGCCTCTCCTCTTAACCGTAGATTAAATGAAGACGAGCATTCACTCTCTCATTGTAATCGCTTCCAGCAGGAAATGCCATCCATTCTTTGGTCGTAAATCGCTAATCTCCGAGCCGGATCGCCTCGTAATGCTCGACCACCGGGAACGGCTCGTAGTAATGATGCAGCAGTTCGCGCCATTCCTCGTATTCCGCGGACAGCCGGAATCCGATCGTATGGTCCTCTAGCGTCTCCCACCAGACGAGCAGCAAGTATTGATGCTCCCGCTCGACGCAGCGCCGCAGCTCGTGCCGTACGTACCCCCGCATGGAAGCAATGATTGCGGACGCTTCTTTGAAGCTTTCGACGAACGAAGGGTCTAGCGCCGGTTTGACATGCAAAATCGCGGTTTCCAGGATCATCGCGCGGTACGCTCCTTTACGATGCGGGATGCCCCGGAACGTTGAAAGCCTTGATACCGGGTGCCTTGAAAGGTCAACCGGCCGTCGTCCCCTTCGACCAGCATGCCGTAGGCTTGGCCGCTCACTTCAAATTCCATGCGGTCGCCGCTCTCGACTTCGAACGTGACGAAATAATCGGTTCGCGAACGGGACGATAATTGGTCTCCGTTCGTCATGCTCGAACCGACGTCCGTTCGCTTCGCGACGATGCGGGCGTCGACCGTCAGGACCGGCTTCTTGTTGTTGGAGCTCCACTGCACGATCCCCTTGACGATGGCGAAAATAATCAATCCGAATACGAGGATAAACCCGACTGTCACGATGATCGGAACGATCGTAAACATGGGATCCGAGGGTCCGTTCATGCCCATTTGCTATCTTGCTCCTTTGCTTTCTGTTCTGTTGATGCCGCGGGCGGCTCCGATGTCCGAAGACCCGGGATCGCGGCACGGCATCGTTGGAGACCGTCACGATGTCCTTATAACCGGAAGTTGGCTTTGATCCGACGAGCGGTCTCCTCCGGGCTCAGCGTGCTATTGTCGATGCGCATATAATGCGGCCGGTCGATTTCGCCGGGAACGGAGTTCAGCCTGTGCTTGTCCAGGCTGCCGAGCAGCTCCTTCTCCGATTGCTCGACGTTTCGCTTCGTGGGCTTGTGAAGCAGGCGGTGAGGCGTCCCGTTGCGCGCGAGCCTCGTCTCCACGCCCGCCTCCAATTCGGCGAAATACACCTCGCCGCCGTCCGCTTCCACGATCTTGCAGATCCGCTCGACATAGTCCCAATCCTCCTGCATATCGAAAGCCCATACGTATGTAAAAATCAGTCCTTCCAGCCCGCTCGCCGCCGCCGATTTGAAAATTTCCATCCGAAAAAGGTCCGTCAACCGCCATGCCTCCGGGCCGAAGCCGAAGAACGGATGAAGCAGCTCGATCGTCATATGATTATGGAACAGCTTCAAGCCGGTCATCTTCTCGAGCTCTTGGCCGACCGTCATTTTCCCGACGGCTTGCGGTCCGAACAGCAGCACGAACTTCATAGTCATTCACCTCCTTGATTTGGCAGATTATACCTTCAATTGTCCCGATAAGCAATGGTTTTCCGCAAAAAAAGCACGCCAAAAAGCCAGCCCGCGCATGGACGCAGCCTGGCTTCCCTGCAATCCGTCTAGCGGTTGCAATAGGCAACGACTTCCTCGTAGGGCAAGTCGCCGCCGAAAATATCCAGCGCGCTCCCGACGGTGATGTCCAGCTTACCGCCGGTCAACGAGCGGAACAAGTCCAAATCGGCGAACGAACGCGCACCTCCGGCATAAGTCGTCGGGATGGAGACCTGCCCGGCCAGCTGCTCCACCAAGCTGCCCAAGATCCCCGTCCGCTTGCCCTCCACGTCTACGGCATGGACAAGAAATTCGTCGCAATACGCCTCCAGCTCGCGCAGGCGGGCGGCATCGACGGTGAAATTGCTGAACGTTTTCCACTGGTTCGTCACGACGACCCACTGCTCGTCCCGCTGCTTGCAGCTCAGATCGATCACGAGCCTGTCCTTGCCGACCTCGGCTACGATTCGCCGCAGGTTGTTCATGTCCAGTTCCCCGTCGCGAAAAATATACGAGGTGACGATGACATGCGAGGCGCCCGCTTCCAGGTACAGCGACGCGTTCTCCGCGCGAATTCCGCCGCCGATCTGCAGGCCGCCCGGGTAAGCGCGAAGCGCCGCCAAGGCCGCTTCCTCGTTGCCGCCGCCGAGCATGATGACATGGCCGCCCGTCAGCCCGTCCCGCTTGAACATTTCCGCGTAATGCGCGGAATCATAAGCCGATACAAAGTTTTCCACCACTTGCTTATCGCTGACGCCGAGCGTTTCGCCGACGATTTGTTTGACTTTGCCGTTATGCAGGTCGATGCAAGGTCTGAATTTCATCGCTGTCCCTCTTCTCCGGAGATGATGCCGTGCAATTCGAATAAGTCGTGAATCGTATATGCAGGCGATATTCCGTCCTGGAACGGATCCCGCCGCGGGTTATAATAGCAGAAATCCAGCTCCGCCGCACGCGCGCCCTCGTAGTCGTCCTTCAAGGAATCGCCGACGAACAAGATCTCCGAGCGCGGAACGCCGAGCGCATCGACGGCTTTGTCGAAGATCAACCGGTTCGGTTTGCCGATTCCGACTTCGTCCGAGATGAACAAGTGCGGGAAATAGTGCAGGATTCCGCCGGTTGCCAACCGTCCCCGCTGCGCTAATCCGATTCCGTTGGAGATCACGCCGAGCTCAACCCTGCCATGAAGCCGAAGCAGCAGCTCCTCGGTGCCGTTCATGAAATGGCAGGAGGAGCAGAACAGCTCCCAATACGTCGTCGCCAATTCCGCGGACACCGTACTGTCATGTCCCAATTGCGCCAGCGTATCGCGGAAGGAGTATTCGAGCACCTGAGAGATATGCAGCTGCCGCTCTCCCCGTTCGATCCAATAGGTCCAGTTAATGGGGGCGTAGACCGTCCGGAACGTCTCCCACCGAAAATCCTCGCGCTCGTGCAGCCCGTGATGGCGAATCGTCCGGCGCATCGCATCCAGCTCGCTGGCATCGTAATCGAGCAGCGTATTGTCCAGATCGAACAGGATCGCCTTGTACATCGTTATGCGGACACCCGCTTTCGGATAAATTGCAAGCACGCGAAACCGATCAGCGCGCCGACGGTGTTCAGCAGCACGTCGTCGATGTCGAAGCTGCCGCGCTGCAGCAGGAGCTGCATCGTTTCCAGCAGCAATAAGACGCAAATAAACAAGACCGTGAACGAGAAGAGCCGCATGCGGAACAAGTAAGGCACGGCGAGCCCGAACGGCGCGAATACCGCGATGTTGCCGACCATGTTCACGATCCAATATTTCAGTTGAAAGCTGTCCGCGTGCGCGAAATAAAGCTTGATCGTATGCAGCGGCATGACATTATACCGATAGCCCGGCAGATGCGGGCTCGTCCGGCCGAAGCCGATGAACATCCAATAGAGCAGCAATAAGGAATAGGCCAACGTAATAAGCGCAATCGCTTTTTTCATGGATTCCGATCTCAGCCCTCCCTGCCGGCGGCGCGCCGAGTCTCGCATGTCCGCGACCGGTCCGTCTCAGCTTCGCGGGAGAAGCCTGCTCGTCCCCCGCCAACTATAGGTATTCGGAACGGCCTCGGTTCATGCCAGATCATGGAGCTTCAATCTAGATTTCCAAGCCGACTATCCGATTCTCGCATCCGGCTTTAGACCGCGCCGGCGAGCTTCCGGCAGGCAAGAAAGTCCCCGCCTTACGTCAGCATTTTCTGGTAGCACGCCAAATCGAGCCAGCGATCGAATTTATTGGCGATTTCGATATAATGCGAGACCTGCTCGTAGCCAAGCTTCCGGAACAACGCGATGCTGCCTTCGTTTTCCGTGCAAATGGTCGCGATGAGCGAATGGAACCCGATCGACCTCGCCACTCCTTCCAGAAACGTCATCGCTTCCCTGCCGATGCCCTTGCCCGTGAATGCCGGCTCCAGGTAGATCGTCATTTCCCCGGATACGTTGAACGCGGGGCGCTTCTTATGCTGCGTCAGCATGATGTAGCCTGCATATTGTCCCTCGTACAGGACGACATAGGAACGGTACAGGTCCGAGAGCGGTTCGATCAGCTGCCTCATCTGCTCCGGCGAGTACGGATGCAAATCGAAAGAAACCGTCGTATGAACCACGAAATGATTATACGTGCCGCGGACTTGCTCCAAATATTGTTCGTTGTACGGCTCAAACGCCACTCTGTTCGACATCGCTGCACCTCATGCGCGTATTTTCTTGAACGACAAGGCGGACGGCGCTGCTCCCAGCCCCGCCCTCGTCCGATTCATGCCATCCGGGATTCCCCGGTTACTCCCAGCGTTCGATGCTGTAGACTTTGAACGCCTTGGTATCGGGATGCTGCGTAACGGTATACACCCATTCGTATTCGTTGACCGACGACTTGCCTTCCGGATAGTAAATGCCGATCTTCTCGATAATGGAAAACTTGTATTCGCCGTTGATTTTTTGAATGTTCTTGATTTGATACCGAATCAGCTTCTCCTTGATGTTCTTCCCGCTCAAACGGCGAACGAGGCCCTCTTGTTCCTTGTAAAGCGGGCCTTCCGGGTCAAGCAGCCCTTCCACGAGCGAGAAGCGGTTCTTGTTGATCGCCTCGACCATCGATTCTTCGTACGCGTTCATCACGTCGGTCGCACCCGAAGAATCCCTATAGTCAATCTGTTCGCCCGTGACGAGATCCTGCTCTTGGGATTCGTCTTTCGCCGAACAGGCACTCATCAGCACAGTCAGACTTAGCAGCATACCGAGCATCGCTGTTCTGTACATCTTCGTAATCTCCCGTCTTTATGAATTGCAGCCTTATTCTTGCGCCTGGACGGCGCGCTCATAGATCAGAATCGGTTTGCCGTCGGGAAGCACGGCGGGCTTTACCTGAACGGCGCCTTGGCTTCGCCAGAAAGCATGCGCGGGCGAATTGCCCGTCAGCACGCCCAATCGATGCGATCTGACGCCTCGCTCCCGCATCCGCGAATCGAACCAAGCCATCGCCCTGCTGCCCAAGCCTCTGCCGTGGCACTCCGCGCGAATGACGAGCAGCCCGAGCCATGTGCAGGCGTCTTTGGGATTAATCATCAGAAACTCGAGAATGCCTGCCGGCTGCTCCCCTTCGAACATCACGTAACGTTCCGCGCCGGCGGCCTCGGCCTCCAGCTGCTCCGCTTCGAGATCCTCGTCCGTCAGAAGTTCTTTATCTTTGGAAATCCGATTGAAGGCCGGATTCGTGTTTACGATGTCCCGTTCGATCGCAATGAAATCTTTCGTCGAGCGAATGAAGGATAGCTTCATGGGATGCGCCTCCTATTCTACCATGAAAACGGGATGTACATAAATGCCTTAGAAAAGCTTAATAATCGCCGCGCGCTTACCGCTCCGACCAGGACGGATTCAACAGCACCATGTGGATATGGTCCTCCCATTTGCCGCGAATGCGCAAATACTCCGGAGCAAGACCTTCGTGACGGAACCCCAGCCGTTCGACGACTTTGAGCGACGGCGCGTTTCGCGGCATGATATTGGCTTCGATGCGGTGGAGATTGAGCTCTTCGAAAGCAAAGGCCACGACATGCGAGAGCGCTTCCGTCATATAACCCTTGTTATGCTGCCCCGCGTCCATCCGGTAGCCGAGATGGCAGGATTGGAACGCGCCGCGCACGATATTGCTGAGCGATACCGTGCCGATAATATCGCCGTCCGGGTCTTCTGCCGCCGTCAGCCAGAATCGGACACTGTGCCCGTATTCCATGCTGACCGTTTCCTGCCGGATCAGATTCCGCTGCGTCTCCGGCGTATAGTAGTCATCGTCGCGGTCCGGCTCCCATTCGGCAAGCGCTTCCCGATTCCGCTTGACAAAATCAAGCACGCGTTCGGTGCAGGATTCATCGATGACCCGGAGAATCAGGCGCTTGGTGACGATTCTTAGCCGGCGCAGTTCATGAACGGAAATCATGCGGGTCCCTCCGATCTTAATCCTTAAGTAAGTATAACGTTCAACAACGAGTATATGCCGAATCCGATCAGCAGCAGTCCGGACAACCGGTCGACCCAGCGCATGGCGGCGGCGTGCAAAGTTTTCCGGGCGGCGCCGACGATTAAGCTGAGACACAGCCACCAAGCCGCCGAACCGGCGAAGACGCTCAAGACAAGCACCGCCAAACCGGAGGAAGACGCCTCCATCGCGTTCAGTCCGGCGAAAATGCCGAGAAACGACAGAATCGTCATGGGATTGGCGAGCGTCAGGAAGAACTTCGTCAAGTACGCTCCCGCGAGGCTGCCGCTTCGTCCCGCTTCCGCGCTTCGGTCCCCGCCGGAACGGAACGATCGAAGGCCGAGATAACAAAGAAACAAGCCGCCTAGAAGCGCAACGATACTTTGCAGCGCAACCATCCTTGCGATCACGGCCCCGAATCCGAATGCCGCGACAAACCCGTATATTCCGTCGGCGGACGCCGCCCCGAGCCCGGAAGCCAGCCCGAATCTCCGGCCTTGATTCAATGTGCGCCTCATGCACAGAATGCCGATCGGGCCGACGGGCGCCGCGATCGACAAGCCGATCAGCATGCCTTTTATCACGATCATCTCGATATTCCTCAGTTCTCCGTTATGTGCGGCGCATCCCCGATTCGGAGCAGCCGGGGGGCAGCGCGGACAATCGCCGCGTCCGGTTATTCCGGCGATGCGCGAAAGCAGCCTTCCGCTGGCGCCGCTAGGCGATCTTTCCCCCGAAAACGTATCCCGTACGGCCGACCCGTTCCTCGGACATTTGACGGCATGCAGTTGCCCAAATCTTGCGCAGGCGGGCTGATGTCCAATCCGCTCTCCGCGAATTTCATACAATACCTTATACCGAGTGCCGAGCATCACAACAAGGCGAACTTGCAAGCGGCGCCGGAAATACCTTTAAGGGAGGCATTTGCATGTCCGGTGTGTTGGGAGGAAGTTTTGCTGGCGTAATTCTGGTACTGTTCATTCTGCTGGTCATCATATCCCGCGGAGTTCTGATCTAATCGATTGCTCTAGCCGATAATGACAAAACCGTCGAGGGTGCGCCTTCGACGGTTTTTCATTTGGACCGGAGGGAAGCGCGATGCCTTTCCTTCCGGAGATGCAATCTGGCGCGGCTGCTCAAGACCAAGCAAACTCTTGGAGGGCGTGCGCCACGCCGTCTTCTTCGTTGGAACGCGTCAGCACGTCGGCCGCCGACTTCACGGCTTCCGGCGAATTCGCCACTGCCACGCCGAGCCCCGCGAACGTGAGCATGCCCACATCGTTGAAGTAATTCCCGATTGCCATGACGCGGCTCTGATCGATGCCCCGCAACTGCGCCAGCTGCCGCAGCGCCGTACCCTTGCTGGCATCCCTATGCTGCACGTCGATGAAATAATCGCCGCTGCGGATGTGCTGCAGGCCGTGCGACCAAGTGTTCCATTCCGCTTCGACGCGGTCCAGGTCCGCAATGCCGCCGAAGAGCGTGAACTTGACGAGACCCTCCGGAAGCGGCTCGCTCGGATCGCGCAGCACCGGACTGGCCCCATAGAGACGGTACATCTCCTCCGCTTCCGGCGTGATTCCCTCGATCAGCATCTCGAACGGCGTGTTGATATCGAAATGCATCCCCGCCCGCAGGCAATATTCCCTGAATCGCACGATCTCCGCAGGATCGATGCTGTATTGGTGCAGCACCTCGCGGCGCGCGGAATCGACCGTGGCGGCGCCGTTATGCGTAATCATCGTGCCCGCGAGCCCAAGCTCGTCCAGAACGGGCAGCGCGTTGACGGGCCCCCTGCCCGTGCAGAGCACGATCTCCGCCCCGCGCCGATGCGCCTCGCGCACGGCCTCTCTCACGACCGGCGTCAAGACATGCCCGTCCGTCAGCAGCGTTCCGTCAATATCCAGCGCGATCAAATCATAGTTGATGGTTCCCATTTGCCTGCCGTCTCTCCTCGTTAATCAATCGTTTGCCTGCTTTGCGGCGGCGTGCACCGCGAGCAGCGCGTCCAATTCCGATTCCGTAAGCGGCCGGTAGTCGCCGAGCTTCAGCTTCGGATCGAGCGCAAGCGGCCCCATGGATACGCGCTTCAAGTACAGCACCTTTTTGCCGACCGCCTCGAACATTCGTTTGACCTGATGAAATTTCCCTTCGTGAATCGTCAGCGTGACCCGGCTGAAAACGCCGTCCTCCCGCTGCTCCTTCTCGCCGACGATCAGCTCCGCGGGCAGCGTCTCGTAGTCGTCGTCCAGCTTCACGCCTTGCTTGAACGCTTGTTGGTCGCCGCCGTCCACGTCGCCGTGGACAAGCGCCACGTACGTCTTCGGGACATGCTTGCGCGGCGACAGCAGATCATGCGCCAGCTTGCCGTCGTTCGTCAGCAGCAGCAGCCCTTCCGTGTCCTTGTCCAGCCGGCCGACCGGAAACGGCTGCAGCACCCGGTCCTCGGGGTCCAATAAATCGATGACCGTGCGGTCCCGCGCGTCTTCCGTCGCCGACACGACGCCTTGCGGTTTGTTCAGCATCACGTAGATCGTCTCGCGGTAGACGACGACCTCGTCATCGAATCGCACGGCCGCCGCTTCCGGATCCAGCGTCATGCCGAAATCCTTGGCCGTCTTGCCGTCGACCGTCACCCGTCCTTGCTTTACCGCGCGCCTCATCTCGCTTCTCGTGCCGAATCCCATATTCGCAAGCAGCTTGTCCAGCCGCATCCGTTTTGCCATGATCACCATTCAGCTCCCATAATGCCTCGGTCCTTCGCGCAGGCGAAGTCCTGTTCCCATTGTATAATAAAGCACGGCCTTAACCAACCCAAATCCTGCTTTCGGCCCGAAATGAGTCCGCGCCGCGCCCGATGACAAAAGCCGCCGATCGCATCCCGGTCCCTCAGCGGGTGACCGAAATGCGATCGGCGGCTTGCCTGCGCGAGCAGTCCCTCGTGCTCGCGATCAATCGCCGTGATGCAGGCGCTGCGACGGCGGAATCACCGCAAGAGCGTCCGCTAGCGATTGCAGCACAGCGTCCTTCACGATCAGACGGAATGCCCGGAACGCGGGCGGCTTCGCGGGTTCGTCGGACGAAGTCGAACGCTCCATATGCGCGCGAAGCAGAGACAAGCACCTAGCCATATCGGCGCGGAGCTGCCTCAAATCCAGTCCCATCGCAACCTCGGGGTAAACCGACAGTTTGTTCTCCGCTTGGACGAACAGCTTCACCGCGCCGGAGTAATTATCGTTGCGCCAATGATGCAGACCGACCGCCGCTTGCAGCAATCCTTGATAGAGGGCGCTGCGGCCTTCTTCGAGCCACAGCTCTTCCATCGCCTCGTGGCATTCGAAGTAATCCTCGTCGACGTTGAACAGCACGATGAAATGGACGAACTTCGCGTCGTACGGATGCGCCGACGCCACTTACGACGTTCCGCCCTTCTTCGCGCGGAGGATCGCCGCCTTGATCTCGTCGGACAGCACGCGGATCGCGAACGCGTCTTCCTTCTCCCACAACTCGTTGAACCGCAATTGGAACTGCACCGCTTCGCGGACGCGATTGAAGAAATACAACTCCTGTATGTCGCTCAGCACGCTCGAGAACATGTTCGATTTCTCTTCGAAGTCGCGCTGGGCGTCCAGGATCTCGTTGCGGATGCTCGACATCTCCGTGTCCAGCAGCGAAGCCGCTTCGGCCGCTTTCTTCAACCGGTCCCGCACGTCCTCCGGCAGGCTTTCCTTATATTTATAGTTCAACGAATGCTCGATCGTCGCCCAGAAGTTCATCGCCAGCGTCCGAATTTGGATTTCCGCCAGCACGTGCTTGAGCCCGATCGCCGTTTGAACCGGATATTCGATGATCATATGGTAGCTTCGGTAACCGCTGTCCTTGAAATTCGTAATGTAGTCCTTCTCGTAGACCAGCTTCAGGTCTTTGCGCGAACGCATCAGCGCCGCGACCCGGTGGATATCGTCCACGAACTGGCACATGATGCGGATCCCCGCTATGTCCTCGATGCCGGTATCGATTTTCTCCATCGGCACCGACAGCCGTTTCGCTTTCTCCAATATGCTCGAAATCTTCTTGACCCGCCCAGTCACGAACTCGATCGGCGCGTAGGCTTCCCGATTCTTCAGCTCCGTTCGAAGCGTCTTCAGCTTGACCTTCAATTCTTCCACTGCCTGCTCATATGGCTGCAAAAATAGTCCCCAGTCTCTTCCGTCCATCCGGCCGCCTCCTGTCTAAGACCGATGATCTGCTCCAATGGCCTCCACGATCGATGTGTATCCGTCCTTGCGCAATAGTGCCTTCAGTCCCTCCGTCAGCTCGCGGAGAAGCTCCGGCCCTCTATAGATGAGCGCGGTATAAATTTCTACAAGACTTGCACCCGCGCGAATTTTATCGTATGCATCCGATGCCGTAAAGATGCCGCCCGATCCAATAATGGGCAGCCGTCCGCCGGTCATGCGGTAGACCTCGCGCACGATTTCCGTCGAACGCTCCCGCAGCGGTTTGCCGCTCAAGCCGCCGGTTTCCTTGGCGTTCGGATGCTGCAGGCCGTCGCGGCTGATCGTCGTATTGGTCGCGATGATGCCGTTCACGCCGCTCGCCACGATCGTCTCGACGGTGTAAGCGAGTTGCTCGCTCGTCATGTCCGGCGCGATTTTGACGAGCACGGGCTTGCGGCCCGCGCCGGTCGCGGCAGCCAGGGCATGCATCTCTTCCATGACCGTCGACAACAGCAGCTTCAGCTCGTCCCCGTGCTGAAGGGCTCGCAGATCCGGCGTATTCGGCGAACTGATGTTGACGACGAAGAAATCGCCGTATGTATAGAGTTTCTGCAGGCAAGCGCGGTAATCCTCGTGCGCGAGCTCGTTCGGCGTCGTTTTGTTCTTCCCGATGTTGACGGCGACCGGGATCCGGCGCCGGGTATCGCGGGCGAGCCGCTCCGCCATGGCGTCCGCGCCGTCGTTGTTGAAGCCCATGCGATTCACGAGCGCCTCGTCGCTCGGCAGCCGGAACAGCCGCGGCAGGTCGTTGCCGGCTTGTCCCTTCGGCGTGACCGTGCCGACCTCAGCAAAGCCGAAGCCGATATTCGCGAACATGCCGATCGACTTCGCGTTCTTGTCCAATCCCGCCGCCAGGCCGACCGGATGCGGGAAGCGCAGGCCGAACA
This sequence comes from Paenibacillus glycinis, assembly GCF_009909185.1. Classification (GTDB taxonomy): domain Bacteria; phylum Bacillota; class Bacilli; order Paenibacillales; family Paenibacillaceae; genus Paenibacillus_Z; species Paenibacillus_Z glycinis. The sequence continues at coordinate 240,551 of NZ_JAAAMV010000017.1, read as the reverse complement.
GCTCCGACTCGAGCGCCTTCGATTCCGGCACGCCGTACATCGCGCGCATCATCGCGGGAAGTCCCGGAACCAGGCTTGCCGTATGGAGCCCGTCGATCACCATGTGATGCGCTTTCTCCGCGTCCATGCGGAAAAAATACGGCTTGGCAATTTTCGTGTACAACAATGAAACTCACTCCGTTCTTCGTGTTAGCTCTACCGAACAGTTTAACGCGTCGGACACGAAAAAGAAAGAGTTGCCGCCTCTTTCGCCCCGCCCGCGCGGCCCGGCGCCGCGAGACAAACAGTTGTCTCCGCGGTGGAAAACGATTACAATACAAACATATTCCCATTTCAAGCGAGAGAAAGGTTGATCCGCGTGAGCCAAGCGAAAAAGAAGCCGCCGATTAAGAAATCCACTGAGAAAGAACAAATCAATAAGAAAGCGCTCGTTTGGATCGGATCGATTTTCGTCTTGATCGTTATCGTCATAGCCGTTCTTCTTATTACCGACAAGTAGGTTTTTCGATTAGTCTAGCCATTTGTAAACCACAGCGGGGTTCGTCTCGTTCTCGGCCGGCTGCAAGCGGAAACGCTTTGCGATCGGCGCGGGAGTATCGGGAAGGACGCCGCTTTTTATCGTGACCTTCGTGCCGAGCGGCACCAGATCGTACAGTTCCTCGAGATCCTTCCGGTTCATCCGGACGCAGCCATGCGACTCGTCCTTGCCGACGCTGGATGGATCGTTCGTGCCGTGGATCGCATACAGCGTGTCCGACAACGTCATGCCTCGGCTGCCGAATTCGCTGTCGTCCCTCCCGTTCGGATTGCGCACCTTCTCGCTGATGACGAAGCTTCCGGACGGCGTCTTGTCCCCTCCGAGTCCGACCGTATAGCTGCGGACGATCACGTCTCCGCTGACGACGGCCAGCTGATGGTTGTCCTTGTCGACGAGGATCGAGAGCGGCTCCTGCGGGAGCGTCGTCTCTTCGGACGAAGCGGCCGGGCTGCTCCCCGCTTGTCCGTTATTCGATTGCCCGGCAGCGCCATGCGGTTCGCTATCGCGCGGGTTCCCGGAGCCGTTCGGAGCGGACGCCTCCGCCTTCATCGATCGCAGCAGCGGCGCGAACAGCTTCTCCATCGTTTTGCTGCTGCCTGAGATCATGTTATCGGGGTAAGGCCGCACCAAGTCGGCCAGCTCGTCCGGCCAAGCCTTCCGGCTTTCCCGGTAATGCGCGATCGCGCTCGCCAGCGTCCACCGCTGCTCCTGCTCCTCGCTCCATGCCGCGTACGTTGTCCGCGCTTCCGCAGACGCGTCCGGCCGGCAGTCGCAAGCCTTGGCATCCAGCAAGCTGACGACGGAGCTGCCTTTGCCTTTCTTGGCCGTTTGGGCCAGCAGACGCGTAGCGCCCGTCCATTTGCGCCATTTCCCGCTCTGCTCCAGGGCGGCGGCCAGCCCTTTACCGGCCTCGCCGACATCGCCTTGCAGCAGCGCGCCGAGCGCTCTGCCGAGCATCGCTCCATCGCCGCCGGCCGGCTTTACGACGACGACCTTCAAGCCGCTCGCGGGCGCCGGAGCGTCGGCGGAATCCGCGGCGCGCGAAGGCTGCTCCGCCGCCGGATCGGCCGCCTCGTCGGAATTGCCCGGCGAGATGAGGAGCATTAGCGCAAGCAATCCAAGCAGCGCCGCGGACGTCCGAAGCGCCGTCATGCGCATTCCGCGTTTGCGGTTCCAGGCGGCGATCATTTGCTTCGGTTCATTCGCCAGCGGATGCTGCTTGCGCTCGTACGCATCGTAGATGCTGCCGGATTGGAGGAAGCAATAATTCGCCTTCGCTTCCTTGCCTTCCAACATATATCGCTTGCCCAGCAGATACCAGGCCATGCGGTTATCGGGATGATTTTGGACATAGCGCTTCAAATAGTTCATATCGTCCTGCGTTTCCATCTGCGACCTCCTGCTTTCGGAATCCGGTAGCTACTATATCGGCAGATGGACCGTCCGGATAATATCCGTACGGGATTTTTTTCGCATTTCTTTGCAAGCGTCGGTCGCGCGACCGGTCCCCGGCTCCAGGGCAACACGAAAAATCCCATCCCCCGGGCAAGCGGGAAATGGGATTTGAGTGCGCTTTATTCGTATTAGTTATTGAAAGGCGCGTCCGCGATTTTGATGGAGTCCGTCGGGCAGCCGTCTGCCGCGTCTTGCAGATCATCGTACAAATCTTCAGGGATCTCGGTGTTGCCGTGGTTACCGTCGCTGCCGAAAATAACTTCCGCCAAACCTTCATCGTCGTAGTCGTAGATGTCAGGTGCCGTTGCTCCGCAAGCTCCGCAGGCAATACACGTATCTTTCTCAACCCATGTAAACTTCGACATCGTGGTTTCCCTCCTATTAATTGTAAGCGCAGCACTTACGTTAGTATTTTGTTAAGCATACAACCCTCAATCATCACTATATAACATATGCTCGTCCCTTTGCAAGGATGTCCCCCTAATTCGTTTGTTGCGGATCAAGGCCGACGGATCGTCCCCGAGCATGCCTGCCGTAAGCACCGCGTCCTCGCCGAATTTGTCTCTCAGCATATCCATCGTTCGCGTAAGCGCCTCTTTCTTCGGCTGCTCGCTATAGTTGAATAGGTCCAGCTGAACCGCGGTGTCCGCCAGCAGGGACAGGTTCTGCAGCGTGATGCCGAGCAGGCGCGCCGGCTCGCCCCGCTTCCAATGCTTATCGAACAGCTTGCACGCTTCCCGGTGAATATCCGACGCGGAATCCGTGGGAACGGGGAGCGTGACCGAACGGCTGATCGTCGACATGTCCGGCCGGCGGATGACGATCTGAATAGTCGACGCCATCATCTTCTGATGCCGCATTCTTCGTCCGGTCTGATCCGCGAGGTTCAGCAAGATCCGGTGCGCTTCTTCCCGTTCGGTGACGTCCTTCGGCAGCGTCGTCGTGTGCCCGATGGATTTGTTGAGTCCCCGTTCGGCATTGACGGGGGCGTAGTCGTAGCCGTGCGAGGCCGCCTTCATCCAGGAGCCGACGACGCCGAAATGCTTCACGAGCATCGTCTCCTCGGCGGCGGCCAATTGGCCGATCGTCCGGATGTTGAGCTTGACGAGCTTCTCCGCCGTTTTGCGTCCAATGCCGAACAGCGTATCGCACGGCTTATGCCACAGCAGCTCGGGAACGTCGCGGATGCGCAGCACCGTGAAGCCGTTCGGCTTCTGCATGTCGGACGCCATCTTGGCAAGCAGCTTGTTCGGGGCGACGCCGATGGAGCAGGGCAAGTTCCACTCCGTCCGGATCCGCTCCTGGATGTCGCGCGCGATCTGCAGCGGTTCCCCGAACGCGGACGACCCGGTGATGTCCAGGTAGCATTCATCGATCGAGACGGCTTCGACCAACGGCGTGTATTGTCTCGCGATCGACATGAAGCCACGCGAATAGGCGCGGTACAGATTGAAATCGGGCCGGATCATCAGCATATCCGGACAGCGCTGCAGTCCTTCCCGCACCGTCATGCCCGTCTTGACGCCATGCGCGCGGGCCGCGTAAGAAGACGTCACGATGATGCCCCGTCGCTGCTCGACGCTCCCGGCCACGGCCGAGGGCTTTCCTTTATATCGTTCGGGCTCCTCCGCTTCATGGACGGAGCAATAGAAGGCGTTCATATCCAAATGAAGAATGACACGGCTTTTGGGAGACGCCGCTACCCGCTCTTTCGTCATCGCTCGCGATCACCCTTCCTTGGCAATAGCCGATCATATGATCGTATTTTCAGCATACCAATCGGCTGCCCCGAACGTCAACTTCAAGCTATGCGCCTAATCGGCCCACGTTTACGCACCGCCTTTCTAATGCTATAATAAAAAATTATGACTGCGAATGAAAAACGGTTACAAGGAAGGGGGCTTCTGCATTCATGGGAAATACGATCTCCATATTCGATACGACGCTTCGCGACGGCACGCAAGGAGAAGGCATCAGTCTTTCCGCGGAAGATAAAGTCAAAATCGCCCAGAGGCTCGATTTGTTAGGCGTTCATTATATTGAAGGCGGAAATCCCGGCAGCAACAGCAAGGATATCGAATTCTTCCAGCGCGTGAAAGGTTTAAAGCTGAATGCCAAGCTGACCGCGTTCGGCAGCACGAGACGCAAGAACAGCCTCGCCGAACAGGACAGCAGCCTGTTGCGGATCGTGGAATCCGGCGTTCCGGCCGCGACGCTCGTCGGCAAGTCGTGGGATTTCCATGTACATACCGCGCTGCAGACGACCTTGGAAGAGAATTTGTCGATGATCTACGATTCCTTCGCTTTCCTGAAGCGCCAGGGCGTCGAAGCGATTTTCGACGCGGAGCATTTCTTCGACGGGTACAAGCATAATCCGGACTACGCCCTTGCCGTGCTGCGCAAGGCGCAAGACGCCGGCGCCGATTGGATCGTCCTGTGCGACACCAACGGCGGTACGCTGCCTCACGAGATCCATGCCATCGTATCGCGCATGGCTTCCGAGCTCAGCGCGCCGATCGGCATCCACACGCATAACGATTGCGAGCTTGCCGTCGCCAACACGTTGGCCGCGGTACAAGCCGGCGCCCGCCAAGTGCAGGGCACGATCAACGGCTACGGCGAGCGCTGCGGCAACGCTAACCTGTGCTCGATCATCCCGACGCTTCAATTGAAGATGGACCATCGCTGCATCAGCGACGACCAACTCCAATCGCTGACCAAGACGGCCCGTTATATCAGCGAAATCGCGAACGTGCACATGCCGGTTGCCCAGCCTTACGTCGGCAATGCCGCATTCGCCCACAAAGGCGGGATTCACGTCTCCGCGATCATGAAGGATTCCAAGACCTACGAGCATATCCAGCCGGAGCTCGTCGGCAACAAGCAGCGCATCCTCGTCTCCGAGCTTGCCGGCCAGAGCAACATCATCTCCAAGGCGCAGGAGCTCGGTCTGGATATTAACGCCAATAACGACAAGACGAAACGGATCATGGAGAAAATCAAGGATCTGGAGCATCAAGGCTATCAATTCGAAGGCGCGGACGCGTCGCTCGAGCTGCTGCTTCGCGAGGCGTTCGGCGAGATGAAGGAAATCTTCAAGCTGGAATCGCTCAAGATGCTCGTCGAGAAAACGAACGGCAGCGGCATGAACGCCGAAGCGATCGTCAAAGTCAACGTGGACGGACAAACCATCTACATGGCGGCGGAAGGAAACGGCCCGGTCAACGCGCTCAACAACGCGCTTCGCAAGGCGCTGGAGCAGTTCTATCCGAGCATCAACGATTTCCACTTGTCCGATTATAAAGTTCGGGTCATCGACGAGAAGGACGCGACGGCGGCCAAGGTCCGCGTGCTCATGGAATCGACCGATTTCAAAAGCACCTGGAACACGGTGGGCGTATCCAGCAACGTCATCGAAGCGAGCTGGGAAGCGCTGGTCGACAGCATTCGCTACGCGCTGCTGACGAAATCCAAGATCGATTCGCACGACGAGCCCCGCGAGCAGTTCGGGCTGCTCAATCATTAAGTCGCGCTCGTACGCGCAAAAAAGCCGGAAGCTGAGAAGCTTCCGGCTTTTTTGTTGCATCCGTATGGGTTCCTTACGTGCTTGCGCTTGCTTTCGAATCGTTCTCGGCATCCAGCCATTTATCGATGAAACCCTTCCATTGGGCTTTCGAAATCACGCCTTCGATCCGTTCCCTGACGATTCCGTTACTGTCCACCAGCAGACTGATCGGGAACGAATTCACTTTGTACAATTTCTGCGCGTCGCCGTCCCGGTCCATCAGAATCGGAAACGACAGCTTCTGCTGATCCACGAATTCCCGCGCTTGCCGCTCCTTGTCCACGCTGGTCGCGTTAATGCCCAGAATCTCGAGCTTGCCGTCGTAATCCTTGGCCAGCGACAGCAGGTCCGGCGCCTCCATCTCGCACGGATAGCACCACGACGCCCAGAAATTCACGAGCAGCAGCTTATCCCGCTTCCCCCCGATGGCAACCGACTTATCCTGCAAATCGGGAAGGTTCAGCGTCGGCGCGGTATAACCCGGCTTAGGGAGCATATCCGACGACGCGGCGAGCGCATCGTCATGCTTGCCTTTATTTTGATAAACTGCGGCACCTGCCAGTATCAGCACGATGACGAGCAACACGATCGATCGTTTCATAATGCGCCTTCTTTCGGAATAGTTGTCGATTAACGCGAGGTACGCTTCCTACATGTTACCATGTTCAAGAATGGAAGCTCAAGTTCAGGGGTACATTAACCGTCGAGACCGGCTAGGTCATCACACCGACTTGGAGGTCTTTGACCCATGAAGCAATCGGCCAAATCCCGCGGAACGGCGGGCAGTCCAGGGAAATTGCGGACGGCGGAATCCGGCGGCGGCAGCGATTCGCAAGCGAAACAGCAAGGCAAAGGCGGCGGAAAATGGCTGGAGTACGTCGCGCTCGCGACCGTCCCTCTCGTACTCGTCTTAGGCAATTCCATGCTCGTCCCGATATTGCCGGAGATGGAGCGCGAGCTTCGCATTTCGACGTTTCAAGCCAGCCTCGTCATCACTCTATTCTCCGTTGCCGCCGGTCTCATTATTCCCTTCTCCGGTTATCTATCCGACCGTTACTCCCGCAAAGCCGTCATCCTCCCTTCGCTTGCCCTCTACGGCATAGCCGGCATCGGGGCGGGCGTGGCCGCAGTCATGCATGCATACGGCTTCTTGATCGCCGCCAGAGCTCTTCAAGGGATCGGCGCGGCCGGCACCTCTCCCATCGCCATGGCCCTCGTCGGCGACAAGTACAAGGACGGCGAGGAAAGCGAAGCGCTCGGCTTGATCGAAGCATCCAACGGCGCAGGCAAAGTCGTCAGCCCGATTATCGGCTCGCTGCTGGCCTTGATGACCTGGTACGCGCCATTGTTCGCCTTTCCGGTCTTCTGCGCCGGCTCGTTCGCGGCCATGCTGTTCCTGATCAAAGAACCGGCCAAAGAAGGCAAGGAGCGGCCGCTGCCGGTCAAGCAGTACATCGCGGATATCGGCAAGCTCTTCAAGGAGAAAGGCCGATGGCTGATCGGCGCGTTCGTGTCGGGCTCGCTCGGCTTGTTTATTCTGTTCGGCGTCCTCTTCCGCCTATCGGATCTGCTCGAGAAAGCGCCGTATAAGATCGACGGCGTCGCAAAAGGCGGCATCCTGGCGATCCCGCTGTTGTTTCTGGTCATTACCGCTTACGTTACCGGGCGCAAAATCAAAAACAAAGGCGCTTTGATGCGCGTCCTGATGATCGTCGGGTTGGCCGTCATGTGCGCCGCGCTTGCCGCAGCCGCTTTTCTGCACCGCAATATCTATCTCCTGATCGCCTTCGCGGCGCTGAGCAGCCTCGGGACCGGTCTCCTGTTGCCTTGCTTGAATACGCTCATCACCGGATCGGTCGACCGCCAGCACCGCGGAATGGTCACGTCGCTGTACAGCAGCCTGCGTTTCTTCGGCGTCGCGCTCGGTCCCCCGTTATTCGGCTGGATCGCCGGCATATCGGATACGCTGCTGTACGGCATCGTTGCCGGACTATCGCTCGGGTCCATGCTCATCATCGTCTTTCTCGTGCATCCTCCGGCCAAAGCCGGGGATACGTCAGGATGACGGCTTCGTCTGAAGAGGCGCGAGCAACGAACAATCGCGGTAGGCGGCATTTCCCATTCTGCGATATAATGGAGGACAGGCTAAGTCTAACACTGTCCCAGCAGGAGGAACTGCCATGCACTTAAACACGATGCCTCGTCAAGCCGTGCTCGATCCCTCCGCGTACCGGACGCTTGTCTCGCTCTGCATGGACGCCATGCCCCTCGAAGCTTGCGGCGTCCTGACCGGACATTACGCGGTCGACGATTCCATGGCGCAGCCGGACCGTGTCCTGCATATCACGGACGTGCACCGCGTCTCGAATGCCGCCAGCCGGCCCGAGCACCGCTTCTCGTTCGACCCGCAGGATTGGGTCCAAGTCCTTTACCGCATGCAAAAAAACCGACAATCGCTTGTCGGTTTCTTTCATTCCCATCCCTCTTCGCCGCCCGTGCCGAGCGCGGCCGATCTTGACGGGATCCTTGCAGCCGGCGACGGAACCTCGTATTGGATCCTCGCGCCCGACGTTCGCCGCCGCGGATGGCTCATACAATCCTACTGGATGCAGGAGCATCGCTTCCATCCGCTAATGCTTGCTCAAGTACGCGTATAAGTCCCCTAGCGTAACCACGTTGCGATCCAGCATCCGCTTCAAATACCGCAGCCACAGCATCGCCGTCATTCTGGAATCTTCGAGGGCATGATGCCGCTCCGTGATTGCGATGCCGTGCTGTTCCAGCAGATCGTCCAGGTTATAGCTCGACCGTCCGGGCTCCAGCCATTTGGCCACCATGATCGTATCGAGCACCCGGTGGGTCAAGTTCACCTTGGACGTCCGCCAGAGCGCGGTGTTCAGGAAATGCTTGTCATGGCCGCTGGCATGCGCGATCAAGAGCCGTTTGCCGACGAATTCCATGAAATCGTGAAGCACCTGCATCAAATCGGGCGCATCCTCCGTCATTTCATTGGTGATGCCGGTCAATTCCGTAATATGCTTCGGCACTTTGCGCTTCGGATTCACCAGGCTGTAGAACGATCGTTCCTCCACCAGCCGTTCGCCTTTGAGCAATACCGCCCCGAATGAAATGATCTCGTCCCCGTTCGTCGGGTAAAATCCCGTCGTCTCCAGATCGAATACGACGACTTCCATCTCGTCCAGCGGCTGATCCATGATGGAATCCTTCCGCTGTTCCTTGGACATGGAACGGATAAAGGCCATCTGCTGCGCATTCTGGGCCCCCATCATGGAAGCAAGGGCAGGCGTGATGCCGCCCATTTTGTATAAATGCCACATCCGGCCCATGCCTTTTTGCTCTTTCATATGACTTCCCTCCGGATGACTTAGAACCTGCCAGTCGCTCGCCGCCGAACCTGCTTCTGCAGTCGCTTGACGGTGCGAAGACCGGTTTTGAGTTCTTCGATTAGTTCCTTGGTCAATCGGGTATTGGACAGTTTGCCGTTATTGGTATAGATGCCGCTTTCCTTCTTGGACGTGGTCAGCAGGCGCAATCGCAGGAACAATTTGAATACGCCGTCGTAGTCCTGACCTTCTTGCTCGGAGAAAACGCCCTTCTGCGTCAGCTGTTCGATCCGGTTCAAGGTCGAGGTAGCCCGGACGCCCGCTTGAATGGCGAGCAGCCGGACCGCGTTGACCATCGGGATGTACGCGCCGTATTTCAAATCGAGACTGCCCGCGTCCTCGCCGTAGTTCTCCTTGAACAACTGTCCGAACACGCCCACCAACACCTTGTGGCGCATGGTATTGTTCAGCATGTTGTGCACGATTCGTTCGTTTTGATGCATATGCGCGAAAAAATGCTCCTTCAGCGCCATCCATATCGACGGCAGTCCCGCCACGATTCGACAATCCGCCACGATAAGCAAATATCGGACCCGTTCCCAGTCCGGATCCTCGAACCATAGATCCAGCTTGGCCATCCATTGCGACAAAGACTGACACCATGCCGGGTTGGCGCTGACGACTTCCCCATCGCATGGCGGATAACGGAGCTGCTGAAGCATTTCGACGACCATCCGCGCAAAAGCCTCGAAATAGCCGCTAACCGCATCGAGCTGGGAAGCATCCGCGGGATCGGCATAAATCAATCCGCTATCCTGGTCGCTCGTTAACGTTTGTTCCTCTCTGCCTCCGCTGCCGAACAATAGATACGCATAAGGCACGGGCGGGGAACCAAGCCCCATCCGTGCCATTTGCTCTTCCGAGAGGGTGACGGCACGGCGAATCAACGCGTCGTGCACCTCGTTCAGATCCGTATAAAATTGTTCGATCGGTCGAGCGGAGAGCAACGCTTCCATGTGCTCATGGATTTGATCCCGCAAGCCGCGCAGTGCCGCAACATCGCCGCTGGCGGCGATGCGTGCGAGCAGCTTCGCATGGACCGGGTCGCTCATGCTGTGCTCACCTCAATGTAAGGATATCCAAGATCGAGCCCGCGCCGCCGCTCACGTGCGGCGGCGCGGGTTCAACCCTTTAAACAAATGATTACATGTTTTGTTGCGCTTTTTTCATTTGTTCCGGATAACCGAACGTTCCGTGCTCGGAAAGGTCGAGACCGACGATTTCTTGCTCTTCCGTTACGCGGAGACCCATGACCACTTTCATGATGCCGAGCAGGATGAAGGAAGCGACCAGCACGTAACCGCCGCAGACGACGACGGATTCGACTTGAACCCAAAGTTGATGCCAGTTGCCCGTGTCGATCAAGCCGCCTTCGCCGACGTTCAGTTTCTTGGCCAGCGCGTCGGTTGCGAAGATGCCGTTGGCGATCGTGCCCCATACGCCTGCCGCGCCGTGAACGGAAAGCGCGAAGATCGGATCGTCGACTTTGATTTTCTCGAAGAATTTAGCGCTGAAGAAGACCAGTACGCCGGCGAGCAAACCGATGACGACCGCCGCCCACGGCTCTACGAATGCGCAAGTCGCCGTGATGGCAACGAGACCGGCAAGCGCGCCGTTCAATGTCGTCGTGATATCCGCTTTGCCGTTAACCAGCCAAGAAATCAAGAGTGCCGCTACTGCGCCGCCGGCTGCGCCGAGCTGCGTGTTGAACGCGACATAACCGAAGAATCCGTCGCCTACGCCGAGCGCGCTGCCCGCGTTGAAGCCGAACCAGCCGACCCACAGAATCAGAACCGATAAAGCGCCGAATACTTGGTTGTGACCGAGAATTTCATTGGCGGAGCCGTCTTTATTGAAGCGTCCGATACGCGGTTTCAAGAGCACCGTTGCCGCGAAGGCCGCGATGGCTCCCGTCAAATGGACGACCGTCGAACCCGCGTAGTCCTGCGCGCCTTTCGTGAACAACCAACCGTCCGCGCTCCAGATCCAGTGCGAGATAACCGGATAGATAACGGCCGTGAACAAAACCGTGAAGACCAGGTAAGCGGAAAGCTTGGCGCGTTCCGCGAAGCCGCCCCATGCGATGGAAAGCGATACGGCCGCGAACGCCAGTTGGAACGTGAAGAAAATTGCCGGCGGAAGACCTACGCCGTCTCCGGCTGCTTTGTCAGGCGAGAAGAAGAAATCGCCGGAACCGATGATGTTGCTGATGCCCGTGCCGGTATTGTCGGCGCCGAACGCGAACGCATAACCGACGGCCCAGTAAATCAAGGTACAAAGACCCAGCGTGAAGACCGTTTTGCCGGCAATGTGACCGGCGTTCTTCATTCTTGTCGAACCGGATTCGAGAAGGATAAATCCGCCTTGCATGAGGATGACGAGGATTGCCGCTACGAGAACCCAAATCGAGTTGAGCCCCATGTTGAGCGTAGCCGCGGACGGGTCATCCGCGAACGCCATTGCCGGAAATAACAACGATAGAGCACCTAACGATAGAACTAATTTTTTGACCACTGCGACCACTCCCTAATGTAATGTTTCATGACATGATAGGAAAGACTTAATGTCATTATAGTCAGAAGTGCCTGATTTGACAATATAGTTTTTTCATTTTGCAGAAAAAAATCTAACGTTCGTGCCTAAATTAGAAGGGAATGTTAAGTTTTTTCACAATTAGGAGGGCGAAACGCTAATTTTCTCGCTTCATTCTTCGCGTTTCTAGCCAATGGGACAACGCCCGGTTCTAGCGATTTATAATTCGCGCACTCGAAAATTGAGCTCATCCTCACTCGTTATGTCAGGTTTTCCGTAGTGGAAGAATTGTCAAAGCATAACGTTTGACTGTACGGTTAAGGATTTGTATCATAGTTAGTAGAAGATATTGCGTACATACCCGTTTTATAATGAAAGAGGTGATTTCAATGTCCGAACATTTGTTATACCGGATCGGCGAACTCTCTAAGCTGGCCGGGGTAAGCCCGCGCACGATCGATTTTTATACCTCCATGGGCCTGATTGAACCGGAACGGCGTTCAGCCAAAAATTATCGCTTATACAGCGATGAAACCTTATCGCGTCTCAAACGTATCGTACAGTTGAAGAAGGAAAAATATTCGCTGGATGAAATCAAATCGAGCTTGTCCGGCTGGGGCAAAGTATCTTCCGAAGAGGAAGTCTCCAGCCAGCTGATCGAGCTGCAAATTCATCTGGAACAGCTGCAGCGGGAAGTGACGGCGATCGAACCTGTAATCAGCCAGTTAAAGCCAGGGCAGGCTAAACAGGTCTTCAAGCGGCTTATTCCCCAAACCGCCGCTTGCGTCGAAGCTTTGATGCTGCTGCTGAACAAAGGCGGATTCATGTAGCATCCCATTAAAACGGAGGGAACCAGTTATGTTTTTTCACCCCATGGACTTTCTGATCATCATCGCTTTCTTGTTGTCGGTATGGGCGCAGTTTCGGGTCAGAGGAACGTTTAACCGCTGGTCGGAGGTCCAGACCGCGAGCGGCATTACGGGTTATCAGGCGGCGCGGATGATGCTCGACCGGAATGGGCTGCATGATATCCCGGTAGAGCCGGTCCCAGGCACGCTCTCGGACCACTACGACCCCATTCACCGCGTCGTAAGGCTTTCGGAGCATGTCTACTACGAAAATTCGATTTCCGCCGTCTCCGTCGCTTGTCACGAGGTCGGGCATGCCATCCAGCATAAAGTGCACTATCCGATGCTTGCGCTTCGCCACCGTATCTTCCCGGTCGTGAATTTCGCCTCGGGCTTCGCGCCGTTCCTGCTCATTGCAGGCTTCTTGTTCCAGTCGACCGGGTTGATCGGCATCGGCATCCTGTTCTTCTCTTGCGCGGTCGCATTCCAGCTCGTCACCCTGCCGGTTGAATTCAATGCCAGCAACCGGGCGCGCGATCTCATGGTTGCCGAAGGCTTCATCACCAACGATGAAGAGCGCGGCGTCGCGAAAGTGCTGAATGCCGCGGCGCTCACGTACGTAGCGGCGGCGCTGATCTCGCTGCTGGAGCTGATCAAGTACATCATGATCTTCACCCAATCGCGGGATTAACGGTTTACGAAATCGTCAAAGGCGGGCAGCCGAGCTGCCCGCCTTTTTTTTGCATTCGCGCGAACATGATGCGGAATCAACAAAAAAGTCCGGCACCTTCACGGGTGCCGGACTTCAACGCGTACCATCTTGTCGATAATTAGGTCCTGAAACGGCTCAACGTTTCCCGAAGACCTGTCGATACGGTTTCCAGCTTATCGGACAAGCGAACCAGCCCTTCGCTGATGTTCGTTTGCTCGTTGCTGAGCGATGCGACTTCCTCGGAGGTCGCGGAAGATTCTTCGGCGACGGCGCTGACGTTGCTCATCGCTTCGGACAGCACGACCTGCGAGCTTTCCAGCATGCCGATGGAATTCGTCACCGTCCCGAGACGTCCAACGAAATCGCCCATCTGGCCTTGGACCGTCAGGAATATTTGATTCGCTTCCTTGACGGCTTGGATCTGCTCCTGGAAGATTGGATACGCGTCGGACAGCACGCCGACCGTCTCGTCGATCTCCCGTTGAATCGTTTCGGTAATTTGACCGACCACGTCGATGGATTGACGGGATTGATCGGCCAGCTTGCGGATCTCGTCCGCGACGACCATGAAGCCTTTGCCCGCCGTTCCTGCGCGCGCCGCCTCGATCGTGGCATTCAGGGACAAAATATTCGTTTGCTTCGTCATGTTGTTCAACACGTCCAAAATTTTACGGATGGAGCGCGTCGATTCCTTCAACCTGTCGACTTTCTCGACCATCGAACGCGTCATTTCTTCCGTCATGCCCGTCTTTTCGATGAGGCTGTTCATGTAGACCGTACCTTGGCGGCTTGCTTGCTCCACTTCGGATGCGGCTGCGCCCATTTCTTGGTTGGCAACCGTTACCTGCTGCATCTGGTGACCGATTTCCGTCGTCAGATCGCTGCCTTTCTCCGCTTCGACGGCCAAGCTGGTCGCCCCATTGGCGATTTCTTCGGTGGCAACGGCAATTTCTTTGGCGGAGATGGCGGTCTTCTTGGACGCGTCCGACAATTCCCCCGCCGTCGCCAGCACGTCTTGAGCCGATTGGTTCGTCTGGTTAACGAGCACGGTGATCTGGGTCATCATCTGGTTGAAGCTTTGCGCCAGCTGCCCGATCTCGTCTTTCTTGCTGATCGTGGATCGAACCGTCAGATTCCCGCGTTCGCCCTCGTTCATGAGATTCCGCAGGTTCACGAGCGGAATGGCCACCATGCGAATGACGAGCAGGCCGATCCCGATGGCGAGCAGCGCCGCAATCCCGGCAATGATATACGTGGCGTTACGGATTTGCTTCGCGTCCTTGATGAGTTCTTCGACAGGCACGGTACCCAAGAGTTCCCAGCCGGTGCTTTCGAATTTGTTATACATGGCCAACACTTCGTCGCCGTCGGAATCGGTCGTCGTCATCGATCCGCTTTCCGAGGCTTTGCCGTCGGCCGGCAGCGAAATTGGCGAAGCCTTGCCGAGTTGATCCTCTTTGCCGCTGAAGACGACGTTGTTGGCACCGTCTTGAATGATGATCTCGCTGCCCTCGCCAAGCTTCAAGTCCTGCAATTGATCGGCGATTTCCTTCAATCGAATTTCGACGATCAGGATAAAGTAACCTTCGTTGCTGACCGTGTTTTTCATGACCCGTCCCATCGCGAACGTCGGATCGGCCGCGCTTGTGCCGTAGCCGTTGACTTTGGAAGGCAGCCATACCAGCTTCCCTGCGCCATCGGTAATCGTCTTCATCCAGTCGGATTTCTGGGCATCCGCGGTCGTGATGTTGGTACTCCCCATCGTAACGGCCGTTGCGTCGCCGGAGATCGGAATAATGGCCGCCCCTACGATCGTTTGATTGCCCAGGATGTAGGATTGCACGGCGTCGCTGATCTTCTTCATGACATCGAACTTGTCGTAATCGTCCGTGGCAGTTTTATATTGCTGCAAGTAATCCTGCACATACTTATCCAAGAGAATCTGCATGGATAACGATTCGTAATTCTTGAACATCAAGTCCAATTTGCCGTTCGATTGCTTGATTGCGACGGAACTCGATTCCGCGACTTTGTCCTTGATGATCGTCTTCGAGGTCGAATAGGAGAAGAGCCCCACGACCAGCACGCACACCAAGATCGCGCAGAAGATAATCAAGAACAGCATGAGTCCCACGGATTTGATCGGATTCGAAAACTTCACGTTTTTGAGACCGTTTACGGAAGTCGAAACCAACGACTTCACGTTCCCGTTCAAGCTGTTTTCATTGGCTTGCTTGTTGGCTTTGTCCTTCTTCGCCTTGCTGCTCATTGCTTGACACCACCTGGCCATGTGATAGATTTCCAATTTTGGATGAGTGCAATTCGGTATGTGTCGCGTGCTTATGATTCAGAGCGTTGATCCGCCCGTCTCATCATAACCAAAAGCAAGTTTCACAATATGTTGCAATACCCAATTTATCGGTACGAGGAAATCGTTTTGTTAGCCGGATTGGAAAAAAAATTCACAAAAAAAACATCCCGTCGAAGGTCGACAAGGATGTTCATAGGTCTATGGCATCAACGAATGCGTTTGCGCATCATGTCCATCGGCTTAACCGGCGATTCCGTCCGGATCACGATGTGCTGCAGCGGATGTCTGGCGGCATCGAGCGCATTGCCGTCCGTATCGGTGATTTCGCCGACGGTTTGTTTGAAGAACGTGCCGTTCGGTCCGAAAAACTCCACCTGTTGGCCCGGCTTGAAATGGTTGCGCTGCTGAACGACGGCCGTTCCGGATGCTTCGTCGTAGGAGATGACCACGCCGGCGAAATCGTACGGCGCCGCTTTTTCCTCCGGCTCGTAAATGTGATCCTCGGCGCCCGGCGTATCATAGAAAAAGCCCGTGTTCAGCGGCCGGTTGGCGGCCTTCTGAATATCGTCGAGCCATTCCTGCTTCAACTCGTAACGCTCCGGGTCCGCCATGTACGAATCGATGGCCTGGCGGTACGCGTTGACGACGGTCGCGACGTAATGCAGGCTCTTCATCCGCCCTTCGATCTTGAAGCTGTCGACGCCGACGTCGATCAAATCCGGGATATGCTCGAGCATGCCCAGATCCTTGGAGCCCATCGTGAATTTATCGGCGTCCATGCCGACCATCGCGATATCGTCCTCGTAAATGTCGTACTTCCATCTGCAGGATTGGCAGCAGCCGCCGCGATTGGAATCCCGGTCGGTAAAGTGGTTCGACAGCACGCAGCGTCCCGAAAACGAAGAACACATGGCGCCGTGAATGAACGCCTCGATTTCGATATCGACATTGGCTTTGATCTCCGCGATTTCTTCGAGGCTCGCTTCGCGCGCCAGCACGACGCGCGGCAAGCCTTCTTCCTTCCAAAACTGGACGGCCTGCCAATTCATCGTCGATTGCTGCGTGCTTAAATGCACCTCAAGCTTCGGAGCGACCCGCTGCGCCGTTTCCACGATAATCGGATCCGCCGCGATAATGGCGGCGATACCCGCAAGCTCCAGCTCGCGCAGGTAGTCTTCCAGGCCCGCAATATCTTCGTTGTGCGCGTAGATATTCGTAGCGACGAATACCTTCGCTCCGTATTGTTTGGCGAACTCCACGCCTTCCTTCATCTCTTCGAAGCTGAAATTATCCGCGTTGGAACGAAGGCCGTATTTTTGACCGCCGATATAAACGGCATCCGCGCCGTAGTGAACGGCGAATTTCAGTTTCTCCAAATTGCCGGCCGGGGCCAGCAATTCCGGTTTGGCCAACCGGTGTCTTTTCCCCTTCAAACGAGGGGCTGTTTGCGTTGTCACCATCCTCACCTCCAAGAACTTACAAGGGTGACCTTAATACACTTGTTCTTTATAGAAAAATCCATACGACAGCTCTCGCGACGGATTCTGCAGCGAAACGATGGCATCGAGCCATTCGTCCTGGAACGCATAGCCTTGCGGGTCCATGACGTAGGCATCGATCGCCGCGCGGTAGGCGCGCACGACGGTTTCGTTGTACGTTATCGATTTTAACAGGCCTTCGATTCGAAAGCTATCGATATTCGCTTCCATCAGCTCGTGCAGATTCTCGACCATGCACAGATCGTCGGAGCTCATGATATGGGTTCCGTTGGCATCCTCATAGATCGGAAAACGCTCGTCTGGCCGTTCCGCTTCGATCAAATACAAACCGTCCTCGCGCCGGCCGTGCACCGGAACGTTCTCCACGGATCCGTCTTTGTTCTGATGCTCGAAATAATTGTGAACGAGCGGGCGCTTGGAATGATAGATATTCGTCATCCCGTGAACCTGAACCTGAACGGCCATATCCGTATTGGCTTTCACGGCAATGACCTGATCCAGGTTCAATTCCCGCGCGAGCACGACTCTGGAGGCGCCGCGGCGCCCCCAATAGTTCGCGGTCGCGAAATTCGTCGACGTCATCTCGGCATTCCAGTGCAGCTTCATCCCCGGCGCGGCAGATCGCGCCGCCATGAGCACCGCCGGGTCGCCGAACACGATCGCGTCGACGCCGGCTTGGGCCAACGCGCGTATATAGTCCGGAAGCGTATCGACCGTCCGGTTATCCATCACATTGTTGACCGCCGCATAAACCGAAGTTCCGCGCGCATGCGCCAGCTTGGCGGCTTCCGCGATTCCCGCGATGTCAAAATCGCCGGGAAGCCGCATTCCGTAGCGCGATTCGCCGATCACGAACGCATCCGCCCCCGCTTCGATCAACCGTTCCATATCGGCAAGAGAAGCTGCGTCGATGAGCAGCTCCGGCTTTGTTGCCATTTGCAAGTCCTCCTATTGCTTCGCTGTTTCATTGCTTTTCGCGATGTTCTGATTGTGCTGCTTGAGCGTTTCCGCGAACAGATGCTCGTGGCTGCCGTCCTTCTTCGTCACGTAGTAGAAATAATCCGTCTTTTTCGGGAAAAGCGCCGCTTCGATCGATTTCACGCTCGGCGAAGCGATCGGCCCCGGCGGAAGCCCCTTGACCTTGTACGTATTATACGGACTGTCCACCTGCAAATCGGATTCCATCAGGCGATCCTTTTGCTTGTCCAGCAAGTACTGAACGGTCGCGTCGATTTGCAGCGGCATGCCTTCCTTGAGGCGATTATAGATAATGCCCGCCACGATCGGCCGTTCCTCGTCCACGACGACCTCGCGCTCGACCAGCGAGGCGACCGTCATGATCCCGTTGAAGTCGACGCCGTTCGCGGCCAGCTGATCTTCCCAATTCTCGGGCAGGCCGTCCAGCTTTCGGTCGAGCTCCTGAAGCATCCGATCGATAATGGCGTCCGGCTTGCTGCCTTTGACCATCTCATAGGTATCGGGGAACAGATAGCCTTCCAACCGATGACGGAGCTTGGCGCCTTTCGGGATATTCTTGGACGCGTCCGTATCCGGCCACACCTGGTCCTTATCGGCCAGCGCAAGAAAAGCAGCTTTATCGACATAACCGGCTTTGCTCAGCGTGTCGGCGATCTGCTCGACCGTGAAGCCTTCCGGAATCGTGAAGCGGATCGTTTCTTGCTTCACCGTCTCGCCCGCGTTCAGCTTCGCGATAATCGATTGCTTGTCCATTCCGGGTCTAAGCTCGTATACGCCGGCTTGGAATCGCGGTCCTTCGTGCTTGTAGCGCAGGTAGTATTTGAATAGAAACGCGTTTCGAATAATGCCTTGCTCTTCGAGCGCTTCCGCGAAATTGAACGGCGAGGTCCCCGCCTTCAGCTCGACTTGCACGACATCCCCGGGGGATGTGGCGCGCAGGCCGTTCCATACGTACAAATACGAGCCGCCCGCAATAATAATGATTAAGCTTAAAATCGTAGTAATGACCCAGAACGTTATGCGTCCTCTTCCCGGACCCGCGGGACGCAAGTCGTCGTTAGCCGAAAATCCGCTTTCCGGCAGGTGCTCTGATGGACTCAAGCGACGATCCCCCGTTTCTACTGTATGCGCGGAAAAAGGGCGGCAGCGCCGCCCCATCCGTACCTCTCTATTCCCTTGCGGGCATCAATGCCGTCAAGGCAGTTCGTCGCCTTCGAACAGCAGATCATCGTAGGCTTCCGAGACGGCTTCCCATTCCTCGTCGTCTTCGATCGACTCCAGCTCGGGGTCGGAGCCGTCCGTCAAAGCGATGCGGAAGAAGGCGATTTCATCCTCCTGCTGCATGCCTTGCGATTGAAGACCCGCATAAGCGCGGTCTCCCAACTGGAACTCGGCGACGATCCGGAACGGTTCCGTCTCGCCTTCTTCGCCGATCAGATCGACTTCCGAGCCGTAAATAGGATTCAAGATGGAAATCCGTTTGACTTCAGACAATTTACAGATCTCCCTTCAGCCAATGCTGACGTTAGTCATTTTCGTCGATTTCCGCAAGAAGCGTGTTAAAGGTTTCTTCGACCATATTCCACTCTTCCTCGTCTTCGATCGTATACAGCTTCAAGTCGTCGCCGTCTTCCTCGTAGCGGAACGCGTAGACTTCGTCCGCGTCTTCGTCCTGCTCGTCCTCGGAATCGACGTTCAGCGGAACGACCATCATATATTTCTGATCGGAGCCGTCAACCTCAAACTTCATGACTACCTCGAATTCTTCTTCGTTGCCTTCTTCATCTGGAATGTAGATGATTTCCGGCTCTTCGTACTGCATGTTGTCCTTTGTCATCGTTACCCTCACCTTTTCGTTTTAGAATCGAGATAATTTTGCAAAATGAGCGTTGCCGCCATTTTGTCCACCACTAACTTTCGCTTCTTACGGCTGACATCCGCTTCGATGAGCGTGCGCTCCGCGGCAACGGTCGTCAGCCGTTCGTCCCAAAGGTGTACGGGTACATTTAGCTTTTGCTGCAAATGTTGTGCGAATGCGATGCAAATTTCGCCACGCGGCCCGATGGTGCCATTCATGTTTTTCGGTAAACCGACTACGATCTCAGATACTTCATGTTCCTGCACGAGCTTCGCGATCGCTTCGTCTTCGCCGTTATCGCGGCGTTTCTCGACGACCCCGATTCCCTGCGCGGTCCATCCGAATGCATCGCTGACGGCAACGCCGATTCTGCGGTCGCCGTAATCCAAACCCATAAGACGCATGCGGGAGGAGCCTCATTTCCGTCTTCAAGAATTATTTGCTGTGCTGACTTAAGTAAGAACGTACCAGCTCTTCGATCAATTCGTCACGTTCTTTCCTGCGGATCAAGCTTCGGGCATTATTATGCCGCGGAATGTATGCAGGATCTCCGGACAACAAATAACCGACAATTTGATTGATGGGATTGTAATCCTTCTCAAGCAGCGCGTCGTAGACGGAAAGCATAATCTCTCTCGAGGAAGCTTCCCCTTCCGCCTTCACGTCGAATTTCATTGTCTTGTCCATTGAATTCATCGCCAGCACCTCGCTTTCCAAAGCCGCTTGACAGCCGTTTTATACCTGTATCATATCACATTTGACTGCGCAAGAACCAGTTCTTCGGCAATTTGAAGCGCCGCCGCCAATTTGGAAGGATCCTTGCCGCCCGCCTGCGCCATGTCCGGACGGCCGCCGCCGCCGCCGCCGCAAGCCGCCGCCGCTTCTTTTACGATCTTGCCGGCATTGAAGCCCTGCTTCACGAGATCCGGGGAAACGGCCGCGATGAGGTTGACTTTGTCCTCCGCGACGGCGCCCAGCACGATAACGGAGCTCGTTAATTTCGTTTTCAGCTCGTCGACGATGCCGCGCAGCGCGTCCATCGACGGCGCGTTCACTTCAGCCGCGAGCAGCGTGATGCCGCCCACGATTTTCGCCTGCGTTTCCAACGATCCCGCTTCGATATGGCTCAATTTGCTTTGCAGCGACTCGTTGTCGCGCGTCAAATCCTTCACCTGCGCGTGAAGTCCCTCGATACGCTTGGGCACGTCGTTCAGGTTGGTTTTGAGCAGCGCCGCCGCTTGTTTCAATAGATCCAACTGGCCTTCCACGAACTGGTACGCATGGCGTCCCGTCACCGCTTCGATCCGGCGGACGCCGGAACCGATGCCGCTTTCGCTCACGAGCTTGAACACGCCGATTTGCGACGTATTGGCTACATGGCAGCCACCGCACAGCTCCAGGCTGTAATCGCCGACGCGCACGACGCGCACGACGTCGCCGTATTTCTCGCCGAACAGCGCCATCGCGCCCATGGCTTTCGCTTCGGCCAGCGATTTGTTATCGATCTGCACCGCGGTGCCGAGCCAGATCTGTTCGTTGACGCGGCGCTCGATCTCCGTCAGTTCTTCCGGGCTGATACTGCCGAAATGGGAGAAGTCGAACCGCAGGCGATCCGGTTCCACGAGGGAGCCCGCTTGGTTGACATGCTCGCCGAGCACGTCTTTGAGCGCGCGGTGCAGCAAATGCGTCGCCGTATGGTTCTTGATCGTGTCTTCGCGCGTGAGGGTCGTTACCGCCGCTTGCACGACGCCGCCTACCTTCAACGTTCCATGCTCGATAACCGCGTGATGCACCGGCTGACCGTGCGGGGCCTTCGTCACGTTGTCCACGGACAACGCGAAGCCGCCCCCCGCAATCGCTCCGCTGTCGCCGACTTGTCCGCCGCTCTCGGCGTAGAATGGCGTGCGGTCCAGGATGACCAGGACATGGCTGCCTGCTCCCGCCTCTTGCACGAGCGCGTCGCCTTCGACGATCGCGATGACCTTCGCGCCTTCGACCTTCAGATCCTGATAGCCGACGAATTCCGATTTCTCCGTGAAATCCGCGAGCGGTCCGCCCTGCACGTTCATGCCGCCCGTGTCTTGGCGCGCCGCGCGGGCGCGGGTACGCTGTTCTTCCATCGATGCGTCGAAGCCTTCGCGATCGACGGTCATGCCTTGTTCGGCGGCGTAATCTTCCGTCAAGTCGAACGGGAAACCATACGTATCGTACAATTTGAATGCGTCCGGGCCGGTGATGAGCGATTTGCCCTCCGACTTGGCCGTCTTGACCAAATCGCCGAGGAGGGCGAGGCCGTCGGACAGCGTCTCGTGGAACCGCTCTTCTTCCGTGCGGATTACCCGCTCGATGAATTCGCGTTTTTCCACGATCTCGGTATAGTAGGCGCCCATGATGCTGCCGACGACCTGCACGAGCTCGAAGAGGAACGGACGGTCGACGCCGAGCGTCTTGCCGTAACGGACCGCGCGGCGGAGCAGGCGGCGGATGACGTAGCCGCGTCCTTCATTGGAAGGCATGACGCCGTCGCCGACGGAGAAGGCCACGGTCCGGATATGGTCCGCGATGACTTTCAGCGCGACGTCGGTCTCCGGATTCACATGGTACGCGACGCTGGCGATTTCGCAGGTGCGGTCGATGATCGGACGGAACAGATCCGTGTCGAAGTTGGAGTCCACGTTTTGCA
Source organism: Paenibacillus glycinis (assembly GCF_009909185.1). Taxonomy (GTDB): domain Bacteria; phylum Bacillota; class Bacilli; order Paenibacillales; family Paenibacillaceae; genus Paenibacillus_Z; species Paenibacillus_Z glycinis. The sequence goes on along the minus strand of NZ_JAAAMV010000017.1, from coordinate 218,168 downwards.
GGATCGACGTGAAGCGCTCCAGCCCTGCGCCGGTATCGATGTTTTTGTTCGGCAGCGGTGTGTAACTGCCGTCTTTATTATGATTATATTGCGAAAATACGAGGTTCCATACTTCCAGGAAGCGCTCGTTCTCCCCGCCCGGCCAGCATTCCGGGTCGCTCAAGTCGCCAAACGCGTCGCCGCGGTCGTAGAAGATTTCCGTGCAAGGACCGCACGGGCCTTCGCCGATGTCCCAGAAATTCTCTTCCAGCTTGTAAATTCGCTCCGCCGGCAGTCCGATCTTCTCGTTCCAATAGCGGAACGCTTCCTCGTCTTCCGGATACACGGTAACGGACAGGCGCTCCGGATCGAAGCCGATCCACTGCGGGCTCGTCAGAAACTCCCAGGCCCAGGTGATGACTTCTTCCTTGAAATAATCGCCGATCGAGAAATTGCCCAGCATTTCGAACATCGTATGATGACGGCGGGTCTTGCCGACGTTCTCGATGTCGTTGGTGCGGATGCATTTCTGCGAATTCGCGATCCGCGGGTTGTCCGGGATGACGCGTCCGTCGAAATACGGCTTCAGCGGCGCCATTCCCGCGTTGATCCACAGCAGGGACGGATCGTTATGCGGCACGAGGGAAGCGCTCGGTTCGATCTTATGCCCTTTGCTCTCGAAAAAAGCGAGCCATTTGGAACGGATTTCACTTGCTTTCATACGGTTCAGCCTCCACAGTGTCAAATGAAAATAAAAAAACGCCCCAAAAACAGGGACGAATCGTTCGCGGTACCACCCTGGTTATCGTTCGGCCGACTGCCGTTTCCCGTATCGGAAAGCCGCGATGCCAAACAATCTCCTTCAATGGACGGTAACGGGTCCACCCGGCGAAGTTCGTTCACACTCCGGTACCAGCTTTCGATCATCCTTCGCCCTTAGAATTTTTTCAGCCGACGCGGCATCTCGATCGCGGAATGCTGCATGTCCAACCTCGCGGTCGTACACGCAAACCAATCCGCTTGCGGAAATGCTGCATGTCCAACCTCACGGTCGTACACGCAAACCAATCCGCTTGCGCGAAGAAATTCTTTCTCTGTCTGGCGGTCTATGATTTACTTCGGTGCCATCAACGTTTATAACGATGCAATTAACCTAGATAGAATCAGAATATCAGCAACTCGCATCCCATGTCAAATGGTCTTTCTGCGGACGTAATATGCGAAGATATGCTGCACGATGACCTTGAGCGCGGCGAAGATCGGCACGGCCAGGATCATGCCGACGATGCCCGCGAGCTCCCCGCCGACCAGGAGGGCGAAAATAATCGACAGCGGATGCATGTGGAGCGTTCTGCCGACGACCTGCGGCGAGACCACGTTGCCCTCGAGGATCTGACAGACGGTATTGACGATAACGACCATCAGCATCATTTTCAAGGATACGGTCGACGCCATCACGAGCGCGGGCGCCGCACCGAAAAAAGGTCCGAGGTAGGGAATGATGTTCGTGACCGCGACAACGCTGGCAAGCAGCAGCGGATACGGCATGCCGATGATGAGATACCCGATATACGCGAGCGTGCCCACGATGACGCAGACGAGAAACTGGCCGCGGATGTAGCTGCCGAGCGCATTGTCGATATCCTTGAGCAATCTCACGGCATGCTTGCGGTGAGGCTTCGGCACGTAAGTGAGCAGCGTCCGCTCGAACACCTCGAAATCCTTCAGGATGTAAAATGCCAGGAACGGAATAATGAACCCGATGAACACGACGTTCAGCATCGCCCCGATATTGTTGACGAAGCCGAAGATCGCTTCCGAGCCCCGCTTCTCCAGCTTGTACAGCGATTTGTTGATGCCCGAGCGGATGCTTTCCGGCAGGAACGAGCTGTTGTTCAGATCGTCCACGAGGCTTTGCGCTTTCATCGTGAAATCCGGCATATGGCGGTTCAGCTCCTGCAGCTGCTCGAGAAACATCGGTATGGCGTTCATCAGGATGACGGTCAGCGCCGCGCAAAAAACGGCATAGATCAGCAGCACGGCCATCGTCCGCGGCACTTTCCGCTCATGAAGCATGCTGACGATGGGATTCAGCACGTACGAGATAATCATTGCGATCAGAAACGGCGCCAGCACCGCCCGCAGGAATACGTAGATATGTATAAAGATCGGCTTTAGCAGCAACAGCAGATATAGGGCCGCGAGTCCCATGATGAGATAGACGAGCCATGTAAATATACGGTTGTTCGTGAACCGTTCCACGGCTGCACTCCTCCTTGGATCAGCATGCGTTCCGCGCTTCATTATTCAAAGGCCGCATCCGATATAACTAGTACTACAGTATATGTACAAGTTCCCGGAATCATCCCGCGAACGGCAGAAACCCGCTCGTTTCCTTCGCACGGCGCGGCGCAAAGCTTCGCAGCGGCCTGCATGCGCTCCGGAAAACACAAAAAAGACGACCTCGTTCAAGGCCGTCTTTCCCTCGCAGGAGCGGAACCAGCAAAGCTTAGTTCGCATGCACCTGCGGCATCTCGTCTTCGAAGAACAAGTCGTCCAGCGAGCTGAGCGTACCGTCCTCTTCCACTTGGTAGACCGACATTTTCTCGCCGTTTACCGTCAATTCAATGAAGCAGCCCCAGCAGTAATACTGGTGCGATCCGATTTTTCCGATATCCTTGGAACTGCAGTTTGGGCATTTCATGGCTCATTTCTCCCTAATATCCGTCTCAGAAACCGCGACCGGGAAGAGGTTGTCCTCGCTTCCGGCCGGTACTATAATCACATCATTGCCAAGCATGACTTCATCAGCCTGCAGCGGAGCAGGAAGCCACTTGCGGCCTTCCATGATATCCGCTATGAAACCGTCCGTCAACTCATAGCCTATTATTTGTGTACCCTGTATTTCGCTAAAATAAACATCCGATACGCGGCCAAGTTGTTCGCCATGAGCAGTAATGACAGGTAAATCCTTCAAACGCACGGCGCCGGTCGAAAAGGACCGCTGCACGTCCGTTTGTTTGGTCCGTTTCACGGAATCTTCGTTCATGATGATTACGGCATCTTCCCCGCAAACCAGAACCTCGCTCCACTGTACGGCTTTCATCGAGGTCAAAAACCGCCGTCCAGCGTCCAAAACAATGCCGCCGAGCTGCCAATGCTCGTCGAACCATGCGTCCTTCACATGACCGACGTGCTTGCCGGCGTTCATCTCAATCACAGGCAGACCAATCAGATGCTGTAGTCGCAACACAGTCTGGCAAAGCCTCCTAGGCATTAGTACGAACGCGGCTCATAAAGGTTTCAACTTTTTTTGCCGCAAGTTCGAGTTCCTCCATAGTGTTGCCCAAACCGAAGCTAAACCGTACGGCGGAATCGCGTCTTTCTTGCGAGATTCCCATCGCCTGGAGCACATGCGAGGGCTCAAGCGCGCCAGCCGTGCAGGCAGAACCGCTCGAAGCCGCGATACCGGCCAAATCCAGATTCATCAACAGCGTCTCCGCGCCCACGCCGAGAAAACTCAGGTTCAAAATATGAGGAGCATGTAAGTCCGGGTGGCCGTTAATCGCGACCCGCTCCTCGCCCGCAATGGCTTTCATTCGTTCTATCCATGTAAGACGAAGCTCGTCCAGCAAAAGTTTCCGTTCCCGCGCCGAATTCACACAACGTTCAAACGCCGCGGCGAATCCGACGATGCCGGCGACGTTCTCGGTGCCCGGTCTTCTTTTGCGTTCCTGCAATCCGCCGTGATGCAGCGGCTCGAGAAACGTTCCCTTGCGGACATAAAGGGCGCCAACGCCCTGCGGTCCGTTGATCTTATGGGCGGAGAAGCTCATCAGGTCCACGGAGAGCTCGCGCAAAGCGATCGGCACCGCGCCTAGCGCCTGCACGGCGTCGACATGGAACGCAACGCCTCGAGACCGGGCGAGTTCGCCGATCTCTGCAATCGGCTGAATCGATCCGGTCTCATTGTTGACGAACATGACGCTGATGAGCGCCGTATCTTCCGCGATCGCCTGCTCGACGGCCGCGGCCGACACGACGCCTTGCTCGTTGACGGGCAGTACGGTTACGCGGAATCCTTCTTCGCGCAAATAATCGCAAGTATGCAGCACCGCATGATGTTCGATCGCGGTCGTGATGATATGGGACTTCCCCCGCTTGCGGGCAGCTCGCGCGGCGCCGACGAGCGCAAGATTGTCGCTCTCGGTCCCGCCGCCGGTAAACACGAGCTCCGCTGGCGAGCAACCTAAGCCTTCGGAGACGATGTCTCTGGAACGGTTCAGCAAACTTCTGGCCGCGCGTCCGAAACCGTGCGTGCTGGAAGCATTGCCGGGCGTGCCGGTCCATACGTCCATCATCGCCGCGGCGACATCGGGATGCATCGGCGATGAAGCCGCATGGTCGTAATAAATGCGTGTCATGGTCTCATCATCCTCAGATATAAAACATGTAAGAGTCCTGCCGGATCTCTTCCTTGTACGAGACAAGGTCCGCGAGCGTCGTCGAATCAAGCACTTCGGCGATGCTGTTGCGGATCCTCAGCCACAGGTTGCGCTTGGCCGGATCGTCTTCTTCCGTGAAATCGACGGGCGATATCGGGCCTTCGAGAATCCGGATCACGTCCCCGGACGTAATCTCATGCGGTTCCTTGGACAGGATATAGCCGCCGTAAGCGCCACGAATACTCTTGACCAACCCCGCGTTCCGCAGCGGCGCGATCAGCTGCTCCAAATAGTGCTCCGATAATTGATTGCGCTCCGCGATGCTCTTCAGCGAAGTCGGACCTTCCCCGAATTTGCCGGCGAGCTCCATCATGATGGTCAGGCCGTATCGGCCTTTCGTTGAAATTTTCAAATCGAACACCTCTTCTCCGACGAAACGATCTCTTATTTAAAGGTTCCGGATGGTAATAGATTACAATTCATGGTATTCCCATATCATATCTATGTTAACATAACCGCGCAACAATATGTTGAAAAAACGATGACACTTTCATGAAAACCGACATGAAGTGTGCGGTAAAAGTGTGATACAATAGAATCTTAAGCGCCCTTTTCTGCCTTCCGGCAAAGAATGGGCTTCTATTCAAGGTGGTGGAGCAATCATGGACAATTCCAATACGCGCGTCGTCGTAGGCATGTCGGGCGGCGTCGATTCCTCCGTGACCGCGCTGCTCTTGAAGCAGCAGGGCTACGATGTAATCGGCATTTTCATGAAAAACTGGGACGATACCGACGAGTTCGGCCATTGCACGGCCGAAGACGACGCGGAAGACGTACGGCGCGTCTGCGATCAGATCGGCATCCCTTATTATACGGTCAATTTCGAGAAAGCCTATCATGACAAAGTGTTTGCCTATTTTCTCGACGAGTACCGGAACGGCCGCACGCCGAACCCCGACGTCATGTGCAACCGCGAAATTAAATTCGGGGAATTCCTGCAGAAGGCGCTGGAGCTCGGCGCCGATTACTTGGCAACCGGCCATTATGCCCGCCTCGAGCGGACCGCGGACGGCGAATCGAAGCTGCTGCGCGGCGTCGATGCCGGCAAGGACCAAACGTATTTCCTGCATGCGCTCGGACAAGACCAGCTGGCGAAAGCGATGTTCCCGATCGGCCATCTGCCGAAGCCGGAAGTCAGGCGCATCGCCGCGGAATTCGGTCTGGCAACCGCCAAGAAGAAAGACAGCACCGGCGTCTGCTTCATCGGCGAACGGAATTTCAAACAATTCCTGAGCGGGTATCTGCCGGCCCAGCCCGGCCCGATGGTCGACATCGCGACCGGCGAGACGAAAGGCCGCCACGACGGTCTCATGTACTACACGCTCGGCCAGCGCCAAGGCCTCGGCATCGGGGGCTCCGGCAATGGCGAACCTTGGTTCGTCGCGGATAAGGATTTGAAGGAGAACATCCTTTACGTCGTGCAGGGCGATACGCATCCGAGCCTGTACTCCTCCAGCTTGACGGCAACCGGCATCAATTGGATCGCGCCGGCCAAACCGCAAGGCGAGTTCTCCTGCACGGCGAAGTTCAGATACCGCCAGCCGGATCAAGGGGTCAAGGTTACGTTCCGCGCGGACGGCACGACGGCTGAAGTCGTGTTCGATCAGCAGCAGAAGGCCATCACGCCGGGTCAAGCCGTCGTCTTCTACGATGGCGACGTCTGCCTCGGCGGCGGTACGATCGATATCGTGACGAAGTAACGTTTATAGATGCAAAAAGAGGCGTTCGATGATTCGAACGCCTCTTTTTTATGCGCTGCTACGTTTGCGATTTATCCGGGGAGAGCGCGACTTAGCCCGTCTCGGCTTGAAACTCTTCTTCCTGCACGATGGCGGCTTCTTCTTCCTCGATAGTCCGTTTGCGGATGTGAATCCGCGATATGCGAAGATGATCCGTCTCCTCGATAATGAATTCGAAGCCGACCGGATAGACGATGCGTTGTCCCTTCGAAGGCGGGTTCTCGATCTGCGCGTACATCCAGCCGCCGATCGTATCGTAATCGTCGCTTTCGATCTCCGTTCCGAAGTAGCTGTTCACTTCTTCGATCAGCATCATGCCGTTAATGGAATGTGTGCCATCTTCCTTCGCTTCGATGTCCGCGCGTTCCTCGTCGAATTCGTCCTGGATTTCGCCGACGATTTCTTCCATGATGTCTTCCAACGTGACCAAGCCGGACGTTCCGCCGTATTCGTCGATGAGGATGGCGATTTGCGTCTTCTTCTTCTGCATCAGCTTGAGCAGCGAGCTGATATGCATCGAATCCGGCACCGTCGTCATCGGACGGGTGATGTGACGGATGTCGTGAATCCCCTGATGCGTCACTTTCAACAGGTCTTTTATATGAATAAAGCCGATGATGTTGTCTTTGTCCTTGTCGCATACGGGATAACGGGTATGCATTTCCTTCAGCGCAATCGCCTGGTTTTCCTCGAAAGACAGGTTGGCGTACAGACAAATCATCTCGGTGCGTGGAATCATGATTTCTCTGGCATGGGTTTCGGCAAAATCGAAAATATTGTCGACCAGCGTCAGCTCCGTATTGTCGATTAATCCGGATTTGTGGCTTTCCTTCATCAAAATGCGGATTTCTTCTTCCGTATGGGCCGACTCATGCTCGGCTGCTGGTTCGATGCCGATGCTCTTCAGCATCCGGTTCGCCATGCCGTTCAAGAGATAAATGAACGGGTACATCACTTTGTGAAATACGATCAACGGCACGGCCGTCCACAGCGTCACGGCTTCCGCCTTGCGGATCGCATACGTCTTGGGAGCCAGCTCGCCGAGCACGATATGAAAAATCGTAATGACGGAGAAGGCGATGATAAACGATACCGTCGATATGGCGACGGGGGTGAAGTGGAGCTTCTCAAGCAAGGGCTCGATTAAATGCGAGATGGTAGGTTCCCCTACCCAGCCAAGTCCGAGCGAAGCGAGCGTGATGCCCAATTGGCAAGCCGACAAATAGGCGTCCAAATTGGTCGTCAGCGCGGATGCGAAGCGCGCCCGGCGATTGCCGTCCTGCACGAGCGTATCGATGCGGCTGCTTCTTACTTTGACCATGGCAAACTCGGCGGCAACGAAAAATCCGTTCAAAAAAACGAGCACGAAAATCAATAAGATGCTCCACAATATGGGTAACGGGTCACTACTCAACGATTCCCTGTTTGCCGTTCGCGCCTAAAGCCGCAATCACGACCAACAGGTGCACCTCCTTCAGGGAATTGAAATTTATAAAGTTCCTTTATAATACTACATTAGACGATGACGTCTCTTTACGTCAAATGCCGCCATCCCACCTTCTGGCCCGTATTCGGGTTATACTCATGTTTATTCGGTAAAGGTCGGCCTTTATGCGCTGTTTTCGCGCTCCAGCTACCGTTTATGCGATTTGAGAACAATCCGGTGTTATTTTCGCCGTTCTTGGTTTTGACGAATCTTGTCTTCCATTCCTTGCTGCGTCGCTTGATAAAACTTCTTATGGGCGATCCGCTCGGGCAAATAAGCCTGTTTCACGTAATGGCCGGGGAAATCGTGCGGGTATTGATAGCCCACGTGGCCAAGCTTCTCGGCGCCGCTGTAGTGCGTATCGCGGAGATGAAGCGGCACTTCGGCCGAACCGATGCGCTCGATCGTTTGCATGACGTTGCCGATCGCCACCGCGGCCGCGTTGGACTTGGGACTCTCCACCGCGAACAGGATCGCCTGCGCGATATTGTATTTGGCTTCCGGCCAGCCGATCTTATGGTAAGCGTCCATCGCCGTCACGGCCTGCACCATAGCCTGCGGGTTGGCCAGCCCGATATCTTCGCTGCAGGCCACGATCAAGCGGCGAACGAATGTCATGGGGTCCATGCCGAGTTTCTCGACGGCGTACAGGAACCAAAACAGCGCCGCGTCGCTCGAGCCCCTGACGCTCTTATGGAAAGCGGAAAGCACGTCGTATTGCGTCGATTCGTCGGCGCGGATCGTAGGCTTGCGGATCGATTCCTCGGCGACCTCAAGCGTGACGATCACGGATCCGTCATGCTGGGACGGCGTCGTCACGGCGGCCAGCTCCAGCGCGTTAAGCGCGCGGCGAATGTCGCCTCCCGCCATGGAGGCGATGTGCTGAAGCGCCTCTTCTTCGACTTGGAGCTTCATGAATCCGAGCCCTCGCGCAGGATCGGCAAGCGCGCGGCGCATGGCTTCCAGCGCGTCCTCCCGGGTCAATGCCTCCAATTGGAACAAGGTCGAACGGGATAGCAGCGCGCCGTTCACGTAATGGAACGGATTCTCCGTCGTGGCGCCGATGAACACGATGATGCCCTGTTCGACCGCCGGCAGCAGCGCATCCTGCCTGGAGGCGTTGAAGCGGTGAACCTCGTCGAGAAAAAGAATCGTTTTGCGGCCGTACATCGATTTCGTCATCTTGGCCTGGTCGATCACGGCGCGGACGTCTTTCACCGACGCTTCGACCGCGTTTAATTTCACGAAATCGCCTTGCGTCCGTTTGGATATAATATGCGCAAGCGTCGTCTTGCCGCAGCCGGGCGGACCGTACAGAAGGATGGAGGACACTTGGTCCCCCTCGATCGCCCTGCGGAGCAGCTTGCCCGGGCCCACGACCTCGCGCTGGCCGATGTACTCGTCTATGGTTTGGGGTCGCATCCGATCCGCGAGCAGCTTCGCCCGCGGCTGCTCTTCCTCTTGGCAGTAGGTAAATAAATCCATCCGAATCACGTTCCTTTCCGGACTATCATATCATACAAGCACACACGTTCGCCATGGTCGCCCGAACAAGAAAGAAGCCCTCTCCGCACGGAGAAGGCTTCCCGTATTCGCTCGGTTTAACCGGCAAAGGTTTGGTACAGCAGGTAAATATTCAGTCCGGCGATGACGACGGCCACGAACCAAGCCAGCACTTTCAGCCAGAGCGGATTGGCGAAGCTGCCCATCTTCTTCTTGTCGCTCGTGAATTTCACGAGCGGGATGACCGCGAAGCTCAGCTGCAAGGACAGGATGACCTGGCTCAAGATGAGCAGATCCGCCGTGCCGCTTGCGCCGTACAGCCAGGTGACGATCACCGCGGGAATGACCGCGATCATCCGCGTAATCAACCGCCTCAGCCATGGTTTGAGCCGGATGTTAAGAAAGCCCTCCATGACGATTTGGCCGGCCAGCGTGCCCGTCAGCGTCGAGTTCTGGCCCGATGCCAGCAGCGCCACGCCGAACAGGATGCTCGCCGCCGCCGTTCCCAGCATCGGCGACAGCAGATGGTAAGCTTCCCCGATCTCGGCGACGTCCGTATGTCCCGCGGTATGGAACGTCGAGGCCGCGATGATGAGAATCGCCGCGTTGATGAACAAGGCAAAAAACAATGCGATGGTCGAATCCCAGGTCGCGTATTTGATGGCTTGGCGTTTGCCGAGCTCGGTCTGGTCGTACTGCCTCGTTTGAACGATGGAGGAGTGCAGGTATAAATTATGCGGCATGACCGTCGCGCCCAGGATGCCGATCGCAATGTAAAGCATGGCCGGATTCGAAACGATCTCCGTGCTCGGAATAAAGCCCTTCATGACCTCGCCGACTTGCGGTTGCGACCAGAACATCTCGATCAGGAAACAACCGCCGATGGTCACGATCAGCACGATGACGAGCGACTCGATAAAACGAAAGCCTTTATTTTGCAGCAGCAGGACGAGAAGCACGTCCAATACGGTTAATATTACCCCGGCAACCAGCGGGATGCCGAACAATAGATTAAGGGCGATCGCCGATCCGATGACTTCGGCAAGGTCGCAGGCCGCGATGGCAAGCTCGCAGAGCACCCACAACGACATCGCTACCGGCTTGCTGTAATGATCCTTGCAAGCCTGCGCAAGGTCGCGTCCCGTCACGATGCCGAGCTTGCCGGCGAGCGCTTGGAGCAGAATCGCCATAAGGTTAGAAAGCAGGATGACGGCCAGCAGCGAATAACCGAATTTCGATCCGCCTGCCAGATCCGTCGCCCAGTTGCCGGGATCCATGTAGCCTACGGCGACCAAGTAACCCGGTCCCGCGAAGGCGAGAAATTTTCGAAACCAGGAGCCGTGCTTCGGGATCTTCATCGATCGATATACTTCCGGAAGCGAATTCTGGGTTCGGGATTGCCTCCAGCCGCTCTCTCGGGTAACCGGTGCCGGTTGATTGGTGCTCATTGCCTTTCACCTCTTCGTGATCGTTTTGTATGTTATGTCACTACCTACACATATGCAGGCGGTAAACCATTGTTTCCTGATTTCATTGTACAACACCAAAAAAGTTTCATCAAGGAAACTTTTGTTGACTGGGACAAATTTCGTGGCTTGTAACAAAAAAACAGGTTTATCGGATCGTGATCCGATAAACCTGTTTTGCGCTAGCATCCTAAGCGATTAGAGCTTGTCCGAAGGCCGTTTCAGCTGCTGCCCCAGCTTCTCCGTCATCTCGCCGATGCGCTTGGCGCGCGTGACTTCCTGCTTGGCTTCGTTGATCCAGCGGACGTATTCCTTGCGGTGCGACTGCGCCAACCCCGCGAAGAACGCCTCCGCTTCGGGGGCTGCGGCGAGCGACGCTTTGACGTCGTCCGGGATGACGAGTTCCCTCACCGCCGACGTGCCGGCCGTGCGGCTCGCATCCGCCGCTCGGCTCGCTCTGGCGCCTGCCTGCACGAGGCCGACGGGGCGGAAGCGCATGGCCGACCAGGTATCGTCGACGGAGACCAACGACACGCCCTCCCAGCCTTCTTCCTTGACCGTTTTCCAGCCGCGGTCGCGGTTGATGTCCGTTCTGATTTTGGACGTGCCTTTGGGATAGCAGATCCAAAGCAGCCCTTCCTTCTTCACCGCTTTTAGCGCTTTGGGCGCATGTTCGTTCAAGCTGGCGATGTCCTTGGCGAACAGCATGACGAAGTCATACGTGCCGGCGTCCATCTCGCTGAACGGTTCGGCGCCCTCCGCTCCGAGCGCTTCCTTGTACGAATCGTCCGGCGTTTCCAGCAGGGCGACGCGCATATCGAGCGAAAGCCGGAGTTTGTTCATGAGCTCTACGTTCATTCGGCTTTTCCTCCCGTTTCGAGCAAATCTTTCACGACCGCGCCGACCATGATCAGGCCCGCCACCGGCGGCACGAACGCGTTGCTCGCGGGCGGCTGCTTCGCTTTGCGGATCTCCGGCGCGTTCTCCGGCACGATCCGCTGCGTGACGTCCTCGCGCGGCTTCATCGGCTCTTCGGTCGAGAACACGACCTTCACGCCCCGCTTGATGCCTTCCTTGCGCAGTTTCTGGCGGACGACGCGGGCAACCGGGTCCATCGACGTCTTGGAAATATCCGCCACCTGGAACCGCGAAGGATCCATCTTATTCGCGGCCCCCATGCTGGAGATGACCGGAATGTTCCGCTCCAGGCATTGCTTGATCAAATGAACCTTGTAGATGATCGTGTCCGATGCGTCGACGACGTAATCCAGCTTGTACTCGAACAGCTTCTCGTACGTTTCTTCGGTGTAGAACATGCGAAGCGAGATGGCGTCGCAATCCGGATTGATCAGCTTGATCCGGTCGCGCATCAGATCCGCCTTCGGCTGGCCGACGGTCGTCGTCAGCGCATGAATCTGGCGATTGATGTTCGTGATGTCGACGACGTCCTTATCGATCAGGATCAGGCGGCCGACGCCGGTCCTCGCGAGCGCTTCCGCGGCAATGGCCCCGACGCCGCCGATGCCGAGCACGGCAACCGTGCTCCCTCTCATTATATCCAACCCCTCGGGGCCGATCGCCAGCTCCGTCCGGGAAAATTGATGCAGCATTATTAAACGCACCTCCAAAGGCAATAAATAACGAATCCGGCTTCCGCCCGCCTGGGGGACGGACGAAAGCCGGGGCATGGATTAGTTTTGCGGAGCCGGCGCCGTTCCCGCGGCCGCGGCCTCAGTCTGCTTCGCCGCTTTCTGGATCGTGCGGATATGAAGCTGCTGCAGCTGCGAGATATCGACTTCGGACGGCGCGTCGCTGAGCAAGTCCGTCGCGCTCGCGGTTTTCGGGAACGCGATCGTCTCGCGCAGGTTCGTGCGGCCGGCAAGCAGCATGACGAGACGGTCGAAACCGAACGCGAAGCCGCCGTGCGGAGGCGTGCCGTAATCGAACGCATCGAGCAGGAAGCCGAATTTCTCATGCGCTTCCTCGAGCGAGAAGCCGAGCGCTTTGAACATCATTTCCTGCACGTCGCGTTTGTAGATCCGCATCGAACCGCCGCCCACTTCGTAGCCGTTCAGCACGAGGTCGTACGCTTGCGCGCGGATCTCGCCCGGGTTCGTCTCGAATAGCGCCAGGTCGTCTTCGTTCGGGCGCGTGAACGGATGGTGTTCCGCCACGTAGCGCTTCGCTTCTTCGTCGTAGCCGAGGAGCGGGAAGTCGACGACCCACTCCAATTTGAACTTGGATTCGTCGATCAAGCCAAGCTGCTTGCCGATTTTCAGACGCAGATTGCCGAGCACGTCCGCCACGACTTTCTTCTTGTCCGCGGAGAACAGGAGCAGATCGCCTTCCTCGACGCCGAGACGCGCCGTCATGGCCGCGATTTCCTCCGGCTTGAAGAACTTGACGATCGGGCCGCGCCATTCGCCTTCCTTCACCGTGACCCAAGCGAGGCCTTTGCCGCCGTAGCGCGCCGCGAACGGCTGCAGGTCGTCAAGCTCCTTGCGGCTCCAGCTCGCGCAGCCCTTGGCGTTCAGCGCCTTGACCACGCCGCCGCTTGCCGATACGGACGCGAATACTTTCACGTCGCTCGTCGCCACGATGTCGGTGATGTCTTCCATCTCCATGCCGAAACGAAGATCCGGTTTATCCGAACCGTATTTGTTCATCGCGTCCGCATGCGTGATGCGTTGGAACGGACGCGGGATGTCCACGTTGATCGTTTCCTTGAACAGCATCACGACGAGCTCTTCCATGAGATCAAGCAGTTGATCCTGGGACAGGAACGAGGTCTCGATGTCGACCTGCGTGAATTCCGGCTGACGGTCGGCGCGAAGGTCTTCGTCGCGGAAACAGCGCGCGATTTGGTAATAACGCTCGAGGCCGCTGACCATGAGCAGCTGCTTGAAGATTTGCGGCGATTGCGGCAGGGCGAAGAATTCACCCGGATGCACGCGGCTCGGCACGAGGTAATCGCGCGCGCCCTCCGGCGTGCTTTTGGTCAGAATCGGCGTTTCGACGTCGACGAAGCCTTGCCCGTCGAGATAATCGCGGAATACCTTCGCGGCCTTGGAGCGAAGCAGCAGCGTTTTCTGCATTTCCGGGCGGCGCAGGTCCAGATAGCGGTACTTCAGACGAAGCGACTCGTCGACTTCTACGCCGTCTTCGATCGGGAACGGAGGCGTCTTCGCCGCGTTCATGATTTCGATGTCCGTTACGCGGATCTCGATTTCGCCCGTCGCGATGTTCGCGTTGACGGTATCGGCATCGCGCTCCACCACTTGGCCGCGAACGGCCAGCACGAATTCGTTGCGGGCGCGGTCCGCGATCGCCAGGGCGTCGCCGGAGAAGTCCGGGTTGAAGACGATTTGCACGATACCGGTACGGTCGCGCAGGTCAATGAACAATACGCCGCCAAGGTCGCGGCGGCGCTGTACCCAGCCGTTCAGCGTAACGGTTTGGCCCACGTCCGCTTTCGTCAATGTTCCGCATGCATGCGTTTTGAGCATCATCATGTTTAATGTTCGACTCCTCTTTATTATGATTGGTATGAAGTAACCTAGCTGCCTCGGATCGCGTCCGCAAGCGCGTCAAGCGCCACGAACGTCTGCTCGCCCGTCGCCATGTTTTTCAAGGCGATCTCGCCGCGCTGCAGCTCGTCGTCGCCGAGGATCGCCGTGAAGCGAACCCGCAGCCGGTCGGCGGACTTCATCTGGGCCTTCATCTTGCGTCCTTGATAATCCCGCTCCGCGGCGATGCCGCGCATGCGCAGGCCTTGAAGCAGACGCGTCGTTTCGCGCTCCGCGGCTTCGCCCAAACCGACCAGGTACACCTCGACTTGATGCAGGTTCTCGAGCTCGGCGCCTTGGCTTTCCAAGAGCATCACGGTACGTTCGAGTCCCAGACCCAATCCGACGCCGGGCTGATCGGGACCGCCGATATCGGCCACGAGCCCGTTATACCGGCCTCCGCCGCCGACCGTGTCGATCGCGCCGATGCCTTCCGCCTTGTATTCGAACGCCGTGTGCGTGTAGTAATCCAAGCCTCGCACGAGCCGCGGGTTCACGGTGAACGGAATGTTCATGCCCGTCAAGTGCTGCTTCAGCGACTCGAAGTGCGTACGGCATTCCTCGTCGAGGCTGTCCAAGATGGAAGGCGCCTCCGCGAATCGATGTTGGTCGGTTTTGCAGTCCAGCACGCGAAGCGGGTTGCGGTCCATCCGTGCCTGGCAATCCTTGCAGAGCGTGTCGCGCATCGGCTCGAGGAAGCCGAGCAGCTTCTCCCGGAAAACCGCGCGTACCGCCGGCGTGCCCACCGAGTTGATTTCCACCCGGACGTCCTTCAAGCCCACTTCCGCGTAGAAAGCGTACCCCAGCGCGATGACCTCCGCATCCAAAGCCGGATCGACCGCTCCCAGCGCTTCCACGCCGAATTGATGGAATTGCCTGTAGCGTCCCGCCTGTTGGCGCTCATAGCGGAACATCGGCCCGATGTAATAAAGTTTCGTTAGGTCCGGCTCGCCGTAGAGCTTGTTCTCGACGTAAGCGCGGACGGCGCCCGCCGTGCCTTCCGGACGAAGCGTGAGGCTGCGGTCTCCCCGGTCCGTGAACGTGTACATCTCTTTCTCGACGATATCCGTCGTCTCGCCGACTCCGCGCTTGTACAATTCCGTCATCTCGAACATCGGGGTGCGGATCTCGCGAAAATTGAACCGCCGGCAAATGTCGCGCGCCACGCGCTCGACGAACTGCCATTTCTCCACGGCGCCCGGCAGAAAGTCCTGCGTGCCCGGAGGCTTCTGAAAAGCCATCGTCTATTCCTCCTCGAAGTCATCTAACGGGTCATGCGCCCGCTGCGGAAGCATCTGATTCATTGGCGGCACCGGCCGTGCATGCCGTAATCCGGCCACCAAAAAAGCCCCCGTCCTCCGCCTTGTTCAGGCAAAAGGGACGAGAGCTTGTCATATACAAGGCTATCGTGGTACCACCCACATTCCGAAACGCGCAGCTTGAATCGCCGTCGTTTCGCTTTATCCGGTTAACGCCCGGCTACGCAATACAGCTACTGAGCAAGGTGAAGCTGTGCCTGCAAGTTCGCCGCATGTCCTCCAGGATGTCAATTTCGTTCAAGCACGCCAAGGATTCTTCCAGCCAAGGAATCCCTCTCTGAGTCGGTGCAAGTAGAACGAAACTTTCCTATCAACGGATCGTTACATTATCTTATATATCATATCATTCCAGTTTCGCCCTGTCAATATACATCCGCTGCAACTAGGATCCTATCCAACGAAGGACAGAAAAAAACCTACAAACGAGTTGTAGGTCCATCAACAATATATTCAAAAAAGGGGGTCGACTTTTATTATAGGCACAGCATGTTAGAGAATCATTGAAAACAGGTTACAGTTTCATTACAAGATATGAAGCGGTTACTTGCAAGAATCGCGATATCGCTGCCATCCGTGCCTTATTGGATGCCAATCTGCCAGTCTAACCGAATTACGGCGCTTTCGACGGAATGACCGACGCTCTGCCCAATTCTCCGCCGGCCTCGATACCGGATTCCTCGCGGGCCAGCATGAGCGCTTCCCGCCGATCGGCAAACAGCAGCCGTTTCGATGTTCGTTGGATGCCTTGTTCTTTTCGCGATTGATGCATGCCGGGTTCGACCTCCACTGGTTCGCGCGCGTTCGTCCGCGCTGCGTTGTCAGCTTCTAGTGTGCCCGCATCGACGCTTTTCAACACGGCACGGCAAAAAAAGCGACTGCTATCGAAAACGCAAAAAAAGACGGCACATGCATGCCGCTTCCCTCTCTAGTCTGCTATGCCTTGCTGTCCACGATCAGCGTAACCGGTCCCCAGTTGGTGAAATTCACGTCCATCATCGCCCCGAACCTGCCGGTTGCCACCGTGAGGCCAGCCGCGCGAAGCGCTTCGTTAAACGCGTCGTACTGCGCCGAAGCTTGCTCCGGGCGCGCCGCCGCCATGAAGTTCGGCCGTCGGCCTTTCCGGCAATCCCCGTACAACGTAAACTGCGAGACGGACAAGATCGCGCCGCCGATCTCGGCGACGGACAAGTTCATTTTCCCGCTCTCGTCCTCGAAGATGCGGAGTCCCGCGACTTTATCGGCCATCCAGCGGATGTCTGTCTCCGTATCCTCATGCGTCATCCCAACCAACAGGACCAAGCCCTTCGCAATCGAGCCGACCGTCTCACCGTCGACCAGCACGGCCGCTTCCTTGCTTCGCTGCACGACTACTTTCATCTTCGGTTGTACTCCCCCGCGCGCTAAATAGAGTTACTGCATGATCCGGTGAACGGAATAAATGTCCTTCACCCGTTTGATGCGCTCGACGACGGCCTGCAAATGCTCGATGTTGCGGATGAGCACCGTCATATGGATCATCACCAGCTTGTTTTTATCCGATCGGCCGGAGACGGCCGAGATGTTCGTTTTGCTCTCCGAGACGGCCTGCAGCACTTCGTTCAAAAGTCCCGAACGGTCATGCCCCGTAATCTCGATGTCGACGCTGTAATTCGCTTCGACCGACGCTTCCCAATCCACTTCGATCATGCGGGCCGCTTCTTCGCCGTCGGCGCTGGACGTCAGGTTGGTGCAGTCCGCGCGGTGAACCGACACGCCGCGGCCCCGCGTAATATAACCGACGATGTCATCCCCCGGAACCGGGTTGCAGCACCGGGCGAAACGAACCAGCAGATTGTCCACGCCTTTGACGGATACGCCGTGCGTAGGACGCGTCTTGCGAAGCGACGGCGAAGACTTCATTTCCTTCATTTCGTTCGTGAGCTCGACCTGGTTCGCCTCTTCGGCTTCCTTGCGCATCTTCTCCGTCAGCTTCGTGCAGATCTGGGCGGCGGTAATGCCTCCGAAACCGACGGCCGACAGCATATCGTCGATATCGTTGAAGGTGAATTTGTACGCGGCTTCCTGCAGCTGCGCATCCGACATGAAGCTGGAAGCCTCCAGACCGAGACGCTTCAGCTCGCGCTCGATGGCGTCGCGCCCCTTGAGGACGTTCTCTTCGCGGCGTTCTTTCTTGAACCATTGCTTGATCTTGCTGCGCGCATGCGACGATTGGGCGATCTTGATCCAATCCTGGCTCGGACCGTAAGAATGCTTCGAGGTCAGGATTTCGACGATGTCGCCGGTCTTCAGCTTGTAGTCGAGCGGGACGATGCGTCCGTTGACCTTCGAGCCGATCGTCCGGTTGCCCACCTCGGTATGCACGCGGTACGCGAAATCGAGCGGGACCGCGCCGGCCGGGAGCTCGAATACTTCGCCTTTCGGCGTGAACACGAATACAAGGTCCGAAAAGAAATCCATCTTGAGCGATTCGACGAATTCCGACGCATCGCTGGCATCGCCTTGCAGCTCGATGATCTCGCGGAACAACGTCATCTTGTCCTCGAACGAGCCGCTCGGCACGACGCCGCCTTCCTTGTAAGCCCAGTGCGCCGCGATTCCGAATTCGGACGTGCGGTGCATCTCCCACGTGCGGATCTGCACTTCCGTGGGCTCGCCGGTCGGACCGATGACGGTCGTGTGGAGCGACTGGTACATGTTCGCTTTCGGCATCGCGATGTAATCCTTGAACCGGCCCGGCATCGGCTTCCACAACGTATGGATGATGCCGAGCGTCGCGTAACAGTCTTTGATATTGTCGACGATGATCCGAATCGCCAGCAGATCGTAAATCTCGTTGAACTGCTTGCTGCGCGCGGTCATTTTCTTGTAAATGCTGTAGATGTGTTTCGGACGGCCGGAAATGTCCCCGTCGATGCCCATATCGTCCAGTTTCTCGCGAATGCGGCCGATGACGTCGTCGATGTATTGCTCCCGCTCCGCGCGCTTCTTCTTCATGAGATTGGCGATCCGGTAATATTGCTGCGGATTCAGGTAGCGAAGGGCGATGTCCTCCATCTCCCATTTGATCGCGGATATCCCGAGCCGGTGCGCGATGGGGCAAAAGATCTCCAGCGTCTCGTACGCGATTCGCCGCTGCGCCTCTTCGGATTGATATTTGAGCGTGCGCATATTATGAAGCCGGTCGGCGAGCTTGATGAGGATGACCCGCATGTCCTGGGCCATGGCGACGAACATTTTGCGGTAGTTCTCGTTCTGCTGCTCTTCCTTGGAACGGAACTGGATCTTCTCCAGCTTGGTCAAGCCGTCCACGACGGCCGCGCACGCCTCCCCGAACCGGGAACGGACTTCCTCCAGCGGGACGGTCGTGTCTTCCACCACGTCATGAAGGAGCGCCGCGATAATCGACAATACGTCCATCTGCATGTTGATAAGAATTTCCGCCACGGCCACCGGGTGGAGGATATACGGCTCGCCCGATTTGCGCACTTGCCCGTGGTGGGCCTGGTCGGCGAATTCGTACGCTTCCGTTATCCGTTTCAAGTCTTGTTCCTTCATATAGGTTGATGCTTTATCAAGTAGCTGCTCTATGCCCATGAATGTCCCTTTCCGGAAAAGCGCGCGTCCGAGAGGCGCCGTATGCTTTCCAAATCATCCGAAAATCATGAAATGGTCCCGCGTGTTTGTTCTGCCCGAGTTTTTCCTATTATTATGCCTGTTTTCAAGCCTTTCCGTCAACCTCCGGTATAGCGAACGCCGGACGACGGAAGCGTCTGCTTCCATGTCCGGCGTCAGGCATTCCGATTTTAGTACGTCACCAGCGAGAAGATATCGATGCCGCCCAGCTTGCTGCGTCCGTCCAAATAGCCGAGCTCGATCAAGAAGGCCGCCCCGACCACTTCCCCGCCAAGCTGCTCGATCAGGTTGATCGTGGTCGCGATCGTGCCGCCGGTCGCGAGCAGATCGTCGGCGATCAACACCTTTTGGCCGGGTTTGATCGCGTCCTTGTGAATCGTCAGCTTGTCCTTGCCGTACTCCAGGTCGTAACTGGCTTCGACGACTTCGCCCGGGAGCTTGCCGGACTTCCGGATCGGCACGAAACCGAGCCCCATCGAGACGGCGAGCGGGGCGCCGATGATGAAGCCCCGCGCTTCCGGACCGGCGATCAGGTCGATTTGCTTGTCTTGGATCGCCTGCTTGATGTCGTTGATTGCCGCCGCGTACACAGCGCCGTTGTTCGTAAGCGTCGTAATGTCTTTGAACCGGATGCCCGGCTGAGGAAAATCCGGGATGACGCGGATATGCTCTTTATAATTCATGAAATACCTACTCCTTCGATATGTTGGTTTTGAATGATGCTCGCTTGCACCGTAAGCCAGTCCGTCAACGGCTTGACCGGAAGAGCCAGAATCTCGTTCGATTCCGCCGTCCGCTGGCCGTCGCGGTAGTGGCGGGAAAGCGACAGCTCCTTCTTGCCCGTAACGGCGCTAAGGACTAGCTTGTCGTCGGCGGTTTCGATAAACTGCAGTTCCTTGAACACGCTCAGCATCAAGGCGATGCTATCCTCCGAACGGCTGAGCTTGCCGGCCAATACGCCCTTGGCCGTCGCTTCCGGCAGCGGACACTCCCGCCGCAATAACTGGTAAAGCTGGCCGAACTGCTCCCGCGTCGGAAACTCGCCCTGCTCCTTGGCGATCTCGTAATGCAGATGAGCGGATTCGAGCCCTTGGCAAGCGGCGATCGCGCTGGACAGCTTCTCTGCGGAAGGCGGTTTGCCGAGCACGACCAAATGGCGACATTGTACACTTTGCCCTATGAGAGCCGTATATGTCAAGAGCCGAAATCTGTCCGGCAGCGACAGCTGCGCGGACGCACCGGCGGCTTCAGCCCAAGCTTCGTTCGGCACGAGCAAGATGCCTTCTCCCTGCGCCAAACCGGGCGACGCGAGCAATCGATCGGCGGTTTTCAGCGAGTCGCACCCGGGCTGGTTCCTGCCGTCGAACAGCTGGATATGCGGGACCCGAAGATCGCTCACCATGAACTGCGCTTTTCGCTGGCCGTTCCATTCGTTGATCGTCAGCTCGCCGACGAGCTCGACGGCCGCCCCGTTCGAGAGCCGATCCGCCAGATGCCCGTAGCCGAATCCCACGGCATCCAGCATTTTTCCTTGACCGGCAAGCGCCAGCTTCAGATGGTTCTTTTCTTTCCCCATCGTTTTGCGCTCCGCCAGGGTAATGCCCGTCAACAGCAGTTTCGGTGCGGCGTTGCCCGCGCCGAACGGCTCCAGCTTCGACAGCTGTTCGCGCACTTTGAGCGTCGCATCCTCCATTTTGCAGGCAAGGTCGATCTTCAGCTTCGGGATCCAGTCGTCTTCCTGCAGCCATTCATCAGCCAGTAGCGACAGCCTCTCTTCGAACAAGGGGAGCTTCTCCCGATCAAGCGTCATGCCCGCCGCCGCCTGATGGCCGCCGTAATGGTCCAGCCATTCCTCGCATTCCGTCAGCGCGGCATGCAAGTCGTAACCGTCGATCGAGCGGGCGGAGCCTTTGCATTTGCCCGTCTCGGCATCGATGCCGAGAATGATCGTCGGCTTGTAGTGCCTCTCGATCATCTTGGAAGCCACGATGCCGACGACGCCCGCGTTCCAGCCTTCTCCCGCGAGCACGATGACGGAAGGATGAGGCTTGCCGGCGGCTTCGGCGGCTTCGCGCTTCTCCGCCCACATCGTCTCGGCCTCCCGCACGATATCTTCGACGATTCCCTGCCGTGCCTTGTTCAGTTCGTCCAGTCGCAGCGCGCCGGCTGCGGCCGCTTCGTCGTTGCTTGCCGTCAGCAGGTCGACCGCGGCATCGGCATGCTCCAGCCGACCGGCCGCGTTGATGCGCGGCGCCATGCCGAACGCGATATGCGACGCCAGCAATGCCGACAGCTCGATGCCGCCGACCTCGGCCAGCGCCCGAAAGCCGGGTTTGTCCGTTTGGCGAAGCTGCTCCAGTCCTAACCGCACGAGCACCCGGTTCTCGTCCGTCAGCGGCATCAGATCCGCGATCGTCCCAAGCGCCACCACGTCGGTCCATTCCACCGGCGGTTCGCCCAGCAGCGCCGTCGCCAGCTTGAACGCGACTCCGACGCCGGCCAAGCCTTTGAACGGGTACTCGCAGTCCTGCTGCTTCGGGTTGACGATGGCATGAGCCGCCGGCAGCTCCTGCGGCGGCTCATGATGGTCGGTGACGACGACGTCCAAGCCGAGCTGGGACGCGTAAGCGATCTCCTCGACCGCGCTGATGCCCGTATCCACGGTCACGATCAAGGTAACCCCGAGCGCAGCCGCCGCGTCGAGCGCCTTCTTGTTCAAGCCATAGCCTTCCAACGTCCGGTGAGGTATGTAATGGTCGAAATTCAGCTCCAGTCGCCGAAACAGGTACGTCATCAGCGTCGTGGAAGAAACGCCGTCCGCATCGTAATCGCCGTAAATCCGGACGCGTTCTCCTCGCTCCTTGGCAAGCGCGATCCGCGCCGCCGCCGCTTCCATGCCTTTCAGCAGAAAGGGGTCGTGCAGGCATTCGAGGCCGCCGTTCAAAAACCGTCGCGCATCCTCGACGCGGTCGTACCCGCGCTGTACGAGCAGCCTTGCGACAAGCGGCGTCAGCGATAAGGAACGGGCCAACGCGCCCGCGCGAGCTTCGCCTTCCACGTCAAGCGAAGCCAGGTTCCAGCGTGTTTTCGATTGCAGCAATGCGCCTCTCACCTCGCTTATCAAAAAAATGAACGCTGCTGCTATTGCAGTAGCGTTGTCGATTGTTCCGGATGGGTATCATGATTGCTTTTATAGGGATAACCAGGATCATAAGGCTCCACATGGACGGTCACTTCCGTCATGTGATTGAACCGTTTCATGATGAATTCTCTGACGCGTTTGGCGATTTCGTTGCCTTCCAGCACCGAAATGCGGGGATTGACGCTGATGACCACGTCCGCCACGGCATAGTGGCCGTGCTCGCGCGCGCGCAGCACCTCTACGCTGATGACGCCCTCCATCCGCAGGACGACGGCCTTCAGCTCCGACAAGTCGGACGGTTCGACCTCCAAGTACCGGCTGCGCATCACGGATGCCGATGCGACGCGATACCCGCTGCTGAAGACGATCACGACGATGATCAGCGAAGCGGCCGGATCGAGATAATACAGGAGGTGCATGCCGAGCGGCCTGCCCAGCATCGATCCCCCCGTTCCCACCAGCGCGGCCAGCGAAGCGTAGAAATCCGCGCCGCGTTCTTTCGAAGAGAAGCCGGCTTCTTTCAGCAAGAAAGCCGCCAGGACGACCGCGGCCGCCGGCCAGCCGGGCGTGTCTTCAACGCCGTCCGCGATCGATTTGATGGCGGAAATTCCGATTTCGAGACCGACGATCATCAGCAATAAGGATGCCAGCACGCCCGTCGCGGCTTCCGAACGGCCCCGGGAAGCCGGGACCGGCGCAATCGGGGAACCGAGCTGCCTGCACCGGCGGACGCCGGTAAGCGAGACGAACGAGGCGGCTGCCTCGGAGGCCGATCGGCAGGCATCGGCGAGCAGCGATTTGCTGCCCGTCATGACGCCGACGCCGCCCTTGACCGCCGCGATACAGACATTGCCGATTAGCCCGGTCCATGCTGCGGATTCCGCTCTGGCATAACGTTGGTTCGCTGTCATGGATGCCTCCTGAAAGTTATAACGTTGGTTCTCTAGCTTACTACGATGCAGCCGAAGACTTGACATTCGTCTTCGGTTTTTGTTTGCTCTTCAACAGCAGCCACAGCGGGCTGGCGATGAAGACCGAGGAATAGACGCCGAAGACGAGCCCGATCAGAATCGCGATCGAGAACAACCGGATCGATTCGCTGCCGAAGACGAGCAGACACACCGTGGCAAAGAGAACGGTCATGACCGTGTTGATGGAACGGGACATTGTCTGCCAAATGCTGGAATCCACGACTCTTGCGATGTCTTCGGTCGTTTTGAGCTTCGCGAAGCGAAGGTTCTCGCGAATCCGGTCGAAGATAACGACCGTATCGTTGATGGAATACCCGATGATCGTCAACACCGCGACGATGAACGGCAGATTGACCTCCAGTCGGAAGATCGAGAACAAGCTGATGACGATGAACGCATCGTGCAGCAACTTGACGATCGCCGCCACCGCGAAGCGCCATTCGAACCGGATGCTGACGTAGATGGCAATCCCGATGCTTGCGATCAATACGGCCTTAAGGGCATTGCCCTGCAGCTCTTTGGCGATTTCGACGTCGACCGTGTTTACTTCCATGGACGCGTCTTTGTCGAATTTTTCGGCGATGCCTTGCTTCAAGGCTTTCTCCTTCGTATCGGTCAGGACGTCGTCGAAGCGAAGCGTAACGCGTTTCGCTCCGAAGGTCATGCCCGGCGTGCCGAAGCCGTTGTCCTTCAGGTAAGTTTCCAATGCCGCCTTCTGGCTGCTGACGTCTTTCTTGAACGAAATGTCGACGTTGGAGCCGGCCTTGAAATCGACGCCGTAATTCAATCCGAACACGCCTAGGGTCACGATGCCGAGCACCGTGATAATGATCGAGAAAATAAAGAAGTAACGGGCTTTCTTGACGAAGCTGAACTTCTTCTCGTCGATGTTATCGAATGCTTTATAGTGCACGTACTTCACTCTCCTTCACACCGAAGTTGGATTTCTTCTTGACAATTCCGCTTCGGACGAGAAGCGTGAGGAGCGCGCGAGAGAAGAACACGTTCGTCAACACGCTCAGGATGATACTGAGGAGCAGGATGACGGCAAATCCTTTAACCGAACCTACCCCGATAAAGAACAGCACTAGCCCGGCGATAGCCGTCGTTACGTGCGAATCGATAATCGTGCGGAAAGAGTGCTTGGAGCCCGATTTCTGCGACGAGAGGATGCTCTTGCCGCTGCGCAGTTCTTCCCGGATCCGTTCCGCCATGATAATGTTGGCGTCGACCGCCATCCCGATGCCGAGAATGAACGCGGCGATACCCGGGAGCGTCAGCGTCGCATGAATGAGATTGAAGCCAAGCAGCAGCAGCCAGATGTAGACGATGATGGAGATGCTGGCGATGATGCCGGGCAGACGATAGAAGAACATCATGAACAGCAAGATGATCACCGTCGCGATGGCGCCAGCTTCGACGGTTTCGTCGAGGGATTTCTTGCCTAGCGTAGCGCCTACGCTTTGGGTGTATTTCTCCGTCAGCTTCAGCGGCAGCGCGCCGAGGTTGATCGTGTCTTTGAGATCATAGGCTTCCGCTCGCGCGAAATTGCCGGTAATGGAAGCGTCCGTGCTGTTGATCTCGCTCGAGACGTTCGGGGCGGACAGCATCCTGTCATCCAGGTAGATGGCAAGCTGATTCGTGCCGGACGTGCTCAGCTTGGCCACTTCGCGGGTAATTTCCGCGAATTTGCTGGCGCTCTTCATCTTGATCGTAATTTCGTATTCGTTGAGGTTCGTCTGACGCACGTCGGCGCCGTTCTGGGTGAAGTCGCTGCCTCGCAGCTCTACTTTGCAGTAGCCGGCATCGGCGGCGCAGCCGCGCGCGCTGCGGAACGTCAGCTCGGCAGGTTTCTTGAGGACGTCCCTTACCTTGGCCTCGTCGGTCACGCCGGCGATTTTGACGCGGATGCGGTTCGCGCCTTCGGTCGTAACCTCCGGCTCTGCGACGCCCGTCGCGTTGGCGCGGGCTTCCAGGCTCTTCGCGGTTTCGGTCAGCGACTCCTTCGTAATCTTGCCTCCGGCCTCGATCGGCTCGGCTTCGTACAAAATCTCAAATCCGCCTTTCAGGTCCAAGCCTAGCTTTACGTCATCCACTACCCACTTGGACAAGCCCCCAACAACGCCGAGCGATACGACGATGATGAGTATGAACGTTAACAGTCGACGATTCATAATTCCTACAGTTCCCCCTTAAATACTCTGTTCAATATTCCTATTATAACGATGCCTCAAAAACGAGTCAAAAAAAAGAGCCCATCCGTTAAAAATGGGTCCCTTTATACGCGCTAAGCGTCATAAAGTTCATAAATTTTGTCACTTTTAACGATAATATGTCATTTACGACCTGATGCTTGGCCGGCTGCCCCGTCTTCGCGTACTTATCGTTGACGCAGTGCCACACTTCCTCGCCGGTTACGTATTCATAGCCGATCAACCGAAATTCCTCCGCCTTGCTGACGCATAAATGCTCGATGGTGGTCGCCCATTCCTCGTCCGTCATCGGTCTTTCCTCTTCATTCTCCATGTCTCGACCTCCTCGCCTCGATGTCTCTCCCGCATTAGGATTCGCTCTATCATGCCCACATTCCTGCTTTCTCGTTCCCCGGTCCAAAAATTGACTGCATGGAAGCGGACATGCCGCGCATAAGCATGAATAGGACATGTTTACGGAGTCGGTGAATGCTGCCTTCCCTGTCCTCCGACAGTGAACGCAAACCAATCGCCGCAGAGGGAGAGGAACGCATTGACCAAGCAAACGTTCATTAAAGGAGCCTTGATCCTGCTTGCCGCAGGAATCGTTAACCGCATCCTCGCCTTCGTGCCGCGAATCGCGCTGCCCCGCATCATCGGAGCCGAAGGCGTCGGGATCTATCAGCTTGGCTATCCCTTTCTTATCGTGCTGCTTACCTTGATCACGGGCGGCATTCCGCTTGCCGTCGCCAAGTGGATCGCCGAGGCGGAAACGCAAGGCGACGGCAGGCGCGTCAAGCAAATATTCCGGGCCGCCATGACGCTGACCATGATGCTTTCGCTCGTGCTCACCGTCCTGTTCGTTTGGCTGACGCCGTGGATCACGGCGAACCTGATGACGGACGCCCGCGTCTTCCAAACCTTTCGGATGATGAGTCCGCTGCTTCTTATAATCGGGATATCCTCCGTGTACCGCGGATATTTCCAAGGCAAGCAAAACATGATCCCGACCGCGCTCTCGCAAACGCTGGAAACGATCATCCGGATTATCTTCGCGTTGTTGTTCGCGCAATGGCTGCTTCCGCTCGGACTGGCATGGGGCGCCGCAGGCGCGATGCTCGGCGTCGTGGTCGGCGAAATCGCCGGATTCGCCGTGCTGCTGCTGCAGTACGCGCATGATCGCAGGAGGCCGGCCATCGTCCCCGCCGCTCCTGTTGATAAGGAGCATTCGACGAGTCCCTCGACAGCCAAAAGTATACCTGCCCGGCCCGACTCCCGGTGGCGCGCTCCCGTCATGCGCCGGTTGATCAGCCTCTCCGTTCCCGTTACAGGCAGCCGCATGATCGGCTCGCTATCGTATTTGCTGGAATCCATCTTCACGGCGAGGGCGCTTCTCGTTGCGGGAATCGCCACGGGCGCCGCGACGGCGCAATACGGCGCGCTCCAGGGCATGATCATTCCGATCTTGCTGCTTCCGACGGCATTGACCTACTCGCTCGCCGTTTCCCTCGTGCCGTCTTTGTCGGAAGCGGCAGCCAAAGGCGACAAAGCGACGATCCATAAGAGGCTGGCTCAATCGATGCGGCTCGCGCTCGTCACCGGCGCGCCGTTCGTCGTCGTCATGTTACTGTTGGCCGATCCGATCTGCCGGGTGCTGTACAACCACGCGGAAATCGCCCCGATGCTGAAATGGATGGCGCCGGTCGGGTTATTCATCTATCTGCAAGCGCCGCTCCAGGCCGCGCTTCAAGCGCTGGATAAGCCCTCCACCGCGCTCATGAACACGTTCATCGGCGCCGTCGTGAAGCTCGTCCTCATCATCCAGCTGGCCTCCATGCCCTCCCTCGGCATTTACGGGGCGCTGATCGCCATCAACGCCAATATCGTGCTCGTCACGGCGCTGCACTGGATCAGCGTCGCCAGATTCGTCGGGTTCCGCATGCAATGGCTCGATTTCCTCAAAGTCGGCGCCGCGATGGTCGTCATGGGCGCCGCTTCCCTTTGGGTCATGAACCTGCAGGCGCTTCCGGCCTTATGGCAAAACCTGCTCACCGCTTGTTTTGCCGGCGCGGTCGTCTATTTGATCCTGATGGTCGCGCTTCGCATCATCGACCGGTACGATGCCGCGCGGATTCCGTTCGTGGGCAGATGGTTCCGGCCATGAAAAAGCACCGGCTTGATGATGCCGATGCTGGACGTTACTTGCGCTTCCCGCTTCTGTGCTTGACATCGATGAACAGCTTGCCCCGATGATCGATCGTGCATAGGAACACCTGCTTGAAATCGACGATGCCATGCTCGCGAAGCTGGGTATTGAGCCAGAAACGGTCCTTCTCGAGCTTTTCCAGATTATGCTTTTGGATCTCCCCGTCCATGATCAGCGGAACCGGCAAATTTTCGAAGCGGTAATTGCGCGGAAAAGCCTTGGGCAAATGCGATTCTTTATTGGTGTCCGGCTTCGTAGCGGCACGCATGCCGTCTCCGCTCGCATCCATGTTCCATGCGTCATGGGCCTCGTCTTGATCTCCCCGACGTTCCTCGTCCGATGAGGACGGAGTCACGGCTTTATCCTTCTGAATGATGGAGAGCTTGCCCGTCGATTCCAGGATCGCGAATTCGACATCCGCGATATTCGTCTTGTTCTCGCGAAATTGCAGCAGTAAATCGTCTAAATTGTACCTTTGCTTGCGCATCGCTTCGCGATTTATTTTGCCCTGCTCGACGATGAAAGTCGGTTCTCCGTCGATCATGGTTCGCATCTTTCGGGACTTGAGCGATATAAGCGCAATCCCGATCTGAATCAATAGCAGCAGGATCATCGGGAATATGCCGTCCATGATCGGACGTTTCGTATCTTCGATTACGAAGACCGCGATTTCCGCGATCATGACGGAGATGACCAGATCGAACACCGACAACTTTCCGATTTCCCTTTTCCCCATCAGCCGCATGATCACGAACACGACCAGATAAATGAGAAGCGTACGGAACAACAGACTCCAATATTCCATAGGGCCGCCCTCCCAACGTAAGGTACACCTATTGTCACCGGATGGGATGCGGGTCATACGAAAGGGGGAGCTTCGAATTTATGGTAACCGCCGCGCCTCCCCTTCTCCCGCAATCCGTTGCTTCCTATGGCTAAACCGTTCCAAACGGCGTTCAACGTGTACTAATCCCGCCGGCTTGGCCATATGTTGTAATAATATGGACAAGACGCGAAATGGAGGGATCGATCCGGATGAAACCGATCAACGCGATGAAAAACGTACCGAAAGCACACATGGCCTCGCCTCTTCTGTCAGGCATATTGTACGCTTCGATTTGGCTTGCCCTGGGGGCGCTGGTCCTGTCGATGCTGCTCAGATGGGGCAGCATGCAGGAAAGCGCGCTCCCGACTTACAGCTTGGCCGTTCACGGTTGCTCCGCCTTGGCCGGCGGATTCGTGTCGGGACGAAGATCGAGGCAGCGCGGCTGGTACTACGGCGGCATGTTGGGCATCGTGTACGGCATCCTGATCCTGTTGGTCAGCTTTCTGGCTAGCAATGCCGGCTTCAGCGGCAAGACGATGACGATGCTGGTCGAAACGCTTCTTTGCGGCTCCCTCGGCGGCATGATCGGCGTCAATACGAAGCGTTCCTAAGCGCTTCGCGCGGAATCCGTTATCGGTCCGGGGAGTTGTAATCATCCCTGAAAAATGTGTTATACTATATCGGACCGTAACGACGCAACACCTTAGGGGGATAAACAGAATCATGATCTTGTTCGACAACATGACGACGGTCGCCATCTACACGGCCCTGGCCGTCATCGTTCTGATGTGGTACGGAGCCGCAGCGAATCCATTTAAAATCGGCGGATTATTCGTTAAAGAGAACCTCTTTAACCGCAAATATAATATCCACTTCGTCTTGCTCATTCTCATACTGTTCTGCAACAAATTCGAGCTTCGAATCGAGAAGCACATGACGAACACGCGCGATTTCGCCGGTTTTTTTCAATCGATCGAAGGCAGCTTCGTCGCCAACTTTCAGCATGCCTTTCAGAGCGACTGGTTGACGCCTATTCTGGCCTTCATGTACGTGGTCGTCTTCCAGGCGCTGCTGATCGCCTCCGTCGGCATCTATACGTACCGGAGCCCAAACAAAACCATGTTCTACGCGACGTGTTACGCGATCATGATCAACTATGCGTTCGCGATTCCGTTCTACCTGTTCTTCCCGGTCAGCGAAGTCTGGTACCACGATCCCAACGTCAGCTTCCTGATGCTGAAGGCGTTCCCGGATTTTGAAAACCAATACCGCGCCTTGTCGGGACTGAACAACTGTTTCCCGAGCCTGCATACGTCCATCTCCGTCACGCTTGCCATCCTGGCCGTGCGGTCGGGCATCAAACGTTGGGCTTGGTTTTGCTGCATCAGCGCGCTCATCATTATCTTCGCGATTTTCTACCTCGGCATCCACTGGCTCATCGACATGTGCGGCGGCCTCGCGCTCGCGACATTCGCCTCCACGATGGGCATCCGGCTGAGCAAAGCGAAATGGTCGCTGCGCGGACGCCGCGGCACGGTGGTTCCGCCGGTCAGCTATTTGCGGGAAGACGCCAAATAATCTACGTTCTTGCACGTTAAGACGACCGCTGCATCGGGGGCATGCTCCCGTGCAGCGGTCGTTTGTCATTGGTAGATAAGCGGCCGCACTTCGTCGATCAGCTGCTGCAGCTGTTTGGAACAAGCGGCATATTGCTGCTTCTCCTTCTCGTCCGCCGACAGAAGGCCGTACATTTCCATATCGGCTTCGCATTTCTTGAGCGCCGCCAGCAGCGAGGCTTGCCCGTTGGGGATTTTCGGCAGCTTCGCCTTATCGTCGAAGAGATCGAAGTACAGCGTACCGGAGTCATCGATCTGCGCCAGGTAGACATCCTCGATCTTCACGTTGGACTTGGCCAACTCTTTCTTCACCCAGTTCTCGTTGTACCCGGAGGAGCGCAGCGGATCGGGAAGAATGTTGCCGTCCATGATCACGACCTGCGGTTCATGCTCGGGCTGTACGCGAAGGCCGAGCGTCTTCGGCGTCAGCGGCTGATTCTCCGACTTCAGCATGACGTTAATGGCCCCGCTTACCTCCATGACGGCAAACTCGACGTCAGCCGGCTTGAAGACGTCCTTCCTTCGCAGGCTCTCCATCAGCTCGTCCGTCGTGATGCGTTCCTTTTTCAGGTTGCCTTCCAATATCTTGCCCTTCTGAATCAGCACCGTCGGCTGTCCGTCGATCCAATCGCGGGCTTTTTTGCTTTTCATCTGAAGCATTTCGATGCCGAGCGATACGGCCGCCCATACCCCCAGCGACAACATGCCCAGATACCAATGATTCTCCGCTTCCAAGGACACGTAGCCCGCCAGGTTCCCGATCGTGATGCCGGTAATGTATTCGAAAACGGACAATTCCGTCACCTGCCGCTTGCCCAGCACCTTCGTCAGCACAAGCAGGAAAAGCACCGCGGCCAGCGTGCGGAGAACGATTTCCAACCACAAATGCATAAACTCGTTTACACCTCGATCCCGTTGTCGTCCCCATAGTATTCACCTTAAAGTTGGAAACTATGAGCCTTTCGAACGGTTCGAAAGGGAACAAAAAAAAGCGGCTGCGCTCGCGCGCTGCCGCCCTTCTCGTTACCCTTTGATATCTTCCGTTTTCTCTTCTTTCGCCATCACGGGCGCGGACGCCGTTACGGCTGCGCTGGAGGAGACGACCGTATTGATCGCGCTGCGATCGAACGTGATCTTGGTGGAATCGTTGACGCGAAGGACGACGATATCGTCGGTCAGCTCCAGGATCGTGCCGTGCATGCCGCCGATCGTGACGATCTTGTCGCCTTTCTTGATGGCGCTCAGCATCGAGTTGCGCTGTTTCGATTTACGCTGCTGCGGACGGATCAGCAAGAAATAAAACACCGCAAACATGAGAATAAACGGAATTAAGGATGCAGCTCCTGACATTTCATTTCACCCCTTTCCTTAAAATCCTTTATCGTTCTCGAATAAGCCGTACTTGGCGAAAAATTGGTTCCGGAAGTCGAGCAGCCGGTCTTCCATGATCGCCTGGCGCACGCCTCTCATCAATTCCAGCAGGAAATGCAGATTGTGGATGGTCGTGAGGCGAATGCCGAACGTTTCGTCCGCTTTGATCAGATGGCGGAGGTATGCTCGCGAATAATGGGTACAGGTATAACAGCTGCATTCGGGATCGAGCGGACCGAAGTCTTCCGCGAACTTGGCATTGCGAATGACGAGTCTGCCGGAGCTGGTCATCGTCGTGCCGTTGCGCGCGATCCGGGTCGGAAGCACGCAGTCGAACATATCGATGCCGCGGATGGCGCCGTCGAGCAGCGCGTCGGGCGATCCGACGCCCATCAGATAGCGAGGCTTGTTCGCCGGCAGCAGCGGAACCGTACATTCCAGCACGTTGTACATGATATCCTTCGGTTCTCCGACGCTTAATCCTCCAATAGCATACCCCGGGAAATCCATGGAAGTCAACTCGGACGCGCTCTGGCGGCGCAGGTCCTCGTACATGCCTCCCTGCACAATCGCGAACAATGCCTGATCGTGCGGACGGGCGTGCGAAGCGAGGCATCGCTCTGCCCAGCGGGTCGTCCGCTCGAGCGATTGCTTCACGTAATCGTACTCGGCGGGATAAGGCGCGCACTCGTCGAACGCCATCATGATGTCCGAGCCGAGGGCGTTTTGAATCTCCATCGCTTTCTCCGGCGACAAGAACATTTTGTCCCCGCTCAGGTGACTGCGGAACTCCACGCCTTCTTCCTTGATCTTGCGCATGTTGCTCAGGCTGAAGACTTGAAAGCCGCCGCTGTCCGTCAGGATCGGCCGGTCCCAGTTCATGAACTTATGGAGACCGCCGGCCTTGCGCACGATCTCGTGGCCGGGGCGAATGAACAGGTGGTACGTGTTGCTCAAAATAATATGCGCATCCAGCGTCTTCAGCTCTTCGGGACTGACCGTCTTGACGGTCGCCTGCGTGCCGACGGGCATGAACGCGGGCGTCTCGATGACTCCGTGCGGCGTGTGCACGCGGCCCAGCCTTGCTCCTGTTTGTTTGCAGGTCTTGATTAATTCGTATGTGATAGCCACTTTGCACTCTGCCTCTTTCTAGGTTCCTAATAAATAAACATCGCATCGCCGAAGCTGAAGAACCGGTATTCCCGTTCGACCGCCTCCCGATACGCCTGCATGATGGCCGAACGACCGGCCAGCGCGCTGACGAGCATGACGAGCGTCGACTTCGGAAGATGAAAATTCGTCAACAACGCATTCACCAGCTTGAACTCGTAGCCCGGGAAAATAAAGATATCGGTCCATCCGCTGCAGGCCCGTATCTCTTCATACGCAAACCGGGCGGCAACGGTTTCAAGCGTTCGCGAAGAAGTTGTGCCGACGGCGATGATTCGGGTGCCTTCGGCCTTGGCGCTTCTCAGCATCGCGGCCGTCTCTTCGCTCAGTTCGTAATATTCCGCGTGCATCGTATGCTCCTCGACCGTATCCACCGACATCGGCCGGAACGTCCCTAGCCCGACATGCAGCGTGATATAACCGATCTTCACGCCCTTGCGCTCCAGCTCTTCCAGGAACGGCTTCGTGAAATGCAGGCCGGCGGTCGGCGCCGCGGCAGAGCCTTCATGCTTCGCGTAGACCGTCTGATACCGCTCGCGATCGTCCAGCCGTTCCTTGATATAAGGCGGGAGGGGCATTTCGCCGAGCCGGTCGAGCAGCTCCGGGAAGATGCCTGCATATTGGAACTCAACGACCCGCGCGCCCATTTCCCCTTCGCTCACGACGACCGCCTGGAGCAAGGGCGCTCCCGTGCCGTCGTCGCCGAAGCTCAGCCTGGCGCCGGCTCTCAGGCGTTTGCCCGGCTTCGCCAGCGTCTCCCAACGGTCGCCCTCCAGCTGCTTGAGGAGCAGCAGCTCCACCTTCGCACCGGTGTCGGACTTGACCCCGAGCAGCCTGGCGGGCATGACCCGGGTATCGTTCAAGATGAGCGTGTCGCCGGCTTGCAGCAGCTCCGCCAGTTTCGTGAACGAGTGATGCCCGATTTCGCCGGTCTCCTTATTCAAGGTGAGCAGTCTCGACGACGTTCGGTCCGCAAGCGGCGTCTGCGCGATCAAGCGTTCCGGCAATTCAAAATCAAATTCATTTACATTCATGCTGCGTCTCATTCCTTAACGATGTTCGCGTCTTTATAATAGTATTGCATAATATATTTGTAGTCATACCCAGTCTCTGCCAGCCCGCGCGCGCCGTATTGCGACAGCCCGACGCCGTGCCCGTTGCCCGAGCCGACGAACCGGAACGAGGGCTCCTGCGTCGCCGCGCGGACATCCCCGCTTCCGTTCAGAATGAAGAAGTTGGCCGCTTTGAGCTCCTGCTTCTGCCCGTCGCCGCCCACAACGTACATCGCGCTGCTGTCTTCCGGCCTCTCGCGCGTGGCCCCGCCCGCGCCGGCGATGGTCATCCTGGCGGTCTCGTCGATCGTAAACAACGTGCTCGGCAACCCGCCGAATACGGAGCGGAACGCGTCCGGCGTTTTGACGCCGAGCGTTTGTCCGTTCGCCGTCATTTCGACCGGACGTCCTGACGGACCTGATTTGCTGATTTCCAGCGTGCGGATCGGTCCGCTGATCGGCTTGCTCAGCTTCCCTTGCGTCAGCTTGAGCAGTTCGGCCGCGGAATAGGTTCCGCGCACCCAGGACATCTCGTTCGACTGCGTCACTTTCTCCAGCTGCACGACGAGCGTCCCGGCGTTCACCGAGCCGACGACCGGCACATTATCCTGGACGAGCGGAATCGGACGCACCTTGGTTCCGTCTCCCTTGACGCGCAGGACGGCTTGTCCGCCCGGGGACTTCTGTCCGGTATCCTCGACCAAATCCTCGCGGATATAACCGACGAGATTGTTCGGCAGCACGACGCGGTACCATTTGTAAAGCCCGGTCTCGGAAGAGGTATCCGGGCTCTTCACGCTCTTCAAATAATCGAAGGGGCTGCCCCAGATCTCCTGCGCGTCCGCCGTGACTCCCCCGGCGCTGGACGAGAACACGGTATTGATCACCTTGCCGTCGTACATCGCCACTTCGCCCGCCGTCGCATCGACGGCCGCGATCGTCGAAGCCTTCTCCGAGCCGATCCCCCCGTACGCCTGGCTGAGCGTCGTATCCACGACGTGCGCGACTTGAAAGCCGAACCCTTGGTAGAGCGCGTACGTGCGCGCCGCTACCGCCTGAGCTTTCAGCGCTTCGGCCGGCCATGAGGAAGGCATCTCCGCGCCGACCACGGCGTATAGGTACTGCTCGAACGGAAGCTCGTTGATGACGGCCATCTTGTTGCCCAGCGCGCTCACCTCGAACGATCCGCGATAGCTTCGGTTGTACCGCTCGGTCAATTTGATGCCGGACTCGGCCGTCGTCTCGAGCCAGAGCTTCGCGCCGGCGGTCGGTACCGCGTACAGCGGCACGGGCGGTTTGGAAGCCGATTCCGTGCTCGAATAATCGTCGCGAATAAGAAAATACGACGATTTGGCATCCGTCTGGCTTAACGTCACGCCTCCGGCTTGCTGGGCTTTCGCCTTCACGTCGGCGAGCGCTGCCGCGTCGCTCTCGGCGCCGACGAGCACCGTATACGCGCCTGCGGCGGTTCCGGACTGCTTCATCGCCGCGTAAGCTTCGACGCCGGCTCCGACCAGCTTTTGCGCCGCGGACTCCGCCTCTATCTCGGACGCAAAGCTCGTGCCCGTCTCCAGATGAAGCGGCCCGATCAGTCCCGCCTTCTTGGACGTGCCCGCGTATCCGGCGATCGTCCCGTCCTTCATCCACTTGTCGCCCGCGGCGCCGGCTTCGGCAGCGGTCGCGTAAGAGCCTTCCGCTACCTGGTACAGCCTGCCGCTTGCCGCTCCGGAGGCCGTCATCATGCCGGCCGCACCGAGCGCTTTGAGCCGCTTCATCACGTTCAGCGCCTTCAGGTAATCCGTCGTTTCCAGCAGCAGCGGCTTATAATCGTCCAAGGTAAACCGGACCGTCTCCCCGCTGCCGGTCTGGAAAAGCGGGACGACGGTGGATGGCTGCCGGACGCCGACCTTCAGCGCCCCGGCCGAGCTGAACGTTGCCGCCGCGGTGTTCAGGCTGTATTTGCTCGTATTCAGGAATATGCCGACCCGGATCGTATCCAGCTGCGGCACCGCCGCGCCTTCGGAAGGATGCGAGGTCCAAACGGATAATGCGATTACTCCCGTCGCGATCGCCGCAGCCGTCCGTTTCGCCTTCGGCATCGCGAGAAGCCTCCGCGGCGATTCCTGATTCCCGTCGTGTTGAACGTTCGCGCCATTCACGGCTTTATCGTCCTCCTAAAAGTTTTGCGAAGCAAAACTGCTTCGTAAGCATCAACTTGGTTTTGCTTCGCAAAACTGCTTCCTAAGCATCAGCTTGGTTTTGCGAAGCAAACTGCTTCGTAAGTTTGACTTCAGTCCCTCTTGCCCAGCGCGCAAACGCCGTCATGACAGCTCTCGTCCGTCTTGCCGAACCACTCGTAGCGCCTGCCTGCAATAAAACGATACATGAAATCGGCCGCGCCGCGAAGTCCCGGTACCCGGTACAGCGGCGCAAGCCATCTAAGTCCTCGAACCGTCCTCAATATACGGACGACTCCGGCAGCCCCGGCATGCAGGGTGCCGTCCATCTCGACGACATGCATTTTCGTCAGTAGCTGTTCTTCGGTTACAGCTGAAAGCTCGGGAATCGTCTCGTACGTTTCCTCGAGGGATTGGACGGGAATGAACCGCAGGATCGCGGTCGACTGCAGCTCCTTCAAACGGCGCACGCTCGCCAAACACAGGTTGCACGTGCCGTCGTAAAGCACGATCAGCTTCTCTCGCCTGTCCTCTTCAGCTTGTTTCCTTCTAGAGCCCATTAGACGAAGCCGCCTCCTTCTTCCTCTGCTTCTCCCGCATCCGCGGATGCGGCGTTTTCTTGAGGTACCGGCAATCCCAAATGGCGGTACGCCAGCGGCGTGACCATCCGGCCGCGCGGCGTCCGCTGCAGGAAACCGATCTGCATCAAATACGGCTCGTAAACGTCCTCGATCGTCTGGCCTTCCTCGCCGATCGTCGCCGCGATCGTGTCCAGACCGACCGGACCGCCGCGATAGATCGTGATCATCGCCCGCAGCATTTTATGATCGATGCTGTCGAGCCCGAGCGGATCGACCTGAATGAGCCCGAGCGCGGACCGCGCCAGCTCGTGGGTCACGATGCCGTCTCCCCGCACCTGGGCGAAATCGCGTACCCGCTTCAGCAGCCGGTTCGCGATCCGCGGCGTACCGCGAGAACGCATGGCGATTTCCTGCGACGCTTCGCCGATTACGCTGACGCCGAGAATCTCCGATGCGCGCGCGACGATGTACGCCAGCTCGTCGACCGTGTAGAACTCCAACCGGCTGACGACGCCGAAACGGTCGCGCAGCGGCGCCGACAGCAAGCCGGCGCGCGTCGTCGCCCCGATGAGCGTGAACGGCGGCAGCTCGAGCCGGACGGAACGCGCGCTCGGCCCTTTGCCGATCATGATATCGAGCGCGAAATCTTCCATCGCCGGGTACAGCACTTCCTCCACCGTCCGATGCAGGCGGTGAATCTCGTCGATGAACAGGACGTCGCCTTCCTGCAGGTTCGTCAGCAGCGCCGCCAAATCGCCCGGCCGCTCGATGGCCGGACCGCTCGTCGTCCGCAAATTGACGCCAAGCTCGTTGGCGATGATGTTGGACAACGTCGTCTTGCCGAGCCCCGGCGGACCGTAAAGCAGCACGTGGTCGAGCGCCTCTTTGCGCAGCTTCGCCGCCTCGATGAACACTTTCAAATTATCCTTCACTTGCGACTGACCGATATATTCGGACAAATAGCGGGGACGCAAACTAAGCTCCACCGCCTGCTCTTCCATCATGAGGTTGGCGGAAATTATCCTCTCGTCCATTCGCGCTCGCCCCTCTCCACTAACCTTTGAACAATTGCTGCAGCGCCCGCTTCATGAGCGCGTCCACCGACTCGCCGGACGGAACGTCGCCCTTCATCGCCTGCCACGCGCGGTCGAGCTCGGCCGCGGTATAGCCGAGCGTCATCAGCGCTTCGCGCGCTTCGCGCCAGGATTGGCCGCCCTCCGCTTCCGCGGCGCCCGATCCGGCATCGTCCAAAGCGATGCCTGCAGCCGCAAAGCTGAAGCCCCCCGGGATCGCGTCCAGCTTATCCTTCAAGTCCAACACCATGCGCTGCGCGGTCTTCCTTCCGATGCCGGGCAGCTTTGTCAGGAACGTCAAATTCTCCTGCTGGATCGCCGCCGCGATCGTCTCCGGCTTGCCGCCCGCGAGGATGCCGAGCGCCACGCGCGGACCGATGCCGGACACGTCCAGCAGCTTGCGGAACATCGCCTGTTCGTCGCGGTTCGCGAAGCCGTATAGCAGCGCCGCGTCCTCCCGAACGTGATGATGCGTATAAATCGTGACGGGCTCCTCGCTCTTGGCGAACGCGTACGGATTCGGCGTAAAGATCTGATAGCCGATGTCGCGCACGTCCACCACCACGAATTCCGTGTCCAGATGCACGACCCGGCCTTTCACGTAATCAATCATGAGCGGTTCACCTCGTTTATTTTGTTCGTCAGAACCGATGAATGCGCATGACAAATGGCTACCGCAAGCGCGTCCGCGACGTCGTCCGGCTTCGGAATGGCGCTCAGCTTCAGGAACATCCGCACCATCTCCTGCACCTGCCGTTTCTCCGCCTTGCCATAGCCGACGATCGCCTGCTTCACCTGAAGCGGCGTATATTCCGCGACCGGAAGCCCGCGCTGCGCCGCGGCCAATATGATAACGCCCCGGGCTTGACCGACCGAGAAGGCCGTCGTGACGTTGCGATTGAAAAACAGCTTCTCCACGGCCACCGTATCCGGTTTGTAACGGTCCATCAGCGAGCAGGCGGACTCGTACACCTGCTTCAGGCGTTCTTCCTGCGGCGTCTTCGCTTCCGTCGTGATGCAGCCGTATTGCACGGGAACGAGCTTGCTCCCGATTTTGTCGATGAATCCGAAGCCTACGATGGCGATTCCCGGATCAATGCCTAGTACCCGCAAAGCTTCTTCTCTCCCCACGCCAAACGAATAACTTGCCAGTATTGCGAAAAACGGCTTCCTCCCATTATATCAAATGATGGGGCGAATGAGAACACGCGTTTTGTCCCGGCTTGATTGACGGAGCAACGACGAAAAAACGGCTGCCTCGGGCAGCCGTTCGCTTCTATCGGGGTATGTCGGTTTGCGCTCAAAACGTTCGCTTCATGACCTTCTCGGTCCGGTCCACCGCATAGTCGCTGTAGGTGGATATCACGCTGTTGAACGCGTCCTTGTCCGTTACGCGGATGCCTTTGACGAGCTCGTCGATCCGTTCCCGCGGCAGGCTGCTCTCCATGTAATTCACGTCCAGCTGGAAGAAGGTCCGCAGCACCTTTTCTTTCTTCGGCGCGCCGTCGAACAGCGACAGGCGGCCCAGCTTGTCCAAGCCGAAATACGCGTTGCGTTTGCACGATTCGGACAAATCGTCGATCCGCTGCTCCATGACGACCGCGCCCTGCTCG
Source organism: Paenibacillus glycinis (assembly GCF_009909185.1). Classification (GTDB taxonomy): domain Bacteria; phylum Bacillota; class Bacilli; order Paenibacillales; family Paenibacillaceae; genus Paenibacillus_Z; species Paenibacillus_Z glycinis. The sequence goes on along the minus strand of NZ_JAAAMV010000017.1, from coordinate 178,982 downwards.
TCCAGCATGGCCGTCCATTCCGGATGCAGCTTCATCATTCGCAGCGCGTCCGCGGAGCTCAAGCTGCCGATCGTCTCCGATTCCACGCCGCAGATATACACCCGCCGAAGCTTGACCGTGACTTTGGCATGCATATCGGAAAGCGTCGCGATGACGCTGCGGCTTGTCTCTTCCCGCTCCTGCCGGGGAGCCGCCGGGCCATTCTTGCCCGCGGCGGCCGAGCCGACGCCGCCGAAGGTCGGCGACAATAGGCCTGCGGCAAGCAAAAAGCAAGCCAGCTGCCACATCGGACGACGGCCGCGCCGCAGTTTTTGCTTCACTTTGCGCCACACGTTGAATGTCATCATATGAGTTCCCCCATTTGCCTTTTTTGTTAGTTTGTCACTCCAACTGGCGAAATATGCATGTCCGCGAAGCGTATAATAAATGCCCCGCGAGGCATCGGGAAGCGATGCACGCGGGGCGTACGCGTCAGTATCGTTAACGGTTAATCCAAGGCAGGCTGTCGCGGCGTTTCGGTCTCACGGTGCGTGTTTGGCGAACGGCGGCTTTCTTGGCCGGCTTTCGGGCTGCCGCCGATTTGCTGACCTTTACGGGCTCCAGCGCTTCTTCGGCTTCGAAGTCGTCTTCTTCGCGTTTATCCTGGCAGCCGCAGTTGCAAGGCTTCTTGCCGGACGTGCTCACAGGCGACACTTGGCCGTTACCCATATATCCATAGCCGAACTGCGGACCGATGTTGGCCGGCGAGACCATAGTGGGATTATATCCGTAGCCGCCCATCGGGCCCATATTCGCCGGCGAGACCAGCGACGGATTATACCCGTAGCCGCCCATCGGGCCCATGCTCTCCGGCGAGACCATCGACGGATTATACCCGTAGCCGCCCATCGGGCCCATGCTCTCCGGCGAGACCATCGACGGATTATATCCGTAACCGCCCATCGGGCCCATGCTCTCCGGCGAGACCATCGACGGATTGTAGCCATAGCCGCCCATCGGGCCCATGCTCTCCGGCGAGACCATCGACGGATTGTACCCGTAGCCGCCCATTGGACCCATGCTCTCCGGCGAGACCATTGACGGGTTGTAGCCATAGCCGCCCATTGGGCCTGTGCTTTCCGGCGAGACCATCGACGTATTGTACCCGTAGCCGCCCATTGGACCCATGCTCTCCGGCGAGACCATCGACGGGTTGTAGCCGTAGCCGCCCATCGGGCCTGTGCTTTCCGGCGATACGGCATTGGAACCGTAGCCTTGATCGCTGGCAGGACTCACCATCGGTGATCCCCAGCCATAATTCGGCGCTCCCCACGGCAGGCCGGGGGACGTTTCGGCAGGGCTGACGGCCGTCGGCATCTCATTCCCATAACCGCCCGTCATCGCTGGCGATACCGCCGTCGGCATACCGTAACCGCCAGTCATTGCCGGCGATACGGCCGTCGGCATTTCATAGCCGTAACCGCCCGTCATCGCTGGCGAAACGGCCGTCGGCATGCCGTAGCCGCCCGTCATCGCCGGCGACACCGCTGTCGGCATGCCATAGCCGTAGCCGCCCGTCATTGCCGGCGATACCGCTGTCGGCATTTCATAGCCGTAACCGCCTGTCATCGCCGGCGATACGGCCGTCGGCATTTCATAGCCGTAGCCACCCGTCATCGCCGGGGACACGGCCGTCGGCATTTCATAGCCGTAGCCACCCGTCATCGCCGGGGACACGGCCGTCGGTTGGCTGTAGCCGTAGCCGCTGTGGACTGGGCTTGTCGGCATATCGTGCAGCGACATGACCTCGGTTGCGGGAATGCCGTACTGTTTGAACAAATCGACGTTTTGCTCGTAGGTCGGATGCATCGGATATTTCTTCTCTGCGATCGGAATTTCCGTCGGCACCGGCATCGGAGCCGGCGTCGGCTCTGGCATCGGAACCGGCGTAGGTATCGGAGCGGTGTTTTTCGGTCCCGTCGGCTTTTTGCCCGTCGGAATCTTGCCGGTCGGGATTTTGCCCATAAGCCCCTGCACGCCCTGCATGACCGATGACGGATGGAGCGGGTGATGACCCGTCCCCGATTTGTGGCCGTGATGCTGTTCATTCATTTCCGGCATCGCGCCCGGCATGCTCGGTTTAGGTATGTTTACGACTTCCCCCGTCAGCAGCACGTTCGGATTTTTGAGCTGCGGATTCGCTTTGATCATATCCCCGAGCGGAACGCCCCAAGCCTTGGACAGCTTCCAGAGCGTGTCGCCCTGCTGCACGACGTGCTGGTGCATGACCTCCATGTCGTCGCCTTGCATCGCGGGCACTTTGATCTTCATGCCGATGTCGATCTCGTCCGGATTGGTGATGGATGGGTTAAGCTTTAAAATTTCTTCCAGCGATACATTGTACTTTTGCGCGATCATGTACAAGGTGTCGCCTTTTTTTACGATATGAATTTTCACCCGACAAAAACCTCCTGTCACGTTTTACGTCTTGGGCAGACGCGGCAAACGCCCGTTAATCAATCCCTACATCCTATGCGGGAGGTGGGCGAGTGTCACCCTTCTTCATAAAAAAAAATTGAAGCTCTCCCCGGCGTTCGCGCCAAGAAAAGCTTCAATCGTGTTCATGACCTGCCTATTCGTACACTTTCACGCCGTCGACGTCGACCGTTTTGCGGAACTCCGCCAGCAAATGCGTCGTGATCGGGCCGGCCTTGCCCTCGCCGATCGTACGTCCGTCCACCTCGCGCACCGCGATGACCTCGGCCGCCGTGCCCGTAAAGAACACTTCGTCCGCCACGTAAACGTCATGAAGCGTGAACGGCTCTTCCTTCAGCGCGTAGCCCAGCTTCGCGCACAGCTCGATGATCGTCGCGCGCGTGATGCCCTCCAAGGCGCCCACATAGCATGGCGGCGTATAAACGACACCGCGCTTGATGATGAAGATATTATCGCTGGAGCCCTCGGCCACGTAGCCTTGGGCGTTCAGCATGATCGCCTCGCCGACGCCGGCCAGGTTGGCTTGAATCTTGACCAGGATGTTGTTCAGGTAGTTCAGCGACTTGATCTTCGGATTGAGCGCATCCGGGATATTGCGGCGCTGCGAGACCGACACGGATACGAGGCCGTCGCGGTACGCTTCTTCCGAATAGATCGCGAGCTGCTCCGCGATGATGATGACCCATGCCGCCGGGCAGCGCAGCGGATCAAGGCCCAGGTTGCCGGGACCGCGAGAAACGACGAGCCGGATATAGCCGTCGCGCAGCTCGTTGCGCCGGATCGTTTCGACCAGCGCCTGCTCCATTTCGCCGTAGGAAAGCGGAATGTTCAGCATGATCGATTTCGCCGAGTCGTACAGCCGGTTGAGATGCTCCTTGCACTTGAAAATGTTGCCGTTGTAGATGCGGATGCCTTCGAAAATTCCGTCCCCGTACAGGAAGCCATGATCGAAAACCGATACCTTCGCATCCTCTTTGGTCACGTAATCCCCGTTGAGATAAATCACTTGTTCAGCCATGATCGTACCTGCACCTCCGAAAATGAGTTAACGAGATTCGTATGTGAAGCTTGGATAGCTGCCCAGCACGCGCACCTGGCATCCGATCGCTTCGATCTCGGCGATCGCGGACGGCAGCAGCACGGTTTCCATCGCCATCTCGACATCGATCAGAAAATAATAATTGCCGAGCTTCTTCTTCGTCGGCCGCGACTCGATGCGCGAGAGATTGATCCGGCGCCACGAGAACGCGGACAGCACTTGATGCAGGGCCCCCGGATAATCCTCCGGAAGCGTGATCAGGACGCTCGTCTTATGCTTCTCCGACGTTCGCAGATTGAACGGCTCCCGGCCGACGAGCAGGAAGCGCGTGTAATTGTTGTCATGGTCGGTGACGGCCGGTTCGAGTATGGCGAGATCGTTGTCCGCCGCCGCGGATACTTGGCCGATGGCCGCCCAGCCGCGCCCGGGATTGTCGCGGACGATGCGCACCGCCTCGGACGTGCTGCCGACATGTTCAAGCTCCGCGTGCGGAAGGCGGCGCTTCAGATACTGCGTGCACTGCGCCATCGCGACGGGGTGGCTCATGACCTTCACGATACGCCCGTAAGCGAGTTCTCCGCTTTCTTCCGTCAGCTCGGAAGAAGCCCCGATGAGGTTCTGAATCGAGGGATAGACCCACTCCGCCCGGATCGGCAAATTCACTTCGTCGACTAGCCAATCGGTATGTAAGCTTACGGAACCGTCGATCGTATTCTCGATCGGAATGACGGCATAATCCGTCTTTCCCTCGGCCGTGGACAGGAAGACGTCCGCGATCATGCGGTGATATTCGTACCGAATGTCGACGCCGAAGCCGTTCAGCATATGCCTGGCCGCTTCGTCGGACGTGGAGCCCTTGGTCAAACAAGCTGCGCTTATCATGCCCTTACTTCTCCTTTGATTCGTTCCATGAACGTTACTGTCTTGCCTGCGTCGAAGATAGCCAGCTCCGGACCGTTCAAGGCAGGCGCGAGCCACATCGTTTGCGCCTCGATGCCATAGGCGCGTAAGGTATCCAGCAGGAACGACTCCAGCTCCGCCTTCCTGTCGCTGCTCCGGTCCACCAGGGCCAGCAGCGTCGGCCCTGCCCCGCTCAGCGCGATGCCGAGCGCGCCGCGGCTAGTCGCCTGCTCCAGGATCTCGGACATGCCCGGTACCAGAGGCGCGCGGTAAGGCTGATGCAGCTTATCCCGCATGGCGAACGGAATCAGCTCCAAATTGCCGCTCGCGAGCGCCGCCACTAGAAGCGAGCTGCACGCTACATTGTAAACGGCGTCTTTCATGTCAAGCTTCGCGGGCAGCGCGTGGCGCGCCTTCTCCGTGGACAGCTGGAACGACGGAATCGCAACCAACACTTCCAAATTCTCGTGCGGCGCGATGCGCACCTTCTCGGCGCGCGTCCCGTCCCATGCCGAGACGACGATGCCGCCGAAGAGCGACGCGCCTACGTTATCGGGATGGCCCTCCAGCTCGGAGGCCATTTGGAACAACTTGTCCTCGCCGAGCGGGCTGCCTGCCAGCGCGTTCGCCGCCACGAGCGCCGCGACGATCGCGGACGCGCTGCTGCCGAGTCCGCGGGTAAGCGGGATCTCGCTGTACATGGCGATGCGAAGCTCCGGCATCTCCAGGCCGGCTTCCTCGAATACGAGCTTGGCGACCTTGTACGTCAGGTTCGTCTTGTCGGTCGGTATGCCTTCCAATCCTTCGCCGTATAGCTCGATAACGGTGTCTCCGCCGGGGACGGCTTCCATCTCGATCCACGCGTAAAGCGACAGCGCCATGCCCAGCGTATCGAAGCCCGGACCGAGATTCGCCGTGCTGGCCGGAACTTTAACCAATACCTGGCCGTTTATCATACTCCCGCACCCTCCAGATGACGGATGGCGTTTCTAACCGATGCCGTGCGTCATAGGTTCTTCATCCGTAGCTTCATTTACTTGCGCTTCCCTGCCATGCTTATGCCGGCTTTATCCTTCGACGCGGTAGACGCTCTTGATCGTTTTCACGACGTCCATCGCTTCGAGCGATTTGAGGACCCGTTTGGCCGCCGCTTTGTTCGCGTCATGCGTGATGATGATGATTTCCGCTTCCGGATTGCTCGGATTCGGCTGCTGCAGCACGGATTCCAGGCTCACCTCGTGCTCGGCGAACGCCTGCGTGATGCGCGCCAGCACGCCCGCGCGATCCGCCACGTGCAGCAGCATGAAATATTTCGACGCGATCTGCTCGTCGGTTTTGAGCTTCTTCTCCTTGTACGCGATCAGCTCCTGCTTGCCGTTCACGCCGAGCTTTAGGTTCTTCACCACCGCCACCAAATCGGCGACGACGGAGGTTGCCGTCGGCAATTCTCCCGCTCCCGGTCCGTAGAACATCGTCTCGCCCACGGCTTCGCCGTAGACGTACACCGCGTTATACACGCCGTTCACTGCGGCGATCGGATGCGACAGCTTCACCATCGTCGGCTGCACGCTGACGCTGATGTAATCGTCCTGGCGTTCCGCGATGCCGAGCAGCTTCACTTCGTAGCCGAGCCGCTTCGCGTACAGGATATCCTCGCGGGTAATCGCCGAGATGCCTTTGACGTCGACGTCCTCGAGCGCCACGTTCGCGCGGAAGCCGAGCGTCGCCAGAATCGTCATTTTACGCGCCGCATCCAATCCTTCCACGTCGGAAGTCGGATCGGCTTCGGCGTAGCCGAGCTCCTGGGCTTCCTTCAGCACGTCCCCATAGGCAGCGCCTTCCTTGCTCATCTTCGTCAAGATATAATTCGTCGTCCCGTTCACGATGCCCATAATCTTGGTAATGCGGTCGGACGAGAAGCCTTCGATCAGCGTGCGGATAATCGGTATGCCGCCCGCCACGCTCGCTTCGTAGAGCACGTCGCAGCCGTTCTCGTGCGCCGCGGCCAGGATTTCGGGACCATGCAGCGCCATCAAATCCTTGTTCGCCGTGACGACGTGCTTGCCGCGGGCCAATGCCTCCAGGATATACCTCTTGGTCGTCTCGATGCCGCCCATGACTTCGACGATGACGTCGATCTCGGGATTATGGATGACCTCCCAAGCGTCCTCCGTCAATTTTGCGGGATTGATGCTGACCGCGCGAACCTTGCTTATATTTTGAACGAGCACCTTCTCGATGACGATCGGGGATCCGACCTGGCTTTGCAGATCCGTCTGATGACCCTCCACGATGCGAACGACGCCCGTTCCTACCGTGCCGAGTCCAAGCAATCCTACTTTAATCGGTTTCATTCCGTTAACCTCCAGTATATAGTCTATCCTTGGCCGACGATGGACGCCCTGCGGACGCCGTCCTGCCTGCGAAGCGCATCCGTGAATTCGGACAGCGCCCCGCCCATGAGCGAGGTATCAACGGAAATCACGACGTTGGCAAGCCCTTGCAGCGGAATCGATTGATGTATCGTCAGCACGTTTCCTTCCGAGCCGGCCACGAGGCCGAGCACCTTGGAAAGCACGCCGGCGCGATGATCCAGATCCATGGATATGGTCACGATCGTTTCCCGCTTCAGGTGATCCTGCGCGTAAACTCCGTCTTTGTACTTGTAAAAGGCGCTTCGGCTCAGGCCTACGCGCTCGGTCGCTTCGTGAACGGTGGCGGCATCGCCCCGGCGAAGCATTTCCTTGACCTGAATGGTCTTCACGATTGCTTCCGGCAGCATATCCTCGCGAACGACATAATATCGTTCCTCCACTGACCGTCCTCCTATCGAAGACATTTGTTCTTCCATAGAGGACATTATAGCGAATAAACGCCATGGCGGCAATAGTCATTTCCATGCATGCGGCGGCAAATCCCTCGTATCAAAAAAGCCGCCCCGGCCGCGTCTGCAGTAGATGCAAACACAGCCCCGGCAGCTGATCCCGTGCTATTCGTGGTAATAGAAGTCGCTTCCCTCGAAAAACTCGAAGGTAAAGTCGCCGATTCGTACGATATCGCCGTCTTTCGCGCCGATTTTGCGAAGCTCCGCGTCCACGCCCATCAAGCGCAGCGTTCTCGCGAAACGCATGATCGCGTCGTAGGAGTTGTTGAGGTTGACCCGCTTCATGAATTTCTCGATATAGGCGCTCTCCACGTAGAAGCCCTCGTTCTCCTTGCCCACCTTGAAGGAGCGGTCCTCTTCCTTGTCCAGCGTATACACCTTGCGTTCCGCCACGTCGCGCACTTCCTCGATCTGACGGGTCTCCGGCACGGTCTCGAGCAGGTCCATCGCCTTATAGAGCAGCTCCTGAACGCCCTGCTTCGTCAGCGAGGACATCGCCACGACCTGATGCTCGGCTTCGTCTTCGCGCGCCTGCAGCTGCTCCCGGAACAGCGCGAGGTTGTCCTCGGCTTCCGGCATGTCCATCTTGTTCGCCACGATGATCTGCGGACGCTCGGCCAGCACCGGATTGTACAGCTCCAGCTCCTGATTGATGGTGACCCAATCCTCGTACGGATCGCGTCCCTCCGAACCCGACATGTCGAGCACGTGCAAAATAATGCGCGTGCGCTCCACATGCCGCAGAAAATCATGGCCGAGCCCGACGCCTTCATGCGCGCCTTCGATCAATCCCGGCAGATCCGCCATGACGAAGCTGCGTCCGTCCCCGACATCGACGACGCCGAGATTCGGCGAAATCGTCGTGAAATGGTACGCGCCGATCTTCGGCTGCGCCGCCGACACGATCGAGAGCAGCGTCGATTTGCCCACGCTCGGGAAACCGACAAGGCCGACATCGGCCATGACCTTCAGCTCGAGAATGATCCAACGTTCTTCGCCGTCTTCGCCGTTCTCCGCGAAATCCGGCGCCGGATTGCTCGCCGTCGCGAATCGGGTATTGCCGCGTCCGCCGCGTCCGCCCTTGGCGACGATGATCTCCGAGCCGTGCTGCGTCATGTCCGCGATGATTTCACCGGAATCGTCATCCAAGATGACCGTTCCCGGCGGAATCCGAATCACGGTGTTCTCCGCGTTGGACCCGTGCATCGTCTTGACTTTGCCGCGCTCGCCCCGTTCGCCCTTGAAGTGCTTCTGGTAACGGAAGTCCATGAGCGTCCGCAGCCCGTTGTCCACGCGGAAAATGACGTCGCCGCCCTTCCCCCCGTCGCCGCCGGCGGGCCCGCCTTGCGGCACGTACTTCTCCCGGCGGTACGAGACGATCCCGTTGCCCCCGTCGCCGCCTTTTACGAATATTTTCGCCTTATCGACAAACATGTCTTTGCTTCCTCCATCTATTGTCCAAGCTGCGCCTCGAGGATCAACGTCCCCTTGCCATGATCCACTTCCGCCATGTGAAGCGGTGAACCGTGAAGCGCGCGCTCGCAATTCTTCTTCCATTCGCTGCCCGACGCGAGCTTCCCGTCGAAATGGAACGACAGCTGCAGCTTATCCTCGTACGCGGATATATCCATCATCAGCCTGGCCGCGTCCCCGCTGCCCGTAACGGCCGCTTCGCGGTACGCTTGTATCAGCTCTATAATCGCATTCGCCGCCTGTTCCTTGTCGGGGAACACCTCGGCCAAATTCACTTCGCCGTCAATGTCCATATCGATGATCATGGCATTGGTCCGCGTGCGGAAAGATTGCAGGAACATCACGAGCGACGGGATTCCGAGCTTGGCAATCTTGCTTTCGGTCAACATCCGTTCCCTTATCTGTTCCACGCACTGAATCGCCTTATCCGTCTTCCCCATCCGAAGATAGCCGAAGATAATTTGCAGATCGTTCATCCAATCATGCCGATGATGATTCAGCGTGGCAATCGCGGTTTGCTGCAGCGATTTCTCGAGCAGCTCCAACCGACCGGCCTGTTCCCGCGCGAGAGAACGGTTCCACGCTATCGCCGCTGCCGCGACCCAAACCAGAAAGACGGCCAGCAGCCACCGGTGCATGGGCCAAATTAATACTGCCGCCGCAGGCGCAATGACGGAAGCAGCCGCATAATATCGGGTGCGATTCATGAATCGAGCCTACTTTCCTATTCTTTCCCAACCTTAAACAGTATAGCATGAGTAAGCGGAAAGTTCATCCGGACAACCCAAGGGACGATAAAAAAAAGAAAACCCCGGTCTGCAAGCAGACCGGGGATTGTTGCTTATTCCGCTGCAGCGACAGCTGCTGCTGCAACCGGGTAAACGCTGACTTTCTTGCGGTCGCGTCCCCAACGTTCGTATTTCACGACGCCTTCCACTTTCGCGAAGAGCGTGTCGTCTTTACCGATGCCAACGTTGTTGCCCGGATGAACTTTCGTTCCGCGTTGACGAACAAGAATGCTTCCCGCCGTTACCGTTTGGCCGTCGGCACGTTTAGCGCCGAGACGTTTCGATTGGCTGTCGCGTCCGTTCTTTGTGGAACCTACGCCTTTCTTCGAAGCGAAGAGCTGAAGATTCAGTTTCAACATGGATGTTCCCTCCTTTATTCACGAAATTGTTGACGAATGACAACGTACTTCCCGTACGAGGCCGCGATGGATTCGAGCATCACGATCATACTCTCCAGGAGAAGCTGCATCTTCGCATCGGAAGCCGCATCCTCTCCGGCGGGGATTTCGGACCGGAGCCAGCCGCTCTTCATCGAAGCCGGGAGCACGACGCCCGCCAGCGCTTCGATCGCATTCACCGTGCCGACCGATACGGCCGACACCCCCGCGCAGATGATGTCCTTGCCGGGATTGGCGAATTTGGCATGTCCCTCTATCGCAAACGATACGATCCGCGAATCGACGGCGGACTGCCGTTCAATGGTGACCGTAATCATAGGTTGTCCTCTTAAGCTTGGATCTTGCCAATCGTAACTTTGGAGTACGGTTGACGGTGACCTTGCTTCCGGCGGTAGTTTTTCTTCGCTTTATATTTATAAACGATGATTTTTTGTCCTCTGCCGTGTTTCTCGACGGTCGCCGTTACAGTAGCGCCGGAAACAACCGGAGTACCCGTAACGATTTCTTCGCCTTTGGAAACAGCCAATACGCGGTCGAACGTTACGTTCTCGCCTTCAGCAGCATCCAGTTTCTCGATGTAAAGAACGTCGCCTTCTTGCACTTTGTATTGTTTTCCACCCGTTTCAATGATCGCAAACATGTGTTGCACCTCCTTATATCGAAGACTCGCCTGATGCAGGTGCCGTGAAAGCGGGCTCTCACGCGCTTATGTACCTGTTCTGTGCGGTAAATGGCCGGCAATTCGCAGTTCTCAATCGCAGACACCATAACATAATATCACACATCATATCCGATAGCAACGAAATAATATAGGATGCCGGACTCGTCAAAACGCCGGACTGCCCGAAGGCTCCTTGGCCGAAACCGGCTTTTGCTCGCGCACTTTTTTGCGCGTCATTTCCAAAAGGCCCAGCCTCGTCCATCCGACGACCTGGCATTTGGTCCGATCGGAGCGCACGTGACGCTCGAGGAGCTGCATCACTTGCTCGCGATGCGCCTCTTGTTCCATATCGATGAAATCGACGATGATGATGCCGCCGACATCCCGCAGACGAAGTAGCCTGGCGATCTGCTCGGCCGCTTCGAGATTCGTGCGGAACACGGTGTCCTCCAGGTCGGAGGTGCCGACGAAACGGCCCGTGTTGACGTCGACGACGGTCAACGCTTCCGTCTGATCCCAGACGAGATCTCCTCCGGATTTGAGTCGGAACCGGCGCTGGCAGGCTTCGTTCAGCTGCTCGTTGATATGATCCTGCTGAAAGAGCGAAACGCCGCCGATCACCGGCTCGAACAACCGGAGCCTCGGCAGCATGGCGGGGGCAAGCCGTTTCATCATGGCCTTCGTCTTCCGGAATACCGAACCGTCGTCGATCCAGATTTGGTCGATCTCGGCCGTCAGCAGGTCGCGAACCAGTCGGTGCACGAGATCCGCGTCCCGGTGCAGCAACGTGGGCGCCGAAGCCGTCTCGCCCCGCTGCCTGATCTCCTGCCAGAGCTCCCTAAGAAACTGCACGTCCTGCTGCAGCGCGTCCAGGCTCTCGCCTTCCGAGGCCGTTCGCATGATGACGCCTTCGCCGGGCAGCCGGATCCGTTCGCCGACGGCGCGCATCCGCGATCGCTCCGACTCGGTGCTGACCTTCTTGGACACGCCTATGTAATCGGCGATCGGCATATAGACCAGAAACCTGCCGGGCAGGGAGAAATGCGTCGTTACCCGGGCGCCTTTGCCGCCCAGCGGTTCTTTCATGACCTGCACGAGCAGCTCTTGTCCGGGATGAAGCAGCTGATTGATCTGCGGCTTCTCCTTCGGCTGCCGATCCAAATGCGGATGCAGCACGTCATCGATATAAAGAAAGGCGTTCTTCGGGAGTCCGATATCGACGAAGGCCGCCTGCATGCCGGGCAATACGTTCACGACGCGCGCTTTGAAGATGCTTCCGACAAGCTGGCCGGCGTTCTCCGTCTTTTCCATATAGTATTCATACAGCGATTGATCGTCCACGATGGCGATTTGAAGCATGTCTTTCTGACCGTGAACCAGCATTTTCTTCATTCTCTTGACCTCCTGCCTCAGTCGGTCTCCACGGATACCTATTTTACATGAAAAGCTCCAAGACTGCACGGTCTGCTTTTCCGTCCGATAGAAATCCGCTGACCAATCGCTGTTCCGGCAGTACGCCCAGCACGTCCCCTTTCTCCTCCATCACGACGATCAAATGATAGCTGTCCCGCTTGAACAGCCGGAGCGCGGCCAGTACCGTGTACCCCTTCGGCACGATGATCGGGAACGCCCAGGTCCCCCGCGAGACCGATCGGGACGACGACACGGCACGGTTGGTCAGGAAACGAAGGAAAAGAAAGGGAATGTTGCGATACGCCGTCCAATTGGTCAGCAGCAGAAACAAGCCGACGGCGACCAGGTTCAAATGCAAATGGACCGCGTTCTTGCTCAGTACGGCGGGCACGAAGGCGCTCACGATCATTAACGCGCTAAAGAGCAGACTGATTCTAGTACCCCAAATCAGCGTGCCGTGAAACGTCAGCGTCCGGCTTAGTCCCGCCTGCATCAGCTTCCCGCCGTCCAGCGGCAGGATTGGCAGCAAATTGAACAAGCCGATCATGATATTCGCCTGACAGACGTAAGCCGCCCAGTCAGGGTGCCACAATCCGGTTTGCCCGAACACCCAGGCGGCGCCCGCCATCCAGGCGTTCTGCAGGGGACCGGCGATCGCCACGAGCGCTTCTTCTCTTGCCGGCAGCCCGCTTCCGTCCTCGACTTCAGCCACCCCGCCGAAGGGCAGCAGCTTCACCTCGCGAACCGTCCAGCCGAAGCCTTTTGCCGCGAAGACATGCCCCAGCTCGTGTACGAGCACGATCGCGAACAATGTCAGCAGTTCGACAAAGTACCCCGTTACGACGGACGCGAGCATGATAAGCACGAATAGCGGATGAACGGACCACCGGATGCCGCCGAGTTTAATCAATCGGCACGACGTCCGCCGGATTGACGTATCGGCCCTTCTCCTTCACCGCGAAAAACAGCAGGCTTTGGGTGCCGCTTTCCTTCGGCGCCTGAAGCTTCCCGAGGGTTTTGCCCGCTTCGATCCAATCGTTGGCCGCGACGATCACGCCTGTCAGATGGCCGTATACCGTCACGCGCTCGTTGGCATGCTGCACGAACACGGTTTCTCCGTCATTCCCGTCCTTCGAGACGAGGATGACGCGTCCCGTCTCCGCCGCCAGCACCGCCTGTTCCGGGCTGCCCGCGATATCGACGCCGTCCAGCGTCTCCGCGAACGAACGCACGACCGTGCCCGCCCGCAGCGGCGAAACGATCGGGAGCTCCACGGCGCCCTCGGCAAGCCGGGATTCCTCGTCGCCATGGCTGCCGAAGAACGGAATGAACGACGGGGCGCCGGCAAACCATTTGTTATACGCGGCGGCTGCCGCGTCGAAATTCATGCTTTCCGTCAAGGCCGCGGTGACCGCCTCCTGCCCCTTCTTGGCTGCCGGGTTATCCACCTTGAACATCAAGAACACGATCGCGAACAGCGCCATGGCGACGGCCGATTGAATAAACAAGCCTCTCGCGATGAACCGGTAATCGTTCGGCCGGTCCGGCGGCGGGCCGCCCGCCTTGCTGGCGCGGACGTCCTTGCTCGGCAAAGGCGCCATGTTCCAGCCCGCGGATTCCCACGGATTGGGATTCGCTTTCCACAGCCGTTCCGGATCTTCTTCCTGCGGACGCGAACCTGACGCCGCCGGCGGCACGTCCAGGCCGGCGGGATAGCGATCCGCATGCGGCGGCACAAGAAGCATCGGCTCCTGTTCCGCTTGCTGCCTCTGAGGATGCCGCAACGGTTGAGGCTGAGAGGTTTGCGGCTGCTGTCGCGCTGCCTGCTTGGCGTTATTCTCCATGATCCGGCGGATGCGTTCTTGCCTGCGTTCGCGGACGCTGTTTCGCGTATCCATAACCTATCCCTCCACCTATACAGCTTGTTCACTCCAGTATATGAGGCGGTCGGACGGGTTATGAGTTCGTCCCCGGGGATTATAAAACGCCGAGAATCCAGCCCTCCAACGGCACGACGGCTTCGCGCTGACGAGCGGTCAGCGTCGGCAGGCTCATGTACTGCCGCAGCGTGCCGGCGGCATCCTGCTCGCGCAGCCATAAAGATACCGCATACGCGTCTTTCTCGTCCCGCTTCGTCAATTCCGGCGGGTATTCGTAGCGATTGTAGAACAAGGACGGGTACGCCTCGGCAATGACGCTCCTGCCGCCTTCCGGCGAAAGCCCGTCGAACGGCCATACGTGAAGCACGTCGGCATACTTGCGCCGAAGCTCGTATAGCCACGGCAGTCCGGCATGCGTGGAGAAAGCGACCGAGATCAAGGTCGGATTCAGGTTCAGCACGCTTTTGGCCGAAGACGTGAATTTCTCCGTCAAGCGAAGCTCCCAAGGATTAACGTACGGCAGCGTCGGCGCCGCGATCGACGAAACCGGTTGTTCTTTGACCCCGCCCCATATCCCATCGAAATGACGCATGAACGCCATCCAGTCATGGAATGCGGGCTTGACCGGCGTGGCCTCCTCAAAATACGAAAGCGGGAACGACAGTCCATGGTCCATCCCGACGATCATCGCTCCCCTAAGCCCGGCTCGCTGTTCTTCCAGCCGATCCGCCAGAAAGCGGTACGTCCCTTCCCTGGACCAGCTGGCTTGGCCGGCTGCCCTTATAGGGAGCACGTCAGCGCTCGACTCGTAGATCTGAATCGCGGTGTGCTTCTGCCGCGGCGAACCTTTGCCGGAATAATCGATGCCGACGTAGTGCTCGAACATCATGGCATTTCTCCTCCTTGTCTTCTGGCCGCCGCACAAGAAAAACCGCCCGGCGATGCCGGACGGTTACGTGGCCATTTCATACTTCTCTTGATGCACCTTGACGCTGAACACGATGCCGATGCACAGCATGTTCAACAGCAGCGAAGTTCCGCCGTAGCTGATGAACGGCAGCGTAATGCCCGTTATCGGCATCAGCCCGATCATCATCCCGATGTTCTGGAAGACTTGGAAGACGTACATCGACACGATGCCGATGACGATGAACGATCCCCGCAAGTCGTAACACTGGAAGGCGATAATGATCATCCGGTAGATCAACAAGAAATACAGCATCAGCAGGATCGCGGCTCCCTGGAAGCCGAACTCCTCGCCGACGACGACGAATATCGCGTCCGAGTATGGATAAGGAATGAACTTCCGGTTCTTGGATTCGCCCTTCATGTAGCCGTCGCCCGTCAAACCGCCCGAGCCAATGGCGATTTTTGCTTTATTCGCCTGATACACATCGTCGCCGGACGCCGTATCCGGATTGATGAACCCGTTGATCCGAACGTACCAGTGCGTCTTGTTATGGTCTTCCATGTAATCGTGGATCTGTTGGTTGTACGTGTTGAACAGGGACATGAACAAGATCAGGCAGCCGACGATGATCGACAGCCCGATCAGCACATGCGTGTAACGCACGTTGCCGATCCATAACATGCCGAGCACGATGACCAAGTAGATGATGGCATTCCCCAAATCCGGCTGGATCATGACGAGCAGGAACGGCACGAACGAAAAGACGGCGACGACGAATAAATCCTGCCGGATGCGCAGCGGATCGCCCTGCCTTCGCCCCATGAGGAACGCGACGGTGATGATCAGAATGATCTTCACCATCTCCGCCGGCTGGAACAGGAGGCCGCCGGGAAGGATGAACCAGCTCTTCGCGCCGTTGATCTCGGGCGCCAGCAAGTACACGGCGACCAGCAGAATCAAGCCAAGGCCGTATAACACATGCCACGCTTTCAGCAGCACGCGGTAATCGAAGAAGGACGCGCACAGCGCGATCGCAAATCCGGCGCCGTAGAAGATCATGGTCTTCACGTCGTAGTTCGCGTATTCGGGATTCCCGTATGTGGCGCTGTGCACGAGCAGCGTACTGGCCGCCATGAGCGCGAGCAAGATGAAGATGATGCCCAAATCTATTTTTTTCAGTTTATTCAGCACTTCGCAATCATCCTATTCCAAGAAACTTGCGGAATCGCTTCATGACGCCCGTCTTCTCTTCGAGCGGCATGAGAGGCACCATGTCGCCAAGCATGCGCCTGGCGATGTTGCGGTAAGCGATCGCGGCGCGCGAGGACGGATCCATGACCGTCGGCTCGCCGGCGTTGGCCGAACGGATGACCTTCTCGTCGTCGGGAACGATGCCGAGCAAATCGATCGCAAGCACCTGGCAGATTTCATCGATGTCGAGCATATCGCCGGAGCGGACCATATTCGCGCGAATGCGGTTAATGACGAGCCGCGAAGGCACCTGCGCCTGCTCCAGCAGTCCGATGACCCGGTCCGCGTCCCGGACGGCCGCGTTCTCCGGCGTCGTGACGATGATCGCGCGGTCGGCGCCGGCGATGGCATTCCGGAAGCCTTGTTCGATGCCGGCCGGACAGTCGATGATGACGTAATCGTATTCTTTCTTCAGCTCCACGACGATATCCTTGACCTGCTCGGGCGAGATATCGCTCTTATCCTTCGTTTGGGCGGCCGGCAGCATATACAGCTCTTCGAATCGTTTGTCCTTGACGAGCGCCTGGTTGAGCCTACAGCGGCCTTCCGCTACATCGATCAAGTCATAGATGATGCGGTTTTCGAGCCCCATGACCACGTCCAGATTGCGCAGGCCGATATCCGTATCGACCATGCACACCTTTTTCCCAAGCAACGCAAGCGCCGTGCCGATATTGGCCGAGGTCGTCGTTTTGCCGACCCCGCCTTTACCCGATGTCACCACAATCGCTTCTCCCATGACTTCACTCCCCCGCTCAAGCTCTAAACAAGACGGGCAGCTTGCGCAAGCGCTGCAGCTGCGTCATCTTATCGATTTTCATTACGCCTTCGCTCAAGAAGGCAAACTCCATCATCGCGTCCCCCGTCATCCATTCGTCCGGCGGACGGCTGATGACATCGTCGATGCGGAGCTGCGTCGGTCTCAGCAAGGACGCGGCGATGACGGCATTCTTCTCTCCCTTGAAGCCGGCATGCGCCAGTCCGCGGAGCGCGCCGAGCACGTATATGTCCCCCGTGCACATCACCGTGCCGCCAGGGTTGACGTCCCCCATCAGCAGCAGGTTGCCGTCGTGCTCGACGGTTTGGCCGGAACGGACGATGCCCGTCAAGAGCTTGATATTATTGCCGTCTTCGGGCTTCGCTTCGACCCGGGCCTCGCTCTCGATCGTTTGCACGAGCAGATTGCCCTGCTGCCGGATCGTCGCTTTAATCCGTTCTTTTTCTTCCTCGTTGATCAGACGGGTGCCGAGCTTCACTTGAACGTGAACGATGGGACCTGTCAGCAGCTGTTGATGCGATTTTTCCAATTTGTACTGCAGTTCGTCCAGCAAGGCGGAAAACTCGCAATTGTCGTCGAGGAGGAAAATCAACCCGTCCTTGACGCCTTTTATCGTAATATGCTGCTTCTCGGTCACGCTCGCTTCACCCCTCTCTCTCTATACGATTCTTTCATTCGCGCGCGTTTTCCTGCCTCGAAGGACGCGTTAATCTTCTTCCTCGTCCGTTTTGGGCTTTATGCTGCCTTCGAACCATCGTCTTGCCGGTATGTACAAGGCCAATGCGAATAATAGCTGAAGAAACAAGCTCGGAATGACATGCTGCGACAGCGCCCATTCAAACGTTTGATCCGTAAGCCGGAAAACCCGGTAGATGAAATAGACGACCGTATCGTGGACGAGAGTGGACAGCCCGATCATCGAAAGCGCCATCAAGAGCGTGCTGCGCTTGCGCTCCATCAGCAGCCCGGTTAAATACCCGACCAGCCCCATCGCGAAGGCATGCACGCCGAGAATACGGCCGTAAAAGGCCAGATCCTGCAGCAAGCCGAACGACAAGCCGAGCAGGAGCGCCGAGTGCCGCCCCCGGTAGAGCGCCGCGAAGAGCACGAAAGCGAGCGTAAAATGCGGCACGATGCGCCCGACCATATCATCCGGGAGCAACCAGTAGAAGATCGTTCCTTCCGACAGAAAGAACAGTACCATGACGCCTATGATACGCTGGAGGCTCATGGAGTTTCTGCTCCCAAATCGGAGGTTTGCACGACGAATACTTCGGTCAAATGATCGAAATCCGCCGCCGGCGTAATCGTTGCCGTGTAGGTCAGGCCGAAATCGCCCACCTGGCTGCTGTCGACCGTGCCGATGACCATGCCGCGCGGATAAACCCCGCCTTCGCCGGACGTAATGACGGTATCCCCTTTCTTCAGGGGGTCGTGCTCGGAAATTTTGGACATGGACAGCTTGCCGGTCTCCGAATCGTAATTGTCGACGATGCCGAACGACTTCTCTTCCTTGCCGAGAACCGTGGCCGCGATCAGCTTCGTATCGATCGAATTCACGTTCAGCTTCGTGATCGGCATGACGGAGGAGAAGAACGGATCGACGCGCATGATCAAGCCGACCAAGCCTTTGTTGGTGACGACGACCATGTTCGGCTTGATGCCGTCCTTGGAGCCCAAATTGATGCGGATCGTCTCGTCGTACGGATCGTTGTTGACGGCCACGACCTGGGCGATCAGATATTTATAGTTATCCAGCTGTTTCTGGCGTTCGGTGAAATCAAGATCTTCCTGAAGATCTTTTAGCTTGGCCTCCATGCCGTTGTACTTGATGCTGTCCCGCGCGTAAGCGGCAGCCGCGATGCGCAGCTGCTCGTTTTCCTTGTACACCTCGCGCATATGGGACAAGTCGTGGACGAGATTCGACACATAGCCGGCCGGCCGATACAGCCACTGCTGGAAGAAGCCCGTCGTATCGAGCGCGAAATTTTCCGGCCACGACA
Source organism: Paenibacillus glycinis (assembly GCF_009909185.1). GTDB lineage: Bacteria > Bacillota > Bacilli > Paenibacillales > Paenibacillaceae > Paenibacillus_Z > Paenibacillus_Z glycinis. The sequence goes on along the minus strand of NZ_JAAAMV010000017.1, from coordinate 160,129 downwards.
GCTTCTTCCGGTCGCCGATGGAAAAGCCCAACACGGCAACGAAGAGAATAAACACGATCATGAGCACAAACATCCGTTTGTTGCGCATCCAATTAAACACTTCTTCACCCGCCCATTTCGTACTGAATGCTGAACGACCCCACGGCTCGTTCAAACCAATCAGCGTCGGTCATCCGTTTTCCCCGAAATCCTTGTGCCGGATTACTTCTTGGAGCGGGAAACCGGACCTCCGCGTGTTTTGAACAGGTCGATATTGTCCAGCGCTCTGCCTGTTCCGATTGCAACGCAATCAAGCGGATTCTCCGCCACGATGACCGGCATCCCCGTTTCGCGCGCGAGCAGCTTGTCCAGGTTCTTCAGCAATGCGCCGCCGCCCGTCAGGACGATGCCGCGGTCCATGATGTCCGCGGACAGCTCGGGCGGGCATTTCTCGAGGGTGACCTTGACGGCGTCGACGATGGCATTGACGGTATCGGCCAGCGCCTCGCAAATCTCGTCCGACGATATCGGAAGCGTCTTCGGCAATCCCGACACCAAGTCTCGTCCGCGAATTTCGATCGTTTCCTGCTGTTCCAGGGCGAGCGCCGATCCGATCTCCATTTTCAGCTGCTCGGACGTTCGCTCCCCGATCATGAGGTTGTACATCCGCTTGATGTACTGCATGATCGCCTCGTCCATCTCGTCTCCGGCGATGCGGATGGAACGGCTCGTGACGATGCCGCCGAGCGAGATGACCGCAACCTCCGTCGTGCCTCCGCCGATGTCCACGACCATGCTGCCCGTCGGCTCCCACACCGGCAGATCCGCGCCGATCGCCGCCGCGAACGGCTCTTCGATCGTGAAGGCTTCCCGCGCGCCCGCTTGCACGGTCGCGTCCTTCACCGCGCGCTGCTCGACGGCCGTGATGCCCGACGGCACGCAAACCATCACGTTCGGATGGCGCGGAAACAACGAACGGCTCTTCTGCGCTTGACGGATGAAATATTTGATCATCGTGGAGGTCGTGTCGAAATCCGCGATCACGCCGTCTTTCATCGGGCGGATCGCGCGGATGTTGCCCGGCGTGCGTCCGATCATTTTTTTGGCGTGCTCGCCGACGGCTTCGATTTTCTTGGTATCGGTACGAAGAGCAACCACGGAAGGCTCTCTTACGACAATTCCTTTTCCTTTGACATAGACCAGCGTGTTAGCCGTACCCAAATCGATTCCCAGATCTTTCGAAAAACCACCAAACATAGTTGTATCTTCCTTTCTTTCGTAAGACAATCCCTCTTATTATATTACATGTGGCCTTGCTCCTTCAAACTTATAAAGCGATTGTCACCTATTACCAAATGGTCGAGTACATCGATGCCGACAAGCTCGCCCGCTTCTACCAGGCGTCTCGTGAGGGCGATATCTTCGGGGCTCGGCGTCGGATCGCCGCTGGGGTGATTATGCAGGCAGATCAGCGAGGAGCTGCTGCATTTGATCGCCGCGCGAAACACTTCGCGAGGATGGACGAGCGTCGCGTTGAGGGTGCCTACGGATAACGTTTCCGTTAAAATGACTTGATTTTTCGTATTTAAGTATAAGCAAACGAAATGCTCCTGCTTCAAATAGCGGAGCTCTTCCATCATGATTTGCGCTGCGTCGGAGGGTCTTCGGATCGTCGGCAATTCTCCCTGCTGACTGCGGGCGAGACGGCGGCCGAGCTCGATGCCGGCGCGGAGCTGCACCGCTTTGGCTGGTCCGATCCCCCGGATCTCGGTCAGCTCCGCGATGCTCATGTCCACGAGCCCGCGCAGGCTGCCGCACTGTTGAAGAATTCGCGACGCGAGGAGAACGGCGGATTCGCTTCTCGTTCCCGTTCGCAGCAAAATGGCCAGCAATTCCGCATGACTGAGTGCATCGGCCCCAACGGTCATCAGGCGCTCTCTGGGTCGGTCTTCGTTAGGGATGTTTCGAAGCACATAGGGCTTGCCTGCCTCCATGTGAGTTCCCTGCTTTCTGGTAGTGGTTGGTGTCGAGCAAGCGCGCCGTAAACCGGCTGCGTTCCGGCGCGTTTAAATAACCGCGATGCCGAATTCGGACAGCATGTCCGACAGGAGCGAGAGCGGCAAGCCGACCACGTTGAAATAGCAACCGTCGATCCGGTCGACGAGCACGGCGCCTCGGCCTTGTATGCCGTAGCTGCCCGCTTTGTCCATCGGCTCGCCGGATTCGACGTAGCGTTCGATCGTGCCGGAATCAAGCGGTTTCATGACGACTTCCGTTCTGCGGTGCGCGGTCAGCTGCCGACCGGTTCGCGGCTCGAAGCATGCGATTCCGGTAAACACCTCGTGCCGGCGCCCTTGAAGCCGGCTCAGCATGCCCACGGCATCCGCACGGTCGCGGGGCTTGCCGAGCGCTTCGCCGTCAAGCACGACGATCGTATCGGCTCCGATAATGAGCGAGGCCGACGCGTCCTCGGGCGAAAGGAGCTCTGCCGAAGCCCTGGCCTTGCGCAATCCGAGCCGTTCGACGATTTGCGGCGGCGTCCAGTGCGGAGGCGTCGTTTCATCCGTGTCGCTTGACAAAATGAGAACCGGCAAGGAAAGGCCGAGTGAAGCGACCAATTCCCGCCGGCGGGGAGAAGACGAAGCCAGCACGAGCTGGCTGGGATGTTCAATTGGGGTCGTGCGGGAATGTTCCATCAAGGCAAAGCTCCTTTGCGCATCGTAGCAGCTCCCTACAGTTTGCGGTACAGCCAAATGGCGAGCACAAGGCCGGCGATGCTGAGCAGGCTGACGTGGAGCCGCAGCGTGAACGAATAGCTCAGCACGAGCAAGTCCGCGGCGGGCGACCAAACAATGGGGGTCGATTTCGTCAGAAACGAAAGTCCTGGGACCGTAGTCAACGAACGGGCGATAAGCGCTCCGGCCAGCAGGCCGATCACGATGAACAGCAGCAATACCCAGAAATTTTTCTTCATCTTCCAACGTCCCTCGCCATTTTTTGACACGTACATTTCATTATACGCGTCCCGGGAACGCTTTACAATGATTCCATGGAAGCAAACCAGTCTTTCTGGATAAAGACCGCGTTCATGAGCGAAGTCTGCATGGACCACAGATAGGCTTCGGAAGGTTTTTTGGCATATTCGCCCGCGGCGACGGCTGCCGTGTTCACGGCCTGAACGAGTTTGTGCAGCGTGTCTTTATTCGTTTTGTCCGTCATGCCGGTCTCCATTTTGGACGCGGCTTCCGTCCATTGCTGGTGCAGCGCCTGCCATTCGCCGTCAGCGGCCGATTGTCCGCTCAGCTTCGCGACCGTCATCTCGTCCAGCTTCGCAAGCAGCCGGGCCGTGTCTTCGAAGAACGATTGCGCATCGGCCGGGGCGCCGCCATATGCGAACCCGCTCAGCGCGGGAACATCGATTTGCTTGACGTAAACGTCCATGCCGGCAAGCGTCCGGCCGAGCAGTTCGGCTTCGTCGCGATCCGTCGACATCCCGACATAGATGCGATAATCGTCCTTGGATGTCAGCGAAGCGGCCGCAAGCCCCTTGCCATGAAGTTCCGCCGCGGCTGCGCCGAGCCCGTCCTTCGTGCTGAACACCCCGTATTGCAGCATGTAATAGGAGGCTGCCGGCACGTCTACCTTCACCGTCGGAAGCCCGCCGGCGCTCGCCGCGCCGCCCGTGCTGCTCGGATTGCCGCCTTCGGTGCCGGGGTCCGTCGCCTTGCCTCCGTTCGCGGCTCCCGCCGTTTTTCCGCCGCCGGTTACGGTACCGCTTGCGGCAGGCAAGGAATCCGCCGTCGTGCCCGCGCTATCGGAACCGGTTCCGCCCGTGAACAGCGTCAAGACAAAATAGCCGAACAGCGCCCCCGTCGCGATCGCGCCCGCGACCGAAGCGAACACTTTGAACCACGACGGCCCCTGCGGCGGCCGCTTCGCGGAGCCGGCAAGCCGCGTATCGAAGGACATGCGCTTCCCCGGCTTGTTGCGGCTCCCGTACAGATCCTCCTCGACTTCGATCTGGGGATACATATCGATGATCGGCGATGCGGCGCCGCGCTTGGCATACGGCTGCAGCGGCATCTCGCGTTCCGTTCCTTCGTCGCCTAACAATATCGTATCGTCGGCCTCGAAAGGAGGCATGGCCTTCTCCGGCGCAAGCGGCGCGTACGGGGGTTCGATCTCTTCCGCGTAAGCTCTTGCCCGGGTCATCGGCTCGCGCTTCGGCATTTGTCCGTCGGCTTCGCGAATAAGCTGCTCCAGCGCATGGGCATCATTTTGAAACGGGCTGTTCCAGGCCGGGATGTCCGGCGAGAATTTCATTTCCTCTTTAAAATAACGGGCGTCATCGGCTTCCGATGCGCGCGGCTGCTCATGCGGCGGCTGCTCCACGCGTTCTCCGCTCCGTTTATCGAAACGATACGTAATGCGTCCATTCGAATTCATCGCACTCTCTCCTTGTCCGCGTACTCTAGTACATGTCTATGAGAGAGTTGAGAGAATTATGACCAGGCAGCCGCGGCATTCTTGCATTCAGCCATTCCTTTACAGGAATATTCCCTATGGAGTATATTATGAACATGAATGCGACTTTAAGCGCTCTTGCCGAGCCGAACCGGTTACACATTGTCGAGTTGTTGCGCGACGGTCCTCTTCCGGTAGGCGACATTGCCGATAGGCTTCATCTTCAGCAGCCGCAGGTTTCCAAGCATCTTCGCGTGCTGCACGATGCCGGGCTAGTCGGCATGCAGCCTGCCGCCAACCGGCGCATATACAAGCTGGAAACCCGTCCGCTCCAGGAGCTGGACGCTTGGCTGGGCTCATTCCGTCGAGTCTGGGAGGACCGCTTCGATCAGTTGGAGGATTATTTGCAAGAACTTCAGAGCAAGGCCAAGAAGCCGGATGGCGACTAGGAGGGCCTAAGCGGCATTTTCACCACGATTGAGCTAACTATTGGAGGTATTCTTGAATCATGACGCAGCAGCAAAACGGAAATGCAGAGGAATTAATCCTCACCCGCACGCTTAATGCCCCGCGCGATCTCGTTTTCAAAGTATTTACCGAAGCCGAGCATCTGTTGAACTGGTGGGGACCCAAGGGCTTGGCGATGAACGTCGCGAAAGTAGACCTTCGCCCGGGCGGGTTGTTCCATTACAGCATGAAAACGCCGGACGGCCATGAAATGTGGGGCAAGTTCGTTTACCGCGAAATCTCGCCTCCGGAGCGCCTGGTCTTCACCAATTCCTTCTCGGACGCCGAGGGAAATACGCTTCGCCATCCGGCCAGCCCGACATGGCCCATGGAAATGCTGAATACCTTGATCTTCGAGGAAGCGGACGGGAAAACGAAATTGACGATGCGCGGCATCCCCGTCAACGCTTCCGAAGAAGAGCTTCATACATTCGACAGCAACCGCTCCAACGTCCAACAAGGCTTTGCCGGTACCTTTGCCCAACTGGACGAATACCTGGCTAAGCTTGTATAACGGCATGATCAAGCAAGATGCCGGCCCCCTTCGTCCTCGAGACGGAGGAAGCCGGTCCAGACGGCAAACCAACCTTCGGGTTGGTTTTTTTTATCCGGACGCTTGGTTGATTTTGGCTTATGGGCCAGCCCGTCTCGGCGGCATAAGAAAAATAATAGTAGGGGTATAGTAAGGGCTGTGGCTTACGAGTCCGCATACTTACTAAGGCAGGTGTCTTGTTGAATGAAGGAGAAGAACCACGCTGATGCTTTGAAACAATGGCGTTTCAAAAAAGTCGCCCGATTGTTGGCGGTTTCCATGCTGGCGTTGGTGCTGTTCGTAGGCATGTCCAACGTCGGCTCCGCGATCGGCAAAGGGGCTCACGGACCGGATGTATACGTCATTCAGGGGATGCTGAAGTCGCTTGGCAGCTATTCGGGGCCGATTGACGGACATTACAACGATCTGACGGTCCGAGGCGTAAAGTACTATCAGAAGAAACACGGCCTCAAAGCTACGGGCGTCGTCGACAGCAGAACGCTTAAGTCCATCGTATACGTCTATCACGCCAAAAAGTCCGGCATGCAAATGCGAGCCAAAAGCAAAAGCTGGAGCAACGGGCGCGCGCAAGGCATCCGAAACGGCAAAGGCGGCGGCGGGCAAGGACGCGGTAACGGTCAAGGCAGGGGCGGCGGCAAAGGTCAGGCCGGCGGTCGAGGTCAAGGCGGCGGTCGAGGTCAGGCAGGCGGTCAAGGTCAGGGAGGCGGTCAAGGCCTAGGCGGCGGTCGAGGTCAAGGTCAGGGTGCCGGTCAAGGTCAGGGCGGCAGTCAAGGCCTAGGCGGCGGTCAAGGTCAAGGCGGCGGTCAAGGTCAAGGCGGCGGTCGAGGCCTAGGCGGCGGTCAAGGTCAAGGTGGCGGTCAAGGTCAAGGCGGCGGTCAAGAGCAAGGTAACGGTCAACGGCAAGACAGCGGCCAACGGCAGGACAACGGCCAACGCCAAAACAACGGCCAACGGCAAGACAACGGCCAACGGCAAGACAATGGCCCGCGGCAAGATAACGGCCCGCGGCAAGATAACGCCCAACGGCAAGACAGCGGTCAATAAAAGCAAGGCGGATACGGCTCGGGAAGCAAAGGAGTCAGATACGGCAAAAACGGCGGAAACGACTACACCACGCCATTGAGCCGGAAACCCCGCGGGGATTTCCGGCTTATCGTTTGCGCTAGAACGATGAAGGGCCCTCATCCTGTACATGTACAGGATGAGGGCCCTTTTCAAGCTTGCGAGGGAGCGCCGCTTACGGCAGCCGGCTCCATCAATTGGTTATGCCCGCCTAGGCGTTGGCACGCAGCGATTTCGCCAGCGCATCGGCAACCTTCCAGATGTCGCCGGCCCCCATCGTAATGACGAGATCGCCCGGTTTGACCCGGGCGGTCAACACCGCCAACGCTTCTTCCTTCGTCGGATAATAGCTCGTATTGGGGTTGCTGTTCTTAATGATCAACTCGACGAGCTTCTTCGAATTGACGCCTTCGATCTGCTGCTCGCCCGCCGGCGAATAGATATCCGTAATCAACACTTCGTCCGCCTCCGGGAACGCGCGGCTGAACTGCTCCAGCAGGAAGAACGTCCGGGTATAGCGCTGCGGCTGGAAGACGGCGATGATCCGTTTGCCCGTCGACTTCGCGGCGCTGATCGTCGCCTGGATTTCCGTCGGATGATGCGCGTAATCGTCGATGACAAGAATATCGTTGATTTCGCCCAGCACCTGGAACCGGCGTTTCGCGCCGCGGAAATCGAGAATCGCTTCGGCGATGGACGCGAACGGGATCCCCGCCTCGAGGCACGTAATGACGGTAGCCATCGCATTGTACACGTTGTGGCGCCCCGGAACCGAGAGCTCGATTCTACCGAGCAGCTGGCCCTGTTTCGTCATATCGAAGGAAACCTTGCGATCCCCGAGCAAAATGTTGCCGGCCCGATACACCGCCTCTTGGTCGATGCCGTACGTCAGCACGCCTTCATGGCCGAGCGGCCCCGCCAAGAGCTCGGGCAGCATGCCCTGCATGTTCTCGTCGTCCGCGCAGACGATCGCGCTGCCGCCCTGCTTCACCTGGCTCAGAAACTGCACGTAGGCCGCCCGCAATTTATTAAAATCGCCGTCGTAGTTTTCGAGATGATCCGGTTCGATATTCGTCACGATGGCGATCGTCGGATGATACTGCAGGAACGATCCGTCGCTCTCATCCGCTTCCGCGACGACGTATTCGCCCTTGCCGGCCTTCGCGTTCGTGCCGACGTTGACGATCTCGCCGCCGATGATGAACGTCGGATCGAGCTTGCAGTTCTCCATGACGAGCGCGATCATCGACGAGGTCGTCGTCTTGCCGTGCGCTCCCGCCACGGCGACGCCTTTGCCGATGTTCATCAGCCGCGCCAGCATTTGAGCCCGGTGCAGGATAGGGATATTCAAATCCTCTGCCGCTTTCCGCTCCACATTGTCCCGGGATAAGGCCGTCGAATAGACGACAAGGTCCGCTCCGGCGACATGCTCCGGCTGATGTCCGATGAATATGCGCGCTCCTTTGGCCGCAAGCTTCTCCGTAAGTTCTTGGCGCGCTACGTCGGAGCCGGTTACCTTATAGCCCATCTCCAGCATGACACGCGCGATTGCGCTCATGCCGTAACCGCCGATTCCGATGAAATGAACGTGTTCTGCTGTATTCAAAGACGGTTCACCAACCTTTTTCAGAATCCTGATTATAGAGCAATTTGGAGCGGACGTCGGCAATCAAGTAGAGCGTGCCGGTCACGACTGCCAGATCCGCCTCGCCGGTCGACATCTTCAGCCGCGCAAGCGCCTGTTTCCAATCCGGTTCCACGATGAGCTCGAAAGAATAGCCCGCTTCCTCCCGAAGTTCATGAACAAGCGCCGCCAGATCGGCAGCGGACAGAGCCTTGCGAAAATCCGCCTCTGTCACGACAAGCGTATTCACTAGAGGTAGTATATGCCGCAAAGTGTCACGATGATTCTTATTCGCGAGCATCGCGATCATAAGGTGAAGACGCTCGTACGAATACGTCTCCCGCAGCGCGGCCGCAAGCATCTGCGCGCCCTCGGGATTATGGGCGCCGTCGATGAGAATGCGCGGCGATTCGCCGATCATCTCCAGGCGGCCCGGCCATGCGGCGCTGCGGAGTCCTTCCCGTAAATCCTCGTCCTCCAGGATCAGCGCGTAATACTGCCGCAGCACTTCCAGCGTCATGACCGCAACGACCGCATTCGTCCGTTGATGCGGCCCGTTCAGCGTAATCGTCAGCTCGTCGATCGAACGGAACAACCCGTCGAAACGGAACGTCTGCTCGTTCTCCCGGACGAGGGTCGCCGTCTCGCGAAACTGGTCGCCCAGCATGTACAGCGAGCTCTTCTTCGCTCTTGCGGTATCCCGAATCACCTGCGCGGCTTCAGGCTGGCTTACCGCGCTGACGACGGGAACCCCCGCCTTGATGATGCCGGCCTTCTCCGCGGCGATCGCTTCGAGCGTGTCGCCCAGGATATCCATATGATCGTGGCCGACGTTCGTGATGACCGAGACGATCGGCGTGACGATGTTGGTCACGTCCAGGCGGCCGCCCAACCCCGTCTCCCATACGACGAAGTCCGGGTAAGCGACCGTTCCGTAGTACAGAATCGCCAGCGCCGTGGATACCTCGAACATCGAAGGCGAACCAAGCTCCGAGGCGGCGATCTCCTCGACGAGCGGCTTGAGCCGGTTTGAGAGCGCCAGCAGCGTCTCTTCCGGAATGTCGGTGCCGTTGTATTGGAAACGATTCGTAAACTTCGTGATGTACGGGGACGTGAACGTCCCCACGTCATAGCCGCAGCGCAGCAGCACGCTGGTCAGATAGGCGCAGACCGAGCCTTTGCCGTTGGTGCCCGCCACGTGGATGAACTTGAGCCTGCGTTCGGGATGGCCCGTCAGCTCCATCAGCTTCTGGATGCGCTCCATGCCGGGGCGGATGCCGAACGCAACCAGCCCTTCGATCCACAATCTCGCTTCTTCGTACGAAGCAAGCGGCTTTATGTCATGTTGTTGTTCGCTCATCCGCTTCAGCCTCTCAATTCCGCGATGCGCGCTTTGACTTTATCGCGCTTATCGGCATAGTCAGCCATTTTCGCTTTTTCTTCCTCGATGACTTTCGCCGGCGCCTTCGCCACGAAGCCTTCGTTCGCGAGCTTCTTCTCCACGCGCGTCACTTCGCTGTCCAGGTATTGGATTTCCTTCTCCAGACGGGCGATCTCCTGCGAGATGTCGATCAGGCCGGCAAGCGGCAAATACATTTCGGCGCCGGTCACGACCGCGGTCATCGCTTTGTCCGGCGCGCTCAATTCGAGGCTGACGTCCAGCTTCGACGTGCCGCAGAAACGAACGATGAACTCCTCGTTGCGCGCCAGAATGGCCGCTTCGTTCGCGCCGGAAGGCTTAATCTGAAGCTCGATCTTCTTGCTCATCGGCACGTTGACTTCGGCGCGGATATTACGGACCGCCCGAATCATCTCCATGAGGAGCTCCATCTCGGCTACGGCATCCGGCGCTTCCAGCGACGAGTCGTACACCGGCCACGGCGCAAGCGTGATCGTCTCGCCTTCATGCGGCAGATGCTGCCAGATCTCCTCGCTGATGAACGGCATGAACGGGTGAATCAGCCGCTGCGTCCGGTCGAGCACGTAAGCGAGCACCGACTGCGTCGCGCGCTTCGCCGCCGCGTCTTGGCCGTTCAGGTTCAGCTTCGCGAATTCGATATACCAGTCGCACAGATCGTCCCAGATGAAATTGTACAGCACGCGTCCCGTCTCGCCGAAATCGTAGCTGTCGATCAAGCGCGTCGTATCCGCGACCGCCGCGTTCAAGCGGTGCAGGATCCAACGGTCGGCGGTGCCGAGCTTCACGTTGATGTCGATATCCGCCGCCGTGACGCCTTCCAGGTTCATGAGGGCGAACCGGGATGCATTCCAGATCTTATTGGCGAAATTGCGCGCCTGCTCGACCCGCTCCCAGCGGAAGCGCAGATCCTGCCCAGGCGTGCTGCTCGTCGAGATCATGTAGCGCATCGCGTCCGCGCCGTATTTCTCGATCACCTCGAGGGGATCGACGCCGTTGCCGAGCGACTTGGACATCTTCTTGCCGTTCTCGTCGCGGACGAGGCCGTGCATCAGCACGTCCTGGAACGGCACCTCGCCGGTGAATTCCAGCGCGGTGAAGATCATCCGGGCCACCCAGAAGTAGATAATATCGTAACCCGTGACGAGAACGTCCGTCGGGTAGAATCGTTTCAAATCTTCCGTTTGTTCCGGCCAGCCGAGCGTCGAGAACGGCCAGAGGCCCGAGCTGAACCACGTATCGAGCACGTCCTCGTCCTGGCGGAGCGACGCGCTGCCGCAGGCCGAGCAAGCGGTCTGGTCTTCGAGGGCGACATGCATCGCGCCGCAGGCGTCGCAATACCAAGCCGGAATGCGGTGACCCCACCAGAGCTGACGGGAAATGCACCAGTCGCGCACGTTCTCGATCCATTGCAAATACGTTCTGTCGAACCGGTCCGGCACGAAGTTTACGCCTTTGCCGCCGCGCTGCGCTTCGATGGCCGCTTCCGCCAGCGGCTTCATGTCCACGAACCACTGCGTCGACAAATACGGCTCGACGACGGCGCCGGTGCGCTCGCTGTGGCCGACTTGATGGACATGGTCCTCGATCTTGACGCAGACGCCGCTCGCTTGCAGGTCCGCGACGATCCGCTTGCGGCATTCCGCGCGATCCATGCCGTTATAGGGACCGGCCTCGGCGTTCATCGTGCCGCTCTCGTCCATGACGACGATTTGCGGAAGGTTGTGGCGCAGGCCGACTTCGAAGTCGTTCGGATCATGCGCGGGGGTGATCTTAACCGCGCCGGAGCCGAAATCCTTCTCGACGTATTCGTCGGCGATGATCGGAATTTCCCGGCCGACGATCGGCAGGACGATCATTTCCCCGATCAGGTGCTTGTAACGCTCGTCTTCGGGATGCACCGCGACCGCCGTATCGCCGAGCATCGTCTCCGGACGGGTCGTGGCGACCGTGATGACGCGGGAGCCGTTCTTCATCGGATACTGCAGATGGTACAGGTGGCCGTTCACTTCTTTATGCTCGACCTCGATATCCGACAACGCCGTCCGCGCCGCCGGATCCCAGTTGATGATCTTTTTGCCGCGGTAAATCAAGCCTTTCTCGTAGAGACGAACGAATACTTCGCGCACTGCCTTGGAGAGGCCTTCGTCGAGCGTGAAGCGTTCGCGCGAATAATCGAGCGAGAAGCCCATTTTCGCCCATTGGTCGTGGATCGTCTCGGCGTAGCTGTCCTTCCATTCCCATACCTTCTCGAGGAATTTCTCCCGTCCCAGGTCGTAACGGGACTTCCCTTCTTCGCGCAGCTTCTGTTCGACCTTCGTCTGCGTCGCGATGCCGGCATGGTCCGTGCCCGGAAGCCAAAGGGCGTCGAAGCCCTGCATCCGCTTGGTCCGGATCAGGATATCCTGCAGCGTGAAATCGAGCGCATGGCCGATATGAAGCATGCCCGTTACGTTCGGCGGCGGGATGACGATCGTATAGGGCTCCGCCGAAGGGCGCTTGCCCGCTTCGAAAAACTTGCCCTCCATCCAGAAAGGATACCATTTCGTTTCCGCGGCCTTCGGGTCATAGGTCGTCGGCATTTCAGTCATCGTTTGTTTTTGCGACATGTCCATTCCTACCTCCATATTATGTCCTCTTCCGGTTCCGGCGCGGAATCGCGCGCCGCCGGTCGTTAAGCGCTTCTAAATAATGAACGAAAAAAATAAACCTCTCGCCCTTATAGCAAAGGACGAAAGGTTCTGGCTTCCGCGGTACCACCTTTGTTCCGAAGCGGCAATCTGCGCCGGTTCGACAACTCATTGACAGATAACGGCTGCGGCCGGCCGCAACTACGCGAATTGCTTCGCTTCATTCCAGCGACTCCGGGGCGACCAGTCACAGTAAGTCCCTGCAGAACCTCTCAGCGCAACCGGTTCCGCTCTCTGAAGGTATTCCTGCCACTCTTCCCCATCAACGTCATTCAATTAAATTATTGCCCTATTTTTTCTATCATACACGTTCTTATTTGCAATCGTCAATCCCAATAAGCGTTCAACCGCGCGCCGCATCGAAAAAGCCTGCCGGGAGCCCTCCTTGGAGGACCTCCGGCAGGCTTGGCGCCGCCGTATCACGGAATGTACAATACTTGGCCTTCGCTTACGATCTGATCGCTCAGCCGGTTGTACAACGCGATCTCGCGCGCCTGCAGCTGGTACCGGCCGGCGATGACGTCGAGCGTCTCCTCGCGCTGCACGATGCAGAGCCGCACCTTGCGGAACGCATTTTCGTCGCTCGGACGGCCGTAGAACAGATTTTTCCATTCGATGTCGTCGCCGGTGGTTTTGCGGTTCTGTTCCGCTTCGCGTTCCGCATGCTGCTCGGCCGCCGCCTTGGCTTCCTGCTCGCGCCGGCTGGACTGCAGCAGAGACCTGAACGTGACGTTGCCCGCGCCTTGCTGCGCCGCCTCTTCTTCCGCGGGCTTGCCGGCGAGCGCGACGCGCAGCGGTTTAGGTTCCGCGTCCGATTCCGGAACGGACACCTCGCCGAACAAATCCGGCGCGATCGCCGCGGGTTGACCCGGCTGCTGGCGGATTTGCGGTTCGAACACCGGCTGCCCGAAGGAAGCCGGGTCCGGCTGCGCTTGTTCGGCAACGGGCGATTGTTCCCAAACCTGGGCTGCCTGCGCCTCTTGCTGGACGGGCTCCTCCGGCTGAGATGACGTCTGGCGCTCGATTTCCTCGAATGCAGCCGTCGGTTCCGCTTCTTGACGGACCGCCTGCGCGAACGCGGCTTCCTGCCGGGCAGCCTCTTGGCGCTCCGCTTCCTGGCGAGCCGATTCCGCGAACGCCGCTTCCTGCCGGGCAGCTTCCTGGCGTTCGGCTTCCTGACGCGCCGCTTCCTGCTGGGCGGAGACGAGCAGCTCCTGCTCCCTCGCTCTGGCCGCGCGGGATAACGCTTCGCGCGCTTCCTCGGCTTCCGTCTGAAAAGCCGCGTAGCGCTGCTCTTCCTGCTCCGCCGCCTCGCGCTGCAGGTCAGGCTGCCAGAACTGCGGCTGCTGCGCGAAGAACGGAGGCGCCTCTTGCGGCGCGAAGGACGAAGGAGGTTCCTGCGGCGCGAAAAACGGCGGGGCCGCCTGCCGCGGATCTTCGTCCTCCCTGCTGTGCACGACCGTATACGGCTCTTCCCTCGTCCATTCGCCCTGCGGGTTGGCCTGCTCGATCTCGATGCCGAACAACGACAGCACGCCCGTGATATTGAGCGTCCGCGTAGACAAGACGTCCACGTCGAAATTGTCGATCTCCACGGAAATGTCGTCCAGGCGATGAATGCGGTTCAGCGGCAGCGTAATTTCGACCGGTATCCAATGCTCCAGCGATTGCTCCGACAGCGGCTGTTCCTCCGACCGGTAGACGCCCGTAAGAAGCAGATGGCCCTTCAGCAGCACCTGCTCGTCTTGCTGAACGATGCCGATGCGGGGTATCAGCTCGATCTCGTCCAGCTCGTCGATAGCCGCCACTTCATCGGGCAAATGCACCCGTTCATAGATATCGAATCGCAAACCGTTTGACTGGCTTGGCACGCTAGTCGTCCTCCTTTCCCCTCTCAAAAGCTTGGTTGCAGCTTCTTCGAATACAAGAAAGCACGAGCATTCGCCCGCTTTGCTTATATTCCTATGGAATGAAACGAGCAGCGCCGACCAAGAGGCGTCAATCGTTTCATCTTGCCTATTTATCTATATGGCAAGGGGTGGGCAGGCATGACTACGATTTTCACAGGGAAGCATGACGGCGGCGCGCCTCGGCGAACCATGGCGGTTCCGGGGCTTCAAGCGTCATCGCCTTGCCGCTCCATGGATGCGCGAAAGCAATCCGTTCGCCGCGCAGCGCCTGGTGGCGCAAAACGCGGTCGCTGCCGCCGTATAAGGCGTCGCCGACGAGCGGATGGCCGAGATGGTTCATATGGACGCGGATTTGATGGGTTCTTCCCGTCTCCAGCCATAAGCGGATCAGCGATGCCTCCTTATAGCATTCGAGAACTTCGTAATGCGTGACCGCGGCATCTCCCTCTGCGGCTACCCTTCTTCTGGCGCGATGATGGCGGTCCTTGCCGATCGGCGCGTTCACGGTACCGCTCTTCCGCTTCGGCACGCCATGGACGATCGCGGCATACTGCCGGCCGACGGCTTTCTCCCGCATCGCCTCGTCCAGCCGCAGCTGCGCCAGCTCGTTGCGGGCGTACAGGACCGGACCGGCGGTATCGTCGTCCAGCCGGTGAATATGCTTGGCGGGCTGCTTCTCGCCGCGCCGCAGGCTGTCGCGGACCGCGGCCTCGTCCAACGTGCCCCGCTGTCCCGGCGCCGAAGGATGCACCGGCATTCCGGCGGGTTTGTTCATCACGAGACACCAATCATCGCCGAACAGCGTTTCGGCAGAGGACTCCCCGCCGGCCGCCCGCGCGTCCGGCAGCGCCTCCAGCCCCATGCGGTATGCCGCGTCCTTGCCCGGATCGCCGGGCAGGAACGTCCGCAGCAGGACGAGATCGCCTTCCATCCGGATGCCGCCGACCGAGAACAGCCGGTTCACCCATTTCTCCGGAAATAAACCAAGGGCCAGCAGCCATATCCGCAGCTGATGCGGATGGCTCCCGGCCTCGATCGGAGAAGGAAATTTGCCTGCGGTTCGAGCGAAATCGAGCAGCCGCGCCGAAGACAGCGTCAGCCATTCTTCGTTGCGCTCGTAGGGCAGCGCAAGATGATCCATGATCATTTCCACTCCTCTATCGCGATAATCCTGCCGTATTACAGTCGGCGAAGCGCTTCGTCATGCGCTTCGATCGTGAGATCGACCGCCGCCTCGTCGTGAATGCCCGATACGAACATGCCTTCGAACTGCGACGGCGCGATGCTGATGCCCAGATCGAGCATGGAGCCGAAATACGCTTTGAACCGCTCCAGATCGGCGGTTTTGGCCGTCTCGTAATTGATGACATGCGTCTCCGTGAAGAACGGGCAGACCATGGAGCCGACGCGGTTGATCGTGCTCGCGATGCCGTGCTTCGCCGCGTTCGCTTCGAATCCGCGCTGCAGGCGTACGGACATGCGTTCCATCTGCTCGTACGTCTCGGGCGTCAAAAGGCTTAGCGTCGTATAGCCCGCCGCCATGGCGAGCGGATTGCCGGACAGCGTGCCCGCTTGATAGATCGGACCGCTCGGCGCCATCATTTCCATGATCTCCCGCTTGCCGCCGTAAGCGCCGACCGGCAAGCCGCCGCCGATGACTTTCCCGAGGCAGGTGAGGTCCGGCGTGATGCCGTACAGCCCCTGCGCGCAGTGATAATGGACGCGGAATCCCGTCATGACCTCGTCGAAGATCAGCAGGCTGCCGTACTTCGTCGTGACGTCGCGCAACCCTTGAAGAAAACCGGGCAGCGGCGGCACGACGCCCATATTTCCGGCCACCGGCTCCACGATGATGCAGGCGATTTCCTCGCCGAAGCGCTCGAAAGCGAATTTGACGGCATCCAGATCGTTGTACGGAACGGTGATCGTATGCGATGCGACGCTATCCGGAACGCCCGGGCTGTCAGGCAACCCCAGCGTGGCGACGCCGGAGCCGGCTTTGATCAGCAGGCTGTCGGCATGGCCGTGATAGGAGCCTTCGAATTTCAAAATCTTGCTCCGCTTCGTATAGCCCCGCGCAAGACGCAGCGCGCTCATCGTCGCTTCCGTCCCGGAATTCACCATGCGGACCAGCTCGACGGAAGGCACGCGCTCGCAGACCAGCTCCGCCATCAGCGTCTCCAATTCCGTCGGCGCGCCGAAGCTCGTCCCTTTCTCGGCGGTTTTTTTCACCGCTTCGATGACTTGCCGGTGCGCGTGGCCCATAATCAGCGGTCCCCAGGAAGCGACGTAGTCGATATAGCTGTTGCCGTCGATATCGTACACGCGGCAGCCTTCGCCGCGCTCCATGTACACAGGGGTGAGTCCGACGGATTTAAACGCGCGAACCGGAGAATTGACGCCGCCCGGAATGACCGTTTTCGCTTTCGCGAAAGCCGCCTTGGAGCTTTCGTCCGACCGGGTGCGATTTTTTTCAATCATGGTTGACACCTGCCTGTCTTGAAATTATGGCCTGCCCGAGCGGTATCCCCGCTGACGAACGGATTATTCGCCTTTCAGCCAGCGTGCTGCATCCAACGCGTGATACGTGATGATCAAATCCGCGCCGGCGCGTTTCATGCCCGTCAGCGTCTCCAGCACGATCGCGCGTTCGTCGATCCAGCCGTTCGCCGCCGCGGCTTTCACCATGGAATATTCCGCGCTGACGTTATAAGCGACTAACGGAAGATCGTATTGCTCTTTCAACATGCGAATGATATCCATGTAGGCGAGAGCCGGCTTCACCATCAGCATGTCCGCGCCTTCGACCACGTCGGATTCCGCTTCGCGAAGCGCCTCGCGCGCGTTCGCCGGATCCATCTGGTACGTCTTGCGGTCGCCGAACTGCGGCGTGGAATCCGCGGCTTCGCGGAACGGGCCGTAGAAGGCCGAGGCGTATTTGACCGAATAGGACATGATCGGCACCATCTCGAAGCCCGCCGCGTCGAGTCCTTCGCGGATCGCGCCGACGAAGCCGTCCATCATGTTGGACGGGGCGATAATATCGGCGCCGGCCTGCGCTTGCGACACGGCCGTTTTCACCAGCACTTCGAGCGAGGCATCGTTATCGATCTCGGCATGGCCGGTACGGCGATCGTGATGAATCATGCCGCAGTGTCCGTGGTCGGTATAAGCGCACAGGCATGTATCCGCGATAACGAGCAGATCGGGCGCCCATTCCTTGACCGCGCGCGTTGCCTGCTGCACGATGCCGTTCTCTTCGAACGCCGACGTGCCGACCGCATCCTTGGAATCGGGCACGCCGAACAGCAGCACGGCTTTCACGCCGGACGCGACGACCGCCTCGATTTCAGCGCGCAACAAGTCAAGCGACAGGTGGTAGACGCCCGGCATCGACGAAATTTCTTCTTTCACGTTCGTGCCGTGCGTGACGAACAACGGATAAATAAAATCGTCCACGCTCAAGCGCGTTTCGCGGACCATGCTGCGCATAGCCGCGGTTCTGCGCAGCCTGCGGTGCCTCGTAAGTGGAAATGCCATGATTCAAACGCCTCCTATTTATTCGGTAGCATGCGCGATCCGGGACTCCGCGATGGCCGCGATGAGTCCGTCGATCGTCGCATGTTCGGGTTGTATCGTGACGGTCAGGCCGGCTTCGGCCGCCGTTTGGGCCGTTACCGGCCCGATGCAGGCGATGTCGACGTTCCGCAGCAGCTCGAGCGGCTGCTCGACGCCCATGCGCCGAAGCACCTCCAGCAGATTCGTAACCGTGGAAGAGCTGGCGAACGTGATGACATGCACGCTGCCCTCCCGCAGCTGCTCCAGCACCGCTTCGTCCTGATCCTGGGCGATGACCGTTTCATAAACGTCGATCTCGACGGGCAACAAGCCTCGGGCCTTCAGCTCGCGCGGCAGCACGTCCCGTGCCAGATCCCCCCTTGGCAGCAGCACGCGCATGCCGGGCTCCAGGCGGTCGGTCAAGCCGACCAACAGATCGTCCGCCTGAAACTTCACCGGAAGCGCGTCCACGATGACGCCGCGCTGCTCCAGCGCCTCCGCCGTCCTTGGGCCGACCGCGGCGATGCGGGCGCGGTGGAATTGGCGGATGTCGACGCGCAGCTTCTTGAGCCGGTCGAAGAAATAATCCACGCCGTTCACGCTCGTGAACATGATCCAATCGTACCCGTCCGCATCCGCAAGCGCGGCATCCGCCTGAGCGATCGCGGTCGGCTCGGAGATCGGTCTCGTTGCGATGACCGGGAATTCGCAAGCTTCCCCGCCGAGCTCTTCGATCCGGTCGCACAGATCGCTGCTTTGCGATCTGGCTCTGGTCACGAGCACGCGCGTGCCGAATAGCGGCTTCCGTTCGTACCAGTTCAGCTTCTCGCGCTGGAGCACGACATCGCCGACGACGATGACCGCCGGCGGTTTGAAATTCGCCGCATTCACGATCGCTTCGATCGTTTCGAGCGTTCCCGTCACGGTTCGCTGTTCGACGCGGGTCCCCCAGCGAACAAGCGCGACGGGCGTAGTGGCCGGCTTGCCGTTCTTGATGAGCTGTTCGGCGATATAGCCGATTTTGGCGACGCCCATCAGAAATACGAGCGTGCCGGTAGCCAGCGTTACTTTATCCCAATGGATGGAATGATCGAGCTTGTCCGGGCTCTCATGGCCGGTAATGATCGATAGAGATGATGCCAAGTCCCGATGGGTAACGGGAATGCCCGCATACGCCGGCACGGCGATCGCGGACGTGATCCCCGGCACGATATCGAATTCGATCTCGTGCTGCCGAAGCAGCTCCGCTTCCTCGCCCACGCGTCCGAAGATCGTGGGATCGCCGCCTTTGAGACGGGTCACGATTTTTCCTTGAATCGCCAAATCGACGAGCAATTGGTTGATGTCCTCCTGCTTCATCGTATGGCGGTCGGGCAGCTTGCCCACGTAAATCTTCTCCGCGTCCGGCTTCAAATAGCGAAGCAGCCTCGGGCTGGCCAACCTGTCGTAGACAATGACGTCGCAGGCGCGGATGCATTCCATGCCGCGAATCGTAATCAGCTTCGGATCGCCCGGGCCCGCGCCGACCAGATAGACTTTCCCTTTGCTTTTCCCCGTCAGCAAATCGATCATCCTCTCACGTCCGCCAAGATGCGGTCCGCTCCTTTGCGCTTCAGCAATTCCGCGACTTCGAGTCCAAGCGCTTCCGCGTCCTGTCCCCGAGCCGATTCCTTCAGCAGCACGGCGCCGTCCGGCGATCCGACGATTCCCGTAAGCTCGAGCTGCCCCGCTCCTTCGCCCTCCAGGATGCGGGCATGGGCGCCGATCGGAATTTGGCAGCCGCCGTTCAAGGCGCCAAGAAAGCTGCGTTCCGCGGCGACCGCGAGCGCCGTCGTCTCGTCGTTCAGAAGCGACAATAAATGACGGACATCGCTATCGTTCTCGCGGCATTCGATGCCGAGCGCGCCTTGGCCGACGGCCGGCACGCAAAGCTCCTCGGACAAGAAAGACGATATTTTCGATTCCCAGCCCATCCGCTGCAATCCGGCAGTCGCCAAGACGATGGCATCAAAACCTTCGCTATCCAGCTTCTTGATGCGGGAATCGATGTTGCCCCGAACCGACTCGATCCGCAGATCGGGCCGCGCATGCATAAGCTGACTGGAACGGCGAAGACTGCTCGTGCCGACCTTCGCTCCCTGCGGCAAGTCCTCGAAAGAAACGCCGCTCGCAGAGATCAAGCAGTCGCGCGGATCCACGCGCTTCGGCACCGCGCCGTTGATCAGGCCATCCGGCAGCTCGTACGGCATATCCTTCATGCTGTGAACCGCAAGATCGATTTCGCCGTCGAACAGCGCCTGCTCGATTTCTTTGACGAATAGCCCTTTGCCGCCTACTTTGGACAATGTCACATCAAGGATTCGGTCGCCCTTCGTCACGATTTTGCGGACTTCGAATTCATACGGCAAGCCATGCTCGGCGCTCAGCGCCTTCAATTGGTCGATGACTTGTCCGGTCTGCGTCACCGCCAGCGCGCTCTGTCTCGTTCCGACGACGATCACTCTACGTCCATCCACGATATATGACATGCTTCAACGTCCCCTCTCGGCCGCTTCCAGCAGCCTGATCATCCAATGTTGTATTTCGAGCTCGTCCGGAACCTGTTTCCCGGCATTTCCAAAATCATCCCATGTCTCCCGATTCGGCAATTCTTCGGCCGCAAGCCGCAATACGGAGGCGCGGAGACCCGGGTCTCCCACCTTCGCCAGCACCCGCTTGCGCAGCGCATGGAGCCGGTCGACGAATCGTTCGTAAGCCGGCCCGTACTCCCCGTCAAGCTTCCGCTTCAACAAAGCCGTCAATGCGGGACTCGCTCCCCCCGTCGTCAAAGCGATGACGAGCTCTCCACGCCGCACGACGGAAGGCGTAATAAAGCTTCCCCGGTCGCCAAGATCGGCCGTGTTGACCAATATCCCGCGGCTTTCCGCGTATTCCGCCAGCCGAGCATTCAACGCGCGGTCGTCCGAAGCCGCGATCAGGAGAAAAGCACCCTCCGCGTCACTATCTCTGTATTCCCTGCGCCGTAACGCGATAGACCCGGCGGCGGCCAGTTTCTCGAGCTGGGCCGTCGCCCGTGGAGCCACGACGATCAACGCGCCGGCGCCGCCGTCCAGCAGTCCGAGCGTTTTGCGTTCCGCGACCGGACCGCCTCCGACGACGACGCATCGTTTGCCGGACAGATTCACCATCATCGGATAATACGCCGACATCGCCGTTCCTCCCCCGCGAATGCTTGCGCGCTGCGTTACGACCAGCCGTGAAAGGTGGAAGCCTGATTGGCGAGTACGTTCAAGAGCAGCACGGCGTAACTGACGAGATTAAACCGCGCGAACTTCAAGCCCGCGCCGTCAAACCACTGATGCTTCATGACATTCCAGATATACAGGCCGAGCGCGATGAACGAAGTCAGCACTTTCCAATCCAGCAGCAAGCCGTACCGTCCTTCGATCAGGATCGACGTGACCGCGACAGCCAGCGACAGCATCAAGAGCGGCGTCCCTACGAGCGAGACGCGAAACATAAAGCGGTCCGCGACGTCCAAGCTCGGCAGCCGCTGCATGCGTTTGGTCCACTGCTTGCCTTTCAAGCGCGCGAACAAGAACAGGTACATCCCCGAGAAAATCGCGCTGAACGTGAAAGCCGTGTAGGCCAAAATCATAAGGATGATGTGCACGATCAGCATGTCGTGGGCAAGCTCCCAGCGCGCGAGCGACGTGCCCGACCCGATCCGGAACAAATTGACCGTTAGTACCGCGAATCCGATTACATTCACGAAAAACACAATAAATTCCATTCGAAAGAAACGGCTCATCGCGAGCGACACCGTGACAAGCAGCCATGAAAAGACGAGCAAATATTCGAACAACGTCATGAGCGTCATGTCCAAATGGGAGATGATCCGATGAACGAGAAAGCCCGTCTGCAGCACCCAGACGAAAATAAGCAGCCCTGTCCCCGCTTGTTTCGCTTGCCGGTTTCGATCGACGAAATCCGAGAAGTAAAACAGGAGGCTCAGGGCATAGACATACAGTATTCCATCATAAAACCAATTATGAGTAACCATAAGCGCCTCCGCAAACCGTTGGCCGAATTAGGTCAATATCGCCCGTGCCGCGCCTTTGCCAAGCTTAGGCATGACTTCTGCCGGCGAAGCCGCTTCCGGCCGCTGGAGCGGTTTCGCGGTTTCCGCCTTCTTCTCCGCCCGCTCGACTTCGTCCTCCAGCGCGAACAGCTTGACGAACATGTCCATCGCTTGGTCGGCGTGCTTCTCTCCGGCCATTTCCTTGATCCGCAAGATCGGATCGTGCATCATCTGATTGACGATGCTTTTCGTGAGCTTATGAATGATCTTGAGCTCGCGGTCGCTTAAATCCGGCAGCTTTTTGGACAGGCTCCCCATCGTTTCCGCATGGATGTCGGCCCCTTTCGTTTGCAGGGCTTGAATGAGCGGCGCCACGCCGAGCGTCTTGTACCATTGGCGGAAAGCTTCCAGCTCCGCGACGATGAAGGTTTCGATCTTCGCCGCTTCCTGGCGGCGCTGTTCCATGTTGCTTTCGACGATCCCCTCGAGATCGTCGATATCGTACAAAAATACGTTTTGCACCGAAGCGATCGCCGGATCGAGATCTCGCGGCACCGCGATATCGATCATGAAGAGCGGACGGGACTTCCGTTTGCGCATGGCCGCTTCGACTTGTTCGCGCACGAGTACGAAGCCCTCCGATCCCGTCGAGCTGATCACGATATCCGTCTCGTGCAGACGCGCGATCGCGTCCGACATGTTGAGCGGCGTGCCGTTGAATTTATCCGCGAGCTGTACCGCCCTGTCATAAGTGCGATTCACGACATACACGCGCTCGACCCCGCTGGAATATAGATGCTTCGCCGTCAGCTCGCTCATCTTGCCCGCGCCGACGATCATGACCGTCTTGCCGCCGAATTGGCCGAAAATCCGCTTGCCGAGCTCGACGGCCGCATAGCTGACCGATACCGCCGCTTCGCCGACCGCCGTATCGGAGTGGGCTTTCTTCGCGAGCGTCACCGCTTGCTTGAAGATGGAATTGAAGAGGGTACCGGTCGTCTTCTCTTCTTGCGCCAACAAGAACGCATCCTTCACCTGTCCAAGAATTTGCGTCTCGCCGATCACCATGGAATCCAATCCGCAAGTGACGCGGAACAGATGCTCGATCGCGCGCTCGTCCTCGTACATATATAGATCCGAGGTAAACTGCTCCCTCGGCGTTCCGAACCATTTCTCCATGAAGCTGCGAATGTAATGACCGCACAAATGCGGACGATCGACGACTGCATATAGTTCCGTGCGGTTACAGGTCGCGACGATGACACATTCCATGATGCTTTTCGTTTGCTTCAACTGCTTCAAAGCCTCAGGCATATCGCGGTCCGCGAACGTAAACCGTTCTCTGACCTCGACAGGAGCTGTCCGATAATTCAGTCCGACAACTATAATGTGCATGTGCGTTCACCTGCCCTTCTTCTTGATCATTTTCATCACTTAGTATAGCACAGTTCGACAAGCCATACCCCTGCAATTATGAAAATTGTTTGAAATCCCGTCACGCGTTTTCAGGCGATTTTCAGGCATACAAAAAGACCGCGAATCGCTTCGCGGCCTTCCAATTCTCTTATTAAAAAATGTTACACAAGCTCGGCTTGCTTCATATCCGGTTCAACGACTTGCAGTTCTCCCATGCCGCGAACAAGCTTCTTAGCATGTGTCATTTTCGGTTTCAATACCGACATCATGTAGTCGATCGCCAGCTGCGGATCCACGGTTTCGCCACAGGTATAACAATCAAGAGCAGCAAAACCTCTCTCAGGATACGTGTGAATGGAAAGATGACTTTCCGACAGCAATACGAGCACGGTCGCGCCTTGTGGTTCAAATTGTTTGGCTTGCACTGAGAGTACGGTAGCGCCGCATGCTTCAGCCGCCTCTACCATTTGGGCTTGTAAAAATTCCGCGTTGTTGAGCAGGTCAAAATCCACACCCCAAGTATCAACAGCAACGTGTCTTCCGAAAGTCGAGTATTCCATCTTTCGGTTCCCCCTTCCTAGGAATAAAATGTTTAGTAATTTCATCCGCTAGGACCTACGTCATTCACTGCCCGAGGGACTTTCCTCTCGCAACATTACCATGTCCTGAGTGAATCCTGGTTCCTAATATTCATTGCAACGAAAATAAAAATACCATCTATCGCCGAGAAATGCAATAGTTTTTTTTAGGCGGAATCGCTCGGAGAACATGACGGAAACTCCAATTATAAACGTATGTAGCCCCAGGCTATTCTGTGTTCGTCCCATCGGGCGGAAACAATAAAAAAAAGCCGCAAGCATGCGGCTTTTCCACAATGGTTCAAGCGAGCCCGATCATGCCTCCAGCATGAACAGCTGCTTGGTATAAGTAGCTAAGCGCCGATCGATAATCGCGATTTGTTCCCGGTCGCTGCACTGATTGCGCAAATCAAGCAGCTGATCGATCGCACCTTGTGCGATTTTGATTTCATTCTCGATGTCCATGACCCGGAAAGCCGCTTCCAGCTGACCGATCGTGTCCTTGAACTCGAAGATCACTCTCGCTTCATTGTTTTTGTGTTCAACAATTTTGCGAACGTTGCCTTGCACGTAGTGGTACGTCATCGTATAGTTCGGATAAATGCGATTGACGACTGCGTCGCCCCGGAAAGCCGCTACGGCTTTGCGCATGGCATTCGTCAGCTTGGGATGCATGATGCGGCAGGAAAGCAAACTAACAAACTGATCTTGCTGACGCTCGAAAGTTAAGCGGACCTCTTCTCGTCCTGCGTCGTCCTCGAGAACCATCTCGTGATTGCCGTTATCCAGCACCCGCACTTGCAGCTTGACGTGCTGGTCTTCGAAAAACCGGACAAATCCCGCCATCTCTTCAGCCGTTAATTGCAGAGAAGCATTGACATACTCCGTGGCTATCCGCTGAGCCATAAAAATCTCCTCAATTCTATAAAGTAACGCGTTTGTAAATCCACTGCTACGTATATTATACCCGATCAAGGACTTTTATTCCTGCCGCCCAGCCGCGATATTCTCGCATATTTCTGAATAATTAAGGAGATTTTACAATGAGTCCGCGCTTTTGTGCGTTATCCTCGTTATTCGATCGAAACTTCTTCGGTTTCTGCCGCTTCTTCGTTACTTTCTTCGATGGCCTCGTTGATGACCGCCCATAGCTCGTCGCGGCCGAGTCCGGTCTCCGAAGAGAACAGCACATGCCGGTCGGCGGGGTGGAAACCGAGCGCCTGCTTGATCATTTTGACCTGCTTGGGCCACTGGCTCTTCGGAATCTTATCGGCTTTCGTCGTGACGACGCATACCGGAATCTCGTAATGCTTCAGCCAGTCATACATCAGTATGTCGTCCTTGGAAGGCTCATGCCGGATATCGATGATATGCAGCACCATCTTGAGCGGCTCCCGATCGCCGAGGAAGGTCTCGATCATCGTGCCGAACTGCTGGCGCTGCACTTTGGACACCTTCGCATAGCCGTACCCTGGAAAATCGACCAGATACACACGTTCGTTCACGCGATAATAGTTCAGCTGCTGCGTCTTGCCCGGCTGCGAGCTGGTGCGCGCCAAACCCTTGCGCATGATCATGCGGTTGATCAGCGAGGATTTCCCGACATTGGAACGCCCTGCCAGAGCAAACTCTGGCAAGGCATCGTCAGAGTACTGATCCGGCCTTACGGCGCTGATGACAAATTCCACGTTCGTAATTTTCACGTCGTTGCTACCTGCTTTCTAATGCGTTTGTACCGGCGCATGCGCCTCCGTGACGGCGAGCGCGTGCTGCAGCACCTCATCCATCGTGCCGACTGGCACGAACTCCATGTCGGCTTTCACGCTGTCCGGAATATCCCGGAGATCGCGCTCGTTCTCCTTCGGCAGAAGGACTTTCTTGATGCCGGCGCGGTGCGCGGCGAGCGATTTTTCTTTCAGGCCGCCGATCGGCAGCACCCGTCCCCGAAGCGTGATTTCGCCGGTCATCGCCACTTCCTTGTTGACGTAACGATTGGTGAGCGCCGAGATCAGCGCGGTCGCCATCGTGATGCCGGCCGAAGGACCGTCCTTCGGAATGGCGCCTTCGGGAATATGGATATGAATGTCGTTCTTCTCATGGAATTGCGGATCGATGCCGAGCTCGTTCGCCCGGGAGCGCGTATAACTGAACGCGGCTTGCGCCGATTCCTTCATGACGTCGCCCAGCTTGCCGGTCAGGGTCAGCTTGCCGCTGCCCGGCAGCACCGTGACTTCGATGACCAGCGTATCGCCGCCCACTTCCGTCCAGGCCAGCCCGGTCACGGCGCCGACTTGGTTCTCGATTTCGGCCGTACCGTAGCGGAATTTCGCCGGTCCGAGCCATTCCTTTACTTTCGCCGAATCGACCTCGATCGCTTGCGAATCGCCATCGCTCACGATCGCTCTCGCGGCTTTGCGGCAGATCGCCGCGATTTGCTGCTCAAGGTTGCGGACGCCGGACTCGCGGGTATATTCGCGGACGACCTGCAGCAGGCTGCTTTCGCCCATCACCATCTGCTCATCGGTGAGACCGTGTTCTTTCTTCTGCTTCGGCAGCAGGTAACGCGAGGCGATCTGGAGCTTCTCGAGCTCCGTGTAGCCCGGGATATACAACACTTCCATCCGGTCGAGCAGCGGCCGTGGAATGTTATGGATCGCGTTCGCGGTCGTAACGAACATGACTTTAGAGAGATCAAACGGCACTTCGATAAAGTGATCGCTGAACGTGTTGTTCTGCTCCGGATCCAATACCTCCAGCAGCGCGGATGCCGGATCGCCGCGGAAGTCCATCGCCATCTTGTCGATCTCGTCGAGCAGGAATACGGGATTGAGCGAGCCGGCCGTCTTCATGCCTTGAATGATCCGGCCCGGCATGGCGCCGACGTACGTCCGGCGATGACCGCGGATCTCCGCTTCGTCGCGCACGCCGCCGAGCGAGATGCGGACGAATTGGCGGCCGAGCGATTTGGCGATCGAACGGGCCATGGACGTTTTGCCGACGCCCGGAGGACCGACGAGACAGAGAATCGGCCCTTTCAGCTTCTTCACGAGCTGTTGGACGGCCAGGTATTCCAATACCCGCTCCTTCGGCTTCTCCAGCCCGTAATGATCTTCGTTCAAAACGCTCTCGGCTTTGTTGACGTCCAGATCGTCCTCGGTTTGCTTGCTCCAAGGCAGGGATAGTAACCAATCGATATAATTGCGGATGACGCCGCCTTCGGCCGACGTGGAAGGCATCTTCTCCAGCCTGTCGATTTCCTTCTCGACCTTCTCCCTGACCTTCTCCGGAATGCCGGATTCGGCCATCTGGGTGCGGAGCTCCTCCACCTCGCCTGCTCGTCCTTCTTTCTCCCCGAGCTCCTTTTGAATGGCTTTCATTTGCTCGCGCAGATAGTATTCCTTCTGGGTCTTCTCCATCTGCTTCTTGACGCGCTGGCTGATCTTGCGTTCCAGCTCAAGCACTTCGCGCTCGTTGTTCAGGATATCGAGCAGCCGCTCCAGACGCTCCCGCACGTCGATCGTCTCCAGGATATCCTGCTTATCCTTGATCTTGAGCGAGAGATGGCTCGAGATCACGTCGGCGAGCCTGCCGGGCTCGTCGATATCGGATACCGCCGCGAGCGTCTCCGGCGTCACTTTCTTCGACAAATTGATATAATGCTCGAATTGATTGAGCACCGTGCGCATCAACGCGTCGATTTCGGGGTCCGTCGTCTCGGACTCCGGAAGTTCCTTGATGGATACTTCGTAGAAGTCGTCGTTCGGCAAATAATCGACGATCTCGGCGCGAACGACGCCCTCTACCAGCACCCGGATCGTGCCGTTCGGCAATTTCAGCATCTGCCTGACTCTCGCCACCGTGCCGACGCGGTAAATATCTTCCTGCGACGGCTCCTCGATGTTCACTTCCGACTGCGAGCAAAGCAAGATCATATGATCGTCCAGCATCGCGCGATCCAGCGCCCGCACGGACTTATCTCTGCCAACGTCCAAATGCAGCACCATGCTTGGATATACAAGAAGCCCCCGTAAGGGCAGCAGGGGCAATCGACGACCTTTCCATTTAGCAGGTCCCATTCCAGCACCTCCGTCGTTGAAGTTCACGTTCACCCTATCGTGACCGAAAACCTCGGCCTTAAGTCTTAAAGCCTTTCTCCATTTTATCACTCAACGGAATCAGCCTGCAAATAGGGCAAGCCCGTCGCGATAAAAACGTCGGCCGGTTGGACCGGAGTCGCCGCCGGAGCGTCCATGTATTCCGCCCCGAAGACATGGCGGAACACTTCCTCGACGTGATCGACCGGAATGACGCGCACGCCTTGCAGATCGGCGAATATCGCCTGCCAGTTCTCGCGCGGAATGATGACGGTATCGGCTCCCGCCTGGAATGCCGCTTCCACCTTGGCCAGCACGCCGCCGACGGGCTTCACGTTTCCGTGAATGCCCACTTCGCCCGTCATGGCGAGCTTGTGGTTGATCGGCTCTCCCTTGATCGCGGAAGCGATCGCCGTCGCCATCGCGATGCCCGCGGAAGGACCGTCGATCGGCGTGCCGCCCGGGAAGTTGATGTGCAAATCGTAGTTTTCCGGCTTCATGCCCATCCGGCGCAACACGGTAAGCACGTTCTCGATGGAGCCCTTCGCCATGCTTTTGCGCCGGAGCGTGCGGCTGCTCCCGCCGCCGAGCTCCTCCTCGTCGACGACCCCGGTGATGGTGTAGACGCCTTTCCCCGGACGCGCGCCGATCGCGCTCACTTCGATTTCGAGCAGCGTGCCCATATTAGGTCCATACACGGCCAGGCCGTTTACGAAACCGACCTGGGGCGCTGCCGGCACCTTGCGGTCCGGACGGGGCGGAATTTGGCTGCTGTTGACCACCCACTCCACGTCGGAGGCGGTGATGAATTCGCGTTTCTCCGATAGAGCCAGGCCGGCGGCAAGTTGAATGACATTGACCGCTTCGCGGCCGTTCGTGGCGTAGCGCGTGACGACGTCGATCGCTTCCTGCGACGGCGGCAGACCGATTTTCTTGAGCGCGTTGACGGCGATCTGCGAAATCTCGTCCGGCAGCAGCGGACGGAAATAAATCTCCATGCAGCGCGAACGCAGCGCCGGAGGCAGTTCTTGCGGCGACCGCGTCGTCGCGCCTACAAGCCTGAAATCCGCAGGAAGCCCGTTTTGAAAAATATCGTGTATATACATCGGAATGTTGTTGTCTTCCGAATTGTAGTACGCGCTCTCCAGGTACACCTTGCGGTCTTCCAGCACTTTTAACAATTTATTCATCTGGATGGGATGCAATTCGCCGATCTCGTCAATAAACAGCATGCCCCCGTGCGCTTTGGTGACGGCACCGGGCTTCGGCTGCGGTATGCCCGCGACGCCCATGGCGCCCGCGCCCTGATAAATCGGGTCGTGAACGGAACCGATGAGCGGATCCGCGATGCCGCGCTCGTCGAAACGGGCGGTCGTCGCATCGATCTCGGTGAACTTGGCATCGGCCAAAAACGGGGAAGTCGGGTTCTTCTTCGCTTCTTCCAGCACGACGCGGGCAGCGGCCGTCTTTCCTACGCCCGGCGGGCCGTATATGATGACATGCTGCGGATTGGCGCTGCACAGCGCCGCTTTCAGCGCGCGGAGGCCGTCGCGTTGGCCGACGATGTCGTTGATCGTCTGCGGGCGCGTTTTCTCGGACAGCGGCTTCGTCAGCGAGACGGAGCGCAGCTTGCGCAGCTTATCCATTTCTTTGCGGGACTCGCGGTCGACGGCAGTCCGGTTCGTCTTCTGGTTGCGCAGCAAATTCCAAAAATACAACCCGATCACGATCGCGAAGAACACTTGAATGAACATCAGAATCACACTTAAACTCATTTTGCGACACTCCTCTCGTCACAGAAAGGACAGCTCGGGCCATTCTTCCCGTACAAAAAAATCCGGCCTTTACAGGGCGTATACTGTTCAGTATTGCCCCCGGCCGGATGGAATAATCGCGCTATTCGACTAAAGTTTGTTCTTATGCGGTTACGTGCGCGCCAGGCTGATGCTTGCGGCCGGGAATTTCGCCCGTCTCCTCGAACACGCGCACGATTTCGTCGATTTCTTTCTTCAGCTCCGAGAGCAGCTCCGCTTCCGGCACCTTGCGGATCATTTCCCCGTACCGGAACAGCATGCCTTCGCCGCGGGCGCCGGCGATGCCGATATCCGCCTCGCGCGCTTCTCCCGGTCCGTTGACCGCGCAGCCCAGCACCGATACCTTGATCGGTACTTTGATCTTGCTGATATAGTCCTCGACTTCGTTGGCGATCGAGAACAAGTCGATATCCAAACGGCCGCAGGTCGGGCAGGACACGAGCGTTGCCGCGTTGGTGATGAGGCCGAACGTTTTGAGCAGCTCGCGCGCCACCTTCACCTCTTCGACCGGATCGGCGCTCAGGCTGATCCGGACCGTGTTGCCGATGCCCATGGAGAGCAGCGCGCCGATGCCGGCAGAGCTCTTGATCGTGCCGGTATGCAGCGTTCCCGCTTCCGTAATGCCGAGGTGAAGCGGATAGCGGATGACTTCCGCCGCCATGCGGTACGCCGCGATCGCCATCGGAACGTCGGATGCCTTCAGCGACACGATGATATCGTGGAAATCCAGCTCTTCCAGGATACCGATATGGTACAAGGCGCTCTCCACCATCGCTTCCGGCGTCGGATAGCCGTACTTCTCGAGCAGGTGGTTCTCGAGCGAACCGGCGTTAACGCCGATCCGGATCGGAATGTTGCGTTCCTTGCAGGCTTTGACGACGGCCTCGACCTTCTCGCGCCGGCCGATGTTGCCGGGATTGATCCGGACTTTGTCCACGCCGTTCTCGATCGCGGCCAACGCCAGACGGTAGTCGAAATGAATGTCCGCGACAAGCGGGATATGAATCCGTTTCTTGATTTCCTTGATGGCTTCCGCCGCTTCTTTATTGTTCACCGTGACGCGGACGATCTGGCAGCCTGCTTCTTCCAGCCGCAAAATCTCGGCGACGGTCGCTTCGACGTCGGCCGTCTTCGTCGTGCACATGCTTTGGATAATGACTTCGTCGCTGCCGCCGATCGTCAGCGGACCGACCTTGACCGGAACCGTATCCTTGCGCAAATACATGATAAAACCTCTCCCATGAACGTCAAAGTCCACCCCTGCAAACCGCAATCGTCAGACCGCAGCAAGCAGAGGTGGAAGCATTTGAGGTGTTATTTAGTGGATCAGGCGCTTTCTTCCTTCTTCTTGCCCTTCTTGGAAACAAGCTCCGGCATGATCCGGTCCTGAACGACCTTCTCCGTAATGAGGCAGCTGCTGACGTCGTCGCGCGAAGGCACTTCGTACATCACGTCGAGCATCAAGCCCTCGATGATCGCGCGCAGGCCGCGCGCGCCCGTATTCCGTTTGATCGCTTCCTTGGCAATCGCTTCGAGCGCGCCCATTTCGAACTCGAGCTTCACGTTGTCCATCTCCAGCAGCTTCTGATACTGCTTCACGAGCGCGTTTTTCGGCTCGGAGAGGATACGGACCAGCGCGCTTTCGTCAAGCGGCTCCAGCGTCGAGATGACCGGCAGACGGCCGACGAACTCTGGAATGAGACCGAACTTGAGCAAATCCTCCGGCAGCACCATCGACAGGTATTCGCCTGCTTTCAGGTCCTTCTGGCCATCGCCCGCCGTATTGAAGCCGATGACTTTCTTGCCGATCCGGCGTTTGATCAGCTGCTCCAGACCGTCGAACGCACCGCCGCAAATGAACAGGATGTTCGTCGTGTCGATTTGGATGAACTCTTGATGCGGATGCTTGCGGCCGCCTTGCGGCGGTACGGACGCAACCGTGCCCTCCAAGATTTTGAGCAAGGCTTGCTGCACGCCTTCGCCGGAAACGTCGCGCGTGATCGACGGATTCTCCGACTTGCGCGCCACTTTATCGATCTCGTCGATATAAATGATGCCGCGTTCGGCTTTCTCCACGTCGTAATCCGCCGCTTGGATAAGCTTCAGCAAGATGTTCTCGACGTCCTCGCCGACATAGCCGGCTTCGGTAAGCGAAGTCGCGTCCGCGATCGCGAACGGCACGTTGAGGATTTTCGCCATCGTTTGCGCGAGCAGCGTCTTACCGGAACCCGTCGGTCCGACGAGCAAGATATTGCTCTTCTGGAGCTCGACGTCTTCCAGCTTGTTCTGCGAATTCACGCGCTTGTAGTGGTTGTATACCGCTACGGAGAGCGATTTCTTCGCTTGCTCCTGGCCAATGACGTATTGATCCAAAATATTGCGGATATCGCGCGGTTTCGGAATGTCCTTCAGATCGAGCTCTTCTTCGTGCCCGAGCTCCTCCTCGACGATTTCCGTGCACAGCTCGATACATTCATCGCATATATAAACGCCCGGTCCGGCGACAAGCTTGCGCACTTGATCCTGCGATTTACCGCAGAACGAGCATTTCAATTGACCTTTTTCGTCGTTGAATTTAAACATGAGTTTTCACCCCTTCTTGTTGGTTCGACTGTCTTTATAAGGACGTGACGACTTTATCGATCAGGCCGTAGTTCAATGCTTCTTCGGCGCTCATGAAGTTGTCGCGGTCCGTGTCGCGGTCGATACGTTCGTATGGCTGACCCGTCCGGTCCGACAGAATTTGATTCAGCTTCTTCTTCGTCTTCAGGATCCAATCCGCGTGGATCGCGATATCGGAAGCTTGCCCGCGCACGCCGCCAAGCGGCTGATGGATCATGACTTCGCTGTTCGGCAGCGCGAAACGCTTGCCTTTGGCGCCCGCCGTCAGCAGCAGCGACCCCATGCTTGCGGCCAAACCGACGCAAATGGTCGAAACGTCCGGCTTAATAAACTGCATCGTATCGAAAATACCCATGCCTGCAGTTACGGAACCGCCCGGTGAGTTAATGTACAGATGAATATCCTTCTCCGGATCATCGGCGGCCAGGAACAGCAGCTGCGCGATGACGGCATTAGCTACGTCGTCGTCGATCGCACTTCCCAGAAAAATTATCCGATCCTTCAAAAGACGGGAGTAAATATCGTAAGAACGCTCTCCCCGATTCGTTTGCTCAACGACCATAGGTACCAGATTCATGCGACCAACCTTCTTTCGTTATCGACTTGTAAATCACAACTTATTCTAACATGTTCCGAATGCAATGTCATTTTTCTGAATACTACAGTATACGATACGGGCAAATACATATGTACGTGACTGGCTCCGCACCGCGAAAAACCGTCGGTGAGGATAAAATAAGGCACGCGTTAAACGTGCCTTATCGGTAATGGAGTTTGAATTGTCGGCGGCGTCTTAAGCGACTGCCGTTTCGGTCTTGCTGTTGTCGAGCAGGAACTTGATCGTTTTGCGCAGGACCAGATCTTCCTTGATGTTGTCCAGGTTGCCGTTCGCTTCGAAAATCTCGCGCAGTTCGGCTGCAGGACGGTTGTATTGGCCGGAAAGGTTCTCAAGCTCTTCGTTCAGGTCTTCGTCGCCTACCGTAATGCCTTCGATTTTGGCGATTTGCTCCAGAACGAGATTGTTGCGAACGCGTTTCTCGGCATCGCTGCGCATTTGGCCGCGAAGCGCCGCTTCGTCTTGGCCGGAGAACTGGTAGTACAGTTCAAGATTCATGCCTTGCGTGCGGAGACGGTTCTCGAAATCGCGCAGCATGAACGTCGTTTCGGATTCGATCATCGCTTCCGGAATATCGACCACGGCAACTTCGGCCGCTTTCTCGACGACGGCCGCTTCGCGCGCGGATTCGTTCTCTTTCGCTTTGCGCTCGGACAATTTCGTCTTCAGATCGGCTTTGTATTCGTCAAGCGTATCGAACTCGCTTACGTCTTTGGCGAACTCGTCGTCGAGCGCAGGCAGGTTCTTGCGTTTGATTTCATGCAGCTTCACTTTGAACACGGCAGCTTTGCCGGCCAGGTTCTCGGCATGGTAAGCCTCCGGGAACGTGACTTCGATGTCTTTGTAATCGCCGGTTTGCATGCCTACGACTTGCTCTTCGAAGCCGGGAATGAACGAACCGGAACCGAGCTCCAGGGAATGGCGCTCGCTTTTGCCGCCTTCGAACGCTTCGCCGTCGACGTAACCGTCGAAATCGATGACCGTGATATCGCCAGTCTCCGCCGCGCCTTCTTCAAGGACCGTCAGCTCGGCATGACGCTGTTGCAGGCGGTTCAGCTCGGCCGCGACTTCTTCTTCCGTGACTTCCGCTTCGGCCGCGGGCACTTCAAGGCCTTTGTACTCGCCAAGCTCGACTTCGGGCTTAACCGTTACTTTGGCGGTGTACTTGAACGTCTGGCCTTTCGCGAATTGCTCGACGTCGATCTCCGGACGGTCGACCGGGAACACGCCGGTTTCTTTCAGCGCTTCCGAGTAGGTATCGGGAAGCAGGATGTCGATCGCGTCTTGGTACAGGCTTTCGATGCCGAAACGGGCTTCGAAAATGCTCCGCGGCACTTTGCCTTTGCGGAAACCGGGAACGTTTACTTTCTGAACGACCTTCTTGAATGCTTTGTCGATCGCTTCGTTAACTTGTCCTGCCTCAACTTCAACGTTGATCGAGACAAGATTCTTGTCTATTTTTTCCCATGTTGCTGTCATGTTATGCTTTCCCCTCCAAATTAAATAACGCTTCTGCGTCAGATCTTACCCGTAATAAACCATTCTATTATACTCAACAATCAGACGAATATCAAGACTTGCCCCCGTCGTCCTCCAAACGCAATTGCACGATTTGGCGAAGCGTCCGGCAAGCCTGTTCGTACCGGAAGCGGAGCGCGTCCGTAATGCCGTATGTATCCCGGACTTCGTCGTCGTTGACCCGTCCGTAAAGCGATAATTCCAAAACTTGGTGAAGCGCGGCGGAATAGCTGTCCACCGTCTCGTCGTCGTCGTTCTGCAGCCGTTCGTACGCCGTCGTGCCGTAAATGCATTGCAGGCACTCTTTCCATAACTCGCGCGCGAAATGAGGCAGGGACACCTCGATCACTTCGGTCACGGACTCTACCCGTTCGACGACCCTGGTCACGACCGGCGGGAATTCTTCCATGGAAAGCGGGGTCGCTTCGATCTCCAGCTCCACGAACTCGCCCATCCGCTCGAGACCGACCGTCCCCGTCACGCCCCGCTTCTTCAGGCATTGCAGCGCCTTGAACTGCAGCTCCGGATGAAGCTCCGCGCTCGTCAGCCAGTTCAGGATGACCTCGTCGACGCCCGGATGCGTCAAATACGCCGCGCGTTCCAGGGCTAGCAGCTGCTGGTCCGCCACGGGATGATGCTGCATGATATACAGCACCTGCTGCACGTAGTCCTCGTCGTACTCCGGCGGGGCGAGCGCCCGCTCGCGGAGCGCGTCCTCGTTGTCTTCGTCTTCTATGTATGCGGTCGTGCCTTTTCCCGTGCTCTCGTATCCGGGGAAGGCGACGTCAAGCCAAGTCAGCAGATTGCTCCACTCTTCGTAATGCCGCTTCTCCTCGCCTTGGCAATGGAGCAGAAAGCGCAGCAGATCCTTCGCTTCGCCGTATTGCTCGGACTCCAGAAGCCGGGTGAGGTGATTTTGGTACTGGTCGAGCATGTTAGGAAATAAGTAAACGTTCTCTCTATTGTCATCGTGGGAAGAATTGGACGTCGTAATAGAATCACCGCCTTGTTTGCCGTACTGCCCGCCGGCCTGATGTTCGGGTAGAGTTCGATTATAACACTCCATGCCGTTCATTTCCATTTTGGCCGAAGCCGATTTTTTTGAAACATGAATGCCGCTATTTTAATAGAGTCGCATGAACCGCGACGCGGCCCGTCGAATAAAATGAAGATTATGGGTTGCAATTTCAAATTGCCCATGCTATATTATTTCCTACGTGTCCCAGTAGCTCAGTTGGATAGAGCACACGCCTTCTAAGCGTGTTGTCGGGGGTTCGAATCCCTCCTGGGACGCCATTTCATTGGCTTTCGGACACGAACCCTATACTACGATATATCCAAAATCGAACCATCCTCCCGAACGCCCGGCGATAAGCCGGCGCTCGGGATTTTTTTGTTTTGCGTTAAGAATGCGAAGCCATGCGTTTAAATAAAAAGGGATCGCCGCAATATAAAGGAATGCCGTCTTTGCTCAAGCAAGCCATTTACTTTGAAGGAGTGATCCCGCATGACGCAGCAACAGCCCAAACGTCCGACATCCTTTCCCCCTCAGCACCAAGACCGGCAGCCCGGTCTCGAAAGCGAGATGAATCCGCGCCCGCAATTCCAATCGGAAGCGTACAAGCCCGCCGGCAAGCTCGCCGGCAAGGTAGCCGCGATTACCGGCGGCGACAGCGGCATCGGCCGCGCCGTCGCCCTCATGTACGCCAAGGAAGGCGCGGACGTCGCGATCGTGTACCTGGACGAGCATGACGATGCCGGGGATATTCAAGAACTCGTGGAAGGGCTCGGACGCAAATGCCTCACGATCGCCGGCGATATCGGCGATCCCGCCTTTTGCAAAGACGCCGTCGAGAAGATCGCCGACAAGCTCGGCGGGCTCGACATCGTAGTGAACAACGCCGCGGAGCAGCATCCGCAGGATAAAATCGAACAAATCACGCCGCAGCAGCTGGAACGCACGTTCAAGACGAACATCTTCGGCATGTTCTACGTCACGCAAGCCGCCATGCCGTATCTGAAGAAAGGCTCGGCCATCATTAATACCGCTTCCATCACGGCCTATCACGGGAGCCCGACGCTCCTGGATTACTCCTCGACGAAAGGCGCGATCGTCGCTTTCACCCGCTCGCTGGCGATGAATCTCGCGGAGCAGGGGATTCGGGTCAACGCGGTGGCGCCCGGTCCGATCTGGACGCCGCTCATTCCGTCGACGTTCGACGCGCAGCAGGTCGCCAAGTTCGGCGCGGACACGCCGATGAAGCGGGCGGGACAGCCGGACGAGCTGGCTCCGGCGTACGTGTATCTGGCCTGCGGCGACTCATCCTATATGAGCGGGCAGGTGCTTCACGTCAACGGCGGCGAAATCGTCAACGGCTGATGGACGCACGAAAGCCGGGAACCCTTCATGCAAGCGTCATGAAGAGTTCCCGGCTTTTTTTAGATTCGCTTGAGCAGCCGCGCGATGGAACGGTCCGCTTCGCGAAGGACGTTCCGTTTGTCGACGGTCTTCATCTTTCCCCGCTCCACGACAAGCTTGCCGTCGACCCACACGTAGGATACGTTGCCTCTAGACGCCGCGTAGACGACCCGCGAGTACGGATCCGCGTCATAGGAAGGAAACGAATGGAAATCCTCCAGGTCGAGCAGAACGGCATCCGCCTTCTTGCCCGGCTCGATGCTGCCGATCAAATGATCCAGTCCCAGCGTCCGCGCGCCGCCGATGGTCGCCATGCGCAGCACCGTCCGGGCGTTCATCGCTTCCGGGCCGCAGCG
This sequence comes from Paenibacillus glycinis, assembly GCF_009909185.1. Classification (GTDB taxonomy): domain Bacteria; phylum Bacillota; class Bacilli; order Paenibacillales; family Paenibacillaceae; genus Paenibacillus_Z; species Paenibacillus_Z glycinis. The sequence continues at coordinate 122,851 of NZ_JAAAMV010000017.1, read as the reverse complement.
GGCTTTGTGCAGCAGCGCGGTCAAGCGCATCTCCTGAAACATGTCCAGCGTATTGTTGCAGGGCGCCCCGTCGGCGCCGATGCCCATCTCGATTCCCTGCTCCAGCAGCTCCGGCACGAGCGCCACGCCCGATGCCAGCTTCAGGTTAGAGCCCGGGCAATGCGTCATTCGCGTCCCCGTCCGCCGCAAAATATCGCGTTCTTCGTCGTCCAGCCAGATGCAATGGGCCAGCACGAGCCGAGGCGACGTCAACCCGATATGATCCAGATAAACGACATTGCGCATGCCGCGCTGCCGCATGACGAGGTCGATCTCCTCGCGGTTCTCCGCCGCGTGCGTATGCACGAGCACGTTATGCTTCGCCGAGAGATCCCTCACTTCCTTCAGCAGGCGTTCCGAGCAGGAGACGACGAAACGCGGGCAATAGGCGTATTGGATGCGGCCGCCGCCGTAGCCGTGCCATTTCTCGAGCAGCGCGGTGCTCTCGGCCACGGACCGGTCCGTCTCCTCCTGCAGCCCGGCCGGCACGTCGCCGCCCGCGTCCATCATCACTTTGCCGGAGATCGCCCGAATCCCGCCGGCCGCAAGCGCTTGAAACGCGAAATCCGTATGGCTGACCGTCTCCATGTCGAGAATCGTCGTCGTCCCGCTGCGCAGCAGCTCGCCGATGCCGAGCATCGCCGAGTAGTAGACGGATTCCTCGTCGTGCGCCGCTTCCAGCGGCCAGATGCGCGTCCGGAGCCAATCCATGAGCGCCATGTCGTCGGCCCGCCCGCGGAATATCGTCTGGCAGAGGTGGATATGCGTCTGGACGAAGCCGGGCAGCAGCAGCTTCCCTTTGGCCTCGACGACCGTGGTCCCCGCCGCGTCGTACTCCGTAATCCGTCCCCCGACGGAAACGATGATATCATCCTTGAACATGACGTCACCGGTCACTATCTCGTCCTTGTCGTTCATCGTGACGATCGTCGCATTACGCAACAGCGTCATTCCCACTGGGCAGCCCTCGCTTCCTCCGCAAGACATGCGATTGTCTTGTCAAGTATGCTCACATTGTATCATGGAAGCATGCGAAGAAGATTGAACATTCAAAAAATTTATGCCCCATCCAATAGGCGCCGAATATCGGCCCGCACGCCGGGGTAGGACAGCACCTGCTCCTTGAACGTCTCCCGTTCGCCCCAATCCGTCTTCATCGTCGGCGTATCGAACAGCTCGTCGGTCAAATCCGCGAACGCTTGATGCAGGCTGTTGTCGTACCAGTCGATCTCGCTTCTGGCATCGTTGCTCACGACCGCGATCATATCGTAATCATTGTCCCGGGACTGGCCGAAATAGGCAAGCAGCTCCGGCGTCTGCGCGTCGCTCGTCCGCACCTCGACCTCCGCGCAGTGCAGGCCGTCCCGGTCGGCGGCCCTTCTGACATGCGCTTCCGTCACGATCATTGCAGGCTCCCTTCCGGAAACAGTCCCATCGTCGCCACATGATGCTTCGTTTCGTCGGTTCCCAGCTCGTAGAGCAGCCGGTAAATATCGACGAGCAGCCCGTCGGTGCCGGCGTTAATCTGCTTGTCGGACGCGGAACGGAACGGACTCAACGCGTAGACGGACGCTTGCGCCTCGTCCATCGATGCATACTCCTCCATCAGCTCCTGCAGCCGGTTGAGCTCCTCCTCGTTCGCCGTGATCGCAAGCTCGTACGACGTGACCGTCGGGTCTTCCAGGATCGACCCGGCCTGAACGGATACGTAATAGGGCTTTCGTTCATAATAGGATGCCTCGTGCTCGTTGGCCATCATTGAAAACTCCCTTCTAAACGTTTTGTGCGCGTGCTCGCAGCCGGTCTGCCGGCAAGGAAAACAAAACTGCTTCGAAAGCATGATCCCGGCTCTAGCATCCCCCCGCGGACAGACATTTTATCCATCTCATGGGCATAACCATTCTAGTATCGCTGTTTTTAACCCTGCATCAGGAAAGGAATGAGAACCATGTGTGGATTCACGGGCTGGATCGATTGGACCGCTGACCTGACGAAACAATCCATCATCCTGGAGAAAATGACCGGTACGCTGGCAAACCGCGGCCCGGACGCCTCCGGTACCTGGATCTCGCCGCATTGCGCGCTCGGCCACCGCAGACTCTCCGTCATCGATCCCGCGAACGGAGCGCAGCCGATGGTTCGCATGTCCGACGACGATACCTATGTCCTCGTGTACAACGGGGAGCTCTATAACGCGCCCGAGTTGAAGAAAGAATTGGAGAGCCGCGGAAGGCGTTTTACGACGACCTGCGACACCGAGGTGCTGCTCGTCGCTTATATGGAGTGGGGACCGTCCTGCGTGGAGCGGTTCAACGGCATATTTGCCTTCGCGCTGTGGGATTCCCGGGAAGAGCGGCTGTTCATTGCCCGCGACCGGCTCGGCGTCAAGCCGTTCTTCTTCTCCAAGCAGCTCGGCCGCTTCATTTTCGGCTCGGAGCCGAAGGCGCTGCTGGCGCATCCCGAGGTGAAGCCGGAGGTCGGACCCGAGGGCTTGGCGGAAATCTTCATCGTCGGACCGGCGAGAACGCCCGGCGTCGGCGTCTATCGCGACATCTCGGAGCTGCTTCCCGGTCAATGCGCGATCGTGAATCGGGCCGGCACGCAGATCTCGCATTATTGGAGGCTGGAAAGCCGACCGCATACGGAGAACGTGGAGCAGACCGCCCGGACCGTCGGCGATCTGCTGAAGGATACGGTGGAACGCCAGCTCGTCTCCGACGTCCCGCTCTGCACTCTCCTCTCGGGCGGCCTGGATTCCAGCGCGCTCACGTCGCTGGCGGTGAATTACTATAACGAGACCGGGCAGGGAACGGTCCATACGTTCTCGGTCGATTATGTCGATAACGACAAGCACTTCAAATCCCATGCGTTCCAGCCCAACGCCGACGCGCCGTGGATCGAGCGCATGACGACGCATCTGGGCACGATCCACCATCCGAAGGTCATCGACACGCCGGAGCTTGTCGGCGCCCTCCATGAGGCGATGACGGCGCGGGATATGCCGGGTATGGCCGACGTGGACTCGTCGCTGCTCCTGTTCTGCCGGGAAATCAAGAAGGAAGCGACCGTGGCGATCTCCGGCGAAGCGGCGGACGAAATCTTCGGCGGCTACCCGTGGTTCCACCGGGAAGACGCGCTGAGCGCCGGCACCTTCCCTTGGTCGCTGGCCGCCGGGATGCGGGCCGACCTGCTCTCGCAGGACGTCGCCGCCTGGATTCGGCCGCTCGAGTACATCGGCGACCGTTACCTCGACGCCGTCGCGGAGGTCCCGCATCTCCCGGGCGAGGACGCGGCGGCGCGCAAGATGCGGCAGATGTCGTACCTCAACATCACCCGGTTCATGCCGACGCTGCTGGACCGCAAGGACCGCATGAGCATGGCGGTCGGCCTGGAGGTGCGCGTGCCGTTTTGCGATCACCGGCTCGTGGACTACGTGTTCAATATTCCGTGGGAAATCAAAACGGCGGGCGACCGGGAAAAGGGCATTTTGCGCAAAGGGCTGGAGGGCGTCCTGCCGCACGACGTCCTGTACCGCAAGAAAAGCCCGTACCCGAAGACGCATAATCCGAACTACCTGAATGCGGTTCGCGCGCAGCTGCTCGAGGTGATCAACGAAGGCAATTCTCCGCTGCTCCCGCTTATCAACGTGAAAAAAATCCGTCAGCTGGCGGAATCGGAAGAAGCCAGCTCCAACCTGCCGTGGTTCGGCCAGCTGATGTCCGGACCGCAGCTGTTCGCGTATCTGCTGCAGATGGATATGTGGCTGCGCGATTATAACGTCGTGATCCGTTAAGGGCGACCGAGCGCGAGCGCTCTCCATGCCGAAAAGCCAAAAACCCCATCCGCCGAGAGGAAGCGCGGGCGATCGTTTCGCCTGCCCCTCTGCAGATGGGGTTTATATTACGTTGGAGACCGAATCTCCCAATCGAACGCTAACGGACGTCCAGCTTCCCGAGCAAGCCGGCCAGCGCGCGGCCGCGGTGACTGATGGCCTGCTTCTCTTCCATCGTCATCTCCGCCATGCCCTTGCCCTCGGACGTCACCCAAAACAGCGGATCGTAGCCGAAGCCGCCTTCGCCCTTGGGCTGATTCATGATGAATCCGGGTACGTCGCCTTCGCTTTCCGCGAATTCGGCTGACGCCGGATCGTACAGCGCAAGCGCGCATACGAACCGCGCTTCGCCGAGCAGCTTCGTGCCGTCCGCCAGCCGTTCCGCTGCTTCGCCGCCGTTCGTCGCGCGCGCGAGTTCCCGCAGCAGCTTCTCGTTATTCCGGCTATCCGTCGCGCCTTCCCCCGAATAACGGGCGGAATACACGCCGGGCTCCCCGCCGAGCGCCGCCACTTCCAATCCGGAATCGTCCGCGAGCACCGGCATGTTCAGCGCTACTGCTACTTCCCGCGCCTTTTTGCGCGCGTTCTCCGCGAAGGTGACGCCGTCTTCCACGACGTCTGGCAGGTTGGGGTAGTCGAACATGCTGACGACCTCCATGCCAAGCTTGCCGAAAGCATGCGCGAATTCCCTCACCTTGCCCGCGTTCTTGGTCGCGACGACGACCGTTCCGCCGCGGATCATGCCCTGCCCGTCCCGATCCGGCCGCCCTTGTCGCCAAGCACTTCCAGCTGCTTCGCGATCAAGCTGGCGATGCCCTCTTCCGCGATGGCCAGCAGTCCGTTGAATTCCTCCCGCGAGAACGGCGCTTCTTCGCCGGTGCCCTGCACTTCCACGAACTTGCGGGCGCCGGTCATGACGACGTTCATGTCGACCTTCGCCTTGGAGTCCTCTTCGTAATTCAAGTCCAGCAGCGTGCGCTCCTGGATGACGCCGACGCTGACCGAAGCCAGAAAGTCGGTAAGAGGGTATTTGGCGAAAGCCTGGTTCTTGTTCAGCTTGTCCACGGCGAGCGCGAGCGCGACGAAAGCGCCGGTGATCGAGGTCGTCCGCGTGCCTCCGTCCGCTTGAAGGACGTCGCAATCCAACGTGATCGTGCGTTCTCCGAGCGCATGCAGGTCCACGACCGAGCGCAGCGCGCGCCCGATCAGCCGCTGGATTTCCATCGTGCGTCCCGTCAGCTTGCCTTTCGCCGATTCCCGATGGTTCCGAACCTGCGTCGCGCGGGGCAGCATCGCGTATTCCGCGGTAATCCAGCCTTTGCCCTGCCCTTTCATGAATGGCGGCACCCGCTCCTCGATCGAAGCGGTGCATAGCACCTTCGTATCGCCGAACTCGATGAGCACGGAGCCTTCCGCGTATTTGTTGGGTTGCAGCGTAATCGTAACCGGGCGAAGCTCGTCCGCCTGTCGTCCGTCCACTCTCATAATATGTAATCCTCCTGTCGATGGGTCCAAACCATTTTACCAAAAGCCGACCCGAAAAACATCTCCGCCGCCATCCAAGGCAAAAAAAGATCCGCCCGGGGGCGGATCAGGCATTGCCCGGGGCGGATCGCGGCTGTCGCATTACGATTTCAAGGCATTCACGTGCACGGGACGGCTGACGGGTTCGGCGTACGATTGATTGTCCGTGTCGACGAAGTCCGATTTGCCGTTCAGCTTGATTTGAACTTTGCCGAGGCCGGTATTCTCGGTCAACGACAGCACGATGGCCTTCAGCATCTCGGCAGGTTCGGGCTGGCCAGCCTGGTAGGCATCGTCCTGAAGCTCGACCGTCACGACGTCCTTCGCCTTGGTGACGTTCTTCACGATCACGTCCGGCGTGATGACCGAGTTCAGCGGCTGGTTGCCGATCGGGCCGCTGATGAGCTGCTCGATGGCCGTCTTGGCGCGGTTGTTGCTGCGGTTTACAAGCCGCGTTACCGGTACATAATAAGGCTCGTTATCCGGCGAGAGCGCGGAGAAATACAGCGTCACCTGCGCCGAAGTGCTGTAATCGATCCCGTTCGCGGCTTCCAGGTTGATGCCCACCGCGCGCGTAAGCGGTTCGTCCACCGGCATCGCGTCGACCGGCATGACCGCCAGCTCCTTGCCCTCCATCCAGATCTTGACGTTCTGGACATCCTGCAGGCTTGTCAGCGTCCAGGTCACCGCCTCGACGATTTTCCGTTCGTCCGCGGCATCGTAGTTCGCGAACTCCTTGGAGAAATCGACGATGGCGAGCTTCTGATCGGGAACGATATTCAGCTGCTTGATCGCGGTTCCCTTCGGCAGGATCGCCGAGAAGCCGTCGGGCAGCTCATTGGCGTACGGACTGCCGTCCACCATCATTTCCAGCGCTTTCTGTCCGGGCTTCTCGTCTTGTCCAAGCGCCGACATGACGGTGACCGGGGCGAGCAGACCGTTGCGGTCGCTCAAGTAAAGCGTCATTTGGGATTGGCCTTCTCCTTGCGCGGTCGTCGCGTCTTGGTCGACGTTCGTGCTGACGTCCTGCGTGTTGTTCGGCGGCGGATCGATGGATTCGCTCGCGGGCTGGGAAAACAATCCGCAGCCGGTCGTCAAGATGGGCAGAGCCAGCGCTCCGGCGAGCGCTGCCCGGCGAAACAGGCGATAATGAGTCATAAAACGTTTCCTCCCCATTTTGGATACATGGTGAAACCGGCCTTCAAACCTGCGGCATGCCGCCCTTTTGGTACAAGTCCTGCTTTGTAGTACTATGTATACGAGCCCTTCGAAGCAATTAGACCAGTTTTGTCCACGAAATCGAGACAAGGAGTGCCGACCATTGACCAAATCCGAATCCTACCAATTAAACAGCACCAAAATCGCGGAAGCCACGAAGGACTGGCTCACGAAACGCGGCGTCGCGACGTCGCAAATCGCCGAACTCGTCCTTTTTCTGCAGAAGGACTACTTCCCCGACCTCACGCACGATGAATGCGAGAAGCACGTGGAAGCCGTGCTCAGCAAGCGCGAGGTGCAAAATGCCGTCCTGACCGGCATCCAGCTCGATATCCTCGCGGAGGAAGGCAAGCTGCTCTCTCCGCTGCAGGAAATGCTCGAGAACGACGAAGGCTTATACGGCTGCGACGAGATTCTGGCCTTGTCCATCGTCAACGTATACGGCAGCATCGGCTTCACCAATTTCGGCTACGTAGACAAGCTGAAGCCCGGGATCCTGAAGAAGCTGAACGACAAGCACGACGCGGCCTGCCACACGTTCCTGGACGACATCGTCGGCGCCATCGCCGCGGCGGCCAGCAGCCGGATCGCGCACCGCAAGCAGGCCGAGCGCGAAGGCGTCATCGGCCCGCCGATCGATTGAGGCGTCGCGCCCGAAGGCACGTTAAAAAGGACGAAGCAGATGCAACGCGCATCCGCTTCGTCCTTTTTGGATTGGCGATCAAGCGGGATGCCCCGCTTGATCGCCAATTGAATATCGTACCCCTCAGCGGTCGATCGCGCGGTACACGATAGACGCCGACTCCTTGCCTTGCCGGATGCAATCCGGCAGCCCCACGCCGTCGAACGCCGCGCCGGCGATCCAGACGCCCGGCATCGTCGAGCGCAGCTGCGCCCGCAGCTTGGCGGTTGCCTGCGCATGGCCGACCGGATATTGCGGCATGGAGCGGTGAAGCCGCGTAATCTCCGTGAACAGCGGCTCCGCCGTGACCCCGAGCACGCCCCGAATGTCGCGGCGCACTGCTTCCTCCAGCGCCTCGTCGGGCAGGTCGACGACTTCCTCGTCGCCCGCGCGGCCGACGTAGCAGCGCAGCAGCACCTTGTCGCCCGGGCTGGCATGCAGCCATTTGGCCGACGTCCACGTGCACGCCGTGATCGTGGTTCCCTCGGAGCGCGGCACGACGAAGCCCGAGCCGTCGAACTCGACGCCGAACGAGGCCTTGTCGAACGCCATGACGACGTTCGCGACCGAGACGTACTTGACCGCGCGGAGCGCATCCACCGGCATATGCGGCTCAAGCAGGTCCGCGGCCTCGGAGGCCGGCGAGGTGATGACGATCCCGTCCGCGGAGAGAATCTCGCCATCGCTTAGCAGTACCTCGTACGGCGCCGCTCCTTGCTCGATATCCTCCTTGTCGTTCTGCCTGAACGCGACCGCCGACCGCCCCATCCGGCGCTCGGCGCCGGCGAGCGCCTCGTTCAGCGCCTCCAGCATCGTCGACAAGCCGTTCTTGAACGTCAAGAACATGCTGCGCTGCAGCTGCTTCGGCAGCTTGCTCGGCGCGGCCGGCGCCGCGGCGCCCTTGCGTTTGTTGGCGCGCGTGCCGCGAATGAGGCTGCCGTGGCGCATCTCCGCTTCCCGGAACTGCGGGAATGTCGATTGCAGGCTCAGCTTGGACAAGTCTCCCGCGTAAATGCCCGCCAGCAGCGGTTCCGCGATGCGTTCCGTCACTTCCGCGCCGACGCGCCGGCTCAGGAACGAACCGACGGATTCGTCGCCTTCCGCCTTGCTGGCGGGAAGCACGAAATCAAGCATCGCCCGCAGCTTGCCGCCCCAGGACAGCAGGCCCGTCTTGGCGAAGGGCATGATCTCGGTCGGCACGCCGAGCACGAGGCCCGGGGGCATGGGATGCAGCTTGCCGCGGTGCAGGATGTACGTCTTCTTCGCGGCCGGGTTCGTGCCCGTGAGCTCGTCTTGAATGCCCAGGTCGAAAGCCAGGTCGATGATCGGCGTCTTGCGCGCCAAAAACGAATCCGGCCCTTTCTCGATCACGAAGCCCTGCTTGCGCAGGGTGTTGATTTTTCCGCCGATCCGCTCCGCCGGATCGACGATCGTAATATGCGCCTCTCGTCCCCGCAGCTCCGCTTCCTTCAACAAATAAAAAGCGGAGCTGAGTCCGCTGATCCCGCCGCCGATGACGACAAAACGATCCAGCTTACCGTTACTCCGCATGCGCGAGTCATCTCCTCTATCCATGTCGAACCCCATTAGACGTAAACTGCCCGGCTGGCCTGCTCGATGCTGTCCGCCAGCGTCTCCATATACAGCGGGTCCGTCCCCAGCATATCGATGCGGACCAGCCGGACGCCGAGCTCCTTGGCCGCGGCCTGCGCTTCGATGTCGATATCGTAGAGCACCTCCAGATGCTCCGATACGAATCCGATCGGAGCGGACAGCACGCCTTTGTAACCCGCCTCCGCCGTCTCCTTCAGCGTCTCGAGGATGTCCGGGCCAAGCCATGGCTCGCGGGTGCGACCCGCGCTTTGCCACGTGAATCCCCAATCCGTCACGCCGGCGCCTTCCGCGACAAGCGAAGAGGTGTCTAGCAGCTGCTGCTCATACGGATCGTTTGCCTCGCGAATCCGCACGGGCAGGCTGTGGGCGCTGAACAGCACCTTGATCGGCTGGCCTTCGCCCGTCAGCCCGGCGAGCTCGGCATGCGCGTCTCTTACCCGCTTCACGAGCGCTTCGACCAGCTTCGGATGCAGGTGGTAGCTTTCGATCGCCCGGAACGCGACGCCCAGCTGCTCGGCTTTCTCTTGCGCGCGCGACATGTAGCTGCCGACGCTCATCGTCGAGTAATGCGGCGCAAGCACGATGCCCACCGCCTGCTTGATGCCCGCGGCGGCCATCGCTTCGACGCCGTCTTCGATGTACGGACGCGCATGCTTGAGTCCTTGATAGACGCTGTACCGGCCCGGCGCCGCGGCATCCAATGCTTCCTGCAGGCCTTCCGCCTGGCGATTCGTGTTCTCGCGAAGCGGGAATACCCCGCCTACGACCGCGTCGTACCGGGCGGTCAGCTCCGCGAGCTGTTCCGGCGTCGGGGCATGCCCCCTGCGGATATGCGTGTAATATTCTTCGATGCCGTCCATGCTTTCGGGCGTTCCGTAAGACATGACGAGCACGCCGATTTTCGCGTTAGCCATGGGCGACTTCCTCCTGTTCCCGTCCGAGGGCGGATATCGCCCGCGCGGAATAATCATGCACGTAGTCGGTCAGCTCGCGCAGCTTGTCGAGCGGCGCTTCCGGAAAGAGCCCGTGACCGAGGTTGAAGACGTACTTCGGTTCCTTGATGCCTTCGTCGATGATCGCCTTCGCGTGTTCTTGGATGACGGCCGTCGGGGCGGTCAGCAGGTAGGGGTCGAGGTTGCCCTGCACGCCGAACTCTCCGCCGAGCCTGCGGCGGCCTTCCGCGATCGACACGCGCCAGTCCAGCCCGATAATGTCGGCCTTCACCTTGCCGAGCGTCGGCAGCAGCTCGCCGGACGCGACGCCCGGGAAATAGATTTTCGGCTGCGGCAGGTCGGACAGCTCGCCGAAGATCCGCTCGATCGTCGGCAGCACGTACGTGGCGAAATCGCGCGGAGCGAGCGCGCCGACCCAGCTGTCGAACAGCTGGAACGCCTTGCCGCCGGCGGCCATATGCGCGCGCAAATAAGCGATGGCCATGTCCCCGAGCTTGTCCATCAGCGAGAACCACAGCTTCGGTTCCGAGTACATCATCGTCTTCGTCTTGATATACGATTTGGACGGACGGCCTTCGATCAGATAGCTCGCGATCGTGAACGGCGCGCCGGCGAACGTGATCAGCGGCACTTCGAGCTCGCGGTCCAGGATGCGAATCGTCTCGAGCACGTGGGACAAATCGCCTTCCACGTCGATCGGCGTCAGCTTCGCGATGTCCTCCGCCGTGCGGATCGGATTATGAATGACCGGTCCGACGCCCCCGACGATGTCGAAATCGATCCCGATGGACGCGACGGGATTCATGATATCGGAATAAAGAATCGCCGCGTCGACGCCGAGCTTCTTGACCGGCATCATCGTTACTTCCGCGGCCAGTTCCGGCTGTTTGCAAATTTCGAGCAGCGAGTAATTTTCTTTTATTTTACGGTAATCGGGATCGTACCGTCCCGCCTGCCGCATATACCAAACGGGTAAGCGATCGACGCGTTCTCCCCGGCAAGCCCGGATGAATAGGTCGTTGTAGCTCATTGAAGTTCCCCATTTCTATCGTTTTCCCTACGTTTCCATTATGCCCTTTTTGCAAACTCGTAACAACCGCCCCGCCCGGAGGATCATTGACAAACATATGACAATGTAAGGTTTGGCGCCTGCCGTTCTTGGACTTCCCGCTCGCTATGGTATAATTGGGATCTAGGATTCGCACGATATTCGCATCGATGGGAGATTCGCATGGAACAGTGGAAGAAAAACCTTGCCGTGCTGTGGATCGGGCAGTTTCTGGTCATGGGCGGCATGACGATGATCATGCCGTTCATGTCGCTGTACTTGCAAAGCCCGCGGATCGGCATGACGAACCAGCATGAGATCGCGACGTGGGCCGGCATTATTTTCGCGGGGAACTTCGTCACCGCCTTCCTGTTTCAACCGCTGTGGGGCAAGCTGTCGGACAAGTACGGACGCAAAATGATGCTGCTCCGCTCGGGGTTCGGCATGGCGATCGTCATGGTGCTGATGGGGTTCGCCACCTCCCCTTGGCATCTGCTCCTGCTCCGCATGGTGAACGGCACGATCTCGGGCTTCAATCCCGCCGCCGTTTCGCTGGTGTCGATCAACACGCCGAAGGAAAAAATGGGCTTCGCCATGGGCACGCTCCAATCCGGCGGCATCGCGGGCACGATCATGGGCCCGTTCCTCGGCGGCCTGCTTGCGGATGCGGTAGGCTACCGGCCGATCTTTTACTTGACGGGCGTCTCGCTGTTCGCCGCTTCCCTGCTGGCGTTCTTCATCGTCAAGGAGCGGTTCGACCGGGCCGCCGCCGCCTCGAGGCCGGCCGTCTCCATCATCGCCGGGTTCCGCCAGCTGAGCGGCGTGCCGCAGCTGACCGCGCTGTTCGCGGTCACGTTCCTGCTGCAGTTCGCCATGATCGGCCCGAACCCGCTCATGCCGCTCTACGTGCAGAAGCTGCACGGAACGGACGTCAACCTCGCCTTCTGGGCCGGCTTCATCAGTTCCGCGGCCGGGATCACCAACATGGTCGCCGCCCCGATGCTGGGCAGGCTCAGCGACCGGATCGGCCAGGAAAAGGTGCTCGGCATCTCGCTGATCGGCGCCGCCCTGATGTTCATTCCGCAGGCGTTCGCGGGAACGGTCTGGCAATTGCTGCTCTTCCGGCTGCTGCAGGGCTGCTTCCTCGGCGGACTGATCCCGTCCGTCAACGCCCTCGTGCGCCGCTTTACGCCGGACGGCATGGAAGGGCGGGCCTTCAGCATCAACAGCAGCATGCTCGCGCTCGGCAACATGGTCGGCCCCATCGTCGGCGGGCTGATCTCCGGATGGACCGGCATCGGCGGGGTATTCCTCATCTCGTCCGCCATGTTCTTCGTCAACGCGCTGTGGGTGCGCCGGACGTTGGTTTCGAAGCGGGGAGCCGTCCTGAAGGAATAGCTGCCGATCATCGCCGCAGCGCAAAAAGAGTGCCGGACTGTCTCCCTTCGGGAATGTCCGGCACTCTTCCGTATGACGAGCCAAATGAGTCCGCTAGCGTTGCCCTTTCGTTGAAGCTACTTGATCATCGCGATCGCCAAGCCGTCGTAGGCCGGGAGCAGCGTGCCCGTCAGCCGTTCGTCGCCGAGCATCGTCTCGTTGAACGCGCGCATCGCCAGGACGGACGGGCCGTTCTTGTCCGCGTCGATCGTCCGGCCGTGCAGCAGCGCGTTGTCGCCCGTAATGACGGCGCCCGGATTGCCGAGCTTGATCGCGCATTCCAGGTAGTGCGGATAACTGTCCTTGTCCGCATCGATGAAGAAGAAATCGAATTTGCGGCCTTCCTTCTCCAATACGGCCAAGCTGTCCTTCGCATCGCCGACCAGGTACGTCACGCGGTCGCCGAGTCCGGCCGCTTCGAGGTTGCCGCGCGCGGTATCCGCGTAGTCCTGCATCAGCTCCAGCGAAGTCAGCCGGCCGCCTTCCCGCAAGCCTCTCGCCAGGCAAATGCCGCTGTAGCCCCCCAATGCGCCGATCTCCAGCACGTTGACGGCCCCCGACATCCGGACGAGCATCGTCAGCAGCTTGCCGTAGCCGGACGCGATCGAGATTTGCGGCATGCCTTTCGCTTCGATCGTCGCGTGGACGCGCGCCAAATCCGCGTCTTCGCCGAGCAAGCGGTCCACGTATCGCTCGGTCGCTTCTTGTTCAGTCGACATATCGTTCGCTCTCCTCTCGCCATATCGATCAGGTAACGTTTGTAATTAATCCCTAGGATGCCCTATACTTGATTGTAAGATTTTCGCTGATCGAAAACAAGCAGCAAGAAGGCGGAGGAATAGAAACAATGGACAACCTGCAGTTGATCGCCACGGCGCCCATGGGGCTGGAAGCGGTCGTCTCGCGCGAATTGATGGATCTCGGCTACACCGACCAGAAGGTGGAGAACGGCCGGGTCGTATTTAGAGGCGGACCGGCGGATATCTGCCGCGCCAACCTGTGGCTGCGGACGTCGGACCGCGTGCTGATCAAGATGGCGGAATATCCGGCCACGACCTTCGAGGAGCTGTTCGAAGGGGCGAAGGCCATCGACTGGCCCGCGTGGATCCCGGAGGACGGCGAGTTTCCCGTGGAAGGACGCTCGCACAAATCGCAGCTCAGCAGCGTACCGGCCTGCCAGAGCATCGTGAAGAAGGCCGTCGTCGAGAAGATGAAAACCGTCTACGGGACGGAGTGGTTTCAAGAGGACGGCGCCCGGTACGTCATCGAGGTGTGGCTGCTGAACGACGTCGCCATGATCACGCTCGACACGACCGGACCTGGCCTGCACAAGCGAGGCTACCGAAAGCTCGTCACCGAAGCGCCGCTCAAGGAAACGATGGCGGCGGCGATGGTGCTGCTCAGCCGCTGGCAGCCGGAACGGCCGCTGTATGATCCGTTCTGCGGCTCCGGCACGATTCCGATCGAAGCGGCCATGATCGGCTGGAACATCGCGCCGGGCTTGCGGCGCACCTTCAACAGCGAAGGCTGGCCGCTCGTGCCGGACAGCCTCTGGGAACAGGCGCGAGAGGAAGCCTTCGACAGCGTCAAGGACGATATCCCGCTGCAGATCGCGGGCTCCGACATCGATCCGGCCGCCCTGGAGGTCGCGGACGCGGCCGTGAAGAAAGCCGGCTTCGCCAAGGAGATCAAGCTGACGCAAATGCCGGTATCGCGGATCAAACCGGACGGCGATTACGGCTGCATCGTGACGAATCCGCCGTACGGCTCGCGGCTCGGCGACGAGACGGACGCGGAGAAAGCCGTCCGCCAGCTCGGCCTCAGCATGCTGTACCTGCCGACCTGGTCCACGTTCGCGCTGACCCAGTCGCGCACGTTCGAGGAGACGATCGGCCGCAAGTCGGACAAGCGGCGCAAGCTGTTCAACGGCCGCATCGAATGCACGTTCTATCAATTTTTCGGTCCGCTGCCGCCGCGCGGCAGGTCTTAACGCCGAAGCGGTTTGGACTCTTCGGGCAAACCTACTATAATGGGATAAGATGTTGCGTTTTTGTAAACTGCTTGACGCGACCCGAAAGGAATGCTTATCCCATGACCATACCGGATCTCCCCATGAAACGGCGCCGTCTGCGGGCGCCGTTTCGTTTTGCCGCGCCGCTCCTGCGGCTCGACCTCTTCGCGTTCGTCCTGCTCATGCTGTTCAAGCTCGCGTTGTTCGACCGGCTCGTTCACGTACCCTACATGGACATGAACGGGGATGACCGGATGGTCGCCGTCGGGACGCTGGTGCTCGTATCGTTCTGGACGCTCTGGCTGCCGTGGCGCGGCCGGCTGCTTGCGCTGATCGCGCTCGACGTCGCCCTCACGGCAATCGTTTATTGCGATCTCGTTTATTTTCGCTACTTTCAGGATCTCATAACCGTGCCTGTCCTGCTGCAGGCCGGGCAGGTCGGAGAGCTCGGAGCGAGCATCCGCGCGCTGCTGTCCCCCGGAGATCTCTGGTTCGCCGCGGATTGGCTCCTGCTGCTGCCGCTCGGATGCATCGTTCTCTTCGGCAAGCGCTTCCGCCGCCACCGTCTTCCTCGGCAAACCGCGTACGCGCGATCCCGCGCGGAGCGGACCCGAATCGTCGTGCGCCGGCTGCTGCTCGGCTTGGCCGCGTTCGCCGTCGGCTTCGCGCTCGTGTTCGTTCCGGTCCATAAAGCCCGGGCTTCCTGGGCGTCGGAGCTGTTCACGGGCAATTGGTGGAACATGTCCCTGTACAACGTGACCGGCGTGCTCGGTTTTCACGGGTACGATCTGTACCGGTATGCCGACGAGCACTGGCTGCACGGGAACGGCGTGACGGCTGCGCAGACTGCGCAAGCGAAGCAGTGGTTTCAAGCGCGCGGCGAGACGCGCCGGCAGCTTGACGAATCCGATCCGCTGTTCGGCCGCTACCGGGGAAAGAACGTCATTCTGATCCAGCTCGAAGCTTTCCAAAGCTTCGTGATCGGACAGCGGATCAACGGACAGGAAGTGACGCCGAACATCAATAAACTGATGACCAGCTCGATGTACTTCGACAATTTCTACCATCAGACGGCCCAAGGCCGTACGTCCGATGCCGATTTGGCCGCCAACGCCTCGCTTCAGCCGATGCCGTCGGGCTCCGTCTTCACCCGGTTCGCCCAGCACGGCTACGACAGCATGGCGCGGACGCTCAAGGAAAACGGCTATGCGGCGAATGCGTTCCATGCGTACGACGGCGGCTTCTGGAACCGCAACATCATGTACGACACGCTGGGCTACGACCGGTTCTACAGCAAGAACGCGTTCGTCATCGACGAGCCGCTCGGCTGGTCGCTCGGGGACAAATCGTTCTTCAAGCAGGCGACCGCGATGATGAAGACGCAGCGCCAGCCGTTCTATTCCTTCTTGATCTCGCTGTCCAGCCACCATCCATATACGCTGCCGGCCAAGGTCCAAACGCTTGACGTCGGCGCGTTCAAAGGGACGATCTTCGGCGATTATCTGGAAGCGGTTCATTATGTAGATGCAGCGATCGGCGAAATGGCGGACGAGCTTAAGGCAGCCGGTTTGTGGGATACGTCGATCTTCATGTTCTACGGCGATCACGACAATTCGATACCGGACTGGCAGCCGTTCGAGCATTTTCTCGGGCGCCAGCTGAGCGACGCCGACCGGTTCCGCATCCTGAAGGGCGTGCCGTTCCTGGTCCATCTCCCGGACGACGCCCGCGCCGGGACGTATCATCAAGTCGGCGGCCAGCTCGACATCACGCCGACCGTGCTGCATTTGCTCGGCATCCCGAGCAGCGATCAGGTCATGATCGGCACGCCGCTTGTCACGGAGCAGCCGCTTCCGGACAAGCGCGTCGTCTTCCGCAACGGCGCGTTTACCGACGGACGCGTGCTCTATCTGCCTGCCGAGGACGGCCTCCCGGAGCACGGCAAATGCTATCGGTTCGCGGACGGGAGCCCCCTGGCGGATGCGAGCGGCTGCCAAGCCGGCGCGGACGAGGCGCGCAACGAGCTGCAGGCGTCGGACCTCGTCGTGGAGCATGATTTGGTGCCGGTCCTGCACGGCGAATAGCCGGACGGGGACACCAATGACAAATAGACCCTTCGACCGGAGAAGTCCGGACGAAGGGTCTTTGTATTATGGCTTCCATTACTTCTTGATATATTTGCTCGCCTTCTCGATCGCTTCATCCTCGGTCGGCGCCGTTATATAACGGCCGTTAATGAAAATGAAGGCAAACCGCGAACAAGGACCGCAGTACGATTTGCACGCGACCTTGATGTCCGCGTCGGGCGCCAGCTCCTGCAGCTTCGGCACCATCGTTTTCGGACGTATATGCTTGCATTTATCGCAAATGCGAATATCGTTTGCCATGTTCCTCTCCCCAAGCCAATTCGATTAGTGGTCGCCGGTGTTGCCTTTGGTTGGGTTCGAAATCATGAAGCCTTCCTGCGGCACGTAGAAATAATCGATGCGCACGCCGTCCAGCAGCTCGACGCCTTTCTCCAGCACGACTTTGATGTCCTTGTCCGTCTCGATGATTTCGTCGTTCGCGGACGCGTCGTCCATTTTCATCCCGTAGTGGGCGTGGTCGCCGTGGGAATGCGTGATGTAGACCCGCAGAAACTTGCCTTCGTTCTCCGGATTATCGATTTCTTCGCGAAGCACCTTCGCGGCATTGCGCGAGATTTTGACGTTCATTGCTTCTTCAGCTCCTTATGGATGGGACTTGCTCGATGCGAGATCGCAGCCGCCCGAATCGTTATGCAACTTTATTTATTCTATTGTATAGAAAGCTCGGCCATTGTTCAACCGCTACTTGAGCGAGCGGCCGTATTTGCGTTCCATGTACCGGGTGTACAGCTCCGCGGCGATCATCGTGACGGCGATATCGTCGATCGGCACGAACGGCATCACGTCCGGGAGAACCCAGTACAACAGCACCGGCACCAAATAGAGGAGCTTGTCCGTCAGCCGAACTTCCTTTGCGGCCAGCAACCGGAAGATTCGGACGAACACGCTCCGCCAATGGCGGAGCGACAGCAGTTTGCGCACGGGCATCCGCCTCCTTCCTGCGCTTATTATAGCACAAGCGAAGCCGCTGCCTCCAAGGCGGCGACCAGCAGCGGCCGCACCTCGTCGTTCAAGTCCGGAAACGCTTCGATCGGCAGCGGATTGAGGCCGTATCCGACCTCGACCGTGTAGCCCGGTTTGCGATACTGCAGGATGAACCAATCCTTGTACCCCGCGTCGCTGCCCGTCAGCTTCACGGGCTTATAGCCGCTTTCCCGTGCAAGCCTGCGGGCGATCCGCTCCGCGTCGACCGGCTCGTAGCCGCGGTAATTCCAGTAAATCTCCTGTCCCTGCGTGTGCAGCGCCACCGCGAGATCGAACTGCTGCTCCGCCGTAAATTCGGCCAGCGCGACCGCCTCCGGCTCCGACAGCGGATGCGGGCCCGGATAATCCCGCGGCCCCGGCCCGTCCGCGTCCCGCCGCGCCTGCTCCTCTTCCCAAAACGCGGGAAACTGGTCGTTCAAGTCGACGCCCCGGATATTGGCCTTCCACCGCTGGAACCGGTCCGAGCCTCGGTTCCACCGCAGCAGCTCCTGCGCGTGCGGATGATCCGGGCGCAGCCCTTCCTGGACGAGCTCCGCCCCGTCCGGATTGACGAGCGGAACGGCCCATAGCGTGACCTGCTGAAGCAGCGAACGCATGTCGACGCCGCATAGCTTCTGTCCGAACGAGGCCGCCTTCGCCGCATCCTCGAGAAAGGTCATGAGCAGCGGCGTCGTGATCCATTCGTTGGCGTGCATGCCGGCGTTGACATGCACCTTCGCGGGGCCATCGCCGAGGCGGACGGCAATGATCGGCTTGCCCATGACGCTCGCGCCGATCCGCTCGACCTGCAGAAACGGATACGCCTTCAGCAGCGCCTCCGCGTCGGCGGCCAGCTCGCGCTGTCCGTACTCCGCGCGGCCGTCCACGATCCGTCCGCTGTCCGGGCACGGAATCGTCAGCAGCAAGCCCGGCAGCAGCTTCTTCAAATCTTGATGCCGGTTCGCCTGCAGCAGCGCCTGCAGCGACAAACCGAACTTGCCCGCGATCCCGAGCAGCGCGTCGCCGGATTGGACGCGGTAGATGAAAGCCGTCTGCGCGGGAACGGACAGCAGCAAGCCCGGAAACAGCGGGCGGGCGGCGTGCAAACCGGGATTCGCCGCGAGCAAAGCTTCTGTGTTCACGTTGAACGTACGGGCGATGCGCAGCAGCGTGTCGCCCGGCTGCACGACGTATGGCAGCATGCGGGGTCACCTCCGTGAGGGTCGTGTCATATGCTACATGCTATGCCCGGTCGCATGCCCGCATGCCTTGGCGCGACAAAGAGCCGCCAACGCTTGCGGCGTTGGCGGCTCTTAACGGTCGATGCTCGTATTAGCCGATCTTCGGAACCTGCCAGACGACAGGCGTCAATTCGATCTGTTCGCCGAGCCACTGCTGGGCGATCATGCGGAACATCCGCGGATCCCCGCTGCAGAAAAACTGGTGGATCGGCAGCTCGCCGTCCCGGGTCAGCCTGTTGCGGTCATGCAGGATCGTGCTGATCTCCCGCGCCGTCTCGTCCGCGGAGCTGATCAGCATCACGTCTCTGCCCATGACGGACGCGATCGTGTCCGACAGGTACGGATAGTGGGTGCAGCCGAGTATCAGCGTATCGATATTGCGCGCTTTGAGCGGTTGAAGCGAGGTCTCCACGACCTCCTGCGTTTCCCGGGAACGGAAATTCCCCTGCTCGACGAGCGGGACGAACTTCGGGCAAGCCAAGCTGATCACGTCGATGGAAGGCGACAATTGCTTCAGCGCCTGTTCGTAAGCGCCGCTTCGGATCGTCCCTTCGGTGCCGATGACGCCGACGATGCCGGATTGCGTGCGGCCGTTGGCCGCTCTGGCGCCGGGATGAATGACGCCGACGACGGGGATGGCCACCCTGGAGCGAATATCTTCCAGCGCGACGGCCGTAGCCGTGTTGCAGGCGATGACGATCATTTTCGGACGAAACTGAATCAAATACTCCACGATTTGCCTCGTAAACCGAGTCACTTCTTCAGCGGGCCGCGGGCCGTAGGGCGCTCTTGCCGTGTCGCCGAAATACATGATTTTTTCCCGGGGAAGCTGGCGCATGATTTCCTTGCACACGGTTAAACCGCCGACGCCAGAATCCAGTATTGCGATCGGTTGTTGCACAGACACACCGCTTTCTTGAACGTTTTGACAGGACTTCAATAAGATATGACTTCGTTGACGAAAAGGTACCTACATCTTAGCGCAAATCGGGACAAGGTTCAATAAGGCGGAGCAAGCGGCGAATCGCGGGACGAAAGCGAAAAAAGCCGTCCGGGCGGCGTCGGCTTCGCTTGCGCTTAGCTGACGCGTCCGGGACGGCGTGCTCGCGTATGCGGTTTATCGGTAAGCGGGCAGCCAGTCGCCGTGCGCTTCGATCAAGTCGTCGCACATCGCTTTGATGTCGTCCATCGACAGCTCGGCGCTGGTGTGCGGATCGAGCATCGCGGCATGGTAGATATGCTCGCGCTTGCCGGTGATCGCCGCTTCGATCGTCAAGAGCTGCGTGTTGATGTTCGTGCGGTTCAGCGCGGCGCATTGCGGCGGCAGGTCCCCTGCGAACGTCGGCGTGACGCCGTTGCGGTCGACCAGGCACGTCACCTCGACGCACGCTTCGCGCGGCAGGTTCGTGATCAGGCCGGTGTTCATGACGTTGCCGCCGATGCGGAACGGCACGTTCGTTTCGATCGCTTCGAAGATGTACGACGCATACTCGTGCGTCCGCTTGTGCTCCAGCGTCGGATTGCCGACGAGCTCTTCCTTCAGCTTCTTCCAGTTGCCGATTTGCTCGATGCAGCGGCGCGGATATTCGTCCAGCGGAATATTGAACCGCTCGATCAGCTCCGGATAGTTGCGCTTGATGAAGTACGGGTGGTACTCGGCGTTATGCTCGGAGGATTCCGTGATGTAGTAGCCGAAGTTCAGCATCATTTCGAAGCGGACCATGTCGTGATGCTTCTCGTTTTGCTTCTCTCGCGCGCGGCGCTTGATCTCGGGATACAGGTCCACGCCGTCCTTGGACACCTCGAGCAGCCAAGCCATGTGGTTGATGCCGGCGATCTTGGATTTCACGCCCGTATCGTCCATGCCGAGGTTCTTGAACAGATCCTTCACGCACACCTGCACGCTGTGGCACAGGCCCACCGTGTTGATGCCGCCATGCGTGTTCATCACGTTCGTCAGCACGGCCATCGGATTCGTGTAGTTCAGGAACAGCGCGTCCGGACATACCTCCTGCATGTCCCGCGCGAAGTCGAGCATGACGGGAATCGTGCGCAGGTTGCGGAAAATGCCGCCGATGCCGACCGTGTCGGCGATCGTTTGGCGCAGGCCGTATTTCTTCGGAACCTCGAAGTCCGTGATCGTGCACGGATCGTAGCCGCCCACCTGAATCGCGTTGACGACGTATTTGGCGCCGCGGAGCGCTTCCTTGCGGTCGGTATAGGCCTTAATGACGGACGTGCTGCCGAACGTGTTCTTGATATGGTTCAGCATCGTTTCGGAATCGGAAAGCCGCTCCGGGTTAATATCGAACAGCGCGATTTCAAAGCCTTGCAGGGATGGCGTCACGAGACAATCGCCCAGCACGTTCTTGGCGAATACGGTGCTTCCCGCACCAATGAAAGTAATCTTCGGCATGTAAATGTCCTCCTCGTCATAATTCGCATTGTAAGCGGATTAATGTCTTCTTCTATACACTACTATAGAGCAAGAAACATCGGTTTGAGTAGGAATTAAAGCATTTTAAATATGTACATTTGTATTTTTCTCATTTACACTGAAAGGGTCATCCATCGAGGAAAGAAGGCGCTATGATGAGTCCGAGCCCCGCGGGCGTCCGCAGCAATTCGCGCAACCCCGACCATTCCAAATTCACCGTCATGAACAATTCGCAGCCGGCCCAAGGCGAGCTGTCCGTCATGTTCAGCGGCGAAGGCAAGACGGTCTCCGGCCATGGCATCGGCCCTGCCGTGCACAATTATTACCTCGTCCACACGGTCATCTCCGGCCGCGGGACGTTCGAGATCGACGGGCACCGGTATCCGTGTTCCCGCGGCGACACGTTCATCATCTTCCCGGACGAGCTGTTCTCCTACGTCGCGGACGACGACGATCCGTGGCATTACGTCTGGGTCGCCTTCAAAGGCCATGCCGCCGGGCATCTGCTGCTCAGCCTCGGCTTCTCGGCCGCCAACCCCATCGTCCATGGCCGTGAGCTCCGCCCGCTGACCTCCCTCTACCGCAAGATTCGAGGGACGCTCGAGCAGACGCCCTTCCCCGAGCTGGCCGACCTCGAAGCGGGCGGACATCTCCGCGTGCTGCTCAAGGAGCTCGGCCTGCTGAACGAAGGCAAGCTTGCCTTCAATTCCCTAGCCATCCTTCCGGACATCGAGCGCCAGATCAAGCGCGCCGTGCGTTGGCTGTCCTATCAGTACGCGCAGCCGATCTCGATCGAGAAGCTCTCGCGCAGCCTTGGCTACCACCGTACCCATCTGTCCAAAATGTTCAAGCAGATCACCGGCGTATCGCCCATGCAGTTCCTGCTGAAGGTTCGGATGGAACGCGCCAAAGAGCTGCTGAACGGGCAAAACCACCTGTCCATCGACCAGGTGGCCTCCTCCGTCGGGTATCCCGACGCCTTGTATTTCTCCAAACAATTCCGCAAAACGTTCGGCTGCTCGCCCTCCGAATACCGGTCCCAAGCCAGGAACGGGTAGCGCTGGCGTCGAAGCGTTATGCACGAGGTTTGACCGCCGACGCGTGTCCGAGCATCGCGTGCCGCTATGGCACAGCACCGCGCGGCGGGGACGCGCGTTACGGGCGCGCGCAAGCAAATAGGCTTTGCCGTCCGACATTGCTGCCGGCGGCAAAGCCTATTGGGGGTTCGTTCCGCTATGCTATCGAATACGCATTAGGTATTCGCCGTTTGCAGCTCTTCGCGGTGCTCTTTTATCAGCTCTTGGCCATGTTCTTTCACGTCTTCCACGGCATCCTTGACTTGCTCGCCCGTTTCCTCGATCGTATCCTTGGCCTCGGAGCGCCAGCCGCGCACGTTGTCGATGACCGACGTTGCCGTATCCTTCGCTTTGGAAGCGGCCGTGGTTGCTGTCGATCCGACTTGCTTGGCGATTTGAACCGTTTTGTCGCCGACTTGGCCGGCGATCCGCGCGGTTTGATCCGATACCGCGTGCGTTTTATCGGCGATGTCTTTGCGGAGTTCCCGGCCCGATTTCGGAGCCAGCAGCAGCGCCGCCACGGAACCTACTACGCCACCTGCGATCGCGCCATACACAAAACCTCTGCTTTTTGCCATTATGGAACACTCCTTTGTATTTAGCTGCGGCGGTTTTGCCAAGGTACATCCGGCTTTGCCGTCAGCATGAATTAGTTGACTGTTTCGCTCGCTGCCGGCGGCATGCGGCTGCAGTCGCTTATTACCTCATATCGTGCCCTGTTTCACGGCTTGCGCATGCAAGGATTCGGCCGCGGCTTCTTCTTTCCGTTTGTCTTTCCAGAAATGCCATACGGCGTAACCGACTTCCGCCCAGCCCATCGCGTCCGCAATCCCGCGTTTTGCCTTGTCGCCGGATTTGCTGGCGAATTGCTCGACCGTGTCGTTCAGCTCGCTGGAGATCCGGTTGACGGTGAATGAAAATTGGTTCGCCGACTCTCCGATGCGCTTGGTTGCTTCCGTAAGCTTCGCGATGCCGTCCACCGACTTCTGTACCGTCCGCGCCGTTTCCGTTACCGGGTCGAGCAGATCGCTGACCTGGGCAACGGCGACTTCGGCGCGGCGTTCGAGCGACTCGGCCAGCTGCATCAGCTTTTCCATGCGCTTGTCGACCGACCTTAGCCACATCAGCACGCCGACGACCAATACGACGAACGCAGCGGCCGCGGCTCCTTCAAACCAAATGGCCATTCAGGGCCCACCTCCATCCAACTCTCTGTACGATTGGGCTCGTGCCCATTTCGTATTAATAGTATAAACAGCATAGGCTTGACTTGACACAGTTTCGGCAACAAAAAAAGACACGGGAGCCGGGCTCCCGCGTCTTCATGCGTCGTTCTATGGTCATGCGCCGGCGATGCGATAGCTGCATTTGCCGCCGCCTTTCGCCAAGCATTCCGTCCGTTCGACCTCCGTGCCGAGCAGCTGCCGAAACAGCGCGAGCTCGCATTGGCAGGCCTGCTGGTAGCGGTTCGCGACATGCGCGATCGGGCAGTTGTACTCATGGAGCACCAGACCTTCGGCACCGTTCTCCACCTGCACCATATAGCCGCCGTCGTTTTGAATCGCGGCCAGCTCCGTCACTTTCTCCTCGAGCGACTTGCCCTCCATCCGGTGCGCGTAACGCTCCATCAGCTTGCGCTTGCGTCCTTCGAACAAGCGGTCGATCATCATGGCCGTTTCGGGGTCTTCTTCAAGCTCCTCCAGCAGATCCATCGCCAATACATGGTAATTTTTGGGGAACAGCAGCTCGGCCTGTTCGGTCAGACTGAACATATGCGTCGGTCTGCCCATCGCCTGCCGCACGATCGTCGGCGCGATCAAACCGTCGCGCTCGAGCGTGCCCAGATGGCGCCGCACGGCCATTTCCGTAATTTGCAGCTGCTTCGCGAGCTCTCCTGCATTCATCTGCCCGTTCGTCTTGAGCAGCGTCAGCACGGTCTGCCTCGTCGAGCCTTCCTGCCTTACGGCTTGTTCTTTGCGCATAAAGGGCGTTCCGTTCAGTTCCATTCCCATTCCATCCACCACCTTTGGCCCCCGCAAGACTCGCATTGGCCCGCAAGCCAGCTTTCGGCCCGTAAGGCCAGCTTTCGGCCTGCAAGGCCAACTAATGACGTCATTGTAACGCATTTCGGCCGATTCGTAAATCGTCGCGGCTTTGCCCGCGTTACTCGCCAAGCTCCCGAAGCAGGTAGGCTTCCACGGCTTGCTTGAAAGCCGTCAGCGCAGCCGGCATCTCCGCCGCCAATGGATGCAGCGCCTCGCGCGACCAGTCGAAATAATCCTGAACCAGCGGCCTGCGCAGCTTGACCAGCTCGAGCAGCGGTTCTTGCAGCGCTTCCGGAAACACCTGCTCGCCGGCGATGACCGTGATGATGTCCTCGTAGCTGCTGGCATCGCGCATGATGAAGCCGTCGATCAGATAGCTGCCGACGTCGGTTACGGTCTCGATCGCCAAATGCAGGGCTCTCTCCTGCGCCATGCCATGAATAAGGCTCCCGTCCCAGTTGGCGCGCAGCCACAGCAGCGACTCCGCCACGTCGGGGAGCACCGCCAGCCGGACGGAGATTTGTTCTCGGTTTACATAATACATTGCTCGTACCTCGGATTCCGGTTAAGACCGTTTGTTCTTGCGTGCCTTGCGTTTCAGCCAGACCGTCATCACGATAAGACTGATGATAATGACGATCAGGTAAGTCATCATTTCGAAAACGTCACCCATTAGTTATGGCCCGTCCTTACGTTTCGTAATCTACGCTTACCGAAGCTTCGCGAACTTCGCTCATATGCGCGATGACTTTTTTGTGTTCCGGGTGAACCTGGTACGCGTTAAGCGCCTCCAAGGAATCGAAGCGGGTCACGAGGGCAATATGGTACGAACGCTCCGAATGAATGATGTCGGTGCCGACTTCGATGGAGCGCAGCTCGTCGATCTTGCCTTCCATATTCTTGAGCACTTGCACCGTTCGCGCGACGTTCTCCGGGCTGCCGTCCTTGAGTTTGAACATTACGATATGCGTAATCATGATAAGTTCGCTCCTTCATAAATTGTGGTCGGGATGCGCTGCACCCTTTTGTCACATAATAACGCAAGGTGCCGCCACTCGGCAATCTTCCAGCAAAGGAGATGCAGCTCATGCGTTATCCGGTCACGATCACGGCCACGCTCATCGGCGTCGCGTTATGCCTCTACAATTCCACGGGATACGATCCGCATAACATGGTCTTCTTCATGTTCAGCGTTCCCGCCTGGATCGCGGACATGATCGTGGACATTCACCAGGTCAACGTCTACCTTATGTACGTGCTCACCGTCGCCACGTGGGCGCTGCTCGGCTTCATCTGCGATTGGGCCATCGGCAGAAGCAGAAGCCGCCGTCATTCCTACGATTAGCGGGCCGATGCGCGCTATCGTCCGCCTCTGCATGGCCAGGTGTTAAAAAAGGAGCCGCAGCGGGCTCCTTTTGTTTTGCTTATTCAACGATCAGCACGGATTTCATATCCGCATGGCCTACGCCGCACATGACGGCACAGTGCATCTCGAACGTACCCGCCTTATCGAACGTTACCTCTTGCGACAGCTTATCGCCCTTCAATTCAATGCCGAGGTCAGGAATGGCAAGACCGTGAATGCCGCTTTTGTTGACGAGCTCCAGCTTCACTTTATCGCCTTTCTTGACGTGATATTCCTTTTGGTCAAAAACGAAGTCCGCGGAAGCTTCCACTTTCATCAAACTTTCGCCCGGCGGCAGCGATGCAGCTTCATCGACCGGTTTGCCCGGAAGCTGAGTCGTCAGCAAAATAATGCCCAGAACCGAAGCCGCAGCGAAAACGACAAACATAATCCACTTATGCATTGCTTCTTGCTCCCCTTTTCATCAAATGTCTACTCCTTATATTACCTAAGATCGTCCGATATTCTCAACCTTAAACTGTGTCAACCGATAAACTTTTTTCTTTTTTTGACAAAACGATGAACGTTATTTGACAGATAACGGATGATACCGCGCTTATCTCCGATCGGTTCGAAGATACGCTTTGAGCACCCGTTCCGATTCCGCCTTCACGAACGTCCACGGCATGGAAAACGATCTCTGGTACCCCATGCAGCGGTAGCTGGCCGTCAAGGCTTCCCTGGTCCGTTTCTCCTCGTATACCCCGATTCCGCTTGCCTTGAACTGCTTGCGCAGATCGGCCAGCTCCAGCAGAACGCGGTCCTGCAGCCCGCGCAGCATGGATTCGTACAAACGCGGCAGTTTCGTCGGCGCCGCTCCCACGATGCGGATATCATGCTCCAGTACGGCCTTGACAACCCCGAGCAGCACATACCTCTTCACGAGCTCCAGCTCCTTGCCAAGCTGCGCCGGCGGCGATTCGCCATCGCCTTGCGTCTCCCTGCCGGGCCAGGCCGGCGGCGCCTCCTTGACGAGCTGCGCCGTGCGCGTCTCCGTATCCAGCACCATAGGTCCCCTCCAAATCGAATAATAAGAACATTTGTTCCCATTATAACAAACCGATGTCGAATGCGCAATGCGACCGGAGGCGCCCGAGAACAAAAAAAAAGAAGCCATCCCGTCTCAGGATGGCCTCGATGCCGGAGCGCTATACGGCTACTTTTTATTTTTGAGCACCTCGATCAGCTGGCGCAGCCGGTCCGGCATCGGAACGCCGATCCGGCCCAGGTTCTCGGTGATGGAAATAAGTTCGTTTGCCAAATAGAAGTAAACCGCTCCGCCCATCGCGATATTGTTAAGCTCCATCAGGATGTCGATGCGATGCGCGAGCATGATCACGAGCAGCATCATGCCCTTGCGCGCCAATCCCCAAGAACCGACAGAGCTGTTCAGCCCTCTCTTCTCTCGTATGGCAGCGGTGGTTCCCGTCACGTAGTCGACCCCCATGGCGACCAGAAGCAACGTCAGGGATTCCGGCCAAATACCGAACGAGAAGGTCAGCATGATGCCAAAAACGGCCGAGGTACTGCAAACGATCGTATGCGGCACTTGTCCCACTCTCCCTTCAGACTTCGCTGCCCTATAGCATATGGGGAAGGGAGACGGGTTGTCCCGTCATTTGTACCTGATGGGCCGTCTATTTGTCGGGACGACCGGAGTTACTTGGCCCGGAAGCGGTATACCGTGCTGAAATAATCGCCGTCCGCCCGCTCCTTGGCGACGCCGGCGTACATGAGCTCGTCCCCGCCGGCGATGTCGTCCGTTCCGATCCGCTCGTACCGGAAATCGGCATTCAAGCCTTTCAGCTTCAGGCGGCCAAGCGGCGCATGCGCTTCGTTCAGCACGACCACATGCACGACTAGCGCCTCGCGCCGATCCGGCGATACGAACATCCAGGCGGTCTCATTGCCCTCGAACGGGCTGAGCAGCCGGTGGAAGCTGCCGTATTGGACGAGTCCGCGCACTTCCTTGACCTGCTCGACCTGCCGCTTCACTTCCTCTTTCTCCGCGTCCGTAAATTGGGTCAGATCCAGCTCGTAGCCGAAATTGCCGGACATCGCGACGTCGCCGCGCGTCTTGAGCGGCGTGTTGCGGTGCACCTGATGGTTCGGCACGGCGGAAACATGGGCGCCCATGGCGCTCACCGGGTACACGATGCTCGTGCCGTACTGGATCTTCAATCGGCTGACGGCGTCCGAGTTGTCGCTCGTCCACGTCTGCGGCATGTAATAGAGCATGCCGGGATCGAAACGTCCGCCGCCGCCGGAGCAGCTTTCGAACAGCACCTTCGGGAAGGCAGACGTGATTTGCTCGAGCACGTTATAGAGACCGAGCATGTACCGGTGCGCCGTCTCGCGCTGGCGGTTGGCCGGCAACAGCGCCGAGCCGATCTCGGACATGTTGCGGTTCATGTCCCACTTCACGTACGTGATCGGCGCGCTCGCGAGAATGCTGCTCACCGACTCCATGATATAGGCCTGCACGTCCGCGCGGGACAGGTCCAGAATAAGCTGCTGACGGCCTTCGGAACGGCGGCGTCCCGGTACATGCAGGCACCAGTCTGGATGCGCGCGGTACAGGTCGCTGTCCGGCGAGACCATCTCCGGCTCGAACCAGAGCCCGAATTCAAGGCCGTGGTTGCGAACCCGCTCCGCCAGGTCTTCCAACCCGTTCGGAAGCTTGTTCTTGTCGACGATCCAGTCGCCGAGCGAGCTGTTGTCGCTGTCGCGACGGCCGAACCAGCCGTCGTCGAGCACGAACAATTCGATCCCGAGCTCGCTGCCCGCTTTGGCGATGGCTTCGATCTTGTCGGCGTTGAAATCGAAGTACGTCGCTTCCCAGTTGTTGACCAGGATTGGGCGGATCGCGTCGCGGAAGGCGCCGCGGCACAATCTCGTGAGGTACAGCTCGTGATAGGTGCGGGACATGGCGCCGAGCCCTTCATGGGAGAAGACCATGACCGCTTCCGGCGTTTGGAACGATTCGCCGGCTTCCAGGCGCCAGGAGAAATCGAACGGATTGATGCCCATGTACGCGCGGGACGTATGGAATTGATCGACTTCCACGCCGCCCGCGAAGCTGCCGCTGTAGACGAGGCTGAAGCCGTAGACGTCGCCGTGGTCTTCCGTCGCGCCGTCGGACAAGAGCGCGAAGAACGGGTTATTGTTATGGCTGCTGGATCCGCGGCGGCTTTCGATCGCCTGGATGCCCGGCGTCAGCGCGCGCTTGTGCACGTAACGCTCGCGCGCCCAAGAGCCGGAGAGCTGCAGCAGCTCGAACCGGTCGTGCGGCAGGTCGACGCTGAAGCTGAGCGCTCTCGTGAGCTGCAGGACATCGTCGCCCGCGTTGATCAGGCGCGCGGAGCGGATCACCGCGTCGAACGCTTCGAATACCGTGTACGACAATTCGACCTTTAAGCCGGACGGCTTGTCCTCCAGCGTGACGATCAGCGTCTCCGCTTCGTCCGCGCGCTCCGCGTAGACGGCCGGAAGTCCTGCCAGCGCGGGCTTGCCGGCTTGAATCGCATGGGATACGTAGAGGAGCTCGGTGACGGTCGTGCCGTTCGCATGCTGCACGGCATAAGCCGGGCTCCGGAAGTCGCTCGAGCCGTAACCCGGATACTCCTGCGGCAGCGTATCGAGCGAGATCGAACGGTCCGCGGGAACCGGATTGGGGGAGAAGGATGCCCGCTCGACGCGCTGCAGCAGGCGCTCCGCGCTGCCCTCGCTGATCTTGCGTCCCCAGTAAACATGCGCGGGAAAGCCCTCCAGCGCTTGGAACATGTAGCTCATCGAACGTGTCTGCAGATGAAACAAACCGCTCTCGGCATGGAATTTTATCGACATGAACGAAATAACCTCCCTATGGAATAAACGATGCTGACCGGGTGCGATGCGTTATACGCCAGCCGTCTACAAGTATAGGGGGAACAAGCGTTGCATGACATGGAGGCTTTTAGCGATCCTATGGAGGATTGTAGGTTGAATCTTCACTTTCCCGCATACGGCTGCATCGCCTCCAAACGTTCCGTTTTCGGCATCGTTTTGCCAGAACGCCCATAAAAAAAACGACCGTCCCCGATTCTTCCCAGAGACGGCCGGCCTGGCCGGAACCTTATGAAATGACGCCTTTCTTGAGGATGAGGTTCGCATATAGAGCGCCTTCCCCCGTCGCCACGATGGCGTACGCCTTGCGGGCCCGTTCGTAGAACGCGAAGCGTTCCACCGTTTCGAACGGCGCTTCCAGACCGGCGCGTTCGCGAATGAGCGTACCGTAGACGTCCCAAATCGGCGTCTTGACCGTATCGCCGGGCACGACCTCCATCAGCGCGGCCGGCTTGGCCACGTACGGATCGAGCGGGAACAACCGGAGAATGCCGTCCAGCAGCTCCGGGATGGGATGGCCGTCGCAGCGAATCAACCGCTGCGCATGGCTCGCCGCCGGAAAATTGGCGTCTGCGAGCACGATTTCGTCCCCATGGCCCATTTCCATCAATACCTTGAGCAGGTCGGGAGAAATGATTTTCGGAATGCCGATGAGCATGTCGTGAATCCTCCTAGGGCGATTTTTCTTCTATTCCCGCGCTCATGACCCTGACGACATCGGCGATGCCGATATCGTCCAGCATGACTTTACCCCGGTCGCTGGTAAAATAGAACGTCACCTGCGACAAATGGGCGGGGTCGAATTCGGGGTTGATCGCTTGGAACCGGTCGAAGGGAAGGCCGTACGTCTGAAACACCGGTTCCGTCGGTTCCTTGTACTTGCCGTTCATGACGCTGTTCTCCATCCACGGGAACAAGGTGAAGTGCGTGTAGGGCAGCGGCACGACCGCCTTGAACTCGGAGAGCGGCAGCCGCGCGGCCGCGCCGTTGCGGCTCCGCAATTCGATCTCCACTTGCGGCAGCGGAATGCCCGCGCCGCCGTCCTTGTCCGAATCTTGATTGAAGCCGGGCAAGTCCCTTTCCAAATTCGTCATGTTGAAGACCAATTCCTGCTGCGCCTTCGAAGTGCGGTCATGGAGCGCATCGACCGATTCCGGGAGGAGTAGCGAGTAGCTGCCGTCCCCCTGCTTCCACTGCAGCACCGCGCCGCGGGTGCCCTTGTCGTTCCCGTCGCGGTCTTCCGCCGCGGCTTCGGACCATTGCAGGCGTTCCGCTTTGGCGGTCGCGCCGTTGGTCAGTTTCGTCTTGTCGTAATCTTCGTCGATCCGCGCGAGCGGCAGGAAGCTGCCGTTCTCGAACCGGTTCAAGTACGTCGCGGCCGGCAGCCAGGATTCGCCCGTGCGGTAATCGCTGAACAGCGACTCGTACCGAACGTTCCCGTGGAGCGCGGTTTCCAGGAACGCGCCGACATACACTTTCGCGACCTGACGCTGGTCGTCGGCGTCCATCATCTCGTCCTTCCGGAGGAGCAGCCCCCCGGGCAAGCTGTCGTCCATCGTGCCCCAGCTCGTATTGAAGCGGCTGTGATTCGCTTCCCCGATGTACAATGTCGCCTTGAAGCGGTCGGAACCCGGCGTGAAGCTGGATCGGATGTATTGGCGCTCGCCGCCGAACGTGTCGACGTCGCCGTCGCTCGCGCCCTGCAGCGACAGGTAGTACGTATCCTTCAGCTGCGCTTTCTTCTTGTCCACGTTCGTGTCCGTCGGGGCGATCGCGATCACGGCTTGGATCTTCACGGCGTCGAGGCTCGCGAGCGTCTTGTCCTTGTCGAACCACGCGGAGCGGTCCGCCGCCATGGCGACCGCTTGCCCGCCGCGGGAATGGCCGATCAGCGCGACCTGCCGCAGGTCGACCTTGCGATAAAACGGGCTGCCCGCCTGCTCGTCGAACGTCTCGATCTGCTGCAGATGCTTCAGCAGCATCCATGCCCGCACCTTCATGTCGTTGTCGGGAATGTTGCCCCAGAACGAATAGTTCAGGAAATTCTCGTCCACCGACACGGCGATGAATCCGCGGCTTGCGAGCATTTCGCCCAGGTACGCGTAGCCTTCGTCGGAAAACTGCTCCATCAGATGGTTGCCGTGCACGATCAACACGAGCGGAAACGGTCCGTTTCCTTCCGGCATCCACACGCGGCCGTTAACCGGAAGCTTGGTTTCGTCGAAGCCCCAGAACAGGCTTCTCACCCATTTCCAGCGATGGATATATGCGGAGGCGTCGACGGACTCCGACTTCAATGCGGCGCCCGAGGCGAATTCGTCCCGCTTGGTGTCGGTGCCGCTTCCGTACGTGAAGGTCGTCACGGGATACGGCCCGTCCGCCGACGGATTGTCCGCCGCGATCTGCGCGACCTCCGGTTCGGCCGTCACCAGCTGCGCGTCCGCGGGAACGTCGCCGTAGACGTTCATCGGCCATCTGTCGAAGCTGAGGCCGGACACCGTGATCGTGACGATCAACGCGACCTTCAACAGCACCGGCACGCGCCGATGCGCCAACAGGCCGACGAACAACCCGCCGGCCAACCCGATGCCGGCGATAATCATTGCCAGCACGACCGAGATCCAGTCGCCGATGTCGGCTTTGTCGCCCACGTACCACATCGCGAAGCCCGTGAACGTGAGCACGCCGGTCGTCAGCCGCGGGACGGGCACGTAACAAAGCGCCAATACGTAAGCTGCCGCCAACCCCGCGGCGGCCATGCCAAGCGTGCCGATCGCCACCGCGACCGCGGCGTCGAACGCGATGCCGATGCCGGTCGGCATGCCAAGCGCCGTGATCACGAGCACCGCGCTGCATACGACCCAGAGCCCGGCCATGGCGAAACGCCAGATCATCGTATCGAAACGGAGCGTCATCCTGCCGCGGTAAATCAGCCAGGCCGCCAGCCGCCTCCAGGCGGGCTTCCTTTGCGGAGGGGTTGGCAGCGGCATGAGCGGCGAATTCAATTCAAGGTCCATATGCGGCTCCAACTCCTCGTCGATGCGTCGTTGTAGGTCTCTCTCCGAATCTAGCTGCTAGTAAATTATACGACGGATCACGGCGGCGACCAATACGAATTTGTTGTCACTATTGGCAGCCGAACCTGACGGTGATGAACAGGATCTCGCTGCGGCTGCCGATGCGGATCGGCGGTCCCCAGGTGCCGAAGCCGGAGGAGACGAACGCATGCAAGGATCCGAACTGCTTGTAGCCCCAATCCAATTCGAAAATCCGCCTCGTGATCCAATGATTCGGCGCCATCTGGCCGCGATGCGTGTGGCCGTGCAGCGAGAGATCGACGCCCGCGCCGGCGATCTCCCGAATCGCCGAAGGCTGATGGTCCATCAGGATGCGCGGCTTGTCGTCGTTCAAGACGGCCGTCAGTTCCGCGACGGACGCCCTGTCGCGATCCGTCTTGTCCTTGCGGCCGATCAAGTAAACGCCGTCTCCGATCGTCACGGTCTCGTCGAGCAGCACGGGGATGCCGAGTCCGTGCATCGCTTTCACGTAGATGTCGATGCCGCCCCCGTAATATTCGTGATTGCCGAGAACGGCGTACGTGCCGAACTTCGCCTTGATTTGGGCCAGCTGGTCCCCGAAATTGAATCGGACGAACGGCTCGACGTCGTCGTCCAGCACGTCGCCGGGCAGGAGCATCAGATCCGGCTCCAGCGCATTCGCCCGCCGGACGAGCCGGTCCAGGTGCCGCCTCCCGACCGTCGTGCCCAGATGCAAGTCGGAAGCGACCGCGATGCGCAGCTCCTTCAAGCCGCCCGCCGGCTTATCGATCGCGACGGCGTATTCGCGCACGATCGGCGACCAGGCATTCCATGAGCCGCGGAGCATGATCGCGAGCATAAGGACGATGACGGCGCTGCCGACGTACAAGATGGCGTCCGCGTTCGATATGGACAAGGCGCGCAGCAGCCAGGCGGCCAGATCCGCGAACGGGAGCAGGACGACGGCGTACTCGAATACGGCAACCCAGTACGCGCCCGCCCGTTTCCACGTCAGCACGACGGGTCCGGGAAGCCGCTTGCGCAGCAGGCGCGAGAATAAATACCCGAAGGCGACGATCACGTACAACGGCCAAAAGACGGCTTCGAACGCAGCTCCGCCGAGGTTCAGCCACTCTCCGATAAACAGCTTCAAATGCCAGCCCGCGTACGCCTGCAGGCAAACGAAAATAAATAGCATGAGCATCATTCTGACACGTGCCGGCAGCTTCCGCATGAAGGACTCCCCACAACCTTTCGCGACTCGATCCGATTCTATGATTCTTTCTTGCCTACTAATAGTATAGCGATTCGGCGGCGGAAATGCGATTGGAGCGGCAAGCGCGTATCGCAAACCCACCTTATCCGGGAAGCGGCCGCAGCGAAACGAAAAAACCGGCTGCATCCTCCCGCAGCCGGCTTGAAACCCGATCCAGTCTATCGCTTCCGATAATCCCGCGGCGACCCGCCGAAACGCTTCTTGAAGGCGCGCTCGAAATGAGGCAGCGTATTGAAGCCGGAGGCGAAGCAAATCTCCGTGACGGGCAGCCGCGTCGACTTCAGCAGCGACTTGGCGAATTGCAAACGCAAGTCCTGCACGTACGCCTGGAACGTGATGCCCGTTCCTTTGCTGAAGCATTCGCTGAAATAGTTCGGCGACAATCCGCAGCTCGCGGCGGCATCGTCCAGCGAGAGCGTCTCGCGAAAATGATGCTGGATATAGATGAGCGCCTTGCGCACGGCGGGCGGCATCGGCAGGTCGGAGCCGCGCGCATCGCCGCCAGCGGCCGGCGAGGGCCCGCTCCTGCGGGACAATTGGATGAGCAGCCGCTCGACGCTGCCCTGCACCAGCATGGCGCTTCCCGGCCGCCCGCCCGCGGACTCCTCCCAGACGAGCTCGAACTCCCGCTCCGCCGCATCGGTCTCTTCCGTACCGTAAACGGCCGTATGCCGGACGCCGTGATCGAAGAGCAGCTCCAGCATCGGTTCCCGAATGAACCGATCGTTGAAGATCAGATCGTACAATTCCAGCGTCTCGCCCGCGTCCGGCTCCAAGCTGTGGAAATCCGCGGGCGTGAGCAGGAAAGCCGAGCCTCTGCAGAGCCGCTCCGGCACGCCGTTCAGCACATGGGTGCCGCTGCCCGAAAGGACGAAGCCCATTTCAAAAAACTCATGCCAATGCGTATCGATCCGGCCGTCGAGACGATGCTTGAACAGGCTGACCGAGGCGGACGGCGTCATATAGCTGTCGTTCGTCAGACGCTCGGGTCCCTTATAGTCGTGCATGCCGCCAACCGTCCTTCCGACCGGTACAGATATCGCGATTCCCTTCGGGGTTTACGCGTTGACGAACGGATTGCCCGCGATGTCTTTCCCGCGCGCGAGCCATATTTTAAAGCCCGGGTTTTTCTCCGGGATGACTTTCGCTTCCGTGGAGAAATAGCGCATCGTGTAGCCGCAGCGGCGGTTCGGGCTCCTGTTCGGCGTCGCGCCGTGAATGATCCGGGAATCGTGGATCGAGCATTGGCCCGGCTCCAGCTCGAAATAAACCGCTTTGGACTCGTCGATGTTTTTGATCTGCGTCGCGAAAATATTCTCGTCCTCGCTCACGGCCTCGTAGTCCGAGAAGCCGTTCTTGTGCGTGCCGGGGATGACGCGCATGCAGCCGTTTTCCTTGTTGCTGCGGTCGATGGCGAGCCAGACGGTGGCGATTTTGTCGAACCGGTCGAGCCGGCCTTTCCAATACGCGGAATCCTCGTGCCATGGCGTCTGCTTGCCGATCAGCGGCTCCTTGCAGATGAAGTGGCTCGACCACAGCCCGATGTTCGGCCCGAGAATCGGTTCGACCAGGTCCAGCACCTCGTCGGCAAGCAGGAATTTCAGCAGCCGCTCGTCCCGGAAATGCGGCGTATCCAGTTCGCTGTTCAGCCGGCGGCCGACCATTTCCCACTGTTCCTCGAAGATCGCCGACAGCTCCGCCTGCTTCTCCGCGCCGAACAGCTGGTTCTTATACAGCGCGTAACCCTGCTCGTCGTAGAAATCCACTTCGGCTTGCGTTAATTTCCCGTTTGCGATGTTTGACATATCTTCCGCCTCCTATGATATCGGGGTTGCCGCCCTCTTTCAAGAGCGGCGTTGCCTGCCATGCCCCTATTATCGCGCGATTGCGGCGAAAGCGCTTTTCTTCTTCACCGATTAAGTATGCTTATCTTCGGCAGATGCAAGACAAATCTCCGAATCCGCGCCGGGCATGGACGGCAAAAAGCCGCAGTCTGTTGGGACTGCGGCACGCATGCATCCGCAGACTTGTACTTCTTGCACGGCTGGCACGACTTTCACAGCTTACGCGGCTGGCGCGACTTGCACGGCTTACGCGGCTGGCGCGACTTGCACGGCTTACGCGGCTTAATGGTACGTGAACTCGCCGACTTCCACGCCGCACGGACCGCCGTCGGGATTGCCCTCCAGCACCACTTCCGTGCCGTCGGCTTTGAAGAGCGGATTGTAGTGGATGTTGATCGTGGCCGCGGACGCGTTCGCGTAGTGGCAGATGAACGCCCGGCGGAAACGGTCCTTCGTCTTGTTGCGGTACGAGCCGTGGATCAGGTTGCCGTTGAAGAACAGCACGTCCCCTTTATCCATGATGACCGGCATCGCGACGCCGTCCTTGGGCGGCTTCACGTAATGGTTCGTGAACGATTCCGTCGTGTCTGCGGAAGTGTCCGGGCAGGCGATATCGTACGTCTGCGTCTTCGGCACGACCAGCAGGCCGCCGTTCTCTTCGTCCGCGGCGTCGACCGCGGTCCAAGCCGCGATGCAGTTGCCCGGCTCCACCTTCAAATAGAAATTGTCCTGGTGCAGCGCTTGGCCCCTGGAACCGGGCGGCTTGTAATAGAACATGCTTTGGGCCGCGTACGCCTCTTCGCCGTACAGGTCGGCCAATATGCCCAGCACCGGCGAATGCAGCATGTATTTCTTCGCCGTGTCGTTGAATCGGTGCGGATGCATGACCCGCGGGTAACGCTTGAGCGGATCTTGGGAATCGCCTGCGAGGTTCGGCTCGAAGTAGCCGGGAACCGTCTCATGGCTCATCGTCTCGAACGTGCTCTCGATCTCCGCCAGATTGTCCGGCGAAAACAGCCCTTTCACGACCAGATAACCTTCCGTATCGAATTGACGCTTCTGTTCTTCCGTAATGGCGCGCAGCGGTTGCGGCATCCGTCATCTTCCCCCTTGGCATGGCATTGAGATGTGCATTCCATGACTTCATTGTAGTACCGGCCGCCGCGAAGCAGAAGTAAGAATTATGCTGAAAACTCCATCGATCCTGCTATAATCGAAATATTGG
The DNA here is from genome assembly GCF_009909185.1 of Paenibacillus glycinis. Classification (GTDB taxonomy): domain Bacteria; phylum Bacillota; class Bacilli; order Paenibacillales; family Paenibacillaceae; genus Paenibacillus_Z; species Paenibacillus_Z glycinis. The sequence continues at coordinate 85,911 of NZ_JAAAMV010000017.1, read as the reverse complement.
AAGCCTATTATGCTTCGCCGGGAGTGAACGCAAGCCATGAACGCGAAAAAGACCCCTTTGCCCTCCGTCATCAAAGAACAAGGCATTCGCACCGTCGTTGCCGGACATTTCAACCACCCCGATTCCTATGCCATGAGACGGCCTGACGGCATGAGCGACTGGCTGCTTACGTATACGCTGGACGGAGGCGGATACTTCGTCATCGACGGAGAAGAACGATTCTGCCAAGCAGGCGACGTCACGCTCATGCAGCCCGGCGTGCCCCATCAATACGGGACGCGCAAAGGCGGCAATTGGCATTTCATGTGGGCGCATTTCACGTCGCGGATTACGGAGACGAGCCTCCTGCCCCAAGAAAAGCTGCTCGTCCTCGCGATGGACAACGAATCCGCGCGCGAACGCATGCAGCGGGCGTTCCGGCGCATCCTGACGGATTCCATCGAACGCGGCCTATATTGGGGGGAGCTGTGCGAGAATGCGATCCGCGAGATCGTCCTGCTGCTCGCCCGGCGCCTCTCCAAGCAGTTCGATCCGCGGATCGAGGAAGTTCGGCATCTGCTCTCCTCCCGCATGCAGGACCCCGTCCGCATCGAGGATCTGGCGCGGGAGATCGGTTTATCGCCGTCGCGGCTGTCGCATCTGTACAAGGAATCGACGGGCTCGTCCATCATCGATTCGCTGAACGACATGCGCATCCGCCAAGCGGCGCTGCTGCTGGAGCATTCCGGCCGCCAAGCCGCGGAGGTCGCGGAGGAGGTCGGCTACCTGAACTACAACCACTTCGCCAGCCAATTCCGCAAGCGGTTCGGCGTCAACCCCCGAACCTACAAGAACCAGGACCATTCGTAGGATGCATGCACGGCTGCGCCGGTCCCGTATTCCCGAGTGCGAACATGGATGCGTCAGCAACTAATTCGGCCGCCCGCGTACGAACCGTATTCGTGCCGCATTCCTGTGGCAAACGCAAAGAGCGCATCGCCGGAACCGCCCGGGATGCGCTTTTTCGCCGCCGGCGCGTTAAGCCGCCGCGGCTTCCGTCTTCGCGGTATTGCGTTTCTTGCGGATCAACAGGGTGAACGGAATCGCGGCTGCCGCGATGAAGGTCGCGATCAGGAACACGTCGTTCACGCTCATCGTGAATGAGAGCATCTGAATGACCGCGGGCGTATTCCCGCCGGCTTGCGCCAAGTCTGCGGCATGCGTCAGCGAGTGGGAAGCCAGCAGCGACGTGAACAGCGCGATCGCGAACGATCCGCCGACGTTGCGGACCCAGTTCGTCACCGAGGAGGCGTGGCCGACCATGGACGGCCCGATCTCTTCCATGCCGGCCGTGCTCGTCGCCGCGGCGGCAAACGACACGCCCAGGTTGCGGACGGCCATCCAGAAGATCACGTAGAAATTCGAGCTGTCGCTGTGGAGCTGCGTCATCTCGTAGCTGCCGATGATGATGAGCACGAGGCCGGACACCGTCATCCATTTGGCGCCGACGCGCGGATAGATCTTGCCGGCGATCGGCATCGCGAGCGCCATGATCAGCGAAGACGGCAGCAGGACGAGCCCCGTGTCCATCGCCGACGTCCCTTGGACGTTCTGCAGGAAGAGCGGCACGAGCAAGGTACCGGAGTACAGGCTGATCGTGATGATCGTATTCGCCACCAGCGTGATGGAGAAACGGTAATTGCCGAATACCCGCAGGTTAAGCAGCGGGTTCTTCGTTCTCAGCTCCTGCACGATGAATGCGGCCAGGAACAGCACGCCGAGCGCGAACAGCCCGATCGTTTTGCCGGATCCCCAGCCCCACTCGCGGCCTTCGCTGAGCGCGACCAGCAGCGAAGCGCTGCTGACCATGACGGTCACCAGACCGACCTTATCAAGCCGCGAAGCGGTACCGATGCGGTAACTCGGAATCATGATCATGATGAACGCGATGGCGATGATGCCGATCGGAACGTTGATCAGGAACAGCCAATGCCAGCTGAACTGTTGAATGAGCCAGCCGCTGATCGTCGGCCCGAATGCGGGCGCCAGCATGGCGGAGAGTCCCCAGATACTGACGGCGAAGGGCTGCTTCTCGCGCGGGATGACCTGGAAGATGATCGTCATCGTCGCAGGCAGGATCAGACCCGTGAAGATCCCCTGCAGGATGCGGAACGTGATCAGCGATTCGATGTTCCATGCCAGGCCGCACAGCAGCGAGAAGACGACGAAGCCGCCCATGGCGTAGAGGTAGACGTTTTTATACCCGAATTTATCGCCCAGGTAGCCGGTCAGCGGCGCGATCGTGCCCAGCGAGAGCATGAAGCCGGTCAGCGTCCATTGAACGGTGCTGAGCCCGGCGTGAAAGTCGTTCATGAAGATGGTCAGCGCCACGTTGATCGTACTGATCCCGAGAATGCTTAGGAACGCGCCGAAGAAGATGGCGATCATAATGGGCCAGAAGCGGACGTTCGCAACGGTGGAAGTGCTCATAAGGATGGTTTCTCTCCCTTGCTTGAAAGTAATGGCGCCGTCAGGCTGCGCCATTTTGGCAGAACTGATCATACACCAATGCCTAGATAAAGTAAACTCATTTCATCGATTTCAGTTTAGTTCGGCTAGAAAGTTTATTTCGGGGTCCGTATTGTGTATACTAACTGGTATGGAAAGAGAGTGTGAGCGCTTATGGAAACGACCAATGAAACGCAAAGCTGCCGATATACGGACGATACCATCAAGAACAAGTACGTGGCCAAGCTTCTTCATCCCGTGAAATTAAGCGGCTTTCAAAGCCTGCGCATGGACGACATCGCCAAAACGATGGACCTGTCCAAAGCGACCTTGTACAAATATTTTCCGTCCCGCGACGAAATCATAGACTACCTGGCGCAGCTGTTCGTCCGGTTCGTCGTCGGCTCCGAAAGCCAGTTCGAGACCGGGAGCGGCGAAGCGTTCATCAAAGGCTTCAACTCCTCGTTCGCCCAAACGCTCATGATCGCGAACTACGGCACGGAAGTGTTCTTCCACGATCTCCGCGAGGTGTATCCGCAATTGATGGCTTCCATCGACGTCGCGATCAGCGAGCGGCACGAACGCTTGCGCCGCTTCTATGAGCAAGGCATGGCGGAAGGCTGCTTTCACGAATCCAACGCGACGCTGCTCATCCTCCAGGATGAACTGATGTTCCGCAACCTGCTCGATCCTCACTATTTGATGAAGCATAACTTGACGCTGCGCGGCGCGATCGGCGACTACTACCAGATCAAGAAGCGTCAGCTGTTCAAGCCTGACGTGTACGAACAGATCGACGACGCGGCCATGACGGAGCGGATCGAGCAGCTGGTCCGCAAAGTGACGTACGGCGTGTATTAAACGAAAGGTCCTTGGGATGCGATAGGCGCATCCCAAGGACCTTTTTTGGCGTTCCCTCGCTTACAAGCCCCGCAAATCGGCTTCCGCGGACGCTGCCGCCTCCGTATGCGGTCCACCCTCCGCGACAACGCGATTGCGGGTACGCTTGGCTTCGTACAGCCCTTTATCCGCGGCGGACACCAGCGATTCCGCGTCGCTGCCGAAGGCCGGCACGACCGTCGCCACGCCCAGGCTGATCGTCAGGAAACGGCTGACATGCGATCTCGCGTGCGCGATTTCCCGTCGTTCCACCCGGATCCGCAGCGACTCCGCCAGCGCCGCCGCTTCCTCTCGCGCCGTGCCCGGAAGCACGATGCCGAACTCCTCGCCGCCGTAACGGGCGACGAAGCGGTCCGACGCGTCAAGCGAATCGCGGATCGTCGCCGCCACCGTCTTCAGGCACATGTCCCCGCCGAGATGGCCGTAGGTGTCGTTGTACGCCTTGAAATAATCGATGTCCAGCATGATCAGCGACAGCGGTTCGTTCTTCAGCGCGTGCTTCTCCCATTCCTCCCGCAGCCGCTCGTTGAAATACCTGCGGTTGAAGACGCCCGTCAAGCCGTCGAGCGAGGATAGCTTCTTCAATTCGTCGTTCGCCGCCTGAAGCTCGGACTGCACGGCGATCCGCTCCGTAATGTCCGACAGCGAGACAAGCACGCTGCGGATGCGCCCTTCCCGATCGAACACCGGCGAGCAATTGCAGGAAATCATCGTCCGCGCGCCGCCGGGCTTCTCGAATATGAATTCGCTGTTCGTCACCGTGCGCCCCGTGCGCATGGCGATCGCGACGGGAAATTCGTCGGCCTGCATCCGCTTGCCGCCGAAGTCATACAGCACCCATACGGCATCCTGGTAGGCGCGGTTCACGATCGTTGCCTTGTCCATGCCGAAGATATCCTCCGCCATCCGGTTCGCCATCGAGATCATGCCGTTTTCGTCGACGACGACGATGCCGGACGGGACCGTCTCGATGATGGTCCCGAGCCGCAGCCGGCTTTCCTCCAGCGCCTGCTCGACCTTACGCTGCTCCGTGATGTCGATGCCGATGCCGATGATGTGCTTGATCTCGCCGTCCGTCTCCAGCAATATCGTATTCGACCACGCGATGAGACGCAGCTCCCCGGAACGCGAACGCCAATGGTTCTCGTTGCGGTTGCTCCCGCGGGCGGTCATCAGCTCGTTAAAATGCCGCTCGACGTCCGCGCGTTCGTTCTCCGGAATCAGACGATCGTAGATGGACAGGTTCCGCATCTCCTCGAACGTATAACCGGTGGCCGTCTCGCAGCTGGCGTTGAAGCGCAGAATGCGGCTGTCCTTATCCAGGACGACGATCAGCGAAGCCGCCGTGTCGATGATCGACGACGCGAAATTCCGCTCCTTGCTGAGCGCTGCCGTATGCTCGAGAATCGTATCCGACATGGAATTGAACGTCAGGCCGAGTTGGCGAAATTCGACCGTCGACGCTTCCAGCACGCCGGGATCGATACGGTAATGATAACCCCCGTCCTTGATCATCCGGACGCCCCGCAGCAGATGGTTGACCGGTCTCGCGATCTTCTTCGAGGTGCGGAGCATGACGAGCACCGCCGCTAGCATCGCCAGCAAAATGAACAACGACGCATACTCGAGCTCCGTATAGAGCGAAGCCAGCACGTCTTTCCGGGCGGCCTCGCCGATGATGAGCCAGCTGCCGTTCTTCGTCCATAGGTAATCGCCGTACACCGGGATGCCGGCGTAATTGCGGTAGGCCTGCCGCGATTGGATGCCGGTTTCGGCCCGTTCGAGCAGGGTCGGGCCGACCCGGACCGGCTGATCGTCGCCGCTGCCTTCGCCCGTAATCAGCGCGCCTTCGCGGTCGACGAGGTATGTCTGCCCTTTCTCGCCGTACGAGAAGCGCTCCATCAGCTGCTCGATGGTCGTCAGCTCGACCGTTCCCATCACGAGGCCTTTGAAAATGCCGTCTTCCCCCGTCACCGGCGCCGCGAACACGATAATGCGCTTGCCGTCCTTCCGCGAGAGGAGCACGTCGGAGATCGAATCGTTGCCTCGCCGCGCTTCCGCGAAGTAAGAGCGGTCCTCGATATTCAAGCCGTCCGCGGTATGGCCTTTGTCGTCTGCCGAGGTCAGCGATCGAAATTCCAGGTGATTGCGCTTGACGAGTCCAAGCAACTGCTGCATTTGAGCCGTTTCCCCGCTTTTGACGGCGGGATAATTCGCGATGAGCCGGATGTCCGACATCCGGTCGTCCAGCCATTTATCGATAAACTGCTGCTGCAGCAGGATCGTTTGTTCCAGTTGGCGATGAATGCTCGTCTTCTGATTCACGAGCTCCACGTACGAGAAGATCAACGTGCAGGCGCATCCGACGATAAGAACGAATACGAGGCCAAGCGATCGCAGCTTGCCGTTCAGGGTCGGCCTTTTCTTGGCGGGTTGAAGCGCGGCTTTCATGTTCGGTCACTCTCCTTGCTGGGCGAAGCCGGGTCAACCCAGAGGTTGCATGCGATCTTTATTCGACAAAAAAACCGAAATTCCTCCGGCGATCCGCGTGATAATGTCGTTCGGTGTCGCAATACGGCAAAAAGCCCGCCGACAGGCGGGCTTTGCCGATGGCTGCGCGTCAGCCGTTTATTTCTCGCAGGCGACGCCGTCGCCGTCGCCGTCCATCTTCGCGCTGTAGCCGGGGTCGCCCTTATGCAGCGGCGCTTTGCCGGCGGCCTTCGCTTCGGCGCAGCTCGCGAACGCGGTGACGCCGGCCGGCGGTCCGGCAGCGGGCTCCGTCCCGCTAGCCGACTCGGATTCGCCTTCCGCATCGGTCTCCGAGGACCCTTCGGCTGGCTGCCCGATGACGGGCGAGATGGAGTCGAATCCGTCCGCATCTTCCCACATCGCCTGAAATTGACTTTCGAACGACTGCGCGACCTCGCCGCCGCGCAGCACCATCAGCACTTCGTCGTTGTCCGTGCTGGCGGCCTTCGAATAGTTGAACGAGCCCGTCGTCGCCGTCTTGCCGTCCGCGATCGTCATTTTGAGATGCATGAGGCCGCTATGTTTGTTCTGCTTCATCGGGATGCCCGCGCTGCCGAGCAGCTTAAGCGCTTCGCGCTGGCTCTTGCCCTGGGCCTGGATGCGGTCGGTGATGATGCGCACCGCGACGCCGCGCGTCTGCGCGCGCTTGATCGCGTCCACGATGTCCGGCTTCGTCAAGCTGTAGATCGCGATGTCGAGCGTTCGAGCGGCACCGTCGATGACGCCGATCAACAGCCGCTCCGGCTGCTGGTCCGCCTGCGTGAACGCCCATTCCGCCTGAATCCCTTCCGCGGCCGGAGCCGACGCCGACGGCGAAGCGTAGAGGGAGCAGCCGGAGAGGAACACGGCTAATAATGCCGGGAGTACGAAAGGAATGCGTTTCATGCTGCTGCCTCCTGCATGCGGTTTTCCTTAGTTTACCACGAATTCCGCGGCGTTCAACCGCGCCGCAGCCGGAACACGAGCGCGTCGGGCTCGGTCGGGTTGCTGCTGCCGCCGGCCGGCTCGACGGTCAGGGCGATGCGATGGGCTTGCAGCAGCATTTCCTGCTTCACGTACAAGTGCGCGCGGCTCGGACGGTCATGATGCAGCAACCCCAGATTCACGTGCTCATCCTGATTGACCGCCCATACCTGAACGTCGTGCGCGGCGCTCGGAAGAAGCCCTTCCAGCATCACGTACACTTCGCCCGACGTCTCGTTGAACCAGATATACCCCTCGCCCAGTTCTTCCGCCTCGGGATGAATCTTGAAGCTCGCCGTCCGCGGATCCTGCAGGAAGGCGGCGGCGGTCGGCTCCAGCACGGCCGCATCGACCATGCGCCGCTCCGATTGGCTCGGCGCCGTCCGGTACACGCCCGCCGCGAGCAAGACCAAGAGCGCGGCGGCGACTGCGGCGGCGACCATTCGGCGATGCGCCGGCAGCAGGCGGCGGAGGCGCAGTCCGGCCGAACGCGCGCGGACGTAACGGCGCAGTCGTTCCCGCCGCGCATCGGACGGCATCGGTTGTTCCCGCCTCGACGCACCGCGTCCCTCACCCGCCGCGGCGTCCGCGACGATAGCCGCCGTACCGGCCCATGCATGCCCGGCGCCCGCGATCGCCGGCCCGCCCGCCCGCTCCATGGCCGGCACTTCGGTACTGCCGGCTCCTTCCAGCAGGGGCGTCCACGTCTCCCTGATATCCCGGCACCGCGCGCAGCGCGCGAGATGGCTTGCCATCGCATCGCGTTCGGCTTGAGGCTTATGCCCGAGCAGCCAATCGATCCAATCCTCTTCTCCGTAGAGCTTGTTGCAGGCATCGTCCGCGTCGTGCGGCTTCCCGTTCATTTGCGCCCCTCCTTCGTGCCGTTCTCCTTCTCGCCCGTCCATCCCTGCTTCTCCAGCTGCTTGCGCATATTGTGCAGTCCGTACCTCACCCATGACTTCACGGTGCCGAGCGGCACGTTCCAGGCGGAAGCCATCTCGCTGTGCGTCTTCGCGCCGTAATAGCTGCCGATCACGGCTTGCAGCTGCCCGGCGGGAAGCGCCTGCAGCGCCTCGCGCACCGCTTCCCCCTGCATCCGCGACAGCACCTTCTCGTCGGCGGCGTCCGCCGAGTCGGGAACGGCTTCCTCGCTCCACTCCTCGCGGCGAAGCAGCCGCTTGCCCCGCCGAAGCCGGTCCAGGCATCTGCTGCGGGTCATGACCGCCAGCCAGGCCTCCACGGAGCCGCGCCGGGGATCGTAGCGTTCTCCGCCCCGCCGAAGCGCTTCCAGAAAAACGTCATGGCAGGCGTCCTCCGCCTCCATCCGATCGCCGAGCATGCGCAGCGCGATGCTCATAATAAGCGGCGCGTAACGCGCGTAGAAGCGGTCGAATGCCTCCACGGAGCCTGCGCACATGTCGCGGAGCACGACGGACATGTCTTCGCCGGACTGACTCATCGCTGCCACCTCTCCTCCGATTTGTCGTGTTCCGTACCGCCCCTTCTTCTCTCGTTGTACCAAAAATCGGCGTCTTCGAAAACAAAAAAATTTTTGCCCCGGCGTAAATCCAATCCGCGCTTTCGTGCGTACCGACTACGAAAAGCTGCCCATCCGGCAGCGGAATAAATCGCTCGAGGAGGGGATCGCATGCTTCGTGCATGCCGTAAACAGAGCATCCGATGGATGCTCGCAATATGTCTCGTATTGGGGGCGGCCGCGTTCGGCTTCGGCGCTGGACCGGCCTCGGCCGCGGGTTCGGTGGAGCTGTACACGCCTTATTTGGAGCTGTCCGCGCCGCCGGGCGATTCCATCGCGTACGCCGTGGACGTCATCAACCGCGGCAGCGCCACGGAAACCGTGGACCTCGGTTTTGACGCCAAGGGCAACAAGTGGAATTACGGGCTGACGGCCGGCGGACGAACGGTCAGCCGGCTGGCCGTCAAAGCGGGCGAAACGCAGACGGTTAATCTGCAGCTGGACGTGCCGCTCGAGGTGGACAAAGGCGTCTACGATTTCGCGGTGAAGGCGGGCGGCGTCTCGCTGCCGTTGTCCGTGCAGGTATCCGAGCAAGGTACGTTCCGGACGGAGCTGACGACGGATCAACCCAATATGCAAGGCCATTCCGATTCCACCTTCACCTTCAGCGCGACGCTTCGCAACCGCACCGCGGAGAAACAAACGTATGCGCTGCAGGCGCAGGCGGAGCCGGGCTGGGACGCGACTTTCACCGACGGCAGCAACAGCGTGACGTCCGTCGAGGTCGATCCGAACGGCGAGAAATCGATCAGCATCAGCATCAAGCCGCCCGAAACCGTCAAGGCCGGCACGTACAAGATCCCGATCGCCGCCGGCAATAACGCCACCTCCGCGGACACGGCCGTCGAAGCCGTCGTCACCGGCACCTACGACCTCAAGCTCAGCACCGCCGACGACGTGCTCAGCACGGACGTCACGGCCGGCTCGGAGCGCCGCCTGGACATGGTCGTGACGAACGCCGGGTCCTCGGAGCTGAAGAACGTCGCGCTGTCCGCCGAGACCCCTTCCGGCTGGGAGGTTTCCTTCGAGCCGGCGAACGTGGACACGATCGCGCCGGGCGGAACGACGCATGTCCAAGCGACGATCAAAGCCGACAAGAAGGCGCTCGCCGGCGATTACGTCGTCGGCATCACGGCGGCCGCGCCGGAGAAAAGCGCCGACGCCCAGATCCGCGTCGCCGTCAAATCGTCGGTGCTTTGGGGCTGGGTCGGCATCCTGATCATCCTCGCCGTCGCGGGAGGCATCTACTTCTTGTTCCGCAAGTACGGGAGGCGGTAATCATGGCGATGCCACAATCCCAACCGGCGCTTCCGGACGAAACCAGTCCGGTCATCGAGCTGAGCAGGCTGACCAAGCGGTACGACGGGCAGACCGCCGTGAGCGGCCTGAACCTGTCGATCGCCAAAGGCGAGATCTTCGGGCTGCTCGGTCCGAACGGCGCCGGCAAAACGACGACGATCCTGATGATGCTCGGCTTGACCGAGCCCACGAGCGGACGCGTGCGGGTGTGCGGGCTCGATCCGACCCGGCAGCCGCTGCAGGTTAAGCGGCGCGTCGGCTATATGCCCGACGATATCGGCTTTTACGAGGACCGCACGGCGCTCGACAATTTGCTCTTCACCGCCCGGCTGAACCGCATCGCGCCCGCGGCAGCCCGCGCGCAGGCAGCGGAGCTGCTCGAGCGGGTCGGCCTGTCCGATGCGCTGAGCAAGAAGGTCGGCGCGTTCTCCCGCGGCATGCGCCAGCGGCTCGGCATCGCGGACGTGCTGATCAAGCGGCCCGAGATCATCATTCTCGACGAACCGACGCTCGGCATCGACCCGGAGGGCGTGCGCGATCTCCTGCGGCTGATCCAGGATTTGAGCCGCAAGGAAGGGCTGACCGTGCTCCTCTCCTCGCATCACCTGCACCAGGTGCAGCAAATTTGCGATCGCGTCGGGCTGTTCGTCCGCGGCGAGCTCATCGCTTCCGGCGACGTCGCATCGCTCGCCCTTCAGCTCGACGACGATCGCGCCGTTACCGTGGAGCTCGAGGTTTCGGGCTGGAACGCGGCGCTCGGCGAGCAGCTCGCCGCGCTCGAAGGGGTCCTGGTCTATTCGAGCACCATGGGGACGAGTGCCGGCGACGGCGCGATCCGCGTCACCCTGCGCTGCGACCGCGACTTGACGACGACCGCGGCAAGGACGGTCATCGAAAGCGGGGCGAACCTGCACGCGGTCCAGCGAAAGCAATACGGTCTGGACGACATCTACCACCGATACTTCGAAGGAGGCGGTCCCGTTGATCGAAACGCCGGCAAATCCTAACGACTTCGCGCGCAGGCTGCTTCGGCGGCTCAAGGGACGCAGGCGCCCCGAGGCGGAGGACGGCCTCGGCATCTCCGAGCCCGGCACGATTTCGCCGTTCTGGGTCATCGTGCAGAAGGAATTCGGCGACCATATGCGCAGCTGGCGCTTCGGTATCCTGATCGGCATCATCGCGCTCGCCTGCATCGGCTCGATCTATGCGGCGGTCACCGCGCTGAAGGACGGCGTCAAGACGCAGGATACGGACACGTCCTTCCTGTTCCTGCAAATGTTCACGGCTTCGGACGGCACGCTGCCGGCGTTCTCGACGTTCGTCTCGTTCCTCGGACCGCTCATGGGCATCGCGCTGGGCTTCGACGCCATCAACTCGGAGCGCGGCAAAGGCACGCTCAGCCGGCTGCTCTCCCAACCGATCTACCGCGACGACTTTATCCGGGCCAAATTCACCGCCTCGCTGCTGTTGATCGCGGTCGTGTTGTTCGCGCTCGGGTTACTCGTCATGGGACTCGGGTTGTTCACGATCGGGTACCCGCCGACGCCGGAAGAGGTGCTGCGGGTCGTGCTGTTCCTGCTGGTCGGCGTCATCTACGTCGGTTTCTGGCTGAATCTGTCCATGCTGCTGTCCATCCGATTCCGCCAAGCGGCGACCTCCGCGCTGTCGGGAATCGCGCTGTGGATTTTCTTCTCGGTGTTCTACGGCATGATCGCGAGCATGATAGACAAAGCGACGATGCCGCCGGAAACGTCCGCGCTCGACATCCTGCTCCGGCATGCCGATCGCATGCTCCTGCTCAACCGCCTGTCGCCCGCTTACCTGTTCTCGGAGACGACCGGCACCCTGCTGACGCCGGGGATCCGCTCGCTCGGACCGCTCACGACGGAGCAGGTGGTCGGCGCCATCGCGAGTCCCCTCCCGCTCGGGCAGAGCCTGCTGCTCTGCTGGCCGCAGCTCGTCGGCCTGTTGGCGGCGACGATGATTTGCTTCGGACTGTCGTATGCGCTGTTCATGCGCCAGGAGGTGCGCTCGCGGTCGTAAGTTTCGCCGTAAGCGCTATGAAACGATCGCAAGCCATTGCGGCCCGGGTAGGCATCCGGCTGCAATGGCTTGCTTCGCGAGAACGCGGTGAACGCTTGATGCCATTAGAGCGGCGTTCCATCGGCGACAGTCTGAATGGCGCGGTGCGTTCCGCCCCTGCTCGCGCATGCAAAAAAGACTCCGCTGCATCTCGCTGCAGCGGAGTCTTCTCTTGTCGATTCGCGGACGGGCTAGCCTTGGGACGCGGCGCTCTCGTCCATGTAGATGACTTCCCACAGATGGCCGTCGACGTCCTGGAAACTCCAAGCGTACATAAAGCCGTGGTCTTGCGGGTCGTTCGATATTTTACCGCCGGAGGACAGCGCCTTGTAGACGATTTCGTCCACGCTTTCCTTGCTCGAGGCGGAGATCGCCAGAATCATTTCCGTGCTTTTGCTGGCATCGGCCACTTTCTTCTTCGTAAAATTTTTGAAGTACGGTTCGGACAGCAGCATGACGAAAATATGCTCGCTGATGACCATGCAAGCCGCGTTCTCGTCGGAGAATTGCGCATTGAACCCGAACCCGACCTCGTTGAAAAACTGAACGGATTTCTTTAAATCCTTAACCGGTAAATTGACGAAAATTTTATCGGATTGAACAGCCACTATCGATCACCTCTTCGTCAGGATAGTGGATAAGCCCTCTTATGTCAAATTCCGCGGTTATTGGATGCCGCTGGAAGCCTTCGCCGTCTCGGACGGCCCGGCCGAAGCCGACACGGCGCCGTGCTTCTTCAGCACGGACAGCAGCGTCAAGACGATGCCGCCTCCGCCCATCGCCGCCAGCGTCCAGGTCGGCGCGCCCAAATTCCGGTATCCCTCGAAGTAGAACAGGTCCCGCAAACCCTCGACCGCGAAACGAAGCGGCAGCCAGGCGTACAGGAAATGATGGCTGAACGGAGGCAGCAGCTCCGGCGGCAGCGTAAGGATCGGCACGCCGAAAAAGAAGACGAGAATGAAGAGCGGCATGCCCGCGAGACCGAGCCAGCTCACGACGGTCGTCTGGATAAGGAAGAACACGAAGCCGGCGAAGAACAAATACCAGCCGATCGCCGCGTAATCCGGAATGGCCAAGCCGAACCATTGACCGGCGATCCAAAGAATGCTGAGCGAGGCGGCGCCCGTCGCGACCGCGCCCATGACGATTTGCGATACCCGTATGCCGAGGCGATGGAGACGGAAGCCGTGCTCGGTCGCATTCTTCGCCGCCACGAACAGCATCATCGTCGCCACCATCGCGCCGAACCAGACGAGCTGCGTGAGCACGACGGGCGCGTTGCCGTTGGAGCTGTTCGCGCCCACGGCATTGAGATTGCGGGTGGTCACCGCGATCGGCGCCGCCAATGCCTCCGACTGCTTCACCGTCAGCATGCCGCCATGCTCGGAAGCGGTCGCCAGCATTTGTTCCCGGACTTGCGCGCTCGCGCCGTTCATCAGCTGCGTCAGGATTTGATTCGCCATCGTCGCGCCGTTATAATTCATGCCTTGATTGACGTACAGCAAGACGCCCGCGGGCTGCGGATCCGCGGTCAACAAGGTCGCCAGCTTGCCGGAGAAATCGGCCGGTATCACGAGCGCGGCATAAGCTTCCTCGCGATTCATCGCATCGACGGCCGCGTCCTCCGATGCGGCCGTTCGCCATATCAGCGGCATTTCTCCGCCGTTCGGCGCATCGGCCGCCTGCATGCGTTCGGACAGCTCCTTGCCGAAATTCGACTCGCCCGCAGGCGTATTGGCTCCGGCATCGCCCTGCACGAGCAGCACGGGAAGATCCTTCGGCACCGGATTGACGGAAGAGCCGAGCTGCGCCAAACCCAGGACAAGAATGACCATAAAGACGATGAGTATGGCGAGATAAGGATGCTTCTGCCGGAAAAACTTGAGCATAAAAAAAATCGACCCCCAAATTAATTAATTCAACGCTCGGTGAATGGACAGGCCGAAAAAAATCACTTTCGCCATTGCGACACGGAGAAAGTGACCATATTACGAATATACGTCTCGACTTCGACGCCGACGACATTAATGAACGAGACTTCCCGAAGCGCGCAAACGACGCCGACGGACAACAGCTGATGCGCGGCTAACCCGAAGTCCATCTCGCGGATCTCGCCCGCTTCCGCCCGTTTGCGGAGCACCTCCGTAAGGCTGCGATGCCGCTGCTGGATCATTTCGGACAAGAAATTCCGCCGGTTCGATTGAACGGATTCCGCGTCGCGGAACATGATCCGGATGAACGCCCGGTCTCCCGTCAAGATCGTGTACAACCCGATCAAAAACTGGGACAGCGCCGTCTCGAGCGGCAGATCCGGTTCCATGGAAGCCAGGAGTTCGTCCATGATGGCCACTTTCGACTCCTGCGCCTCCGTGAAGACCGTCTCCAGAATCTCCTGTTTCCCATCGGGAAAATAATGATACAGAAGACCGTCCGTGATGCCCACGTGCTTGTTGATCATCCGCATCGAAGTGCCGTGAAAGCCGTGCTCCGCGAACAGTTCCTTGGCGCCCCGCAATATCTGTTCCCTGCGTTCAGCCGCCTGCATGTCCCTGCTCGTCCGGGGAATCCGTTTCAATGCCTTTCGCCTCGCTTTGCCTTCATTTCATTCTACGATTGTTTAGCGAAATCATACGCGTTATCCGGCCGAATGTCAATCGGATGGCCGCGCGGCTCGCCCGAGGGCGGTACGCACTAAAATAAATCCGTGACCGCTCCTTTCGAGGCGGAAGACACCAGCCGCGCATACTTCGCGAGCGCGCCGCTTGTCGCCTTGAGCGGCGGCGCCGTCCATGCCGCTTTGCGAGCCGCCAATTCCTCCGCACTCACCGCGAACGAGATCTCCTGCGTCCCGCTGTCGATCGTGACAAGGTCGCCGTTCTGCAGCAGCGCGATCGGACCGCCGACTTGCGCCTCCGGCGCGGCGTGCCCGACGACGAAGCCGTGGGAGCCGCCGGAGAAACGGCCGTCGGTGATGAGCGCGACTTCGCCGCCGAGTCCTTTGCCGACGATCAGCGCCGTGACGGACAGCATCTCAGGCATGCCCGGGCCTCCCTTCGGCCCGCAGTAACGAATGACCAGCACGTCGCCGGCTTTGATCTCCTCGTTCATAATCGCTTCCGTCGCGGCCGTCTCGCTGTCGTATACGCGTGCCGGCCCCGTGAAGCGGAGCTTCTTCATGCCCGACATTTTGGCGATCGCGCCTTCCGGCGCGAGATTGCCCCTGAGCACGTACAGCGGGCCGTTCGGTTTAAGCGGCCGATCGAACGGACGGATGACCGTCTGGTCGGCGGCGAGCGGCGCCGATGCGTCCAAATTCTCCGCAAGCGTCCGGCCCGTGACCGTCATGCATTCCCCGTGGAGCAGCCCTTCCGCATGCAGCAGCTTCATGACGCCTTGAACGCCGCCGACCTGGTTCAAGTCTTCCATGACGAATCGGCCGCTCGGCTTCATATCCGCCAGATGGGGCACTTTCGCGCGAATCCGCTCGAAATCGTCGTAACTCAGTTCCACTTCGACCGAGTGGGCGATCGCGATCAGATGAAGGAACGCGTTGGTCGAGCCGCCAAGCGCCATGACGACGGTGATGGCATTCTCGAACGCCTCCTTCGTCATGATATCGCGCGGATAGATGCCGCGCTCCAGCAGTTGCAGCACTTGCGCTCCGGCTTGCCGGCACTCTTGTTCCTTCCCCCGGGAAATCGCCGCGGTCGACGACGAACCGGGAAGGCTCATGCCCATCGCTTCCGCGGCGGCGGCCATCGTATTGGCCGTGTACATGCCGCCGCAGGCGCCAGGGCCGGGGCAAGCGCTGCATTCCACCTTATGCAGCTCTTCCGCGTCGATCCGCCCGTCGTGGTAGCTCCCTACCGCCTCGAACGCGCTGACGATATCGACGTCCTTGCCGTCCAGCTTGCCGGGCTGTATCGTTCCGCCGTACACGTACACGGACGGCAGGTTCAGGCGGCCGATCGCCATCAGGCAGGCGGGCGTGTTCTTGTCGCAGCCGCCGACGGCGACGAGCCCGTCGAACCGTTCCGCGCCGGTGACGATCTCGATCGAATCGGCGATCGTCTCTCTGCTCGGCAGCGAGAACGTCATTCCTTCATGCCCCATCGAGATGCCGTCCGAGACGGTGATCGTGTTGAATATGAGCGGCGCGCCGCCGTGTTCCCGCACGCCCTCCTTGGCCGCGCGGGCGAGTCCGTCGATATGCATGTTGCATGGCGTCACCTCGCTCCAGGTGCTCGCCACCCCGATCATCGGCTTCTTGAAATCTTCGTCCGTGAAGCCGACCGCGCGCAGCATCGCCCGGTTCGGCGCCCGATTCGCGCCCTCGCTGATGACCTTGCTGCGGACGCGCAGATCTTTCTTGTCGTTCATCGCGCCTTACCATCCTTTCATAGTGGAAACTAAGATTCTAGATCGATATATGTATACAATATATCGCATACTTCTATTTCTTACAACGAGTTCCTCGCAGCCCCGCTCCCGCATCGGGAGATTCCGGTCGCGGGGATCTCGGATATAATTTCCCGTTCGCGCATCCCTTAATCGGCGAGGGCGTCTTGGTCGGAAGCTTGCCGCATGCCCGTCCTATCGGCGCGGTATTTTTGGCATTTGATTTGCGGCACATGCCGGCTTACCTTTAATTCCGACAAACCGATCACGGATTTTCGTTTTTCGGAAGCCCTTTCTTTGCTATAGCGCCGCGATTCGCCGTCCTGCCCCGGCTGTATTTATAACGTAAGCAAAGCTCCGATTTCGCTCCTTTATCGCCCGCTTTTCGCATGTAATTAATCAGAAGAATTTTGTAAAGTTTGTGAATTCTATAAAATTCCAGTCCTTCCCTTACGATAATATAAAAGTCTTGGGTATTTTTGGCTGTTTTACGCGTTTCCCCAAAGCATTAGTCCCAGAAGGAGGGAGTTTAGACCTGCACATAAGAAGGACCGGGCATAGTTCCAACTACAATCATACCAGGAGCGAAACAACATGAAAAAAATGATCGGCATGTCTTTTTTTATGAAAAACCTGCTACTTTCGTCCTTTAACATCATCTTGATCGGGGCCGTGCTCATCACGTCCGGCTATCTGATCGAGAAAAACGTGCTGATCGATCAACTCCACGGCGAGATTACCGCGGTTACCCAAACTTGGGCCAAAGGACTCGACGCGAAAGCCGTCGAGCAGGCCGTGACGGAGAAAAGCTACGACGGCCCCGTGCAAGCGAAGCTGCGGACGTACCTCGACGCCGTCAACAAAGATAATCCCAATATCGCGCAGGCGTATATTTTCGGCACCGAGCTGAAGGACGGCAACCAGACGACGCTCGTCGCCATGCCGACCAGCCTGATGGACGCCTTCAAGGAAGCGAAGCTGAACATCGGCGATTTCTACGAGCAGCCGAAAGAAGTCGAGGACGGGCTGAGGAGCATGCTCGCCAGCGGCAAGCCGACCTTTACGTCTTTCTACTCCGACGATTTCGGCACGTGGACGACCGTCGCGTATCCGATCCATGACGCGGACGGGAAAATCTTCGCGTATTTCGCCGCCGACGTCGACGCGAGCGCCGTTCCGAACGGACTGAACAAGCTGCTGACGAGCGGAATCGGCATCATGGCGATCTTCCTCGTCATCGTGCTGCTCGTTCAATATCTGGTTTCCCGCACGACGATGAAGCCGCTGAGGGAACTCATGCGCGGCATCGAGCAGGTCAGCGAGGGCAACCTGGACATCTCGATCAAGACCGGGGACGACGACCTCGGCCGGATCAACGCGAAATTCAACGTGATGGTCGGCCGCATCGGCGAAACGATGGTAAAGGTGCAGCAAGCCACCCATCTGCTGAACTCCTCGTCCAAACGGCTGCATGCCATTTCCGAGCAGAACAGCGCGGAAGCGTCGACGATTACCGCCAGCATCAACGAAATCATGCATAACATCTCCGCCCAGGAGCAAGCCGCCGGCGAAGGGGCGCGGGCGATGTCCGAGATGGCCGTCGTCATCCAAAGCATCTCCGACAATTCGTCGCAGGTGGCCAACGAAGCGTCGGTCATGGAACAGATCTCGATCGAAGGCAACGGCGTCGTCAAGCAGGTGACCGAGCAGATGAGCCAAATCGACCAATTCGTTTCCGACACCGGCGCCGTCGTCAAGCAGCTCGAGAGCCGCTCGCAGGAAATCGAGAACATCGTCTCCGTCATCGCGAATATCGCCGCGCAAACCAACCTGCTGGCGCTCAACGCCTCGATCGAAGCGGCCAGGGTCGGAGAGCACGGCAAAGGTTTTGCCGTCGTCGCGGGAGAAGTCCGGAAGCTGGCGGAGCAATCCAATCAGTCCGCGACGCAAATCACCGAGCTCATCAAGGAAATCCAGGCGGAAATCTCTCGGGCCGTCCAAGCGATGGAACAAGGCTCCGGCGAGGTTCGCTCGGGCATCGAAGTCGCCGGCAACCTCGAGTACCTGTTCGGCAATATCCTGTTGGCCACGCGCACGGTCTCGAATCAGATCCACGAAGTATCCGGCTCGACCCAGCAGATGTCCGCCGGCACGCAGGAGCTGACCGCCACGTCGGAGGAGCTTTCCGCGACCGCCGGCATGACCGCGGAGAACAGCTCGCGAATCGCAAGCTCGATCGAGCAGCAGAAGGCTTCGCTCGGCACGATCGTGGAAGCTTCGACGGAGCTGAACGCCGTGTCCGAAGAGCTGCAGTCGCTGGTCGGCCAATTCAAAGTCAGCCCGAAACGATAAACCGTTCCGTCGTCGTAGTCGCGCAAGTCAACCAATAAACCATAACGCCCTGCAATGGATCAAGGGGAGAACGGATGAGAGCCATGAATGAGAAAATCGTCGATTCACAAGCCAATGCCTACCAACGCGATAACGTCCTGCTGCTGCCGACCGATTTCCCCAAACATCACCGTACCTGCGCATTCTCGATCGCCGAGCATGCGCTCGGAGCCCGGCTGAGCGAAGCGATGGAGAACGCCGCGCACGCCGATCCGCAGGTCGAAGACTTGCTGGCTGCCGTTTATTATGCCTGGATCTACCGGATGTCGGGCGAGAAGGAACTGACGGCGGGACTGCACCTGAACGATTCGTCCATCTGCGTATCGCTCGAGATCGAACCGGGCGCGACGTTCCGCGGCATCCGCGAGCTCGTGCGCGGCGCGGCGGCCTCGCCGGCGCCGAGCGCCGGCGAGGCCGAAACCCGATTCGCCGTCCGCCGGTCGCCGAAAGCCGCCGGGGAGCAGCTGATCTGGCAGCTTCGCGAGCGCGAAGGCGTCTGGACATCCGTCGTGGAGTACGACGATTCGCTGTTCAAAGCAGAGACGATCGAGCGATTCGCGCATTATTACGCCGCGCTGCTGGAAGCCGCGCTCGCGCATCCGGACCAAAGCATCGCCGGCGTAGATATTCTCGCGGAATCGGACGCGGCGGCCCACCGGCTGCTCAACGCCACCGACGCGGCATACGAACGGAACGAGACCGTTCACGGCATGGTGGAACGGATGGCCGTCCGCTATCCCGATAAAACGGCCGTATCCTCGTCCGAAGGCGCCTTGACTTACCGGCAGCTGAACGAGGCGGCCAACCGCACGGCCCGCGCCCTGCTCGCGCAAGGAATCGGCGTCGGCGATTTCGTCACGATCTATATGGAGCGGAGCATCGAGCTCATCGTCTCCCTCTTGGGCGTGCTGAAGGCCGGAGGCGCCTACGTGCCGGTAGATCCGGAACATCCCGAGGAGCGCAACCAATATATCGTGGCGGACACCCGCTCTGCGTTTATCGTGACCAAGGAACGTTATCTCGATGGCGCGCGGGGACTGAGCGCCGGCGCCGCGGCGGTCAAGGACGTACTGCTGTACGACCGGGACTTCGCCGGCTTCGACGGCTCGGACAATCCGTCCGTGGGCGTTCTGCCGGACGATCTCGCGTATATCATCTATACGTCCGGATCGACGGGACGGCCGAAAGGCGCGCTCATTCGCCACGAAGGCGTCGTCAACCTCGGGGAGACGGTCCGGCGCGATTGCAAGATCGAGCCCGAGGACGTGCTTACGCAGTTCTCCACTTACAGCTTCGACGCATCCGTATGGGATACGATCGGCGCGCTGTTCTATGGCGCGACGTTGTACCTGCTCTCGCCGGAGGAACGAATCTCGGTCGAGCTGTTCGCGACCGCCGTGGAGCGCACGGGAACGACGATCATC
The DNA here is from genome assembly GCF_009909185.1 of Paenibacillus glycinis. Classification (GTDB taxonomy): domain Bacteria; phylum Bacillota; class Bacilli; order Paenibacillales; family Paenibacillaceae; genus Paenibacillus_Z; species Paenibacillus_Z glycinis. Next base: position 65,901 of record NZ_JAAAMV010000017.1, on the reverse strand, counting down.
GCGATCCTCCCTACCGTGTTCTTCAACGAAATTACCGCCTACCTGTCGGACGAGGGTTACCGGAAGCTGGCCGGCGTCAAGCTCATCACCGTGGCCGGCGAAGCGCTCTACGGCGCGCAGGTGCGGGCGTTCCAGCGCCATTTCCGCGACCGCATCGCGATCGTGAACGTCTACGGGCCGACCGAATGCACCGTCTGCACGACGACGCATGTCGTCGACGCGCTAATCCCGGACGAACTGACGAACGTGCCGATCGGAAAGCCGATCGGCAACTACAAGGTCTACATCCTGAACGAAGCCAACCGGCTCTGCCCGGTCAACGTCCACGGCGAATTGTGCATCTCCACCGTCGGGCTGGCCAAAGGGTATCTGAACCAACCGGACAAGACGGCGGCGGCATTCGTCCCGAATCCGTTCGCGGAAGGCGAGCTGATGTACAGGTCCGGCGATATCGTGAAACTGCTGCCGGACGGCACGATCGAATACGCCGGACGCCGCGACTCGCAAATCAAGATCCGCGGCCACCGGATCGAGATCGGCGAGATCGAGGACAATTTCATCAAGATCGCGAACGTGCAAAACGTCGCCGTCATTCCGAAGAAGGACGCGAACGGCCACAACATGCTGATCGGCTATTTCACGTCGCGGGACGGACATCCGGTTCCGCCGGCCTTGATCAAACGGGAGATCTCCGAGAAGCTGCCCGCGTATTTCGTGCCGAAACGGATCGTGCAGCTGGACGCGATGCCCCTGTCCCCGACCGGCAAAATCGACCGTAAAACCTTGGCCGGCTACGAGCATCGCGAGGAAACCGCCGAAGCGCACGGCCCTGGTCCCGAGAACGATACCCAAGCCGCGATCGCTCTGGCCTGGAGAGCGGCGCTCGAGCTCGAGCATGTCGGCATCCACGACGATTTCTTCGCCGCCGGAGGCGACTCGCTCGCGGTCATGCACGTGCTGACGCTCCTGATGCCGGTCTTCCCGGGCTTGAAAATCAACGATTTCTATCGCTGCAGAACGGTCGCGGGGCTGGCGCGGCGCACGGAGGAACTGCAGGCCGAAGCGCTCGAGGAGGCGCTCCGGTTGCCTGCTGCGAATCCTGACGTTTCGGACATTTCGGCCAATCGCGAGAAAACGGCGCTCGACGAATATCCGCTTGCCTTCGGCGAGATTCGCCCGCTTCCCCTGGACGCGATGCCCAAAGCCGTGCTCCTGACCGGCGCAACCGGCTATCTCGGCTCTCAGCTGTTGTACGATCTGCTTCAGCAGAGCAGCTCGGAGATCTACTGCATCGTCCGGAAATCCGGCAAATGGAACGGCTTGACGCGTTTGCAGGACGCGATGAGCCATTATTTCGGACCGGCGGTCCTGGACTTGATGCAAGGCAGGGTCATCGCCTTCGAGGGGGACCTGGAACGCCCCGATCTCGGTTTCTCCGAAGCGGATGCCGCGGTCGTCCTCGCGAAAGTCGACGCGATCATCCACAGCGCGGCCGACGTCCGCCATTTCGGCGACGAAGAGCGCTTTGCGAGAACGAACGTCGACGGCACCCGCCATCTGGTACGGCTGGCCGAGGAGCTGCCGCGGCGCGTGCGCTTCCATCACGTCTCCACGCTCGGCATTCCCGAAGATCTCGCCTTGAGCGGGCAATGGGAGCGGGTGCTGGAGCAGCCGGTATTCGAAGCCGGCCTTCGCGTCGAAAGCGTCTATACGAACAGCAAGCTCGAGGCGGAGAAGCTGCTTATCGAAGCGGCGGGACACGGGCTCGACGTCACGATTTACCGCGCGGGCAACCTAACCTGCCACTCGCTCACCGGCAGGTTCCAGCGCAACATCGACAGCAACGCGTTCTACCGCATGATCAAAGCGATGCTGGTCTTCGGCAAAGCGGTCGAGGCCGACTGGGACGTGGACTTCACGCCGATCGATTATGCCGGGCAGTCGATCGTCCATCTGGCCCTGCGTCCCGATACGATCGGATGCGTGTACCACATCTGCAACCCGGTGCAGCTGCCGTATTCGCAGCTGCTGGACGGTCTGCGGGGCTTCGGCTACGACATCGAGACCCTGGCGCCATCCGCTTACGGCGAATGGCTGATGCACAGCGGCGCGACCGGCAACCTCGAGGCGGTCAAGCTGGCAATGGCGCAGCTGGAAGGCGACGGCGCCAAAAATTCCGCGTACCGCTACGGTTGCGCGGAAACGACCGCGCTGCTGAGCGGCACGGGAATCGGCTGCGCGGAGCCGGATCGCGATTTCCTGCGCCGGATGATCGCGTACGCGGCGGACATCGGGTATTGGCCGTCTGCTCCGGCAATGCCGGCGGTAACTTCTTAAGATAACCTTCCATCGAAAGCCGGATGCCGGATCGCCGCAAGGCGAGATGGTCCCGTGCTTCGTGGAAGTACGGCAGCGGCGCGCTCCCCGTTCGGGGAAGCGCGCCGCTGTTTTATGCATATACGGTTTACAGGCAGCCCACTTATCACGCAAGCGGAGGATTTCCATGCATCGCCAAAAATTCAATTGATAATGATTATCATTATTGGTATAATTCGAGTGCATTCATTATCGATACCCTATGGAGGGTTTTCCGTATCATGAACCAAGCCGTTTCCAAAGCCGTGCCGCTTGCCTCGCTCCTGGCGATAACGGCCGCCTTGCAAAGCACGGAACGGAGCTAATGCCTTCGTTGACGAGGCCGCCCGGGCGACAAACGTCCCTACTCGCGCGGCGCTGCCGAAAACGGACGCATTCGGCTCGCGCCGCCCGTGCCCGAATCAACCGCAGAAACTGCCGGAATCGAATATTCCGTGCCACGCCGGGACTCCGGACCGCGAACATCTACTATAAGAGAAGGGGAGGAAACGATTTGAAACCGATCGATCACGACAAGATCAAACAGCAGTATCTGCTCTTCGCCGACAGCCTGAAATCGCTCCTGCTCAGCACCGTCGACGAAAGCGGCAGCCCGTTCATCTCTTATGCTCCGTTCGTGAAGCATGACGGCCGGTTCTACATCTACATCAGCCGGATCGCGAACCATTTCCGTCATCTCGAAAGCAATCCGCTCGTCGACGTCATGCTGATCGAGGACGAATCCCGCACCGCGAATCTGTTCGCCCGCCAACGCGCGCGCTTCGTTTGCAAGGCCGCCAATGTCGGGAACGAAGGACACGAAGAAATATTCGCGCTGTTCGAAGGCAGATTCGGCGGGAACATGATCGCCATGCTGCGCGGACTCGATTTTTCCCTGTTCGAGCTTGCCGCCCGGGAGGGCCGATACGTCGCGGGATTCGGGCAAGCCTACGATATCGACCTAGCCGGCGATACCTTCGATCACGTCAACCGCGATGGCCACGGCCAGACGTCGACGAAAGCCTGATCTGCCATCCTCCATATTCGCGAATAGAAAGGAATGCCGTTATGAGCCACTATGATTCCGTACTTCCCATTTGGAGCGCCATCCAGTCCCGCTTCTTCCGCACCGCCTCGCAGCTGCCCCAGGAAGACCTGGCGCTGAAGCTCGGTCCCGCTTCCATCGGTTATATGCTGAAGCATAACGCGGAAGTCGAATTCATGTTCACGGAATGGTTCTTTCGTAAGCCGATACCGGAAGGGATCCGGCTCTCGACCAACGCCGGACCGGCCGGCGACGGCGGCGGAGAGGCTACCCTGAACGAGTTGCTGCAGCTGCTGGGCGATTCCAACGAGCATCTGCGCAATGCCATGCGAGACCTCCCCGAGGAAGCCTGGACCGAGCCCGTCGAATCGCCGATGGGCGGTCCCGCGACGACGCCGCTCGAGGCGGTCGGCCGGCTCATGTACCATACCGGCATCCATGCCGGCCAGATTTCCCTCATTCAGAAGAACGCCAAGGCCAAGCAAGCCTAGCGCGACGAAATCGGCCCCGAGAACGGCAAATTGCCGTTTTCCGGGCCGCTTCTCTCGGTTAGTCTTTGCGCAAATACACCACGCGCGAGGGACGCCGGACGACTTCCGGCTTTTCCGGTTCCACCATCTTGATTTGCATCTGCTTATTGGATTTCGCGGCGCCGGCCTTCGAAGGTTTCGCCTTCGGCTTCGTTTTCGGATCGGATTTGGGGCCGGCCTTCGAATCGGCTTTGGGCTTGGCATCGGGCTTCGATTCGGGTTTGCCTCTGGGGTCGCTTTTGGGACCGGTCTTCGATTCGGGTTTGCCTTTAGGTTCGGAATTGGGGCTGGTCTTCGGAGCCGCTTTCGAATCGGTCCTGGCCTTCGGCTTGATCGTGCCTGCCGCCTTCTTTCGGCCGTTTTCCTCCGCTGCGCGTTGCTCTTCCTCACCCTCGGCCCGCGTGACGGGCTCGGATTCGATGACATTCTCGGCATTTTGCCTCGTGAGCATGCTGTCGTGGAGGCGCCGCTCCTTGATGCGGGCCGGTTCCTCCAATTGGGACCCGGCCAGAATGCTGCATTCTTGCTTGGTGACCGGCTCTTTGACGACCGCGAAATGATACAGGATCTCATCGACCATGTTATGCTGCACGTCCATCAGGCCGATTCGTTCTCCCGGCTCGTAGAGCGGCGACAAATAAAGCGGGAAGTAAAAAAACTCCATGCGCAGCAGTCGGAAATCGACCCCGAGATCCTCTTCGGCAATGAACTCCGGCGAAAACTGCGAGGCCGATACGATTTCGCGGTGATGCTCCTTCGGCGTCAAATAATACGGCGTGTATTCGTTGAAATGGCTGCGGACCGCCGGATTCGCGATATGAATCGCGGCCTGGGCATGCGGAGCGACGATGCAGACGACCGCTTTGTGCTTGCAGACCCGGTAGATCTCTTTCATCACGCTTCCGAGATCCTTCGCGTACTCCAAGCTTCTGCTCGCGAGCAGGAAGGACACGGAATTGTCCTCCAACGGCAGCCTGTCGTTCAAATCATGCACGATATCGGGATGAACGGACGGCATGATGTCGATGCCGACGCATTCGCGGTGCTTGTCGGCTCCGCAGCCCAGATCAACGCGATGCATGCGCAGCCCCCCGCTTCATCGCCCGCGATGCATCGTCCCTTGCCGCCGTGCCGCAATGCCTTACATGCACCGAATCCTTGCAGCCGAATATTGCAGCCATGATAGAAGACCGCCCTCCTCCGAATTGCTCCATACAGTCATTGTATGAACCCTGCGGCCGGCGATATGACGCGGACCTCGTTCCTCAATCGGAACAGGGCCGCCGGAAGAAAGCAACGAGCCTGCCCGATGCCGGCACGACGGAGACGAGCTCCCAGCCGTACCGGCCCCAGCGGCCGAGCGCGTCGTCGAGGTTCCAGCCGTGCAGCTGGCCGTCGTCGCCAGGCTTCAAGCCGTCGCCGAAAGAGGTGTCCGTCGCGTACTCGAACGACTGCCGCGCGGTCTCGCCTTGCGGTTCCTTCAGCGGCAGCCGCTCCTGCGGGAGATCCCAGCGGATCCGAAAGGACGGGTCGGAGAGCGCGGCGACGATAGCCTCCCGCTCCGTCGCTTCCAGCGCAAGCAGCCGCGGAGCGCACGGCAGGCGAAACGAACGGTGCGAGTGATACACCTGGAGCACCATCGTTCCCAGCGCGTCCCCGTCCGCCGTCCGCACGACGTACCAGGCGCAGCGCTCGCGCTCTTCCGGCGGACCCCAATTCTCCACGGAATCCTTTCGGTTGAAGCCGGGCTTGATGTCGTATCCGTCTTCCGCAAGCCTGGCGGCAACGGGCAGCATGAACCGCTGGATCCATACGCCGTAGGCGCGGTCGCCGTGTGCGGCGAACATTTCCGTCAACTCGTCATGTCGATCTTCGAATACCGCCCGCCAGGCGCGCGCAAGCGTCTCTCCGGCCATGCGGGTTATCGCTTCAATGGTGCTTGCCTTCATCGTTCATCGTCTCCCCATTATAATTTAACAGTGATAAATAGTAATTTAATATCGTTAGATTAATTGTTTGTGCTATACTTGTCAACAGCATACTTGGAGGTCGAGCCCGCATGGCAAGAAGACGCATTCACCCCTCGTCAACCGAGGGAAACGGCATTATCGGCACCGAACCTCTTCATACCCCGCTTGACCGCGCGCGCATTGTTGGCGCGGTGCTGCAGCTGCTGCAGCATGAGGGCCTGGATGCCATCAGCATGCGCAAAATCGCCGACGTCCTCGGCGTGAAAGCCGCAGCGCTATACTACCACGTGAAGGACAAGGAGCAGCTGCTGCATCTGTTGGCGGAGGAAATCAGCTTCGGCATCCCTATTCCCGATCCCACCGCGGCTTGGCCGGCGCAGTTGAGGTCGTGGGCGGAGAGCTTTCGCGCCAGCTTGCTTCGGTTCCGCGATGCCGTGCCGATCATGAACGCGGCGCATGCAGCCAGTCCGAATCGGTTGGACCATATCGAATATTTGTACCGCACGCTGGCCGAAGCCGGTTTCGCGGATGAACGGGTACCTTGGCTGGCTGCCATGCTCAAAAATTATATTTACGGCTTCGTCGAGGAAGAAACCCGGCTGCGCGAGCGGGCGCAGGCCGCGCGGCAACGGCAGGACGAGGCGGAGAACGGCTATGCGAAGCAGATCCTCGCGCTGCCGCAGGAGCGGTATCCTCATTTCGTCCGGCTGGCGGCCTTTACCGTCTCGATGAACGGCGACGAGGAATTCAGGTTCGGCTTGGACGTGCTGCTGGACGGATTTCGCGCGCAGCTACTTGGCGTACATCGCGAGTCCTAGCGGTTGCGCGACAAAAAGCGGCTGCCCGGGAAAGTCCCGGATAGCCGCTCGATTGTCGTGTTCGGTTACCTGTTTAATCCGCCTGTTAGGCATAGAGCATCGTCTCGGCGCGACGTTAGAAGATCATCGGGGAAGCCAGCAGCGCCGCCGCGATGAACGCGAACTGCAGGACGGTCCGCGCGATAAGTCCGGGCACCGGTCTGCCGCCGATCGTCAGCTTCTCCCGCGCCCCCCGCACGTTGGCCGGGAAGATCAGCACGAAGAAGACGGCCAAGCAAACGGCCGCTGCGTGCGAATACGCCGGAATCAGGATAGCCGCGGCGGCCGCGATCTCCAGCAAGCCCGTCACCGTGACGATGCCCGCCGCGTTCGGCAGCGAGCGCGGGACTATCCTGATCAGATCCGGGCGGCGCTTGCCCCAGTGCGCCGAAGCCGTCAAGAGCAGCATGGCCGCGACGGCCGCCTGCAGCGAATGCTGCCAATCCGCGAGATACGGTACGCCGGCGAAACCCAGGATGCGAAACAAAATGCATGAACCGGTCAAGACGATAAAAGGCGCCATTTCAATTCCTCCCCGTGTTTAGCGAACCAAGGTTATCCAGTCCGAGACGCTGCGCCGACGTCCTCGCGGCGCAGCCTGCGCGCTAGCCGCGCAGGCTGCCGCTCACGAACAAGGCGAAATGCTCCGCCGTGAACGCCCGCGCCGCGTTCGGAATCGACGCTCTCGCCCGCAGGCCGAGCGCCAGCACCACGAACAATTCCGCCGTCCTGTCAGCATCGACCGAATCCGGAATCACGCCATGCCGCTGTCCCGTGACGATCCATTGCTTGGAGAACCGGACGGACCGCTCGTAAAATTGCCTTAGCACCTCGGCGACGGCCGGCTCATCCTCCTTGCCCAGCAAATACATGAGCACCTTGTTGGTCGGGCTTCCGGCGTCCTCCAATCCGGCGAAACGCTTCGCCAGCAGCTGCATCGGCTCCTCGAACGAACCGCCGTGGCGCTCGACCTCGTCCTCGAACCGGTCGTTCGTATCGGACAGGCTTTCCTCCAGCACCCAGGCGAACAGCTCGTACTTGCTCTTCACGTAATGGAAAATCGCGCCTTTGGACAGCTCGGACCGTTCCATGATGTCCTTCATCGTGATGACGTGGCAGCCCTTCTCCCCGATCAGCGCCTTCGTCGCCTCCAACAGGTGCCGAGTGGTCAGCTGTCTTCGTTCTTCCTGCTTCATGACGATTTCCTCCGTTTTCCAGTTGTTGCTTTTATTATATATACAGACCATCGGTTTGTAAATAGGCCGAGTAAAAGAAGCCGTCTTCACCCGGCTTCTCCGCGCGTATTGCCTTCAACAAAGCCGCGCAGTCCGTTCCGAGCCGGTTGGAAACCGATCTGCAGCAGCGCCTCCGGGCTCTCCAAGTACGTCACGCTTGCTTTCGGGGAAGCTTTGCCCGTCCGTTCGACCGATGACCGATGACCGATGCCATGCGGGCTTCATCGCTCTGAGGATGGCCGATCATGATCGGCGTTTGCGATATTGGTCCAGCACATGCAGCAAATACGCGTCCAACCGCGCGATGACCGTCGTTTTGTCCAGCCCGGTAAAGCCCAGGTCCGTCCATCCGCCGTACACCTCGGGTTCCCAGTAAGCCATGTCGATCAGGGAAACGAGATCCCAGTACGGATCGTAGGTAAACGTCTCGCCCGCATGCCGGCAATACGCGTCCAGAAACAGCCCGGCCGCCCGCACGCCGTAGAGCTCCGCCAGATTCACGCGGCAGTGGCCGACATCGATTCCCGCCGGGCCGATGCAGCCGTTCACCCAATCGACGATGCCGCTCACTTCCCCTCCCGACCAAAGGATGTTCGTGGGGTGGTAGTCGCGGTGGATGAAGCGCGGCTCGACTGGAGGCGGCGGAGCTAACACGATCCCGGCCGCGGTCTGCCATTCGACCGGAACCCGCGACCACGCGGAAGTATCCAGCCTCGAAGCATTGCCGTAACGGAAGTGCTTCCATGGAAAATCGCCTGCTTCGACGGCGTGCAGCGCCGCAAGCGCCTTGGCCATGCCATCGATCCACCGATCGAAATCCGGCGGTTCGAGCACCGTCTCCCCCTCCAGGCGCGACATTAACACGGCCGGCATGCCGCAGTCCGCTCCGCTTTCGTCGAAGGCGATGACCTCGGGTACCGGCACTCCCGCAGATCTGGCGGCCATTCGCAGGCTCTCGGCTTCGTGGCGAGCCAGATCCGGCTCGTTCCGCAGCCATTCCCCGTCATGGAACAAGCGCAGCACGACGGACCGCTCCGACTCGCCCGCACGTACCCGCAGCTCATGCACGAGCGACGAAACGCCGCCTTTCAACTGCTTCGCGGAGACGATCTGCGCCTCGGCGTGTACCGCTTTCGACGCCCATGCCAATGCTTCCCGCGTGATTCCGTTAATCATAACCGCCCTCCGCTTCCGGTAACGCTTGGTATGCGTGCTTGCTTTCGACGAGAGTGTGAATGTACTGCCGAAGCTCCAGCAGTTGCTGAGCGTCGTCCGTAATGTCGCAGCGTTCGGATGACCAGCTCATGGACGCGGTTTTGCCGTCTATGGTCACGGTCCAGCTGTCCTCGCTGTACGGCGTCCGGCTGCAAACGGTCGGTGATGCAGCTGCCGGGGCCAACTGCTTCTTGCCCATGATATCAATCTCGCTCATCTTCGCATAGATGCCTCTCATCTCGTCATCCGTCAGCTTCAGGTCGGCCTTGACCGTGCCTTTGGCGATCAGATCCTTCGTAATCGTATCGTCGTACGTATTGATCTCGTTCTTGTTGACCTCCCCGTATCCGTAACGGACTTCGAAATCGAAATCGGGCGGCATATCCGCCGGCATCTTGGTATTGTCGACAGCGGTCGTCTCGACCTTGTCCTTCACGTACTCGCGCTCGCCGCAGCCCGATAGAACTAGCACGGCGGTCAGAACGGCTATCGGCCATCTTCGCATCGCGATCTCTCCTTTTCCCCATAGACGCAGCGTACCGGCGCAGGTTGCAGCTTTCGAAGCCCGATAAGGAATTTCTATCCAAGCGGCGAAAAGAAGATATCCAAGCGGCGGGAAAAATTCGAGAAGCGGATCGATGATTTTATCGCCTATCATTATTCTAACGCGGACTTGAAACACCCGGCCGCGCCGGCAGCCGGGTGTTCGGAAATATCGTTCGTAACCGGCGCCCTTTTACTTCAACCGCGCCAACAAATCCGCCAGACGCGCGTACGAATCGTTGACGCCGCGCTCCATGTCGGATTGCAGCATGCCGTCCCGGTCCGCGACCGAGCGGAACACGGATTCCATCGCGATGCGGGTGCGGCCGCCGGGCAGCTCCTCGAACAGCGCGGTTTCCAGCGTGACATGCCCTCTCTCCGGAAGACCTTCGAACTCGAACGTTTGGATAATGCGCTCCGGCGCCGTCACTTCGTGGAAGACGCCGCGGAAGCCATACTCGTTGCCGGCCGGATCGCTATGCACGTAACGGTAGGCGCCGCCGTCGCGCGGTTCGAACGTCTCCAGCGTCATGGTCATCTCGCGCGGTCCAAGCCATTCCGCGTACAGCTCGGGATCCGTGAATGCCCGGAAGACAAGCTCCCGCGGCGCGTCGAACTCCCTCGTGATCACGATGGTTTGCTTGCCCGGTTCCGCCTTGATCGTCGTCTCGTACCCGTTAGTCATCGTTTTCTTCCTTCCCTTCGATTGAATTGGTTTGGAGCCGTCCCTGCTCTCGCTTCAACACGTTGTCCAATGCCTCGAACCGCTTGCTCCACATGGTCCGGTAATGCTTTGCCCATTCTTCCACTTCCTGCAGCGCGTCCGGATTCATCCGGTAAATCCGCTGCTGCGCACGCTTCTCCACCTCCACGACATGCGTCTCGCGCAAAATCTTGAGATGCTGCGAGATCGCCTGCGGGCTGACGGTAAACCGTTCGGAAATTTCCGTGGCGGACAGTCGGCCGTTGCGGGCCAGCAGCTCCATAATCGATCTTCGCGTGGGGTCTGCTATCGCTGTGAATGTGTCCATGAGCTTATAATAAACGAAATTCTTAATTAAGTAAATGCTTAAATAATAAAAATAAGTATTTCCTGTCTCGTTGAGGAAGGCTTCAAACAAGCTCGGCGCCGACCTGATCGCCGCCCGCGGCAAAAACTAAGGGACGCCGCTCAAGCGTCCCTTAACAGTCGCGGCGTCAGCCGGCGTTTCCCGCAAGCGGTTCGTCTTCGCCGAGCCAAATATCCTTGAAATCGATCCATCCGAGCGAATTCAAGCCGACGCCTTTGATATTCGGATTGTAGAACGTGTTTTGCTTCTTGTGCAGCAGGAACAGGACATGCGTCTCGTCCCTCAGCCTGTTCTCGATGGCGGATAGATACCTTGACCGATCCTCCGCCCGCTTGCAGCCCAGCGCCGCTTCGACCTGTTCGCTCGTCCACGCCAGCAGCGATTCGTCCATGTGTTCCCTCAGAAAATTGCCGGTCTGCTCGTAAAGCTCGATCAGGGAGACGTCATCCTCGTCGAACACGACGCAGTACAGCAGGCAATCGACCTCTTCCAGCACGCCCGGTTCCCGGATCGATTCGAACGACTCCAAGCGCACGGCGACCGCTACGCCGTAATCGGCCAACGTTCGCTGAAGCCAACGCGCATCCATTTCGTGCAAGCCGTAGGTACCGATCGCAATCTCGCTCCCGTCGTATCCCGATGCCAGCAGCAAACTGGCTGCCAGCTCATGATCGGAGCGGTCCGGCAGGCGGTCCAACCGTTCCTCCGGATGAAATCCGGACGCCGCATAAATTCGGTCTTCGCCCAGCTCCTCCACCATCCGGCCGCGATCCACGAGCAGATCCACAGCCTTGCGGAACGCGGCGCTTCGCTGCGGCCCGTCCTTGCGCATATTCCACGTCAGCATCGCGCAGCCGTTGCAGATGAATTCCTTTTGTTCCCAGTCGTCCTTGGGCTGCATCTCCCCCGGCTCCTCCTTCATGAGCAGTTGTTCCCAGCTCTTGGAGTAGGCGATGGTGCCTCCCGGCATGATGACGATCACGATCCCGTCCAGATGGGCGCGGCCCTTGAAATATTCGGCGTTCGCGCGCATCATGAACCGGTCCTCCGTCCATGCCTCGAACCGGAACGGTCCCGTTCCCACGGGATGGCTCCAGAACCGTTCGTCCCGCTCCGCCAGATCATGCGGCACGATCGACAGCGCGGGCGAGCCCAAGAACCGCGGAAACAGCCAGTTCGGCTTCGCGAGCGTGATCCGGACGGTGCGCTGGCCAACTGCTTCCGCCCCTACAACCGAACGGACGAACCATTCGGAGGCGCGGCTTCCCCGCAGGCGGTCCAGCGTATATACGACATCGGCAGCGCTCATCTCCCGGCCGTGATGAAACCGGATCCCTTTGCGAAGATGAAACGTCCACTCCATGCCGTTCTCGTCATGCGTCCACGCATGCGCCAGCGACGGCACGAGCTTGCCGGTCTCGCGGTCGTATTCCACGAGCGTATCGAACAGCTGTTTCACCATATGCGCGCTGAAGGAATAGTATAGCTCCTTCGGATCTAGCGTCAAGATCGGCTTATACACCGGCAAGCAAAGGATGTCGGAGGCTTCGGCGTCGTTCGTCTGCAGCCGGCGGTAGCCGAAATGCCCGTTCAGCCAAGCCACGAACCTTTCGCGCGCCTCCGTCCCCGCGCCGAAATGCTCGATCAGCTCGAACGCCCGTTTGTACTCGCCTTTCCGGGCCAGCTCCTTCGCGATCTCAAGCAGCTTCGCCGCCTTGTCGAACAAGAACGTGATTTGCGAACGGTTGCCCCGGCCGCGCCCGGCATGCCATTCGATGAATCCGTCGTCGATCAGCTTGCGGAGAACGAGCTTCACGTTGCGCGAGGAGCAGAACAACGCCCCGGCGAGCTGTTCCAGCGAGACCTCGACCGGATGGCCCGCCCCCGCCTCGCCGGCAAAGCTCGCGTATAACGCCAGGTACCGTTCGTAAGCCAACATGGGCAAACCTCCGTTTCGACCGCCCTCCGGTGAAAAGGGGAAAGTAATTGCTTTGATTCTACACTTTTTATCCCCTTTTAGCGACAGCATAATAAAGGAGCAAGCATGACAGCCCGCACAGCACCCGTCAAGGAGGATGTTAACCATGATGATCCCGACATACGTTGCCGAGCAATTGTGGCGCCACCGCGAAGCGGAATGGGACAGACGCCAACGCCGCGGCGATTTCATCGCGCCCGATAAGCCGGGCAAGAAAGCCGCCGACGGCCGGTCCAAAAAGAAAAGGCAGCCGATCCCGAAGGATAGGCTGCCTGCCTCCTACAACGATTGATTCTGCTCGATGCCGTCCAAGAACGCCGCCGTCGTGCGCAGCTTTCCGATCCGGGGGAAAATGAATTTGCATGTCGCGTCATGCTCTTCCTGGCTCATGGCCGCCATGGCGTCCGTGATGAAGATTTGATCGTAGCCCAGCTGAAACGCTTCCCTCGCCGTCGTTTCCACGCCGATATTCGTCGATATCCCCAGCAGCACGATCGTATCGATGCCGCGCCGGCGGAGCTGCAGGTCGAGATCCGTGCCGAAGAACGCGCCCCAGTTCCGTTTGGTCACGACGTGGTCGCGCGTCCCGACGCCGAGCTCCGGCGCGAATTCCGCCCAGCCTTCGGGATAGCCGCCTGCCCGAGCCTCCTGATCCGTCGCCGGCTTGAGCGCGTCCTTGCCGTCCAGAAAGTCGACCTTCACGAACGAGACGAACCCGTTGCGCGCGCGGAACAGTTCCACCAGCTTCGCGGCATGCCCGACGATCTCCGGTCCTTTCGGCGACATCCCGACGATGCCCTTCTGCAAATCGATAATAACGAGCGCGGTCTTGGCGAATTCCAGTTGCAATGCTTCCATGATCGATAACCTCCGAATAATAGATTAGGCGGCGCCCCGCCGCTTCTCGCCGCGGGGTTGTATCCGGAACAGCATCCGGATCACCGGCGGCACGATGAAATAAATGAATAACATGCGGAAGAGCTGGTACCCGGCCACGATGGACAGATCCGCATGAATCTCATGCGCGATGATCCCCATCTGATCCATTCCGCCCGGCGCAAGGCTCAGCAGGCCGGTCGCATCCGATACCGGTTGGATCGCGGCCAGCAGCAGCGCCATGCCGAGCGCGCCGACGATGAGCAGCACGCTGCTGCCGAGCGCCAGCGTCAAATTGCGGACCTTGTTCGGCAATTGCGCCGGACGCAGCATCAAGCCGACGTAGATCCCGATCATCAGCTGCGCGATGCCGGTAACGGTGCCGGGCAGCGCCGGACCGTGCACCCCGGCCAGCTGCAGCGCCGCCGTCCCGATGACCGGTCCCAGCATGTACGCGGTCGGCAGCTTGACGCGATTGCCGAGGAATGCGCAGGCTACGCTGACGATCGCGAAGAAGATCAGGTTCGGGAACAAGCTTCCCCAGCTCGCGACGGCTGCAGACGCCGCCGCTGCCGCGGACGCCGCCGCGTCTTTCGTTTGTCCCAGGATCGGGCTGAACACGAGCAGCGGCACGCAGATCACGATCATCATGAGACGCGTGACCTGCGTGAACGTCACCGCCGTGATATTGATGCCTTCCGTCTCCTCCGCCAGAATGATCACCTGCGACAGACCGCCAGGGATGCTGCCCATCAGCGCCGTCTTGAAGCCCATGCCGGAAAATTTCGACACGATGTAGGCGATGCCCCCGCAATAGGCGAGCAGCAGCACCGCCATCAGCAGCATGACGGGCAGCTGCAGCGCGATTTGCTTCAAGGCCGCCGCGGTCAGGGAGAGTCCGATCGTATACCCCACGATGATAAGCGCCGTGTTGCGCAGCGGCTGCGGCCATGCCATCCGGTTCGGAACCAGGTTGTTCACGACCAGCATCGCGAACATCGGACCGAGCATCCAGGGAATCGGAATGCGGATCAGCTCGAATAGCAGGGCGCCCGCGATTCCCAAGACCAGCGTCATCGCGACGGCGCCGATTCGAATCGGGCTTCGGTTGCTCATATGGTTCTCCTCGCTTTCTTTTCAGAATGCCATATCGCGCCGATTTCTATGAAAAGGTCGACGACAAGGCAATAGGCCGACGAAAAAATGTGAGCAATAATTTGCACATTTTACGCAAAAAAAATTTAGCGTTTGATCAGATCCGCCACGGTATAGTCGCCAAGCACCTTCGACACCTGCGTATTGATATCGGCCATGATTTTCCGGAACGATTCGTTGGCCTGTTGACCGAAGCCGTGGCTGCCGGTCGTATCCAGCATGCGGTCCCATACGGGCTGCTCTTCATGCAGGGAGGTGTACACCTCGAATAACGTAATCTCGTCCGGCGAACGCGTCAGCTCGTAGCCGCCCGCGCGCCCCTGGCGCACCTCGACGATGCCGGCGTCGCCGAGCTGCGCCAATATTTTGCGAAGCGCCGTCGGCTCGCATTGAATTTGCTCCGCGATTTCCGCGCTGGAGCGCAGGTCGTCGTTCGCGGCAAGCACGATCAACGCTTGAAGGCCTAAGCCGAACCGTTTTAATTGAGCCATCGTTTATCGCTAACGCCTTTCCGCTCTCTCTTATTGTGCTGATTTTAGCACATATAATGCCGGGATTCAACCTACAGCGTCAAATCCTGGCCCCGCATGGCCGCGCTGCGCGGCGGTCATGCATCCGCCGCGCAGCGAAAACCCATATTCCCCGTCGAGCTGTCCGGCGTGTTCGCGCTGCGCGCGGCGACCCGGTAACGATTGCAATACGATTTGTGGCAGAGGTACGAACCGCCGCGCATGACCCTGCTCGTTCCTTTGGCCGGTCCTCGCGGATTCGAAGCGCCGTTTCGGGCGGGACGGTCGGTGAACAAGTCGCCGCACCATTCCCATACATTGCCGACCATGTTGTACAAGCCGTATCCGTTCGGAGCAAACGATTGCGCGGGCGCGGTGCCGGCATAGCCGTCGGAAGCGTTGTTCTTGTCCGGAAACTTGCCCTGCCAGATGTTGCAGCGATGCTCGCCGTCCGGCTTGAGGAGGTCGCCCCACGGGTACCGTTTCTGAATAAGGCCGCCGCGGGCCGCATATTCCCATTCCGCTTCCGTCGGCAGCCGTTTGCCGGCCCAATCCGCGAAAGCGGCCGCATCGTGCCACGATACGTGCACGACGGGGTGATCCAACCGGTCTTCGACATGGGAGCCCGGTCCCTCCGGCCGCTGCCAGTCGGCGCCGTCTACGGCCAGCCACCAAGGCGTGCCCGGAACCGACTTCGTGCTGCCGGACGCCTTCGCCGCTTCCGGCACGAACAGATGAAACACGAACGACCAGCCGAACCGCTCCGCTTCCGTCAAGTAGCCGGTCGCTTGGACGAACGCGCCGAATTCCCTGTTCGTCACCGCGCAGGCGTCGATATAGAACGGGGCCAAGGCTACTTCCCGGATCGGACCTTCGCCGTCCTTGGGAAACCCCTCCTCGTCGTTCGTGCCCATCAGGAACGTCCCGCCCGGCAATAAAACCATCCCCTGCCGCCGTTCCCGGTCTTCCATCGGCTCGGATCCCGCCGCGTCTGGTTGGACCGGGATCGCCGTTTCAAGTTCCGCGCCTGCTTCATGAACCGCCGCCGAGTCGCGTTCGGCCGATCTTGACGCCGCGCAGCAGCAGGACGGTTGTGCTTCGGTTGACATCTCGTACAGCTCCTTTCGCCGGCCGGCCCCATCGGAGAGCGCTGCCAAGAACCGTCGTTCCCGCCTCGCGGCTGCTCGATATCGGTCCGCATGCGCCCCGTCGATCCTGGGATTCCATTCCTTCACTCGGTACTGCCATGTGTTGAATGATACCTCCCCCGTCCGACGCTTGTCAAAAGTTTTCGGCCGCCTGCCGGGCGGGAGGAATCGGCGCATGCACCGGCGAATCCCAGGTAAGCGCGACGAACGCGTCGATATTCCCTGGAGGTGCGAATCATGCATACGGAGCTTGAACGGTTGCGTTTTCCCATTGGCCGGTTTCAACCGACCGTCGATCCCGGAGCGGAAGACCGCCGCGCATGGATCGCGGATATCGCCGGCATTGCCGGGACCCTGAGGGCCTTGGTCGCGGATCTGACCTCGGAGCAGCTCCGCGTGCCTTGCCGGCCCGAAGGCTGGACCGCGCTGCAGGTCGTTCATCATTTGGCCGACAGCGATATGAACGCCTATATCCGGTTCAAACGGGCGTTGACCGAAGCATCGCCGCTCGCCGCAACCTTCCGCGAGGACGCCTTCGCGACCCTGGCCGATTACCGGGATACGCCGGCCGGCACGTCCGTGACGCTCTTATCGGCGCTGCACGGCAGGTTCGTCTCGCTGCTGCGGAGCATGACGCCGGAGCAGTTCGCGCGCTCGTTCACGAGCCCGACGCATGGGCGAATGACGCTTGATCAGGCCGCAGAGCGCTTCGCTTGGCACGGCCGGCACCATATCGCGCAGATCGCTTCCTTGAAGTCGCGCATGGGCTGGGATAATTAGCGCTTACTCGCCCTGCGCGCGCGGGTCGTTGTTCGTCCCGTCGCCCCATTTGACCGCCCATTTCTCCATTTCCTTCAACGCGTCCTGAAAATCCTCGCCTTTCTCCGTCAACGCGTATTCCACCGTCACGGGCACGGTCGGAAATACCTCCCTGCGCACGATGCCGCTGCGTTCGAGCTGGCGCAGCACGTCCGTGAGCGACTGCGTCTTGACGACCTTCAAATCCCGGTTCAGCTGATTGAAGCGCTTCGGTCCCGAGGTAAGCTCCGCGATCACGAGAAACGCCCATTTGGCGCCAAGGATCTCAAGCACGGCGCATATATTCGTGAACCTGGAGCGCTCCGGTTCGTTCAGACGGTTTTCCATGGCGACGCCTCCAATGACTTACTTATTGTTAGTAAGTCAAAATAGTTGGATTAGATCAAAATCATTTGCCTTCTTACAAAATGTTAGTTCCTTCATTATACTACAGCCAAGAGAAATCTTGCCAGCGATAATGAAGGGATGGATTAGCATGTCAAACAAAGCTCGATTTACGGTGTACGCCCTCGCGTTCGGGGCATTCTTCACGGCGACCTCCGAACTGGTCGTCTCCGGAATATTGAATTTTATCGCCTCCGATCTGCAGGTATCCTTTGCGACGGCAGGCTTGCTGATTACGGCCTATTCCGCCGCGTTCGCCGTCGGCACGCCTCTCGTCGTATCGCTCGCCGCCCGCGCGGAACGGCGCAAGGTGCTGCTCGGCGCGCTCTTCTCCTTCATCCTCGGCAGCTTCGCCGCGAGCGCGAGCACGACGATCGAGACGCTCATGCTGTCCCGGATCCTGCTCGGCGTCAGCTCCGGCGTCTATCTGGTCGTCGCGTTCGGCGCCGCCGCCCGGATCGTGCCGCCGGAGAAGCTCGGCAGCGCCATCGGCACGATCGTGCTCGGCTTCAGCAGCGCGATGATTCTCGGCGTCCCGATCGGCATCGCGATCGCGGAAAGCCTGGGCTGGCAGGCGATCTTCCTGCTGCTCGGCATCGTGAGCGCCGCGTTCGCGTTCCTGCTCTACCGCCTGCTGCCCAAGATCGAGGGCGATGCGCCGGTTCCGTTTCGCGCCCAGTTCAAGGCCATCGGAAGCGCGGTCATCATCGGCGCGCTCGTGCTGACGTTTCTCCGGGAATCCGGCAACTCCGTCCTGTTCACGTACATGACCCCGTTCCTGCAGCAGGTGCTCCGATTCAGCATATCCGGCGTCGGCGTCATGATGCTCGCGCTCGGCGTCGTCGGCGCCGTCGGCTCGCGGGTCGGAGGCTACGGCGTCGACCGCTGGGGCGCAACTCGCGTCATCGCCTCCGGCGTCATGCTCCATATCGCGGCGCTGGCGCTGCTCCCGTTGTTCTCGGGCTCCGGATTCGCGGGAACCTTGCTGCTGGGCGTCGTCGTGTTCGCCATGTTTGCCGTCGGACCGGCCATGCAGAGCTTCTTCCTTCAGCAGGCGCCGCAATCGGCCAATCTAATCCTGAGCTTGAACACGTCCGTCATTCATCTCGGGCTGGCGGCCGGCGCCGGAGCGGGAGGCGCGATGCTGGCCGGCTCCTCGACCTTGCGTTATCACCCTTGGCTGGCGGCCGGCGTTCTGCTGCTCGGACTGGGCGCGGGACTGATCGGCTTCGCGAAAGGGCGCAGCCTGCGGACAGCCCGGAGCCGCTGACGCTCTTCCCGACGGAAGGACCGGCCGTTCCGTCCCGCCTCGCGACTCGTCTTCCTTCATCTGGTATACTGGCATAGACAACCCCGGCAGCCCGCCGAAGGAGGCGTTCCCTTTTGTTCCGAATCATGCTCGTGGAGGACGACGCGGATATCCGCGGCATCGTCGCCGGCACGCTGCGCAAATGGCAGTACGACGTCGTCGAACTGGATGATTTCGGCGACGTGCTGCGCGCGTTCGAGGCCGATCGTCCCCATCTGATCCTGCTCGATATCAACTTGCCGGTATTCGACGGGTTCTACTGGTGCCGGCAAATCCGCGCGGTGTCCAACGTGCCGATCATCTTCCTCTCTTCCCGCACCCAGAACATGGACATCGTCATGGCCATCAACATGGGCGGCGACGACTTTGTCCGGAAACCGTTCGATCTGGAAATTCTCGTCGCCAAAGTCAACGCGCTGCTGCGCCGCAATTATACGTACCAGGAAGAAAGCCTGCAGCTTCGCCACCGCGGCCTGCAGCTCAATCTCTCGAACTCCTCGGCCGAATACCAGGGCCGCACGTCCGAGCTCTCGCGCAACGAATTCATCATTCTGCAGGTATTCCTGCGGAAGGTCGGCGCCATCGTGTCCCGCGACGATCTGATGCAGGCGCTGTGGCATGACGAGCAGTTCATCGACGACAATACGCTCACCGTGAACGTCAACCGCCTTCGGCGCAAGATCGCCGAGCTCGGCTTGGACGCGTTCATCGCGACCCGCAAAGGAATGGGGTATATCGTGGAATGAGGCCGTGGCGATTCCTCAAATACGAAGCTGCGTACATCCTGCTCTGCGCCGCTACCTTCTGCCTGGTCATGCTGATCTGGTACGCGGAGCCCGGGAGCCGGCTTCATGCCGAAAGCCTGGCGTACGCCGTCGCGCTGCAGCTGCTGCTCATGGGCGCCTTCTTCGGTTACCGCTACGCGCGCAGCGTGCGGGCGATTCACATGATGCGGCATGAAGACGTCGAGCCGCTGTCGCTCGAATCCGAGGCCTACCAGCAGGCGCTGCAGGACATGGAGCGCGCGCATATGCTGGCGCTGAACGAAGTCCACGTGAAGCAGAAGGAATATTATGATTTCATCGTATCCTGGTTCCACGAGGTGAAGACGCCGATCTCCGTCATCCGGCTGATGCAGCAGACCGAGGTGGAGCCGAGAAGCCTCGAGGAGCAAGTTACCCGGATCGAACAGTACGTCGATCAAGCGCTGTACTACGCCAAGCTCGAC
The DNA here is from genome assembly GCF_009909185.1 of Paenibacillus glycinis. GTDB lineage: Bacteria > Bacillota > Bacilli > Paenibacillales > Paenibacillaceae > Paenibacillus_Z > Paenibacillus_Z glycinis. Next base: position 45,675 of record NZ_JAAAMV010000017.1, on the reverse strand, counting down.
AGCTTCAACCAAGACTACGAGCTCGTCAACTGCGACCTGGAGCCGCTCGTCAAGGACGCCGTCAAAAGCTGCTCCAAAGCGTTCATCGCGAAGAAAATCCGCCTGGCCCTGGACGTCGGCCCCACCGTCGTGCAAAGCGATACCAAGTGGCTGCACTATATCGTCAGCCAGCTGCTCACGAACAGCCTGAAGTATACGCCCGCGAACGGCGAGGTCGTCATCGCGGCGCGCGCGGACGACAAGGAGAAGCAGCTTGTCATCCGCGACAGCGGGATCGGCATCGAGCCCCGAGACCTGCCGCGCATCTTCAACCGCGGCTTCACCGGCACGAACGGCCGCATCCACATGAAATCGACCGGCATGGGCCTCTACCTGGCGCAGGAGCTGTCCAAGAAGCTCGGGCATTACATCACCTGCGTCTCGGAACCGGGCCGGTTCACGGAGATGACCGTGCATTTTCCGCGGCATCACGATCCTTACCGCGCGATACTGCAGCAAGTCTGCGACGGCAATGAATTCGCCTGACGCCAATACCGAACGAACCGCCCCGGTGACTGGATACAGTCATCGGGGCGGTTCGTTTGTTACGCCGCCCGGTTGGCGATGCGGTAATAAATCGTCGTGGAGGCGAGATAGAACCCGGCATAGATCAGGAAATAGACCGCGATGATGCCCCAGACCATGCCTTTCAAATTCGGGAAATCCTGCACGGAATCCAGAATGTACGTCTTGATGATGAGCCAGCTGTTCACCAGGCCGGGCAGCAGCGGGAGCGCGAAGACGAACAGCAGCTGCTTGCGGATGACGCTCATCATCTCCCGCTTGTCGACGCCCAGCTGGCGAAGAATCGCGTACTGCTGCCGCGCTTCCGTCGCTTCGCGAAGCTGCTTGAAGTAGATGACGCTCGCGAGAGCGAACAGCGCGATCAGCGCGAGGAACGCGCTGGCGAACAGGAGCAGCGAGGAGCCTTCGATCTGCTTCGAGTACACGTCCGCGAACGACGAGTAATACGCTTCCGGATCCTTCGTCACGATCGCGTGCAGCCGCTTCGACAGCGCCTCGGCGTTTCCCGCGTCGGCGATGTCGTAGATAAGGTAATTCGCGGCGGCCGCGTTTCCTCGCAGCTCCCCGAACGCCGCATCGGAGATGATCAGCATCGCCGGCTTCTTCACCATGGACAGCACGGGGTCGGAAGCCCAGCCGAGCAGCGCGTAATCCTTCTTCTCGATCAGCCTGAACGTCTTATCCGACTTCGCGCGAACGGTAAAATCGATCCCGCCGCCCGGCAGCGCTTCGGGAAAGTCCATGCCCTGCGACAGCGAGACGGCTTGATTCCCCTCCAGTCGGACCTGCTGCCCTTCGTCGTGCCGATCCTTGACGATGGCGTTGTACTCCGCAGCCGATACGAGCAGCAGACCGGGGAAGAAATACGCGGGATTGTCGAAGGCGGCGCCGGCATCCGACACCGCATCGGCGCACAGCAGCTCGAGCGCATGTCGGCCCGTAATGGCATGCCCGGAGGCCTCGATCTCCGACTTCACTTCGGCATCGACGGCGTCGCTCTTCGATTCGTACGCGACGTCGTTCGGCAGATTGCGGCCGACGGCTTCGAATTGAACGGCGTAGTTGATCGATACGAAGCACATGAGCAGGATGAGAACGGTGCTGAACAGCGAGATAAACGATAAATTCATCGTATTGCCGCGAATTTGGAACCGGATCGCCGACGTCCACAGCACCGTGTTCCCTTCGAAATACCCTTTGCCGCGACTGAGCTTCTGCAGCACCCATCCCGCGAACTGGCGGAAGAACAAGTACGTGCCGCCGATGATGCCGATCGCGCAATAGATCATCGAAGCCGCCGCGTAATCGGTCCAGAATACCGTCTGTTTGCCGCCGCCGATGATCGCGATCGCCGATCCGAGCAGCGCGACGGCCAGAATCGCCAGCGGCGCGGACGAAGCTATCGGCTTCTCCGTCCTCTCCCTCGCCCGGAACAGGTCGATGAGCTGGACGCGCGTAAGCAGCAGGTAGCTCTGGACGCACGCCGCGGCGGTTACGATCGCGAAGACCGCGACCGTCGCGAGGATCGCCTGCACCGGGTACGACAACGAGATGACCCGGTCGTACTGCATCAGATTCATGAGCAGCGACCCGAAGATTTTGGAGAGCAGCCCGCCGAGCAGCCCGCCGATCGCCAGCGAGACGACGCCGATCATCAGCGTCTCGTACATGAGCATCAGCAGAACATGCCGCTCGTTCATGCCGTAGAGCATATAGAGCCCGAGCTCCTTCTTCCGCTGGCGGACGAAGAACGAGTTCGCGTACAGGATGAACAGCACGATGAACAGCACGATGACGAACGATGCGATGGCGAAGCCCGTTTGGAAATTCTGCCGGTTCTCCAGCGCGTCCAGAATATCGCCGTTGTACATGACGGACGCGAAGGAGAAGAAAATCATCATGCCGATGACCATCGAGACCGCGTAGATCGTATACAAGCCGAAATTGCGGCGGACGTTCTTCAGCGTTAATCCGAGCAGGCTCATCGCGGCTTTCCTCCCAGCAGGCTCTGAGTTTCGAGGATGCGGTCGTAAAAGGCCCGCTGAGGCTGATCGCCGGCGTACAGCTCGTTCACGATCGCCCCGTCGCGCAGGAAAATGACCCGCTTGCAGTAGCTTGCCGCATACACGTCATGCGTGACCATCAAGATCGTCGTGCCGAACTTGCGGTTCAGCTCCGACAGCTCCTCGAGCAGCTGCGTGGCCGATCTCGAATCCAGCGCTCCGGTCGGCTCGTCCGCGAACACGATCGCCGGCTTCGTGATGATCGCGCGGGCGCAGGCCGTTCGCTGCTTCTGGCCGCCGGACAGCTCGCTCGGGTACTTGCCGAGCAGCTCGGCGATGTTCAAGGCTTGTACGACCGGCATCAGGCGGCCTTCCATTTCCCGCGGATTCACTTTGCGCAGCGACAGCGGAAGCAGGATATTCTCCTTCACCGTCAACGTATCGAGCAGATTGTAATCTTGAAAGATGAAGCCCATCCGATCCTGCCGGAACCGGCGCAGGTCCTTCTTGCCCAGCGCGAGCAGCGACTGCCCTTCCAGCCAGACGTCGCCGCCGGTGAAGCGGTCGATCGTCGACAGGACGTTCATGAGCGTGGATTTGCCGGAACCGGACGGTCCCATGACGGCGGTAAATTCGCCGGAAGCTACGGTCAAATCGATATTTTTGAGAACCGTCGTCTTGCCGTAGGCTTTCGAAATGTTTTCGGTGCGGATAATCGTGGCCGCGTTCATGGCGCTCCCTCCTCTTCGTACCTCTACTATAGACTGGAACGAATCGCCATATCCATCGAAGGAGGATGCCGCCGGGTGACGTTTTTGTCACTTACGATCATGAATCGCCGCCCCTTATGCGCTCCCTCCGGCGCTCCGGCTCGAAGCATGCCAAGAATCGCGCGCGTGTTGTCGGCTTTGGACAGGGCTGCGCCTTATGCCTGAACGGCCGTCGCCTGCTGCTCCGATTCGGTCTGCGGCGTCAGCACCTCGCGCTTCATGAACCAGCAGATCGCGAAAGCGACGGCCGCGAAGGCCGCGCCGATCAGGAACATCTCTTGGAACGCGTCCGCGAACACGGTCTTGATGCTTAGCACCAGATCGGCAGGCAGCCCCTGCGGAATGCCGCCGTTCATGATCGATTCGGCCGAATCGGCCGGGAAGCGATCCGACATGCCCGCGATGCCGTCATGAATATGACGGGACAGCAGACTGCCGAAGATGCTGAAGCCGAGCGTCGCGCCGAGCGATTGGAACAACTGGACCGTGGCGACGCCGACGCCGGTATGCTCCTTGTCGACGGTTTCTTGCACGATCAGGTTATCGCTGCCGAACAGGACGCCGATGCCAAGGCCAAGGACGAAGAACGCGACGAGAATGTAGAGAACGGTCGTTTCGACGTCGATGCGCGAGAGGATCAGGTAGCCGACGATCGGCAATACGAAGGATACGACGAACAAATATTTGTACGCGACCCGGGTAATGAGAAATCCGCACAGGACGCTCATCGGGATCGCGCCGGCCATGAACGCGAGCGACAGATAGCCGGAGGCCGTCGGGGTCAAGCCCATGACATTCTGCGCGAAGAACGGGAACCCGGACATACCGCCCATGACGCCGAGCATCGTCACGAACACGATCAAGGACAGCACGACGACGGAACGGTTGCGGAACAGCTGCAGCGGAATGATCGGCTCCGGCGCCCTCGCTTCGATGCGGACGAACCATACGATGAACAGCAGGGACAAAACCAGCAGGCCGATGACGACCGGGGACGACCACGCATACCCCTTGACGTCGATCAGAACCGGGGCGAACAACAGCGACAAGATGGCGAGCACGAGCGTCGATGCGCCTGCCCAGTCGATTTGCTTCTTCTCGGGGCTGACCGATTCGCGCAGCCCCTTGGCCACGAAGAACGCCGCGACGAGCCCGACCGGAATGTTCATCAGGAAGATCCAGTGCCAGTCGATATGACTGACGAAGTATCCGCCGATCGTTGGGCCGATCAGCTGCGGCAGGATCAGCATCGGACCGACGAGGCTCTGCACCTTCGCGCGCTGCTCCAGCGGGAAGGAGTCGCCGATGATGATCATCGCGAGCGGCATCAGGCCGCCGGCGCCGATCCCCTGCACGCATCTGCCGGCCAGCAGCATCGTCATCGACTGCGCCAAGCCGCAGATGATCGAGCCGATCATGAACATGACGACGCACATCAGATAAATCCGCTTGCGGCCGTACAGGTCGGCTAGCTTGCCGAAGATCGGCATGAAGACCGTGATGGACAGCATATAAATGCCCGCTACCCAGCCGAACAGCGACAAGCCGTGCAGTTCACGGATAATCGTCGGCAGCGCGGTCGATACGGCCGTCTGGTCCAGCTCCGAGAAGACGAGACCGAGCAGCAGCCCGATCATGATAAAGGTTTTGTTCGTGGATGCTTTCGTCATTGCGTTTCCACCAGCTCTCTCTTCGATATTAAATTGGCTTCACGAGCAGCCGGATCATGAAGTCCGGACCCGGACGCCGATAACCCTCGATCTCGACGGCATGCAGGTTCATCAAGCCGACCAGCGTCGTCAAGTACCACATGCTCAGCTCCCGCGGGTCGCCGTCGATGAATTCCCCGGTCCGCTGCCCTTCTTCGATAATGGTCGCCAGCGCCCCCAGCATCGCAAGCGGGTCGTAATCCTCCATCAGCCTCGCCACCTCGTCCGGCACGTCCCGGGCGACCATTACCTGCTGCATCAGGATGAAGGCATGATTGTCTTCCTGCAGAATCTCCTGGGCGATCATCCGGATTCGGTCGGTCGGCGTGCCCGGCATCGTTCCGACGAGGGCGAAGGCTTCGTTCGCGCCGTCGATGGACGATTTGACGAGCTCGGTCAGAATCTCGTCCTTGGACTTGAAGTAGCGGTAGGACAGCCCGTCGCTGATCTTGGCTTCCTTGGCGATCATGCTCATCTTCGTGCCGATCAAGCCATGCTGGGCAAATACCTTCAGCGCCGCCTTCTTGATCTGTTCCCTGCGTTCGTCGCGAATCTGTTCCGAATCGATGGTCATGCGTCGTTCTCCTCCGTCAGTTGAATATGAGTGAATAATTCATTCATTCACTTTATGAACTTATCTTATTCAGTTCCTGCCGCGATGTCAATCTTATTTTCTTTGTCGCTGCCAAAATTTTTCCGCGCTTCATCATGATTTCCCGCCCGCCATGCGGCAGGGCCGCCTAGCGTGGTGTAAACGGCATCGATCGTGGGCAGGCGCCGGATATACGCAAGTCAAATAGCATCGCGCGGGGATATCTGCGCGATGCTATTTGGGCTTTTTATGTTGCCGTTGCTTTCTTATTCTATCGCTGTTGCTAACGGCCCCCTAGCCGTCCGAAGTTCGCCTTAGGATGATGAAATCCGCGGAAGACAGCTCCTTATGCCGCTGCGGGATGACTTCCTCCACGTAATAATCCTGAATCGCCGCCAAGTAGTGAAAGACGTCCCGGTCCTGAATCGTCTCGATCACTTGCGGCGCGTTGTCCCGGGTGAGCCTCGTGTACAGCACGACGACGCGCGGGCGCGGACTGAACAGATCCCGGAGCGTCGCCCGGTAATCGTCCTCGTCCGTAATATGGTAGAGGACGTCCAGGCAGACGGTCAGATCCGCTTCCACGAAGCCGCGGTTGACGAACATCCCCGGCCGGTACAGCATGAAGCTCTTCGAGCCGTCCACCGCGTATTTCTCCGCGCACAGCCTGATCGCGGAAGGCGAGATGTCCAATCCGAGATACTGCGGATACTGCATGAGCGACAGCTGATGACCGTCCCCGCAGCCGAATTCCATGACCCGCCGGATGCCGTACTGCGCGACGAGCTTGTTGACCACGTCCGCTTTGAACGCGGCCAACTCGCCTATCGAGCCGCTGCCGGACGTACCGCCGCCCTTGTAATTGTTCTCCCAGTATGCCATGTAATCGAATCCCATCGGTTCCTTCGTCTCCCCCTTCGAACGGAGCGCCTAACGTTTGCGCAGGACGGCCCGATAGCAGTACAAGCGCCCCCACAGGTCGGACGACACGGCGTCGGAAGGGAGCGTCTCGTCGAAGTTCCCCGCAAAATCGAAGCCGTTGCCCAAGGCCAACCCGCGAAAGCGCGTCAGATTCACCGTCGGAAAGTCGAAGGTCAGCACGAGCTTCCCGCCCGGTTTCAAGGTCCGGTTGAATTCCCCGAGCGATGCGGCCAAATCCTCGGCGGACAAATGCTCCAGCACCGAAATGCAGAAGATCGTATCGAATCGGCTCGCCGGATACGGCAGCGACGCGATGCTGGCATGCGCCCGGCGCAAACGGCTCATGCTCGACGAGCGCATCAGGCTTTCCGCGGCCCCCTTGCCGAAATCGCGGACCACGTCGAGCAGGATCTCCGTCTCCGATTCGATGCGCGCGTCCCAGTCGCACGCATGCGCCTCCCTGCACCGGTCGGCCAAATAAAACTTGAACGGATGCGAGATGCCGCACGCCGCGTCGAGCGCGACGTCGTCCGGATGCGCGAAGCCGGCGCACCACGCGTATTCGTAAGGCCTGCTCCACCACGGAACGGGAAGCGGAAACACGAACGTGTCCGCCCGCTCGTCGGAAGCCGTGAAGAAGCGGGCCGCGTGCGGATCGCCCGGCCCTGCCGCGCCGCTTTCCGCCCGACTCATAACGAGACCTCCTCATGGATCGAGCCGGAGGTCGCCGGCGATGCGCCGGGCAGCTTCAACACGGCTTCCAAATACGATTTATTATGCAGCACCGAGGCGTCGTCGGGACGATAAGCCCGCGCGCGTTCGTTGTGCGCGTACGCTGTCGCGTAATCGCCGAGCTTGTCGTAGCAGACGCAGAGCTGCAGATGGGGCAGCCACGTCGAGCAGGACATGTTTTGCAGCGACCAGGCTTGATCGAGCTTCGGCGCGTTCGCGGCCGCTTCGTACCAGTAGGCCGCCGTCGCGTAATTGCCCTCCTGCAGATGCCAGTATCCGATGCGGCAGCAAGCATCCGGCCTCGGGCTGCCGTACTTGAAGGACCGCAGCGCGTATTCCAGCGTCAGCTCCTTCACGCCGAGCGCGGCGTAGCAGTCGGATATTTTCCCGCAGGCGGCGATGTTGTCCTCCACCCAGCCCTCGCCGGTCTGGAGGAACCGGCTGTAATAGGCGATCGCCTGCTCGTAGCGGGCATGGTCGTTCAATTCGTTGGCGTAATAATACAGGTCCCGCGGACCGAATGCTTCGCCATGCCCGAGCCGCCGTTCGTAAATGCGCAAATTCCGGTCGCCGTCGTGCCGCAGGCTGGCATGCGTGACGGCGATATCCGCCGCGATGGGCGTGCCGATTACCTGCAAATATTCATGCACGGCGCCGATCCAGCGAAATCCGCGCATCCGATTGACCAGCCGGTTGCGGCGCAGCGAGCTGGTAACGTTACCGTATTCGTCCCTGGCCAAATGATAGTGCATGGAGACCGCATCGGTGTCCGGCGGCAGCGTGCTTTTGAGCGCCAGCAGCTTCTGCAGGTCTTCTTCCAGAAACACGTCGTCCGCGTCCAGCCACAGGATATGCGAGGAGGTTGCTTTGCCGAAGGCGAAATTGCGCGCGGCCGCGAAATCGTCGATCCATTCAAAATCATGCACGCAGTTCGTGTACCTCGCGGCGATGGCCTTGGTCGAATCCGTCGAGCCCGTGTCCACGATGACGATCTCGTCGACGGCGGCTTTTACGGATTCCAAGCATCGGGCGAGCACCTCCTCCTCGTTCTTCACGATCAAACATAAGCTGATGCCGATCACGTTATCGCGCTCCCTTCCGGCGCCTTGTACGCCGCGCATACGATTTCATGGCCGGCGCCTTCGCCTTGAAGGCGCGCGATCAGGCCCATTCTTTGTTCCAAGGACAAGCCGGCGAAGACGGGGTGCGCCGCCAGCAAGTCCTCGAAGCCGTGCACGTATTGGCGGGTGAACAACATGCGGATGCCTATACCGGCAGCAGAAGCCAATTGCCGGATGTTCGCGAGATCGAAATGGCACAGATGGTCGACCTCGGCATACAGCGCGGATCGCATGCCGTGAAGCATGTTCATGAGCGACCGCCGGTTCGGCACGCTGAACGCGATGACTCCGTCCGGCGACAGCAGCGATGCGGCCTCGCGCATGAACGCGACCGGTTGATCGAGATGCTCGAGCACGTGCCAGGCCGCGATGGCCTGATACGGGCCGCCGCTCGCGGCAAGCTCCCGGTTCCACGGCGACCGGTTCAGCGGCAGGCCGTATTTGGCGGATGCGTACGCGCACGCCGCCGCCGACGGTTCGATGCCGACGACATCCCACCCGCCGCAGCGCGCCATATACAAGAACTCTCCCGTCCCGGACCCGATTTCCAGGAGCTTCCCTTTCGCCGGCGCAACCATGTCGAGCAGGAGCGCATTAAAGACCGCGTGATTCATGAAAGTGAAATGCCCGTACTGCTCGCGCATGGCTACCCAAGCCTCGTCGTAGATCTCTTCAATAAGGGAAGCGCCGCCGCGCAGCTTGCCCGGATCTTGGTAGACGAGTCCGCAGCTTGCGCAAGTCTCCAGCTTATGGCGCTCGTAGACCGCGAACAGGCGGGAATCGGCGGCGGCGCAAAGCGGACAAGGCATGCCTTTCCCTCCCGATTTCGAGAATATTACTACTTTATGGCTCATAACTTTCAATATTCCATGATTCGAGGGGAGTGGTGAAATGACCGAGCGGCGCATTCTCATCGGCAGCCCCGTCCGCCAGAAGGAAGAGATTCTCGCCTTGTTTCTTCAATCGCTGGGAAGGCTGCGCCAGACGACCTGGAAATGCGATTACGTGTTCGTCGATGACAACGAGGATGCCGCTGCGAGCACGCTGCTTGTCCGGTTCGCGGACGCCGTCAATGACCAGGGATCGTCCACGGCCAGGCTTCTCGAGCGCAGTCCGACAACAGACGCTTATCGGCGGGACGAAGTGACCCATTATTGGGATGATGAGCTGATCGGCAAAGTAGCCGGCTGGAAAGACCGCTTTATCCAGATCGCCCGCGAAGAGCGGTACGACGCCTTGTTTCTCGTCGACTCCGACTTGCTGCTCCATCCCGAAACCATGGAATCGCTGCTGGAAACGGAGAAACCGCTCGTATCCGCGATATTCTGGACGCAGTGGTATCCCGAGAGCATGGAATTGCCCCAGGTTTGGTTAAAGGACCATTATTGGCCCTGGCAGACGGACGGCGACCCGGACGCCGCCAGAGCCGAGCAGGCAGAGCTGCTCATGAAGCTCCGCATGCCCGGCGTGTACGATGTCGGCGGTCTGGGAGCTTGCACGCTGATCGCGCGAACGGCGCTGGAACAGCCCATTTCGTTTCAACCGATACCGAACTTGTCCCTGTGGGGCGAGGATCGGCATTTTTGCGTGCGCGCCGCCGCGCTCGGCCTCGGACTGTCGGTCGACACCCGTTATCCGGCTTTCCATATCTACCGGGAGACGGACCTGCTGCGGGCGCGGCAGTACTATCGCCTAACGGCGCCGGAAGACAAGGAACGGCGGACGCCGCCTTATTTTTTCTTGAAATACGCGGGTCCGAAGCTGGTCCTCTCCATGGTCGCGCGCAACGAGGAAGGGCGTTACTTGACCGAGGCGCTGAGCCGGCACCGCGAATATATCGATGCTGCCGTCATCATCGACGACGGCAGCACGGATGCGACCGCGGATATCGTTCATGAGCGGCTCGAAGGCATCCCGCTCTATTACGTGCGCAACGAAGAGTCCCGATTCGCGAACGAGGTGGATTTAAGAAAACAGCAGTGGGACGCGACGGCCCGGCTTCGGCCGGAATGGATCTTGAACTTGGACGCGGACGAATATTTCGAAGACCGGTTCTCCCGCGACATCGCTTCCTTGCTGGCTAATCCCCGCGCGCATGCGTATTTGTTCCGGTTGTACGATTTTTGGAACGAACGACAATACCGGGAAGACGCGTACTGGCAGGCGCATTTGACCTACCGTCCGTTTCTCGCCCGGTTCGTCGCCGGTTTCCCTTACCTATGGCAGGAATCGCGGCAGCATTGCGGACGTTTCCCGCGGAACATGTTCGACACCGCCTCGATGCTGTCGGATTTGCGGCTGAAGCATTTCGGCTGGGCGAGGGAAGCCGACAGACGCTTGAAGGCGGCGCGTTACGCCGAGCTCGATCCCGACGCGCGTTACGGCTGGAAAGAGCAGTACGACTCCATTCTCTCCGTTCCCCGGTTGATCGACTGGCAGGAGAACGAAGCTATGCCGACGATGACGACACCTCCCCTTCCCGCAGCTATGACATAGAGGAGTGAACCGAATGGCAAACGACGATGCGAACAACGGGAACCCCTTCGAACTGGACCCGACGCTAAGGCCGTCGCTGCACGACCAGCAGCCCAAGCCGCCGTTGCACGATCCGCAGGGGCAGCGCCTGCATCACGAACCGCCCGTCAGAAAACCGAACTATTCGATTCCGTTAACGCAATCGCAATTGAATCGGCTGAAGCAGCTGCTGGGCCAAATGGCCGGGCTGCTTTCTTCCGTCCTCGCTTCGCCGTCGCCGAGCGGCATCGCCCAGCTGAACGCCTTGCTCCGCGAGCTGCGCGCGCTGGCGCTCGAAATCGATTTCTCGCGGCCGGAACAAGCCGAACTGCTGGCCTTGCTTGAAAATTTCATCACGCTGGTGGAAGCCGTGCCCTTCTCCCCCCTTGGCGCGGCCGTCATCAGCAGCGAGCTGCTGAACCTGCTTGGCGGACTGATCCTGCTGTTCGCGATTCCGCCGTCGGACAAAGACGCGCTGGTGTCCCTCGTCCGGGCGAACGAACAGCAGCTGGCATCGATCTTCTCGCAGTTGGGAATACCGCGCGGGACGCCAGGGCCGCCGGGGCCTCCCGGACCCCCGGGAGTCCAAGGGCTTGGAGGACCGCAGGGACCGGCCGGTGCTGCCGGACCTGCCGGCAGCGTCGGCGCGACGGGCGCGACCGGAGCGACCGGCGTCGGCATGGATGGCGTTACGGTCTTCAACCCGCTCAACGAGCCTTTCTATTCGGAAGGCCAATTGGTCACCTTCGCGGGCAGCACCTTCATGGCGTTGATCGCAAGCCCTTCCGGTTCGCCGGACAATTCCGGCGACTATCTGTCGATCGCGGCCGGCGGCGGCACCGGGGCGACGGGCGCGACCGGCGCGACCGGAAATCCCGGACCGATCGGACCTACCGGAGCCGGCTTGGACGGCATCACGACGTTCAATCCGTTGAACGCGCCGGGGTATCCCGAAGGCCAGGTCGTCACCTTCGGCGGCAGCACTTACGTTGCGCTGGTCGACGGACCGACCGGAACGCCGGGCTCCTCGCCGGATTATCTGCTCGCGGCAGCGGCCGGCGCGACCGGCAGCACCGGGGCCGCCGGGGGAACCGGCCCGACAGGCGCAGGCGCAACGGGAGCCGCCGGCGGCACTGGAGCGACGGGGACCGCCGGTCAGACCGGAGGAACCGGCCCGACTGGCTCGACCGGGGCGCCGGGCGCCGTTGGCGCGACGGGTGCGACCGGCTCGACCGGCGTCGGCTTTGAAGGCATCACGGCTTTTAATCCCGTCAACGCGCCGTCTTATCCGGCCGGGCAGGTCGTCACCTTTGGCGGCAGCACCTATATCGCGACGGTGGCAGGGCCGAGCGGAACGCCTGGGTCTTCGCCGGATTATCTGCTGATCGCCGCGGCCGGCTCTACGGGCAGCACGGGAGCGACCGGCGCGACTGGCGCCGGCACGACCGGGGCCTCCGGCGACACCGGGGCTACGGGCACCCCTGGATCGACCGGCACTACGGGCTCCACGGGCGCAACCGGCGATACGGGTACGACCGGGGCTACGGGCGCCGTTGGCGCGACGGGTGCGACCGGCTCGACCGGCGTCGGCTTCGAAGGCATCACGGCCTTCAATCCCGTCAACGCGCCGTCTTACCCGGCCGGGCAGGTCGTCACCTTTGGCGGCAGCACCTATATCGCGGCAGTGGCAGGACCGAGCGGAACGCCGGGGTCTTCGCCGGATTATCTGCTGATCGCCGCGGCCGGCTCTACGGGCAGCAGTGGGGCGACCGGCGCGACTGGCGCCGGCGGCGACACTGGAGCTACGGGAACGCCAGGAACGACCGGCACTACGGGCTCCACGGGCGCGACCGGCGACTCGGGTACGACCGGGGGTACGGGCGCTACCGGGGCGACGGGAGCTACCGGGTCGACCGGCATCGGCTTCGAAGGCGTCACGGCCTTCAATCCCGTGAATGCGCCGACATATCCGGCGGGGCAGGTCGTCACCTTTGGCGGCAGCACCTATATCGCGACGGTGGCTGGGCCGGGCGGAACGCCGGGGTCTTCGCCGGATTATCTGCTGCTCGCAGCGGCGGGCAGCACGGGCAGTACGGGAGTAACTGGCGCGACTGGCGCCGGATCGACCGGGGCCACCGGCGACACCGGGGCTACGGGCTCCGCAGGATCGACCGGGCTGACGGGCAATACCGGGGCCACAGGCATCGCAGGTGCGACTGGCGCTACGGGCGGAACCGGCGACACTGGCGCGGCGGGCAGCACGGGCAGTACGGGGGTTACCGGAATCACTGGAGCTACTGGAGCTACCGGTGCCGCAGGAACAACCGGGCTGACCGGCAATACTGGCGCGACCGGCGCCACGGGCGGGACTGGCGCGACCGGCGACATCGGGGCTACGGGTACCGCTGGAGCTGCAGGAGCAACCGGAGCGACTGGCGGAACTGGCGCGACCGGCGACATCGGAGCTACAGGTAACACTGGAGCTGCAGGAGTAACCGGAGCTACTGGCGGAACTGGCGCGACTGGCGACATCGGTGCTACGGGTACCACTGGAGCTGCGGGAGCTACCGGAGCGACTGGCGGAACTGGTGCGACCGGCGACATCGGTGCTACGGGTACCACTGGAGCAGCGGGAGCTACCGGAGCGACTGGCGGAACTGGTGCGACCGGCGACATCGGAGCTACGGGTACCACTGGAGCTGCGGGAGCTACCGGAGCGACTGGCGGAACTGGTGCGACCGGTGACATCGGAGCTACGGGTAACACTGGAGCTGCGGGAGTAACCGGAGCGACTGGCGGAACTGGCGCGACCGGCGACATCGGACCTACGGGTACCACTGGAGCTGCGGGAGCTACCGGAGCTGCCGGCTCTACCGGCGCGACGGGCGCCGCCGGAAATACCGGTGCAACCGGCGCGACCGGCGATATCGGAGCTACCGGAGTAGCCGGCTCTACCGGTGCGACTGGCGCCGCCGGAAATACCGGTGCCACCGGCGCGACCGGCGATATCGGGGCTACCGGGGCTGTGGGCTCTACCGGCGCCACGGGAACTACCGGTGCTACGGGCGCGACCGGCGCCACCGGAAACACCGGCTCTACCGGCGCAACTGGCGCCACCGGTGCCACGGGCACTACGGGCGCGACTGGCGATACCGGAGCCACCGGTTCTACCGGCGCGACTGGCGATACCGGAGCCACCGGTTCTACCGGAGCGACCGGCGCCACCGGCACGGTCTTTACGAACATCAACAGCTTTGCCGCCAACACGGGCGGCGGCGTCATCGCGGTCGTGCTCGGCGGCACGAACGTCCCGCTGCCGAACAACCAATTGCTGAACGGCGGCATCACCGTCAACGGAGCCAACGATACGTTCACCGTCCCTTCGGCCGGAAGCTACATGATCTCCTACCAGGCGAATCTGACGGCCGCCTTGCTCCTCAGTACGCGATTGTTGATCAATGGAACGCCGTCGACGCCGTCGATCGTCGCGCCGGTCCTCTCGCTCTCGGAATTCAACAATATGGTCATTCTGACGCTGACGGCCGGATCCACGATCACGCTCCAATTCTTCGGACTGCTCGGAGCCGCGACCTTGATCAGCGGAGCGGCAGGCGCCGCGCTGACCATCGTCAAGCTCTCGTAGATCAGGTCCGTTTTCGGCAAAGCAAAAAGGCTGCCAAGGGATTCCCTTGGCAGCCTTCCCTGTATTCGGGCGAATGCGCCATGATCGGCGAACGCACCGGATTCTATCGCTGCGGGCCTGCACGCTCGGGCGAGTAGAAGCGCAGCACCGGCAGCCAATTCCACTGCTCGTAGAAATTATCGCCGGCGTCGATCCCCTTGATCCACGGCCGCGCGTTCTTGGCCTCGGCCGCGGACTTCGCGACCAGCACGTCGGAGACGGTCCGGTCGGAGCGAACCCAGCCAAGCGCGGCTCCCGTCAACCGTTCCGGGCTGAAATCCCCCCTTCCTCCGCCCGGTTTGGCGATCGCCGTTTGTCTGCCGCCGGACAAGTCCGCCTGCACGAGAAACGGCATCGGCCTCTTGCCGTGATCTCCCGCCCAGGCGCCTTCCTTGGCGCGGGAGACGACGATCGACCCGTCGCCGTACCAGGCCGGATTCTGATCGACGAAGCCGTCCGGCGTATAGACGACCGGCCGCAGCGAGGGAACCGGCGTCACCTTGAGCCGTTTGTTCGAGGTCGCATCCCTGCCGATGCCGGCAATGTACGCCAACCGGTCTCCGGCGGGCGCGGGCGACTTCGGCGACCACTCGAACCATCGCTCGTTATGCGCCATGGAATCGAAGGGGAGGAACGATCGGCCGTCCGCCGATAACACGCACAGCGTGTTGGCGTCCGCCGACAACGAGGCGGTCGGAATCGCGAGAAAGGCGACCCATTCCCCGCTTCCGGACCATTTGAATCCGGTCGTGCCCACGACGATCTGGTCGCCGATTTGTTTCGGCAGAACGTGCAGCGGCTCCTCCTGAACCGGATCCGAGCTTCCACCGGGCAGCAGGATGCGGCTGATCCGCACGGGCGTCCATCCCTCCGGCAGCAGCTGCGCGGCCGACGAGACGATGAAGCCGCTTCCGTCGGGGAGCCAGCCGAAATTCCCGATATCGGCCGCGATATCCGCAGGCTCGTCGCCTTCTTCCGCCCCGACCATGCGAAGCTTCCCGTCGCTCAGGTACGCCAATCTATTCCGCGCCGGAGACCATAAGAACCGGCTTCCGCCTTCGGGGGCAGCCAGATGACGCTTCCCGGTGCCGGCTTCCACCACCCATAACTGCCGTTCGTCTTCCCCGGCATTATAGGCGATCCATCTGCCGTCCGGGGACCAGGCCGGGTTGCGCGCATAACCCCCGGCTTCCGTCAATCGGCGTTCGCTTCCCCGCTCCTTCACCCATAACGCGCCTCCTCGGACGAAGGCCGCCTGCTCCGATATATGTTGAGACGGGATCGCTCGGCTGGCCGCTCCGGCCGACTTTCCGCCTCCTCCGGCCGAAGCCGGAAGAGCCAGCAAACAAAAGCCGCTCGCCACGATCGCGACTCGAAGCCCTTGCCGCAACAGGCCGCGTACGGTCTTCTTATTCATCGCGTGTCCTCTTTCCGCCGGGACGTTGTCTTACGGCATTGCGAACCCGGCAATTTAGCTTGTGCCAAATCGCGCCATTTTATCGCCGGCCGATGCCGCACCCGCAACCGCCCAGCAACATACACTATGGCGTCAGGCAAGAGCCTATATGGATAGAAAGGCAGGAGAAAAAAATGGCAGTGTCCTATATGGATTACACCGCTCCGAACGTGCAGTTCACCTATGATCTCAAAAACAACAACTTTTACACGAAGGATTCGCGCAATTATATCAACGCGCTCGGCATCGGACAGCTGAATACGCTCGGCAACGTGTCGCTGCTCGACATCTACCTCAGCACCGGCAACGTCGTCGAGCCGCATTATCATCAGAACGCCTCCGAGCTCGTCTTCTGCATCAGCGGCGCGGCCGTCGTCTCGCTGATCAACCCCTTCACGAAAAAATTGCTTAACTTCCCCATCCAGCCGGGCCAAGTGGCGAACGTGCCGCAGGGCTGGTGGCATTACGAGATCGCCACGGTCGACAATACCCACTTGCTCGCCATATTCGACGCGCCGGTGCCGGAATTCATCCCCGGTTCGGATCTCCTCCGTTTGACCCCGGCAAGCGTGTACGCCCATACCTACTGCCTCGACGAAGCCGCTTGGAAAGCGGCGGTGGCCCCCATTACCCAAACGGTCGTCATCGGACCGCCGGTCGGCTGCAAGCCCGGCCAAGTCGCGGGAGCCGCGGCGACGCCTCCCCACGCGCAGCAACACGGCGCCCATTATCCGCAGAAGCCTTACGGACAGCGGGAGCAGCCTGCTTACGGATATCCGCAGTTCCCCGCGCCCGTGATCGGCAACGGCTGGGACTACGGCAACTTCAACGGATAAAGGAGGCTATGCGCATGGCACTTGATCAACCTAACGGCGCGAAGACGGAATTCATCCCGCAGCCGATCCGGATGAGCGACGGCTTCGGCGGTCCGGACTTCGGTCCGCGCGACATTATGCGCGACAAGGAAAATCCGAACATGCTCGTTCCCCCCGTTACGGATAACGGGCTGCTGCCGAACATGAAGTTCGCGTTCTCCGACACGCATATGCAGCTGAACAAAGGCGGTTGGTCCAGGGAAATCACCGCTCGCGACCTGCCGATCGCCACGACGCTAGCGGGCGTCAACATGAGCCTTCTTCCCGGCGGCGTGCGCGAGCTGCATTGGCATCAGCAGGCCGAATGGGCCTTCATGATATGGGGCTGCGCCCGCGTCACGTCCGTGGATTGGCAGGGCCGCAACTTTATCGCCGACATCGAGCAGGGCGATTTATGGTATTTTCCGGCCGGCCTCCCGCATTCGATCCAGGCGCTGGAGGGCGGCTGCGAATTTCTGCTCGTGTTCGACGACGGCAATTTCTCGGACCTGAACACGCTCACGATCTCGGACTGGTTCGCCCATACGCCCAAGGACGTGCTCGCCGCCAATTTCGGCGTTCCCGTGAATGCTTTCGACGGTATCCCGAAGGGCCAGGTGTATATCTTTCAGGATAAAGTGCCGGGCTCGCTGGAAAGCCAAGAGGTGCAGTCGCCTTACGGCACCGTGCCGCTGTCGTTCAAGCATTCCATGCTCGCGCAGGAGCCGATCGTCACGCCCGGCGGTTCGGTTCGGATCACGGATTCCAGCAACTTCCCGATCGCCAAGACGATCGCCGCGGCGCTCGTCGAGATCAAGCCCGGCGCGATGCGCGAGCTGCACTGGCATCCCAATAACGACGAGTGGCAGTATTATTTGTCCGGCCAAGGCCGCATGACGGTGTTTGCCGGGAACGGCATCGCCAGAACCTTCGATTACCGCGCCGGCGACGTCGGCTACGTGCCGTTCGCGATGGGCCATTACGTGCAGAACACGGGCAAGGACACGCTCTGGTTCCTGGAAATGTTCAAAGCGCCGCGGTTCGAGGACATTTCCCTGAACCAGTGGATGGCTTTGACGCCGTATCAGCTCGTGAAAGACAACCTGAACGCCTCGCCGGAGCTGATGGGTTCGCTGCGGAAAGTCAAATGGCCGGTCGTGAAATACCCGGCGCGTTAATCGGCGCGGATGTCCCCCCGCATCTCGCCCGAATGCCAAAAAGACCCTCCGGTTCTGAAGGGTCTTTTTGCGTCGTGCGGACATGCGGGCAAACCAAACCGCTTTACATGCCGACGGCCGCGCCGGCCGAAGCCCGCTTGCGCCGCTTCGCGGACGCGAGGTACTGCCAGGCGCCGAGGATAACGAAAACGGCCATGCAGGCCGCCGAATAACGATACATCACGGAATAATTCGTAGCCGCGGACACGGCGCCCAGAATAATCGCCCCCAGCGCGACGCCGAAATCCGTCGAGTTGTAAAACATGCCGTTCGCCGCCCCGTACTGCTCCGGCGTCGATGAGCGAAGCATCCACGCTTGGATCGTCGGCTGGATCGCGCCGAAGCCAAGACCGTAGAAGAGCGCCGACACGATGAGCATCGGCATGGCATGCGCGTTCGAGAGGAGTACCATGCTGAGCATCACGGACAAGCCGGCGGGAAGGAGCACGGCCGCATGGCCCCGTTTATCGAAGATCCGCCCGGAGAACGGACGAACGAGAATGATCGTGATCGCATTGAACAGGAAGAACAGTCCGACCTGTTCGATATGCACATAATCGCCGAACAACGCGAGAAAGCTAAGGAGACCGCTGTACGTGATCGACAGCAGAACGTTCAGCAGCACGGGAAACAGCAGCTTGCGGTTGAAGCCGGGCTTGGCCGCCGCCGGCTTGGCCGAGGCTTGAAGCTGGTCGCCGTCCGCCGGCTGGCGCTTCGAACGCGCCAACCACAAGACGGGGAATATCAGCACCGCCGCGACCCATCCAAGCATCGTCAGCTGCGCGAAACCGGCATGCTTCATGACATTCAAGCCGATCGACGGCCCGACGGACATGGCCAAGCTCGTCGACAGCCCGAAGTATCCGATGCCCTCGCCCATTCTGCGCAGCGGAATGATGCGGGAGACGAGCGTAGGCAGGATCGTGCTGGCCATCCCGAAGCCGATGCCGTAGCCGATCCGAAGCGCCAATAACGCGCCGAAGGAGCCGGCGGCGGTGTACAGCGCCGTCGTCGCGGCGGCGATGGCGAGTCCGGCGATCAGCAAGGTCATGCGCGATACGCGCCGCATGAGCGCGGCCGTGGCGAACCGGGAAACGATCGCCGCCAGCGCGAATACCGTCGTGACGAGGCTGGCCTGCACGTTGCCCGCGTGGAACTCGTCCTTCACGTAGGCCGGGAAGGACGACAATAACATTTGCAAACTGAGGAATAACAGAAAAAAACAGGTCGTAAGCGCAATAAACGGTCTAGTCCACAAAGGGGCTCGTTGTTGGTCCTGCTGCATGTTCATCGCTCCCATGGTTAGTCTTCCGAATCATCCGGGTGTTCAAGCTTGTCCCCGATATGCTGCTGAATGCGAACGAGCAGCTCCATCATCGCGTCGTATTCCGCTTCCGAGATGCACCGCTTCACTTCCGCCGTTACGCGGTCCTCGATCGGCGTCGTTTCGGCGATCACCTGTCGCCCGAGTTCGGTGCTGAACACGAGAAACGATCTCCGGTCCCGCTCGCCGGGCTTCTTATAGATCAAGCCCTTCTTCTCCAGATGATCCAGAATGCGCGTCACGGTCGGTTTGTCCTTGCCCGTCCGGTCGGCGATCTCCTTCTGAATCAAGCCCTGCGCGCAATCGATCTGGTTCAGCGCGGACCATTGCTCCACCGTAATGCCGTAGGCATGGAGCCCTTGCTGAAACAAGGCCGTCAGCTTCCTGTGCGTGACGCCCATCAAAAAGCCGATCGGCAACGGACGATTGACGTTCTGCCCTATTGTAGTCATCTGCGTTCATCCTTCGCGGAATTTAGTTGTTAAGACAACTATATGTGAAACAACTTCTTCTGTCAACAGCAGCACGCATGCTTATTCTTAGCATCGGCCTATTCTTGCCCCTTGATGCCGCAAAACGAAATAAAGCCCTCAAGTCGCAATGACTTGAGGGCTTCGGGCACACTAACAACGGCTGCGAGGATGCTTATTTCCGGTTATAGATCCGGTCCATCAGCACGGCTGCCTGCGCGCGCGTGACTTCGCCTCTAGGCAGCAGATTCTTGCCGTCGCCTTGCAAGAAGCCGGCTTTCGCGAGCGCCGCGACGTTCTTGACCGCATAGGGGGCGATTTTCGAAGCGTCGGCGAACGCCTTGAGGTCGGCTGCCGTTCCGTCAGCCGCCGGCTTCCCTGCCGCTTTCAGGCCTCTGACTACGAGCGCGGCCATGTCCTGGCGCATAATCGGCGCGTCGGGCTTGAAGGCGTTGCCGCCGATGCCGTTCGTGATGCCGAGCTTGCGCGCCGCGCCGATCGAATCGTAGTAAGCCGATGCCGAAGGCACGTCGCCGAAATTCGATTCGAAGCGCGCGGACAAGCCGAGCGCCTTGACCAAGGCATCTACGAATTCCGCTCTGGAGATGCTTGCGCCTGGTTTGAACAGGGTATCGCCGGCAGCAGTCAGGATGCCTTTCGACGTCACCGTCTCGATTGCCTGCTTCGCCCACTTCAGGGCGGCGATGTCCGTGAAGGTCGTTTCGACGTAAGCGACGGCATAGCGGCTAAAGTGCGTAGCCGTGAAGACCATGGACTTCGAAGCCTCGTCGTACCGGCCGTTCGGCACCGGTACCGCATGGCCGGATTCGTCGACGTACCAGATCGCGAGATGATCCGGGTTCGACTGTTCGGCCGCGGACGGCGCGTACGGGATCGACACCGTCACCGGCGCGTCCGCGTTGTTCCAATGCACGGCCTTGCCGTCGACCTTGACGGTCACTTCGACCGCCTGCTTCGCGCCGGCGCCAAGCCCCGCCGTATCCGCCGTGCCGATCGTCCATTCGACGGTCGAGGCGCCTTGGATGTCCTTCGCGTCGAACAGATGGAGCGGAAGCGTCAGTTCGCCGGCGGCGGTGCGGACGATAATCCGGCGATCGGCGTTATCCGTTGCAAATAACGATGCCGGCAGCTGCAGCGCGTAAGCCTTCGCGCCGTTCACCGCTTGGAGCTCGACGGTCGCGGTCCGCGCGTCTCCCGATTTTTCCACGGCTTTGGCGAATTCGTCCGCCGTAATCGCGCCTGTCGCCTTGCCGTCCGCCAGCTTTGGCGATACGCCGATGACCGCGTCCGTGACCGTGTTCGGGCTGCCGGGAGCGACGATGACCGGACCGCCGCCGCCCGCGTTTGCATCCACGCTCAGCAGGTACGGTTTCTCCTGCTCGAGGGTGAAACTCCCCATATCCGCCGTGCCGCCGTTGATCAGCTCGCTTGCCGTGCCCGCCGGCCGGCCGTTCACTTCGATGCTGACCGTCTTGGACGCGACGGAGGTATCGTAATTCGCGATATCGATCAACAGCTTGCCGTCATAGACGGCGCTCTGCCATTCGACGCCGTCGACGATGGCCCCCGTGCCTGTGTCTTTCAGCACCACGTTCATCAACCCGAGACCGGAGAGCTGCGCTCTGACGGACTGCAGGATCGCCCCGGAATCCGCGAGCACCTCCGAACCGGCGAATACCGCGTCGCGGTCGTCCGCGTCCAGCGGCCGGTTGTTCTCGTCCTTGCTCAGCGAATCGCTGCCGACGATGACGACTTTTCCGCCGTTCTGAACGAACGATTTAATCGCCGCCAGCGTGGATTCGCCGACGTTGGTCGCTTGCGGCACGATGAGCAGCTTATACGCGCTCAAGCCGCCGGCTTTCGCTTGCTGCTCCGACACGAAGCCGGCTTTCTGGCCGCTCAGCGTGAGCGCGGTGTGGGCTTTGTCGATCGCATCCTGATAGCTTCCGGAGTAAACCAGGGACGGCAAGGAATACAGGATCGCCGCCTGCGGCTTCACGTTCTGCAACGCCGTTACTTCATACGCCAAACGGTTAAGGTCCAGGTTTAATTTGCCGATCGTTTTCACGACGTCCGGACGTTCCAGCACGCTGCCATAGAAGTCGCTGTTCGGATCGTAGGATCTCTCCCATACCCAGATCGCCGATGCCGATTTGCCGTGTACCGCCGATTGGAACAAGGAGGTTTCCACGTGTCTGGCCTGCTCGGGCGAGTACACGGTATCCCTGTCGCCGATCACGTGGGTCTCCGAGTTGAAGATCGGCGCCTGCCGCATCGAATTTTGCAAATCGTAGAACTGGTTTTCCTTCGTATAGCCCGTAATGCCGCTGCCCAGGTAATTCCAATTGTCGTCGCCGTTCAGGTCGCCGAACTTGCTGAAATCTTCCGGGTCGACCCCGAAGGACACCGCGTCGTCCAGCTTTGCCATGATTTTGGTGCTGGTATGCAATTTCGGCGCGAGCTTCTGAATGATGCCGGCCATCCATGCATGCCAGTCGGAGAAATACTTGTTGTTGAATACGGTCCAATCGTAGAATTGCACCGTCGCCGTCTTGCTTGCCGGCATCGCGACGTCGTCAAACGATTCGTACGTCGTGCCGTATAGCGCGTTCAAACTCGCGATATCGCCGTATTTATCGGTCAAGAATTGATGCCATGGCGCTACGGCGTAAGAATCGGTGCGTGAATCATACGTCGGCTCGTTGCTGATGACGATGCTTTGCAGCGATGCATAATCCTGGACCATCGGAATGATCGTATCCAGGAACGCTTCGACGATGGCCCTCGCTCTTGGATCGTTGACGTTATAGTGCAGGAAGCCGCCGTTGTCGTTCTTGAGATCCGGCCACTTCTGCAGCGCCCAACCCGGGAAATAATGCGGCGACAGCAGCAGGCTCACGGCCACGTTATGCTCTTCCGCCGATTGCAGGACCGGAAGGACGCTGGATTCGATAGCGGCGGTAGAAATGCCGAACGCCTTGCCGCTTCCCTCTGCCGGCGCCATAACGGTGCTGTCCGGGCCGATCTCCATCTGGATGATATTCGCGCCGAGAGCATTGAATTGCGGGATGTCCTTCTGCGCTTGGCTGAAATGCCCATAGCCCGTGAAGAAGATCGGACGCTTCGCCGCCGGATCCGACGCCGATGTTTTCATATCGCCGATGAACGACCCGCCTTCGATCGTCGGTTGGCCGGACACGTATTTCGGCACGGCCAGGGCTGTTTTCGAGCCGTCCAGGTAAGCCTTCAAATTCGTTTCGGCTTCTAGGTACAGCGATTCCAGCTCGTTCTCGACGTAATCCGCGCGGCTGAGCAACGAATGGCTGATGTCGTCCTTGCCGTATTGGATGAAGTTCTTGATGACCGTCAGATTCACCGTTTCGTAATCCGTGGCAATATGCCGCGCTTTCGCTTGATCAAACAAATCCTCGAGCGCGGGAAGCTTCGCGTTCAGCTCATCCAGCGCGGCCGTTAATTTGTCGGCATCCCTCAAAATCGAGACTTGGATGCTCGTTTCCTTCGTTACGCCGCCCTTGCTGACCGTTGCCGTGACCGCTTGCTCGCCGGGAGCATCGAAGGTGACGGGGATGGTCTTCTTCACGACTTTGCCGGCCGGTACGGCGACTACCGTATCCACATCCCCAGCCGGTACTTTCACTGCGAAATCCGCGGTTTCCGTTCCGAAGTTAGGCAATGTCAATACATAATCGTACGGGGTGTTCGAGATCCCGTCTTGCGGGCCATGCAGCGCAGGCGACCACGTCGTGTCCGCGTCCAGCAGCGCCAGCGAGCCCATGCTCGTGGCATCCTTCGGCGTAACGCCGATACCCGGCGTCCATTCGATGTAGCCGTCCCGGCCCCCGCCGTCGTTATCGTTGATCAGGAGCGTGAACGGAACGTTGCCCGTCGGCGCCTCGGCCAGCGCGGCCAGCCACGGCATCGCGATGTCATAGGTCGTGACCTTCGCGCTCTCGTCGCGCGATGCTTTCAGTTTGACGGAATCGACATCGAGCTTGGCGCTGCCGCTGCTCCATCTGAACTTGCTGAGCGCGCCTCCGTTATACGAGAATCCGTATTCCGGACCGTAGGCGTAGCCGTCTTGGGAGAAAGCCATCTGAATTCCGTCGCCCAGCCAAATATCGCCGCCCGATTTGTCGGATTGAACGTTGTCCTTGACCTTCACGTGCAGATAGAGATTCGCATCGTCATGGGCAAGCGAGACGTCTGCGGACAGGTCGTCATCGCCGGTCCAGCCGGACATTTTCACCTGCTTGCTCGCATTGGACGGCAGCTTGAAGGTTGTTTGGCCGCTCCAATCGCTGACGAAGCCATCCTGGCCGACGCTGGCCGGCTTGTTGATCCCCGCCACCATGCGGTCGAGCGTATCCGCTACGTTGCCGTTCAAATTGAACAGCTCTTCGCCCGGCGCGCCCGTTCCGATGGTGTATTGATACGCGGAAACCGCGCTCTTCGAGCCGCCGATCTCCGCATAGGCTTTGATCACCGTCGTGTCTTGAACGATAATCGGCGTCGTATACGTCGTCTTCGTTCCCGAGGTTCTCGGATCCGAGCCGTCCAGCGTATAGTAGATTTGACCGCCGGCGGCCGGCGTGGACAACGTTACCGGCGTACCGGGCGTCACCGCCGATGATCCGGGCGAAGCCGATACCCCTTGCATCTCGTGGGTGAGTACGCGCAAATTGTCGAACTTGTACTGCAAAGAGGTTCTGTTTTGAATCGAGCCGTCTTTGTTGTACACATAAAATACGATATACGTAAGGGATGAACGATCCCCCGGAACCTTGGCAAGGTCCAGCGAGTACGTTTTCCAGTTGTCCGATCCCGTCGTGACGGTCCACGGGCTTTGCGAATCTTGCAGCGTTTGAGTCGGGATGGCGTCCTCGTAGAGCGCGGCATCCGCCCCGTTCACGAGCTTGAAGCGGATCGCTTCCATATCGCCCGTCGTCAGCGTGCCGTTCGCGTCTCCCATTGGCTTAAGATCGAACTTCAGCGTGGACGCGTTCGAGAGATCCAGCGGGTTCGCCGTCATATCCCAATGGATTTCTTTCCATACCGGAATGCCTTTCGGATCGGCGATCGGAACCGTCATGCTTAGCGATTGCGCGCCTTCGGTCTTGTCGGACAGGTCGGCGGCAGCGGCGACGTCGCTGGTAGGCGCCCAGTCGCCTGCCTTATCGAATCCGTTGACGAGCTTCTCGACCAATGGCGGCAGCGGCTCAACCGCGCGCAAATTGTCGAATTTGTATTCAACCGACGTCCGTTCGTTCAAATTGCCGTCTTTGTTGTACACATAGAATACGATGTAGGTGATCGATGCGCGTTTGGCTGCCGGAATGCCGCTCAGATCCAGTTCGAACGTATTCCACTCGCCGGAGGTTTGCGCCGGAATGTTATCCTCGTAAATAGATTGTTCTTGCGAGGCATCCACGAGCTTGAAGTGAACCGGCTCCGCGCTGGTCGATTGCGAACCGACGGGCTTCATGTCCAATTTCAAGCTGGTCGCCGCCGATAGATCCAGCGGGCTGGCCGTGGTATCCCAGGAAAGCTCCCTCCAGGCATTATCCCCTTGCGGGACGGGATACGTGACGTCCAGCGATTGCAAGCCTTGCGTCTTGTCGGCCGTATCGCCGGTTTTGACGATGCCGCCGTCGTTCGCTGCCCAGTCGCTTGCATTCTCGAAGCCGTCGATCGCGACTTCCTGCGTCTCGGAAGGAACCGTATCCGCGAAAACGCGGCTCGCCGGCAGTGCGCCGAGTCCGCTTGCGCCGAGCAGCAAACTGGCTGCGAGGGCGATGGAACTTGCTTTTCTCAACATGAGGCACCTCCGTTATAGTAGATGGATCGCATTCTTAAGGGGCTGGATACCCATTGGAAGCGTCGTCGAGCATCAATACCCAGTCATCCGTTCTGCCGGAAGAAGGCGGCGCGAACCGTTCTTCACCCGAATTGGTTACCGTGCAGGCAGCAAACGATTCTCCTGTCCGCGGGTCGAACCAGCGGACGGCCAGCTCGCTGCCGGGCAAGCTGCCGAGCCGGCATACGACCGGCAGTCCGTTCGGGCTGTAGATGAAGGCGTAATCCTTGCCGCGGCAGGCTTGCAGCCGGCAAGCGCCGGGATAGTTGGAGACGAGCAGGCTCTGATCCGGCACGCGATCGAGCGTCGGCCGCGAAGCCGCGAGCCGTTTGAGATGGGCCATCTGATTCGCCCCCGGCCGCGAAAGCGTTTCCGACCAAAGCATGATGAACGTGTCCGTCGTCTCCTTAGTCATGGACCACACGCAGTGATGGCCATAGGTATGGCCGAAAGCGCCGGCGAACACGGCGAAGTAAGCGGCCTGCCGGACATCCTTCGCATCGAAGAAGCCGTTCTCGATCCGAAAGCCGATCGGATGGTCCTCGTAACAGGGCTCAGCGTCCACGACCGGTTTTGCCGGACTCAACCCGTAATCCTTCGTGATCAGCGCCTCGTTCGGATAGTTCAATTCGTAATGGCTGGACTGGATCATGTTGAAGTCGAGCCAGTCCTCTTCATGCATGTACAAGGACGAGCTCTGCTTGCCGTTCGGATGAAAGGTCATCAGCTGCTTGCCGCGGGCAGCTTTGCGGATCGCTTCCGCCATCGCTTGGATGACGGAGAAATGCCGCCGGTTCGTCAGCTCCCGGTCGCCGCCCAGCACCCAGACGATATTGGCGCTTGCCCCGTATCGGCGCCCGATCCAATCGCCGAAAGCCGCTGCGTTATCCGGACGGAATATTTCCGGGCCTTTGCCCCAGGCTTGATTGATCTTGTCGCCCCAAGCCGGCAGCAGCCCAATGTACAACCCGTATTCCGCCGCTTTGTCGACGATATAATCGACATGCTCCCAATAGCCGTAATCGCCTTCCGCGGCCAAATCCGGCTGCAAGGGATCGTATTCGCCGTCGCCGTTCTTGCGGAGCGGATGCCTGTTATAGGCATTGCCGGCGCCGGCGCCGTCCAATTCCGCCAGCACGACGGCCAAGATAACGGTGAAGCCCTGCTCCGCCCGACTGCGGAGATAGAGGTCCGCTTCCGCCCGGTCCAGCTTTCGGAACAGCTGCCAGGCCGTATCGGCCAGCCAGAAGAACGGCGTTCCGTCCGCTTGGATCAAGTGGCGTCCGTTATCGCTGATGCGCAGCGGCTGCATCCTGTTTCTGTTGATCTCCGCCAATTTAACTCCCAACCTTTCGCAGTTCGTCGTACGGCTTAATCGCCCGATCGAAACGCATCCCAATATTATGTGAAGCGCTTTCATAAACGTTCGGTTATGAAATATTCCCTCCCGAAAGCGGGGGCGGTCGAGCCGCGCCATCATAACGCTGCGGACTCGGACGCGTTGAAACCTGCTTCGACGAGGTCACCCCCTTCGCTCAGCCTTTGATGCCCGTAAAATTAATGCCTTTCTCGATCGCGCCCTGCGTGCCCATGAAGACGAGCAGCAGCGGGATCATGGAGACGACGCCGCTTGCGCTGATCCAGTTCGCGCGCGGATTCGCGCCGCCCTGCAAATCATTCATCGCAACCGTGAAGGTCCAATTATGCGGCGATTTCGTGACAACGTACGGCCATAAGAAATCGTTCCACACCGGTATGAACGTCATGACCGCCACGATCGTAAAGACCGGTATGGACATGGGAATCACGATGCGCACGAACGTCCTGAATTCCGAGGCGCCATCCACGCGCGCCGCTTGCAGCAATTCCTTCGGAAGCTGGTCGAAGAAGCCTTTGAACAAGAAGATCACGAAGCCCCAAGCAAAATGCGGCAGGATAATCGCCCAGATATTGTCCACGAGTTTCAGCTTCTGCATCAGCAAGTACTGCGGAATCAGCACGGATACGCCCGGAATCATGATGGTCATCAGAAAGTACATCAGTACGATGAACTTGGTCTTCTTATTGCGCACGAGCTGCGAGAGCGCATAGCTTGCCATCGCCCCGAAGACCAGCTGCCAGACGATGACCACGGCGCAGACCAGCAAGCTGTTCAGGAAATAATGATAGAACCCCAAGCTGACTTTGGCTTCCGAGGCAAGAATGTTCAAGCTGCGGTAACTGTCGAACAAGCGGACCCAGTTGCCGGACTGCTCCAAGGACGTTAGCTTGCCGTCGAGCAGTTTACGGTCGCTGAAGAAGGTCTGAAGATTCTTGCTTAAAGGTTTATCCGACAGCGTGCCGTCCCCGGTCTTCGCTTGCTTGCCTTGACCGTACCAATTGAAGTCCGACAACCCGCTTGCCTTGATTCTCGGCAGCTTGGCTTTCATGACGGTGTCGTTGAATACCTGCGTCGGCACGATAAACGGCTGACCGACGGAGAAGCTCGCGGACGTCGTCTTCGAACTGTACAGCTCATGCCCGTCCTTCACGCCCTTGATTTTGATTTCCCCGATATTTTCCCGGATATTGGCCATCCACGGGAACCAGGTTGCTTTCATGGCATCCTTCAGATAGAAATCCTCGTTCTGATCCGGCTGGCCCGAATAATCGAGCGTAATCGAGATCGATTTGGGAATGTCGGGAATGAACTTCGGCGTCGTCGCATCAATGGAATCGTTGTCCATCAAGGACGTAAGCAGCAGCCAAACGAGCGGCAGGACGCCCAAAACGATGAAGACGATCGTTACGATATACGAGGTGACCGCGAGCTTGCGTTCGCCTTTCTCTTTGATGCGGCTGTTCATGTCGCTTAGTCATCCTCCTTCTGCAATCGGAATTGAACGATCGTCAGCACGGCGATGACGATGAACATGAAGAACGAGAGCGCTGCCGAGATCCCGAATCTGGACTGCACGAATGCCGTTCGCTGAATCATGAGGGCGACGACGAGCGAGGCGTCGGCCGGCCCGCCTTGCGTCATCACGAAGATATTATCGAACGATAGCAGGACGCCGGACATGAAGCCGACGAATTGAATCAGGATGACGAACGTGATGTTCGGCAAAATAATGATGACCATCCGGCGCCAAGGCCCGCAGCCGTCGATCTTCGCCGCTTCGAACAATTCGGCGGAAATCGATTTGATTGCCGCGTAGTAAAGCAGCACGCTGATACCGCCTCCGGTAAAAAATCCAGGAAGCACGATCGCGAGCTTGGTCATGTGCAGATCGTTCAGCCAACCGTACGGTCCAAGCCCGATCTTGGCCAGCAAATAGTTGAACAGCCCGCGGTCGGGATTGTACATCCATTTCCATAGCAGGACGCCGGCCACGACCGGAAGTACGCCCGGGATTTGGTACAGTACGCGGTAGAATGCATTCCACCGCTTGACCTGGCTAAGGAACAGCGCCTGTGCGATCGGTACCCAGAATACGATCAAGACGGACAGGACGAAGAAAATCAATGTATTTTTCATGGCCACCCAGAACGTCGCGGATTTCAGAAATTCAAAATAGTTGCCGAGTCCGACGAAGTTTCCTGGCGGGTTGACGATATCGTAGTTGAACAGACTGATATAGATCGCATCGAAAATCAGATAATATTTGAAAACGAAAAAAACGATAAGGGACGGCAGCAAGAAAAGGATCGGCGTCCAACGAATTTTAAACGTCGCGCGCGTACGCGTTTGCGTCTGCTCGCGTATCACAGTATCTTGTTTCAGCTCCAATTGATTGCCCATGTCCGCACCACCACCTTATGAAAACCATCGGGATTTCCGGTTCGGAAATCCCGACTTATGAGTTCAATGCTATTTATTGGCTCCCGATTTCAGATCGGCATTGTATTTGTCGATGACTTCTTTCTGCGCAAGCTCTTGCGCTTTCTTCAGCTCCGTCGCCGGATCCGCGTTCTGGTCGAGCAATACTTTCTGGATCGGCTTGACGAGGTAGCTGCTGAGGCTGCTCTTCAAGAAGTACTCCAGATGCTGGTCTTTCGCGGATTCGTTGACGGCATCCAGGTAATCCTGCGGAACGTCCTTGATGTACTGGGTGACGTCGAAGTCCTTCAGCACCGTGAACGGGCGCACGCCGAGACCGTTGTCGACTTTGAACTGGCCGAGGGCGTCGTTATAGTCCTTGGACATGAAGTACATCGCGTATTCGAACGCCGCCTTCTGCTGTTCCGGGGACGATTTGGGATTCAGCATCGAGAAGCTGCCGCCCACCTGCGCCGGCGCCTTGCCCGAAGGACCTGCAGGGAATGGAGCGAAGCCGATGTCTGCCGGGTCCATGCCTCTGCCCACGAAGTTCGTGAAGCTGTCGGACGTGCCGATGATCATCGCGGAACGGCCGCTGTAGAAGTCCTTCTCGTTCTCTCCGATATCCTGCACGACGTTTTTCTGCGTCACTTTGTATTTCCATTTCAGGTCTTTGTAGTATTGAAGCGCTTTAACCGCCGCGTCCGACGTGAAATCCAGCTTCGCCGTGCCATCCGGCAATTGCTCCGTC
The DNA here is from genome assembly GCF_009909185.1 of Paenibacillus glycinis. Classification (GTDB taxonomy): domain Bacteria; phylum Bacillota; class Bacilli; order Paenibacillales; family Paenibacillaceae; genus Paenibacillus_Z; species Paenibacillus_Z glycinis. Next base: position 15,300 of record NZ_JAAAMV010000017.1, on the reverse strand, counting down.
AGATCGCCGCCCGCCTGCCAGACGTAATATTCGAAATGCCAATCCGCCCAGTCCATGCCGAGAATATCGAAGCCGGTGACGCCGGGGTTCTTGGCTTGAACGGCCTGCGCGTCCGCCGCGAATTCTTCCCACGTCTTCGGCGGCGCCGCGATGCCCGCGTTGGCGAACAGCTTCTTGTTATAGATCAGGCCGCTCGTATACATATCGTTCGGAATCCCGTAGATTTTGCCGTCTTTGGAAGCGAGGTTGAACGCGCCGTCGATGAAACGATCCTTATCCGGCGAATTGTTGACCATATCCGTGATATCGGCTGCGATGCCCTTCGGAATATAAACCTGCATATCCGGAAATGCCGCCGAGGAAAGGTCCGGGCCTTCGCCGCCGGCGACCGCCGTCAGGAACTTCTCGCGGACGTCCGGCTGCCACGCCTCGACGTGCTTGACCTTGATGTTCGGGTGATCCGCATCGAATTTGGCGAATTGCTCTTCGATGAACGACTTGCCCGGATCATCCGGGGAAGGCTGGTCCCATACCGTGATCTCGACGACCGGGTCGGCCGCGTTGTCCCCCGCGTTCGCCGCAGCGTTCGTCGAAGCGTCCGTGCCGGCGTTGGCGTTCGCCGCAGCGTCGTTCGTCTGCGTCGCCGCGTTGTTCGCGCCCGCCGCGTTATCTTCTTTCTCCGAGCCGCAAGCCGACAGCAGACCGGCTACGATCGTGGCGGCAACCAGGACGGAAGCCGGTTTGTTGATTCCCCCATGTTTTTTCATGCGATGCCTTACCTCCTAGTGATATGTCCGATTGGTTTTTCGTTACAAGCTAATCATAGCGGGAAAGCCCGTGGCCGTTAATGGAAATAACGTACTTGTGCGCTATGAATATTTTGACGAAGCGGCGATGCTCCCGCGATCGCGAAAGCCGCCGGAACCTTTCTCCGGCGGCTTTCGAATGTCCAGTCGTTCGGTCTTGCGCAAGCGCCGGCAAGAATCTGGCGGCAGCCGCGTCGGCTGCCGCGTGCCGCATCCCCCGTCGCGCGCGCATCGGTCAGCTGGACCGGTACTGGTTCGGCGTCATGCCCGTCGTCTTGCGGAACACGCTGCTGAAGTACGCGGCATCCTTGAAGCCGACCAGCTCGGCGACCTGCTGGATTTTGAGGTTCGGGTCGCGGAGCAGCAGCTCCGACTTGCGGATTCGGGCGTTCGTCAGGTAGTTGACGAAGTTCTCGCCGAAGCGCTCCTTGAAGCGGCGCGAGAAATAGCTCGGGTGAAAGTAAAAGCGTTCGGCGATCATCTGCAGGTTGAGCGGCTCGTGCAGCGACTGGTCGATGAACAGCTTCACCTCGTCGATCGCGCTGTACTCCGAGGAATGCCGCAGCTTATAGAGATGGCCGACGATGTTATGCACCATCTCGATCAGGTGCTCCGGGATCTGGCGCCAATTCGCCAACCCCTGCAGCCAGTGCAGCAGATCGTCCAGCTCGCCGATGATCCACTCGGGGATGCTGGTCTGCGTGAGCAAATATTTGCGCAGCAGCAGATGAAATTCCACGCAGAAGCTCTCCAGATGCGCGAAATAGACCCGCCCGTCGGTCGCGATCGTCTCGACCCGCTGCCCGATCCACGCATTCAGCGCCCCGGCGTTGCACTCGTTCAGGCAGCTGAGCAGGAAGGCTTCGTCTTCGCGGGAGATGACGGAATGCGGGGCCGCCTTGACGTATTCGGTATCCGCCGCGTAGACGCGGCCGGTACCGTAGATGATCCGGTTGCGCAGCGCTTGCTTGGCTTGCTGGTAGGACTGTTGGATGACCTCCATCTGGCGGACCGCGGTACCGCAGCCGATCGTCGCCTCCAGCTTCAGATGGCGGCGGATGCCCGCCAATATCTCGCCGAGCTCCCGGTTGAACGTCTCGGTTTCGACGGGCGAATGTCCGCCCAGCACGTAGACGAGCTCGTTCTCGTGCATGACATGCTTGAAGAGCACGCCTTCGCGTCCGTTGGCGTCGAGCACGGTGGAGATGATGTTCTGCACGGCGAACCAGAGCAGCTTCCCGTCTTCCGGGCGGAAGGAGAGATGCGGCAGCGCGACCGGCTCCAGCTGGAACACGACCGCCGCGAAATGGCTGCACTTGGCCTTCATCGCCTGCAACCGTCCGTCGCGGTCGGCCGCGCTTTGTCCGGCGTCTTCGCCGTACTGGATGAGCTTGCTGAGCATTTGATCGCGAAGCGACTCCTCGCCGCGGCTTTGCAAATGCTTGACCTGCTCGCCCAACGCTTGCTGCCGGACGCGCCATTCGATTTTGTGGATGATCCGCGCCAGGCTTTCCTTGAGCTCGTCCCTGTCCACCGGCTTGAGCAAATAGTCCGTCACGCCGTATTGGATCGCCTTGCGCGCGTATTCGAATTCGCCGTAGCCGCTGACGACGATGAATTGCAGCTCCGGCATGGCCCGCAGCGCTTCCTGAAGGAAGGCAAGGCCGTCCATCCGCGGCATCCGGATATCCGTGATGACGATGTCCGGCCGCTCTTCGCTCAGCTTGGCGAGCGCTTCCATCCCGTCGCCCGCTTCCGTGATGACCGTCACGGGAAGCCCGGTCATCTGGATCTTCTTGCGGATGCCTTGGCGCATCAGCTGTTCGTCATCGACGATCATCAATTTCATCGTGTGCTTCCTCCACCCGCATTTTTTTGACCGACACCGTCGCCGTCGTCCCCTGATCGTCGCTGCTGTGCAGGGTTAAGCCGTAATGATTGCCGAAGACGAGCTTGATCCGGTACTGCACGTTGAACAGCCCGATCGACGACGCCGAATTGCTCGCGTAATTTTGCTGCTGGCACTGTTCCAGCATGAGATGAAGCGCCTGCAGCCGCTGCGGCTCGATACGCGGCCCGTTGTTCCAGACGGTGATGACGGCATCGGTATCCGACAGGCTATAGGCGCGGATACGGATCTCCCCGCCCGCGGACAGATGGTCGATGCCGTGAATGAAGCTGTTCTCCACGAGCGGCTGGAGCAGCAGCTTCGGGGTCAGGATCGTCTGCAGCCCTTCTTCCATGTCGATCGTATACGTCAGCCGGTCCGCGAACCGGATCTGCTGGATGGACAGGTAGATCTCCAGCTGGCGGATTTCCGCGTGCAGCGTGGACATATGCCCGGCGCTGATGTTATACCGGAACATTTTCGCGAGCGAGGAACTGATGATGCTGATCCGGTCGTCGTCGTGCAGGGCGGCCAGGCTGTCGATCATGCCGAGCGTATTGTACAGGAAATGAGGATTGATCTGGGATTGCAGCGATTTGATCTCCGCATCCTTCTTGACCAGGTCAGCCTCGTACACCTTGACGATAAGCTCGTTGATTTCCTTGGCCATCTGATTGAAGCGCCGGACGAAATAGCCGATCTCGTCGGTCGAGGTTACCGGAACCGCAACGCCGTAATCGCCCTTCTCGATGGCGACGATTCCCTTCTTGAGCTGCTTGAGCGGGGTGATGATCTTGGATGACAGAACGCTGGCGATGATCATCGCCCCGAGCAGGCAGACCGCGCCGATCATCAAGGTGCGCAGCGCCAGCTCGTTGACCTGCCGGAGCAGGATGCCGAGCGGGATCTGCCCGACCAGCACCCACGACGTATTGTCGAGCTTGTTGGACACGAACAGCGTCTTCTCGCCTAGATGGTCGGCGTAGAGATACCTGGAGGTGACGTGATAACTGAACGCGAACAACCGGTCCAGTCCCGTGAGCCGTTCGCCGAGCGATTTCTCGTTCAGCGTGAACATGACCCTGCTGTCCGCGGAATCGACCAGCGCATACTGCCCCTGTTCCTCGCTGCCGATCTCGCCCAGCCAATCCTTCAGAAAGTCGGACGAGAGCCGGATGAACAGCACGCCGACGACGGGGTTATCCGAATTGAAGTCGATCGTCTTGATCGCCTGCGTGAAGATCAGCGTCCGGACGCTTTTCTTCGTCCGCGGATCGATGACGACCGTGGGCAGCCACGCGCCTTTGCCGTCGTTGCGGATTGCAATCGTTTTCAATTGTTCGAAATCCTGGTCCAGGCTGTTCACCTTGCTGATGCCCCCGGACGTGAGCCGGTTGCCGTTCATTTGACTGACCATGATCAGGTCCGCGACGGGATTGCGCGAGAGGAACTGATTGAATTTGGTGGAGTAATGGCTGTACGTTCCCGGATCCGCCCCGAGATGTTTGACGAACTGCTGGAAGTCCTTGTCCCCGAAGTACTCCCAAGCGAAATTCTTGATGTTCGTCATGTACGATTCCAACGTAGCCGCGGACTGGTTGCTGATCTGCTCCATGTTCCCGATCGCCTGCCGCTTGATGTCGGACGACGTCTGCACGTAGTAATCCAGTCCCAATGTGACGACCGTGATCGAGATCGTGACGAAGAAGCAGAACCATATTTTCCGGTACAAGGATTTGGTGATGAAGCGATAGGGAAAAAGCAGCATGCGGGTCGTTCTCGGAAAGCGCTTGGTTGTCGTCATCCGCTCTATTCCCTCGTCTCGCCATGTGATCGTATCGGGCAGAAGCTTGCCATGAGTAAATTATAGAGCGGACGATCGCGTTATTTCATTAAATTTTTTACGATCGGGTATGAAAATATTGAATCTTTCGCCGGGCGGAAAGAATCGGGGGGACTTTCAGAAACGATTAGTTAAATTTGGATATGATTAGGACACAAAAAGAGACAGCGCGTCCGCTGTCCCTTTTTCCGTTATCGCTTTGACGTCCTACGCCCCGGCCGTCCGCGTCATCGTCCTGCCGTTCACCGTCACGTCGCGCAATTCGCCGTACAACACCTCGAGCTCCCATTCCGCTTCCCCGGTGCGTTCGACGATCGTCTGCTTGTAGACGCCCCACGCCGTCCCGGTGCTCCAGAAGCAGGAGAACGCCTCGCGGAACAGCTTCGGCGCGAAGGACATCGTCCCGGCGACCAGGTCGCACCGGTAACCGCTGAGCGCGGGAAGCAGCGCCCAGCTTGCCATCGATCGGGCGTAATGGTTGCCGCATTCCACCTCGTTCCACGGATTCCGGCGAAACCCGTCATGGCGTTCGCGCAGCGCCTTCACGATCGTCAGCCCTTCTTCGAGGCAGTCCTCGTAGATCAGATGCGCCGCCACCTGGTATTCGACGCCGGTCCATACCTCGTCCGAATAGATGAACGGAAACTTCGGCCGGCCGCCATGGGGCCAGGAGCAGAGCAGCAGTCCGGACTCGTCGCCGAGCGCGTACGCCCGCTGCACGTTCGGATGGTTCGAGAAGTCCGTGCGGAAGTTGTAGCGGTACACGGAACGCAGCGCTTGCTTCACGTGCGCCTCGGGCAGGACGTAGCCCAGCCCGGCGACATGGGCCATGAACTGTCCGATCAATTGATCGGACAGGCAGCCCGTCCCTTGCTGGTACCGGTAGGCATCGACGTCGTCGAGCCGCTGCACGTAATACTCCCCGCCCCAGAGCATCGCGTCCATCGCGGCGCTTCCCCGCTCGCGCGCCGCGGCGTAGAAGCCCGCGCGCTCCCCGTCGCCCGCGTAGGCGGCCATCTCCGCGCCGGCCTTCAGCGCGGCATAGAACATCGCGTTCGTGAGCGAGTTCGGCCCGAAAAATTCCACGTCGTACGTATTGTGCTGCTCGCTGTCGAGCACGCAATCGCCGTCGGAATCCCAGTACCCGAACGCGAAATCCAGCGCCAGGCGGGCCTTGGGCCACAGCTCCAGCATAAACCCGTCGTCGCCGCTCAGCTTCCACTCCCGGTACAGCCGGACGATCGTGCCCAACTGCCCGTCGGCGGCAGGCACCATATCCCAACGTTCGCCGCCGAAGACCCGGTTCGTGCGAAACGCCATGCTGCCCCGGTCGTCCGTCTCCAGCAGAAATTCCACGCGCCGCATCGAGCGTTCGAGCGACGGGAACAGAAAGGCCATCGTCTGCGCGTAGTTCCATACATGGGTGCAGGAGCCCTCGCAGCTGCCGCGATGATCGAAGCCGCCCTCCCAGCCGAGCAGCGTGCCGTCCCCGATGCGAAAGCAGGTCGTGCTGCGAATGACCGTGATATTGGCCGCCAGCGCGTCGAGGACATAATCCGGCAGCGTGCTGCCGAACAGCGCGCGGCGGAAATCCCGGGAGCGGCCCTCGAGCCGGTCGAGGTTATCCAGCAGATAAGCGCCGGCGTGCCACGCGTCCTCGAACAGCGTCGCATAGTAGTTGCGCTCTTGCCCTTCCTCGCTGCTTGCCGGCAGGATATGCCCCTGCCAGTTCTTCGGCCGATTCGGAAAATGCCAGGTCAACGCGAATTCGAACACCCGCTCCTCGCCCGGCATCAGCGTATGACGAATGCAGACCGAGCCGTAGCGTTCCTTCCCGCCCGCGTGCAGCTTGCCCGTCCCCGCTTGCGTATCCTGCCACGCTTCCAGCCGTCCGTCCTCGGCGAAATCGTTCCAGAACTCCTGGATCCCGTCCCACCAGGCGCCGGGCAGCCATTCTTCCTTCACGGTCGCGTTCGCGTCGCGGGTCATGAGCGCCAAGGTGCCGTTCCGAAGATGGCCGGACGGAAGGTCGGGCGAATAATAATAGATGCCCTGCTTCCCTTGACCCGAGCGGTATTCGTTGCGGACCTCCCCGGCCAGCCGCATGTTGTGGAACAATTCCCGTCCCTCGTAACCGGCCGCGTTGGCCAGCGAACCGGCGATCGACACGTCCACGGCCCGCTCGGACGCGTTCGTCACCCGGTAGCGGATCATCGCGCCCGGTATGCCTGAATCGTCGGGATTCAGCGGAATAAACGGCGTGAACGCCTCCAGCGTAATCTCGACCGGCAGGTCGCGGTCCGTAAACGCCACCTCCGCGAACGGATACTCCCCGCGCAGGCTCGACGCCGCAAGCCTCGGCAGGCCGGCCGTTTCGTCGGCGAAGAAGCCGTGCGAATGGGCAAACGGCGGCGCCAGCTTCGCTTCGAGCACCTTGGCCACGGCCGCGTCCTCGCCGGCTTGCGTCCGGATGGCGAAGAACGAATACGGCAGGGCATTGCCCTTGCCCTGGCTGTTGAACAGCTCCCAGTCGCAGAACTGCCCGCGCGAGCCGATCGAGACATTGCCCGTGCCGATGCCGCCGAGCACAAACTTCGCTTCCCTCGCCTCATGCGTATACGAACGCTGTGGCCCACTGCGCAGCAACTCTTCCTTCGCGTAGATCGGAATGTCCATGAATCGTCCTCCCACTCTCTCTTAACCGCCTTACCAGTCAGGATAAGACATCGGGGAAGCCGCCGAAAGCGAATATTTCAACTCGTTGCCTGGAATATCTTGATTGTTATCGCGGTTGATGGCAGAAATTCCTCGCTCCAAAGCGCCGATTAGCCGACCGCGGTCCGAACGGACGCGCGCGAGCTTGATCCTGCGTCAGCCTATGCAATATGCTACGAGGAGGCATCCGCTATGCCTGTGGACCGAACAGCCGTGCGATCGCTGGCGGCGTCGGGACCAGCGGCGACGATTGGCGAATGCCGATCGCAGCTGCGATCGGACGCGGAGCGATGCCTTCATCGCGCTTACGGCCGGGCGTTCGGACCGAACATCGTCCGCACCTCGTCCCGCATCGTGCGGAGCGGCCGGCCGGCAAGGCGCGCCAGGTCCTCCGAAGTGAACCGCATATCCGCGAGCGCCAGCATGCGGTAGACCGGATTCGTCAGATCCGGATTCGTCCGGTGCACGACGCGGCGCCCGGTCGATGCCGCGACGGCCCGCGCCAGATCCTCCGGTTTCCAGACGCGCGGCGCGGTCAGCTCGTACGTTCGGCCGTCATGTCCCTCCTCGGTCAGCACCGTCGCGGCGGCCGCGGCCAAGTCTTCGCGGGCGGCCGTGTTGAACGTCCACTCTCCCGGCGGACTCCATAATTCTCCGCTCGCCGCCGCTTCGCGGACGCCGAGAAACTTTACGACGTCCATGTAATAGGCATTGCGCAGGATCGTGCTCGGAATCTTGGACTCGCGGATCAGCTGCTCGGTTTGCAGATGCAGCCGATGCAGCGGCAGCCGGCCCTGCTCCGGCCGGACGATGCTCGTGTAGACGAGATGCCGGACGCCGGCCTGCTTGGCGGCTGCGATGGCTCCCGCATGCTGGCGAAGACGGACGGCATCGTCTTGATGGGGCGACGAGATCAACAACAGCTTCGTCGCGCCCCGAAACGCGGCGCCCAAGGAATCGGGAACGTCGTAATCGCCATGCCGGATCTCGATGCCTTGGCGCTGCCATTCCGCGGCCGCTTCCGGCTTCCGTACGCTGACGGCCAAGCTCGAAGCAGGCACCCGATACAGCAGCTGTTGCAATACAAGTCCGCCCAAATTGCCGGTCGCTCCCGTAAGCACGATTCTCATGATTAGTTTCACCCTTTTAACCTAATTAGTTAAACATTTAACTAGTTGCGCGAACGAAACGACCGCATTGAACGTCGTCGTTCAACGGCCGTTTTCGCTCTGGTTTACCGATTCGCGGGCGCGGTCGTTTTCATTCCTCGTTCCTTTGCAGCTTGCGCAGCAGCGCGAACAGCTGCTTCATCTCCGCTTCTTCCAACCCTTTCATCCGGCCTTCGATCGTCGCTCGATTCCCGGGCAGGAGGTCCGACAGGATACGCTCGCCTTCCGGAGACAACACGATCCTCCGCTTCCGTCCGTCCTCGGGATGGCTCGTGCTATGAATATAGCCGAGCTCCTCGAGCGGGGTCAGCAGCACGCTGACGTTGGCCTTCGTCACGCCGATCCGGCCGGCAAGCTCCGACGGCAGTATCGCGCCGCCCGCCTTGGCGATCTCGACGAGAATGCGGATCCGCGCCCCGTTCGTTCCGTTCGCGGACCAATATCGCTCCGAAGCGCCGACAAGCCCGGCCGTCGTCTCCACGAGCGCGAAGAAGGTCCGAACCGCAAGCGGCTGCTCCGCGACGTAATTCCGGATATCCGTCATCCGCGCCGCCTCCATCTAGTTAAATGTTTAACTATAATTAAAATAAGGGAACCGAAAGCCGTTGTCAATCACTTCTATCGCCGGCAAAGCGGAAAACCTGAATATGGATTCTCGCATCAAAGCAGCAATGACGAGAGTCGGGCATTTCGCTTCCGGATAAATGGCTATACTGAAAAATACGATCCAGCGCTGCACGCTTGAAGTCCGCCTACGAGAAAAGAAGATTGGAGCGCTTATGATGTACTTGGATACCCTCAACCGCCAGTGGCGCGCGTTCATGCTCGGCGCCGGATTCGAAGAAGCCGCATCCGTCCGGCTCACGAATACGGCGAAGCTTACCGGCATTCAAGGCATGAACGGCGCGTGCCTGCTGGAATTCGAACGAGCCGGCGCGCGGCATCATTTCTACTCTATGCCCGGCGAGGCGGACGAGCTCCGGAGGCTCGACGGCGCATATGCCGCCGCAAGCTGGCAGGACGCGATCGGCATTCAAGGCGCAAGGGCGGATGCCTTCGCGAATGCCGCGCATGCCTTCGTGGCCCTGCATCTCCCCGGCGTGCAAACCTCCGTCGATTGCAGCGGCGGCCTCCGGCAAGCCCAGGATCGGATACGCGACATCCGGCTGGCGCAGTGGCGCCCGTCCTCTCGAAGCTAAAGGGCTGCTTGTACATGACAAGCGGCCCTTTGGCTTCGATGGTTCGATTATTGCCCGTCGGCCGCCACCAGGCCGACCTCCTGGCACAGCACGATCAACTGATGGACGCCGTAATATTGCCTGCGGTTGCGCTCGTGAATCGTCTGCAGCGCGTCCTCGGTCACGCTTTTCGCTTTTTCCACGCTCCTCACCGCCTGCACGATCTCCCCGTCCGAACAACGGCCCGCAAAATAATTTCCGCCGGGCTCAAACCGCTTCCGCCTTTCGTTCGTTTCTCTCATTGATGTAACCATGCCAAGGAGGAATGAAAAATGAAAGGTCAACGTTTTGGGCTGTTAAGCCTGCTGTTCATGCTATGCTTCGCCATGCTGGTTCCCGCGGGCGTCTCCGCCGCCGAATCGGCCCCGGCGACGGTTACGACGGACGGCGACACCGCTGGCAAGCTGGGCCTCCTGCTGGGCGACGGCAACGGCGTGACCGCGGATTACCTGAAGAAATCCGCGACGCGCATTCAAGCCGCGATCATCTCGCTTCGCCTGCAAGGCCACCTGGCGGAGGCGGAGGCGTTCAAAGGCAAGGAAAACTTCTCCGATGCCTCCTCCGTCGGCACGAGCAACCAAGCCGTGCTCGCCTACCTGAAAGCGCATCCCGAGCTCGGCTGGAACGGCACGGGCGGCGGCAAATTCATGCCGCTCGAGAAGATCAGCTCCCAACAGCTGTACAATCGGCGATTGCCTGAAATCGTGGCCGATCTACGATGCGCCTAGCCTGCAGATTCCTTCGACGCTGAACGCCGCCGATTTCGCCGTGCTGAAGCGCGCGGACGGCACGGAGCAAACGACGTACAAAGGCTGGCCGCTCTACTATTTCGCGAAAGACCAAAAAGCGGGCGACACGCTCGGCGAAGCGGTCGGAGGCGTATGGTTCGTCGCCAAGGCCGATTATGCCGCGATGATCGGGGCGTCTCCGACGCTGGGCAACTACTTGACGGACGCTTCGGGACGCACGCTGTATTACTTCGACAAGGACACGGCCGGCAAGAGCAACTGCGCGGGCGACTGCCTCGTCAACTGGCCGGCCTATTCGGCAGGCGGCACCGGCGTTCCGACCGGCGTGAACGCGGCCGACTGGGGCACGATTACGCGCGCGGACGGCAGCATGCAGTCCACGTTCAAGGGCTTCCCGCTGTATTACTTTATCAAGGACGCCAAAGCCGGCGACACGCTCGGCCAAAACGTCGGCAGCGTCTGGTTCGTCGTCGACCCCGCCAAGTTCACGGGCACGACGGCGCCTGCGGTTCCGGCGGCGAAGACGTATCACGTCGACATCAAGGATTACTCGTTCGGCTCGGGCCCGCTGACGGTGGAAGCCGGCTCCAGCATCGTCTTTACGAATTTCGACGACATGAAGCACAACGCCGTCGCGGTTAACGGCGCCTTCTCCCTGCCGCTGCTCGCGAAGGGCGAATCCTACACCATCACGTTGGATAAACCGGGTACTTACGATTATTACTGCCAGCCGCACAAGGCGTTCATGACGGGTCAGATCATCGTCAAATAACACGGGCAAGGAGGTACGAACGCGATGACATTGCACCCGCATCCAGGAAAACGCCGTTCGACGCCAGCCATTATCGGCCTCATGCTTATGATCTGCTGCCTGATGCTCGCCGCCTGCGGCAATTCGGACAGCTCCGGCAACACGAACGATACAAGCAACGCGAACACCGCGAACGCTGCGGACAATATGAGCGGCATGAACAATGCAGGCAATGACGCGACCGCCGCAGACGGCAGCGATACCGCCGTCCAAGCCGGCTCGAACGACGGAAGCGGCCAAACCGCGGACAACGGCGGCGGCGCCTACGGCTCGAACGCGCCGGGGGGCTCGGGAGATGCCGCCGGCGGCCAAACGCCTGCCGCTCCCGCCGATCCGGCGCCGTCCTATTCGGACGGCAAGCCGGCGACGCCGGCCGCGCCGGATAAGGGCGGCACCGATGACCACCCTTCCGCGTCGGACGCTAACGACGACAAGGCTGCCGGGTCCTCCAAAGGCGACGACGACAAGCCCGCCGGCACCGACGACCATCCTTCCGCCTCGGACAACGACGACAAGGCTGCCGGGTCTTCCGAAGGCAGCGACGACAAGCCCGCGGCGACGGACGCTGCCAAAGGCGCGACCGAGGATAAGCCGAAGCCCGGCGAGGACGACGGCAAGGACGCGGCGAAGCCGCCCGCGAACGCGGGCAAGGACGATGCCAAGCCGGCAACGGCCGAAGATGCCGCCAAACCCAAGACCTATACCGTGGAGATCAAGGATTTCGCTTTCTCCCCCGCCAAGCTGGAGATCAAAGCCGGGGACAGCGTCAAATTCATCAACCGCGACGAAATCAAGCATACCGCCACGTCGGTCGACAACGTGTTCGACACGGATCTGCTGGCCAAGGACGCGTCCAAGACCGTCACGTTCAAGGACGCGGGCTCGTTCAGCTACAACTGCACGCCGCATCCCGGCATGCAGGGCGTCATCACCGTCAAATAAATTCGCGCCGCAAGACTGTCGCTCCGCGCGGATTGCCGTTACAATGAAGACCATAACCTGCCTGTCCTGGAGGCTGCCATGCAGAACCTGACCGATTACGAATTGATGCTACTCATAAAAGGAAAACAGCACGCCGCGCTCTCCGCGCTGTACGACCGGTATGCGGGGCTTGTCTATTCCTTCGCCTGGAAAGCGCTGAAGGAGGAAGCGGCCGCGAAGGACGCCGTGCAGGCCGTCTTCCTCCGGCTGTGGACGACCGAATCGGAGTACGACCCCGGCAAGGGCAAGTTTACGAACTGGCTGCTCACGATCGTGCGCAACATCGCGGCCGACATGCTGCGCAAGCGGCGAAGGGAAAACACGGGCATCGTGCATTATTTGAGGGAAGACCTCGAGCGGATTCCCGATAAGCGAACCCTGTCGCCGGAAGAACGGGCGGAGCATCAATTCGTGAGAGAGCAGATCCGAAGCGCGTACCGCTACCTGAGCAAGCAGCAGATCGCGCTGCTCGAGCACTTCTACTGGCAGGGCTACACGCTGAGCGAGCTGGCGGCGCTGTACGACCAGCCGCTCGGCACGATCAAGAACCGATTGCATCAAACGCTCAAAATATTGCGAAGACATCTGTCTGCGGAAGGAGTAGGAACGGGATGACGGAACGGGGACGAACGCCGGTTTGCGAGGATTGCCTGAGCTATATAGCCGGCTTATGCAGCGAAGAAGAAAAACGCGTATTCGAACGTCATCTCCCTTCCTGCGAGAGCTGCCGGCAGGAGCTTGAAGATTTGCACATCGTTTGGGAGGCACTGCCGGCCGCTATGGATATGATGGAACCGCCTGCAGATTTGAAGCAGCAAGTGATGAACGCCGTTCGCGCGGCGGATCGGGACACCGCGGACGGAGGCGTGAGCCGAGACGAATTCGTGCCGCCGGTCGAGCGCCCGGCAAGCCGGCGTCCGCGGGGAAGAAAGCCGATGGTCGCGATTCTCGCGGCGTCGGCGTCCGTCATCCTGCTGTTGTCGCTTTGGAATATCCAGCTGCGCCGCGAACGGGATGCCGCACCGCTGCCCATAGAGAAAGCCTTGTCCGTCTCCGCCTCCAACATCGATCAGGTGGTCGCGCTGAAGTCGCAGGCGCCCGAATCGGCCGGTTCCTCCGGCGTCGCGTGCATCATCGACAACGGGCGCAGCAGGCAATTCGTCGTCTACCTGTTCGGGGCCGCCGCGACGCAGGGCGATGAAGCTTACCAGGTATGGCTCGTCAAGGACGGCAAGCGCGCCAGCGCCGGCACGTTCCGGGTCGGGCGGGACAGCCGCGGCATCGGGCTGCTGGCCATGCCGATCCAGGGCGGCAAGCTCGACTTCGACGCGATCGGCATCACGCTGGAGCCGGATGAGCACGGCAGCCAGCCGCGCGGCGAGAAGATGTACGGTTCGGCGTAACCGGGACGCGGGAACTTTCGGCTGCGCCGGAAAACGACTGGACGCTTCGCGCGTTAGAGGTAATAATAAGCGCATGGCCCATCGTCTCTATCGATCATCATCGATCGCGATATCATCGACGCCCTCCGCATGGCCGACCGGCCGCGCGGGGGGCATTTTATTACGCGACGTCAGCAGCGCGGCATGCGCCCGTCCGAGCTGCGGCGCAAGCGTGTCCGTCGGCGCCAAGCATCAGCGGCTGATCCCGCTCGCGGCGCTCGTCGGCGCCGAACCGCTGCTTGCCGTCCTCTGCGTGTGCTGCTCGGCGACTGCCTCGGACGCGTGCTTATCGTGCCGCGCGAGGTGCCCGTCGGCATCATGACCGCCGTCATCGGGGCGCCGTACTTCGTCTATCTGCTTCGCCGCGAGCGCCTGCAGCGGCAGCGACGTTGAAATCGCCTCCCGGTTATGTCACTATTAACAAGGTACGACAAATAGTGAGTAACGAAACAAAGGAGCGCGATCTAGTGAAAATCAATTATCATGGTCATGCCTGCATTCAAATCCACACGGGCGGCAAATCGCTAATCATCGATCCTTTTCTTAGCGGCAACCCCGCAGCCAAAATCAAGCCGGAGGACGTGAAGGCCGACGCCGTGCTGCTGACGCACGCCCACATGGACCATATCCTCGACGCGGCGCCGATCGCCCAAGCCAACAACGACGCGCCTGTCGTAGCCATCGTCGAGCTCGCCGCCTACATGTCCTGGCAAGGCGTGAAGAATACGGTCGGCATGAACATGGGCGGCACGTTCGACCTGGGCTTCGCGAAAGCCAAAATGGTCCAAGCCTTCCACAGCTCGGGCATCGTCGTCGAGGAAACGAAGCAAATCCTGTACGCGGGCATGCCTGCCGGCTTCCTTGTGTTTGCCGAAGGCTTGACGATTCTGCACGCGGGCGACACGTCGTTGTACGGCGACATGAAGATGATCGGCGAACGCCATCCGATCGACGTCGTCTTCCTGCCGATCGGCGACCACTACACGATGGGACCCGAGGACGCGCTTCAGGCGGCGGAATGGTACAACGCCAAGCTGACGGTACCCGTCCATCACAGCACGTTCCCCGGCATCAAGCAGGATGCGGAGCTTTTCGTGCGGCAGCTGGAAGAGCGCGGCCTGAAAGGCAGAGCCGTGGCGCCGGGCGACGAGTTCGAAGTTTAATGCTGTCACGCGGTTTACTTCGGTCGCTTGGGGTTTGCTTCCTTAACGCGAGGTTCAATGCCATGACCGAGGTTTAACCTCTTCGCGCGCGGTTAGTTGCTGCCGCAGCGAGCTCGGCGACATCGTCGCTGCCGAACAAGCCGGAATTCCCGTCATGCGGAATTCCGGCTTGTTCGCGTAGCGCGGCGAATTCGATGAACTGCCTGGAAAGCCTGCCTATCATCGACAGGCCGGACGACGCGCCTGCCCTGTAGACCCGCACTGCTGGCCCGCGTCCGATTGAACCGCCGCCTTGATCGTGGGCAAGCTTCGGTGCGGACGCCTCGCAGGGGGAGCAGTGATTCCTTGCCCTCCCTTCGCACGCAACGCCGGCCCGGCGGAGGCCGACGCGCTGCATGCAAAAAAGCTGTCCCCTCTGTGGTCATACCCCCGTCAAGTAGACAAATGAAAAAAGCTAAGCAGCCAACGCGCATCGATACTCAATCGGTGCGCGTT
>NZ_JAAAMV010000016.1 GCF_009909185.1 Paenibacillus glycinis | reverse complement strand
TGAGCCAGGATCAAACTCTCCATAAAAGTGGCCGAAGCCATTTCCAGGATGTGCTTGTTAGCTCATCGCTGACTTACTTTATAACCTGTTTGACAGGTCGCTCATTGTTCAGTTTTCAAGGAACAAGTGTGTTGCTTATTCTACAGCCGGTTCAAGCCCGGAATTAGAATATATCATATTTCAAAACCGTTTTGCAAGCTTTATTTTTAGGCTTGTTTCGATTTCGATAACCGTCGCCGTGTATCTCTCTCGGCCGGAATTAGAATATACCATGAATCATTTTAGGAATGCAAGCACTTTTCGAAAAAAATGTCGAAAAGCGCGATAATCGCATGTAATCGCCCATTTTAGCCCACCATTTCGAAATAGAGGCGGCTGCCCGAAGGCAGCCTTTTTTTCGTTTTATCGCTAAACTGACTAAGCCAAAAGCTTGAGGAATTCGCGCATAAAGCCCGGCAAATCCGGCCAAGCGTGGCCGGATACGAGCTTGCCGTCCACATGGAGCGTCTCCTTCGCATAGCTCGCGCCAAGACGTTCTACGTCCATTCGGCAGGCATTGTATGCTGTCATCGTGCGGCCTTTAAAATAGGTCGTATCCTGCAGGGAAGCGAAAACCTGAACGCCATGGCAGATCGCCCCGACGGGTTTGTCCGCTTCAAGGAAATGGCTGAGTATGCGGGGGAGGTCTTCATTGCCGCGAATATATTCGGGCGCTCGTCCGCCGGGGATGAGAAGGCCGTCGTATCGAGCCGGATCGACATCCGCGAACGCCGCATGGGCCGGCAGCAAATGCGCCGGTTTTTCCGTGTAGGTATCCCAGCCTTCAGCGAAGTCATGCACGACGGTATGCAGAACCTTTTTGGCCGGGGCCGCTATGATCGCCTCGTAGCCCTCCTCCAACACGCGATAATAAGGATAGTAGACTTCAAGTACCTCTGCAGCGTCTCCGGTTACGACGAGAATGCGTTTGGACATGATATCACTCCTCTACCAAATGTGATGCTCCTTTCCAATTATGATGAACCTTCCATAAGCTGTAAACGGGTTGGTTTTGGCGAATCCCGTCGAACGCGTCGAGAGAGCGGCAACAAAAGAAAGACGCCGAGAATAACTCGACGTCTTCTATATCAATTATCTATGCATGGAGCAGAGGTTTGAAATCGGATCAGTCCAATTGAAAAGCGTCGAAGAACTGCGCTTTATCCGCCCCGTCAATCGCGAGCGTGCCGGTTGCCGTCGACGACGAAAGTTTGAAGTGCGTGGCGTCGATCTTCGCGGCCACGGCTTGGACGTTGGCATTTTGAAGCTGCCAGTTGAGGTCCGCGATGAAATCGTCCATATCGTAATACGCCCATTCCAGGATAATCGTGGCCGTCTGCGTACCGTCACTGACCGTAAACGTACGGTTCTTGCTCATATCTTCATTCGTGCCCGTGAAATGATTGTCCGCGAAGAATGCCGAATACCCTCCGCCCAGCGTGACGGATGCCTGCGTTCCCGTAGCGAACGTCATGATATAGAACGTATCGTCGAATCCCATCGCCGCTAGCGTGCGCTGACCGAGATCGATATGGTGGTCGTTGCAATATTGCTGGATAAAGCTATCGACCGCCGACCCGACCGCCTGGCCCGTCGTAAAACCGTTGAGCGGAATATCCCAGTTCAGCTCCACCGGGATGACGACATTGCCGTCGCTGATCGTGAAACTGACGGGATGCGATTGGAAATTGGTGTCCGTGATCCGGACGCTTTCGCCCCTTGCCTGCGTTGCGTAAATCGTTTCGAAGTCGAAATCCGAGAGCGCCTTGCTTGGCAAAAAGCGAAGCTCCGCGATTCTGGCTTCTGCCTGAACAAGCATGTCGACGTTCGTGACGAGCGCTTGGCGAACGGACGTCAATGCTTCGAAGGCGCTGCGTGCCGCGGCTACGGCTGTTTTGTCGGACAATGTAAGATCCGCCAGAGCCGGCAGGTCGTTGATTTGCTGCGTAACGACGGCTGCGGCTTGCACGTCCGCCTCATGCTCCGCCTTGAGCACTCCGATCCGGGCGACGGCATCGGAAAGCTTGGTTTGGTTCGTGACGAGGTTCCGTTGATCCGCGGACAACGCGGAGTAAGCGGTGTTGGCGGCCGTTACGGCCGTTTCGTCGGACAGCGCGAGGCTCGCCGTTGCAGGCAGCGCCGCGATTTGAGCGATGACGGCATCCGCGGCCGCCTTATCGGCTTTAAGCTGCGTCATTCTGGCCAGCGCGTCGGTCAGCTTCGATTTGTTCGTGACCAAGTCTTGCCGAGTCGCCGTCAAAGCATTGAATGCGCTGCTCGCGCCGTTGACGGCTGCTTCGTCGGACAGCGTAAGGTTCGCAGCGGCCGGAAGCGCCGCAATGAGCGCGATAACGGCATCCGCTGCCTGTTGATCTTCAAGCTCGATGATTTGCGCCAATGCGTCCGCGAGCTTGCTTTGGTTCGTGACCAGCGCCTGTTGGGCGGCCGACAAGGCATTGAAGGCGTTGCTGGCGGCAACTACGGCTGCTTTATCGGACAGCTGCAGATTTGCCTTGTCAGGCAGCTGCCCGATCTGAGCAGTGACCGCGTTCGCGGCCGCGATGAGCGCTTCGATCGTGGCTACCGCTTGCGTGAGCTTCGCTTGGTTCGTGACGAGGTCTTGTTGGGCTGTCGACAGGGCGTTGAATGCCGCGTTTGCGGCGGTAACGTCTGTTTGATTATCCAGCGTAATTACAGCTGGATCCGGCAAAGCCGTGATCTGAGCGGTTACGGCGGTTGCCGCCGCGATCAGCGAGCTGATTTTCGCTTCGGCTTGCGTTAGCTTCATTTGGTTCGTGACGAGCGCTTGCTGCGATGCCGATAACGCGTCAAAAGCGGTTCTCGCGCTCGTTACGGCCGCTTGATTGTCCAGCGTGATCGCTGCCGGGTCCGGCAAGGCCGCGATTTGCGCGGTGACCGCGTTTGCCGCTGCGATGAGCGCTTCGATCTTCGCTACCGCTTGCGTGAGCTTCGCTTGATTCGTGACCAGGTCTTGCTGGGCTGTCGACAGGGCGTTGAATGCCGCGTTTGCGGCGTTAACGTCCGCTTGGTTGTCCAGCGTGATTGCGGCTGGATCCGGCAAAGCCGTGATCTGAGCGGTTACGGAGGTTGCCGCCGCGATCAGCGTGCTGATTTTCGCTTCGGCTTGCGTGAGTTTCGTTTGGTTCGTGACCAGCGCTTGCTGCGATGCCGATAACGCGTCAAAAGCGGTTCTCGCGCTCGTTACGGCCGCTTGATTGTCCAGCATGATCGCTGCCGGATCCGGCAAGGCCGCGATTTGCGAGGTGACCGCGTTTGCCGCCGCGATGAGCGCTTCGATCTTGGCTACC
>NZ_JAAAMV010000015.1 GCF_009909185.1 Paenibacillus glycinis | reverse complement strand
GCTTGCGTGAGCTTCGCTTGGTTCGTGACCAGGTCCTGTTGGGCTGCCGACAGGGCGTTGAATGCCGCGTTTGCCGCATCAACGTCTGTTTGATTATCCAGCGTAATTGCGGCCGGATCCGGCAAGGCCGCGATCTGAGCGGTTACGGCGTTTGCCGCCGCGATCAGCGTGCTGATTCTCGCTTCGGCTTGCGTGAGTTTCGTTTGGTTCGTGACCAGCGCTTGCTGCGATGCCGATAACGCGTCAAACGCAGTTCTCGCGCTCGTTACAGCCGCTTGATTGTCCAGCGTGATCGTTGCCGGATCCGGCAAGGCCGCGATTTTCGCGGTGACCGCATTTGCCGCCGCGATGAGCGCTTCGATCTTGGCTACCGCTTGCGTGAGCTTCGCTTGGTTCGTGACCAGGTCCTGTTGGGCTGCCGACAGGGCGTTGAATGCCGCGTTTGCCGCGGTAACGTCTGTTTGATTATCCAGCGTAATTACAGCTGGATCCGGCAAAGCCGTGATCTGAGCGGTTACGGCGTTCGCAGCAGCGATCAGCGCATCGATCTTGGCAATAACAAGCGCGAGCTTGTCTTGATTCGTGACCAACGCTTTCTGCGGCGCGGTCAACGCGCCTAGAGCGTCCTTGGCCGCGGTAATGTCCGCTTGGTCTTCCAACCGGAGAAGCTCGGGTTCCGGCAGCGCGGCAATGAGCGCGATAACGGCGTCCGCGGCCGCTTTGTCCGCTTTCAGCTCCGCGATCCGGGCGACCGCGTCCGCCAGCTTGGTTTGGTTACCGGTCGTTACCAAAGCTTTCTGCGCCGTCGATAGTTTGCCGAAGGCGGCGTTGGCGGCCTCGACGCCCGCCGCATTCGCCGCCAGCGTCAGATCTGCCGTTGCGGGGAGCGCCGTGATCAACGCCGTGACGTCATCCGCCGCGCGTTGGTCGAGTTCCTGCTGGGACGGGCCCGATGGCGCTGAAGACTTCGGAACGATAAGGTTGCCGTTCTCGTCTTCCAGCCTCCCCGGCTGCGTCTCGAAAGAGCTGGATGCTTGCGCGGCTTCGTTCATTTGCACCGTATCGATCTTTCCGCCGCCGATCACCTTGATGGCCGCGTTCAGCACCAAATCGACGATTCTAGCTCCCGTACCCAAATTAATATCGTTGCCCGTAGCGTTCTCGCCTACCGTAATATGCTGGACATTTCCGCTTGGAATGTCGATGCGGACCTTGACGCCCGTCACGTCGACGTCATCGAACGCGCCGAGGAGCGTGATCGAGCTGCCCGCCGGAAGCAGCTGGCTTAACTGCACGTCGGTAAACCCTTCGCCCGTCAGGCCGGCTTCTTCTTCCAACGTGGCAGCGGTCTGCAGTCGAACCGTCGCCACCGTCGTCGAGCCTTCGGCCACGATGCGGACGGCGCCGGCCGTTTTGTCCACGACGATCGTAAGCAGCACCGAATCCTCGAAGTGGATACTGTGCGCGCCGCCGCCCTGCACCAGCGTCGTGCCCTTAACGGTCACATGATCGAGGACCGCATCGCCCTCGCCGATTCCCGCCGCGAACGTAAGGTTGCCTTCGACAACCGTATTGCGGAGCGTTACGCCCGGCGAGGACACGACGACGTCGCCATGGATCGTTTGAGTCCCCGTCGCGGGTCCGACGGTGCCCGCTTTATCGAGGACGACCGGCGCGGACTTCACTTTGAGCGCGTGGCTCAAAATAACGACGGCTTCCGCGCGGGTGGCGTTATTGGCCGGCTTGAACGTATGATCCTCGTACCCGTCCATGATTCCGTTGGCTTCGACGGCGCCGATGGCTCCCTTGCTCCATGCCGGAATCATGGCCGAATCGGAAAAAGCGTCTGCGCCTTGCGGCAATGGCGCCAGCCCGAGCAGGCGCTCGACGATCAGCGCGATCTCTTGACGGGAGATCGGCGAATTGGGGTGGACGGAGCCGTCCTCGAACCCGGTTAAGTATCCTGCCTTCACGGCTTTCTGGAAATCGGCGTAGCTCCAATCGGCCGCTTTCAAATCCTTGAATGCCGCGTTCCCGGCCGCGGTAAAGCCGAACGCGCGGTTGACGAGCGCGACGAACTCCGCTCGCGTGACGGCTTTATCCGGTTGAAAGCTGCCATCCTCGTAGCCGTCGATCAGGCCTTGGGACATCCATTGGGCGATATCCTGCTCCGCCCAATGGCCGACGATATCCGGTGCCGTTCCCTCAGTGACGGCCGCCCCGTTCGCCGCCCCGAGCAAAGAGAGCGATAACGATCCGGCCACCGTAAGGCTGACCATTTTTTTCGTTAATCTTGCTGTTTTCATTTCATGCCTCCGTTATGTTGGTTGACTGCGACTGATTGGAAATAGGTCTAATGCGTCATTGCGAATTCATTCGCCATGCGAGACCTAAAACCCTTTAACGGGATTAACTTCGCGCATGCGCATGTCCAGACATGGAGAAGAGGAGGCATGACGGCGTAAATTCTTGACGGAACAACCCGCGCGCGCTTGCGCTATTTGCGCTCGATTTGCAGGTAAGCGACGTCCTTGACGGTATACGTATCCTTGATTCTTTCGTCCGAGATGACGTTCAGCTTCACGAGATGCGAGATCTTGGCCGTGTCCGGGCTGGAGAGCAGCCGCCACAGCTCAAGATCCGGCAGGGCTTCGAACAGCTTCGTCTCGTCGTATTCCTTCCGCCGGTGGGGAATCACCTTCACCCTGTAGCTGCCGACCTCCATCGACGTCGTATCGTTGTCCGCGCAATAGGCCAGGATCTCCTCGCGCAGCCGGCCCAGCTCCTCCTCGATTTCCTTCTGCTTGCGCTTCAGCCGGTAATAGCTTCTGACTTTGTTGTCCACTCGGTTCACGCTCCTTTTAGCAGATGTATATGCCGGCTAAGGAAGCATTAGAGCGAACCGGGTCGAGCCGATTCGGAGCGCAACGCAAAAGCCCGGCCGCATGCGGTCGGGCTCTCATCGTCATAGCAGCTCGAATTCCAGGTAAGCGTAATTCATCTGTCCTTCCAGAACGGTACGCAGCGTCAGTACCTGGACGCCTTTCTCCAGATGAAGGACGGTCAACCGTTCCGCTTTGTTCCAATGATGCCACTGGCGCCACTCCACTTCATCTTCCGCATCGTACGTGGACGCGATTTCGAGCAGCTCTGCCGCCGCTTCGCCGTCCACGGACAGGGAAACGGCCCCTCCCCGATTGGACGCGTAGAGCAGATGCACCAAGTAGATCCCGGCCCGAGCCACCTCGACCGTATAGTTCATCCACTCCCCGGGCTCCGTCCAGCCCACGTAGGGCATGCCGATCTCCGGCTGCACCAGGTTATACGCGCTATCGTCGATACCGCCCGGTTTGGTATAGCTCGTATCCACGCCCTCATGGAGCCGAAACTCGTTCAGATAGGTCCCGTCCGCCGGATTCAGCCGGCCGCTGCCCTGGTTGATCGCGGTCGCGTCGTGGTAAGCGATGCCTTCTCCCCCAAGATCGTAATACGCGCACATCACCTTGCCTGGAATGAGCTGAGGCCCGCCGACGTGCTTCGCGTCCCGATACGGTTTTCCTTCGTAATTCGCTCTCACGTCAATCGCCCCTTGGATTAGAATGCGTTCAGGAAGGCGCGCCGGGACGCGTCTCGCCGCCGTACCGGGCATAAGCCGCGGGCGAGCTCCCCGTCCATTTCTTGAACGTATGGATAAAATGCGCCTCGTCGAAGTAGCCGACCTGCATGGCGACGGAGCTGACCTTCTGCTTTCCGTCCCCAAGCAGCGTCTTGGCGACTTCGATGCGGTATTGATGGAGATAATCGATGTACTTGATACCCATCTCCTGTTTGAACAACGTGGACAAGTAGGACGGTGATAGGTATACCTCCTCGGCCACCGCTTTGAGGGTGAGGTTGCTCGCGTAGCGTTCTTTGATGAGCTCGACGGCCCGCGCTATCGTCCGGTGGATCGATTTGTGGGCATTGCGGCTCTCGACGAGCTTCTGGATCATCTGGGTCGTCACGGCGAACAGCTCGTCGACCGTCTCCGCCTTCAGCATCTCGTCCGCCAAGCGAACCAGGCGATCATAGCCCGTCCCGTCGGCCGAGGAAGCTTCCGCCTCCTGCAGCAGCCTCGACATCAGGGAGAGGGTCTGAATATGAAACTCGGAGCGATTGGGCACCAAAATCCCTTTGAACCCCGTGAACCATTGATCCAAGCAATCGATAACCTCCGAATATTGCCCGCCCTTCAGCTTATCGAAAAACAGCCGCTCCAGCTCCTCCAGCCGCAGCGACTGCTCGGCCGCTTCCCGCTCCTCCGCCTTCAGGTGATCGGCATAGAAATAAATGCCGCCCGGACCTTGGAAAAAACTGAGATCCAGCGCATGGCGCGCCTGGCCGTATTCGATATTCAGCACGTGCAGGCTTCCGGGGCGGTCGGAGCAGCCGATGGTCGCCGTGATTTTGAGATAGACGAGAATATGGTGCTGCAGTCGCTCCAGCTTCGCGCGGATGGTCTGACGGCTGCCCGACGATTCGTGCCAAATGACGATCATGTCTTCCTTGTCCCGGAAGGTTTCATACGATGCCCCGAAGCCGTCCATCGTTTCCTTGACGATGTTCAAGGCGGCATAGCGGATCAGCTCCCGGTCATGGGCGGCATGACCGTACGAGGCGTTATTCTTGAATTCGAGCCTGATGATGGCCAGGTTCAGCCCAGTTTCCGGGAGCTGGATGCCCAGCGTCCGCGCCCTGTCCACGCGGTTCTCCCAAGGACTCTCGGCGCGATGGAGCCAATCGCCGAGCAGCTGCGTTTTGGCAAGCGATACGTTCTGCCGCCACTGGTTTTCCCAGTCGTCGTTTTCCTTCTTCCGGTCCATTGCGGCAAGCGCCGCTTCTTTGGCCTGCAGAACCGCTTTCAACACGTCCAGCGGATGGCAGGGCTTCAGTATATAATCGAACGCCCCGAGCTTCAGCGCCTTCTGGACCAAGTGAAAATCGTTGTAGCCCGAGAGGAGCAGCGTGGTCGCGAAGTAACCCCGGGCCTGCATCTCCTCCATGAGCTGCAGGCCGTCAAGGTTCGGCATCTTGATATCCGTCAGCAGCAGCTCGGGGCGGTGCCTCTCGATCAGCTCCAAAGCTTCGGCGCCATGCGCGGCGGTCGCGCACAGCTCGATGCCGTTCGACGACCAATCGATCAACCGGGAAAAGGCTTCCCGGACCGGAAGCTCGTCATCGGCAATAATCAGCTTCAGCATTCCATCCGCTCCTTCCGCCATCGAATCTTCAGTCGTACGATCGTCCCGGCTCCCAAGGCGCTCTGGATATCGATGGAGGCCTCGTCCCCGTAATGAAGCCGGACGCGTTCCTTGATATTGGCGATCGCGTAGCCCGGATCATCGTCGATCCCGGAGAGCCGTTCGGGCGTCATGCCGCTTCCGTTGTCCCTGACTTGGATAATCAGCATGCCATCCTCCGCCTCCGCGGAAATGCCGATATAGCCCGGCTCCTCCAACGGCTCGATGCCGTGCACGATCGCGTTTTCCACGAAGGGCTGGATCAGCAGCTTCGGAATGGGGAAATCCGCCGCTGCCGGATCAAGCTCGACTTCGTAATCGATTTTATCGCCGAACCGGATCTTCTGCAGGAACAGGTAGCTTTCGACCAGCTGCAGCTCTTCTCCGAGCGTGATCAGGTCTTTGCCGCCGCTGAGGTTCATTCGGAAGAAGGTCGAGAGCGCGTAGATCATCTGGGCGACTTGGTGATCGCCATGCTGAAGCGCGAACAGGGACACGGAGTTCAAGGTGTTATACAGAAAATGAGGATTGATCTGCGATTGCAGCAGCTTCAATTCCGAATCCTTCTGCTTCAGCTCGACCTGGTAGACTTCCTCGATCAGCTGGCCGACGCGCCGCACCATCGTATTGTAGCCGCGGTTAAGCTGGCTGAGCTCGTCCTCGTCCACGACGCTGATCGATTGGGTGAAATCCCCCTTCTGCACCTTCCGCATCGACGCCAGCAGCTGGGTGATGGGCTTCGTGAACCACGTCGAAATGTACCAGGTGCAGGAAATCGCGAGAATCAACAGGCCGATGATGACGAGCAGCGTAAAGCTCTTGATCGGCTTCAATTGTCCGATCAGCTCGCTTCTCGGCCGGACGACGATCACATGCCAGCCCGTGAGCTTCGAGCGCTCGTGGGTGATCAGCCACGACGAGCTGGGCGGCGCCCAGTCCACCTCCTTCAACGCTCGCCCGGCTTGGCTTTGATAGTAGGGCGTTTGACGGATGGACTGACCGATCCACCTGCCCTGCGAATCGCTGATGATCTCGCCGTCGTTATTGGTGACAAGCGTCTCGACGCCCGGACTTTCCGAGGCATAAGAACGACGCAATTCCGTCTCGTCGATGCCGATGACGACGAAGCCCTGCAAATCGAGGTTGACGAGGTCGCTGTAAGGCCTGGCGAATATGATGCGCGGGCTCGGGCTCCGCAGGAAAATCGGCGCCGCCGCGTCCTGGATGTCCCACGTGCCCTGCCCCGCGTTGGCAAACACCGTGCGATAGGAAGCCGTCTTCATGAAATCGTCGTACGAGACCGCCGGCAAATTGCCGAACTCCACCATTTTGCCGTTGATCCCGTAAATCGCCAGCGATTTGAAAAACTGCCGGGTCACCATCAGCCGGTTGATGCTCTGAAAGACGTTCTGCGTCAGGTTCGGGTCCAGATCCTGATCCCGGTTCAGCAGCACGGTATGAAGCTCGGTCGACAGGTACAAATAATAATAAATATCCAAAATGTCCTTCGAGAAGTAATCCAAGTGGGAGACCGTCTCGTTGGCCAGGCTCTTTTGGCTCTCGTCCATCTTGCTCAGCACCTGCTTCGCGGCGACGTGATACGAGTATTCGCCGATGGCGATGTCCGGCAGCAGCAATAACGGAAATATCCATAACAACAGCTTCATGCGCAGAGGCAGCCGCCGGTAGTATCGCATCAGCTTGTGGGGTATACGCATGCAGCCGCCTCTTTCCGCGAGATTGGTTTCCGTTATCCTTTGACCGACCCGTGCGAGATGCTGCTCGTAATTTGATCGGTGAACAGCAGGTACACGACGACGGACGGAATGGCGATGACCGTCATGACCGCCGCTTGCGCCGCGTAATTGCTGGAATACTGTCCCGTGAATTGCAGCAGCGAAAAGGGCAGCGTCTTATACAGCTCCGAACGGACGTAGGTCAAGGCCATGATGAATTCGTTCCAAGAACTGAGGAACGAGAATACGCTGACCGTCGCGATCGCCGGCCGGGTGATGGGCAGCATGATGCGAACCAGGATGCCCGGCACGCTCAAGCCGTCAAGCACGGCGGCTTCTTCGAGCGCGCGCGGCACGGTCTGCAGGAACCCGCAGAAGATCAGGGTGCAGAACGGCAAGCCGAACGCGACATAGGGAAGGATCAACGCGCCGTACGAATCGAGCAGATGGAACTGCTTGAAAATAAAAAAGTTCGGCAGCAGCGTCGCGTGCAGCGGGATGATGAGCCCGACGACGAGCAGCGTATAGAAGAAGCTGCTGAGGCGCCACTTCATGCGGGTCAGGACGTAAGCCGTCATCATAGACAATAGCACGGTCAAGAAAATTGTAACAGCCGCCACGACCAGACTGTTGGTCAAGTACCTCGGAATATGCCCCGCGGTAAACGCGATCCGGTAATTCGCCCATTGCGCGGGCTTCGGCCAGATCAGAATGGACGCGCCGAAAAACTGGGAGCTCTTGAGCAGGGAATAATCGACCAGCCATAAGAGAGGGAACAGCTGGATCGCCGCGAAGGCCGCCATCACGATTCCGAACGGCCAGCCGAGCGGCGACTTGCGGTTCATTGCCGGATTTGCCCGTGCCATTAGAATTCACCTACTTCTTGTCTGCCCATTCGGTTCAATGCAGCCGTCACGAGCAGGCATACGATAATGAACAGGACGGAGATCGCGTTCGCGTAACCGTAGAGATTGATCGAAAATGCCTTCTGGTACAGATAGGTGGCCAGAAACTGCGTGCTGTTGTCCGGGCCGCCCTGCGTCATCAAGTAAACGGTATCCATCTGCTTGAACGCCGCGATGAAGGCGAGAATAATGCTCGTGCGGATAACGGGCTGCAGCAAGGGCAGCACGATCCGGGTGTTGAGCTGCCAGGCCGTCGCGCCGTCCAGCCGGGCCGCTTCGTGCAGGTCCTGCGGAATGCCCTTCACGCCGGTATAGTAGAGCAGGAACGCGTAGCCGAATCCCTGCCACATGGCCACGAAGATGATGCTGGCGATCGCCCAGGAGGAGCTGCCGAGCCAATCCTGCCGCCAGGTGGATAATCCGACGGCGTCCAGCAGCCGATTCAGCAGGCCGAACTGCGTCGACAGGATCTGAACCCACATCTTGGAGGTGACGAATCCCGAGATGATGGACGGAATGAACAAAATCGTCCGGAGCGCCTTCTCCGCGCGTCCGCAATATTGCAGGATCATGGCCGTGGCGACGGCCAGCGGATGCTGGATGAGCAGGAACGCGCCGCCCAGCAGGAACGCGTTGCGGAGCGCCTTCCAGAATACCGGATCGTGCAGCAGCAGCTCCCGGTAATTATGCAAGCCGACCATGCGATAGGCGCTTATCCCGTCCCAGTCGGTGAAGCTGTAGAATAAACTGACGAAGACGGGAATGAACACGATCGCGAAAAAAACCGCGAAGCCCGGCGCCATCATCAAAAAGATCGTTCGTTTGTCGCTCATCATCCGATGCATGAAATCAACCCATTCCGTTTGAAAAATAGAAGCAGAGAACCGAAGTCGCTCTGCCTCTTTCGCGTGCCTATTTACTTCGCGGCCTCATTGGCTTTGTTGCTTTCTTCCGCCGCCGCGTCGATCAGATCCACGAAGGCTTCCGGCGTGTACTTGAACGCGGTAAGCGCCTGAATGCCGTTCGTGAACTTGGACGCGTCGTCGGACTGCAGGTTGTCGGTCGCGACATTGCCGCTGATCGTCGTCGCGTTCGTGAAGATATCCGCCAATTCCTTCTGCAGGCTGGATTGCTGGTCCGTCGTATACTGGTTGAACTCCTGCGCCGGGAACGTGACGCCGCTTTGCCATACGCTCTTCGCCCAGTTGTCCTGCTTCATCATCCACAGCGCGAAGGCTTTGGCCTCCTGCGCATGCGGGGACTTGGCGTTGACGCTGTAGCCTCCGCCGAACCAAGCCATCAGATCGGTATTGGCGCCCTTGTCGCCGGCAGGAATCGGCAGCGCGCCGATGTTGCCGCGAATATCATCGGGAATGTTGGGATCCGAGCCCATCCCCATCTCCCACTCGCCCATGATGAACATGGCCGCCTTGCCCTGCACGAACAGATTCTTGGCCGCGCCGTAATCGAGGTTCAGGAAGCCTTCGCCGAAGGCGCCGGCCTTGACGATCTCCTGCATCTTGGCCGCGACCTGGATGCCGCCGAGATCCTTGAACGTCCCTTTGCGATAAACCGCGTCGGTCAAGGTCTGGAAGGAACCGGACGAACGCTGCATTTCGTTCTGGAACCACAGGAAGAGCGGCCAGCCGTCCCGGCCGTCCATGGCGACGGGCACGATTTTCTTGTCGTTCAGCTTCTTGCTGACGTCGATCAGCTCCGCTTCCGATTTGGGCGGCTCCAATCCATTGTCTTGAAAGATTTTCTTGTTGTAATAGAGCACCAGGAAGTCCGAGTTTTTCGGCAGGCCGTAGATTTTGCCGTTCGAGGTGAACGCTTTGAGGGCGGCCGGCTGGAAGCCCATGTCCTTCACGTCGTCCGGCGTGAATTCCATCAGCGTATCGTTCTTGATCAGCGGATTCATCAGGCCCGGCAGCGACCACATCATCATCACGTCCGGCATGGCGTTCGACGCGTTGTAGATCTTGAGCTTGTCCTGATACTGCTGATCGGGGGATACCGATTCGAACTTGATCGTAATAGTAGGGTTTTCCTTCATGTACGCATCCGCCAGCTGCTTCTCGACGAGGCCTTGGCCCGTCGTCTGATCGGCGTTGTTGGAGAAAAAGTTCAGCGTAACGGGCTTGTTCCCCGCCGACGCCGAATCGCCCGCGTTCGCGGCAGGGCTATTGCCGCTTCCATTCGTGCTCCCGTTCGTGCTTGCGTTGTCCGATCCCGAATTTCCGCAAGCGGCCAAGCTGACGCTTACCGCGCCCACGAGCAATAAACTACCGAAACGCTTCATGTGGAGCCCACCTTTTGTATGTTTGTTATGGTGCGCTTTAAGTTTATCAAGACGGGCGGCGCCCAAATAGATAGCATAAGTTCAAAAAGCTGTAGATTATTTAGAAGGTTTCCCCCGGTCGAAGGCGGCGATGCAGCTTTTCTTCGCAAGTCAGGCAGGGAGAGGGCGGTGCTTAAAACGCAAAAACCCGCAGGTTCGACGCTTCCGGAGAAGTATCGATCCTGCGGGGGAATGGAGCGCCGACTGCCGGAAAGCGTGTCTGCTTCATGAAGCATCCGCGGGCTGAGTGTCTCGGCTTGGCCGCGGCCTATCGCCGCCAACCTTACTCCCTGTATTTCGCGATCAGCGCCATCTTCAGCTCCCAGGCCGTCTCGCTGAGATTGACGCGGTATTCCGCCGGGTTCGTCTTGCGCAGCACCTGCGGCCAAAACAGCTTCAGCTGCTCGCGGTGATAGCGGCGGATGTCTTCGAGCGAAGGAAGCTCGTAAACCAGCTCGCCCTCCCGGAAAATCGAGGCCAGCAGCGGCACGGCATCGTAGAGCCGGACGACTTTCTGAATGTAATGGTGCACGGGGTCGAAGAGCCGCAGCGGTTCTTCGGTATCCATCGGACCTTCCTCCGCGAGCGTCAAATAATCGCCTTCGGCGATGCCGGTCTCGCGGTTGACGATGCGGTACAGGTCCTTGCGTCCCGGCGTGGTCACCTTCTCGGGATTGCCGGAAATCTTGATGACCGGCACGAGTTCGCCGTCCTTCTCCCGCGCCACCAGCTTGTAGACGCCGCCGAGCGACGGCTGGTCGCCCGAAGTGATCAGCTGCGTGCCGACGCCCCATACGTCGATTTTGGCGCCCTGCCCCTTCAGGCTGAAGATGAGTCCTTCGTCCAAATCGTTCGACGCGACGATGCCGACATAGCGCAGTCCCGCTTCGTCCAGCATCCGCCGGGCTTCCTGCGACAGATAAGCCAAGTCGCCGCTATCGAGGCGAATCCCGTTCATCTTCTTCCCCTGCTTCTCGAGCAGCTTTCCGATCCGGATCGCGTTCGGCACGCCGCTGCGCAGCGTATCGTACGTGTCGACGAGCAGCGTCACTTGATCGGGCAGCACTTCCGCGTATTTGCGGAACGCTTCTTCTTCGCTGTCATGGCCCTGCACCCAAGCATGGGCATGCGTTCCCTTGACCGGAATGCCGAACAGCATGCCCGCCCGCAGGTTGGACGTCGCGTGAAAACCGGCGATATACGCCGATCGGGCGCCCCAGACGGATGCGTCGGCTTCCTGCGCCCTTCTCGTGCCGAACTCCAGCAGGCCGTCGTCGCCGGCCACCTGCTTGATGCGCGAAGCTTTCGTCGCGATGAGCGTCTGGTAATTGACGAAGTTCAGGATCGCCGTCTCGATCAGCTGCGTTTCGAAGATCCGGCCCGTGATGCGCAGCAGCGGCTCGTTCGGAAACACGAGCGTTCCTTCCGGCACCGCGTCCAGCTGCCCGGTAAACCGGAGCTCGCGCAGCGCGTCCAGGAACGCTTCCGCGTAGCCTTCCTCCTGCTCCCGCAGGTAGGCAATCTCCTCGTCTCCGAAGCGAAGATTCCGAATATAGTCGACGACCCGCTCCAATCCGGCGAAGACCGCGTATCCATTGCCGAAAGGCAGCTTGCGGAAGAACACCTCGAATACCGCCTGCTTGTTATGCGAGCCTTGCACCCAATGGGCGTACATCATATTGATCTGATATTTGTCGGTGTGCAGCGTCAAATTCTCGTGCGTCATGCTCATCCCCGCCGTTTCTCCTTTTGCTCTACCGCTTGATCTGTTGGCCGTCCTTGTACATCGCCGCGCCGAGCGAGTCCCTGAAATGTCCCAGCGCCCAGTCATGGCCCGGCGCGTTGAACGTCGCGACCGCATCGGCATGAACCGCGAGCTCGTAGCCTCTGTTGTACGCGTCGACGGCCGTGTGAAGGACGCATATATCGGTGCATACGCCGACGAGGTGCAATTCCCGAATGTCCCGCATGCGAAGCTGCAGCTCCAAATCCGTGCCGGCAAACGCGCTGTAGCGCGTTTTATCCATCCAATGGATGCGATCGCGATGCGCTTCGTACGTTTCCTTCAGCTTGCCGTACAGCTCCCGGCCGCTCGTGCCTTCGATGTTGTGAGGCGGAAACAGCTTATGCTCGGGGTGAAGCTCATCCCCCTCGCGGTGCAGGTCGACGGCCATGACGACGAAGTCGCCCTCTGCCGCGAACCGCGCCGTCAAAGCCGCGATGCGATCCTCGATGTCGATGGCCGGCTGGCCGCAAGGCAGCTTGCCAACGACGAAGTCCACGGTGTAGTCGATGACGAGGAGTGCTTTCATATGGAGCTCCCCTTTCGGATGTGAATGAAGGTTTCGAATCGAAAATACGGATTGCGAATTGAATTGAAGATGCAAGGCGGCTAGCTGTAAATCGAAAGCCGGGGCACGTAGTCCGTGAACCGGTACAGCTGCGCCGCGCGTTGGGAGTGGCGGTTGGACTGCTTCAGTTCTCCCTTGCGGTCGCGCGCTTCTTCTATGATGCCCTTGCGGCTCTGCGTCGACGTGATCTTGCGGATAAAATTTTTCTCTTCGAACGCCGGCACGACCGCTTCGATCACTTGGTAGAGCTCGCCGATCGTAAACTCCTCCGGGAGAAACGAACGCGCGATCGTCGTCGTCAGCATCTTGACGCGAATCTGCTGCAGCGCGTCCTCGAGAATCGAGCGGTGATCGAAGGCGAGGTCCATCGCCAGCGCTTCCTGCACCGGGAACAGCCGGACGTCTGCGGCGTCGTCCGCCGCGCGCCGCTCCGCGAGCGCATGCTCGTGCACGAGCGCGAAGAACGCGTGCGAGATCATCCATCCGCGGGGATCGCGGCCGGGCTCGCTGTATGCGTTGAAATATTCGATGTGCACGTCGGCGACGCCCGTCTCCTCCCGCAGCTCGCGCAGCGCGCTGCCGAGCAGCGTCTCCGTCTCCCTGGCGAAGCCGCCCGGGAGCGCCCAATGGCCTTGGTACGGCCAGCCTTTGCGCTGAATGAGCAGCACCTCCAGCTGCCGCAAGGGCAGCGACTTCTTCGCCGTGCCGCGCTCCGTCGACGTAATGGTGAAGATCACGATATCCGTCGGAGCGCCGTCCGGCGTGCGGTATCGGCCGGCCGAGTAGGACGCGGCCTCGTCAAAGGACTCGTTCACGATGGGATCACCTGCTTCGGTTTTCTTATATTGTCATTTTGACATAATTAAAAATAAAGTCAAGGGGCATGCCAAAAAATCCCCATTCGCGGAACGCCGTCTGTTCAACAGCGTTCACGAAATGAGGAAATTTAAACCTCCGGTTCGGCGGTATCGGCCGCCCGATCGGAGATTGCCCGTTATTTGGAGGGGGCGGGCTTGACTCCCTTGCCTGCTGCGGACGCCGTCGCGCCGCCTTCGCCCTGCGGGCTCTTCGTGCCTTTGCTCTTGTAGGGCTTGGGCGCGTTCTTCAAGCGTTTCTCGCCCGCCTGCCAGCGGGTCCAGCCTTTTTTGTCGGTGCCGCGGCCCGTACCGCCTTTGCCTTTGGCCATATCGTCTACCTGCCGGACAAGGAGGACCACTTCTGTTCCAGCCACTGATCGAATTCAGCTTCCTTATCGCCTTCGTAGGTATCGTAGACATCCGTTCGCATATGCTTCAGCTTTTCCTTGAATGCCTGGTAATCATGGCCCGCCGGCAGGCTCTTCTTGATGCGGAGCAGGATTTTGCCCGTGCCCTTGATCAGCTCGCCCGTCTTGCGTGCCGGCGCTTCCAGCTCCGCGCCCAGCTTGACCGCCGCGCGATGCGCCGCCAGCTGCACCTGATGCACGGGATCGTTCTGCGCGATGCGGGACAGCAGGTCGGTCACGGGTTGACCGCCCGCTTCGCCCAGCGCTTCCACCGCTTTCAGCCGCTCACGCCAGTTGGACATGCGCCCGGCGGATTTCTTCAGCTCCTCCAGCGTAGGCGCTGCGTCCGTCATTTGTTCTGTATGTTCCAAATCCATCAAACTCCCTTAGTCGAATCGCTTTAGCTTGCGTCCTTGCAATCACTACAACGCTACCTTTAAATACTTAGAAAGTCAATGCCGCGGCCGTCGCTAAGGCTGGCAGGCAGGTGCCGCGGAGTTCGCGACCAACGTCTTGGCGAACGTGCGGAAGCCGCACGCAGGTCGTGTTGAATCGATGCTTTCCCGGAGAACCGACTAGACCAGGATCGTGAAGACCGGCGACCGATTGGAAGCTTTCGCCTTGGTGTTGCCGACCTAAGGAAGGTTGCACCGACAAAGGAGCTGTTACCGCTGCTGGAGGAACGCGGACAGCTCCTTTCGGTGCGAAATCCAGCAAAAATACATTAATTAACTCACAGTTCGTGATTGGAGGATCCGTTTGCTGCAATTCTGCAGCAATTACTGGCAAGATCATGAATAGCGGTTTGAATTGTTGCGATATTGCTGCATATTCGCAGCAATATCGCCTGAATGGACGATTAGGGCAGAAGAATCCTGCACTTTTGCAGCATTTTCGAGGTTAACGTCCATGGCCGGCGACCGTTGGAGGCAAGGCGGCCAACCCTACACTCATGCGGCGTAGAATATTTACGCATAAAGCGCTCTTGGGAACCAAGCCTACCTTCTAGCGACTCTCCCCAGCCAACATCGTGACCTAGCCTGCCACCCCCGACAATGAGCGCTTGCTTACGCCGACCCGCCCGCCTACAGCGGAATTCGGCACGCGGAACGTTCTTCGACGATGTGCTCGCCGCCCTGCCGCCTACTGCGGAATCCGGCACGCGGAACGTTCTTCGACGATGTGCTCGCCGTTCTGCCGCCTACAGCGGAATCCGGTACGCGGACCATTCTTCGACGATGTGCTCGAAGCCTCGCCGCCTAAACGGAATCCGGTACGCGGAACGTTCTTCGACGATGTGCGCGCCGACCTGCCGCCTACAGCGGAATCCGGTACGAGGACCGTTCTTCGACGATGTGCTCGCCGCCCTGCCCGTAAATCCATCTGAAAACGAAGGCGTTGCCCTCGTAGCCCGTCCGGCTGCGAAGATCGGGCAGGACAATGGCTTCGAAGTTGTCCAGCAGCTTCTGCTGCATGTCGGTCAGGCGCGCTTCGTTCGTGTCGCGCTGCCGCAGCGCCTCTTCCTTGGAAGGTGCCGTCTGCAGGAAATACGCTAGCGCGACTTGATCCGGCGTCAGATCGTCCGGCAGCGGTTGGCCGGAGCCGCGGAACACCTGCTTCACCGTTTCCAGCCAATCCCCGTAGAGATTCACCGTGATTTCATGGTTCATAAGCGGTATAAACTCCTTCATGTTCTCGTTACCGTCCATTGTAGGGGGAAGCGGCGATCATCGCAAGTGCCGGCCGGACCTTCGGCCTCGAACACGGCAACGCAAAAGCTCCCGTGCGTTTCGATAGTCGAAACGCGCGGGAGCTTGGTCATCTTGCGTCTGGTTTGCGAGCCTCGCGGCTGTTCGCGGACAGCGCGGCGCGATTTATTCGGCGCCTCGCGGCATATTTGCGGATAGCGCGACGCGATTTGTTCGCCAGCGCCTCACGACATGTTCGCGGATAGCGCTGCGCGATTTGTTCCCTGGCCGACCGGGCGATGGATCGCGATGCGCGAAGCACCGCCCGGCTTCCGCCTAAACGGCCGGAAGCCGCCGTTACTTGACCGCGCCCGCCGTGATGCCGCTGGCGATCTTGCGTTGAAAGACGATATAGACGAGCAGCACGGGCACGATCGTGAAGAACAGCGCGGCGAACAGCGGTCCCCATTCCGTGCGGTACTGCATCTCCGCCTGCATGACGCCGATCTCGACCGGGAGCGTGTACTGGGTCGGATCGTTGACGAGAATCGTGCCGACGATGTATTCGTTCCAGATGTTCAGGACGTTGACGATGGCGACCGTGATGAGGCCCGGCTGCGACAAGGGCAGCATGACCCGGAAGAACGTGCCGAAATACGACGCGCCGTCCATGATCGACGCTTCCTCCAGTTCTTTCGGCAGCGATTTGAAAAAGCCGACGAGCACGAAGATGCCGAAGGCCAGCACGCTGGACGTGTACACGAGGATGAGGCCGATTTTGGTATTGATCAGGTGGAACGAGTTCATCAGGAAGAACAGCGGGATGAGCGCCAGGATGAACGGCACCATCATCGACGCGATGTAGAGCAGATAAAGCGCGCCGCTGCCGCGGAATTTGTAGCGCGCCAGCACGTACGCCGTCGTGGCCGCGAGCAGCAGGCCGAGCAAGGTCGAGCCGACCGTGATGATGATCGAGTTCAGGAAGTACGAATCGAAATTGTATTTGTTCCAGACGTACGAGAAGTTGGACCATAAGAGCGGCGCTTCGGGCAATGCCCACGGCAGGTGGCGGAAAAACTGGTCGTTGTTCTTGAGCGCATCGAGCAGCGTCCACAGCAGCGGATACAGCACGGACAAGCCCCAGAGGATCAGGATGGCGTAGAACGCGAATTTGACGATCGGGTTGCGGATGCCGTTGTTCATGATGATGTCCCCCTTAGCTCAGCTCGACGGTCTCATGACGAAGCAGCCGCTGCAGCACCACTGTCGTAATAAGCGAGAGCACCAGAATCAATACGCCGATCGCGGCCCCGAAGCCGAAATGGTACTGCCGGAACGCCATTTGGTACAAATACGAGCCCATGACCTGCGTGCTGTTGTCCGGCCCGCCTTCGGTCATGATCCAAACGATGACGAACGAGCCGTTCAGCGTCGTCATCATGATGTTGAGGATCGATACCTTCATCTGCTCCCAGATGAGCGGAACGGTGATGCGCCTGAACTGCGTCCACTGGCCCGCGCCTTCCAGGTCGGCCGCCTCGTAGTAGGACGCCGGAATGTTCTGGATCGCGGCGATCAGCAGGATCATGTAGAAGCCGATGCCCGCCCAGATGGCCGGCGGCAGCAGCATCCAGATCGTATGATTCGTGAAGCCGAGCCAGGTGATGCTGACCTTCTCGTCGGTGAACAGGGACAGAAACGCGTTCAGGAAGCCGATTTGCGGATTGTATATGAAGTTCCACAAGACGCCGATGACGACGACGGAAATGACGTTCGGAATGAAGAAGATCGACCGGAAGAAGCCGGCCATCTTGAAGTTGAACCGGGTCAGGGCTACCGCGAAGAAGGTCGCGAGCACCATGATGCCGACGATTTTGCCGACGACGAGGAAGTAATCGTTGCCGATCGCCCGCCAGACGATGGGATCCCGGAACATTTCCTTGAAGTTGCCGAAGCCGATGAAGTCTTTCGTTTGCGACATGCCGGACCAATCGAACATGGAATAGTAGAGGCCTTTGGCAACGGGATAAATGGTGAAGACGCAGAAGAACACGAACGTCGGGATGATGAACGAAGCGATGAAAAGATTTCTCTGCCACTTGGCGCTGCCTGCTTCCATGACGCGACCGCCCTTCCGGTAAAATTCGCGAAGGACGACCGGGCGGACCCGGCCATCCATCGCGCTTCTGTGTCTTAAGCGTGCAAACGAAGCTTGCTTACTTAGCGACTTTCTTGACGACGTCGGTTACGCGTTTGACCCAGCCGGCCGGATCGATCTTGCCGATCGTGAGCGCGTCGGTCGCGTCCTGCATTGCCTTGTCGACATCCGCGTTGAACGTGATCGTCGGAATGACGATCGTGTTCGGATCCGTCAGGTACTTCGCCGCGTCCTTCACGAAGCTTGGCGCGTTGGAAGCGCTGATGTCGCCTTTGATGTTGGACGGCGCGCCGCTCAGCTCCGCCCATTGGGACGCTTGCGCTTTGGAGAAGACAAACTGCAGGAATGCGTGGGCGGCGTCCTTGTTCTTCGCGTTCTTCGCGATCGCGACGGTTGCCGTCGACGTGTTCGCGACGAT
This sequence comes from Paenibacillus glycinis, assembly GCF_009909185.1. Classification (GTDB taxonomy): domain Bacteria; phylum Bacillota; class Bacilli; order Paenibacillales; family Paenibacillaceae; genus Paenibacillus_Z; species Paenibacillus_Z glycinis. Next base: position 37,887 of record NZ_JAAAMV010000015.1, on the reverse strand, counting down.
CTTTTGGCCCGCGTCCTGCGTAATCGAAGGGATGAAGCCGAAGTCGAAGCCCTGCGGGATATCCTTGGACATCTCGTTCGGGAGCCACAGGCCGTTCGGAATGAACGCGTCCTTGTTTTGCAGGAACAGCATTTGCGAGTCGGTATGGTTGATTTGGATGGATGCTTTATCGATGAAGCCTTTGTCGCGCAGCGTCACGATTTTGCCCAGCGCCGTCTTGACGGCTTCGCTCTCGAACGCTTCGACCTTGTTGGCCGCCATGTCCTGCAGGACCTTGTAATCGCCGTTGTTCGCGGAGACGATGGCCGGGTACAGGAACGCGCCGTTGATGTAGTACGGGTATTTGCCGGTATGAATGAATGGCGTCGTGCCGGCTGCTTTGATCTTGTCGCTGACGTCGAGGAATTGTTGGAAGTCCTGCGGCTCTTGCCAGCCTTTTTCCTTGAAGAGCGCCTTGTTCCAAAAAATTCCCCACGAGTTCAGCACGAGCGGGATGTTATAGATCTTGCCGTCGAACTGCTGCGGCTGCTGCGCCAGCATGTCCAGGATCTTGTCGCCGTCCACGTTCTTCGCGTCCTTGATCCAGTCGGTCAGGTCTTCGAGCTGGCCGTCTTCGACCATCTGGCGATCGTTCAGCTCCGGTCCGTCGATGTAGACGAAATCGGGCGGGTTGCCGCCGATCCAGCGCGGTTTGTTCTGTTCGTTGATTTTCGGTCCGCCGAGCGCCTTCACATGCAGGTCAGGGTTAGCCGCTTGGAAATCCGCGATGACCTTCGTCCACCATTTGTCCCCGTAGCCGCCGACGAAGTATTGCACTTCGAAATCGCCGGTGAGCTTGGGCGTGTCGGTCGTTGCGCCGGCGTTCGTGCTTCCGGCGTTCGCATTCGTGGAATCGTTCGTCGTGGCGGCATTGTTCCCCGCGTTGTTGGTCGCGTTGTTCGTGGAGGCCGTGTCGTTCGGGGCGTTGTTGCCGTTGGACCCGCAACCGGCGAGCGACATCGAAGCAAGCAATACCGCCGCGCCCATCGCGGCGTACTTTTTCTTGTTCATCATTAAGCGTACCCTCCTAGTATGTGTGTGTCGGCGCCGGCATCGAATCTCGCGATTGCGATTGCCTTGTGCAAGACTGCCGCAGCGCTTGTATTCATCATAGTGGGCGGGGCGGTTTCGCTGAATCGAATATCTTCCACGAATTCTTTAGTATTTTCTTCTTGTAAAAAAATCGGGGAGTTCGCTTGGCATTGCAGCTTGCCAGCATCGGCATGCCTGCAGCTGGCGGCAGCTGGCTGGCCAAGCTAAGGTCAACGTGCATAACGACCGCTCACTATACGGCAGCTAATGCCGTACTTTCTCCCAAACCGCCGTTTCCGGTAGAAGTACGGTAACTCGTGCCGTTCTTTTGCGTAAAACCGCGGTTACCTGGAGATGTACGGCGCCTGGTGCCGTTCTTTTGCGTAAAACCGTTATTTAGAATAGATGTACGGCACCTCGTGCCGTTCTTGTGCCAGCACAAAAAAAACCGATCCGCGATATCGCGGACCGGTCGTATGAATGCCTGCTGCTTACCTCGCGCCGCCGGTTATCGCTTGCTGCGCGTCTCGGCGAAATGCTGCAGCTCGTCGAGCGCCGCCTTCGGCGCAAGGCCGTCGTACAGCACGGCGTCGCCCAGCTTGCGCGCATAGTCCATGACGGCCTGCCAAGCCGGCTCCTGCACCGGGTAAAACTTCGCCCGGGTGAGGGCGAGCAGATTGGCCTTCATGTCGTCGTCCTCGGCGGCCAACTCGTCGCCCACCTGAGAGTTGGCCGGCAGAAACCCTTCGCGCCGGATCATCTCGAGATAGGAGGGGTCGTCGTACAGAAAGTCCAGAAATTTGGACAATGCCTCTTTGTCGGTATGGTCCGTCTTGAAGGAGACGAGCACGTCGTGCACGCCGAACGAGATCGGCGCGCTGCCGTCCTTGACCGGTATCGGCCCCTGGCCCCATCGCAGATTCGGAAACTCCTTCGGCACGACGGAGGAGAAATAGTTGCCGGAGATCATCATGCCGAGCTTGCCGTCGCCGAGTATCCGCTGCTTCTCGTCGCGCGTCGTCACCGTCGGCTCCGGGTCGGTAAGCCCGGCGTCGAACAGCGCCTTCAGATACGTCAGCCCTTCCACGTTCTCGGGCGAATTGATCGTCCATCGGCCGTTCCGGATCCAGCCGCCGCCCGCGCCGAAGAAGAAGTACGACAGGTACGCCTGCGTCTCGTTGTCGGTCAGGTCGACGCCGAAGCCGTAGCCGGCGCCGGCTTGCTTGATCTTCGACGCGTCGGCCTTCAGCTCCGACCACGTAAGCGGAGGCTGCCGAATGCCGGCCTTATCGAAGATATCCTGGTTGTAATACAAGCTCCGGATCGTGGCGACGTACGGAATCGCGTATTGATGTCCCTCGATCTGGTCCATGCTCATCAAGTTCGGATACAGCTTGTTCCGAAGCTCCGGCGACAGGATGTCGTTAAAATCGTTCAGCAGGCCGTCCTTCGCGAAATGCGCGTAAACGTTCGTGTTCAGCAGGTCCGGCGGCTGGTTCTGGCTGATCATCGTCGTGTAGATGCCGTCCAGGATATCCCAGTTCGCAACCTGGAGCTCGATGTCGATGAGAGGATTCTTGAGCTCGAACTCCTTGACCAGCTTCTCCAGGATCGGCTTCGTCTCCGTGCTGTATTCGGAGGCCACGAAACGGATGAGCGAGCTCTTCTCCGGGGGAGGAGCCGCTTGTCCGCCTTCGTCGCCGCCGCAGGCCGAGAGCAGCAAGGGAAACGCGAGCAGCAGCGCGGCGGCGGCTCGTTTCGGGTAACGCGACGCAGCGGTCATGGCATGGACACTCCTTTCGAACGAATCTCTTGCTCGCGAGGACCTACTTCGTCACTGGATGACGGGAAACGGAAACATCAGCCGCTGGATTTCCGGGTCGTTCATGTTCGCCCGGGTCACGACGGTAGATCCGATCAGCGTCGTCCGGTCCGTCTTGCGGCCGCCCGCCGCCTTCACGGCGGTCTTGACGCCCAGGTAGCCGACGTTGAACGGCTTCTGGACGACGAGGGCGTCCACGGTGCCTTCTTCGAGCAGCTGAATCTCGTAGATCGAGCTTTCGAAGCCGATCAGCTTGTAGGCGTTCGTCTTCTTCGCTTCCTTGATCGCCTTGGCGACGCCGAGCGTCGCGTTCTCGTTCAGCGCGATGAACGCGTTGACCTTCGGATTCGTCCGCAGCAGCGCCACGGTGAATTCGTACGCCAGCTGCTCGGAATCGCCGCTGTAATAGATGCCGGAGATGCGGCCCCCATGAGCCTTCATCGCCTGCTCGATACCCGCGTACCGCTGGTTCGAGATCGGCGCTTTCTGCGAATCGCTGAACACCGCGACGGCCGGAGCCTCGCCTGCGGCGCGCGCGGCCGCATCGCCGGCAAGCCGGCCCGCTTGCAAATGATCGTTCGCGACGAACGCGGGCGGGTTCTTCAGCGCGAGCGGCGTATCCATGACGACGAGCTTGATCCCGGCCGCGCGAACGTCGCCCAGCAGCTCCGGGATGCGCGGATCGTCCATCGGCGCCACCGCGATCGCGGCCGGCTTGCGCGCGATCGCGTCCCGCAGGGCCGCGATCTGCCCCTCGACGTCCGATTCCTGCAGGGGACCCTGCAGGTCGAGGCGGACGCCAAGCTCTTTGGCCGCCGTCTGGGCGCCGGAGATGACCGCCTGCCAGTAATCGGAACGGACGTTCAGCGATTTGAGGACGACGGTGATCGTCTTGCCGCCCCGGTCCGGCCCCGGAATCAGCTTGGAGAAAAAAACGGCGTAGACGGCGGCCGTCGCGAGCACGAGAACGAGCAGAATCGTGAGGCGTTGCTTGCGCATGAGGCGTTCTTCCTTCGGTTAGAGTATGGGGATCGTGATCGTCACGCAGGTGCCGACTTCGCGCTCGCTGCGAATGTGAACGCCGTATTCGCGGCCGAAATAGAGCTTGATCCGTTCGTCGACGTTGCGGATGCCGATGCCTTTGCGGTCTTCCCCGTCTTCGGGAAGCAGCAGACGCTGCAGCTGCTCCGGCGTCATGCCTTGTCCGTTGTCCTCGACCTCGAACACGACGTTGTCGCCGACCCGCATGCCGCGGATCGCGATCAGCCCTTTGTCGGCGCTGCCCCGGATGCCGTGGTAGATGGCGTTCTCGACGAAAGGCTGGAGCAGGATCTTCAGCGTCTTGTTCCGCATGATGTCGTCCGCGATGTCGATCTCGTAATCCAGCTGGCTCTCGTAGCGCATCTTCTGGATGAGCAAATAATTCGCGATATGCTCGGCTTCCACGCGGATCGGGACGATCTCCTGATCCTTCGTGATGCTCGCCCGGAACAGCTTCGCGAGCGCCGACGTCATGAGGACGACCTCCTCGTGCTGCTTCTGCTCCGCCATCCAGACGATGGAATCGAGCGTGTTGTACAAAAAATGCGGATTGATCTGCGCCTGCAGCAGCTGCAGCTCGCTCTTGCGCTTGCTCTCCTGGTTCTGGATGATCTCGTCCATGAGCGTCTTGATGCGGCCGACCATCATGTTGAACGTCCGTCCGAGCTGCCCGATCTCGTTCATCTGGCCGATCTCGGTTTGAATGCCGAAGTTCCCCCGTTCCACGAGCTTCATGTCCGCCTGCAAATTCCGGATCGGCCGGGACAGACGGTAGGACAGCCAGAACGAGATCAAGAGCGAGATGCCGAGTCCGCACAGCGCGTACAGCAGGATGGAATTCCGGATCGTGCCCTTGCTTGCGATCAGGTCGTCCGTATACGCGACGCCGACGATCTTCCAGCCGAAGCTCGTATCCTGAATGGAGTAGATGCGCTTGCCCTTGTCGTCGTCGGCGATGAACGAGCTGCCGCTCTTCGCCGCGGTCACCTCGGGGATGAGCTCCGCGGTCAGGTTGCTGTTGATGAGCTGCTGCTGCGGATGATAGACGATGTTGCCCTTCCGGTCGACGATGAACACGTAGCCGCGCTTGCCGAGGTTGATGTTGCTCGCGAGGTCGTTGATGACGCTCAGGTTCAGGTCGACCAGAAACACGCCCTCCGCCGTGATGCCGTCGGTGCTCTTCAGCTCGCGGCTGAGCGAGACGACCCAGCGGTATTCGTTCTGGATGATGTTCTGGATATGCGGCGCGGAGATGACGGATCTCCCGCCGGCCGCCTTCGCGTCCTTGTACCAGGCCTGCTGCGCGATGTCGGCGTTCGGGTTGAGATCCGTGATCCGGCGGTCGGAGACGAACCGGCCGTTGTAGCCGAACACCATCAGGTTCGCGATGTCCTGCCGGGTGTAGAGAATGGCTTGGAACAGATCCGAGATGCGCTTCTCGTACGGCCGGCGCTCCTCGGGGCTGATGAAGCTGTTGTCCGAGATGTAATATTTCACGTCCTTGCTCGTCATCGCGAGCAGGGAGATGTTCTCCATGTTGTCGACGTAGGACTGGATGTTCGTGTTGACCTGTTTGATGATTTCCTCGATGTAGCCCTGCGAATTTTTCTCGACCGCGCCGACGGACAGCTGGTAGCTGATGAGGCTGATCGAGAGGATCGCGGCCAGGATGACGCACGAGAACGCGAACGAAATGCTGGACTGGATGCTCTTGAGCGGAAAGATCGGCAGGCGAAGCGGGCGTTCTCTCGGCATGTCAGGTTCCGCTCTCCTTTGCCGGCCCGTCTCGGTAGTCCTTCGGGGTCATGCCGGCCCGTTTTTTGAACAGGATGCTGAAATAATTCGGGTCGCCGTACCCGACCTCCGCGGCGATCTCGTAGAATTTCAGGCTCGTGGACCGGAGCAGCTCCTTCGCCTTGGCGATCCGGACGCCCGTCAAATATTCGACGAACGTCTCGCCCGTGTGCTGCTTGAACACGAGGCTGAAATAGCTGGTGCTCATGAGCACGTGGCGGCACAGGTCCTGCAGCGACATTTTGTCGTTGGCGTAGTTCGTCTCGATGTACTCGACCGCCTTGTGAATCTGCGCATTCGTAAAATGGTTCCGGTTCTCGGCGATTTCCGTCATGACGGCGCTTACGACCTGCTTCAGCCACGCCTCGATCTCGTCGAGCGTCTTGAACCGGTACACTTCCATGAGCATCATCTGGCTGTCGATCGACGCCTCGCGGTCATGCGGCACGACCTCCTGGATCGCGTTCATGAGCGAGAGGACGACCTTCTGCATCTGCAGGAAGCAGGTCTCGATCGGCACGCGCGACTGCTTGAGCTCCGCGATGCCGCGTTCGATCAGCTCCTGCGCCTCGCGGATGGAGCCGGTCTTGACGGCGGACACGAGCTTGCGGTCCCAGGCCATGGCCGCGGGCGGCGCGGCTTCCGGCCGCCCCTCCAGGTCGAGGATGCTGAGCACGCGGTTCTTGCCGTGGAGAAACCGGTAATCGAGCGCCGACAGGGCGCCCTTGTACGAGTCAGGCAGCAGCTCGGCGGACGGGACGATGCGCCCGATGCCGGCCGTCACCGTGAAGCTGAGGAATTTCTCGATGTGATGGCGCGCTTCCTCCGCGTAACGGAAAGCGGTTTCGTAAAGCTCGTTGCCGTCTCCCTCGCCGGTCAGGATCACGACCATCCGTTCCTCGCGGGTGCGGAAGACGATCGCGTTCTCGCGCCCGGCGATTTCCTCGAAGATATCGAAAGCGGCGAACCGCAAAAATTCAACGTCATGCGCGTACGAGAGCAGCTCGCGGTCGCCGAAGTCGTCGATGTCGGCCACGACGGCGACGGAGCCCGCGCCGAGCGGCGGCAGGCCGAAATACGCGAAGCGGTCCTCGATCTCCGCCTTGCCGAGGCCGACGGCGACGAGCCGTTCCAGGAACCGCTCCCGAAGCAGCGGCACGCTCTGCTTCAGCTGGCTTTGCAGTCGGCTGAGGTCTTCGCGGCGCTGCCGCTCCTCGTCCATCTCGCTCCGGGCCTTGTCGAGCAGCCCCCGGATCTCGCGCGCGGTGATCGGCTTCAGGACGAAATCCGATACCTTCAGGCGCAGCGCCTGCTGGGCGTATTCGAATTCGTCGAAACCGGTCAGGATGATCACCTTGATATAAGGATAGCTGGCGGCAATCAGGCCGGCAAGCTCCAGGCCGTCCATGAAGGGCATGCTGATATCGGAAATGACGAGATCCGGCTTGTCCTGCTCGATCGCCTCCCAAGCGTCGCGCCCGTTGGCGTAATCGCCGGCAAGCTCGAAGCCGTGCTCCCGCCACTGGATCGTATTCTTCAGTCCGACGCGGACGACGGCTTCGTCATCCACGATAATGGCTTTGTACATCCGTTCATCCCCCTCCCGCTCCCCTAAGAGTAGCCGATCGGGACGGCAATCGTCCATGCCTTTTCTTCTTCCAGCGGTGACGAATCGGCGAATGGATCGTTCCCCGAACGAATGAGGGGCAGCCCCGGCAACGTCCGACGCGGCGAGAAATGGGTGAATACGCCGTGCCTCGCCCGGTCGTCCGCTCATATCCTACAAAGAATGCCTATGAAAGCAGAGCTTGCACTTACGCCAAACGGAGATGATAATCCATGATTACCGTGATCACGTGCACGATCAGATCCTCGTGCATCGACAACGTGTTCGATAATTTCGACCGGCAGAAATGGAAGGACAAGAAAATGATCATCGTCCTGAACAACGACAAACTGAAGCTCAAACGCTACCGGAAACGAGCGAAGCGCTATCCGAGGAACAAAGTCCGCGTATTCAGGGTCAAGCAAAAATACAAGCTCGGCAAATGCCTGAACTACGCCATTAAAAGGGCCAGCAAAGGCCTCGTCGCCAAGTTCGACGACGACGATTACTACGGCCCCAAATTCCTGCGGGAAGCCGCCCGCGCCATCAAAGGGGGCAAAGCGGGCGTCGTCGGCAAGCGCACGGCTTATGTCTACTTTAAATCGAAGCGGGCGCTGATGCTGTATCGCCCCGGCGGCGAACGCACCTATACGCGCAGCCTCAAAGGCGGCACGCTGGTCTTCCGGAGATCGGTTTGGAAACGGGTCCCCTTTCCCGAATTCAAAAAGGTCGGCACCGACGCCGGCTGGCTCGGACGCTGCCACCGCAGGGGCATACGGCTGTATTCCTTGTCCAGGAAGCATTACGTCTGCATCCGCCGCAAAAATTCCGGCAGCCACACGCAGAAAAAAAGCATGCGGCGCTACATGTCGCAGTGCAGGATGGTGCGCAAGACGAAGCGTTATCGCCGTTACGTGAATTGACGGGGATGGGGAGGAAACAGAAGCGGCGGCCGGCCATGACGGCAGCCGCGAACGGCAAAAGGCAGCCTGAGCAGGCTGCCTTTTTGCCGTGTAATCAGGCCGAGGCGGAACGAGACTCGGCCTCGGCCGGAAACGGGCGCAGGCGTTCATCAGAGCGCGCGGCCGTTTCTTGAATCGGGCACGGCCCGTTCCCGCGACCGCGCATGAACGTTCTCCGATATACCCGCGATTGTTGCTGCAATCGCGCCTCGCCGTTCTCCGCGACGTGCCCGGAATCGTTCGCGGAATCGCTACTCCCCCTGATCCTGCAGCAGGAAGCGGTAGCCGATGCCCGGCTCCGTCTCGATGAATTTCGGACGCGTCGGGTCTTCCTCGAGCTTCTTGCGCAGATGACCGATGTAGATGCGCAGATAATGGCTGTCCGACTCGTGATGATGGCCGCCCCACACCTGCTGCAGCAGGTGCCGCTGGGTGATCACCTTGCCCGCGTTGGAGGCCAGTATCTTGAGCAGCTCGTACTCCGTCGGCGTAAGCTTCACGCGGCTGCCGTCCAGCTCCACGAGCCGCTGCGCGAGATCGACGACGAGCCGCCCGAAGCGCAGCACCGGCTCCTGCTGGGCGTTGCCCGAATGGCGCAGCGCGACGCGAATGCGGGCGACCAGCTCGCCCATCCCGAACGGCTTGGTCACGTAATCGTCCGCGCCGCCGTCGAGGGCTTCGATCTTGTCCGCTTCCCGGTCCTTCGCCGTCAGCACGATGATCGGGATCCGGGACCAATCCCGAATGCGCCGCAGCACTTCGATGCCCGGAATGTCCGGCAGCCCCAGATCGAGCACGATCAAATCGGGATGATTCATGCTCGCCTGGTAGATGCCCGCCTCCCCGGTCGCGGCCTCCAGCACCTCGAATTGATGCGCCTTCAGCGTGACCTTCAAGAGCTTGATGATCTGCGGCTCGTCGTCCACGACGAGAATCCGCGCGCCGCTGGTTGTCGTCATGTTATGCTTCCTCCTCCTTGCGCTCCCAATCCTCCGGCAGCCCGGGGTCTCCGGCCGGCAGCGCGATCGTCACGACCGTGCCCTTCCCCGCGCGCGGCCCCGCGGCGATGGTCCCGCCGTGGGCTTCCACGATGCCTTTGCAGATGGCGAGCCCGAGTCCCGTGCCGGTCGTGCCGTTCACGTCGGCGCCCCGGTAAAATTTATCGAACACCCGATCGCGGTCGTCTTCCGCGATGCCGATGCCTTCGTCCGCCACCGAGATCCGCACCCACGGCCCCGTCTGCCGGACCGCGATGACGATCTCGCTGCCGTCCGGCGAATACTTGATCGCATTGCTGACGACGTTGACCAGCACCTGCTCCAGCAGCACCTCGTCGCCCGGAAAATACGGCGCCGGATCCGGCAGCTTCACGACGATGCGCCGGTCCTGCTGGAAGCCCTTCACCTGCGACAGCACGACGCCGAGAATATCCTCGGCGTCGCACCAATCCCGGCGCAGCGCCAGCATGCCGCTCTCGAGCCTCACCATGCCGAGCAGGTTGGTGACCAGCCGGTTCATCCGCAGCGCGCCGTCGCGCACCGTGCCGAGCAGCTCCACCCGGTCGGCGGAAGAAAACACCTCGTCGCCCTCCATGAGCGCAGACGCCGAGCCGATGATGGTGGCGAGCGGGGTGCGCAGCTCGTGGGATACCGAGTCGAGCAGCGCCGTCCGGATCCGCTCGGATTCCGCCGTCAGATGCGCCAGCTTCGCTTCCTCGCTCAGCTTGATGCGGGCGATCGCGCTGGCGGCCAACCCGCCGAACGCCTCCAGCAGGTTAAGCTCCTCCGCCGACAGCGCCTCGTCCTCGTTCCCCGTACGGATGACCATCACGCCGAAGGTCCGCTCTTCGGTTCGCAGAGGCACGAACAACCCCGAGAAGTCTTTCAGCGTGCGCGTGCCCTTGCCTGCCATCTCCCCGTGCCGGAACGACAGCATGGCGATCGCCATCGCGGATTCGCTTTCGTCGATGCCAAGCTCCGCGGGCGCCCAAGCCGCCCGCCGCAGCTCCGTCTTGTCGTCGGGCAAGTAAATGGCCACGTACGTCTGGACGGTCTCGTATACGCGCGAGATGATATTGTCCAGCAGCACTTGGATATCGCCTATGGCGGTGATTTGCCGGCTTAACGAATAAAGGGCCGCCGTGTTGGCTTCCCGCTGCTTGGACAGCTTTACCTGCTGCCTCAACCGGGCGGCGAGCGTAGCGGTGAGCGCCGCCACCGCCAAATACACGGCGAACGAAAGCACGTACCTGAGGTCCTGGACGGTAAAGCTCAGAAAGGGCGGAACGAAGAAATAATCGAATGCCAGGACGCCCGCGGACGCCGCGTAGAACGAAGGCGCGATGCCCCAATACACGGCGCTGAACAGGATCGGAAACAAATAAATAAGCGCGATGTTGACGTCATCGAAGATAAAGCCCAACACATGAAAAAGGGATGTCAAACCTGCGATTCCGATCGTTATCCATACATAAGGCTTGAATGTGATTCGTTTGCTCTCAGCGGTTGCCGCGACTGTCTTCCCCTTCTTTCGCATCATGATCCGCGACGATCAAGATATCCCGATCCCTGGACGACGCGATCAGATTCTTCACGACCGAGCCGTGCAGAAACGCATCCCACCATGAAATCCGGGATTGCCCGATAATGAGCTGCGTGGCTTCCGTTTTATTGGCTTGGGCCGCCAACGTGGCCGCGATTTCTTTTCGCGATTCGGCTCGGTGCACGCAGAATTTGCCGCCCAGCCTGACCGTCAGCCGTTCCAAGGCCGCCAACTCGCCATGCAAGCCTTCGCCGCCGCCCTTATCCCCGACAAGCACGTAATTTACGCACCAGGGCGCCTTTAGCCGGTACGCGGTCCGGAAGCCGCGCCTCACGAGACGCTGCGCGTAAGGCGTATCGTTGACGCAAACGAAAATGCTTTCCCGTCTTCGCCACGGCCCGCGAAGCGAATTCTTTCGTTCAAGCGACTCCAGCCGTTCGTCCACGTCGTCGGCGATTTCCCGCAGCGCCAGCTCGCGCAGCGCGATGAGGTTGCCCGTCTTGAAAAAATTCGAGAGCGCTTGATCGATCTTTGCCGCCGCATAGATCTTCCCTTCGCGCATCCGGTGCTGGAGCGCTTCGGGCGCCACGTCAATCAATTGTACTTCATCCGCCATCTGCAGGATACTGTCCGGCACCGTTTCGCGAACGCGAATGCCCGTGATCTGCTCCACCGCATCGTTCAGGCTTTCCAGATGCTGGACATTGACGGTCGTGATGACCGAGATGCCGGCATTCAAGATCTCCTGCACGTCCTCGTACCGCTTCTTGTTCCGGCTGCCGGGAACGTTCGTATGGGCCAGTTCGTCCACGAGCACCACCTCGGGGCAAGCCGCGATGATCGCGTCGGTATCCATCTCCTCGAGCGAGACGCCTTGATATTGGATGCGTTCCCTCGGCATCAGCGACAGTCCCCCGATTTGGGCGACCGTCTCCTGGCGGCCATGCGTCTCCAACAAGCCGATCCGCACGTCGATGCCCTTGCGCAGCAAGTCATTGCCTTCCCGAAGCATCGTATACGTCTTGCCGACGCCGGGCGCCGCCCCGATGTAGACCTTGAACGTGCCCCGCTTGATTTCCCCGATCCGTTCGGTCACTTCCTGTTCGCTCAGCCTCCGGTAAGGCTGCTGCACGGCGGAAGCGATATTTGCGGGAATCACGCGCTCCCCTTCTCGTTCCGACCGGTCCGCCATGAGGAACACGTCGATGTTGCGCGCCCGCTTCAACAACTGGTTGACGATGGAGCCGTACAAGAAATCCTGCCAACGGGTTCGCTTCGTATGTCCCATGACGATGCGGGTCACTTGATGAGCGACGGCATAATTCACGAGCGTTCTCGGGAGGACGCGACGATTGCGGAAGCTTAGCTCCTCGAATTCGCCGCCGACCTTCTCGACCAGCTTGATCATATTGCGCCGAAAAGTCGCCGCTTCTTTGGATAGCTTGCGCTTCATGTCGCGGAACGTCACGACCATCAGCTCGCCGTTCAGCCGCTTGGCGATCTGCTGGCCGCGGCGGACGTAGATCGAGCCGTTCCAATGATACTGCGCCGAGACTAGAATCCGTTCGCCCGTGCCCGTCGGACCGATCAGTCCCTGCTCTTCGCGATGTTCGCGCAGCGAATCGCCGACGTCCTCGGCGACGAGCCGCAGCGCGAGCTCGCGCAGCACGCCGAGATTGCCGCGCTTGAAGACGGACTTATCCAGGCTGCCGCTCAGATGGCCCTCCGCCAGCCGGCTCAGGATCGTCTCCGGCGTCACGTCGATCAGCCTGACCTCGTCCGCCAGCTCCAGCGTGTCCGTCGGCACCGTATGCTTCACCTCGATGCCCGTCAGCTTCTGGGCCAGCTCCGTGTAGCCTTCCAGCTCGTAGACGTTCACCGTCGTGATGACGCTGATGCCGTGGCCGAGCAGGAACTTGATGTCCTCGAGCCGCGTGGCGAATCGCGAATCGGAGCAGTTCCGGTGAGCGAGGCCGTCCACCAGCACGACCTCCGGGTTGCGCGCCAGCAGCGCGTCGAGATTCAGGTCCTTGCATTCGACGCCGTCCCGGTACCAATGAATGCTCGGCACCCGCTCAAGGTCCCCGATCTGCTCCACCGTCTCCGGCCGCTGCAGCGTCGAGACCGCGCAGATGACCACGTCGACGCCCTGCTGCCGGAGCATCTGGCCTTCCCGGAGCATATGGTACGTTTTCCCCGATCCGCTGACGGGTCCGATGTAGATCTTCAGCGTTCCCCGGTGCAGCTTGGAGATGGACTGCAAAATTTCTTCCGGCGTCTTGCGTTTGAAGCTTTCCACGACAATGTTTCCCCCTCTATAGCCGGTCGGCGCATAACGCAAACGAAGCCACCCCCGACCTGCGGGAGCGGCTGCGCCGTTTTATAGTTTGATTTGCTTCAACAATGCCTCGTTCAGGGCGTTCACGTTGACCCGCGGTTCCCCGAAGATTCCGAGCTGCCGGCTCTTCTCCAGGCCGTCGATCAGCTTGTTCAGGTCGTCCGCGCTCATGCCGGTCGCCTTGCTGATGCGCGGCACTTGGGCTTTCGCCGCCTCGGGCGACAGATCCGGGTCGAACCCTGAACCCGATGCGGTCACGAGATCGGCCGGCACATCCGTCATTCCCGGATTGTCCGCCTTCACGGCGGCGACGTTGTCGCCGATTTCCTTCACGTAATCCGGCGTCGCGACGGCCCGGTTGGAGCCGGCGGAAGCGGTCGGATCATACTTGGCCATCGAAGCCCGCGGATGGAAGAGCTTCGGCGAGTCGACGCCCTGCGCGAGCAGCTCCGATCCGGTGACCGTGCCGTCGGCGGCTTCCATCAGGCTGCCGTCCGCCTGCTTGGGGAACAGCACCTGCGCCACCCCGGTCGTCACGAGCGGATAAATGAATCCGCAGATGATCATCAGGCCGATGGACACGCGTATTGCGGTGGATATCATTTTCATGGTTGAAGACTCCTCTGCTTCCGTTTTAGGCTAGGTGCAGTCCCTGCAGTATCAGATCGATGATCTTGATGCCGATGAACGGCACGATCACGCCGCCGATGCCGTAAAGCAGCACGTTGCGCGTCAGCAATCGGTCCGCGCTCATGGCACGGTATTTGACGCCCCGCATCGCGATCGGGATCAAGAGCGGGATAATGATCGCGTTGAAGATCAGCGCCGACAGGATCGCCGATTGCGGCGAGGCGAGGTCCATGATGTTCAGCGATTGCAGCTGCGGCATCGCCAGGATGAACATGGCCGGGATGATCGCGAAATATTTGGCGATGTCGTTGGCGATCGAGAACGTCGTCAGCGCGCCGCGGGTGATGAGCAGCTGCTTGCCGATGGACACGACGGACAGCAGCTTCGTCGGATCGGAATCCAGGTCGATCATGTTCGCGGCTTCCTTCGCCGCCATCGTGCCGGAATTCATCGCGAGGCCCACGTCGGCCTGCGCCAGCGCCGGCGCGTCGTTCGTGCCGTCGCCGGTCATCGCGACCAGCTTGCCTTCCTGCTGCTCCTTGCGAATGACGGCGATCTTGTCCTCCGGCTTCGCTTCCGCGATGAAATCGTCGACGCCCGCTTCCAAGGCGATCGTCGCGGCCGTGAGCGGATTGTCGCCCGTGGCCATGATCGTCTTGATGCCCATGGACCGCAGCTCCGCGAAGCGTTCCTTGAGTCCCGGCTTCACCGTATCCTTCAAGTAGATGACGCCGTAGATCCGGTCGCCGATGGAGACGGCGAGCGGCGTGCCGCCGGCCTTGGCGATGCGGTTCGAGATCTCGTCCAGGTCGGCGGGCACGCTGCCGCCCTTGGCGGAGATGTATTTCTTCATGGCGTCCACGGCGCCTTTGCGGATCGGCGTGCCGTCCGGCATATCGAGACCCGACATCCGGGTTTCGGCGGTGAATTCGATCGGTTCGGCGCTGCCGTATTCGCTCTCGGCGAACGTCTCCCCGAGCTTCGTGGCCATTTCCACGATGGAGCGTCCTTCCGGCGTCTCGTCCTTGACGGAAGCCTTCAGCGCCGCGAGCGTCATCTCGTTCTGCGACACGCCCTTGACGGGGGCGAATTCGGAGGCCATCCGGTTGCCGTACGTGATCGTCCCGGTCTTATCCAGGATCAGCGTATCGATGTCGCCGGCCGCTTCGACCGCCTTGCCGGACATCGCCAGCACGTTGAACTGCGTGACGCGGTCCATGCCGGCGATCCCGATCGCGGACAGCAGCCCGCCGATGGTGGTCGGGATCAAACAAACGAGCAGCGCGATCAAGGTCGCGACATCCAGCTTCACGTCCAGGTAATCCGCCATCGGCACCATCGTCAGGATGACGACCAGGAAGATCATGGTCAGAACGGCCAGGAGCGTCGTCAGCGCGATCTCGTTCGGCGTCTTCTGGCGCTTGGCCCCTTCGACCAGCGAGATCATGCGGTCGAGGAACGACTCGCCGGGATCCGTCATGACTTTCACGATAATAAAGTCGGACGCGACCCGGGTACCGCCGGTAACGGACGAGAAATCGCCGCCCGCTTCCTTGATGACCGGAGCGGATTCGCCCGTGATCGCCGATTCGTCGATCGACGCGAGCCCTTGGATGATCTCGCCGTCGGTCGGGATGATCTCCCCGGTATCGACGCGGACGATATCCCCCTTGCGCAGCTGCGTGGACGATACCTGCTTCAGCGAGCCGTCCTTCTGGACCAGCTTCGCCATCGTCTCCGACTTCGTCTTGCGCAGCGTGTCCGCCTGGGCTTTGCCGCGGCCTTCGGCCAGCGCTTCCGCGAAATTGGCGAACAGCAGCGTGAACAGCAGGATGAGGAATACCGCAATATTATAACCCCGGCCCGCGCTTGAAGCGGCGAAGAGATCCGGTTGAAAAGAGAGCAGCAATGTGATCAAGGTACCGACTTCGACGACGAACATGACCGGGTTCTTGATCATGACGGCGGGGTTCAGCTTTTTGAACGCGTCCGCGATCGCTTGAAGCACCATATCCTTCGATAAGCTTTTTTTACTTGCGGCCATTATAGATCCTTCCTCTCAGCAATCTTTATTTCGGCATCGCCAAATGTTCGGCAATCGGTCCCAGCGCAATCGACGGGAAGAACGTCAGCGCCCCGATGACGAGGATGATCACGACGAGGATGCCCGAGAACAACGGCGTGTTGGTTCTCAGCGTGCCCGTCGTCACCGGAACGACGCGTTTGACCGCAAGCGAGCCGGCGATGGCGATCATCGCGATGATGGAGACGTACCGGCCGAGGAGCATGACCACGCCGATCATGATGTTGTAGAAATCGGTATTCGCGGTCAAGCCGCCGAACGCCGAGCCGTTATTGGCCGCGCCGGAGGTAAATGCATAGAGCACTTCCGTCAAGCCGTGCATGCCGCCGTTCGCGATGGACGACATCGCGTTCGGACTGAGGAATGCGATGGCCGTCGGCACGAGGATCACGACCGGATGGATCAGCAGCGCGATGGAGGCGAGCTTCACTTCCTTGCCTTCGATCTTCTTGCCCAGGAATTCCGGCGTCCGCCCGACCATCAGGCCGCATATAAAGATCGACAGAATGAGGTACAATAAACCATTGAGCAGCCCGACGCCCTTGCCGCCGAACACGTTGTTCAACATCATTTCGGCAAGTGCCGTGAATCCGCCAAGAGGGGTCAACGACTCGTGCATGTTGTTGACGCTGCCCGTCGTAGCCGCCGTAGTCACGGTCGTGAACAAAGCCGATTCCGATATGCCGAAGCGAACTTCCTTGCCTTCCATGTTGCCGTGAACGCCCATGGCGTCCAGCGCTCCTACGCCTTTATACTCGGATACGAACACCGTTACCAGCATGACCAGGAAAATAAATCCCATCGCGCCGAATATTGCCCAGCCTTGCTTCTTGTTCTTGATCATGAGACCGAATGCGTAGACCAGCGCCGTCGGCAGCAGCATCATGCATAAGATGTGCACGAAGTTCGCGAGCGCCGTCGGGTTCTCGAACGGATGCGCCGCGTTCGTTCCCATCCAGCCGCCGCCGTTCGTCCCGATATGCTTAATGGACTCCAGCGAAGCAATGAGACCCCGCGTAATCGTTTGTTCGCCGCCGCCGAGCGTCGTTGCGTGCACGGCGCCGAGCAGCGTCTGAGGTATGCCTTGAAAGACCAGAAACAGCGCGACGATAAAACTCAGCGGCAGGAATACCCGCGTGATCGAGCGGATGATGTCGACATAGAAGTTGCCGAGATCGTCCTTGCGGCCGACGAGACCGCGAATGAAAGCGATCGCCACCGCGAAGCCGGTCGCCGCCGACGTGAACATCGGGAACGTGATCGCGAGCAGCTGCGATAAGTACGACAGTCCGTTCTCGCCGCTGTAGGACTGCCAGTTCGTGTTCGTAATGAACGATACGGCCGTATTGAACGCCTGGCCGGCCGGCATGTTGCCGATCCCGTCCGGGTTCATCGGCAGATGGCTCTGCAGCCGCAGCACGAGATAGATCAGCAGCAGCATGACGAAATTGGACAGCAGGACCGCGCCAAGGTAGCCGCGCCAGCCCATCGATTCCCCTTCCTTTACGCCCATGATCCGGTAAAGCAAACGCTCGACCGGGCCGAACACCCGGTCGAGGCCCGTTTTTTCCTGCGAAAAAACTTTGACGAGATATGTGCCCGCCGGCTTCACCAACAGCATGATGACGACCAGCGTAATGGCAACTTGTACGAATCCCATAGCCATAGCAATGTTTCCTCCTCGTTATTGAAGCAGCATACTCAAAACTTTTCCGGCTTCACAAGCACGAAACCGAGATAAATCATCAGGGCGATGGCGATAATCCCCATTACGACCATGTCGCTTCCTCCTTAACTTGTTGAACTGCCGACCGCCGTCCCCCTCGGCCGCGATCCGGCCGGTTAGCGCGATCGCTCGGGAAGATCGGCTTCACGCTTTCTCGCAAAATTTCTTGAACCCCCAGAACAATCCGAACACGATCGCAGCCAAGAGGACCATCGTAAAATCGTTAACCATCCGAGCACCCTCCTCACGAGCCTTTCTGTAGCTAGTCATAACATTTTCCAATCGAAGCAAACTTATGCTAATCCAGCAGGAACGAAATGCTGCCGGTGTTGGAATGCACGATGTGGGTGGCGCCGAGGCTCTTGTAGATCAGCCTGCCGTGCGTTCGTCCCGTGATGACGTATACCGGCTGATCCGTCCATTTGCGGATCATGCGCAGATACCGGCAGCACAGCGACAAGCTGCTTTCGAACAAGAACACCCTGCCGACCGGATAATCCGGCATCTCCCACGTATCCGGGTCGATCGTATTCACGAGTAGGATGGAGGCGATGCCCAGCTTGGAGAGCTGCTGGCGCTCCGCGACGCTGTTCGTGATCGCCGTGAACGGCACCCCCTTGACGAGCAGCTGCTTCATGAAATTTTCGCCGGCCTTCGTCAGGGCCGCGACGACGACCGTTTCCGATGTCTGATTGATATCCCGTATCCCCACGTCCAATCCCCGCTCCCTTCTTTCGTACTAAGCCATCTTAATCCCGTTTCCCATAAATTCGGGGTAAAGAGTTGCCCCCCAAGGTGTAAAAAAGTTATAAAAATCGCTTGGCGCCGCGGGTCCGCGCCTAGAAAATGACATACGCCTCCGCATGCTCGAAGCAAAACGAATGGTCATGCAGGCTGTCGGATAACGATTTGCCCACCGGCGCCCCGTTGCCGCCGGCCAGCTCGCGCAGCGCCGCTTCCGCCGCCAACGACCGGACGTCGCCCCACGTCTCGTGCTTGATCCGGGCTTCCAGCAGGCCTTCGCTGAGCGTATGGTGCTTGAAGCCCTGGAACGCGCAGGCCCATTTGATAAAATCGCCCTTCAAGGCGCATTCGCGAAAAACGCCGACGCCGAGCTCGCCCGAGCCCGTGCCGAGCATCAGGATGCCGCAGCAATCCCCGCTTCCGCATTCCGGCAGCAAGAGGCGCGCCGTCTCGCGATCGAAACGGAAGCATTCGATGCGTTCGATTTTCACCATATCCATGCGTTCTCTTTGAAGCGAAGCTCTCGTCTGTACGGCGTGCATGCTCATTCACTCCTTCGTGGGATAAAAAAAGAAGCCGGGAAGAAGAGATGTCTCTACTCCCGGCTTCATGGACAGCGCAAAGAAAAAGGCAGCTTCGCGCGCTTTGGCCTAAGTCGTCTCTCCGGTTCGCTTGCGAGGTTAGCTGTCGGATTCGGGCTAGAGAGTGCCCTACCCGGACAAGCGCTGCTTGTCCGCGATTCACCCCGGGAAGACGCGCCGCCACGCGGCGCCGGCTTCCGTTGGTTCCCCCGCTCCCTATAAAGGGATTCAGCGATTATGGGTTGAACAAAAGTTGCATGTGATGATTCTAATCGTAGTCCCGCGCGCAGAAATTGTAAAAAGCCGCATCGGCCCGCATGGCGAAATTCTTGTCGGCCAGCGGCAATGAAAGCGCGCACATAGAATGGAATCGTCCGCATGCCCGCAAATTGCTTTCATTTTCGGGTGCATATCCGTTCGCGGGTCCTCCGTCGCGGCAAGGGCAGGACGCATTAAAACCGACTAATTCTATTGAAATGAACGACTTAAAGGTTTAAAGTTAACCTATAATTTGCCATTGCCCTTATTGCCCCTGTCCTGAGTTCCGCATCATTTTCCCGAGGAGGAATTTGCATGAGCACCACTTCTGCGCAAGCTCTGTTCGCCCCTTTCCGTTCCGCGAAGCTCTCGCTCGACAACCGGATCGTCATGGCGCCGATGACCCGCGGCTTCTCTCCCGGCGGCGTGCCGGGCGAAGACGTGGCCGCCTATTACCGGAGGCGCGCCGAGAACGGCGTCGGCCTCATCGTGACGGAGGGGACGCTGATCGATCATCCCGCGGCCGGCGCGAGCCCGAGCTTGCCCCATTTCTACGGCGAGGCTGCCTTGGACGGCTGGGCCGGCGTCGTCGGCGCGGTCCACGAAGCCGGCGGCAAGATCGCTACCCAGCTCTGGCATGTCGGCATGACCCGCCAGCCGGGAACCGGCACGAACCCGGACGCGGCTTCCGTCGGTCCGTCGGGATTGAACCTCGCCGGCGAGAAGGTCGGCCAGCCCCTGACCGAAAACGAGATCGCCGACCTGATCGCGGCCTACGCGCAAGCCGCCGCCGATGCCAAACGGCTCGGCTTCGACGCCATCGAGCTGCACGGCGCCCACGGCTACCTGATCGACCAATTCTTCTGGCGCGTCACGAACGTCCGGACGGACCGGTACGGCGGCGACTTGGCGTCCCGGACCCGATTCGCCGCGGAAGTCATCGCGGCCTGCCGGCGCGCCGTCGGCCCGGACTATCCGATCGTGCTGCGATACTCCCAGTGGAAGGATGGCGCCTACGAGGCGAAGCTCGCGGAAACTTCCGCCGAGCTGGACCGCTTCCTGCGGCCGCTCGTCGACGCGGGCGTCGACCTGTTCCACTGCTCGACCCGCCGGTTCTGGGAGCCCGCCTTCGAGGACGGGGCCGACCTGAATCTGGCCGGCTGGACGAAGAAGCTCACGGGCAAGCCGACGATCACGGTCGGCTCCGTCGGGCTCGATCTGGAATTCACGCGCCTCTTCAAGGAGGGAAAGGGCGCCGGAACGGCCAGCCTCGGCGGCTTGCTGGAACGGCTCGACCGCGGCGAATTCGACTTGGTCGCCGTCGGCCGGGCGCTCTTGAGCGATCCCGCCTGGGCGGTCAAAATCAAGCAAGGACGGCAGGACGAGCTGGAGCCGTTCGCGCCCCAAGCGCTCGGAACGCTGTACTGACGCGGCGGCGCCGCTCCGAAAGGATGCGCAGGCACGCGAAAATCCCGATCCGCAAACGAAAGGACCGCCATCTCCGCAGCCAAGCGGAAATGGCGGTCCTTTTCTTGCGAAACATCCGTACTGCGCGCGCGGAGCTCGAAAGATCGTAAAATTGAGTTGGTCAGTCCATGAAAGGGAGAGCCTGCTCGCGCAAGGCGATCGCCGGCTCAGATGATGCAGCGACTAGGACGGTTCGGCTTGCTGCATCGTGAACTTGTCCAGCAGCTCGCCGGCCGTGGCGGCGATATGCTCGAACGCGCCGTCGAGCTCCTTGACGCTTTGCGAGTGATGCGCCATGTCGCCTTTGATCCGGTCGATGTCCGCGCCGATCGCCTTCAGCCGGTTCTGCATCAGGCCGAGCTGCGTGCGGATATCCTTGGAGGAGTCGCGGCTCTGCACCGCCATGCGCCGGATTTCGGTCGCCACGACCGAGAAGCCCCTGCCGTACTCGCCGGCGTGCGCGGCTTCGATCGACGCGTTCAACCCGAGCAGATTGGACGTATCCGCCAGCTCCTGCACGATGCCGATGATCGACTGAATGTCTTCGATATCGCGATTCAGCGTATCGGATTTGCCGGACAGCGCGTCCATCTCCGCGTTGATCGCATCGAAGGCGGACGCGATGCCGTTCGAGGTCGCCGTCATCTCTTCGACCGAAGCGGCCAGGCTCTCCGAGCAGCCGCGGATCATGTCCAGCTTCTGGTTCAGGACGGCCGAGGTCAGCACCCCGACGATCTGCCCCTCGAACCGGAGCGGCGTCGACGTGCCGATATACGGAACGCCGAACAGCTCCGGCCCGCGTTCCTCCCGGAACACCCGGCCATGGACGAACGCCTTCTCCGAAATCGTGCCCGCCAAGGCCGAACGCGGCGTGCCGACGGGAATATCGACCGCGACCTTCATGTTGTTCCGGAAGGCCCGCACTTGATCCGCGTCGATCAGCACCAGCGTGGCTTCCTCGGGAAAAACGCTCAGCAGCGTGTCCATCGCGCCGATCACGGATTGCAAATAGGCTTCTTTGTTCTGCGTCATGTTTCGTACAGCTCCTTCTTCGGTTGACGGCCCGTCCGAGCGCGTGCTGCCCCCACTATACCGCAAAATCGTTAGTTAATTATGTGATTTCGGGCAAATGGACGCGGGAAGACGGGATTTTCGCGCCCGGGCGCGCTCCAGCCCCGCGTGGCGGCCCCATGCGGGGATTATCGCCGCAGCGGCTTATGCCGGGTCCGTGCAGGCGAAGCCGCGGCGTCTCCTCGGATGCGCGCGATCCGCTCGCGTGCGGCTGCCGCAAGCGGATCAACGCGAGTGGCCGGGCTGCTCCCCGTTATGCGCCGCCGCGAATCCGCCCGCCTGGTTCCAGGCCGAGCCGTACGGATGCGCGCCGCCGCCCCGGAACGGCAGCGCCACGACGCCGGCGTCGCAGCGGACGATGCCCTTGCGGCTGCCGCTGATCAGCAGGCCAGTGTCGTCGAACAGCGTGTCGGCCAGCTGATAAGCGTCCCCCGCGCGGTACGAGAACACGATGCCCCGGCGCGGCCTGCCGGACGCGTTGGCCGCCGAGCCGTGCAGCGTCAGCGCATGATGAATGCTGATGCCGCCCGTCTTCGGCATGATGCAGGCGATGTCGTCCGGATTCGCCGGCTCCTCCCAATACCGGGTCTCCTGGCAGGCTGCAGCGAAGCGTCCGTCCTTCATGTGGTTCAGAGGGCCGAGCCGGTGGCTCCCCTTCACCATCTGCATGCAGCCGTTCTCCGGCGTCGCGTCGTCCAGCATGACCATGACGGACAACAGATCGGTATTGGTGTGGGGATAGAAGACGTAATCCTGATGCCACGCGAACGCGCCGACGCCCTTCGCCGGCGGCTTCGTCGCCAGCTTGGAATGCTGCAGCTCGATATCGTCGCCGAGCAGGGCGCGCAGCTTGCCCACGATCGCCGGATGCTTCGCCAGCCGGAGAAAGGCCGGATGCAGGGACGTGATGCCGAGCGCGTGCACCGTCATCGTCTCGTATTCCTTCTGCGTGCGAAGCGACGTGATCGCGTCCGCTTCGCAGGCAAGACGCAGCTCTTCGACCTCCGCCTCGCTCAATATCCCGTCGAACACCAGGAAGCCGTCTTCGCGGTACTGCGTGATTTCTTGTTCCGTCAGTCCTGTCGCGTTTCCGTTCGCCATCGTCGATCACTCCCGTGAATGATTGGTCGGTTCTACTCCTCCATCATACGGGTGACAAGAGCCCCCGAGCTATAATAGACTGGGGATAAACTATCAGGATTCGGGGAAAGGTCGTGGCCGGCATGAACGGCGAATTGGATTTCTTCTTCTACAAATCCCATGACGCGGGCAGTTACGTCGATTATCACAAGCATAGCTGCTACGAGCTTGTCTACTACGTATCGGGGACAGGAACGATGAATCTGAACGGCGGGACGCTGGCCTACGGACCCGGCACGATCACGCTGACCCGGCCGAATTACATGCACGACGAGCGGCACGACGAAGCGACGGAGGTCGTCTTCTTCGGTTTTCGCTACGACGATTTCCCCGTGCAGCTGCCGAACGGCCTCATCCGCGATACGGACGAGCGGGCGATCCTCGCGCTCATGCTGACGATGAAGGAGGAGCTGCTCGCCCAGAAAGCCCACTACGCGCAGCGGGCGAATCTCCTGCTGAACGAGATCATTCTGCTGCTCGGCCGGCAGGCGGAAGCGCCGCAGGGCGACGAGCAGCGGCCGGAGCGGTTGTTCTACGCGCGGCGCTACATGGACGAGAACTATACGCAGCCGCTGCAGCTTCGCACGCTGGCGGAGCTGTCCGGCTACGGCGAGGATCATTTTCGCCATCTGTTCAAGGTCCAGACCGGATTGTCGCCGGGGCGATATTTGCTGCGCAAGCGGCTTGAAGCCGCCAAAGGGCTGCTGCTGAATACGACGCTGACGATCAGCGCGATCGGCCTCGAGTGCGGCTTCTCGACGACCTCGCAGTTCATCGAGCTGTTCCGCAGGGAGCTCGGCGACACGCCCTTGCAGTACCGGAAGACGCGTTGACGCCGGCCGGACGCCGAGTCGCCGAGTCGCTGGAAGTCGCATTGACGCCCGCCGGACGCCCATGCCGGTAGGCTACCGGAACGCGCATAGACATCGCCGGACCATCGCAAGTCGCAATGACGGACGCCGGACACTACCGCTGTCTGGATACCGAAAGCCGCTCCGGCGCTCCCCGGACGCCCCGCCGTTCATCGGACGCGAGCTCCGTCGCTTGCCGATGCCCGCAAAAAAAAGGCGGCGGGATCGCTCCCCGCCGCCTTCCTTCCTCATGCGCATTGAATCGTTACTTGCTCGAATACAACGAGAAAATCAAATCCCGCTTGCCGTCATTCTCCGTCGTCCACGTCTTGCCGCCGTCGAGCGACAGCTTCTCGTACCCGTCCGCATACGGATTGCTGTCGCTGTACGCGAAGCCGTAGTTGTTGTCCGTCGAACCCGTGTCCGCCGACTTCGGCGATTTGAGGATCAGGCCGTATTTCTTCGTCGTATCCAGGTTTTTCAGGCGCGGATAGATCGAATACGGGCTCACGCTGCCCGGAATATTGTACGCCGGAAGCGAAGCGGAGAAGATTTTGTCCTGCGGGTTGTCGTTCGCGTCCAGCGTGACGAGATCGAAATAATAAGCATCCGCCGGCACCGCGTTCACGTAGCTCTCGTAGATGTACACGTCCAGCTTCGGCAGATCGCTCTTCGTCAGCTTGAACACCTGCATCCGCTGCACGCCGGCGCGGATATCGGAGTAATTCGCGTACTCCCCGTTGCTGTCGTCCTGCACGATGCTCGGTCCGCCGCCGCCTTTGACGTTATACGCTTCGAGCTCCTTGATCGACGGAATGAAATAGTTCGTCTTCATGAACAGCCTTATCTTGGACGTCGTGACCGTCTTGAAATCGATCGTCTTGTCGTCCCCGACCGTAAAGCCCTTCGTGATGTCGACGTAACGCGTGCCGTCCCAATACTGCAGCGCGTAATTGGCGATTTGGAAATAGTCGCCCTTGTACTCCTTCACCACGACTTGATTGACGTCCGTCGGCTTTCCGAAATCGATCTCCGCCCATTCGTCGTTCTGATGCTTGTCGGCGGCGCTCCATCTCGTGGACAGCTTGCCGTCCGTCAGCATCGCGCCCTCGTAGCCGGGATCGGCCCATGTGGACGAGACGTTGACCGGTTTGCCGAGCGCGAGATTCGCCGGCGCATCGCCGCCGTTACCCGAGCCGCCGTTCGTCACCTTGACGATCGCCGTGCCGTTCGGCGGCAGCGTATACGTGAATTGCCCCTTCGCCTTGCCGAGCCCGCGCCCCGAATAAATCTCCGTCAGCGCGTAGTTCGCGCTGCCGTTCAAGCCGAGATCGGCCAGCTTGATGCTGATCGTCGCTTCGTTCTTCGCGTCCCAATTGGTCAGGCTGACGTACGTCTCGCCATGACCGCCCGCCTTGTACGCGACCGACGGAGCGCGCTCGCCTTTGTGATAGAAGCTCGTCATGGCGACGGGCTTGGCCGCCCCGCCGTTCGCGGCGACATCGAGCAGCTCCTTGTTCTGGAGGAGGCTCATGCGGTCCTCGGACAAGAACGGAATATTGTCGCCGATCAGCCAATGCCCGCCGCCCATCGCGACCGTCGTCGCCAACAGCTTGCCTTCGCTCTGGCTGTATTTGTACCAGAAGCCTTGGGCGAAATTCTCCGGCATGATCATGTCGGGATCGTTGTAGTCGTAGAGCGTGCCGTTCGTCCACCAGGACGCCAGGTCGTTGAACGCTTGGCGCTCGATGCCGGAGTAGCCGTTCACGCCGAGCGACGTGTCGCAAGCCGCCCGTCTGCCGTGGGCGAATGCCGCCGGAAGCAGCGGCGCGATCGATTCGTTGATGTAGATCGGCCGGCCCGCCGCCAGCACCGTGTCGCGGATGATGCCCATGCCGATGCGGTACGCCTGCACGCCGTTGACCGACGGATCGTAATGCTGCCCCTCGTACATGCCCATATCGATAAAGTCCAGCTTGAGGTAATCGAAGCCCCAATCCACGTATTTCTTGATCGCGTTACGAATGGCCGTCTGCGCGGCGGGGTTGGAGATATCCATCGCGTACGTACCCAGATACGTGCGAATCGGCTTGCCGTTCTCGTCCTTCAGGCAGATATCCCGGTATGTCGCGTCCGTGCCCGGAATCGCCTCGTCCAGCCACGAGTCGTAGATCGTGAACGGCGTCTGATAGCCGCCGACCTTCAATCCCTTGCTATGCACGTAATCGGCGAAGGTCTGCATGCCCTCGTCGAACGGCAGGCTCGTATCCGGCCAGAAGCCGCCGTCTTGGTTGAAATACTCGTAACCGAGCGGCTTCAGGTTCTCCGCCACGTAGTCGACCATCGCGTACATCGCTTCCGCGGTCGCGTAGCCGTAATGCGAGTAGTAGGTGTTGTAGCCCATCGGCACGTCGCCCTTCCACTCCAGATGCGGCTCGCCGATGTTGTATACCTTGCCGTATTCCTCCAGTCCGGCTTGATAATCGTCATAGAATCCGAAGAAGAACCGGTCCGAGGCGATATTCGGCCCGCTCTGCGAGCCGCCCCAGTTATAGACGCCGAATGCGGTCAGCGGTCCGTTCGCCTGCTCCGCCTGGCCGAGCTTCTGGCTGCTCTTCCAGTTCTTCACGGTCGCGGCGCCGGCGACGAAGCCCTGCTTCCCGGCATTGTCGAACATCGCCGACACCCAGTGGCTGATGCCGTTGAACGGCTCCCACTTCAGCTGCTCGCCCTCGTAGCGGTCGGCGCCGTTCTGGCTGCTGCCGAAATCGTTCACCGGCGCCACGCCGAAGTCGAAATTGTTCGTATACGGCGTGGTCAAGATGCGCTTGTCCATGCCAGCGCCGATATCCAGGTTGGAGGCGGCGACCGGCTCGAGAATCTCGACGGCCTTTCCCGCCGGATTGGCGACGTTCAGATCGGACAGGAAGTAAGCCTCGTCCGGGTACAAATAGAGATTCAGGGTCAGCTCCGGCCCGGAATCGAGCACGCTGCGGATCGACAGCTTCACGCCGTCCTTGCCGTAGCCGTCGCGGGGTAGCTTGTTCCATTCCGCCGTCCGCTTCGCCGGATCGGAGGACCGGTAGCGCGCGTCGTCGCCGGCGAACTTGATGTCGGAGCTGAAATCGCGCAGGATCGTTCGTCCTCCCCACGCGAAGCTGCCGAGCCCCGTCGCGAGATCGTACGCGATCGCGTAGCTGCCGTTAGCCGCCGTCACCTTTCCGTTCTTCTGTTCGACCGTCAGCTTTCCTTTCGCGTAATTCACTTGCGGTATTAACGTCCCTCCCAGCATGATCGTGATGAAGACTACAATTAACCGCGTCCATATGGTTGTGCGCATTGGCTGCCTCCTTGGCATAGCGTCGATTATGATACCGGCTGCTTCCGCCGATCATGCGGGCAGAGCAGCATCCATCCCTCGTGCACGAAGGGCGGCATATGGCCGGAGGCGCCGAACGGCGCCCCCGTCCTTGCGGCTTGCTTCTTTATTTCCACAATTCCATCCGCTTGTTGTAATTGTCGGTGTAGATTTTCTCCAGCTTCGACACGCCCGCCGTTTCCAGCTCCTTGAGCATCTTCTCGTAGGTGGCGACGGCTTCGTCCTGCGAAGCGGCCATGACCATGCGCGGGAAGTATTTGGACGTCGTCTCGTTCACCTTTTGCTGGATGATCGCTTCCGGCGTGCCCCCGCTCGGGCCTAGGTTATCGAACGGCGCGGTGTCGAACGAAGTGTCCGCCAGGTTCTTGATCGCGAGCGCCGACACCGGATCCGTCTGGTAACGGCCGATCAGATCGTACGGCGTGCCGTCGGAGCCCGGGCCGTTCTTGATCGTCCACGTCCATTTGCGGATGCCCGTCTGCTTGGAATAACCGTCCCAGTCCTTCGCGAAGCCTTCCAGCGTCTCCGGCCGCGGCACGTGCTTGCCGTCCTTCATGTCCCAATCCTTGCCTTCGAGGCCCCACATCATGAGGTACTGGCCTTCTTCGCTGGCCAGGAAATCCAAGAATTGAATCGCGCGGACCGGATCCTTGTTGCTCTTCGAGATGCCGATGCCGTCCCAGCCCAGGGAGCTCTTCGGTCCGTACGTCGCCTTGGACGGGTCGACGCCCGGCGCCAGCACCTTGTACGGGTAAAATTGGCTCTCGTCCTTCAAAGCCGGGTCCTTGGCCGCTTCCTTCAGGATCGTGTTCGGCTTGCCCAGGTTCCAGAACGCGTCCGCCGTGGAGAAATAGCTGCCGCTCGCCAGCTTCTGCTCGTATTGCTGCGTCTTGTTGGTCGCCCATTCCGGGTCGATCAGGCCTTGCGTGTACAGGGAATTCATGAACTTGATCATATCCAGGTAGCGCGGATCCTTGACGTCCGTCTTCAGTTCGCCGCCATCCTGATAATACGGCATGATCCCGAACATGCCCTTGAACGAGCCGGTGATCGCGCCCATGTTCTCGCCGTTGAACGTAATCGGCACCGTCGGCTTGCCGTCCGAAGTCGGGTATTTCTCCTTGTATTTCTTCAGCAGCTCGACGTATTCGTCGGAGGTGAACGGCTCGCCGTTGTTGACTTTGTCGCCGACGCCGAGCTCCTTCATCACGTCCATACGCATCAGAAAGCCGAAGACCGGGTACTGCTCGAGCCCGTACCAGTTGGCCAGGTAATAGTTTTTGCCGTCGGCGCTTCTCGTTTTCTTGAGCATGTCGCCGTACATTTCCTTGATGTGCGTGCCGTATTTGTCGATGAGATCGTTCAGCGGCACGAGCGCGCCGGCCGCGATGTATTTCTCGAGAATGTCGCCTCGGCCGATGTCCATGATGTCCGGCAGGTCGTTGCTCGCGAGCATCAGGTTCAGCTTCTCGGACGGATTGCCCGTCGGCTGCTGGATTTCCAGCGACACGCCCGTTTTCTTCGTGATCTCCTGCGCGACCGGATTGTCGAACGTATCCCCGACGTTGGCGTCGAAGAACGTGAAGGTGACCGGCTTATTGTCCGCCGGCGCCTCCGCATTGCCCGCGTTATCCGCTTCGCCCTCATTGCCGGCCGCGGCCGTATTCCCCGTATTCCCCGTATTCGCCGTTCCTCCGTTATTGGCCGGCGCGTTGTTGCCGCCGCATCCCGCAAGCATCGACGCCATCAACACCATGGCGACCGTAAATCGAAACTGCCCTTTTTTCCACATGCGCATCTTTCCCCCTTCACGTATTGGCGACCAACTGCATGACAGCGATTTCATATCCGGTCGGACCGGCCGGTTCCGAGGGTCCATCGCTGCCGCCTGCATTCATTGTAGACACCGGGTCCGCCGCGATTCCATACCACTTTGCATTCAAACGTACCGGAAAACGACTTTCATCCCCCGCTTCATCGCGCCATCGGCATGCGGATGTGGACCGAGGTCCCGATGCCGAGCCTGCTGTGCACGCGCACCCCGTACCGCTCCCCGAAGGCGAGCTGGATGCGTTTATGCACGTTATAAATGCCGTAGCCTGCCGATGCGTCCGGCTTTTGCTGCATCCGTTCCATGACCGCGCGCGGGATGCCCATGCCGTCGTCGATGACCGCCAATACGAGATCGCCGTCGTCCTCCATGAGCTTGATGACGATTCCGATGCCGCGCTCCTCGTCCCACATGGCATGGTTGATGCAGTTCTCGATGAACGGCTGCAGGATCAGTTTCGGCGTCGTGTAATGCAGCAGCGCCTCGTCGAGCGCGAAGCGCACGCTGAACAATCCCTCGAAACGAACCTGCTGGATCGCGAGGTAATGCTCGGTCAGGCGGATCTCCTGCTCGATCGGGATGCTCTTCTTCCCTTTGCTGAGCGAGATGCGGTAAAACCGCGCCAAATCGTCCGCCATGAGATGGCTCTGCCGCGTATTGCCCGCGATGGCGAGCGCGGAGATCGAAGCCAGCGTGTTGTACAGAAAGTGGGGCGAGATCTGCGCCTGCAGGCTGTCCATCTCCGCTTCCTTCTGCGCGATCTCCTTCTTGTACACGTCGTTGATCAGCTCTTGGATCGTGACCGCCATCTTCTTCAGCGCGAACGACAGCTGCCCGACCTCGTCCGTCCCCATCTTCGGGAGCCGCACGTCGAAATTGCCGCGTTCGACTTTGCGAATCTGCTGCAGCAGCGATTCGAAGCGCTTCGTCATCAGCTGGCTCGTCCAATAGATCAAGACGATCGCGACGGCGATGCAGACGATCGAGATGTACAGCATCTTGCGGGAAGCGGCCGACGCTTGGTCGATCAGCTCGTCGTACGGCAGGACGACGACCGTCTTCCAGCCGTTCGGCAGCGATTTCTGCACGAGGATCGAGCGCTCGCCGCGGATGCTGGCGTAGACGACGTCCCCGTCGTTCAATGCTCCCGCCTTCGCCTCGCCGGGCGCGATCTCCGCGATATTCCGGTATGGCGACCGTTTGGCGCTGGACGAGATGACGTCCCCGTTCTCGTCCGCGACGTAGATCGTCTTGTTCTTGTTCTCCTTCTCGATGAGGGAATAAATCTCCCATTCCGAGATTTCCATCGTCAGGATGCCGTACGGGTAGTTCAAGCTGAGATAGTTCAGCGAGCGCGCCAGCAGGATGACTTTCTCGTTCGTGGCGGAGTCCGTCATGTAGAAGCTCGTCAGTTGTCCTTCGGCATGGAACGACCGGTCGCGCAGGGATTGCGGCAAATCCTCCATATGCTTGATGAAGAAGCCGTCCGAGTTCAGCGATTCGTTGTCGGAATAGATCGTAAGCGCCTTCAGATTGGGGTTCATCGCCATGATCTTGTACAGCGATTTGTTGATATAGTCGAACGCGTCGAGGATGTACACGTCGTTCTTCTTGTACTGGTTGACCAAATAATTGCGGAGCTCCGTATCCAGGTAGAGCAGAGTCGAGAGCTGGGAATACAGGCTCAGCTTGTTCTCGATGTTGTTGTTGATCTGGTCCATCGTGCTGCCGACGTTCTCGACGGCCTGCCGGACGAGCTGGTCCTTGATCGCATGGTACGAATACGAGACGAGGAAGGAGACCGGGACGATCGTGACCAGCAGGAAGACGTAGAACAGCTTGGTTCGGAATCGCTTGTTGACCAGGTTCGCATAGAGCAGCCGCACGGGCTTATAGAAACTTCTTGCGATATTCATTCGGCGTGACTCCTTGCGTTTTGTAGAAAAACGAGCAGAAGTAGGACGTGTTGTCGTAGCCGACCCGGCGGGCGACGTCGTGGATCTTGAGCGACTTGTCGCGCAGCAGCTCCAGCGATTTGCCCAGCCGGATCCGGGTCAGGTACTCGTGCACGGTGCAACCGGTCTTCTCCTTGAACAGCACGCGCAGATAATTGGGCGACAGGTACACCTTGCCCGCCAAATAATCGATCGTGAGCGAGTCGTGGTACTCGCGGTCGATGATGTCCCTTACCTGCCGCACGAGCTGCATGTGCCGGTCCTGCTGCCGGTCCTCGAGCTGCGCGCAGAGCCTGCCGGCCAGCTCCAGCATGTACCGCTTGAGCTCCTCGAGGGTCTCCGCCCGTTCGACCGCCCGCATCCAAGCGGCCTGTTCTCCGGCGAGGTCGGCATCGCCGGCCGCGTCCTCGTACTTCGCCCGCTCGGTCGCGATCGCGCCGAGCAGCTCGCTTGCGCCCTGGAGCACGCGCGCCTTCGTGGCCCGGAGGCTGTGCATGACGTCGAAGAACCGGCCGACGGCCTCGGACGTCCCTTCCCGGTCGGACAGGTCGAGCTTGCCCGGCCGCTGCGCGTCGTCTCCGGCGCCGAGGCCCAGGTCGAGCCGGGCATGCAGACGGGAGTCCAGGATGACGTTCCCCGGCCCGGCGAAGAAACGCTCGTCGGCCGCGTTCCTCGCCTTCGCGAACAGCGCGCTTCCCTCGCGCAGCGCGGCTTCCCGGTCGCATACCCCGATCGTCGCCGTCCAACCGAGCGCGGTCTTGATCGCGTCCGCCAGCTCTTCCCACAGCCCGGCCGCCGCCTCCGGCACGGCCGCGGCGGGAAGCGCGAGCAGCCATTCATGCTCGTTCAATCCGAGCACCGTTCCTTCGAGCCCGCGGGCTTCCAGCCGTTGGCGGAGCAGCTCCGCCGTTCGCGGCACCTCGCGCGCCGCCTCCGGGCTGTCCGCGAGCAGGGCCGAGTACCCGTCCACGCTGATTAAAGCGGTTACAAATTTCCGGTCCGCGTATTCGGGATACAGGTCGATCAGCTCCTGCCACGCCTGCTCCCGGCTTCCGGCGTCCGTTCCGGCGAGCAGGGCCGCCAGCAGGCTTTCGATCAGCACCGCCTTCGAACGGCGGAGCAGCTTCGCTTTCTCCACTTCGGCCTTCGCCTTGGCCATGACGGCGGACAGCTCGGCGCGGTCGATCGGCTTGAGCAGATAGCCGACCGCGCCCGATTCCAGCGCGGACCTCACGTATGTAAACTCGTCGTGCCCGCTCAGGAACACGACCTTGATCCAATCGAAGCGCTCCTGGACGAGCGCCGCCAGCTGCAGCCCGTCCATGAACGGCATGCGCACGTCGGACAGCACGATATCCGGCTGCAGCGCCTGGATCTCCTCCCAGGCTTTCTTGCCGTTCTTGGCGGCGCCGACGACCTCGAGCCCCATTGCTCCCCAATCGATATGGTTCATCATCAGGTTCAGTTCGATGATTTCGTCTTCCACGAGATAGATAGCCAGCATTTCCGAACCCTCCCCCTATTACGTCCAGACCTATTATACTATCCGTCCCGATCCGCGAAGAAGACCGAAAAGCCCCATTGCGGCATGTAAGACGTTTTCCCGCACGATTCTGCACATTGTTGTATTGCTGGCGCAAATCGCGGAACCGTATACTTTTCCCAATATGAACGAAAGAGGTGCACCCCATGGAAACGGCTGCGACGACGATTCGCACCACGAAGAAGACGGCCAAAAGAAAATTCAAGCACCGGCTCATGGAGCAGCGGTATCTCCTGCTTATGCTTCTTCCCGCGATTATTTGGGCGGTCTTGTTCGCCTACTTGCCGATGGCCGGACTCTATATGGCCTTTATCAATTACCAGCCGATGCTCGGCAGCTTCTGGACCAACATGTTCCACGGCGAGTTCGTCGGCCTGAAATGGTTCGATTATTTCTTCAGCAACGGCGATTTCTTCATCATCATGCGCAACACGCTGGCTTCGACGCTGCTGACCTTGATCGTGTCCTTCCCCGTCCCCATCCTGATCGCCATCGCCGTCAACGAGATCAAAGGCGCCGCGTTCAAGAAAACGGTGCAGACCGTCTCCTACCTGCCGCACTTCATCTCCTGGGTCATCGCCGCGAACATCATCGTCACCGTGCTCTCCTCGGACGGAATCGTGAACGACCTGCTCAAATGGCTGCATCTGACCAAGGACAGCATTCTGTTCCTTCAGGAGGGCAAATATTTCTGGTGGATCGTCGCCTTCGGCAATACGTGGAAGGAGATGGGCTACAGCTCGATCATCTATCTGGCGGCGATCTCGTCGATCAACCTGGATCTGTACGAGGCCGCCAAGGTCGACGGAGCCGGACGCTTCAAGCAGATCCTCTACGTCACGCTGCCGCATCTGAAGCCGACGATCGTCATCCTGCTCATCCTGTCGCTGGGCGGCGTCCTGAATGCCGGATTCGATCAGCATTTCCTGCTCAGCAACGGCCTGAACCAGGATTATTCGGACGTGCTCTCGACGTACTCGTTCCGGTACGGCCTGCAAAATTCCATGTTCTCCTACGCGTCGGCCGTCGGCCTGTTCAATTCCGTCGTCGCGTTCATCATCATCGTGATCGTCAACTCCGCCTCCAAGAGATTCAACAACCAATCGCTATTCTAAGGAAGCAGGTGCAGCATGCTCGGAAAAAGCACGATTTCGGATAAGGCGTTCGATACCGCGATGTACGCGTTTCTGTTTCTCGTCTTCGTCGCGACCTTCTATCCGTTCTGGAACATTCTCGTCGTCTCGCTGAACGATGCCACGGACGCCGTTCGCGGCGGCCTCTATCTATGGCCCCGGGAATTCACGCTCGAGAGCTACCGGTCGATCCTGCGCAATTCGGAGCTGATCAGCTCCGTGAAGGTCACCGTCCTGCGGACGGTCGTCGGCACGCCGCTCTCCGTGATCGCGATCTGCATGATGGCTTTCTCGCTCAGCAAGCGCGAATTGATCGCCTGGCGGTTCTTCACCTTGTTCTTCATCTTCACGATGTACTTCGGCGGCGGCTTGATCCCGACGTACATGATCATCAAGTCGCTCCATCTGATCGACTCCTTCTGGGTGTTCGTGTTCCCGGGCCTCATCGGCGTCTTCCTGATGATCCTCGTGCGGACGTACATCGAGCAGCTGCCGCCGGAGCTCGAAGAGTCGGCCAAGATCGACGGGGCGAACGACCTGCAGATCTTCGGCAGCATCGTGCTCCCGCTCTGCGTGCCGGTGCTCGCGACCATAGCGCTGTTCATCGGGATCGGGCATTGGAACGCCTGGTACGACTCGTACATCTACACGTACAAGCCGGAGCTGAAGACGCTGCAGGCCGTGCTCGTGAAGATCCTGAACCAATTTCAGACGGGCGCGATGGTGTCCGAAGCGGAAGCGTTGGCCAAGTCGTCGAAGCGCATCCCGGTGTCCGGCGAAAGCATCCGCATGGCGGTCACCATGGTATCGACGCTGCCCATCATCCTCGTCTACCCGTTCATCCAGCGCTTCTTCGTGAAGGGCATCATGATGGGCGCGATCAAGAGCTGACCGCATGGCGGCGAGGCATCAGGACGGATGCGATCAAGAGCTGACCGCATGGCAGCGAGGCATCAGGACGGATGCGATCAGGGACTGGCCGTATGGCTGTGACTTGGTGACGAGGTTGACCAATATCCTCGCCTGTTCGTTCTTCCGCCGCTTCTTCGTGAAGGGCATCCGGATGGATGCGATCAAGAAATGACCGCATGGCGGTGACTTGATATCGACGTTGACCATTATCCTCGCCTGTTCGTTCTTCCGCCGCTTCTCATGAAGGGCATCATGGTGGATGTGATCAGGAACTGACCGCATGGCAGGTTGGTGCGGGTTGGCGCAGGTTGCCGCGCAGGACGTCTTCTCCGGTTCATTCCGTCGATCGCGGCGCGTGAACCGGAGTTTTTGCGTTTGCACGGCGGCGGCAGATGCCGCGGGGACTTTTACTCCTGGTCCGCCGGGCGCGTCCCGTCTGGCGGAAGTCTTGTTTTCCGCAGGTATATCTGGTTGCGATTAGGAAAAAACGGGTATGAGAGGATGCGGACGTTCAAGCGTTCAATCGTTGAGTCGTGCGAGCATTCCAGGCGAATAAGCATTTCAGGCGTACAAGCGTTCCAGGCGTATAAGCATCCAATCGAAAGGGAGGTCTCTGCCTGTCATGACCAAATCGAACGGCAAAGGAATCGTAGGCGGCAAAGTCGCCGTCATTACCGGGGCCGGCTCCGGCATCGGCCGGGCCGCGGCGCTTCGGCTGGCCGAAGAAGGGGCGCGGATCGCGCTGGTGGACGTCAAGGAAGAGCGCGTCGCGGACGTCAAGAAGCGGATCGCGGAGGCGGGGGGCGAGGCGATCGCCATCGAGGCGGATATTTCGAAGCCCGCGGACATCGAGAGCGCGATTCAAGAGGCCGCGGGCCATTGGGACCGGCTCGATATCGTCTTCGCCAACGCGGGCATCAACGGCACGTTGGCGCCGATCGAGACGATGACGCCGGAGGATTGGAGCGCGACGCTCGACATCAACCTGAAGGGCACGTTCCTGACCGTCAAGTACGCCGTTCCGTATTTGAAGAAAAACGGCGGCAGCATCGTGATTACGAGCTCGATCAACGGCAACCGGGTATTTTCGAATTTCGGCATGAGCGCCTACAGCACCTCCAAGGCCGGTCAGGTTGCGTTTATGCAAATGGCCGCTCTGGAGCTGGCCCGGTATGGCATCCGCGTGAACGCGATTTGCCCCGGCGCCATCAAGACGCATATCGGGCAGAACACGCACCCGACGCCGGAATTGGACGAGATTCAGATCCCGGTCGAATTTCCGGAAGGCAATCAGCCGCTGGAGAACGGCCCCGGCCGCGCCTCGCAGGTCGGCGATCTCGTCTTGTTCCTCGCTTCGGATTCGTCGAGCCATATTACCGGCACGCCGATCTTCATCGACGGGGCGGAGTCGTTGCTGCGCGGGTGACGCGTCCAAGCGAAATCGAATATGAGGGACGAATATGCTCGCTTGGTGCCGTCGAGGGGTTATGCGCGACATGCGCAAGTACATAACGGCAAGCCGCCGCCGCTGCTTCGCGCTACGCGTATGCCGGCTCGCTCTCGATCAATCGGACGAGAACTGCGACGAGGAAGGAAGCGCTCTCCAGTCAGCGAGTGACTTCATGCATAACCATCCGGACGAGCACGAGATAATTCCCGTGCCGCATCAAGCAAACAACCTCCAGTATCGCCGCGGTCGGCGGGCTGGAGGTTGTTCGTGTTTTGGGCCGGCGCTACCCAGCAGGTGTGGCGCTCGCAGGTAGGTGCGGCGTTCGTCGGCAGGTGCGGCGTTCACCGGCAGATGCGGCGCTCTCCGGCAGATGCGGCGTTCACCGGCAGATGCGGCGTTCACCGGTAGATGCGGCGTTCACTGGCAGATGCGGCGCTCTCCGGCAGATGCGGAGTTCACCGGCAGATGCGGCGTTCACCGGCAGATACGGCGTTCACCGGCAGATGCGGCGTTCACCGGCAGGTGCGGCGTTCCACGGCAGGTGCGCGGGGTACGTTGTTTTCCTTTCGTCGATTCGATGATAGCTGACAGTTTCTTCGGGTGTTGTTTCTCATTCCCGAAGCACAAAGGCAGGTTCATCGCAGGAGATTGTTCTTGAATTGCTATGTACAAGCCAAGCGGCTGCGCCATTCGATCAAATTACTGTAAAAGTGCAGGAAAATACGAGTCAAACGGAGCTGCAAGTTAAAATTGCTGCAATAATGCAGCAGTTTTTCACTATACATATATGCAGCTAATTAATTCCCTCACAATTACTGCAGAATTGCAGCAATTTCGTAATAATCACTCACCGAGCCATGAATTCCTGCACATTTGCACCAATTTGGACATCAGCGCTGACAAAGCCATGAATTCTGGGCTGGGGAGCTACAATCTTTTCGTACATCTCGTGACATTCCGTGCAGTTCGCACATCTCGTGCATGCTGTGTAGGTTATACATCTCGTATTTCTCGTACATCCCGTACAGTTCGAACTTCTCGTGCATGCTGTGTAGGTCATACATGTCGTATTTCTCGTACATCCCGTACAGTTCGAACATCTCGTGTATTCCAGTACTTACCGCACCTCTCGTTCATTCCGTGCAGTTCATGCAACTCGTGCATTTCAACACTTCTCGCACACGCACATCTCGTGCATGCCGCGAGTTCGAACACCTGGTGCATTCCAGCACACTTTTCGTACATTTCGTGCATTCCGCGCAGCACGTTCGGACATGAGCGCTAGCCGCATCGACGTTCGTGATTTGCTCCACCCGCCTTCGGTCGGAACAAGCCGCGCAACGGCGCGTCCTTTGGAGTCAGACAGCGACCGCCTCTCCTCTCACGATAACCGCGTCCGCTCCGTCTCGATGCCGCAGCGCTGCAGCAGCCGCTCCACCGCGTCGAATTGAATCGGCTTCGAGAGGAAATCCGTCATGCCCGCTTCGAGACATCGTTCGCGGTCGCGCGGCAGCACGTTCGCCGTCATCGCCACGACGACCGGAGCGCGGCCGGCCGGGGCCGAGGCGAGCACGCGCCGGGTCGCTTCGAGACCGTCCATGACGGGCATCCGCATGTCCATCAGAATCAGATCGTAATGGCGCATCATGGCCAAATCGACGGCATCGCTTCCATTGCCGGCGACATCCGCGGCGATGCCGAGCTTATCCAGCAGCGACAGCGTCAGCTTCTGGTTAATCTCGTTATCGTCCGCGACGAGTACGGCCGCACGGCCGCGTGCCGCTATTGGGCCGGAGGCTGAATCCGCGGCCGAATCTGTCGTCGCGAGCGCATGAGGCATCATGTCGTCCGCGACCATTTTGCGATCGCTCGAGTCACGCTCTCCGGTGGCGGTATCTTTCGCGGCCGAATTTTTCGCCGCGCATTCATTAAGCGCCACGCCGTCCGCGGCCATTAGG
>NZ_JAAAMV010000014.1 GCF_009909185.1 Paenibacillus glycinis | reverse complement strand
TCTCCGGTGGCGGTATCTTTCGCGGCCGAATTTTTCGCCGCGCATTCATTAAGCGCCACGCCGTCCGCGGCCATTAGGTGATCACCTGCGTCACGCTCTCCGGTGGCGATATCTTTTCCAGCCGAATCTTTCGCCGTGCTCGCATTAAGCGCCACGCCGTCCGCAGCAATATGTCGATCACCCGCTCCCCGCTCTCCGGCCGCGATATCCTTCGCGGCCGGATCTCTCGCCTCGAGCGTGCCAAGAGCCACGCCGTCCGCGGCAAATCGGCGATTACCCGCCTCGCGTTCCCCGGCGGCTGTATCCTTAGCGGCGGCAGGGTCCGCAGACGCCATCGCGTTATACGCCGTGCCCTTCGCGGCGGACGCGGCGAAGCTTCCGGCAACCGGCAGCTTCGCCTGCGCCTCCGCCCGGTACGATTGCGCGGCGGATTCGTCCCGTCCCGTCAGCCAAGTGCCCAGCTGCACGGTAAACCGGAACGTCGTGCCTTTGCCCAGAGCGGATACGACGCCGATGGAGCCGCCCATCAGCTCCACGAGATTTTTGCAAATGGCCAGGCCGAGTCCCGTGCCCTCGTACTGCCGCGTGAGCGACGTATCGACCTGGGAGAACGGCTGGAACAGGAGCGGCAGCTTATCCTCGGGTATGCCGACGCCGGAATCCGACACGACGAATTCGATCAACGCCGTCTGCCCGCTTGAAGACAGCAGCCGCGAGGCGACGGTTATGCTGCCCTCGGGCGTGAACTTGAAGGCATTGCCGACGAGATTGACCAGCACCTGGCGCAGCTTGATCTCGTCGCCGACCAGCACCTCCGGCAGCGCGGGATCCGGCTCGTAGGTCAAAGCGAGGCGGCTTTGCATCGACCGGGCCGTGAACAGGTCGAAGGTTTCGGCGATGAGCAGCGGCAGCTTGAACGGCAGCTGCTCCACCTCGAGCTTGCCGGATTCGATCTTGGCGTAATCCAGGATGTCGTTGATGACCGACAGCAGGGCTTCGCCGCTCTTGCGGATGATCTCGGCGTATTCGCGCTGCGCGCCGTCCAGCTCCGTATCGAGCAGCAGGCCCGTCATGCCGAGCACGCCGTTCATCGGCGTACGGATCTCGTGGCTCACCATCGTGAGGAAATTCGTCTTCGCCCGCGCCGCGACCTCCGCCGTTTCCTTGGCGGCCATCAGCTCGCGCTCGAATCGAACGCGCTCGGTCATGTCGCTGACCGTGCACGCGTAGATCCTTTCCTCGTCGACAACGGCGACGCCGATCTGGATCTCCGCCGGAAAAGTACTTCCGTCCTTGCGACGGGGATTCAGCTGCATCCGTTCGCCCGGAAGCGAATCGAAATTCACCGGCCCTTCCGCCTTGTTGCTAGTCAGGGCAACCGTCCCGGATTGACCGGGCCGCGGGAAGAACCAGTCACCCGCCGGCATAGGCTGTGCGGACAAGGCTCGTGCCTTTTCTTCCGCGCGCGGCACGGACCGGGAAGCCCCGCCGGCGGCGGATCCCTCCCCTCCCGGGATGTGCCCTCCGAGGTCCTGCAGGGCGGCCAATTCGGTCTGCTCCGTTAACTCGCCCTGCCCCATGAGTTCGCGCTGCCGCATTTCCGACTGCCCCGTTGATTCCGACTGTCCCGTCGGCCGCCGGCTCGAGCCACCCGGCCCGTCGGCGATTCCCGCTCCGGCTCCCGCCTCCGAATGCCGGAACGCGCCGCTCTCGAAGCTGGGGATGAGCAGCGACACGGGCAAGCCCAGCACCTCTTCCTCGCGGTAGCCGAACATCGCCGCGACCGCCGGGTTGACCGTCAGGATGCTTCCGTGCTCGTCGAAGGTCATCATCGTATCCGTGCTCGTCTCTTGAATGGCGCGCGTCAGCGCCTGCGTCTTCGTCAGCTGGTAGGTCGTGCGCATCAGCTCCCGGTTGCTGCGCTCCAGCTCCGCCGTCTGCCGCTGCAGCAGCTCCGCCTGCAGCTGAAGCGTCTTGTTGCCCACGTACAGCCGCACGAACCCTTCGATCTTGGCCTTCAGGATCTGCGGCACGAACGGCTTCAGCATGTAGTCGATCGCGCCGGCCTCGTAGCCCGTGAAGAAATGCTCCGCTTCCTTGCTCGTCGCCGAGATGAAGATGATCGGCGTTTCCTGCGTTTTCTTCCGCGACTTGATCAGCCTGGCCGTCTCGAAGCCGTCCATCTCGGGCATCTGCACGTCGAGCAGGATGACCGCGAATTCGTCCTTGAGCAGGCAGCGCAGCGCCTCGGCGCCCGAGAGGCATTTGACCAGCTTGCAGTTCAAATCCCCGAGCACTGCCTCCAGCGCCAGCAAATTATCCGGGTGGTCGTCCACCAACAATATGTTAACCGGTCCATCATAAGCGATCATAACTGCTTCTTCACCTTCCCCTTGGTTCGGAAAACCGATGTTGCGCCTTGTCCAGCCCCGTGACTTGCCTGCGACGCCTTCGGCCGCGCCGCGTCGGTTACGATTTGATTTTGCGGTACAGCCGGCTGTGCGCGTCCAGTTCCTCGTACGAATCGGCGTACCGCGTGAAATTGATGGACTCCTTCGTCCCGAGCGCCAGCACCCCGAACGTGCTGAGGCTGTCGAAGAGCAGGCCGTGCACGTGGTTCTGCAGCTCTTTGTTGAAATAGATCATGACGTTGCGGCAGAAAATGACGTTGAATTCGTTAAATGAACGGTCCGTCACCAGGTTGTGCTGCGCGAACACGATATTGCGTTTGAGCTCGCTCTGGAACAGCACCGAATCGTACTTCGCCGTATAGTAGTTGCTGAACGACTCTTTGCCGCCCGCTTCGATGTAATTGCGCGTGAACGTCTGCATCCGCTCCAGCGGGAACACGCCCTCGCGCGCCGTCTCCAGCACGCGCTCGTTCATGTCCGTCGCGTAGATCCGCGTTTTGTCGTACAAGCCTTCTTCCTTCAGCAGGATGGCCATGGAGTACACTTCCTCGCCGGTGGAGCAGCCCGCGTGCCAGATGCGGATGAACGGATACGTCCGCAGCAGCGGCACGACCCGCTCGCGGAACGAGCGGAATACCTGCGGGTCCCGGAACATCTCCGTCACGTGGATCGTCAGGTCGGCAAGCAGCCGGTTCATGACGCTCCGGTCGTGCAGCATCCGCTCCGTCAGCGCCGTGATCGTCGGCAGCCGTTCCGCGTTCACCCGGTGCCAGATGCGCCGGCGGACGGAGGAAGCCGCGTAATTGCGAAAATCGTACCCGTACAGCTGGTACAGCCCTTCGAGCAGCAGCGCGATCTCGATCTGCTCGCGCTCGCCGGCCTTGTTCATTTCTTCGTCGCCCTGCATCATGATGTCCTCTTCACTCGCCGTTTCGTTATTGATATAACCACACCCTCATCAAGGACAGGAGCTGATCGATGTTCACCGGCTTCGCGATATAATCGGAGGCGCCGGCTTCGATGCATTTGTCCCGGTCTTCTTTCATGGC
The DNA here is from genome assembly GCF_009909185.1 of Paenibacillus glycinis. Lineage (GTDB taxonomy): Bacteria > Bacillota > Bacilli > Paenibacillales > Paenibacillaceae > Paenibacillus_Z > Paenibacillus_Z glycinis. The sequence goes on along the minus strand of NZ_JAAAMV010000014.1, from coordinate 58,596 downwards.
CTTCGCCGTGACCGCGATTATCGGCAGCCGTTCGAACGCCGGTATCGCGCGGACATGCCGCATCGTCTCGTACCCGTCCATCTCCGGCATCATCATGTCCATCAGGATCAGCTGGGTCTCGGGATGCTGTTCCAGCTGCTCCAGCGCTTCCCGCCCGTTCTCGGCGAAATGAATGTTCATCTCGTATCCTTCGAGCGCGCTCGAGAGGGCGAATACGTTGCGGATGTCGTCGTCCACGATCAGGATCGTTTTGCCCGCGAAAATCGTCTCCACGCTGTGCAGCCTCCGCAGCACGCTTCGTTTCTCCTCCGGCAGGTCCGCCACGACGCGGTGCAGGAACAAGGTCGTCTCGTCCAGCAGCCGCTCCGGCGACTTGACGTCCTTGATGATGATCGTCTCGGCATACTTCTTGAGCTGGATCTCTTCCTTCTTGTCGAGCTCGCGGCCGGTGTAAATGATGATCGGCAGCTCGCGCAGCTTCTCGCTCCGGCGGATGGCATCCAGCAGGTCGAAGCCGGAGATGTCCGGCAGTCCGAGATCGAGCACCATGCAGTCGTAGTGCCGGCTCTCCAGCTCCTCCATGGCTTCGGCGCCCGAAGACACGGCCTTCACGACGACGTCGTCGTCCCCGACCAGCTCGATGATGCCGGTCCGCTGGGCGGCGTCGTCCTCGACGACGAGCACGTATTTGAGATCGCGCGCGAGGAACGATTCGATCTGCTGGAACAGCCTATCCAGCCGCTCCTTGTCCGCGGGCTTGCGCAGGTACGCGATCGCGCCCATGGACAGCCCTTGCTGCACTTCTTCCATGACGGAGATGACATGCACCGGAATATGGCGCGTGTCGGCGTCGTGCTTCAGGTGATGAAGGACGGACCAGCCGTCCATGACCGGCAGCATGATGTCGAGCAGCACGGCGTCCGGCTTGAAGGTCCGCGCGTCGCTGAGGCCCGCGTCGCCCTGCATCGCCACGATGCCCTTGAAGCCGCGCGAGCGCGCCATCTCCAGCAGAACGCGGGCGAACGGCCCGTCGTCCTCGATGATGAGCACGACGCGATCCTCCGGGCCGATCGCGTCCCGATCGTCCTCGATCGCCGCTTGGATCGGCATGCGGGCAGCGTCGCTCCCCGGCTTCTTCGGCGCCGCCGCTCCAGGCGCGGCTTCCAGGACGGCCGAGCTCGCGTCATGCCGCGCCGGCGCGACAAGCATGGCGGCCTGCACAGCCTGCTCGCCGAGCTTGGCGTCCTCCGCCGCATGGGCGGCGCTGCTGCCGGCCGCAGGCGCCACGTAATACTCGGGCAGGTACAGCGTGAACGTGCTGCCCTCGCCTTCGCGGCTTGCCAGCGCGATCGTCCCGCCGAGCAGGCCGGCCAGCTCGCGGCTGATGGCAAGGCCGAGCCCCGTGCCGCCGTAGATGCGGCTCGTCGTGCCGTCCACCTGCTGGAACGCTTCGAAGACGAGCTGCTGCTTCTCCGCCGGAATGCCGATGCCGGTGTCCCGCACTTCGAAGGCGAGCATGCGGCCGCTCTCCGGCGCGGCCTGCGTTTCGTCCGGCCGCGCGTTCCGGACCGTCAGGCCGACCGTCCCCCGATGCGTGAATTTGAAGGCATTCGACAGCAGGTTCTTCAGGACCTGCTTGACCCGATGGCTGTCGGAATACAGGCCCTCGGGGACATCCTGCTCGATCGTTAATTCGAAGGCCAGCCCCTTCTGCTGGCTCATCGGCCCAAAGCTGCGGCGCAGCGTCAGCATCAGCTCGGAGAGCTTCACATGCTCGGTGACCAAACTCATTTTGCCCGCGCCGATCTTGGATAAATCCAAAATTTCGTCGATCAGCTTCAGCAGGTCCCCGCCGGACGAATGAATCGTCGTCGCGAATTCGATCTGCTTGCCGGTCAAGTTGCCGTCCTTGTTGTCCATCAGCATCTGGGACAGGATCAGCAGGCTGTTGAGCGGCGTGCGCAGCTCGTGCGACATGTTGGCGAGAAATTCGGATTTGTATTTGGACGACATCGCCAGCTGCACGGTCTGCTGCTCCAGCGCCGACTTCGTCCGTTCGATCTGTTCGTTCTTCCGCTCCGTCTCGCGCATCTGCTTCTCCAGCAAATGCGTCTTCTGCAGCAGCTCCTCGTTCGTCTGCTCGAGCTCTTCCTGCTGGCTCTGCAGCAGTTCCTCGGACTTCTTGAGCGATCGGGTCTGCTCCTCCAATTGGCCGTTGGAGCGGCGCAGTTCTTCCTGCTGCGAGACGAGCTCCTCCGACTGCGCCTGCAGCTCTTCGCCGAGCGCCTGGGATTCCCGCAGCAGCTCCTCGATCCGAAGCCGGCCGAACAGGTTGTTCAGCAGGACGCCAAGCCCTTCGGCGAGCTCTTGCAGCAGCTCCCGTTCCCGGCCGCCGACCGGCGATAGCGAGGCCAGCTCGATGACGGCCAGCTGTCTGTTCTGGTAAGCGACCGGGAGGAGGAGCAGCGATCGCGGCTCCGTCTCGCCGAGCCCGGAACGAATCCGGACGTACGCGGGCGGCAGCTCCGTCAGCTCGATCGGCTGCCCGCTGCCGGCGCATTGCCCGACTAGCCCCTCGCCCAAGCGGAACTGCCGGTCGAATGCCGCGTCGTCCGTCGGCGCATAGGCGCCGTACAAGCCCAGCCGGTTGTCCTCGCCGAACCCTTCCCGAACGTACAGCCCGCCGTATGCCGCGCCGACGAGCGGCACGACCCGCTCCATGAACGCGGCCCCGAGCTGGCCGAGCTCCGCGGCGTCCTGTATCGTGACCGCGATGGAGGCAAAGTTGGATTTTACCCATGCTTCGTCCTCGACCTTCCGATTATAGCGCTGCTCCGCTTCCGTCTTCCGCTCCAGGTCGTCTGCGAGGGAGAAGAACGCTTTGGCCACGCTGCCGAATTCGTCGCCGGTCTCCGCGCGCCGGCGCAGGGCGGGATCGCTGATCCCGCGCGCATAAGCGCCGATCATGTCGGTCAACCGGTTCAGACTGCGCGTCAGGCCGGCAATGTTCCACAGCATCGTGCCGATGCCGATCAGCATGCCCGCGGCCATCGTCGCGACCATGAGCATCCGGGTACTGCGGTTGGCCTCTTCCGCAGATTTGACCGCTGCGTCCGTCGCGCTGCGATGGAACGCGGTCAGATCGTCGATCAGGTTGATCGTGTCCTCCTGCGCGCTCAAGCCTTCCTTCTCCCGCAAAGCGACCGCTTCGGCGCCGTGCCCTTCCGCGATCAGGCGCTTCACGTCATCCGAATACCGGACGTACCGGGCGATGCTGCGGCTCAGCTCGTTCAGCGTCGCGGATTCCGCTTCGTCGGCGGACAAACGCTTCAGCTCTTCGAAATCCTCCCGCGTCTTCTTCGGCTCGTCGGTAAGCAGCGCGTCGTTCTTGGCCAGATTCTCCGCGGTCGGCACGGTGAGCACGTTTGCGAGCCCTTTCGCGATGTTGTTGACGGAGCTGCGCATATCGTAGGCGGCCATCAGCTTCTGATAGCGGTTGCCGTACACCTCGTTCAATTTGCCGCCCAGTACCGAGCTGTTGTTCAGGCTGACGACTGAGATGAAGATCAGGACGACCATCAGCACGACGAAGCTGATCGTTAGTTTGGTTTTCGTTTTCATGAGACACAACCCACATTTATTTCCCCTTTGCCCGGCGCCCCGCCCAAGCGGAGCCCCTGTATGTCAACATGCGAACAGGCCGCGCGTCCCGGGGGACGGCGACCTTCTCGCTATCGATCGTTGTCGAAAATCGATGAGTCCGTGCTGCGTTGGTTAATGGACGTTGGTAATAACGAGTACACGGCCGCGATCAAGCTCCTCTTCGTAACGTTCCGCTTCCACGTCGGACAATCCGATGGAAGTCAGCTTGGAGCGAATCTCGTCGCCCCGCGATTTGAATACATTCGCCATTGCGGTGAACATGCCTTCTTCTTTCAAGCCGATTTCGTTGGCGTCCGCCGCCTCGGACAACGATTTGGTCTGGCTGCTGTCGTGCGCCAGGACGAAAATGTTTTCCTGCCTGTATCCACGCCGGTTCAGCTCTTGAACGGTATGCAGCGCATCCATCGCCGTCGGTACAATTTGAACGCTCGGTTTCATCTGTTGCATAGTCAATCCCTCCGCTTTCCAAATGGATTTGCCAGGTGAGGCTAGTCTGAATTTACCCCGGGCCGGGCGGAATGAAACAAACCGCGTCCGGAAAGAACGCGGATGCGGGAGGCTTTCGGCCTATGCGGACCTATGCGGACCTATGCGGGCTGCGCCCGGAACGAAGCGGATTCACGGTTTCGTCTCTTCGTGTATATGAGGATAGACTGCCGGGCGGCGACGCCCGCGTCCTGCCCGATCACCCCGAAGGAGATGAAGCTTATGTTTCAGGAATGTTTTCACCACTCGCCCCGCAGCAACTGGGCGTACGCCTACGATATGGATACCATTCATCTGCGCGTGCAGACCAAACGCGACGACGTGGAAGAAGTCACGGCCATCGCGGGAGACAAGTACGATTGGGACAGCATCAACGAAGAACTGCCGATGCTCAAAATCGCGACCGACCGGTTCTTCGATTATTGGGAAGCCGCGGTGAAGCCGAAATACAAGCGCTTCTCGTATATTTTCCGCTTGCGCCAAGGCGAGGAGACCGTTTATCTGACGGAGGACGGCATCTGCTCGGATCAGCCGCAGCCCGTCGCCGGTTATTACGAATTTCCGTACATACACGAAATCGATCTGTTCGCCGCGCCGGAATGGGCCAAATCGGCGGTATTCTATCAGATCATGCCCGATCGCTTCGCCGACGGCGATCCTTCCCGGGACCCGGAGAACAAGGCGGAATGGGGCGGACAGTCGACCTGGGAAAGCAGCTTCGGCGGCGATCTGAAGGGCATCGCGGACCATCTCGACCATTTGACCGACCTCGGCGTGACGGCGGTCTATCTGACCCCAATCTTCCAATCGCCCTCCTATCACAAATACGACACCGTCGATTACATGAAGATCGATGCGCATTTCGGCGACAAGGCGATGCTCAAGAAGCTCGTCCGCGATTGCCACGACCGCGGGATCAAGGTCGTGCTCGACGCCGTGTTCAACCATACGAGCGAACATTTCCCGCCTTTCCAGGACGTGCTGAAGCACGGCGAGCAATCGAAATACGCGGACTGGTTTCACGTGCGGACGTTTCCCGCGGAGGTGAAGGACGGCATCGCGACCTACGATACGTTCGGCTTCTACGGCCAGATGCCGAAGCTGAACACGGCGAACCCCGAGGCGAAGCAGTACCTGCTCGACGTCGCGACCTACTGGATCCGCGAGACGGACATCGACGGCTGGCGGCTCGACGTGGCGAACGAGGTCGATCACCATTTCTGGCGCGCCTTCCGCCAAGCCGTCAAGGACGCGAAGCCGGATGCGTACATCATCGGCGAAGTATGGAACGATTCGCGCGCCTGGCTGCTCGGCGACCAATTCGACTCCGTCATGAACTACCCGTTCGCGGACAAGGTGCTCGGCTTCTTCACGGGCGAGGGCCTCGACGGCCGGACGTTCGCGGAGGGCATGAACCATCTGCTCATGCGCTATCCGCAGGGGACGAACGAGGTCATCTTCAACCTGCTGTCGAGCCACGATACCCCGCGGGTGCTGACGCGCGCGGGCGGCAACAAGCTGAAGCTGAAGCTGGCGGTCGTCTTCCTGATGACCTACATCGGCACGCCCTGCGTCTTCTACGGCGACGAGATCGGGCTGCAAGGCGGCAACGATCCCGACTGCCGCCCCTGCATGGAATGGGACGAAGGAAAGCAGGACCGCGAGCTGTACGATTTCTACAAGCTGCTCATCGGCCTGCGCAAGTCGCATCCCGCGCTGCTGAGCGGCCGGTTCCGCTTCCTGAAGGCGGACGGCGGCGACGCGCGGATCATCTACGAACGGCTGGGGGAGGGCGAGCATTTCACCGTCTGGATGAATCCGACGGGCGAACGGACCGTGCTGGAGCATGCCATGGACACGAACGATTGGCATGACGCCCTGACCGGCGACCATGCGCCGGCGAAGGACGGCGTGCAGCAGGTGGAGCTCGACCCGTACGGATACCGGATCTTGCGGCGGGAGCTGTGAACCCGGCCGGGAATTTCCGGACGAGTCGCGTGAATGGACGCGGAGCAAGCGTTTGCGCACCGGAACGGCAAAGGAAAGGGGCAGCGCGCCGGCTGCCCTTCCAGGTTACCGAGCGAAGGCACGCGGGGACGAGCGCTTGTTTTGGGTTGTCGCCGGACCATCCTGACGGGGTCGCGACATTGCGCCAGGACAAGCAAGTTTATAAAAAATCCCAGTTAATAGGCGAATTCGGCGTTCAAAAGCGGGTAAAACAGATTTTTCCGCGTGATGGACGCATTCCGGTTAATTTACGCACAGGTCGGCTCATATACTTTACTGGGCGCAGTACTCCAAGCGTAATCGCAGCGTTTGTCCGCATGCATCGTGCGGGTACGAGGTGCCCAGGATGCCTCTCGCCAAACCGAACGTACCCTTGAACCGCGCGGAAGCGGTACGTTCATTTTCGCGTTGGGCGCCCCCCTCTCCCACCGACAGTCCCGGACATGCGTCGGCCGCAAAAAATCGCGGGTATATACCCGTCCTTTTGCCGCTTGAAGCGCCGCTTTTTCCCGCGCCGGAGGAAATTTTTTTGGGCGTTTCATCCTATTTTGCCGCGTGTATTAACTAGTACAACGGACTTCGGGGAGGAAACGAAATGAATTCGAATGCTTGTGTCGCAATGCTGTTAGCCGGTGGAGAGGGGCGGAGGCTGGCGCCGCTGACGGCGTCCATGGCAAAGCCGGCCGTGCCTTTCGGCGGCAACTGCCGCATCATCGACTACACGCTCAGCAACTGCATCAATTCCGGCATCGGCACGGTCGGGGTGTTGACGCAGTACATGGCGGATTCGCTTCATGCGCATATCGGGGACGGTTCCTCTTGGCGGGCGAACGGACAATCGGCGAACATCACGCTGCTGCCTTCGGGCAGCGACGGCGAGACCGGCTATCTGGGAACGGCCGATGCGATTTACCAAAATATCGGCTTCATCGACGAGCAATCGCCCGAGCACGTGCTTATCCTGTCGGGCGACCATATCTACCGGATGGATTACCGCACCATGCTGCAGGATCATATCGCCGGCGGCGCGGCGGCCACGATCGCGGTCAAGCGCGTGCCGTGGCGCGAGGCCAGCCGCTTCGGCATCATGATGACGGATGAGCGGCGGATGATCCGGGATTTCGCGGAAAAACCCGCGAAGCCGAAAAGCAACCTGGCTTCCATGGGCATTTATATTTTCAAATGGGCGGTCCTGCGGGATGCGCTCCTGGCGGACCGCCGGAATCCGGCCTCGAGCCATGATTTCGGCAAGGACATCATTCCGCGCATGCTGAAGGATGGCACGCCCCTGCTGGCGCATTCGTTTGACGGCTACTGGCGCGACGTCGGCACCGTGGAGAGCCTGTGGGAAGCGCATATGGATCTCATCGACGGCGAGCTGGACGCGGAGGCCGAGACGAAGGCCAAACCTTGGCCGATTCTCTCCCGCAGCCAAAGCAGCGCCATGCGCACCTATCTCTGTCCGAACGCGGACGTTCAGAGCTCGTACGTGCACCACGGCAGCTCGATCAAAGGCGACTTGGACCGCAGCATCGTATTCGGCGACGTCGCAGTCGACGAAGGCGCGGACATTCGCGAAAGCATCCTCATGCCGGGCGTTCGCATCGGCCGGGACGTGCAGCTCTCCCGTGCCATTATCGGCGAAGGCGCGATCGTCGAGGACGGCGCGGTCATCGGCAGCCTGAACGGCGAGGTCACCGTCATCGCCCCGGGCGAACGCGTCACGGCGCATCCGCGCTTCGTCGTCAAGCCGGACCGGCTGCCGCAGTCGATGTACGATCGGGAGACGCCCGCTTCGGCCGGAATCGCCTACGACAAGGTCTAATGCCTATCCATAAGCAACTAACGACCGATTCGCCGCACGCGCCGCGGCTCCAAGCCGGGCAAGCGGGCGGCGAACGGGACTATCCATACGCAAGAAAGCCCGAACGGGGATGGCTGCGCGTCCCTTGCTCGGGCTTTCTTGCGTTTTTCGTGTTTAGTCGTTCGATCACTGTTTTTCGACGATCGCCACCGTGCAGCGGGAGATGCAAACGAGCTTGCCGGCTTCGTCGGAGATCCGAATGTCCCACACCATCGTCTTCCGCCCCCGGTGCAGCGCGGTCGCCACGGCGGCGAGACGGCCGGTTGTCTTTGGACGCAAATGGTTGGCGTTGATCTCCAGCCCCACCGCCGCGTACTTCGACGAATCGATATTGAGCTCCGACGCGATGGACGCCGCGGTCTCGGCCAAGAGCACGGACACGCCGCCGTGCAGGATGCCGGCCGGCTGATGTACGTTCGGGCCCACGGGCATCTCGAGCACGACGCGGTCCATGGCCAGCTCCGCGAATTCGATACCCATGAGGCCGATGACGGAGCTGGCGGCCTTTTCCTTCATCCATGCCGCAAACGCTTCATGGGTCATTCGGTGCAAGTCCAGAACGTCTTGGGCGACGATCATGTCTCGTCCCTCCTTCTAATAGGCTAGTTTCACGGTTATTTCATCGTATGGAACGACAGTGAGCTTCATGCCGCCATGCGGCGGATTTTCCTCTCTCCAGCATAACCGCAAACCGGCCGCCGAAATCTGCTGAATTGCGTCTGTCTGTAAAAGAATTGTAAAGAATTCATTAATCGACATCAACCGACAAACTTAGCATAGTCGTGATGCTATAATTCAACGTGCTTCTTTTTACCTATTCTATACATACAACGGAGGAAAAGCTTAATGTTAAGACGTTGGTTGGCGGGCTTTATTAGTTTTGCACTACTATTTGCGCTTTTCGTGCCGGCGCATTCGTACGCGGAGGCCGGGGACGGGCAGCCTGCGGCAGCCGGACAGGAGCAGGCCGCGAACGATACTGGCGGGCAGGAGCTTCCATTGCCCGGCGGCGAGGGGCTTCCATTGCCCGGTGATCCGGAGCAGGTTGATACGGGAGCAAATGCAGGAACTGTTGCGCTATCTAAGCAAATTCCATTGGCTCCGATCGATGGATATCAGATCGCATTTCTTAATTATGGCGATATCAATTATAAAAGCGCAAATGGATACACGACTCACTTGCCCGTTTTAATTATTAACGGGCAGATACAAGCCGACTTATATGGGAACCTCCCATCTTCGCCTGTTACGATTACATTAGCGGCATCCTATAATCAGGCGTCGACTGGAAAGTCGCTGGTCTACATCGATACGAAAACCATGACCATCGAACAGCTAACCGGTCTAAGCTCGTGGACGATTGACGCGAATGCCGTAGAAGTGCCGATTCATCTAACCACGCTTTCAGATTCGTCAACTGCGGCGCTTAAGGTCGTTAACGGCGATTATGCCGTGAATGCCGACATTGAGAATCCGTCCGATTTGTCTCTTCTGACGAAGCCGGGCCAGCTTGAGTTGATATTTTCCGGCGTGAAAAATCGCATCGGTTATGTATTGGATAAGAAATTCAGTGTTTCTTCCGGAACCGCATTGGAATTTACCGACCAGGACATAGCCGCCGCCTCGGTCACTTCGTTGCCAGAGGGCTTGAGCGGTATTGGATTGAGTATCTATGACTCAACAGCCTCATTAAATGGAATCGATCAATTGATTGCAACCAAGGGGGAATACAGCCTTACTGCCAATCAAAATATTGATTTCGAAGGCGGTCTGCGCCGTTTTTATTGGACGATCGACAATTTCGACGCGACCGAAAGCAGAAAACTGAAGTTCGATGGCGTACAGATCGCATCGTCGGGTTTGTACGTTTCCCCAAGCGAATTAGCCGTGCAAATCGTCGTACGCAAAGGCGAATTTCAGTTGGAACGTATTTTGGACTCCAATTATAAGGATTTGACCAACCTACATCTCAAGCTCACCAGCCAACAGGGACAAACCGTCGCGGAATGGGATCAAGCCGATTGGCGGGTCGATTATCGTTTCGCCTCAGAACCGCTCGAACCCGGATCGTACACACTGGGGTTCTCTTTCTCCGGCCTTGGGCAGGAAGTCGGTTCGATCAAACAGTTTATCTTGAATGAACAGCCGGATTATGAGGATAAGGGTCTAGTCGTGCACGCCCAAAACGAAGCAGGTCAACCGCTGACGGGCGGCCAAGCGCTTCTATTCGTTAAACAGCCGTATTCGGTAGGATACGGAGTCATCGGGACGGAGTATTACACCGACCTCACGTACGAGTCGGATAAATCGAACGACGGTTCGTTTGTCATCCCTTATAACGAATTGCTCAAAGGACGCAGCTATGAGCTCGAAGTATTGGGCACCTCGGCCAACGGCTTGCATGAAGTCGTGTACCGCCAAGCCGTTTCTCGCGAAGACAAAGAAATCCGGCTGAACGGTTCCGGCTTGAAGCATGTTACGGTAACCGCCGATCTGGCGAAGCCCGGCGATTCGCTGATTGTCTCCGGCTTGGACGATCAAGACCGGTTATCGGGCTGGCCCGTGCCGACGCCGTTTGGCGACAATGGACAAGCCGAGCTATACGTGCAATCCGGAACCAAGCTTGCCCTGCAAACGAAGCTGTATGACGCGAACAGCGACAGCGGCTACTTGTTGAGCGGAACGATTGATTCGAACTCCGACGTATCGGCAGTCGATTTGAACGGCGACACGGTGGAGCTTCGAATGGCAGCCGGCCTCGAGCATGCCAAGATCGACGTCAACGGATACATGAGCCAAGACGAAAACTATGCGAAGCACTATTTCATTACCAAGGGATCGCAAATTTCAGCTTCTTATTACGTGGAATCCAGTGGTTATCGCTATACCTTCAATAAGCAATGGAATCCGATCAATCAAGAAACAACGATCGATATCGGCCGTAATTTCATGAATACGCGCACGGATAATCAATATTTCGCCGCAGGCGAACTGAACCGCCGGGTGTATACCGATTATATGGACGAGCAAGAAAACAAGTTGGTCGACGTAACGATTACGGAGATCGCGAAATTAACGGACAGCGTGACCTCCGAGGAGGATACGTTCACGGTGGTCGACGGAGCGAAGCAGCAGCTTATGACGGTTCGGAGCGATCAGGAAGGCGGGCTCGTCTACGGAAAAGCCGGTACACTTGTAGGCTTGCAGCAACCCGCCCAGCCGATGACGGTGTTGAACTATCAGACGTATGATTCGTCGGGCCATACCGTAGGCAATCCGCTGCATGCCTTCTCGCCGACGGAACTAAACGCGAATCTTCCGCTGCAGGTTGGCGATTATGCGCTGAAGCTGAATGCGCAAAACTTCCCGGATGACGTCATCAAACTAGCCGGTCAAGCTAATATATCGGTTGTCGATGACGGCTACAATTTTAACAAACAGATTAAAATCGTGTTGCCGCCAGGTTACACAACTGAGGATGTGCAATCCACAGAGTCCGATATTCAGAAGCTGGGCGATCCGAAATCGGCAGGAAGTGCATGGATATACAAAGGCATTTTAAATATATCCGACCCTAATACCTTAGATGCCGCCCAGAAATACGTACTGCACGTGGCGCTTCATTTGAAAGCCGCAAATGGGGAAAGCATTCTGTATTACAATCAGGTCGTATTGACCGGCAGTCAGCTCCGAGAACTCAAGCAAATCGATTATCCCGACGATGCCGTAACGACGGCACCGGAAGTCAAAGACTTGCCGACCGATTATAGCCCGGCTTCTCCCGAGTTCGAATTTTCGGTTCCGGGTTCCGAAGATAATGGTTTCCGAGCTTCCGTTTTCTCGATGAGCGGGTATGCTGGTCATTTCAAAGTCGAAAAGGTGATCGCAAAGCCACAAGACTATCAAATTGTCTTCAATGGACAGGACGACAGCTCGACTGCCTATAATTTAAGGCGAATCGTGCATGTCGATGCGTCCACGGGCAAATGGACCATTCAAGATCCCGGCATGTACAACATGAAGCTCGATGTAAGTCGACCGTTCATTACCTTTAATTCGAGGATTCCTGGGTCCAGTCTCAATTATTACTTCTACTATGGCGACGATACCATACTACGAAATAGGGCCTTCGTCAGCCCGGGTAAACAGCAATTCGCCTTTGTAACCGAAACAAATAGTCCAGAAGAAGAACCTTGGCGATTATACTGGATATCGCGCCATTCGTATCCGATGGATCAAAATACCGTCGTACCATTCACCGGACATGTGGATGCTGCAAGCTCTTCATTGAAAGTGGCGCAACGTACGGAAGACGGGCAGGTCATACTTGCGGTCGAACCGGAACTGATGAGCGGCGATCTTCAATTGTCCAGCATATCGTTAAATAAGGGATACTTTTATTCCGACGTCCCCGGTATCGTCACGATTAAAGACAGCCATCAAAATAAAATATTCGAAGCGGTCGCATATGAATGGACGGGCGGCTTCGAAATCACCAAAGCATTCGAACTCGGCACGTATACGATCAGTTACCGTATGCCGGTCGGCCCGAATGACGAAGTCATCGTGTCGAATTCCTTCACGGTCGGCGCCGGCAACGGCAATCCCGGCGGCAGTAATCCGGGCGACAATCCCGGCGGCGGCGGCGGACCTGGCGGCGGTCCCGGCGCGGGAATTCCAATCGGAGGCGACGGCTCCGATACGGAGCAGCCGGCATCGCCCAATACCGTGACCTTCAAACCGGAGGATATCCCCGCTCCGGTGAACGGCGTCGTCACGCTGCCGATTCAAGGCAGCGAAGCGGCAGTCCTTCCCGGAAGCATGCTGAGCGGTGCTTCCGCATCTTACGCGCTTGAGCTCGCAGGCTCGAACGGCAAGGTATCCATCCCGGCGGCCGTGCTCAAGCAGCTAGCAGGACTGGTTAGCAACGATCAATTGGCCGATGCGCAGTTCTCCCTGACCCTGAAGCCTGTCGGCGCGAAAGACGTGAGTGGCATCGTCAAACCGTCAGCTGGCACGGATGTCCAGGCAGCCGGCACGGTCTATGACTTAAAGCTGACGATCACGCCGAAGGGCGGCGCACCGGTACAGCTTTCAGCGTTCAACGCGCCGATTACGGTCACGTTCAACGTGAACGCGAATGCCGACGAGCACTTGGCGAACGTGTACTATATTGCGGCCGACGGCAGTTTGACTTATGTGCCGGCTGAACGGGTGAACGGCGCGCTGGTCGCGAAAGTATCCCATTTCAGCAAATACGGCGTGCTAGAAGTAAGCAAAACTTTCGCGGACGTCAGCGCTTCGCATTGGGCGCATGATGCGATCGCGGAGCTCGCTGCCAAGCAAATCGTAACGGGCGTCACGACGACGACGTTCGCGCCGAACAAATCGGTGACCCGCGCCGAATTCACGGCGATGCTCGTGCATGCGCTCGGCTTGTCCGCGACCGGCTCGTCCGGCTTCAAGGACGTTCCTGCGGGCGCCTGGTACGCTTCGGACGTTGCGGCCGCTTACGAGCATAAGCTCATCCAGGGGATCAGCGCCGAGGCGTTCGCGCCGAATAAGTCCATCTCGCGGGAAGAAATGGCGGTCATTTTGGCCAATGCCTTGAAGCAGCTAGGCGCGGCTTCGTCCGCTCCGCAGGCGACGACTTTCAAAGACGCCAAGGATATCAGCAAATGGGCGGCGGAAGCCGTGAACGCCGCTTTCGCGAACGGACTGATCAATGGCGACGATGCCGGGTTATTCAAGCCGAAAGGCTTGGCGACGCGCGCGGAAGCTGCCAAAATGCTCGTCAATTTGCTGCATCAAGCAGCTTTGTAAATGACGGAGACCCGAGCTATCGGGTCATGAAGTCCATAATAAGCCAGAAGGAGCAAGCGCTCGTATTCCGAGTGCTTGCTCCTTCTTTTTGCGACATTTTGTGACAACCTCTCCGAACCGGCAACAGCTATTTCGCCCGCCTCGCGCGCTCACTTCACCCGCACGGAACGCCGCTCCTCGGCCGCCTTCATCGCCGCCTGGATCAGCTTCAGCGAGACGAGGCCGTCGCGCGCGCTGACCGGCGGCTTCTTGCCCTTCAGGATGCAGTCGATGAACGCGTCGATGACGCCGCTGTCGGTCTGGCTGTCGTTCGTCTGGATGCCGTCGATCTCGTACTGCCGGGAGGTGCCGTCGCTGCGTTTTACCTGCACGGGGTAGGTTTCGTTGGCGAATATTTTCACGATCCCCTTCTCCCCGTACAGGGTCGTGCTGTTGTCCTCCTCGCCGTAGTACGTCCAGCTGAGCGAGACGGTGCCGAGCACGCCGCCCTCCGTCTTCACGATGCAGACCATGTTGTCGTTGACGGCGATCGGCTCGCCGTCCGAGTCGGTCTTGTGCAGCGCCCCGCCGAATGCCGCGATGTCCGCGATCTCGTCCTCCAGCAGGTATCGGATCAGATCCAGCTTGTGGATGCCGAGGTCGCCCGCCGCTCCGAGAACGGACCGGTCCTTGCTGAAGAACCACGAATCCTTGCTTTTCTCGAACGCCCAATGCTCCGGCCCGCTGTGGCCGAAGGTCGTCTGGAACGTCAGCACCTTGCCGATCTCGCCGGAGGCCACGAGGCGCCTCGCCACGATATGCGCCTTGGAGAAACGCTGGTTGTGCCCGATCATGAGCACGCAGTCCGACTCTTCCTCGGCCTTCATCATGGCCCTCGCCCCCGCCACCGAGATGGCGATCGGCTTCTCGCACAGCACGTGCTTGCCGGCCCGGAGCGCCTTGACGGTCACTTCCTCGTGCGTCTCGTTCGACGTGCAGACGCTGACGGCATCGATCGCCGGATCCTCGATGATCGCGTCGATGCTCGGCGCGACCTTGCCGCCGAACATGTCGGCAAGCCGCTCCGCCCGCTCCGGATTATGATCGAAGAAAGCGGCGATCTCCGCGTGCGCGTTCGCCGCGTACTCCGGCGCATGGCGGAACTCCGAGATCGAGCCGCAGCCGATAATCGCGACTTTGATTTTCATTCGTCCTCACCCCGTACCCTGAAGTCGGCCTCCAGCACTGAGCTAAGGCCTCTGCCTCTCTATTAACCGTATCCGCACGAGTCGGAAGCAGCGGCGCGCGGGGCGGCTTCGCGCACCCGAACGGACGCCAAGCCCAGAATAGCAGAATCATGCGCCGACTTAGCCGAATCGGCGTTTTATCCGCGGCTCGACTTCGGTATCCTTGCTCTCAGATGGCCATCTGCAGCTTGAAACCGAAGGAGGCATTTATGTCCGGCAGCGGGAAATTGACGATTCATTGGACGACGGATTTGCATATCAGGGACCAAGTGACCGGCCTACCGGGACATCCGGAAGCCGTATTCGCCGAACGACATTACTACGGATCGTTGGACAAATGGCGGCAGGCGGTCGACATCGCCAATCGGGAGATGCCGGATTTGTTCGTCTGCACGGGGGATATCGTGGACGGCAAACAGAGCCTCGCTTCCTTCCTTCCCCTCTGGGAACGCGTTCGGAGCCCGAAGGCGATCATGATCGGAAATCATGATCTGGACAACGGGTACGACTTGCTCGCGGACCAGCTTCGCGGCCCGGCCGCGCCGGTCGTCGCGGGCAGCCGTTTCAACCGGTCCTTCGCGCTGACGGCCGGGCATGGGGTCTCCGCGCGCGTGCTGCTGCTCGACACGTACGTCGGGGAAGACGGCGAACACCGTGCCGGATCCTGCCTTGGCACCATCGAGCGCGAAGCGTTCGCATGGCTCGAGCAGGAGATGAGCGGCTGCCCCGAGCCTGTGATTTTCGTGTTCGCGCATAACGGCATCGGCGGACCGGAGGCGTATTTCGACCAGGAGCATGTTCGGCAATTCGTTCGTCTGGCCGAGAACGTCGGGACCGGCGGCCCGGAGAGCGGTCCGGCGAAGGACGTGTATTATTTTGCCGGCCATCATCATGTGCATCCGGCGGCGGAAATTCGCCGCATGACGCCGAACCTGACGTTCGTCAACGGCGTCGCGATGGTCGCGGAGAGGCAATCGTACGTGAACGCGATTACCCTGGAAGCGGACGGCGCCGTGCGGCTCCGCTATCTAGAAGTCGGCTATCCTTACCCTGAATCACCCATTGAGAGGAGCGTGCTTCCATGACAACAACCGCATTTCGCCGCTGGACCCTCGCGTTCGGCTTGCTGATCGTATTCGGCGCCTGCTGGATCGCCGGGTCCCGTTCGGCCTTCGCATCGGCCGAGAACCCGCCGACGCTGCTCCTCACGGAGGCGATGATCCAATCGCCGGGCACCAACGAGCCGTACCGCTATTTGGAGATTTACAATAACACGGACCGCACCATCGACCTCGCCGACTACAAACTCATGTACTATTATCAGCCCGTCGCGTCCAACCCGTGGTCGAACAGCGCCGCCGGCCCGTCCGACATCATCTCCGCCGGCCGGGCCACCGATATGTACATCCATCCGTACAGCACCAAGATCGTTTGGCTGCTGTCCGACGCGACGAAGACCGTCGCCGACTTCAACGCCGCTTACGGCACGAGTCTCGACGCCAGCCAGTTCGTCTATACGCAGGGCAGCGGATGGGCTTACGCGTCCCAGCGCTATCTGGCGATCGTCAAGGCGCCCTACGGCCAGGACGCGGACCGCATTACGTTCATCCGCTATAATTCCGATGCCGGCACGACGCCATGCACGCAAGGCGTCAACTGCGATTTCGCCAAGGGCGAAAGCGTGGATTATTTCTACCCTTCGGTCTTCAATGCGACGAGCCGCGAGATGGAACGCATTCCGTCCAAATCGCTGCACAAGGCGCCGACGCCGGGGGCCGTATCCGCCGGTCAGGTACCTGCCCCGCCGGGCAAGCTGCTCATCACGGAAGCGATGATTCAGTCGCCAGGCACGAACGAGCCCTATCGGTACATCGAGGTGTACAATAACAGCGGCCAAGCCATCAATCTGGCGGAACAGAAGCTGCTCTACTACTATCAGGCCGTCTCCTCCGAGCCTTGGAATAACAGCGCTTCCTCGGCCGAGGATATCATTTCCGCCGGGCGGGCGACGGATATGAACATTCAGCCCTACTCGACCAAAATCATCTGGCTGCTCTCCGACCCGACCAAGACCGTGGCCGATTTCAACGCCGCTTACGGCACGAATCTGCCCGCGAGCGCCTTCGTTTATACCCAGAATAGCGGTTGGGCTTACACGTACCAGCGGTACATGGCGATCGCCGCCGCCCCGTACACCGTCAACGACCGGCATTCCTTCATCCGCTACAATGCGGACGCCGGGCTGAACGCCTGCACGACGAACTGCGACTTCAACAAAGGCCAGAGCGTGGACTACTTTTATCCCGATTCGTTCGATACGGCTTCCAGGGAGATGAAACGCGTCAATCCGGAATCGCTCCATCAAGCCCCGTCGCCCGGCGCGGTCAAGACCGGCCAGGTACCCCCGAAGCCCGTCACCCAGGAAGCCATGCCGATCGCCATTACGAAGAATACGGTCAACTACGACAAGTATCTGGGGATGAGCACGCCCGGCCCCATCATTCCGGGCCTCAATCAGGATTACATCGTGCAGGGCGCCGATTATTACGCCGCCAAGGACTGGATCCTGCTGTCGTACTACAGCGACAAAGGGGCGCCAAGCATCCTGGCCGCGGTCGATAAAGCAACGGGTCAGCTCGTGAAGTACGTCCGGCTGTACAAGGACCCCGCCACGGCTTATACGGAGCATGCCGCGGGCGTCGCGCTCAGTACGACCAACGGTTGGATCACCTCGTGGAAATATTTGTATCAGTTCAAGCTGGCCGATTTCGTCGCCGCGGTCAACGGCGACAAGCTGATTTTCGACGACGCCATCGAGCTGGAGAACAAAGCCGGCGCCGTCGGCATCGATAACGGCATCGTATGGGTCAGCGAATACGGCCGCTATAACTACGAGACCGATCCCGCGCATGCCATGACGAACCGCGACGGACGCGTCAACAAAGCATGGATGGCCGGTTTCCGCCTGAACGCCGCCGACACGGTCGACCGGACTCGCTTGCGGCCCGGCACGAGCGCCGTCGTGCCGAATTACATCATCTCCGTGCCGGACGAAGTGCAGGGCGTCGAGGTGTCCGGCGATAAATTCATCGTCAGCAAGTCGTACGGCCCGGAGTGGGACAGCGAGCTGCTCGTCTACCAGATCAATCTGAACGGAACGCCGAACGCGACGACCAGCCGCTTCGGCTCGCCCAGCGTTCCTGTCTGGTATATGGACCATGTCAACCTCGTGAATACGATCATGATGCCGCCGCAGTCGGAAGGACTGTTCAGCGCGAACGGCACGCTGTACGTCTCGTTCGAGAACGCCGCTCCGAAATACATGACGGGCTACGCCAGCATCTATCCCATCGACCGCCTGATGGGTACGCCGCTGAGCGCCGTTACCGGCGCTCCGAAGCCGATCGCAACGATGCCGGGCGCGCTCCTTATTACGGAGACGGTGCTTTCGTCCTCAAGCAATAACGCTTACCGCTATGTCGAACTTTACAACAACAGCAGCTCCGCGATCGACCTGAGCGGGCATCAGCTCAATTATTACTGGCGGTACGAGTTCGCCGACCCGTGGAATTACGAGCTGCTGCGATACACGCTGCACGATGCCGGACGCGGGGGAGGCATGACGATTCCGGCGCATGGAACCAAGATCGTCTGGCTGCTCTCCGATCCGTCGAAAACCGCTGCCGATTTTAATGCCGCCTACGGCACGAGTCTGGCCGCCAACCAATTCGTCTACGTCACCGGAGCCGATTGGGACGCGACGAGGGAGCGGTTCCTGGCGATCGCCGGACCGTTCGGCGACAAGGACACGGACCGCTATTCCTTCGTCCGGTACAATCCCGGCATCGGCGATAACGCCTGCGTGCCGGCCACGGGCTGCGACGCCGCGCAAAACCAAAGCATCGCCTATTTCTACCCGGCGACCTTCGATCCCGTAAAACGGGAGATGGAGCGGCGCTCGCCGGCATCGCTCCATCAGACGCCTACGCCCGGAACCGTCTCGACAGGACAGGTTCCGCAATGACCTAAAGGAGTGTATCGTTTGCGCATTTACATCATTCGTCACGCCGATCCCGATTACGAGCGCGACACCATCACCGCCGCCGGCCACCTCGAAGCCGAAGCGCTGGCCAGGCGAATCGCGGCCGAGCGCGCCGCCCGCCTCTATTGCTCGCCGCTTCAGCGGGCGCAGCATACGATGGCGTACACCCGGACGCTGACCGGACTGCCGTGCGAAACGCAGCCTTGGCTCTCGGAGATACGAGGCTGGGACGTGCCGGACAACCGGGGCGGCACGATCGCCCCCTGGAACGTGGACGGCGAGATCATCCGCGGCGCCAAACCATACCCGACGCGAGATACGTGGACGCGGATGGAGCCGTTCAGCGGCGAAGTATTCGAGCAGGGCTTTGCCGAGCTCAAGCGGCAGTCCGATGCTTTCATGGAGGCGTCCGGCTACCGCAGGGAAGGCGGAAAATACCGGATTCTCCGGGAGAACGACGACAAGCTGGCGGTCTTCTGCCACATGGGCTTCGGCCTCGCATGGCTAGCGCATTTGCTCGAGATCCCGCTTCCTCTCGTCTGGTCGGGCTTTTGGCTCCCGCCAAGCTCGGTCACGACGATTTTGCTGGACGCCCGTTCCGAGGAATGGGCGGTCCCGCGCTGCCTCGGCGCGGGAGACGTCTCCCACCTGTACGAGGCGGGACTTCCCGTAAGCCGGCAGGGCATTATCGCCAACTTCAGTTAATCCGCGGCAATACGACCTTCGCCATCTTGCTGCGTCTTGACGCATGACGCTCTCTGCGCAACGAGGCGCATCGGGAGGAGCGCGCGGAAAAGGCTTGCCGCGCATGCTGCAAGCTAACGCGCAGCCCAAGCAGTCGCCGATCCGCGAATCGGCGGCCATTCAATGCCAAGAAGACCCTGTTGTCGCTGCTCCCAGCGGGGACGGGGTCTTATCGGTGCTGATAGGAGATTCAATGGCAACTCGCCGACGAAGGGCCCCTGCTTGCTTTTATCCGCTTTAGATAACCCGCATCGGCAGGAAAGCGCACCTTTTTCGCGAATGGTAAGACATACAAGTTGATTCAAGGAGGCTGCGACATGTTGAGGCTTTTCCGGTATAACTGGCAAGTTCGTAACGAGTGGTTTGACTGGTGCGAGAACGTGAGCGAGGAAGAGCTGCTGAAGAAGCGCACCGGCGGCATAGGATACATCCTTCCCACGCTGTATCATATCGTGGCGGTCGAGTATGGCTGGATATGCGGCGGCATTCAAGAGAAAGCGATAGAGATTCCGTCGTTCGGGGAAGTGGCGAGCTTGCGACAAGTACGAGAGCTTTCCGAGCGTTGCCACGCGGAACTCGCTCCGTTTGTCTATGATTGGAATGACAGTCTTGAAGACCGTATCATGATCGATATCACGGATGAGGGGGAACGGGAAGCCCATGCGTACGGCGAAGTGATGCGGCACCTGATCGCCCACGAGATTCATCACGCCGGTCAGTTATCGATCTGGTCGCGTGAACTAGGCAGGCAGCCGGTTACCGCGAATTTCGTAGGCAGAGGGTTATTCGACAATTAACGTTTTTCCGTAACGAGGCTTTGCGCGGCCTTGGAAAAGAAGGAGACAATATGACTGTCGTAGATTGGATCCGATTGGAGTTCTTCGGCAGCCACCCGATGGGGTACACCAACATCCTTTACCGTCCGGACGGATCGATGGCATATGCCTGCAAAGGGACTGATATACCGATCAATATGCCGGACGGCCATCGTTGGCAGGCCTCCAAGCAGGTGTACCGAAACCTGGCCAAGGCTTTAACGGCTCGGCTACGGGAACAAGAGGATGCTTCCGGATTCGGGCCCGAGATGGTATGCGACGGCTATACGGATACGTTGAGCTGGTCCATTCGCGATGAAACGCATGCTTTCAGCGCGGTCATCGGCATCGGACCGCCAAGTGTCCTTAAGATCATGGAACGAATCAAACGTTTGGCAAAAGACGAGGCAAAAAATTTCCCTTATGCATTGCCTCATGAAGAATTCATCCAGCCGCTTCTCCGACATTCATACTAATGGCTGGCTGTATGAACCCGAGCAGATCCAATAGTGGTCTGCTCTTTCGTTTTCGGGACGGACAGCGCGACTCTGGCCCTTTTAACGGCGGGAGCCTCGGACGTGATCTATCGTCCAAGGCTCCCGCCGTTGCTATGGTTCGTCCAGTACTGTTTGCTCGTTACACTACGATTAATATCCGACCGGCTGCCCCTGTTATCCCTTCACCGCGCCCGCGACCAGCCCCTGTATGAAATACCGCTGCAGCAGCAGGAACAGCAAGGTGACGGGCAGCGACACCGCGATCGAAGCTGCCATCATGCCGCCCCAGTCCTGCTGCGCTTCGCCGAGATAGCTGAGGATGAGCCCCGGGGCGAGCGTGCGCTTCTCCGGCGACGTAACGAGCGTGAGCGAATACAGCAGATCGTTCCAGCTCCAGACGAAGCCGTATATCGCGACCGACACGAGGCCGGGAAGGGCAAGCGGCAGGATGACGCGATGCAGGATGCGCGCATTGCCCGCACCGTCGATCTTGGCCGATTCGATCAGTTCGTCCGGGATGCCGTCGAAGTACGTCTTCAGCGTCCAGCAGCCGACCGGCAGCGTGAAGGTTACGTACGCCAGCACGAGCGAGAGATAATTGTCGAGCAGCTGCAGCTTCAGCATGAGCGCGTACATGCTGAGCAGCAGTACGGCGTAGGGGAACATTTTAGCCAGTAAGAAAAGCAGCATGAAAGACATACGTCCGCGGTACCGGTACTTGGAGAAGCTATAGCCGGCATAGGCGGAGATGATCGTGGTGAAGACGCAGCTCGCGATCGACAGCGTCAGGCTGTTAACGAAATAACGACGGATCTCCCGGTCCCGGAAGACCTCAGCGAAATGATCCCATGTGGGGCGATGAGGAATGAAGGACAGCTCGAAAATGTCGGACGCCGGCTTCAGCGCGGAGTTCAGCATCCAGTACAGCGGGAAGAACAGAAACGCCGTTAGGCAAACGAGCGAAATCCAGAAGAACACCCGGAAGCCTGAAGTGTGCTCGAACATGGGGCTTGCCTCCTTCGTGTCGGTTACGATTTCAATTGCTCGCGCATATGGCGCAGATAAAATGCGGCGAATATCCCCATGATCAGCACCCAGACCAGGCCAATCGCAGAAGCCTTGCCCAGGTCCCATTCGCGGAAAGCGCTTCGGTACACCTCGATGGATAACGTCGTCGTCGCCCGTGCGGGACCGCCTTCGGTCATGACCCACTGCAGATCGAATTGCTGCAGGTTGCCGATCGCGCCGAGAATCAGCGACACGGCGATGATAGGCCTCATGCTCGGATAAATGATTTTCAGAAATGCGGTCACGTTGCCCGCGCCGTCCATCCGCGCGGCCTCCAGCTGCTCGCGCGGCACCGCCTGCAGCCCGCCGAACAAGAAGACCATGAACCACGGCACGCCTTTCCACGTCGATGCCAGGATGACGACGGCCATCGCGTAATTCGTGGAGCCGAGCCAGTTGATATTCTCCGAGATCAAGCCCAGCTTCATCAGCAGGCCGTTGATCACGCCGTAATTGCTTTGGAACATCCACATCCACAGGAAGCTGATCGCCGTGCCGGGCAGCACCCAGTTCACCAGCGTCAGGCTGCGGAGCCATTTGGACCCTTTGAACCCCTGCTGCAGCACGATGGACCAGATGAACCCGAGGATGAACGGCGCGATTGTCGCCCCGACCACGAACGCGACGGTATGCAGGAACATGTCCAGGAAATTGGGATCGTGCCAGAGCGCGCGAAAATTCGCGAGCCCGACGAAATGCCGATCGGCCTTCAGCAGCGTCTGGTCCGTGAAGCTCATGTACGTCGAATTCAACAGCGGATACAGCAGCACGGCGGCATAGACGATCAGCGCCGGAAAAAGCAACAGAAAGCCAAATTGGCTTTCTGTCAATCGCAACCCGCGATTGGATTTGTTCATAGGGAACTTCTCCTTATTTCTTCAACTCGGCCGCAATGCGCGAAGCCGCATCGTCCAGTGCTTGCTGGCTCGACTTCTTGTCCAGCATCGCCGCTTGGAATTCTTCCACGATGATGTTGTCGAGCGCCGCCTTCTGATTGTAAGCATCGGTATCGACGGAGGTGCTGTTCTTGGTGATTTCCAGGAACTTGCTCGATGTCGGGTCATTCTGCACGATCGGATCCGCGATAGCCGACTTCATGGTCGGCAGCAGGCCGCCGTTTTGGAAATAGTAGAGCGAATTGTCTTTGCCGACGATTTGCTTGATGAAGTCGGCCGCCTGCTGCTTGTTCGGCGAATTGTTGAACACGACGAGGTGATGGCCCCACATCTTATCCAGCGTCTTGTCGCCTTGGTTCACCACCGGACGCGGAATCGGCACCAGATGCTTCGTCACGTCCGCTTCCGCGACGCCGTTCGTCAGCTCCAGCCCCTTGGCCAGGATGGAATCCTCGTAGAAACCGACTTTATCCTGCATATACAGGTTGCGTGCATCGGCGCGGGCCATGTCCATCTTGACGTAGCCTTTGGCCAAAAGGCTCTTGTACCAATCCAGCGTCTTCACGCCCGCGGCGTTGTTGAGGATGATATTGCCCGCGTCGTCGAATACGTCGCCGCCGAACACCTTCAGCCAGACTTGAATGTCGTTGCTTGCCGAGGCCGACTTGGTCAGCATGCCGTACGGCACGATGTCGGGACCGAGCGCCTTCAGTTTGCCGAGGTCCGCTTCGAATTCCGCGATCGTGGCCGGCGAAGAGGTAATGCCCGCCTTCTTCAGCAGCGTTGGATTATTGACCATCGAAGTCGCGGACATCGTCCACGGCAGCGCGTACAGCACGCCGTCGATGCGGCCGGCATCCAGCGCGGACGGCTCGAAATTGTCTGCCAGCCACTGCTTGTCGAACAGCTGGCCCAGATCCGCAAGCGCGCCGGAATCCGCCAGCGTCTTCAGCCAGCCGAGATCGGTCTGGCCGATGTCCATCGCCTGCTTGGACTGATTACGCACGAGGATTTGCTGCAGCGTCTGATCCCACGGCCAACCGAGCCAGCTTACCTGCTCCTTCGGATTCGCCGTATTCCAGGTGTCCATCATATGTTGAATAATGGGGATCCATGGCTTGTCCGATCCGGACCAGCCTACCCAGGTCAGGTCGACTTCCTTCGCCGGCTCTTCGGCCGGGGGCGCGTCTTCCGGGGCATTGGCGGCATTTTGCGCGGCGTTGCCGCCTTTATCCGCGACGTTGCCGGCGCCCTGCGAATCGTTGGCGGCGGAGCCGCAGGCCGACAGCATGGCGAGCAGGCCGATCATGATGCACATCGTAAGCGTAAAGCGAAAGCGTTTGGTCACAAATGTCACTCCTCGTTGGGGTTGGTTGGCTTCGGATCGATCCTGTGTTCATTATAAAACCGCCCCCCGCCGCAAAGAGCGCTCGAAACGGCTGAATAACACTACAATCCTGCTATCGGCAGCCGCCGCGCGCGGCCGCGAGCCGCATTGCTGCGGGAAATTTACCTTTTCTTCACGATTGCCATGATCTGTTTTAACGTTCTCCGACTACACTGAGGGGACAAATAAGACGCAGAAAGGAGCGTGCCCGCATGCATCAAAAGCCGCCTGTCCCCCTCTGGTACGAAACGCCGAAGAAACGTCCGCCCGGCGTTCTGGCGACCGAACTCTACGATAAAGCCTACGGATACTTCTGCCACCGTTCGAAAGGAACCAAGGATTGGCTGCTGATGTTCACGCTGTCCGGCAAAGGCATCGTGGAGAACGACGACGCGCCTTACGAATGCACGAGCGGCGACCTCGTCCTCATTCCTCCGGGCACGCCCCATGATTTCTATACCGCCGCGAACAGCGTATGGAAGAAGATGTGGTGCCATTTCACGCCGAAGGCGCACGTCTTCTCGTGGCTGTCCCTGCCGAAGGAGCACAATGGGTTCCTCTATCTCCGGCTCGGCCAAAGCAGCATGCGGCAGCAGGTCGAGCATGCGTTCGAACGGTTAATTCGCTATAACCAGGGCGAACCGGAAGCGTTCGCGGAAGAGCTGTCCGTCAATGCGCTGGAAGAAATCCTGCTGCTGCTCGCCAAGCACCACCACGAAGACGATGCCCGCCTGGACCCGCGCATCAAGGAAGTGATGGATTACCTCTTGCAGCACTACGCGCAGCCCGTCCAGATCAAGGAGCTCGCCAACAAAGTGTACCTGTCCCCCTCGCGCCTCGCGCATCTGTTCAAGGAACAGGTCGGCCATACGATCGTCGACATCATTCAGAAGGAACGGCTGAAGCAGGCCGCGAAGCTCCTGCTGAACACGAAGAAATCGGTCATCGAGATCTCGATGGACGTCGGCTTCAACTCCTCGGCGTTCTTCGCGAGGAAATTCCTGCAGTTTTACGGGATGAATCCGTCGGATTATCGGAAAAGGGGAATGGGGACGAAATCCGGTTGGGGAGGCGGCGGGGAGACGGTATCGGCGGGGTAGGCACGGTTACCCCCCAGGTCGCGCCAGGGAGGACGAGGTGCTTCCGGCCTCTTTAATTCAAGCCGGCTTCCTCCAAGCCCCATGCAAAAAACGGCTGCCCCCGGTCCATGACCGGAAGCAGCCGTTTTTTTTTCCTACCCGCAGCGCGCGTTCAATCCTGCAGCTTAAACCGTTCCACCTGCTCCCACAGCCCTTCCCGCTTCAGGATCTCCAGCTGCTTCTCCCCGATCAGGTCGAAATGCGGAAACGGCTGCCGGCGGTGGATGTACTTCGGATCCAGCCCGTTGCTTCTGCACCAGGCGGTCAGCTTGCCGAGATCGCCGCAGCCGACCTTGGTCACGGTCTTGACGCCCTTGAACCGCGGCTCGAGCCAATAATGCGTCAAGAAGGCGATTTCGCCGCGCGCCACCCGCGCCTTCCACTGTTCCAATTCCTCGCGCTTCACGCCGAATGCCACGGGCGTCCCTCCTTATCAAGCGGCACGGCGCGAGATTCCCTGCACCGACTCTAGTGTATCCATTCCGGCGGCTTGCCTTACTTCGCGGCAGCGGCGATTCGCATCGGAGCGAAGAACTCCTGCTCCACTTCCACCGCGGGCAGCGGCCGGCTGTAATAGTAGCCCTGAATCTTCTCGCAATCGTTGTCCGTCAGGATATCCAGCTGTTCCTTCGTCTCGATGCCTTCCGCGATGACGTCCATGTTCAGATGCTGGGCCATCGAGATGATCGTCGCCACGATCGCCTTGTCGTTCTTGTTCACGACGATGTCGCGGATGAAGGAACGGTCGATCTTGAGCTTGTGGATCGGCAGGAGCTTCAGATAGCTCAAGGAGCTGTAGCCCGTCCCGAAGTCGTCCAGGCTGATGCGGATGCCGTATTCGGTCAATTCGTTCAGGATGCCGGTCGAGACCGCGGCGTCCATCATCATGCTCTCCGTGATCTCCAGCTCCAAATACTGCGGTTCGAGCCCCGTATCCTCCAGGATGCCCTTGATATATGTCGTTAGATTCGGTTGGTGAAACTGCTGCGACGAGAGATTGACCGACACCGTGATCAGCGGTCCGCCCGCGTCATGCCAGGTTTTCATCTGCCGGCAGGCTTCGCGCAGCACCCATGTCCCGAGCTCGTAGATCATGCCGGTTTCTTCCGCGATGGGAATGAATACGCCCGGCGAGACCGTGCCTCTGGACGGATGCCGCCAGCGGACGAGCGCCTCGACGCCGATCATCTGCCCGTCGCCGGCCCGGATCTGCGGCTGATAATCGAGAAACAGCTGGTCGCGCATCAACGCTTGTCTCAGCTCGACCTCCAGCTCGATCTTCTCCTGCAGCTGCGCGTTCAATTCGCCGGTATAGAACTGATAGCCGTTCTTGCCGTTCTTCTTGACCTCGTACATGGCCGTGTCGGCGTTCTTGAGCAATTGGACCGCGTCCTCCCCGTCCTGCGGATAGACGGCGATCCCGATGCTG
This sequence comes from Paenibacillus glycinis, assembly GCF_009909185.1. Taxonomy (GTDB): domain Bacteria; phylum Bacillota; class Bacilli; order Paenibacillales; family Paenibacillaceae; genus Paenibacillus_Z; species Paenibacillus_Z glycinis. Next base: position 31,510 of record NZ_JAAAMV010000014.1, on the reverse strand, counting down.
GCCGTGACGTAAAAGTCGTTCTCCTTCAGCCGGTACGGCACGGCGACGGCTTCGATGATCCGCTCCGCGAGGCGCGCGACCTCTTCCTTCCCGTAGCAGCTGTCGCACAGCAGCGTAAACTCGTCGCCGCCCATGCGGGCCAGCGTCACGCGATAGTCGCTCATGCAGCGCAGAATCCGCTGGCTGACTTCCTGTAAGAACAGATCGCCGTACGTATGCCCGAGCGAATCGTTGATCAATTTGAACCGGTCCATGTCCATGACCATGACGGAGAAGCGACCGGCGTCGCTCCGGATGAGCTCGGCCAGCGCCTGATTGAACATGCGCCGATTCGGCATGCCCGTCAATTCGTCGTGGAAGGCCAGGTATTGAATCTTCTCTTTCGATCCCTTCTCTTCCGTCACGTCCTTGGCGATAATGTAGCTGCCGACGACTTGCCCGTCCTGCTCGACCGGCACGTTGACGACGCTGACGTCGATCCGGCGCCCTTCGCGGTGGACGATCGCGGTCTCGTAATTTTGCATTTCCCCGCCCAGCGACTTCAGGAACATGTCCCGCGTGCGCTCGCGCTCCTCGGCCGCGACGAAGGGCAGTATGCCCTCGATCGTCCGGTTGCGGAACGCGTCGCCGGATAAGCCCGTGAGCCTGATGGCGGCCGGATTGAAGCCGATGATCCGATACTGCGAATCGATCGAGATGATGGCATCCTGGTTGTTCTCGAATAAGGAGCGGTACCATTTCTCGCTTTGCCGGATCTCCGAATCTTTACGGGAGAAACGGTTGGAGATGTAAATGCCGAATATCGAGAGCCCGAGCGTCAGGAGCGTGCCGCCCGCGATGATGTAGGCCAGGAACTTCTGATCCAGCATCATGCCGTTCGCGCCATCCATCGCTTCCGCCATATGAAACCTTGCGGCCCGCATGCCCGTGTAGTGCATGCCCACGACCGCGGCGCCCATAATGAGGCTGCTGCCGAGCTTCTTCCACAGCCCGCCGTGCGCATTCCCTTGGCGCAAATAAAAGGCCAGCCACAAGGCCGCGACGGAAGCCACGATCGCGATCAGGATCGAGCAGGCGAACAAGACCGGATCGTAAGCAATCCCGATCTGCATGGCCGACATGCCGATATAATGCATCGCCGAGATGCCCGCCGCGAGCAGCAGTCCCCCGCTTAGCAGCTGCGCCACGGACAGGCGGCCGCGCCCGACGACGTACAGGGCGACGAACGAAGCCGCGATGACGACCACGACGGATAAGATGACGGTCAACAGATTATAGGCAACCGATACGCTCAGCGAGAAAGCAAGCATGCCGACGAAATGCATCGACCACACGCCGAGTCCCATCGCGACCGCGCCGAACCAGAGCCATCCCCAGCGGTGAATGCCCTTGGCCGTGCTGATGCGGCCGACCAAATCAAGTACGGTATAGGATGCCACGACGGCAACCACATAGGAAAATAAAACCAGCAGCATATCGTAGGAGCCATGCACGTGATGCACTATTGTCCCTCTTTTCATGGATGTAATGGACGCCATATCGCTCACTGAAGAAGTGCAGGTAAAGTGTCGGTCGGGCGACAGTCCCAATTTACTAATCATAAACGGAAATTTGCCATTTTCAAGAAAAAAAATTGTTTTCGCGAGGAACGATTTTTCCCGCCGTTTCGAAAACAGACAAAAAGAAGGACGGCCCCGGTTCTGCCACCGAAGCCATCCCTCCCAGTTGCCGACGCCGGACTGCCGCCAGCACTCCGCGCCGCCCTACGCTTCCTCAACGTCGATGAGCTACGCCCACGCCCCAAAGCCGTCCCCGCTTCTAATTTTGCCGCGCGCAAGAACGCTTGCCGTTCGCTTCGATGATGCCGAAGATGCCCTCGCGAACGAACTCCTTACACGCCGATAGGCAGCGACACCGCGCTCCGCGTTTCGCTGGCTCGCACGATCGCCTCCAGCACCTCTTGATTCCGGTACCCGTCGAGCGCGCCGGGCATCCCATCCGTCGGCAGCCCGTCCAGCGCCGCCAGGAAATCCGCGTACTGCGTGACCTTGCAGCGATTCGGCACGGCCAGCGTCGACCGCGACAGCTGCCCCTCTTCATCCTCCCGGATCAGCACCAGATGATCCGGGTCCAGCGTGGACGCATGGATCGTGCCGCAATCGCCGTAGATCGAGATCTCGTGCTGGTTGCCGGAGCCGACGGCATTGCGCGATGCTTGGAACACGCCCATGGCGCCGCCGGCCATCCGCGCTTGGAAGCTGACGAAATCGTCGACCTCGATGCGGACCATCTCGCCCGTCAGCGGGTCCGGCCGCTCCGGAACGATCGTCTGCATCTGCGCCGACAGCTCCTCGAACTCCCCGATGAGGAATCGCGCGAGATCGATCATGTGCGACCCCAGGTCGCCGAGGGTGCCGGTGCCCGTAATCGCCTTGTCGAACCGCCAAACGAACGGGCAATCGTATTGCGCCGCGCCCCAGCCCTGCAAATATTGGCCGGAGAAGCTCCGGACCGCTCCGATTCGCCCGTTCCGCAGCAGCTCGCGCGCATAGCGGAACGCCGGGGTATAGCGGTAGGAAAAGCCGATCAGCGCCGGAACCGGCTGCCGCTCGTACAGGGCAAGCAGCGGAACCGCTTCCTCGAAGACGCGGGTGAACGGCTTCTCCGCCATGAAGGGCTTGCCCGCCTCCAGGCAGGCCCGCACGATCGCCGCGTGCACGTTGTTCGGCGTCACCGCCACGACGGCGTCCACGTCCGGGTCCGCGACGAGCTGTCCGAAGTCCGCGTAACGCTTGGCTTCGGATATGCGGTGTTTGTCGCCCGTCGCCGACAGCGCGAGCGGGTTCACGTCGCTGACGGCGACGAGCCGGAACCGTTCGCCCGCCTCCTCGAGCCATCTGATATGCGCCTGGGCCATCCCGCCCAAGCCGATTAAACCGATTCGATACGTTTTCATGCTGCATCCTCTCCCTATGAACGACATGATAGCGTGTCTGCCTGCCCCGCAGCAAAAAGAAAAAGGGGCATAACCACATGGATTATCCCCTTTCATCTTACTCGTTCGCCCCAGCTTCTTCCAGAGGATGTCCAAAGGATCGCAGCAATCCGATCATACGCAGCATGAGCATGCCGCTTCTGTTCGCCGCAGCTATATGTTAGCGGAATAGCCAGGCAAAGCCCGATACGACTGACAATACCTACCTGCGGGAACCTGACAGTTTGCGTAGTTTCCTGCATTTATGCAGCATTATTTCTCCAAATTGATTAACACGCACGCCATTCCTGCAAATGTGCAGCAATTCGAATCGTTTTCTTGCATCTGTCTCCCGAATTCGAACAAATACTGCATTTTTGCAGGAACTCGGCCTGAATGTGTTTTAAGACGGAAAATTGGTGCGCTATTGCATCAATTTTCACTCCTGAATTCGATTCGCCCGCAGCCATTCGCCCGCCGCGTCCACGCCCGCGCGCAAGCCGAAGAGCCGGCAGTCCGCGCCGCCGACCCTGCCGCTCGCCGGAAGTTCGCCGCGTTCGTCCAGCACGGCGCCGATCAGGCTGAAGTCGGCGGAATCGTATGCGAAATCCGTGAACCATTTCCATGTTCTCGCGCCCGACTCCGTCATCGCCGTGCCCATCTTCTTCGCGGGCATGTCCGGCAGAAGCGATTCGGCGAGATGGAAGGCGGTGCAGGCGCCGTAACCGGCTCCGAGCAGCAGCACCTTGGCGTTCCGCAAGCCGTACAGCTTGCCGAGCGGCGATGCCATGCCGAATTGCGGGGTCAGCGGATGGTCCGCGACGATCGCCGCCGCATGATTTCCGTTCGCGGAGAAGGACGCCTGCGGGTGTTGCGACCGCACGCTGCCCGGAAACGTGCGGAACAGCTCGGCGATCCGTCCCATGCCCCGCGTCGGCGTGGTCAACGGATCGAACGCCGGCATGTCGCGGTAGATCGCCTCGAGCCACTCCGCGGGGACGGGCGGGTTGGACCATTCGGCCGGATCGCTCCAGTCGCCGCTTTGGGCGGGCATGACGATCGTCCCGGCTTCTCCGACCGTTTCCAGCAGCGCCTGCACGACAGCCTGCGGGCCGCCGCATACCCAGCCCAAGCTCGATAACGACGCGTGCACGAGCAGCGTATCGCCTTCTTCGGCGCCAAGCGCCCGCAGATCGCGAACGATCCGGGCCGCCGTTACCGGCATGGCCGAATTCGCGATGATTTCCCTTTCTCTCATTGCGCTCACCGTCCTCTATGATTCGTGATTAAATCATAAAGAGATACCGGCCTCGATGCAACTCTCTTGATCGCACGCACGCAGGAAATGAAGCAAAATCGCGCGCAAGCCGTCCGGGTCGCTCAGCATCGGCAGATGGCCGGCGGCCATGCTTTCCACGCGGGAGGGAGCGAGGTTCGCGATCATTCGCTCCTGCACGTCCGAGCCGAATTCCCGGTCGCGGGTCAATTTGACGTAAAGCGAAGGCACTTGAGGAACGGCCGACCCGCAGGCGTCCGCATAGACCCGAATCGCTTCCGGCACGAAGCCGTCCACGATGGCCGCAGCCCGCTCCGGCGATAAATCATGGCAGAGCCCGCTCCGAATGGCCGACGCCGGAGGCTTCGTGCCGAACAGCCGCATGACGGCGCCCACAAGTAGCCGCTTCGGCATCGGGAGCGCCGACAGGAAAGATCCCCCGTCGCGCGGAATCGCCGCGCCGACCGCGACGAATCCCGCAAGCCGCCGCTCCGCGGCCAAGGAAGCGGCGAGCTGCAGCGCCGGCACGCCGCCGAGCGAATGCGCGACGACGACGATCCTGCGAACCTCCCAAGCCTCCGCTTGCTCGCGGAGATGCGCCGCATAATCGGCCAATCCGAGCCGCAGCCTCGCTTGCCCGCCGCCGTCGCGGAACGGAAAATCCGCCAGCAGCGCCGGCGCGCCCAGCCCCGACGCCACCTCCTCCCAGATGCTCCCGCGCAATCCCGCGCCGTGAATGAACAGCATGCCGGTTTCGTGTCCTGCCGCTTGACTGCCTGCTATCCCCGCCATTCCGATGCCACCCTTTCCTCCTCGTTTCTAGTCTTTATTGTAGCAAGGCCGCGCGACAGAACCTGTCAGCGAACGTCAAACGATTCGGCATCATCGCGCCGCATCCTGACGGGACCGAGCTTCCCCATAAGAAGAAAAGCCGGGCGGAACGCTCGCCCGAGTGTCCCGTCCGGCCCTGCTTATCATTAAGCTGAACGTACGGCGGATCGCGCATCGGCGCGGCATCCCGCCGTCCCCGAGGCAGGATTGCAGCTTTTCAATAGCTCGCGCGAGGCTTGACGATACGTGACGTCCGTCAGCCCCCTGCAACCGGAGTCATGACCGCGCGTCCAAAATGCCGGCCGCGATGATCGTAAAATCGGTCGTGTCGACGATACCGTCGGCATTGACGTCCGCCCGCCACGCGCTGCTCCAATCGGCGGCTTGCGGCGTCGCGCGGTAGTGGTCCAGCGCAAGCGACAGGTCCGCCGCGGTCAAGCTGCCGTCCCCGTTCACGTCGCCGAGATCGGCGTATGCCCGCAGCACGACCGAAGCCGAATCGCCGTCCTTGGTCGGCTCGATATCCGCGTTCACCCCGCTCGACGCGATCGTCGCCGCGAGCAGCCGCAGGTCCGCCTGCACGCTCTTCGCGCTCGGGTCGAGCGGATCGAAGGTCAGCTTGATCATGTCCGTATAAGCCGTCGTCGTCATCGAAGCCGGAAAGCCGGCCAGAACGCGAACGGTATCGCCGCTGACCCGATTGTCGACGACCGCGCCCGCCGCCCCTACGGCTTCCACGCTTCGCAAGCTGAATTTCGTGCTGTCGAAGCCGAAATCGGCGCTCACGGCATTGAGCTTATCCGCGCCGTTCACCGCCAGATAAAACTCCAGGCTGCCGCCGTTCTCTTTGATTACGACCGCATTCTTCGCATAGAGCTTCACGCTCGGAACCGCCGAGCCGCCGTCGCCCGGGTTCGCGGGGGGATTGCCGCTCCCGCCGGACGTACCCAGCAGCAGGACGTAGTCGATCTTCAGGCTGTCGAAATTGTCCAGCTCGTCGTCCTTGTTGATCTGCAGCTTCACGGTGGCTCCTGCCGGAATCCGAACGTCGCTCAAGACGACGTAGCCGTAGCTGTTCGACCAGGAACGGCCGTGCTGCGCGAACAAAATATTCTTCTTGACCAGGACGTCGTTGACGTACAACGAAGCCCTCTGATCCGATTGCCAGCCTTGGTAGACGATCGCGATGCCGTCGTCCGCCTGCGGCGCGTTCGCGAACGTCAGCGCGTTGAGCGATCTGTACATGACCGCGAATTCGCCGCCGGACGCCCACGGATCGCCGTGATACCGGAAGGCGCTGCCCGCAAGAACGCCGTCCTCGCCTTCGAGCTTCGCGTAAGACTCGCCGCTCGCGACGATATCCGACGGCTCGATTGCCGGGGAAGTTTGAGGCGCGCCGCTCGGGTTCCACAGCTCGCTGAACTTCGCGGAAGCCTGCGGGAACGTCACGGTATCGTACAAATCATGGTCGCCGTCGCTTGCCGATACGTTGAAGTACACATGCCAGGCCACGTTGTTGTTCGCGATCCAGTCATGCATGTTTTGAATGAAGACGGGGTTGTCGCCGCCGCCCATGCCGTCGGATCTCGTCGCGAGCCCCCATTCGCAGATGCCGAGCGGAACGCCTTGATCCTCCGCGAAATCGGCGATCATGCCGAGGCCCCAGTTGCCGTCCGATACCTCGGCGTTCCAAGCCAGCTGCTGTCTTCTGGCTCGCTCGGCCGGATCGGCCGTCTGGTACTCCGGGCCGTACAACGGCTGACCGTTGCTTTGCGCCCACGTCTGGTCGTAATGGTCGATGCCGATGAAGTCCACGTAGTCCCGGCCCGGGAACGCGGCCGGAAGATCGACGCCCCACACCGCGGTCGACGGGTTCCAGACGAACTTGAAGTGCTCCCCGTCGATGCTGCGGAGCGTCGTGACGAATTGGCGGAACGCTTCGGCGAAATCGGCGCATTTCTGCTCGTGGTCGGGTTCGTTGGCGTTGCCGACCGTCCAGTAGTACCAACCGCCGTTGAATTCATGGCCGAACCGGATCATCGCGTTGTCCATGCCGGCCGCGATCAGATTCTCGCCGAGCTCCCGGTAATGCGCGTTGTAATCCCCATGCGCCGCGGCCGCCAGGCTGCCGCCCGATTTGGGGAACGGATACGTCGCCCACAGCATGCTCTGCGCGTATGGCGAGTCTTTCCAAGCGTCCAGCCGGTTGCCGCCTTCCAGGTCGGACCACGTGTTCTGTTCGAGGAAGTCCTCGGCCAGATACGGGGTCGTGCCGGTCCACGCGCCGAAATCCGATACGCCGTCCGGGTTGCGATCCCAGGAATACGCGCCGAGATTGGCGATGCCTTCGTACTGCTGCGCCGGCGGATTGTCCGATTGATCCGGATACCGGACGAAGACGTTTCCTTTATCGCCGCCCCAATATTTCAGTTGCTCCTCGAACCCGGCGTTGCGCAGCAGGTTGGCTCCGCCCGTCGGACCGAAGGTCGCCTCGTCGATGTACATCGTCCCGGCCGCTTCCGATTGGGGGAGCACGTTGCCCGCGCTGTCCAAGATCGAGAATACGATCGTGCCGGCGTACGAGCCCGAGTTGAAGCTCGTCGTCACGTGCGTCCAGACATCCGCCGCCTTCGGACGCATGAAATGCAGATTCTCGCCGCCGCTGAGCTTCGCTGCCTTGATCGTGACGGCCCCGCTGCCCTTGATCCAGGCGCCGAACGTGTAATCCGTGTTGGCCGTGATCCCGGCGATCTGCTGCGTCGCGGACTTCCAATCGGACTTGAGTCCCTTCGTAACCGCCTGCATGGAACGGTTGCCCGCGTAAATGTTCGTCGCGTTGCTCGGATCCGTCGCATCGTAATTCGTGCCGTCGTCGTTCGGGTCCTGCGGATCGGTCGGATCCGTCGGCTCCCCGGGCGTCGTCTCGTCGGTCGCGACGACGGAGAACACGTCCTTCACGCTGCTGTTCCAACCGGCGAGGCTTTGTTCGAAGCCCGAATTTTGCAGCAGGTTGACGCCGGAGTCCTTCGCGCCAAAGTAAGCGCCGTCGATATACATCGTGCCCGCGACTTGATTTTGCGGGAACGCGGTCGCCGCGCTGTCCACGACGGAAAACACCATTTTGCCGGATTTCGCGCCCGAATTGAAATCGACGCTTTCATACGTCCAATCATCCGTCGCGACGGGGCGCTTGTAAGTGACCGTGGAGCCGTTCGACGACACCTTCATCGTGACGATCCCGCGGCCCTTCACCCACATGCCGAACGAATAGTCCGTGTTCGCGGCGATGCCGCTCACTTCTTGCTCCACGTAAGCCCATAAGGATTGCTCGCCCTTCAGCGCCGATCTCAGCATGTACGTCCCGGAATGGGGCGTAACGGTCTCCGTGCCCGCATCTCCCTCCGCGGCGAACGCGAATGCGCCCGGCAAGACCGATAACATCAGGACCGCCGCGCAGAATAACGCCAACGCCGTTTTGAGCTTCTTGACCCGTTTCATCAAATCATCCTCTCCCTGTCTTGTCGTAGACCGTAATTCTTCCAGCTTGAAAGTTGACGCAAGCCTGAATTTCTACTACATTTTAGAAAAGAAAGCGCTTAAAATATAGTTTCATTTTAGTTTCACTTATCGCCCTGATTTCAATTTAACGCGGCTTTTACCGGAGAGGATGCGGCACATGCCCAGAAAAAAACAGGTGACCCTGCAGACGATCGCCGACGACCTCGGCTTGACCATCCATACGGTGTCCAAGGCGCTGCGCGGCCTGCCGGGCATGGCGGAGGCGACCCGCAAGACGGTGGCCGACCGGGCGCGCGCGCTGGGCTACCGGACGAAGGAGCAGGAGACGGGCCTGTTCGGAGAGCGGATTCCGGCGGTGTACGGCAAATCCCGGCGGTTCGCGATGCTCATTATCGGGGATACGAATTTCCACCGGCTGCAGCTGGAGGGCGTCCGGCTTCGCTTGAACGAGCTCGGCCATTCGCTGTACCCGCTGATCGTTCCGGGCGGCTTGTCCGAAGGCGCGGAATTCCAGGCCTGGCTGGACAGGAACGACCTGTTCTTCGCCGACGGCTTGTTCCTGACCGCGGCGATTCCCGAATGGATGGAGGCCGTCCTGCTGCGGCTGCCCGTCCCCAAGGTGCTGATCAATTATCCGCCGGACCTGGCGGAGGTGGACAGCATCGTCTGGGACGTGGAGTATGCGGTCCAGCGCTCGATGGAGGAGCTGTACCTCCACGGCCACCGGCGCATCCTGTACGCGGTCGACATCGCGCCGCTGCGGGGATTCCATCTCCGATGGAAGGCGTTCACGGATGCGGCGGAGCGGCTTGGATTGGAAGGCTTGACCGCTCCCGGCGAGCATGTCACCGGTCCGGCGGGGGACAGAACCGCATGGCTGGAGGACCTCGGCGGCAAGCTGAGCTCGGGCCGCTTCACCGCGGTCATCAGCGCCGTGCCGAACATGGCGGAGTGGATCTATATCGCGGCAGGCTTCCTGAAGCTGAACATTCCGGAGCATTTCTCGCTGATCGGGATGGAGAACGAGGAAAATCCGTATTTTCCCGAGATGTCGCGGCCGTATCTGCTCGTGCGCGAAGTCGGCGAGCGGGCCGCGGAGCTGATGCTGCGCAGGATCGCCAACCCGCTGCTGCCGTTCGAGCAGGTGCGGCTCAAGGGCGGCTTCTACCTCGGAAGCACGATTCGCACGATCCCGTCGTGAACGCGCGGAACAGCCAGGCAATCATCGTTGCGGGACGGCGGCAGCGGGCGGCAGACTTTGGCGCTGGCCCGCATACGACTTTGCCGCATACTTGAATGTAACCCTTATGAAGCTCCAAAATAAAAAGAAGACATTCACCCCAAAGGTGCGAAAGGGGGAATGTCTTCTTTTCGTTGAATGGCCGTTTTCGCGCTTAGCAAGCTTCGCATCACGGCAGCCGAATGCCCCCATGATCCGCATGCTCGATGCGTGCAGGAACTAGTTCACGATCAAATTCATGGTCATGCCCTGCTCCATATGGTTCGGTTTATCGCAAATCACTTTGTACGTGCCGGTCTTATCCGGGGCGGTCCAGTCGAATTCCGCGGTTTTCCCGGGGTCCACGTCTTGATCGAGCTTTAGTTCCTCGCTGTTCATATCATGCGGTACCGTGCCCGTGTTCGAAAGCACGAAATGCACGGTATCGCCATGCTTCACCGTGACCTCGGCGAGCGAAAAGCTGAATTCGTTCATGTCGATTTTAACCGTTTGCGCGCTCGACGCACCCGCCGAGGCATTTCCCGATGTCGCTTCGGTGTCATTCGTTTTGCCGGAACACGCGGACAATACGCCGGTCAGAGCAACGGCGACCAAACAAGTACGGACAAGCTTTTTGTGGATCATTACCCTCTCACATCCCATTCGCTGCGTAATTTAACCCCTCTTTACACGTAACGCGGTTGATGGAGAATCGGTTCGATCCTTCGGAAATATGCTCCCCGCAGCCGCTGCGGGCCGGTCGATGCGCCCGCGATTGCCGCGAAGGGAGCTCTGCTCCTTGCAGCGGTCCGGTCGGCGCCGGTTTAGGACGAAAGCAAAAAGAGCCCCGTCCGGAACGCGGCTTCGTCGATCGACGAACGTTCCGGTCGTGAGCTCTTCTATCCGGATCCGATTTACCAGGCGGCGATGCAGCCGTCGGTTCGCGGCTCGGTGCCGCCGATGAGCGCGCCGCTCGGCTCGCGCCAGATGATCTGCCCGCAGCCGAACGATTTGCGGTCCAGCCTCAGCTGAAGCTGATGCCCCCGCTGCTCCAGCTGTCTGGCCAGGTGGTCGGGGAACCCGGTCTCCACGGCAAGCTGCTTGCCCTCCAGCCACTGCCATCTCGGCGCGTCGAGCGCCGCCTGCGGGTTCAGACCGAAATCGACCAGGTTCGATATCGCCTGGACATGTCCTTGCGGCTGCATGAAGCCGCCCATGACGCCGAACGGGCCGACCGCTTCGCCGTTCTTCGTGATGAAGCCGGGAATGATCGTATGGTACGGCCGTTTGCCCGGCTCGACCGCGTTCGCGTGCCGCGGATCCAGGGAGAACGACGCGCCGCGGTTCTGCAGGCCGATGCCCGTGCCCGGGACGACCAGACCGGAGCCGAAACCGCTGTAATTGCTTTGAATGAACGAGACCATGTTGCCTTCCCCGTCGGCCGTCGCCAAGTACACGGTACCGCCGCTCGGGAGCTGCCCCGGCACGGGCAGCAGCGCCTGTTCGCCGATCAGCTTCCTGCGCTGCGCGGCATACGCGGGAGAGAGCAGCTCGTTCACGCTTGCCTGCATCCGCTCCGGATCCGTAATGAACTGCAGGCCGTCGACGAATGCCAGCTTCAGCGCTTCGATCTGGGCATGGCAGGTCTCGATCGATTCCCTATGGGTCAGGGGAATCTCGTTCAGCACGTTCAGCGCCATGAGCGCGACGAGTCCTTGCCCGTTCGGCGGCATCTCCCAGATGTCGTACCCCCGGTAGCGGACGGAAATCGGATCCACCCATTCGGGCCGGTGCGCCGCCAGATCCTCCTTCCGGATCAAGCCGCCGGTGTCGCGCGCGAAGCGGTCCAGCGCTTCCGCCAGCTCGCCGCGATAGAACGCTTCGCCCTTCGATTGCGCGATCGCGGCCAGCGTCCGCGCATGATCCGGCGAGCGCCAAAGCTCGCCGGGCCGCGGCGCCCGGCCCTCCGGCGCGAACACGCGGAACCACTCCGCGAGCAGCGGATCCTCCGCCTTGGCGGACCACGCCCGGTAAGCCTTGGACCACGTAGCCCCAAGCTCCGGCGTCACGGCGTAGCCTTCGTCCGCATACTGCACGGCCGAATCGAGCAAGCGCGCGAACGGCAGCCGGCCGAACCGCTCGGACAGAGCCGACCAGGCGGACGGCGCGCCCGGCACGGTCACGGTAAGCCAGCCGTTCGCCGGCATCGCGGAATCGAAGCCTCTCTCCCGTACGGCCTCCATCGTCATCGCCATCGGAGAGCGGCCGCTGGCATTCAATCCGTGCATGCGCCCTTCATGCCAGACGATCGCGAACGCATCGCCTCCGATCCCGTTCGCCGTCGGCTCCACGACGGTCAAGCACGCCGCGGCCGCGATCGCCGCGTCGATCGCGTTGCCCCCCTGCTGCAGCACGCGAAGCCCCGCCTGCGACGCGAGCGGCTGCGAAGTCGCGACCATGCCCTTCCGGGCAACGGCCGCCGTCCTGCGCGAAGGATACGGATAATTCGTCAAATCGAACGTCATGTAAGCAATCCCCTTCCTCTTCCAAAGTACCGCATGATAAACACATTGGTTTACCATTTCGCTAGACGCCCTTCCGATTCCTCCCGCCCGGATAGAGAAAACCGCCTTCATCCGGACTTCGCCTCGATTGGTCGGGCGTGTCCAACCAACTAGGCGCCGTCCGGGGAGGCGGTTCATAACGGATAGATTGTACGCAATAAAAAATAACTCCGCTGATTTCATCCGAAGCCATTTCATTCGTGCTACAAACAAGAGCCGTATTAGGCATCTCTTGCGATTTATTATGCACCCAAAGAATAGGGTGAAGAAGTGACCGGAGGTCGGGATGGAGCCGAAAAAACGAAGTGTTCGCCTTTGTAGTCGGATATCAACCTATAATTGTCTTCCCATTCAAGATATCCGACTACAACAGCGATTGCAGGCCCATCCCGACCGCAGGTCACGCCCTTTTCACCATCTTTCGCTTTCCTATTCGAGGAAGCTGGCGAATGCTGCATTCCCGTCTCGCGACGGAAACGCAAACCAATCTACTCGAGGAAGCTGGCGAATGCTGCATTCCCTGTCTTCCGACAGTGAACGCAAACCAATCTACTCGATGAAGCTGGCGAATGCTGCATTCCCTGTCTTCCGACAGTGAACGCAAACCAATCTATTCGAGGAAGCTGGCGAATGCTGCATTCCCTGTCTTCCGACAGTGAACGCAAACCAATCGCCTTAGGAATCCATCGATTTGATCTCCCCCGCTCCCGCCGCGGTCGCCAGATTGTTTTTGCGCTCCAGCATGATGTTCCGGAAGTAGATGAAGACGCTCGGCGCTTGGCCGAGGATGAACACCGGGTCCCGGCGATAGATCGCGTAGATCGACAGCACCACGCTGCCGAGAATGCTGTACACCCAGAAGGAAAGCGGCACGACGGTACGCTTCGCCTTCTCGCTGGCCAGCCACTGCGTGATGAAGCGCATCGTGAACATGATTTGACCGATGAACCCGAACACGATCCACGCCATGTTGCCGGCGGAGATGTTGCCGATCAACGAATGCCACCACATCTTACTGTCCCCGGATCTGGTAGCGAATGACCCGTTTGCGCAGCCAACCGATCACGATCGCGTCCATCAGACCGACGAACGCGCGGTTGAATACGCCGTATTTGGACACGCCATGCTGCCGTTCTTGATGGGATACCGCGATCTCGATGACCTTGAAGCCGTTGATCTTCGCGAGCGTCGGCAGAAAGCGGTGCATCCCTTCGTACAAATAATAACTGTCGGCCACTTCGCGCTTCATGAGCTTCATCGGGCAGCCGGTATCGTAGATCTTGTCCCCCGTCAGCCAATTGCGGACGCCGTTGCCGATCCGGGACGATACCTTCTTCACCAGCGTATCCTTCCGTCTGACGCGCTTGCCGTTCACGAAATCCATGTTCGGAATGTACGGCATCAGCTTGAAAATGTCGCGCGGATCCGTCTGCAGGTCCGCGTCGATCAAGGCGACGAGTTCGCCGGAGGACTCCTTCATGCCGGCAAAAATCGCGGCGGTTTGGCCGCAATTTTTCGTGAAATGGATCACCTTCACCGCGGGATCCGCTGCCGCCAGCTCGTTCAGGATGCCGGCGCTCCGGTCCTTGCTGCCGTCGTTGACCAGCACGATCTCGTAGCTGTCCACTTTGCTCTGGACGGCGTTCGTAATCGCCTCGTGCAGCAGCAGGATATTCTCTTCTTCGTTATAGATCGGCGCGACGATCGAGAGCTTGACCATTTGTATTCCCCCTATACCAAGTGACGAACTTATTCAAGCCATCGGCGAAATCGGTCCGCGGGTCATAGCCGAACAGCCGCTTGGCCTTGGATATGTCCGCGTACGTCCGCGCCACGTCGCCGGGCTGATTCGGCAGCCGGCGGATCCGGGCCGTCTTGCCGAGCGCCTGCTCTACGCCGCGGACCAGCTCAAGCAGCGAAATCGTCCGGTTCGTGCCCAAATTCACGATTTCATAGACGTTCTCATGCCCCTCGACGTAGTGCAGCGCGCCGACGATGCCGTCGATAATGTCCCCGACATAGGTGTAGTCGCGCCGCGACGAACCGTCGCCGAAGACCGTCAGTTCCTCGCCGCGGTCAAGCATGCGCACGAATTTATGGATCGCCAGGTCCGGCCGCTGCCGCTCGCCGTAAACGGTGAAGAAACGCAGCATCATCGTATCGATGGCATGCAAATGATAATACGTGTGCCCCAGCACCTCGCAGGCTTTCTTCGTGGCCGCGTACGGCGATATGCTCCGGTCGACGATGTCACGCTCCGAGAAGGGAACCTGCGCGTTGTTGCCGTACACGGACGAGGACGAGGCGCACAGCCATTTGCGCACGCCGTGCTTCCGCATCGCCTCCAGCACGTGGAGCGTGCCGCGCACGTTGACGTCCTCGTAGAGCAGCGGGTCCGCGATGGAAGGCCGCACGCCGGCCATTGCCGCCAGATGGATCACCGCGTCGATCCGCTCGCCCGCGAACGTGCCGTCCAACTCGTCCGCATGCCGAATATCCGCAGCAACGAGCCTGTAGCCGTCCCCGTCGACAGCCTGCTGCAGATGAAGCAGATCGGTTTCTTTGTTAAAAGATTGAAAAGTCGATTCCATTCCTTTACTATTCAGGATATTCTTAATCTTGATTTTGTAGTCGTACGCGTCGTTGAAGTTGTCGACGCAGACGACGCGGTGACCCAGCCGCAGCAGACGTTCGCACAGATGGGAGCCGATGAAACCCGCTCCCCCGGTTACGCAATAAGTACTCACTTTGCCTCCTCCAGGGTATACGCCAGTTCGCTCGAGCCGACCGGGTAATAGCGGAAAAGCCGACGCACCCGCGGATGCTCCGCGAACATGTTGCGCAAATCGAAGAAGGCGTTGCCGCGCATGCTTTTCGCCAGGATGTCCCAGCTGATCTCCCTGAACTGTTCCCATTCCGTCATCAAGACGATGGCGTCGGCGTTCTGCGCGCAGTCCGCCTCGCTCTCGCAGTAGGTCACGAGTCCGTTCAACTCGGTCCATTGGCGCTGCGCCTGCTTCATGCCCTGCGGACAGTAGGCTTTCACGGCGGCGCCGCGGCTTAACAAGCCGTTAATAACAGCATAACTGGGCGCATCGCGAATATCATCGGTCTCGGGTTTGAAAGACAACCCCCAGACGGCGATCGTTTTCCCCTTGAGCGTGCCGTCGAACGAGAGCTGCTCGGCGATTTTGGCGACCATGCGGCTCTTCTGTTTCTCGTTGGCGGTCATGGCGGCGCGCACGATATGCAGCTCTTCGCCGTTCCGCCGGCCGATGTCGACCAGCGCCTGCGTGTCTTTGGGGAAACAGCTCCCGCCGTAGCCGGGACCGGCCTGCAGGAAATGCGGGGAAATGCGTTCGTCGAGCCCCATGCCGGCCGCGATGTCCCCGATGTCCGCGCCGACCTTCTCGGACAGAAGCGCGAGCTCGTTGACGAATGATATCTTGACGGCCAGGAACGAATTGGATGCGTACTTGATCATCTCGGCCGTCTCCAGATTCGTATAGAGGAAGGGAACGTCCTCGCGGATATGCGTCTCGTACACCGCTTGAAGCATCCGCTTCGCCTGTTCGCTCTCGGTCCCGATGACGACCCGCGACGGCGAACGCGAATCGCCGACCGCCTTGCCCTGCCGCAGAAACTCGGGATTCGACGCGACGTCGAGCCGGAAAGGCGCATGCCGCGATTTTAGCGCGCCGTCCAGATAGCGCGCGATGGTCCGGTTGGTGCCGACCGGCACCGTGGATTTGCTGACGACCACTTTATAGCCGTTCGCGTATTTGCCGATGGCCTGCGCGACTTCGTGGACATAGGCAAGATTGGCGCTCCCGTCGTCCTTGGCAGGCGTCCCTACCGCGATGAAGATCACGTCGCTGGATTGAATGACCTCTTTGGCGCTCGTCGTGAACGACAGCGTCCCCTCCCGAATGCCGCGTTCGAGCAGCTCATCCAGACCCGGCTCGTAGAGGGGAGTAATTCCGTCCGTCAATCGCTTGATCTTATCGGCGTCTACGTCCATGCAAGTCACCTGGAAGCCGTTACCGGCAAGAACGGCGCCGTGGACAAGCCCGACGTACCCCGTTCCCATAATGCCAATCTTCACCATCGTTCCACCTCATATCCAGCAAGATGAGAATAATTAGTTTACCAACTTAACTTTTATCATAATGATCCATGTAGTATATTTCAAGCAGAAGATGAAGCCGATCTTGCGGCGCTCGGCCGCGATTCGCAAAAAACAGAATGGATAGGAGCAGGTATGAACGACAACCACGAAACGATCCAACAGCTGCAGGATGCTTTCTTCCGTTTCTTGAAAGCCGAATGGCGGCAAAAGCCGGTCGGCGGACTGACGCGAAGCGACATACGCATCCTCTTCTGCATCTTGGACTTCGAGAACGGCGGCAATCCCAAGCCCAAAATATCGGAAATCAGCAGAAGGCTGCAAGTCACGACGCCGACGGTCACCCAATTGATCAAGAAGCTGATCGAAGAGAAGCTCATCGAGCGCTCCGTCGATCCGGACGACAGGCGCTCCGTCGGCATCGAGCTCACGTCCAAAGGAAAAGAGGTCGCCAAGGAAGCCGATGCGCTTTTCAAGGAATCGCTCGGAGGATTGATCGATCATCTGGGCCTGGAAGAAAGCCGGCACTTGGCCGATCTGCTGACCAAAGCGTATCACTATTATAATAATCGGGACTAGAACGAATCATGACAACCAAAATGAAACGGCCGGTACCCGCGCGCGTTGGCTAGCTCCACTATAATACGAAAGCGCCTATGTTAAGAAATACATAGTTTTCACAGGCGCTATAGACCGTGTCTATGATGCGGAAGCCCTTCGCAAATAGAAAAAGACGCCAGGATCATTCCGGCGTCTCTTCGTTCGCTTCGGCCACCCGTTATACCGTCGTTGCAAGGATGCGATCGATTAACCAATAGGCTCCCAGTATTAAGGCGATCGCGGAGCCGGCCATAACCGCCCGTCTGGAGAATTTCCACCGATGCAGCAGGAAGAGCGGGAACAGCACCAGCGCAACCAACGCGACTTGAATCGTTTCGATGCCCAGATTGAAGCTGATCAAGTCGACTGCCAGCTCGCTCTTCGGAATCTCCATTTCTTTCAAAATATCGGCGAAGCCCATGCCATGGATCAATCCGAACAAGAAGGTTAGCACCCACCGGTAGCTAACTTTTTTCCGTACGATATTTTCAACGGCCACGTAGCAGATGCTGAGCGCGATCGCGGGCTCCACGAACCACGCAGGCACATCGATCATGCCGAGCACCGTCAACGTCAGCGTGATGCTGTGCGCGATCGTAAACGCCGTTATCATTTTGGCATACTGCCCGAACGTTTGCCTCGCGATCAGCAGCGAGAACAAAAATAATAGATGATCATAGCCGCCTAATATATGACCCATGCCTAACGTAAAGAAAGAGTACCAGCCCGAAGCATGCTCCGTTCCGTCCGAACTTTCCGTACCGCCGGATGCGGCGCTATCGGCATCCGCCTGCGATTGCAGGTCCGGACGGAGAGCCGCGTAATCTTTATCGGCGAGTTTCATCGACCATACGCGGTACTTTCCCGACAAGGCGGATGTACTGTTATGTTTGCCGTAATCGATTTTGACTAAATCGACGTAATTCGCGGTCACTTTATCGCTTAAGTACAGATTATCCGTTAACTCGATCGATTGGGAAGCCAATACGGGGGGGAAGTCGATCGCGAGGACCAGTTTTGTTGCGTTTCCTTCGCGTTTCAGCGCATAGCTTTCGATCTGGGACCATTCCTGCGGCACGTTATCGATTTTCAACTGAATATCTTTCTTTAACAATGCCAAAAATTCGTCTTTTACCCCGTCGAACTCTTCCTGCTCCAGCGTACCGTTCTTGTTCGCGTCGCCCTCCGTCAGCTCGATGACGGAAAGCTCGTCAAGCGTGTACGTCATGCCGACGTTGGCTTTCGTCAGCGTCAACGTCGTATAGCTGGCGCTGTAGGCATGGGCGTCCGCTTGTCCGAGCGGAATGAACAGCAGGGATAGAATGGACAGCATGACGGAAATTCGCATTGCAGCTTGGATACGAAACATGATTTCTCTCCTTAGCTTAGAAGAATAGTTTTACAAGCAGCCAAAGGATTGCAACCGGCACGATCACTTTCGATATTCGCGGAATCGCGCTCTTCGCTTTCAAGGCGAACTGAAGCAGGAGGTATAAGAGGCCGGCTACCAAAATCAACGCGACGCCGATTCCGGTCATATACGCCAGAACGGGGTATGCGTTATTCCCTCCGTCCGGTTCCAACCCGGCCAGACCTTCCACATAACCGGCCCCGTAGAAGAAACCGAACCCTCCCGCCATCCAGGGATAGAGATTTTTCTTCTTGCCGAGCAGGGTATACAATGAAACGACAACAACGCTTAAAGCAACCATGAAATGAGTGAACTGGCTGGGCAGGTCCACTGCTCGCATGCTCGCCAACGCCAACGTTACGGCAACCATGCCCAAGAAGACGAATAGCGCGATCGCAAGCTGCTTGAAGGATGTCCGACCTATAATCAACAGCGCGATTAAAATTATCGCTTCGAACATAATCAACATTTGCTTAAGACCGAGCAAGGCAAAATGCCCCAACGTGTAGGGCAAACTCATTTCCCCGATTTTCATTTCATGCAGTTCGGCGACGAACACCGCGTTCGCTTTTAAATCGCCGAGCGCCGCGTTGACGTAATTGACGTGATAGGGATCGCGCTGAAAGACCAGATTATACGCCATTTCGAATTTCCGCGGCGTATTCACGACCGGAAACTCCAGCACCGCTTCCGCGAACGGCTGGTTCTGATCCTTGACCTCGACCTGACTCAGCCGCGTCATTTTTCCTTTAAGCGGCAAATCGTCCGCATACAGCTGTATATTCGCCAGCAAATATTTTTCTACGGGATCCTGCAGCTCCGTGACAAACCGATTGTAAGCCTCCGGTGTCAGGTCCCCTACATCCGGCGCTTCCGGGGTCGCCTCTACCCGGATATCGTACATATTGATTTGCAAGACCATTTTAATGGCATGGCCATCCATCGAAATATCCGTAAACGCTATGCTTACATTGTCATGAGCGGACGTAGCCTTGGGAAATAAACCTATCGCAAAACAGAAAACAATTGCCGTACAGCCTATAAGCCTGCCCAATCTTCGTAACATCGCTGCCTCCTAATGAACTGAAATCTGCTTCAGTTCACACGATACCATACGTTAATTATGCCAATATTAAGTTCATCTTCCATTTCGTTTCTATCAATCAGCGTGAAGGCGAATAGCTCAAAAAAAGGAACAAGTCGATGCCGTGACTTGTTCCTTTCTTTAATTTCAGCGAAAGCTTGTCCAGCTCGCAAGCATAACGATTGTTCCCCGATTACTGGTTCAAGCGGGTAAAGATGGCATACAGGACTTTGGCCGCTTCGTCGCGTTTCAAGTTGTCCAGCGGTCTAATCTTGCCGTTGCTGCCGCTGATGATGCCCGCGGCGACGAGCTTCGCCGTGCTGTCCGTTGCGTATGCCGACACTTGCTTCGCGTCGCCGAAAGCAGAGAGGGAGGCTTTCTCCGAAAGCGGTTTGCCGGCAATCGTGAACGCGCGATCCATCAAGGCCATCATTTCCTGTCTGGTGATCTGCGATTTAGGGTTGAACTTGTTGTCGCTGGATCCGTTGACCAGGCCGGCCGCTTTCGCCGTCATGACGGCTTCATAGTAATACGCCGTCGAACTGACGTCGCTGAAATCCGCGCCTTGCTTCTGCGCTTTCAAACCCAGCACGCCGACTAGCAGCTTGGTGAAGTCCGCTCTCGTAATATTGGCCGCCGGAACGAACGTCGTTGCCGTCATGCCGGTAATGATGTCGCGCACGGCAAGCGCTTCGATCTCGTTCTTCGCCCACGAGGTTTGAATGTCAGTAAAGCTCTTCTGGGCGAAAGCGATGCCGTAATTGCTGAAATGGTTGGTTGCGAATTGAATGCTGTCGCTTTGCGCGTTATACGCGCTGTTGGCCACCGCATGCAGCTTGCCTTGATCGTCGATATAAAACACGACCAATTTATCGCTGTTCTTTGCTTCGTCCGCGGTCGGCGCGTAAGGAATCGATACCGTTACGGCAGCCTCGTCATTGTTCCAAGCAATCGCTTTCCCGTCCACCATGAAATGCAGATCGAACACCGGATGATTGCCGAGCTGCGCCTGAACATCCGGGGACAGGAGGGATACGTCCTGCTTCTTCACGACCAACGTCAACGTATTGGCATTGGCCGCTTGTTCCTTCGGCAGCACGTTGGACGGAAGATTGAAGGTTCCGTACGGCGTCAACACCGTAACCAACCGCTTCTCGGACGTCGCGAGCAGGAAATAAGGGAATTGCATCGCGATTTCACCTTTGTCATCCGGCTTGACTCCGGTTGCATCGAGGGTGATAACCTTGACATTGTTCTTGTCCGTTTTGGCTTGTTCCACCGCGACGAGCGCATCTTGGCTGCTCAGCACGTACAAACCGTCGTTAGCCGGAGGAGGCGTGGTTCCCGTTGTGTTGCCCGGACCCGTGTTGCCGCCGCTTTCATCGCGCGTGACGTTCAGCACTTTATTCGGCTGCGCCGTTTCGGAGCTTACAGAGCCGACGGTTGTAATGGCCGTTACTTTCGTTTCTGCAAGGGTGACCGTCGCCGCGGCGCTGCCCGTGTAGGCGAACGTGATCGTAGCGACGTTTATTTTCCCGTTGTATTTATTGGCAAGATCATAAAAGCCGAGGTACGTCACGCCATTGCTTTCTTTCGGACCCACTTTGGAGCTGCCGGACGTCGTGCCGCTTAAGGTGACGGTTTGAATCGTTACACCGTCTAAGCGAAGACCGAATTCGGCGCTGCTGAACGGGGCGTTATTGTCCAAGAGAATATCGACGGAAAAGGCATTGCCGCCGACCTTGATGCTGGATTGAGAGAAGTCCACGGATTGAATATGTTGATCGGCTAACGCATAAGCAGGTACCTGGAAGCTAAGGCAACAGATGACTATGAGTGCGGCTAACCATTTTATTTTCATTGGTTTAAACTCCCTAAGTTAGTTGGGAGCGGAAGAAGACGCAAGGTCTTCTCCCGCTCCTTTACCTGCTTTTTCTTAATTTATAATGTGGTTCATGATCAAGGTTAAGTCCGCGGTATCGATCACGTTGTCTTCGACAACGTCGGCGCGCTTCGCTCCTGCCCATCCCGAATCGGCAGAAGTTAATCTGTAGAACTGGGTAGCGAAGGAAATATCGCCAACGTCCGCTTTGGTGTCTTCGTTCACGTCGACGACGTCTTTAAACGTGCGAATCAGGATCGATGCCGCTTTTTCCTCCGTGTTGTTCAGCACTTCCGTGTTGATTCCCTTGGAAGCCGTCGTTACCTTCTCGAGTTCGATGTCCGCTTGCAAGAACCGGTTGAATATGTTCTTCGGTTCGAGCGTCAGCTTCACGACGTCCGTATAACCCTCTGCCGTTATCGGCTTCGTAAAGCCCGCGAGGAATCGTACGGTGCCATCCTTATCTTCGAAGGCTTGGATGTTATCGTCCTGGCCGATCAACTCGGGCGTCAGCAATTTAAATTTCGTGCTGTCGTACTTGAACGTCACGTCGAGCGCGTTCACGTCGTCCGTGTTGCTCAGCGCCAGATAGAATTCTGCTTTTTTGGACAGTTCCGCGATGATCGTGCTCATTTTGGCGTACACTTTGACGTTCGGTTGATTCGTAACCGTAATCGGAGCATTGTTCGCTTCGATCGTGGAAACTTTTGCTTTGTGTTTGTTCAACGTCGTGAGATCGGATCTCGTAAGCTCTACGTTGGTTACGGCGGATTTTTGGCCGGTCGGCGCTTCGAACGTCAGCTTGATGACATCCGCATAATCCACGGTGTGGATCGGAGTTGCCAGCGTCGCCTTGATGTTTACTTCTCCGGCCGTAGCGGTGTCGACTACGAAGCTGCCCGTATCCGGCGTTACCAATGCCGCTGCTTTGAATTTCGCTTTCGTGCTGTCGAACTTGAACGTTACGTCGAGGTCTTTCACGGCGTTCGCGTTCTTGATGGCGTAGTACGTGCTGGATTTATCTTCTGCTTTCGCGTAAACCTTCGCGTCTTCCGGTTTTTTCAGCACTTTGTAGGAGTCGATCTTCGTGAGGCTGTCGTCCGTTTCAATCTCGTACGTATCGTAGGTGAAGGTCGTCGGGGTTACGGTAACCGTGGAGAACGACGTCTTCCTGTGCTGGATCCGAGCTTCGGAGTAGTATTCCGCTACCGGTGCCAGATCGTAGTATTTACTGCCGCTCGCGGAGTTCGCCGTGAAGTAGGACGTTCCGGTCGGGTTGATATCGTTGCCTTCTCCGTCCTTGAATTGCGTTTGGACATTGCTGTTATAGAGCGGGTACGATCTCGCGTACGAGTGGTCATGACCGGTGAATACCAGATCGATGTCTAGCTCGTCGATGACCGGCTGCAGATAGAGTCTTCTATCTAGCGAATCCGATTGCGAGTGAGCCGAGCCGGCGCCGTAGATGTCATGATGCAGCGTAACGAACCGCCATTTGGTATCCGGGTGATCGGCTACGGCTTGTCTCATGAATACGGCGTGATCCGCGGTGCTGGAGCTGTTGGAGTTCAGCACCATGTACAGCGCGTCGCCATACGTATACGAGTAATCGCCGTTCACGATGTCGGTACCGACTTTTTGACCGCCCAGGGTCGTCAGGTTAGGTACGTTATAGTGGTACTGATAGTTGATATTCGTATCATGGTTGCCGACGGTAGTCGCGACCGGAATATTCTTGAGTTGATCGGGAGCCAGGTACAGATCGTATTGCGCCTCGGATGTTCCCGTATCGACCTGATCGCCGCCCGACATGACGAAGTCGATGTTCGGGAAGTTTTGTTTCGCAAGTTGCATGGTTCTTTTCCAGCCCGCGCCGTCCGTGGTTGCGTTGCCGCTCGCGCCGATTTGCGGATCGCCGACGTACATGAACGTGTAGCTGTCCGGATTCGGTGTTTTGTAATTGGAAGCCGCGCTCCAGTTACCGTCCGTGCCGTCTCCGAAGCGGTACGCGTATTGGGTGTTCGGCTCAAGACCCGTTGCCGTTACTTTGTTGGAATTGTAGCCGGTGACAGCCGCGGAAGTCGTTCCAGTGAAGGTCATAATCTTGTCGGCAGCCGGGAAATCGGTCCCGTTAACCAGATCTGCGGTTTTCGCCATTTGAACGACGGCCGCACCCGGATCAACGGAAGAGTACCAAGCGAAGTTCAATTGGGACACATCGGACCCCGGAGAAAGCGAAAGGGCCTTGGACGTATAGGCGGCTTGTACTTCGACTGCTGCTTCTTCGCCGACGGCTCCTCCATCTCCAAGCGCGCTTGCTGGCAATATCGATACTGCCAACACCGAAGATAGAATCAACGAACCTATCTTCGTGAATTGCTTCTTCTTGCCTTTGCTAAACATTGAGATACCAACACTCCCCTTAACCTATTTTGCGAGCCTATTAGCCCGACCCTGTAAGTGTAAGGTTGATTTGTTAAATCGCTTTCAGAATTTAGTGTTACCTTTGTAAATTTATGTCTAATCTATCATCAATCACCAAAGACCTACGACCAATGCCCTCCGTGCGAGAACGCCTTTTTTGGGCTCTGAGTCTTTCGATTTAGAGGCAAATCGCTTACGAAAACAATATATTAACCTCCTTGTGCATTTTTTGACAATGAGATAGATTGATTAGTGTGTTTGGGGTATTTGGGCCGTTCATGCATACAGAACCTACTCGGAGGTAAGCGATGAAATTAACGAAAACGACAAGAACGGCTCTCTCTCTCCTGGCACTGGCAGCCATCTGCGTTTCCATTTATATGTTTCATAAGGCGCCTGAGGTGAAATACCTCCAATCGGGCGTCGCGGATTCTAAATACGAAACGGCGAAAGTATTGAAGATTGTCGATGAGCAATTAGAACAAAGTCCCGATCAACTCAATCTTCGAACCGGTACGCAGCAATTAGAAGTGAAGATCCTGACCGGCGAGCATAAGGGCGAAGTTCGCACTATCGTCAACTACGTCAGCCTATTCAATCATAATATATTCAAACCAGGCTCGACGGCCGTCGTAAACGTGGATACGGCTTCCACGAAAGAATATGAGGTTTTTGTATACAGCAACCATAAGGCCCCTATCATCCTCGGTCTAATCTTGCTCTTCTTTGCCGCGTTATGGGCGGTCGGAGGCAAAAAAGGGCTGCTGTCCGTGATCGGCATCATCTTCACGTTCGGTTGCATCGTTTATTTGTTCATTCCGATGGTTTATAGAGGGTATTCACCGATTTTGGCAGCCGTGTTGATCGTCATTCTGGCAACCTTCGTCACGCTTGTTCTGCTGAACGGGTGGAGCTCTAAAACCTGGTCGGCGATCATCGGTACGCTGATCGGCGTGACGGTAGCCGGTCTTATCGCTTATGTAGCCGGAAATATGGCGCATATCTCGGGGTACAACATCGATAGCGGAGAAGCGCTCGTGACCATTTCGCATAACACGGGTTTACAGCTGAAAGATCTGTTGTTCGCGGGTATTTTGCTTGCATCGTTAGGCGCGATGATGGATGTCAGCATCTCGGTCGCCGCAGCCGTTCATGAGGTGTACCTCGCCAAACCAACCATACGCAGGAAGGAATTGTACTTGGCCGGTCTCAGCGTGGGACGGGATATGATGGGCACGATGGCATCCACGTTGATACTCGCGTTCACGGGCAGCGCGCTTAGCTCGCTCATCGTCATCTACGCGCTGCGCACTTCCATTGCACAAATGCTGAACATGAACCTGATCGGAATCGAAGTTATCCTCGGCATGAGCGGCTGCATCGGAATCGTGCTCCTCGTGCCTGCCGTTGCCTTCGTATCCTCCAGAATCATTCCGAAGTATGAACGACTGCCGGCAATGGCTCCCGTAACCGAGAAACTTCAAGTAACCGAGCAACTTTAAACTAACCGAGCAACTTTAAACTAACCGAGCAACTTCAAACGATGCAAAAAGGAACACGTCGACTTCATGACTTGTTCCTTTTTTCATGCGGCCACGTTGGCGCCTATTCCGAACGAGTATCCCCTGCCATGACGTTCACCGAGCGTTCAGCCGGCAAGGACGGCCGCAAGGGGCGCGCTTCCCTTATAGCTTGGCGGCCGGCTTGACCGTGAAGGTGCCCGCATAGCCTTTGGAACCGACCTCGATCGCGTAATCGCCGGGCTGGGGATTGTTGAGCAGGAATATGTTTTGGCCCGGTTTGACGTCGGCGCTGAAGTTCAGATCCTTGGAGACGATCTTCAATCCGTTTCCCGCGCTGGCCTTGACGTTGAAGATGACTTTGATCATGGCATTCGCCTGAAACTCGGTCACCTTGGGCGCAAAGCCGGCTCCGGTCACGTCGATCGTGGCGACCTGCAGGTCGTTCTCGTCGTCCATGACCGCCGTTTGCGTTTGCGGCAGGCCGATCGCGCCGAGGTGCAGCCGGTCCTGCAGCAAGAGGATGCCCGCGAAGCAGACGACGGCGCACGCGGCGAGCACGTACGCGCTTCGGTAAGAAGCCTTTATCGCCGCCTTGGGCTTGCCCTTGGCGGCCTTTTGCGGCGAAGCGCCGCTGCCGGGCGCCCGCTCCGCGATCCGCAGGGCGAGAAACGCGATGACGACGAACGTCAGCGCCGCAGCCAGCACGACCTGGCCGGAGCCGAAGAAGAGGCTGCCCAGCACCGTGCCGAGCATGCCGGCGATCGACCCCGCCAAGCCGCCGTTAGTCGCTGCCCGCGGCCCGTAGGGCGATCCGCCGAGGACGCCGGCCGCCGCGCCGAACAGCACCGCGAACGCCAGCAGCGTAATCAGCGGCAGGTCGTAGGACTGCGCCATAATCGTGCCGAAGGCGAAGCTTCCCGGCACCGCGACCGCGGCAGCCATGCGCGTGCCCGTCCGCTTGGACCAGACGCTTCTTTTTTGAAAACCGATGAAAATGAAATAGAGCTCGATTACCCCTACCAGCAGAAGACTCCCCGTATTGAACAGCATGACGTCCACCCTCCGTGTTCGTTCGCGCGCGATCTGATGCGCGTATTAATTGGCCCTTCGATTGGCCCTTCATTGATTCGATCGTGGTTCGCAGCCGCCGGCGTTCCGGCCAGGCCAGCCGTCATTTCAATTTCTTCGCGAAGTCCCAGTCCGGGTAAATATACGGGATGCTCGGCGCGGATGCCGGTTCCGTGCTTTGGATCATTAACTTGATGACGGGCATTTCATGAGAAGTCGTCTTCGAAAGCGTCCCCGTAATCGTCACCCACGTATCGTTCGCGAAACTTGCGGCGTTGTCCGCCTCCGCGATGATGCCGTAAGGCGAGATATCCGCGATGCAGTGCGTCATCGCCATCCGTCCGATGATCAGCTGATTGGCCGGCAAACCGTCCTCGCGGTAAACGAAGCCCGTGATCTGCAGCGTCTTGCCTTGAAAATTGTCGACGAACGTGTTCATCGCCTGCAGCTTCTCGATGAACCACTCGTCGCTCATGACGATCTTGTCCTGTTTGTAAAGCAGCATGCCGAGCTTGGCGTAATCCCGGTTGTACGTGTCCGACCTGAATAGGGTCTTCAGATCCGGATCCTCGCCGCCGTCCAGCCGCGCCAGATCCGCCGGCATGCCGCCGCCCGTGAAGACGCCCAGATTCATGCCTTTGTTATGCGCGAGCGACCCCGCGAACGCTTCGTTCGGCATCAATAATCCCAGCAGAACGGGGAGAAGGAACAACCCGTATACGAGCCCGTTCTTGACGGGACCTCCCGTCGGCTCATGGCTGTGCCCGTGATCGTCGCCGTGCGAATGTCCGTCCGCCGCGCCGCAGGCGCAGGAAGGGACGGGCTCTCGGAACGACCGAACGAGCAGATACAGCTGGCCGATCATGAACAGCGCCATGCATATCGCGGCCAGGTCGACGTATTTCACGAGCTGCGGCGCGATGAAGAGCAGAATCTGCCCGGTGAGCGATAAATACGCGATGTAAGCCGTCAGTCCGAACAAGATCGTCAAACGGACGGCGTGATGCAGCAAAGGCGCTAGCCGGTTCGTCGTCATCATGCGTCCCCCTTTCCTCACAGTATGAATTGCCCGAGCGCCCACGTGCCCGCATACACGATAACGGCGACGAGCGCGCCGTACAGCAGCACGAAGCGCGTTTTGAATACCGCCGACATCATCAGCAGCCCTTTCAGGTTCAGCATCGGCCCGAGCACCATGAACGCGACCAGCGCGCCCGGGGCGAAGGTCGTCGTGAACGACTGCGCCACGAACGCATCCGACGTGGAGCAGAGCGACAGCAGGAAGCCGAGTCCCATCATGATCGCGCCCGAGCCCGCCGGGCCATGACCGAGCGCCTCGAGGGTGCCCCGAGTGACGAACGCTTGAAGCAGGCCGACCAGCAGCGCGCCGATCATCAAATACTTGCCCATGGAGAAAAATTCGCCGATGGAATGGCTCATGACGTCCACCAGCTTGCCCATGGCGCGGTTAGGTTTAGGGTGATGATGAGCGTGGCCGTGATGACGGTTATGATCGTCGTGAAGATGGTTATGGTCGTGATGAGCATGGTCGTGACCGAGTCCATGTCCGTGATCGTGGCTTGCCGCGGACTTCAATTGGTCGGTCTTGACGAAGCGGTGCACGATGAGCCCGATGACGATCGCCGCCGCGAAGGCGAGTCCCATCCGGGACCAGACGATCTCCGGCTTGTTGCGGAAGGCCGTGAACGTGGACCAGAACACGATCGGGTTGAGGATCGGCCCCACGACGAGAAACGTCGTTGCCGCGTACAGCGGCACGCCTTTATGAATGAGACGGCGGATCGCCGGCACCATGCCGCACTCGCAGATCGGGAAGATGATGCCGATGAAGCTGGCCGCCACGATGCCGAGCAGGGGATTGCGCGGAATCAACCGCTTGATCGTCTGCTCGGACACGAACACTTCCAGCAGCGCGGAGACGATGACCCCGATCAGAATAAACGGCAGCGCTTCGATGATCACGCTGATGAACATCATTTTGACGATCTGCAGCTTCGGATTGCTAAGGATGGTCCCGGGCGAATGCGTCGAGAGCAGATAAAGGCCGATGATGAACACGATGGAGAAGAGGGCCATCCAATTGCCGCTCCCGCGCCGCGGTCTGGAAGCCGTAGCCGTATTTTGCATAGGAATCCTCCTAAAAGTTTGCGAAGCAAACTGCTTCGAAAGCATAAGCTCCGTTTTGCGAAGCAATGCCGCAGCCAGCTAAGTCATGATGCGCTCCGCGAGCCAGATTCCGCCGAGCGCGAACGCCGCCGCCGAGCCGGCCATGACCGCGCGCCTTGCGTACTGCCACTTATGCAGCAGGTACAAGAGCGGCAGAAGCACGGCGACGAGCGAAATTTGAACGATTTCGATGCCGAGGTTGAAGCTGATCAGATCGCCCGCCAATTCGGATTTCGGCAGGTCCATTTCTTTCAGGAGATCGGCGAAGCCCATGCCGTGAATGAGGCCGAACAAGAACGTCAGCACCCAGCGGTAGCTGACCTTCCCGCGCACGATGTTGTCGATGGCGACGTAGCAGATGCTCAGCGCGATGGCCGGCTCGACGATCCGCGGCGACACGTCGATGATGCCGAGAACGGTCAACGTCAGCGTGATGCTGTGCGCGACCGTGAACGCCGTGATCATCGCGGCATACTGCTTGAAGGTTTGTCTGGCGATGAGCAGCGAGAACAGAAACAGCAGATGGTCATAGCCGCTAAGAATGTGATTGATGCCGAGCTTGAGGAACGAAATCCAGCCCGAGGTCGGCGAGTCGCCGCCCGATTGCGGCCGGGACGCGGTGCTTGATTGGGTCGCGGCGTTGGCTTGGCCGTTCGCGTCGGGCTTCTCCGCCTGGCCGTTGCCGGACGCCGGCGAGCTGGCATCCTGCGGCAGCGCGGCGTATTCGCTCTCGGTCATTTGCATCGCCCACAACCGGTTGTCGCCCGACAAGGCCGCGGTGCTCTTCTGATTGCCGTAATTGATCGTGAGCAAATCCACGTAGTTCGATGTGCTGCTCTGCTTATACAATTGGTCCGTCATGGCGACCGCTTGATTGGCTCCGACGGGCGGATACGAGACTTTCAGAATCGCCTTCGTCGCATCCCCCTGCCGGTCGAGCACGCTGCTGACGACCTTCGTCCATGGCGTCGCGGTTCCCCCCAGCTTCAAGACGATGTTTTGCCGCACCAATGCGATCAACGGATCCTTCACCTTTTCGAACTCTTCCTGTTCCAGCATGCCGTTCTTGTTGACGTCGCCGCCCACCAGCTCGATGACCGACAGCTCATCCAAGGAGTAGGTCAGTTCGGTGCTGGTCTTGGTCAAATCAAGCGTCGCGTACCCGGCGCTGTAAGCATGCGCGTCGGCTTGCCATGCGAACGAAAGCATGGCCAGAACCAACGCGGCCAGAAAACAAGCCGTATAGCGTGCTGCGGATTGATAGCGAACCATTTTTTGGAGCCTCCTCCCTCTAAAAGACAACAGGGATGCCAGCTTCGCAATGAAGCGGCATCCTGTTGTGTTTGCAGGTTGTTCCCGGATGTCTATGAATGAATCAGGTTGTAGACGATTTGAGCCGCTTCCGCGCGCGTCGTGATCCCTTTCGGATCGAAAAGTCCCGCTCCGCGTCCTTGCACGAGATGGAGCGCCGCAGCCGATTTGACGAACTGGGCCGCCCAAGGGGAAATGTTGGCGGCGTCGCCGAAGGTTGCCCCTTCGGTGCCGATTGCCGCATCGCCCTTCATGTGCGCATAAGCGCGCATCAGCATGACGACCATTTCCTCGCGCGTGATCGGGGCGTTCGCGTCGAACAGCGTGCTGCTCTTGCCTTGAACGATGCCGGCTTGCACCGCGATCGAGACGTCGTCGGCGTACCAGTCCGTGGACTTCACGTCCGCGAACGCGGCGCTGCCTTTCTCCGTCAGGTGCAGCGCCCGAACCAGCAGCGATGCGAACTCGGCGCGCGTGACGCTGCGTTTCGGTTCGTACGCGTTTGCGCTCGTGCCGCTTACGATATGCTGCGCCGTCAATTCCTTGATTACGTCGGCAGCCCAATAATTGGCGGGCACGTCGCCGAACGCTTTGGAGAACTCAAGGACGGCGTATTGGCTGAAATGGGAGATTTGAGCTACCATATAGCCGCCTTCATAATGCCCGCCGATGTATTCAAGCGTTCCGTCGTCGGCAATGTAATACACGCCGGCCAACTTAACGTCGACGTCGGAGCCGACCTTCAGCTTGATGGTGATCGGCTCGGAGAAGGTCGAGAGATCCGTCGTTTTGCCGTCTGCCGTCGTAACGGACAGATGGAACGCGTACACGTCTCCGACCGGCTTCAAGTCGGCGCCGGAGGCCGCTTCGCCCTTGGCGATCGCTTGGGCCGCTTCATCGTTGGTCAGCGGCACCATGCGGAGCGAAATCGTGCTCTTCGATTGATCGTCCGCCGGCAATTTGCCGAGCAGCTCTTGAAGAACTTCGCCCGGAACGGTCAGCGCGAGATCGCCGGAAGTCAACTCAAGGCTGCTGCCTTTGATCGCATTCGCGGTATCCGCCGGAATCTTGACTTCCTGCGTGCCTGCCGGTACGGTTGCGGACTTGCCGCCGCTGCCGTTGTCGGCCAATTTATCGGCCGTCACCGTGTACGAGTTGTCCGCAGCCGGAGGCGTAACCGGAGGAATGTAGCCACTGCCGCTGCTTGGTGCCGCCTTCACGGTCACTTCCGCTGTCGCCGTGAAGCCGCCGTCCGCTGTCGTCACGGTAATCGTCGCCGTTCCCGGCGCGACCGCCGTAACTTGGCCGGCTGCGTCCACTGTCGCTACTTGGGCTTTATCCGAGCTCCAAGTTACATCCTTGTTCGTCGCGTCGGTTGGCGCTACCGTTGCCGTCAAGCCCACCGGCGCATCGCCTACCGTCATCGTGAACTCCGACTTGTCCAGCGTGACGCCCGTTACCGCTACCGTTGCCGCCTTCACGGTCACTTCCGCTGTCGCCGTGAAGCCGCC
>NZ_JAAAMV010000013.1 GCF_009909185.1 Paenibacillus glycinis | reverse complement strand
ACCGTTGCCGTCAAGGCCACCGGCGCATCGCCTACCGTCATCGTGAACTCGGACTTGTCCAGCGTGACGCCCGTTACCGCTACCGTTGCCGCCTTCACGGTCACTTCCGCTGTCGCCGTGAAGCCGCCGTCCAATGTCGTCACGGTAATCGTCGCCGTTCCCGGCGCGACCGCCGTAACTTGGCCGGTTGCGTCCACTGTCGCTACTTGGGCTTTATCCGAGCTCCAAGTTACGTCCTTGTTCGTCGCGTCGGTCGGCGCTACCGTTGCCGTCAAGGCCACCGGCGCATCGCCTACCGTCATCGTGAACTCGGACTTGTCCAGCGTGACGCCCGTTACGGCTACCGTTGCCGCCTTCACGGTCACTTCCGCTGTCGCCTTGAAGCCGCCGTCCAACGTCGTCACGGTAATCGTTGCCGTTCCCGGCGCGACCGCCGTTACTTGGCCGGTTGCGTTTACCGTAGCCACTTGCGTCTTATCCGAGCTCCAAGTTACGTCCTTGTTCGTCGCGTCGGTCGGCGCTACCGTTGCCGTCAAGGCCACCGGCTCATCGCCTACCGTCATCGTGAACTCCGACTTGTCCAGCGTGACGCCCGTTACCGCTACCGCCTTCACGGTCACTTCGGCTGTTGCCGTGAAACCGCCGTCCGCTGTCGTCACGGTAATCGTCGCCGTTCCCGGCGCGACCGCCGTAACTTGGCCGGTTGCGTCCACTGTCGCCACTTGGGCGTTATCCGAGCTCCACGCGACGCCCTTGTTCGTCGCGTCGGTCGGCGCTACCGTTGCCGTCAAGGCCACCGGCGCATCGCCTACCGTCATCGCGAACTCCGACTTGTCCAGCGTGACGCCCGTTACCGCAACGACTTGATCTGCCGGCGTTACGGTCAACTCGCGGGAATCGCGCACACGAATCCGGTTGCCTAAGGAATATTTGCCGCTGAGACCGATTGCTTTCAGCGTATCGCCGACCGCCATTGCAGGCACCTGCACGCCGCTTTGGTTGACGATGTAGCCGTCCACGAATACCGTTACGTCTCCGGAGCCATCGTTGACGATATACGTGCTGCTATCTTTAATTTCTTTTACTTGGCCCGTCACTTGAACCAATTGGCCCTGGTAAGCGTCGGACACGGAATCCGCCGTCGATAGCTGTTTTGGTTCAACAGGGGTTCCCGATTTCAGCACCACGACGCTGTTCGCGAAACGGTCGAATACCAGCTCTTTGTCGTTCTCGAAGGTGCTGATCTTGCCGTATACGCGGACCGTATCGCCGAGGTTGAGCGATCCTGCAGGCACTTCGCTGAAGGCCACCACGCCGCCGCTTGCGTCTTGAATATATGCCGAATCATAGAACGCCGTCGTCGTGACCTGACCTTCGATCACGACGCTCGTGCCTTCCGGCTGTTGACGAACCTCGTTGATCGGCATGACCTTCGGTTCGCGGTTCGCGAGCCAGTTGACGACGTTGATCGAGAACGGAATGTTGTTCGTCGGACCGTCGTTTTGGGTCATCTGTTTGTCGTTGAAAATGTTCATGCCCGACAGCACGATGCGTCCTTGGCCGATCTTTTCGGACGCGACGAGCGGAATGACCGAGCCGCCGGTGACATCCGTCAGCGCCGGACCGTTCGGAGCCTTCGACGTCCGTACGTTATACGAGACCGCATCCGCCTTCAGCTGCGGGCTGTCCTGGAACGTCGTCTCGTTGCCGCGCGCCAAAATCGTGACGCTGTCGCTGTCCGTCAGCGCCTTCTTGCCGCCGCTGCCGTCATTGGCGGCCAAGCTCGAGCCGCTGTAGAAATCAAGCAGCGGGATGAAATCCGTCAAGCCGCCGTCGACCGGACTGTTATGCAGACGTACGGAGAAGTTCGACGTGAGCGGCGTCGACCAGAAATTCCCTTCCTTCGTCTCGTCGAACACGCCGTCGTTGTTCACGAGCATGCTGGAGCCGATGCCGGACAGCAAGCTGTTCAAGTTCTGCGGCGTATTGTTGTAATTGCTCTTCTCGCTCATCAGGAGCGAGCCGCCGCCGCTGACGTAGCCGTTCAGCACGTCGATCTCGGCCTGCGTGTATTGCGAGCTCGGATGCGTGACGACGAGTACGCCCACATCTGCGAGAAGCGAGGCATTCAAGGCCGTTTTATTCTCGACGACCGTGTAGCCCTGCTGCTTCAATGCCAGCGTCAGGGACGTCAGGTTGTCCTTGTACGTGCCCGAGTCGCTCGACGTATTCTCGTTGTTGTGCGTAGCGTCGATCATGACTTTGATGCCGAGCGGCGCCTTGATGCTGAGCGCTTGCTCGAACTTGTTGTCGCCCAGATCGTTGCCGTCTCCCGACTGGAGCACGACGATCAGCTTATGGTCGCCCGCGATCGGGTTCGCCCAATTGATGCTGGCGGTCACGCTCTGGTTGGACGCAAGCGACTCGATCGTCGCGTCGCCGATCAGGTGCACCGCGTCGATGCTGTCATAGTAGAAATGCGCCGTCAAATTTTTCAAACTGATCGTGCCGAGGTTGGACAAGCCTGCATTCAGCGTCGCCGGTACGCCGGCAATCGCCGCGCCCTCCGCGACGATCAGGTTATTGACCTTGACCGACAACGGATCCTGCGGGGACCAGATCGGCGCGGAATACGTGCGATCGCCGTCCTTCTGCGTCACGCGGATCACGAACCATTGCTGTCCGCCGACCACGTTCACGACCGGCTTCCAATTGAACGACGGGCTGTCGCCGGACGGCGTGTACGTGTCGATGACGCGGCCCCCGTTCGTGACCAGCTCGACCTTCGCGATATTGTCGTTCGAAGGCGTCTTGATGAAGCTGTATTCCGGATCGCTGGCGCTCTCGGATACCGCGTCGCTGCCCGTCACGTCGAAGTTCAACGTCTTCGAATCGACGGTAGCGCCCATGTAGTAGCCGTTTGCCAGAACATCCAATTGCGCATTCGGATCTTCGCTGAAGTACACGTGCATATTGCGCATCGCGTCAAGCAGCGATTCCTGCGTGAGATCCTTCGCGACGATGATCGTGCGCTCTTTCGTCTGACCCCATGTGCCGTCATGGTTGTCCTCGCCGTACGTCGGCGCGACATGCCACCCCAGGTCGAGCGCGCTGAAGAATTTGTTTTCCGCGTTCACGTACGAGTAGTTGCCCGAGCCGTTGCCGACTTCCAGCATCGTGAACAGCTTGTCCACGTTCTTGTCGTACGGGATGAAGTTGTCGAACGCGTTGGCGCCGAGGTTCGGATGGTTGAATTGCGCTACGATGTTGTCGTAGGTCAATGTCCATGCGTAATAGTTTTGCAGGCTTTGGTACTTGCCGCCGTTCTGCACGCGGTCGATGAAATTAGTCGTACCGAAAACGTTGGAATGCCCCCAAGTCGTCGAGGTCATCTCGAAGGCCGGAAAGACGACGAAGCTGCCGTCCTTGGTATATTCGTTGGCCAAGTCCTTGGTCAACTGCCAATCCGAGCCGCCCGTCCGTTCCGGCATGCCGTTATGATCCACGGTATCTTGGCCGACCAGATTCGCGTCGATGTCATGCGAATGGTCGGAGAACGCGAAGTAATCGTAGCCGTGCGCCTGAGCCGCCTTCAGCGCGTCTTCCGGCGTGCCCTGGGCGTCATGCGAGATATTCGTATGATTGTGCGTCGTGCCCCGGTAATGATTGCCGCCGGAGAAACGCTCCAGAATCTCGAACGTCCAGGAATGCGCGGACGCATTGCCCAGCTTGTCCTTGCCGATTACCTGCACCGTATGCACGCCGACGGTCAAATCGTCGTCCGCCGTCAGCGTCAGCTTGATCTGCGTATCCGACAGGACGGCTTTGGACGTAAGATCCTTGCCGTCGATCGAAATGCCGAGCGCTGCAACATCCACGCCGTTCGGATCGTCGACATTAACGGAAACGACGGGATGATAGCTCTCGAGCTGGTCGTTCGGCGCCGGTTGTTCGTTGGAGTAAGCCGGGCCGTCAAGATCTTCCACGATCGGTACCGCATGCGGGTTAGCGGCGTCGCCGGAAGTTTGCTTCGGCTGGTCCGAGGTTACCGCTTCGATGTAGTACAGCACGTTCGTTCCCGTCACGTTCTCGCGCGGAATCTTGGCGTTGTAGTTGATATTATCCGTCGTGACCATCGGAACCGGAGCGAAGCTCGCATCGCCCTCGTTCTTGTAATACAGCGTCACGGAATCCGCGTATTTGGCCATGGCAGTAAAAGGAATGTCGAGGCCGGTATATGCTTTGGTCAGCGGCGTATGGCTGAACTGCATGTCGCCTTTGATATCCGCCGCGTTTCTTGGCGCGACGTAGT
The DNA here is from genome assembly GCF_009909185.1 of Paenibacillus glycinis. GTDB lineage: Bacteria > Bacillota > Bacilli > Paenibacillales > Paenibacillaceae > Paenibacillus_Z > Paenibacillus_Z glycinis. The sequence goes on along the minus strand of NZ_JAAAMV010000013.1, from coordinate 172,637 downwards.
AACCGCTCGTGTAAGGGGCGCCCCATTGGGTTTGCTCCACGATTCCCGTGAATCCGAACGATTCGCCCAAGGTTACGGCCGTGCTCATGTCGATGCCCGAGCTTGCCGCGATCTTCACGTTCGCTACGTTGCCGGCCTCGTCCGCGATCGTGATGCTGTAATCCGGACCGTTCGCCGGAATGTTCGTCACTTTGCCGCGAACGGAGACCAAGGTGCCTTCCAACGGCTCGGCCGTAGCAAAGTTGCCCAGATCGGCAACCGTTTCGGAGACTGCCGCGACCGGCGCGTCCATGCCTTCGTCCGTCACCGTCGTCGGCACGAACTGCATGGAACCTGCCGCGAAGACGGCTTTGCCTTCGAGCTTCACCTTATGTCCGGGCTCAATCGTACCCGCCGGCGCCTGAGCGCTGACGACATGGATGCCGCCAGTGGCGTCCTGCACGTAATAGCTCGCGTTCTCCGTGCCGATTGCCTTGTTGGCGGAGGTCACGTTGCCTTCGATCGTCGTTGCGTAACCGACGTTCATCGGAATGCCGTTCGCGTCCGTTTTATCGATGGCCGCGATCGCCGACGTTGCCGGCGCTGCCGCATCGACATGCGCGTAGAAACTCTCCGGCTGCGAACCGTCCTTGAACGTCACGTAAACGGCTTGGCTGCCTTGCGGGTCGCTAAACGCCAGGTTGAAGGAGCCGTCCGCCGCGGCGGACGCTTGGCCTGCCGACGTCACGCTTCCGTCCGCGACGACATACGCTTTGACGGCTGCCGAAGCCGGCACGGAGCCTGCCGCGCCCGTTACGGACGCGCTGCCAGCCGCGCTCGCGAACGCGATCTTCGCGGCGTCCGGAGCCGTCATCGTTTTGGAATTATGAAGAACGATTTCTTTCGGATTCGTTTGAACGTCCGGCGCATTCAAGACAAAATCATGGGCCGTGTCGCGGTTGAAGTAACCGTTGCCGATCCCGAATGCATGCCGCGGATCCGATCCCGCATCCGTCTTGCGCACGATGGCGCCGCCTTTGATGCTGCCGTTATAGAATGGCGCGCCCCAATGGTCGGTAGCCATTCCGAAAGTCGGAACCGATCCGTCGCCAAAAGCAACCATGTCGATGGCGCGAGGATCATCCTGATCCGTCAGTCCCGCCGTAGAATAAGCAAGGGACAAAATGCCCCCTTGCGATGCGCTCGGTCCGATGGTCGATGTCATATCCGCTGCGATGGGCATCGGCAGACCTGTCGTTCCTTGACCGCCGGTGATCAGGAAGTAGCCATGCGCTTTGATCGTGCCGGTCAGCTTGGTGCCTGCTCCAAAGCTCTTCCCGCCGGAAGACGTATAAATAATAGACCATTTGTTATTAAAATTGATGTCATGGTCCGTACGATTGTACAACTCGAAATACTTCGAATTGTAAAATGCGCCGCCGTTGCCGCCATTGGCGTAAATCTGGCTGAACACGACGTCGCCCGCTTGATACGTCGTCGTATCGACAGGCGTTACAGTGACAGCAGAGGTTGCAGTAAAGCCGCCATCCGCCGTTGTCCCCGTAATAACGGCTGTCCCTGGGCCGACCGCCGTTACTTTGCCGGTTGCATCGACAGTCGCGACGCTAGCCGTGCCGGAGGTCCAAACCACGTTTTTATTCGTCGCGTTAGAAGGTTGAACGGAGGCCGTCAATTGCCCGCTTTCGCCGACCACGAGGGAAAGGCTGCCCTTGTCGAGCGTCACGCCCGTTACGGCGATCGGCGTATTGTCCACCGTAACGGCGGACGTCGCTTGGAAGCCGCCGTCTGCCGTAGTGGCCGTAATCGTTGCCGTTCCGATAGCAACGGCCGTAACATTGCCGTTACTGACGGTCGCGACCGTATCGTCGCTCGATGTCCACGTTACGGCTTTGTTCGTCGCGTCGCTCGGTTGAACGGACGCCGTAAGCTTGTCCGTTGCGCCGACCGGGAGCGTAAGCGTCGTTTTGTCGAGCGTCACGCCCGTCGCGTCGACCGGCGTAGTCGTGCCGAGCAGCGTGCCGTAGACCGTGATGTTGCCGATCCGGCTCGTACCGCCCGACCCGATTTCGGCTCCGCCGACCGAAGTGGAATTGTCGGCTACGCGCCACCGAATGTACACGGTAGGCGAATTGCTGACGTCCGCCGGCAGCGCATGGCTGCTCAAAACACCTGTCGAATTATTATTCGCCACGTCGTACGTGGTGTCTGTTTTCCAGACTGAATTGTCCGTGCTGTATTCCAGCACAAACGTTTTCGGACCCGTGTTCGAGCTCTGCTGCACGGAAGAAAGCGCAATGTTGTCATAGCCCGTCGTGCTTAATTTTACCATCCAGTACGAGCTGCCCTTCGTCCAAGGTGACGACGTCACCGATACAGGAGCCGTACCGACAACCCCGATGTTGCCGGCGCCTACGGGAGCAATCGCCGTCGCGGGGTTGCTCTTGTTCTCCGCGATTCCGTCATTCGCATAGTAAGTCGTCGTGTCCGCGGCGTTAAAATTGCTCCATTGCGCCAACAGCACCGGCGCCCCGTCCGCGTTCGCCGTCCGCGGCTGCGGAAGCAGCATGCCGGCCAGCATCGCGAAGGATAATACCAGGCCGATCCACTTCCTGTTTGTACGTAAAAAAGACTGCATGTGCGAGATTCACTCTCCCTATTGATTTTGCCTAGATGCATTCCCGATGGACCGCTATTTCAACGCATTCCGCTAGATTAACCGAACAATCACTCCCCTGCTGCGATCCCATCCACCCAACCCTTTGCGACAAAAACCGACGTTTTCCGTCACAGAAATTATGCAGCTTATAAAGTATAGATCAGCCTTTTCGCAGGCGCCTCTTAAGAGATTGTAAATGATGTGGATTTTTGTCCGATAAAAGCGGGACATCGTGCCCGCAAACGGCAAAAAAGACTCCTGGGCCTTAAAGCCTGGAGCCTTGCACTGGTTTTATTTACAAAACTTTCATCCAAGATCGCCCATGATCATCCGATCCAGCGTCGTGCCGGCGACGACCATCGGATAGACGTTCTCTTCCGTCGGCACCATGAATTCGACAAGCACCGGCGCATGCGTGTCGAGCACTTCTTGCCAGACCCGCTCGGCCTCGGCTTTCGTGCGCGCCCGCAACCCTTTGATGCCGTAAGCCTCGGCCAGCTTGACGAAATCGGGACTGCCCGCCAGGTCGATCTGGCTGTAGCGGCGCTCGTACATGATCTCTTGCTGCTGCTTGACCATGCCGAGCACCTGATTGTTGATGACGACGATCTTGACCGGAATGTTGTGGATGGCGCAGACCGCCATCTCCTGCGCGCACATCTGCATGCCGCCGTCGCCGTTGATCGAGACGACGAGCCTCTCCGGATTGCCGAGCTGGGCGCCGATGGCGGAAGGAAAGCCGAAGCCCATCGTCCCCATGCCCCCGGAAGTAATGAGCGCGCGCGGATGGTTGAACGTGTAGAACTGAGCGGTCCACATCTGGTGCTGGCCGACGTCGGTGGTAATGATGGCCTCCCCCCGCGTCGTCCGGTGAAGCATCTCGATGACGTACTGCGGCTTCAGCTCCGTCTCGGAATCCCGGTAGCGAAACGGGAAGTCCGCCTTATCCCGCCGCAGCCGGGCAATCCATGATTCGGCCCGGGCCGGCGACGCCGCGGCGTTCGCGTAATCGAGCACGTCCTTGATATCGCCGATGCAGGCGATGTCCGTCTTGACGTTCTTCCCGATCTCGGCGGGATCGATGTCGATATGCGCGATCCGCTTGGCCCGCGGGGCGAAGCCGTCCAGCTTCATCGTAACCCGGTCGTCGAACCGCGCGCCGATCGAGATGAGCAGATCGGCATTCTGGATCGCCGTATTCGCCGCATACCCGCCGTGATGGCCGGGCATCCCCAGCCACAGCTCGTGGCTGCTGGGCAACCCGCCCAATCCGAGCAGCGTCGTCGCTACCGGTATCCGGGTGCGGTCCACGAACGCGAGCAGCTCGCTCGCCGCATTGGCGTACACCACGCCGCCTCCGGCGATGATGAGCGGCCGCTCGGCTTCCGCGATGGCCGCCAGCAGCTCGTCGATGGCCGCCGGATCGATGGCCGGCGCCGCCTCGTAGCCATTCAAGCTCAACTCCTCCTCGTACGGCCGATAGACCACGCGGCGATTGGAGACGTCCTTCGGGATGTCGATCAATACCGGGCCCTTCCTGCCGCTGCCCGCAAGGTGGAACGCCTCGCGAACGATGCGGGGCAGGTCCCGCGCGTCGCGCACGAAGTAGCTGTGCTTCGTGATCGGCATCGTGATGCTCACGATGTCCGCTTCCTGAAAGGCGTCCGTGCCCATGACGGTCGTCGGGACATTGGCGGTTATCACGACGAGCGGCACGGAGTCCATGTATGCCGTGGCGATGCCGGTCACCAAATTCGTTGCCCCGGGGCCGGAGGTCGCGATGCACACGCCGACCTTCCCCGTCGACCTGGCATAGCCGTCCGCCGCGTGGACGGCTCCTTGTTCATGCCGGGTGAGCAGATGCTTGAACGCCGGATTGCCGGTCATCGCATCGTAGATGTAGAGCGCATTGCCGCCCGGGTAACCGAACACGCAGTCGACGCCCTCGGCCAGCAAACCGCGAAGCAGCGCCTCCGAGCCGCTGATCGTCTCCTCCCGCGCTTGTTCGTGCTTCTGCGCCAACTCCGGCTCTGGCTCCTGGTCCGGCCTATCGCTCCGCTCCCGTTCCAACCGCTGCTTCGCCTCTAACTCCTGCTCCCGCCCAGCCAAGCCGTTCGTTGCCATGAATCTCTGCTCCACAAGAAACCCTCCCCGAAAATAATAAACCCCTCTCCTCCCAAACGGCAGACAGCGCTGTCTGGCCAAAAGGGACGAAAGGGATTGAATTTTCGCGGTACCACCCTGGTTCGCCGAAATCTCGCGATTCCGGCCTCGCGAGGCAGGGACGGCCGCATGCGGCTTATCGCCTTCATGCGCCGCCGTCGTAACGCGCGCCGGTAGTCCGTGCGACGCGTTCCAAATGCAGCCTGCCTCCGCACGATAACGTGTGCGGCTCCGTTCGAGTCTATTCACCGAATCCGGATACGGGCAAATCGCCGGATTCGACTTTCGATCGACCGCTCCGAGACGACGCCATACGGAGGCTCAAGGCAAAGGTTTCAGCATTTCCCCTGCTCTCTGGGCATAAGGCCACCGGTACTTTTTCTCTTCATCGCGTTCATATAGGCAACAATAAAACCCCTCTCCTCCGAAGGCGCAGACGATGTCTGGCCAAGGGACGAAAGGGGTCATCATTTTCGCGGTACCACCCTGGTTTGCCGGAATCTTGCGATGCCGGCCTTGCGAGGCAAGCTTCGACGCTTGCCTTCCGCACGATAACGTGTGCCACTCCGTTCGAGCCTACTCCGCCGTATGCCGGGTTGCAATGCCCGGGCCGCGTTTCGATCGACCGCTCCGAGACGACGTCATGCGGCGCTTAAGGCAAGGGTTTCAGCGTTCCCCGAGCTCTCTGAGCATAAGCAATCGCGCATGTGATTCTCTTCTTCGCGTTATAAATTTTTTTCATCTTAGCATACCGCCGGACGATTGGCAATCCATATCTTGCGGGGAATCGGCGGCGATCAGCCTTTGACCGCGCCGTCCGTGATGCCTTGGATGACCCAGCGTTGGAAGAACGCGAAGATCAGGACGATCGGAATCGACGACAGGATCAGCGAGGCGAGAATGAGCGCCCAGTCGCGGCTGTATTTGCCGAAGAACATGTTGATCGTCAGGACGAGCGTGTATTTGCGGTAATCGTTAAGCAGCAGCACCGGCAGCAGGAAGTCGTTCCACAGCCAGAGCAGGTTGAGCACGACGATCGTGAACGTAATCGGCACGAGCAGCGGGAAGATGATCAGGAAGAAGCCCTTCCATTCGCCGCAGCCGTCGATGCTCGCCGATTCGTCCAGCTCCCGCGGGATGCCCTTCACGAAGCCGTGGTAGAGGAAGATCGCCATGCTGACGCCGAGGCCCGCGCAGACGACGCCGAGACCGAACGGGGAGCCCTGCAGCCCGAGGTTGCGCGCCATCTTGGTCAGCGTCACCATGATCGTCTGGAACGGAATGAGCATGGAGGCGACGAACAGCATGAAGATCCAATTGCTGAGCCGGCTCCGCGTGCGGGAGAGCTTATATCCCGCCAGGGAGCTGCAGACGACGATGCCGACGATGCCCGTCACGGTGACGATGACGGTATTCAAGCCGCTGTGCAGCATATTCGCTTTCTTGAACGCTTCCGTGTAATTGTCGAATTTGAACGTAGACGGCAAGCCCAAGACGGAGCTGTACACTTCGCCCTCTGTCTTGAACGAATTGACGATGGCCATGTAGATCGGAAAGAGGAAATAAACCGCCAGCAAGGCGAGCACGATCCAGGCGAGCGCGGAATACAGGCGTCTGCTCATGCTTCCACCTCGCGTTTCTTCATGACCGTCACTTGGATCATGGTGATCACGAAGATGATCAGGAACAGGATGATCGCTTTGGCGCTGGCATAGCCGTACCGGTTGTTGCCTTGGAACGCTTCTTCGAATATGTTCATCGTAATCGGCTGCGTGCCCCGTCCGGGACCTCCGCCGGTCAAGGCATAGATCAGGTCATACACTTTGAACGAGCTGTTCAAGGTCAGGAAGATGCAGATCGTGAGCGCGTGCGCGATCAGCGGCAGCGTGATGTAGCGCAGCATATGGAAAGGCGTCGCCCCGTCGATGATGGCCGCTTCCTTCAGGTGTTGGGGGATGCCTTGGATGGCCGACATGTAGATCAGCATCAGCGTGCCGACGCCGCCCCAGAGCGAGACGAGCAGGATCGACCAGAAGGAGACCTTCGGATCGCCGAGCCAGGATAAATCCAGAAACTTAAAAGCGGCATGCTCGGACATCGCCGGGATGACCTTCGAGAAGACGAACACCCACATGAACGTGCTGATGATGACGCTCAGCATGTTCGGCATGAAGAAGATCGTCCGGAACAGCCCTTTGGCCCGCTTGCGGGATTCGATGAGCATCGCCAGCAGCAGCGCCACCACGTTCTGGAAGACGACGGCGAAGAACACGTATTTGGCGGTAAACCAGATCGCCGTGCGGAAGTTGCGGTCATCCCGGAGCGCCTCGACGAAATTATGGATGCCGACGAAGTCGTAGGTCTTGTTCAGGCCGTTCCAATCCGTGAAGCTGTAGTACGAGCCTTGCAGCATCGGAATGATCAGAAATATCAGGTAGAGCACGAGGGCGGGCAGGACGAACAACAGCAGCGAGAAGGTCGCTTTGTAGCGTCGGGTCATGTATGCGTTCACTCCTTAGGGACATACCCCGTTTCCGCCGCCCGCTCCAGGGGGCGGCGGCAAAAACAGGGTAGGCTCGTTTTGATCCGGATTCGGTTACTTGGCGGCCGCGTTGGCTTCCTTCCACGCTTTGTCCAGGGCCTTGATGACGTCGTCCTTGGACAGCTTCTTGTCGAAGTAGGATTGCAGCGCTTTGCCGGACTCGTCTTTCACCGCGGACGGAATCGCCGGGTCCCTGTAGGATTGGCCGTTGTTCACGTACACCGATGCGTCTTCTACCCAAGGATACGGTTTGAACGTGTGGTTTTTGGAAACCGGGTTGAATTTCAAGCTTTGGTACAGGTCGTTCGACGCCTGGTCATCCAAGATGAAGTTGAGCAGGTCGATCGCGACGTCCTTGTTCTTGCTGTTCGGCGGCACGGACAGGGCCGTGGACACCGATACGTTGATGCGCAGCGAAGCCGGGTCGTCGTTGATCGGCAGCGGCGCGACGCCGAATTCCATCTTGTCGTTCATTTTCAGGATGCTGTCCGCGTCCCACGTGCCCTGCACCCACATCGCCGCTTTGCCGTTGGCGAAGTCGGCCGCGCCGTCGTCGTTGCCCTTCTCGAACGCGCGGTCCGTGCCGTTCGCGTTGACGAGGTCGATGATGTCGAACATTTCCTTGATGTCGGCGAAGCTGCCTTGGTCGCCGTTCATTTTGTCCATGAAATCCTTATGGCTGCTGTTCACGAGCCCGCCGACCGTCAGCGGCAGGAACAATTGCGGAATCCAGCTTTCCTTGTAGCTGAGCAGGAACGGCGTGACTTTGTTGTCCTTCAGCTTCTGCACGACCGCTTTCATCTCGGTGAGCGTGTTAGGCGGCGTGATGCCGAGATCGCTGAAGATCTTCTTGTTGTACAGGTAACCCCACGACAGGCTCTCCATCGGCACGGCGACGACTTTCCCGTCCATGGAGACGAGGTCCTTGATGCCGTCGATCAGCTTGCCGGCGAACGGCTGGTCGGACAAGTCCGTCAGGTAGCCGGCCTTGTAGAAGTTCGGCATGTCGTTGCCGGCATGCAGGCTGAATACGTCCGGCACGTCGCCGGTGGCGAGACGCGTTTTCAGGATTTGCGGGGCGTTGTCCGCGCCCGGATATTCGGAGTTGAACGTGACTTCGATGTTCTTCTCGGCTTTCTCTTTCTCCGCGAACTTCTCGAAGTAACCGTCGAATTGCTCGCGGAACCGGTCAAGGCCGCCGAGGAAAATCTTGAGCTCGACTTTCTTCGGCGCCGCCGCCGGCTGGTTGTCCGCCGCGTTGTTGGCCGGTTTGTTGTTCGCCGCGTTCCCTGTCGCATTGCCCGTATCGGCGCCGTTGTTCGCATTTCCTCCGCCGGACGAGCAAGCGGCTGTCAGTCCCAGCACTGTAACCGCTGCCAAAATCGAAATTGATTTCTTCATATCAAGACCCCCTATGTCGTGGTAACGCTTACGTAATGAGTATAACGGGGAGGGTACGCCCTTGGCATTGGACCGCATTTGCGTATTGTTATGGACGATATTGATATTTGGCAGCGCTTCCTTAGCGCTCGTCCGCCGCTTCCCTTCTTGCCTGCGCGGGCGTGATGCCCGTGATTTTCTTGAAAATGCGGTGAAAATACGTCAGATCGGAGTAGCCCACCGCTTCCGCCGCGCTCTTGATCGACGCGGACGCCTGCAGCAGCCGGTTCGCCTCCTCGACCCGTCTGGCGATGATGTAATCCATCACCGTCGTGCCCGTGACGCCCTTGAACGTCCGCGACAAATGCTCCTTGCTGACGAAGTAGAGGCTCGCGATCGACTCCAGCGTGATCGGCTCCGCGTACGCGCGGTCGATGAATTGCCGGATATGCTCGATGTCGATCCGGCCCTTGCTTCTGCGCAGCTGGATCGTCCCTTCCAGCACGCACGCGTACGACGAGCGAAGCATGCCGATCCATTGCTCGAGCGGGGTGAAATCGGTCACGAAGAACGCCCCGGAGCGCTCCGGCAGCGCCGAGGCGGCATCGATGCCGGCTTTCGCCATCAATTCGTCCAGCAGCAGCATGAAATGTTTGTACAGCAGATGGTTCAACCCCGGGGCGGCATCCGCCTGGGAACGCAGCAGCGTCTCGAGCGCGTCGAACGACTCGCGGACGGCCTCAACCTGCAGCTCCTGGAACTGCCGCGAGAGCTGTTCCTTGAATTCGGTCACGGCGCTCATGACGTCCTTGGCCATCGGCTGCGCGGCGTGAAGGCCCCGCGCGGCACGAAGCTCCGACGCGGCCTTCTCCAGCGCGCGGTTCAGCTCCTCCGCCTGAACGGGCTTCAGGATGTATTCGTCGACCCGCGACTGGATCGCCTGCTTGGTGTACGCGAAATCGTCGAAGCCGCTGATGACGATCTTGCGAATGAAGGGATACTCCTCCGTCAGCTTGCGCAGCAGCTCCACGCCGTCCATGCCGCGCATCCGCATGTCCGTGATGACGATATCCGGGCGGATCTCGTCGATGATCCGCAGGCCGCTCAGCCCCTCCTCCGCTTCCTCGACCTGCACGATCCCGAAGCGCTCCCAATCCGCAAGCCGCTTGATGCTGTCGCGCGTCCAAAATTCATCGTCGATGATGACCGCCTTCATTCCGTTTCCCCCTTCTCTTGGGCGGGAATCAACAGCTTGACCGTCGTTCCCTCGTTCACGCCGCTCGAGACGAACAGCCCGTATTCCTCGCCGAACAGCAGCTTGATCCTCGCGTTGACGTTGCTCATGCCTATGCCTTCCCCGCTCTCCTGCGCTTCCGTCTCTTGGCTCAACCGCCGGCGGATCTCGGCCAGGCGCGCTTCTCCGATGCCCGCTCCGTTGTCCGCGATATCGATCTCGATCTCGTCCAGCACCTTCTCGACCCGGATGGAGATCCGCCACGCGTCCATCTTGCCTTCGAGGCCGTGGAAGAAGCAGTTCTCCACGATCGGCTGCAGCGAGAACTTCGGAATCCGGCAGGCGAGGCAATCCTCGTCCGCTTCGATCCGTACCTCGATCATGCTCTGGAAGCGCAGCTTCTGAATCTGCAGGTAATTCCGGGCATGCTCCAGCTCGTCGGCCACCGTCACGAGATCCGACTTCATCCGGATCGCGTAGCGGAACAAATCGCTGATCGCGCGGACGTGGTCGTTGATCTCGGGCACGTTGCGGGACAGCGCGATGCCCCCGATCGCCTGCAGCGCGTTATGCAGGAAGTGCGGATTGATCTGCGCCTGCATCGCCTTCACCTGCGCCGTCCGCTTCTCGATCTTCGCCTTGTACTCCGTCTGGATCAGCTCCTTGATCCGCCCGAGCATGGAATTGAACCGCCGCTCCAGCGTGCCGATCTCGTCGCTGCGCGGCTCGCGGATGTCCACGTCGAAGTTCTGGATCTCCACGGCCTTCATCGACTTCGTCAGCCGGATGATCGGCCTCGTCGTGACGTACGCGATAAGCACCGACGCCGCGATGGCCACGATCGCGAACGCGATCGCGGTGAACAGGCTGAAATTCAGCGTCGAGGACGCGCCTTCGGTCACGTACTGGATCGGAATGAATTTGACGATCCAGATCTGCCCCGACACGCTCGGCTGGTAGAACAAGTAGCCCCGCTTCGATTCCGTGTAGCCCGGGCCGTTCGGGCCGGCAAGCGCCGCCTTCAGCGTCTCCCGATCGGTGGAGATATTCGGGGAATACGGATTGTACATGACGTTGCCGTCCGCATCCGCCACGAACACTTCGCTGTTGGATTCCGAGCGGACCATGTCGAGCACGCTGTTCATCATCTTCCACCGGACCTCGAGCGTGACGCCGCCGAGCACCTCCCGGTCCGAGAACCGGTTCATGCTGCGCACGATGGAGAACGTGTTCTTCCCGTTGTTCAGCAGCAGGTTCAAGCTGTCGTGCGTCCGCCCGACCGCGCCCCAATCGACCTGCGGGGTCCCCAGCTGATCCGTCGTGATGCCCGCGTCCTTGTCGACGACGTACAATCGGTTCTGCGATTTCAGATAAAGCGCGATCTGCGCGATATTTTTATTGTTGGCGCTGTAGAGCGATTTCAGCTTGTCGATCGTGTATTGATTGACGAACGCGGGCGTCCCCTCGCTCTGGACCGCGCCGCCGTTGGCGTTCGGAAACAGCGTGCTGTCGAGGAGAAGCGAATAGGACACCGCCTGCAGCTGGTCGAATTTCTCGTCGAAATATTTGGACGCCCATTCCATCCGGGATTCGTTCGAGCGGATCACCTCCGACGCGAGCGATTGCTTCGTCGTCTTCGTCGCGAACAGCGTGACCAGCGACAGCGGCAGCACGGCGATCAGCACCATGAGCAGCATGAGCTTGTACCGGAGGCTGAGCTGGAACGGACGGACAATGCCCCGCAAAACCTTCCTTGCCATCATAATCGCCATCGTCATCCCCGCTTCGTGTAGAAATGCATCTACCAGCAAGTTTGACGCCTGTCGGTGCAAGTTGTCAACGCTTCCATTTTGGAAAGAGCACAGGTTGCAGGCGCGCCGGCCGTTCGGCCCATGGGCGAGCGATGCATGCGCACGCGAAGAATGGGCGGACGAGCATTCCGCGCCGCGCCGGAGGGAATCGTACCATTCGCCTCTCCCTATTCCCGCGCCGCTTGGTATAATACGGAGGAAGGGAGTGAATCATGGCATGAGTCGATTCATCGATCATTATATCCGGAGCGAAGCGGAGAAGGCCCGGGCGGACCGGGCGGAAGCCCTGGCCGCGCGGTTCGCGGAGCGTGCGCCGCGGCATGACCGGGAGGGCTCGTTTCCGTTCGATAATTTCGCCGATCTGCGCGAAGCCGGCTATTTGAAAATAACCGTTCCCCGGGCGTTCGGCGGGGACGAGTTGTCGCTCTACGAGCTCGTCATGCTTCAGGAACGGCTTGCTTACGGGGACGGATCGACGGCGCTCGCGGTAGGCTGGCATGTCGGCCAGGTGATGCATCTGCGGACGACGCGGAAATGGCCGGAGCCGGTCTTCGCCGAGCTGTGCCGCGCCATCGTGGAGGACGGCGCGATGATCAACACGTTCGCCAGCGAAGCAGCCTCGGGCAGTCCGAGCCGCGGCGGCCGGCCGGAGACGACCGCGGTGCCGGCGGAGGGCGGCGGCTGGCTGATCACGGGACGCAAGACGTTCAGCACGCTGTCCCCGATACTCGACCGCTTCGTCGTGACGGCCTATCTGCCGGACGAAGAATGCGCGGCGGATTTCCTCGTTCGGCGCAGCGACCGCGTGACGGTCGTGGAGACGTGGGACACGCTCGGCATGCGCGCGACCGGCAGCCACGACGTGGTGCTGGACGGCGCGTTCGCCGAGCCCGGCATGCGGCTGTCCGGCAAAGGCGCGGACGACGGCGCCGGCTGGATGCTGCATATTCCGGCCTGCTACATGGGCATCGCCCTCGCCGCGCGGGACTATGCGCTGGCATTCGCCCGCACGTATCGCCCCAATACGATGGACAAACCGATCGCCGCGCTCCCGGCCGTCCAGCAGACGATCGGCGAGATGGAGGTCGCGCTTCGCTCGGCGCGCTCGCTGCTGTACGAGGCGGCGGACCGCTGGGACAAGGAAGCGGACCGCCGGCCGTCGCTCAAGCCGGAGCTCGGCTTGGCCAAATACGCGGTCACCAACAACGCCATCAAGGTCGTCGACCTGGCGATGCGCATCGTCGGCGGCACGAGCTTGGCGCGCAGCAATCCGTTGGAGCGTTACTACCGCGACGTCCGCGCCGGGCTGCATAATCCGCCGATGGACAATGCGGTCCTCGCGACGCTGGCCGCGTCCGCGCTCGGCGAGACGCCGGAAGACTGACGCGCTTCCGCGAAGGGGTGCCGCAGATCGTATTCGAGGTTGACAGCCATCCTGTACCGTCACACCTCGCGCAAGGTGCGAACGACATCGGAGCATCCCCAATCTGCGCGCAAAAGGACCTCGAATTCCGCCGTTAAGCGGAAATCGAGGTTCTTTTGCGCGCAGAAATTCGTTCCGTCGGGCTAGAAGAACCGCAAGCTCACGTTTGGGACAACAATTCCATTTCAGGAGCTAGAAGACCTTATTGCCGCTAAAACAAATCGTGATATACCCGCTGCGGCGCGTCGCGGTTGCCCTTCAGAAAATATTCATGGTTGCCGAGATGGGCCAGCGCCTCGCGGTCCGGCAGCCACACCCACTCGTCGATCTCCGTCTGGCAGCGGTGGGCGCGGAACGAAGCCAGCTTGGCGGCCAAATGGTCGCGCACGTCGACCTTGATGACGTCCTTGTGGGTATAGCCGTACCGTTCGGGATGCTCCATCGCGTCGCCGAACGTGATGAAATAAAGCGCGCCCTTGCCCGCCGAACGCCGGAAGGCGGCCGTCGTCGCCTTGCCGATCGCGCAGTGGTCCGGATGCCCGCCCAGCTTTTCGTGAAAGGTCAGCACGACGTCCGGCTCGAGTTCCCGAATCAAATTCTCGATCCTTCCCGTCAGCGCTTCCTCGTCCGCGAACTCGACCGTTTTGTCCCGGATATCGAAGAAGATCAGCTTCCCGATGCCGAGGCATTCGCAGGCGTCCCGCAGTTCCTGTTCGCGCGCGGCCGCCATCGTTTCCCGGTTCAGATACGGCGGATTGCCCATCCGGCGACCCATCTCGCCCCTCGTGGCGCTTACCAGCGTGATGTCCACGCCCTCGCTCGCGTACTTGGCGAACATCCCGCCGCAAATGAACGATTCGTCGTCGGGATGCGCGAAAACCGCCAGCAGCTTGCGTTTGCTATCGCTCGTCTTCATTCCGGAAACGGCTCCTTTCCCGCATGCAGGGCGACATGCATGCGCCCCCTGTCATCGTAGCCGGCCAGCAGCAGCCGGCCCTGCCCGTCGACCTCGTAATGCGTGAGCGCTTCCATCCGCAGCCATCCGTGGCCGTCGAACCGGAGCGCGACCCGGTAGGAGCCGCCCTCCCCCGCGATTAACGCCTCGTTCACCAGAACCTTGAAATTCCGGACGAACACGAAGGACGTCGCCTCGCTGTGAAGATAGACCTCGGCCCCGACGAAACGCCGAAGCTCGGCCTCGACTTCCGGCTTGTTGATTTTGATCATCGCACAGGATCCTTTTCTCGTGGAATTTGGATTGCATGCTTATTGTAGCATGAGACGGCGGCTTCCCGAATCGTTCCGAACGATTAAAAAACCCGTCCCGGGGCGGCTTCCGCCAAAACCCGGAACGGGATCGGATAGAGGGCTTAGATCAAACCGGACTTCTGCAGCAAGCGCTGCAAGATCGCCGCGGTCTCCGCCCTCGTCAGCAGCGCCTGCGGAGCGAGCGCTCCGCCGGTGCCCGTCACGACGCCGGCTTCGACGCAGCCTGCGACGCCGTCAAGCGCCCAGGCGGAGACGTCGGCCGCATCGCCGAACGGCTGCAGCGCGGCGCCGGAAGTCGCGGCAAGCTTGCCCGCGAGCCCGGTGAGCGGCATCGCCTTGGCGATAATCGCCATCGCTTGCTCGCGCGTGATGCCGTCGTTCGGACGGAAATTCCCGTCCGCGAAGCCGGTCACCAGGCGATACGCATAGGCCGCATTGATCGCGCCGGCGTACCAGTCCGACGAGCGCACGTCCGCGAACGGCGATGCCCCGATCTCCGGCTTCAAGCCCAAGCCGCGCACGAGGATCGCCGCGAATTCGGCCCGGGTGACCGTCCGGTCCGGCCCGAACGCTCCGCCGCCGATGCCGTCGATGATCAGCCGCGCTCCCATGTCGTTGACCGCGTTCTTTGCCCAATGATACGTCATGTCGCCGAAGGCGTACGGGTGCCAGACGACCGCATAAGTGCTGTTGGTCAGGCTGTTCACCTGCGCGTAGTACTTGCCGTCCTTCGCGATGACGCGGGTCGGCACGTGACGCACCGCTCCGTCCGGATCCACGACCACGCCGGTCGTGATCTTCTCCGGATCGACGCTTGCCGGAAGCGCGACGCTCCGTTCCACGTAAGCGCGAAACGCCGATACGTCAGCCGTCCGGCCGCCATAGGAAGCCGTGATCGTAAAGTTCAGCGGCGGCGCGACGAGCGTAAACTCGCCTTTGGCTGCCGCTTCCTGAACGAGCTTCAACGTAGCCTCCTCCGGCGCCGCGATTTCGATCAGCACCTTGATGTCCTGCGCGGCCGCTGGATTTCCGAGGCTGCCGAGCAGCGCGTCGAGATCGATGCGATCGGCCGGAATCGTATAGGTACCGGCCGGCGTGATCAGTTTTAATACCGCCTGATTGGCCGCCAGGTCGCGGATCGTTTGGCCGTTCAGCTCGGCCGCGACCGCATCGGACGCGTTAGTCACCTGAATCGCGACCTCCGCGCCTTGGCCCTCCGCAGTCAGCTTGTCGGCCAGCTTGGCCTGATCGATCGTCACGGTCGTGCGGGAGCGCCCGTCAATGGATGATTGCGTGACGCTCGACGCCACGGAGTCGCCGTTGACGAGAACGTTCGCTCCGTAGTTCGCCGCGGGGTCGCCACGGTACGGCGCCTGCGGGGTCACCACGTTGGAGGCGTCGGAAGCCGCGCTTTTGCCGACGCCGTTGACGGCCTTCACCGTGAACGTATAGCTCGTGCCGTTGTCGAGTCCCGTGAACGCGATCGTCGCGGTCGTAACGGTCTTCACGAGGTTGCCCGGCGATGCCGTCACTTCGTACTCCGTGATCGCGCTGCCGCCGTTCTCTTCCGGAGCCGCGAACGCAACGGTCGCTTGCCCGTCGCCGGCCGTCGCGGTCACGCCCGTCGGCGCGCCCGGCACGGTCGGCAGCTTGACGATGTTCGAGCCGGCGCTGAGGACGCCGTTAAACTTTTGTACGGCATAATACTCGCGACCGGCCGTCAATCCGCCGAAGCGGAAGGTTCCGTCGCCTTGGTCCGCCGGGACTCCGGTTACCGCGGTGCCGTCGATCTCGTACAGTTCGATCGTCGCGCCCGGATAGACGCTGCCCACGTCCGCGAACCCGATGCCCGAGACGACGGCCGGCGTTCTCAAGCTGATCGTAACGATCCCGGAGTTCGCGCTTTCTTCCCCGGCGACGGTTTGCGTCACGTAATAGCCCTGCGTATCCGGCGGAACATCCGCGAATATGCTGGACGCTCCCTGCGCGTTCGACTTGGACGCGACCGGCGTCCCGTCGGCCAGATACAACGTCAACGCCGCGCCCGGCGCATACCCGCTCGCCTCGATGCGCTCGACGCCGCCCGCGGCGGCGGGGGCGGCCGGAATGGCCGGCAGCACCGTTTCGAGGCTTGTGGCCTCGCTTTGCACGCCGCCGAAGCTCTGCACGGCGTAATATTGGCTTCGCGCCGTCAATCCCGCATATCGAACGATGCCGCCGCCCTGATCCGTCGGACTGCCCGGCACGAGCGTTCCGCCCGCGTCATGCAATGCCAGGGTCGCGCCCGGATAGACGTTGCCGACGTCGACGTACCCGATGCCGGCGCTGGCGGTCGGCGTCCGCAGGCTCGCCGAGGCGAAGCTGGAGTTCACGCTCTCTTCCCCGCCGACCGTCTGGGTCGCGTAGTAGCCAAGGCTGCTCGGCGCGACGTTCGTGAACGCGTACGACGTGCCCGGCACGTTCGCTTGCGTAGCCTTCAACGTGCCGTCGGTCAGATACAGCTTCAGCGTCGCGCCCGGCGCATACCCGCTCACGACGATGCTTTCCTCGCCGTCCCCCGCCGTCGGCGCGTTCGGAATCGCCGGCAGCACGGAGACGATGGCCGAAGCGGCGCTCGCGACGCCGCCGAAGCTCTGCATGGCGTAATAGCCGCTTCTCGCCGGCAATCCCTCGAACCGGACTACGCCCCCGCCTTGATCCGCCGGACTGCCCGGCACGGCCGTGCCGCCCGCATCGTACAGCGTTACGCTCGCTCCCGGATAGACGTTGCCGACGTCCACATAGCCGATGCCGGCGCTGGCTGTCGGCGTCCGCAGGCTCGGTGAGGCGAAGCTGGAATTCAAGCTCTCTTCCCCGCCGACCGTCTGCGTCGCGTAATAGCCGAGGCTGCTCGGCGCGACGTTCGCGAAGGTGTACGACGTCCCCGGCACGTTCGGCTGCGTCGCCACGGGCGTACCGTCCGTCAGGTACAGCTTCAGCGCCGCGCCCGGCGCATACCCGCTCACGACGATGCTTTCCTCGCCGCCAACCGCCGTCGGCGCGCTCGGAATCGCCGGCATCGCCGTCGCCAGATTGGAAGCCAAGCTTAAGACGCCGCCGATGCTTTGCACGACGTAATAACTCGTTCGGGCCGTTACGGCCTCGAATCGATAAGTTCCGTCGCCCCGGTCCTCGGGATCGTTCGCTATGAATGCGCCGCTCGCGTCATACAGCGTAACCGTCGCGCCCGGAAAAACGTTGCCGGCATCGACGTACCCGATTCCGGCGCTGGCGGTCGGCGTTCTCAAGCTCGCTTCGGCGAAGTTGGAGTTCATGCTCTCCTCGCCGCCGACCGTCTGGGTGACGTAGTAGCCGATACTGCTCGGCACGACGCTCGCGAAGGTGTATTCCGAACCCGTCGCGTTCAACTGCGTCGCCTTCAGCGTGCCGTTCGTCAAGTACAGCTTCAAGTCCGCCCCGGATTCGAAGCCGCTCGCCGTAATGCGCTCTTCCCCGTTCGCCGCCGTCGGCGCGGCCGGTACCGCCCGCTGGGTCATGACGATGTTCGAGCCCTCGCTCTGCACGCCGCCGATGCTTTGCGCGAGGTAATACTCGCTTCTGCCCGGCAAGCCGGAGAACCGGAACGTGCCGTTGCCCATGTCCGTCGGGCTGCTCGATACGGGATTCCCGCTCATGCCGTACAACGTGACCGTTGCCCCCGGGTACACATTCGCGGCATCCACGTAGCCGACCCCGGCGCTGGCGACCGGAGTCCGCAAGCTCGGATAGACGAAGCCGGAATTCACGCTCTCGCTCCCGACGACCGTCTGGGTGACGTAATACCCCATCGTCGTCGGCTGCACGTTCGCGAACGTATAGGACGGTCCCGCCTCGTTCGGCTGAACCGCGACCGACGTCCCGTTCGTCAAATACAGCTCCAAGTCCGCCCCCGCCGTAAATCCCGTTACGGTGACGCTCTCGACCCCGCCTGCCGCCGTCGGCGCGAGCGGCGCAGCCAGCGCGCTCCCGCCGCCGCCGAACACGGCGACGATCAGCAGCACCGCCGCCAACAGCCCGCTCGCGGCGCGCTTTCCGCGTGTCGTCCGGCAGCCTTGGCGCCCGCCGGCACGCAAATGTAAGTGAATCATGCTTTCCCCTTCTTTCACTCGCCTAATGAATTTCTTGCCAATTGCCATGGCTACAAATTACAAAGTTCGACAATTAGTGCCAAAGTCCTCCCGATCTCGTTCGTTTGTTCGCGCGAAAAAGCCAAGGCGCGATCGCCTTGGCTTTACGGAATTTTCACCGGCCCCTCCGGACCTCCCGCCGCATTCGCGTTACGGCTTCGCTCGGCGCTTGCTGCTCGCTTTCTCCAAGTTCTCCGCGACCCGGTACTCCACGATCCGGCGGATCAGCTCGTGCGGCAGAGGCTGGCCGATCGGAAATTGCACGGCGCCCTTCGACCCTTTGTACGCGGACAGCTCCTCCTTGAACGCCGCGATGCCGCTGGACGTCGGATAGAAGCCGATATGCTTCTTGTACGCGGCGAAATACACGAGGCTTCCCGCCAGCTCGAACGCCGGCATCCGGTACGCGATCTTCTCCTTCGCGTCCGGCGCCGACGCGCGGATGACCTGCCGCAGCGCTTGCAGCTCGGCCTGCACGTCCGGCGGGAACATCGCGATGTAGGCGTCGATCGTGGCGTAATCCGGCTTGTCCGTCTCCTTCATGACTGGCTCCTTTCGCACGGCTCGTCCGCGACAAGGCCGCTGCCGCTCTATTAATGTCTATACGGTGGCATTAGGATTGGCTTTTTTACGATGGCTTTATTGTACCAAAAGCTTGCCCCGCCAGCCAAAAAGCGGCAAACCGGGGTTCCCCCCGCTCGCCGCTTCACGCGCCGCATCCGGTCGATTAGGATTTCACGAGCTCGTTATCCTCGAATTGCGGCAGCCAGCCCCGGTTCGCTTCGAACAGCTCGTCCACCATGCTTTGGATCTCGCCCAAGCTCAGCACGGCGGAGGTCAGCGGATCGAACGCGATCGCCTGGAAGATCTTGCGGCGGTCGCCCGTCAGCGCCCCTTCGACCGCGAGCTCCTCGCATCTCGCGCTCGTGTTCACGAGGATCGCGAGATGGTCCGGCAGCTTCCCGACGCGAATCGGCGACAGGCCGCCGCGCGATGCCAGCACCGGCACCTCGACGCACGCGCCCTCCGGCAGGTTGTCGATCAAGCCGAAATTGCGCACGTTGCCGTTGAACCGGAAGAGCGTTCCGTCTCCGAACGCCGCGTTGAAGATATAAGAAGCGTACTCTCCGCCGCGCGCCAGGTCCACCGGCGCGTCGCGCCACGCTTCCATCTGCTGCTGCCATTCGTTCTTCATGCGCTCGCCGTGCTTCACGATGACGCCGTATTCGCCCGGGTTCCAGCCCGTCCCGTGCGTGCAGTAGCGCTCGATCAGATCCGGCCGCTTGCGAAACCAGGCATTGTACTCCGAGTTATGGCCGCTCGATTCCGTGACGTAATAATCCAGGTGCAGGAACATTTCGTTGCGCACGATCTCCTCGTTGTAGACCGCGGGGTCGTGCTTCACCTTCTCCCGGATGAGCGGGTAGACATCCTCGCCGTTGCGCTTGAAATCCAGATAAAATGCTTGATGATTGATGCCCGCGCACGTATACGTCACTTCCTCCATCGGCGCGCCGATCCACCCGGCGAGCATGGCCGCCGTGCCCTGCACGCTGTGGCACAGGCCCGTCACCTGCACGCTCGTCTCGCCCTGCAGCGCCCGGCAAAGCATTGCCATCGGATTCGTGTAGTTCAAGACGATGGCATCCGGGCAGAGCCGCTCGACGTCGCGGCAGATGTCCAGCATCGCCGGAAGCGTTCTCAAAAAGCGGAATACGCCTGCCGGCCCCCGGGTATCGCCGATATTGATGTCGACCCCGTATTTCTTCGGAATCTCCACGTCGTGCCGGAACACGTCCAAGCCGCCGACCAGAATCGTGCAGACGACGCCGTTCGCGCCCCGCAGCGCCTCTTCGCGGTCGGTCGTGGCCTCCAGGATCACCTCGCCGTAATTCCCGGCGGCAATGATCTTCTCCACGGCCGCTTTGGCGAAAGCCAGGCGGCCCGGGTCGATATCCATCAGGGCAATCGTGCTGTCTTGAAACGCGGGAAAGGTCAGCAGGTCGCGCACCAAATTTCTCGTGAACACCAAGCTGCCGGCGCCGATAAAAGCGATCTTCGAAGTCATTCCAATCTCCTCCTTCATGATCGTTGCATGCGGACGGTTGCGCCGTGCCGCTGCGCGCGGCAGCAGGCCCAGCCTAATGATTGGTATTCGGCGTCCGCGTATCGGTACCTGCCCGCCCCTGCAGCTTCAAGGACATTTCGCCCTAAAATACCAAACCTATCCAGCCGATATACGGGAAGAAGGAGAGTGGAACACATGAAAAAAGCAATAACAGCATTCGCGCTGGGCGCCGTGCTGCTCGCGGGCTGCTCTAATGCAGCAAGCAACGACAAGGCCGCGAACGAGGCGGCCGCCAATGTCCAACCGGCCGATGCGCCGGCGGAGAATGACGCGAATCAGGCGGATGCGGCAGGGACCGAAGAGGCGGTCGGCGACGAACAGCAGATCGAAGTGGACAAAGGGTTGTTGAACGCGGAGGTTACGCTGCCGGCCAGTTTCTTCGAAGGCGAGGACCAGACCAGCGAGTCGATCATCGCGGACGCGAAGAGCAAGGGCGTCAAGGACGTCACCAAGAACGCGGACGGCTCCTATACGTACAAGATGTCCAAGTCCGTCTATAACGACATGCTGAAGGATGCGGAGAAAAGCGTGCTCGATTACGCGGCCACGTTGACGGACGGCCAGACGTTCAAGTCCATCCGAAGCGTGGACCATAACAAGTCGCTCTCCGAGTTCACCCTGACCGTGGACAAAGCCGCGTTCGAAGGCGGCTTCGACGGCTTCGCCGGTCTAAGCCTCGGCATGAGCGCGATGATGTACCAGGCGTTCAACGGCACGGCTCCGGACAAGTACAAGGTCACGATCAACTACAAGGATGCCGGCACGAAGGAAGTGTTCGACACGGTCGTGTATCCCGACGCCCTGAAGGACCTGCAAGCATCGGAATAATGCTGCGCGATAGCCGTCTCGCCGAAAGGCCGGGCGGCTTTTCCATAGGCATAAAAGGCTTGCTCCCGCAGGAGCAAGCCTCTTTGACGTCTTCATTTGTTTCGATTATTCCGTTTGATTTATAAATTGTTCCCTTGCATGAAATCGAGCGTATCCGACGACCGCTCAGTTAAACCGGTACGTCCAGAACCGTTCCGTCCCGAACCGTTCCTGCATCTCGCGATCCGTCAACGAGTTGCTGCCGATCACGCCGTGGAACTGGGAGCGATGCGCCCGGATCGCGCCCATCTTCTGCTTCAGGAAGCCTTTGACGTCGCTGATGACGTCGGGGCGTCCGATCGCCAGCTCGTGATCCCGCGAGAATGCCATGCAGCGCACGGTCGGACGCTCGTCTTCGGGCAGCCTTCCGACCGTCCGCACCACGGCGGCGCCGGTGGCGTCATGGTCGGGATGGACCGAATAGCCCGGATAGAAGGTATAGACGAGCGAAGGCTTCACCTCGTCCAGAATCGCCGCGATGTTGCCGTCCAGCAGCGCCGTATCTTCGAATTCGACCGTTTTGTCATGGTATCCGAGCAGCCTCAGATCTTGAATGCCGATCGCGGCGCAGGATTCTTCGAGCTCTTGCTTGCGAATGCCGGGGAGTTCGACCCGGTTGGTGAAGGGCGGGTTGCCCATGTTGCGGCCCATTTCCCCCAGCGTCAGACAGGCGTACGTGACCGGCGAGCCGGCCTCGATATGCTTCGCCAGCGTACCGGACAAAGAGAAAGCTTCGTCGTCCGGGTGCGGCAGCACGACAAGGATGTGACGTTCCATCGCGTTCTTCATCTCCTCTTTCATCAGAAAGGCTCCCGGCTGAGCTGCAGGGCGACGACCAGCTTGCCCTGACCGTCATGCCCGGCCAAAATCAGCCGTTCCCGCTCGGTCTCTTCGAAATGGGTCAGCCCTTCGGAGTAAACCCAGCCGTGCGGCATTTTGAGGCCGACCCGGTAAGGCCCGTTCCCGGAGATCGAGCCGTGCGTGAAGCGAATGACGGCATTGCTGATAAAGGTCGCCGCCGGATGCTTCGACGCGTCCATATGGGCGGCATACGCGCCCGTGGTCATCTCGAGATGAATATATAACTCCTGATCCCGTAACTCGTCAATCCGATGCTGGATCTCATTGAAGTCGATTAGCTGCATGTGCTGCCTCCCTCCCAACGTTGCAACGTTGTCCTTACTGCGATTATAGCCCAAATCCGCCAGACTTCCAAAACATCCGCCGAATCCCGACAATCCGGATGCAAAAAGCCCCTAAGCCGATGGTCGGCTTAGAGGCTGGTCTGCTGTTACGCTTGCTTGGTGAACGTCATTTTGTCGAAGTTGCCGACGTAGCGCAAGTCATTCGTCGTCGATCCTTTGAACACGACGCAGATCGTCTGCTTGCCGGCCACGAGTTGATCCAGCTTGGCGGTAGCGGACTTGTAATTGCCCCATGCGCCGCCCGTGTTCGGAAGCTTCACCGTCCCGATCAGGTCGCCGTCCTTGTCGTTCAGGCGAATCTCCGCCGTGACATCGGCCGGCGCCTTGTTGGTCGGGGAGTCATAGTCAATCGTAATTGTGTTTTTGCCCAGGGCGCCGAAATCGACGTCTTTGTACGTCAGCCATGCGCCCGTGAACGTGTTGCCCACGATCGTCCGGCCGGAGTTGTCCTCGGTCTTCAGCGGATCGCTGTTGAACGTGTTTTTGTCCGGCGACCAGCTTGCCCGGTTCTCGAACTCGACCGTAAGGCCCTGCTCGGACTGCGCATTCAGCGAGAAGCCCGCGTTGTCGAAGTTGCCGACGTATTTCTTGCCGGTCTCGCCTTCGGCGGCGCTGCCCCTCAGCACAAAGTAAACGTCGTGGATGCCGGTGACGGTTTGGTTCAGGTTTCCGCTGACCGTCGCGTAGGTGGTCCAGTTATTCGCTGTAGGAGGCGTCGCGACCGTACCGACCACCGGGCCGTTCGTCTTGTCGTCCAAGACGATGTCGACGGCCGAATTGTTAAATGTATTAGTCGTATTGCCGACGTATTCCACGTAGAATTGGTTCACGCCTTCGGTGCCGAAGTCCATGCGCTTATATTGCAGCCAGGCGCCGTTGAACGTATTCGCAACCCGCAGGCCGCTCTTTCCGCCTTCCGTCTTAAGCGGTGCGAGGTTGTCCGGGTTCAGCGCCGTCGACCAAGCATCGTAGCTTTCCAGCTCCAGCTTGGCGATGTCCGTGCGAGCCGTCTTATACGTCAGCACGAACTTGTCCAGGTTGCCCGCGAACGGTAACGCGTCGGTCGTCGTGCCCTTCAGTACGACGTAGATGTCTTGGAAGCCTTTGATTGTCATGCCAAGATCTGCTTCGACCGTGGCGTAAGTGCCCCAGTCCGTTCCCGTGTTCGGCAGGTTGACCGTGCCGAGAAGCTGGCCCGCGATGCCGCCGAGGCGAATTTCCGCCTTCAGATCGGCCGGCGTCGCATTGGAAGGCGCATCGTACACGATCGCGACGTGATTGCGGCCCTTTTCCATGCCGAGCTCGACGTTCTTGTAGGACAACCATGCGCCGTTAAACGTATTGCCCACCGTTTGGCCGCCGTTATTGTTCGCGATCGCCAGCGGACCGCCGGCGACCGGATGGGTCCCTTTGGACCAATCCGATTTGTTCTCGAATTCGACGGTTGCTTGAGCGGCATCCGGCTTGAACGAGAAGCTGGCGTTATCGAAGTTGCCGATGAACGGATGATTGCCGTCCGTCGTGCCTGTCAGCACGAGATAGACGTCCTGAATACCCGTTACCATCTGCGTCAAGGCAGCCGTCGCCGTCTCGTACTTGCCCCAATAATCGACCGTCGGAGGCGTAGCCACCGTGCCGATCTTCGGACCGGTCACGCTGCCCAAGCGAACCTCGACAGCGGCATTCGCGGCAACCCGACCGGTATTGCCCGAATACTCGATGGCAATCTGGTTCATGCCTTGCGTGCCGAAATTCATTTGCCGGTAGGCAAGCCATGCGCCGTTGCTCGTACCTGCCACCTGCAGGCCGCTATTGCCTTTTTCGGTTTTGAGCGGCGTGTCGGACCACAAGTCGAAGTTCTCCAGCTCGAGCTTGGCATAATCGCTGCGCTCATAGGTCAGCGTGAAGCTGTCGAGATTGCCGATATACGGCAGGGCGTCGCTAGTCGTGCCTTTTAATACCAGATACAGGTCCTGCTTGCCCTTCACTTTAATCTTCTGCCCATTCGTCTCCAGATCAGCCGTCGCCGTCTTGTACGCGCCCCAATCAGTGCCCGTGTTCGTCAAGGCAACCGTACCGACTAAATCGCCGTCGACTTTGCCGAGGTGGAGCTCGACCGACGCATCCGTCGGTACTTTGCTGCTTGGCGCATCATAGACGATTGCGATCTTGTTCTTGCCCGTCGTGCCGAAGTTCACGTTGCGGTAGTGCAGCCATGCGCCGTTGAACGTATTGCCCACCGTCTGGCCGCCGTTGTTGTTCTCTACTTTCAACGTTCCGCCCTTGATCGGATGGACGTCTTCGGTCCAATCGGTCTTCTGCTCGAAGCCCAGCGTCAGCGTGTCCGCGTCCGGCTGATCGCCCGGATCGGTATCCGGCTTCTGGAAGGAGAAGCTCGCGTTGTCGAAGTTGCCGACGTATTTCTTGCCGGTCTCGCCTTCGACCATGCTGCCCCTCATGACCAAATACAGATCTTGAAGACCGGTTACGGTTTGCGTCAGCTTGACCGTCGCCGTCGTGTACTTGCCCCAGCCGCTCGGGTCGGTCGGCGGCGTCGACACCGTGCCGACCAGCGTTCCGCTCTCGCTGCCGAGGCGGACCTCGACGGCGGCGTTCGCGAACGTGTTGGACAGGTTGCCCGCGTATTCGACGGAGAACTGATTCACGCCTTCCGTTCCGAAATCCATGTGTTTGTAGGCCAGCCATGCGCCGTCAAACGTATTCGCCACTTGCTGGCCGACGCCGCCCTTGCCCGCCTCCGTCTTCAGCGGATCGCTGTTGGCCGGGTTCGTGGCCGTCGTCCATGCATTGTAATTCTCGAGCTCCAGCTTGGCGAAATCGGATCTGGTCTTCTCGTAGCCGAATTTGAACCAGTCGAAATTACCGATATACGGCAGATTGTTCGGCGTGCCCGCCTTCATGACAACGTAGAGCTTCTGCAGGCCGGTAACCGTCCGGTTCAGCTTCGCCGTCGTATCGAGATAAGAGCCCCAATCCGCCAACTTGTCGTCCAGGTTGAGCGTGCCGACGACTTCGCCGGTCGTGCTGCCAAGACGGAACTCCAGATAGCTGCCCGCCGGCACCTTGTTCGTCGGCGCGTCGTAGTCGACCGTGACGTTATTGTAGCCTTGGTCGCCGAAGTTAACGTTATATGCGAGCCATGCGCTGTCGAACGTATGGGCGACTACGGTGCCGCCGCCCGATTTGGCTTCCGTTTGCAGGCCACCGCCGCCGTTCGGATGCTGGGCGTCGGTCCATTCCGCGCGGTCCTCGAACTCGACTTTCAGCGTGCCGTCGTCCGGCTGCTCCGGTTCGTCCGGCTCGCTCGGGTCCGGTACCGGCAGCGGATCCGGAATCGGATCATCGACTGGCTGCGGTCCTTCCGGATCCGGCAGCTCGCCCGGCTCCGGCTGATACGCAATCGGCTCGGCCAGCCAGAGCGGCGAATCGTAGATGTCGCCGTTGAAGTCGCTGACGAGATACACGTTGATCGCGTATTTCGTGGCGTTGACGTTATAAATCTCCGAGATATCGAAGTTGCCTTGCTTCACCGGCACGGCGGTTGAGAGCCATGCGCTGGTGTTCGTCGCGCCGTTCATCAACTGGAAGACGACGACCGCGGAGTCCACGTATTCGCCATACAGCGAGCCGGTCACATGGACCTTCATGTTGCTCTCGCGCTGCACGTCGACTTTCAAGTCGTACACGTCCCATTTCACGTCGGACGTATAAGCCTTGTCCGCAAGCAATGCCGGTCCGGCCGCGCGGTTATTCCCCACGTTTGCGCCTACCCGGACTTGCACGGCGCCAACCGCATAGTTCAGCGGGCCGACCGTTTGCGGATTGGCGGAAGCCGTTCTCCACGTCTTGCCGCCGTCCGTGCTGAATTGATACTCCTTGGCGTCCGCGATGCCATTCACCGGCGTCCAGCCGATCGTGTTCATCGTATCGTCCACCACCGGGTTCGTCGGCGCTGCCGGCGTCTGCAGCTTCCGAACTGCTTCGAGGCTAAATTCGAACGCGATATCCGAGCTCGTGCCGTTGACTTGGTGCACCTCGGCGGTCAGCACGTTCTGGCCGTCCACCAGGTAGCTCGGATCGATGACGTAAGCGTTTCGGTTGCGCTCGTCGGCGACGGTCGCGTTTGCGTAGGTGTCGTAACCGACCGTGCCTGCAGGCATGTTGGTGCGGATAACTTCATGTCCGTTCAAGTACACGATCGCGCCGTCGTCGCGGATCAGGCTGGCATCCAGCTCGAGAATGCCGCTCGGATCCTTGACGTTGAACGTCTTGCGGAAGTACGTCGTCGGGTACTTGTTATTGGCATTCGGGCCGTAGCCGACCTTCGTCGCCGGTTTGCCGTAGCTGTCGTACCCGAGCATCGCCGGCCCGGAAGCCCACGCGCTGTCGTCGAAGCCGGCCGTCGTCCAGCCTTCGCCCGCGTAGCGGCCCTTATCGAGGTAGCTCCACGTCGATTTCTCCGCGATCAGCGGCTCGTGGCTGAAGTTGTTGTCGATTCCGGCCGTATAATCGATCGTCGGCGGCTGCGCGCTTGCTTTCGCGCCCCAGTTCGTGTTCGGCTGGCTGCCCATCTGGAATTCCAACGTACCGCCGGCCATAATGTCGTCATACTTGATCCACGCCTGATCGAAATTCTTGCCGTTCAGCTCCGCGGATTGGATGAAGCGGTTTTGGCTGGACACGTCGTCCGCCTTGATCGTCAGCGTCTTGCCGCTGCCCAGATGCAGCTTGACTTCCGAGAAGATCGGCGAACCGATCAGGAAGTCCGATTCGCCCGGGTTGCCCGGGAAGAGGCCGATGGCGCTGTACAGGTACCAGGAGCCCATGCCGCCGGCGTCGTCGTCCATGGACAACAGGTAGCCTTCCGGGTCGTCGCGGTAGACGCGGGACTTCATCGGATAGGCGTACCCGCCGTGGTTGTGATACTTCTGCGTCACGACTTCCGTCGTGAATTGACGGGCGAAGTATTGCGTCAGATACGGATAACCCAGGTAATCGAACAGATACGGCGCCTGGATATCCTCTTCGTTGATCGCCATGTACTCGTCGATGTCGAAGAAGTGCAGCAATTGCTTCGCCGTCTCCGTATTGCCGCCCATCAGCTCGGCCATGCCGTTGACGTCCTGCGGCACCGACCAGCGGTACTGCCACAGGTTGCCTTGGTAGGCATAACGGTCGACGGCCAAGATGTCGCCCGCGCCGACCGGATTGCCGTTCGGCGTGAAGAAGCCGGTCGGGACGCCTTTCTCGTCGACTTGCGACGGGTTCCACAGATTCTTGTACGACAACGCCATCGTCTTGTATTTCTCGTACGTGGCTTGGTCCCCGATCAAAGCCGCCAGCTTCATCGGGAAAGACGCGCTGTTGTATTTCTCCAGCTTGCCGGAAATATCGCCGTCGCTGATGGAGAAGTTGTCCGCGTCGACGGCCATTCCTTTCAGCGCCTTATAAACGTCGAAATCCTTGAAGCCCTTCGCGTAAGCGTCCAGAATGACGGCGCCGTTGAATTCGTTTCGAACCGTCGGGCTCGGCCAGTAGCCGTCTCCCCACTGCATGTACGTGCCGCGGGTACCGTACAGATCCACCAGCGATTTCACCATGTTGTTGTAGCGCTGCGGCTCGAGGAGGGAGAACATCGCGTATTTGCGGAAGTCGTCCCATGTCGTCCAGCCGTTATAATATTGGAAGTCGTCGCCCAGCTCGGAGGCTTGGCGAATCGTCTTCTCGTCGAGTCCCGCCTTGAACGTGCCCGCGGAGCTCGTCACGTTTTTCGGGCTTTGGTACGAGTGGTACATTTGCGTGTAGAACACGCGCTTGTTCTGTTCGTCGGAATCCGTGATTTCGACTTTGTTCAGGACGCTGCCCCATGCGTCGCGAGCCTCCTGATGACGCGCGTCGAAATCCCAATCCGTGTATTCGCCGCGCTCGGCTTGCGCCTGCGCTACGCTGATCGTCGACAAGCCGACCTTCGCTTGGATCGTCTTGTTGCTCGACGTGTCGAAGTTCATCCATGCGCCGCTGTTGAAGCCGGTGCGCTCGGCGACGCCATCGCCGACCGCGTTGTCCTGCCACGATTTATACGACGCGAAATCGTGATCGAACTTGATGGAGTAATAGATCGTGTAGTACCCGTGTCCGCAAACGTTCTTGGACTGGATCATACCCGTGATTTCGTTGTTGCCGACGACTTTCAGATTGGCGTCCACCATGCCCGCATACGAGTTGGAGAGATCGACCAATACGGAGCCCGTATTCGCCGTGCCCGGGAACGTGTATTTGTGGAAGCCGACGTTATCCGAGCTCGTCAATTGAACGCCGATGCCGGATGCGAGCGTCACGCCGTAGAAGCCGGCGGAAGCCTGCTCGCTGCTCTTGTCATACTTCTGTTTGTAGTCCGCGACGTTCTTCGTGAAATCGCGCGTCTCCGGCATCATGAGAATGTTGCCGCCGCCTCCGCTGCAGCCTACGCCGCTGAAGCGCAGGTGCGAGAAGCCCTTCAAATATTTATCTTGATAGTAATAACCGCTGAACGCTCCGCCGTCGCTGTCCGGACCGAGGGAGACGAGACCGAACGGCGTCGTCGGACCCGGGTTCGTCTGGCCGTTATCGCCCATCGTGTTGATGAACGGATCGACGTAGTCGATCGGCGCGAGGTTTGCCGGCGGGGAGGCCGGCGTTTGGCCGGCATCGACGCCGTAAATCTCGAATTCATAGATGCGCGCCACATTGCCGTCGTACGCGGCTTTGTCGATCGCAAGTCGGACATAGCGCGCCTCGAACGGCGTGACGAACCGGTCGACGATCGTCTGAACGTTGCTCTTCACGACGTCGACGTCGGTCCAGTTCTGACCGTCGTCGCTCTTCTGAAGGCTGAAGTCTTTCGTATTCCAGAACGGGGCGTTGTTCCCCTCGCTAATGGCCGCGTTTTGCACGGCCCATTCGTTGATGTTATAGGCTTTGCCCAAATCGAGCTGCAGCCACTTTTTAGCCGTGGACGTATTGTCGCACCACTTGGTATCGTTCTTGCCGTCGATGGCATTGGCCGGATTCTCGTTCGCATTGCATTGGCCGGACGCCGTTGCCGTCGCGCCGATCGCCACGTTCCGCGTCGCCGTGCCCGGGTCCGCCGAGGCGGACGCGGACACGATTTCCGATGTAACGGGCAGCATTAGGTTATAGACGAACATGGCCGTCATGGCAACCGCCAGAAACTTCTTCCACATTGAATTTCGGTCCTCCTTCGTTCGTCTTACAGGGAACCGGCAGGCAGCAGCCGGCCGATCATGACGGCGACTTCGGCGCGCGTCACGGATTTCTTGGGATTAAACTGCTTGCCGTCGCCTTCGATCAAACCTTTGGTCCAGGCTTCGTTCACGGCTGCTGCCGCCCACGCCGAGATGATCTTCGCGTCCGCGAAAGCCGGCGTTCCCTTGCCCGGGGAGGAGAGGTCGAAGTACTTGGCCGCGCGCACGAGCGCCACGACCGCTTCTTCGCGGGTAATGCCGTCGTTCGGACGGAACGCGCCTTGATAGCCCGTCACGATGCCGAGCGACGCCGCTTGCGTTACGGCGTCGGCGTAATATTGGCCGGCCGGCACGTCGTTAAACGGATTGGCGCCCGCAGGCTGGTCCGCTTTGCCGTTCCACGCGACCGTCCGCATGAGCATCGTCGCGAATTCGGACCGCGTGATGCTGCGTCCCGGCACGTAGTGCTGCTCGTCCACGCCGGTGACGATATGCTTCGCGGCCAGCGTCTTCACGGCCTGCTCAGCCCAGTGGCCCTTCATGTCGACGAAAGACTTGCTGTATTCCAGAATCGCGTACGTCGAGAAGTGGTTCGCCTGGAACGTGAACGTGCCGCTCTCCATCTTGCCGCCGACATACTCCAATTGACTGCCGTTCACGTAATACACGCCGGCCAGATCCGCCGCGATCAGCTTCGCCTGCTCGTTCGACAGCTTCAGCTTGACCGTCACCGGCTTGCCCAGGTCGTGAATATCGGTCGCCGTTCCGCCCGATACGAGTTGGATGGTGACCGTAATGACGGCGCCGACTCCATGATAATCCGCGTTCGAACCGATCGAACCCGCGATGGCGTTCTTCGCGTCGTCCGTCAGGGTCGTGTTCAGCACGATGCGGATGTTCGTTTCCTGTCCGGCGTTGCCGACCGCGATCGCTTCCGCAGGGATGCGGATCGTGCCGTTGTCGGAGTTGATGACGAGGTCCTTATTCTTGCTTTTCAGCGTTTGCAACACTTGAGCCGGAAACTCCAGCGCGTTGCCGGTCGAGCCGGACGAAGCCGGCAAATTGATCGTAACGGCGTCGCCGGCCTCACCGGATGCGGACGTAAACGTATCGCCGCCGACGATGTAGGTGCCGTTCGACGCCTTGTCGGGCTGGATGTCGCTGCCCGTCGGCGTGCCGGCGTCGGCCGGAATCCCGTTCGCCGGCGGGACAAAGATGATGCCGCCGCCTTCGATCGGCTCAGGCGGATAATTGCCGTCCTCATCCGTAACGGCGAATGTCTTTTTCAACGTCGTTGTGCCGTTGCTCGCCGCGAGATGGTAGACGCCGTACGGCGCAAAGTCCGCTTCTTCCGGGATGGTCACCGTCTTTGTAAATTTGCCGTTCGCCGACTCGATGACGTCCAGGTAAAACGTCGTTTTGTCCGGGCGCACGATTTTCACGTTCACGTCGCCCTCCGCCGTTCCGGAAAGCGTCAATTGCTCGCCGCGCTGCAGCTTGTCCGCGCTCATCTCGAGCGCGAACGACGCCGCGGCGTAACCGGACACCGGCGCCAGCACGAAAAGCAGCGCCAGCATGGCCGCCAAAACTTTTTTCACGTTTGCAAACCTCTCTTTCCAGCCGTTATTGGAGCACGATCGGCTTCGCCAGCTGTACCGGCGTTTGTTGCTGCAGATCTTTGCCGCTATCGAATTGATTGACGACGAACACTTTGACTTTAAAGTCCTCGCCGGTTTGATCGAAGTACTGCGTGATCGCCATTTTCGTCTGCTTGAGCGGCACTGCGCTTAGCAGCACCGGCGTCGTGTTTTCGCCCTTGACCAGCTGGAACACGAGATAAGCCTCGCCGCTGTAATCGGTAAGCGACTCGACGTTCACGGAAACCTTCAGCTTGTTCTTGTCATTCTCCCGCTCGATGTCGCCCGCGAGCAGGTACGTATCCCGCACGTCGTTCTTCGTGTACGCCTTCGGCGAGACGAGCGGCGCGCCCGCAGAGATGCCCCGGGCTTCGTTGGCCGCCACCCGCACCTGTACGGCGCCTTCCGCATAGTCCGCGTCGCCGACCGGCTGCGGATTCGCCGTTACCGGCTTCCACGTTGCGCCGTTGTCCACGCTGAACTCGTAATGCGTCGGCTCCCCATACTTCGGCGCGTTCGTCCAGCCGAACGTATTATGCGCGTCGTCGACGACCGGAGCCGTCGGCGCGACCGGCTGTTCGCCGGCACTCGAAGCCACGCTGGCGTCGGAGTTGTTGCGCTTGTTAACGGACTTCACGACGAATTCGAGCGTCTGGTCCGGATCGGTCGTGTCGACGACGTATTGATAATCGTCTTGGCCGGCCACGACCGGAATCGTAACGCTCCAGTTGGCGCCGAGTCGATCGCCTGCTTCGTAAAGACGGAATTCGCGCACCGGATTACCTTCGGCATCTGTCGGTTTCTTCCAAGTGATCGTCCGCTTGCCGTTGTCCGACTTGACCGCGGTCAAGTTATCGACCGGCGCCGGCTTCGCGTCGTCCCGGAAGATGGAGTACGTGTCGAACGGCGTCTCCTGACCGGATTTGTACGAATCGATCTTGAAGCTGTTCTCGGTCATGCTGACGCCGGAATAGATGGCGACCTTAGGCTGTTCGATATAATCCGCATAGAAGCGGTCGACGCCGTTCTGAATATCGTAGAACTTCGTCGCGGCCGAGTTATTGATCATGTACAGCGTGCCGCCCGGATTCACGACGCGTCCTTCGCTGTCCTTCGTCACGTCCTTGATCGGCTTGTTATCATACATTTGGAACGAACGCATGAACGTATGGTCATGCCCCTGCAGCACGATGTCGATGCCCAGGTCGTCGAAGACCGGATACATCTTCTGGCGGAGCGCCAAAATATCCGAGTCGATCGCGTGATTGCCGACGGAGTAGATCGCTTTGTGGAACGCGACGATCTTCCATTTCTTGTCCGTCTTCGCCACTTCGTGCTTCAGCCACTCGACTTCCTTGTCGAACGACGCGGCTTGGCGTGCATCCCAGCCGATATCCATCGTGTTCAGAATCATGATGTGCGCGTCGCCGTAGTCGAACGCGTACACGCTGCCAGGCGGCAGCGGATCCGGGATGGAATCGTTCGGATAGTTGAAATGGTAGTAATAGTTGTCGTTATACGGTCCTTCGTGGTTGCCGACCGCCGCTTGGATCGGCAGGTTCATGAGCATGTCCTGCGGTTGGCCGAAGTAATCGAGCCATTGCGATTCCAGCGCGCCCGCATCGACTTGGTCGCCCGTCATGACGAGGAACCGCGGATCCGTCACATGCTTCAGCGCTTGGGACATCGTGTTCGCCCATACGCTGTAGTCCTGGGAGTTGGAGCCCTGCGAATCCGTCATGTACAAGAAGTTGTAATTTTTCTCGTCGTTGCCTTCGGTCGTGAACGTACCCGTCTGGCTCCAGTTGTTGTCCGCGCCGACGCGGTACTTGTACGCCGTTCCCGGCGTCAACCCTTCGGCCACCACTTTATGGGAGATGAACGAGCCCGTCGTGCCGCTCGTAATCTGCAGATTGTTGAGCACGCGCGTGTCTTCCGGCTTGCCCTCGAAACGCTTCACGTTCGCCGACTTGAAGTCCTCGCCCGCCGGCACGATCTCGACGATGCTGTCCTTCGCGTTCGCCGGCGCGTTCTCCGGCCGGTCGTAACGGGTGTACCAGGCGTACGAGCGATTCGTCTTCGCGCTGCCGTAGATCGACATCGCGATCGCGATCGGGGAGTAGTTAACGACCTCGGACAAGTTCGACGGCGTAAACTTGAACGCCGCAACAAGCGTACCGTCCGCGTATTTCAAGCCGCCCAGTCCGTCGTATGCCAGCGCGAGGCGCTGTCCCGGGAGAATGGATTTCGCCATTTTCAGCGTGATGCTGGAGGCATCCGCCGGTTCGACGCTTTGCACGGCAACCGGCGCTCCGTCGGCCGTCAACGTCAGGTGCGAATTCAGGTCCGCCGGCAGTTGGCCGAGCTCCGATACCAGCGTCACCGTAACGTTCTTGCCGTCCGCCGACGCGGCGCTTGCGACGGCGCCGGTATAATCGGCCGGCAGGTAGTACGCGTTGCTCGGGACGAAATCCTTCGCCATCGTCGGCGTCGACCAACGCAGGTACAGGTTGGAGCCGCCGAAATCCTCGAAGTATTCGATTTTGAAGCTGTACTTGCGGCCGGCTTCCAGATGGACCGACGCGCTCGTAATTTCTTTATCCCAATCGTTCACCCAGTGCTCGATGACCGGCTTGTCGTCGATCCACAGGTTGAAGCCGTTGTCGCCCTGCATGTAGAAAGTGTAATCGTCGGTTGCCGGCGCCATGATCTGGCCGGTCCAACGAATGTTCGCGCTGTCTTCCCCGCCCGTGAAACCGGTCAGGATCGGATTCAGGTCCGTGAAATTGATGAGCGGGTCGACCGTGGTCGCCTTGTAATCCCCGAACGCGAAGTTATTGCCTGCGCCCGTGCCCGCATAGAAATCGGCAAGCAAGCCGCGGACGTTGCCGGCAACGCCTTGAGCCGATCCTTCGCC
Source organism: Paenibacillus glycinis (assembly GCF_009909185.1). Lineage (GTDB taxonomy): Bacteria > Bacillota > Bacilli > Paenibacillales > Paenibacillaceae > Paenibacillus_Z > Paenibacillus_Z glycinis. The sequence continues at coordinate 137,974 of NZ_JAAAMV010000013.1, read as the reverse complement.
ACCTTCCAGTTCAGTTCCATCCGGCTGCTGCGCGTCTTGATCGGCGCGGAAGCCCATGGCCTCGAACTCGTAGATATGCGCCGCATAGTTGCCCGTCGCGGGATCCGCGATGCCCGGATTCGTGATTGCAAGCTTGAAATATCGCGCCTTCACCGGCGTTTCCAGATCATGCGTCGTCGTGCCTTCCGTATTGCCGGTCACGGTAACGGCCGGCGTCCAATTCACGTCGTCGCTGCTGGTCTCGATCGTGAAATCCTTCGTGTTGTACTCCGCTTGTTCGCCGCCGGCACCGGCATGCGCAAGCACGAATTGCTGCACGGTTACCTCCGCGCCGGCATCGACCTCGAGCCAGTACGGACGTTCCGCCGTCGGCAGACTATCGTCTCCCTCGGTGACCCACTTGCCGCTGTTCAAATTCCCGTCGATCGCTTTGGACGGCGTAAACTCGTCCGACACGTACCCATTCGCGGTCGCGGTTACGCCGGCTGCCGCAAACACGTTCGTAGCGGCCGTTCGGGCATTGGCATGCTGCACCACGAAATAACCTGCGGCGGCAAACACCGACGTCCAAAGCATCACCACTACGAGCATGCGGCTTGTCAGCTTGACACTCCTTTTCACTCTTGCATTCCCTCCTACTAATACTAATTTCACTGACCTAATATAAGCCTGTACAATGGGGGGTTCAATTCATGGAGTGTCAACGAGAGTTAAAGACTTTGTAAACAATATGACGAATGTTCGTTAGCGATTTTAAGGACTTTCCCGGACCAGCCATCGTAAATTGGAGGCTATGCATATATCTGTAAATATGCGGTTTCCCATGGGTCGATCGGCCCGTGTCGCGCGAAAGCCCCGAACGTCCTATCTCTATCGCTTGGAAGCGGTTCATTCGCAACCGACGGCGAACGGCCTAATCGAAAAGGCCTACTCAAGCCGTGGAAGACTTTAGGAGGCCTTTTTCATTAAAGAATCGTAAATAATTCCAGAACGCAAAATGCTGACATACAAATCGCAAAGCGCCGGAGGTTGCCAGTCCGCTCCGTGCCGCGCATCGAGAATCGGCGGCCGGCATGGAAAGCGATCGCACAAAAATAGCCGGGCGGGATTCAGGAAAATTCCTGAATCCCGCCCGGCTACCCGCAGCGCGACTTCCTTTACTTGCTTAATTCCTTAGTCGCCGTTTCCAGCATCGCTTTCCAATCCGCGAATTTCGTCTCCCGGGCAACGTGCCGGTCGAACAGCTCGTCGGGGATATTTCCGATGTCCTCGCGCGTCTCGATCTTGAAGTTGCCCTTCTCCACGAACTCCGCGAAGCTGTTCATGTTGGAATACTTCCCCATGAACGCGTCGTTGAACAACTGGCCGAGCGGAACGTGATTCGGATCTTCCTGCGCCGTCTTCTGTCCTTGCAATTCCTTCAGCAGCTCGTCGAATGGCATTGGCTTATGCTTTCTCAGAGAATCACCCCTAGGTTTCATGTTATAGTCACGATTAAGCTTGCAATCCATTAAACCGATTAAAAGGAACCTTTTTACAATATCATATAGGATTATTGTAATGCTATTCTTTGTATTGTATACACCGCATACATAAATAGGTTCCGCCTTAATGCCTGCGCGTCGCAAAGTTCCGCAGCCCAACCCCCACACTACCACGATTGACATGGATTTGGCAATGCACATTTATCGGGGGCGAAGCCCCGATGAGTCGGCGCGAGCGCTCCTCATGCGTCCGAAGTCGCATTTCCGCCGCCGTCGCCGGTGCCCTTCCATCGCGCAAAACGCACGCGATAGATCGGGACAAGCGCTCGAGCGTGTGCGCAATTCGCGTTGCGCGCTAGCTTTCCCGCATCATGCCGCTTGCCAACTCGTCGTATAGTCGCTTCAATTCTTCCGATGGCCGAATGCCGAGCTCGCGTCCGAGCAGCCGGACGTAATCGGCGTAAAGCACGGCCAAGCCTTTCTTGTCCCGCGCCTGCGCGCGCAGCTTCATGAGCAGGAGTACGACGGATTCCTCGAGCGGATTGCGCTCGTTCAGCTTATGCAGCAGTTTGGATGCCGCGGACGAATCCCGCATGGCCATCAGCGCGGCGGCCAGCTTGAGCGAGAAGGACTCGTAGATCCTCGCGTACCGCTCCGTGGAGCTCGCGGCCCAGACATACGCCTTGTCGCCAAACAGGTCGCCCGCATACAGGCGTTCGATCCGCAGCGCGGCGTCGACATTGCCGGCATCGATAACCTGCAGCTGCTCCGCCTGCCGCGCGAAATCCACGTAGTCGATCGCGGCATGCTTCAGCTCCAGCGCGTAGCCGTCGTTCTCCGAACGCACCGCGTCGCGCATGCCGAGCGGCTCCAGCGATTTGCGCAGCTGGTACGCGGTCGTATTCAGATAGCTCTCCGCGTTGGCCTGATCCATGCCGCCGAAAATATCCGCGATCAGCCGCGAGCGCGGGATGCGCCGTCCGTGATGAAGCAGCAGATAGGCGAACAACTCCGTGCATTTGCGCGAGATCCACTTGACGCGGACCGGCCCGTTGCTCGCCGCGACGTCCCCCAGCGCCAGAATCTCGAAGCGATTCGCCGCGGTGTCCGCAGCCTCCGTCGGTTGCAGCCGCGGATCCCCCGGGACCGTCAGCACGCGATTCACCGTCCGCTGCAGCCGCTCTTGGGAGACCGGCTTGACCAGATAATCCAGGGCCGACAATTCGAATGCATCCAGGGCGTAATCCTTATGGGACGTGACGAAGACGATATGCAGCGGATAACCGGCGCGCTCCATCCGGGCGGCGAATGCCAAGCCGTTCTCGCCCTTCATCGAGATGTCCACGAACGCGAGGCCGATGTCGGCGTTCTCGCTTAGGAAAGCGGTCGCCGACGCCGTGTCCGCAAAAGCGCCCCGCACGCGAATGCCGGGCAGCTTGCCCAGCATTTTAGTCAAGATCAGATGCATGGCCGGCTCGTCGTCCACCAGAATCACGTTCATGCCGCCGTCGCCTCCATCGCTTCTTCGTCATATTCGACTCGCTCCTGCCGTAATGGCAGTACGAGTGCTGGAGCCGAGGCGCAGTTTACCCGGTTCCCCGCAGCAGGACCGCGTCCGGCAAATGGTCAGCTCGTTCGTCTAGCTTCATGGCAGCTCGCCGAACGGCTGTGAATCACTCGCTTCTCAGCGCCATCAGGCGCAGCAGCACCACGGCCGCCTCCGCTCGCGTTGCCAAGGCATGAGGCCGGAATGCGTTCGTCTCCGTGCCCTCGATCAAGCCGAGCTTGCGCGTCTCCGCGATCGCGGCTCGCGCCCATGCCGGGATGTCGCCGTCATCCGAGAAGCCGATCTCTTCCTCTGCACCCGGCGCCAAGCCCGGCGCTCTCGCCAGCATGACCGCCATCTCGGCGCGGGTGATCGCGGCGTTGGCGCGGAAACTGCCGTCTGCATAGCCGCTAATGATCCCGGCCTGCGCCGCTTGCGCGACGGCTTCCTTCGCCCAAGCTCCAATCTGGTCGTCGTCGACGAAAGCCCGTGCAGGTCCCGCAGCAGCGTACTCAGGCTTGAGCGCATGCATCAGCATGACCGCGAATTCCGCGCGCGTCACGGGATGGTTCGGGCGGAAGCTGCCGTCCGGATACCCCGAGACGATGCCGCCGGCGTCGGCCTGCTTGATCGCGGCCTCGGCCCAATGTCCGGCGATGTCGCTCAGCTCGATCGCGGGTTCGTCCGCAGGCGCGTCAGTCGGCTGACCGGCGGCGAATACGGCGAAGGTTGCAAAATGATCCGCCGTCACGGCAATACGACGGCCGCTGACGATGCCGCCGGCAATTTCGATCCAGCCCGCATTGGCTTCGTCGTAGTAGAATACGGCGGGCGTCTGGCCTGGCTTGAGCTTCGCGGGTTCGAACAAGATGGATATCGTGACGGGCTGCGCGAAATTCCCCGTGAAGTTCTTCGTAATCTCGAATATTCCGCTGACTGGCGCATCGACGCCCGAAAGCAGCGATTGCGGATTCGTCAGCTTGTCGATCGTGACGACGAGATCCCGCTCCGCCGCATTCGCCGGGATCGTGACGATGACTTCGTCGTCCAAGCTGACCGTGCCTGCGTGCCCGACCGGAATGGCAAGCTTGCCATTCGTCGATTCGTAATGCGTCTCGACCGGCGCTGCCGAGCCGCCGCCGCCGCCGCCGCCGCTGACCGGTGCCGCGTTCACCGTGACGGCGTACGTTGTTTTCGTCATGCCGTCCTGCGCGGTGACGATAACCTGCTTGCCGGTCATCAGCACGGTCGCCGCGGTTACGCCGTCCGCGTCATAGACGTCGAACGTCGCGCCAGCCGCCGGCGTAATCGCAGCCTTCAGTGCCGTTAACGTCGTGTCGTGCGGAATGTTCGTGATCGTCTCGTTGGCCGTCCCGCCCGCGCTTACGGTTCCGATCGTCGAGGTCAGCGTGGCCACGCTGCTCGGCGCGATCGTCACGGTCACCGTCCAACTCTGCGTGCTGCCATCCGCCGCCGTTACTATATAGCTGACCGGATTCGTAAAATCATTCGCGGTCACGCCGCTCACCTGATCCACCGTGCCCACCTTCGTCGTGGCGCCGACGGATAACGTGAACGTCGCAGGCAAGCTGCCGACGTCCGTTCCATTCTCCACTTCAACTCTAACTGTATGCGCAGCCCCATCGATCGTCGCAGGACCGGTTTGCGCCGCCAAGCTGAATGCCGTGATCGCTTTCGCGCTGCTCGCCGCAACCGTCACCGTGACGATCCAGCTCTGCATACTCCCGTCGGCCGCCTTCACCGTATAGGTGACCGGATTCGTGAAATTATTCGCGGTCACGCCGCTCACTTGATCCACCGTGCCCACCTTCGCCGTAGCGTCGACGGACAGCGTGAACGTCGCCGCCAAGCTGCCGACATCCGTTCCATTCTCCACTTCAATCCCAACCGTATGCGCAGCCGCATCGATCGTCGCAGGACCGATTTGCGCCGCCATGCTGAATGCCGTGATCGCTTTCGCGCTGCTCGCCGCAACCGTCACCGTGACGATCCAGCTCTGCATACTCCCGTCCGCCGCCCTCACAATATAGGTAAGCGGATTCGTGTAATTATTCACGGTCACGCCGCTCACCTGATCCACCGTGCCCACCTTCGCCGTAGCGCCGACGGATAGCGTGAACGTCGCCGGCAAGCTACTGACGTCCGTTCCATTCTCCACTTCAATCCCAACCGTATGCGCAGCCGCATCGATCGTCGCAGGACCGGTTTGCGCCGCCAAGCTGAATGCCGTGATCGCCTTCGCGCTGCTCGCCGCGACCGTCACCGTAACGACCCAGCTCTGCGTGCTCCCGTCCGCCGCCCTCACCGTATAGGTGACCGGATTCGTAAAATTATTTACCGTTACGCCGCTCGTCTGATTCGCTGCCCCGACCTTCGCAGACGCTCCCGTGGATAGCGTGAACGATGCCCTCAAACTAACGAGCGAAGTACCGTTCGCGACCTCGATCGTCACCGCATGCGCAGCCGCATCGATCGTCGCAGGACCGGTTTGCGCCGCCAGACTGAACGCCGTGATCGCCTTCGCGCTGCTCAAGGCAACCGTCACGGTCACTCTCCAATTCTGCGTGCTGCCGTCCGCGGCCTTCACGGCATACGTAACCGGACTCCCGAAGTTGTTGGCGGTCGTGCCGCTCACTTGCGTCACGGCGCCGACCTTCGCCGAAGCGCCCGGGGACAACGCGAACGTCGCCACCAAGCCGTTTCGGGACGTTCCCGCCGCTACTTCGATCGCCACCGTGCGCGCGGCCGCATCGATCGCGGCAGGACCGGTTTGCGCCGCGAAGCCGAATGCCGTGATGTCTTTCTCGCCGCTCGCCGCGACGGTGACGGTGACGGTCCAGTTCTGCGTGCTGCCGTCCTCCGCCGTCACCTCGTATAGGACCGGACTCGCAAAATCGTTCGCGGTCACGCCGCTCGCCTGCGTCGCCGTGCCGACCTTCGCCGAAGCGCCGGCGGATAGCGCGAACGCGGCGGTCAAGCTGCTAACGTCCGTGCCGTAGCCGACTTCGATCGCGACCGTATGGGCGGCCGCGTCAATGGCTGCCCAGCCCGTTTGCGCCGCCAAACTGAATCCCGTGATCGCCTTGGCGCTGTTCCCTGCAACCTGCACGGTATAGGTAACCCGCGTCGTGCCGTCCTGCGCGGTAACGATCACCTTCACCCCGGTCGCCAGTTCCGTTGCCGGGGTCGTGCCGTCCGCCTCGCAAATCGCGAACTCCGCGCCGGCCGCCGGCGTGATCCCCGCCGCGAACGCGGCCAACGCCGTCCCGTAAGGAACGTCCGCGATGCGCTCGTCCGGGGTGCCGCCGACGCTGACGGTACCGACTGCGGAGGTCAGCGTCGCGTCCGTGCTCGGATGGATCCAATTCGCGTACAGGACGGTATTGCCGGAAATGACGAACGTCTCACCGGGCTTATAAGTCGTCCCGCCGCCATCCGCTTGCGTATTCCAGCCGCCGAACGCATAACCCGCTTTGACCATGTCTCCGGGACCCGGCGCGACGATCGCCGCTCCCCCCGGGACGAACGACCGGCTCACCGGAGCCAGCCCGCCGTCGCTGCCGTTTGCGTCGTAATCCGCGTACGCCTGGGTTTGCCGCAGATAAGGGTACCCGCCGCTATGCACGCCATCCATCGCCCAGATCGCGGCAAAATCCCACGCATGCGACACATCCGTTTCATAAGTGCTTTGCGTCCGCAGCTCGGCGGTCGTTTTGCCGTCGCCTCCTGACGATGCCGGCTGTCCGGTCGTATTCGCGTCGTAGAAGCTGTTGACCGTCGTGCCCGAAGAATACGCGATCAAGCCGCCCGACTTATCGCTTTCCGCCGCGCTTACCGCGCCCGATGCATAACTATTGCCGATCGTCTGATCGAAGTTATAGCCGAGCAGGCCGCCGGCGTATTGGATGCCGTTTACGCTGCCCGACGCATAACTGTCGCTGACGGGCTCGCTGCCATGATACCCGGCCAGGCCGCCGATGTAATAGCTGCCGGCGACGTCGCCCGCGGCGTAGCTCGCGCTGATCGCGCCGTTGCTATTGCCGGCCAAGCCGCCGACATCGAAGCTTTCGTCGCCTCCGGTCACCGCCCCGGTTGCGAAGCTCTCGCGGATCGGGCCGAAATTATCGCCGATCAAGCCGCCGAGATGCAAAGCGTTCTGCCCGCCGGTTACCGCCCCGACCGCGAAGCTGCCGGCGATCAGCCCCTTGTTGATGCCGACCAAGCCGCCGATATCCATGCCGTCGTCGCTCCCGTTCACGTTCCCCAGGGCGTAGCTGCGAATGATGTCGGACGACTCGTTGTACGCGATCAAGCCGGCGACGGCACTGGCTCCGCTTACGGTCCCGGATGCGTAGCTGTCCGTGACCGTTCCCGCTAGCAGATCGCCGACTAAACCGCCGATGCTAGCGCCGTCGTTCCCTCCGGTCACGTCGCCGGAAGCATGGCTCGTGCCGATCGCGACGCCGTAGTTCCGTCCGATAAGGCCGCCGACGGTCTGCCTGCCGCTGACCTTGCCGGACGCGCGGCTGCCGACGATCTCCCCGCCGCCGGAACCGCTTCCGACCAGTCCGCCGATATCGGTATTGCCGTTCACGTCGCCCGTAGCATAGCTATCATGAATAAGTACCGCATCCTCGTCGCCGATCAGTCCGCCTGCTTTTTTCTTCCCGTTCACCTTCCCCGAAGCATGGCTGTTGTAGATCGAGCCGCCGCCTTTGTATCCGACAAGCCCGCCGACGCTGTCGCCGCCGCTTGTGCCGGTTACGTTCCCCGTCGCATAGCTGCCGCTGATCGCGCCGTCCGCTCCGCTTGAATGTCCGATCAGCCCGCCGATGGCGGAATTGCCGGTAACGCTCGCCGCAGCGCGGCTGTCGCTGATCGCGCCGTCGGCGTTGTATCCGATCAGGCCGCCCGCGTTGTAGGTGCCGACGACGGTACCCGAAACGGCGCTGCCGCTGATCTGCCCGCCGTTGTTATAACCGGCCAAGCCGCCGACGAATTGGCTGCCGGACAACGAGACGTTGGCGAGCTTCATACGCGTGAGCGCGCTGCCTGCCTCCAGGTAACCGAATAAGCCGACATACTCGCCTTCGTTCGCATCGATCGTCAGACCGTTGATCGTAAAGCCGTTGCCGTCCATCTGACCATAGAAAGCCTCGTCTTGATTCCCGATGGGCGTCCAGCCCGTTCCTGCCGCATACCCGCTCAAATCGATATCGGCGATCAGCCTATAGTGAAGTCCCGCGGCTAAATAATCGTCCCGAACCTTATTCAGCTGATTCGCGGTGGCGATCAGGTAGGGATCCGCGGACGTGCCGGAGCCCGGAAAATCGGGCGATGCCGCATAAGCGCGCCCGCCGCCCGCCAGCCCTCCGGTCAGCGTGCCGAAGGCGACCGTCACCGCCAGCAGCAGCAGCAAGATTTTATGGTTCGTTTTGCGCATGTTTCTTCCTCCTCTGAATCTAACGCGGCGCTATTCGCTCAAGCGCCGTGGACTTATGGGCAAAAAGGCAGCCTTCCTTAGCCAAGTCTATCGAAGCCGAATAAAAGAATAATGAAAGCCCGCCGGGAAACAGCAAAAACCGCGAAGCATCCTGCTTTCGCGGTTTCATTCGCCCGTTATGGGCGCCTTGAACGATATGACAACATAAAAGGGAGGCGCGAATCTTTCGCGTCCCCCTTTATGCCCTGTTGCTTCCCTTGCACGATGCCCGCTTGCTTCACGTAAGCCACGCCGGCTTGTCGGCAAGGTTCCTAACCTGACCCGTCAGCCTCCTCAGGCATGAATCTTGACCTTCGTCCCCGTCGGGATCATGTCGAACAACCACTCGACGTCCGCGTTGTTCATCCGGATGCAGCCGGCGCTGACGCTCTTACCAATCGACGTCGGCGCATTCGTGCCATGAATGCCGTAAGTCGTGCCCTCGGTATTCGGGACGCTAAGCCCCAGCCACCGGCTGCCCAGCGGATTGGCCGGGTCTCCGCCGGGAATGCCCTTGGCCGAATACCACGGATTCTTGATCTTCGTGACGATCTCGAAGCTGCCGATCGGCGTCAGCCCCTGCCTGCCGCTCGCGATCGCGAAGCTTTTCTCGACTTTCCCGCCGGCAGACACGTACAGCTTGTTTTGCTTGATGTCGATCTCGATGGCATATGCCTTGGTTGGCGCCGCGATCGTGACCGGCGCCGCTGGAGCTGCCGCGCCGGCGCCGGTCGCGTAATAATACGGGTTCGGAATTTCCAAGACTTGTCCCGCTTTAATCGAGCCCGCGGGCGGAATGCCGTTGGACTGGGCGATCGCCTCCCGGTAATCCTGCGCCTTGAAGTACCGCGCGGACAGGCTGTACAAGGTGTCGCCCTTGAGCACGGTATGCCTGCCTTCCCCCGAAGGAAGCGGCACGCGCAGCGCCATGCCCAGCTTCAAGCCCGTGTTCGGATCCGATATCCGATTATAAGCCATCAGCGCGCTCAGATAATGGTCGCGGCTGAAATAGCGATTGGTGATCGCGAACAACGTATCGCCGGATTTGACCGTATATTGGTCCATCACCAGCGGATTCGACAGCTTGAGCGTCGTGCCCGCCTTCAGGCTCGCCTTCGGATTCAATCCGTTCAACCGCGCGACCTGCTCGTAATCGCCGGTCAAATAAAACTTTTTAGAGATGGCGTACAGCGTCTCCCCCGGCTTGATGTCGTACGAAATGCTGATGAAGCTTTCTTTGCTTTCCCCCGCGTGCGAAATGCTCGGATAACTCGCCAATACGAATAATGCCATCACCATACAAAAGACCCACTTCGTCTGCCTGCCCACCGTCGATCACACCTTCTGCCGGAATAAATTGCGGCTGCAAGCATTCGTCATCCTTCGGCAGAAATCCTTTTTATTCGGCAGACGCGGCGGAGAATTGAGCCGGTAGTAGGAACGCACGGCGAGCACGCGCCTTTATCAGGTGCTTTGGAACCTCTATTAATACCACTATCGGGTATTATGCATCATGCGATTGATTGTTCTATTATTATCCTAAAGTAGTATATTTTCGGCGCTTTGTCCTCCTGTTCGCAGCGCTTAGGCGTTCGATATCCCGATTTCCTCCACATCCGCAAAAATAGCGAGCACATGGTCTTATAACGACGCCAATGCCGCATTCACGATCGATTCCTTCACATATCTCGGCAGTTCATGACGATCATGTTTCAAAGCATTCGGGTTTATCGCGATCGTGCTCCCTTCGTCTGCCTTGGTCTTGATAAATTCCGCTAACGCATCCACCGGATTGGAGGCGTCCCCCAGCAGCAATGATCTTACGTTCCCCGCCAGCCTGCTCGGCTCGATGGCTTGGAATTGCAACTTGCCGTTCGTAAGCGCGGCGTGGGCCGCATAGCGATCAAAATGATTCACGATTGTCCAGGACGGCCATGCTCGCCTAATCTGCTCGGCAATATTCGGAAGATCATCCGCATGCCAGAACGCCAAGCTCTTCGCTCCGATATCCAAATGGAAGCCGCCGGTCGGAAAATTCTCAGTCCATTCACGCAGCGCAAGCGCACGGTAACCATGAGCCCGATCAATCTTGTCGACCATCGCGGGGCCCGCGAATAAATACGGCTTGATCCCATCGCTCAAGGGAAAGACGAGAAGCTCGTCATCCGGGAACTTCACGCTGGCCGCGGTGTCAACCCAGGTTCTCTCTTCGGGCGGCGCCAGGCTTGTATCCGGCGCGCCGGCTTTCTTCTCCTTTAAGACCGTTTCTTTGGCAACCCCTACATAAGACGCTAAGTCCGCGATCCCTTCATGTGCCCAATCGATTTCCCATCCTTGCCAGACGCTTCTCATGCAAGCCAGATGAAGATCACGCAGCGGAACGTCGTAACGGATATCCTCGCCTCCGTAGAACAGAAGCTTCTTCCGGTCTATATCCAGAACGGCTCCGCCTTCCGCCCATATCTCGTTCAACCAGCCCGACTCGTCGACCTTGGTCTGCATGCGGATAAATCGGAGGGCATGCTCCGCTCCCCAAAACAAATCGGTCGGCAGCGTGTTCGCGCACCAATGGCTGTAGTACAATTCATACGAATGATGGTTGGCAATAAGCAGATTCGCCCTTTGTCCCATGACACGCCTCCAGTTCTATCGCCTTGCGATATTCAACCTCATACTCCGAATCCATATACCGCAATCGTACCACATACTGGAATCGAAAAAACCGACCCTAATAGGGCCGGCTTGCCGAACAGCAATTCCTTATTCTTACATCGTATTCCAAGCGATTCGCCTAAGCCCGTACCCCATCGCCCCACACGATCCGCAGCACCCGGTCCGGGTAATTCGTCGTAATCCGCATCCCCGGATACGCCTTGATGATCCGCGCCAGCACCTCCGGCTCGTCTACCGTCCAGACGCCTAGGTCGATCCCGAGAACTGCCATCTCTTCTGCCAGCTCGGGCGTCATGAACGCATAATGCATCGACACGCTCGTTGCCCCCGTATAACGAAGCTGCTCCGCGAGCAGCGTCGGCTTGCCGAGGAAGATCAGGCCCGTCGCGATCGAAGGGTCCAGCCCGTACGCCCGCTTCATGGAGTCGTGATTGAAGGACGAGAGCACGACCTCGTCCTGCATGCCATGCCGCTGAATCAGCGAGACGACCTTCTCCTCGATCCCCGCGTATTCATTGGCCAGCATCTTCAGCTCCACATGCAGCTTGCAGCGTCCCTTCGCGAGCTCCAGCACGTCTTCGAGCGTCGGAATCCGCTCTGCCGCGAATTCGGGCGCGAACTTGCCGCCCGCATCCAGTTGGCGCAGCTCTTCCAGCGTATACGCCTGGACCAGGCCCGAACCGTTCGTCGTCCGGTCCAGCGTATGATCGTGAATGACGACGGGCACGCCGTCCTTGGACAGGTGCACGTCCAGCTCGATGATCGCGATATCCGGCTCGCCGAGCGCCAGCTTGAACGCCGCCATCGTATTCTCGGGCGCGACGCCCGAACATCCGCGGTGTGCTACGATCGTTACCATGATTTCATTCATCCCTTCTCATGCTCTTATTTTACGCCGTTATACACGAACGCCTTGATGATCTGCCGCTGCGACAAGAAGAAGACGATCAGGATCGGCGTGACCAGAATCAGGTTGCCGGCCATCAGGACATTCCAGGTCGCGACGCCTTCGACTTCCCGGATCTTGGCGATGCCGAGCGGCAGCGTCCTTGCCGTCTCGTTGGTGGTCATGACGAGCGGCCAGAAGTAATCGTTCCAATGGGCGATGAAGCTGAACAACGCGAAGGTGACGAGCACCGGCTTCACCAGCGGCACCATGATCCGCAGGATGATCTTCCATTCGGCCGCCTGATCCAGCCGCGCCGCTTCGATCAGCTCGTCCGAGATTTGCATGAACGCCTGCCGCAGCATGAAGATGCCGAAGGCGCTGGACGCGAAGGGCAGGATCAGGCCAAGATGCGTATTCAGCAGCTTGAAGGCGCTCAGCTCCAGGTACACGGGCAGGAAGATCAGCTGGGCCGGAATCATGAGCGTGACCATGACGATCCCGAACAGGAAGCTCGAGCCCGCGAACCGGTACCGGGCGAACGCGTACGAGGCCGGAATGATCGTCAGCATCTGCAGGATCAGGATGCCCCCCGCGATGATGATGCTGTTCGTGAAATACCGCAGGAACGGTCCCGTGTTCCAGGCGTCCGCGTAATTTTGCCAGACGGGATCGGTCGGAATCCACCGCGGCGGGAAAATCATCGTCTCCGGCAGCGTCTTGAGCGAAGTGGAGACCATCCAGATGAACGGCAGCGCGAAGACCAGCACCAGCGCCAGCAGGCAGACCGTGTTGATGACGCGCAGAATGGCGGTCATCGTTTGCCGGATCATCGCTTTGCGGGTACGCACGTAGCTCCGCTGGCTGCCTGCGGCGGCGGTTCCGATATTGCCGATCGTATTGTCTACGCTTTCCAAGAGCTTCACCTCTTCCTAACGGTAATGAACGCGATTCGACAACAGCTTGAAGTAGATGATCGTGAGGATTCCGACGATGACCAGCAGGATGACGCCGGCCGCGGAGGCATAGCCGATCTTGAAGAACCGGAATCCGTACTCATAGATGTAATAGACCAGCGTATTGGTGGAATTGACCGGTCCGCCCTGCGTCATGATCGCGATCGTCTCGAACACCTGGAACGATCCGATCATGTTGATGATCACCAGGAAGAAGATCGACGGCGACAGCATGGGCAGGATCAGCTTCGAGAAGGTCGTCCATGGCTTGGAACGGTCCAGGGAAGCCGCTTCGTAGATATCCGGCGGGATGCTCTGCAGCCCCGCGATGAACACCAGCGTATTGTAGCCGAGCCCCTTCCAGACGGCCACGATCACGAGCGAGACGAGCGACGTGCTCGGATGGGACAGCCAATCCAGCTTGCCGAAGCCCGCGAGTCCGATCACCCAGTTCAGCAGCCCGTATTCGGGATCCATCAGCCAGCTCCACAGCAGCGAGATGGACACGAGCGAGATGATATGCGGACTGAAGATCGCGCCCTGCACGAACCCGTGGAAGAAGCTTTTGCGATTCAGCCACAGCGCGAGGAGCAGCGCGAGTCCGGTCGTGAGCGTCACCGTGAGCAGCGTATAGATCGAGGTATTGGTGAGGACCTGCCGGAAATCCGGGTCCGTCAGCAGGTCCTTGAAGTTCTGGATGCCCACGAAGGTCTTGGTCGGGCTGACGAAATTCCAGTCGAACAAGCTCAGGTAGATCATGTAGAAGATCGGATAGATGAAGAACAGCGAGAACACGATAATCGCCGGCGCGACCATGCTGTACGGACGCAGCTTTTCCCAGGTGCGCATCTTATCTGCCCCCAGCCGCGGCCAGGCGCTTCGAGCTCGCCTCGACGCCGCGCAGCCGTTCGCCGTTCAGCCCGAAATAATAGAGCTGGCCGTACGGAATCGTCACCTTCACGCGGGCGGCCGTCTCGAGCGGCGCGAGGAAGGTTTTGACGAAGAAGACGCCGGTCCGGGACTGGATCTGATAGATATTCTCCGCCCCGAGGCTCTCCCGGGTCAGAATCTCGCCCTCGATCTCGTACCCTTCGATCTCCGCGCCGGCGCCGATCAGCGCCTGCTCCGGACGGAATCCGACATGGCCGACGGCGGCGGCCGAACGAATCTCGATCCCTTGCAGATCCTGCCCATTCATCATGTTCATCGCCGGCGTCCCGATGAACTCCGCGGTGAACCGGTTGGCCGGATCGTGATAGAGCTTCATCGGCGTGTCCGCCTGCTGGATGACGCCCTTGTTCATGACGACGATCTCGTCGCCCATCGACATCGCTTCGACCTGATCATGCGTCACGTAGACGAAGGTGGTGCCAAGACGCTTGTGCAGCTGGATGAGCTCGGTCCGCATCTGGTTGCGCAGCTTGGCGTCCAGGTTGGACAGGGGCTCGTCGAGAATGAATACCTTCGGCTGCTTCACCATCGCCCGGGCAAGCGCTACCCGCTGGCGCTGTCCGCCGGAGAGGTTCTGCGGCTTCTTGTTCAGATGCGGCGTCAAGCCGACGATCTCGGAGATATCCGCGATCAGCTTCTCGCGCTCGCGCTTCGCGATGCCTCTGTTCTTGAGCCCGAATTCGATATTGCCGCGCACGCTCATGGTCGGGTACAGGGCGTAATTCTGAAACACCATGGCGACGTCCCGCAGCCCCGGCGGCGTATCGTTCACGCATTCGTCGTCGATCCAGATCTCGCCGCCCGTCTGCTTCTCCAGCCCCGCCACCATGCGCAGCGTCGTGGATTTGCCGCAGCCCGACGGCCCGACGAGCACGGTGAACGACCCGTCCTTGATGGTCAGGTTAAGATCCTCGATGACGGTCTCATCCTTGAACTTCTTGCTGATATGCTTCAGCTCGATCTTGGCCATCCGCTCTGTTCCTCCTTGTGATGGATTCTTGAATCGCGCGCATGAGCTGCTCCAACTCGTCCAGACGGCGCAGCCTCAGATCCCAGATCTCCGGATCGCCGCTCGGGTAAGGGGAGATCATGCACGTTCTGCCTCCCAGCTTCTTGGCCGGATGCAGGTCGTTCCACGGGTTATCCCCGATCGACAATATCTCGTGCGCTTGGTAGCCTTGCGCAAGCAGCGCGTTGAAATACGCGTGAAGCCCGGCAGGTTTATTCGCGCCGCAGACCACGTCGTCGAACAAATGGCGGATGCCCATATAGCCCATGAACGCGATGCCCGACTCGAAATGGGTGTTGGTCAAGAGGATCTTCTTGTCGACGGCGCCGAGGGCTTCCAAGGCCTCGAACAGCTTGTCATGGCGCTCGAATCGATGCGGGGGAAGGAGCATCTCCTGGCGGACCCGGTCGAAGGCCGATCTTAATTTGGACTCGGGCAGCCGGTATTTGCGGCCGAGCGCCGTCACGACTCCCCAAGGGTCGCCGATCGGAATCAGATGAACCGCCTGCTCGGAGAATGCCCCGTATTCGCGGATAGTCCCCTCCTCGATCGCGGCCCCTTCCCAAGTAAAGCCCCGGACGAAACGCTCGCCTTCCAGCACCAGCCCCACGTCATCCCGCATATGGTAGAAATGGCCGAACCCGATCGCATGCTCACCCGCGATAATCGCCCGTCCGAGGCGCATGGCCTCGTCGGTCGCCTCCTCGTGCTCCGTTCCTTCCAGCAAATACCGGATGTACCGCTCCAGGAACGTATCTTCCTGATAAAGCGTTCCGTCCATATCGAATATCACGACTTTGATCGCAGACAGCCAATTCTCGTTGTACATAAGGTGGTACCTCTCCGCTCGTAGGATAAGAAGGAGAAGACTTCCGCCCAAGCGAAAGGCTCCTCCGCAGCTTCGGCAATTGCCGCAGTAAATACAGTAAACAGGGAGGGACAAGCCCGGCCGCGCGATGGCGCCGGGTCCTCGGACGCGCGTGCCGCGTTTATTTGCTCAGCAGCTTGTTGGCCTTCTCCGCGGCTTCGTTGAGCGAATCCTGCGGCGACACCTTCGGATCGAGAATCGCCTTCTCGATGGCTTCCTTGATGATCTTCGCCACTTCCGGATACGCGTTCTCCATCGGGCGCGGTCTGGCGAACTCCAGCTGGTCCACGGCGACTTTGAACTGCGGGAACTCGGCAAAATGCGCCTTCAGCTCGTCGCTCTCCACGGCGGAGATCCGGGTCGGCAGGTAACCGACATGCTTATGCTGGTAAATGGTGTTTTCCTTCGACGTCATCCATTTGAGGAATTCCCACGCCGCTTCCTTCTCTTCGTCGCTGCTCTTCGACGTGATGACCAATTGGCAGCCGCCGGTCGGCACGCCGTAGCTGACGTTCGACGGCATGAACGCCGTATCCATCTCGAAGCCGTTGCCCTTGGCGATCTCCAGGCTTCCGGTTACGCCGGCCGTCGAGCCGAATTTGAACGCCGACAATTGGTTGGCCCAGTCCTTGTCCGCGGTCGGTCCCGCTTCGTCGCCCATCGGGATCTTGATCAACCCTTCGCTGGACAGCTTCTTCCAGAACTCGACCGGCGCCACGCCTTCAGGCGAGTTGAACGCCGCCGATTTGCCGTCTTCGCTCAGCATGTGGCCGCCGCTTTGGGCGACGAGGCCTTCGTAGTACCAGATATCGGCCGGCACGGTCATGCCGACTTTGCCCTTCCCCTTCAGGACGCGGGAATATTCCTCCAGCTCGTCCCATGTCTTCGGCCCGGCCGGGTCGAGTCCGGCATCCTTGAGCATCGTGACGTTCTTGTACAGGATCGGGGTGCTGCGCATGAACGGCAGGCCGTACAGCTTGCCGTCCACGTAGGCATTGCCCATCAGGCCCGGATTGAAATCATCCAGCTTCAGCTGCTCCTTGTCCCGCTCCGCGTACGTCGTCAGCTCTTCCAGCATGCCCGAGTGGGCGAATACGCCGGTGGACGAGATCTCGAGATCGGTTACCGCGGGCGCGTCTCCGGCCGCGAAGGCCGCTTGCACTTTGGCGTGAAGGTCGTCGTAGTTGCCCTGGTGCTCGGCGACCACTTCGATTTTGTCCTGCGATTTATTGAAGGTATCGACCATGTGGAGCTTCGCTTCTTCGATTTTGTCCCCGAACGCGTACCAGTATTTGATGACGATCTTCTTGGAGGCATCGGCATCCGCGGGCTTCGCGTCCGCTCCGGCCGTGGTGTTGTCCGTATTGGCGCCAGCGTTCGTGCCGGCATTGGCATTCGCGTCCGCCGCGTCGTTCGTGTTCGTGCCGCTCGCTCCGCAAGCCGAAAGCACCCCCGTCATCAGCATTGCAACCGCCGTCACTGCAGTAAGCTTCTTAACCATTCCCTAATCCTCCACCTTTTCTTATCCTGGGATACGACCGGAGGCGCAAAAAAAGAAACCTTAATCCTGCCGAGGACAAGGCATGTCCTCGAGCGGATAAGGTTTCTCCAATACTCCAACCGTTCGCTATTTACTTTTCATAATGAATCATAACCGGCGTTCGTTAAATCTATGTTATCTGGTTGCAAAGATTGTATGAATATTCGAAGAGCGCGGCCAGCCCGCAGCCGATCTGCGCGAGCGGAAGCGTCTTCCGATGGCGCGCGACGGGAGTAGCCGCGTCCGCCTTCCGGCCTTCGGCCTTGACCGGCGCGGGTCCAGCGCATCGCCACAGCTCGGGCTTCGACGTCGAGATCGCGGCCGCGCCGTGCCTCAGACACTCCTCCGCCTGACTCTGCTCGTAGAGCAGGCCGCCGGTAATGATCGGCACCGAGGCGAACGCCTTCACCTTGTCGATCATGTCGGGGATGCGCGCGGGCATGACTTCGATGATGTCCGGCTCGCTCTGGCAGATGCTCTTCGCGATATTGTCCAAGCCTTCGCTGTCGACGAGGAAGAAGCGCTGGACGGTGATCAGGCCCAGCTTCTTCGCGGTTTTCACCACGTTGGTTTTCGTCGAGATGATGCCGGTCGGCTTGATGACCTTCGCGAGATAATCCAGGCCGTAATTGTCCGTGCTGAGGCCCCCGATCTTCTCCAGATGCAGGAAGACCGGCAGCTGATGCTCCTTGAACACGTCCACGTACCCCTTCAGGACGCCGATGTGCCCGGTCAACAGGAAGACCCCGCTTAATTGGCCGCGCAGCGACAAGGCGGTCTCGATATGCCGAGGGTCCTTGATCGAAGCGATCATTCGGTGCGCGACGAGGCCTTCCAGGAAAGCGGCATGGCTCGCGGCGTGCTTCATTCCTTTTCCCTCCGTCATCAAGGCTGTGCCGCAGTCGTCAAGCGAATCTCGGATTGACGGTCCGCGTCCAATCCGCGGGCGTTCGGATTATGGCGGAAATGCGACATATGCAAGTGCATCGTGGCCGCATGCGCCAGCATGGCTTTATCCGTCAGATCCACCGGCGCGATCCGGATCCGCCCGCCCTCCAGCTCCACGATGCGAAAGCCGGGCTCGTCCAGGCAGGCGGCGAGCTGCACGAAGGTCCAGTTCTTCCGCGCGACGATCGAGTTCACGTGCGTATGGCCGTTGAAATACACGCCCGTCCCTTGTTTGCGGTCCAGAATGCGCCACATGTCGATGCTCGGATGAATCGAGCCCTTGTCCATCTCGGATCGGGTCGTGGTCTGATAGACGGGATGATGGCCGAAGACGAGCAGCGGCTTCGTGCCGGATTGCTCCACCATGGCTTCCAGCCACTGCAGCTGCTCCTCGTCGATCCACCCGCTCCAGTCGGCGGTGTCCATCTCTCTGGCCGTATCCAGAAAGACCAGCATCGCCTCGTCCGTGTCGATCGCCCGGTAGCGCTCCTGTCCCGTGATCGCCAGCACCTGCCGGCGCGTCTGCGAGTAGACGTCATGGTTGCCCAGCACGTGAACGAACGTCCGTTCCTCGCGCCGCAGCAGCGCGTACACTTCCTGCAGCTCCGAGGGCGAGCCGAAATTCGTCAGGTCTCCAAGCGATATATGCAAATCGGCGTCCGTGTTCAGAAATCGTTCCAGCAAGGTGTGGTAGAAAGCAGTTCTAGCCTCCGGCAACCCCGGTATCGTCGCATCGATCTCGTGATAATGCAAGTCGCCCATCAGAACCAATCTCATTGCTTCTCTCCTCCTGGAAATCCCCAATTTTTCAAGTGCCATCCTCATGCTAGCGAGCGAGTATTGCTTGTCCATTAAGCTGATATGGTATTTTTGTAAAGGTTTATGAAAATCGGAAGAAGAACCAGACGAAACGGCGCCATTCCGCGGCGAATCGGGTCCTTCGGCCTAGCGCTCCGCCAAACCGCCCGGATTCGACTCGGATGTTCTAACCCCATGCCGTATCGGTTCGCCGTTCGGCTCACCGCCGACCGGCACCTGACATCGTTGCGCTTGCAGCCCGACTGCCTCGTTGATCGCTTGCCGGCCCGCGAACCCGAACAAAGGCGGCAGTCCTCGGACTGCCGCCTTTACTGCTTCCTTCGTATGGCTTGATTCCGATTCACGCGCGCGTGATAGTACGATATAGGCGGTCGTCCCAGCCTTCCGTGCCCGCCGCATGGTCGTACGCGAGCCAGATGTCCATCGTGCCGCGCGACCGATTGTTCCAATACGGATACGGGATGGCCGTCAACGGATGGCCGTCGGCGTCCTCCGTTCGGATGATCACGGCGCCGTCGAAGAAATCAGGGTCGTACCGCGTCTCGAATACGGGCGTGGGCGGCAGCCTGCGGTTCAGGCGCACTTGCTTGTCCAACGCCTCGCGCGCGTAGTTCGCGACGCCCCCGGCGTAACGCTCGTT
Organism: Paenibacillus glycinis; assembly: GCF_009909185.1. Classification (GTDB taxonomy): domain Bacteria; phylum Bacillota; class Bacilli; order Paenibacillales; family Paenibacillaceae; genus Paenibacillus_Z; species Paenibacillus_Z glycinis. Next base: position 118,151 of record NZ_JAAAMV010000013.1, on the reverse strand, counting down.
ATCCATGGACTCGAGGCAGTACAGCACCGGCCCCCGTCTGATTGCGGCCCGGTTCGCATGGGTCGTCACCTTGGGATGGGCGCCGATCAGATCGACCGACAGCTCCAAGTCCAGCCGGATGACATCGCCCTTTGCCCATGTGCGGGTTAGAACCGCGTACCCGTTGATCGCGTCGTATGCCGCCTCTTGGCCGTTGACGGCGATCGCGTACCGCGCGCACCACTCCGGAATCCGCACGCGAACGTCGAACCGCGCCTCGCGTTCCGGCGTAACCGCGATCGCGACCGCCCCGTCCCACGGATACAAGGTTTGCTGCTTCAGCCGCACCGGCACGTCCCCGACCCGCAGCGCGCCCTCGCTTGCGATGAATAAATTGACATAAACGCCGTTCCCGTCCTGCGCATAAACGTAGGAAGCCAGCTCCGGCAGCAGCTTGACGATCATCGGCGGGCAGCACGGACAGGCATGCCATTCCCACCGGTTGTGGCCGCCGTCGCTGACGAGCGGGTTCTCGTAGAAATATTTATGGCCGTTCATGGACCTTCCCGCCAGCACGATATTGTACAGGATCGTCTCCAGCTTATCGATGTATCGGCTCTCCCCGGTCGCGAGAAACAGATTCCAGCTGAAAAAGCCCACGCCTACGCCCGCGCAGGTTTCCAAATACCCGTTGTCGGGCAGCTCGTACTCGCCTCCGAACTTCTCGTCGTGATGTATGGCGCCGACCCCGCCGGTAATATGCGATTTGCGGTAGGCGATATTGTCCCACAGCTTCTTGGCCGTCTCCAGGTACGCGGCTTCGCCGGTCGCCAGATGCAGCGACGTCAAGCCCGCATAGAGCAGCGTCGCGCGCACCGCGTGCCCGACGGCTTCGTCCTGCTCCAGCACCGGCTTATGGTCTTGGGCGTATTCGCCGTCATGGGACGCTCGGCCTTCGTGGTTGCCCCGGTTGTGGATCCAGAACGCGGCGAGCGCCAAGTAATCGGATGCCGCGAACGGCAGGTTCAGCGTATCCGCCAGCCCGGGCTCGTCGACGGCCAGCTGGTGCAGCTTAAGCACCGCTTCCTCCGGCAGCGAGTGCGCCGGGACGATATTGCGCTTGGGCGGCGGCCCCATCAAGCCGCTCATATGATTGGCGAACTTGACCGCGACCGCGAGCAGCGACGTCTTGCCCGTGGCCCGGTAATGGTGCACGCCCGCTTCGATGAGACAGCCCGCGTTGTACACGTCGTGCTGCCAGCGCAGATTGCCGCCGTTCTCGCCCCAGCGCTGGGTCGGCCGGTCAAGCAGCGTATACGTGTTGATATAGCCGTCGCCGACGGCATCCTGCGCCGCGGCGATCTTCGCCGCGATCTCGTCGACTCTGCGGTCCAACGCTTCGTCGTCATGAACCGCCAGGATATCCGATATCCCGCGAAGCGTTTCGTAGAGCAGCCCGTCGAACCACGGCTCCCCGCTGTGATAGCCCTCGGCGCCGGCAGCCACGAAGTCGAAGTTGCGCAGGGCGCCGTCCTGCTCGAATTTGTTCAGCACGTCATGCACGGTCGTGTCGCGCAGCACCTTCAGCTTCGGCGCCCAGAAGGCATCGTCGATGCTTACCGAGCGGACCGGCAGGTTGGTCACGGTCTGATGCTTATAGGTTGTCGGCCGCATGTGCGCGTGCGTTGTTTGACTGGACAAGGGGTACACCTCTTCCGGGATGATAAATGATAGATAATAGAGGATAGACTGAGGGCCACGTTATTCTTCGGCCAGCCATTCGCGCAGCGCCAAGGCAACCGTATCGGCCGCATGCGCCGCGGCGCGGCGTACTTCCTGCGGCGAATGGGACATCGCGACGCTGTGCGCGCACGCCCGGAACATCGCCAGATCGTTGAAGGAATCGCCGATGCACGCCGTATCCGCCGGGCCGATCCCGAGCAGCGCCATCAGCGCTTCCGCGGCCGCGCCTTTATCGACGCGCCCGGGCATGACGTCGACGCCGTCCGGATCGGAGAACGAAGCCGTGATCCGGCCGCCGAACCGCTCCCGCAGCCGCTCCAGCATCGCTTGCAGCGCCGGAACCTCGCCGTATACGGAGAACTTCGTGACCGGCATCCCGTCCGCGATGTCCGCCGCGAGCTGCCTGCGCTCGCGCAGCGGCGTCAAGAATCGCTTGCCCACCTGCACGGCACGCGGATTCAAGTCCGCGACGAAATTGCCCTCGGCGCTGCAGATCACGGGGACGAGGCCTTCCTCGTCCGTGAACGCTTGAACGGACAACGCCAGGTCCGCCTCGTAGCGAAACGACCGAAGGACATTGCCGTCCAAGCCGACGAGATCGGCGCCGTTCTGGCAGATCGCGTAGCACGGCACGCCCAGCAGCTCGATGACCTGCACGATCTCCGCGTGCATGCGCCCGGATGCGAGCGCGATGACGACGCCCTGCCGGTGCGCCTCCCGGACCGCTTCGATATCTTCGGCTCGGACTTGCTTCCGGCTGTTCATCAAGGTGCCGTCGATATCGGATAGAAACAGCTTCCTCCGAGTTGATTCATGAACCGTCATGCGGGTCGTGCTCCTCTCCGTTCGTTCCCTGCTCCATTCCTCGCCGCCAGCATCGCCAGGCTCGCGCGCGTCCGCGCGTACATAGCTGCGCTCGTGACGAGCGCGTCCGCGTCCGTCTGCAGGCCGGCCCTGCCTTCAAGGCTCGGGCCGGCACCAGACTACAACTCTCCGACGGTTACCCTTCGACCGCTCTCGAACGAACGGATCGCCGCCTCGGCGACGAGCAGCGCGCGATACCCTGCCGCGGCTTCGACGGGCGGACGCCGCCCGGCGCGAAGCGCTTGGAGCAGCGCGTCCGCGTGCTTGTCGAACGTCCGGTGGAACTCGCGGTCCGCATCGTTGAAGTAGCCGGCCTCCCAGCTCTCTCCGATCTCGCTGCCCGACGCGTGGAACGTGTAGCGCTTCACCGTATCGTGAATGACGGAGCGCCCGCGCGTGCCGTCGATCTCGACGCGGTGCGTGTCGGGATAGGCATACGACGAATCGTACGTGCCGATCAGACTGCCGACCGCGCCGCCGCGGAAACGAAGCGCGAGCGACATCGTGCGGTAGCCGCCGCCCGTCTTGTCCGTCATCTCCGCCATGACCGATTCGATCTGTCCGCACAGATGCTCGAGCATGTCGATGCCATGGCACTGCGTCTCGATCAGATTGGCATGCGGATGCGCGCCGCCGCCATCGCCGCCGAACCGCCAGGAGGCGAAGGTAATCTCGCCCAGGCGGCCTTCCGCGATCGCCGCATAGGCCAGCTCCACCGGCTTGGCGAAACGATGGTTGAAGTTGATCGCGAAGAAGACATTATTCTTGGCGGCCTCGTTCATCAGAATGTCGGCCTCCCGAAGGTCGAACACCAGCGGCTTCTCCACGAGCAAAGGAACCCCCGCCCGGATCACCTCGAGCGTCGCGTCGAAATGCCCCTGATTCGGCAGGCACATGCTGACCAGGTCCGGCGTTTCTTGCGCGAGCATATCCGCGATCCGCGTATACGCCCGAGTGCCGAACGATTCCGCTTTCGCCCGCGTCCGCGCCTCGTCCCTGCCGACGATCGCGCAGAAATCCACGTCCGGCCGGGACGACCAGATCCGCGCGTGCTGCATTCCCCAGCTGCCCGCCGACCGGAAGCCGTCCGGCAGTCCTAGACTGCCCGCGGCGCCGCCGGCTCCGATCAGGGCGACCTTCAGCTTATCCCCCGCGCTCATTGCTCGATCAGCACCTTTCCGGTGTCGCCTTGGAAGAACAGTTCGTACGCTTCTTGAATCCGGTCGATGCCGAACCGGTGCGTGATGATCTGACGGAGATAAGGCAGATGTTCGAGGATGAGCGCGTGATTCTCGGCCAGCTCTTGGTACCGGAAGTATTCGCTGCCGAGGACGGTCCGTTCCGCGGCGATCAGATCGCTCGACACGTCCAGGTTCAGCTCTTGGCCGTGACCGACGCACACGAGCACGCCGCGCTGATTCAGCGCCTGAAGCGCCGTATGGCGTCCCGCCGTCTTGCCGCTCGTGTCGATCGCCGCGTCGACGCCGCCGAAGCCCGCTGCCCGAATGACGTCGTTGGCCTGCTGCTCGGCGAGATTAATCGGGATAGCCCCCATCTGCTTCGCCAGCTCGAGGCGGTACGGCACGAAATCCATGACGAAGACCGGCATCCCGGAGCCGAGCAGCAGCTTCGCCATCGCCAGCACGCCGAGACCGATCGGTCCCGCTCCTCCGATGAGGATGGCTTCGATATCCTGATGCACCTGCAGGGCGCGCTTGATCGCATGGCCGCCCGTGCCCATAATATCGAGCAGCATCGTCGCTTCGCCGAACGGGATCGACGGGTCCATCGGGAAGAACACGTTCTCGTTCACGACCATGTAAGGACCGTATCCCCCGTCATGCGAGAAGCCGTAGTCCGCCCGTTTGCCCAGGCATTGATTGGTAAAGCCAAGCTTGCAGCTGCGGCACTCCCCGCAGAAATCCATCAGGAACACGACGCCCGGCATGCCGACCGCCGTAACGGTCCCTTCGCCGGTCCCGACGACGACGCCCGCCGCCTCATGGCCCGGCGTCGTCGCGCTCCCGTCATAGAACTGGCCTCGGTCGGAGCCGCACAGCGCGTTGGCCTTCACTTCGATCAGCAGCTGCCCCGGGCCCGGAGCCGGGACCGGCTTCTCCCCGTACGCGATCTTGCCCTGTCCCACGAACAGCGGGATCGTCATCGTTTGCGGCGTATTTAGAACTTGGCTCATCTTCTTCACCCTCCGATTGCGATAAGATAAGTGCGGCGACACCAAAATGATGCGGATGCAGGTATAGATAACGTTAACATTAACGATAATGTTAAATTAACACTCCATCATTTTCCTGTCAATACGTTTGGGGGATTTTTCCGGCGGGTTGTATGCGTTTGCAAAACGGACGAGTTAGGCGAACGCTTTCTCCTAACCCTGCTCGCTCGCCGATCGCCCCGTGCTGTCTCTCAATATCAGTGCCGTATCGATCACGTCGCGATAGGTTTCCGTGGAATCCGGATGGTTGATTTTGTAGAGCAGGATGTCCACCGCTCTTTTGGACATTTTGCCTTTGGAATTGCTGATGGACGACAATTGGAACGGCAGGAACAACCGCGACTGGATGTTATCGAACCCGATGATGGCATAGTCCTCGGGCACGCGATGGCCGTATTTCTGCAGCACGTACGCCGCTTCCCAAGCGATCACGTCGTTGAACGCGAAGATCCCCGTGAAATCGGCCTTCCGCTCGAGCAGCTGCTTGACGATCCGCCGCGCATCCCCCGCCGCGGGCTCCACATCGATGATCAGGTCCTCGCGTATCGGCAGTCCCGCTTCCCGGTACGCCCGCTTATACCCGTCCAACCGTTCCCGGGCGCTCGAGATGCGGCTCGGCCCGTTCAGGTACAGCACGCGCTCGTGACCGCTATCGAGCAGATGCTTGGTCGCCAGATACCCGCCCTTCTCGTCGTCGCAGATCACGTAGTCGAATTCCGGCTCCTCCTCGAACCTGCGGCCGATCAGCACGAACGGGACGCCGTTCTTCTTCAAGAGGCGAATCGTGTCCGCGCTGCGCTGGGAAGGGCAGATGATGATGCCGTCCACGTTCTTGCCGATGGCGGTGTAGATCGCGCGCTCCTCCATCTCGTGGTCGTCCTCGGTGCCGATCACGAAGATGGTGTAGTTGTGCTTTCGCGCCGATTTCTCGATATCCTTGACCATGATGCCGAAATGCGGGTTCGCCACGTCGCTGACGATGACCGCGATCGTCTTCGTCAGTCCCGACCGGAGAGAGCCGGCAAGCGCGTTCCCGACGTAACCCATTTCCTTCGCCAGGTCTTTGATCAACTTCCGCGTGGACTCCGCGATGTCCTCTTTATCCTTGAGCGCCCGCGACACCGTGTTGACCGACAGCCCGGCCTTTACCGCCAAATCCCTGAGCGTTACCTTCTTGCCCTCCATGCTTTCTCTCCTTCAGGACGCAATGTCTACCAAGCAGCCCGATCCGATTCATAGAGAGCATAGCATCCAACGATTTTGACGTCAATCGAGCGGCTTGCGGCCGGCGAGCGCGCAGCGACGGCAGTTTCGTCGGCCCGTCACGCCTGCCATGACGTTGTCCTCATCGCGTCATAGCATCCCGTTGTCCCCCGTAACGGCTCCGTGTTCCGACCCGTTATCCGCTGAGTGCCTCTCCCTGACTATCGGGTCACCAGGGCATCACTGGGTATCTCCCGGCGCAATTCTGCTTATTGCTCCAAAAAGGCAGTCCTTCGTAAAGGACCGCCTGATTTGAAATTCGTTCGTGCTCGTTCATACCGATCGACGCCGATTAACATCGGACGTATTTGCGTTTGAACCCGATCCGCCCTTTGTCGATAGCCTTCTGAATGTTGCTAGCGGCGTTCAGGAAGTTGCTCTTGGGCTTGTCCCGGTTGACTTCGACCTGGCCGATCGCCTTGGCGGTCTCGACCGCTTGCTCATGGAGCGGCACGTACGATACGGCCACGGTGTAGATAAAATTACTCATCGCGAACTTCGTTCGCTCGGGGACGTCGTGAATCGTGCGCTGTACCTGCTCCAGCATCGCGGCCAGCTTGTCCGCGGCGAATTCGCCGTCCGGCCGGCTCCCGAGCAGCCAGCAGTAGCAGCTCCACCCCGCCGACATGCGCAGCTCCTCGCCGCTCACGATCCATCGATCGGCCACTTCTTGCGCGATGTCGGTCTCCGCCAAGGTGACCGCAACCACGTAATCGGAAATCATATAGAAATACGCCGCATCGATCCAACGTTCGAAGTCCGCTGCCGTCATCGCTTTCGGGTCGGCGATGATCCCTGCAAAGTACATCGCGTCGTAATTCCCCGTGGCGTACAGCTCCTCCGCGAGCGGTTGGTTGAGCTTGATCTTCTTGGCGATAGGCTTCATCTCGCCCGTAGCCACGCCGTAGAACGGCTCCTGCGCGCCGTTGGTGCCGTACATTTTCTTCAGGCGCTCCTTGCCGAGCGCTTCGAGCTCCTGCAATACGAGTTCTGCATTCATGGATGGACACTTCCTTCTATTTGGGATGATGCCCCTCGAGGGGAAATTAACCGACATGGGTTCATGATCCACGCTGCCGGCAGCTGCTGTTGTTGGTACCTTTATTATAGCGCATGGCTGTGCGAAATTCGCTCGTTTTCCGGCTCGGGCGCGCACCTCCGCCTCATTCGTTACTACGCGAGTTTGCCGGCTTGCGTTCCCGGGAAATTGCCTGCGGCAGGCTTGTCCAACCCTCCCGCACCGGATGGCCGGAATACAATAAGCCCGCGACAGAGGGTCACGGGCGATACTCGGAGTCAGATGCGGTTCATCGTCGTCTTGCGCCATCGTAACGCGCGCCGGCCGATCGTTACGCATTCCAGAACCTTCGGTTTGGGCAAGAGCGGAGCCGGCTGAGCATCCTGCGGCATCAACCGCTCCGTCAGCTGATAAACTGCATCACGACCTGATTGAACCGTTCGCGTTCGTCCAAGAACGAGGCATGGCCGCTGTACTGGAACGGCACGAGGATCGAGCCTCGGATGAGCCGGTGCATCTCTTGGGCATTGGCGAACGGCACGACCTGGTCATGGATGCCGTGAATGATCAGGGTCGGCACGTTTATTTGCGGCAGATCGTTCCGCACGTTCTGATCCCTTAGCGTCGCCATCACGGCCGCCGTCGCCCAGCCCGCTCCCTGCAAGCCGACTTGAAAGAACCAATCCGAGAACGGGGCCGTAATGTACTTGAAGAAAAACTGATTCGTTAGCCCGACAAGCAACGCCGGCCGATCGGACAGCGTCTGCGCAATGAAACTATTGGCCGCCTGCTGCGGTACCGAGCCCGGCCCCTGCGCATCGATCAGCACGAGCTTGGTTACGCCGTGGCCTTGATGCCTAGTCATGTAGCGGACCGCTAACGCCCCGCCTGCCGAATGCCCCGCGAGCGTGATGTTTTGCAATTGCTTCGCATCGATGACCGCTCGAATATCGTCGGCCAATCGATCGAGGCTATAGCCGGTGTAGGGCTTATCCGAATTGCCGAACCCCCGCCAGTCCATGCCGATGCACCGCACGCCCATCGACGGCAGCACGTCGTATTGATACTCGAACTGTTTATGGCTTAACGGCCAGCCGTGAATGAACAAGATTGTCTTGTTCCCCGTCGGAAGCAAATCCTGCACGAATACCCGAACGCCCGGTTCTACCGTTACGAAAGATTCCAAGGTTATCCCCCTTCGCCTAAAGTCATGCACTCTAGATACATATTTGAGAGCTGACGGGGGTAGACCTGAAACTGCCGCATCCTCTATCCGGATGAAGGAGCGAGCTTGACTATGCATTCTCATAAGGTTTAATACGTATTTAACTATTTAACTATTTATTAAGTTTAATTTGAAAGGAGATTTCTGTTCGATGAGTACGTTCGTATTGGTCCATGGATCGTGGCACGGAGCCTGGTGCTGGGATAAGGTCGTCCCCCTGCTGCAAAACGCCGGACATCGCGTCGTCGCGATCGACTTGCCCGGACATGGCTTAGATACAATGCCCGTACAAGAAATTACGCTGCAGGACTACACGGACCGGTTGTGCAGCGTATTGGATAACGAGACCGAGCAGGTGATTCTAGTCGGGCACAGCTCCGGCGGGCTCGCCATCACTCAGACGGCCGAGTACCGGCCGGACAAGATTCGGACGCTCGTGTATCTCTGCGCGTATCTTCCGCAAGACGGGCAGTCCCTCTTGCAAGTCATCCAAAGCGAGCTAATGGTCCCCGCTGTTGCGGCGCCGCCATCGGCCGTCGTGATCAGCGACGACCAGACCTACATGTCGCTCGACGGAGATCGCGTCAAGGCGAACCTGTACGGCGATTGCTCGGACGAAGACGTGGAATTCGCCAAAGATCGGCTTTGCCTGGATCCGATGGCGACTTTCCTCGCGCCCGTCCAACTCACGCCGCAGAACTTCGGATCGGTCCCTCGGGTCTATATCGAGACCCTCCAAGATATCGCGATCTCGATCGGCTTGCAGCGGCAAATGTACGGCCAGTCCCCGTGCAGGGAAGTCATCACCATGGACACGGCCCACTCGCCGTTCTTCTCGCAGCCGGAAGCGTTGAGCCAGCATCTGCATCATATCGCGGAAACGTCTATCGATTAGGTAGTCGCGGCTAATCGCTAATTATTGTGGTCACCACAAAAAACGGCAGCCAGCGTATGGCTGCCGTTGGCTCAACTCACGGTCAATTATGTGGAACAAAATGGAAGGAGTATTTTCGGTTCTGTCGAATATATAGTGAAGATTGTTTAGATGATTCAGAGGTTATCGCTCACGTCGTTTGAACATGATTTAGAAAATGTTGAAAAATCCTGCATTGGAGGCCATATGAAATGAAGCATCTTATCGTCTATGCCCATCCAGAACCTGAAAGTTTCAATCGCGCTATATTGGAAACTACGATCGCCACATTGCAACAAAACGGTCATGAGGTTATTGTGCGCGATTTGTACTCGCTGAATTTCCAACCTGTGCTCAAACCGGAAGATACGGCCGCTATGAGAGCTGGACGCACGCCGCAGGATATTATAACGGAACAGGAATTTATCGCCCAAGCGGACGCGATTACGTTTATTTATCCCATTTGGTGGACGGGGCTTCCCGCTATCCTTAAAGGTTACGTGGACCGTGTGTACGCTTACGGCTTTGCCTATAGCGTCGGCGAAGAAGGCATCGTTAAGATGCTGACAGGAAAGCAAGGTTTCATTATCAATACGCACGGTACGCCGAAAGAAATTTACGATCAGATGGGCATGACCGATGGACTAAAGATCACGTCCGATATCGGTATCTTCGACTTCGTCGGTATTGAGCCCGTAGGCCATTTATTATTCGGCAGTATCGGGTCCTTCGGTGACGAATCGTATTACAAAGGGCTGCTGAAGGAAGTTGAAGATAAGATCGATTCATTGTTTCCACGATAAATTCAAACCCCATCAGCGTATAGGCAACCGCAGGATCCAACGGCGGCCTCACTCCGAGGGACGGGTACGATAGCTCATAACAAGAGGCAGTCTGAACGACTTTATTTTCCAAGTCGCCAGACTGCCTTTCGTTATTGCGAAGCGTAGTCCAAGACTTCATTTCCATGGGACAGTTACAGCACTTCCTCCAACTGTTTGCGGCTGTGCGCGTCCAGCTCCCGCCAATCGACGATCTCGCATCGCTTGCCGCTGATGTCCGTCAGGATGACGCGTCCGCCGCCGGGGTATTGCATGTATTCGTGCAGGTTGCGCATCACCATCCGGGTCGCGCCGAGATGGGTCTGCAGCTCCCACATCCAGAGATCCGACTTCTGCTTCACGCTCTCGACGCGGGTCACGCGCGGCATGAAGTAACGCAGCTGAAGCTCCCGTTCCAGCTCGGTCGCGCTCTCTTCGTAGAGGTCCTTCAGGTCGGGCACGATGCCGAGCTCTTCGCCTTTCACGTTGCGAATCGAGATGTACTGCGTGGTATAGAGAAACGGAAACGCGCGGTATACTTCAAGCTCCTCGTACGGCTTGCCTTCCACGATGCCTTGGAATACGCCGCCTTGGCCGCGGCTAAAATACACGTCGTCCGGCGAGAATAGCCGAATATCGTACTTGTCGCCCTCAGTCATCAGCCTTCCACCCCCTTGATCTTGGACAGCTCCTTCTGCGCATCGACGAGCTTGCGGTAGGCGCCGTCCTCTCTCTCGAGCAATTGCTCATGCGTGCCGACCTCGACGATCTTGCCGCGATCCAGCACGACGAGCCGGTCGGCGTTGCGGAGCGTCGAGAGCCGGTGCGCGATCGCGAAGGTCGTACGGCCCTTGACCAGCCGCGAGATCGCCTCTTGGATCTGGCGTTCCGTCTCGGTGTCTACCGAAGCGGTCGCCTCGTCCAGGATGAGAATGCGCGGGTCGTGGATGATGGCGCGGGCGATCGCCACCCGCTGCTTCTCGCCTCCGGAGAGCTTATGACCCCGCTCCCCCACGCGCGTATCGTAGCCGTCCGGCAGCCGCACGATGAAGTCGTGCGCGTTGGCGATCTTCGCCGCGCGCATGATGTCGAGCGGCGTGGCATCCGGCTTGGAATACGCGATGTTCTCGGCGATCGTGCCGTCGAACAGAAACGTCTCCTGCAGCACGACCCCGATCTGCTTGCGCAGGTCGATCTGGCTAATATCGCGGAGATCGGTGCCGTCGATGCGGATGGCGCCTTCATCCGTGTCGTAGAACCGGCAGATCAGGTTGATGAACGTCGATTTGCCCGCTCCGGAATGGCCGACCAAGCCGATCATCTCGCCGGCCTGCACTTTCAAATTCACGTCCTTCAGCACCGGATGATGCTTCTCGTAGCCGTACGTGACGCGCTCGAATACGACATCGCCGCGGATGACGCCGATCGCGGCAGGATTCCACACGTCGGGCACGTCGGACGGCGTATCCATGATCTCGAAGACGCGGTGCGCGGCCGCCATGGCATTGCTCGCCCAGCTGATCATCTGGCTGATCCATTGCAGCGGGCCGAAGAGCATGCCGAGGTAAGCAATAAGCGCCATCAGCACGCCGAGCTGCATATTGTCCTGCAGCACCTTGCTGCCGCCGTTATACCAGATCAGGAGCGTGCCGAGCCCGGCAATGAAGGCGAACGCCGGGAACATGAAGGACCAGAGCCCTTCCATGCGAATATTGCGCCGCACCACGTCCACGTTGGCTTCGCCGTAACGGGACAATTCATCCCCTTCCCTGCCGAACGCCTTGACCACCCGGATCCCCTGCAGCGAATCGCCGACCAGCGTATTGAGCCGAAAGATCGACCGCCACTGCTGGTACCAGCGTCGGCCGATCTTCGGCCAGATCGTCATCGACACCGCGACCATGACCGGTACCGGCAGAATCGCGTACAGCGTCAGCTGCCAATCGAGGCCGAACATAATGATGAAGATCGCGATGATCCGCAGCCCCTCCGCGGACATGAATACGACGCCGTCCGTCATGAACTGGCGCATTGCCTCCGAATCGCTGTTCACCCTGCCGATGAACTGCGACGTTTGCCGGCGGTCGAAGAAGGCGAGCGAGAGCCGCATGAGCGAGCTGTAGACGTCCTTGCGCAAATCGCCCATCAGCTTGGAGCCGACCCATACGCCGATCAAGCCGCGAATCGTCTGCATGACCGACATGAGCAGCATCGTGGCGCCCAGTCCCAGCACGACATACAGCAGCGTCGAGCCGATATCCTTCGGACCCAGCACGTCGTCAATGATGACCTTCGTCAGGTAGGGCGGCACCAATTCGACCAGCGTCGTCGTGATCAGCAGGCAAGCGGCCACGACCATTTGCAGCTTGTATGGCTTGGTGTAACGCAGCATGCGGGCGGCGACCTTGCCGTTGTGCGTGCACACCTGGCAGATCTGCGTGCCTTCCGCCAGCGGATTGCCGCAGCTCGGACAGCTGCGGGGCATCTCGCGCTCCGAGAAGACCGGACGCTCTTCGTCCTTGGCGATCGCGCCGAGCAGCTTGGCGGCAAATCCGAACACCGGCGATTGCGCCGCCGTATAGCGCGCGAGAACGACCGGTCCGCTGCCCGTGTCGGCCAGCAGCGTACCGCCGCCGATGCCGCTGACGGCCCGCGCATCCTTCAGATTCGCGATCGGCTGCCGGAGCAGCTGCGTCCGGTCCTGCTTCCATACCACGATCTCCTGCTCCGTGACAGCAAGCCATTGCTCTCCGAAACGACCATCCTGCAGCAGATCGGTCTTGGCGCTGAACAGAAGCTCAGCCGTCAGTTGATTCTTCAGTACATCCGGAAGCTGATCTTGGGTAGACATGGTTTCCCCCTATGCGCCAATGCACGTATTCGGCGGGCTCCTCATCGGACGCGATCGCCGGATGGAGAGCCTGCACTCCGAATATATGTTCGGCATGCGCCGCATAGTTCCTGCTTAATTTGTAAGGTTTACCCAAATTTTCAGCATGGCGGGTTGGTAGTGGTGAAGACCCGTGTGATCTAAGCCGAAATATCAGATTTGCTCCTTTGCTTCATTGAGCGTTAATGCAACCGAGCGGTATGCAGCACTGGAATCTTTTTCAACAATGCAAGGCGATAGTTCTACCAGCAAACGGTCTATCCGCTCCAGGTAGCCCCTTATCTCCGCTTCCGTGATCGGCGATGAGAAGCGTCGTGGAGCAACGTCATATCGTGTCCGGAGCTGTTCAATACCAGCGTTTAGTTCCGTGACCAATTGGGCATAACTGAGCCAACTCTCGGTGTCGAGCGCCGGAACGCTGCGGACGCATTGATTGTGGAGATAGATTGCCTTAAGCATCGATCCAGAGCCATGTCCGCAACCAACTGACAGTCCGTATACATGTCGTGCCGATAGAAGATGACCGCCGAATTCATGTAAGCCCGGGAGGTTTCGTGCCAGTAGTTCGAACTCCATAAGGTGAAGAAAGATCCCTCAGTAGAACTATCCTGCATGCATTGTCCTCCTTTGGTAACGTGGATCGTGCGAATCTTAATCTATTGCTGTAGTTAGTTAATAAAATATTCACTTTAATCCCGTAACGAATAAGCAGCTTGAGATCATGGCATGTAACTCTACTCCAGTTTCTTTAAATGTATATTTTTTACTATTTGTTGAATACTTTATCTGTTTTGGTTAGTATACCAGACTGATAATGGACTTAAAAGGAGAAAATATCCTTGCGCGAGCAGCCCGTTATCCTCAAACAAATTATCGGAAAAACCGTGAAAGCCATACGTATCAAGCAAGGGTTGAGTCAAGAGGACTTGGCGCATGAATGTGACGTGGATCGCTCTTATATTTCCATGATTGAAGTCGGCAGGAACGAGCCTTCCGTGACGAAAATATTTGACCTCTGCAAAGGGCTTAGAATTTGGCCATCCGACTTTTTCAAGCTAGTAGAGGGTGAATACGAGAAGATGTGTGGACAGAACTGAGAACGCAAATAAGAGCGAGACAGACGGCTACGTAGCCTGTGTCTCGCTCTTTTGTTTATTTAGAAATATGGAGTTTGTGTCCATATTAAATAAAGTTCTGCTATTTTATCCCCCTTAAACCCGCATTCCACCGTCACCTGATTAAATAAAGTCCTGCTAAAAATCCGTGATTTCCCGTCTCTCCCCTCACCTCTTTTTGTCACAACTTTATTTGCGTTTGAATAATGTCTTGATAAAAAAATTGGGGAATGGCTTATGGGATAAGGGTTTTCCCCTTTCTCCTCTTAGACTTCCCCCATGTTTATCACGAGTTTATTTAATTCCTGTCAGGACTTTATTCAATATGGCAAGACTTTATTTATTGTTTACATAGTAGCATAAATGCCTATTGGACTCGCCCTAACATTTTGGCGATAATTTTACATCTGTACCTCAGAATACAACTTGAGATTAGGACTATTGTACCAAACATAATTATTTTTATTAATCATCAGGTTAAACACAACTTCCTCCATTGTCTTTAAAAGAAACTCTTCAAGTATGTACTGGTTAGCAGGGTAATTATTGAAATTCCCATAGGTTACATGGTATTCGGTCTCTTTATTATGTACTATAGAATTTCTCATTTTATATATTAAATCGGAATAGAAAACATAAAAACGATTCCTATTAGTTGACTCCGTACTATTACATCTATAAGAACAGCCTAATTTACTCAAGACTTCATCAATTTCGGGTATTCTTGATGCTGTCTTGCAATTATTCCAGATAACATGAATGAAATCTTTAAACTTTAAGCTAAGGGCATTCTGATACATCATCTCAAAAACATTCTTTAATAATGTTTCCAAAACATCTTGTTCCTTTTCAGCAACTTTTTTGTACAATGACTTGAACTGTCTGATTGTAAACATATCAGAACCCGTTCCATTAACAAGCTGACAGATCGGTTGCCTATACATAAAATTTTCAATAACTTGATACAACTTCAAATACTTATCTAATATATTATCCTGTGAATTATACTCACTTAATATATAAATAGAATCATTCAACTGGTAATATCCGTCACTTAAATTCCAATTTACATCAGAAGTAATTGAAGGTTTCGCATTATAGTTATAAGACGTATGAATTTTCCCCCCACTTGAAACCTCAAATAATTCGATAAATGATTTCAAATGAAGAGTATCATTTGGAACTGAACTCCCTACCAAACACAGTTTCTTATTTCCAGTAAGCGCCACAGTCATATCCATCTTTAATATTAAATAAAACAGAAGCTCTACCTTCACTCCTAAAAATGATGCCTCAAGATCAGCTATATCTGTGGTTGAAATTAATAATATAGATTTTTCAATTCTTTGATCTATATAAGAAAACTTCTTAAGATTGACATCAACTAAAACAATTTTAAAAGCATCATGTTGCAGAGAGATGTTTGAAAAATCTACTGGGTCTATCTCACATATTTTTTGACATACCTTCAAGAAAACTTTGTAGTAATATTTTATATTTTCTAAGTATTCGGGAAACTCATTATCTAATTGTTCTACTAACCTTTGTATTTCAAAAAAATTATTGTACAACTCGTTTCTTTCGTAAAAATCTTGTACATCCTGTTTCCTCTCAAATAGAACTACTATTATCTGTTCTAAATCTTCTTTTTTTTCAGGTTCATAGACCCTTAGGTATTGTTCATATCTTCCCTCTGTAAGATACTCCAAGAAAGAGAGCAATTTTTCGTATAGAAAATCATAGACTGTTTTTGTTGCATTATTAGTTGAATTAGTTGTCATAGATCAGCACCTCTAAAGCACTCTTTCCAGTCGATTGGATCTCCATTTTCAAGCAATTTCAATATTCCCCAATAGACCGCCTTTTTTGTGACATCTCCAATATTAACCCTACTTAAATCCAAATTCGATCTGAGATTGTTGTATTCATTAATTCTAAGTAGATCAGTTTGGGTGGAAGTTAATATACCCAAAAATCTTTCAAACACTTCCGAATGACTTAATGAGTATTTATTATCTGCGTACTTTCCGAGTGCTCCAAAGAGCCCAATTGTAACTGTATCTCTTGATATCCATTGAATACCTATATCATTATTATAAAATTGGACTAAGTAATCATCAAACTTCAACAAAAATTCGACAAGACCGTTAAGAAATGAATATGAGATTGAATAGTTTCCTTGCTCTTCATTTGTGGAATGATCTTGAATCTTGCTGATTAAGTTCGCATTAGTAGTAATGGTATCTTTGACCAAAAATGCTAATGCAGAAGTTATGATATGAGAAAAGTGAAATTGTCCTTGTTTCCTTGCTTTACTATATGAAGAAGCAGAAACATCTTTCTCTCTTAAGAGCACAAGATCATTATGTGTTCCCTTAATTTGATCTAAATATGGTACCAAGTTTAAATAAAGTAATTCTAATTGATGTCTTAGAGAAACTTGCTTATGACCTGCATTTAGAAGTAACATCTTATCTACTTCCTCTTCGGGTGAAAGGCCTTCCCAAATTTCAAACCATTGTATCTCATCAAAACAATTAATAATTTGATTAATTGACATTTCACTTTGTATTAACCTTTCCAATACAAGTGTCGAAGAAGATATTTCCCTTAATTGTTTACTGAAATTTCTTGTCAGTTGAAATTTAGAATAAGTCTTTAAATCTTCACCGTGATGCTTAAAAATCGATTCATAAAACAAAATCGTATCCCATACAATTTTAAGTCTATAGGTTCTTTGTAATCCATCTAATATCTTGAATTCATTTATAGTTATAGTTGAATCATTATGAGCAGTTCCTATTGTATACGCTACTAATGTAATTGCAGGAATATGGCCCTTGTTTAAAATTGTCTCTACTATTTTATCGAGATATACATTACTAACAATTCCTCTTTGAATATTATAATCTTTAAAATCAATTGGTAGATTTTCGATATAGTCCTTCAATGTGGCTCCAGAGAAGTAACAAGTTTTATTCATTAATCTTTTAGAAGTATAATTTGTGAAAATCAATATAATATCCTCCAATTAATCTGATTTAACACAAGATTGTAAATACTTATGCACAAATTCTCTTACCATAGAAAGTTAGTCTTTAAACTTATGACACTTCCCCCACCTTTTCTACATAGTAATATCTTCCTATTTCAATATATCATATTTTCCGTTCTCTCTTGTTTATATTTGTTTCATATCAGAACTAACAACTTTCACAATGCCATTAGTACATCGAAACTGAGCGACTGGAGTCAATTTGAGAGGATTGCGACATCAAATCAACGGGACAGTATGATTGCCTTTGATATGAACCTGCATTTCCTGAATAACTATAAAACGCTGGGAAACAGCTATAGCGATGCTTGCGACAAATAGTAAGGTAGAAGCAATTCAATAATTAGATCCTTTCGAGAAACTTGGCCATCCGTTGGATTAAAACCCGATAAGGTAAAGGTCAGGGGTTCCCCCCTGACCTTTTTTAACTATTATTCTTCATCACGGTGTTTTTCGAAAGCTTGTTTTACCAAAAACATGATATCTTCGATTTGAGCAACAGAATCTAATCCAACTTCAACATCCCCATTCCCCCATCTTCCTAAGTTGGTTACATCTTTACAAATTCCTTTAGGATCATGGATCTCGCTAAATGCCATGTTTAGACTAAGCCTAAGCCTGCTTTTTTGCGGTACAATATCAACGAAGTTCGTTGTCGTTTTGTATGCAACGTATAACTTTTTGAACTCCTCTCGAACAGAACTGTCTAAGTTACAAATTCGCTTCCGTAACTCTTCGAATAAAATCAAATTGTCGCCTTGTAATTCAGGATGGTCTGAAATCGTATACGTTATTGCATGGGAGTCTGGTTTTTGATCTTTATATTTCAACAAAATGCCTGGAGGTAACTGTGGGTAATCCCAAACTAAGAGTGATTGATCAACAAGTAATTTAGCACGCTTATTGATTGTATCTGCATTCCATGTATCAATCTTTCCAAGTCCTTTATTCAATCGAAGGGGACTGTCAGCAAATCCTCCATCCATGTCTCTCTTTTCCTTAAATGGTTTATCACTCAATGCCGAGTTATACCGAGTTAAGGTTACATTTCCGAGTGTATGTAAGTACGAACTCTGAACTTCTTCCCAATCTGATCCAAGGTCTTGTCTCCACTGTTTCGAGAGGTTATTGTTCTGCGGCATAATGTGCTCAATGGTGTATGCTTCAATATCTATGATTTCTTTTCGATTATGGTTTTCAAGCTTTCTAAGCAAGTAATTACGGTTTCTAAAGTTGTACACATCTTTTATTGTTAGTTCCCTGGCAAATTCCTCATTGTTCGGAAATCGCTTATAGGCATCCTTTAAAATAAATGCACCACAAACACTCTCCAAATAGTTTGATTTATCAATTTCTTTGCTGAATGTAGCGAAGGTCTTATTCAGTGAATTTGTTGGTACCCCGCAAATTGCTCTT
The DNA here is from genome assembly GCF_009909185.1 of Paenibacillus glycinis. Lineage (GTDB taxonomy): Bacteria > Bacillota > Bacilli > Paenibacillales > Paenibacillaceae > Paenibacillus_Z > Paenibacillus_Z glycinis. The sequence goes on along the minus strand of NZ_JAAAMV010000013.1, from coordinate 99,616 downwards.
CGAAATACATATGACTCAACCATTCTTAATATGGATATAAATTCTTTCTTCTGCAGACTTTGCTCCTCATAATCAACATAAAGCTCTAAAAGTAGTGGATAAGCAACATCTACTTTTAATGTATTAATATCTGTAAGTACTTGATTAATCTCTTTATCTGGCTCAGTTTGGAACGATAATTTCACAAAGTACTTAGAGTATCTATAGATGTCACTAACAATCTGTTCAATTGTATTTCCTTTTAAGTTGTACACGTATTCTTTAAAGCTCGAATAAACATCACTAATATTAGGAATGCGTCCCGTCTTTACAGTAAGATAATCTCTCATGAATCTATCAAATAAAGTCGAGTCATTTAGATTTCCAAAGTTTTTCTCCATCGGATACCAATAATCCATGTAGATTTCATTTTGCTCTTTTGGTTCCAATTTCATTAAAACATAATTTCGAATTAAATCCGCTTGTGTAAGGTCCAAACCCGTTGAGTTTAAGCTCTCAAAAATCAGTTGTGGATTATCATGATCACGATCTAAAGCAATATCCACAACAATCAATTTTGAAATACCTCGGTAAAGCTTATTAAGATCAACTTCACTTTTATTAATTACGTCTAAAAAGAAACAATAGTTCTCATTGACTCTTCGAGAATGTTCATGGGGCAGATTTTTATCTGATAAAAGATGAGTTAACGTGTTCTTGTCGCTTTGAGTGAGTACAAGTTTATAGAACAAATCATCCTCCTCTTCACTATTCGTCAAATAATAATTCATAATCTTCTTTTTGGTGATTTCAAAGGTCTGACCACTGTCGTCGATTGCTTTCCCTAAGGCTAACAAAAATAAAGTCAGTGTAGTCATACGCTGTTGACCATCGATAACAAGCAATTGGGGAACAGATGATATTTGATAAAGTCCCTTTTCAATATAGACAATCGATCCCACAAAGTGACCTTTTAACTGATCATCTTCTGCCACTCGTAAGATATCATTCCATATTTGGCGGCATTGCTGAATGGTCCAACTATATTTCCTTTGATAAATAGGTATTACAAATTGTTTATTACCTTGCATGAATTTAAGGAAATTTGTTTCTGATGCCTTCACTGCTATACCACCTTTCAACGACAACTTGTTCTCATAATAACCTATCCATAAATTGTATGGAACCTATCACCTGTTTGACTGTTGTGATATCATAAAAATAAGTTACATATTATGGAACGTCTTTCTTTGAGAGGAGTATTTATGATCAAGCTTAAGAAAGTAACCATTTACAAGTACAAGAGTATTCAAACACCTCAAACTATTGAAATTGATCCAGCTATAACTACAATAGTTGGGATGAATGAGTCAGGAAAGACATCATTTCTTTCTGCGATCGCAAAAACAAACTATTTCACCTCAGATAATGATTTTAAATTCGACATTACTGATGATTATCCACGTAATGAGCTTATTGATTTTGAACTGAGCGGTGAGGATACTGATATCATCAAATGTGATTACGAAATATCTTCAGAATTAACAAGAAAGATAGAAGATGATATCGGTAAGGGGATATTTTTAACCAAAGAATTTTCTTATACCTGTCATTATAAAGCTGACGATAATACAATCTCTGGTATTACAGCCAGCCAAAAAGAATTTTTGAAATTAAAGGTTCAAGAATATTCTTTGTCCGCATCAACTATTGAAATAATTATTAAACAGAGCTCCCTTAAAGACATTTCTACTATTGAAGCTTCTGATGAGGATGAGGACCTGGAAGTATTCAAAGCAGATATGCAAAAAATAATAAAGAGGGGATATCCTTGGGCTAACCCTCTCGAAGGATACATTGCCAAGACATGGATTAAACCACAGATGCCAAAATTTTGGTATTTTGATGACTACTATCCACTCCCAGGAAAAATAAACATCAACAAACTACATAGCGAAACGTCGGGAACCGAACAAGAAAAGACTTCCAAGGCCTTATTTGAACTTGCACGTATATCACCCGAAGATATTATAAACTCAAATGAACAACAATATGAAAAATATGTTGCACGCTTGGAAGCATCTTCAAATAAAATTACAAATGAGATTTTTAAATATTGGTCAACAAATACAAACCTTGATATTGATTTCAAAATTCAGGAATTCACAAATCCACAAGGACATCGTGAAAAAATTCTTGATATTAGAGTAAAAAGTCAAAGACATAAAATTTCTCTTCCTTTAGACAGACGGAGCAGAGGCTTCAATTGGTTCTTTTCATTCATAATTTGGTTCAGCAAAATCCAAGCAGATAAAGATTCAAATTATGTCCTATTACTTGATGAACCTGGATTGAATCTTCATGCCTCAGCCCAAGCAGATTTACTCAGATTTATTGAGGACCTATCTGATAAATATCAAATCATCTATACTACCCATTCTCCTTTTATGGTTGAGTCTGATAAATTGGATAGAGTTCGAACTTGTTTAGAAACAGTTGAAGGGACAATCATTTCAGATTCAATCCAAGAGAAGGATACAAACACCTTATTTCCGTTACAAGCGGCTTTAGGATATGACATTGCTCAAAATCTATTTGTATCAAAAAACAATTTACTTGTTGAAGGGCCAGCAGATCTCATTTATTTAACCATTCTTTCTAACATCCTTGAAATTGAACATAGGCCATCACTAAACGACAATATCACCATTGTACCTGTTGGTGGATTAGATAAAGTCTCTACCTTTATTTCTTTACTTCGCGGTTCAAAACTCAATGTTGTTTGTTTACTTGATACATTTACTGATCAGTCAGGTAAACAAAGAGTAGAGGATCTTATACATCATAAAATTATTAAACAAAAAAACATACGCTTCTTCGATGAATTTACCAATAACGGGAAGAAGACCGCTGATATCGAAGATCTGTTCGAGAAGAATGAATACCTTACATTATTCAATTCTGCATTCAAAGACGAATATGACTGCATCGAATTATCTCAATTGGATCAATCCTTAGATACTATATTAAAGCAAATAAATAAAGTAATTTCCAAGAACAGATTTAATCACTATCGCCCTGCCAACAAACTTAATCAGATGGGCGTAGATAAGAGCTTTTTCTGCGAAAAAACATTAAGCAATTTCGAGAAAATGTTTTTAGAAATAAATAAATTGTTCTAACAACTGAAAATAAGAAATAACGAGGTTATTATACATCGTTATTTCTTATTTATTATCGTTTGCCCCATAGAGGAGGTCCCTGTATGTTCCATGCCATTTATGAAGGTAAGCTCTTTAATATTGAAGAACAAATATTGAATTGCTCGGATCGGAAACAAGAAGTTGCTAACCTAAAGAAGAGAGCAGACAAAGGAGCATATGTTTGCCCTCACTGTGGAGCTTCTCTAATTGTGAAAGCAGGGGATGTTCGCGGCGTATTCTTTGCGCACAGCTCAGGAGATGCATGCGCTCTAAAAGAAAGCTATGACACATATAAAAAACAAACTGCAAGAGAATCCAAACAACATTCTGTTATGCGTGAAATCGTACACGAAGTCCTTAAAAACCAAGAAAAAATCAGAAATGACCTTCAAGTAGACTTTGGGTATATCGCTAAAGCTAAAGAGAGATGGAGTTATTTTCCTGATATTGTTTTAAAAAATCAGGAACAGGAACTGGCAATATCTATTCTTACAAATGTAGATCGAACTAAAGACAGCAAATTAACTAAACAAATCAAGAAGAGAAATACATACTTTAAGGAAAAAGGATTACAGACCCTCTGGTTTATTGAAGATCAGGAGTTATCGCTGGATTGGGATAACCATGTTATACACTTATGGGAATCTGAGATAGATCTTTCAGTAAAGACAAAAGAGGATTCAAACTGGGACAAACTAATTCAAGGGCTTAATGAAGATCTTCCTACTATTCTTGACACCTTAGGATATTGGAGAAAAAATAAAGAGATAACCTTAGATACCCGTAGTCTATACTACATCTACTCTACAAACGAAGGTATTGATTTTTCTGTCCATCGTTTTATCATTGATGAAATTCAATTCCCACATCGAGCATTCGCATTGACAAGAGGCTATAGGATGAATATCTCTACAGCATTAGCATTTAATGAAAAGCTCGCATTAAGTGATCCAGGACAAGAAACCAATGAAATGGATCAATTCTATAATAAGTACATCAAAAGAAAAGAAGAAGAAGCATCTAAGAAGACACAATTAGCCAAAAGCCAACTTGAATATACTTCATCTATTTTCACTTCAAGATCTACTGATAATCATCATACTGGCGATAAATCAACCATTTCAATCTCAAAATCTGAGGTGGCTTCATCCCTCAATTCTCCTTATCCCGCCCAAACAAGTAAAAAAATGAACTACACAGATTTAAAAAATAACCTCAGAGAAAAATTCGGAATGACTCAGAAAGAGCAGTTGCGTTTGTGGAACATCTATGTTTTAAAACGGGGTATCAAGGATTTCGATCTGTTATGGCTTGTCGCCCAGCAACTTGACAACTTTGATCAGTTCGAAAAGGCTCTCAATGAATATAATAAATAGCGCAAATACAAAGTAAAGACTTTTATGTGGGATTAGGCATACTGCATAAGTGAAATGGTACTCACATTGACTTAATCCCTTTGCATGACCTTTTCAATTAATGACTTAATTTCTTTATTACTTCCCCCAAAGCCTGCATACAATTGGACCTGATATATTGTTGCTCCACATTGCTTATTAAGCAATTCCTTTACTGCCCACTTTATTTTTCGAATTCGAAAACTATAGATATCCTCAGTGTTTTCTTCTATAAATCTACATGTTTTAATCAGATTCTTATGTGAAAACCATCGTCTTACTCCAACAGCTCTTCTTATACTTGAAGGGGTAATTCTTTTGGGTTTATCTTCAGCACTTAATAAAATGACAACTGCCTGTCTGGCAAGCTGTAAACAATCTTCATCTCTTTGACTCCAATCAATAAAGTCATTCCTTGCTCTCCTTGAATTAGTTTTTTTTGATTCTCCTCCCCGATCATCAGGTTGGCTGTTTCGTAGATCCTCCATTCGAGTGCAACTATTTTGATTAATTAGCTTGCCTTTAGCCTTTCTTCTTTTAAATACATCCCCAGCTTTAATACCCAGGAACTGCATTAGCAATAGATGACGTAACGGGCTTTTGTTTTTGGAATTTTTCCTAACAAAATGATACAACCAATTCGTTTCATTGCTTAAATCAATTGAACTTTGCATTTGCTCCAAGTAATGCTTTGGGAAAAAACCGATAAACTCTTTTAGTAATTCGACCCTGTAGATACTACCACTTTTAGATGCAAATCCTTTTTCTCTTAATCTATCAATATAAAAATCCATAATAAATGATTGATCTTTTCTCGAAACCCTTGTTTCTAATAAATAACTTGACTCACGAATATACTGCAAATTAAATTTCTTAATTTCGTCTGAAAACTTTATTTCTGGTGCAACAGGTGATAAAACATCCTCATCTAAACAAAAGTATCCCAGTGAGTGGTCCGAACTGAGGACGATTGTATCTTGAAGAGGAATCTCATGCTTCAGACAATACAACGCCCCCACAATTTGATGGGATCTTTTCCAATAAGGTTGCCCGAATGTTTCCAATTGCTCTTTCACGCATTCTGGACAGTATTTAAGATATTCATTTAACTTAACCCTACTCCCTGCAAGCCCAGCCAAATTCTCAATTCCGCTCCCGCGCCCGTTTGCCATCCCATCAAATATCTTGCGGGTAAGTTCTTTTGACAAATAAGCTGTATAAAAATTGAACATCGTATGCTTTTGAATTAACTCCTCCAATCCAATATCAGCATTGGGCGGAAAGTTCTTAATGAGTTTATTTAAATGTTGAGGGAATAGAATTGATGTAAAGAAGGTTTTTTCACTGAATAAATCTTTTGCCAATGCTATTTTACTTACAATCCCACACATCTGCTTATATCTGGAAATGACACTGTATAGTAACTCATCTTCATAAAGCGTAGGAAGGAAATTCATCATTAGATTCCTGTTCCTTCCCACATATTCATATCATCGATAAACCCTTCATCTTTGAGAATCTGATAGATTGGAACACCTTTACTTTTCCCTTCGAAGAAAGAGCGTCTAATATCATCCACTGCAAGATTAAATTTTTTCTTGTTTACAGCTCTTTGGAACCTTTGGACTTCAAGTGCATCTTGAGGCGATACTTTGCTTTCTTCGCCTTTCCTTATTAATTTGCTTTCGATATCAAGACCACTCTGCTCTTTTACCTTGAATACTTCGTTTTTCCTTAAATCTTCATATTGGTTGATTCTATAAGGGTTACCTGAACGAAGAGCATCGAGCATAGGCTTCATAAGTTTAAAGTTTTCTTTGACTGTTTTCTTTATAACATCTAAAGTAAGTTCTTCTCTTTCGCTGGAAATCGATAGCCGCTGGGCATTCACAAAAAGCTTAATCACTAAGTCTGAAATGCCCTGGGTTTCTTCATAAAACAACTGAATTATTTCTTCGTTTAATGAGGTGAAGTTACGATTCCACTGATACTTCCAAATGGACTGAATAAAAAAACGAAAAGTGTCTCTATTGTCCATATTATTCCACAGAATTTCTCCATTTCCAGTAACACGTCTTGCAATCCTAAATTCATTTTGAAAGAGGCTATATGATGCGGGCGTACCAATAAATACAACAGGAACCCCAAATGAGTTCATTAAAGTAACAAAATAGTTCATCATCTGATTAACGCCGCGGTTTTGCAAATGCTGAATCTCATCGATGACTAAGAGACCTAAACCTATGTTATGTGCCACCATCCCCATAAGGGGTAGCATGGCATCCACAGACAAATTTCTGGATACATACTTTTTATAGTTATTTGTACCGAGTATTTCATCGACCTTCATGAAAAATTGCAATGATAAAGCTTTAAGACTGGAGTTATGAGGTGTCTGAAGAGTTAAATGTGTCAGTTGGATATGATTAAAATGATGATTCTGATATGAATTATGTGCAATAACTTGAGGGATGCATCCGAGAATTCGATTAATCGTTGTTGTTTTTCCCATACCCGAAAATCCAATAATAACCCCACTGCTTGCCGTTGTCCTAAAATCAGTTCTGTTGTTAAGATCATACGTCCTATTAATAATTTGCTTACCCGTATCATGAATAAATCTTTTATAATTTTTATCCAGCGGGTTTCTTGCAATGTAACCCTGGTACATGAGCGAAATGACCATATTCCATATATCAATATGGATGGGCAATGGTTGAAATAGCTTATATAGGCGCTGAATGATGTGAAGCCGAATACCACCCTCCAAATCCCGCTCTGCTTCATCAAACGAAGGCAAGATGGTTAAATTTTTTATTATTTCCTTTTTATCAAGCAACGCTGGCAGAGCCTGAATAAATGGATTATTACAATATTCCTCATCGGAAAGTCAGAATAATGCGCTTCGTAAGCTTCCATTCCATTTGAAAGGTCTATTTTCTTATTCATGACTCTCATCTTCTTCCGTTCTAATTTGACGAAATAAGTGTAGTTCTTCAAGCTCTACGTCATCTACGGCGCTCCTCTGATTCTTCTCCATGGTATCCAAGGAGCTATTTGCACGATGTAATAAACGCTCTTTACGTTGATTTTCTTTTATCCCTCTAAGCTTTCTTGATACACTCTTACTCTGATCCTTCAGAGCTTCTGTCTTGACTTTCGCCTCTTCCACAATCCCCTTGATATCCTCAAACAATTGCAACTTTTTGCTCAACTCTAATTCTTTGCCCTTGGCAATGGTATTTTGTTCATGCTCAATTATTTGTTCTATCTCTTCAATGCTTTTGTAGGAGAATTTTAATAAATGATCTAAAAGCGTTAATTTATGAAGCCCTTTTTCTTCATTATCAATGATATAAATGTTCGTTAAGTCTCTTGGATCATAACAAATCTTTACCCGCCATCTACCATTATTACGTGCTCGTTGATACCACTCATTCTTTAATGTAAGTTCTGATGCATATAACATCTTTTTGAAAGCTACACCTTTTGAAGTTACCGAAGCAGTATCTGACGGGTACAACTGTGCCCTAATCACCTCGTCAGATAGAATTCTTAATTGTCCATTTCTATGTTTTATTCCACACTTCCATAATTCCAGGGGTATCTTTTCAACATTTTCCTGTATCATCGCCTCATCCAAAATATAATCGTTAATGACATGGTGCTTGTTATGGAATAATACACACTTCAAAATAATTTTTGTAAACTCTTCGATGGTTAGTGATGCCTTAAGACGGTAGTCCGATTCTCCGCGTTCTTTGTTCCCCTTTCCATTTATTACGACTCCATCGGCAAATGGCTTGATCTTCATGTTCATTTGATGAAAGGCAGATTCAATGATTCCTTTATAATCCGCGTGGTAAGGCGGACTATTTTGTATCATGATACCTAAGTTTTGAATTGCATTCTCAATTTGCTTACCTACCAACTCTCCGCGATCTGCAAGAATACGAACTGGAACACACCAAGGCCACTCTTCATCTTCAATTTCAATGCCATAATTTGACGTATACTGTTTTTTTGAGCTCATACTATTAGCTAAGGCAACCATTGCACCGCTATACGAATTTAATGATTCAAAACTTACATTAATACCCATAATCATACGTGAAAACACATCAATGACTAAAAATAGTATAGGTCGACCAACAATCAAATCTCTATTGAAAGATGATACAAGATAGATATCGAACAAGGTACTGTCAATTTGCCATAGTGATCCACATGCATTTCCAGCGTCTTGTGTAGCATCGCCAATAATTGTTCTGAAATTTTGCTGATAAACCCTGGAACCTCTTCGTTTGGTCACCTCTACTTTTTCACTATTCATTTTTCTAAACCAATAAAGAAACTGTTGATACGAGGGCAATCGAGAATGATCAAGTCGTAAAGCAATCTTCTGTTCATTTTGATTATCATGTTGAGAAACGAAGAAATCTTTTAACATTAATTCATAGGTTATACGCAATGAATTTTTTCGTTCATTATAATAGTAGCGATTGAGCGCTACTTTAAAGACCTTCTTCATGTTGTCATCTACATTTACACCTTCATCTTCAGACTTGCGGGGTCTTCCGCGTTTCTTCTCACTGCTTTTTCTTTCTTTATTTTTTGAACCGCACCGATAGTAGTCGGGTAGTAAACAGTTCATTGTTTTTCCACCCTTCCAGTATCGAATAATCAAATTTTTTATGCCATTGTAACTTCTATTAAATCTGTTCATCGCTTCTTTTATTTGAGCTTCTCTATATTTATTTACAAATATATGCTCCTTGTGTTCCATATTATCCAAAACAAATCGGATAACCGCCCAAGATTGCTCCCGTTTAACCTTTTCTGATTGACTCAGTTCATCCTCAAAAACAACTCTAACGTAAGTGTCTTCGTGCACCTGTATGATTTCTTGCCGTTCCTCAAGAAGAAAAAGCTCTTTTATAAAAATGGGATATGCCCATTGTTGCCCTTCCATATCGATCACATAAACGATTTCCGCGGTTCGATTTACAAACACAACTCTGATTACTTTGCCATCCGCGTGTTTCAGTAACATATTCTCTACTATTTTCATTTTCAGCATCACCATTTTATAAAAGTAATTCGCGAATGGATGAAGAAATGTCTATTTTATTCTTCAGATCGACTTTGATTTTTTTCTTCGCAATCAAATATCGAAATAAATATAAGCCTAATCCTTTTGAGCACCCCTCCATTAAATCAAACTTCCGTAAAACATCTGCTAATTTACATTCGTAATTGGCTATTAATAATTGTAATAAGAGATCCGAATATTCATTTTTGTTAATATTGATATTCTCATCTAACAAAGTTGTCCTGACCCATTCAATGTTCTTATGAACTTGCCGCGGCAACTGCTTCTCAGTAATCACTTTCCATTCAATCCCTTTCGAATTCCAATATCGACGCTCGATTTCCAGCTTTTCAAACGTTAGTTGCCTTGAAAACTCAGAAGAGTCCTTTATCGTTCGTGTAATTTGTACCTCCTTGCTCTCAGCATTTCTAATTGTAAGCACAAAATTTGTTGTCAAAACTAACGGCTCTCCTGATTCTTTATCCCGAAATTTATCAAACAACAAGTCATCCTTGTTGTCTATGCACTCCATGACATCAAGCAATGGAAAGCACTCTCGAATATCCAAAACCTTTTCACTCCACTCAAACAGAAAAAAAGCTCTCAACTGATTATCCGAATGAAGATGATGTATACGATTGGTTTTGATTCCATGAATCCTGGTCGCTCTCCCTTTTGACGCAAACTCATGCGTCTTGGTCCAAGGAACATACTTGCTTCCTATGCCTTGTCCTCTGCCTTCCTTTATGAATCGATTAAGTTTTTCTTTTGTCCAAGTGCTCATAATAGCCTCCAAGTAATTAATTATTGCCTAAGAAAATACAAAAAAAGTGCATTGATACCATAGGCAATTTACCCATTTTTTTTAAAAGGGTATAGCCAATGTTCAATGCACTTTAATTTGTTATTCAGGGGCATTACTCACTATTCATCATAAATTAACCTGAATATATGTATCATCTAAGTCTTCCTGAAGCAAACCCAAGTAACGCTTGGTCTCTGCTGCACGACGATGATTTAATGCAGGGGCACGAGATCTAATGATATTCCTGATTTGAAAGCAAAATAAGCCCAAGTTTTTCGAAGCCCATGGCTTCCAAATCTATCCTGAATAACACACATATCACATGCTCGATCTAATATACGATGAGCCTGTTGCCTGGTTATAGGCTTATTTTCCCCTTCGCGACTTCGAAATAGAAAAGCTTCAGGGTCACTCATGTCGTTTTCACTTGCATATTCTTTTATCGCTTTAGAAAGGTTGGGGGTAATCGGAAATCGTTTATATTTTCCTGTCTTTTGCTCATTGATTTCAATATACTCGGCTGGCTTCTTACGATTCCAAATATGTTTTACCTTAAGTGCTAATATATCCGAAATTCGTAGTACGGATAAAATACCGATTTGAAACATCAAATAATTTATGATACTCTTTGATTTTAAATAGCTCCTCACAAGCTCAATTTGTTTCTTTTCCCGAAGTGGATAGACCATCTTCATTCTTCATTATCCTTTTCGAGTTCCAACCGTCTCTGCGCCAGATATGCTTCTCGTTCATTGTATTGCCGAACGATGTCGGGATCTTCGGAGAGACGCCTCAACTTTTGAGCGGCTTTAGCAATCAGTGAGTCCATTTGATAAACTTTCTCCAACAATTTTTCATGCTCCGACTTTTCTTTTTCTTGATCGTCCATCCAAATAACTGCCTCTTAAACAAAATCTATCAATGTGACATATCCATCATAACAGGATCTATATGTAAAACTCAAGTACTCCACATTTCAGTCCACACACACATTCCTTTTGTTATGCGATTTTAGATGTTACTTAATCGAGAGTATGTAACATTCCTAAAAATAAATTTTATTCAAAGCTCATAGCCGCTATGATAAAATATTCCATGTTCGTATCTTTTAATGGATAATATCAGGTTGCTATAAGGAGAAAAAGTTTTATGAGTGATGCAGGTATTCACAGTCAACGAGGATATAAAATTCAAACGATTATTACGTTACTGGAAGCATTTCAGCAGAACCAGTGGGGAGGTTGGACATCTTTTACGCTTGAACCTATTTATGCAGATGATAAGATTGATATACCAACAGTCTTCTGAAGTCACGAATTTGCAGTTCACGAATGAGTTCCATTTTTTCTCCTAACCTCCTTGAGAAAACTGGTACGTTTGTAATTCTTCAGCAGTAAACAAATCGTAATTTTTGATTTTCTTAAAGTATCCATTGATGGACTCCATGTCGGATAACAGATAATTTAGAATATCCATTTTCTTCATCTCTTCCAAAAAAATTGCGACTTCCCCAGCCTCTTGAGTTGTAATATCCAATTGGTTTTGCATAGATTGATCATGTCCTTTTGGTGTTTTTGATTTTATCCAATAGCAAGTTGAAGAATCTCACTTCGCTGTATAAAGCTAATCCCGTCTCCCCCAGCTACTTTACAAGTTGACTCCATCATACACATACAGAATACCTGCACTTAAACGAACACGAGATAACGAAAAAGAAGTGATGGTGGTTGGGAAGAGTGCTTGCATTGCGATGAAGCGTGGGCGTGAAAGAAAGGACTTTTCGAAGGGTTGTTTTCGTTGATGATACATTGAAAAGAGGTTACTGCAGAAATGAAGGGTTGAGATGGGAGCAAATCAGGAGTTAATTCGAGAGTGGTGAAGCTTGGGGGGGGGGACTTCAGGGCTTGCTATTTGGCTACATTTATCGTATCATTTCGTCGCGAAGAGCGTCAATCGAGTTTGTGTCGAACCCCCGTCGTACCTCTTTGATATGCTTTCTACCATACGTCCTCTGGTTGTTGTTTTATTTTTCATCCTCTCACTTTGCCACATTCTACGCCTGTTTTCGCACTGTTTCAATGATAATAAAAATTGTTCCGTATGTTCGTTTGAAGTAAAGAATGGATATATCGATGTCCCTCTTATGCATCAAAAGTTGTATTATATCTTCATTATATAGTAAACAACGAGGAATTCAGTACAACTTTTTTGGTTATTTCGAGTATGACATACCCTGTCAGCTATTACTGCAAAACGCAGATCCAATAAAGAGCTTTTACGCAAAATCTTTTATTTCTAAGTCACATTGTATTCGAAATTGACATCTTCAAAGAATAAGCAAAACAAGGAGCAAGGAGGACTTTTACATAAAATCGTCGTTTAAGTAAGCAAATCACATCTAAATAAATTTTGGTTGCTACGCCGCAGTGAATTCAAGACAAACACTGCACACGATACATCATTGCGGAACACTTGAATGGGCAACTCTACAGAATAAAGTTCTATGAGTAGAAGCTTTTACATTAAAATCTTCTTTCAACCTGCTTATAATGCAGTGAAGCCAGCTTTCTTATAACACTTTGCGTCTGACGAAGTTTAGTTAGCTTTCATGTCGTCAACACGGCGCATTCTGCTCACCAATTTGGAATGCGAACAACCTGCTTCTTCTGGATGCATTCATCCTTACACGATACATCGAACGTACGATTCAAGTAACGAACACAAGAAGAATTGCTGTTTGTTTCAACATCTCTTCATACTTCCTCATGCTGAGTTTAGCCTCTCATCCTGTACGCCATTATTCGTTAAACTTGAATTAAAGATTAGTTCTTGTCCCGCATTTCGGATACCGTGTTCTGCAAAAAATCGTTCCAACTCTCTTAGGATTTTGGAGAAGTTGCCTGCATCTTTTATACCCGCTTGCTTCCTAATGTTCTTTTTCTTAACCGATTTCAATCCTTCATTCATTGCTTCAAGTATTACCCTTTGAACCTCGTACACAGCAGACTCTTGAAGCCTATTTGAAGAATCGTAATCCTTTCGCTTTTTGCTAACCTCCATCGTACCCTTCATGAAGTTAACTTGCGGCAGTTGCTTTACAATAACTTCTACTGCCCCTTGGAAATCGGAATAAACAAAAATTTCAGCTGATTGGCTATTATCTCGGTTGATTCGCTTAATAGCCTGATATATCTCCCCTGCAACTGTGGTTTTCCTTAATTGCTCGATATCATCATGTTGAAACACTGTAATACTCTCGACGGGTTGTCCTTCTTTTATTTTATAGAACATATTCGTTAAAACATAAGTCAAGTATTCGAAGTTCGGAGTCTTCATAACGATGACAGTATCAAAATCTCGGTAAATATTCGTACCAATTATGTTGCCGAAGTAGTCAACACTAAAGTTCAGCCCTTCTGCAATTTCTTCAATCGTATTACCATAATTTCCAAAGACGTTCAAAAAGCAATTCTCCAGATCTTCCTTCTTGGCTTTATCAGTGATGAAGAGAACTCCTTTTCGTTTTTCAAATTCAATGCTTTTAATCACGTTAAAATCAAAATCGACATAAGTGTTAAGCGATTTCTTTGTCGTACTTACATCAATATGGTGGAACGTACTTCTCGCATACTCGAACGTTTTTACTTGCTTACGTACAACAAACTTATTGCTCAGTTCATATCGATAATCAAACCCCGCATTTGCATCAAGAATAATATTATTCTTAAGTAAAGTGAAATTGATATTATTTTGAAATGTGTGTAACTCCCCCTCATAGACATATCCCCCAGTCTCCAGCAATTGGAGACACTTGTTCAGAATCAATCGATGATTCGTGTTGTCAATTAACTTTACAGTGCTTGAAACATTTCTTCTAATATCGTCGTAATCAACCGATTGGAACGAATGGAAAACCATTTCTCCTGATTGCACCATCGCATCCTTTCTCCCGATTTTATCTCTAAACCGAGTCGCCATTTCAACGATTTCAGGACAGTCATAAATAAAACACTCAGCCCAAAGGATGCTAAGATCGTACAGGGATACCGTTACTTTTTCCAATAGGTCGGGATACTCATCAATGATCAATATATCTCTTTTCTCGATAAGTTCCTTATGTTCCCCTTTACAAATTTGGCTGTACATTTTATGAGTGATGCACAGAACTTGCGAGTTTATCGCTTGTAGTTTCTTTGTTATAGCTTGCTTACCTTTATAATCTTGGCTCGTGTACGCTACTGCAACTGAGGCATCAGCATGTTTATTAATGGTGTCTGCGGTTTGGGAAAGCTCCTCGTCTCGCGCGAAGCGTTGCACGTACAGGACCTTGTGCGGCTGTTCTTTTGTCAATTCACCTATAAAGCGTTGAGCATTAAGGCTTTTGCCTGTCCCAGCTTCATAGTCGAATATTACAAATCGCTCCTTATCCCACATCTGTTTGTTACAAATTTGTTCTTTCAAATCTTCAAATTGATTGCTTGCGATTGTCATCAATAATCCTCCCTTGTAGATGTTTTTGCCTACGAAGAGGATACTCACAAATTATTGTCTATGGAATAGCTTTTCGGTTCTATGCTGTTCGACAACATACTGTCTTGTAAAATCTATAATCAGTTTGATCCCAAATATCAAGGCAACATAATGCGCCGTTAATACCTCACTATCCCCCCGTCCCTTGCTCTATATGCGACAAATACGTCTACGTCAGACATGATTCAACCGAAATTATGCGACACGTCCGACTACATCGGACAAAAATTGCATATCATTCTATAAATCTAAATGAGGAGGGAAATTATATGCACAACCAATTTTTAATAGCGGTAGACAGCGGAAAAAGCCATACCAAAGCATGTATGACTGAGGACGGTGAATATGTGAAGGTAAAGTTCCAAACCAAAATGGAGGAGGTACAAGATATAGGAATAGAGGTCACCCCTAATTCATTCATAATTGAGTATGAAGGGAAGAATTTTTTAGTCGGAGACATGTTAGATGAAAGTAAATTGGATTTTCGCCTGACCAAAGCATCAGAGACACACAGAATTTGCATCTACTTGGCAATAGCCCAACTCCTCAGCAAATCAAAACAAAGCATTGCCTTAGCTAATATTGCATTAGCAGTGAACATTCCACTCAGCATTTATAAAAATGAATTGCAAAAAACAGCCTTCAGTGATTTCATAATGAGAAATGGTGATATAATTGCCATCTCGTACAATAATAAACCCTTTGCTTTTCGAATCAGTACACTTTTACTCTTGCCCGAAGGACTGGGGCCCATTTACAGTGAAATCCATCAGTATCGTGATAAACGCTTACTAATCGTAGATATCGGCTCACTCAATGTAAACTTCCAGGAATTCAATAACCTAATACCCGTATACGAAAAAATGATCACATCTGACCATGGTGTTGCCACACTCCGCGGCAAAATCGCTGATCAATTGACCACACGATATGGTGTATCGATTTCTGACTCAGATGTTGAAGCCGTCTATCGTGACAAGTACCTGTATCTGAATGGGGAAAAGCAATCCGAAAGCAAAGAGATCGTCGAAAAACTGACTTTGAACCATGTAAAGGAAATTTTGAATTTTGCACGGAGTCGTAAATTGAGTTTCGCAAATACCGAGCTGGTCTGCGTAGGAGGAGGATCTTTACTACTTAAAGATTATATTTTGACTGAATATCCCGCGGCTTTCATACCTTCAGATCCACAGTGGGCTAACGCTCTCAGCTTTTTGGTCATCCTGGAGGCAAAGCAACGTGGAAAAACGGCATAGACTCTCGATATCATTCAAGCAAGATTATCGTCATGTCTATAAATTCTTAGTTCAGAAACCGAATATAAGTGATTATATTTGTCGAGTCATAGAAGATGACATTAGGAAAGTGAAAGGTTCACGGGATGAGGAAATTAGAAGAATAGTTATGGATATTTTGAGCGCACAAGAAATTTCAGGAATAAGTTTCAAACCATCCGTCCTTCATGATCAGCTCTCCAATGAAGATATCGAACTAATCGATCAACTATTCTAATACTAAAAGCAGCCGCTAATTCGCGGCTGCTTACATAGCTATTGACTACACAATTTCTACCATTCTTTTATTTGAAAATCAATCAAACAAGACATTTCTACGAGTTTTACTAAAATCTCAGAACTATTATGTCTCGTAATTTCACCAACTTCTTCAGGCTCACCATTCGACATGTAAATCTGCTGAAGACAGTAGAATGTGTTCTCTTTTTCATACCAAACATCATAACACCAATCTTCATTATCTGTATCTTTATACCGAACGGTATATGCTGATCCGTATTCAAGATTAGCAATAAGCTTGGTTAATCGTTGTTCGTCCCATTCCATTGCTTAACCAACCCCCAATGCTTTAAATACCGCATCTGTTGGATCAGAGTAAAATACAGGTTGAACCTTAATAAGTAAATCAGGCGGAACTGTTTGAAAATCCACTACAGAAGATGCTGGAATAAGAACCTTCTTAGCCCCTGCGTCCACAGCAATCTGAAGTGTATTGGCAAACTCATCCACTTTTGAAATTGTCCCCCCAACGGTCATGTTTCCAAGTACAACCATACTCTCTTGTACAGGTCTTTCTAATGCCCCAGAACATAAACCGATTAGTTCGGCTATAGCCAATTCACGTGTCAAACCAATTCCTTGCAAATCACTTATGTGCATTAGATAATCTTTGGTCTTGGTACTGATCGAACCACTGATGCTTTTGCAGTTAGCCGTGAAATAACGGAAGGCCGTATCCAAACTCTCCTTTGCCTCACGTTGAGATCCAACACCCGACTTTTCAAACTTACCTGTACCTGAGACGACCTGGTTTTCCAGCTTGTACACGCCAATCATGCCCGAATCGCCATGGCCTACCGTATAGACGTGCCCTGGTTTGCCAAGCCCTTCAGGGATTAACTTGCCTCCGCCTTGTTCTGGAACAGAAACATAATCCTCACTGAGTGATTCCTTATCTATGTAAGAGAAATGGACATCGTAAAATTCCATGCCACCAATTTTTTTAAGTTGCTCCTTGACCCTTCTTCTTCCTTCAAGTGCGTATTTCAAGATCTCCTCAATGTCATCCCTCGTATACTCACCGTTTGGATACAGGAGCTTTACCATCCCTGAAACGGTTTTACGCACCGCTATGACATCTCTCTGATTCAAGTTATTTCCGAGCTTAAAGTAGCGATCCACGGTATCTGCGAACGATCGTTTCCGCATCTCTCTGAAATACTCAGCCAAGTAATCGACAATGAATCCATATTTATCTGTGAAGAATTCAGGCCGCATCTTCGGAACTTCCCAGCCTGGCAAGTAGTAGTGCATCCGATCAAAGAAGGCTGAGTCATTTGCCATTGCTTCAGGAAACGGTGCAAACAGATGAGAAGTTTTAATTAATGAATCAAGGCTTTGATTAATGTTCCCTACAAATACCATGGAAGCAGATGCCGCTTTCTCCTCCCTGCCGCGCGCAAATGACCCTGATGCCATATAATCCTTCATTATTTGCACGCCATCTCTATCTTTGAAGGTTATCCCAGCTACTTCGTCGAACGCTACCGTGTCCCAAAGTCCAACAAGACCAACTTTCTTTGAAGACATATTGTAGAATAGATTGGCTACTGTCGATTGACCACCAGAGACGAGAATCGAGTTTGGCGATATTTCCTTATAAACGTGCGATTTCCCCGTACCTCTTGGTCCCAATTCGCACATGTTATAGTTATTCTCAACGAGTGGTACGAGTCGAAGTAAAAGATGCCATTTTACTCTGCTCTCAAGTTGTGTCGGCTCCATACCTGTCGAGCGTATGAGAACATCGATCCATTCTTCTTTCGTGAAGCTCTTCCTACCTTCAAACACCTCATTCAAATCCATATTTGGCATTTGAATAGGCTTGAGGCTACTGATACTAAAAGGGTTCATGTTTCGAACTTCTTCGTCGAAGAAATAGTCCATCTTTAACATGCACCAGATTCCACCAGCCAGGAGCTTATCGTACTCCTTAACATAATTCGGCGAAATGGGTACTCCTTTAAGTCCAAGATTCGAAAATTCCGCCACATAGGAGTCAATCTTCTCATTGAGCGTAACTGTAATCTTATCAATAACAGAATACTGTCCCAATTCCCGAATTCTTGACTTAACCTTCTCCGCTTCATCTGGTCTTACGAAATTCTCAGCGAGAATCTTCTTGACCCTTCCAACTCCCTCCCTAATGTTATCCTCATCATCTGTCGCCGCATACATACCGAGCAAATACTCAAGAACATAAACGGGGACGTTAGCTCCTTCTTTCATTAACTTCGTTAGATCTTTTCGAACGACTCTTCCTGAAAAAAACTGGTTGAGTTTGCGATCTAAGTCAAATGATTGTTCTTCATTGTTAGCTTCCATTCAGTTTCCTCCCCTCGATTAAAAATCGAATTCACTCACGATACCCAGATTAATATTGAACATTGTTTTCTCGATAACAATATTTGTTTCGGCATCCTTTGTAATGAGATAGTAGTTAGCATTTTTATCGTATTGAATCGACTTCAGTGCAAAGCGGATCTTAAATGTACGTTCATCAGGCTTGTCCGAAGTTCGGTCACAAATCAACATCTCTTCGTTACTAATCACTGTATCCGTCTCATCCGTCATGAAAATCTTCACAGTACGAGGAACACGTTTGTCCTCCACCTTTTCAGTCTGGAAGAAGGTTAAGTTGAACAGGCTATTCGTGATCTTTCTGGTGGTATTAGTTAGCTTTAGATCAACCTTTTCAATTTCACGACTGTTTTTCTGACCGCTACGGATATTTTTAAATTGTATTAGCGGCACAACTATCTCTTGCAGGCTGGCTCCGCCATGTACGAAGTTAGCTCCACTACCTTGGATCTTGAAGCGAATCGTCGCTTTTGGAACGTATGTCGTAATTTTATGTTCATTAAGAATCAAACTATTCATATTGATATCAAGAAGACCGCTTCGTTCTCCCTGTTCTTGTGTAAAGAGATGTCTGCGTTTCACTTCGAATGCTTGAATGCCTTCCTTCTCAATCTTGTCACTTTCTTCTAATGCTTGACGCTGGTATAAAAAACCATGGTCAGCCGTAATAAAAATATTCGTACCGCTCAAGTCGTCACGAATAATCTTAACGATTTCGTATAACTCATCGATCGCACGTTCTACAGCTGTAAACGTATAAACCTCAGTGGACGCCTTATCGCCTGTTGCATCGATGCTATCGTGATAAATATACACCAGCTTCTTGCCCTTGAACGTTTCCCTGCGTCCAGCTTTATTCATGTTCTTTAACTCTTGATAGTGAGTAGCTGTACTATCAGCTACGGCTCCTTGCAAGATTTCGATTCTTTTATCTAAGCCACTGGAGGATTTTCCATTGACCAACACTTTACCACTTAGATCAATCTCCAAGTTCTTATGCGGCAGAAGCGCTGCCATTCCCATTTTCGTTACGGAAGGAAGTACGCCTAACAATGGCTGAATGTCACAAGCTCCTTTTGTCTCCGAGTTCAACTTTTCCGTCAATTCCACTGCAACCTCATACCTCAAGGCGTCCGAAATAATCACAAATACCCTATCACCATTAGAGATCTTCGGGGCAATAAAGCTGCGATAAAAGTTTTTCTGGCTTTGGATACCTGGTAGGACCCAGTTGAATTTCATTTCGTCATGCACCATAGCAGACCAATGTGAACTTAACTCACTCATAAACCAGTTGGTGTATAAGTTCTCGACCATCGCTTTGAGCTTTTTTAGGATTTCACTATTGGCTTCATTGTCGTACGCAACGTAGAACTTCCGATAGTACATATCCATTTGATGATAGTCATTTACATATGCTTTATACATGTCCACTGCTTGTGTTTTAGGAATGCCCATGCTGTACTTCTTGTGGAATTCGAACATCTTAACCGTGTTGTAAAGAGCTTCATAAATAGACTGATATCGCTCGTAGTAATGCTTTACTCTCCGCAAGTTAATTAACTTCGTATATAAATCATAATCCTCCAGCCGATCTTCTAAACTGTTAGCGATATAGATGATGATGGCTCGATCAAAATACGGAAAAGTATCCGCCGCCTTGAATTCTTCAACAGCAAGCTGATTCACAACATCCGACAGTTTAATTTCTTTCTCAGTAATTTCAGCATACTGGTCATATAGGTGATAATCTGACTTATGATGCATCCAGTGATCGATGAACACCAGTGCACTGGACTTATTACGATTAGCAATATAATTCTTGAACTGCGAAAGTCTTACTTCATCAATCGCATGACTTAGCGCTGTAACTGTCAAATGGATGAACAATGTCTTAAGTGATTTCTGAAGTTGCTCATAGCCATATCTCTCGGCTACTGCATTCCAAAACACCTCTAAGCCGACATATTTCGCAATTGAATCTAAATGTTTGTTCTCACTGTCATCAAGTGAGTCCATAAGAACAATCTTCAGGACATCTTCAAAATCAGGAGTTTTGAGGTTACACAATGCACTCATCATGGTCAATTCAATCGTGCTTTCAGTAAAAGTTGACACTTCAAAACTTTTGAACTTTCGAACCCTGTCCTTACTTCCGAAGAATTTCTCGTAATTCTTCACCGTACTACGGAGTGATGGATCTATTTTCAGCTCGTTCATAATGAGAGATAACTTATCTGCATAGAAGGTCTTTGAATACAGAACTGTATCCAACAACCAGTTGTCCTCCACACTCATGTCGAGGTTGGAATATATCAAATAGTTCGATTTAGGGTCCTCTTCTTCGAGCAAGACCTTAGTGTAGAATTGATTTCCTTCCGACAATATATGTACATTGACGTTCTCGATAAAAATTTCTTGTATGTATTCAGCAAATTCCTGGTCTTTATCAAACCAGAAAATAATCTTACGGTGCTCACCTTCAGCATGTGGCTGAAGAAAGGCTTCCTGGAGTGCCTTTATGACTTCGTCCATATTCATTGATTCATCAACACCTTCCTACCCAAGCTTAAAAACGGGGATACACCAAAACTGGTATATCCCCATTGTAACCAAATTATCTGATTGGAGCGAGCAAGCCTTCAAACTTCGCATAATTTAAAGCAACACCTTCATCAAAATCGATCTCAATTTGCATATCAGCCATATGGTGAAGCTTTTCGTCGTAAACCCGTAGTTCTTCAATCTTTAGATCAAGTGACTTCAGTACTTTCTTCGCATTTGTAATTTCCTTTGTAGTTCCATCTCCATTGATGATATCAAGCAGCGTTTTCTTCTCAGCCTCCATCCGAATCTGAAGTTCATGTAAATAATCAGTTCTGATTCTCGACAATGTTGATTTATCGTATCGGTGCATATAAATTAAGCAATTGAAAGCTCTTTGTTTTCCAGAAGTAAACATCCAATAGATCGGTTTTTTCTTATATGTTTGAACATGGTCTTTGAAATAATCATTTAACAAATATCGATTTATTGTCTCCTTTGAGGTTTCGGAGTTTTTCCTTCCGATCGCATCGGCTATAAAATCAAGGTTCTCATATAGTTTCTCCTCTCCAAACGTAACAGCAATAAATTTCACAAATTGAGTTGAAATATCATCACTGAAATACGCTTCAGACAAAACTGGAATGATGTTATCTTTATCCGCAGGGAATGCTCTATAACGAGAGGGATCAAAAACTCCTCCAGCACAAACAAGTCCCTCTTCATCTAACGAATAACGACCAAACGAACATCCGATTGCATAAGATATAAAACTCTTAATATCACCTTCAAGTTCTGCTTTTTGAATAGTAATATCTTTATCCTCAACATCTGGAATTAACTCTTCATACATGCCATACATTTCGATGAATAATCTGTTTATCTCTTCCTCATTTGACTTGAGCTGATTAAATAAATTCTTGGTGGATTCCTTCCAACTCTCGAAGGCTGAAGAAAGGCTTGATGTTGGATACTTAATCAGTGGATGCTTAATAAAATCCCATGATGTTTCATAGGAATCCCAATCTTGTTTAGAAATTAATACATTTTCATTCACTTTATTAACAATGTGACTTTTTATATTCGATGTAAGAAGAGGAATCTGAATTACATCCCCAACTTTAAAGTCCATTGTCGGGGAAAGAAATTCAAGATAAGCCATACCAATCTTGCTATTTAACAACCCAAATATATAGTATAGCTCTGAGTCATCATCACAAAATCCCTTAGCTCCTTTAGAATCAAAAAGGAAACCATAATCAGAGTATCTTACAGAGATACTGCCCGTACTCAATGCAGACCAAGTAATACCTTTTTTAAATCCAAAATCTCCATTATAATTATGTGACCTTATTCTGCCTGTTTTCACATCAATATTATTCCTAATCTCAAAGCCGTCATTCTCCCAATTTACAATATAATCATTGTTCCCGTACCACTTTCTGTAGCTCCCGCCTTTGTTATAAGGGAACCACTTTCCTTTAACCTCCAAAGCACTTTCATTACTTTTACATCCGAAGACTATTTTTGTTAACTTTACTTCATACCAGTTTTTCAAGAATTTGTCATTATCAGCTGTTGCCATACCTTCTCTTGTTACCATTTTTGTTCCTACAGAAGGTTCGAGAAAGTTTTTAGTAATGTTTTCACTTACCCAATATGCCAAAAGACTACCTGGAATGGATTTAAAATTTTCTTGATTGAATAAAAAACGATAAGAAACTTCAGAGTTTTGGATCATATCTAATGCTTTGTCTCTTTTATCTTTGGCATTTTTTTCATCAACTAATCGTAAATAAATACCTTTAGTATTTTTTATTGCAATATTTCTTAGTACAAAGGCTGTAGATTGAACCACTTCACCGCCTATCTCCTCAAATGCTCTTGGCCCTAAATGCAACATTGAATCTATAAATTTGTTACGAACTACCTTTTCTCTTAATTTTACAAAGCTTGATAAAAACATCCATGAATGCTGATTAATACTCGCATAAAAACTGTATTCTTTTAAATAGTGATCCACTTCCATAAAGGCTGCAAATAGATCTGCCTTTGAATCAGGGTAATGTTTACTTAAAAAATTTGATAAAACTGCATTCATATTTTTTGAACCCATGTACGGTGGGTTTGTAACAACAACATCATAAAAGTTGTACATAATACTTGCTTGTTTAATTAAATGTGATAGGATCGCTAAAGCCTTTTCCCTTTTTTCAATCATAAACAAATCATCGATAGATTGTTCCTTGATAATCTTTAATCTTTGCTCTAAAAATTCATGAGGGTACACACTAACTTTAATGAGAGAACCCAATGTCTTTGCTTCTTTAAATTGTTCAATAAAAATCTTTGTAATATTATATTTATCCCCTATTTCTACTCCTGCAATAAATGCAACTTCTTCATTAGTAAGACTGTTTGACTCTTGTATCGAAGCCAGATTTAGTGTCAATCCATCTTTTTCAATACTTCTAAAGAAACGTTTGTTATACTCCATTGCCTTCATAACGACCGAAAAACAAGCCAGTTGATATGCTCGATCATCTATATCCAGTCCAAACAAATTATTTTCAATAATAAGCCTTGGTATTTCACGTTCCATATAACCACATCTAATATATATTTCGTATAACACCTCAAACATGTAAACGAGTATGTGACCGCTTCCCATCGCAGGATCGAAACACTTAATACTCTCAACATTCAATTCTTTGTTTACGTATGGAGCAAGCTTCTCTTCTATCTCTGATTCCCGATTCTGATCTTGAAGATAAAATTCCCAAGTCTTTGATAAACTCCTGTGTTCAGAATGTCCCTCAATCCAATAACGTCCGAGAGAGTTCTGTACCATGTATCGGACAATCCAATCTGGTGTAAAGAGTTGTGTCGCATAGGGGATTTCTTCAGCATTGAACTTAGCTTTATCTTTAAAAACCCTGTCTTTTTCATCAGAAATATAAAATTGATATAACCAGCCAATAATCTCAACTTGTTCCCAATCTGTTTCAGAAATTGCATCCGTATAAGTCATTTTTCTTAGGAACGAATCTTTTGTCAACAATCCTTCAGGAAAAAGGATCTCTTTATAATCATCAATCGTTTCAAACATGAACGGTAGGACTTTATTCAAACTGTTACATTGCTTAATAATTAAATATTTGAACAGGTCTTCTGTTTTGTTATTGAGCTTTAACTCGTATACCAGCTCCTTATCAATATCTAATTCAATGATCAATGCCTCTTTAATAATATCGGGTTCATTGCTGTCGATATTACTGGATGACAGTACTCTTACCTTAGTAGGGAGATAATTATTTATCTCCATGAACCTCAACGCAGTGAATCGGTTAAACCAGGTATATGCGACTTCCTCAACAACCTGCGTATACCCGATTTCTTTAATTCGAGATATTAGTTTCTCCCTTTGTCTCTTTTCCGTTGCGGTGAGTTGCTTACCGTTGATATAAATTGCATCTGAACTTTCGAATTGAGTATTCTTGATGTTATCTTCAGTAATTCCTAATTTATAAGCCCTTGCTTTGACTTTCTCAATCAGTTCTTTATGAGCGTTAGTAGCAAAACTTTTCAATGTTGCTTTATTCATTCTTGCTTTTCACCAACCCATGATGGAATGTGTTTTAAGTAATCAAGAGCCGTGGCCATAGACCACGCTCTTGATTAATCAATAAACTCGATTTGTTTGTTATTCTTTAATATCTGCTTCAACTTTGCAGACAATGTGTTTAGTAACATATCTACTTCAGCTTCCGTTCTTAATGTCTTAGTAGCAAGTAGATCGTTCACTTTCACTCGTTCTTTTTGAGAAACAGCTTTTACTATAACTGGTGTTTTATCTCCCCCACCATCCCATGAAACTGGCGGTTCCCCTTGTTGTTCCCTTTCAAAATCACTAATTTCATGATTTATAATAACACTCTGTTTCTCTTTAAAATTAGAACTTTGTGTTATTGATGCATCCACCTTAAAGATATTGTCAAGATTATTCATTACACTAATCAAGTCTTCATAATAATCCAGAATCCGTTTTTTCGTAGCTTCAGACACACCGTCTTCATTTGCACGTAAAGTAAGATAATGAAGATCCAAATTAATGACGTTTTTCGCCACACCCTTTTTCTCTTCAAGTATGATCCTGCTGTGCTCATCAATTTTATTCACCAGTTCAGGGATATCTTTAATTTCCCGATATGGCTGTGGATTAATTAAGATCTCTTGCAACTTATCAGCATAACTTTTGATCTCGTTACTCGATAAGTAGACATCGTTCTCTTTATACTTATCGATTGCTCGAAGTCCTTTGTCAAAAATGTCTTTTTGTGATGTAAAGAAGCTCTTCACATATGTAACATCTTCTTCCCATTCTAAGAGGTTATCTTCCAGCTCACGCAACTTTGTGAAGAAGGATACATTGTCCAGACCTTTTGTAAACTCACCAAAATACTCAAGTCCTTTATTCAAGAGACTTCCGCCAGGATACTTTCTCCCTTCATAGCGGTTTTTGAGGGCATTGATTTCTTTAATCTGATCGTCTATTAGTCCTCGAATGTCCTTTATCAGCCCATCCTCATCATCAGCGACATCTGATTTATTAAATACTTGCTTACATACGTTCTTTGCAACCTTCAGTAATGCTTCGTCCACAATCACACGTCTTACAATGATTACTCGATCAATGTCACTCGATTTGGTTAGTGCATTTACGGTATTTCCATCTTCTGACTCCAGATATTCCGAGTTTAGTCGCAGTCGAATCCGCTGTTCTTTCATCAGTTCTGCTATCAAACCCGAAATGTCAAGTTCCTTCCAGCCATACGGCTTATCCTTGTAGCGATCCAAAATTGTTTTTACCCGCACTTGCTTTTGGATGTTATCCTGTAAAGAAATAAAGTCCATAACTTCCTTAATTGCAAGCTCATTTGTATTAGACGATGCGCCATCAATGGTCAGTTGCTCATAATTCTTTCTAAGAATTAAACTCAAGTCTTTTTCTGAATCCAGGAAGGTCTTAACATAATTCAGCTTCGTATACACGTTTTCTACCAAGGTAAGAAATCCAGCATTTAAGCGCTCTTTAACCGTCGAGCCTTTAACCTCGGCTTTATTTCCATTGATATAGAATGTACCACCTTTTATAGCCTCTTCCAGCATATCTTTTACTCGGCGCTTACGATCCCTTGCCTCTGCTTGTTTATTGTTTAAAATATTCTGTATGCTCTCTGGAAGCTGAGTCGGAACTTTCTTTTTTCGATATTCCTCAATCTTGAGGACTTCTTCCATCTCCTCGACGTATGCTTCACTGCCGCCGAGCTTCAGAATCATCTCTCCTGTGCCTGATGACATAAGCATCAGCTCTTGTTCTGATTTGACATAGTGATCAGATAATGGTGAGAGTATATTAATTCCTATGCTCGACGTTTGATTGCCAATGTTCTTCTCATCCATTTTTTGATTGTAAGAAAACTGGTATTGCGCCGAGTAACGGTATTTTTTATCATCATACAGATCTTGATAGATATAATTCGCAAGCTCACGCTTGAGTATATCCTCTTCAATTTTCATCGCTTTGATCTCACGGTTAATATCCTGTTCATCGTCTGTTAAGAATAAGTAGAAATCACCATTCTTTTGAATAAGTGTTTCTGAAATCAGTTTTCGAAGGGAAATCTTTATTTTCTCCTTTAGTGCAAGCTTATCTTCATCAATTTTCGTTACCATGAGCGTAGCAATGTTGTCCAGATTCGCAGGAACCTCTTTCACGTATTTGATCATAAACAACACTTTCAGCAAATCCATGTTAAACTCATCGTCACGTAACGCATGATTCTGATACGCACCATCAATAACCCTCGCAACGGAAGGGGTTAAAAACTCTTTAATTGTGTCATAAAACGCATAAAAAGGAATAAGTGTTCCTTCTTCAGCAGCTTTAAATCGTAAGCCAGCTTCTTTGAATGCCGAGAGCATGGAGCGCTCTCCTTCCGACAAATGCTTACCCGAACTACCATGTTTACGTACCTGTTCGAAAACGTTTTGAAGAAGTTTAAACTGATATGGAAGGAATGGATAAACATCCGAAAATTCCAAATCATTCTCATATCCACGCAAATCGGCTGTGCTATCCTTAAAACTAATGAGGTTTTTAAGCGTTGCACTCTTCTCATGGTGAAGAAGCTTCAGCTTGTCAGAAACGTGCTCCTTCTTTTCAAGAATCCGCTTTTTAATAACCTCATCAACCGATATAGAAGATAATGATAGTCTCGTATCGAAACGTCCTTGAATACGAGAGAAGTCATCACCTTTTACTTTCACAATGCTGTCGATACTTTCCTGCGAAGTAACCACTATCCACACTTTACCCTGACAATGTGTTCCAAGGTCTTCAGCCAGCGTTTGAAGGTTTAGCATTAATTGGCGGCTATCACCGATATATTGTCCAATCTCATCTACCAAGAAGATCAGGTGAAAGTTGTTTCCTTTCTGAGCTATATACTCCTTAACGTCTTTGGAAAACTTTTCGATGCTGATTTCAAAGTTATTAACGCCATTCTCAAACCAGTTTCTTGCTGTTTCTTCAGACATCGAAGTAACCTTGGTTAATGAACCGATAACGTAGTCGGCATCAAAATAGAAGGTGTTCCTGCGGTCTACCCACTCTTCACCCGCCACAGTTTTAAATTCCCGCTTAAAGTCCTCATATACGCCTTCTTTGGACAGATACTTTTCCATTTCGGCAACGCCAGGAATATCTCCATAGAAGCCTTGATGCTCGTAAAAGACTTTCGTGAACACACGAAGAATAGCATCCTCCTTTGATTTGTTATCCAAGGAGCTTTTCGAGTCAATATTAAAGAGAATTACTTCTGTTTCGACGTTTACCGTTCGTTTCATATTTGCGTAAACAAGTTCGTCTTGAATTTTATTAGCAAAGAAATCAACGGCCCGTTTGTCCATTGCTTTCTTATTTTCCAACAAGTAAGCAAGGATTTTCAAAAAATGCGATTTACCCGAACCAAAGAAGCCCGAAATCCAAACACCCATCTTATCAGTCGTTCCATCTATCCCTTGCTGATAATTCTCATAAAACTTTGATAAGTGCTTGTTAAGTTCCCGTGTTACGACATACTCATCAAGTTCTTGATAAATGTTATTTTCATCGGTCTGAGCAACTTTTATAACCCCTTTAATGTTACGTTCAATGTCCTTTACGAACATGTCCTTAATCAACACAAACCTTCCCCCTCTGCTTAATCCACTAAACGGAATGCTCTATAATAATTGTCATCTTTGAAGCGGTCAAACAATCGTAGCGATAGACCATCGTACTTACCTGGGAAGAACATGATAACAGGTACTTTATCCAGCACCTCTTGAAGATTGTTCAAGATGTTATGCGATCGTACAAATGGATAAACTTTTCCTACGCCAGTAATAAATACGACATTATGATCGCCCTGTTTCTCCTTAATCTTCTGCAGAAAGATATCAGGTTTCGCAAAATTAGCCATTGCCTTAAACAAGGCTTCCTTCCCCTGCTTCTCTTCCATTTGAGGAATCCGATCATAAACTCGCTTTTCTTTCGCAATCTCAATAAGCAACTTGTACAGATCGAACTCAATGATTCGGCGGCCAGATCCTTCATGACTGAACTCCTTCAATATAAACGAGATATAATCTCGAATGAGTAGTTCATGCTCAGGCTCATAATCGAACACATAGAAGCTGATCTCGTTCCCCAATCCTCTACCCTCAATGAACTTATCTTCCTTGATCTTCGGCATGATCTTGTCGAGTCTGCCTTTAATGTTCGCCATGCTTTATACCTCGCCCATTGCTCGAATATAAGCAATGTCTCCAATATGTATCAAATGTTTTTTTAACTGATCATCCATCAGAAGCCTACTTAGTTGACCCGACTTCTTATCCTTCAAGATGCCTGACTCAAGTAAGATCCGCTGTATGACGTTCTTCAATTTCTTAATCGTTTGCTCCGTCCAACTTGCTACCCCTACATCTTGTTCTGCCTTAGAGGTGAAATAGAGATTGATGTCTTTCTTCTCTAAAAGATAGTTGCTCGATTCAAGCTTTTCACGAATAACCTCGTTCATGAATTCGAAAAACAGCCTGTCCGTCTTCATGATAGCGTATAGGTTAACGGTTTTCCCTGTCTCCAAAGACCGTTCCAACATCAATTGAGACAACGTATCATCCAGAACACTTACTCTGCGCAATACTGATGGCAAGCTTCGTTTTAAACTTGCATTAACCTGATACTGAAACAGGTTTTCAGAAAGAACCTTCTCCCTTATTTCTTGTTCGTCGAATCCCTGTAATCTAAGACTTACGACCTGCTTGAACTCATAAAACATGAACGAAGCACCAGTTAGAGTGGCACTATATTCTAATTCTTGAGACATATCGCAATCACCTTCTTTCAACCTGTAGATTGTGTATCGTGAATAAATCCGTTTAACTTTAATATCCGTTCAATAACATCAAGCCTTCTTTTCCCGCATTGTTGCTTTAGGATCGTAGTAAAACCATTCTGTTTTATAATCTTGTTCGAATTATTTAAGTATATCGCCGAAACATGTCTTATGAAATCATCCTCACTTATATCACTACACCAATATGCGTCGACGATTTGATTCACTGAATTCGCAAGATCCCTTTGCGTCTTATAAAAGAGCTTAACCTCCAACATCGGTCACCTCAGCACACTTCAATTTCACTTTATTCTTATTTTATTCTTACTTTTTTGGACATGCAATATGCAGGGCAAAAGAAAAAACCGCTAAAAATAGCGGTTCACACCATAACATCGAATTTAATACCCCATGATCCTTAATTTCATATTGCCCCCTTAAGCTCCTCCATCATCTCCGATAACAGATACAGATCTTTGCATTTGCTTTTGGAACTCCATTCGCAGTCAATAATATACTCAATAATTTTCACCACCAATATTTTGGATTCCTTATTTGATACGTGACTCTTAATTGTAAAGGTGTTTCTAATTATTACGTCAACTAAAGTAGGCACTTCCTGTGGTTCCATTTGTTGAAATGCAGGTTCCATTAAATTTGAATACGGAATTTCGAGAGCTTTTGCAAGTCTGTATACTGTTAGAATAGTTGGATTACGCTTGCCTCGCTCTAAACGATTCAAATATGCAGGAGATATCCGTGCACCTTCAGCCAATTCCCGTATACTCATTCCTTTTACTCGCACTCTTAAATGTTTAAGTAGGAGTCCGAAATTTGGATTAATTGAGTTTCCCTCTTCCTTCTCTTCTCCACCAAAAGCCTCAAATTCTTGGTCTTTCATTCTGTTATCGTTCATGCAAATAGCACCTCCAAATTTTCTCTAATGAGATCCTTCAAAACTTGAGCCATGTCTTGAGCCATGTATTATAAGCACTTCGTGCCTGTACGATAACAATCTGAGAAATTCACTAATGGTAAGATGGTGCATACTCCGCTTCAGTCGTCAAGTTCAATTTATTCTAACCTGTGGATTCATAATCATATAAGCTCAAGAACTTCGTTGAATGATGTTGACGATGAATACGGTGCTTGTCTATGTTTTAGTACGCTCTGATTATTTCCGAAAAGCGTCGTTTTCACCATAGTTCAGATTTATTAATTCATCAAGATACCACGCAGTGCCAAGCCTCACGTTGCACTCTAATGTTTTCGCCTAAGCTTATTTCCAAATAAGTTCACTCCTATTTACATCTATCAATACCTTAAGACCTTTCTTGTTACCAAGTTAATCCCTTTAGTATAATTTTGTAAACTACATATCAAATCTGATTTTATTCTTTGATCATCGTTAAAATAGTAATTTGGGTTGGTAGATCCCAAAACACAAAATGAAGTTTTATCTGGTGCTAATTCATTTCCAAGATAATGATCTGAATAATTTGTAACAATAATATAATTATATGGGGTTTTTTTATAATCATTTATGTACCTATTATGATCCCCCTCAATTAAAGAGGATAAGTCATTAAAGTAGGGTATCTCTCCTAAATGAAGATTCTTACCTGGTTTGAGATTCGAATCAAGAAAAATAATAAAAGGAAGATGATTTGGAGCTTGTTTTTTTGCATCACTAAGCAATCTACTTAAAAAATGATCCTTCATTTCACCAGATGATGAATCTAATACACCTTTAAATTTTTTACTTTTAGCCTCAATACCAATTCTATCCTTCGTTTCTCTATGAGTCGCAATAAACTCACAAGATTTTCCGTAATTATTAGTTTCAACAACGTCATAATCTATGTCGAAACCTGCTCTAAGCATTAATGATGCTACAGAAATCTCATACTTTACCCCTTGGAAGTGATCAATATTTTGCAATCTCTTTCGCAAACGTTTTGGAAAACTATTCTCTATCTGAAGACAGTAAACATCAAATGCTAATTGCAATAATGCTCTAATATTACCTGTCGAAATTTTATTCAATACACTGGTATGTTCATCTAAAAAATTATATTCATCTGTCTCATGATCTTGAGTACGCCAATCATAGTATTTTTTTAACCAACGAGCTAATAGTTTGTTTTTTGAATTTTTGCCAATAGTATTATTGAAATTCTTCACTATAAAATCAACAAAAGATTCTTCATTAGGGTTAAATTCTGCCTTTAAATATTTTGAATTAGGATTATTCACTGGATTTAAATTTGCAAGTAGCTTTTCTTCAACTAAATCTTCCACAAGATAAATTATGTTTCCTGTCTGATTTACCAAAGCAATTACCTCCAAACCGTTAACCTTCGATTTCAGTTCCTTTACTGCCCTCATTACTCTGTGCCCCTGTGTTTGCTACTTACCAGTCAAATAAACGATCAAGCTTGCAGAAGTTTCATCAAATAAGCGATTCAAATGTAGGGTGACACGGCTTATGCGTAGCCTTGTGGAAATTAACCTACTGTCTCCAAATATAGATTTAACATAGGAGAAGTAATAGAATCAAACTTATCATTGTCGTTTAAGTTTATCCAAGCAATTTCAACGATGTCTTGTTCGTTCTCAGTATCAAGAAAGAGTTCTCCGCCATTGATTTCTGCTATATAAGTGTATTTTTCATTTTTTTCATGAAGCAGTGTTCTGATCCTTACATCATATCCAGTTTCTTCTTTGATTTCTCTGATACAAGCGTGCTCAGGGGTTTCATTTTGATCGATACCACCACCTGGAAAGTTCCAAACGATATCCCCACGGTCTACAATTTCTCTAACCATCAACACAGAATTACTTTGAACAATTATTCCTTGAGCAATCATGGATTGAACCTCCCACCACTGTTTTTAATCGTACGAAGAAATTGTTAGGTTTGAAATTCCTGCAAGTATTTTTTAGATGCCAGTGCACGTTCCATATGTTCTGTTTTAGTCTTTAATTGATAAGAGATGATTCCTGTCTCTTTGAAACGCTCAAATTCTTGTTCACATTCTTTGATTCGTTCCTTAAATGAGGGATTGGAATCCAAGATAGTAGAAGAAGATTTCATCTTTTCAACGACTCCGCGATAATACTCTATTCCGTATTTAGGATCATCTTTAGATGGTGTTTCTTGAGTTGGGCTATAATTCTTGAAGATATCCTCTTTCTTATCTAATCTGAGATGATGTAGGATCTTGCTTAATTTTTCCGAACTTTTTATAGCATTGGTGTTATGTGCGTTTGGAACAATTTTACTTCCTCTTTTTCTTGACTCCTCCTTCTTCTGGTTCACCTTTGATGGTTTCAAGCTGTTCCTAACCGCTGTTACGTATTGCGACTCTGTTGCATTTTCACCATCTCGTTTTCTGTACACGATTAATTCTAAATTTTTCTTTGCCCTTGTCATGCCCACGTAGAACAAGCGGGTCGCTTCTTCCATGTGTGGTTCATTCATGACTTCACTTACCGATGGAATAATTCCCTCTATTAAATCGATCATGTATACCGTTTGAAACTCAAGGCCTTTCGAACTATGGAAAGTCGACAGAGTGACAACATTCTGCCCTCTTCTTAATTTGGCATTCTTTAATACCGACTCCAGGTACTTTAACCGATCTGCAAACTCCCCCATTGTCGCCAGAGAACCTGCAATCTCTTCCAATGTGTTCAAGATGCCAATCAAGTATTCTTTTCGGAAGCCAAGACGCTCACACATCTTCTCAATA
This sequence comes from Paenibacillus glycinis, assembly GCF_009909185.1. Classification (GTDB taxonomy): domain Bacteria; phylum Bacillota; class Bacilli; order Paenibacillales; family Paenibacillaceae; genus Paenibacillus_Z; species Paenibacillus_Z glycinis. The sequence continues at coordinate 65,935 of NZ_JAAAMV010000013.1, read as the reverse complement.
ACCTTTTCATAGCCCAATCTTTCTCTAATTACACGGATAGCATGTCGCGGCGGCATTCCTTTCATTTGTGTAAATGTCTCTTTACGCTCAACCAATTGCTTATGCTGGAAATCCTGCAATTGAACGTAGTTCAGTAAGTTGTCAAACACTGATTCGTTATTGTCGATCTTTTTTAAAGCTGCCATTTGCTGCTTAGTAATATAGCAGTTAAACTTCAAATAAATTTTCTCCAGAATATCAGCTCGCTTGTGAGTAAATGTCATTCTCATGAAATTCAAAATATCATTAACTACCCAATGTGAGAAAAACCGATTATCGGCATCCTTCATGTAGAACGGAATGCCCGCCCGATCAAACTCATTCATTAAAGTAATGGATGAAGAGTTATTACGATATAACACTGCCACTTCAGCCAGATTCTCAATTTGCTGAATTTCCTGCACCAAATATTTTGCTTGATAGATGTGATCAGCGAAACTTCTGATCTTAATCGGCTTATTTGATGGATTCTTGGTGAACATATTCTTGGCGTACCGATTCTTATTTCGCTTGATGAATTCATTTGCAATTCCCACGATATCCTTTGATGACCGATAATTCTGTTCCATAAATAACGTTACGGCATTAGGATATAACTCCTTAAAGTTCAAAAGATAGGAAGGCTCCGCCCCCCGCCAGCTATAAATGCTCTGATCATCGTCGGCAACTACACAAAGGTTCCGATGTAATCGAGTGAGTTTCTCAATAATCGCATGTTGAACCAACGATGTATCCTGACTTTCATCTGTCAGAAGATAGTCAAACTTCTGTTGGTATTGTCGAAGTAGTTCTCCATCCTTCTCTAATACTTGTTCCCCGATAACAAGCATGTCGTCAAAATCAACTAACAACTTGTTATGCCCCGTCTTCTTGTACGCCTCATATGCATGAAAGATCGACTCTGCTTTAGGAACATCAACATGAACCTTAGACCAGTCCTCTGGTAGAATCATCTTGTTTTTAATGTAGCTTATATAAGTTGTTAGCTCTTCCAACTGATCTTCAGTAATGTTCTCTCCTACAATCGTCTTGAAGAGCTTGCGCAAGATTATTTTCTTATGTAACGGGGGACTTTCAGAATCGACTTCCTCCTGCTCCGAAGCTAAATCCACATCGCCTTCAATAATCTGAAAAGCCGTTCTTGTTCTCCGAAAGAATTCGCGCACCACTTCAAAAGCAAAGCTATGTATGGTCGAAAAATTTACGGGCGTAAGATCAGGAAAAAACCGTTTAAATCTCTCCTCCATGTCACCCGCTGCTGCGCGGCTAAACGTTACAGCTTTTATTCTTGATGGATGCACTCCCAGTTCCTCAATTAGATAGCCGATGCGCATAATGATAGTCGTCGTCTTACCAGAACCAGGGGATGCAAGCAGAAGCAGCGGACCGTCTGTCTGGAGAACGGCCTTCTTCTGCACCTCATTTAAAGAAACGCCAATTTCATTTTTCTTGCGAACAAAGAAGTCCTCTCTAAACTTCATTATGTGTATTCCTTCCATATCCATATCCGAATCCGAATCCGATCGATCAAAATCGTAATATTACCCTAATGATTCAGCAAACTCATACACAGACAGTGTTCTATCAAAGCAATAAAGTAGCCCATAAAAATTTTTTTAGAATCTCTTCTCTTTAGATTTCACACTCGTTTATAGTTCCTACAGTATCGATAAAGATTGCTGTAATACCAGTTCTTCGCTTCGCTAACAAAGGAAGCTTGTTCCAAAGATTACGAAACTGCTTTACATCTGGCAATGCAATCGTATACTTCGCATTAGGATCATCCATTCTTTGAAGCGTTTCAGCAAGGACACCTAAAAAATAATTCACATTCATTGCACTTAAAGACCCTAATCCTTTGACTTCAATGATCCATCGCTCAGTTCCTCTTATTGCATTGATATCAATACCAGGTGTTTTCCCCCATGCAATTTGCGTAACCCATCCATTCAGATGCAAATGATTTTTCAGAATCTCCTTTAAACTATCTTCACTAAATATCTTCGAACTCTCTGCCAGATCGACTGGAGATGCTTCTTTAGCATTTATTTCAGTGACTAAATAGTTGCCAATTAATCCATCTTTTCGATTAGCTCTTTTTAAAACACCTTTGCTTACCAATGCCCTACATGTCTGGTTAACCACCTGTTGTGGCTCATTTTTACCTAAAATTGAGTTTGTAATTTCTCGATCAGTTGAACCATCTCTATCTTTCAGATAGTTAGTGATCTTATCCTTCAAATTCATGACTCGCCCCTCATTTTCGCCAGTTTTTCCCTATTAATCTATTATAGACTACTTCCATTATCTACGTAATTATTTGGCTTCTGCGTAATTAAAGTTATACTCTTCTATCGGTTTGATTTTCACCCATTAATAAATACCATAATAAATGAGTTACAATAAGTCCGTACTTGCTTTTGAGATTCGGGATTCTGTGCGTAATCTTCTTAATATCCTCTTCTTTTTTTCAGCTCTCTAACTATATTTTTTAGATTTCGTGAATCAATTAAACCTTTGTCCAGAATTTCCTTGCTGATCTCTATATTCCTTAACACTCGTTCAAATCCAGACGAAACATCATTTTTTGTTATACGAATTACCCTGTTACGATTGCGGGGTTGTATTTTCACATTAACTCTTCTCCTTAGCCGAAGTAGTAGCCTTCTGGAACAATTCCGTCTTAGAACGGTCCGTTAGGAAGGTAACGAGCACTAAAAAAGCACTCGATCTCTGTTTGAGATGTGTGCTCTTTGCTTTCGTTTTGAATTGTTATATCGATTTACTCTAAACATAGATTATCGCCCCAATGTGCTCATTTAGTTCTAATTGAGTTTATTTATTGATAGCAAATAAGCCCATTCTTCCATATCTCGCTTCTCTAAAAGCGTTAACTCACTTTCTCTGTTAAAGAGTGTTTCTTCATATGTGCCGCCATACTTAGTTTCAAAGAATGAGATAACATCCAAAATCTCCTGTTGTTCTTGTGCAAGTGTCATCGGACGTAAACTTGTTCGTTTTTGTTCTATTTCATAAAGTTCCACGATTTCATTAATTGGTATGTCTTTACTAATTGATTTATACATAGCCGTTTCTTGAATTTGACACTGCATATTATCACTTGGAAGATATGCATCAATAATCCTACCGACTTTCAGCCATGTGATGATCGTTGCATCGTTTACTCCGAAGAATCGCGCTACTTGTTCGATTTTATATGTATTCATAAGCTTACACTCCTTATCTGCTTTAATATGCATTCACTGTTCAAAAAAGCTAAAAGCCGTTAATTCCAAGTAGAGCTCTTCAAGCGAAGCGACATTAAAAGTCCTGGATATCCATTAGTAAACAGTCATTAACCCTCAATTACTGACCTCCCTCTATACTGAGAACAACCGTAAAGTATCAATAGAACATCTATACATTGAAGGGCACCCCATTAAATCCAATTGATTCTCCATGACAGTAGAAATGCTCTTATATCGACAAAATATAGACATCATATGGATATTATCAATATACTTTATGATTAAAGCTCTACATCATACTTGCCCGAAATTGAAGTCAAGATTAAAATGCAAGTGGTTTTGCTACATAGTATCTTAGGATCAAAATCTATGTTACGCGCAATACGAACTGCCCTGTAACTAATCAGCGACATACTTTGCATTACCTTTGCTTTGGTAAGCCTATTTTAGTCATTTTTTAAATTTCTTCATTTCTTCTTCTGTTAAGTTTAAAGGGTCAACCCCCTTTTCGTCACAATAGTTAAGCAACTTGCGAATCATTAACCTTTTTCCATCTGGAGGTGGAACTGCATAAATCCCATCAAAAATATCATCGTCAACTGATTCGCTGTTGTCAAACAAAAATTCAACTGCAATATCATATCCATTGGGCCAACAGATCGTACCTGTGCCGTCAATCTTAACTGATTCAAAAAGTTTTAAATTATTCAAAATATCATTAACCAATCCTTGTTTGCCTTTTGCAAATACATAATAATCAAAAATCTTGTAGACTCCGTTATCAAACTTTAGAAGTAGCTTGAAGTTAGCCGCAGCAATTACAAAAATAATATTATTTGATATCTTCCTCACCTCAAACTAAATTATATTAATTTGAACACTTTAGTGCTCTCTCTTACCGCAACAATAGTAATTCATTTTCAAGTCCACGATGGGTCGTAAATAGAGATTCCGCATTTTGCATAACAATTCGAAAATAGCCTCGGATTTCATCACACTCTTCTTGAGTGTAGTCGCCATGATCCCGATAAATGAGTCCGTAATAATATTCCTCAGATCGCTCGCGTAACTTTTGTTGCAAAATGGCAAGTGTGGCATCAAATACTCTGGTTGCAAAGGCGTAACCAAAATCACTATAATAAGAATCCATTACGATTCTAAATTGCTGAACTGCATCTTTAGAAATGAAGCCCATGAAAAATTTATGTCTTTCCAGTTGCTTACGTACCCATAAGATCGCACCTTCAGAATGAATTTCCCCCATACCCGTCCAATGTTTATGAACGTTATTTATACGCACGCTGTTGCCGCTGAAGTCTATATCCAGATACTTTTTAGCCTTCTCAATAACCACAATAGCTTCTTTCTGATTACGTACCAAAAATAATCCCGATTCATCATATAATTCATTTAGATGCATATGACATTCAGCTTTGCAAGTATTTATCAACACACTTCCAACGATATGCAAAACATAATTGCGTACATTCGGTTTTTCATTTAAAAACTCATTACAAGTGAAAAAAGCATAGTGTTTAGCATACAAATGATTGTCTCTATTCTCATCGACATATTTATGGAAGAATAATACGCCGTTTAGACGTGAAGCCAGCTTGTCCTCGATTAATCGTGTAATCAATGAACGAATACGACTCAAAGAAGTACCGAGGCGAACAGACAGTTCCTTTTCAGTGAGTGGTACCTCACCTCCAAAGGCGCTTACAGTTGCTAAAAGCAACTTAAATTTAATATATAGTCGCGTATTACTATATAGGGACCGCGCATCAAGAAGGTTTGGATGTATCATTAGACATACTCCTTTATTTTATATATTGACGAACAAAGCTTTCACATAAGGGGCTGGCCAGATCAGATCAACGCCCTTAGCCAAGATTGCTACATGGTGAAAAATTATGACAAGACTTCGTGCAATGTATTCTCTTCAGTGAATATTGCAAAAAATAATTTACATAAAAAAAGAAAAACCTGTTATGCCTTATGGCTACAGGTTGAATAAGTATCCGATATGAATTCTTTATTAAAGTCATTATGAAATCCCCTTTAAATCTTCCACAAACTTTAGAGTTATTTTCAAATCGAAGTAACCCGAATAAGTGCTTATTGCTTTAATTTTATACGAACGATCTTCATTCTGCAATAATTTAAGCTTAGTATGAAAATCTCAATGACTTACCTATTTCCTATTCCTTCTGATTGAAGCGTTTCAAAATCATTTCTTACACCTTTATTTTTTGACTTCGTTGATCAGTTTTGATCAGTTTCAATCGAGCAATTAATGAACGTCGAATCCAACCACTTATTTTCACGAGTTTCTCCTCTTCCCAATATTCATCTTCGAAACGGAGAACGGGAAATAGTCCGTATGTCCAATCCCATCCTCCAAATACGACGGTCTCAAACTCCCCAGTGATGTAAACAACTTCGATTTTTTGACCAACTTGCAAATCCTTTGGGATCTTCACGTGCATCTACTCCTTTTCTTTTTGGAAATAAAAAAACACCTAAAAGAAACGGCCATTGCCGTTTACTTTCAGGTGCTTCCTGAACTTCAGTTGAGTTTTCTTTACAAGATTATCAAACCAGTTATTTATTAGTCACATACTGGTTAGTGACAGAACCAAACGTTCCAGGCATTTATGAGTCGCATACTGGTAAGCGACAAACGTAATCTTGTATCTGAATTGTATAGTAACTTCTTAAACAAATCAACTTCATAATCTATCATACACTTCGTTAAAGAAAATGGTAAGCAACGACGAACTTTATTTTGTGTCTGAACTATATAATAGCTTTGTTGTCCCCAATTTCCCTAAATACTTCGAAACGAAAAATCATTTTTCGTTCCTACTATGTCCATATTAAATAAAGTTCTGCTATTTTATCCCCCTTAAACCCGCATTCCACCGTCACCTGATTAAATAAAGTCCTGCTAAAAATCCGTGATTTCCCGTCTCTCCCCTCACCTCTTTTTGTCACAACTTTATTTGCGTTTGAATAATGTCTTGATAAAAAAATTGGGGAATGGCTTATGGGATAAGGGTTTTCCCCTTTCTCCTCTTAGACTTCCCCCATGTTTATCACGAGTTTATTTAATTCCTGTCAGGACTTTATTCAATATGGCAAGACTTTATTTATTGTTTACACCCTTATAAATCAAGGAACAAACGCTCTCTACATGCACCGTATGCGGAAACATATTAAATTCACCTCGGTTAAATCCCCTGTGGTCTACAAGCTCAGCTGATTATCCGCCTGCTTCAATACTGGTTTTGGACAAAATAAAAGCCGCTTAGAACAAGATCGCAGCAACTTCAATTCTATTCCGCCTATCAATTAAGACTGTCCGATTTCCACATCCTGAACATCCAAAGTACCGTTCTTACTTTCTATAGCAAAAAGCCGTTCCCGCACCGTCGACCGTTATCCCCCTCCTCCAAACATCCCTACCCACCATTCACAACATTCGGAATCTCCCGCCCCTCCAGAAACGCAACAATCCGCTCCGAAGTCAAATTCCGCAGTCGCGCCTCGGATTGCTCGGAATACCAGGCGATATGGTTGGTCACGATGGCTTGGGGATGGTGCAGCAGCGGATGGTCGTACGCCGGCGGCTCGACCGTCAGTACGTCCAAGCCGGCGAAGGAAATCGCCCCCGCGTTCAACGCGTCCACCAGATCGCCTTCATGAACGAGCGGTCCGCGCGAGACGTTGATCAGCACCGGCTGCTTCTTCATCTGCGCGATCCGCGCTTTATTGATCAGGTGCTTCGTTTCTTCCGTATACGGACAGTGCAGCGAGATCAGATCGGATTGCGCCAGCAAGTCATCCAAGCTCACCAGCTCCACCCCCTCCGGTACGCCGTCTGGACGCAAGTAAGGATCGCTCACGATCATCCGGCAGCCGAAGCCCTTCAGGCGGGCGATCACCTGAGCCCCGATGCGGCCCATGCCGATCAAGCCCACGGTCAATGCCGACAAGGCATAGATCGGCTTGAGCTCGGGCATGCGCGTCCATTGCCCCTCGCGGGCAAGGCTGGAGGCCGCGAACAGCTTGCGATGCGCCGCCAGCATAAGACTGACGGCATGCACGGCCACTTCCTCCAGGCAATAATCCGGTACGTTCATGACCGTGATCCAGCGCGCCGTCGCGGCTTGCAGCGGAATGCTGTCCAAGCCGATGCCCTCTCGGGCAATCAGCTTCAGGCTCGGCATTGCATCCAACAACGCCTCCGGCACCTGCTGGAGCTGCACGACCAGCACCTCCGCATCGCGTACGGTGCCCGGCAAGTCCTCGGTTGCGACACCGTCGTAGACCTCCACCTGACAACCGGCGTTGCGCAATATCGTTTCTTCAATCGTATAATCCAGCGTCGTGAAATTAACCAAGGCTATTCGCTTCATCTTCGTCATCCTCTCGCTTTCCGGCCATTTATGATCCTGACGTCGCGTTCCGCTCATGTATGCATACGCCTTACAGCCCCAGCATCGCATAGGCTCGGATTGGTGCCCCGTCTCTCCCTCTGATCTTCAACGGGGCGGCGGAGAAATAAAATTCGCTCTCCCCGATGTCGCCCAGATTGGCCAAGCCTTCGACGACGACGATCTCGGCGCCGAGCAGAATCTTGTGCACGGGGTCGTAATCCGTCGGATTCGGCGTGGGGACGTCCATGCCGATCAATCCGATCCGCCGCTCGGCGAGCCACTCCGCCAGCTCGATCGTCATATAGGGGAAATCCGAGAAGTAGCGCCGATCCGGAAGCTGCTTGAACCAATCCGTGCGATAGATCACCTTCGCGCCTGCCATGATTCGATCGGCGTACGGCTCAAAATCCCGGATCCCGATCGGCTCCTTCGGCTGCTTGTAAGTCAGATCGACCAGGATCGCCGGGCCGATGCATTGGTGCAGATCCAATTGATCCACCGTCTTGCCATCGTCCAGGAAATGATACGGCGCATCGAGATGCGTGCCTTGATGGGTGCTCATGGAAAGCTGCGTCATGTTATAGCCGATGCTCTCGGTCGTATTATGCACGATCACGGCGCATTTGGGATCCCACGCGAAGTTAGGCGCCCCATGGTAGATCTCCAGCGACAAATCGACGATTCTGAACGTCATCCCCGTCTCTCCCTCCGTTATAGCCGCTCGCCATTCACGGCTTCAAAAAGATCTTGCTGAAGCTTCCCTTCCCCTCGACTAGCTCTTGAAAGGCTGCCGGCCCCTCCGCCAAATCGCGTGTCTGCGTCCAATGCCGGATATCGATCTTCCCCTGCCGCAACAGCGCGACCGCCTGCTGGAAGTCCTCGTGGGAATACGTGTATGAGCCGATCAGCGAAATCTCTTGTCGTACCACATGATTGACCGGCAGGTCCGATCGGCCATGGCCTAATCCCACCAGGATGACCTTGCCGCCCGCATCGACCGCATGCATCGCTTGCTCTCTCGCGGCCTGTACGCCGACGCAATCGATGACCGAGGGGATGCCTAGCGGGAAGATCTCCTCCCGTCGCGCATCGAGGTCTCTCGGCGAGAGGCCCACGGCCCCTAATCGCTCCGCGTGCGCGAGCCGGTCCGGCTGGAGATCCAGCACGACGATCGAGCCCGCTCCCATCTCCTTCGCGGCCAGCAGACATAACAGCCCGATCGGTCCCGCTCCGAGGATGAGCAGATCGTCCAGCGGCCGAAGTCCGAGCTTGACCGCATGGATCGCCACGGCCAATGGCTCGGCGAGCGAGGCCAATGACGCGTCCATCTCCTTCGGGACGGAGATCGCATTCTCGTAAGGGACGGCCACGAATTCCGCGAATGCGCCGGGCCGGTGAATCCCGATGAGCTGGCGATTGCGGCAAATGTTGATTTTCCCCGCCAGGCAGCTCGGGCAGGTTCGGCAAGCAATCAGCGGATTCACGACGACTTTGTCGCCTAGCGACAGCCCGCGAACCTCGTCTCCCATGGCAGCGATCGTGCCGCAAAATTCATGCCCCATGACGAGCGGCGGTACGCGTATGCTGCTATGGCCCAAGTAACCCTCCAATTCGCTGCCGCAAATCCCCACGCGCTCGACTTGAACGAGCACCTCGTCCGGCTTCAGGCTCGGAACGTCTGCTTCTTCGAGGGCCAACTTCCCGGGACCCCAGTAGACCAATGCCTGCATGTCTCATCAGCTCCTATTTCGCAAGATAACCGCCGTCAACCATGACATCTTCGCCGGTCATGAACGAAGCGTCTTCCGATACCATGAACGCCACGACGCCGGATACTTCCTCCGCCGTTCCCTGCCGCCCCAGAATATGCTGCAGCGAGATTCGCGCGTTCTCTGCTTCCGGATCGATGCCCAGCTGGATGCAGCTGTCGTCGAACGCCTGCGTCCGGATATAGCCGGGACAGACGCTATTGACGCGAATCCGGAATGCGCCGAGATCGATCGCCCAGCATTTCGTTAGACCGCGAATCGCGAACTTGGTCGCATTATACGTCGCAAAGCTCGGCTGTCCAATGAAACCGCTTACAGAAGACAGATTAACAATGGCGCCTTTGCCGGCTTTCTTCATCAGCGGCACGCAGTTACGGGTAACGAGCGAGGTGCCGATAATATTCACGTCCAGGATGGACTTCCATTCCTGCGACGTCGCCTCCACGCCCTTGAAGATGAATCGCGCGGCGTTATTGACGAGAATATCCACGATGCTGGACGATTCGGCTACGCGGAGGAAGGCTTCTTCGATGTTCGTTTCCTGGCTGATATCCACGTTCTCATAGTACACGGGATGACCGGTCGCCCGATGGATGTGTGCTGCCGTCTCGGCGCCATCCGGATTAAGATCGAAAATCCATACCGCGCAGCCTTCCTCGCTTAAGCGCCGGGCAATCGCTTCTCCCAGCCCCCGTGCCCCGCCCGTAACGACAGCTACTTTTCCCGTTAGTCCTCGCACAGTGTCGATCTCCTTTCCTAAGCATTTATAGTTCGAGTATAGATGCAAGCATTGGATAGGTCAATAAGTCCAATTATGAAATTATATATCCAATTAACAACAAAAACGCGGACGCCTGAGTAGGCATCCGCGCTCGGTGATCCGGTTGACATCAAGTAAATGCAATCAGCCGAGGCTCTACGCGTCTCAGCTGCGTGTCGGCGTTGTTCTCGATCGCGTTCATCATAAGCTGTGCGGCAATCATGCCGATCTCGGCCGGCGACTGATCCACGTAGGCGGCAGGCATGACGCACGCCGGTACGTAGCTCGGTTCGTCGCAGCTGACGATCATGAGATCTCGCCGTCCGAGCTGCCAGCAGGCCCGCCCGATGAATTGGGCAATATGGGCATCCGCGGCCGCGATCGCTTCCAATTCCGCATGTTCGCGAATGAAATCCAAGATTTCCTCCGGCACGTCGTGCGGGCCGATCTGGTTCGAGCCCTGAACGACCTCCGGCGAGATGGTCATATTCAGATGAGCGGGCATCGGAGGAACTCCGTGCTCCAGCAGCGCCGATTGGAAGCCGAACAGCCTTTCCCGCACGCCGGCGGTATACTGCGATGGATAACTCATATAGCCGATTCGCCGCTTGTTGCGGCCGACCAGGAATTGCCCCATCAGATAGCCGGCTTTTTCCGTATCGCAATGCACGCCGTTTACTTTGAAATCCCGAAAATATTTCTCGACGAATACGAGCGGGAATTTCTCCAATACGAGCCTTAACATGTCGTCTTGAAAATACTCGCCGCGGCTCGCGACGACCATCAAGCCCTCGACCGGGATAGCCAGCAAGTGTTTGATGGCTGCGGTCTCCGCTTCATCGGCGCCGGCGATTCGTCGGAAGACCAGGTGATAGCCGTGTCGGCTGAGTTCAAATTCGATGCCGGATATTAAGGCGAATTGGTACTTAAACTCCATCCAAGGCATGATCAAGCCGATCTGTTTGGCCGATCGGGGCAGCATCGCGTTCTCCTCCGCGGCCGGGGGCGACCACGAGATCTGCTTGTCCGTCACGAACGTTCCTTTGCCGCGATGCCGGTACAGGTAGCCTTCCGCGACCAAGCCGACAACGGCATTCTTGGCCGTGATTCGGCTTACGTTGAATTGCTCCGCCAGTATTCTTTCGGCCGGCAGTCGATCATGGGGCTTCCAAACCCCCGTCTGGATCTGATTGCGGATATAGCGCTGAATTTGGTTGTATAAGGGGACCTTCGGGTTCATGTGGACATCTCTCTCCCAGCCTGACGAGTAGCTCCAGAAAGGCGAACAATTGGATATAGAGAGAGTATAGGCTATAGGTCTTTTATATTCAATAGCCTCAAATGCCAGCGGGTAAACCCCGGAGCGGTATCAAGTGGACCGGCTTCTCGTCCAGCTAAGCAGCGTCGATGCATGCTCAGATCGTTCTCAGTCGCATTTCATAAAAGTACCGCACCGCCGGATGCTTTGCCTTCATCTTCTCGGCCATGTTTAACAGGCGCTTTTTCCCGACCCGTCTGTCGACCAAAGCTAGAATATTCAACACGATATCCTGGCTCTCTAAGCTCTCTTCGATAGAAGTGGACAAGAATTTCGTAGCCACAACGATAAAATTCGATTTGCTTAAGGATGACTGTGCCGAGAAAATCTCCTTTGCAAGGACTGATTTTTTTCTGCTGCCGGCCATCGCTTGCAGTCGATCTTCCGGGGCGTTCCCCTTGGTCTCTTGCCGGACGGCTTCGATCTCTTCCTCGCTGACCGGAACTCGGATGTCGGGATCGTTCTTAACCTCCAGCTCCGTCTGATACCAGCGGATTCCGCTCGTCGTATCGCTCATATTGAGCACGTTCTTCTTACCGACCGCGATGTAGCAAATCCCTGCTTTATCGAGTACATACCGGTAGCTGGTCGCACGGTACTCGACCCTTCCGTTTAGCCCAGGGCTAAGAAAACTTTCCAGGCTTTGTTTCAATTTACTCCAGGCCATATAATTCTCCTTGTTCAGTATAAATAACTACATATCGATTGCAACTCATCGATGTTCGAACTTCCATCGCTGAGGGGAGAGTTAAACATAATGCTTGCTGAGCGTGATTAACCATTCAACACCTTACCCTGACTGTGTGGCGTAATTTAGGATGTTTCTCTCGATATATCGCTTACTGCGCATTCCACATGTGTTAGGTAAGCAGGTTCTACACATCAGCCGCCACAAAATCTTAAAAAATTAGATTCATAACAAATGATTCAACATTCACCCCTCTCTTTGATAAACTTTTAGCCTGATCTTTTAATGTATCCTTGGTAGCGTTTAGACCACATGATGGAATTGAAGATTTACGATTATCAGTTGCATTCCATTTAGAGCTCTCAAACCAACCAATTAAATATAGACCATACTTACATTTGCCCTCCTTTAAGTATCTGTTGACTAATTGAGTTTCCATCGCTTGAAATAGCTCCCGATGCCAATTTCCTTTAACTTCGATAATAACCGTAATGACTTCAAAAGCTTCCTTTGATATCCCTGGTAACAATGCATTCACATGAATATCTGTACGTTCCCCAGGTAAGGATCCAACACTTCTCCGTATTTCCACCTCTCGGTTAACTACGATTCCCCTCCCTAGTAAATCCTCTTCCAAATGTTGCTTTACATAATCGGAAAATTCGTTTTCGGATCTTGGTCGATATTCCCTCTGACCGACTTCATTCCAGAGCCATACTACTGCCGGTGTAATTCCATGTAGTTTCTGCTCCAGTCTGTTAAGTGATTCAATTAACACTTCCAGTAACTGATTTTCGCTTTGCACTAGTCTTCGTTGCCTACTTCCCACTAACTGAATGATTTCAACAGGGCTTGAAGGAGACCAAGTATTACGGCGTGTGACATCTTGTGCTTCAATTAGTGTCCACTTTAACCACGAAAGTTCAGGCAGTTCAGTGACAATCCTTGCAATCTCATTGCAAGATTCTAATGTCCCTTTATTTGACAAGTAGCGTAAAATACCGTCTCTGAAATCAGCTATCTCTTCACGAGGCTCTACCAAATGTGCCATTTCGTCATTATCATGATTCGGATCTTCTTTATGCGGAAATCTTTTTACCAACCAGATATAAAAATCAGCAAGCGCCGTCTCTGATAAAGCTTGAAGTAATTTGTTTCCTTCAAATCTACTTGTAAAAGAAAGAAAAGTGTCTTGAATAAAATCAGGGTAAGACTCTTTAAGAGACCATACAATATCCCAACCGACGTGCCGAGAGTTGTTCAATAACACAGCAGCGGCAATAGTAGCTAACTTACGAGATTCTTCAGCAACTAATAATTCGGGAATAATTAAAGACAAAGCAAACTCCTCTGCTCCATCTATCTGATATCGTAGCAAATCATTAAGTAAGCACTTTATAGACTCAGGCATTAAACTCTTAGTCTTTAATTTATTTAATACTGCTTCGCCTAATCGAGCATCCCAACATTCTTTCACTGATCTAATAATAAACACATTAGAATGTTGTTGATTCTCTTTATCTATAAGTTGCATCACATCTGAAATCACCCTATCAGGAGCATTCAAATATGCTAACTTAACTAAGTGATCATGTATTTCTCTTTCGTCATGTTCTGACGTTACCCACTGCGTTAAGATAACTGGAGACCAGTTTTCCCAATGGAATGGCGATAAAGAAAGTAAAAATTCATAATCTCGCTCGTACACCAATCTTAGAGCCCTATATCCTGACATAGCTGATTTATGCCAAGTATTTGTTCCAAACCAACTAGAAGCTGCTGTGATCTTCTCAAGTACATATTTCTTCGCAGCGGATAAAATTCGTCCTTCAGCTCGTATATCAACTTTTCTCCAACCAGGTAATGCTGTTATATCTGACTCATACTCTTCTACCTGTCCATTTTCTTCTTCAATTCCCAAGTCCCAATTCAATCTCCACCAAGCATCTAGATCACCGGCTTCGAATTCATCTAATCTCAAACCTATTCTTTCATCTATAGATGGATAAATACGTACACGTTCTTCCTTCATCTCCCGCCATTTTGTTCTCCGTATATGACTTTCTTTTAACTCAGTGGCTTGTTCAGAATCTAATGGAATACTCTGAAAAAAAACTTGGCATTTCTCAGCTAACATTTTATTATTCTGAATAGCATTATAAAGTAACTCTACTTGCTCGGAATTAGACGGGTTAAACGATCTTTCTATCAGAATAATCCATTTTTTTTGAAGTTCAGGGGAGCTATTTTCATACAATTGTTCAACCATCCATGGGAAATCTTCTGACAATATGAGCCAAGAAAAGGCTGAAGAAAGAATGACTTCCTGATCAGATTCTGTGTTCAACAATGAAAATAAGATTTTTCTACGAATAACCTGATTTTGTAATAAGTCTTTAATATAATTTAAATTATCGAAATGCAATAATCTTGCATGTATAACATTAGTAAAAGCTATTAGAACTTCATGTACTTCCAAATACTGACCCGCTTTGTTTAAGATCCCCTGCACTAAATCTTCAATTTGAGAATCAAATTGCTCATTAACAGCATGCTTTAGAACCCATATTAATGCAGAGGATAGATCCGAAACTTGAAGCTTATCAAGAATTTCATAGTTCAAAAACATTCTGTATTGCCCAGTAAAGTTTCTACGTTTAGGAACAGTGAGTAGAGAAAATATTTCTTCACCTGACATATACTGAGGCCACAGCGCTTGGAGTGCTGCACCCTTCAACTCATCGTCAGCATCCTTTCCTGCCTCAGATTTAGCCAATGGAAGGAGCTTCCTTCTATTCGCTTCATTTGCTAACTCACATAACGTGTAACTTGCCTGGATTCGAATGTGATACTCCTCATCAGGATTTAGTGCAATTATAAGTAAATCGTCTTGTAATACACTAAGTTTACATGCTCTTGCAATTCGAATAGCAGCACGCCGTGCCACAGTACTTCGCTGTTGATCAACTATATATGGTTTAATCTGCTTTTCAAGAATTGGGTGATTCAATTTATAATAGTATTCATTAAAATTCCAGTCTCTAATTTTGTTTGCATTATACAGTTCTAAAAGACCATCTACCAAAGATTTTTTATCTTCAGGATCTACACTTGTAACATCACTTCGAAGCAGTACCTGTGGATCTCGGATTATGATTTGGCGAAACACTTCTACATTCATAGTTGCTATCCAGGCTGAAACCTCGTGTAGTTGCGGTATAAGCATTTGTTCTGAATCAAGCGGATGTTCAATTAAACTCATAACTTGAACAAGAGACAGTTCATTTTGAGTTACGTATAACGCCGCCAAAAACTCAGCATATGTTTGATGAGCCCACCCAAAGCGATTCAACCCTCTTGAAGAAAATAATCCGGTAGAAAGAGTCTCCTCAATTTCTGATTCAGGAATTATTAACGAATCATCTTTTTGATGCTCACCTGAAATATCACTAATGGTTATATCTTCCTCAGAAACATCACCATAATTAATATCACGCCATACAGCATATTTATTAGAGAACACCATCATGGCTGCAATTCGCGAAGCTACTTTTAGACGTTCCTTGGCTCTCATACTTCCTGTATTCTTAGATGCGACTCTGCTTTCATTCGTTTCTTCACAGAGAAGTTCACAGCCTTGCAGATATAACTCTTTTTGTGAAGATGGAAAGTTACCATGTCGTATGTAAAGATTAAAAAGAAACTTTAACGTAATCGGTTTAATTGCAAGAGGAATTACTTCTTTCTCTCGTATTTCATTCATGAACCTATCAGCATCTATACCCAGTTCAAATGCCGCATTATGAACATCAACTCTTCGCAATGGTGCCAGCTCCATGATCTGGATGTTATCTTTTCCCCATAATTCCGCTAACTCTCGCTCAAGTAAACTCGGCCAGTCAGCTGTTCTACAGGCGATTCTTAGAAAAATATTCTTTAGGTACTGGTTATTCTTATACTTCATAAATTCTTCTGCCAACAAAACCGCTACATAGTCTATCCGCAGTAAACATTCATCCAAACTGTCTAAAAAAAGATGTAGATTATGCTCCCCTCTTAGGCAAGCCTTAAACAAAGGATTTTCAAATATATTTCGAACTAAGCGGTCTTCTGTTCCATACGAACGAAGATCAATCTTTAGAGTAAGATTTTTTTCCGATCTCTCAATACTTTTTAAAGCTTCTGTTTTACCTATACCCGGCTCTCCTAACAAAATTAAGCATGGAACCTCCGATATTTTTTCAAAAGGAACAACACCTTCATTATAAATATGCCCATATTCAGAATCAGGGTTATATAGATAACCGCCATCAGATAAATTGATTGTACCTGTTCGTGGACACCAGAATCTTCTCCAGGAAAAAGTCTTATCGTTCAAGAGGAACACCTCCAATAATTAACATCTTTTTTCGTCTGAAAACGCCATTTCTCCTGCTTTTGATACGAAAACGATCGCGAATTGCCATTCCTGTTTACGAGCCATCAAAATGATCGCTTTCATATGTGTAGTGACACTACTCCCAGTTGCAGCTTTATCACCGCTACTTCCTCATTTAATTCGATTTTTTTCTTTCCCATGATGAGGTTCATCACCTTTATCTTAAACATTTTTTCGTTAGCTCAAGGAGACAATTACAACTGACTGAACATTACCACGAACAAGAATAAACTCACGTTATCTTACCGTGAGCTTTTTCTTGTTCGTTAAATATTATTTTGAAAAAAGGCTTTAGGCATCCCGTTATTTGTAAATTCGATACAACCACACCACGCATTCCACATGCACCGTATGGGGAAACATATCCACCGGCTGCACCTCCGCCGTCCGATACCCGCCATCCTCCAACACCCGCAGGTCCCGAGCCAGCGTGGACGGATTGCAAGACACGTACACTACCCGTTCCGGCCGCATAGCCAGAATCGTCTCCAACAGCGCTTCATCGCAGCCCTTACGCGGCGGATCCACCACGATTACGTCCGGCACGATGCCTTCCTGCCGCCACCGCGGAATCACCACTTCAGCCGCTCCGGCTTCGAACGAAGCATTCTCGATGCCGTTAAGCGCGGCATTGCGCTTCGCATCCTCGATCGCCTCCGGCACGATCTCCACGCCGTGAACATGCCCCGCTTGGCGCGCCAGGAACAGCGAGATCGTCCCAATACCGCAATAAGCATCGATAACCTGCTCGCGGCCGGTCAGCGCCGCATATTCCACCGCCTTGCGATACAATGCCACCGTCTGTACCGGGTTCACCTGATAGAACGAACGCGCCGAGATCGCGAAGCGAATCCCGTCCAGCTCGTCGTAGATCACCTCGCTGCCCCAGAGGACGCGGGTCTCGTCGCCGAAGATCACGTTCGTGTCGCGTTTGTTGACGTTCTGCACGATGCTCGTCACGCCCGGGATCGTCTCGCGGATACGTGCGATCCATTGATCCGCGTTCGGAATCCGCGAGCCGTTCGTGATCAGCACGATCATCGCTTCGCCGGTCACGAAGCCTACGCGCGCCATGACGTGGCGCAGCAAGCCTTGCCCGGTCTCTTCGTTATAAGCCGTGATGCCGAGCTCGCGGCCGATCCGCTTGACCCGCGCGACGATCTCGTCGTTGCTGTTGTGCTGGATCAGACATTCGTCCATGTCGATAATCCGGTGGCTGCCGCGGGCGTAGAAGCCGCCGATCAAATGCTCGCCGTTCAGATCCGGCGCGGGCAGGCCTTCCTTGCCATGGATCGCGCCGCTGACTGCCATGCCCATCGGCACGGAAGCCTTGTTCCGGTAATGCCACGGATCGTCCATGCCCATCGTCGGATGCACGATGACCGTCTGCTGCGCAGTCGGCCGTTCGTGACCGTCGCCGCGCTCACCACGGTCGCCCGTGAATGCGGCAGCCGCATCCTCGGGGGAGCCGCTGCCGGCCGCCGTTACAGCCACGCGCAGCTTGCCGATCCGCTCCAAGCTGTCCACCACATGCTGCCGCTTCCACTTCAGCTGCGCCGCATAGTCCATATGCTGCAGCTGGCAGCCGCCGCACTGCTTGTAGATCGGGCACGGCGCTTCGACGCGGTCCGCGCTTGGCGCGACGATCGCCTCTAGCTTGGCGTAGCCGTAGGTCTTCTTCACCTTCATGACGCGCGCGCGCACGGTCTCGCCGGGAAGCGCGCCTTGAACAAAAAGGGTAAAGCCGTCCGCGCGGCCTACCCCTTCGCCTTCATGCGTCAAGCCGATGATCTCGACGGTGACGTCGTCGTTTTTGCCCACCGGCGCTTGGCTGTTGCCGCCGCCGGCTTGCCCCGCACCCCCGCCACGGCCGGCAGCGGCGCCGCCGCTGCGACCGCCGCTGACGGCACCGCTATGCTTCGCGGGATTGCTTTTGCCCCCGGCATTGCTCTTGGCCTTGCCCCTAAACTTGTTGCTCATAATTCTATACCCGCTCCATCACCCGCATGCCTCGGCACCCGGATTTTATTTATAAGTCGAAATGCCCGATTCGTCGACGATAATGTGCAGATGCGACGGTAGGACCGTGAAGGTGCACGGCAGCGTGCCGCCGTACTCGCCGTCGAGGTTGAGCTGCACGTAATCCGGCGTCGTGACGGTGAGCTGCTTCGTCTGGAAGCTGACCACATGCGGATCGTTGAGATGCTCGCCGCGCAGCGCCAGGCTGGCCAGGCGAATGAATTCGCCGAGGTTGCACTTCTTCAGCACGACGACGTCGAACATGCCGTCGTTCAGGCTCGCGTCCGGCGCGAGCTTCTCGAAGCCGCCGACGGAGTTGCTGTTGCAGATGAGGAACATCATGATCTCCTCGTGGATCTCGCCGATCTCTTCAGCCTGGATGCGCAGCTCAGTCGGCCGCAGGCGGGTCATTTTCTCGAGCCCCTTCATATAATAGGCCAACTGCCCGATCATCGTCTTGAGCTTGCTCGGCACCTCGTACGTCAGCTCCGTCAGGGAGCCGCCGCCGGCGATGTTAATGAAGTACCGATTGTTCGCGCGCCCCAGGTCGATCGGCTTCGCGTACTGCTGGATGATGAGGTCGCACGCGTACTCCCAATGCTTCGGAATGCCGAGCGCCCGGGCAAAATCGTTCGTCGTGCCCAAGGGCAGGATCCCGAGGGGCGGACGAACGTCCTTCTCGGCCAGCCCGTTGATGACCTCGTAGAGCGTGCCGTCGCCGCCCGCCGCGATGATCATGTCGAAGCCGCGGTCCGCCGCTTCCGCCGCCGCTACCGTCGCATCCCCTTCGCTGACCGTCGCGTGACAGCTCGTCTCGATGCCGCCGCGCTCCAGCCGCTGCAAGATATCCGGCAACCGTTTCTTGATTTCCTCCCGACCCGACGTCGGGTTATAAATGAGCCTTGCCCGCTTAATCGTCACTAAGACTACCTCCGAACATCCGAACATCCAGGCGGCAGAAAAGACCGGCCCGCGCTGCGGGAACCGGTGCAGGCTTGCCTCCAAGGGATGGACGAAAGCCGGCTAAGCCGCCGATCCTCGCCTTGGTTCGGTCACCGTATGCGTTCCCTGTATGCGCGCTCGAACGGCCGCTCGTTCCCGAAGTCCGCCGCCCTCATCCGCCCATCTGCCTTGCTCTTGCTGCCCGATGAATCTATCTCTTGCACTAGTTCTTACTATACACCAATGCGGCTAACTTCCCAAACGCCCGCCGCCATCCGCATCCAGCGCTGACAGCCACTTCCTGATTTGCCGTTCCATCCAGCCCGCGATGCGCGGATTCGGGAGCAGGGCGCTGCCGTTGTACCGGTAATCCAGGCCCTCCAGCCGCTTCGGAATGACCGTGCGGGTAAAGTAGCCATCGCTCAGGAACAGCGGCACGACGATGAACGCCTCGCCCGGATGACGCCGCTGCAGCGCCCGCAGCTTGCATGACGCCTGATCCGGCAGCAGCATCGCGATGTCCGCGCCGGCGAAGCCGCCCATCGCGCGGAGCCGCCCGGCCAGCCGCGTCATGCCGTCGCGCCAGCGGCCGTGGAACGCCGCTTCGCGCGAGCCGTGCGCGACGAGCAGCAGCCGCTCGCGGGCGGGATCCGCCGTCAGCGGCGCGATATTGCCCAGCAGCAGCTCGGCGATGTCGCCGTCGTCGTCGATCGGCTGCCCGATATGCACGCGCACGCCTGCGGGGACGCGGAAAAGCGCAAGCTCGCCCGCTCGCGCTGCCGAGACGGGCGGCGCGCCGAACGCCTGCGCGATGTCGTCCGCATGCGTGCTTCCGGACGACACAAAAAGCGGAAGGACGTATAACTCGCCTACGCCTTCCGCTGCTAACCTATCGAGGCCGTCCTGGATCAGACGGCCCTCCACGATCTCAAGAAACGACGAGACGACCGGAATCCCGGCGCCCCCGTCCTCGCCCCGGAATATCCCGGATGCGGCGACGGCCGCCACGGCATCGTCGACAAGCTTGATCCAGCCCGCTTCGCGCGAGCCATGGCTGATCACCAGCACGCCCGGCTTCATGCCTAGCGTCCCGCGCGCTCCAGCGCCATTTTGTACCCGTCGTTGCCGTAGTTCAGGCACCGCTTCACGCGGGAGATCGTCGCCGTGCTGGCGCCGGTCTCCGCCTCGATCTGATTATACGTCGCGCCCTTGCCCAGCATGCGCGCGACTTCAAGCCGCTGCGAGAGCGATTGGATTTCGTTTACCGTGCAGAGATCATCAAAGAAAATATAGCATTCTTCGACCGTCTTGAGCGTGAGTACCGCCTCGAATAGTTGGTCGACCGTTTTATCGTTCAGCTTCTTGAGTTGCATTCGTCCGTTCACTCCTACCCTGACTAATATGCTCAGTGTAATGCTTTTGTCAGTAATATTCAAGCGTCACCGTTGCGGTGCTGTACAGACTCGCAGAGCCGCGGAAGGCGCCGCGCGGGCCATATGACCCCTTCTATTCACCCAAAAAATTTGCCCAAAGCGGGCAGGCGTCCAATCCGTATAGTCAATTATCCCATAGACTGCTATCAAAACGTTGAAAAAGGTTGTGATCTGCGTGAAATATCGCTACGATCCGTCCGTCAGAAGCTTCCAGCAGCCCCTCGGCGGCCAAGGTCAAGGCCCGCAAACTCCGGGAAGCAGCCCTTTTCCGGGCATTTCCGACCCGTTCCCGGGCTTGAATAAAAGCGTCGGCTTGAAGACGCCCGTTCCCTTCGATACGGACGAATTCTCGAACGGCGTGCCGTCCATCAACATCATGCCGGCCTCCAATCAGCAAATCATCCCGCTCCCGGAAGCGCCCGTGTCGAAGACGGACGCCGCGCCCGCTGCGGCCGACGGGAAAGAGACGAAGGGCGGCTTCAATCTCGGGAACAGCCTGAACGATCTCAAGGGCGTCGTCGACCGCATGGGCGGCCTCGACGGCATCGTCACGACGATGACCAAAGTCCAGAAGGTCGTCGGCAGCATTACCCAGATGGCGCCGCTCATCAAGGTGCTCGCCGGCTCCTTCGGGAAGAAGGGCGCTTCCGCGACGATCGCGGACGACGGCGACATCGACGAATACCGGCCGAAGGCGCGCAAGAAGAAACGCCGCCGCGCGACCGGCAAGAGCGCCAAGGGCGGCAGCAAGGGCGGCGGCGGCAAAGGCCCGACGCCGCTCGGCCCGAAGAACCGCCGGCCCCGGCCGCGCAAATAACCGGCGCGGCATTCGGCAGGCGGCTAAGCGATCGAGAGGCCGGCAGCCGCCGGGGCCGCCCGCCCCGGCCGTTCAAATCCGCAAATCGAGCAGTCCGGGCGCCAGCTATCGCTGATCGGGACTGCTCTTTGGTATGTATTCATTTCGCTCCGTGCGGCATCGAACGAGCTTTCGAACGTATTCAAGCGGCCCCGGCTACATGGGGAGCTCGCCGGAAGCCGTGAAGCGAACTGGGCAATTTCGCGGCCCGCAGTTCCCTCCGCATGACGACTCTCGTTCCGCCGCGGCTATGCCTGCCCTTCGAACAACCGCTCCCGTACTGCCTTGCAACCACCTCGGCCTCGCATGACCGTGCCAGTTCCGCCATGCCTCGACTTCATCCGCCGCGCAAGCGGACTACGTTCGTCCCCCCAGCACCGGCTTCATGAAGTCCGCCAGCGCATCGCCCCGAACGGCGATATCCGGCGTTATGCCCGTGCCCATGATGTTCCGCTCCCGCACGTTCCAGTAGAAATTCACCGCGAACACGGCGATCCCTTGCTCGTCGTCCATGAACGCCTGCTGCCCGACGCCCTTGCCCAAGGTCGTGCGGCCGACGATGGTCGCGTTCGGCAGATAGGTGCGAAGACCGAGCGCGAGCAGCTCGGAGGCGCTCGCCGTGCGCTCGTCGACCAGCACGTAGACATGCTTGAAATCGACGTGCGACGCATCGGATTCGTACGGCTCGGCCTGCCCGTCCTTGTACAGGACCGTGCTCATGACGACGTCCGGGAGCAGCCCGTCGAGCATGTTGTTGGCGCTGACCGCGAGACCGCCGGCGTTGCCGCGGAGGTCGATGACGAGCGTTTTGCCGGCCGGCTGCTCGACCGCGTCGAGCGCCGCGAGGAAACGATCGTCGGTATGCTCGCCGAACTCCGCGATCCGCATATACACGACGCTGCCTTCGTTCCGGACGTCCACGTCCCGTTCGTCCTCCGACGTCGCGGCGTCGTAGTCCTCGCCCCACACCGCGAACGTGAACGGATCGTCCGGCAGCCGCGCGCGATCGATGACGGCTCCGATCTCGGCCGGCGTGATCGACGGCTCGTCCAGCTTCGCGAGCCAGACGTCCTCGTCGTTCACCTGCGCGCCGTACATATAACTCGCCGCGAAGAACGCCTTCACCCGCTCCCCGAGCGGCTTCTTCCGCTCTTGCAGCTCGCGCTGCACGTAGAGCGCGTCGGCATTGTCTGTATCCAGCCGCAGCGTCTTCTCGCTGAAGTCCAAGGCCGAATCGTCCCTGCGCAGGGTCAGATTCAAGGCAGCCAGCTCGGCCAACGCCTCCGCATCGCCGGGATCCGCCTCGACCGCTTGTTCGAAATAAGCTTCGGCCTCCGCGTTCCGGCCCAGCTCTTCATTGCATTTGCCGCCGTAGAAGGCGATGTCCGACTTCGAAGCACGGACCGCTTCCGCATCCCTGACGTAATCGGCGCACCGGATGTTGCGCTTCGCCCGGTATAACGATCGGATTTTGCCGATTACCGCTTCTTCGTCCTGCGGATCCAGCTTGATCGCTTGCTCATAATACGGCACGGCGGCCATATAATCCGTAGCTTCCTCGTAGATTCGGCCCATCGTGCGGTGCAGCTCGGGATCGGCCGCATCCGCCCTCGCGGCATCCCGATAGAACCCGAGCGCCGCATCGACGTCGTCCCGATCGCTCTCGTTGTTCATCAGCGCGAGATAGATCGAGCTCTCGGCCGGATTGTCATTCAACAGCTGCAAGTAATAATCCCGCGCATCGTCGTATTGGCCATAATCGCCGTACAATCCGCCGAGCAGCTCCTGCGCCCGCGGATTGCCGGGGAACTTTGCGGCGACCATCCGGTCGAATGCTTGGATCGCCTCGTAATCGGCCGATGCTCTCATCGCTTCGTTCTTCAGCCGATAAGCCTCGTACTCGTCCGGATAGTCCTTCACGAGCGCGTCGCCGTACGCCGCGGCCTCGTCGTTCCCGCCCGCGTTCAGCAGCGCGAACATTTTCTTCTCCGCCGCCTCCATGTCGTCCGGCTCGTACGCCAGATAACGGTCAAGGTCCTTCAGCGCCTCGGCATACTCGCCGGCTTCGTAATGGATGACGCCTTTGCCGTAAAAGGCATACCGCGCGTCCGGATCCAGCGCGAGCGCCCGGTCGAAGCTCGCGAGCGCCTCCTCGCCGCGGTTCAGGCCATAGAGCGCGTTGCCTTCGTTGACGTACTCTTCGGCCGTGTTCGGCAGCAGCAGAAGCGCTTTGCGGATCGCCGCCAAGCCGTTCCGATAATCCCCCATCTCGTTATACGCCCAGCTCATATTGGATAACGGGACGTCCAGCACGGGATCGGACAGCGTGCGCTCTTCTTTCGCCTCTTCCAAGCTCGGATCATGATCATAAACGTCCTGTACCGCTATCTGAAGCGCCGTCAGCGCCTCTTCGTACTTGTTCTCGTTCATCAGCCTCACCGCGGTCTCGTTCTCTCCGGCGAGCTTCGTCTTCCACCGCATGTCGGCGCCTGTCCCGATGCCGTTCCCATTCGCGAATATCAGATAAGCGGCGGCCAACAGCCCGATTCCGGCCGATATCCAAAGCGGAAACCGTTTCATTTGCTTGTGCTCCAACACGTGATGTCCCTCATTCTATCCCGGTCTTGTCGAATAATAGGATGATTATACCAGATTGATAGGGACTAAGGAACTATATGCGGAGCGTGTCGACATTTACTTATTGTTAATTTCCAAAATGTGATGATTTTTTCAGGGAATTAGGCTATCATGTATTCTGTTCTTTGTTCATATTTTATTCACATCTCCCCGGCCAACGGCTGGTTGCCTTCCAGGAGAAACAAAAACATTAAAGGTGGGTTCTGCACAATCATGGTATCAAGATCGGAGCTACGGGCTAGAGCAAGGCAAAGCTTATCGGGACAATGGGGAAGATCGGCGCTATTCATGCTCGTATTTCTGCTGATCGGAGCGATTACGAACGTCATCCCCGCCATCGGGCAGATCGCCATCGAAATTTGTGCCGGCGCGCTCGCCTTCGGCTCGTACAGCTTCTTCCTGCGCATCTCGCGCGGCGAGCGTCCGCCTTTCGTCGAATTGCTCAGCGGATTTCCGGACTTCATTCGCACATTTCTGCTCTATCTGCTCATGCTGGTATTCACTTTGCTTTGGATGCTGCTGTTTATCGTCCCCGGCTTCATTGCGGCGCTTCGTTACTCGATGGCTTATTTCATCCTGAAGGATAATCCGGAGATCAGCGCGCTGGAAGCGATCCGCCGCAGCAAAGAGATGATGAAGGGCCATAAAGGACGCTTATTCGTGCTCTTCCTTTCCTTCATCGGCTGGATGCTGCTCTGCTTCGTGACTTTCGGTATCGGCATTCTCTGGCTCAACCCTTATATCTACACGACAATGGCGCATTTCTACGAAGACCTTCGCCAACGCGGGGAGTCGTTCTACGGCGCGTACGCCCAAGTTCCGCCGCCACCGCCGCATTCCTTCTAAAATCGACTGCTCGAGCCCCTTGCCCCGGCAAGGGGCTTTTGCATTATAGGCTAGTCGGTGCAAGGAGCGAAGAATCGGCCACAGGTGTCTGCCTGTCAGCGTCCGTCGGGTGTCGCCGATCGTAGGCCGGTTGCAACAAAAAGAGCATCAAGCCCGCGCCGGCTTGATGCTCTTTGCTTTAGAATATATGCCCGTCCCGTGACCGCCATCAGATGAACAAGGCGATAATCTGATAAATCAACGCCGCCAGCACCATCGTGATCGGAATCGTGATGATCCACGAGATGACGATCCGGCCCGCGAGATCCCACTTGACCGCGGCGAACCGCTTCGCGCTGCCGACGCCGAGTATCGACGAGGTAATGACATGCGTCGTGCTGACCGGCAGATGCGTCAGCGTGGCGGTGAAGATGACCGTCGCGGACGTGATGTCCGCCGCGAAGCCGTTGATCGGCTCGATTTTGAAAATCTTCGTGCCCATCGTCTTGATGATCTTCCAGCCGCCGATGGACGTGCCGAGCGCCATGGCCGTGGCCGCGGAGATCTTGACCCACAGCGGGATCACGTCCGTGTTGTCCTGCACCCCCGCGGTGACGAGCGCGAACGTGATAATGCCCATCGCTTTCTGCGCGTCGTTCGTGCCGTGCGTGAACGATTGGAACGCCGCGGTAAGGATCTGGCCGGAGCGGAACGCTTTATTGACCTGATGCGGGCTTGACCTCGCGAAGATCCGCTTCAAAATCCACATGACGACGAAGCCCCCGGCGAAGGCGATCAGGGGGGATAGGATGAGTGCTTTGATAATGTCGACGAAGCCATCGCCGTTGATGGCGCCGAAGCCGGCCGAGCTGACGACCGCCCCGGTCAGCGAGCCGATCAAGGCGTGCGACGAGGAAGACGGAATGCCGAACCACCAGGTAAGGAGGTTCCACGCGATCGCGCCGATCAGCGTCGCGACGACGACCTGCACCCCGTGCTCGAGGATGCGCGGATCCGCGATCTTGCCGCCGATCGTCTTCGCCACCCCGGTAAACATGACCGCCCCGAGGAAGTTCATCATCGAAGCCAGGATAATCGCCATCCTCGGCGACAACGCCCGGGTGGACACCGTCGTCGCGATGGCGTTTGCCGTATCGTGGAAGCCGTTTATGAAATCGAAAGCCAATGCGAGAAAGATGACGACGCCGACCCAAATGTAAATGTCCATGCCCATGACTGACCCGTCCCCTTAGCTGTTGCGCATGATGATGGTTTCGAGTGTGTTGGCGACGTCTTCGCAGTAGTCGGTCGTCTGCTCCAGGCGTTCGTAGATCTCTTTGCGCTTGATCAGCTCGATCGGATCCTTCACGTTCGCGAACAGGCTCTTCACGCTGACGCGAAGCAGATCGTCGGCTTGGTTCTCCAACTCGTTGATCTGGATCGAAGGCTCGCGCATCGCCAGCAGCTTCTTCTCCGACAGCAGGTAGATCGCCCGCTTGATCTGCTGCGCGGAACGAAGGATGATGTCGGCGAACAGCGTGACGAACTCGTCCGGTTCCGTGATCGCGTACATCTCGAACCGCGAGGCGCAGGCTTCGATGCCGTCGAGGACGTCGTCCAGCGAGGTCGTCAGCTTCATGATATCGTCGCGCTCGATCGGCGTGATGAAGGTTTTATTCAGCTCCGTCAAGATCGTATGGACATGACGGTCGCATTTGCTTTCGAATTCTTTCATGTCCCTCGCGAATATCGCGACATCCGCGATCTTGGAGACGTTCTGCTGAAAATAAAGCACGCCTTCCAAAATCGTGTCCGCCATTGCTTCCAGCGTCGTAAAAAACACGTCGTTCTTCTTCTTGAACATAATTATCCCCTTCGCCATCTTCCTCGATTGCTTGTCGGCCGATTCCGCCAAATTACATATGAAACCGACAATATCTTATCATAAATGAAGACGATTTTGTTAAGCTATTGTAAAGCTTTTATGACTTTCGCGGGACAACTTTCGGAAATGGCGCCCGGCGGCGGCCGCATTCTCCTAGTCTTTTCCGGCAGAGCCGTTATTAACCGAACCTCGGGACAAAATTAAAAAACCGGGAGCATCCCGCTCCCGGTTCCTCTGCAAGTTTAATCTTAAGGCGTCGTTCCGTCCGTGCCCGATTCGGTCCCGCCGCCGAGCTTCACATGCCCCTCGAACGTCGGGGTCATCGGCACGATATGGAAGAACGTATGCCCCGGCACGAACGGCAGCTCCCGCCCGTCCTTCATGAGACGGATCATGCCGTCGTCGCTCCGGACCCACTCGCACTGCACGGCCCGGCCCAGCTCGATCAGGATGGCCGGTCCGCCGAATTCCAGGTCGATGTCCAGCCGGCCGTAATCGTCGTACGTCTTATGCTTCGCGCCCAGCACGACGAGATTCGTCGCGGCCATCTGCGCTTTCGTCTCGAGGTCCGTGTGCGGCTCGCCGTTGATCGAGCGGTTGTACAGCTTTGCCGTCGGGTCATAGGCGTAAGATACATGATAGTCCTTCAGCAGGAACTGGATGTCCACCTGGGCCGCGCCCGTGCCGTCGGCTGTCGCGCCCGCTTCGGACCAGCTGTATGCCGGAATCTCCACCGTCTCGTCGTAGTGCTTCTTCGCGGCGCCCGCGCGCAGCTTCTCGAGATTGGAGTAGAGGTTATGCGGCGGCTTGCGGAACGACTCGCGGTAGAAGTACGCGCCCGCGTTCGAGATCTCGTCGAGATAAGCCTTGCCGTGATGCTGCAGCAGATCGTAGGCGTCCGTGCTGGCTCCGGCATGCGCGAGCACGGCATGGTAGGCTTCGCCGATGCGGATCAAGTACGGCCGGTTGCTGCGTATCGGACCGACGGGCGCCGTGGACTCCGTGCTCTGGAACACGGCGACGAGCCGCGTGATGCCGCCCTCGGCGAGCACCTCCCAGACGACGTCGGCGTTCGGCAGCCCCGACTGCGGACGCGCCGCGCTGAAATTGTTCACCATGACGGCGATCGGGCGGAGCTTGGCTTCATGGTCCTGCGGAAGGCCCGTCAACGGGGCGATGAATCGGGGCGGATCGACGGCCTGCGTCTGATCGGGAGCCGGCTCCGTATCGGTCGGCGCCGGCGTCGTATCCCCGGCGGGCGGCTTCGCGTCGTTCGCCTCCGGCTTGTCGTCGCCGCTGCAGCCGGTCAGCAGCATCGCGGCAGCCAGCGTCAGCGACATGCCGAAGCGAAGCGCAAGCCGCCGCGTGTAGTATCGTTGTTCGCGCTCACGCGCCATCGGTCAGCCCACCTCGTGTCGAATTGGAAAGAAATATGACTCTGCTTCAATTAAACCATAAGACGGATGGGATTGTCTTCCGCTGCTGGATGGAATTGCGCGGATGCGGGGCTCAGATTGGATCTCCTCGCGTCAATCCCTCGAATGCTCGTTCCGGCAAAAAACCGCAGCAAAGAGCCGTCCATCGATCATCCGCGATGATGGCAGCTCTTCCTTGTGCGGCTATTTCGCTTGCGTTGCCTTCCGCTTGACTCCCGCTTTATTGCCTCGGAAGGTGCGCGTGGCGTCGCAGCGTCAGACGACGCGGATAATGACCGGGATGTTGCCTCGCGTCGCCTTGGAATACGGGCACACCTGATGCGCGGCTTCGGCAAGCTCGTTGGCGAGCGCGGCATCGACGCCCGTCAGCGAGACATCGAGCTGGACCTCCAGCGCGAACCCGCCCTCATCGTCCTTGCCGATCGTGACATGGCCCGTCACCTGCGTGCCGTCGACCTTTACTTTCTTGGTCCGGCACACCAGATTCAACGCGCTTTCGAAGCAAGCCGCGTAGCCGGCCGCGAACAATTGCTCGGGATTCGTCCCCGCCCCGCCCGCGCCGCCCAATTCCTTGGGCATCCGCAGGTCCAGGTTCAGCAGGCCGTCGCTTGAAGCCAGCTTGCCTTCGCGGCCGCCGTTCACCGTAACGGTAGCGGTATATAAATTCTGCATTGTGCGTCTCCTCCATCGCTGTCGCTGTTCATGTTCGGATGGTCGCTCGGGTTATGCCGCTCCATCCGCCGTTTCCTAGCGTTCTCACCTGCCTTGTCCTCTATGCACGCTATTGGGAATTTTGGAAAATGATGACGCATCGGCATCCGTCGCCGCTCCGCGCATAGCCCGCCGCCGATTCAACGCATACTACGCCTAAAACCTGCCAAGGGAGGCTCTCGTATGCACGCCTTTCTCCACTGGGCCAGCCAGCATTGGATGTCCGTCAGCGTCGCGTGTCTGGCCTTGATCGCCGTCGCCTTCGTCACGAAGAAGCGCAAGTCGTTATTTTATAAAGAATAGCCGCGCCTTCCGCGGATCAAAACAAAAACCCGATCGCCGCGCGCCGGTTATCCCTGTGCTTGCGATCGGGTTATTCGTGCCGTGCGGCCGCCGTCATCGGGCTGCCCGTCATGGTTCCAGCTGCTGTTGCTGCTGCTGCGCTTCCGTCAGCAACGGAAGCAGGATCGTCACGGCCGTGCCCACGTCGACGGCGCTCTCGATCCGGAAGATGCCGCCGTGCAGCTCGACGATTTCCTTGCAGATCGCGAGGCCCAGGCCGCTTCCGGAGCGCTGGCTCGTGCCCTTGTAGAACTTCTCCGTCACATGCGGCAGATCCTCGGGCGGAATGCCGCAGCCGGTGTCCCGGATCGTCATGCGGGCGAAGCCGTCCTCCTGCCCCGCTTCCACCAGGATCGTCCCGCCCTTCGGCGTGAACTTGAGCGCGTTGTCGAAGACATTGATGAACACCTGCTTCATCCGGTCCGCGTCCACCTTCGCCATCAGCGGCATGCCTCCCGTATCCCCGCGGATCGCGACGGATTCCCGCTGGCCGCGGGCCTCGAACTGCCGGAGCGTCTCGACGAGCGTCTTGCGGATATCCAGCATCTCGGGATGCAGCACGATGCTCTTCGCGTACAGCTTGGAGAAATCGAGCAGATCCTCGACGAGCCCCGACAGCCGGACCGTCTCGCGGTCGATGATCGAGAGGCCCAGATTGAGCTCTTCCACGTCGTTCAGGTCGCCGGAGGCGAGCGTCTCGCTCCAGCCCTTGATCGACGTGAGCGGCGTGCGCAGCTCGTGGGAGACGGAGGAGATGAAGTCCTCCTTCAGCTTTTCTCTTCGCGTCAGCTCGGAGGCCATCGTGTTCAGCGTGTCCGCGAGCCGCCCGATCTCGTCCCGGTCATGCAGCGCGGCCCGACGACTCCAGTCGCCCTCGGCCATCTTCTCCGCGACCTTGGTCAGGTTGCGGATCGGCCGGGCGATCCGGTTCGCGATGAACACGCTCATCGTGAAGAAGAGCAGCACGACGAACGAGCCCACCGCCAGCGTCAGCCATAAAATATTCCGGATGATCCGGTCCAGCGTGCCGAGCGATGCCGTATACCGGAACATCGACACGATGCGGGCGCCTTCCTTGACGGGCAGCGTGACCGCGATGATCCGCTCGTTGGTGACGGGATCCCGGCCGCGCCAAATGCCGCGATCGTGCGTCATGGCCAACCGAACGTCGGGCGTATCCACGATATCGCCGTCGCCCGCGAAGCCGTCGCTGTCGACGACGAGCGCGCCGGAGCCGGTCAGCAATTGGAGATGCGCCGTGCCGACCGCCATGTTCTGCAGCATGTAGCGCGCCTTCTCCTTCATCGGCTCGTCGGCGATCATCCGGTTGTGCAGCGCTGCCTCCGTCTGCGCGCGCTGCAGCACGGAGCTGACCGCGCTGGAGTAATAGTAGTTCCAGACGAGCGTGCCGAACAAGGAACCGAGCAGCACGACGACGAGCACGATCAGCACGCCGTAGCTCCAGACGATCCGGGTGCGGAGGCTGGTGCTCATTGCCCGTCGCCCCGGTTCCAGCGGTAGCCGTAGCCCCAGAGCGTCTCGATATGCTTGGGATCGGACGGCTTGATCTCGATCTTCTGCCGGATGCGCCGGATGTTCACGTCGACGATCTTCAGATCGCCGACGTAATGGCGGCCCCATACCCCGTTCAAAATATCGTCGCGGCTCAGTCCCTCGCCCTCCCGCTCCATCAGGAGCTTCACGAGCGTCCATTCCGTCGGCGTCAGCACGATCTCGACGTTGTCCTTCCAAAGCCGCCGCTCCGTCGCGGACAGCAGGAACGGGCCGGAGGCGATGTCGCCGGCCCGCGGCGCGCGCCGGTGGCCGCCGCTGGCGGCTTCGCCGGCAGGCTGGCCGGACGCGAATGACGCGGCCGCGCCTGTATCGGCGGCGGCATCGCCGCCGCTCTCGCTGCCGCTGCCCGCGGCACCGGCGCCATTCGCCGCTGCGGCGCCCGGCATGCCGGCGGTTTCCGCCGCGCCGCCATTGACGTCGCCGCTGGCCGCTGCGTCGCCCGCATAGCTGCCGGGGGCGCCGCCGGCTGCATTTGCCGCGGCACCGTTAACGCCGCTTGCCGTTCCGCCCGCGGCCGCGGCTCCATCAGGCGCAGCGCCGCCGGTGCCGCCCGACGCCGAGGCGCTTTGCCCGGCATCGCGGCCGCTGCCCGCGGCGAGCGGTCCGGCGGCCGCACCGCTGCCGGCCGCGCCGCCGCCATTCGGCGAAGCGCTCCCCGCCTCTGCCGGAGCGCCTCCAGCCGGCTCGTCGGCGGACGGCATCATGCGCCGCTTCAGCGAATTCAGCCGCGCGATCAGCTCGCCCGGACTGAACGGCTTCTGCACGTAATCGTCCGCGCCAAGCTCCAGTCCCCGGATTTTGTCCTCCTCCTGGGACTTCGCCGTCAGCATGATGATGCCCATGCGCGGAAAAAGCTGCCGCAGCTGCTCGCAGACCTCGAAGCCGCTGATCGTGGGCAGCATCACGTCGAGCAGCGCGATATCAAAAGGAGGAACGGCCGACTTCGCGAGTTCCAGCGCGGTCTCCCCGTCCTCGGCCTCCGTAACCTCCATGCCGTTGCGTTTGAGATTAATGCGGACAAAGCCGCGAATCGCCTCTTCGTCCTCCAGAAATAATATCCGCATGCGGCTGTCCCCCTTTCGATCCTCGTTGTCTCTCTATGACAGCAGCTTGAACAGTTTCTTCATTTCCGCTTCGTTCGGCGGAAAGATACCTATGATGCTTCTGTTCGCTTCGCCAGCCGGAAGTTTATTCTTCCATACGGCATAATAGACGAGCCCGTCGGCCCTGCCCAGCTCCAAATACCGGCTGTCCGCCTCTTGGAGCTTGCCCTCCTCGCCGCCCCAGCTGCCGAGCGGTACGACCCGCACCGTCAGCTCCTCCTCCCGGCTGCCCGTCTCCTCGTTGTAGGCGTCCAGCGCGATATCGCTGCCGCTGCCGTCCGCGGGATGCCGGAACGTGAAGCCGGTCCACGAGAGCGGGAGGTCGATCGCATAGGTGCCGTCCGTATCGGTATACCGCCTGCCGACGAGGTCAAATTGGTCGATGCCGTTCCACTGCTTGTAATCCTCGATCCACAGCAAATCGCTGTAAGCGACGCCGTCCGACTGGCCCGGCGCTTCCGTCAGCGCGTGGATGTCCAGGATGCCGTCCCCGTTGCCGTCGCCGCTCAGCACCGCGTTCGCGTTCGTCTGCACGTTCTCATCGCCGGATGATTGCGGCGGATAGACTTGGATGAGCTTTCCTTCGGTCCAGGCCAACATCGTCGAGGTCGAGGAATTCGAGCCGATCGCCGCATCCGCCACGACTCCGAACCGGTCCGGCGCGATTTTGCCCAGCTTCGCCTGTATGTAGCCGTTGACCGATCCGTCCAGTGCGGCGGACGTCAGCTTGGCGACGGCGTCGTCCCGGAAGCGGTACATGCCGATCGAAGCCGTCAGCTTGGCGCCTTGCAGATTGATCAGTCCGATCTCGGGATTGCCGTCCCCGTTGCCGTCGCCGATCCCCATCGTATCGTAGGGCAGCTCCGCCAGCGGCTTCGGCGGCTTCGTGTCCGCGGAATCCCCGCTGATATGATAGAGGGTCAAGATATGCTGCGGCTCGCCGAACTGATCCCAGCCGATCATCAGCTCCGGCCGGCCGTCGCGGTCGAGGTCGGCGGCTCGCAGCACGTCCACGCCGTAGGCGGACGTTTCCGCGAACGTGAACCGCTGCCGCCAGCCGCCGGCCGTCTGCTCCAGCATCATGACGCGCTGCGTGCCGCTCTCGTCGGCGAAGACGACGAACGCTTCCTTCGCCCCGTCCCCGTCGCCGTCGAATTCCAAGATCGATGAATCCGTGCTCTCCTGCGCGACGACCGACAGCTTCGCCTGAATCGGCAAAATCGTCTGCAGCGCCGCGGCCAGCGCCGCGTTGCCCGGCATCGGCTTGGGCGGCAGCAGCAGGTCGGCCGGCGTCGTCGTGTATTGGCAGCCGGCGGTCGCGAGCAGGCCGGCCAGCGCTCCGAGCGCGAGCACGGTCTGAGTGGCTGTTCGAAGAAAATTCATGATCGCGCTCCTCCCGGGTTATTTCGCGGCGGCGGCCCGGTGCTGCGCCTTCGCGTCAAGCAGCTCGCCGACCGTGACGAAGCTGTAGCCCTTGGCCTCCAAATCCTTGATGATCAGCGGAAGCAGCTGAACCGTATTGGCGATATGCTTGCTGCCGAACGAATGCATGAGAATGATGCCGCCGGGATGCGTGTTCTTGTTCACGTTGGCCCGCATGGCCGTCACCGTGCTGCCTTCCCAATCCTTCGTATCCACCGTCCAAAACACCAATTCGCGCTTGTTGTCCGCCACGATCCGCTTCAGCAGCGGGGACGACGCCCCGTATGGCGCGCGCACGAGCCGCGGCACGTAGCCGGCCTGCTTTTGGATCAAGGTATCCGTCCATTTAATTTGATTCATTATAGGATTGCTGTCAAGCTTCGACAGGTCCTTATGCGCGTACGTATGATTGCCGATCTCGCTGCCTTCGTCCACGATTCGCTTCATGACGGCGCCGTAGCGTTTCACTTGAAGCCCGACCGTGAAGAAGGTGGCATGAATGTGCTTGGCTTTCAAAATGTCCAGGATCGCCGGCGTATACCGATTGTCCGGACCGTCGTCGAACGTCAGCGCGACGAGCTTGGCGCCGTTCTTGCCCGTGTACGCGACAGCGGGCTCCGTCGGCTTATCCAGCTTCACCGGCGGCGCGGGCGGAGCCTGGTCCTGCGGCTTGGAATCCGTTCCGGAACCGGGCTTCGGATCCGGGTTGGAACCCGCCTGCGATTGAGGCTTCGAGTCCGGCTTGGAGCTTGAATTCGAGCCCGGCTTGGAGCTTGCGTTCGAGCCCGGCTCGGAACTTGCGTTCGTGCCCGGCCTGGAGCTTGTAGCCGACCCCGGCTTGGAAGTTGAATTCGAGCCCGTCTGCGCGCCCGATGGCGAGTCCGGCTTCGCGTCGACAGGACGCGACGGCGTTCCTGACGCCGTATGTCCTCCGTCCTGCCCCGTGCCGGAAGCCGGTCCTGGGTTCGACGCGAATGGGGGACCGAGCAGTTCCCTGCATGCCCGGGCTCCGTTCGGATCCTTCACGCCTACCTGAACGGCAGCCTGCCCATGGCCGGACGGCGGACACGGCATGCCTTCCGCATCGGTCC
Source organism: Paenibacillus glycinis (assembly GCF_009909185.1). Taxonomy (GTDB): domain Bacteria; phylum Bacillota; class Bacilli; order Paenibacillales; family Paenibacillaceae; genus Paenibacillus_Z; species Paenibacillus_Z glycinis. Next base: position 30,956 of record NZ_JAAAMV010000013.1, on the reverse strand, counting down.
GGCCGGCCGAATCGCCGCCGGAATAATTGCCGCATCCGGCCATAAGGCCTACCATAAGCGTTGCCAATATCATAGCGGCTAAACGCCGCTTGAAGCGCCATTTTCTCCTGAAACGCATCCTGCTCTCCCCTAGGCGGTGCACGATTTTCCTATCCTCTCCCCATGGTAAAGGAATCGGGCCGGCATGTAGTTACAAAGAGGTAACATCCGCGCATGTAATTCATGGCATTCAAGGATTCGACCCAGTACGAGGCGAAGCGACAAAACCCTCCTGCCGCGGACCCGCATGGGATGGAATCAGATCAAAAAAGTCCATTTCTTGTTCGAATTACGCACATTGTAAACGCTGTCATTCCATCTTATAATCTGCTTACGAATCGGATAATCCACTAGATTTCACCACTATTGGAATATTGATCATTCTGAAAGGGGTAGAAAAACAATGAAAAAAACGTGGCAGCTTACCGCAAGTTCGGTGGTTCTCGTTTCGATGATCGCGACCGGGTGCAGCTCCGGATCGTCGGGCGGATCCAATGGAGAGGTCCTGCATTTGAAATGGAGCACCTGGGGCAATCCGGGCGAATTGAAACGGTTCTATGAATTGACCGACCAGTACAACAAGGACCATCCGAACGTGAAATGGGAGCTCGTCGCCGTGCCGAACGACGGATACGAGGAAAAAATCATCACGCAGCTGCAGGGCGGCACGGCCCCCGACGCGTTCTACGCCGGCGACGCCACCGTCGTCAAGCTGATCGCGAACGGCTCCATCTCGGAATTGACATCCCTCATCGACAGCCCGAGCAGCCCCATCAAAGCCAGCGATTTCGCCGACGGCTTGTGGGGCGGCTCGAAGCGCGACGATAAAATATACGGCGTCACCGTCGACTGCAATCCGCTCGTCATGTACTACAACAAGAAGGTGCTGAGCGATGCCGGCATTACCGACGATCCGCAGCAATTGTTCGAATCGGGGCAGTGGAACTGGCAGAAGCTCACCGAGCTGACGTCCAAGCTGCAGGCCGCGGGCAAATACGGCCTCGTGCTCGAGGACTGGTCCGCGCCGGTCTACTCGTGGGTCACGACGAACGGCGGGAAAATCTACGACAAGGATCAAGGCGGCAAATTCATCGGCGACACCGATCCGAAGACGGTGGAGGCTTTCCAATTCCTGGCCGACAACGTGAAGAACAAGAACTTCGTCTTCTCCGGCTCGCTGCCGAAGGGCCAAGGCCCGGACGCGATGTTCATGTCCAACCAAGTCGGCTTCGGCATCGCCGGCCGCTGGTGGGTTCCGCAGTTCAACGCCAACACCGCGCTGCAGTACGACATCGTGCCGCTGCCGACCAACACGGGCAACAAAATGGAGTCCGCCGGCATCCCGACCGCTTACATGGTCATGAACAAGAAAACGGCGCACCCCACGGAAACGTATGATTTCCTCTCCTACTTCGTATCCAAAGAAGGACAGCAATTCCGTCTTAAAGGCGGCAACGCCGTTCCTTCCGTATCCGGCGTAGACGATCTGGTGCTCGACAAGAACGCGCAGCCGGCCCACGCGCAGTACTTCCTCGACGCCCGCGAGATCGGCTATGCGCTGTGGCCTTCGGAGTCTGCCGTTCCGGGCGCTTCGGACGTCGTCAAGGACAACTACGACCTGCTGCTGCTGGGCAAACAGGACGCCGCGACGACGCTGAAGAAGATGGCGGAGGGCGTGAACAAGAAGATCGCCGAAGCGAGCGCCAATTAAACGCCGGGTGACATAGGCAGGGCGAGAAGGGGAGGACTTCGTTCCGCCCCTTCTCGCCTATTCCACCATACCTATACGGGAGGCCCATCATGAATCCTAAACGATCGAACGCGATATGGGGATTTTTCTTCATCGCCCCGCAGCTTATCGGACTGCTTACGTTCTCGCTGATTCCGCTCATCAGCACCTTCGTCATCAGCGGCTTGGACTGGGACGGCTTCAGCACGCCGAAATTCCTCGGCCTCGAGAATTTCACGTATGCGTTCCAGAACCCGGATTTCCAGAAAGCGATGACGAACACGCTCTATTACTCGGTGCTCACGGTGCCCGCGGGCATCTTCCTCGCGCTGTTGACCGCCGTCGCCCTGAATAACGTCCGCCTCCGCGTCATGTACCGGCTGTTCTTCTTCATGCCCGTCGTCACGAGCTCCGTCGCCGTCGCCATCGTGTGGATGTGGCTCTTAAACGGCGATTTCGGCTTGGTCAACGTCATGCTGAAGCAGCTCTTCGGCGTCAAGGGCCCGCAGTGGCTGACGGATCTGCACCTGGTGCTGCCTTCCCTCGCGATCGTGAGCATCTGGAAAGGGCTCGGCTTCAACATGGTGCTGTTCCTGGCCGGCCTGCAGGGCATCTCGAAGGACTACTACGAGGCGTCCATGATCGACGGCGCGACGAAGAGCCAGCAGTTCTGGCGCATTACGCTGCCGCTGCTCTCGCCGACCACGCTGTTCGTCACGATCATCGCCGTCATCGATTCGTTCAAGGTGTTCGATACCGCCTTCGTCATGACGAGCGGCGGACCCGCGAAAGCCAGCTATACGATGGTCTACCATCTGTACGAGCTCGCCTTCAAGAACTTCCAATTCGGCAAAAGCTCCGCCGCCGCCGTCGTGCTGTTCGTCATCATTCTCGTCCTTACCACGCTGCAGACGCGCTTGTCCCGCAAGTGGGTCCACTACGCCGAATAGGAGGGCATCGCCATGAATACGGTGAAACCGGAATCGCGCCAACCGCTGCATACAGTCAAACACCGCGTCTCGCACCGCAAAATCAACTATCCCGCCATCCTGCTTCATCTGCTGCTGATCGCGGCGTCGATCCTCATGATCGCGCCGTTCTGGTGGATGATCTCGAGCGGATTGAAGGATTTGTCGCAAATCTTCATCATCCCGCCGAAGATGTTCCCCGACCCGTGGGTCTGGTCGAACATCCACCGCTCCTTGACGGCGATGCCCTTCGACAAAGCGTATTTCAACAGCGCGTACATCTCGATCTGCATCGTCCTCGGGCAGCTGCTGACCTGTTCCATGGCCGCTTACGCCTTCGCGAAGATCAATTTCCCGTTCCGGAATACCTTCTTCATCCTGTTCTTGTCGATGCTGATGGTGCCCGAGCAGGTGACCATCGTGCCGCTGTACGTCATTCTGAAGAACTTCGGCTGGCTCGACACGCATCTGTCGCTGATCATCCCGGATTCGCTGTTCAGCGCGTTCGGCGTCTTCCTGCTGCGGCAGTTCTTCCTGGGCATTCCGCGCGACCTGTCCGAGTCGGCCTACGTGGACGGCGCGAACATGTGGACCATCTACTGGCGGATCATGATCCCGCTCGTGAAGCCGGCGCTCGCGGCGCTCGCCATCATCGCCTTTCTGGGCACGTGGAACAATTTCTTCCGGCCGGTCATCTTCCTGAGCACGACCGACAACTTCACCGTGCCGCTCATGCTCAGCACGTTCAAAGGCCTCTATGTAACCGACTGGACGCTCATGATGTCCGGGTCCGCGATCGCGGTCATCCCCGTGCTGCTGGTCTATCTGCTGCTGCAGCGTTATATTATCGAGGGCATTACGATGACGGGGATAAAGGGTTGAGGCGGATGTACGCGTTGATCGGGTATTTCTCCTCGATCGTCTCGTCGTAAGCGAAGTGCTGCGCGTCCGGCACCGCGTATTTGCCTCTGTAGGCGGAAGCGGACATGCCGAAATTGGCCGCGAACGTTCTGGAGAAATAATGGTTTTCGGAAAATCCGCATTGGGCCGCGATCTCGTTGATGCTGAGCGTGCTGTGGCGCAGCGTGTGCGCGGCCCGCTCCAGCCTCAGCTGGATGATCATTTGGCGCGGGGGAATGCCGACTTCGCGCACGAACAGGCGGGACAGATGCTCGCCGGAAATTTGGCAGTGCGCCGCGATCTCCTGCGCGGTGATCGGATCGGCCAGATGGCGCCGGATGTACTGGATCGCCTTGCTGACCACGAGGGAATACGGGGAGCGGGAGTCGCTCTCCGTTCGGGGATCGTCGAAGCGGCTGATTTCCTTGGCCCGGGAGGCCAGATGGTCGAGCTCGTTCAACAACGAAGCCAGCAGCATGTTGCTGCGCCGGCCGTTCTTCTCCATATAGGTGACTTCGAGCAAATAACTGATCAGCGACGCATGAAAATTGCCCTCCCCGGCGGGAATCAGATCCGGGCCGTTCTCCCGCAGCAGATGCGGAAACAAGCTTACATCGGCGCTGAAATGAAGAAACAGATGCCGCGTGGCGGACGATTCGCTGAACTGCCAGCGATGCGGCACGCCCGCGCGCGTGATGACCCACCCGGGCCGGTCGATCGGATACGACCGCTCGCCGGTGTCATATATGGTACCGGTTCCAATCGGGAAATAGACCAGCTCGTGCTCTTCCAATACTCGCATGTCCAGCTTCCAATTCCGTCTGACGACGAAGTCGCCGCATAAATGAAGAACAGGCATTTGCATAGTCTAACGTCATCTCCTATCCATCGAATCTGGTCGTGTGCATCCGCTGCTCGCGTCGCAAGCTTGGAGCCGCGCAATCTTTTCCCGCGCTCATCCATTCCGCTTGCTTCAGCGAGCGTTTCTTCTTGTCACCCAATGAAAGCGCATACTTTCACCTAGATCAAATTCGCTGCGCGCCTCGAAACTCCTGCCGGGCGACCGGCTCCGCCCTGTTTTCTCATGCGGCGCATGTTCGCGCGAGAAACGTAATGCCTTTGGTCGTTCGTGCCGATCAAAAAAGCCTGCCGGGAAAATTCCCGACAGGCTTTATAGTGTTATTATCGGCGTTAGCGGCCGGCCGCGGGTGCGCGTCCTAGCCGCGCAAGGCCTTCGCCGCGATGTCGGTACGGCTGTGCATGCCGTCGAACTGAATGACCGATACCGCTTCGTACGCGCGGGCGCGCGCCTCCGCGATATCGCGGCCGCGGCCGACGATGCCGAGCACGCGGCCGCCGTTCGTGACGATCCGGCCGTCCTTCAGCGACGTGCCGGCATGGAAGATCAGCGCGCCTTGCGCTTTGGCGGCTTCAAGTCCCGCGATCGGCAGCCCTTTCGGATACGGGCCGGGGTAGCCTTCCGACGCGGCGATGACGCACACCGCGGCCTCGTCGCTCCATTCGATCTCGAGTTGATCCAAGCGGCCGTTCAAGGAGGCCAGGATAATGTCGAGCAGGTCGGTCTTCAGACGCGGCAGCACGACCTGCGTCTCCGGATCGCCCATGCGCGCGTTGAACTCGATCGTCTTTACGCCCTGCTTGGTGATCATGAGGCCCGCGAACAGCACGCCGCGGAACGGGCGGCCTTCGCTGACCATCGCTTTGGCCGTCGGCTTGATGATGTGCTCGATCGCGTCCGCGACGAGCGCGGGATCGATGTGCGGCAGCGGAGAGTACGTGCCCATGCCGCCGGTGTTCGGTCCTTTGTCGTTGTCGTACACCGGCTTATGATCCTGCGCCGGCACCATCGCGCGCACCGTCGCGCCGTCCACGAATGCCAAGATGGACATCTCCTGGCCTTCGAGGAATTCCTCGATGACGACGCGGCCGCCGGATTCGCCGAACACCTTGCCGACCATCATGCCGTGCAGCGCTTCTTCCGCTTCTTGGATCGAGTAAGCGACCGTAACGCCTTTGCCGGCCGCGAGCCCGTCCGCCTTCACGACGATCGGCGCCTCCTGCTGCTGCAAGTAGGCCATCGCGGACTCGTAATCGGTGAACGTTTCGTACTTCGCCGTCGGAATGTCGTATTTCTTCAGCAGGTTTTTCATGAAAATCTTGCTGCCTTCGATCTCCGCCGCGTTCTTGCGCGGGCCGTAGACCGAAATGTTGCGTTCCTCGAACGCATCCACGATGCCGTCCGCAAGCGGATCGTCCGGACCGACGACGACGAGATCCACCTCGTTGTCGCAGGCGAACTGAATCAGATCGTCGAACCGGTTGACCGGGATCGGCACGCATTCCGCCAGCTCCGCGATGCCCGCGTTGCCCGGCGCGCAAAATAGTTTGCTGACCTTCTCGCTCTTGCCGAGCGCCCAGACGATGGCGTGCTCGCGCCCGCCGCCGCCGATGACCATAATACGCACAAGGAAGCCCTCCTTCTATTCCGTTGGGCCGCTGCCGCGATCGAACAATTTGCTTTCGCGCGGCAGGGGCCGAGATATGCGCAGCGAACGCTTTGCGCAGGCTCGAATCACAATTACCGCATGTTCATGCCGCGGTTTATTGCTTCATGCTCGATAGGCGAGCCCGTCGTAAGCGTAACGACGCTGCGTAAGTACGCTGTACTCGCATGCTCCGCCTGCATCGGGCTAGTGTTTGAAATGACGCACGCCGGTCAGGACCATCGCGATGTTGTGCGCATTCGCCACGGCGATCGACTCTTCGTCCTTGATCGAGCCGCCCGGCTGGATAACCGCCGTGATGCCGGCCTTCGCCGCGAGCTCCAGCGTGTCGCCCATCGGGAAGAACGCGTCGGAGGCAAGCACGGCGCCTTTGGCTTTGTCGCCCGCTTGCTCGATCGCGATGCGCGCCGCGCCGACGCGGTTCATCTGGCCGGCGCCGACGCCGACCGTCATGTCGTCCGCCGCGAGCAGGATCGCGTTCGACTTCACATGCTTCACGACTTTCCAGCCGAACAGCAGCTGTTTCAGCTCTTCCTCGGTCGGCTGGCGGTTCGTGACGACCTTGATGTCGGCTTCCGTCAAGCTGTGCACGTCGCTCTCCTGCACCAGCATGCCGCCGTCCACGCTCGTCACGAGCCATTCCGGCTTGCGCTCGCCGGCCGCCTGCAGCTCGCCGAGCTTCAGGAGACGAATGTTTTTCTTCTTCGTCAGGATGTCCAGCGCCTCTTGCGTAAAGCTCGGCGCAATGACGATTTCGAGGAAGATCTCGCTCAGCAGCTGCGCCGTGGCCGCGCCGATCTCGCGGTTCGCCGCCACGATGCCGCCGAAGATCGACGTCGGATCGGCGGAGTAGGCTTTCTGATACGCTTCATGGATGTCATGGCCGATGCCCACGCCGCACGGGTTCATATGCTTGACCGCCACGACGGCCGGCTCATTGAATTCCTTCACGATGGCCAGCGCCGCATTGGCGTCGTTGATGTTGTTGTAGGACAGCTCTTTGCCGTGCAGCTGCTCCGCCGTCGTGATGTTGCCCTGCGCGGCAAGCGGCTTGCGGTAAAACGCCGCCTTCTGATGCGGATTCTCGCCGTAGCGCAGATCCTGCACCTTCTCGTACGTGACCGTCAGGCTCTCCGGCAGCGGGTTGCCCTGCAGCTTGGAGAGGTAATCCGAGATGAGCGCGTCGTACGCGCCGGTGTGGCGGAATACCTTTGCCGCCAGGGCTTTGCGCGTGTCGAGCGTCGTGTCGCCGCCGGCTTTGACTTCGTCCAGGACCGTCTGATAGTCCGCCGCGTCCACGACGACCGTCACGAACGCATGGTTCTTGGCCGCGGAACGAAGCATCGTCGGGCCGCCGATATCGATGTTCTCGATGGCGTCCTCGTACGACACGTCCGGCTTCGCGATCGTCGCGGCGAACGGGTACAGGTTCACGACCACGAGGTCGATGTAATCGAGGCCGAGCTCCTGCATCGCTTTCTGATGCTCTTCGTCGTCGCGCACGGCCAGCAGGCCGCTATGTACCGCAGGATGCAGCGTCTTCACGCGGCCGTCGAGTATCTCCGGGAAGCCCGTCACGTCGGAAATGCCGACGACCGGAACGCCTTCCTTCTCCAGCAAGCTCGCCGTCCCGCCCGTCGAAATGATTTGCACGCCGAGTCCGGCAAGCGCCCGCGAAAATTCCACGATCCCCGTCTTGTCCGACACGCTGATCAGTGCTCTGCGAATGGTCATGATTAGTCCTCCTAAACGTTATTGCGCGGCTCCTTCGAGCGCGCTGTCGTTGCTTCGTATGCGGATGCGAACAGCTAGAGACGTACAGCCCGTCCGGCAGCGTTCTTCTGCGCAAACCGCTATTGCCGGCATGTACGGCATCTAGTGCCGTTCCTTTACCTGAAATCGCAAATGACCGCAAATGTACGGCATCCGATGCCGTTCCTGTACCTAAAACCGCCGTTTGCCCCAAATGTGCTGCATCCGGTGCCGTTCCTGTTCTCAAATCCGCCTGCTCCCTCGAATATACGGCATCTCATGCCGCTCTTGAGCCTATTACGGCAACGGCCCGGTCAGCTTTCTACCCAACGCTGCTTTGAAACGAATTAACGTACGACCACGTTCCGCCCGTTCAATTCGACCGCCCCGGCCGCGATTCGCCCGACGACCCATGGGAGCAGTTGCTGCTCGGTCGCGTGCATGCGCGGGGCGAGCGTCTCCAGCGTCTCGCCGTCCGCGATCTCGACGGCGCGCTGCGCGATGATCGGCCCGCTGTCGAGCCCGCCGTCCACGTAATGGACGGTGACGCCCGTGAGCTTGACCCCGTAATCGAGCGCCTGCCGCATCCCGTTCACGCCCGGAAAAGCCGGCAGCAGCGACGGATGCACGTTGATCATCCGCCCGTAAAACGGTTCCACCAACACGGGGGTAATGATCCGCATATAGCCGGCGAGCACGATCAGCTCGATGCCGCGGCGCCGAAGCTCCGCGAGAATGTCCGCATCATGCGCTTCGCGCGACGGATAATCCTTCGGCTTGAACACGAACGCATCCACGCCGGCCTTCCGCGCGCGCTCGATCACGGGCGCCGCGGGCCGATCACAAACAAGAAGCTCGAGGCTTGCGCCCTCGAGCCTTTGTTGGTTTGCCGCTTCCGCCAGGGCGCGGAAATTGGTGCCTTGCCCCGATGCGAAGACGGCAACGCGCAATCTCGCCATTACACGTCCGCTCCCGTGAACGTGACCACGCGGCTGCCTTCCGTGACCTTGCCAATGATGTACGCCTCTTCGCCAAGTTCTTTCGCGGCGCGCAGCGCTTCCTCGGCTTGCTCTTCGCCGACGACGACGACCATGCCCACGCCCATATTGAACGTCGTGAACATGTCGCGGTTCGTGATGCCGCCCTTGTCTTGCATCAGCTTGAAGACCGGTTGGATCGGCCACGAGCCGTAAGCGATGTCCACGTTCACGCCTTCCGGCAGGACGCGCGGGATATTTTCGATGAAGCCGCCGCCCGTAATGTGCGCCATGCCTTTGACCGTCACGCGGTTTATCAGCTCCAGCACGGATTTCACGTAGATGCGGGTCGGCTCGATGATGACCTCGCCGAGCGTTTTGCCTTCCAGCTCGGGCAGCTTGTCGTCCAACGCGTAGCCGGAGTTGTCGACCAGCAGCCGGCGCACGAGGGAGTAGCCGTTGCTGTGAATGCCGCTCGACGCGAGACCGAGCACGACGTCGCCCGGTTTGATCGTCTTGCCGTCGATGATCTTCTTCTTGTCGACGATGCCGACCGTGAAGCCCGCGATATCGTACTCGTCGCCTTGGTACATCCCCGGCATTTCGGCCGTCTCGCCGCCGATGAGGGCGCAGCCCGACTGCACGCAGCCGTCCGCGATGCCTTTGACGATCGCTTCGATCTTGGCCGGCTCGACTTTGCCGCAAGCCAGATAGTCCAGGAAGAACAGCGGTTCCGCGCCTTGCACGATAATATCGTTGACGCACATGGCGACCGCGTCGATGCCGATCGTGTCATGCTTGTCCATCGCGAACGCGACCTTCAGCTTCGTGCCCACGCCGTCGGTACCCGATACGAGCACCGGCTCCTCGTACTTGTCCTTGTTCAGGCCGAACAAGCCGCCGAAACCGCCAAGGTCCGTCAGCACTTCGGGACGGAACGTTTTTTTCACGTGCTTCTTCATCCGTTCGACCGCTTCGTTGCCCGCCGCGATGTCGACGCCGGCTTGTTTATACGCTTCTGCCACGCTTGGGTCAGCTCCTTAAGTAATTATTGCGGTCCCGGTCCCGCGTCCGGTTATCCGGCAGTCGGGTAATACCTGCACCGCGATTGCTTTTTATTCTTGATTCCTAATGCGAAAGCGAGTTGTAAAGGCACCAGCTTCCATTGCTTATAAAATATGAAAAGGTGAAGCTGCGGCCGGAGGCCGACGTGAGTCGGAAAAGCGATAGGTGAATGCTGCATTCCCTGTCCTCCGACAGTGAACGCAAACCAATCACCTTCAGCGTTCGCCTTTGTAGATGGATTTCAACCGCCAAGGTTGATAATCAAGAAATCCATCTACAACAGCGATTGGAGACCACATCGACCGCAGGCCGCTTACCTCACCTTATAACTTCAGCAGCTGCAGCTTTTCTCCGAAGTCGGATCGACCGGCGTCGGATAATCGTTGTCGAAGCAGGCGAGGCACATGCCCCGGTTGTATTCGCCGTCGTTGCCGCCCACCGCTTCAACGAAACCATCGTTGCTCAGGAAATACAGCGAATCCGCATTGATCGCCTGACGGATCTCTTCCACCGTCTTCTGCGACGCGATCAGTTCCTTGCGGTCCGGCGTATCGATGCCGTAGTAGCACGGATTCTTGAACGGCGGCGAAGTGATGCACACATGCACTTCCGTCGCGCCCGCTTCGCGCAGCATGTTGACGATCCGCAGGCTCGTCGTGCCGCGGACGATGGAATCGTCGATCATGACGACGCGCTTGCCTGCGACGACCTTGCGCACGGCGGACAGCTTCATCTTGACGCCTTTCTCGCGGAGCTCCTGCGACGGTTGGATGAACGTCCGGCCCGTGTACTTGTTTTTGATCAGCCCGAGCTCGTACGGAATGCCGGTCTGCTCGGCATAGCCGATCGCCGCGGAGATGCTGGAATCCGGCACGCCGGTCACGATGTCCGCGTCGATGAACGATTCCAGCGCCAGCTGCCGCCCCATCCGTTTGCGCGCGGAGTGGAGGTTGATGCCGTTGATGTCGCTATCTGGTCGAGCAAAATAGATATACTCCATCGCGCAGGTGGCGCGGCGCTCCAGCTTCTCGAAACGGTCGACCCGAAGGCCGCCGCTGTCGAGGATGAGCAGCTCGCCCGGCTGCACGTCGCGCTCGTACTCGGCGCCGACGGTTTCCAGCGCGCAGGTCTCCGACGCGAAGACGTAGCCGTCGTTCATGCGGCCCATGACCAGCGGGCGCAGGCCGTGGGGATCGGACGCCACGAGCAGCTTGTCATTCGTCATGATGAGAAACGCGAAGCCGCCGATGATGCGCTGCAGGGCGTCCTTGGCCGCGCTGACGAAATCCTTATTGGAACGCGCGATCAGATGCGCGATGACTTCCGTATCGCTCGTCGTTTGGAAGATCGAGCCCTGGCTCTCCAATTCCTTGCGGATGGACGGCGCGTTCACGATGTTGCCGTTCGTCGCGACGCCGAGGTCGCCGTCGCGGTACTTGAAGATGAGCGGCTGCGCGTTGCCCAGCTTGCTCTCGCCCGCCGTCGAATACCGCACGTGGCCGATGACGCGGTCGCCCGGCAAGCCTTCCAGCTTCGACTGATCGAATACTTCCTTGACCAGTCCCATGCCGCGGTGGTACGTGAAATGACCGCTCGCGGATTCGACCGCGGCCATGCCCGCGCTTTCCTCGCCCCGATGCTGCAGGGCATGGAGCCCGTAGTAACCGAGCGAGCAGGCGTTCGGCACGTTGAACACGCCGAACACCCCGCACTCCTCGCGCAATTTATCGAAAATATCATCGCGGCCGATGCCTTCGTTATAATGATCGCCCGTCCACAGCTTCGGCAGCTGTCTTATTTCATCAGACATGGAATCGCATCCTTCCAGACCTTCTCCAGTTGTTCGACCGGCGCGTTAACGCCCGGTTTGCCGTTGATGTTCATGATCAGTCCGCTGCTGCGCACGACGCCGATGGTTGCGTTCGGAACGCCTTGTTCCGTCAGGTATTGGGTAAGCTTGTCCGCTTGGTCCGCTTTCGCCGAAAGCAGGATGCGGGATTGGGTCTCGCTGAACAGCGCGGCGTCCGCGCGCAGGTCAGTCACGATATTCACTTCCGCGCCGAGCTTGCCGCTGATCGCGGATTCCGCGACTGCGACGGCCAAGCCGCCTTCGGACAAGTCATGCGCCGAGGCGACGAGGCCTTGCTTGATCGCGCCGAGCACGCCTTGCTGCAGCTTCTTCTCGACCGCGAGGTCGATCTGCGGCGGGCGGCCTTCGCTCTTGCCTTGGAGGACGTATTGCAGCTCGCTGCCGCCAAGCTCGTGCTTCGTTTCGCCGGCGAGAATGATGACGTCGCCTTCGGCTTTGAAGCCTTGGGTCGTGATGTGATCGACGTCCTGCACGAGTCCGACCATGCCGATGACCGGCGTCGGGTAGATCGCGCCTTTGGCGTTCTCGTTGTACAGGCTGACGTTGCCGCCGATAACCGGCGTGTCCAGCACGCGGCAGGCTTCCGAGATGCCGTCCGCCGCTTTCTCGAGCTGCCAGAACACTTCCGGCTTCTCCGGATTGCCGAAGTTCAGGTTATCCGTGATGGCCAGGGGCTCGGCGCCGGAGCAGACGATGTTGCGCGCCGCTTCCGCGACCGCGATTTGGCCGCCGACTTCCGGATCGAGGTACACGTAGCGTCCGTTGCAGTCCGTCGTCATCGCCAAAGCCTTGCGCGTGCCGCGGATCGTCACGACCGCCGCGTCGGAGCCCGGCTGAACGGCCGTGCTGGTGCGAACCATATAGTCGTATTGATTATATACCCATTCTTTGCTTGCCACGGTCGGCGAAGCGAGCACTTTCTTCAGCGCGTCCGTCAGATCCGTCACTTCCGGATACGCCGCCGTATCAATTGCAGCATTAGCCGCGTAGTAAGCGGGCTCTTTGGACGGTTTGTCGTACATCGGGCACTCGTCGACCAGCGCCGTCACCGGCATGTCAGCCACTTCCTCGCCTTGGTGGAACAGGCGGAGACGGCCGTCGTCCGTTACTTTGCCGACCTTCACGCAGATGATGCCCCAACGGTCGAAAATCTCCTGCGCCTGCGCTTCATGCTGCGGCTCGACGACGAAGAGCATGCGCTCCTGCGACTCCGACAGCATCATTTCGTACGGCGTCATGCCTTCTTCGCGCTGCGGCACCTCGTCGAGGTACAGCTCCAGGCCGTTGCCGGCTTTGGACGCCATCTCCGCGCTGGAGCAGGTGAGGCCCGCCGCGCCCATGTCTTGAATCCCGACGACGATGCCGGCATTGATCAGCTCGAGCGTCGCTTCCATGACCAGCTTCTCCATGAACGGATCGCCGACTTGCACCGCCGTGCGCTTCTCTTCGGATTCCTCGGAGAGCTCGACGGACGCGAACGTCGCGCCGTGGATGCCGTCGCGTCCGGTTGCCGGACCCACGTAGAAGACCGGGTTGCCTACGCCTTTGGCGACGCCGCGCTGAATTTTGTCATGATCGATGAGGCCGACGCACATGGCGTTGACGAGCGGATTGCCCTCGTAGCTCTCGTCGAACATGACTTCGCCCGCCACGGTCGGGATGCCGATGCAGTTGCCGTAACCGGCGATGCCGCCGACGACGTGCTCGAACAGATATTTCACGCGGGCGTTCTCCAAGTTGCCGAAACGCAGGCTGTTGAGCAGCGCCACCGGACGCGCGCCCATGGAGAAAATGTCGCGGATGATGCCGCCCACGCCCGTTGCCGCGCCTTGGTAAGGCTCGACCGCGGACGGATGGTTATGCGATTCGATTTTGAACACGACCGCCTGGTTGTCCCCGATATCCACGATGCCGGCGCCTTCGCCGGGTCCCATAAGAACCTTCGGGCCGGTGATCGGGAACTTTTTAAGAATTTTCTTGGAATTCTTGTAGGAGCAGTGCTCCGACCACATTACGCTGAACACGCCGATCTCGGTATAGTTCGGTTTGCGCCCGAGGAACCCGCAGATGAGCTCGTATTCGTGATCCGTTACGCCGAACTGCGTGTAAATGCGCTGATCCGCGATTTGTTCCGCCGTCGGCTCCTTAGCCGTTAACTGCTGCGCCATGTTGTTCCCTCCATGCGTTCAAAATCGATGTGAACATCCGTTTGCCGTCTTCCGAGCCGAGCAGCTGATCCACCGCGCGCTCCGGATGCGGCATCATGCCGACCACGTTGCCGCGCGCGTTGCTGATGCCGGCGATATTTTTAAGCGATCCGTTCGGGTTATGGTCGTCGCCCGCATAACGGAACACGATTTGGTTGTTCGCTTCCAGCTGCGCGAGCGTCGCGTCGTCGCAGTAGTAGTTGCCTTCGCCGTGCGCGATCGGGATGTTGATGATCTCGCCTTGGCCGTATTGGCTCGTGAAGGCCGTTTTGTTGTTCACGACCTCGAGCGGCGTTTGGCGGCAGATGAACTTCATGCCGCTGTTGCGCAGCAGCGCGCCCGGGAGAAGGCCCGCTTCCGTCAGGATCTGGAACCCGTTGCAGATGCCGAGGATGAACTTGCCGGCTTCGGCCGCTTTCACCACTTCGTTCATGACCGGGGCGAATTGCGCGATTGCGCCGCAGCGCAGGTAATCGCCGTACGAGAAGCCGCCGGGCACGAGAATCGCGTCATAGCCGGATAGGTCCGTCGCCGTGTGCCAGACGTAGTCGACCTCTTGGCCGATCGTGTCCTCGACCGCCTTGTAGCAGTCGATGTCGCAGTTGGAGCCTGGAAATACGAGTACCGCGAACTTCATCGTGTTACCCCTCCAATTCAAAGCGGAAATCTTCAACGACCGTGTTCGCGAGCAATTTCTCGCACATCGCCGTCAAACGTGCTTCCGCTTCCGCGCGATCGGACGTATTCAGGTTCAGCTCCAAATACTTGCCGATGCGGACTTTGCCGACTTCCTCGAAGCCCATCGTGTGCAGCGCGCCTTGCACGGCGCTGCCTTGCGGGTCGAGCACGTTTTCTTTGATCGTTACGTAGACTTTAGCCTTCATTAGGGGGGTCGCCTCCTGGAAAATGGTTGTTGGTTGGATGGGAGTGTTCCGCAAAACGTGGATTTGTCGGTCTCAAGCTTATGCTTCCGAAGAGAGTTTTCTGACGAAAACTTTCAGCTGTTGAACTGCCGGAAACTTGAACAATGAACCTTCGGTTGTTTCCGGCGTTCAAAGGCGACCGCTGTCGCTCTCCGACTCGACAAACCACTTTTTTGCTCCACCCATCCGGGAAACATTTTGCATGATGCTCTGGGAGCGGCATGCGCGCTGCGTGGGCCTTCGCCTCACTTGCGGTATTGCTTCGAGCCGGCCGTCAGCTGGCTTTCGCCGCTGGCGATTTATGTGATGCGGAACATCTTTGCTTGTCCCGCGTGTAGTTGGTTATGGACGGCGCTGGAGTCGCTATGGCAAGCCTGTACTGTGCGATCTTCGCTGAGGATAAACCACCTTTGCCAGGCACCTCAGCAGGTACTGATCGTTACCGAAATTCGGGCTGAATCTCCGAGTGCACCGTGTTCGGCACGGTGTTTCGCAACAATCGAGCCCATGTTCATCATGCAGGATGCTTGGCCGCGTCCTCTAACGATTTTCTAGCCTCGGACCCAGCCGCTTACAGCGACTTACCGGTCAGCGCTTCGTAGATCGCGAGATAGCGGTTCGTCGTTTCTTGGACGACCGATGGCGGCAGCGGGTCCGGCTTGCCGTTCTGGTCCCAATCGGAGCCGAGCAGGTACGTGCGGACCGGTTCTTTGTCCATGCTGTCGATTTCGATGTCGTAGCCGTAATTTCCCTTGGCCCAGAAACGGGAGGAGTCCGGGGTGAAGATTTCGTCGATCAGGATGACTTTGCCGTCGATGAGTCCGAATTCGAATTTGCAGTCCGCCAGGATGATGCCGCGTTCTTCGCAGAAGGCGCGTGCGTATTCGTACAGGCGGATGCTCTTGTCGCGAAGTTCCGTGGCAAGCTCGGCGCCGACCAGCTCCTGCATGCGCGCGAACGGAATGTCCTCGTCGTGGCCGACGTCGTTCTTCGCCGCGGGCGTGAACAGCGGTTCCGCGAAACGCTCGTTCTTCCGCATGCCGGCCGGCAGCTCGATGCCGTTAATTGCCGATGTTTTCACATATTGTCTCCAACCGCCGCCCGTGATATAGCCGCGCACGACGCATTCGATGTCGATCCGTTCCGCTTTCTTCGACACCATGATGCGGTTCTTGAGCAATTCCGGCTCCGTCACGAGATCCCCCAGCTTGTACACGTCCGTATGCACGACGTGATTGGCCATCATGTCCGCCGTTTGCTCGAACCAGAAAGCCGACAGCCGGTTCAGCACGTTCCCCTTCTCGGGCACGGCCGGGTCCAGCACGTAGTCGAACGCGCTGATGCGGTCCGTCACGACGATCAGGAAATGCTCGCCCAAATCATACAACTCCCGGACCTTGCCTTTATAAAGCAGCGGCGCCTTAATGTATTCCGCGGCCGTGGACAATGCTTGCGTCATTATTCTTCTCCCCCTGCGCCTTAGGCTTAGTTTATTTATAACGACGTTAGACGGAATAGGCGAAAACGATCTGGACAAGCGCTAGCGATCGCCTTTGTACCCGGAATTCTCCCGCATAGGATAAATTCAAAAAAAATTCCGGGTACACCAGCGATCGGAAGATGTTTTCGCATACGGAGTCTGTCCTTTAAATCAATTCAAGCCGCTTGAAAATCGTATCCACGTGTTTCAAATGCCACGCCGGGTTGAAGCAGTCGGCGATCTCTTCGGCGGACAGCTTGCTCGTGATCTCCGGCGTCGACTCGATGATGTCGCGGAATTGGCGCTGCTCTTCCCACGCCTGCATCGCGCGCGGCTGCACGGTATCGTAAGCCTGCTCGCGGCTGAGGCCCTTGTCGATCAGCTTCGTCATGACGCGGCCGGAGAACGGCACGCCGAACGTGCGCTGCATGTTGCGTTTCATGTTTTCCGGGAACACCTGGAGGTTCTTCAGGATGTTGCCCAGACGGTTCAGCATGTAGTTTAGCAGCATCGTCGCGTCCGGCAGGATGACGCGCTCCGCCGAGGAGTGGCTGATGTCGCGCTCATGCCACAGCGTGACGTTCTCGTACGCCGTCAGCATGTGGCCGCGGATGACGCGGGACAGGCCGGAAATGTTCTCGCAGCCGATCGGGTTGCGTTTGTGCGGCATCGCGGACGAGCCTTTCTGTCCCTTCGCGAACGGCTCTTCCACCTCGCGGAATTCGCTCTTCTGCAGGGCGCGGATCTCGGTCGCGAACTTGTCGAGCGACGTGGCGATCAGCGCCAGCGTCGCCATGTATTCCGCGTGGCGGTCGCGCTGCAGCGTCTGCGTCGAGATCGGCGCCGGCGTGATGCCGAGCTTGCGGCAGGTGAATTCTTCGACGAACGGGTCGATGTTGGCGTACGTGCCGACCGCGCCGGAGATTTTGCCGAACTGCACGCCGTTCGCCGCATGGCGGAAGCGCTCCAGGTTCCGTTTCATTTCTTCGTACCACAGGGCGAGCTTGAGGCCGAAGGTCGTCGGCTCGGCATGCACGCCGTGCGTACGGCCCATCATGGCCGTGTCTTTATACGTAACCGCTTGGCCGCGGAGGATGTCGATGAAGTTCTCGATGTCTTTCTCGAGGATCTCGTTCGCTTGCAGCAGCAGATAGCCCGTCGCCGTATCGACGACGTCCGTCGACGTCAGGCCGTAGTGCACCCATTTGCGCTCGGGGCCGACCGTCTCGGATACCGCGCGCGTGAAGGCGATCACGTCATGGCGCGTTTCCAGCTCGATCTCGTTGATGCGGTCGATGTCGAACGTCGCTTTCTCGCGCAGCGCCGCGACGTCCTCGCGCGGGATCACGCCAAGCTCCACCCAAGCCTCGCACGCGCAAAGCTCCACTTCGAGCCATGCTTTGAATTTGTTCTCTTCGGTCCAGATCGCTCTCATTTCCGGTCTGCTGTAACGCTGTAGCATCGATTAAACCCTCCAAATATTCGTTTCGGAAATCCATGCCAGCGCTTGCTCCGCATTCTCCGCGAGCACGTTGACATGTCCCATTTTGCGTTTCGTTTTGGCTTCATGTTTCCCATATAGATGAATTTTAGGCGCGACGCCCAATCGGGCGGCCGAAGCATCCTGCTTCGCGACCAGCTCCAGCAGCGGCTCCACGTGCTCGCCGAGCACGTTCACCATGACCACCGGCGTCAGCAGCGACGTGTCGCCGAGCGGCAGCCCGCATACCGCGCGCACATGCTGCTCGAACTGCGATGTCCTGCATGCCTCCATCGTATAGTGGCCGCTGTTATGCGGACGCGGGGCCAGCTCGTTCACGAACAGCTCGCCGTCTTCCGTCAGGAACAGCTCCACCGCGATCAAGCCGACGGCGCCGAGTCCTTCCGCGATCCGCGCCGCCAGTCGCTCCGCTTCCCGCTGCAGCGCTTCGTCGATGCGGGCAGGCACGATGGACAGATGCAAAATGTTGTCGACGTGGATATTCTCCGCCGCCGGAAACGTGCGAATCTCGCCCTGGGTGCTGCGCGCCGCAATGACGGACAGCTCTTTCCGAAACCGGATGAACTGTTCCACGACAAGCTCCGTGCCCGCGCGGTTCAACGTCTCGAACGCCTCGTCGATCTCGGCTTCGCTGCGAATGACCCACTGCCCTTTGCCGTCGTAACCGCCCATCGCGGTTTTGAGCACGCAAGGGAGTCCGAACCGTCCCGCCGCCTCGCGCAGTTCGTCCGCGCTGCGAACCTCCGCATAAGGCGCCACCTTCGCGCCAGCCGCTTCGATCGCGCGCTTCTCGCGCAGGCGATGCTGCGTCGTGTACAGCAGCTCGCTGCCTTGCGGCACGTACGACTGCTCCATCAGCATGGCGGCCACGCCGGCGTCGACGTTCTCGAATTCGTAGGTGATGACATCCGCGCGCTTCGCCAGCTCCGATGCGGCATCGCGATCGTCGTAGGCCGCGACGATCTGCTGCGCGACCTGCCCGCACGGCGCATCCGGCGTCGGATCCAGCGCCACGAACCGGTACCCCATCGCGCTGCCCGCATTCGCCATCATCCGTCCCAGCTGCCCGCCGCCCAGAATGCCGATCGTCGATCCCGGCAAAACGATCTTCGCGCCGTTCGCAGCTCTACTCATAGCGTCTCACTGCTTTCCAGCACTTCGCGCTGAATCCGGTCGCGCCGCGCCTGCACGCGCGCCTGCACGCCGGCGTCGAACGCGCCGATGATCTGGCCGGCCAGCAATCCGGCGTTGGTGCCGCCGGCGTTGCCGATCGCGACCGTCGCCACCGGAATGCCGCCCGGCATCTGAACGATGGACAGCAGCGAATCGAGCCCGTTCAAATTCGACGATTTGACGGGAACGCCAATAACCGGCAGGATCGTTTTGGCTGCGACCATGCCGGGCAAATGTGCAGCGCCGCCTGCACCCGCTATGATGACTTTCAAACCGCGCTCCGCGGCGGTTTCCGCGTATTCGAACATCAGATCCGGCGTCCGGTGAGCCGAAACGACCTTCTTCTCGTACGGAATTTGCAACTCGTCCAGCACGTCACAGGCTAGTTTCATCGTGTCCCAATCCGACTTGCTGCCCATGATGACGCCCACTTGTACCGACATTCGCTGATGACCACCTTTGCGTTATATAGAAGAAACCCGAAAAAAAATCCCTCAGCACCGTTCCAAACCTGGAATGCTTCGGGATCTGACAAGACCTGCGGCGAAGTTCTTTCCGCCCGTTCCATCCCATGCGAACAGGATGGTATGCAAGAACGGTAAAGACAACATCAGGCTGCCCCGTCTTGGCGGCAACCTGGCTCTTCATTGCATGGTCTCGTAGTCCGAAAATTGAGGTTCTCGGGTAGATACTCTCGGGCCTGATTCCCAAGGATATACGAGCTTCATCGACAAAATTTTTGTTATTAGCTACGTCTAGTTTATCAATCCTAACGTGGAATGTCAACGCGAAAACACGAACATTAAATACTAATTATAAGTTATAGTTCGTGTTTCGGTTCGTTTTCGATCCAAATGTTTTTCTTTGCCACCCGTTAGTTGTTTGTTTTGTCAGAAAACTCAACCAACTCCCTATTGACTAGCGAGTCAATTTGGCATATAAATGAATTGACCAGCGAGTCAATTAACTTGTCTTCCCTTGAGCTTGGAAGGAGGCATTCTCATGAAACCGATCGTGAACATCGAAGGGCTGACCAAGACCTACGGCAAACGCCGCGGTATCTCCGGCATCACCTTCGCCATCGAAGAGGGCGAGGTGTTCGGCTTCATCGGGCCGAACGGCGCCGGCAAGAGCACGACGATCCGCACGCTGCTGAACATCATTTTCCCGACCTCCGGCAGCGCCAGCATTTTCGGCAAGGACGTCGTGACGCAGTCGCTCGACATCCGGCGGCAGATCGGCTACCTGCCCTCGGAGGTGTTCTACTACGACGACATGAAAGTCGTCGACTTGCTCCGCTTCGCAGCGGCCTTCCATCGCTGCCGCAACGAGAAGCGGATCGCGGACCTCGCGGGACGTCTCGATCTCGACCTGAACCGCAAGATCGAAGACCTCTCCTTCGGCAACCGGAAGAAGGTCGGCATCGCGCAAGCGCTGCTTCACGAGCCCAAGCTGCTGATCCTGGACGAACCGACCGGCGGGCTCGATCCCTTGATGCAGAATACGTTCTTCGAGCTGTTGAAGGAGGAACGCGCCAAAGGGACGACGATATTCTTCTCCTCGCATATCCTGAGCGAGGTCCAGCGGATGTGCGACCGCGTCGCGATCATCAAGGACGGGTCGCTGATCAAAGTCGAATCGGTCGAGAACCTGATGCGCAACAATCTCCGGCATATCACGCTCACGGCGCGGCAGCCGGACGAGATCGATCTGTCCGCCATCGCCGGCATCGTCAGACGGGAGAGGATCGGCACCACGCACCTGAAACTGCTCTACGACGGGGATATGAAAGCCTTCGTGCAGGGCATCGCCGGCTGTCCGTTCACCGATATCTTGATCGAAGAGCCTTCGCTTGACGAGATATTCCTGCATTATTACACGAACTAACGGAGCGTGAGCGCATGCTGTTCAGAAGAGAGTTCAAACGGAATTTGCGGGGCTTGATTATCTGGAGCATTATCATCGCGGGCATCATCTTCCTGTATCTCGGCATCTTCCCTTCGATGGCGAAGCAGCAGCAGGACATGGATAACCTTATGAACGCCGTGCCCGAGGGCATGCAAAAGGCGTTCGGCATGGATCGGCTCAGCCTCGGCACGCTGCTCGGCTTCTACGGCATCGAGATTCACCTCATGACGACGCTGCTCGGCAGCATTTACGCGGCCTTGCTGGCCTCCGGCATCGTGGCCAAGGAGCAGAACGAGAAGACGGCCGAATTTCTGCTGGCGCTACCGGTCTCGCGGCCGACGATCATCGTGCACAAATGGCTTGCCGCCATGGCGAACGTGCTCCTGTTCAACGCGGTCATCGTCGCGGCAAGCTTTGCCGGATTTCAGCTGGCGCATGGCGAGGATCTGTCGTACAAGGCGTTCTTCCTGCTGGAGCTCGCCGTGCTGATGATGCACCTGACGTTCGCCGGCATCGCGTTCCTGTTCTCGGCGGTCGCGCGCCGGACGCGTTCGATCGTGTCCATGTCGCTCGGCACGGTGTTCATCATGTATTTCCTCAGCGTAGCGGCGGGCCTATCCGACCGGCTGTCCTGGCTGAAGTACGTCACTCCGTTCAAATACGCCGACTCCGCTCAGATCATCACGGAGCGCAGCTTTCATCCGCTCTACGCCGGCATCATGGCGATCGCGATCGCCGGTTGCTTCCTGGCCTCGTACTGGTATTATAATAAAAAAGACATCGCCGTCTAACGCATGGAACCGAGGTGAAGGGCTTGTATCCCGCTTTCGCGAAGCTGCCTGAAGAGAAGCAGGCGCTCATCCTGACCGTCTGCATCGAAGAATTCGCCAAGCATGGCTACGACAATGCTTCGACGGATATCATGACCGCCCGCGCGGGCATCTCCAAAGGGATTCTGTTTCATTATTTCAAAAGCAAAAAGAATTTATTTCTGGCTTCGGTCAAGCATGCCACGCAGCTGTTGGTCGAGCGGACGATGGAGGAAGTGAACGCCATCTCGGAAACGGAGTTCTTCGACCGGCTCAAAGCGATCATGCTCGCCAAGCAGCGGGTGAACTTGCGGTTCCTGCCGGAGTCGGAGATGGTGCAGCGGGCCATCGTCCATCCGCCCAAAGCGCTGAAGGCGGAGCTGGACGCGCATTTCGCAGATTATCGCTCGGCATACACCGAGCCGAGCATGCTGAACGGCATTTTCAAGACCGATCTGCTCGCGTCCGGCCCGCTCCGCGAAGGCGTCACGCCGGAGAAGGTATTCAACATGGTCATGATGGTGCTGAACCAATATTCCGCGAAGTACCTGCAGCTGTCGCGCAGCGGGGACTATACGAACGAAGCCCTGCAAGCGATGCTGATCGCGGAAAGCGACGCGTTCATCGATATGGTGAAGTACGGGGTTTATCGGCGGTAGTCCCGGTAGTCCGGCCGCGTCTTCGCGCCGGATCCGTCGCACGCCGATCAAACAACATCAAAAAAAGCACAGCGCCGGTCCGCGCTGTGCTTTGTCATGTCTCTGTTTACCCTTGGCTGCCGATCCAGGCGTAGCGCGCGACGATCAGGATCGCGAGCACCCACATGAGCCAGTGGACTTTGTATTTGCTTTTGCCGGACAGGTTGCCGACCGTTGCCAGCACCACGTACGACACGATCCCGGCGGATACGCCGTTCGCGATGTTGTACGTGAACGGCATCATGGCGATCGTCAGGAACGACGGGATCGCGTACACCATGTCTTGGAAGTCGATTTCCTTGATGGATTGCACCATCAGAACGCCGACGATAATGAGCGCCGCGGCCGTCGCGGACCCCGGGATGAGCGAGATGAGCGGCCACAGGAACAAGGCGGCCAGGAACGCGACGCCGGTCGTAACCGCGGTCAGGCCGGTGCGGCCGCCCTGCGCGATGCCCGCGGAGCTCTCCACGAACGTCGTGACCGTGCTCGTGCCGAGCATTGCCCCGCCGCTGACGCCGACCGCGTCGACGAACATCGCCTTGCCGACGATCTTCCGGCCTTTCGCCGGATCTTTCATGACGCCCGCGCGGTTGGCGGTGCCGACCAGCGTGCCGAACGTGTCGAACAACTCAACGAACGTAAACGTCGCGATGATCGAGATCAAGCCGGTGTGCCACACGCCTTTGAAGTCGAAGTCCCACCAGCTCATCTGGCTGAAATCCGGGGACCAGCTTTGGCCTTTGAGCGTAGCGCTCACGTTCACGTCGCCGGTGATGATCGCGATGATCGTCACGCCGACGATGCCCCACAGGATCGCGCCGGGAACGCGCAGCACCATCAGCACCGCGATCAGCAGCACGCCGATCAGCGTCAGGTATACGCTGGAGTTCTCCAGGCTTCCCATATGGAAGACGGATTCGAAGCCGAGTATGTCCGTGAATTGGCCTTTCGGGATGTCCGTTACCGTGTTTTCCACGCCGACCGTCAGGATGCCGCTGTTTTTCAAGCCGATGATCGTGATGAACAAGCCGATGCCGACCGTGATCGCGTGCTTCAAGCTGTCCGGGACCGCCACGAGCAGCATTTGGCGGATTTGCGTGACCGTCAGGATCATGAAGATGATACCGGAGATAAATACGGCGGTCAGCGCCATTTCCGGCGATATCGGCGAATTCGTCGCTTTCGAGGCCAATACCGTCGAGGCGAAGTACGCGTTCAAGCCCATGCCGGGCGCAAGCGCTGCCGGAAAATTCACGAACAAGCCCATGGCGATCGTGAAAATGCCGCCCGCGAGCGCCGTGGCGAGGAAGACCGAGTAGACGTTCAGTCCCGCGCCGCCCAGCACGCTCGGATTGACGGCCAGGATGTATGCCATCGTCATGAAAGTCGTGAGGCCCGCCATAATTTCCGTTCTTACATTTGTTCCGTGTTCCTTCAAACGAAAGAAACCGCCCATTTTTCTAAAACCCTCCCGAAAATGATTGTTCAGAACAAACAAAGAACCTAGGAAAAAACGCCGCGAAGCTCGGCATTATTCCCTAGGTTCTACGCAAAGACAAGAATCGCCGGCGCGAATGGACCGTTCGCGCAGCAGGCGCCTTGCTCTTCGTAGACAGGCCATTTACGGTGACCTCGTAGAGACTCTCAAGCCGATTCTTGAGATTATACGAAAAGACATGCTTGTTTGTATTGATTCTGTGAACATTTTAGCGACATTATTCACGGCCTGTCAATGGAAAACGATTGAAGCGCCATGAGATTTCCGCAGGCCGATCGCCGCAGGACGATTCAGCCTACTTGCCTTGGAGCGTATTGGCGATCTTCGCCTTGGCCTTTAGTTCGGCCAGCCACGAACCGGAAAGCGCGGAAACCTTATTTTGAATGAGCCGCTCCCGGATTTCGGCTTTTTTCTCTTCTAACGTCGCTTTCTCCGCCGCCTTATGGTCGATCACTTTGATGATATGATAACCGTATTCCGATTTGATCGGACCGCCCAGCTCCCCGACCTTTAGCGAGAACGCGGCGTTCTCGAACTCGGGAACCATCTCTCCTTTGCCGAAGTAACCAAGATCGCCGCCGGCGGCCTTGCTGCCCGTATCCTCCGACCGTTCCTTCGCCAGCTTCCCGAAATCCGCGCCTGCTTTCAGCTGCTTCATGACGTCGTCGGCTTCCGCTTTCGTCGAGACCAAAATATGCGATGCCCTCACCTGTTCCGGCTGATCGAACTCCTCGTGATTGGCCTCGAAATATTGTTTTACCTCTTCGTCCGTCACTTTCGCGCGCGGCTCGATTATCCTGCGAATGCGAAGCTGCGTCGGGGTCTGCTTCTTCAGGTCATCGAGAGTCATGCCGGATTGCTGCAGCGCGGCTTGAAAGTCCGCTTCCGACGGGAATCGCTTCTTGATTGCCGCAATTTCCGCTTCCACGTCTTGGTCGGTGACGACGATCCCCAGCTTCTTGGCTTCTTGGCTGACGAGCTCGTCTTGAATCAAATTATCCAGCGTCTGCACGCCGCCAAGGTCAAGCATCGCGTCGTACAACTGGTTCTTCGTGATGGCGACGCCGTTGACGGAAGCGACCGCTTCCTTGCCGCCGTCCCCTAACGGAGACTGCTGCGGCTTGCCGGCAATCGTGACCGAATTCGAAGCGGCATCGTAATTGACGTTTGCCCCGAGCATCTCGGCGGCCGCGCGCAGAGGAACGTAGGTCACGTTCTTGATCGATACCGGTACCGCGGATGACGGCTTGCCATTGACGATCAACGTCATTTTCGTCGCCGCGTACGCGCCTGCGCCTGCAGCGAGCGTCATGCCCGCCACGACCAGCGCGGTTATTCCCGCTCTGCGATAGAGCTTGCTTCTCTTGCTTTCTTTCACGACAAAACCCTCCCGACAATATAACTTCCCATTGGTTCTTTCATCACGTTCATAATAGGATTCTATATGATCGCGCCGGAGATATAAACCATTTTTATTGGAAGCCGACAGGCTTTAAAGGGCATAAAAAAAACTCCCTTCGATCTGCTGAACAACGCAGAACGAAGAGAGTTTGCCGCTGATATACGAGCCTATTCCCATTCGATGGTGGCCGGCGGCTTCGACGTGACGTCGTAAACGATCCGGTTGACGTTCTCGACTTCGTTGACGATGCGCACGGAGATCTTCTCCAGCACGTCCCACGGAATGCGCGCCCAGTCGGCCGTCATGCCGTCGATCGACGTCACCGCGCGGATGCCGACGGTGTACGAGTACGTGCGGGCGTCGCCCATGACGCCGACGCTCTTCATGTTCGGCAGCGCCGTGAAGTATTGCCAGATCTCGCGGTCGAGACCGGCTTTGGCGATCTCGTCGCGCAGGATCGCGTCGGAATCGCGCACGATCTTGAGCTTCTCGTCCGTCACTTCGCCCAGCACGCGGATCGCGAGACCCGGGCCCGGGAACGGCTGGCGCCAGACGATCGCCTCCGGCAGGCCGCACTCTTCGCCGACTTTGCGGACTTCGTCCTTGAACAGCGCCTTCAACGGCTCGACGAGCTTGAACTTGATGTCTTCCGGCAGGCCGCCGACGTTATGATGCGACTTGATCGTCTGCGCCGTCGCCGTGCCGCTTTCCACGATATCCGTGTACAGCGTGCCCTGCGCGAGGAATTCGAAATCGTCGAATTTCGCGGATTCCTCCTGGAACACGTAGATGAACTCGTTGCCGATGATCTTGCGCTTCTGTTCGGGATCGTCGACGCCCTTCAGCTTGCCCAGGAAGCGGTCTTTGGCATCGATCTTGACCACTTTCATGTCGAACTTGCCGACGAACGTCTCCATGACGCCTTCGGCTTCGTCTTTGCGGAGCAGGCCGTGGTCGATGAACATGCAGGTCAATTGATCGCCGATCGCTTTATGAAGAAGAATGGCCACTACCGAAGAATCCACGCCGCCGGACAGGGCGCACAGCACCTTGCCCGTGCCGACCTGCTCGCGAATGTCGCGGATCGTATCGTCGATGAACGTGCTCATGCTCCAATTGCCCTCGCAGCCGCACACATTATAGAGGAAGTTGTGAATCATCTCGTTGCCCTGCACGGAGTGGCGCACTTCCGGGTGGAATTGCACCGCGAACAGCTTGCGCTCCGGATGGCTCATCGCCGCGATCGGCGCATGGTCCGTGCTCGCGTCGACGCGGAAGCCGCTAGGCAGCTCCACGACGTGGTCGCCGTGGCTCATCCATACGGTTTGGCGGTTCTCCAGCCCCTTCACGAGCTCGCTGCCCGCGATGAAGTCTACCTCCGCTTTGCCGTATTCGCGCTTGCCGGCGCGTTCGACCTTGCCTTCCAATTGATGCGCGATCAGCTGCATCCCGTAGCAAATGCCGAAGATCGGCAGACCCAGTTCGTAAATCGCGGGATCCACGAGCGGCGACTTCTCCTCGTATACGCTTGCCGGTCCGCCCGAGAACACGATGCCTTTCGGCTGCAGCTCCCGGATCCGTTCCACCGAGGTATTGTAAGGCAGCAATTCGCTGTATACGCCCAAATCCCGGATTCGTCTTGCGATTAACTGGTTGTATTGTCCGCCGAAATCGAGGACGACGATCATTTCACTTGGCTTGTTCACTTTTTGTCAAAGCCTCCCTCAAATCATTGTGTCAATTATATATAGGCGCTATGGGACAGTCAAGGAAACGAAAGGCGCGGTTTTTCGAAGCCATCATAAGAAAACGCTGCCGTCGTCGCGCTGCCGCGACAAGGCGAAAACGCGCATGCCGAAAAGAGCCGGACCGGCCTGCACTAGGCCCGTTCGGCTCTCCGACGGTCGCTCGCTGCGTTAGACTTGCTCGGCCGCAGCTGCGGCCAACGCCTGCTGCTGCTTGTTTTTGGCCAATTTCAGATAGCCGTGCACGTTCTGGAATTCGCTGTCCTCCACGAAACGCAGGCGAACGGAACCCGCCGCTTCGGTCAAATAACCGCGAAGCGCGACGGCGCCGCCGCCGAGCATGTAGAAGCACTGGATATCCGGGTTCTTCTTCCACCGCTTCACGATAAGATCCAGCACCTTGTTCGCCGCGCGGCCGAAATAGTTGTCGACGATCGGGCGAATGTCCGCTTGACCCTCGCCGATGCGGTGAATGACGTAATCGCCGCTCTTGACGCGCTGAATCAGCTTCGTCCGGCTGGGGAACCGGTGGCCGAACTGGTCCTCGACGTCCCGGATGATCTGATCCAGGTAGCCGGCCAGCCCGAACTGCTCGCCCGTGCTGAACTGATTGTCGATGCTCATCCGCTTGATGACCGGGAAATCCGTCGTCAGCGCCCCCATCTCGCAAATGCCGATGCAGCCGTAATACAGCTCTTCGTTGCGCACGGAGAGGTTGTCGTGGGTCGCCATGTGGAACAGCGCGGCGGCGCCTTCGATGGAGATGACCGCCCGCTTGACGACGACCTTCACGGCGCGTCCGCGAAGCTTCGGCGTGGAGAGGAAGGTCACTTCATGCTCGCCGACGAGACGCTCCTCGAATTGCTTGTGGAAGCCTGCGTACGTGCGGACCGGCAGCCCCGTGCCCACGATATATTCGACGACTTGGCTCGTCTGGCCCTCGGACGGCGGATAAGCCCCTCCGGTCAGTCCCGCGTACGCCAGCGCGGTGAGCGCCACGATCAGCGCCTGGTCGCTGGTCGCCTTGTTGTCGGTTTCCTCCAGCTCGGAGTTGTCCTGATCCTCCATGGCAAGCAGGCCCACGAAATACCGCTGGTTGTTCTTCTTCAGCTTCGGGCTGTAGACGCGCACGTCCAACGCCTTCAGCGGCGAATCCTCCTCCTGGAAAATATGCCGTTCGTAGCCGGGCGCGAGAATGCTCGGGATCACGACGGGCTCCGCCGAGCCGTCGACGATCAATTTTACGCTGTCGTTTCCTACGTCAATGCCTGCGAGCTTGATCACTTCAATTTCCTCCTGCCTAACGCTAAGATTTTATCGATCTCCTGCCGAAAATAATCGGTATATGTGTTTATTCGGTTAAACGCTCCGCAATGTGAAGGAGACACCGGTACCGTTTTCCGAAACCGATTCAATACCTGGCGCAACGAAGGAGATGCCGACAGATGTTCAAGTTTTGGAAAAGAGACAAGATCAGCACCTCGCTGTCCGATACGTTCATCGGCGAAGGAACCATTGTCGAAGGTCCGATCCGATCGGCCGGAAACGTTCGCTTGGAAGGGCAGCTGCGCGGCGATTTATTTTGCGAGGGGGATGCCGTGCTGGGCGAGACCGCCTTCGCGATCGGCAACATCACGGCCCGCAACCTGTTCCTCGCCGGACAGGTAACGGGCAATGTACGGATCGGCGGCAAGCTGACGATCACGGCGACCGGCAAATTTTACGGCGACATGGACGCCGTCACGCTCGAAATCGAAGAAGGCGGCGTCTTCCAGGGCAACAGCGCCATGGATATGGGCGAGCCCGTCGTCAGCCCGGTCGAACGCAGGACCGGACGCGACAGACGCGTGGCCGTCGCGCCCGACTGGAACGGCGAGGAGCGCCGCAGCGGCTACGACCGGCGGGACCGGGAAGACCGCGCTGGCATGTTGAAAAAACTCAGCTACCGCGCGATGGAGAAGCACGGCCAGCCCGATGTCGCCGCGGATGAAGCAGCGACCGGACCGCACGAGGCGGATGCCTCGCCCGCCGTCTCCGCCGACCCGCTCCGCGAGAGCGGACGGGCGTTCATGCAGAGCATGCACGGCGGCGGCAAGCCGGGCGCGGCGCGCGGCGACGGCATTAGCGAGAATGAACGCGCGGCGCTGGGCATGCCGGGCGCGCCGGGCTTAGCGGCGCAGCGGCCTGCGGCCGGCGCTGAGGCGGCGCAACCGGCGAACCAGACGGCGTTCGGCGAACGGGCCGCGGAAGAATCGACGATCGACGATAGCAGCGCCGATCATTCGATCGACAAGCCACGATCCGCGGCTGTGGATGCGACCGGCTCTCCGGACTTATCTACCGCTCGGGCTGAAGTGAACGCAGCAGCAGAAATCGCCGCGGCAACGTCAGCGGCCGAGGCGGAAACCGAAGCCCCATCCGAAAATGCGGATCCGATCGAAGCGAGCGCAATTGAAGCCGGGTCCGTCCTCATCCATGCGGAAGCTTCGTTCGATGAAGCAAGCATAAGCGCACGCGAAGAATCCGCCGGTCAATCGGCAGTCGTCGACGATATCGCAAAGCTTGCACCCGCTGGCGCAACCGCGCGCGAGGACGGCGAGAGTGAAGTTGTCGCCGCGATTGCCGCGACCGGCGCGGCCGAATCGATCACGATCGCACCCGCGCACGATCGAACGGCAGCCATCGCAGACGACGTGCTCCGGACCGATGCGGACTCCACGCCAATGTCAACGACAATCCCGCCGCAGGATGACGCCGCGGCCGAGCGCCTCGATGGCGAAGCCGACGAAGGTTCATACCGTTCTGCCATCGAAGACGCACGGCCGAGCGAGAACGCCCCCGCTGCGGGCTGGACCGTCTTCGAGCCTGTCTCGGCCGGCCCAATGAAGCGCAATCGCGAGGACGCGTCACCCGAAGCGGCCGCCCGAGACGCCGCCAGCCGCAGAGACGAGGAAGCCGCGGCGTTATTGCGCAACTGGTAGCGAGCAGCCCGTTTCCCACGGAGCGGAATGCCTTTGCCATTCCTGCGTCGCGCACCCAATAGAATGCAAACGCGAATCAGCCTTGGCAGCCATCTGCCAAGGCTTTGCATTTTATCATTCCGCAGAATGCCGCTCCAGTCCATTAGCCGATCTGCGACCCGAACCGAATCGTCGCCTGGCCACCGTCCGCCAGCACGGCATAGTCGGTCCAGCCGTCTTCCCCGTCCAGGCGATTCCCCTTCCATGCCGAGGACATGCGAAGCTGCCATCTTTCACGGACTAGAAGCCTTCGCGACACGTCCAATCCGAAATGCTCTTCGCGGGCAACAAAACGCCGCAAGCCGTTATCTTCCCGGCTTGCGGCGTTTTTCATCTCGAAGCGGACAAGCCCGTGATCAGCTCGGCCATCTGCTGCTGCGTCGGGAGGCGGTGCGCGTAGGCGTCGAAGCGCGCCTCCTCGTCCCACCGCACGAAATCCGCGACCAGCGGCACGGTCTGCGGCGGCAGGTCGAGCGCCGCCGCGTATTCCCGCAGCGTGCGGTGCACGGGCTTCGCGCCGCACTGCTTGTACAGCTCGCGCCACAAGGCGTCCGCGAGCCGGAGGAACTGGCTGCGGGCCGCGGTGTGCCGGCCCGCCTGTAGGGCGCTGCCGTACCGGCGCAGCGCCGAGCCGAACGCGAAGCGTTCGCGCCTGCGGCGCAGCGCCAGGGCGAGCCCGGCCGCGCCGGTGACCGCTGCGGCGCACGCCGCCATGGCCCAGGGCGGCGCAGCCATGGCGCCGCGGCCCGCGTCCGCGAGGGCCT
>NZ_JAAAMV010000012.1 GCF_009909185.1 Paenibacillus glycinis | reverse complement strand
CCTGATAGCTCAGTTGGTAGAGCACTCGACTGTTAATCGAGTTGTCACAGGTTCGAGTCCTGTTCGGGGAGCCATTTACGCTCTCATAGCTCAGTAGGTAGAGTGCATCCATGGTAAGGATGAGGTCACCGGTTCGATCCCGGTTGAGAGCTCCAGTTATTTTTTGTACAAGGCCCGTTGGTCAAGTGGTTAAGACACCTCCCTTTCACGGAGGTAACAGGGGTTCGAGTCCCCTACGGGTCACCAACTCTCTCACTTCGGAGGCTTAGCTCAGCTGGGAGAGCATCTGCCTTACAAGCAGAGGGTCGGGGGTTCGATCCCCTCAGCCTCCACCATCTTAATAATGGGGATTAGCCAAGCGGTAAGGCAACGGACTTTGACTCCGTCATTCCCTAGGTTCGAATCCTAGATCCCCAGCCATTTTATGAGCCATTAGCTCAGTTGGTAGAGCACCTGACTTTTAATCAGGGTGTCGTAGGTTCGAGTCCTACATGGCTCACCATTTTCAATTTCGAAAATGGAACTACATAATTTGCGCGTATGGCGGAATTGGCAGACGCACCAGACTTAGGATCTGGCGGGCGACCGTGGGGGTTCAAGTCCCTCTACGCGCATCAGATAAAAGACCCTTTTAGCGAAGGGTCTTTTTGTGTATAACTTTGTGGATAAATGCGAATCGAAATCGCCAAGGTCTTGTGCTTGTTGCATTTTATTACCCACAGGGACTCGTTGAATTGTGTTGGAAGATAAGAATTTTCAAAATCGTTGTTCAAACATTGGATAGATCGATTTGCTCATTGAATTAGACCGCGGGTTATGTCCAGCGTAGTTCACATTGTGAATGCTTGTGCACAGGAATGAAGAATTTCTGCAGGTTAAGCTGTGGATTGCTTGACGCATTCAGTGAGAATGGTTATCATTATACATGGAACTATTATGAGAACGGTTATCAATAAATGCTGCAAACAGCTGCAAGGGGTGGATGGCATGAATGCAATGCATACGAGGAACTTGAATATCGGCTACGAAGAACGATTGATCGTGGAGGATTTGAATATAACGATTCCCAAAGAGAAAATAACGGCTTTAGTTGGAGCGAACGGCTCCGGTAAATCGACGATTTTGAAAACGATGGCAAGACTCATGTCGCCATCTGCCGGCACAGTCATGCTGGACGGAAAATCGATTCATAAGCAATCGACCAAGGAAGTCGCGAAGCAATTGGCGATTCTGCCGCAGAATCCGACGGCTCCGGATGGATTGACGGTCGCGGAACTGGTCTCGTACGGTAGATTCCCTTATCAGAGCGGTTTTGGTTCCTTGAATAAAGAAGATCGCTCCATTATCAATTGGGCTGTCGAGCGCACGGGTTTGATTGAATTCAAAGATCGGCCTATAGACCGCCTCTCGGGGGGCCAGCGGCAGCGTGCTTGGATCGCAATGGCACTCGCGCAGCAAACCGATCTCCTGTTCCTTGACGAGCCTACGACGTATCTGGACATGGCGCATCAGCTTGAGGTGCTTGAACTGCTTCATCAACTGAACGCAACGGCAGGCAGAACGATCATTATGGTGGTCCACGATTTGAATCACGCCTCCCGATATGCGCAGCATATGGTTGCCATTAAGAAAGGGGAAGTCGTAAGCGTTGGCACGCCGGAGGCCGTCATGACGAAGGAAGTGCTTCGAGAGGTATTCGGCATCGAGACGGATATCATTCCGGATCCTCGGACCGGAGTACCGCTTTGCTTCCCTTTCGCGTTAGCTGGCGATAAGCCGGAGGTGTATGAAAACCGCGTTCTGGAACCGGTAAAAGTGAGCTAAACGGACCTGCCGGCTGGCCGTGAAATAAGGATTTACATATGCAGAATGCTTCACGAAAAAAAAGTTTATAATTTCGCTAAGAAAGGGTTGCATTCTGCTTATGTCCATGATATATTATTACTTGTCGCGCTTGAGAAAAAGCGAGTGACAGTGAAATGCGGAAGTGGCTCAGCGGTAGAGCATCGCCTTGCCAAGGCGAGGGTCGCGGGTTCGATTCCCGTCTTCCGCTCCATATGCGCCCTTAGCTCAGCTGGATAGAGCGTTTGACTACGAATCAAAAGGCCGGGAGTTCGAATCTCTCAGGGCGCGCCATTTCTTAATTGCAGATCATACATACTTCGGGACGTAGCTCAGCTTGGTAGAGCACCTGGTTTGGGACCAGGGGGTCGCATGTTCAAATCGTGTCGTCCCGACCATCATCTGCGGGTGTAGTTCAATGGTAGAACTTTAGCCTTCCAAGCTAATAGCGTGGGTTCGATTCCCATCACCCGCTCCATATGAAGAATTCAAGCCTTGGGTTTCCAAGGCTTTTTTATTTTACCTAATAAAGACATGCTTTCCTGTCGCTTATGAAAAAGCTTCAACCGTAAATTGATTTGTAGTATGATGATTAGAGTTAAAAACCGTTGTAACTGGTTAATTTGGCTTATGACGAGGATTGCTGCAGGCAAAACCCAAGAATAAGCCGTCAATATATGCATTCTAGGCAGTGTCTTGCGTAAAAAGCCGAAGATTATGCTTTTGCAGTGGTTTTGCATTGCTGACCGTCGGCGAAGCTTAGGATGTGGTTTCGCACTGCAAACCTTAAGGAGGATTAGGAATGTCGGAACAGGCTGGTACAACAATGACTACAAACCGACCCCAAGCGAACAACTTGCTGCGACGCGATGTTCGTTTCCTGGGTAACATTCTAGGGGATGTGCTCGTTCATCAAGGCGGCCATGAGCTGCTGGAGACGGTCGAGAAAATTCGTGAAATGAGCAAAACGCTGCGCGCGGAGTTTTTGCCGGAGCTGGACGAGGAGTTTAAGCATGTCATCGATGCGTTGACTCCCGCAACCCGTCATCAGGTGATTCGCGCGTTTGCGATTTATTTTCAACTCGTGAACATTGCCGAACAAAATCACCGCATCCGCCGTAAACGCGATTACGAGCGTTCGACAGGCGAGCAAGTGCAGCCGGGATCCATCGAAAGCGCGATTCAAGTGCTGAAGGACCGGGGCATCGCCGTAGACAATGTGAAAGAAATCATTGCGGATATCTCCTTGGAGCTGGTAATGACCGCGCATCCTACGGAAGCTACGCGCCGTGCGGTTCTTGACATCCACCAACGCATCGCCGCGGAAATGATGGAGCTGGACGATCCGACGCTAACGTATCGCGAACGCGAGAAATTACGCGAGAAGCTGCTGAACGAAGTGTTGACTTTGTGGCAGACGGATGAGCTTCGCGACCGCAAGCCGACCGTCATTGACGAAGTGCGTAACGGCATGTACTACTTCGACGAGACGCTGTTCGAAGTTCTTCCGAACGTATATGAAGAGCTGGAACGCTGCTTGGACAAGTACTATCCGTCCGACGAGCACTGGCATGTTCCGACCTATCTTCGTTTTGGCTCGTGGATCGGCGGCGATCGCGACGGTAATCCGTCGGTAACGGCGAAGGTAACCTGGGAAACGTTAAAGCTGCAGCGCGGGCTCGCTTTGGAGAAGTATGAAGAGCTTCTAAAAGCAGTCATGGATCAGCTGAGCTTCAGCACGAACATTATCGAGATTTCGGACGAGCTGGCCGAGTCCATCAAGAAGGATAAAGAGCAGGTCGTCGCGCTCCGCTGTATCGAGCTGTGGCGCAACGAGAAAGAGCCATACCGCATCAAGCTCGGCTATATGTTGGAGAAACTGGCCAATGCGCTGGACGAGTCCTTGAAAGGTTCCCCGAAGCGTTACAACAGCGCCGACGAGCTGAAAGAGGATTTGCTCATCATCGACCGCAGCCTGAGGCATCATTTCGCGGACTATGTGGCCGACACGCACATTCGCAAGCTGATCCGCCAAGTCGAGCTGTTCGGGTTCCATCTGGCTGCGCTTGACGTTCGTCAGCACAGCAAAGAACATGAGAACGCGATGGCGGAAGTTCTGGCCAACATGAACATCGTGGCGGATTACGCGTCCTTGTCCGAAGACGAGAAGATCGAATTGCTGCATACGTTATTGAACGATCCGCGTCCGCTTACTTCGCCGCATTTTGCCTATTCCGAGGGCACGCGCGAGTGTTTGGACGTCTATCATACGATTTACCGCGCGCAGGCCGAATTCGGCTTGAATTGCATTTCCAGCTATCTGATCAGCATGACGCAGGGTGCAAGTGACATGCTCGAAGTCATGGTGTTCGCCAAAGAAGTCGGCTTGTTCCGCAAGGATTCGAACGGCAACATTACTTGCACGCTGCAAGCCGTGCCGCTCTTCGAAACGATCGACGACCTGCATGAAGCACCAGGCATCATGGAAAAGCTGTTTACGCTGCCGGTCTATCGTCAGGCCGTCGAGGCACGCGGCAACTTGCACGAGATCATGCTCGGGTATTCGGACTCCAACAAGGACGGCGGCGTGGTGACGGCAAACTGGGAGCTGCGCGTAGCGCTGAACGCAATTACGAGCGCGGCGAAGAAATTCGACGTCAAGTTGAAGTTCTTCCATGGCCGCGGAGGCGCACTTGGACGGGGCGGAATGCCGCTGAACCGAAGCATTCTGGCCCAACCGCCGCATACGGTCGGCGGTGGTATCAAGATTACGGAGCAAGGCGAAGTATTGTCTTCCCGTTACTCCTTGAAGGGCATCGCGTACCGCAGCTTGGAGCAGGCGACTTGGGCGCTTGTGACGGCATCGCGTTTGGCGAAATATCCGGAACAGGAAGAGACGGCGACGGTCGAGTGGGAAGACATTTCCCGCGGTATCTCGGAGACGGCATTGACGAAGTATCAGGATCTGATTTTCCGCGATCCGGATTTCATGACGTTCTTCAAGGAATCGACGCCGCTCCCCGAGGTCGGCGAGCTGAATATCGGTTCGCGTCCGGCAAAACGCAAAGGAAGCGATCGGTTCGAGGATTTGCGCGCGATTCCATGGGTATTCGCATGGACGCAGAGCCGTTACCTGCTGCCGGCTTGGTATGCCGCCGGTACCGCGCTGCAGGGCTACATTCAAGATGACGAGAAACGGCTGGATACGCTCCGCGCCATGTACGAGAAATTCCCGTTCTTCACGTCGTTAATCGATAACCTGCAAATGGCGTTGGCGAAAGCCGATCTTCAAATCGCGAAGGAATACGCGGGCATGATTGCGGATCAAACGATTCGCGACCGCATCTTTACGCAAATCGAAGAGGAGTACGTGCGGACATCTTCGACGATCCTGCAAATTACGGGACAGGCGGATATTCTGGATAACGTGCCGGTTATCCAAGAATCGATCCGTTTGCGTAATCCCTACGTGGATCCGCTCAGCTACATGCAGGTGCAGCTGTTGAAAGAACTGCGCGACAGCCGTGCGAAAGGCGAGGACGATGATCTCGAGCTGCTGCGCGAGGTGCTGCTCACGATCAACGGAATCGCGGCGGGTCTTAGAAACACGGGTTGATCAGAACAATCAGTTTGCGCGTGCGCTAGGCGCGCAACATTTGTTCGAATACGATTGATTTGCGTTCACCTTCGCGAGGAGAGGAATGCAGCATGCTACGCAAACTGAATTGCTTCTGTTCACATGTTCATAACCGCAAAGCCGATCCTTGGGATGTATAACATTCTAAAGGATCGGCTTTTTTTGTTGGGCAAGCGTGGTTATCCACAGGTTATTCAGTAATTGTGGGGGAAATGTGGATGAAGCTGTGGATAGAAGTTGGAGATGTTGTGGATGTGGGCAGCAACGAGAATTGCTTTCTGGAATGGAAGCGCCCATGCATCCGAAAGCAAGAATAGCGATAATGAATGCGCGTATGGAAGCATCGCTTAGAGCCATTTGAAATGCCTGCCGGGTCGGCACAGGTTTAATTCTCCGAACTGAACGGATTAACGCCGATTTCACTGACGATAAATACAAAAGTCATGCATCGGTGGCAGAGGAGACGTATGTTCTTGTTAGCGACGCGCCCGGAAGGGCATAGCTGGAATTTTCATCTGATCCATCCCATTTCTGACTCCCTTTCATTGCCTATGCACGCATGTAACGGTATAATCAAAAAGTCGCGTAATAAGATACCCGGCGGGTTTGGAGGCGTAGCATTGATATCAGTTGAGGCGAGATTAGCGAGATTGGCTCTGCAAGGCGATCAGCGAGCTTTTGCCGAGATCGTGGAGCTTTATCAGGACAAGCTTTACCATATGGCGTACCGGATGCTGTACAACCGCCAGGAAGCGGAAGACGTCGTACAGGACGTGTTCCTGCGTGTATATAAGAATTTGGACCGTTACGACGCGACGATGAAATTTTCCACGTGGATCTACCGGATCGCGACGAACTTGTGCATCGACAAGCTCCGCAAACGCAAACCGGTGTATTCGCTGGACGCGGAATCGGGCGAGCACGAAGGGCTGGACGGTTATGCGATGATTCCAAGCGACGACCGGACGCCGGAGAGCGAGCTGCTGCTCTCGGATACGCAGCGAATCATTCACCAGGCAATCGAGACGCTGCCGGCCAAATACAAATCGGTCATGGTGCTGCGTTACCTGGAGGAGCTATCGCTGCAGGAGATCGGGGACGTGCTGGACATGCCGGTGACGACCGTCAAGACGAGGGTCCATCGCGGCCGGGAGTTTCTTCGGAAGAAGCTGGAGCATAAGCTGTAGGAAGCGGGTCCGCCAATCGCCGACCCAATTTTTGGGCAGACGCGGATCTTATAAAAAAGTGAAACATTCGCGTGAATCATACGTATCGAATACTACTGCGAAATTACAACGAAGAAAGGACTGGCTGCTATGAATTGCAACGTCGCCATCATGCTCATGCATGATTATTTGGACGACGAGCTGCCCCATGACGATATTGCAGGGCTGAAGGCTCATCTTGACTCCTGCCCGGAATGCCGCACCCGAATGGAACAGCTGGAACAGACGGAAGCGCTCACGCACAGGATGATGGACACGCATTTCGTCATTTCGGCCGAACAATCCTCGCAGCTGACGCAGCGGATCATGGACGCTCTGCCGGCGAAGCGCCGCAGAACCGGATCCGGATTCGCCCGGTGGGTACGGAATCACCCTGCCGTGTCGGTGGCCGCCGTGTTCGTGCTCGTGATGTTCTCCAGTTTCTTGGCGATGTGGCAGCAAGATAGTCAATTGGCAGTTCGAGGACCTGATCTGGCGGAAGTCGTCATTGAAGGCGATACCGTTACCGTGCCCGCGGGCGCGCATATAAACGGCGATCTGACGGTCGAGAACGGCAAAGCGAACGTGCTCGGCGAGGTGGACGGGGACGTTACGGTGATCTCGGGATCGCTGTACGAGGCCTCCACTGCGCATATCTCCGGAGAAGTAAAGCAGATTGACCAGGCGCTGGACTGGTTTTGGTACAAAGTGACGACCTCCATCAGCAGTTTGGCCTATTGATTTACTGCCTCCCTTAAGCGGGAGGTTTTTTTGTGAAAGAAAAAAGGATTTGCAACCCCGTTTATAGAAAACAATAAGGTTATAATTCCGATAAAAGGAGTAATGTGTGCGCACATTAGGTCTTTGGGGGTTGACGGATGAACTACTTTACCGATATGACGTGGACGATCGCGATCAAAGATCTCATCGACATTTCCATCGTTAGCTATATTATCTACAAATTGATCCTGCTGGTGCGCGGCACGAAAGCCGTACAGCTGTTCAAGGGCATCATCGTGCTCGTGGCGACCTGGGCGCTCAGCACGTGGTTCGATCTGTACACGCTCAAATGGCTGATGAACCAAATGTTCACGCTCGGCGTGTTCGCGGTGCTCGTTATTTTCCAACCGGAGCTTCGACGCGCGCTCGAACAGCTTGGACGAGGGAAACTGTTCAGCCGCACGTCCGTCGTGGATCACGACATCAGCGACCGGATCAACGCGATCATCAAATCGTTGAATTATATGGCCAAGCGCAAAATCGGCGCGCTGATCGTATTCGAGCGGTCGACGGGGCTGCAGGACTACACGGAATCCGGGATACGGATGGAATCCATCGTCAGCTCGGAGCTGCTGATCAATATTTTCATCCCGAACACGCCGCTCCATGACGGCGCCGTCATCATCGGGGGCAGCCACATCAAAGCCGCAGGCTGTTATCTGCCCTTGTCCGAGAATCCGTTCATCAGCAAGGAGCTGGGGACGCGCCACCGCGCGGCCATCGGGATTACGGAGGTGAGCGATGCCGTGTCCGTCATCGTCTCCGAAGAAACGGGCCAGATCTCGCTGGCGGTCGGGGGCATGATCGTTCGCGACATTAAAGAAGAGTCGCTGATCTCGAAGCTGTACGAGGAGCTGAACCCGAAGCCCAAGACGCGCGAGCGTCAAGGCATGAAGATTCCTTTCTGGAAACGGAAAGGGGGCGATGAACGTGGATAAATGGCTCAACCATCCCACGGCGCTCAAAATCATCTCCCTGGTGATCGGGATTCTCATGTGGGCGGTGGTTCATTTCGATTCCGAGAAAACGCCGAGCACGGTCGCGACGCTCACCGAAACGCGCGACATCGACGGCGTGCAGATCAAACCGATCGGCATGGACGACAAAAACTACGCGCTGCGGCTGCTGGATCCCGAGGAAGTGCATCTGACCGTCCGCGGCTCGCGGTCTGATTTGCTGATCGCTTCGCATAACAATGATTATCAGGTTACGGTCGATTTGAGCAAGGCTGCGGAAGGGCGCATGGTGCTGCCGGTCAAGGTCAGCCTGCCCCGGGGCCTCGAGCTCATCGAAGCGCGTCCGAGCAGCGTGACGGTCGTGCTGGAGCGGCTGCTGACGAAGGAGTTCGAAGTCCAAATCCATGCGGAAGGCACGCCTGGCAAGGGCTACAA
Source organism: Paenibacillus glycinis (assembly GCF_009909185.1). Lineage (GTDB taxonomy): Bacteria > Bacillota > Bacilli > Paenibacillales > Paenibacillaceae > Paenibacillus_Z > Paenibacillus_Z glycinis. The sequence goes on along the minus strand of NZ_JAAAMV010000012.1, from coordinate 298,143 downwards.
GCTCGGACAGCCGCTCGTGAAGCCGAACGGCCGCGTGCACGTGACGCTGCCGGAGGACGAGATGAGCCAGGTCGCGTTCGTCGGGGGAACGGTGTCCGTCGACGGCGAGGAAGAAACCGTGGGCGACAAGAAAATGAAGCTCGTCGCGCTCGACAAGGACGGCAACGAGCTGACGGATGCGGTCATCAGTCCAAGCGTCGTCGAAGTGGAAATCCCGATCACTAAGCCGTTCAAGAAGCTGCCGCTGCAGGTCGGGTTCACGGGCAGCCTGCCGGAAGGCTTGGCGATATCGGAGTTCAAGCAGAGCGTCGACGCGATTACGGTTTATGGGCCGCAAGACGCGCTCGACAAGGTTGAATTTTACGATGGGTTAACGATAGACTTGTCGCAATTGAAACAATCGGGTACGATGAAGCTCGATATCAAACCCGGTCAAGATATCGCGACGGTGGACCCCGCGACGGTCACGTTCGACTATACGATCGTGCCGGCCCAGACGAAGCTGCTGCCGAAGCTGCCCGTGACCTTGATCGGCTTGTCCGACGGGTTGAAGGCGCAAATCACGCTGCCTGAGGATGCGCATGTGGATGCGTCCATCAGCGGAGCGGGGAATATGCTGGCGCAGGTCGGCGCGAAGGACGTGCAGCTGGTGGCGGATCTGAGCGGTCTCGGGCCGGGAACGCATGTCGTGCCCGTCGAGATGCACTTGCCGCGGTTCATCGATCAGACGCCGGGCTCGCCGCTCAGCATCTCGGTCACGATCTCGGACGGCACGACGACGCCTGCCGGCGTCACGGATTCGGAGGGGGCGGGGACGCCTGACGGCAGTTTGCCGACGGACGGACAGCCGGCTGCGGATCCGAATGCCGACGGGGGCTCGGATCCGACGTCCGATGGCGGCGCTACGTCGAATAACGGCAAGAGTAGCGACGATCCTGTCAATACGGAACAACCGGGAACGGACGCCGGCACGCATGAGAATCAAGAGACACAGCCGGACAATAATCCGGCGAACGGAAATCCATAATCAAAAGGGGAACTTACAGACATGGGGAAATATTTTGGAACGGACGGTGTTCGCGGCGTCGCAAACCGCGAGCTCACGCCCGAGCTCGCTTATAAAATCGGCCGCTGCGGCGGATACGTCCTGGCTGGCCAAGCCGAGAAGCCGAAGGTCGTCATCGGCCTCGACACCCGGATTTCCGGGCCGATGCTGGAGGCATCGCTGATCGCGGGGTTGCTCTCGATCGGCGCGAGCGTGGTGCGGATCGGCGTCGTGTCGACGCCGGCGGTCGCGTATCTGACGCGCGTATTGGGGGCCGATGCGGGCGTCATGATCTCGGCTTCGCATAACCCGGTCGAAGATAACGGCATTAAATTTTTCGGCGGGGACGGTTTCAAGCTGTCCGACGAGACCGAGAACGAAATCGAACGGCTGATGGACGCGGAAGTGGATGAATTGCCGCGGCCGGAGGGCGGCGATATCGGCACCGTGACGGTGGACGAATCGGCGAAACGGGTATTCATGGACTTCTTGAAGACGACGGTCACGCAGTCCTTCGCGGGACTTAAGATCGTGCTCGATTGCGCGAACGGATCGGCCCACAGCATCGCGCCGACGGTGTTCCGCGAGCTTGGCGCGGAAGTGATCACGGTCGGTGCCGAACCGAACGGCCTCAACATCAATGACGGCGTCGGCTCGACCCATCCGGAGCATCTGCGCGAGGAAGTATTGAAGCACGGGGCCGACCTGGGTCTCTCCTTCGACGGCGATGCGGACCGCCTGATCGCGATCGACGAGCACGGCGATGAAGTCGACGGCGATTATATCCTCTGCATCTGCGGCGACGCCATGAAGCGTGCAGGGAAGCTCAAAAACGATACGGTCGTGACCACGGTCATGAGCAACATCGGCTTTTTCAAAGCGGCGCAGAAGATCGGCTTGCAGACGGCGCAAACGGCGGTCGGAGACCGTTACGTCATGGAAGAGATGCGCCGGGGCGGCTTCAATCTGGGCGGCGAGCAGTCTGGCCATGTCATCTTCTTGGATTACAATACGACGGGCGACGGCATTCTGACCGCGCTGCAATTGACGGATACGCTGATCGCGTCCGGCAAAAAGCTGAGCGAGCAGAAAAAACTGATGCGCAAATACCCGCAGGTGCTGGTCAACGTGCGCGTAGCCGATAAAACCGCTTATAAGACCAATCCGGCGATCGCGGCTGTCATTGCCGAAGTCGAGCAAGAGCTCGGCGACAACGGTCGCGTGCTCGTGCGTCCTTCCGGCACGGAATCGCTGATTCGCGTCATGGCCGAAGGCCCCGAGAAGGACCAGGTCGAGGCATATGTGGCGCGGATCGTGGATACGGTACGCAAGGAGCTCGGAGCGGAATAATCATACGTTCATTCAGGCAACCTAGAGGCGTGAAGCGCCTCCGTGGTTGCCTTTTCATCGTGAATTGTCACGATATTCTCCATGGCGGTCGTAGGCCCGCTTTGCATTGTAAACGGTTACCAAAAGATTGGGTTGCACCTTTCCGCTAAAATGCATATAGTAGAAAGTGATATTCAGGAAGGAAAGCGAGGATAGAAGTTAGAAGCACGACCAAGCGCCAGAGCTTGCGCTTCATCTTGCGGCTGCTGCAGCGGTTCAATTCGGAACGGACCCTGCGGATTCATTCAAACGGCTGTTCGATCGGCAAGCTGACGAGGTGGAGGTGTTCGGAATTTTCGGCGGGGACCTCCCGGTATCGCATTCAACCGTAAGCCGATTCTCAAATAGACCGGGCAACTGGTCTGACAAAAGATCGGCAGGATGCTCGATAGCAAGCGGAAGCGCGCAGGCGGCAACGGAGGCCGTAGGTGCGCGGATTTTTAAGGAACGGATGACGCATACCAGCGATGAAGCGTGGTTTGTCCGGTCAGGCTTTTCCGTTCGATGATTTGAGCCGGGCGTTTGATATCACACGGATGATATCGACCCGGAAGATTGAGGATGGCATAAATTTGTCGTCGCCATTGCGCCGTGCGTAGATGAGCACGACTTGATTCGGTGTACCTCCGAAGAGAGGTTAGTTTCGAATGCAGCGCGCGAATTGAAGCGTAATGCTGCGCTTTGTTTCTTATTGTCTAAATATCCTTTGCGGGGACGATGCCGGCGAATAGAGCGGCTTTGCGCCGCCATGCTTTGACAGGTATTCAAAGGCATCCGGATCGAGCGGGGAACTATCGATAACGGAGGTCTATTCATATGTGTGGAATTGTAGGTTATATCGGTAAACGGGATTCGCAGGATATCTTGATCGAGGGCTTGAAGAAGCTGGAGTACCGCGGGTACGACTCGGCAGGTATCGCCGTGTTCACGAAGAACGGATTGGAAGTGCGCAAGTCGATCGGGCGTTTGGCTAATTTGGAGCAGAAGCTCGACGGGCAGCCGCTGGAGGGCTCGGTCGGCATCGGCCATACGCGCTGGGCGACGCACGGCAAACCGTCGGACGTGAACTCCCATCCGCATACGGACAACTCGCTGAAGTTCTCCGTCGTGCACAACGGCATCATCGAGAACTACCTGGATCTGAAGGATGAGCTGATCGCCAAAGGCTGCAAGTTCGTATCGGAGACGGACACGGAGGTGATCTCCCACCTTGTCGCGGACGAATACGACGGCGATATCGTGAAAGCCGTGCAGCGCGCGGTGAAACGGATGCGCGGCGCGTTTGCGCTTGGCGTATTGACGGAATTCGAACCGGATCGTCTCGTTGCGGTACGTTTTGCAAGTCCGCTCGTCATTGGCGTAGGGAAAGGCGAGAACTTCATCGGTTCCGACATCCCCGCCATTCTCGAGCATACGCGGGACGTGTACATCCTGAACGACGGCGAAATGGCGATTTTGACGAAGAACAGCGTCGAATTGATGACGATCGAGGGCGAATTTATTTCCAAGGAAATATTCCATGTCGATTGGGACCTGGAAACGGCGGAAAAAGCCGGATACGATCATTTCATGCTGAAGGAAATATACGAGCAGCCGAAAGCTTACCGCAACACGATGATGGGGCGGATCTCGGATGACGGCCGTTCCGTTGTTCTGAAGGAAATCGGCATGACGGCCGAGCAAATCCGCGGCATTCGCAAGGTGCATATCGTCGCCTGCGGAACGGCATTCCATGCCGGGCTCGTCGGCAAAACGATCATCGAGGATCTGGCCCGCATTCCGGTAGAAACGGATGTCGCGTCGGAGTACCGGTACCGCTCGCCGATTATTACGCCGGATACGCTCGTCATCGTCGTCAGCCAATCCGGCGAAACGGCGGATACGCTGGCCGCGCTGCGCGAAGCCAAGCGCAACGGCGCCCGCGTGCTGGCGATCACGAACGTCGTCGGCAGCTCCGTTGCCCGGGAAGCGGACGATGTCATCATCACGCAGGCCGGTCCGGAAATCGCCGTGGCCTCGACCAAGGCATATACGTCGCAGCTGATCGCGTTTTATCTGTTCGGTCTGTATCTGGCCCAAACCATCGGCACGCGCGATACCGCGTCCGTGACGGAAGTGCTTGCGGCGATGAACGAATTGCCCGAGCAAGTGGAACGCATCCTGGACAGCGCGGAAGTGCTGAAGCAAATCGCGGAGTCCTTGGCAAAGCACAAGAATTTGTTCTTCATCGGCCGCGGCGTCGACTTCGCGGTTGCGCAGGAAGGCTCGCTCAAACTTAAAGAGATCTCGTACATCCACTCCGAAGCGTATCCGGCGGGCGAGCTGAAGCACGGCACGCTGGCGCTGATCGAGGAGGGCATTCCGGTCATCTCGGTCATCACGCAGGAAGACTTGTATGAGAAGACGCTGAGCAATATCAAAGAAGTGAAGGCCCGCGGCGCGCATGTGCTCGCCCTTGTCAACGCCGGCAATGAAGAAGAAGTCGGCAAATCCGTCGACGAGCTCTTCTCGATTCCGAAGACGCTGCCGCTGTTGGCACCGGCATTGTCCGTCGTGCCGCTGCAGTTGATCGCGTATTACGCGTCGCTGGCGCGCGGCAACGACGTGGATAAGCCGCGGAATTTGGCGAAAAGCGTGACGGTGGAGTAAAGGAATCAGTCCCGATGCATAATTTTGTTGGGAGATAAAAAAGTGTGGAACCAATAAAGAAAGTATGGAACCAGAAATAAAAGTATGGAACCAGTAAAAAAACTGTGGAACCACTAATGGAAGAGCTACAAAATTACTTCTAGGGTTGTCCTTCATAAATATTTGAAGGCAACCTTTTTTTTGAGGAGTGAAAAGATGGCAACTATCGGAGATAAGATTAAAGCCATAAGAAAAGCAAGAGAATTGAGCCAAGTTGAATTCTCAGCAATCATAGGTATATCTCAGGGACGTCTAAGTGAAATAGAAAAGAACATTACTAAGCCCTCAGCGGAAACATTAATACAACTTAGAAAGAAGTTTGACATAGATATCAACTGGTTGTTGGATTAATTGACTTATGGCCACAAGACTAGGTGAAGTTATCAAATGCCTTGAAGGCTAACAGTGCGGGCTACACATGTTCTTTCCTGATCAATATCTACGCCAATGACTAGCTTCACAACAGTAATACATTAAGTAGGTAAGCAGCAAAGCGAAATAAAAAGCGGTTGAGAAGGATTAACCTATCCTACTCAACCGCTTTTCTATGATGACTGGAAAGCTTCTATAGACGCGACCATTGACCGAATCGAAAACCGACGAATTGGGATGTGCCTACCGATAACATGGCCTGGACGGATATCTTCAACTTAGCGAAGCGCGTCGCGAAGGGAGAAGGCAAGGATCGGAAGTTCGGGCTGGCCTTTAATCACTATAACAGTGATCCATACTGGGATCTCCAGACGTACGCCGCGCCGCTTCAACTGAAGATGTTCGATAAAAAGGCTGAGAAAATGTCGGTTGATACGGCGCTGTGGAAGAAGGTTTGGAATGACTTTGCCGATCTCTATCAGTCGAAAATCATTCCGAGTCCAGCGGATTTGAACCTCGGAGGCGGAGATCATATCAAAAACAGCGTCATCATCACCGATCCATTCCAGAGCGACATATTCATGAACGGTCGCGTGGCCATGACGATCGCCGGCTACGACTACGTGTCGCAGCTCACTCAAGCGAGGGACGCCGCAGCCAAGAACCCGAAAATCCCGAGCGTGGACTGGGATGTCGTCACCATGCCGCAGTTCACCGAAGTTCCAGGCACCGGCGGGAACATTATGCTGAACAATCTCATGGCGATCAATGCGAATGCGCAGAACGGCGAAGACGCATGGGATTTCATTGCCTTCAACAACAGCAAGGAATGGGCGAGGCTCAAGTCCCGCAGCAGCTACGAGATGGTCTCCCGCAAGTCGTTCCTGAAGCCGAAAGACGGCAATACCTATAACATTGCAGCTTTCTATTCGCTTAAGCCAGTGCCCCCCCAGGATCCGGTCATCGACAGACTTTATGAGGAGAAGCCGAACTTGTATCAGATCCGTCAGCTGGCGCAGCAGTTGATCCTGGATGTGCTAGAGAAGAAGAGATCCGTCGATGAGGCGCTCGAAACGTGGCAAACGCAAGGCGATGTCCTCCTGCAGCAAATTAAAACGAACCCGAACGGTCCGCTTGACGGTACGGGTACGTATGATGGAGGTGGCAAGACAAACTAATAATGCCGACTGAATAAAGAGTTGCTGGCCGAAGCGTGCAATGAATAGCGAAGTGGAGCTCTTAATACGTCTATTGGGAGTATTGTCGGCCAACAAACCATCAAAGCTATACATGTACCGCCTTCATTCAAGGGTTAATTACTGACGGACTGAAGGAGAAGGTGGTGGGTCCAATACGTAACTATTGGGTCGGGATGGCGAGTGATGGAACGAATACGCCTATTTCATGACATAGCCCTAATGGCTAAAATCGCATCACGTAGGACCATATGCTAGCTAAAAAGACTATGACCTTGACTAATCTATCGTATCAGAGGCGCTCGTTTTTGTGAAAAGAGCAAATTAACGCTCTAAAGGAATCCCCTGATGAAATAAGGAAAAATTGCAGAGAAATGAATGAATAAACGGCGAATCCACTTCAATTATCGGAGATTGTTCATGAACTTATCCGTCGAGAAGGGGTTAATACAGGATGATATTTGAAATCAACGAGGAAATGAAAATGAAAATAAACCAGTGGGACTCTTGCAGCCCTATGGACGGTTCAGGTGCTAAGTTTGCATATACATTCGTCCCCACTGGGTTGGGATTATTTATCAAGGTTCAATGTGATGTCTGTAAGAGAGAATTAGACCTTACTGATGACTTTTTAAAATAAGAATCTATAGGAGTGAATCATTCAATGAGATCTCGTATCATTAGGAATGAAATTCGCTGTAAGCATTGTTTAGTTGATATAATCTCAATGGATATTCATGATATGAAGTTTTGTGACTGTGGAAAAGTTGGTGTAGATGGGGGGAGGGACTATTTAAAGCGCTTTGGTTTACCTGAGGACTTCGACGAGAAGTCTATTTTGGTCCTAAGTGAAGAAGAGTGGTAGCGAATTAATAATAATATGAATAATGGAGTCCGTGCAAAGGCTAGGTATATGGTGCACCGATTTTTTATATTAAAGATGGAAAGCGTATTTGTGAACATGCAAATGGAGATATAGAAGTAATTGAAATTCTCAATGAGAAATGATAAATCAATACTTGAAGAAGAGATTTTACTGATGAAATTAATTGAGAGAAGATGCGGGTTCTTTAGTAACCACTTCTTCTCCTTTTGAAAACGGAAAATATTCAGATATAGGATTTAAGTATGCTTTCTAAGAATAAGGTTTTGTGCATTTTTCATTATTTTTTTGTATCTAGTGCCGCTAATACATCTTTGGAAAGTCGATAAATTATTTCTATTTCATTCAGACTTCGTGTGAGAAGCAGTACTTTTAAGGAATCTAGTACTTGTTCTTTTTCTGATAATTGTACAGTGCTGAAAAGCTCGACTGGACTAATACGTAATGCATCAATAATTCTCTCCATTGTTACAATCGATATATTTTTTTCTCCACGCTCAATGCCGCCAATATACGATTGTGGGAGATCAACTTTCTCACCAAGCTCGGCTTGTGTAAGTCCTCGATTCTTCCGGAGTATACGAATTTTATTCCCTATTTGGTTCACTAAGTCCGCCATGTAGACCACCTCTTATTAAAGAGTAGGTCAGTCATCGGAGTAGTTAAATACACTTATAACATATAAAACCATTTGATTTTATATTCTATAAGATCTATTATGGTGTTAAAATACCATCATAATGGAGAGAAAAACATCATGAACACTGCTCTTCCAAACCAAGTAGTTATTGAGAATGTCTTATTAAGCAAAATAAGAGGTAAAATTGCATACCAAGGAAATATATCCGCAGCAACTATGATGAATTTGTATTACGTAAAGCCATATGATGATCCATCTGGCAAAGGGTATCAACGACCGGTCGATCCAAAAAGGAGTCACGATTTTGCTATTTATCTTTCTAAGGGTGAAGATGCGCTATTTACGCCTATTTTACTCAATGCTGCCTCTAACTGGGAGTTCGGTTGTTACGATCGCGAGCGGCCTTATTACGGACGTCTGATTTGTAAAGAGAAAGCTTCTTTGATGGATGGCCAGCATCGTCTAGGTGGTATTCAACGTTATATTCAAGAAACGAACTCTGATATGAACGTACCGTTTTTATCTTTCCATTGCTTAGATGAGGACGAAGAAATAATGCTTTTTGACACAATAAACACGAAAGCTAAAGGAATTGGGCCATCTTTAAGTAAGTATCTTCGTAGAGAATCGGATGAATTGAGCTGGGTAGCGACACAATTATTAATTCAAAGAGAGAGCCCTTTCCACAATAATGGCAGCATTATTGGAAAGCGTAACAAAGGAAGGCATATCACACTTCAAAACTTGTATAGGACGTTAAACTTTTTATTTAAGGATAGGAAGTTAAGTGTATTGTCGCGTGAGGAAAAACTTGCTCTTGCTATCTATTACTTCACGCAAGTTAAGGAACTGTTTCCTGCGGAATGGATGGACTATAAAGGGCAACGATTGACGCATATTGTCTGTCTCGACGCATTATCAATTGCCGGCTCTCAGGTTCTAGCCATCTGTATACAAGAGTCACGAAAACAAGTTGAGCTAGCGGTTGCAGCGCGTCACATTAAGAAACTAAAGGGAATTCAGTGGTCTAGTGATGGGCCATTAAAATATGTGAAGGGATTGAGTGGATCGAGGACACTGGCATCGGAATTAGTGGAACAAATGATTAGCTAGAAAAGAGCACAGAGGTAATTGTTAATATTTCACACGGTAAGTATTATCGTTTCCAACCGCCCTAAAGGGGCGGTTTTTTACATTGTCGAAGAAATTACCTTGGCTTTGTGCTGCATTTTGTTACCTATCTTCAGTTAATTGATTTAAAGTAAGTGTCAATAAATCAGAAATGAATTGCTTCTGTTGAACAGATAAAGCATGGCTACGGAAAAAGATACGATGCTCAGAATTAAGCAATTCAATTAAATCGATATTAGCTCTATTCAAATCATACGCTTTATCAGTTACCCCAAGAAGGTAATCTGCCCCAAGACCTAGTTGCCAAACGAGAATCATGATTTCATCTTTGTTAGGTTGTGTGTATCCTCTTTCCCAGTTGGAGATCATTTGGGCAGATAGCCCTGCCGATTCCGCCAATTCTGCTTGCGTTAAATTAAACTCTTTCCTCCGTTGACGTAATCGATGACGGAATTTATCCTTTGCATCCATTATGTTTCCTCCTTGATCTACTAATAAAATAACGGATTTCGTTATTTAGAGCAAGTGATGATCACTGACATCTGTATTGACAAACGAATTTCGTTATAATAATGTGTTATTGGTATTAAAAATATCGGATTTCGTTAAAAATACTGGAGGTAATTGGATGGCAAAGAAAAGAACAAGAACGACTGCCTCATCAATTGCGCGGAGAATAAAAGAGGGAAGGGGAACTGGACATTACTCACAATATAGACCTTGGTTAACAATTCATGATGTTCCTTCCATCGGAGTTGTGACAAGAATATTGGGATGGAAAAGCGGAAGGCTGCATCACTACCTATCAGAACATTTTGAATTGGCTCATCATTTTCAAATGGATTGGTCTGAAGATGTAATCGACATTCGTGAACAGTATCCTTTGTTACCGCTAGAAAAGACATTGTACATTGCACAGAAGTTGGGTATCCGGCACCCAGTAGATCCGAAAACTAAACACCCCATTGTGATGACTACAGATATGCTGCTCACCTTAAGAAATGATGATGTAACAAAGTTTGTTGCTCATTCAATCAAACCGATGAACCAATTGAACAAACGAACTCTTGAGAAACTACAGATCGAAAAAGAATTCTTTAAGGATGATGGTATTGAGTGGGCATTAATTACAGAAAAGCAGATAAATTATGACTTGGTTAAAAATGTAGAATGGCTGCATTCAACTAAATCGATTTACAACAACTCTAGTATAACTAAAGCACTTGTAGATCAACTCCAACCAGATTTATATGCTGCAATTACTCAGAGTGACCTTCCATTAGCCAAAGTTACTTTAGCAAAAGACCAGCAATTCGCATTGCCAAAAGGAACATGCATACAGATTGTTAAACATTTGATTGCGAACCGTTACTGGGTAGTCGATATGTGTCAGCGAATAATGCCTACTCTAAAGCCGCTACATATCCATGAAAATAAATATCCACGTACTGGAGGAGAGCTATGAGTCTTTTCGTTAACAATGTTTTAAAAAGAAATAGTGATGAAAGTGGGCGTTTAGAATCGGAGCGAATTCTTTGGATTGATCGCGCTCAGAATTGTGCAATAACGATTTCGATTATTGATAAGAGTGCACTTCCTCAAGAAAAAATGCTTTCTGAACTAGAGACTGATGTTGCTGAAGGGCGACTTTTAAAACTGCCATATGACCCTTATGCGAAGTTTATGGTTACAGATGACAAGTTAAGCGAAAAAGAGAAGGAAATAAGGGACAATGCATGGTTAGCGATTAGCGATATTGTAGATTTAGAACCGAATATTTATGACAAATCGGAAAGATATCAAATTATAAAAGATGTTTGCACACGGAAAAACAAAGGAAAGAAGTTGATTTATAAGTATCTTCGTTATTACTGGATGGGTGGGAAAAAGGAGAATGCTTTGCTACCGAGGTTTCGCAATTGCGGGGGCCCATCAAAGAAGAAAAACCCTAGGATGAAGATGGGACGAAAGCGCCGATTAGCAACGGAGGATCCGCTGTTAAATGGGGTTATAGTGAATGAGGAAACACGCAAGATATTTGATGAATTCACGACAAAGGTGTACCTGAAAGTTAATAGAAGAGATTCCGTGAAATATACATATATTTTAATGCTCAAGGAACGCTATGGAATTGATACGAAAATGGAACATGGGGTTGAAGTACCTGTTATTCCAGAGTCTCACGAAGTCCCGAGTATTGCCCAACTCCGTTATTATATCCGAACGAAATACACTCGACGAAAACGTTTAGTATCACGAGAGGGTCAAGTGACCTTTGATAGAGATTTACGTCCGCTACTTGGATCGGAGACAAGAAAAGCATCAGGACCTGGGCAGATTTTTGAAATTGATGCTACAGTTGCAGATGTTTACTTAGTTAGCATGGACGATATTAATCAAATCATTGGTAGGCCTGTAGTGTATATCGTAGTCGATGTATGGACGCATATGGTTGTAGGCATGTATGTCGGTTTTGAGGGACCTTCCTGGCAAGGCATTATGATGGCTATAGAAAACACTAGTGTAGATAAGGTCGAATATTGTTCTCAGTTTGATTTGGACATTCTCAAAGGTGAATGGCCGTGCCATCATATGCCTCAATATTTCTACGCAGACCGCGGGGAAATGGAGAGTAAGTATGCTGATTCGTTAGGGAAGGCACTTGGAATTAAATTAAAGAATGCACCGCCTTACCGAGCCGACTTAAAGGGGATTGTAGAACAACAATTCAGGACGTTGAATTTGACTCTTCAGCCATGGACACCTGGTGCTGTAAAGAAAGAATATGTAAAGCGTGGAGGACCAGACTACGTTCTAGATGCCAAGTTGACTATAAAGGATTTCACGAGAATGGTAATCGAGGTCATCCTACATCGTAACAATTTTCATTATATGGAACACTACCCGTTGGACAAGGCGCTCTCTCGAGATCAAGTTAAGCCCATTGCGAGGGAGTTGTGGAACTGGGGCATTGCACATGATCATTTCTTGCAAGAGGTAGATCCCGATATCGTGAGGTTGAATGTCTTGCCCGATACGGAAGTGACTGCAAGCGCCCAAGGAATTTACTTTGAAGGAATGTATTTTGGAAGTAAAGAGTTAGAAAGTCAAGGTTGGTTCGTGCAAGGTAAGTCTATTAAAGCAGTCATTGCTTACGATCGTAGATGTATGAATCATGTCTATGTAAAAGTAGACAATGGAAGAGACTTTATAAAATGCTGGTTGCTCGAGAAGTCTTCACGCTTTTTAGACCTCAGTTTGGAGGAAGTCAAAATGAAGCGATACGAGGAAAGGCTTGCGAAAGATCGATACGAATCCACCATACTGCAACAGGAGGTGAGTTTAGCTGCGAGGCTCGAGGCAGTTAAGCAGAAAGCAGAAGAGAGAGTTGAAGAGCAACGTGATGCCTCATTAACCAAAACGGAACGAAAAGCAAATATCCGAGCGAATCAAAAGGATGAACGGGACAAGTTAAGAAAAGAGCAGAGTTATGAGTTAGATAAACCAGTTGATGATGATGTTAGGGAAATTGGAGATGAAGAACCTAATCTCGATAATGTTATTAAATATAAGCCGAGATCGAAACTAGACATGTTATCAAAAGTGAAAAAGGGTTAAGGATAGCTTTGTAGTTCAAGAAATTCAAGAAAGGAAGATTAAGATGGAACGAAAGAGTGATTTGGAAACAATGTATTACTATACCCCGAGCCTGATTGGCCGTCAAATTGAGGCAGCATATTTGCAACAAATAATAACGGGGTACAAAAATAATCCCTTCATAGAAGCATTACCACCTATATTTGAGGAGGAAGAAGTAGCAACCCAAATAGCCAGATTCCCAGATCATAATGAAGAACAACGTAAGTTAGGAAAACAAACGAGACTCCACTTAATCCAACAAATTTCGGATTATGTTCAGCCGTTGCCTTCACATCTAGTGGTGGAACAACGATTATCGAGAATGATGCGACATGGTTACAAATCAAGGAACCCTCTGTCAAGAGAATCCGTCAAACAGTTCCATATTGGATTTAAGAGCATCTTGGAGTCCGGAGTTAACGATGAAGGAGTTAATCTTGCCGGTATTCGTTCTACTGCATCAGGATTTGCCATACTCGGTGTTAGTGGCCAAGGCAAAACAACAGCTATAGAAAGCTCTTTACTGCTTTACCCACAGGTAATCGAGCATTCCACATACCAAGGGCAACCGTTTATTAGAAAGCAACTGGTGTGGCTTAAACTCAACTGCCCTCATGACGGTTCTCTGAAGGGATTATGTATTAACTTTCTGCAGGCTGTCGACTCTGTATTGGAGACGAATTATTTTCGGAAGTTTGCTTCTAAAGGATCTTCTGTTGACATGCTCTTGCCTGTAATGGCTCATGTTGCAACTCTTCATGGACTTGGCGTACTCGTGATCGATGAGATCCAAAATCTTAGCTTTATGAAAAGCGGCGGGGCCGAAAGAATGCTTAATTACTTTACACAATTAATTAATACAATTGGCGTACCAGTCATCCTTATCGGCACTTTTAAGGCAATGAAGTTACTATCAGGTTCGTTTAGCCAGGCAAGGAGGAGTACTGGTCAAGGCGATATGATCATGGATCGGTTAACGGAAGGTGAAGAATGGGAATTCTTTATTCAGGAGCTATGGAAATACCAGTGGACATGTACTGCCACAAAATGCACTAAAGCACTGAAAAAGGAAATGTATGAACTATCCCAGGGGATTGTAGATATTGCGGTAAAACTTTATATGCTCGCCCAGTGGGAAGTCATTATGTACGGAGAAGACAAAGAGCGGATTACGGGCGGAGTCCTTAAAGAGGTTGCGCGTCGTCATATGCAGTTGGTACAGCCTCTGCTCAAAGTTCTTAAGCGAAACGATCCTGCGGCAAAGATCTTGGTGGATGACTTATACCCTAAGTGGGACGTATTAGACCAGTACCTTAGGACTGCTGAAGAGAAGGTGAATGTTCAAGGTGAAATACGTTCTAGACTGATGCGGGATGAGAAAATTGAAGTGGACCAAGAACGATTTTTGGAGTTGGTGAAGACTGCAATTGACTTTGGAGTTCCTGCGGAGAATGCGGAGCAGTTAGCAAAACGTGTTTTACTGCGGAATGAGACGGAAAGTGATTTAGTTCATCTGAGAAGACTAATACTTCATGAAATTGAGTTGAGTGACGCCTCAGAAGATATTCAGAACCCAATAGTTTCTGAAAGTAAAACAAGGTTAAACGACCAACAAAAACCAAGGAAAAACACGACTAGTAAAGCGGTAGCAAGCATTCTAGAAGTAGATGATCTCAGACGTGCTGTTACAAGCAGCAAAGTAAAGAGTGAAGAGATCTATGATAACTTGGTCGGGCTTGGCACGGTTCCTTCCGATGAGGATATATCAAAGCTGACTGTTAAGGATATTAGTAGTAGGAGGAGAAGGGAAGTACAAAGTAAAAACCATGAAAAGGAATGATTTCAGTGGTAGCATATTTCCCTTCTTTATATCCCGACGAGCTGCTCTACAGTGGAATAGCGAGATATCATCAACTTTCCGGTAATATTGCGCAGAAACATACCATCCGGGATTTGTTTGGAAATCATCTTGCATGTGCCACGGTAGATTTGCCGAGCCATCTAAAATATTTGTCAGAGCGACTAGGATCAGTTTACAGCGTTCGAGAACTCATCATGAAGCATACGTTATATCCGTATTACAGTTCGTTTATATCTAAAAATAGAGCTAGCAAAGCATATGATTTAATGAGTGAGGGGGCTCCTCAAGGGAAAGTTCACGTACTACTCGGAATACCGGCAAGTACAATAAAATTGCCAGGTTACTTAAGGTATTGCAGCATTTGTTATGAAGAAGACCTTTCATTATTTCATGAACCATATTGGCATCGATCTCATCAGGCTCCGGGAGTGTATGTATGTCAACTTCATAAAAAGGTTCTAATGGAATCCAAGATATCTTATGTGACTCGAGGGAAAAAATTCGGATTCACTCCTCTAATCGAGCTGGAGAGAGAGGATTCACAAACTATACACGTGCATCCAGAATGTTTATATCAATATGAAATGGTTGCAGCTCGGTCATATGAGTTACTTTCTGCAACAAATATGGTTCCCGATTGCTCTAGGATTGCTAAAGTGAATCTTATTGAAAAAGGCTATTTGACAGCCCAGGGTAGAATACGCTTTTTGAAATTGATTCGAGACTTTAATACACACTTTCCCCCAGAATTCCTCAGACATATGCAATGTGAAGTTGATGGTGCACTATTCGAATCTTGGTTGCACAAGATGATTAGGGGTCAGGACTTAATGTTTCATCCTATACGGCACATATTAGTAGGCAACTTTTTTGGATTAACAAAATTAGACGTAGGCGAGCAGTATGAATATAAATATCAAGAAGTAACGAGAAAGGGAGGGAGTACTGAGCACGAGAATAATTCGCGATCGCCTAATCAAATTCTAGACTGGAGGAAAAGAGATGAGTTGACTCTTACTGAGGTAAAGCAAGTTGTTATAAAGATAAAATTACAAGAAACAAAGCCAAGGCGGATATCTCTCTCATTAGTTTCGAATAGTCTTGATAAATTCAAAGTACCATTCGTGTTAGAAAAGTGCTTAAATAAACTGCCTAAAACGAAACGATTTTTAGCTAGGGAAATTGAAAGTACAGAAGGGTTCCAAATACGGCGACTTGAATGGGCGGCAGCACAACTTGTAAGTGAAGGAACAAAAATTCAAGGATGGCGTCTTCTTAAGGCCGCGGGGTTAAACAGGCCTCTTAGAAGATCTGTTGAGGAAAAGTTTAATAGTTTATGTCATTACTATTTTGAAAAGACAAACAGGAGATCATTCATATGTACTTGAGTTTTTTTCCAACCCCATACCCAGATGAAGACTTTCGAAGTATTATACACCGTTATCATATTAGATCTATAAATACTGAAATTCATAATTCCAAACAAGAGTTGCTAGGAGTGAAATCCCCTCATAATACGTATTTCCCGTACAATATAAAGCATCTGCTAGAAAAGTTGCCTCCAATGTCAGGATTAAATGAAGAACTATTAATTAACAAACATACACTACTTCCACTGTTTAAGCCATTCATAAGTGAATCGCGCTCACAAAAAGTGAGTAAGGAGATACTTACAGGTGTCACACTAGATAAAAGTTACATTGCAGGGAAATTAGCTTTAAAAGTTATTTCAGAAGTTGTTCGATATTGTCCAATATGTTTGGAAAGTGATTATAAACAGTATGGTGAGGTATACGCTCATCGTACTCATCAATTGATGTTATTTGAAACGTGTCCCTCACATGCGGTGCCTCTAATATCTCATTGTCCAGAATGTTCGGAATGTCTAAGTAAAAAAGTAGCGGAATCTCTACTCACCACTCCTTGTTGCTCAAGAGGACATAAGTTGAATTCACAGTTGTATGAGCATGAGAGCAATATCTTTAATCAAGAGATAAATGATGATATTCAATTTATTATGAATAACTCTATGAATATTGAGCGAGAAATGATTATAAGAAAGTTACGTGAAGCGTGTTGGGAGAAAGGGTACTATACATATTCAGGCCAACTATCTAAGAGGTTAAGTTACGAATTTTTGTTAAAGTATTCTGAGGAGATGTGTTTGAAATACGGCGTCTCGAAGAGTTTTATTATATCAAACACACGTTGGAGACAGATGCTAGATTCAAATAGTAATCAAACTAATATAATACTTTATATTTTACTCATGCGTTTATTTTCTCCAAATGTTAAAGATTTTCTTGAGAGAAGTGAAATTTGTATTAGTAATCCACTTCCATATGGTTGTAGACCGTGGAAATGTTTGAATCGACTCTGTGAGAATCATCAGAGTAGTAGTCCGATTCTCACGAAGACATTTTCAGAGATAAAGAATGGTAGACATTTTGTTCTGTTTACATGCTCGGCCTGCCAGATCAAGTTTTCTGTTGGTTGGGACCTGGAAGAAAGAAGCAACGGTTATGTGAAAATAATAAACAAAGGGGAGCTATGGAATCGTGAAGTCCTAGAGCTTTACTTCCAGGGTCTAAACAACAAAGAGATAGCAAAAAAAGCACATTCAAATCAAGCGGTGATAAGAAATGCCTTGGTAAGGCTACTAGGGCAAGACTATAAACAAAAGCAGTCTATTGAAAATCTCAAGGACGTAATTGGTGATATTATCGATGCAACAAATAGTATTGCTAACAGTGAAGAATTAATAACTAAATCCCGAAAAAAATTGATGGATATTCTTAAAGTCAGTCCCAATTTAACTCGACATCAAATTTATAAAGCACTTAAAGGCCACTATTCAATATTAATGAAACATGATTACGAGTGGCTAAATGATATATTGCCCAATAAGAAGGCACCTTCAAATAAACTAGATTTGGAGCTTATTGATAAAGAGCTTAGTGAAAAAGTTCAAGCAGCAGCTGAGCTTTTGTATTTAAAAAATCCGTCGACACAAATTAAGAGATTTTCTATTATGAATGTATTGAACCGGCTAGATCAAGGGAGGATTCGTGATCGGTTATCCAAAAAGGAACTCTTGCCTAATACAAGATTAATGCTCGAGAAATATGTTGAAACGAAGGAAGATTATTTGATTAGGCACATACCTAGTATCGTTTCTCAATTAAAGGCATCAGGGTACCGTAATCCGACATTTCAAAGCATTGTTGCATTTCGAAGATCTTATAGAAACCTTCCATTGAACACGCAGATTAAAATACAAGAAAAACTTAATGAAGTAATGGCAGCAACTGATACATTGTAAAGAGACCCTTTGTTTATTTGGATTACTCAATAGCCGAGAAACCCATTGAGCTCTCTGGTAAGAGCTACGGTAGCTTTTTTCGACTGCCCCTGAAGCCCCATACATTGTAATTGTTGGTCTAGCTTGATGAGTATTAAAACTACAATAACGTCAACCAGCCCTCATCATGATTATATGTTGGGGGCTGGTTGACGCTTATATAGCAATGAATAAGAAGTTTTATCCTTTTCGATGGCCCTAATTAAAGAATCGCATATTTTTCTTTATGTCTTTTAAAATCTTTTTCTTTAATGAAGTAAAGTTCATTTGTAACTCTTGTTATCGCTACATAGAGTGGATTTATTTGAGCAGGTGTTAAATGATCACAAGAGAAATCTTCTTCAAACAATGATTCGAATGTCTTGGTTAATATAATACAGGTTTTATTGTAGGTATCGCCTTTAGAATAGCCCCAATTTATAGTTGGCAAGCAGTTGTATTTACGACTATCTCTAAAGAATAACTTTATTATGTTGATATCTTCTATAACCTCCGTTATTCTTGAATTTTCCTCTAGCAACTCGAAGTGACCTTTAACTATGCTTGATGACTGTATTTTGATACCAAGTTTAGTACTAATAAATTCACATATCTCTCTTGGAACACGTCTACTTTTTATTAAAGTCATTTCATCTATATGAGTTCCTTTAAAAAGTAATTTGTATTCATCTTTTGATATAAAGTGTTTCCCTTTGGTAAATGGTTTACTGGCTGTAAAATTAGACTTACTCACTGAGTGTTGGTGAAAGTCCCCTACAGCAAAGACTTTTGCATTTTTTTCATTTATAAGCATTGATAGTAATTCAAAATCTTTACCCATAAAATCCTGTAGTTCATCAAAATAGAGTTGATCACAAAATTCAAATAAACGTTTAATTATTACTTTTTTTATTTCCTTCGATTGAGCTAAAACTAAACTGGAGATTCTTGATGAGTAATATTTCTGATTGTTTAGGTAGTGTCTATAGTCATCTTGTTTACGATATTTATAATTTGGCTTTCCATTAACTCTTTGAGGTTCGGGTTCCTTATTTATTTCCACTCCAACAGTTATTATAGCTGTTCTATCTCCTATGGTTAAGATCGGCTCGAAAGGTTTCAAAAGCCACCTATATACAAAACTGGTGAAGGTTAATACTTGTGTGTTTTTAGGTAGTTCTCCATGTGTGTTTTTTATCTCTCTTTTAAGGTTAGCGACATTCTGTCTAGTGTATGTAATGACCAAATTTCTTGAAATAGGATTTATATGATTCGCTATATAATACGTTTTTCCAGAACCAGCTGCTGCAAGCATTATTGTAGAACGAGCCATTCAATTCCCTCCTGAATGTACTCTGGTAGTAGAACGATCTCTTTATAATTATCCTCTTCAGAAATCCTTAAGGCAGCCTCAGTTTTATTTTTGAGCATATAAGCTAGATTTTTATCTGTTGCTACTTCACGATACTCAGCTTTAGTACCTGGTTTAATATCCGAAATAGTATTAAGTTCAGAAGCATTTTTATTAAAGAGACAAACTTCAAAAGTAAATTCAATAACAGAATCTGAGCATTTAACTTGAATATTAGTATATTTTTTATTTAACTGACCAATAGAGTCCACAGTATCTTGATCCCCATCATTATCGGTAATAACTAAAAGAGAGTTATTAACAACTTTAGATAGTTCAATATAATGTTTATAAGTAATACCTCCCCCTGATAATATCTCAATATTTTTTCCTTCTAGTGTATACGATAGTGAGTTCTTTACAAGTTGTGGTAATAAAATGAATTCGCTATTTCCCTCTACAAGAATTACCTTTTGAGCTAATATGAAATTTAATAGTTGCATATTATCTGTCTTCATAAAGTAGTCTGCAGCATCCTCTTGAACTTTTTCTAGAGAATGACATGTTCCTTTACTAATCCATATTGTATTCCGTAAATCCAGCCTGCTAACGATCAACGGATTATGCGTAGTAATTATCATTTGAGCGTTGCCACACATGGTCTGAATATCTTTAATAAGCTTTCTAGTATTGATATAGCTCAAATGGTTTTCCGGCTCTTCTAATAGAATTAGATCACATTCAACCTCTAAGGCAATTTCCGTTTTAATTAAATTTTCTTTTCCTTTACCCTTGTTTTGAATTGAGACCCCATCACTCTTTAGATCAAGTAAATTTTCTAATACCGTCTTATCCTCATCAATTCCAAAATTGTATTCTTTTATATTTAGTTGTTCGTTATTTTCTGTTATAAAGTTTTGAATGTTTTTTCTAAATTGATAAGAAAGATGTTGTCTATCACGTACTTTTATATTGTTATTAAAAATTCTCTTTGAATAAGAATCAAAGAGGTTATTTTTTCGAATAGAATTATCAATCAATACGTTTTTTAATGGAGATTTTTTATTAATATATTTTCTGCCGGCAAAAGTAACCCATTCTGCTATGTAGTAATCTGTCGGGACAAAGCTCTCATCATAACCCCCGTCATACATACTTTCAAGAAGTTCACGATAACTTTCATCAAATTTGTACGTGAAAGTAATGCCGTTCTTTAGGATAGGAGTAAATGATGAATGTAGTCCGTTAAAATACTCGGAATTCAATTCATTTTCATCATTAAATAATAACTCGATTTCAATTCTAGGTAAGGTGTCAATAGATGGATTAGTTTTATATTGATGAACAATATCGTTATTGAAATATTTTTCTGAGTTATTCGTAGAATTAAAGATTTTTTGATTAAGTGCGATATCAATGGCCTCTAATATGGTGCTTTTTCCAGCTTCATTTTCGCCAATCAGTACATTAATATGTTTGTTGAAGCTAATAGTAAAGTCTTTGAACTTCTTAAATCCTTTAATCTTCAACTGCTCTATATACATTTAGGTCCTCCTTGATCATGATCCTTAGTAATCAATAATAATATTAAATTCTTGTTGGAGTTCATTTTAAGAATACTTCAGTTGGTAATGTTTGTATATGTCGATTTTAACAGAGTGGTAGATGAGAGGGGAGCCTTTGGAACTGCCTTCAGAATGTTGCAGTAATGCAAATTTATTGTGGACATTAAGAATTTATCGAGATGATTTTCACATTTTCAGGGCAGTCAAAATTATGGTAGAATTAGGGAACTGACACCGGATATCGAAATAGTACTAATTCACATATAGAAAGGATTTAGAAGGTAGTAATATCACCAGTAGAGCGTGGAATTATATATTCTATATAAATGATGATGATGCAGTCACTAAGCTGAAAGACGTCACAGAATGCCTACTAAATGTCAGTGTGTCATCTCGTCTGGAATTGGTATTGTATATTTATGTGTAGGGCATGATGAGTGCGTGTTCTCCTGAATGTTTAGAAGATGAAAAATTAAGCGAGTCTGTAAAATACTTTGTGTAAACTCTCAAACCTATTAAAATAAAAGTAACAGAAAGGTTGGGGAGTACACATGGGATTGTGGACGAAGGAGCAGCTACGGGCATTCATTAAGGAGAACAAGCTGGTCACCGCACAAGACGCTCAGACTGCATTGAAAGACTTGTTTGCCGAAACGATTCAGGAAATGTTAGAGGCCGAGATGGACACTCACCTTGGCTACGAGAAGCACGAGACGAAAGCCAAAGACTCTTCCAACAGCCGGAACGGCAAGAGCAAAAAGACCGTCGTGAGCGAGTATGGTGAACAGGAGATCCTGGTTCCACGTGACCGGCTGAGCGAGTTCGAACCGCTTGTCGTGAAGAAGCACCAATCGAACGTTACTGGCATCGAGGACCAAATTGTGGCGCTGTACGCGAAGGGCGTCTCCACGCGAGACATCCAGGATCACTTACAACAAGTGTACGGGATTGAGGTCTCGCCCACACTCATTTCCAATGTCACGAACAAGTTGCTGCCGCTCATTAAGGAATGGCAGAGTTGTCCTTTACAGGGTGTTTATGCGGTCGTTTTTCTGGACGCTATTCACTTTAAAGTCAAGCAGGACGGCGCTATCGTGAACAAGGCCGCGTACATGGTCATCGGGATCGATCTGGATGGAAACAAGGATGTACTAGGCATGTGGATCGGTGAAAACGAGTCATCCAAGTTCTGGTTGAGTGTGCTAAATGACCTTCGAAATCGTGGCGTGCAGGACATCCTCATCACCTGCGTAGACAACCTCAAAGGCTTTACAGAGGCAATCTCTGCCTGCTATTCGAAGACGGAGATTCAGAAATGCATCATCCACCAAATCCGTAACTCGACCCGTTATGTATCCTACAAGGACCTCAAGAAGGTCACCGCGGACTTGAAACCCATCTACAAAGCTGCGACGGAGGAATTGGCGCTGCTTGAGCTCGACCGCTTTGAAGAAGCGTGGGGCAGCAAGTATCCACTCATCATCCGGTCATGGCGCAACAACTGGTCCGAGCTCTCCACCTTCTTCAAGTACCCGCCGGAGATTCGCAAACTCATCTATACGACGAATATGATTGAAAGCTACCACCGACAGCTTCGTAAGGTTACCAAAGGCAAGAGCATCTTTCCGACTGACGAGGCATTGCTCAAAATGCTCTATTTGGCGACGATGGATGTTGTTCGGAAGTGGACGGGTCGGGTACAGAACTGGGGACAAATCCTCCTCCAGTTGTCCGTCTTCTTCCCCGTTCGCATCGGTCAGCATTTACGCTAGGATTCACTTGTAGTGAGTTTACACAAAATTATTGACAGACCCAATTAAGCTGATATAAGGAGTTCTATTGTGAAGTTATCAAAAGGATTTTGGGTTTTAGTTACTTTCTTTCTTATTCTACCAATCCTTGTTGTGATTGCCCTCCTGCTTTTTTTTTATGGGAATATAAATGATATACCGGACATTATACTTAAAAACAGAAATCACCTAACACTAAATGCAGCATCTTATCCGACTCTCTCTGAAACAATAAACTATACAATCACCGGTTATTCAATAATAGTTACAGGTATATTCAGTTATGTGGTTTGGAAGACTAGTGTTCGGAGCTACGAAGTTGCTGAGGCTGTTAAGAGTTTGGAAGATAACAGAGATAAAGAGGCCATTCGACAAGGGGCGTTAATTACTTACTATGAGTTGCTGACGGGGTTCTCCAATCTTAGGGAGCTATATATTAGTGTAATTCTAGAGAATGTTTCCCCCAGTCCTCAAAAAATGTTTTTTTCAGATGATTGGGTGAAAAATATATCCACGCTTAGAGATAAATTAAATTCTAGTGAATTAAATTACATTCATAGATTATTCAATAACTTTCTAATACTGAAGAGCTTATTAGATTCGGGAGAAGATAGAGAGAAGCTTGCTATCTATATTAATATAATGTTAGCTGACAATTTTGCGGAATTCATACCCATGGAACTTATTCAAAACAACTTTGGAAGTGCGATGAAATACTTGAATCGAGATAATTACATAGTACTCACGAAAATAAGGCTTTCCTCTTTTACTCAAAAAGAAGTCGTTGTGACTGAAGTTAAAGAAGGACAATTAGTATTAGTTGGTCAAAATCCAGTGTATAGAGGGAGAGTGACTAATAATCTTTTTGAGGGCGAGGGGACATTATATAATGAAGAGGGGATGCCAAAGCTAGAAGGTATTTTTAATAAGGGCCAATTCATAACAGGTAAAATTTATGAATACTATGAATCTAGCAACATACTATATGAGGTTGAACTTGAAAACGATATGTTGAAAAGCGGATATATGAAGAAAAATGGAGAATGTGATTTGCCTTATTACTTTAAAGGTGATTTTACCGATAATGAAATATCAAATGGATTCGTTACACTTTTTAGTAATCATATCATTACATATGAGGGCTCTGTAAAAGAAGGGGAGTTTTCAGGAAAAGGTATTAGGTATTCTCGGGGGCTGGTGAAATTTAAAGGGGAATTTAGCAAAGGAGATATTATATACGGTGAGCAGTTCGGTCAAAAAGGATTCTATTTCAAAGGGCAATTTAAATACAATAGGCCTTGGACAGGTGAAATTAGGAATTTATCAAATGATTATGTATTAGATTTTAGTGGGGATCTTGTTGAGGGTAAACCACACGATGGGAAAGGGTATATATTTCAAAATGATCAGGACGGAAACGATAGATACTTTCAAGAGTGGCAAGAGGAACGCGATGTTCATCACGATGATTATTATAATGATGATGAATTTTCACAACAACAGGAAGATTGGTTCCATGAACAAAGTAATAAAAACATCAGAAAATCCTATCACCGCTGGGAGGACTTTATAAAAGCAGAATGGAGTAACGGGGAAGTTAAAGAATTGGAGGATAGGGAGTCTAACAAAAAAGTTGTTTACTACACTGGATCAAAGAAAACAGATGAAAATTAATTGCAAACGCGATTTTGTTAATAATATACATAAGTTATGAAGAGAGAGCATCAATAAAAAAGGAAGGCTATCAAGTGAACAATTCCTGGATAGAGTGTAGTAAGGTTTAGTGTATAAGCCTTAAATTATACTTTTAGTTCGATGTGAGTGGTTTCAATCTCTTCCAATGCCGGAATAGCAAGAGTAAGAAAACCTTCGTGATTTCGATTACATTAAAGTTATTGACTATACATCATAGATAAGGGTTATACAAAATAGTTCTTAACTTAAACATTATAGTTTTTTACTAAGTGTAGCTGAAGAATGCGAACTTCAACTTGTCAGTCCCGATGATGCATAATTCATCGGGACTTTCGCATCTAAGGAGAGGATTGGATGAGTACAATCGGGAATCAGATTAAATGGGTAAGAAAAACAAATGAATATAATCAAGTGGAGTTCGCTAGGAGAATTGGTGTTTCTTAAGGTACGCTCAATGAGCTGGAAAAGATGAATAAACCATCTGTAGCACGTGGATTAAGTAGAGACTTCAGTGAGGACATTATTATTTTAGAGAGATCTAAACATAAAGACTTAACTTATAAATATATAAAATTCGATTTACTGACAGAAACTTTTATTGAATATGGTTTACGGTAATTCGGACATTTTATTAATTTCCCTGAATGTCTCACCAATATTAGCATGAGGATATAGAATTAAGGTAGTGTTTACAGCATTCATTATGTTTATGGATGGATAAGCCTATACCTTTACAGGCGCATGTGACTTAAGCAACCGAGTTCGAGATGGCGATTACGTCTGAAAACAGCCAAGCTTGATTTGTATGTGAGCTGGTTTGGAAAAATCTCTATGGAGCACAGCTTCCAATAGGCTATACTAGGTATGGAACCAACTGGCCACTACCGGATGAGCCTAGTCATTTCTTACAAGAAAACAGATAGTGTATGGCGTCGTAAATTCGGAGCACGTGAAGAAAAGCAAAGAGCTCGATGACAATTCACCGACGAAAAATGATATAGGGGTAAAGTCATAGCATAGCTGGTCAAAAAGGGGGGATACGCCGCATCGAGCCTTCCACAGTGCATTTATGCAGACCTGATAAAACGATGAAATTCGCGACCACCTGACAATTGACCTTTGTGTAGTGTAGACCAAGCGCGTGTATTTAAAGATTAGGAATGCAAGTCTCAATTCAAATGCTAAGCCTCCATTTTCTGCCACATGAACTCGTTTACGTGCCAGTTGAACCTTGCTGCAGCACCTGAAAGAAGCTACTTAGCTTGGGCTTGGTTTTTAAGTGATTGGCCTAGGGACTTTTTTGTGCCTTAACTACAACTCCGTTCCATTAAAATGTTATTTGCGAAGAAGAAAGCTTGGTCAAAATCTAAGAAAAAGCGACCATGAATAATAATTCGGAAACCTCTTGTTATTATGTGAAATTACAAACCAATACGTGTAAACCAACCTATAATTTCTACTTGAAAAGAGACTATAAGATAATTAATCATTAAATACTGTACAATAATACAATAATATCTAAATCCACTAGGTCAATCTTCTAGCGAGAAACAATAGCTTAATGGTGACACGACGGCTGCCATCGTTGCGCTAACCGACAGGATAATTCAACACAAAGTTGAATTATTATTTAAAGATGAGGAGAACGTATAATGACGAAACGTTCGAGTGTGTCGGATCAAGAGCATTGGGATTTAGTGTATAACAGATTATACCTTGAGAAACCGATCTACGACTTATGGCTCGATGCTTATGAACCGTTTTTGGCTGGAACAAAAAATGACGCAATTATCGATCTAGGCTGCGGCTACGGCTGTGATACGCTCTATTTGACGGAGCGCGGTTACCGCGTTATAGCTTGCGACTTCTCCGAAATGGCACTAAGCCGTATCGCTGAACACATTCCAGAAGCTGAGACGAGGCAGATCGATATGACTGAAGGCTTGCCGTTTGCGGGTGGAAGCGCCGGAGCGGTCGTGGCCGACTTATCGCTCCATTATTTCGCTTGGCAGGATACCGTTAACATCGTAAACGATATCGACCGGGTACTGAAGGCACAGGGCGTTTTACTGGCTCGATTTAACTCTGTGGGCGACATTCACTACGGTGCCGGACTTGGTTTAGAACTGGAGCCGAACTATTATGAGCATGATGGCCGGCGCAAACGATTTTTCGATGAGAGAGATTTGCTCCTGTTGTTTGCAGATTGGGAAATTAAATCGATCAGAGAGACGGATTTGTACCGTTACAGCAAGCCGAAACGATGTTGGGAACTGGTTGCTGTAAAGGTGTAAGCGATCTTGCCATCATACTGTAGGAAAGATAAACTGTTCAGCATAAAATCAAGGCTAATAATTAGAGAAAATGTTTTAGGTTTATGAGCCCCAGGCTTTTAGGTTTTGTGTTACTGAGTATAACTCAGGATACGTGTTCCATTCCGTTTACTACTCTAGTACTCATGCTAATCAGAATACAACTCTTGAAAAAACTACGTAAACGCAAATTAGCAAAACTATTTAGAGGACTCGATTTTTGGAAACTTATGATCACTGCACTGTACTGCCTCCGTCAAGTAGACAGTGGAAATAATATATAGTTATTAAGCGGCCTTTGCCCGGTACTCCATCGGACTGAGGCCGTTTAGTTTTGCTAGTAAACGGTCGTCATTATAAAAGTGAATGTACGCGTTGATGTCTCGCTCAAGGTCTTCAAACATGATTGTTTCCTATGTTCTGGGGTGTTCGAATAACAATTTATTGGTATTCGATACGCTAAACGGGCTATCCGTGTCGTCCCAGAAAGTACCGTTCTGACTCACAAAGCTTCCAATCTTGGGCTTCAAAGTGCTCTTGGATGACCGAAACATAATCCAAAGTATGTCTCGCGTGGGCCGGTGCATCTATAAAGAACTCCGTTACCGCGTGAAGATAAAGTTCAGCATCATTACTTCGATTATGTGTGCAACGCGTGAGTCCGTCATAACCGTGCTGCTTGACCGCCTGCCATTTCAACAGAGAGTTTTTATTAATTCCGTATTTCTTAGCCGCAGCCAAAAGTCATTATTCTCGTTCGAGACTTCGTCTTAAATCGTTAGTTTCTCAAGTGCGCCATATTTTCCCCGCGACATAGAAATGCTTCCCTCGGTGAACAGGCTTTATTATTTGTCACCTGTCCACAGTATGGGTACTTATCCTCACTTGAATGCTATTTATCAGTGTTGATTGCGTTATCTCCGATGTTTGCCCTATGAGACTTGACCCGCTTATTGAGGAACAGATATTGTTTATAGTATTTAAGCGAAGCCATTGCAAAGCGAAAGAATTCATCGGCAATGATTGCAATCCATGCTCCAATGAGGTTCATTTTAAACAAATAAACAAACGCAAACGTAAGAGCAGGACGTATAAGAACAATACCGATCGAAGTAATTTTAGCTGATGATTTAAAATCACCAAAACCCCGAAACGCTCCAAATAAAATAGTGGCTGTGCACTGAAAAGGTTGAAGCAGAGCAACCATTCCCAAGATGATGACACACTTGTCAATTACTGCTGAATCACCTGTATAAATCTGTGCCAATGGTCGAGGAAAGATCAGAAAAGCAACTGTAAACACGCTAGAGGCGATAATACCAATTATGAGTGCTGACTTGATGTAAGCTTTGGCCAAGTTGGAATCGTTCTTACCGACACTCTCGCCTACAAACGTAGTAGTCGCAGTCGTAAGTGCAGTGCCTATAAAAAAAGAGAAGTTTAGTAAATTGGAAACGATTGTATGAGAAGCAAAGGAGATCGTTCCGATCGAAATTGTAAACTTCGCAGTTATTAAAACCCCAATTCTAACAGCAACACGTTCCCAAATAACTGGGAGAGACAGTGAGAATATCTCTTTCATTAAGTTAAGACGTATCTTGAACAAATCTCTTAGTGTAAAGTGAAGCAAACTATCTCGTTTAAGAAAAAAAAGCCTGATCATACCTAACAAAAGCCCAACTACATAACTAAGACAAGTTGCAAGTCCTGCCCCGTTTACCCCCATTTTAGGAAATCCCAAATGACCATATATTAAAAAGTAATTAAAAATAATATTGGATGCACTTGAAATTAAAATTATCATCATGGAAGTTCGCGTTTCCCCGATTCCCCTCAGTGCCCCAGTGATAGCATTGGATACAGCACGAACGCAGATGCAACTAATAATAATTTTAAAGAAATTTGCAGAGACTTTAGCGATATCAGGTGTTGCACCCATTGCCTTCATAATTTCATCAGCAAAAAAATAACCTAATAATGTAAATAAAAGTGAAATAATAACGGAAAGAACAGTCAAATTAACAACATATAGCTTAATATAATTCGCATCGTTATTACCTTTTGTAACAGATATTTTTGTAAGCATTACCGTATTGATTGAATAAAGAATGAAATTCATAATCATCAGTGGTTGACCAGTGATGCCGATTGAGGAAACAGCATAAGCGCCTAAACTACCCACCATAACCATATCAAAGAAAGTGGACATGTTTAAAAGTACACTCTCAACTAACAGTGGCCCTGCCCTACCAACAATATTTTTTGTAATTTGAGTCTGTTTTATTGGGAACACCTCCGGAATTAAAACATTACAAAAACATTCCAAAAAATAAACGACTATTTGAAATTATATAAATTATCAACTTTTGTCAACCTAATTTAATAAGTATTAAAAAAATAAGCAAAAGTATTCATTTAATTGGGATACTTCTCGAAAATAGGGATAGGTATATTGGATTATTCATAAATTTACAATAAATTTACTTAATATATCTCTTTAATTGGTATATAGTTCTCAATAATAAATATTGGAGGATGATGTAAGATGAGTGTAATTGAATTTGAGATGCTCAAGTGGGCACTCAATAACGAAGAGGGACTTTCATCAATACAGATTGAAGAGGAGAAATTAATAAAGTCAGTAAAATATCACAGATTATCTGGCAGAATACTTAAGAAAACGGAAAAAATTAATAAAAATCCATTTAGCGATTATGTTATTGATAATTTAAATAAGTTACAGGAAGAAGCTCATATTTCACATTCTTCACAAATTTCGTTTTTGAGAGAATTGTCGTCAATTGTTGATAATATAGGCCCGATCATTCCAATCAAAGGTTTCACTACTTATGCGCATACAGGTGACGAAAGGGCAATTCGTTTTAGTTTGGATCTGGATATATTTTTTATAGATTCAGCAGTACTTAATACAATTTTACTCAACATGGGATATATAGATAATTTCACGGGTGTTGGACATGAGTTCTCTAAATTGACTAAAGAAAATGTGCAGTTAGATATAGAGCTTCACAATTGGTTTACAATTTTCAAAAATCCTCAAAAAGGGCATGCCCAAGAGGGGGAAATTCATCAAAAGCAAATTAATTATGAGCAAATGCTTGAAAACACAGTAAAGGGTAGTACAGAAGATACCAAAGATCTAATTATTCCTAATATTCATACTCTTGTTCTAATCAAATGCTCGCATCTATTTAAAAATTATCTAAACTTTGAAAAACCATTGCGTCTTAATGAATTGGTGGAGATCATGGAATTATCATTAGATAATAAATTTCGCATACACAAATTTTACGAGTTAGTAGATAAATTTGAAGGTCAAGATGCTGTATCTTTTGTTGGGTATCTGTTGAAAGAGGTATTTAATAAAAATACCTTGGGTTTGAGTGGAGACCCATGGCTTTACACTTATAACGCAGTTGAGATATTCACTGATTCAACAAAATTAAATGAATATATTAAAAGGATTCACCCGAATATTGTAATATTATCTCCATTCACTCCGACATACCTGCCTGTAGAAACGAGTTATTTGTGGATTGGAGAAACTGAAAAGGAATTCCCGTACGAAATATACTTCCTTAATGAAAATAATATTTTGCTAGTGCAATTGAAGATACCGTTATCTCCTTTTGAACAAAATAGGGGGAGAGTAGTAATGAAATTTGATTATTGGAAGACATTATATTTAGTCTTCGAGAAAGGTGAATTATTAGAAACAGGTGGAATTGCAACGTCAAAACTAAGTAAGTCTTCTACGGAGTACTGTTTCAATATAGAAATTCCAATCAGTCAAATAAGAATTAATGATTCAAATGAGATTCATTCTATTATTCAGTTTTATAAGTTCAACAAAAAAAATGAGTGTATCTATGAGGTAGTACCTATTGAAATTAAAATATAACTATATTCCCTACCTTGATTTTAGACTTCAAAAGGTATGCTGAGATGAAAATTGTGTCGAAATAATGGGTGCATTAATTAATGAAGGTGCCACTACTGAATGAATTTACAAAACTTAATATGGTAAGTAAGCAGTGGTAATTTCACAGTCGTCGGGAGGCTACCCCATCAGATACAAATTTGATGTTTTGGTTTAGCCGCTGAGGGTGTTTTCGTTGGGGCGAGCATCTTCAAGTTCAAGTTCTTAAAGAACTAATTCATAACATACAGATAGATCCTTGGCTTCTCGGCTCAATCATCCTTTGACATACTTTGAATGGGAAAGATGCTAATCGTATAT
This sequence comes from Paenibacillus glycinis, assembly GCF_009909185.1. Classification (GTDB taxonomy): domain Bacteria; phylum Bacillota; class Bacilli; order Paenibacillales; family Paenibacillaceae; genus Paenibacillus_Z; species Paenibacillus_Z glycinis. Next base: position 266,985 of record NZ_JAAAMV010000012.1, on the reverse strand, counting down.
GATGCGCTGCTTCGACGATGTTCCCGGTACTGGTTTGCCTTTGGTGTATATAAGTGCACCTTATCGTAGAAGGAGGTTTAATGTTGCTGAAATATAAACGGGTTCTAGTGAAATTGAGTGGTGGTGCCATGGGTGGAGAAAGGGGAAATGGATTTGATAATGTGCGTCTGTTGCATATTGTGGATGAGATAATTTCCATAGTGGAATTGGGGATAGAAGTATCTATTATACTTGGAGGGGGGAATATCTTTAGAGGTTATAATGCTGCCACCTGGGGAATTGATCGTATAGAAGCTGATAACTTAGGAACGCTGGCTACGGTGATGAACAGCTTAATGCTCCGGGGAGTTATCAAGTCAAAAACAAATCGAGAGGTTCGCGTCATGTCTGCGATCCCAATTAGTAAACTCGCAGAAGATTATATTCAATTAAGAGCGATTCATCATCTGGAAAAAGGTTATATTGTTATATTTGCTGGCGGTAATGGTCAACCTTATGTGACTACAGATTATCCATCTGTTCAACGTGCCTTGGAGGTCAATAGTGATGCAATATTAGTGGCAAAAAACGGAGTGGATGGGGTATATGATAAGGATCCGAAATTGGTAACTACTGTAAGGAAGTTTGTAAGCATAAATCATAATGAAGTTATAAGTAAGAATCTAAAGGTTATTGATCAAGCTGCGATTATATTAGCTCGTGATCATAATATACCGATACATGTATTCAATTTTGAGCATTCTGGAGTAATGAAAGCAATTTGCGAAGGCCACTCGCACGGGACATTCATACACAGAGATGTTATCACTAAGTATGAAGGTATTTAGTTTCAAAAGTATAACAGTCCACAGTGCTAAGATTTGCGGGGAAATAGTTAAAAAAGCAGCGATCTTATAACTAATGTTGAAGGGCGGTAGGGTATATGAATGTAAAATGTAGTATTGTTTGTGATTTTTGTGATGCATTAATGACTTCACGGGATATGGGGGAAACGGTTGCATTCAGTAAACTTTCCAGTAATGAGAAGTTCTCGAGAACTATTTTTGAGACAGAGAACTTTTCAGTCATTTGTGGTATTGGGGCTTTTGTTGAAGGTTACGTATTGCTCTTACCCAAAGACCATTACATCTCTATGGCTCATCTTGATAAGGAGCTCGAACGAGAATTTATCACAGTGCATAATAGATTGGTCGGTATTCTGAGAGAAATCTATACTGACGTTATCGTGTTTGAACATGGTGCAATGGAAGTTGAGGAGCCATCGCTTTTCTATGGTCAGGGAGGTGGAGCTTGCGTTGATCATGCACACTTTCACTATATTCCCGTACGTGGAATAGCAGGGGAATTACTCAGTCATCTCAAGTCAGCTTTCTCGTTCAGAGCGATCGAAGACCTGTCGGTATTAGGAAGCCAAGCAAAAAGACAGGTTCCCTATTTGTTCCTACAAAGTGATTCAGGTGAGAAGTATATTTTTGATGCTCCTGATATCGAATCACAATACCTTCGCCGACGAATTTCTGAATTATGCGGGGTCCCTAATAAATGGAACTGGCGATCATATCCTGAGGTGGACAAGATGCTTAGAACCGTAAAACGAATAAATTCTCTCGTTGAGTCCCGATAAGAGTAATGGAGTTGCATGAAGTAGCGGCATATCATGTACATATTAAAAGGACCAAAGTGGATATGTTAATTCTAAATTCTTCCACAACGTTTGCACAGAAAAATAATCCAAAAAGGAGAGTTGATAAAATATGGTTAAACGGGTATTGCTAGTGGTGTTTGATGCGTTTGGTATCGGTCCCTTACCAGATTACAAACTTTACTCAGAATCTGAACCGAATTCGTTTGGGCACGTTGTGGAGGTGACAGGTGGGATATCCTTGCCAACCCTGCAGTCAATGGGGCTAGGATTGATTTCAGACGTTCCTGGACTTGAAGTGTCTCGACCAACCGCTTCTGTAGGCAGAACACGACAACAGTCCAGCTTCTGTGAGTCTTATGCTGCCCATTGGGAAATGGCTGGATGCATTGTAAATGAAGGCTTACAGCCCCCTTTGCCTTTTGGCCTTCCAGAAGATGTTATTAGAAAGATAGAATCAGCAATTGGTATGCCACTATTAGGTAATAAGGCGTTGTACCCAGATATTGATCTTTTAGACCATTCAATAATTAAAGAGCATATTCGAACGGGGTATCCTATTGCTTTAACAGTAGGCAAAGAAGAGTCAATCTCAACATTTGTATTATGTGGTTGCTCGGAAGTGATTTCAAAGGAAAGCTTGTTTGAATTAGTTAGAATAACAAAAGAGGTTTTAAGCGATGACCCGAGGTTTGGGCGTATTGGGGCTAGGTTGTTTGACTACGATGGTGAGAAAGCCAGTAAAACAAAGGAACGCCTCGATCTACCGAACTTTCGTCCTCCTACGCCAAATCTTATCGAGTCAATTGTTCGAACAGGTAGAAATTGCGTTGCTATCGGTAAGGTAGGTCAACTATTCGGTAATCGTGGATTCACCGCATCGTATGGCTACAGAGATAGTGAGGAAATATGGCAAAGTATTTTGGAGGTCATGAATACTACAGAAAGCGGATTTATTTGGGCGAATTTAAATGATTTAGATAAGCTCGGACACAAGAAAGACCCACTAATGTGGAAGGCAACTCTCGAAAAGTACGATAGCTGGCTTGAGCGTTTAACTTCTCAACTTAATGAGGATGACGTTTTAATTCTGACTGGCGATCATGGTACTGATCCTGTTGTCTCAGGGCAACACACTAGAGAGTGGAATCCACTTTTGGTATTTAGCCCATCCTCGACCTCGCAAATTTTGGGGGATAGGAACCACGTTGATATTGCCGAGACAATTTCTAAATGGTGGAATTTAGATTTCAAAGGGCCTGGAAGTGTTTTTTAAGTCTTTAATAATCAAATAAATTGCGTTCCTAATAATTATGGTTAAGTGGTAGTGTGTTGGAGCAAATGTCCCCTCTCCCTCATAAGTTGTGAGTTCTGAGTAACTTTGATGGGAGGGGAGTTTAAAGCTGTTGGTTCTAATGAATCAAGTGTTCTTTGGGTTATTAATTCTAAGATTGCATTATTTAATGGAAAAGGAAATTTCGTGCATTGCATTTAGACTTTGTTGTTAAATACTTGTTTTAGAGAATGGTACAGATTGGGACTTGAGAAGAGCTGATGCAGCATCAGGAATTACTTTTATCATACTTTAAAAATTGTTAAGAAGGAATGATTCGTTTGTTTTTTCGGAATTTAGACGAGGCAGAGAAATGGCTAGATGTTCGAATGGCGGAAACCTTAGATCCGCATTTGTTAGTCCGAAAGAACTTTTTCCCTTTTGCTAATAAGGAACAAGTAAAGGTGCTTTTACGTTCTATTATGGAAAATCCACAACAATTAGAACGTATATCAAAAAGTTCATATGCACATAGCAACGGTTTTGACAAAATGCAGTTAATTAAGAGCAAGAGATATAAATTACGCATGCATATTTGGTGGCCAGGTAATAAAGACAAGGATGAGGATATTCATTCTCACGCATGGTCCTTTGGATCATATATTATTACTGGAAATCTTAACTCAATTAATTATATAGAAGACATTAATGGGGAGGGATACTACAAGTATTATGCTCGTAAGACTGATGGCAAGAAAGCAGAAGGTAAGAAAGCTTTTGATTTGCTTAGTCAAGGTCGTAGTGGTTTGAAATCTCTTCTAGAAACCACGGTAAATAAGGAATCTTGGTACGTATCATCAGTTGAAAATATTCACAAGGTTGTTCGGGATTGTGATATTACAACTGCGACTTTTGTGCTGCAAGGGCCAACCGAATTAGAATATTCTCGAGTCTTCCTTCAGGAGAAGCCGGTACAAACTGAAGCCATACCGGTCACTTTATTCTCACCAAACGAAGTTTATGAGAAACTAAGTAAACTTATCGAATGTATGTGATATTGTAATTAGTCGTAGATCACGCTTGTTATACTTAATCGTGTTTCATATGAAGTGGTAATTCATGAGAGTTGAGGGGATTTTGAATGGAAACGAAGTATTTCGAGGCTATTGAAAAATATGTTGTTAAAGTGTCATGCAGTAAAGAGATGATGCAAGAATTAGCAAGTGGAATATTCCCCTTATTTAAGGAAGTGAGGGAAAGTCAGGAGGATTTATCGATTGATGTTGTGACAAATCCTGAAGATCGGATTGTAGCGATAGATGAATACAAATTGGATAAGATTGAGTGGTCAGAATATAGAGAAGGGTTCTCCCAGTCAATTAGGATAAAAGAAAGTAATTATCTTAATACTAAGGTCCTTTTACACCAAAGTGGTGATCTAATTATTCATAACTCGAATAATATTAGGATATATTCCACCAAGGTACTGTCTGTACGATATACTATGCTGGATTGTTATTCTCGTTGGATGCAAAACCAAGGCGCTGTTCCTATGCATGCAAGTGCAGTGAAATATAACGATAATGGGATAATGATTTGTGGCGATAAGATGGCAGGGAAAACTACTCTAACATTTGAGTTTCTCAGTATGGCTGACTTTAGCTTTATTGACAATGATAAGGTTCTTTGGCAAAGGGAAAAAATATTTTGTGGAAATCCTACGATAAATATTATGGATCAAACATTGAATCGAAAAGTTAAATCACATGGTATTAATATTTTTGAAAAACTACCTAATAATTCCGAATGGGCTCTAGAAGTTGATCTAAAGGTTATTATAATCCTACGTTCGGGTAAAGACTCAATTAATATTTATGAAGCCGGAGAAGCAAAAGAAAGCTTATTAAACAATTATGTGCATGATCCATGGTGTAACTGGTTGAAGATTTATCCGGAACAAAACCATATTGTTGAAGTCCCAGAACATGTTAAGGTATTAGTCTGCGATCATAAAATCAAAGATGAAAAGTTGCTCAGTAAGTTGTTGTTGGATAGATTTCAGAAAATTCTGCCATAGTAAATTATATTAACGGTTTTGATTTGAGAACCAAAGGGAGATTAATAATGTACATTCTTGGTATCACAGAGAAAGGGCACGATTCTGCTGCCTGTCTATTACAGAATGGAAAACTGTTGAGTTTTGTTGAAGAAGAACGGTTAACGCGCATAAAAAATGCACCGAATCAATACCCCTTTAAAGCATCTCATTTTTGTTTGCAAAAAGCCAATATCAATTTATCTGATGTAGCATATATTGCTGTGGGATGGAACCTCAACAAATATGAGGGATACATGCAACAATTCTATAAGAAATTAGATAATGATTATAACAAAGATCATGTCACTAGGTTGAATGAGAGAATGCTTCTTGCGCGATTTAATCGAGAACAGGTTATAGAGGAGATTAGACAAGGCTTTCTAAAAGAGGGATATAGTTTAAGTCAATTCCCCAATATAGTATTTGTTGACCATCACCTTGCACACGCAGCAAGTTCTTATTACAGTTCTGGCTTCAGAAAGGCGACAATATTAACAATTGATGGAGCGGGTGAGGATATTGGTACAGCTGTATGGTATGGAGAGGGAGCATCAATTACTTTAGTTGATGATTACCAGCTACCTCACTCATTAGGTTGGTTCTATGCAGCGATTACGGAGTATCTCGGTTTTTTAAGCAATTCTCATGAAGGGAAGGTAATGGGATTAGCTGCATATGGATGTGAGGACAGAAGAATACGTGAGGTTTTACAAAAGGTTTTATGTATTCGGAATGGTCGATATTACGTCGATCCGAATTACATTTTTTACGGCGATCATAACTTTGGAATTCGGTTTACCGATCTACTCGTTGCGGAATTGGGTAAACCAAGACGGCGAAATGAAGAGATTACTCAATTTTATAAAAACGTTGCATATGTCGCACAAGATATTATTGAGGAAGTTATTATAAATATGGTTAAAGATTATACGGAGAAATTAGATTCCCGAAATGTTTGTCTTGCTGGCGGAGTTGCTATGAATTGCAAACTAAATGGCGAAATCGCTGATTTACCAGGAGTTAATAGTGTATTTGTTCAACCGGCCAGTAGCGATGCAGGAACTGCTCTGGGTGCAGCAATGATTGTGAGTCAAAACAATGGTTATGACCCAAGATTTACAATGACTCATGCATATTGGGGGCCAAACTATTCCAACAATGAAGTCCTAAGTGCGCTTCAATTAGCCAAGGTAAGGTACACTTACATTGAGAATCCGTCTGAGGTTGCGGCAAAGTTACTTGCGCAAAATAAAATTCTTGGTTGGTTTCAAGGAGCATCTGAGGTTGGGGCGCGTGCATTAGGTGCTCGCTCGATTCTTGCAAATCCCTCAGGTCCAGAGATGAAGAGTTCTTTAAACTCAGTAGTAAAGTTTCGAGAGGCTTGGAGACCATTTGCACCTTCTTTAATAATTGAGAATGCAGAGGAGGTTTTTGATAGTCGAGATGAGACGCCTTTCATGTTAGTGGCTCGTCGTGTCTTGGCGGAGAAAAGAGACGTTATACCTTCCGCAATACATATTGATGGAACTGCACGGCCTCAGACTGTAACACGGGAAGCGAACCCCCGATATTGGGAATTAATAAACCAGTTTCAAAAGATTACTAATGTGCCTGCCATTTTGAATACATCATTTAATATTAAAGATGAACCAATAGTTTCATCGCCATTGGATGCTATTCGCTGCTTCTATTCGACAGGATTGGATGCTCTCGTTATTGAAAATTATTTGATTTTGAAGGATGAGAGTCTGCTCACACACGAATTGTTAAATAATGTAGAGGAGTTTATTGCTATATGAGAACACAACTAGACATACAAAATAACTATCTACTCAAGGGGCACTCCACCATTAGAATTGGTGGAGTGTGTTCACATTTCGCGGAAGCCTCGAATGAGAATAGCATAATGGAAGCATTGGAATATGCATATTCAAAAAACAAAAAAGTTCATGTTATTGGAGCAGGGAGCAATGTTTTGATAGGAGAAAATCCGGATACTTTTGTATTAAAAATGGTTATGAGGGATGTTGAAGTCATTGGGGAAAAAATTATAGCAAAGGCAGGAGTGTACTTACCTACGATTTCTAGGATTGCCTTGTGTCATGGATTAACTGGGTTCGAATGGGCATCAGCTATACCAGGAACAATAGGTGGTGCCGCCATAATGAATGCAGGCGCATATGATACTGAATTTTTTGATAAAGTAGAAGCTGTTACGGGAATTGATATGAATGGAAACAAGAAGACAATTCCAAGATCAGACATAGAGACTTCGCATAGATCTTCTAACATCCACCCTGAGAACTTTATTGTTACGGAAGTTTCTATCTTACTACAAAAAGGAGATATCGGGAAAATAGAAAAAAAAATGCTGGAATATACTTCATACCGGAAACGAACGCAACCGAAAGGACTTACATTAGGCTCGACTTTCATGCAAAGTTTTGACTTTACTAGAGGCACTGGAGTTTCAGCTGGCTATTATATTGATCAGTGTGGATTAAAGGGCTTTACAGTGGGTGGTGCATCATTTTCAAAAATACATGCAAATTTTATTATGAACCAGGGAGGGGGAACCTTCTCTGATGTACTTGATTTGATGGAACAGGCATACTACCGAGTTCAAGAAAAGTTTGGGGTTAAATTAAGACCGGAAGTCAAAATTTTAGCTGATAGTTTACTAACTAGAAAATTCGTATCAAATTAAATAATGGGGGTTCATAAAATGTTGGTAATTAATGGTGGGAAATCATTGAAAGGACAAATGAGTTTTAACGGTGCTAAAAATTCAATGCAGTTTCTTGTGACGACCGCATTACTTACGGATGGCGTTATTCGATTGAATAGAGTTCCAATGATACAAGATATTCATACACTTACACAAATTCTGCTTGACATTAATTGTGATGTCAAATTAGATGAATCAAATGAATACATGGAAATATGCTCTAAAAAAATAGTTAAAAGTGAAATATCGGCTGAATATGGTCGTAAAGTTAGATCATGTATTTTATTCGTACCAGGTTTGTTACATAGGTTTGGTGAGGTAACTATTCCTCGCCCAGGTGGAGACAAAATTGGTCGTAGACCTTTGGATACACATTTCTACGTTATCAACAAGTTAGGTGGGCATGTAATTGAGAAAGAGGACGGGTATACATTTCGGGCTACTAAACTCAAGGCCACAAAATTGTCTCTTCCTTTCCCTAGTTTTACAGGAACAGGGTTTGCGATGATGTTAGCTGCAAAAATTGCAGGTATTACAATTATTGAAAATGCTGCAATGGAACCAGAGCTCGAAGATTTAGCGTGCCTCCTCAGAAATATGAACGTGAAAATAGATGGCGTCGGTACTAAAACGATAGTTATAGAGGGGCATGAGACGTTATCTGGTGGTCAATGGGAAATAATGCCTGATAGGCTTGAGGTTGGTACGTATATAATGGCTGCTATCGCCTCAAGAGGAGAAATAACTGTTAAGGCATCTGAACTTAAGCAGATCGCCTATTTGTGCGATCTGCTATCAGAAGGTGGAGCGGACTTTGTTAAGGATAAGGAATTTGTAACAATTTCTTGTATTGATCAGTTAAGATCAAAGTCAATTGAAACTAATCCATATCCTAGCTTTCCAACAGATTTACAACCTCAATATATGGCACTGATGACGCAATCAGCAGGAAATTGTAGGATTGTTGAGAATCTCCATGACGACCGTTTCTTGCATGTACCTTATCTCCGTTCAATGGGAGCTGACATTGAAATCATGGGACAGACTGCTATAGTTCGAGGAGTTACAAAACTTTTCGGTAATAATGTTGTTTCTCAAGATATTAGAGGTGGTGCTTCTTTGGTTATTGCGGCACTAGCAGCTGAAGGGGAAACAGTTATAGATGGTTTTTATCATATCGATAGAGGTTACGCTAATCTATATACGAAACTTAAGAATATGGGGGCCAATATTCAGGTTATTGAGCCAATATCAGCATCACTGTTGGAAATCTGAGCAAGGAATTGCATTCTATAATAAATCAAAGTATCAGCTGCATTCATACAGTACAAAATTTTGAGGAGCCCATCATTTTAATTAGAGAGTTAAGGGACGTCTGAAAAATAAAGGAGTGGAAGAGATGAAATGTGCAAATCCTTGGGATGAATTTCAAATTAATATTGACGATGAAGTAAGTCGGCGAATTGAGTTGGAAACAACTATAAGTAACACTATTATGAAAAATGTTGAGATGGGCACCATACCTGGTGCAGTACTAGTTATTGCTTCTAAAGGAAAACTTCTGCTGCACAAGGCTTACGGTTTTAAAGAGGTGTCTCCTATAAAGAAGCCAATGGATATAGAAACTATTTTTGATCAAGCTTCTGTAACGAAAATTATCTCAACATGGTGTTCAATTTTAAAACTAGTGGAATATGGGGAACTCGATTTTGAAATGCGGGTTGAAGACTGTCTTATTCAAGCTAGAAATACGCGAGTGGGAAAGGCCACAGTCAAAGACCTTTTATGCCATACTTCAGGATTGCCGGAAAGAACGTATATTAAACAATATGGGACAAATGAGAAAAGAACACTAATTGACAGGATATGCAACGATAATATAGTTGAAGGAATCGGGGAAAAAGTACTCTATAGCAATCGTGGGTTTATCTTGCTCGGCTATATTATTGAGCATATATCAGGAATGTCTTTAGAAAGATTTGCAAGACAGAATATTTGGGAACCCACTCAAATGTATTCTACGATGTTCAATCCATCTGAAAATTTCATACAACAAATAGCTCCCACTGAATACAGGGAGGAGATAAGGGACATCCAGAAAGGAGTTGTACACGACGAGAATGCTCATTGGCTTGGGGGAGTAGCTGGCCATGCTGGAGTTTTTTCATCCAGTGGAGATCTAACAAAGTTTCTTGTAATGTTAATGGCTGGAGGAGAAAGGCAGGGGACTCGAATTCTTAGTGAACAATTAATAAACGACTCCCTGCTTAATCATACAGAACATTTAAATGCCTCGCGAGGACTGGCCTGGGCAACAGATAATACAGAATTTGGGAGGGTATTTGGACACACTGGATTTACGGGGACAGGGTTATGGATTAATCCGAGTCTCGATAGTTTTGTCATATTATTAACTAATCGTGTACACCCAACCCGGAACACACTTGGTATTCATGAGCTTAGAGAAAATATATTAAAGCAAAGCTGGAAGTTTATTTTGAGTTTGCAACAGTGATTCTATATTTGTAGGGAATTTCTTTAGATGCAGATCCACTATCAATAAAAAATGCCCAGAAACATGTATTTTGGACTGCTTATAAGGGTAAACCTGATGTTGTTTTCGAAAAGACGATGCATTTGCGATTTGTGTTGTTTCGTCTGAATTTTAGTACGAAGCACAAACGCCTAAATGGATTCAGTATATGGGTAAAAGGAGTAGCGAAATGAAAGCAATAATTCTAGCAGCCGGTCGAGGCAGTAGAATGGGAGATAGAACAGATAATACACCAAAGTGTATGACAGAATTGTGGGGAAGGACGCTAATAGAATGGCAAATAAAAATTTTGCGAGATTCGGGTATTAATGAAATAGGAGTTGTGGTTGGATACCTCGCGGATAAAATTAAATTGGAACAAGTACATTTTTTCCATAACCAGAGATGGGAGAATTCAAACATTGTAAGATCCTTATTGTCATCTAAAGATTGGCTGGAGAACGATGACTGCATAATAGCTTATTCTGATATTTTATATACTCCAAATACCATTCGTTTGCTCATAAATAATCACGATGAAATATCAATTCCATACAAAACTAATTATAGGGATTTATGGGAACAGAGATTTATAAACCCTTTGAGTGATTTGGAGACATTTAAAACTAGCGATCATTCAATTTTACTAGAGATAGGTAATCCAGCAGTGAATCTGGATGAAATAGAAGGTCAATTTATGGGATTGTTGAAGACGACCCCATCCGGATTTAGGAAATTAAGTGCCGTGTTGAATTCTCTAAACTCCGAGGCTTTAGATCAACTTGACGTAACAGCGATGCTAGCAATTCTATTGAAGTATAATATTCAAGTGAGCACTATTCCTTGTGACGATTTTTGGATTGAGGTAGATAGTTTACAGGATATTAGACTGTATGAATCTTGGGAACATGGATTTAAATAGTGCTTATGAAATTAAGGACTCTTCATATACATCCCTGTCTTCGAGTTTCATTTTTGATGTCGACAAGAATGAGTCTATCTATATTGCCTATAAAATCTGAATATTTATCTCGAATAGACTTATAAATGATATTGATTAGAAAGAGACGTGGGAAAATGAAATTACATGTTATTGGAATAGGTGGAACCGGCATGAGAGGGATTGCCGAAATTGCCTCTGCCAAAGGGCATTTGGTTACTGGTTCTGATCTGAAACGTTCTTCAAATGTTGATAAACTTGAAAAAAAAGGGATAAAGATTTTTAATGAGCACTCCAAGAGAAATGTGGAGAAGGTGAATGCTATAATCGTTTCCGGGATGATAGACAACGATAACCCGGAGATATTAGAGGCGAAATTGCGCCATATTCCAATTTGGAGTAGAATGCAAGGTCTAGATCGTTTGCTTCATGGATCTGGCCAACGAATTTCGGTAATTGGTTCAGTTGGGAAAACTACCACTACAGCCTTACTGGAAAGCGCTTTTAGTAATGGGATTAATCCAACTGTCTATATGGGGGCAGAATCAAAAACCACTGGTGAAAGTGGTTCTCTAGGAGATGGCAGGATTGCGATCATTGAAAGCTGTGAATATCAAGGAGCTTTTTTTGGCTTTAGAACAGATAATATAATATTAACAGATATTGTACCAAATCATGAAAACTATTTTGGTACTGATATCGATAGTGTGAGTAGTGCATTCGTTAATTTTATAGAATCTAGTCTTGCTTCTAAAGTATTTTTGCCCGCTAATATTGAGGATAATCCAGCTTTTAAAGATCTCATTCGTGATAATAAGGTTGTTACATATGGTTTACATTCTGGAAGCTGGCGCGCAAATATTATTAGTCGGAACCATTTTACTACAATGTTTCAAGTTCAACATAACAATACGGTGGCTGGAGAGTTTTTAATTAACATGCCTGGCGATCATTTAGTTAAGAACTTAATTCCCGGAATCGCTTTAGCTATGGAATTTGGAATAAGCCCAAATGTCATTAGGGATGGATTACTTAATGCACGTCTTCCAAATAGGCGATTTGATGTTAAGTATCAGAGTGACCACTACATTGGAATAGACGATAATGCTAGAAATCCGTCACAACTTGCTTCTACACTCTCTGTAATTTCCCGTTTTCTTCCGAATTATAGAATAGTTGTGGTTGCGGGTATGTGGGGGCATCTGAATCCGAGACCGTTACATCAATTTGCCGAGGTATTGAAGAATGTTGATGCGGTAATGATAGCTGATATTGGTAGAGCTGCACGGAGTATGGGAGGAGCTGAAGATGATAATGCAATTGAGCTGTTAATTGAGGAATTGGCTAATTTCGAAGTGATTGGAGTGAGAGGGATCTCCATAGCGCAAATTTGTGAAAAAGTTGAAAATTTGTCCAAAGACGGCCCGGTTGCATTATTGACATTTGGTTACGATAATTATAAAGAAAATTTTATTGAAATCCATAATGCAGTTATTTCAAACATAAAACATCGCTTCGAACCGGCAAATTTTTGATTTAAGCCCAGTTCATTTAGAATGAGAGACGATTACCGGTGTGATTTGTATGTGGCATAGAATTACTCTTGGGTCTGATTCGAGGTTGCGTAGAACATATGCAGGCTCGACCGTTTGCCACTTAGAATGGCACCTCTACATGTCTATAATTTACACCTATCACACTTGTAAATCCTTTAAATTTAAATTTTTTGCAGGGATTCTATTATAATTGGACAAATTCGGCGGGACTAGGCATTGGTACCATCGGTCTTATTTGTTATCACTTCTTTTCAGCTCATAGCCATGGCTCCAAAAGACGTTATACTATCTCATATCATTAATTTTATGTTTAAGGATGGTGGAAAGTGCCTTTACCTATGGTTCATCTAGCTATAGGGGTTAAATATTTTGAAGGTAGAAGTATCCCCCCTTCATTTTTACTTGGTTGCATTGCTCCAGATTCAGTGCATATGAGAAAGAATGCTAATAGAAATGATAAAAATAAAACTCATTTTGAAGTTCAACAAAAAGGTCTGATTTCTTTGGAGGGAGACTATAGAGGATACATTAGTCAGAGCAGGGATTCGGGTTGGAATAGCTTTGTGAAAGGTTATTTTGCCCACATAATAACTGATTATTACTGGGTGCAAAACGTATACGAATCATTTAAGAAAGAGGCACTAAGTAACAACTTCAGTAAAGAGGAGATTAAAAAAACATATTCCTCAGAAACCGATGAAGTAGACTTTTATTTATATGAAACGAAATGGTGGAAAGAAATTGTGTGGGAGGGTTTAATAAATAGCAAAATATATGGTATGAGTCCTTTACTTAGTGAACAAGAGATCAATTTTTGGAGATTGCGAACTGTTCATTGGTTTGATCTTTTGGAGAAAAAACCAGGAATTGGTACACAATACATTACTAGAATAGTGGTTGAAGATTTTATTGAAGAAACAGTGGATAGGGTGAAAACAATAATTGAAGATTGGGATAAGGCTTTACCTTGATAGTACTATATAATTCTATTATACTTACTGCCTAATTTTATACGTAATTCCTGGATATAAAAAATTATAAAGCTTTTATGTACTATTAATTTAGTGGAGGTAAATATGGAAAATTATCACTTAATTGGGGTGAAAGGCAGCGGAATGAGTGCTTTAGCACAGATCCTACATGACCTTGGGAATAATGTACAAGGGGAGGATATTGATTCATTTCTCTTTACACAAGTACCCCTTGAAACACGAAATATTCCTCTATTTAATTTCGGGGATGCACCTTTAACTATCGATATGAAGGTTATTGCCTCAAACGCTTTTGAAGATACTCATCCATCTATTCTTCGTTGTAAAGAGCTTGGTATTCATATTTATCGTTATCATCATTTTATTGGTGATTGGATGAAGAGATATACAAGTATTGCAGTAACGGGGTCACATGGTAAAACCACAACCACTGGGATGATGACACATACACTCAATGCTATTGAGCCAGTATGCAGTCTCATTGGAGACGGAACAGGCGAAGGGGCTCCCAATGCTCGATTATTTGTATTTGAAGGTTGCGAATATAGACGTCATTTCCTTGCATACGAACCTCAAATTACTGTAATTACAAATATTGATTTTGATCACCCGGACTATTTCTCTGATATAAATGATGTTAGAGACGCTTTTAATGAAATGGCCTCTTTATCAAAGAAACGATTAGTAGTATGTGGAGATGACCCACAGATACGATTGCTGAAACTAACTACCGATGTACTCTATTATGGTTTTGAAATCGACAATGACCTTAGAGCTGCAAATCTTGTAGTTGAAAGTGATGGTATAACCTTTGACGTTTACTTTAAAGATATAAGAATTAATGGATTCTCAATACCTTTATTCGGGAAGCATAATGTACTCAATGCTTTAGCTGTGATTGGGGTCGCATTAGAACTAGACTATGATATCAATATTATCAAGAAACAATTGGCTACGTTTTCGGGCGTCAAGCGTAGGTTTACTGAAAGGCAATGGGGTTCTAATGTGATTATTGATGACTATGCACATCATCCAGTTGAGATTAAGGCTACCCTCGAAGCAACAAGAAGTAAATACCCTAAAAAGAGAATTATCGGGATTTTTCAACCTCATACATTTAGTCGAATGGAGAAGTTAATTGATGATTTTGCCTTCTCACTGAAAGATGCCGATGAAGTTTACCTTTGTCAGATATTTAATTCAGCAAGAGAAGCAACGGGCACAATTACGATAAATGACCTGCAATTGCGAATTCCAGGTTCACAACTTGTATCAGAGAGGAACTTTAAATCGCAGATGTCTCCTTATGATGATTCAGTACTTGTGTTTATGGGAGCTGGAGACATACAGAAATACCAAGAGGTACTATTTCAATCTTAATAACTGTGGAATTTGAGAATGTTTTAGGCACCTTCATCTTCAAGATAATCTGAAAAGAGAAGAGTTTGAAGTATGGTGTAGAGCATCTCTAATCCATAGATAAATCAGCTAACTAAGCAAAGGAGTATTTTTTTTGTTAGAAGAAATTAACAGCCGAATTACCCTGTAAGAAACAGGAGTGACCAATAGAGAAACAAGTTAAGTCGGGACTTGGAAAAGAGGTACATATAGTGGAGTACTATAAGTTTTTACGTCAGTACGTGGGTAACTGTCCATTAATTCTGCCAGGCGCAAGTGTAATCATTATAAATGCCATGGGTCACATTTTGCTCCAGCGTAGAACAAGTGGATATTGGGGCTTGCCGGGCGGACTCATGGAACTCGGAGAATCTTTGCAGGACACCGCTCGGCGGGAAGTGAAGGAAGAGACTGGACTTGATATCAAGGCGATAACATTGCTTGATGTGTTCTCCGGTACAGAATACTTCCGACGGATGGAAAATGGAGACGAAGTATACGCCGTAACGGCAGTATACTTTACATCAGAGTTCGAAGGTGAGTTGAGTTCGGATAATAATGAATCTGTCGACTTGCGTTACTTCCCACTAAATGGGTTGCCTGTCAACATCGGGACAGCATATGCCCATTTTTTAGACAGTTTTATCAGTCGTTTTGGCTCAACAATACTGTTTCAGAAAAGTGAAGTAACGTATTAGACTAACTAATGTCGTAGAAAATAATTTTAATATCCGTTTTCGCTTCTTTTTCTATTTAAGTGGTTTTCTCAAGCGATACTTAGGTGGCAAGCATGGCATGATCATCTTTTCAACACTTACTGCAAAAATCGCAAACTCTAGTTTTTAAGGCTGCGATTAAGGAGAAGCCTATGTTAACGTTTACAACTAAAGCTGAGTCGCTCGAAGCGTGTGCTTCTTTAATTCAATTCGCCCGCATATTGCCGCAAATTCGTTTTACAGTCAATCAGTGGAACCATGACCGATCATTCGTTATGAATCAAGTAAAGGAACAAGGATGGTTATCAAAGGGTGTAATTGTTCGTAGTAGTGCGATTGCCGAAGATAGTGAGTATCAATCTCTTGCAGGAAAATACATGTCGGTCCTACATATCAACAACGAAATTGAGCTTGAGCGTGCTGTTCATGAAGTGATTTTTTCATACGACAATAATCAGCCAGAGGATCAGGTATTTATACAACCAATGTTGCATAACGTTACATGTAGTGGAGTAGCCTTTACAAGAGATCCCCATACCAGCGCTCCATATTATGTAATCAATTATGACGATAGAAGCGGACAAACCGACACTATTACTGCGGGTAGCAGCAACGAATTGAAAACTTTTTATATTCGCCGTTACAAACGTGGGATTCCTCCTCTTATAGATCTCCCTATTAACATAGAACAGGTCGTGAAGCTTCTTGAGGAGCTTATGGAGTATAGTCAAAGAGATTGCTTGGACGTAGAATTCGCCTTTGCGGACAACACACTCTATTTACTTCAGGTCCGGCCTCTTATTGTGTCAACTACATCAACCTTATACTACAAACAAGAAGAAACACTTAGTCGTATTGCAGACAAAATTAATCAATGGAATAAAAGGCACCCTTATCTCTTTGGAGAGAGGACGCTTTTAGGGGTTATGCCCGATTGGAACCCTGCTGAAATAATTGGAATACGACCTCGTCCTCTTGCAATGAGTTTATATAAGGAGTTAATTACTAATAGTATTTGGGCATCCCAAAGGGCTAATTATGGCTATAGAGATTTGCATGGATTTCCTTTAATGGTCGATCTTAATGGACTTCCTTATATCGATGTGCGTGTAAGTTTTAATTCATTTCTACCTTCAGACCTTTCCGCACCTCTATGTGAAAAGTTGATTAACCATTACCTTAGTGAACTCGAAGCAACGCCTGCTAAGCACGACAAAGTAGAATTTGATATAGTATTTTCTTGTTTTACGTTTGATATTGAGGAGCACTTGCAAAAACTAGGGCATCACGGTTTTTCAACTTCCGAACAAGAAGAATTACGACAGACGTTACTTAGGCTAACGAATCGAATTATTGGTGAAGGTCTTTGGAAGAAGGACCTTGATAAAATTCAAAATCTGGTTGCTCGGCATGCGCTCATAATGGACAGTCCGCTTGATACAGTAGGCAAAATATATTGGTTACTTGAAGATTGTAAGCGGTATGGCACTCTTCCGTTTGCGGGATTGGCACGGGCCGGATTTATAGCTGTTCAGTTGCTACAGTCCCTAGTACACGTTGGAATCATGAATGAGGGCGAAAAAGAGCAATTTATGCGATCCCTATCTACCATTAGCGAGAAGATCGGAATGGATTATACAAGGTTAGAAAAAAGCGAATTCCTGCAAAAATATGGGCATTTGCGTCCTGGGACATACGATCTTTTATCAGCCCGTTATGACGAAGAACCTGATCATTATTTTGATTGGGAAAAGGCACATTGCGATGATAAGAAAAACGACATTTTCTATATTTCGCTTGATCAAATGAATCAAATAAATGCACTTTTAATGAAACATGGGATCTTAGGGGATGTAGTTGCATTATTTAATTTCATAAAAATATCTATAGAAAGTAGGGAATACGCAAAGTACATTTTCACAAAATCGCTCAGTGATGCATTACGATTATTTGAATTGGTTTGTGAGGAACACGGGATTTCAAAAGAAGAAGCAACGTATGCCAACATTCGGAGTCTGTATGATTCATTCGGAACTGCTAATGATATAAAGACAGTGTTGGAAACAAGCATAGAATTGGGCAGGACACAATATGAAATAACAAAACAAATAGTATTGCCGCCATTAATTGGGGAAAGCCGTGATTTGTTTGCATTTCACCTCCCGCCTTGTGAGCCTAACTTTGTTACTCAAAAAAAAGTCACTGCACCTGTGACCATTCTAGGAGAACGAAAACTAATGGAAGGAAGCATTGTATTTACTGAACAGGCAGACCCAGGCTATGATTGGGTCTTTACACAAGGAATTGTGGGATTTGTTACGCTCTATGGCGGGAGAAACTCTCACATGGCGATTCGTGCGGGGGAGCTTGGAATTCCAGCTGTCATAGGAGCAGGAGAAAGTTTATACCGGCAATGGGCAAAAGCAAAGGTGCTTGAGATTGACGCTATAAATCAACAAGTTAAGGTGATTCAATGAATGCATCGCCACGTATTTTCGTAACGCAGCGCGAAATCTACATCACTGACACCGATGAGAAGAGGGATTCGTTAGATCAACATTGGATCACTTTTCTTTTAAAGTGTAATTTATTACCCATTGTTCTTCCAAGTGAAAAGTCTCTTGTCAAGCAGTATATTCAACTATTTCCCCCGGATGGTATTCTCCTCACTGGAGGGGGAGATCTCTGTTTATTCGGCAATGGGAATCGTGAAAGAGAAGAAGTAGAAGATTATTTGCTTGATTGGGCTCGGGAATATAGTATCCCAGTAATCGGGGTATGTCGTGGGATGCAATTACTTCAGACGCGTGACGGAATGAACTTAGAACGGGTAAGCAATCAGATCACAGCTACACAAAAGATTATCGTTGAAGGGACCTTTCAAACTGTCAACAGCTATCATGTGTGGGGGACAAAAGAAACAAGTGACAACTATTATGTATGGGCGAAAAGTGAAGAAGGAATTGTTAAAGGGATACTTCATAGGGAAAAACCAATATATGGTATTATGTGGCATCCTGAGCGAATCAATCCTTATCGAGTAGAAGATCAAAAACTGTTCGAATGCATTTTCACGAAAAGAATGGATCACAATAGGACGACTCCGACAGAGTGTCTCAGATGAAATCCTGGAATGAATGAGTATATGTGAGATAAACTCTCATAAACGAGGAACGGGGAACGATGGTATAGGCAAATAACATAACCTCTATGAAATGGCGGTGTGGGAACCTTTCCCACACCGCCATTTTTTATTTTTACATTTGCGTTATCTGAGGCATCCGAAAGAACTGTTGATTCAGATATATTCATGCTGATATTCAGCGGACTTCTGTTTAAGTTTTAAGGAGCCCTAACTACTCTTTACTAAGAGCTGAGTTATTTTCATAAAGCTCGGAAATAATGAATAAATGAAAGGAGAAGTTACATATTTATTAATGAATGCGACTATTTAAGTTATAAATAATGTTCAAAATTATTTTGGCTTAGAAAGACTTACCCCGACCTGTTTTCAGCGTGGATGGGGATCACCGGAAGCTTTTGAAGAAATCTACCAGTTCGCTAGGGCATCCAGGAGTTCTAATGTTTGATGAGCCAGCACAGCATAGTATTGTCGTTAACGATATGGAGCAGTTTTTCAATACAATCTCAAAAATGAAGGACGTCCAAATAATTGTAGGTATTACTGTTAAAGATAACGGTACTCGACAGGCGATAGAAAATTTAAAACGAGATACTTATAAAATTATTAAGGTACCAAACAAGGCTTTTCTATTGGTCAGGTGATGAATAAAAGAAAATTTAACTATAGTGGTTTCCAATTTTCTTTGCATGGTAATTTCTGATGGTTTCAGACTTTTTATTTTTCATGTTTATCATATGTCGCGGCAAATCCAGTAAAATTAACAAATTTAGTTCCAGAGATTTTTATCACCTGACATAATTGGGGAGATTAAATTATGGAATCCTCATAATCACTCCGCCTCGCGCAGATCAAGTCGGCCATCGAGAAGAATCAGACCGACGGCGATTGATAACAACGATAAAGCAACGAAACAGGCTGCCGATAGGCAGCCTGTTTCGATTCGGTTAGATAGGGGGAGCTCGCGCGGCTAACTATCGACCTTTAAAAAGATGATGCATGGATGCGCAGCGTAAGTTTTTGTTGAAAACCAAGCTTCGAGTAAACATCTAATCCCATGGGCGTGGACTGAAGAACGGCTAACTTCATTCCGGCAACTTGCGCTTCGCGAAGAGCATGAGCCATCATGGCGCTTCCTATGCCTCTAGATCGATAGGACTCGCTGGTAGCTACCGAATAAAAACCAACGATGTCTCCATCCGAGAACGTTATTAATGTCGCCACCGGCTTCTCGTCCATGATTCCTAAATAGCGACGAAGTTTCGGGCTTGACGAATCCGTCAAAAAATCCGATATGGGCACAGCGGTAACATCCCCAGGAGCATGTAAGCTCAGTTTCATTTGCCTGAATTGTTCAAGTTGTTTAGATTCGAGCACTTCGCTAACCGCCAATCCTTCTACGGAAGGGATCGCGATTTCTTGTTGATCGAGAGGAAGCTCCATGCCGGTCAAGCTTCCCGCGTGGACAAAGTGATTGGCCAGCAGCGATTGATGAAGGATCTCGTCTTCTTGCTCCGAGAAAGTCATCCAATTGGCGCGTTGACCCCGAGCGCGATAAGACGAAGCGATCAATTGAACCTCATCCGGAAGGTCGGGTTGTTCAGTGTTCAGATTGCCGTATACGGAGTTAAACACGCCATAAGGAACGTCGGATTCCGTTCGAATCATTTTGTCGTCTCTAATAAAACGAAGATGCCGGCAGTTCCTGCTTAGTTCTTCTAGGCTGTTCAGCATGTTCGACACGATGACGCCAACGTTAGGCGAGTGCGTACTTTCGTTCGTTTTCATTTGAGTGGCCTCCTTGTAGGTTTCGTTCAATACTCTCTGCGTTGGGCGAGGCGAGTTTTATTATATTTCTAAACTAACTATTTAGTCAATTAGATGAATAAGGCAATGACTCGTAACGTTACTTATGGTTGAATCGCCGTATGCTGGGGATGTCTATTGCATAAACAAACATGAATCGTCGTAGCGTTCACCAGGTTCTTGCGAAGAGCATGGATCGCTCGGCGATTTACGAATGGAAGGAAAATGCAATCCGAAATTGTTGACTAACTGTTTAGTTATATATTATAGTACAGTCAACCGGACGCGATGAGCTCCGGAAACAAGATGAAAGAAGGAATTTATTCATGTCCAAAATCGCTATTGTAACCGGCGGCAGCCGAGGAATCGGTCGCAGCACCGTACTTGCGCTGGCAGATCGCGGCATTGACACGATCCTGACATATAACACCAACAGCGAAGAAGCCGAAGAAGTCGTTAAGCTCGTTCAAGAATCCGGCCGCAGAGGCGTCGCGCTGAAGCTGGATGTTAGCAGCACGGCTGCGTTCAATGCTTTCGTCATGAGCGTGAAAGGCGTTTTGGCCGCATGGGGCCAAGAACGCTTCGATATATTGGTGAATAACGCAGGCACGTCCCACCATGGCACATTCGCCTCTACGACGGAAGAAGAATTGGATACGCTATATAACGTTCATTTGAAAGGGGTCTTCTTTCTCACGCAAAAGCTGCTTCCGGTCATAAATGACGGCGGCGAAATCGTGAATATTTCGACAGGCTTGACAAGGGTAATCGTCGGCAGCGCTCCTTACGCGGCCGTAAAAGGCGCTATCGAAGTATTAACGAAGTATCAAGCGAAGGAGCTTGGACCTCGTCGCATCAAAGTAAACGTAGTCGCTCCGGGCGCCGTCCAAACCGACTTCAGCGGAGGCATGGTGCGCGATAATCCGCAGGTCAACAAGATGGTATCGGATATGACCGCTCTTGGCCGCCCTGGGCTTCCCGAAGACCTCGGCATGATGATCGCGTCGCTCGTATCGGAAGAGAATCGCTGGGTCAATGCGCAGCGAATCGAAGTTTCCGGCGGTATGGGCATCTAATTCGATTCTTCGCAACACATCACGATCTACTGGAGGCAATACGAACATGGCACAGATCTTATTTAGTACGACGCCGCTTCACGGACACATTAACGCAAGCTTGCTGCTTGCCAAAACGTTAGTCGAAAAAGGGCATGAAGTCGTTTGGTATACGGGAAAACGGTTCAAAGAGACGATCGAAGCGATCGGTGCGCGCCATATCGCAATGAGCTTCGATTACGACGACCGGAAATTGGAAGAAGAGTTTCCGGATCGCCGGAATCATGCCGGAATAGAACAAATGAAGCACGATATGCGCGAAATATTTTTGAAGCCGACCCCTACTTACGTTAGAGAGATTCGAAGCATTCTCGAGACGTTCCCCGCGGAGGCGATCGTTGTTGATCCCTCGTGCTGGTTTATGCTGCCGATGATCGAATCCGGCGAGCTGAAAAGTCGCAAGGTCGTCGTTACCGGATTTACCGCGCTGACGGTATCCAGCGTTGATACGCCTCCGTTCGGTCCCGCGCTGCCCGTTACGCCCGGCGTGGACGAGCGCGAAAGAAATATCGCGATGAACCATCAGTTCGAAAATGTGATTTTCGCGGACGTACTTCAATATTTTAATCAACTGCTGTCCGATAACGGGCTGCCGCAGGTCCATGTTTACATTTTGGATGCCATGACTAAGCTTTGCGATTTGTACCTCGAATATACGGTTCCCGCCTTCGAGTATCCGCGATCCGACCTGCCGAGCACCGTGCGTTTCGTGGGACCGATGTTGGACAAAAACGCGAAGACGCCGGAAAATCTACCGGACTGGTGGTCGGAGCTGAACGGTGAACGACCGGTCGTGCACGTTACTCAGGGAACGCTCGACACCGGGAACTTTAACCGGTTAGTCGTGCCGACGATCCGGGCGCTGGCCGAAGAGGACGTGCTCGTCGTCGTGAGCACGGGCGGACGACCGGTGTCCGCGATCGGCGCCGATCTGCCGGCTAACGTGCGCGTAGCGGAATACTTGGCGTACAACGCCTTCTTGCCGTTGGTCGACATCATGATCACGAATGGCGGTTACGGCGGGGTACAGCAAGCGCTCGCCAACGGTGTGCCGCTAATCGCGGCAGGCGATTCGGAAGACAAGCCCGAGGTTAACCAGCGCATCGCCTGGTCCGGTGCCGGCCTTAACCTATTGACGGGCGCGCCATCGCCCGAGCAGCTCCGCGACGCGGTGAGGACGGTGCTGGCTGACGGCAAGTACCGGATACGCGCGAAACAATTGCAGGAGGTGTTCGCGAAATACGACGGTCCGCGCGACGCGGCACGATTGCTGGAACAACTGATCGACAATGGCGGTCTCTAATTAACGAGATAACGGATGGCGGCATAAGGGATTCCCTTAATGCCGCTGTTTTCAACTAGGCAAACCGCGCTAAACGACCCATTCGGTTCGCGCCCGGGTTGTGTCACCACCTTCGACTGCGCTTTCTATATCCCGTTCCCTTAATCGTCATTCTGATGGGTATGCCGCTTATTTCATCCGTTTAGGAAAGTGTGATATAGTGTAAATACTGATTTTGTGAACGGGGTGGAGGATGCATGAGAAGCGCTGAATTGACAAAAGAGCGGATTTTGGAAGCGGCAATGAAGGAATTTTCGGATTTCGGCATCGCGGGCGCGAGGGTCGATCGAATCGCGGAAAATGCCGGCTGTAATAAGAGCCTGATTTACAATTACTTCGAGAGCAAAGAGTTGCTGTTTCAGTATGTGCTGAAACTGCATCTAACCCGCGTCTACGAAGAAATCGATTTTACTCCCGAAGATTTGCCGTCCTACGTGACGAAGGTATTTGAATTTTCGATGGG
The DNA here is from genome assembly GCF_009909185.1 of Paenibacillus glycinis. Taxonomy (GTDB): domain Bacteria; phylum Bacillota; class Bacilli; order Paenibacillales; family Paenibacillaceae; genus Paenibacillus_Z; species Paenibacillus_Z glycinis. The sequence goes on along the minus strand of NZ_JAAAMV010000012.1, from coordinate 243,241 downwards.
AAATCAGGATTTAATTCGATTAATGGTATGGGATAGTTTGGAAATGCAAAATAATAACATCGATACGCGAATCGTTAAGCGGGAAAAAAAGGTGAACGAGATCGAACAGGCCCAACGCGACGGCTTGATCGGAAAGACGTTCTCGCCAAACTTCCTGCTCACCCTCATCATGACGTTGTCTACCGCATGGACGAAGCCGAACCCGTTCGGTCCTTCGTTAGATCCGGACGGAGCAGGCGACGATTCCGACAAGATTAAGGCTGATCTTGCGAAGCTCATAGGAATCATCGTGAAGAGTTAACCTGTCGAAGTTTGAACAATCGAAGCTTTGGAAAATAATCTCCGATTATTTTTCGGATGCTTTTTTTTTCGCTTCTTAACTGGAAGGCGTTGTTCCGGTTCACATAAACTTCATAGCGGATGAATAGGCTATTTAATTGACTAAACGTTTAGTTAGTTATATGGTTTAGAACGAAAGGCGATCACATAAGATGACCGTTTTATCATTTTTGGAAAAGAGGGATAGAAATGACCGCGAAAATCGTTTCGCCGGTAAATCGGACGGCGATCGTTATTATTCTCATGTTAGGCACCTTCATCGGAATGTTGAATCAAACGCTGTTGACGACCGCATTGCCCCATCTCATGCAAGATCTCGATCTGTCGAGCAATACCGCGCAATGGTTAACGACTTCTTTCATTCTAATGGCTGTTCGGTCTAGTAGCCGCATTCGCTCCCGCGATCGGCCCGGCTTTATCGGGCTGGATCATCGACAATTACTCCTGGCGCGTGTTGTTCGAGATGCTGCTGCCGGTTGCCGTTCTCGATCTCGTTGCGGCGGTTTTCTTATTACGAAACGTTACCGCGCTGAACTCGCCCAAAATCGACGTGCTTTCGATCGTTCTATCTTCGCTTGGTTTCGGAGGACTGCTGTACGGCTCGAGCATCGCGGGGACGGCCGGTTGGGGGAGTCCTGAAGTGGTCGCGACCCTGGCCGGATCGATCCTCGCGCTGACCGGATTCATTTATCGCCAATTGAAGTTGAAATCGCCCATGCTCGAATTCAGAGTATTTCGTTACGGCAAGTTCACGCTGTCCACGTTGCTTGTCATTATCGTGTTCATCGCGTTGCTCGGAGAGTTAATGCTTCTCCCCATTTACACGCAAAATATGCTGGGCTGCACCGCGCTGGAATCCGGATTGATGCTGATGCCCGGCGGCATAATCATGGGAATCCTGTCTCCGGTCACCGGGAAGATCTATGATAAAATCGGCGCTAAATGGCTTGCCATAATGGGATTGTCCATTGTCGCCTTCAGTACGTTCATGCTGACGCATCTTGAACCGGACACTTCGCTTCTCTATTTAGCGATCGTTAATTCCCTTACGATGATCGGCGTGGCGATGGTCCTGATGCCGCTGACCACTTCCGCGCTGAATCAACTGCCGTCGCGCTTGATCCCGCACGGCACGGCGATGACGAATACGTTGCGCCAGGTGGCGGGGGCGATCGGAAGCGCCGTATTGATCAACGTGATGACGAACAGCGCGTTGGATCCCGTCAAATTCGGCATCGACGGCTCGGTTCATGGCGTTAATGTCGCGTTTGAAGTCGTAACATACGTATGTTTGGCTGGATTGATACTTGCTTTATTCGAAAAAAGGAAATCGGAAAGGACAAGCGGTACGCAGTATGAAGCCATGGAAAATCTGGCGAATCGAACGGTTGGCGGAAATGAATAAACTGGAATTTATTGATAATAGACTAAATAGTTAGTTATATAATATAGTTAAACTTACCGGCCGGTAACAGGTTCTCAATAAATTTCGACGCGATGACACATGGAGGATAAGCACATGAAAATCGGCATCAAAAAGAAGGCGGGAGCGTTGCTGCTTGCCGCTATAGCTACGGCATCTTTGCCTGCAGCAGTATCCGCAAGCGAAGCTGGACTCACGATCTCCATTAACGGAACGAATTTGGTTTCTTCGGCTAACCACGTTGCGGACGGCAGAGTCTACGTCGATCTGAAAAGCTTCTCGGCGTTCACTGGGTTTACTTTCTCCTATGACGGCAAGAAGCATTCCGCAATCGTAAACGGAAAAGAAGTCAAAGCCGTTGAAACGAAAGGCACGCCGACGGTAGCCATTAAAGATCTGGCGAACGCGGTAGGCGCGAACGGTTTATCCTGGAACGGTAAAACAAACACGGCTCAACTTTTCTTCGCATCCAAACTCGTCGTATACGGGGATATCGTTTCCGAGTTGGCAGGTTGCGTGCTGCAGAACCGCTTCTCCGTCGGCGACGGCATCGTTTTCCGCATGAAGGCTTTTAACCCGGTTACGGGCAAGCTAGCCGAAGACGCGAACATGCAAGTTCATCTGGCTACGGGCGAGGTTCTCGATATGCAGTTGGGGCTCCATCCGCCGGGCGTGCCGGGCGCCGAGAAATTTTGGACCGCGAAATACAAAGTAACGGATAAAACGCCGAAAGGAACCCTCGGCTATTATGTCACTGCTCAATCGCCTTCCATGAAAGGCGTTTACAAGCCGTTCCAAGTTATGCCGTCGCTGATTACGATCGTTGACGCCGAGCCCGCGGCAGCGGGAGCCTCGACCCGATGATTCGAACGGTTAAACCTTGCGCGATAGTAAGCACGCTCCTCTTGCTCTCTTCCGTCCTAATCGCGTCGAACGTGTCGGCGGAAAAGAAGGCTGCTTCCGTTACGCCTTCCGTTATGATCGAAGAAAACAACAGCACGGTGGGCGCTGTCGTACATTATTCGGCCAAAGGACTGGAACCGAACGCTCCCGTTAAGCTTCAGTGGGAAACGGAGCAGGGCAGCTATGACATTCAAGGTATTTATACCTTGATCGGTCCTTCCTACAAGCTGGAAGAGCATACGATGACGATGGGCACGACCGACGGTTCGGGCGACTGGAACGGAAGCTTCGTCGTGCCGAAAGGCTTCGGTGGCGACCATACGATTTACGTGAGACAGAACAACAAGAAAGTCGCCCAAACGAATGTATTCGTCGCTCCGACCTTCCGTTTGTTCCCGGAGTCGGGACCTGTCGGCACGGAAATCACGGTGCTGGCCGAGGGTATCGGCTACGCGGCCATGGAGAGCAACTGGCAGCTGTCCTACGACAACAAGATGACGGGGTTGATCTCCGCCGTATCCACGAACGGGAGCGCGACCGCGAAAATTCGAGCCGCAGGCCCGGTTGGCAAGCATTCCATTACCATCTGGCATGGTTACCTGGGTATGCCCTACTTGAACTATACGGAAGCGCCGACCTCCTATCTGCCGGTGCCAAGCTATTCGTTTACCGTTACGGATGAGGCTCCGATCGTCCGGAATGAAGTCGAAGCGCAACCGATGGCTGCCGGGGGAGGCGTGCGAATGCCGCGGCTCGCGAACAAAACGGGCGTGAGCGCGACCTTGAGCCGATCCATCGGCCATGTCGGGGATTCCGTGACGTTGAAGGCGAGCGGACTGCCTGCCGGCAAGCAAGCGGATGTGGTCTGGCATACGATGGAGGGAAGCCGGGTTACGGGGAAAGGCTTCTCGGAAAAGACGAGATCGCTCGGAACGATTAACGCGGACGGCAGCGGAAGTTTAAGCTATGACTTTCCGATTCCTGACGATCTGGGCGGCGTTCCGCACCGAATTGAATTGCAGGTCGGAGGGGTAACGTATGCAGAGGCATACTTGGCGATCTCGCCATCGATTGCCCGAATTACGCCATCCTCCGGGCACGCAGGGACCGAATTCACGATTCAGATCAAAGGCGTCGGCTGGACGGAATACGACAACGCGTATTACTTGGATTACGATAATGCCTATGTAGGGTATATGTGCGGCTTTAACAGCCAAGGCACCGTCACGTTTACGGTCACGGCTACGGGGGAGCCCGGTTATCATATCCTCGATCTGTATCCGGGCATTTATCGGGGCAAGCAAGCCGATCCGGACGTATACGTGGCGCCGCAACTGACTTACGGCGCGGATCATCCGGGTTCGGCTATTCCGGCCATCCGAATGGGTTTCATGCTTACCGAGTAGAACAAAGTTCCGAGATCGAATGCTGGCCGTTTGCAGGTCATGACGGCCGGAATTCGGTCTCCTTCATACATGTCATTTAACGACTAAATATTTAGTTAGCAAATAATACAATCGGACTGGCGGAGGGACATCATGAAAGGCATCATTCTTGCCGGGGGCACGGGATCTCGCTTATATCCGCTTACCAAAGTGACGAACAAACACTTGCTGCCGGTAGGCAAATATCCGATGATCTTCCATGCCATCGTCAAATTAAAGCAGGCGGACATTCAGGATATTCTGATCGTCACGGGAAAAGACCATATGGGGGACGTCGTTAATCTGCTGGGCAGCGGCAGGGATTTCGGGCTGTCGCTCACGTATAAGGTGCAAGACGAAGCCGGCGGCATCGCGCAAGCGCTCGGTTTGGCGCAAAATTTCGTTAACGGCGATCAGATGGTGGTCATTCTCGGAGATAACGTGTTCGAGGACGACATCGCGCCGTATGCCGAGCGTTTTCGTTCGAACGGGAGCGGAGCCAAGATCCTCATCCAAGAAGTTCCGGATCCGCAGCGGTACGGCGTGCCGGAACTCGCCGGATATACCATTCGATCCATCGAGGAGAAGCCGCGCGTTCCGAAAAGCCGTTATGCCGTCACGGGCATCTATATGTACGACAGTAAGGTGTTCGATATCATTCGTACGTTGGAACCGTCGGGGCGGGGCGAATTGGAAATTACGGACGTCAACAACGCTTATATCCGCGCGAACGAATTAACGTACGACGTGCTTCGAGGCTGGTGGACGGACGCAGGGACGCATGCTTCCTTAAGCTTGGCGAACGAACTCGCGAAGGATGTCCTGTTCGGAGAGGAATTCGGCAGACTGAAGCTCTAAACGCAATGGATGCAAATCTATCCGAAGGAGTGTTCGAGATGAGGGTTATCGTATTCGGCAAAGGAACCATTGGGACGGCGATCAAAAAGGCTTTGGAAACGATGGGGCATGAAGTGGTCTCCGTTTCGCGCAACTCGGGCGATTATCGCGCGGATATCGCCGATAAAGCAAGTTTGGAAAAGCTGTTCGGTACGATCGGACCTTTCGATGCCGTGGCGAATGCGGCATCGGAGGCAGGCATGGGACTATTTGAAACCTCGAGCGACGAACAATGGGAACAATCGTTAAACGGGAAGCTGATGGGGCAAATCAATATTGTTCGGACTGCGCTTCCGTTTATCTCCGATAAAGGGTCCTTCACGCTCGTTTCCGGCGTATTAACGGAGGAGTATTTGCCCGGAGGCGTTGCTAGTACGACCGTTAACCATGCCATAGAAGGATTCGTCCAAGTCGTGCCCACGGAACTGCCGCGCGGAATACGCATTAACTGCGTAAGTCCGACGGTCGTGACGGAATCGATGGCTAAGTATGCTCCTTTCTTTCCGGGATTTATTCCGGTTGAAGCGAGTAAAGTCGCTCAAGCCTATGTACGTTCGATTACTGGAATCATCACCGGGCGCATCTTAAAAGTCGGATTTTGAATGAACGTGATTCCCGCATTGCCTTGCGGTCGGAATGCAAGCAGAGCGCGACCTTCGGGTCAGCGCTCTATTTGTTTGCAATGGGCGTTCGATGAATCAAGGTAGTGCGGTCGCGAATTTTTTTCAGCTAGCGGCTTTTACGAGAGTCGGCGTTTTCCGGTAATGCGTTGCCTGCTCGTAATCATACGCCATGCCGAGAATATCGGCCTCGCTCCACATTTTGCCGATGATGGCCAGCTCGAACGGGGAACCGCTCGCATAATAACCGGCGGGTACGGTGACAAGGGGGACGCCGGCAATGTTGATTTCGGAGACGGTCGTCGCCCCGATATTTTCGGTCTTGTTTGCCAGCTTCGGCGTTTCCTTGAACATTTGCGGGAAGATAAGCGCATCCAGGTCATTACGGTCCATGACGGCATTCATGATTCGCAGGTACTCCTTGCGCACCTTCGTGAAATTGGTCAAATCCGGAAACGCGGAAGGATTCTTCAAAGCATCCGGATAGCGGGCTAGCACGTCGGGGGTTTGGCCGGTCTTGGCGATCAATTCATTGACCGAATGGATGGCCGCCGAAGGTCCGAGGCGCTTGAGATATTGATCCATGTCGTATACGACGGATTCGATGCCTACAGAACCGGCAGCTTTAACGAAGGCTGCAAAGCCGCTGCCGGCAAACGGGTCGGCCACGACCGTCGCGCCTTGCGCCTCCAATTCCTTCACGGCCCGTTCGTACAAGGCTTGCGTTTCTTTGGTCAGCGGCTGATTTCGCCAGCCCGGCCCATACAGGCCGATGCGTTTGCCCTTCAGCTCGAAGTCGTTCATCTTCGAGGTATACCCGTCGACGGGCATATTGCCGATCGAGGCTACCGTCTTCGGGTCTTCCGGCGTATACCCGGCTATGGCATCTAACATAAGCGCGGCATCGTGAACGGTGCGTCCATGGGCGCCTACGACGTCGCGCGTGCTGCCGCCGAGCGGAACGACGCCGACGTTCGGAACAAGGCCGAAGGTCGGTTTGATCCCGACCAGCGCCTGTGCGGCGGCCGGGTTCTGAATCGATCCGCCGGTTTCCTCCGCGATGCCCAAGACGGCGAAATTGCCGGATACGGAGGTAGCGGTACCGCTGCTGCTGGCGCCGGGGACGAGGCTGCGATCCACGGCGTTATAGGTATCCCCCGCCCAACTCGTACTGGCCCTTGTGCCGTCCGAACTGAAAGCCGGTATATTCGTTCTGCCGATAATAATGGCGCCGGCCGCTTTAAGTCGCGCCACCACGGGGGCGTCCTTTTCGGGAATGAGCTTGATGCCGCCCGAGCTCGGATCCAGCGGTTTCCAACCCATCGTCGACGGGAAACCAGCCATGTCTACCGCTTCCTTAATGACGATCGGAATACCCGCAAGCGGACCCTGCTTCTCGCCGGCCGCCAGGCGCCGGTCATAGTCCCGTGCCAGTGCGAGCGCGTCGGGATTCATTGCGGTAAAGGCATTATAATTGGACTCATACGTGTCAATTCGATCGAGATAGTCCTGAACGACTTGTTCGGCCGTGTACTTTTTCGCCGCGTAGCCGGCCTGAAGTTCATCCACCGTAACCTCGGCAAATTGAAAGTCTTTGGCTGCGCTGGCCGGTACCATCGTAATGCCGGTCGTTAACAAAACGCCAAGGAGCATGATCGTGCTTATCCGTTTTAACATGGTTAATCTCTCACCCTCCGCTCTTAATAGTAAAAAGCGCAATGATTTCGAATCCCCAAACAGGCTATAAGCAACCCTCGCTTCCCGATTCCATCGAAACCTCGTATCCGCCGGGACATGCCGGTTACGAACGAGCTTCGTGAAACATACGGTAGCATAAAACTGGAAACATGTTAATATAGCTAACATAAATTGCTACAAAATACCCAATCCGCTGCATAAAATGAAAAATATGTCATGTAACATAACATAAAATTGTTGCGTAATACCGTTGGGCCGTTCACGACACTTGAAGCGTATCGCTTACATCAAGGTAACTATGTGAACTTATTTTCAGTACTACAGGAGGAAAGGCCGAACTGCTATACTTGAAAACGGACGATTTCATCGTTGCTTTTAGAAGCTTCTTACTCTCTCAGGAGGTTATACGATGACAATGCCACAACGTAAGCTGGGTTCAACAGGGATAATCATCGGGGAAATCGGGATGGGCGGAATGCCGTTGTCCGTGAACGGGCGGCCCTCCGAGGAAGACGGCATCAGAACGGTGCATGCTGCATTGGAGCAGGGCATTACGCTGTTTGATACAGCCGATTCGTACTGCTTGAATTCGACCGAGGTCGGTCATAACGAAAGACTGCTGGCCAAAGCTCTGCATGATCGTCCCGAAGCGATCATCGCGACGAAGGGCGGACACATTCGTCCGGAAGGACGCTGGGAAACAGACGGACGTCCCGAGTATTTACGTCAAGCGTGCGAGGACAGCTTGCGCGCACTCGGTGTCGAAGCGATCACGCTCTATCAATTCCACCGTCCGGATCCGAAGGTTCCGTTTGCCGAATCCGTCGGAGCGGTCGCGGACTTGCAGCGGGAAGGGAAAATCGTCCACGCGGGGCTGTCGAACGTATCCGTCGCGCAACTGGAAGAAGCCCGCGGAATCTTGACGGTCGCGAGCGTTCAGAACCGGATGAACGTATTCGACCAATCGTCCATGGACGTGCTGAAGCGCTGCGAGGAGCACGGCATCGCTTTCCTGCCGTACAGTCCGCTGAACGGGATGGGCAACGCAGGCGGCATCGGCAGCAACGAGACGCTTTCGCGGATCGCCGGCCGCCATGGCGCGTCGCCGCAACAGATCGCGATTGCTTGGCTGCTTCAATTATCGCCGGTCGTGCTGCCGATCCCCGGCGCCAGCAAAGCAGCGAACATCGTCAACTGCGCCGGCGCAGCCAACTTGAAGCTGTCCGCGGAAGATGTGGCCGAGCTGAACGGCATCGCCGCTCAAATCACGGCCTGATCATAGCCTCGCCGCTCGTAGCGATGACCCGATTAGGCGGTAACGCCGGTTCGAGGGACAACGCGAGTATCCCATTCAAGCAGCCGCTCCAGAAACCGCCATGTTCGCATGGAGGTTCGGGTGGTGCTTGGAGGGGATCTTTTTTATGTCGAAAGGGGCAGATCGGACAACGCATGCATCGAAACGCGAAGCATCGCATGCATCGCGCATCTTAGCATTAAAATGCCGAAGGGTCGTGGACGATGCGAACTGAAATTCAACCTGCCAACTACAGGTTGCCGCTCTTTTGTGCAGTTACGCTGCTATTCTGGTTCTCGATGTATACCTGCGTTCCCATTCTGACCGCGTATGTAGAAAGCATGGGAGCATCGAATAAGATGGCAGGGCTGATCGTAGGCATGTATGGGCTTAGCCAAATGGTGTTGCGTATTCCCGTCGGCATCCTGAGTGATCGGATTCATAAGCGTAAACTGTTTATAGTGATCGGGTTATTGTTCTCTACCCTGTCCGGTGCAGGCATTCTGGTGACGCATGATTTGAACTGGATCCTTTTTCTTAGGGTCGCGGCGGGCATCGCGGCATCGACGTGGGTCGACTTTACGATTCTTTTTGCCAGCTACTACGCCAATCACGAAACGACCCGTGCCATGGGAACGATTGCGGTCTATAATTCTTTGGGACAGATGCTGGGGATATTGTGCGGGGGATGGTTCGCGGATCAATTTGGCTGGGAGTCGGCTTTTCTCATTGGAGCCGTCGTCGGATTGATCGGGATGGCGGGCTCCTTCTTCATCGTGGAGAAATTCGATGACCAGGCGGCCCCCATAACCCTGCAAGGGATACAAGAGGTGGCAAGCGATCGCACGCTGCTGACCGTTTCGTTTCTCTCGATTTTGTTTCAAGTGCTGACGTTTGCGACCGTCTTCGGGTTTACCCCCGTGTTTGCCCAGTCGCTCGGAGCCACCAAGCTGGATATGGGGCTGCTTACATTCTGTTCGACGTTGCCTACCGCGCTTGCTTCCTGGATAGGCGGCAGGCATTTGGCCCGTAAGCTTGGAGAGCGGAGGGTTATCATGCTGGGATTCATTCTGAGCGGCTTGTTTACGGTCTGTATTCCGTTTACCGGCTCGCTATGGTTTCTTATTGCGACCCAATCGCTGGCCGGGTTTGGTCGAGGCTTTACGTCTCCGGTTCTTATGTCGCTCAGCATCAAGCATATGGCGCCCGAGAAACGCGCAACGGCCATGGGATTCTACCAAGCGATCTACGGATTGGGGATGTTCGCGGGTCCTTTATTTATGGGGGCTGCGGGGGATTGGCTGACCCTGCGGGAAGGCTTTGTGATCGTTGGCGCGCTGGGGTGCGTGACTGCCGTGCTGGGGCAAGTGATGTTGAGAAGAGTAGTCGGTAGCGGAACGGCATCGAGCGTGGCTTCAGGTCGATCATAGCTTTCATGATGGGCAGGATAACGGATTGCTTCTCCCGTATGATAAGATGGAGGTATCTATATAACGGAGGGGCATAACGTGACAATAGGATCGCAAAACGATATCGATGGTTTGAAGGAAATCGGCAGAATCGTTGCATGGACGATAAGCGAGATGAAACGTCAGGCGCGCGCGGGAATGACGACACGGGAGCTGGATGATATCGGGGGACGGATTTTGGAGAAGCACGGAGCCGTGCCTGCGCCTAAGTCGACGTATAACTTCCCGGGCCACACCTGTATCAGCGTCAACCATGACATTGCGCATGGGATACCGGGGAATCGAAAGATCGGCCCGGGCGATCTAATCAACATCGATGTTTCGGCCGAACTCGGAGGCTATTTTGCGGATGCCGGACACTCGTTTACCATGCCCGCTTGCGACCCGTCTTTGACGCGTCTCTGTCAATACGCGCACGATACGATGATGAAGGTGATCTCTTCGCTGAAGCATGGCGTGAAATTGAACGAAATCGGCAGGATTATTCAAAGCGAAGCCGAAAAAGGCGGCTACAACGTGATCAAGAATCTGTGCAGCCACGGCGTGGGCAAATCCCTGCACGAGAGCCCGACGGAGATTCTTCCCTATTATAACAAGCACGACAAACGCGTATTGAAAGCGGGCATGGTCATTACGATCGAACCCTTTCTATCTACCGGCGCCGGCTATGCCGTCGAGCAGCGGGACGGGTGGACGTTAACCGTGCCGGACAACAGCTTCGTGGCCCAACATGAGCATACGATCATCATCACGGAGGATCGGCCCATCATCGTGACTGTGGCCTAGACGATTCGAAGGACGACCAGCTTGTTGGCGTGTTCGTTAACGGATTCGATGGCATAAACGGCAGCAGCCCAAGACCTTTATTGCGTCCTGGGCTGCTGCCGTCTGTATATGAAGGGACGTTTTATTCCAAGCACATCTCCTGCAAGGCTTCCCGTTCTTCCTCCAGCAAGCCGAATTCTCCGGCCAGATAAGCGTCGACATTGCCGTACGTCATCTTGATTGTCCCGAAAACCGCTTCCATGAACTCCTCTTTGACGCCCAGCATCTGTTCGATATTGCGCAGCTCCGCTTCGTCGACATGCCGGCCAAGCCGTTGCAGCTGCATGTCGTTATAAGCTCTCATCGTCTCGTTGGTCAGCAGATAATCTTCCATGATGGTTGCTTCCGGCACGCCGAGCGCGAGCAGGATCAACGCGGCCCCGACGCCCGTGCGGTCCTTGCCTGCCGTGCAGTGATGAAGGAGTCCCAGGTTGTCCGGACATTGGATAAGGCTCATCAGCCGTTTGTAGGACGGATTATTGATCGGAAGCCTCGCATACAGCTCCAGCAAGTAGGCGTTTGCTCGAAATTGTTTGAAGAACCCGCTCTTGACCAAATCTTCGATAAAGTGCTGGCTTCGCTCCCGGCCCTGCATGGCACCCGGCAAGTTCATGCGGGAGATTTGATCCTCGGGAACGGCCGATACGCGTATATTTTGGACGCCGGCTACTGCCGGATCCGGCTTATGGCGGGCTTCCCCGCCGTCGCGGAAGTCGAATATCGTTCTGATCTTGAGCGCTTGAAAAGCGGTCAGATCCTGCGCCGACAGGGCGGTCAGTTCATCGGAGCGAAAAAAAAGACCGTATTTGACCGTTCTTCCGTCGGCCGTTCGATAACCGCCCATATCGCGAAAGTTGTGCGTCCCTTGAAATGGAATGATTCGATTCATGCGTGTACCTCGCCGGTTGAATTTGAAAAAAAGAATGCCGGGGAGGCGGTTGAACTCCGGGCAGCGGCCCTCAACCGGTACCCGGCCGGACGAATCCTGATTTAATGCCGCTAATACTGCTACTATTGCTGCGTTTTAGCCCACTCGTCCAGCTGCTTTTGTTTCTCGGCCACGATCTTATCGGCGCCGGCAGCCTTCAATTTGGCGATGAATTTGGGCAGAACCTCCTTGGGATCAAGCGTCCCCGTTTCCAGTCCGATCGAGAATTCGTTAACCACGTTGCTGGCCGCAGCGATTTCCGTCTTCACGTTAGTCACGTCGAATGTAAAGCCCAGCGCCTTCGACGGCGTGGCATTCTTGTTGAATGCGTCGATCTTCTTCCAGATGTCCGGGTCTTCCGCTGCCCAGTTATAGGACAGGAACTGATTGCCGAACAAGTAGGATAAGTTGAAATTATAGCCGACGTTCGTAATATCGATGCCTTCCGGAAAATCGATGACATTGTCCGATTTCTTCACGTAATCCTTGCCTTCGATGCCCCAGGCGAGCAGATTGAACAGCTCTTTGTCCGAGTAGAGCAGGTTCATCAGCATCATCGCCCTGTCCGGATCCCCGGAGCTTTTCGGAATCGCCCACATGGAATTGTTGATCATATCGGAAGTCGCATGATCGGCGGTCAGTCTGGCGCTGACCATCTCTTGGCCGACGACTCGGGAGGCTTCCGCGTCGCTGCCGGGCTTCAAATTCCCCAAGATCGCAAACGCCTTTCCCGCCTTCAGGAGCTCGTTGCCGCTTTGTTTGCTCGTGGCAGCGTCCTTCGGCAGGTACCCCGCCTGATACCAGCCATGCATCAAATCCAATTCGGCTGCATATTGCGGCGTTTCATACCAATCGGCCACTTTCAACCCGTTATCGTAATCGGGCAACACGCCGATGCTTCCGCCCAGTGGGTCGAAGGGCAGATAACCCGCATAAAACGGAGAGGTACCCGGGTTCTTGGCGACAAGCGGCGTGACGTCCGGCTCGTTCCCTTTGATGGTCTGGAAGACGGCGGTCAGATCGTCCAGCGTCTTGATCTTGGTTACGTCGATATGGTACTTGTCGACCAAATCTTTGCGCATCATAATGCCGTAGTACTGGGCCATGTCTTTGATGGTCGGAACCGCATAGAGTTGACCGTTTACTTTAGCGGTCGATAGCTGGGCCGGTGTCACGACTGCCTGGATGTCGGAGCCGTACTTCGCTAACAGGTCGTCGAGCGGCGCGTAGACCCCGTTGGCCGCCTGCGAAGGGAAATTGGTCAACGTGGAACCGATGATCAGATCCATCTTCTCGCCGCTCGTAAGCATCAGGTTCGATTGCTGCGCCCACTGGCTCCTGGCGATTGGCATCACTTTGATCGTAGCGTTGATTTTCGCCTTCAAAATGTTGTTCATCGCTTCCTCGACCTCGGGCAAGTCCTTCTGATCATCGCCCCAAAAGGCAATCTTCAGCTCGTAAGGCTTTAGGTCGGATGCGCTTGGCGCCGACGCCGTTGCCGCGTTAGATGACGAAGACCCGTCGGCGTTTTGGGCATTGCCCGCGGTATTCTCGTTAGCGGCATTGTTGGCGCCGCCTGCGTTATTGCTGCCGTCGGCATTATTGGCGCCGCAGCCAGCCAGCAGCATACCCGATGCCAGCAGGACGGCCAATCCCGCTTGCGCGGCATTTCGTTTCTTCAACATGATTAAACCCTCCAAGTGAATGTTATTATGCCAACCAGTGCGTGACTGGATAAAGCCTTACCCTTTGATCGCGCCAATCGTAAGTCCCTTCACGAAATAACGCTGGAAGAACGGATAGGCGATCAGAATCGGAACGATCCCGATGACCGCCATCGCCATGCGCACCGTCTCGCGCGGAACGTCCGTCAATTCGGCCGCATTGCCGCCGGCGAAATTGCTGCTGGTCAGGAAATCGAAGTCGAGCAGGATGCGGTTCAGCAGGTTTTGCAGACTGAACAGCTTGCTGTCCGTGATGTAGAGCATGCCGTTAAACCAATCGTTCCAATAGTGGATCGTTTGAAACAACCCGACGGTCGCCAGAATCGGCATCGACAGCGGCAGCACGATCTGAACGAACGTCCGGAATTCCCCGGCCCCGTCGATATTGGCCGACTCGATGACGGGAAACGGAATCGAGGTCGCGAAAAACGTGCGCATCATCATCACATAGAAGGCGTTCATCAGCAGGCCCGGCACGATCAGGCCGAGCAGCGTGTTCTTCAGTTCGAACAGCTGCGTGTAGACCAAGTATTGCGGTACCAGCCCGCCATTAAGCAGCATCGTGAAGAACACGACGAACGACCAGAACCTGCCGAGGGGCATGTCCTTTCGCGACAGCGGGTAAGCCAGCAGCGCCGTTATGATCAGGCCGGCAGCGGTCCCGATCAACGTAATGGCGATCGTGATGCCGTAAGCATGCAAGATCCGGCCGATATCGTGCCATAAATACTGATAGGCTGCCAGGCTGAAGGTCTCCGGAAAAAAGGAATACCCGTGACGAATGATCGACTGCTCGTCCGTAATGGATGTGATGAACAGCAATAGGAAAGGAAGCAAGCAGCAGGCCGAAATGACGAGCAGCACGAGGTGCACGAACCATTGGCCGATGGAGTTATTCGTTTTCATGCGAGCCACCCTCTTAAAATAAAGCATGATCTTTGTTCAGTTTCCGGACGACGAAGTTGGACACCAGCACCAAGACGAAGCCGACAAGCGACTGGTATACGCCGGCAGCCGAGGACATGCCGACATCGCCGAGCGTCATCAGGGCGCGGTAGACATACGTATCGATCACGTTGGTCGTCGACTGCAGCGCGCCTGCATTCAGCGGCACCTGATAGAACAGGCCGAAGTCGGAGTAGAAGATGCGGCCGATCTGCAGCAGCGTCATAATGGTGATGACCGGCGCGAGCAGCGGAATCGTGATGCGCCGGATCTGCTGCCACTTGCCGGCCCCGTCGATCATCGCCGCCTCGTAATACTCGGGATCGATGCCGATGATCGAGGCCAAGTAGATCACGCTCAAGGAGCCCGCGCTGATCCAGATATGAACGGCGGTCAGAATATAGGGCCAATAACGAGGCTCGCTGTACCAGGAGATGTCCGGCAAGCCGAGCATGGGCAGTATCGTTCGACCGAGAAAGCCGGTATCCGCGCTCAGCATCGCGTAGACGAGATAGCCGACGATCACCATCGAGATCAGGTAAGGCAGCAGGATTACGGTCTGATACATGCGCGACAGCCACCGTTTCCTGACTTCATTGAGCATAATCGCCACGCCCGTCGGCACGATCAGGTTCAAGCAGATGAAGGCGGCATTATACAGAATGGTGTTTCGGGTAATCAGGAGCGCGTCGGAAGTCTTGAACAAATACTCGAAGTTCTTGAATCCGATCCAGTCGCTGCCGAATATGCCCTTGGTATAGTTGAAATCCTTGAACGCGATAATGACACCGAACATCGGCAAGTAATTGTTGATCAAGAGGTAGAGTAGGCCCGGCACCATCATGAGACCTAACGCGGCGTATCGCCGGGGACTTCTTAACCTTTTGCCGGCCGCTAGCAGCTTCATTTCGATTTTCCCTTCTTCATGCTTACGAATTGGCTGCGCTCGGCACCTGACGGTAAGGCGCCGCAGGCGCAGTTCTATCCATGCTAGTCCGCAAAGCGCGACAATTCCACGCGGAACAACTCTTCGTTCGGCGTCGGCAGATTGATCGTCTCCACGGATGCTTGGCCGTACGTCACGGTGACGAGGTTATAGCTGCAGACGTTATAACCCGCGACGAGGCCGTCCCCGACTCTCTTCCCGATCGTGAAGGACCCGCCGCCGACGACCTGGAGAATGCCGTCATAGGTCCCGACGTTGTGCGAATGCACGTGGCCGGCGAAGACGCCGATGAGATCGCGCCCGGTTTTGAGCACGGCGCTAACCTCATCCGCGTTCGTCAAATTATACTTGGACGCCACGTTGTTGACCTTCAGCATCGGATGGTGAAACGCGATGACGGTACCGTTCGGCGCCGTTGTTTTCAGCTCTTCGGCCAGCCAATCCAATTGCTCCCGGTCGATGAGGCCGAACCCGGTCTCTTTGCCGGCTTGCACTTCCGAGTCAAGCCCGATCAGGCGCAATCCCCCGATGGTCGTCGAGTAGTAATACGGCTGCTCGGAAGGCGCCGCGCCCAGATAGCCTTCCCGGAAAGCCGAGCGATCGTCGTGATTGCCGAGCACGACATGGACAGGCGCGTTAACGAGCGCCGATCCTTCGTCCGCCAGCTTGCGAATATAGGCATAATCCGTCACGTTGCCGTCTTGCGCGAGATCGCCGGTAATGACGACAAAAGCGGGATCGAAGCCGGAAGTGTGCACGTCTTGAAAAATGCGCTTGGCCTTTTCCGCCATGTTCACGGACCAAACCTCTCGGCCGGGCGCGTTCATGTGCGTGTCCGTCATATGGACGAAGCGTACGGTCTCCATCTTGTTCTACCTCCGATAAAAGTTGGTTGCATGCAATAAAAATTATTATGCATACAAGTATTATTGTTTTAGCATGTAAGCGGAGTGTTATGGCGGATTAAGGGTTTTGTAAATAACGGCCAAATAAAAAGGAATAAATGTATGCTTATGGAAATGAAGCATCTAAAAAAACCGCTCCCGTCTCAGCGACGGCAGGCGGTTCTTCGGTTTGCCCCAGTATTCAACCTGATTACAAGTATCGCACCAATTCCTCGCGGGTATTCCGCATCGAATCGAGAAACGCTTTCTTGGCATCCGGAATATTGCCTTCGCACAGAAAACGGAACATGTCGGAATAGAGTTTTTTGCTTGTATAGGGGCGATTCGGGCTGGTGGCGGTACGGTACACCACGACGTAAAACAGGATTTTGTCCTTGTACACATCGAACGTCTGCAGGATGCTCTGGTTATGAACCGTTGCCAGCAGCGTCCGCATGAACAACAGGCAATTTTCGTAGTATTCTCGGTAGCGCCTCTGCTCGCTCGCTTCGATCAGGCGGTCCAAATGTTCCTTCATGATCGGCAAGGCATCCTCGTACTGCTCGGGCTCCAAGGCGTCGATCACATAGACGTACAAGGCTTGAATCAAGTCGAGCATGTCGTACAATTCCTTGATATCGACGCCTTTGACGAGCGTGCCGCGTTTTTTGAGCGGTTCGACGAAGCCTTCGCGCGACAGCAAGGCCATAGCATCGCGCACCGGCGTCCGGCTCATGCTCATTTCGGTCGCGAGCTCGTTTTCGGACAGCAGGGTGCCCGGCAAAAAGTCGCCGTTCAGCAGCTTTTGCCGGATTAGGCGATAGGCGGTTTCCACCAGGGGCGGATTGGACATGATTAACGGCTCCTTAGTCGTGATTTCTTCTTCCTTGAAACAAAGCAGGCAAAGTTGATAGCCGGATCGAATGCTGACGCCGCGGCCCGGAGCCTGCTGCTAATGCGCCGGAATGCCGCCGCCATCAAGGAAGCGGGAAAAGGGGGCTGCTCGGCGTTGCCGAAGACGTCCCTTAAAAAAATACATACAAGAATTATTGTCCTTGTATGTAAGAAAGATATTATTGTTTTATTAACAATTCGTAAATATGCACGTCTGCGAATGCTATCTGCTGCTCGCTCTGCATTCTATCCGAGGCGCCGCCGTTATCGCTCAACATTTCAAAGCACCGCCTTCGCCATGCATCCGCTCCGTGCGGGACAACGGCGCATCGAATAGCGGAATCGGCAAGTGCGAACAATAGGTCTTGATCCGAGTTGTGCATGCCGACCGCGAGCGTCAAACGTTCGGGGTCTTCGTCTTGTCGCTATGTTCGTCCAGACCAAAGCCGGAAATGCAGGTGCACCCGATGTTGAAAGTAAACCGCAAGGATACGAAACCGATCTGGCAGCAACTGCTGGACCAAGCCATCGTCAATATATCGAACGGGAACTGGCCGCCGGGCGAGCGGTTGATTCCGTCCCGCGAGCTGGCGCTGCAGCTCGGCGTCTCGCGTTCGACCATCCAGCTCGTCTACGAGGAACTGCTCGCCCGGGGCTACATCGTAACGTCGCGGCGGGGAGGCACCCGGGTCAGCTCGTGCTGGAATATCGTTCCGGCCGCGCCGGATAACCCGCAGCCAGCAGGTCCCGCGATTCCTTCGCGCCCGCTGCTCGACGCTTCCGCCGATCGCCTGCAGGATTGGCTCAACGGCGAGGAAGCCGGCGAAGCAAGGATCGATTTCAGCCCGCATGAACCGTACATCGATTCGCTGTTCCAAAAGCTCTGGCGGCAGTCGTACCTGCATGCATCCTCGACTATGGCCCCGTGCGATTGGGCTTATGGAGATGCCTACGGGTATTTGCCGTTGCGGGAGCAAATCCAGCGGTACTTGTCGCTCGAACGCGGCATTCATGTGGGAACGGACCAAATCCTGCTGACCTCCGGCTCGCGCAACAGCATCGACATGATCGCGCAGGCGCTGCTCGACGCAGGCGACACGGTCGCCGTCGAAGATCCGGGCTTCCCGGCTGCCTGGATCGCGATGAAATACCGCGGCATGCATGTGGTGCCCGTCCCCGTCGACGAATACGGCCTGGTCGTGGATCGGATTCCCCCGGCATCCAAGCTGACGTTCGTCACGCCGTCCCACCAATGTCCGGTAGGCGTCGTGCTGGCGGAGCCGAGAAGGCAGAAGCTGCTCCGACTGGCGGAGGCAAATCGGAGTTGGATCATCGAGGACGATTACGACAGCGAGTATCGCTATCGCGGCGAACCGCTGCCGACGTTGTTTAGCCAAGCGCCCAATCATACGTTGTATCTGATGAGTTTCTCCAAAATGATCGCGCCCGGCCTTCGCATATCCGCGCTTGTCGGATCCGCGCAAGCTATCGCGCGGATCGCCCGCGTGCAAGAGTTGATCTATCTTCATCTGCCGATCATGGAGGCCGTTACGCTTACGCGATTCATGGAACAAGGCCACTTCATGCGGCATATGCGAAGAGTGCGGAACGTATACAGGCGAAGGCACGAGAGGCTGACGATTGCCGTCGCGGACAGCGGCATCGCCGACAGGTTCACGCTGACCGGCATCGAGACGGGCTCTCATATGCTGCTCGAAGCCGAGCCGCCGTTCGACGAGCATAAATTCACGTCCCGGTTGCTGCATAGAGGGGTTCGCGTGTATCCGCTCGCTCCTTATTGCCTGGAAAGCATGAGGAGGGGCTATGTGCTGGGATTCGCCAAGGTCGAGGAGAAGCTGATCGACGAAGGGATTGCCCGTCTCGCCGAAGCGTTATTGCGTTCATGACCGCGAGGAGTCGTGCGCGAAATCGCCGCCGCAACGTCCCGGCTCATTGCGACGGCGTATAAGGAACTATAACAGCGCTTGGCTTGCAGGTACACGGCCAAAGAAGCCGAGTCGGTGCAATCCATATTCCGAAACACGGACTTTTCGTCGGCGTGCGCGCGTCTCAGGCACGAATCGTTGCCGCGGTTCGAAACCCGAAACGTCAGGAGCGCCGCGGATTTGGCCCGAGCATCGTGGCGGCATGCGAGGCGAAGGGGCTGTATCGCTAGCTCTTTCGCGGTCCGCAAGGATGATTATCGCTCCAATTATTACCGTTTGACGATTCCGATTGCGGCCCTGTAACATTCGTCAGCGTAGTCGCCGCCGAAGCGTATCACTGCAGGATTACGCCAGGCATTACGGCGGCTTCGCTAGTCGACTAGTCCGCGAATACGTCAACTTCATAACTAGGGGAGCCTGATCTCATGACACGAACAACGATTCAAACAACGGCAATTCGCCCGTTTCAAGTAAGCATCCCGGAGGCGGAATTGACCGATTTGCGCAACCGGATCTACGCAACCAGATGGCCGGAGAAAGAAACGGTTTCGGACCAATCGCAAGGCACGCAGCTGGCAACGATGCAAGAGCTCGCCCGTTACTGGGCGAACGAATACGACTGGCGCAAAATCGAGGCGAAGATCAACGCCGTGCCGCATTTCCTGACGGAGCTCGACGGGCTGGACATTCACTTCATTCACGTTCGTTCGAAGCATGCGAACGCGATGCCGATCCTGATCGCGCATGGATGGCCGGGCTCGATCATCGAGCAGATGAAGCTGATCGAACCGCTGACCGATCCAACGGCGCACGGCGGAAGCGAGTCCGATGCCTTCCATGTCGTGATTCCTTCGATGCCGGGTTACGGGTTCTCGGGCAAGCCGACCGCGACCGGCTGGGATCCGGAGCGGATCGCCCGCGCTTACGGCGAGCTGATGACGCGTCTTGGCTACGAGAAGTACGTGGCGCAGGGCGGGGACTGGGGCGCGATCGTCGTGGATGCGATGGGCGTTCAGGAGCCGAAGGGATTGCTGGGCATTCACACCAACATGGCGAAGGTGATTCCGCCCGAAGTCGATGCGGCGATCTGGTCCGGCAACCCGCTGCCGCCCGGCCTCTCGGACGAAGAGAAGAAAGCGTGCGACCAAGTGCGCGAAAATAAATTCTATTACGCCTTCTTCATGGGAACCCGCCCGCAGTCGCTGACCGGACTGGCGGATTCGCCCGTCGGTCTGGCCGCCTTCATGCTGGACCACGACTGGAAGAGCCTTGCCTTGATCTCGCGATCGTTTGCCGGCGTCCAGGAAGGCTTGACGCGCGACGACGTGCTCGACAACATCACGCTGTTTTGGTTGACGAACTCCGCGATATCCGCGGCGCGTATTTACTGGGAGAACAAAAGCTCCTTCTTCGCCGTGCAGGGCGTAAAGCTCCCGGTTGCCGTAAGCGTCTTTCCGGACGAGCTCTTCGAAGCGCCGAAGAGCTGGACGGAGAAAGCCTACCCGAACCTGATCCACTACAACCGGCTTCCGAGGGGCGGGCATTTCGCCGCTTGGGAGCAGCCGGAATTCATGACGTCGGAAATTCGCGCGGGA
The DNA here is from genome assembly GCF_009909185.1 of Paenibacillus glycinis. GTDB lineage: Bacteria > Bacillota > Bacilli > Paenibacillales > Paenibacillaceae > Paenibacillus_Z > Paenibacillus_Z glycinis. Next base: position 222,487 of record NZ_JAAAMV010000012.1, on the reverse strand, counting down.
CTGAGGTCGCTGCGCTAACCGAATCCAAGATCATCCTTGCCGCAAAATGAAGGGAGGGCTGCCGATGCGTCATGTCGGCAGCCCTTTGCGTTCAATGCGAGAGGGTTCTTTTCCGCAGCGAGCCGACCATCCACAATAGCAAAGGAATGCCCACGAGGCTGATCGGATAGATCACCGCCAGCCAAAATTTCGTGTAGATCATTTCGATGTCGAAGTTTCGCGGCAGCAGCGAGATGACGAAAACCATCGGGACGATGAACCATATCGTGTTCTTCCACCGTTTGATGCCGAAAAATTGCGCGCTGCCGTAGCTGGTAACGAACAAATACAGGGAGAGCTTAATGAAGATCGCGACGATCCAAAGCAAGACGGCCAGCACGTCGATGTTTTGGATGAACTCCATGACCGAGATGTAGGTGACGGCCGAGTAAAGCGGGTAAATCAAGCGGGCCGGGATATTCGGACCGAAGGTCATGACCACGATCAAGGTCATGGCCAGCACGGCGGCCGAAGCGGCCGCGACCCCGAGCAAGGCGGAGATCTGCGCGCGACGGGGCTTGGGCATGAACGCGATCAACATGACCACGATGAAGGATTCTCCGAGGAAGGAGGCGGGGAGCAAGCTTCCTTTCGCGATGGGCAGCAAGCCGGTGTTCGCATAGACCGGCAGCAGCCGCAGCCAGTCCCAATCGTTCACGCTGAAAATGATGATGAGCAGGCAGCCGACGACGCTGATCGGGCCGATGATCTCGCCGCAGCGGCCGATGCCCCGCAAGCCTCCGGAACAGGTGACGTAGACGCTGGCGCCCAGCATGACGAGAATCACGATCCATAGCGGCGTCGAATCGAACAAGGCCAGGTAAACGAAATCCGCATATTCCCTTAAGATGATTCCAGTCAAGGACACCCACGTCGCAAGGTAGGATAGCAACATGATTTTTCCCAGCCATCTGCCGAGAATGACCTGACTGTATTCGATAAAGGTTTGGCCCGGGTAGAGCAGGCTCAGCCTGACGGCGACGAAGGTCGTGAACAAGCTGATCAGTGCGGCCAGGACCGTGGACAGCCAAGCGTCTTGCTTGGCAACGGCGATGGGCAGGGAGACGGTGAACAGCGCCGTCATCCCGAAGGCCATCGTGAAGATCAGCCAAAACAGTTGATAGCCGGAGAGTTTCATTATTTGATCTCGCTTTCCCTAAATTGAAGCGGCGGGCCGACCAGGCCGAAATATTTCAAATTCACGTTTACGTTCACCGTGACTTCGATGCCCGGAAAGATATGCTCCCACTGTCCCTTTAATCGTTTCCATTCGCTTGGATGCTGCCGATTCAGGGTCTGTACGAAACCGAAGACGTCCGTGCCGTATTGTTTTTGGACCTTGCCGATCATCGCGGAAACATGCTCGCTGGTCTGCCGGTTGACGGCGTTCTGCGCAAGCGTCAAATTTTTCAGCTCGCGGAAGTCCAGGTTGGTATGGTTCTCGACGATCTGTCCGGCGCCGCTCAGCTCGATGCGCATCTTCACTTTATGATCCGGCGTGACGCTGCTCTTGACCTTGCTGCCGAATCTCGAGATCACCACGCCGACGCTCCCGCCTGCTCCGGGGACCTCCTCCACTAAGTCGAGGTAGGAGATTTTATGGAGTATCCACTGCCGATAAGCGCCTTCGACAAAATTCAAATACCCGACTAACCGATAATCGCGGTTGAAAATAGCGCGCCCGTAAAATCGGATCGTTTTTTGCGGGGAAGATCCTTTTACGATGTCGACGACGGGCAACGTGGGACTTTCGCCCTCGGCGCTGGAAGCCATCAAATAGTCGAGATAGGTCGTGCCCGTCGTTCCTCCGACCGCTTTATGGATCTTGAACGGCGCGACGGCGGGGATCTTCTCCAGCGGGTAGGGCACTTCCAGCGCTTGCAGGCCGGTGCCACCCTTGACCACCCACATGTCCAACCGGATGCGATTGCCCGGATCCCGGCTGAACGCATCCAGCATATCCTTGATGCCGTTCTTCGCCAGGCTCTCTCCGATGTAATAATTCCGCCGATGGCCGCGGGTGATGACCCTGGACAGCTTTTGCCGCATTTTTTGAATGGATTCCAGCGCGGACTGACCGGTGCCCGTTTCGATGAAATACGACTTGCTGCCGCCGGAGCCGCCTTTCGGGCTTTCTTCCATTCGGGAAGGGTTAATGAACTGCCCCGCGATCATATACGTTCCGTTCTCCTTCAGATCGGCCGACGCGGCAAGATCGAAGACGCGATCCGAAATTTCCGTGCGGTCCCAGCAGCCCGCAGTCAACGCGATGCAGAGTAGCCAGGCCACGACAGCTGCCGGACGACGGTTCATGACGCTTCGTCTCCTTGGCTCCCGCCCGGTCGTTGACCATTGGGAATGCGAACATGCCGCTTGGCGGAGCCGGACAGCGGCAGCGTGTGCATCTTCCACCATGGCGCGCGGATCAGGACGTCCTTGAGCTCGCTTCTTGTCAACGGCGCGATCGGGCTTAAATAGGGGACTCCGAACGACTCCAGGTTCGTCAGGTGGATGAGCAGGAACAACGACGCCATCGTGACCCCGTACAAGCCGAACATGCCCGAACATACGAGCATCGGGAAACGGAGCAGTCGAAAGGCCATCCCCATGCTGTATCTCGGGGTGATGAGCGACGCGATTCCCGTCAGGGACACGACGATGACGATCGGAGCCGAGATGATCCCCGCCTGAACGGCGGCTTGCCCGATCACGAGCGCGCCGACGATGCTGATCGCCGAACCGTTCGGCCGCGGCATGCGCAGACCGGCTTCGCGCAGGCCTTCGAACAAGAACTCGATCAACAACGCCTCGATGACGGCCGGGAAGGGAACGCCTTCTCGGGCGGAAGTGATGCTGATCAAGAAATTCGTCGGCAGCAATTGCGGATGAAACGTGGAGATCGCCACGTAGATGGAAGGCAAATAGAGCGAAGTGGTAATCAAAATCATCCGCAGCCAGCGAATGACGGTCGCGTACAGGAATCGCTCGTAATAATCGTCGGCCGATTGAAACGCGTTCCAAAAGGTGCACGGGACGATCAGCACGAAAGGCGTGCCGTCGACGAAAACGGCGACCTTCCTTTCCGCCAGGCAGGAGGCCACGATGTCCGGGCGTTCGGTATTTTGCACTTGCGGAAAAAACGTGAACGGGTGGTCCTCGATAAACTCCTCGACGAAAGCCCCGTCCAGCACCGTATCGATCTTGATTTGCGAGATGCGCCCGCGCACTTCTTCCAGCACCGAGGCTTGGACGATTCCTTCGATATACGCGATCACGATCGTGGTTTTGGAGAGATTGCCGACGCTCATGGACTCCATTTTTAGTTTGGGGCTGCGGAGCTTCCTTCGAAGCATGCCGGTGTTCGCGTTGAGGCTTTCCGTAAAGCCCTCTTTCGGCCCGCGAACGGTCGTCTCGCTCGCCGGCTCTTCGACTGCCCGCTGCTCGAAGCCGTTCAATTCGGCGGTCACGGCCTGCGCGGAGCCATCCGAGAGGATCGCGACATTGCCGGATAAGATGCTTTTCACGACGTCGTCCATGGTCCCCGTCGTATTGGTCTTCGCGATGGAGACCAGCCGCTGCTCCAACATCAGGTCCGCGGCGTTCAACTCGTCCAATCCGGGACGGGGGGCTTCCAGCATCCAAGGCTTCAGCAATACGGCATCCAGGGCTTTGGTATCCACCAGGCCGTCCAAATAGACCACCAAAACAGGGACTTGCCCGAAAATATGCGCACGCCGAAAGACAATATCGTAGCAATGGGCGAAATAACCGCCGATAAGGCGTTCGTTCTCCGCCAGGGATTCGCTGATCGGATCATGGATTGTTTGTTCGGGAGAGGTATCGCCAGAACTTGCATGTTGCGCGGCCGACACGGCAGTCCACCTCCAAGAGAACGTTAACGATGCGAATAAGCAATGAATGGCGAATATTGGGAATGCGGTTATCATCTCTCCATCCGTTTTGAATTATGCATCCGAGGCTCGGATTGGCGATCTGCCGCGCCGGCAGCAGGAGAATGCCGCACGGGATTCGAAAAAGAAAGGGGACGATTGCCATTTAAAGGGGGAGTTCGCATGACGGTTGGCCTGCTGGCGCATTTGATGGGAAAGTTGCCGTATCGGCAATTGGCGGGGAAGGCAGCGGAACAAGGCATGGATTACGTGCAGCTTGCGCTGTCCAAGGCAATCTCGGACGTGGATTTCTCGCTCGGCCGCTTGAGCCCGGGACTAGCCAACGAAATAGGCGGCGCCTTCGCGGAGCATCGCGTCGGCATTGCGGTTCTGGGCTGCTACGCCAGCTTGATAGAGCTGGACGACGACCTGTTCCGGCATCATGTCGACCGGTTCAAGGAGCATTTGCGGCATGCGCGGCATTTCGGCGCGCCGATCGTGGCGACCGAGGTAGGCGTGCCTCGAGATCCTGCTCGATCGAAAGCCTATGAGGAACGGCTGAATCGGGCCTTGGAGGAATTGGTGGAGGAAGCGGAGCGGTGGGGAGTCACGATCGGATTGGAAGCGGCGCAAGGACATTTGATCGCCTCGGCGGATACGCTGGCAGCGACGTTGGAACGCTTCCCCTCCTCCTGCCTCGGCGTGGTGCTGGATCCGTGCAATTTGCTGCATGCGGGTACGCTTCGCGATCAGGACGAGGTGATGCGAGAGGCTTTCCGCCTGCTCGGGCCGCGTATCGTGAGCGCGCATGCGAAGGATTTGAAGCGGGGGGAGAACGGGGGAGTGACGGCTGCCGCGGCCGGACTCGGCGAATTGCATTATCCGTTGTTCTGGCAATTGCTCGAGCGTCACAAGCCGCTCGGGTTCGTCACGCTCGAAGACGTGCAGACGGAACAACTGGCAGCCGCCGCCCGTTTCGTTCGCGAAGGCCGGGCGGCCGCCAGAAGGCGGTAACGCAGAAGGCCTCATCGTCCAAACGAACCCGCTGCGCTGCGAGTACCTCCGGCTCCGGACGCATGTTGATGGATGGCGCGGAGTAACACATGCGCTTCACTTACAATATGATGAGTCTAGAAATCCAAAGAGGTGAGCCAATGGGAGTCGTAAAAGCCAGGAAACAGGATATCGATATGTTGGCAAGGCTGCTTCGGGCCGAAGCGGAGACCGAAGGCGAGATGGGCATGCTCCTCGTCGGAAATGTCGGCATTAACCGAATAAGAGCGAATTGCTCCGATTTTAAAGGACTCCGGACGATTCCTCAGATGATCAATCAGCCGCATGCGTTCGAAGCGCTGCAGCACGGGTTGTACTATCAGGGCGCAAGAGAGCGGGAACGCCGTCTGGCGCAAAGGGCCGTGAACGGGGAGCGGAATTGGCCGGCCAAATTCTCCCTCTGGTACTTCCGTCCGGGATCGTTCGAGAATCCCGGACCCTGTCCGCCGACGTGGTACGATCAGCCGTTCGCGGGACGATGGAAGAAGCACTGTTTCTATGAACCGACCGGGCAAGAATGCGAAAATGTATATAACACGTTTTAATGGCATAAACGGATAGTCGCATGAAAAGAAAAGCGCAGGATGTCATGAATGGCCGCGTAAACCGCGGCTTTTTTTGCGTCATGGGACATTCGGGAGCGCAGCCGTAAGGTCGTGCGGCGAAAGAACGAAGGAGCGGCTGCGGACGTCCGCGATCAGATGAAACCGCCGTTGACGCGGATCGTCTGACCCGAGATCCATCCGGAATCCGGGCCGGCGAGGAATAGCACGACTTTCGAGATATCCTCGGTCTCGGCGAGACGTCCGAAGGAGTTCATGCTGCCGACGCGCGCGATTTCCTCCTGCGTTTTGCCGGCCGTGAACAGCTCCGTGTTGATCGGACCCGGCGCCACGGTGTTGATCGAGATGCCCTGCGGACCCAGCTCCTTGGCCAACTGGCGGCCGAATTGCTCCACGGCGGCCTTGGATCCTACATACGCGCTGTAGGTCGGAAACATCTGGCCGACGACCGAGGTCGAGAAATTGATGATTCGTCCGCCCTTGCCCATATGCTTCGCCGCCTGCTGGATCGCGAAGAAGGTTCCTTTCGCGTTGATCGCGAACGTTCTGTCGAAGTCGTCCTCCGTGATGGCCGCGAGCGGCTTCGTGATCATGATGCCGGCATTGTTGAGCAGGATATCGATCCGTCCGTAGGCCTCGATCGTCTCCCGGAACAGCCGCTCGACCTCCGCTGCGCTGCCGATGTCGGCTTGAATCGCGAGCGCTTCTCCTCCGCGCTGTTTGATCCCGCTCACGACTTGCTCCGCTTTCTCCGGGCTGCTGGCATAATTGACGACCACCTTCGCGCCGTGCTGCGCCAGCAGTTCCGCCATGTCCTTCCCGAGTCCTCTCGATGCGCCGGTCACCAGCGCGACTTTTCCCGATAATTGCTCGTTCATGATTTCTTCCTCCTCGTCGATAAATCGATGATTGCTGCATACGTGAACGGTCGAGCCTCTAATCCATAGCGGCAGTTCGGACTGCCGGGCTTTCGGCGGCAGGGAACGCCTCCAAGACGAATGCCTGAAATGCCGGGGGGTTCATGGATAACATCCCCTTTCTTTGCTGATTTGATTATATACAGCTGACAAACAAATATCAAGTGACAGATATTAATATTTGTCATCTTAAATTTCGGATGCGCGAATTCCGCCCTTGTAACGGCGAAAATCCTCCCGATTCGCATCGGGAGGATTCGCAGGTTTGCGCCTTTACGGGCACGGGCATAGATGTCGGCTTGCTTGCGCGCAGCAGGTATGGTTATGCAGGTCTTTTATGCCGTAGGTAACGCAAGCCCGGCCAAGATCAGCTCCCATACGGAATCGTAATCCCGATCGGTCCGCTCCGCGTTCCATTCCCGCGCATGCGCGGGATGATGGAATCTCGAGGTGGCGATGAAGATCGCCCGCGCGATCGTTTCGGGACGGCCGGGCCGCAGCTCGCCGGCGGTTATGCCGTCCTCGATGATGGAAGCCATCTGCAGAATCAGGCCGTCGATATGCGCGTCGATCATTTCGGCTGCCTCCATCGTGACGGCCGCATACATCGCGAACAGCTCGGGATCTTCCGCCGCATGCGCCCGTTTGGCGGCGATCAGCGTATCGAGCCACAAGCGGAGCCGTTCGGCCGCGCTGCCGCCCTGAGGGAGCCCGGTCGCCTGGGCCAGCGGCTCGGCGATGCTCCGCCGCAGCCAGCGCTCCGTCACCGCTTCGCGCAGCGCGGCTTTGCTCGCAAAGTGGCGGTACAGCGTGCCGTGGCTCACCTGAAGCGCGCGCGCCACGTCCACGACGGACGTTTTGTCCGGTCCGTAGCGCTTCAGCGCCTGCTCCGCGGCATCGAGTATTTGCTCCTTGTTCAAAGACAGATCGTTCGCCATGTGTTCCTCCGCCTTACGGTAGTTTTCTTCACTATAGCAGAACATAATCGCGATAACAATATTGCAACTTTGTCATATGTCATGAGCAAATCTGGAAGCGGGTTTCGCACTTTGCCCCGCGGCAGCGCCGGCAGCTTCGAACGGCACTGCCGCGGCAGCGGAAAAGGACGGCAAAAAGCGGCAGTCTCGGACGCCGTAATGCCGTCCAAGCCTGCCGCTATGAGCTGCTGACTCTGCTGACTCTATTGTAGATCTCCGAAGGGGACCGAGCATCCGTCCGGCATTCGCCGAATGACCGCCGTTACCTTCTTAGAGCGTTCAACTGCGATTGCCGGGAAACCGGACGGCTTCGGTACCGTTAGCTGCAGGCGCAGTTCAATACCGGCTTGCGCGCCGCCGTCGTCTCGTCCAGACGACGTACTACGGTGTCGTACGGGGCGTTGATGACGAGCTCCGGCGTCGTCCGGGCTTCTTCGGCGATTCTAATCATCGTGTCGATGAAGCCGTCGAGCGTTTCTTTGCTTTCCGTCTCGGTCGGTTCGATCATGATGCATTCCTCGACGTTCAGCGGGAAATAGATGGTCGGCGGATGGTAGCCGAAGTCGAGCAGCCGCTTGGCGACGTCGAGCGTGCGGACGCCGTACTGCTTCAGGCCGCGGCCGGACATGACGAATTCATGCTTGCAGACGCCGGGATACGGAATCTCGTAATGGGAAGCCAGCCGGTGCATCATGTAATTGGCGTTCAGCACGGCGCATTCGGATACGTGGCGCAGGCCTTCCGGACCGTAGGTACGGATATACGTATAGGCGCGGACGAGGATGCCGAAATTGCCGTAGTAGGCTTTGACCCGGCCGATGGACTCGGGACGATCGTAGTCGAAGAAGTACGCGCCGTCCTCGCGGCGTCCGACGATCGGCTTCGGCAGGTACGGAATGAGCTTGCTCTTGACGCCGACGGGGCCGGCGCCCGGGCCGCCGCCGCCGTGCGGCGTGCTCATCGTCTTGTGCAGGTTCAAATGCACGACGTCGAAGCCCATGTCGCCGGGGCGGGTAATGCCCATGATGGCGTTGGAGTTGGCGCCGTCGTAATAGAGCAGGCCCCCGGCATCGTGGACGATCTGGGCGATCTCCACGATCTGTTCCTCGAACAACCCGAGCGTGCTCGGATTGGTGAGCATGAGCGCGGCGGTGTCGCTGCCGACGGCCGCCCGCAGCGCGTCGAGATCGACCATGCCGCGCGCGTCGGACTTGATGGTAATCGTCTCGAATCCGGCTACGGTGGCGCTCGCCGGGTTGGTGCCGTGCGAGGAATCCGGCACGATGACCTTGGTCCGCTTGTCTCCGCGGCTTTCGTGATACGCCCGGATCATCATCAGTCCCGTCCATTCGCCGTGGGCGCCGGCGGCCGGCTGCAGCGTCACTTGGTCCATGCCGGTCAGCGCGGCCAGATCGTTTTGCAGCGTATAGAGCAGTTCAAGCGCGCCCTGCAGGCTTTCTTCGGGCTGGTAAGGATGGATTTTGGCGAAGCCGCCGAAGCGCGCCGTATCCTCGTTGATTTTCGGATTGTATTTCATCGTGCACGAACCGAGCGGGTAGAAGCCGTTGTCGACGCCGAAGTTGCGGCGGGACAGCTCGGTGTAATGGCGGATCACGTCGACCTCGTACACTTCGGGCAGCTGCGCGGGAATCGTCCGCAGCATCGAAGCGGGAATATACGTCTCCGGCGAGGCTTCCGGAACGTCGCAGGCCGGCAGCGAGTAGGCGACCCGGCCAGGCTTGCTCAGCTCGAAAATAAGCGCTTTTTCCGGTTTCGCGGAAGCGGGCAGCAAGGAATCGTTGATAGTATCCGTCGTCTTGGTCATGCCAGTTCCCCCAGTCTGCTTGCGAAGCTTTCGATTTCCGCGCGGGTGCGCTTCTCGGTTACGGCGACGAGCATATGGCCCGCCAGCTCGGGATAAGCCAGCCCAAGGTCGTAGCCGCCGAGCACGCCGGCCTCGAGCAGCTTCAGGTTCAGTTCCTTCACGGACGTGCCTTCCGGCAGCCGGATCACGAATTCATTGAAGAACGGGGCCGGGAACGCCAGCGCGATGCCGGGCTGTTCGGCGAGCCGCGCGGAGGCGTAATGCGCCTTTTGCAGGTTCAGGTTCGCGACGTCCTGCAGCCCCTGCTTGCCCATCGTGGACAGATAAATCGAGGCGCAGAGCGCGAGCAGCGCTTGGTTCGAGCAAATGTTGGAGGTCGCCTTCTCGCGGCGGATATGCTGCTCCCGCGCTTGCAGCGTCAGGACGAAGCCGCGTTTGCCGTCGATGTCGGTCGTCTGGCCGACGATCCGGCCGGGCATCCGCCGCATCAGCGGTTCGGCCACCGCGAAGAAGCCGCAGGTCGGCCCGCCAAGCGATTGCGAGATGCCGAGCGGCTGCGCGTCGCCGACGACGATGTCGGCGCCGAGCTTCCCGGGCGCTTCGATCAAGCCGAGCGAGATCGGATTGGTGCTGACGACGAACAAGCCTTTCACGCCGTGAATAATCGGCTCGATCGCGGACAAGTCCTCCAGGCAGCCGAAGAAATTCGGCGATTGCACGAGGACCGCCGCCGTCTCGGCCGTCACCGCGGCTTGCAGCTCGGCGAGATCCGTCACGCCGTTCGCATAGCCGACCTCGACGATCTCGAGGTTGAGGCCGCGGGCCATCGTGCGGACCGTCTCGCGGGCTTCCGGGTGCACGGCGCGGGAGATGACGATCCGGCTGCGCTTGGTCGCGCCGGCCGCGAGCGCGCCGGCCTCGGACAAGGCGGTCACGCCGTCGTACATGCTCGCGTTGGCCACGGCCATGCCGGTCAATTCGCAGATGTAGGATTGAAATTCGAAGATCGCCTGCAGCTCGCCTTGGCTGATCTCCGGCTGATAAGGCGTATAAGCGGTATAAAATTCCGAACGCGAGATCATATGGTTAATGACGACGGGAACGTGGTGGTCGTAAATGCCCGCGCCGAGGAAGCTGGCGTAGCTGTCGGTATCGGCGTTGCGTCCGGCCAGTTCCTTCATATGGCCGAGCAGCGAGATTTCATCGAGCGCGCCGGACATCGGCAGCACGCCGCGGTAGCGGATCGCCTCGGGAATGTCGCGGAAGAGCTCTTCCGTCGACTGGACGCCGATCGTCGCCAGCATGTCGGCTTGGTCTTGCTCGGTCATCGGGATGTAGCGGTGCAGGTTCGTCAAGCGGCTCACTCCTTCGGTTGTCTTTTGTAGAACGGGGCTTTCACGACTTCGGCTTTCAAGCGCTTGCCGCGAATTTCGACCCAAAGCTCGGTGCCGAGCTCGGCGAATTCGGCTTCGATCAGCGCCAGGCCGAGGTTGCGTTTCAGCGTCGGGGACTGGGTGCCGGTCGTGACTTCGCCGATCTGTCTGTCGTTCGCGTACACGGGATAATGGCTGCGCGGGATGCCGCGATCGATCATCTCGATGCCGACGAGCTTGCGCGGCACGCCTGCCGCCTTCTGCGCGAGTAGCGCTTCGCGCCCGACGAAGCCGTCCTTGCCGAGCTTGACGAAGAAGCCGAGGCCGGCTTCGAGCGGCGAGATGTCCCGCGACAGCTCCTGGCCGTAGAGCGGCAGCCGGGCTTCGAACCGCAGCGTGTCGCGCGCGCCGAGTCCGGCCGGCACGAGTCCGTAGGCTTCGCCCGCCGCGAACAGCGCTTTCCAAGCTTGCTGCGCGTCTTCGGCCGGCACGTAGATCTCGAAGCCGTCCTCGCCGGTATACCCGGTTCGCGAGACGAGCGCCTTGACGCCGCCGACGGAGACGCCCGTCGCGAAATGAAACGGCGCCAGCGCGCCGCAATCGAATTGTTCCGCGGCCTCGGCCAAGACGGCCGCCGCCTGCGGACCTTGCAGCGCCAGCAGGGCAAGATCGTCGGATCTATTTTCAAGCATGACGTCGCCGATCAGATGCTCGCGCATCCATTCGAAATCCTTGTCGATGTTGGACGCGTTCACGACGACCAGGTATTGGTCCGCCGTGATCCGGTATACGAGCAGATCGTCGACGACGCCGCCGTTCGGATAGCACATCAGCGTGTACTGCGCCTGGCCGTCGGACAGCTTGGCGACGTCGTTCGTCGTCAATTGCTGCAGGAAAGCTTCGGAGTACCTCCCGGTCACCATGAATTCTCCCATATGGGAGACATCGAACAGGCCGGCCTGTTGGCGCACGGCGTCATGCTCCTTCTGAATGCCGGAGAATTGGACGGGCAGCTCCCAACCGCCGAAATCGATGCAGCGCGCTCCGGGATAGTCGGCGTAGAGCGGGTAGAGCGGCGTTCTCTTCAGTTCGATCGTCATTAATAAACCTCCTCGGGTTCATGATCACCGCGATAACGCAAAAAAGAACAGCAGCAAAAAGGCTAACGCCGCAGCATGCTCTGCCGCCCGCGTCTTCTCTTTGCTCTGTCCTTTGTACCTGAGAGTTGCCCCGGACACGGCTTGCGCGTCCAGGTTTCCCCTTGGGTGACGACGCGGAAGCGTTCAGGCTTCCCGCACGTTCTCTCCAGAGGTGCGTCCGGTAAAGGTCCTTTTGCCTGAGAGATTCACCCGTGTCAGGTTTACTCCTTCGGCGCCGCCCGCATAGCTTAGAGGGCGATCTCTCCCGTTACCATCATCCGCGTATTCGGTTATTTCGGTTATCATAGTCTACTTATACACGACCGCGGGAGAAAGTGTCAACGTCATTTGGGTATTTTAGGTCATTAATTGTTAGCTATATTGACATGGAGTTGTCCTCTCCGGTAAGCTAAGCATGTTAAGCGAAATAAGCGGATGACGATGGTCGGGAGAGACCCGGGCGAGGGACAAGGAAAGCAAGTTCGCCGGGCACCGAAGGAGCAAGTCAGCGGCCAGCCAGCCGGCTGATTAATCTCTCAGGTAACAGGAACCGCCATTCGACGCGACTCTGGAGAGAGCGAAAGCCACCAAAGGGGTAACGCGGTCCTGCGACCGCTTAAACTCTCAGGTACCAAGGACAGGGAACTCGGCAGCAGGCCGATTCTCTGTCCTTTTTTGCGCTGAGGGCGGAAACGGCGGATGTCTTGCTGCCTTTACAATAACAATAAGAAAACAAAACGATCAATTTCGAGAGGATGCTGAACATGAGCGTAATCAAAGCGGGACTTGGATATTCGGAAGAGCATGAATGGGCGGAGGCCGCGGGCGGCGGGCTGATCAAGGTCGGCATTACCGACTTTGCGCAAATCCAACTGGGCGATATCGTCTTCGTCGAGTTTCCCGAGGTCGGCGCGGAGCTGGAAGCGAATCAGCCGATGGGCTCGATCGAATCGGTCAAGACGGTCTCCGACCTGTTCAGTCCGATCACGGGAAAGGTGACGCGGGTCAACGAGGCGCTGCTGGACGCGCCGGAGCTGGTGAATTCCGATCCGTACGGGGACGGCTGGATCGTCGAAGTCGAAGTGGACGGCGATGCCGCCGAAGTCGTGAAGGGGCTGCTGAGCGCCGAGCAATACGAGTCGTTCACGTCTTAGAAATTCCAGCGAATTAAGGAACGGGAGCGTGGATGGCGATGCGGTTCAAGGACGTATTCTCGATTATCGGGCCGGTCATGGTCGGTCCTTCCAGCTCCCATACCGCCGGTGCGGCGCGCATCGGCCGCGTCGCCCGGCAGCTGCTTGGCGACGTGCCGGAGCAGGCGATCATTACGCTGCACGGTTCCTTCGCGGAGACGTATGCCGGCCACGGCACGGACTTGGCGCTGATCGGCGGACTGCTTGATTTCGCGACGGACGACGCGCGAATTCCGGGCGCTTTCGCGGAGGCGGACGCCGCGGGCATGCAGGTTCAGCTGCGGCGGGGAACGGGGACGACGCCTCACCCCAACTATGCCGAGATTACGGCGACCCGCGGAGGCAAGACCGTCGAAGTGCGCGGCGCCTCGATCGGCGGCGGCAATATCGAGATTCATAAGATCAACGGCTTCGACGCTGGCTGCACCGGCTATTATCCGACGCTCGTCATCGCGCACGACGACGAGGTCGGCGTGCTGGCCGCCATTACGGGAGCGCTGGGCACGGCCGGCATGAACATCGGCTTCATGCACGTGGACCGCAAAGCGAGAAGCGGCGCGGCATTGACGGTCGTCGAATGCGACCGGAAGCCCGACCCGCAATTGCGCGAGGCGATTGCCGGCCTGCCACACGTCGGCTCGGTCTCGATCATCGATTTGAACTAAAGGGGCGGTTGCGATGCGTTTCCGTACGTTGAAGGAGTTATCGGCGATTTGCGCGGAGGAATCGCTGACGATCGGCGAGCTGATGCTTGCCGAGCAGGCGAAGGAATCCGGCGAATCGCCGGAGGCCGTGTTCGGGCAAATGGCGAGCTATTACCAGGTCATGAAGGACGCGGTGCGCAAGGGACTCGAAAGCAAATTGTCCTCGCGGAGCGGACTCGTCGGCGGCGACGGCCGCAAGATGAGCGAGTACGCCGCGCTCGAGGAGCCGTCCGTCGGGGATTGGGCGGGCAAAGCCATGGCGTACGCCCTGGCCGTATCCGAGATCAACGCCTCGATGGGGCGCATCGTGGCCACCCCGACCGCCGGTTCGTGCGGCATCATACCGGGGGTATTCGTCAGCTCGCAGGAGCGGTTCGGCTGGAACGACGACCGGCTCGTGCGGGGCTTGTTCGCCGCGGGCGCGATCGGCTACGTGATCGCCAACAATTCGTTCATCTCCGGCGCGGAGGGCGGATGCCAAGCTGAGGTCGGCTCCGCGATCGGCATGGCGGCCGGCGCGCTGGTCGAGCTTCGTGGCGGCAGTCCCGAACAGGCGGTGCACGCGGTCGGCCTCGCGCTCAAGAATACGCTGGGCTTGATCTGCGATCCCGTTGCCGGGCTCGTCGAAGTGCCCTGCATCGTCCGTAACGGCCTGGGCGCCGTGAATGCGCTGGCAGCGGCGGATATGGGCCTTGCCGGCGTGCGCAGCGTCATTCCGACGGACGAGGTTATCGGCGTCATGCTCGAGGTCGGCTCCCGGATGCCGGGCGAGCACCGCGAGACCGCGCTCGGCGGGTTGGCGCAGACGCCGACCGGACGCAAGCTGACGGAGCAGATCAAGGCGGCCAGGCCGTCATCGTCCCTATAGCATACAAGGAAGGGGTTCCGTCCACATGAACAACTACGATATCGTCATCCTGGGCGGCGGGCCGGGCGGCTACGTGGCCGCGATTCGCGCCGCCCAGCTCGGCAAGCGCGTCGCGCTCGTCGAGAAGGATAAGCTTGGCGGCACCTGCCTGCACCGAGGCTGCATCCCGAGCAAAACGCTGCTGCGCAGCGCGGAGCTGTTCGACACGATGAAGCGCAGCGAAAGCTTCGGCATTCGCGCGGCGGACGTCGAGGTCGATTTCCGCGGCGTGCTGTCGCGCAAGGACGCGATCGTGAAGCAGCTCGAGACCGGCGTGCAATTCCTGATGAAGAAAAATCGGATCGACGTCTACGAAGGAACGGGCACGATCGTCGAATGCGCCGAACGCGCGGGGTATAACGGCATCCTCGAGGTGCGCGGCGCGATGAAGGAGGATGGCGGCGATGATCCGGGCAGGGATGCCATCGAGCGGATCGGCTATACCGACCTGATCGTCGCGACCGGCTCGCGGCCGCGCCGGATTCCGGGACTGCCCGCGCACGAGCGCATCATGACGAGCGACGATGCCCTCGCCATGACGGAGCTTCCCGCCTCGATCCTCATCGTGGGGGGCGGCGTGATCGGGGTCGAATGGGCGTCCATGCTCAGCGACTTCGGCGTTCAGGTCGCGATCGTCGAGGCGGCGGACCGGCTGGTGCCGACAGAGGACGCGGATATATCCCGCGAGCTCGGACGGCTGTTCGCGAAGCGGCGCGTGAAATCGCTGACCGGGGCCAAACTGCTGGCAGCCGGCATCGCGGACGGCGGCGTAACGGTTCAGATCGAGCGCGGCGGCAAAACGGAAATGCTCTCGGCCGAGCGGATGCTCGTATCGGTCGGCCGCGCGGCCAATGTCGAAGGCTTCGGCCTGGAACGGACGGGGGCCGTCGTCGAGCGGGGCTTCATTGCCGTCGATGCTTCCATGCGGACGGCCGATCCGCATGTCTATGCGATCGGAGACGTGGTCGGCGGTTTGCAGCTTGCCCATGTCGCGAGCCACGAGGGCGTGGTGGCGGTGGAACGCATCTGCGGACTGGACGCGCATGCCCCTGATGCCGCTTCCGTCCCGAAATGCATCTACGGCCGGCCCGAGATCGCGAGCGTCGGTCTGACCGAACAGGCCGCCATCGATGGCGGGTACGAGACGAAGGTGGGGAAATTCTCCTTCAAAGCGATCGGCAAAGCGCTGGTGTTCGGGGAATCCGACGGCTTCGTCAAGGTCGTCGCGGATCGGGGGACGGGCGCGATTCTCGGCGTCCATATGATCGGTCCGCACGTGACCGATCTGATCGGCGAGGCCGCGCTGGCGCAGGTCGTGCAGGCGACCTCTATGGATGTCGGCCGCATGATCCATCCGCATCCGACCTTATCGGAAATCATCGGCGAATCGATGCTTAGCGCGGATTCGCTCGCGCTCGGGATGTAAGGCCATGTGGAGATTCGTGCATACCGGCGACCGCTCTCCCGCGGAAAACATGGCGATCGACGAAGCCATGCTGACCGCCCATCAGGAAGGCCGCGTCCCGCCGACGGTCCGGTTCTACGGCTGGAGTCCGGCGACGCTGTCGATCGGGTATTTCCAACAGGCCGACAAGGAAGTGGACAGGGAAGCCCTGCGCGAACGCGGGCTCGGCTTCGTTCGCCGGGCGACCGGAGGACGCGCCGTGCTGCATGACCGGGAATTGACGTACAGCATCGTCGTCTCGGAGGATTATGCGGGCATCCCGGCAAGCGTGGCGGAAGCTTACCGCGTGCTGAGCATGGGGCTGCTGATCGGTTTTCGCGAGTTGGGCTTGGATGCGAAGATGACGGGATTGGGCGAGGCGGAGGATGGGGCGGATGCCGAGGCGACTTCGCCGCTGCCGGATTCGGCCGCCGGTCAAGCGGATGCCGAAGCGCCGTCGCTTCTGGCGGATTCGGCGGCCGGCCACCACGATACGGCCGGCGCCGCCAGACGCGCGGCGTCCGCGGCCTGCTTCGACGCGCCGTCGAAATACGAGCTTGTCGTCGAGGGCCGCAAGATCGCCGGAAGCGCGCAAATGCGCGCCAAGGGGGTTATCCTGCAGCATGGCTCGATCCTGCTCGAGCTGGATGCGGATCAGCTGTTCGAGGTGCTTCGCTTCGCGGGTCCGGAAGAGAAGGAACGCATGAAGCGCTTGTTCGAGCGCAAGGCCGTGGCCATCAATGCCTGCCTCCGCAAGAAAGGACGGCAGCCCGTTACGATCGCGCGGTTGGAGCAAGTATTCCGCGCGGGCTTCGCGGAAGGACTTGGCGCGGAGCTCGCGGCAAGCGGGCTCACCGCTTACGAGATCGAGCTGGCCGACCGCCTCGCCAGGGAGAAATACGCCGCGGAGAGCTGGAATTTGCGCCGGTGAATCCAAGCGTTCCCGGAAGGATTGACTCTTTGGCGCCAAGCTATTATAGTAAAAGCATTCTTACCTATACGTATAACCTCAATAATAAGGTTTGAGGGTCTCTACCAGGAACCGTAAAATCCTGATTACAAAAAGGGCGTTTCTTTTTGTGATCGGGATTTTTTTTGCGTGTGCGGAACGCTTGTCCACATCGAAGGAGGATGAATGAAATGAACCATTCGAAAATGATCATCGACGCCGATACCGGGATCGATGACGCGCTGGCGATTTTAGCGGCATTGAAATCGGGCAAAGCCGATCTCGCGGGGATTACGACCGTGTTCGGCAACATTCCCGTGGAGATGGCCACGGACAATACGCTGCGTCTGCTGAAGCTGGCCGGCTTCGAGAACGCGATTCCCGTGAGCCAAGGGGCATCGCGGCCGCTTGCGCGCGGCGTGGAATTCGCGACGCACGTGCACGGCAAGAACGGCATCGGGGACGTGGAGCTTCCCGCGTCCTCGCAAGCCGCGGTCGAGGAGCCGGCCGATGACTTCATCGTGCGCACGGCCGACGAGCTCGGCGGCGAGCTGGTCATCGTCTCGCTGGGAAGATTGACCAACGTCGCGCAGGCGCTGCGAAAGGATCCGAGCCTGCCGTCCAAGGTCAAGCATCTCTACATCATGGGCGGAGCGGTCCGCGTGCCGGGCAACGTCACGCAGGTCGCCGAGGCCAACATTTGGGGCGATCCCGAGGCGGCCGAGGCCGTCATGCAATCGGGGATGGCGATTACGCTGATCGGCTTGGACGTGACGATGCGCACCCTCCTGCATCAATCCGACCTGGATCGGCTGCAGCGGACCTGCAAGCCTGAGAATCGCGCCGTCGCCGATTTCATCAATCGATCGATGCAGTATTATTTCGAGTTTTACCGCCAGTCCAACGGCTTCGAGGCCTGCGCGCCGCTGCATGATCCGCTGACGGTGCTGGCCGCGATCGAGCCGGGACTCGTCGCGATGGAATCGATGCGGCTGTCGGTCGAATGCGAGGGCCGGCACTGCATCGGCATGACGGTGGCGGATCTGCGGAACCGGCCGGCCGTCGGCCAGCCCGTGCAGGTCGGCGTGGAGGTCGATGCCGAACGCGCGGTCAACGCGCTGATGGCGATTTTTTGATCGCCGTCCGCAGGCATGCAAATGGCCGATATCGCCCTTCTTGAGGCGATGTCGGTTATTTTTGCTGTTCTTAATCATTCATCGCATGAATGAATGGCGGCCGCGGCGGAAAACGGTCTTCCCTTTCTTGATCCGGCGTGTGAAAATGAATATGACAGGGTCGGCCTGGAAATGAAAGCGCTTCTATGGAATCGGCCCGTTATCGCTTATTTCTATCAAACAGCTGGATTGAAATGTTAATTGCCTCTATAATAATGTTATAAACGAACATATCCATGTTCGTAACAATAAATTTTCCCGCATTCAGAACGGCTACCACGATAAACAGGAGGCTCGGATCCGCATGCAACATCCCATCATGCGACGGCTGCGATCGGCCGCAGCGTTCAACCGCTATCTCCCCAGACAGCTGCATATCCGGATATTCCTCGGACTGACCCTGCTGTTCATGCTGGTCTCCGTGCCGTTCGTCTTCCTTATGGCGAACCAGTTCTCCCGTTACGCGATGAAACAGATCGACACCGTGAACGAAGCGGAGATCACGCATTCGCGGGACAACGCGGCCTTTATTTTCAATAAACTGATCGGATACGGCTTCACCATGTACGCGGATAAGAGCATCCAAGCCTGGATATCGGCCGATTCGGAGACGCAGGAAGCCCAAGTCGAGGCGCTGGCCGCGGGAACCAAATACATGACGACCGAGCCGTATCTGGCGGACGCCTACTTGATCAACATGCGGACGGCGCATGTCATCGACCTGAAGTCGGGCCTCTTCGCGTTCGAAGAGTTCGCGGACCAGGATATGCTGGCGTTGGCGAAGCAGCCGCAGCCCTCCTATCAACGCTTCTTCGTCCACCCGTCGGACGACGGGCGGCAGCTGGCGCTCATGATCCCGATGGTGCCTTCCGGACAGCCGTCCTACGGATACCTGGTTCTGCTGCTGAACGACGAGTTGATGAAGCAATATTTGCTGAAGGGCAACGCGAACGCGGGCTTCACGTCGTTCATCCTCGACGACGACGGCCGCGTGATGCTCGGTTCGCCCGACGCGTCGGTGCCTTATGCGGAGCTTGCCGCCAAGGCGGCGGCCCAAGCGGACTCCGGGAACTACACGATCGATTACGACAAGGAATCGTGGTCGGTGCAGTACGCGCTCATCGAGCCGCAGGGCTGGACGATGTTCCAGATGGCGAAGCTCGAAGGCATTCGCGCGGACTTCCATGCGTTCCTGACGAAGATGATGGTCTTCATCGCCGGCATGGTCGTGCTGCTGCTCGCGATCCTCTTCTGGAACTCCCGGCGAACCTATAAGCCGTTTTCCTTGCTGGCCGATCAATTGCAGACGAAATTCGGGGGGGCGCTCAAGAGCGGGCACAGCGAAGGCCCGCTGGACGAGCATCGCGTCATCCGTTACGGCATCGAGATGCTGGAGGACCGGATGGTTCGGCTCGACGCTTCCATGCGCGAGCACCGGAACGTCATCAAGATGGAATACCTGCGGCAGTGGATCCTGCAGGGCAAGCTGATCTCGCCGGTCGAGAAATATCTCCGCGAGCATACCGGATTGTTCGATTACGAGGGACTTTACTTAAGCGTGATCCGGATTAACGCCTACAGCGCGTTCCAGGACAAATACGACTTCGCGTCCAGAAAATTGATGAAGTACGCAATGGGCAACATCGCCGAGGAGATCATCCGCCCAAGCGGGCATGCGGAAGCCGTGGATCTGGGCAGCGACCACCTCGCCCTATTGATCTCCTGCCCGGCCTCGTCCCCCGATCCCGTAACCGGACTGCTGGAGGACGTGAAGGAACAGATCCGGCAATGGGTCAACGTGCCGGTGACGGTATCCGTGAGCGGCCGATTGGAATTCGGCGAGGACATCCGCGCGACGTACCAGCATATCCAGGAATTGACGATGCTCCGCTTCGTCTCCGGCGAAGACAAGATTTTTCTCGAGCGCGATTTCGAGGCTTATATGCGCAGCGTGCAGCCGCTGGCCGACGATAACCTGCTGGACGAGCTGATCATGAAGGTCAGAACGGGCAAAGGCGAGGAAGTGTCGGCGATTCTGGATCAAATCTTCGTGCATATGCAGGCGATGCGTTACGCGCAAAGCAAATTTCAGCTCTCGCTCATGCTCTACACGCTGTTCAAGACCTTCAACAAGCTGCCCTCCGTGGAATCCGTGGACGGCATCGAGCATATCCTGGAGTCCTTCGATACGCTCGGCGGCATCCGGGGCTGGCTGGAAGGCGAGCTGCTCGGCATCATCGACGATTTGAGCAACAAGAAAGGAGCGAGCCGCCGCGACGAGATCGTGTCGGAGATCGTCGATTACGTGAAAACCCACCTGCACGACGCCATGCTCACGATCGAGGAAATCGCCGAGCATGTCTCGCTGTCGACGCGCTACACGCGCCAGCTGTTCAAGGAAGCGTTCGACGTGACGCTGTCGGATTACATCCTGCAGGAGCGCATCGCCAAGGTGAAAGAGCTGCTCGCTTCGACCGATTGGACGGTGACGGATATCGGGGAACGGGCCGGGTTCCAGACGAAGAGCCACTTCTTCACGGTATTCAAAAAGGCGACGGGCATGACGCCGAGCCAGTACCGGGACAAATGATCGCGGATAGGCAGGGGAACGCAGCTCAAGAGGCTGTCTTCAAGGTCGAATGGACCTTGGGGACGGCCTTTTTTTCGGTTGGCAGGCGAAGGATTCCAACCGGCCGATTCGACCAGGCGCGTTATCGTGTACCGGGGGCTACCGGGGGCCGTCAAGACGGTAAGCGGACGTATGATCGGCGCATCTCCGGATTGCAGAGCCGATATTCCGGCGCATCTCCGGGCTGGATACCCGATATTCGAGCGCGTTTCCTGTACGGAAACCCGTATTCCCGGCCGATTTCCGCATTGCGAACCCGGCCGCCGGATCGAGAACCTTGGCCGCGCGCGGCTTCCGGCGCCGATCTCCGTTATTAGAACTATACAGACCGGACGCGCGAATCTTAAGCTTGGTCGTAGCACGAGAATACCGCGAACGGCAGGAAAGGAGACCAACACCCAAGTGTCCATGATCAGAGAGATCGCGAAGAACAAATATTTATACGCGCTGGCTTTGCCCGGCCTCTTGTTTCTCATCGTATTCGCCTACGTGCCGATGGCCGGACATTTGATCGCCTTCAAGCAGTATCGGCTCGCCGACGGCATCTGGGGCAGCAAATGGGTCGGGTTCGACAATTTCAAGTTCTTCTTCATGAGCAGCGATTGGTACAAGGTCACGTTCAATACGATCTTCCTTAATGGACTGTTTATCGTCTGCGGCCTCGGCCTCGCGCTGCTGCTGGCGATCTTCCTGAACGAGATCCGGAGCATGCTCTTCAAGAAAATCGCCCAATCGTTCGTCTTCATGCCGTACTTCATCTCCTGGCTCGTCGTCAGCATGATGGTGTTCGCGTTCCTCAACACGACGGAGGGCATCCTGAACCGGACGCTGATCGCGAACGGCCTCGACGGGCAGAACTGGTATCTGAAGCCCGGCATATGGCCGGCAATCCTGACGATCATCTATGTCTGGAAGTTCGCGGGCTACTACTCCATCATCTTCTTGGCCGCGATCACGGGCATATCGGGCGACTATTACGAGAGCGCGCGAATCGACGGGGCGACCCGTTTCCAACAAATCGTTCATATTACGATCCCTTTGATTCGCAACGTGCTGATCGTGTTGGCCCTGCTCGGGATCGGGCGGATTTTCTACGGCGACTTCGGCATGATTTACGGCATCGTGGGCGATACCGCGCCGCTGTATCCGACGACCGACGTCATCGATACGTACTCGTACCGGGCGCTCCGGCAGCTGGGCGACTTCAGCAAATCGTCCGCCGTCATCATGTATCAGTCCGTCATGGGACTTGTCACGATCATGATCTTCAATGCGATCGCCAGGAAAATCGACAAGGATTCCAGTTTATTCTAGAAAGCAGGTAGGTGTTTACATGGAAAGCTCGATTCAACACGTCCGATCGGGCAAGGCGATCAAGGTCAAAACCGACCGCTCCCTTTCCGAAAAGGTATTTGTAGTGTTCATTTACGCATTCAGCGGCGCGTTCGCCCTGGCCTGCTTTCTTCCGTTCTGGCTGGTGTTCATCAATTCGTTCGCCAAGGAATCGGCCATCAAGGTGCACGGGTATCAGCTGATTCCGAAGGAATTCTCGCTGAATGCGTATCAGTACGTCCTGCACGGCAAGCAGATCGCGAGCAGCTACCTCGTATCTACGACCGTGACCGTCGTCGGCACGGTACTGGCCGTCCTGATCACCGCCATGTATGCTTACGTGCTGGCTCATCCCAAGGTGAAGTACCGGAACGTATTATCCTTCCTGACCTATTTCACGATGATATTCGGGGCGGGACTGGTCGGGTTCTATATTCTTATCGCCAATTGGCTTCATCTGAAGGACTCGCTCTGGGCGCTTATTTTGCCTTACATGCTGAACCCGTTCTTCGCCTTCATCATGGTTTCCTTCTTCCGGACGCTGCCGTACGAGATCAACGAAGCGGCGACGGTCGACGGGGCCAACGACTTGCGGATTTTCTTCCGGATCATCCTGCCGATCTCGAAGCCGGTGATCGCGACGGTGGGCTTATTTTACGCGCTGCAGTACTGGAACGACTTCTTCCTGGCGCTCCTGTTCATCGACAACTACAAGCTTCATCCGCTGCAGATGATGATTCGCCAGCTGATCTCGAACATCAACATGAGCGCTTACGTCGGAGGCAGCCAAACGACCTATACCCAGCCCCTGCCGACTTACGGCGTGCAGCTCGCGACCGTGTGCCTGACCATCGGGCCGATTATTTTCCTGTATCCGTTCATTCAGCGTTTTTTCGTCAAGGGGATTACAATCGGAGCCCTGAAAGGGTAGTCTTAACCCGGAGACCATCCGGTTGAGAATAGAACCACATCCATTAGGAGGTCACAGAATGAGAAAAAGAGGGTTAATGTTAACGGTTGCCATGATGCTGCTGCTGGCGGCATTGGCCGGGTGCGGCTCCAACAACGCGAACGATCCGGCAAACGACGCGGCGAACGGCAATACGGCTGCACCGGCGAATGAACCGGCCAACAAACCGGCGAACGAACCGGCTGCGGCGGATCCCGCAACCACGAAGCTGGATCCGGTCACGCTCAAAATCGTCCTGCCGGGCGACCGTCCGGCCGACATGGACAAGGTCATCCAAGAAGCGGAGAAACGCATGGCGGATACGATCAACGTCAAGCTCGACGTCGTATTCGTGCCGTTTTCCGACTTGGCGCAAAAAACGCAGGTCATGCTCGCATCCGGCGAGAACGTCGATCTGATATTCGACGCGCCGTGGCTGCACATCGACCAGATGATCAGCGCGGGCTATTATGAGCCGCTGGATGACCTGCTGGCCCAATACGGCCAAGATGCCGTGAAGGTCCGCTCCCAGCAAATGTTCGACGCCAACAAGTTCCAGGGCAAAATCTATGCCCTGCCGCTCGGCAATAACCATCTGGCCGGCAGAACCTACCTGGTTCGCAAGGATATCCGGGAAAAGCTAGGCGTGCCGCCGATCAAAACCTATGAGGACTTGATCAACTTCGCTTACAAAGTGAAGGAGAACGAGAAGGACGTCATCCCGCTGATGGCTTACGGCCAATCCTCGTCGAAGGATATCGCGTGGGGCGCGTTCAGGGCGTTCATGGAGTACGATCCGCAGTACCTGAGAACGGATGCGCTGGGACAAAGTCTCGTCTTGTACTACAAGAACAACGACGGCAAGGTGTATAACCTCTTCGACGAGATGGAACCGACGATCTGGTCCTGGATCGAGGACGCCAGAAAGCTGTATACGGACGGCCTTATTCATCCCGATATTCTCGCGATCAAGGACGTCGAGTCCGTCATCAATTCCGGCAAGGTCGCCGTTGCCGTATCCAATGAATTCGGCGTGCCGTCCAGCACGCAAACCGCGCTTGCGCAAAACGTTCCGGGTGCCGAGCTGGAAGCCGTGACCTTCATCCAAATGGAGAAGGGCAAGAACATCACGAACTTCAAGCAAGCGAACTTCCAAGCCATTCCGAAGGTCAGCAAGAACAAAGAGCGCGCCATGATGTTCCTGAACTGGGCGGCGCAGAAGGACAACTACGACCTGCTCGCCTACGGCATCGAAGGCACGAACTACGAGAAGATCGGCGACGATCAATACAAGCAGATCGGAACCGGCTACTCCTACTTCCCGTACGGCTGGATCTGGAATCCGACGCTCGACCGTCTCAATGCCGGCTACGACGAGGAGACGATCAAGCACTACCAGTTCAACAAAGCGGCGGATAATCTGACGGCGAGCGTGCTGACCGGGTTCTCCTTCGACCCGACTCCCGTCACGAACGAGCTCTCGCTCTACAACGCGACCGAGGACAAGTACTACAACGCCTTGTTCGACGGCGTCGTCGATCCCGACGAGACGTGGGCGAAGTTCAAGAAGGAAGCCGAAGGCAACGCCAAGAAGATCCAGGTCGAGCTGCAGAAGCAGATCGACGCCTTCCTCGCGGCCAAAAAATAGCGCGAACGACGAAGCTTGCGCAAGGCTGCTTCGCGCATCCAAGCAACCGGCGTTCATTAACGTTCGCAATCGTAAACGGGCTTAAATAATCATCGCGACAACGGCGGGCATTCGGCAGCTTCTGGCACCGGATGTCCGTTTGTTTATGGCATGCCCGCAGCCCGCGGCGGCATGCGGCGGCCTCGAGCCCCGGGCGGGGTTCTCGTCCCGGCACTCGCCCTCCGATCGCCCGAACCCGGCCAAGAACGGGGGATTGCCGGGCCGCGGCGTTATGCGACTTTTACCGGGTAATATCGTCCTTCGCTCCGGTTTTGCCCGTCTCCGATATCCGGTAAGCTTACGAATGTAAGCACTTACTTCTCAAATAGGCGGGGCTAGAGAGAAACGATCGGAGGAGGAAAAGATGGAATTGGCCACTGTGAAAATCGCCAAAGAGAGGAGGCTGGCGCAGGGAAAAACGTTCAAGCGGATATGGAGATTCAGATGGCTGTATGCCTTGCTCCTTCCCGCCCTGGCTTGGGTCGTGCTGTTCGATTACCTGCCGCTCTACGGCATCAGCATCGCGTTCACCGATTACAACGTCATTCAGGGCTTCTCCGGCAGCGCCTGGGCGGGACTGAAATATTTCCGGATGCTGTTCGAATCCGAGATGTTCCGGAACGCCTTCGTCAACACGCTGATCATCAGCCTGTACAAGATGGTAAGCGGCTTCATTTGCCCGATCCTGCTGGCGCTGTCGCTGAACGAGATCCGCGCCAAGTGGTTCAAGAAGACGCTGCAGACGGCGGTATACCTGCCGAGGTTCGTGTCCTGGGTCGTGTACGGCGGGATCATCACGATCCTGCTCTCGCCGGAGACCGGCATCATCAACAAGATCATCGAGCTGTTCGGCGGAAAGCCGGCTTACCTGCTCGTCGAGCCCGCGTACTTCCGCACCATCCTCGTGGCGACCGACGCGCTGAAGGAGATGGGCTGGGCGGCCATCATCTATATCGCGGCCATCGCCGGGCTCAATCCGGAAGTGTACGAAGCGGCCATCGTGGACGGCGCTTCGCGGTTTCGCCGAATCATCCACGTGACGCTGCCGGGCATCGCAAGCACCATCGTCGTCATCTTCATTCTCCGGGTCGGCTACCTGATGAGCGCCGGCTTGGATCAAGTCATCAACCTGTACAACCCGATGGTATTCGAGGTCGGGGATATCCTCGACACCTATATCTACCGGGTCGGCATCGAACAGTTCAGTCTGAGCCTTGCGGCGGCGGCGGACGTCATCAAAGGGATCATCGGGCTGGCGCTGGTGCTGGTCGCCAATCACATTGCCAAGCGGATCAATGATTCCGGCATTTTCTGACAAAGGGGAATCGGACCGATGAAGCTAACGAAAGGCGAAACCGCATTCGTCGCCACCAATTACGTCGTGCTCACGATCTTGACCATCATCATCATCATTCCGTTCTGGTACGTCATCTCCGTCTCGGTCACGCCGTACTCGATCTTCAGCGCGAAGGACGGCCTGGTGCTGTTCCCGTCCTCGCTCAGCTTCGACTACTACGCGTACCTGCTGAAGAAGGGCTCCTTGATCTACGGGTCGTACGGGGTCACGCTCCGCAACACGGCGGCCGGCGTCCTGCTGGCGCTGGTGCTGACCGCGGGCTCGGCGTACGCGCTGGCCGAGAAGCGGCTGCCGGGCAGACGGATCATCATGCTGGTCTTCGTGTTCACGATGTTGTTCAAGGGCGGGCTGATCCCGACCTACGTCACGGTCAAGAACCTGGGCCTGCTGAACACCGATTACGTGCTGATCCTGGTCATGGCCTTCAGCGCGTTCAACATGATCATCATGAAATCCTTCTTCGAAGGCATCCCGGAGAGCCTGCGGGAATCCGCCGCCATCGACGGCGCTTCCGAGATCCGCATCCTGGGCTCGGTCGTCCTGCCGATCTCGCTGCCGGTGATCGCCTCGGTCGGCCTGCTCTACATGGTTACTTACTGGAACGACTTCTTCAACGCGCTGCTCTACGTGACGGACTGGCACAAAGCGCCGGTGCAGCTTATTCTGCGGACGATCATCGCCAGCTCCAGCCTGCCGCCGGAGCTGCTCGAAGCGGCCGGCAGCAAGCCGCCGCCGGCGGTAGGCATCCAGATGGCCGCCATCGTCATCGTCGCTTTGCCCATGCTGATCATCTATCCGCTCATCCAGCGCTATTTCGAGCAGGGGATGCTGATCGGTTCGGTCAAAGGCTAATCAAGCACATATAAAGGGGACGAAAACGACATGTCAAAACGAATCAAAAGCATGAGCTACGGCGCCGTCGCGGCGCTGATGCTCGGAACGTTCGCGCTGGCCGGATGCGGCAGCAACAACGATACGGCGGGGAACGCGAACGCGAATGCGAATAAACCGGCCGACGGCAATGCGGCGGAGACGACGGAAGCGTCGACGAACGGCAACCCGGCGGCGACCCCGCCGGCGGAGGATAACCAGCCCTACGAGCTGAAATGGCTGAAGGCCCAGGATATTTCCTTGCCGTACGATGCCTCGAAGGATGCCGTCAAACAAGCGATCGAGCAGAAGCTGAACATCAAGATCGTGCCCGAGATGGTCGACGTGCAGCAGTACAAGACGAAGCTCAACCTGAAAATGTCGAGCGGCGACATTCCCGACGTGACGCGCATCGATTTCGCCGACGACTTCCAGAAGTACGCGCAGCAGGGGGCCTTCGTCGACCTGACCGACATGATCAACGAGACGGATACGCCGAACATTCTGCGCGAAGTGTCGCCCGAGGTGTTCGAGCAGGCGAAGGTGAACGGCAAGATTTACGGCATTCCGTACCAGGGCGGACCGGGAGCCGGCTATCGGTGGGACCTCGTCATGCGCAAGGATTACATCGACGCGGTCGGCGCCACGGTGCCGAAGACGCTTGACGAGTACTACAACCTGCTGAAGAAGATCAAAGCCGAGAAGCCGGACGTCATTCCGCTCGGCGGGTACACGGCGCAGATCGGCGAGGTCAAATTCGCCAACAACTCCTTCGACAACATCTTCGGCGCGTTCGGCGTAACGCCGGGGTACTTCACCCAGACGGACGGCAAGTTCAGCAGCTACGACATCGATCCCAAGATGAGGGAAGCGCTGCTCTTCCTGCAGAAAATGTACGGCGAAGGCCTGATCGACAAGGAATTCGCGACCATCAAGGAAGAGCAGCTGAGAGCGAAGCTGTACAGCGGCAAGCTGTTCTCGTGGATGGGCTGGTGGTCCACCGCGAGCGACTACGACACGCAGATCGAGACGAACGAGCTGATCAAGAGCGGCAAGCTGGCGGCGGACGGATCGCTGCCTAACCAAGCCGAGGAGCCGTACAAATACTTGGCGTTGACCGACTCGCTGGTCGGACCGGACGGCACGGCGGTCGCGCCGACGGGCGCTCCGTTCTCCCAGATGAACGCCATCAGCGCCAAAACGAAGGATCCGAAAAAAGTGCTGCAAATCATCGAGGATTCCCTGGCGCCGGAGAACGAGCTGCTGACCGTATGGGGCATCGAGGGCGAGGACTACAACATCGTCGACGGCAAGCTGAAGACGAATCCGACCTTCGTCGATCCGAAGACGCAGCAGGACAAGAACGGAAACTTCCGCGGCATCCAAAGCTACCTGTTCGCGCCGGGCCTGAACGGCTGGCCGCGTTACCTGGAGTCGCTGCCGCTGCGGTTCTCCGAATCGCTCGGCGTCGCCATCAACAATAAATTCCAGATTGCCGACGCGTCCAACTACCTCGAATCCCCGACGAAGATCGCCAAGATGGTCGAGCTGAACACGATGCGCGATTCGGTATTCACGCAGATCATCATGGGCGGCGACATCAGCAAATTCGACGACTTCGTGAAGAAATGGAAGTCGCAGGGCGGCGACCAGATCATCAGCGAGCTCGAGGCGTCCTTCCAGAAGAAAGCGGGCAAGTAAGCTGCAGGAGGCGGCAGTCGCAGGCCGGCTGCCAAGCCGGTCAAGCGGTTAAGCCGATGAAGCCATCCAGCAGTCAAGATTCGGCAAGCAAGCAAATAGGTCAGGCTCAAGCCTTCCGTCAAACGCGGTTCGTCCGCTTTGGCGGGGGCTGCTTTTCCATTCGTAAAAGGGGGTGCAATTATGAATAAGCGTTATCGCTTCATGCTTCCCGTGCTGCTTATCGCGGCTCTGCTGCTGCAATGCCTGCCGCTACCCGCGGAGGCGGAAGAAACGGCGCCGCTGTTCGAGGATAGCTTCGGCGCGGGGATCGGCCGCTGGGATCTGTTCGGCAGCACGGCTTGGAGCACGCAGGGAAGCGGGGCCGCAGCCATGCTGTCGGGCACGACGACGGCGACGTCTCCCCAGCGGATCGTCACCAAGTCCACGGCGCTGCCCTACGGTTCGACGAATTACAGCTTGACGTTCAAGGCGCGGGGCGACCGGTTCCGGACGATGTTCCGCTATACGTCCGGCACGAGCTATTATTTTCTGGAATTCAAGAATACGCATCTGGTCGAGCTGTGGAAATACCCGAATGCCTCGGCGAACGTGCAGGTAGGCGCTGCCGTGGATATCGCGACCGCGTTGCCCGGCTTCAACCTGACGGGCTGGCATCAATACGAGCTGGCCGTTAGCGGAAGCGCATTCACGCTGTCCATAGACGGGACGGCGGTCACGACGTTCAACGACGCGTCGCTCGTCGCGGGCGGGATCGGCTTTTCCCTGAAGAGCGTCGGTCCGGCGGTCGCGATGGACGTGGACGACGTGAAGGTGAACGCTATTGCCGGGCCGAGCAGCTTCGCCATCGTGCATACGCCGGCTTCCGCCGTTCCGTATAACGCGAATCTGCCGGTCTCCTTCACGCTGACGGATGCCGGTTCGTCCGCCTCGGCCGCGATCCATTACGCCTACGGAGCAACGGGCGCGCCCGTGCTGACGGTACAAGCGCAGGGCGCCGGGAACGAGGCGTATGCCGGGACGATTCCGGGAACGAACCGCGCCCATCTGATCCGCTACTACATCACCGCCGCCGACGGAACGGGCGGGACGGCCCGCTATCCGGCGACGGGCGAGATCTCGGTATCCATCGGCGAGATGCTGCCCTACGCGAACGATTTCGAAGGAACGGCGCCGAACGCCGCGCCAGCGGGTTGGACGACGGGGGGCAGCGCCAAGGTGATCCAGCTGCCGGACGGCAACAAGGTATTCAATCTGAACGGTTCGGGCAGCGCGAAGCTTAACCTCCCGATGTATCAGAACGCGGATAACTTCGTCGTCAAATTCAAGGTCAAATACGAACGAACGAGCACGGCGCTGCAGAACACGTGGCGGTTCCGGTACCGCGCGACGGACGACGCCAACAACAACGCGATGGAATGGGCCACGCATAATTCCAAATATTTTCTGATGCGCAAGACGACGCTCGGCGGCAACTACTACATCGCCAATTACGTGCAATCGCTGCTCGGCGATTGGCATGATTACGAGCTCCGGGTCAGCGGCATTACGCATGAGCTGTTCATCGACGGCGCGGAGACGGCCGGCGGCGATGATTCCGATCCGCTCGCGCTGAAGAAAGGGTATTTTCAGTGGAACGTCGTCGGCGGCATCAACCTCATGATCGACGACTTCGAGATCGACCCGATCCCGCTGCCGTACGTCGTCGATCTGCAGCCGTCCGGCAACTACGCCGGCATCTATGCGCAGGAAGAGACGCCGGGCCTGGCATTGTCGCTGGATGCCGGAGCGGCGGCGCACGAGATCGGAATCGCCTACACCGTGCGGCGCGCGGACGGCGACAAGGCGGTCGTCGCCTCCGGCTCCAAGACGTACGGCCTCGGCGAATACGAACGGACTTCAGACGCGCTCGCATTCGCGCCGGCGATTGGCGGGATCGGCACGTACGAAGTAGCCGCCGCATTCGCCATCGACGGGAATCCGGCGCCGGCGTTGTCGAAAAGGATGCGCCTGGCCGTCGTGAACCGGGCCGCGCCGGTCAGCGAGCCGGATCTCGACAACGAGAGCAAATTCGGCCTGAATACGCATTACGCGCTCAATTGGAAGGACGACATCATCGACGGCGCCCGCAAGCTGGGCGCGCGCGCCCATCGTTCCGGCATCTCCTGGGAAGCGATCGACAAGAACGTCAAAGACGCCTCCGGCAAGGCGGTCTACGATTACGCCGAATCCGACGCCCTGCTGAACAAGCTGTTCACGTACGGCTTCAACCAGATCACCGGGCTCGATATCGATACGAATGCCGCCTATCAGAACGGCATCGTGAATACGACTCCCGCGCTGAAGGCGATGGGCGACTTCGTGTACGACGCCGTGAGCCGCTACAAGGGCCGAATCCGGCAGTGGGAAATGCCGAACGAGCCGGAGATCTTCTCCAAGCCGTACATTCCGGAGGAATTCGTCCAGCTGCAGAAGACCGCGTACCTGAACATGAAGAAAGCCGATCCGGACGCCATGCTGCTCGCCGGCGACCATACCTCCAGCGTGCTCAGCGTGCTGCCGGAGGAGCTGGCGCTCGGCTCGTACGACTATGCCGACGCGTATTCGTTCCACCCGTACGTCTACAACTCCATGCCGGACGGCAATTTGCAGAACATGCTTAACGGCGTGAAGGACATGGTCAACGACTACGGGGGCTGGAAGGATTACTACTTGACGGAGGGCGGCTGGCCGACGGCCAATGCCGGGTATCCGTCCGTCTCGGAGGAAACCCAGCGCGACTACATCGTCCGCGCGTTCCTGAATTACATGGCCGAGGATCAGGTGAAGGCTTATGAATACTACAACTACAAGAACGACGGCACGGACGACCGCTACTACGATATCTTCTGGGGCATCACGGACAACGACGGCCGGCCGAAGCTGGCTTACGCCGCGGTAAACGAGCTGATGACCGCGCTGGATCACGCGCAATATCTCGGCGCGTGGGATACCGGGAATCCGGACGTGACCGTGCAATTGTTCCTGAACGACGGCGTGCCGGTCGCGGTCGCCTGGAAGAAGGTCGACGCGAAGGACGATCCCGCCTCGCATCCGGCGACGAGCGTAATCACGCTGCCTTTCCCGGCGGCCGGGGCGACGGTGAAGGATATTAACGGCGTCGGGATTCCCGCGGTCGCGGCCGCGAACGGGGACCTGCAATTGACCGTATCCGGCGCGCCGGTCTACGTGACGGGAGCGAGCTCCGGCTTCGTGCATGAAGCCGCGGAGCAGCTGCTGGCGAAGAAGGAGCAGGACGCCTCCGCCAAGCTGCTGGCGCTGCGGACCTCTGCGAACGCCGCGGTCGTCGACGGCGATCAGGCCGCGCTCGGCGGCATCTCCGCGAACCTCGCGGCGGCGATCGG
This sequence comes from Paenibacillus glycinis, assembly GCF_009909185.1. Lineage (GTDB taxonomy): Bacteria > Bacillota > Bacilli > Paenibacillales > Paenibacillaceae > Paenibacillus_Z > Paenibacillus_Z glycinis. The sequence goes on along the minus strand of NZ_JAAAMV010000012.1, from coordinate 190,413 downwards.
CGGCAGCCAGCCGGCTGCGGGCTTGGAGCAAGGAATCAAGGACATCTATGCCCTGATGGCGGACATTGCGGATGAAATCGGGGACGGCTCCCTGGAGCGGGCGCCCGGTTACGTCCAATTGGAGGCGCTATACAATCTGGCGGAGAGCGCGTCCGTGTCTCTTGTCTACGCGCTCGGCGGGATCGGACCGAACAGCTTCGATTACGCCGGGGCGGCTCAGGCCGCGACGGACGCGTTCAACGTCAAGAAAGGCGAGTTCAGCGTCATGCCGGTCGCTTCGTCGGCGATTCTGCGGATGAACCGCTACGGCAGATTGGCCGAGAGCCTGCATGAGCGGGGGAACTATGCGGAGAGCTACGCCTATAACCTGCTGGCGCGGGAATTCGCCGGCGCCGCGGAAGCGATGGTCGCCTCGGAGCAGCCGAAGTTCATCGGCGTCATGGCCAATCTCGTGCCGACGCAGGCGAACGGCGAAGCCGGGCATGTCAATACGTTCACGTTGTCGCTGGTCAACGATACGGACGTGCCGCAGCAGGTGTCGGTGCACCTCGGGCTGCCGGACGGATGGGCATCGTCGCAGACCGCGCCGGCCGCGGCGGATTACACGATTCCGGCAAACGGTTCGCTCGACGAATCTTATCCGGTCGTCGTGCCGGAGGACGCGGCGAAGGGACGTTACGGGATCGACTTCGACGTGAGCTACGACGGCGCCTTGTTCGAGACCAAGCGCGCGCAGCTGACGGTGGAAGACGGGATCGGCGTCAAGCTTCTTCCCGTCAAGCGGACGATCGAGGAACTGGACACGCTGACCGTGGAGCTCGAAGGAACGTCGTCGTTCGCGAAGACCGGCGAAGTGACGATCAAGGGTCCGGACGGAAACGAGCTGCAGCCGGTCGCCTCGAATGCGTTCGCCTCGCTGCAGAAGGGCGGCAAGGTGCAGCTAAGCTTCTTATGGACGGATCATCAGCCGGTTCCGTTCAACGAATACGACGTCGACCTGCAAATCGACGATACGACGACCGGCAAGACGATTTTTCACGATGCCGCCATGCCGGTCGAATTCAACTTGGTTCAGCGAACGGACGGCGTGACGATCGACGGCAATCTTGCCGATTGGCAGGATGCGTTCCCGTTCCATCTTCGCAGCAAGGCCCAGAACGCGAGCGGCTTCCACGATCCCGACAATCTGGAGGCGACCGCGTACGCCAAATGGGCGGCAAACGGATTGTACGTTGCGGTAGCGGTGCGCGACGACATCCACAAGCAGTCGGAGAACGCGGCGAACATGTGGAAGAACGATTCCGTTCAGATCAGTCTGGATCCGCTGAACAATCGCGAGGCGCCGTACGGACCGGACGACGTCGAATGGGGCTTCGCCCTGGCGGACGACGGCACGCGGCTCGTGCAGATCTTCAGCTCCGGCGCGCCGAACCCGAACGGGGACGTCAGCGGCCAAACGCCGTTCGCGGCGGTTCGGGACGATGCCGCGAAAATGACCTATTACGAATTCGAGATTCCTGCGTCCTACGTGCATGACCTGGCGCCGGCGGGCGGAGGCGTGATCGGCCTGAACGTCGCCGTCAACGACGCGGATCTGCAGAACGGCCGGGACGATTTCATTCAATGGACGAACGGGACGGCCGACGCGAAGAACACGGCGCTGTACGACGCGTTCGCGTTCATCGATTACGATCCGCCGGCCGCGCCGGCGGAAGTCACGCTCCAGCCGGGAGCGCTGCTCCTCCGGCCGGGGCAGGAGCAGACGCTGAACGCGCTCGTGGCGCCGGATGACGCGGCCGACAAGACGGTGGCCTGGTCGATCGGCGATTCGGCGGTGGCGGCGGTATCCGCCGGTGGACTCGTCCAGGCGCTTGGCGAGGGCGTGACGACCGTCACGGCAACGACGAAGGCCGGGGGCATTCAAGGCTCCGCGGCGGTTACGGTGGACGGAACCGGGCCAGTCGTTCGCATCTCGGGCCCGACGACCCTGTCGCGCCTTGCATCCGGAACGTTGGCCGCGGATGCGCAGGACGCGCTGAGCGGCTTGGCGACGGCGTCTCTTCAATTGGACGGCCAGCCGATTGCCGGCCCGTACGTCATCCAGCCGTTGTCCTTGGCGGCGGGCGTTCACGCGCTGACCGTCGAAGCCGTGGATGCGGCGGGCAACCGCTCGACGCAATCCGCGACATTGAAGGTGATCTTCGGCATCGATGAATTGGACGACATGCTGAATTACGGCTACGCGCAGGGCTGGATTACCGATAAGGGCGCGCTGCAGAGCCTGCTCGCCAAGGCGCAAAAGATTCAAAAGGACGCGGCCAAGGACGACAAGGGCAAGGACGACAAGGCCAAGGACGATAAAGACGGTAAGGATGATAAAGGCAAAGACGACAAAGACAAAGACAAAGACAAGGACAAAGACAAAGACAAAGACAAGAAGGTCGACTTCAAGCCCTTGCTCGACGAAATCATAGCCCAAAGCGGAAAAAAAATAATGGCCGCTTTTGCAGCCAGCCTGCAGCTGGACATCGCATACCTGCGGGAGCAATAACACGAAGGAGGAGCGGCCATGGACGCAAGCGTGGTGCCCCGGCGCGGCCGGCCATCGAGCCTGCTGCTTCGGATCAGCCTGCCGGTGTTCGCGCTCATCGTGACGCTCATCGCGTTGTTCGCGACGTCGGCCAGCTATATTCTCATTCGGGTGCAGAACGACCACACCCGCCAGATGGCGGAGCAGTCGATGAAATTCGTTTACCGGAACGTGGAATACCAGCTCGACACGATGAACAACATGGCGGCGTTCGTCGTATCGAACCAATCCATCGAGAATCTGCTCGAGAGCGCCTACCAGCAGCCGTTCGAAGCCGTCGGCGACCTGTTCACGCTCCAGTCCAACCTGCAGAACCTGTCGCTGCTCTCGCTCCTCAGCGACACCGGCTCGAAGAGCGTCGTCCAGCAGTCCTACGTCGTGTCCGTCGCGCTGGAGCCGGAGAGCGGGCTCTATCCCCTTGCGGCCGATCGTTTCGATCCCGTGACGGGCATCTTCAAGGACACGGACCTGCAGAACCAGGCGTGGTACCTGGCCTTGCGAAGCGGGGAGCGGCAAACCGTCTGGTGGGCGCAGAAGGCGGGACGCGCGGACGCGCCGATGATCTATTCAGCCACGAAGAAAACGAGCATCAAGGACGGCCGGAGCATCGCCACCGTCATCGTCGGCGCCGATACCGGAAGCATCCGGGGCGTGTTCGACAACGCCTCGCTGGCATCGGGCTACCATCTGCTCATGGATGCCGACGGCCGGGTCATCTTCAGCGAACGGTACGGATTTCTCGCCTCCGTCGGGGAGCTGCCATACGTGCGCGCATTAGCCGGTTCCGCGGGTTCGGTGACGGCCAAGATCGACGGCGCCCGGCATCGGGTCATGTACGAGACGCTCGAGAACGGATGGAAGCTGCTTACGGTCGTGCCGGAAAGCCACTTCAACCGGTACGCGTTCGCCATCTCGGCGATCGGCGGCATTACCGCCGCCGCCGCCCTGCTGATCGCCGGCGTCTGGCTTCGCCGGATCGTCGTGCGGGTGACCGTGCCGATCACGAGGCTGGCCCGTGCCATTCAGCGTCCGGAGGTGCTGGAATTCAAGGAGCCGCTGCCCGCCCAACGCTCGGGCATTTACGAGGTGGATGCGCTCAATGCGCAGTTCGCTTCCATGCTGGTCACCCTGCACGGGCTGGTCGAGAAGTCTTTCGCGGAGGAGATGGAGCGGCGCCAGCTGCAGCTGGAGCTGCTGAACGCGCAAATCAATCCGCACTTTCTGTACAACACGCTCGATCTGATCAACTGCCGGGCGATCATGGCCGGCGATCTGGAGACGAGCGCCATCGTCCGCTCGCTCGCGAACGTGTTCCGCTACGGATTGAACCGGGGGCAGGCTTGGATTTCCCTGGAGGAAGAGCTCAAGCAAGTCGAGGCTTACCTGCATATTCAGCGGATGATGATCGAGGACATGCGCATCGACGTTCGCGTGCCGCATGACCTGCTGCCCATGAGCATCGTGCATTTTATCCTGCAGCCGCTCGCGGAGAACGCGATCATCCATGGCTTCGCCGGCCGCTCGTCCGGCTGCCTGATCGCGATCACGGCCAGGCTGGAGGGCGGCATGCTGGTCCTGCGCGTGGAGGACAACGGAGCGGGCTGCGATCCGGACCGGATGAACCGCGCCCTTCGGGAACAGCCGGCTGCCGAATCGCATCCGGGCCGCGACGCGGTCGCCGACTCCGCCTTCGGGAGCGGCACGGGGTACGGCACGCTGAACGTGCACCGGAGAATTCAATTGTACGGCGGGAAAGCGTTCGGATTGCGTTACGTGGCGGCGGCCGAAGGGACCTGCGTCGAAGCCGTCCTGCCGATCCGTCCGCGCATGCCGGTTTAACAGAGAAGGAGGCGGAACCGATGTTCAAGCTGCTGATCGCGGAGGACGTGAAGACGGTTCGCGAGACCTTGGCCCGTTCCATTCCGTGGGAGAAGCTCGGCATTTCGCTGCTGGGCACGGCCGAGAACGGCGAAGAGGCGCTGGCTTGGCTGGATCGAGGCCGCGAGCAGCCGGACGTGCTGCTGACCGATATCGGGATGCCCAAGATGAACGGGCTCGCGCTCATCGAGGCGTTCAAGGCGCATAAGCCGGATATTCGCTGCGTCATTCTGTCCGGTCTCAACGAATTCGAGCATGCGCGGAAAGCGATCAAGCTGCAGGTGCAGGAGTACATCCTGAAGCCGATCGACCCCGGCGAGATCGCCGAGGTGTTCGCGAACGTCGTTCGGGAGCTGCGCGAGGAGCGGGAAGCGCGAAGCGGCGCGTCCGTTTCCGGGCATCCGCCGGGCGAACGGCCGCCGCGCCTGCCGGACGCCCCGCAGGCCGGCGAATGGTCCGGCGACCTGAAGAAGAGGAAGCTCGTGGACCAGGCGATCCGTTACATGAAGGCGCATTACATGCGCAAGGACTTGGCCTTGCCGGACGTGGCCGCCGCGGTAGGGCTCAGCGACAAGTATTTGAACGTACTCGTCAAGGAAGTGACCGGCGCGACGATCAATCATGCGATCATTCGTTTCCGCATGGAGGAAGCGGCGCGGCTGCTGCAGGATCCGTCCAACCGGATTTACGAGATTTGCGAGCGGATCGGCTACGCGGACCTGGATCATTTTCGCGAGGTGTTCAAACGGCAATACGGCGTGACGCCGACCGAGTACCGCAACGGCCATGCCTAGTTAAAGGCGTGAATGATTAGGATCATAAAGCCATGCGAAGCGGGAGCATCGCCCGCATGGCTGCCGAAGAGAGGGGCATACGAATGGATAGGAAAGCAGTGCAAGAATCGGCCGGGCGCGTATACGCTTATATGATGCACAGCCGCCCGGACGCGTGGGGAGACCATGCCTGGACCGATTGGGCCATGAATATCGACAGATGGGACTGGAACTCGGGCGTCGGCATCATCGCGGCGGCCGATTACGCGAAGACGGGCCGCGGAACGGCGATCATCCGCGAGGTCGAAGCCTGGATGACGCGCAACATCCGGCAATCCGGGGCGGCGATGGTCATTAACGCGGTCGCGCCGTTCGCCGTGTTCCCCGCGCTGCACGAGGAGACGGGCGAGTCGTACTACGCGGAGAAGAGCAGGCAAATCGCCGATTGGCTGATCGGGCAGGCGCCGCGCACGCGCAGCGGCGCGTTCGAGCACACCGTGACCGAGAACGCGTCGTTCGCGGAGCAGATCTGGGCGGACACCGTCTTCATGGCGGTGCTCTTCCTGGCCAGGACCGCGGGCATGACCGGGGACCGCCAAATGGCCGACGAGTCGATCCGCCAGCTGCTGCTGCATCTGCAGGCGCTTCAGGACGAAGAGACGGGCCTGCTCTACCACGCCTGGAACTGCGGCACGAACGACTGGATGTCGGCCGCGAAGTGGAATCGGGCGAACGCTTGGAACGCGGTCGGCGTTCCGATGATTCTGGAGGCGGCCGCGGCGGCGGACCATGACGCCGGACCGCTCGGCGAGATCAAGGAGCGGTACCACCGGCTCGCCGAGGCGCTCGTCGCGCGGCAGGGGCCGGGCGGATTGTGGCAGACCGTGCTGGACCGGCCGTCCTACTACGAGGAGACGTCCGGCTCCGCCGGCATCGCCTGCGGCTTGTACAAGGCGGCCCGGGCGGGACTCGTTCCGCGGGCGCTGATCGGCAGCGCCGAGCGGGCGGTTCCCGCCGTGCTGCGCCAGATCCGCGAGAACGGCGCGGTCGCCGGCGTCTCCGGCGGAACGCCCGTGCTTGCGAGCATCGAAGCGTACGACGCGGTTCCGATCTTCCCGACGCTGTACGGGCAAGGTTTGACGCTGATGCTGCTGGCGGAAGCGCTGAAGGCTTGACGGGCGCCGCGTATAGCTCGAGCAAAGGCCGGGAGGCGGACAGCGCTTTCGCCGATCCAGATTAGGTTGACGAGGGGCGGATTATCGCCTACTGACAGTGGCATGACGTTCAAGCCTGCCGCTCGGCAGAAGCCGGCTCTCTCGCTTGCCATCCGCGGGGGAGCCGGTTTGTTATTATTCTCGGCGCGATGTGCCATAATGAGTCGGCAGGCGCTTATTCCGCTGGCGCCAACGGGGCGGAGAGGCGCGGCCGATTGGCTTGAAGGAGGAGACGAATTCGCATGGGATTCCGGGATTTAGATTTGTTCAGCGGCGAATGGCTGCGTTTTGCGGCGGTCCGGCCGGACGATGCCGCGCAGCTGTCGGTTTTTACCGAGAGCTACGACTACATGCGCAATGTGGATACCGAATACGCGGTGCCGCTAACGGCGGAATATTTCGAACAGGCCGAGAACGGCAAAAACACGATCGAGTTCATGCTCCGGACGATCGAGGACGACCGGCTGGTCGGCTTCGCCGCGCTCCACGGCATCGAGTGGAACAACCGCTCCTCGCGCATGGCCGTCGGCATCGGCCATCCTGGCGACCGCGGCCTGGGCTATGGCCGGGATGCCGTCGACATGCTGCTGCGCTACGCGTTTCTCGAGCTGAACCTGGAACGGATCAGCCTGGAGGTGATCGCGTACAACGAAGCCGCCCGCCGAACGTATATCGGGGCCGGGTTCGTCGAGGAAGGCAGGCTTCGCGAAGCCGTTCTGCGCGGCGGTCGGCGCTATGACCTCATCGCGATGGGGCTTTTGGTCCGCGAGTGGGCGGCGCGCCAAGAAATTGCCGGCGAGGACTTGTAGCGTTGGCGGGCAACGCGTGAATCGCACCTCTTCGGTACAAATGAATGCAATGGCGGCATACGTGAACCTTGCCGAATCAAGGCTTAAAGCTTGCCTTTTAATACTGGTAATGATTGGGGAGTTTGCTATGCGCACCCAATGGAGTCGCCGCGCAGGGAAATCATATTGGACCAAGAGATAGCATTCGAGTGACCTCGCTCGCGGGAAAGAGAACCGAATAGGCATTACGATCAGGGCAGCCGCTACCGAACGGCTGTCTTTTTCGTGCTGCCGTGCGCGCCGGAGAGACTTGCGATTCGGATGAATTAGGCGGAAATCGAATGCGATTGAAACAAAACGGCGTTCCCGAACGATGAACTAGCAGGGAACTGAAAATTCGGATGGGGTGGAAGTGTCGATGAGCAGCAAGAACAAATTCGCGACGATCGTGGTGGTCGTCTTTCTGGCCATGGTCATCGCGGTCGGCGTCGTCGGGGCTAAGAGGTCGAAATCGGCGAATTCCTTGGAAGCCAAGACCGCGATGTCCGTCGAAGAGTTCAGCAAAGCGCCCGCGGATGCCGCGAATAAAATCATGCAGGATTATTTTGCGGCCGTCATGGCGCGGAACGAGAGCGGCGAAAGCAAGGAGGGGGACGCAACGGCTCCGCTCGGCTTCGAAATCATGCATACGGACGCGTCCGATTCCGAAGACATCAAGGTATCCGTTAAATTCAAGTACGCGGACGAATTCGATTATCCCGCGGTAGACTATCATATCGTGAAGAAGGCAGATGCCTACCAAGTCCAAAAACAACGCTGCGAATTCGACATGGATCCGGATTCCCCGAACAGAGGAACGGCAAAATGCACGAGCAGCAGCGCACAATAAGGGACGCGTCAGCGTTCGTTTAGAAAAGCGATCGCGCAATCGAAACCCTGACTTTCCATCTCGCAGGGATACGCGGGAACCGCGGCCGTGCCGCCTGCGTCCGCGGGCGGCACCAAAAAAAGTAAACAATCGGGACGTATCCCGTCCATGTGGGACGCTTACATTCGACTAAAAAAAGGATTGTCAAAACGAAACGATGCGATTATACTGTTCACAACGGTATGGAAGCGATACCATAGAAAACGCATTCGTTATTCTGGTATCGGTACCATATTTTTTATTCTTTTTCTGGTATCGATACCAGAGTGTCGTGTTCCGACTTATTTTTCGAGGGTGGTGGTAGGATCGGAAAGCATGTCGGCAGGTGAATAGGAAGTTGCGAATGAGGAAAGCTTTGAAGAAAGCGGAATGCAGTCATCCTATGAATGCACTTTATTTTCTAAAATTGGGGGAACGAGTCAATGAAAACAAAGTCCTTTGGTTTAACCGCCATCTTGCTGGCGTGCGTGCTGCTTGTCCTGACGGCTTGCGGTTCTAACGGATCCAACGGTTCCAATAACACGGCATCCGGTAACGGCAACGGAGAAAGCGCTTCAACCGAAAAAATTCCGCTGAAGCTATGGTACTGGAACGGCGCGATTTCCGATTCCACGATCGAAGCGGCGAAAGCGAAATTCCCGAACATCGATCTGCAGGCAGAGAAGCTTCCATCCGGGGACGACTATTTCACCAAGTTGAAAGCTACCCTCGTCGGCGGCGGGGACGGTCCCGATATCGTCGCGATGGACAGCTGGGTTTCCTCGATGTTGACGTATAAAGATAAATTCGTGAATCTGTACGACCAAGGCGCCAAGGACGTGCAATCCAAGTACTTGGACTGGAAATGGAAAATGGCCGCGACGCCGGACGATAAATATTTGATCGGCATGCCGATCGACGTTGCGCCGGTCGTGCTCTACTACCGCACGGACCTGCTGGAGAAAGCGGGCATACCGAACACGCCGGACGCGGTCAGCACCGCGGTGAAGACGTGGGACGATTATTTCGCCCTGCTGAAGAAATTGAAGGACGCGACGGGCGCCACGACGGGCAATATCGCCGACATCTACAACACGATCATGGGTCAAAGCAGCAAGTCGTACTTCGACGAGCAAGGCAACTATATCGGCGACCAAGCGCACGTGAAGAGCGCGTACGACATGTCGGTTAAAGCCGATCAGGAGGGCTTGACCTTCCCGTACTCCAACGGTTCCGAGCAAAACGCGGCCATCAACAACGGCAAAATCGGCATGTTCACGGGCGCTTCGTGGGCCGTCGGCGATCTGATCAGCGCGGCTCCGGACACGAAGGGCAAATGGAACATCGCGCATCCGCCGGGCGGCGCCGGCAACCAAGGCGGTTCGTTCTTCGGCGCGCTCAGCTCGACGAAGCATCCGAAGGAAGCCTATGAAGTCATCCAGTTCCTCGTCAGCCCGGAAAACCTGGTGACGGCATACAAGGAATTCGGCAACTATCCGTCGACGCCGGAGATCTACACGAGCCCGGACATGGTCAACAAGAATGAATTCTTCGGCAACCAAGACCTGAGCACCGTGTTCGCGGACGCCGCGAAAGACGTCAAGGTCGCGCACACCGATTCCCGCGACACGGTTGCGAGCACGGCCATCACCGACGCGCTCGTCGCCGTCGACAAGAAGCGCGATCCCGTCAAATCGTGGCAGGACGCGCAGGACAAAATCAAGAAACAGCTGTCCCACTAAGCGGATCCGGGACCGCAGCCAAGCTTGGCATTCATAACGGATGGAACGGGGAAGGGCGCAGGCCCTTCCCGTCCCAGCCAAGTAACGGAGGAATCGCATGGGAGGCCTTTTGAAAGACATCTACAAGAGCAGAGCGTTGTATCTGTTTATCTCGCCGTTTTATATTTTGTTCCTGGTCTTTTCCGTATTCCCGATCTTCTACTCCGTCTTCCTCTCGACCCACAAATGGGACGGCATCGGGGAGATGAAGTACGTCGGCTCCGCCAATTTCACGTACCTGTTCACGGATCCGACGTTCTGGCATGCGCTCGTCAACAACATCATCCTCTGGATCCTGGGGAACGCGCCGCAGCTGATCTGCGCCTTGATCGTCGCCTTCTTGATCAACATGGCCATCGTGAGGTTCAAGGGTTTCTACCGCATCGCTTATTTCCTACCGAATATTACGGCCATGGTCGCTGTCGTTATCATATTCCAGTCCCTGTTCGGCAACGAATACGGGCTGATCAATTTCCTGCTGCAGAAAGTAGGACTCTCGCGCATCGAATGGTTCAACTCGCCCTTCGCGTCCCGCGTCGTCATCGCGGCGATGATCTGCTGGCGGTACATGGGCTACAACGCCATCATCTACTTATCCGGCCTGCAGCGGATCCCGAAAGACCTGTACGAGGCGGCCGAGCTCGACGGCGCGTCGACGGTCCAGACGTTCCTGCGGATCACGCTGCCGATGCTGAAGCCGATCATCCTGTTCTCCGTGATGATGTCGACGATCGGCGGATTCCAGATCTTCACCGAACCGCAGGTTCTGGCAGGCACGCAATCCCCGTATCCCGGCACGGATACCGTGGTGCTGTACATGTTCCGGGAAGGCTTTACGTATCAGAACTACGGCTACGCGGCCGCCGTCTCGTGGGTGCTCTTCATCATCATCGGCCTGCTGTCGGTCCTGAACTGGAAAGTCTTCAATAAATCTGACGATTGATAACGAGGTGAATGACGGATGGGCAAGGCAATCCTGACTAAGAAGATCCTGCTGCACACCGTGCTGATGATCGGCGTGCTGGTATCGATCTTCCCGTTTTACTGGCTGGTCGTCATGTCGACGAACCAGACGAGCGCCATCTTCGCGTTCCCTCCGAAGCTGACGTTCGGCGGGTATTTCATGACGAACTTCAATCATGTCATGGATAACACCAATTTCATTCGCGCCCTCTTCAATACCATCTTCATCGCGGTGCTCAGCACGACGCTGCAGCTGTTCTTCAACTCGTTAACGGGGTTTACGTTCGCGAAGTTCCAATTCCCGGGCTCCAAGGCGCTGTTCTACGTCATGATCGGCACGATGATGATTCCGGGGCAAATGCTGCTCGTGCCGCAGTTCATGATCATCAAGGAGCTCGGCTGGGTCGGCGACTATAAAGCGCTGATCGTGCCGGGTATCGCCTCCGCGTTCGGAATCTTTTGGATCCGGCAGTACGCGCTGGCCATCCATAACGAGCTGCTGGAATCCGCGCGCATCGACGGCTGCAGCAAATTCGGCCAATACTGGCGCATCGCCCTGCCGATCCTGCGGCCGGCGCTGGCGTTTCTGGCGATCACGACGTTCATGGGCACGTGGGAAGATTACCTGTGGCCGTTAATTGTTTTGACGGATACGTCCAAATTCACTTTAATGTTAGCTCTCCAACAGTTAAAATCAGTTCATACGGCAGATTACTCCATGGTCATGACCGGCACGCTCATGGCAACCTTGCCGCTTATCGTCATCTTCCTCGTGGTCAGCCGGCAGTTCATCGCCGGAATCATGGAAGGAGCGGTCAAGAGCTAACGGGGCGATAACGACGCATGGATGAAGAAATTGGGGGCTTGATGAGCGTATGGCGCCGAAAATCAAAGATGTGGCGAAAAAGGCGGGCGTATCGGTTACGACGGTTTCGCGAGTGCTGAACGGCGAAAAGTATGTCAAAGACGACTTGAAGGACAGAGTGAAGCGGGCAATCGACGAACTGGGATATACGCCAAGCCATATCGCAAGGAGTCTCGTCCGGAAGAAGACGAATCTCATCGGGGTCATCGTGCCCGACGTGACGTCGAGCTTTTATTCCACCATCCTGAGCAGCATCGAGAAAACGGCGAGCATGAACGAGTATAACCTGCTGGTGTGCAACATCATCGAGGACATCGACAAAGAGCTCAAATACTTGAACGTGTTCAAGGAAATGCGCGTGGACGGCATCATCATCATGCACGAGAAGCTGAACGACGAGATCCGGGACATGATCCATAAGCTCGGAATCCCGATCATCTTCTCCAGCGTCAAGCCGACGGAGCAGGCGTTCGTCTCCGTAATCATCGACGACTACACGGCCGCTTACGACGCGACGCGCTACCTGATCGAGCTCGGGCATGAACGGATCGGCTTCATCGGCGGCGACATGCGCGACGTGACGTCGGGGCAGAACCGCTACATCGGATACTGCCGGGCGATGGCCGACAGCTCGCTGCCGCTCGTGGACGAGCATGTTCGTTTCGGCGATTACAAGACGCAAAGCGGGTACGATCTCATCCGGGAGCTGCTTGCGTGCGATAACCGTCCGACGGCCGTCTTCGCCGTCAGCGACGACATGGCGGTAGGCGCCATGAACGCCGTGCGCGACCAAGGGCTGGCGGTGCCGGACGACCTCTCGATCGTCGGCTTCGACGGAAGCCAGCTGACGGAGCTCGTGCGGCCGCGTTTGACGTCCATGGAGCAGCCGATCCAGGAGATGGGGAAGGTCACGGTCGAGGTATTGATCGACATGATCATGGATCAAGAAGACGCGCCTAGACAGGATGTCGTGCTGCGGCATCATCTCGTCGTGCGCGACAGCTGCAGGCAGCATGGATAATTAGCGCAGGCATCATTACATCGGAGTGGAAGAGGGAGAGAGACTTGAAGAAATTCGATGCTGTCGTCGTCGGAGACGTCAATATAGATCTTGTGGTAGTGGGGTACAGCCAGGTGCCGCAGCCCGGCCAGGAAGTGTTCGTGGATAACATGATGATGCACGTAGGCGGGGGAGCGGCGTTGTTCTCGCTCTCTCTCGCCAAGCTCGGCCTTGGCGTCGCATTCAACGGCGTATTGGGGGATGACAGCAACGGCAGCTTCATCCGGGAGCAATTCGCCCAATATGGTATCGATACCAGCCTCATTCAAACGAGCAAAACCCATCAAACCGGCATCTCGATCGCCTTCAATCCGGATACGGACCGCTCCTTCCTGTCCTATATGGGATCCAATCAGGAGCTGGCGCTCGAGCGGCTCGACCTCGAACAGATCGCGCAGGGGCGGCATGTCCATCTGACGGGCTACCGGGGCAGGGACAACCACGATCAGTTTCTCGCGATCGTCAAGCAGCTGAAGGAAAAGGGCGTTACGCTCTCCTGCGACGTCGGCTGGGACGATTCCGGCGAATGGTACGAGGGCATTTTCGAGCTGATGCGCCACGTCGACGTGTTCCTGATGAACGAGACCGAAGCGCTGCACTATACGCGCCGCGAGCGGATCGCGGATTCGCTCGCGCTCATGGCGGATCACGGCGGACATATCGTGGTGAAGCTCGGCTCGGACGGAGCCGTCGCGATGAAGGACGGCGTCATGACGCGGCATCCGGCGTTCAAGGTCGAGGCCGTGGATACGACCGGCGCGGGAGATTCCTTCAATGCCGGGTATTTGTACGGCTTCATCCAAGGCTTCGACGTCGAGACGTCGCTCAAGTTCGGCAACGCCTGCGGCGCGATGTCCGTCGGCGCGTACGGCGGGAGCACGGGCACGGCGGATTTGAACGGGCTGCGGGCGTTTCTGCAGCGGCACGAAGGCAGCCGCAGCCTGCCGCGGGCGATCTCGCAATGAGCGGGAGCGGTCGATATGGAATCGATACCAGATGAAAGTTTCGCAAAGCGGATGAATAAAGCGGATCTAACTTGAGCTGTCTAAGGAGGATGCAAGGATGAACGCGTTGCATATTCAAGGTGTGGATAAACCGATCTCCCGGCTGATCATGGGCACGGGCGACTTGCGCAAGCTGGAGGAGAACGAACGGCTGATGCTGCGCGCTTACGTGGACGCCGGCGGCAATGCGTTCGATACCGCCCATCAATACCGGGGCAGGGAGAAGCTGCTCGGCGAGTGGCTCGCCGAGGAGAAGCTGCGGGACAAGGTCGTCATCCTGACGAAGGGCGCCCATCACGACGACGGGAGTCCGGGACCGCGGGTGAACCCGCAGGCGATCCGGCAGGATCTGGCGGAAAGCCTGGAGCGGCTCGGCACCGATCACGTCGAGCTCTTCGCGCTGCACCGCGACGACGAGACCGTGCCGGTCGGACCGATCATCGAGGAGCTGAACGCGAACCTCGAAGCCGGGCGGCTGCGCGCGTTCGGCGCGTCGAACTGGACGCACGCGCGGATTCAGGAAGCGAACGATTACGCGGCCGCGCACGGCTTGACCGGATTCGCGTTCAGCAGCACGAACCTGAGCCTGGCCAAGCCGCAGGAAGCGCGGTGGCCCGGCGTCGTCTCGGCGGACGAGGCGACGATCGCCTGGCACGCGGCGAACGGCCTGCCGCTCTTGTCCTGGTCGGCGCAGGCGGGCGGATTCTTCTCCGGCCACTTCACGCCCGAGAACCGCGCGGACGAGGAGATGGTGCGCGTGTACTACAGCGAAGGCAACTGGGAGCGTTACCGCCGGGCCGTGAAGATGGCCGAGGAGAAGGGCGTCACCCCGATCCAGCTCGCGCTGTCCTACGTGCTGCATCAGCCGTTCGCCACCGGCGCGATCATCGGACCGCGCAATCCCGGAGAGCTGCTCTCCTCGGTCGAGGCGATGAATCTGCATCTGACGCACGAAGAAGTCGAATGGCTGGATTTGAAAAGGGAGGCGATCGCGCAATGATCAAGCATCAACTGGCCGCGCAGCTGTACACCGTGCGCAACGAACTGAAGAAGGATTTCGAAGCCGTCCTGCGGGACTTGGCCAAAATGGGCTGGGCAGCCGTCCAAATCGACGGCCTGCACGGCAACCCGGCGCGCGACATCGCGGCGGTCATGAACGAGCTCGGCCTCAAGACCGCCGGCATGCACGTCGGGCTGCCTCGGATGCGGGACGACCTGGACAACGTGCTCGAGGAAGCGCGTTTGTTCGGCACGCGGGATTTCATCTGCCACTCCCTGCCGGACGGATTGCAGAACCCGGAAGGGTACGCGAGCGTGAAGCATGACCTGCTGGCCGTCGCGGAGCGCGTGAAGGGAACGGAATTCCGGGTCGGCTACCATAACCACGATTTCGAGTTCCACACGACGATCGACGGCAAGTTCGCGCTCGAATACCTGCTCGAAGACCCGGCGGTATACGCCGAGATCGATACGTACTGGGTGAAGAAAGCGGGCCAGGATCCGCTGTCGTTCATCCGCGGCTACGCGAACCGGATGCCGATCCTTCACTTGAAGGACATGACAGCCGACGACCGCCAGTATTTCGCGGAGATCGGTTCCGGCGTCATCGACTTCGCGCCGATCCTGCGCTGGGGACTTGCGAGCGGCGTCGAATGGTTCGCCGTCGAGCAGGATTACTGCCCGGGCAGCCCGCTGGACAGCCTCGCGACAAGCCTGGAGTACCTGCTCAAGCTGGACGAAACGCTCTAAGCCGATTATCGCGATTTCCGCAGGAAAGCGAAGGGGAGGCTAACCCATGTTGTTTACGGAATCGAAGCTTGCGGCCCGGCTGCGCGAATTGAGCGAAACCCGCTATCGCGACGTCCGGCCTTTGGATAGGTTTACCGCGATCGAGGACGAGGCGGGCGCGAACGGCGCCCGTCCTCCCGCCTCCGGCGCGGCGTACGAATTGAACGTCGGCGATACGTGGCAGGGCCGCGACCGCTACGTATGGCTGTCGCGCGGCGTCGACGTGCCGGCGGAATGGGCAGGCCGGTCCGTGCTCGGCCGATTTGATTTCGGCGAGACGGGCGGGGGCAACAACGACGGCTTCGAATCGCTGTTTTATTGGAACGGCGTTCCGTACCAAGGCGTCGATTCGAATCATCAGGAAGTGTTCCTGCCGGAGGACGCGGCAGGCGCCGCCGGAAGAATGGATATTCGGTTGTGGACCGGCCTCGAAGGCGGCGGCAAGCCGCGCGACATGAAGCATACCGTGAAGCGCGCCGAGCTGTGCTGGCTGGACGAGCGGGTCGACGACCTCTATTATACGGGCCAAGCCGTGCTGGGCACGATCAAGGAGCTCGATCCGTCCCATCCCGACCGGGCCGCGCTCGTCAAGGCGCTCGACCGGGCGTTTCTGCTGATCGACTGGTCCTTGCCGGGCTCGGATGCGTATTACGAATCCGTCCATGCGGCGAGGGAGCTGTTGAACGGCGAGCTGGGCAAGTTCGACAAGCGCTCCCCGGTGACGGTAACCTGCGTCGGCCATACGCATATCGACGTCGCGTGGCTGTGGCGGCTGAAGCATACGCGGGAGAAGAGCGCGCGGTCGTTCTCGACGGTGCTGCGCCTGATGGAGCGTTTCCCGGATTATGTGTTCCTGCAAACGCAGCCGCAGCTTTATGCCTATATCAAACAAGATTACCCGGATATCTATGAGCAAATTCGCGAGCGGATCCGCGAAGGACGCTGGGAGATCGGCGGCGGCATGTGGCTGGAAGCCGACTGCAACCTGACGTCCGGCGAATCGCTCGTTCGCCAGTTCCTGTTCGGCACGCGGTTCATGCGCGAGGAGTTCGGCGCGGAAAGCACGTACCTGTGGCTCCCGGACGTCTTCGGCTATAGCTGGGCGCTGCCGCAGATCCTGCGGAAATCCGGCTTCGATACGTTCATGACGACCAAGATCAGCTGGAACCAGTTCAACCGGATGCCGAACGACACGTTCAAGTGGCGGGGCATCGACGGCTCGGAGGTGCTGACGCATTTCATCACGACGCCGGACGACTGGGAGGAAGCGAACGCGTTCTTCTATACGTACAACGGCTTCGTCACGCCGGAGACGGTCAAGGGCATCTGGGACGGCTACCGCGACAAGGAAGTCAACCAGGAGCTGCTGCTGTCTTACGGCTACGGGGACGGCGGGGGCGGCGTGAACCGCGAGATGCTCGAGATGCGGCGCCGTCTCGACGGCATGCCCGGCTTGCCGAACGTGAAGACGGGCCGCGCGGACGATTATTTCCGGCGGCTGCAGGACACCTTCGCTTCGACAGACCGCTACGTGCATACGTGGGACGGCGAGTTGTACCTGGAGTACCACCGCGGCACGTATACGAGCCAGGCGTACAACAAGCGGATGAACCGCAAGCTCGAGCTGCTGTACCGCGAGACGGAATGGCTGAGCGCGCTGGCCGCCGTGCAGCGCGGCGATTGGAGCCTCTACGGGCAGCGGGCGCTGAACGAAGGCTGGACGATTATTTTGCGCAATCAATTCCATGATATCATTCCCGGCTCCTCGATCGCCGAGGTCTATGCGGACAGCCGCGAGGAATATGCGCAGGCGCAAGCGATCGCGGACGAGGCTTGGCAAGAGGCGGCGGCCGCCATCAGATCCGGCCGCGCGGAAGCGGGCGCGATGACCGTGATGAACGGCTCGTCGTGGACGCGGCGCGAGCTCGTCGTGCTGGATGCGGCGAGCGCGCCGGCGGGCAGCGCATGGAGCGATGCCTCGGGCAATCCCCTGCAGGCGCAGTTGACGGACGGACGCTGGATCGTGGAATCTCCTGCCGTGCCGTCGCTCGGCGTCGCGGCGATTCATTACGCGGACGACCAAGCTTGGACGTCGGCATTCGCGGCGGAGACGCCGTTTGCATTGGAAGGCAGCGTGCTGAAGACGCCGCATTACGAGCTCGCGTGGAACGCGGCGGGGCAATTGATACGGATATACGATCTGGACCATGGGCGCGACGTGCTGGCCGAAGGCGCGCGCGGGAACGTGCTGCAGGCGTTCGAGGACAAGCCGATGCATTTCGACGCGTGGGACATCGATATTTTCTATCAAGAGAAGCTGCGCGAGATCACGGAGCTCGAGTCGGCCGAGCTGGTCGAGCTCGGACCGCTGGCGGCGACCGTCGCGTTCCGCTGGCGGTACGCCGGGTCCGTCGTCACGCAGAAGATGACCGTCTACGCCGGGAGCCGGCGGATCGATTTCCGCACGCATATCGACTGGCGGGAGCACCAGCAGCTGCTGAAGGTCGCTTTCCCGGTGGCCGTGCGCGCGACGGAAGCGACGTACGACATTCAATTCGGCAACGTCAAGCGGCCGACGCACTGGAACACGAGCTGGGACTACGCGCGGTTCGAATCGGTCGGGCACCAATGGGCCGACCTGTCCGAGCGCGGCTATGGCGTCAGCCTGCTGAACGACTGCAAGTACGGCTACGATATCAAGGACAACGTCATGCGCCTGTCGCTGATCAAGTCGGCGATCCATCCCGATCCGAACGCGGATATCGGGGAGCATGAATTCACGTACGCGCTGCTGCCGCATGCAGGCGATTGGTATGCGGGGAATACGGCGCAGGAAGCGTGGGCGCTCAACAATCCGCTGACGAGCGTCGCCGGCGCGCCCGCTGGGGGCACCCTGTCCATGTTCGCGCTGTCCGCGCCGAACGTGATGGTGGATGCCGTCAAGAAGTCGGAGGACGGCGAGCGGATCGTGCTGCGCGTCCATGAATTCGCGGGCATGCGCGCGAACGCGGAGCTCCGCAGCGATCTGCGGATCCGCTCCGTGCGGGAATGCGATCTGATGGAGCGGCCGCTCGCGGACGGCGCGACCGGAGAAAACCTTGGGAATAGAGCGGACGGCGAGGATCGGGCGAACGGCGCGACTCGCGAGAGCCGCGGGAGCCAAGCTATCGGCGGGGTTGAAGAGAACCCTCCGATTCGCGGGCGCGTCGCGAAGCATGCCATCGAACTGAAGCCGTACGAGATCAAGACCTTCCTGATCGAGCTGGAATCCGGCTCGACATCATCCGTGAACGGAGGCGGCAACGCATGAATACGATTCGACTGACGATGGCCCAGGCGCTTCTTAAGTTCCTGGACAACCAATACCTGTCCGCGGACGGGGAAGAGATCAAATTCGTCCGCGGCGTCATGGGCATCTTCGGCCACGGCAACGTGACGGGCATCGGCGAAGCGCTCGAACGGGCGTCCGGCGGGCTCGAATTCATCCAAGGCAAGAACGAGCAGGGCATGGTGCATGCCGCGGCGGCTTACGCCAAGCAGAAGAACCGCCGGCAGATCTTCGCCTGCACCTCGTCGATCGGTCCGGGCGCGCTGAACATGGTGACCGCGGCCGGCACGGCGACGGTCAACCGCATCCCCGTCCTGCTGCTGCCGGGCGACAACTTCGCCTGCCGGCAGCCGGATCCCGTGCTGCAGCAGCTCGAGGTGCCGAGCGATTATTCCGTCTCGGCGACCGATGCGTTCAAGCCGGTCAGCAAGTTCTGGGACCGGATCGTCCGCCCCGAGCAGCTGATGGCGTCGCTGCTGCAGGCGATGCGCGTCTTGACCGATCCCGCGGATACGGGCGCCGTTACGCTGGCGCTGCCGCAGGACGTGCAGGCCGAAGCTTACGACTATCCGGCCGCGTTCTTCGAGAAGCGGGTGCATTACCTCGACCGCCGTCCGGCGGCTCCGGATGCGGTCAAGCGGGCTGCCGAGGCGATCGTCGGCAAGCGCAAGCCGCTGATCGTCGCGGGCGGCGGCGTGCTCTACGCCGAGGCGACGCGAGCGCTGCTGCGGTTCGCGGAAGCGTTCGGCATCCCGGTCGCGGAGACGCAGGCCGGCAAGAGCGCCATGCCGTGGAACCATCCGCTCGCCCTCGGCGGCGTCGGCACGACCGGCACGCTGGCCGCGAACCGGATCGCCGCGGAAGCGGACGTCGTCATCGGCGTCGGCACGCGCTTCTCCGATTTCACGACGGCGTCCAAGTCGGCGTTCCGGAACCCGGACGCGGCGTTCGTGAACATCAACGTCAGCGCGTTCGACGCGGTCAAGCTGGAAGGCGCGGCCATCGCGGCGGATGCCCGGACAGGGCTTGCTGCATTGGCGGAGGAGCTGACGCTGCTCGGCTACATGAGCGGCTACGAGGAAGGAGCCGTCGCCGCGCTCAAGGCGGAATGGAACGCCGAGGTCGACCGTCTCTATGCGCTCGAAAGCGACGAAGGCTTGACGCAGACGCGCGCGCTCGGCGTCATCAACGCCTTTATCGGTCCGAAGGACGTCATCGTGGCCGCCGCCGGCAGTTTGCCGGGCGACCTGCACCGCGTCTGGCGCACGACCGAGCCCAAGACGTACCACATGGAATACGGCTTCTCCTGCATGGGCTACGAGGTCAGCGGGGCGTTCGGAGCAGCGCTCGCCGAGCCGGAGCGCGACGTGTACGCCTTCGTGGGCGACGGCAGCTACCTCATGCTCCATTCGGAGCTGGTGACGGCCATTCAAGAAGGCGTGAAGCTGACGGTGCTGCTGCTCGACAATCACGGCTTCCAGTGCATTCATAATTTGCAGCGCGGGCACGGCAGCGACGGCTTCGGCAACGAATTTCGTTTCCGCTCCAAGGAAACGGGCCGCCTGAGCGGCAAGTACATGCCGATCGACTTCGCAATGCATGCGCGCAGCTTGGGCGCTGCCGCCTATACGGCGCGCACGGCCGAGGAATTGGCCGAAGCGCTGCGCCTGGCCAAGGACGAGGAAGGTCCGGCGCTGGTGGAGATCAAGGTATTGCCGGGCACGAACACGGACGGCTACGAGTCGTGGTGGCATGTCGGCGTGCCGGAGGTGTCCGAGAGCGGGAAGGTCGTCGAGGCGCACGAACGGATGCAAGAGGCACTCCGCGCCGCGCGTCCGTATTGACGGCCGTTCCTAGGCGATTCATCGCATGAAATAGCTTGCACTTCGATACATTGCCAATCATTCGAGAAATAAGGGATGCATCGCGTAATAATCGATTCCTTTCACGAAATAAATCATTCACCGCGTGAAATTCATTCCTGGCATGACATACATTCATTCCGATCATCAGGGAGGGCTGCTGCATGGATTCCATCGCTTTCGATAGCGGCAAGCCGCGCGATTTCGTCGCGATCGGCCGGCTGTGCATCGATTTGAACGCCAACGAGATCAATCGCCCGATGGAAGAGACGATGACGTTCACCAAGTACGTCGGCGGCTCGCCGGCCAATATTTGCATCGGCATGTCCCGCCTGGGGCAGAGCGCCGCTTTCATCGGCAAGGTGGCGGACGACCAGATGGGCCGTTTCATCCTGCAATATTTGCGCGATAACGGCATCGAGACGTCCGGCGTGACGACGGACCGCACGGGCGCGGTAACGGGACTCGCGTTCACGGAAATCAAGAGTCCCGAGGACTGCAGCATCCTCATGTACCGCGACAACGTCGCCGATCTGCTGCTCGCGCCGGAAGAAGTGGACGAGGCGCTTATCGCCGGCAGCAAGGTGCTGCTCGTCTCCGGCACGGCGCTCGCGAAGAGCCCGTCGCGCGAAGCGGTGCTGCTGGCGCTCCGATATGCCCGCAAGCACGGCACGAAGGTCGTCTTCGATATCGATTACCGGCCGTATTCGTGGGCTTCGCCGGAGGAAACGGCGATCTACTACCATCTCGCGGCGGAGAAGAGCGACATCATCATCGGCACCCGCGAGGAATTCGACATGCTCGAGCGCTTCGACGGCAACGCCGAACGGAGCGACGAGGCGACGGCGGCGCAATGGTTCGGCTGCCGCGCCGAGCTCGTCGTCATCAAGCACGGCAAGGACGGCTCGATCGCCTACGGCAAAGACGGCAGCTCGCATCGGGGAGCGATCTTCCCCGCGAAGGTCATCAAGACGTTCGGCGCGGGCGATTCCTACGCGGCGGGCTTCCTCTACGGCCTGATGCAGGGGTGGAGCGTCGGCCGGAGCATGGCGTTCGGCAGCGCGTCCGCGTCCATCGTCATCTCCAGCCACAGCTGCTCCGACGCGATGCCGACCGTTCGGCAGATCGAAGATTATATTGAGGCTTCCCAACACGCGTAATCACGAAAGGAGATCTTCCGCATGTCCCACACGAACGCACCGGCCCTGCTTCCCAACTTCATCGGCGGCGAATGGGTCGCATCCGTCTCCGGCAGCTCCGAGCCGGTCTATAACCCGGCAACCGGCGAGATCATCAACCATGTCCCGCTATCGTCCAAGGAAGAGCTGGACGGCGCGGTCCGCGTCGCCCAAGCCGCCTTCGCGGCATGGAGCAAGACGCCGGTTCCCCGCCGCGCGCGCATCCTGTTCAAATACCAGCAGCTGCTCGTCGATCATTGGGACGAACTCGCCCGCATCGTCACGCTGGAGAACGGCAAGAGCTATACCGAGGCGCACGGCGAGGTGCTGCGCGGCATCGAGTGCGTTGAATTCGCCGCCGGCGCGCCATCGCTCATGATGGGCCGGCAGCTGCCGGATATCGCGACGAACCTGGAATCCGGCATGTACCGCTATCCGGTCGGCGTGGTCGGCGGCATCACGCCGTTCAACTTCCCGATGATGGTGCCGTGCTGGATGTTCCCGCTCGCGATCGCCTGCGGCAATACGTTCGTGCTGAAGCCGTCCGAACGGACGCCGCTGCTCGCGAACCGGCTGGCGGAGCTGTTCCGGGAAGCGGGCCTGCCGGACGGCGTGCTGAACGTCGTCCACGGCGCGCATGACGTCGTGAACGGCCTGCTCGAGCACCCGGACGTCCGGGCGATCTCGTTCGTCGGCTCCCAGCCGGTGGCCGAATACGTCTACAAGACCGCGTCGGCTCACGGCAAACGCGTGCAAGCTCTCGCCGGCGCGAAGAACCACTCCATCGTCATGCCGGACGCGGATCTCGATGCCGCGGTCACGCAGATCGTCGGCGCGGCCTTCGGCTCCGCGGGCGAACGCTGCATGGCCTGCGCCGTCGTCGTGGCCGTCGGCGAAGCGGCCGAGCCGCTGATCGAGAAGCTGGTCGCCGCGGCGGACCGGATCACGATCGGCAACGGCATGGACGAGGGCGTCTTCCTCGGCCCGGTCATCCGCGGTCCGCACAAGGAGCGCACGCTCGGCTACATCGCGTCCGGCGAGAAGGACGGCGCGGTGCTGCGCCGCGACGGACGCGCCGATGCCGCGGCATCGGGCGACGGCTACTTCGTCGGCCCGACCATCTTCGATCACGTGACGAGCGAGATGAAGATCTGGCAGGACGAGATCTTCGCGCCGGTGCTGTCGGTCGTGCGGGTGAACAGCTTGGACGAAGCGATCGCGCTGGCCAACGAATCGGACTTCGCGAACGGCGCGTGCCTCTTCACGCAGAACGGCAGCCACGTCCGCCATTTCCGCGAGAACATCGACGCCGGCATGCTCGGCATCAATCTGGGCGTGCCCGCGCCGATGGCGTTCTTCCCGTTCTCGGGCTGGAAAAAATCGTTTTACGGCGACCTGCACGCGAACGGACAGGACGGCGTGGAGTTCTATACGCGCAAGAAAATGGTCACGGCGCGCTGGTAAGCGACAGGAAGGAGCATAAGCATCCATGAGCGAACTCATCGTCAAACCAAGTCCGACGCCGGACGCGGACGGCAATATCCTGCGCATCACGCCGGCATCGGCGGGCTGGGCGCATGTCGGCTTCGAAGTCTACGTGCTGCAAGCCGGGGAACGGCTCGTCCGTTCGACCGGGGAGCAGGAGGCGTGCCTCGTGCTGCTCGCGGGCCGCGCGGACGTTGCGACCGCGGAGCGGGCGTGGAACAATATCGGCGCGCGCATGAGCGTGTTCGAGAAAATTCCGCCGTATTCGGTCTACGTGCCTTCCGGCGACCGGTTCGAGGTCACGGCCGTGACCGAGCTTCGGCTCGCGGTCTGCCGGGCGCCGGGCAAGGGGACGCACGCGGCCCGACTGATCGGCCCCGAGCACGTGGGCGTCGAAGCTCGCGGACAAGGCAGCACGGAGCGGCTGATCCACAACATTTTGCCGGAATCCGAGGCGGCGGACAGCCTGCTCGTCGTGGAAGTGTTCACGCCGGGCGGCCATTGGTCCAGCTATCCGCCGCACAAGCATGACCGGGATCGTCTGCCCGAGGAATCGCTGCTCGAGGAGACGTATTACTATCATGTGGAGCCGAAGCAGGGCTTCGCGGTGCAGCGTGTCTATACGGACGACCGCTCGCTGGACGAGACGTTGGCCGTGGCGAGCGGCGAAGCCGTCCTCGTGCCGCGCGGCTACCATCCCGTGTCCGCGCCGCCGGGCTACGAGGTGTATTATTTGAACGTGATGGCGGGGCCGGTGCGGACGTGGAAGTTTCACAACGATCCGGATCATGCGTGGCTTATGCCGAAGCCGGCTGGGAAATAAATCATGCGAATATAGGACAAACCCGCCGGGTATTCGGCGGGTTTTTTCATGTCCGATCGTAACGATACTGCATGGGTTAACGAGGGGAGGCGTTTCCGGCTGCGGGAGCGGGAAGCTGGGCTGCCGAAGGCGCATCGGTCTTAAGGCTTTACGAATTTGACGATCTCATCGTTGAATTTATTTTTCTCTTCATAGAAGAGGCCATGGCCGCTGTTTTGGAACGGCACGAGCGTCGAGTTCCGAATGCCTTTGTGCAGCTGTTCCGCGATGGCGAACGGAACCGCTTTGTCGTGCACCCCGTGCAAGATCAGCGTAGGCACGCCGATGTTCTTCAGGCCGGCGCGGAGATCCGTTTCCGCGACCGATCGAATGCTCTCGATCGTTGCGCGGGGATCCGAGGACAGTCCCATTTGATCGAACCAAGCGCGGAATGCCGGGCTCGGCTGATTGTAGAAGAAATCGTCGCCGAAGCTTTTCAGCATGTTCGGGCGATCCGCTTTCAGGTTCGCTACGAGGTTGTCGATATCCTGCTGCGTGATGCCGTACGGATAGCCATCGCGCTGGCTCCAGCTGGGCGAAGCGGCTCCGAACAGCATCAGCTTGGACACCGCGTGGCCTTTGTGACGGATCATGTAATTCGTCGCCACCGTGCCGCCCATCGAGAATCCGGCCAGCGTCACGTCTTTCAATTCGAGCTTGTCGATGACCTGGCGCACGTCGTCCGCGAAGGTGTCCATATCGTAGCCGTCGTAAGGATGATCGGATTTGCCGAAGCCGCGCAGGTCGATTCCGATGAAGCGAATGCCCTTCTGGGGCAATTCGGTTTCCTGATATTCGTACATCTCGTGATTGGCAGGCCATCCGTGAATGAAGACGACCGGCTTGCCTTCGCCGACGTCTTCGACGTACAGCTTCACGTTGTTCGCGACCGTTACGTAATGGCCGCCGCTCGTATTCACGACGCCGGACGAATAATGCTGCGCTTCCGCGACGGGCGATTGCGCGAGGCTCGTTCCGATTCCCGTGCCGGTGCCGATCAGCGCCACCGCCAGCGACAGCGTCAAGAGTTTGTTGTTTTTCAAGCTTTTCATCATGTATTCCTCCTCGGAGTTGTGGGTTGGCGAGCCTGACTTCGCCATCGCATTCGTGGTAAGTTTTGGCTCGTCCGTGTCTCTATATTATTTGTGTACAAATCATTTGTCAACAAATTAATTTGCGAAAATAGCTCCGCTAAACGCTCTATTGAAGCTTAAGAACGAACGGATTCCGCTGCGTTCGAGCCGCTGATTTTAATGCTTCCATATAGGCGTGCAAAATCGCATTAACGTGATTGGGACGGTTATCGCGGATATAATTTGTGTAAAATTAATTTGTTGACAAATTGTTTCTGCGCAGCTATGATTGGTTCATAAAGTTTGTGCACAAATGATTAGCGGGCGAACGAGGGAGGAAAACACTTTGCATCATCAAACGGTCATTATCGGAACGGGTCCCGCGGGATTAACGGCGGCGATCTACTTGGCTCGGGCGAACCTGTCGCCGCTCATTATCGAAGGGTCGCAGCCGGGCGGGCAGCTGACGACGACGACGGAAGTCGAGAACTTCCCCGGTTTCCCGGAGGGAATCACGGGAGCGGAGCTCATGGAGAATATGCGGAAGCAAGCCGAGCGATTCGGCGCGCGCGTGCAATCAGGCTACGTCGCCCGCGTGGATCTAGCCAAGCGTCCGTTCACGTTGTATTTGGAAGGCGGCGGCGAAATAACGGCGGACGCGGTGATCCTTTCGACCGGCGCTTCCGCGAAAACGGTCGGCATCCCCGGGGAAGCCGAGAATTTCGGCAGAGGGGTGAGCACCTGCGCGACCTGCGACGGATTTTTCTTCCGGAACAAGAAGATCATCGTCATCGGCGGCGGCGACACCGCGATGGAGGAGGCGCAATTCTTGACGAGGTTCGCTTCCGAGGTCCGGCTCGTGCATCGCAGGGAGGAACTCCGAGCTTCCCGAATCATGCAGGACCGCGCGCGCGGTAACGCGAAAATCGCGTGGAGCCTTAACGCCGCCCCGCTCGAAGTCATGGCCGGCGACAAAGGCGTGACCGGCCTCAAGGTGCGCAACAACGCGACGGGGGAGGAGGAAGTGCTGGAAGCCGACGGCATCTTCCTTGCGATCGGCCATCGTCCGAACACCGGCTTCTTGGGCGGCCAGGTCCAAACCGACGAGCTGGGCTACGTGGAAGTCGTTCCGGGGACTTCCCGCACGAACGTTCCCGGCGTATTCGCTTGCGGAGACGTCATGGATCCGATATATCGTCAGGCGATCACGTCGGCGGGCAGCGGGTGCAAAGCGGCTTTGGATTGCGAGAGCTTCTTGTTCGAACGGCAGTAATCAGGATGCAACGGCTATCGACCGACTAAACTAATCAACCAATGGAGGTTATTTCACATGGCACAAGAACGTACAGGCAAAGCAACGGTAGGCGGACAACCGATCACGCTGGTTGGCCCGGAATTGAAAGTCGGGGACAAAGCGCCCGCTTTCACCATCAACAAGGATCTGATGACCGAAGCGAGCCTCTCCGATTACAAAGGCAAAATCAAGCTTATCTCCGTCGTGCCTTCGCTGGATACCGACGTGTGCGACGCGCAAACGCGCCGTTTCAATCAAGAGGCTTCGAAGCTGGGCGACGGCGTGGTCGTCTTGACGATCTCGGTCGACTTGCCGTTCGCGCAGAGCCGGTTTTGCGCCACCGCCGGCATCGAACGCGTCATCACCTTGTCGGATTACAAACACCGCGCCTTCGGCGAGGCGTACGGCGTGTTGATCAAAGAACTGCAGCTGGATCAACGCGCGATCTTTATCGTCGACGCCGACGATACGGTCCGTTACGTCGAATACTTGAGCGAACTGTCGGATCATCCGGATTACGACGGCGCGCTGGCCGCCCTGCGCGGGATCGCGGATTAAGCGGGCCATCGGCCTAAATGGAGCAATACGAACAAAGCGCAACGAAGACGTAAGCCCCTTGATCAAGGGGCTTCATCTTCTTTTTTCGCTATTTCCGTCTTGCGGCTCCGCGATGCATTGTTTTTTCGTAAAAGGGATTGTAATATGAAGGGCGATGGGCTGTCGAAGAAACGTTCGAGGAGGGATGACCTATGAAAAACGATAATCAGGGACCTCATATACCGTTGGATGCTCATCTGTGTTTTTCGTTATATGCTTGCTCGAGGGCGATTTTCCGAATGTACCGGCCGCTGCTCGACGATTTGGACTTAACCTATCCGCAATACCTGGTTCTGCTCGCGCTATGGGAGCATGAGACGATGTCGGTCAAGGACTTGGGCGACCAATTGGTCTTGGATTCCGGCACGCTGACTCCGATGTTGAAACGAATGGAAGCCGCGGGGCTTGTCCGGCGCGAACGTTCGAAGGAAGACGAGCGGGTGCTGCACATTCGGATTACCGACAAAGGGATATCGCTCAAAGACCAATCGACGTGCGTGCCGCTGTCGCTTCTGGAAGCGAGCGGGATGACCGAAGCGGAGATCGGCGTACTGAACGGGGCGATCCGGAAGCTGCTTCATCAGGTGAACGAGAAGTCGGCAGGGAAATAACGATCAGAATATCGAATCATCAAAGGCTGCGGCAATCGCGGCTTTTTTGTTTATGGCATTAATTCCCACGAAGGCCCTCCTTTATGTGCCTGTCTTTTTGCATTGCATGCTATATGCGAAAAAGGTCAACCCGATTCTGCCCGGTTGGCCTTTTTCGCGCGATGCCGATCACGGCTGCCGCGCGCCATGCTGCTTATACTCGCTCGGCGTCACTCCGGCCTCCTGCTTGAACACCTTCGCGAAGTAGGAATAGTTGGCATAGCCGACCTTCTTGGCGACGGCGAACACGGACTGGTCCGTCGCGCGGAGCAGCTGCTTGGCGGCCGCGATTCGCGCCTCGATGATGTAGGCGCCGAGCGATACGCCGGTCTCCTTCTTGAACAGCCGCGCCAGGTAGTCCGGGTGGAGGAAGACGACGTCCGCGAGGCTGTTGCGGGTCAGATCCTCTCCGTAACGGGCATGGATGTACTGTTTGATCTCTTCCGCGACGGACTTTGGCTGCTCAGCGAAGACCCGGTATTCCATGGCGGTATTGACCAGGCAGCGCAGGTATTCCTCCATGTCTTCGACGGAATTCAGGGACTGGGCGAGCAGCTGCTCGTTCGCTCTGCCGGCGTAGAGCTGATGCGCCTGAATGCCCTTCGACTTGAGGAACGCGTACACGAGCTGCATCAGATCGAGGCGAAACAGGCTGAGCACGGAGGTGGTGAAATAGGGCTGGCGCGAACGGTCGTTCAAATACCGGGTCGTTTCCTTCAGGAATTCGGCCGGCTTGCCCTCGTCGAGCAGCGCTTCGAGCAGCTTCAGATTCGGCGGCGCATAGCCTTCCTCGGACGTTCGGCCATACTCCTCCGCGAAGAAGACCCGATTGCGCCGTTTGGCGATGTCTTCGTTCAGCTGGAGCAGCCGCCGGATGATCGGGCTCGCGCCTCCGAGCGTGCCGGGGACGCCGACGATGCAGCAGGCATCGCTCTTGAGCGAGCGGTTCGCCTGCCGGATAAACGACCCGCATAGATCCGCGAGCACCCCGTCGGCGGGCGGCCGGTTCCAGTTCAGGATAGCCATCCATTGCCGCGTCTTGTACTCCAGGACGGTCTCGACGGTAAAGTCCGCGTGCCGGAACAATTCGTACAGGACGTTCAGCAGCGCGAAGTCGAACAGGTTCTTCTCGTCGCGGCCCATGCTGCCGTCGTACGGGAACAGGCTGAACAGCACGGGCTGCACGGCATCGTTCATGCCGTAGGCGAGATGCTGCTCCTGGACGGCCGCCGCGATCTCGGCCGGCTTGACCGGGGAGGAGGCGCTGCCGCCGACGAGCTTCCGCCAGAAATGCTCGCGCATCTTCGCATGATTTTGCTGCCAGTAGCGGCCCTCTTGTATCGCCCGCTCGTTCTGCTGCTGTTCCTGCGCCCGCTCGACGGCCTTGCGGATGATCAGCATCAGCTTGTCGAACTGGATCGGCTTGAGGAAATATTCAAAGCTCCGCAGCTCGATCGCTTTCTGGGCGTAATTGAAATCGGCGTAGTTCGTCAGGAAGATGGCCTGCACGTCGTAGTGTTCCTCCCGAATCCACGCCAGCAATTCCAGCCCGCTGCCCTGCGGCATCTCGATATCGGAGATAAGGATCTCGATGTCATGGCGCTTCATAACGTCGCGCGCCTGCGCGACGTTATGGGCGGTATGGACCGATTCGATCCCCAGCGAGTTCCAGTCGATCTTCTTCTCCAAGGCGGTCACGACGAAATAATCGTCGTCCACGAGCAGCACGTTCATGCGGTCACGCTCCCATCCCGGTTGAATTGGCCGGCGGCTCCGGCAGATAGAGTACGACGCAGGCGCCCCCGCCTTCGCGGTTGGCGAAGCGGATGGCCGCCCGATCGCGGTACAAATACGCCAGCCGCTGGACGGTGTTCATGATGCCGATCTGCGTTCCGTGCGCCTGGTCGAGCGGCTGTCCGTCCTGCAGCTTGGTCAGCACGTCCGGCGCGAAGCCTGGACCGCTATCGGAGATGCGGATCACGGTCATCTCGGCGTCCTCAGTCAGCTCGCGCGCGACGTCGAGCGAGATCTGCGCTTCGTTGTCCCTGGACACCGCGTACTTGATCGCGTTCTCGACGAACGTCTGCAGGACAAGCGGCGGGATCCTAGCGCCCCGCGTCCGCTCGGATTGCGAGATCCGGTAGACGAACGAGTCCCGGTAGCGGCTTTTCTGAATCTCGAGATAAATCCGGACATGCTCGAGCTCATCCTCCAGCCGGACGAAGTCCTGGCCGTTCTGGAAAATGTACCGGAAATAATCCGAGGTGGATAAAGCCATTTGCTGGATTTCCTCGTCCATGCCCATTTGCGCCATGCTGTGGATGGTCGTCAGGCAGTTCAGGAAGAAATGCGGCTTGATCTGCAGCTTCATGTAATCCAGCTGGATGCGCTGCTTCTCGATCTCGCGCTCGTAGATGTCGATCTTGTAATCCTTGATTTGTTTCACCAGGTTAAGAAACTGCTTGTTGGCCTTCTCCAGCTCGAACATCTTGCTGCTCCGAATGTCGAGCGGCTCGCCGTCGCCGTCCCAGAAGGTCAGGTTGTAGGAGAAGTTCTTGATCGGCTGCAGCACCTTGTTCTTGAAATAAAGCATGATGAAGCACAGGCTGCAGGCGATGATGACGGCGAGCAGCACGATGAGCAGCTGGGCGATCATGATTTTCTCGAACGCGCCGAATTGGATGACGAGCTTCACGTAGAAAGAAGCGTTGGTGAATTCGCCGTTCACCGTCGTTTTGGTTCGAAGCAGATCGGGGAACGCCGTCTGCTTCGGCTTGACGTCGAGCAGCTCGCCCTTGTTGGAGATCGGGCTGGTCACGCGCGTGCCGTCCTCGCTGGTCAGGGACGCATAGCCGTTCTCGCCCAGATTGGTCTGGCGCAGGGGCCGGATCAGATCGTCCGCGGAGATGAGGCAGATGAGGTAGCTGTCATGGTACGGCACGATATTCAGGATATAAAATTTCCCCGCGAGCTGGACGGTCGACCACCACGAATAGAGCTTCTCGTAATAAACCTTGTCCTTGATATAGATGCCGACCTGCTTCTGCAGAGCTTGGTACTCCGTGTAGGTCATCCCCATCGGCGCGCAGTTCTGCAGGTAATTCTTCTTATCGAAATAGAGAAAGAAATTGTAGGCCGTGCCGTAGCTCTTCTGCAGCTCGACGAAACGCCGGTACAGCGACAAGTTGGCTTTCAGGAATGCCGTTTCGTCGGGGCCGTGGGCCGCCATGACCTTGATGTTCTCGTCGTTGGCCAGCGTCCAGCCCATGAAGTGGGAGATGTAGGAGAAGTCGTTGTTGATCCGGTTGATGTAGAGATAGGCGGTGTCCCGCAGATCCCGGGCCGATTGCTGCTTGACGATCGTGATCGAGGCGAAGCTGATCATGAAATCCAGCACCAGCGCGGAAAACGAGATGATCAGGATAATTCGGACGTAGTGCTGGATCGGATACAGCTTGTTCTCCGCTTGTCGTGCCATCTGCCGCCGCAGTCCCCTTTCGATCGGCTTCGGGAATTCCGTTGCGCCGTCTGATTATTATAATGCCGCCAACCGAAAATACAAGATGCGAATCCGCTTTCAAACGACGAATGTCCGGAAAATGCCAGCAAGAAGTCTGGATTGCATCGCCGGGCGCGCGCCCGAAGGTCCGGATCGGTCCGGTCATCGGCGCCGGCAGGCGAAATGTCCGGAATATGCGCGGATGAAGTCCATATGGCACCGGAATCCGCGCGTATACTGGGGTCATGGACGAGAACGGCGGGATCATTCACAGGCAAAGGGGGTTCGGGCGATGCTCGACACGCAATCAAGCGGCGGCGCGCAGCGGATATTCGCGAGGATCGGCAGGAACTGGGGCTTGTACGTCCTGCTGCTGCCGGCCGTCGTGCTGCTGCTGCTCTTTACGTATAAACCGATGTACGGCGTCATCATCGCGTTCAAGGATTTCAGCCCCGCCAAGGGCATCATGGACAGCCCGTGGGCGGGCCTCAAGTATTTCGAGAAGTACTTTAACTCCTACCAATTCTCGGTCACGATCAAGAATACGCTGATCATCAGCTTGTACAGCTTCGCGACGTTTCCGATTCCGATCGCGTTCGCGATCCTGGTCAACCAAATGCGGGCGGGGCGGTTCAAGCGGGTGTTCCAGACGGTTACGTACATGCCGCATTTCATCTCCACCGTCGTGGTCGTCGGCCTGATGCTGATCCTGCTGTCGCCGGGGAACGGCCTGATCGGCGCCGTGTACCGGCTGTTCGGGGCGGAAGCGCCGAACCTGATGGGATCGGCGAGCTTGTTCAGCAGCGTGTACGTGTGGTCGGACGTCTGGCAGCATATGGGCTGGGACAGCATCATCTACATCGCGGCGCTGTCGTCGGTCGACCCCAGTCTCTACGAGGCGGCTACGGTCGACGGGGCGGGCCGGTGGCACAAGATCCGGTTCATCGACATCCCGATGCTCATCCCGACGGCCGTGACGTTGCTCATCCTGCGGGTCGGCGGATTGCTCGGCGTCGGCTTCGAGAAAGCGTATTTGATGCAGAACAACCTGAACATCTCCGGCAGCGAGGTGATCTCGACCTACGTGTACAAGATCGGGCTTATCAGCTCCCAATACAGCTTCTCGGCGGCGATCAACCTGTTCAACACGTTAATTAATTTCTCGCTGCTCCTCCTCGTCAACTGGGTGTCCAAAAAATATACCGAGCACAGTCTCTGGTAACGGGAGGGAGGTCGAACCGCGATGGAAGCTGCAACGAACCTGAAATTGCGGCGCAAAAAGCCGGGGTCCGGCGACAAGGCGCTGGAGACGCTGCTGTACATTTGGGCCGCTCTCATGCTATTGATTGTGTTATATCCGCTTTATTTCATTGTAATCGCGTCTTTCAGCGATCCTTCCGCCGTGGCAGGCGGGAAAGTGTGGCTGTTTCCCCGCGGATGGACGATCGACGGCTACAAGGAGCTGCTGAAGCACTCGAATATCTGGATCGGCTATCGCAACACGATCCTGTACACGGTCGTCGGCACCGCGATCGGGCTTGCCGTCAACGTCTCGGCCGGCTATGCGCTGTCGAGGCGGGACCTCGTCGGCCGCAAGGCCCTGTCGCTCTTCTTCATCTTCACCATGTTCTTCAACGGCGGGCTTATTCCGACGTTCCTGACCATTCGCGATTTTCATCTGTACGATACGTTCCTGGTCATGGTGCTGCCGTTCTCGGTCGCGGTGTTCGACATCATCGTGGCGCGCACCTTTTTCCGTACGAGCATCCCGGCGGAATTGTGGGAGGCGGCCCAGATCGACGGCTGCGGCAATCTCCGCTTCTACGTCCAGATCGTGCTGCCGCTCTCCAAAGCGGTCGTCTCCGTGCTGGCGCTGTGGTTCGCGGTGGGGCAGTGGAACGCGTATTTCAACGCCTTGATCTATTTGCAGGACAAGAATCTGTTCCCGCTGCAGCTCATCCTTCGGGATATTCTGGTCACGAACCAGATGCAGACGGCGCTCGGAACCGGGGAAGCGGCCCAGATCGCGCTGCGGCTGGCTAACTTGCTCCGCTATTCCGTCATCATCGTCTCCACGCTGCCGATCATCTGCTTCTACCCCTTCGTGCAGAAGTATTTCAACAAGGGGGTGATGATCGGCGCGGTGAAGGAGTAGAGGCGCGTCCGCAGTTCAAGATTGGAACGGAACTCATGGAACCGACTACTTGATAGGGGGATATACGCATGGCAAATGTATCGAAGCGAAGCGCATTCCGCATGCTGTCCGGCCTGGCGCTGCTGTCCGTGCTCGGCACGACCGTACTGGCGGGCTGCAGCAGCAACGACGGCGGCACGAATACGAATACGAATACGAGTACGAATGCGGCGGGAAACAAATCGGAGGGCAGCAAAACGGAAGACGGCAATTACAACCCGGAAGGCCTGCCGATCGTCAAAGATCCGATCACGCTGAACGTGCTGACGATCCGCTGGGGCAGCATGGGCGACACGTTCACGAAGAACGCCTGGCTGCAGGAATTGGAGAAGCAGACGAACGTCAAGATCAACTGGCAGGTCGTCTCGTCCAACGACTGGGGCGACCAGAAGTCCGTCATGCTGGCGAGCGGCAAGCTGCCGGACGTCATTATCGGCGACATCGCGTTCACGAATGCCGACATCGTCAACAACCTGAGCATCTTCCGTCCGCTCGACGAGTACATCGAGAAGGATATGCCGAACCTGAAGGCCGCCATGGCGGAGTCGCCGGAGCTGAAGAAGCTGAGCACGTTCCCGGACGGCAAGATCTACTCGCTGCCCGCGCGGCTCCCGTCGCGTCCGGTATCTTCCGTGCAGCCGGTCATCAACAAGCAGTGGCTGGATAAGCTCGGGCTCAAGGAGCCGACGACGATCGACGAGCTGTACACCGTGCTCAAGGCCTTCAAGGAGCAGGATCCGAACGGCAACGGCAAGGCGGACGAAATTCCGTACAGCGATTCGGGAGATCTGGACATGAACTTCCTCGCGCCGTTCGGCATTACGGATCTCCGGGCCAACCATATGGTCGTCAAGGACGGCAAGACCGAATATTTCCCGACGTCCGATGAATACAAAGCCGCCATGGAATGGGCGCATAAGCTCTATGCCGAAGGCTTGATCGACAAGGAAACGTTCACCCAGGACAACACGATGCTGACGGCGAAGCGCCAAAATCCGGATGCCTCGCTGATCGGCTTCACGTACCAGTGGACGCCGGACGCCGTATTCGGCCAATGGAGCAAGGAGTACGAGGCCATCGCGCCGATTGCCGGCCCGGACGGCAACAAGTACCAGCTCGGCGAGCCGAACGGCATGAGCTACCGCCGCAACGAAGTGCTGATTACGACGACGAACAAATATCCGGACGAAACCGCGCGCTGGGCGGATCAATTCTACACCGGCGAAGCGAGCATCCAGAACTTCTGGGGCGCGATCGGCACCACGATCAAGAAGGAAAGCGACGGCACGTACACGCTGATGGATCCGCCTGACGGCACGAGCGCGGACGCGTGGTACTGGGACGGCTCGCTGCGGGACTTCGGGCCGAAGTACGCCAGCCCCGAATTCGAGAAGAGCATCAAGCTCGATCCGACGAGCGGCGACGGCCTGAAGCTGCAGCTCGACAACCTGGGCAAGGAGTTCGTGACGGAGCCGTTCCCGGACGTCATGTACACGGCCGAAGAATACGCGGATCTGCCGACGTTGACGACGGACATCGACAGCTATATCGCCAGCACCCGCGCACAGTGGATTACGAAGGGCGGCATCGACGAAGAATGGGACGGCTACGTCAAGAAGCTGAACGACATGGGCCTCGAGAAGCTGGTGAAGATCTATAACGACGCCTTCGCGCGTTACCAGGAATTGAAATAATCGCTCTGCCTGCTGCCCCGCAGAACGCCTGCGGGGCAGATTCATGGAACGATGCGGTGAGCGAGGTCTCATGGCGGATTGCCGTTAGGAACGAGTGCCGCATGAGCAGCTCCGAGATGAAGGGAGAAGGAATGAAGATGAACAAATATCGCATTGGCTTAATCGGGCTCGGCGGCATGGCGCAGTCTCATATTCGATGGCTCGCTGCCGAGGGGCGGTTCGATGTCATCGCGGTAAGCGACGTGAACGAGGAGGCGCTCGCGGGCGTCGGCGATCAGCTCGGTATCCAGACGGACAAACGGTACGCGGATTTCGTGCGGCTGATCGCGGATCCGGACGTCGACGCGGTCGTATCCGTGACGCCGAACCATGTCCATGCGGCGATTATGCAGGCATGCCTGGAGGCGGGCAAGCCGTTCCTGGGCGAGAAGCCGTTCACCCGCGTCTTCGAGGAAGCCGCTCCGCTGCTCGCGCTGTACGAGCGCCGTCCGTCGGCGGGCATGATCGGCTTCAGCTACCGGTATACGCCGGCGTTCCGCTATGCGCGGGAGCTGCTGCGGGAAGGCAAGCTGGGCAAGGTGCGAAGCTTCTCGATCCAATATTTGCAGAGCTGGGGAGCGGCTTCCCATGACACGCCGTACATCTGGCGGTTCAACAAGGACATCACCGGCACGGGCACGCTCGGCGATCTGGGCTCGCATATGATCGATCTGGCGCGGTTTCTGTTCGGCGAATTCCGCGAGCTGTCGGCGCAGCTGGAGACGCTCATCCCCGAGCGGCCGGATCCCGCGACGGGCGGGATGGTGCGCATCGAAGTCGACGATTTCGTCAGCTTCCAGGCGCGCATGGCGGACGGAGCCGTCGGCATCTTCCAGTCCTCGCGCAACGCGATCGGCTCCGGCAATCAGCACGAGGCGTCGATCTATGGCGACGCGGGAACGCTGCACGCGTCGACGCTGAATCCCGATCAGCTGATCTGGATTCGCGAAGAAGCGCCTGGCCAGCTCGCGAGGGCGGTTATCGACGTGCCGGAACGCTGCAAGGTCTCGCAATACGCGGATTTCCTGGCGATGCTGGACGGCGCCGCGCCGGACGGTCTTCCGGGCTTCATGGACGGCTACCGCAATCAGGAGGTGCTGGACGCGATTATCCGGTCGAATGCGGAGAAGCGTACGGTGAGCTTGAGCTTGTAGCCGGCAGTTGTAATTAAAGATTGACAGTAACCATTCCGATGCATCTGCGTCGGGATGGTTTTTTTTACGAGGATTCGAAACCGTTCATCATCCATTCATAAATACAAGCGTACCTTGGACCTAACGTTGAGCAGAGAAAGGGAGCAAGGGATGACGATACCAACTGGCGATTTTACCCGAGATCATGTTCTTTCGGTCGCTGGAACCGCGATTTCCGGTCTTGTTACGGGGCGGGGACCGGGATTGATAAACGTCCACGGGACATTGAGAGCAACCGAGCATTATAAACGATTGACGCTGGCTTGGACCGATTCGTTTACCGTCTAAGTGATGGACCGCCGCGGCCGAGGCGGCAGCGATCCCAAGGCCGTGCTCGCGTAATCCCCATATGTTCGCAGATCGACCGCCAAGTTTCGGAAATGCCGAGGCTTGGCGGTTTTTGTCGTGCGCGGTCGCCGGCCGCGGAATATCAAGAATCCAATACCGCACAGGTAAAGATCTTGAATTGACCCGCCGCGGGCCGTGAATTACGATAGCCTCAAAGCGCGGCCGGCCGCGCTTCAGACCATTTTCGGGGAGGGACAAGACCGCAAGGAAAGGGAGATGCCGCATCATCCACACTTTAACCATCGGGAGGTTTTATCGTGACAAGGAAAAACCGCGTTTCGCTGCTGCTGTGCTTCGCCATGCTGGCCATGCTGATCTCGGGCTTTATCGCGCCTGCTTATGTTAGCGCTTACAGTACGCCGAATTCCAGAGGCGGGGTCAACGGGCAGTGGTATTTCGGCACGCAGGCCGAGCTCAATACGGCGGCGGACAACGTCGTCGCGACGGGCATGCAATGGGTTCGGATCGATTTGAAATGGGATATCGTCCAGGCCGGAGGGGCGACCTCCTACGACTGGAGCTGGCCGGACAAAATGGTCAATACGGCGCTCAGCCGGGGGCTGAAGGTGCTGCTCGTCGCTTCCTACGCGCCGAGCTGGGCGAACGGCGGCAATGCCGACACCCGCTATTATCCGAACGCCGCGAACATCAACGCGTGGAAGAATTTCCTCGATCTCGCGGCGAGACGCTACATGCCGCTCGGCGTGACGGCTTACGAGCTGTGGAACGAGCCGAACTATTCGGTCCAATCCAGCCCTTCGCTGTTCGTCAGCAACATCCTGATTCCGGGTTCGACGGCGCTTCGAGCGGCTTCGAGCGACCTGCATATTCCGGTGACGATCGTCGACGGGGCTCCGGCGAACCTGATCAACACCTCTGGCATCGTCGACCCGTACGACTGGGTCACGCAGATCTACGCGAACGGCGGAAAAGACTACTTTGACGTCCAGGCGATCCATCCATACTGCTGGCCGGCAGCGCCGACCACGCCGAGCGTATGGAACGCGCTGCTGCGGGCGAACGAGATTCACGCGATCATGGCCAATAACGGAGACGGCGGCAAGCAGGTGTGGGCGACCGAATTCGGTTATCCGACGTCCGGGCCGAATACGGTAACCGAGCAGCAGCAAAGCGATTACATCGTCTCGGCCTTTCAAGTGTGGACCCAGTCCGCCTGGCAGTCCTGGACGGGACCGATGTTCCTGTACACGTACAAGGACGGCAGCACGAACCTGAACGATCCCGAATCGAACTTCGGCTTGCTGCGCAACAACAACACGTTCAAGCCGGTCATGAGCCAGCTGCTGACGGTAATGACCAATACGCCGCCGGCACCGACGCCGCCGACTTCCGGCTACGGCGGTTCAACGCCGCCAACGGGCGGAACGACCGTAACCTATGAAGCGGAGAGCGGAACATACGGCGGCGGAGGACAGCAGCAGAACGCGACGAACGCGTCCGGCGGCAAGGTCGTGGGCAATCTGAACTCGGTCGGCGCGTATTCGCAGGTCGGCAGCGTAAACGGGGGCAGCGGAGGCAATGCGACGCTGGTTATCCGCTACGCCAACGGCAACGGTGGAGCGTCGACGCTCAGCCTCTACGTGAACGGGACGAAAATTCAGCAAACGAGCTACGCGGCAACGGGCGGATGGAATACGTTCGGCAATACGGCGAACATTACGATTCCGTTGAATGCCGGAACGTCCAACACGATCAAGATTCAGCGGGATTCGGGCGATACGCCGGCTGCGGACATCGACAAATTCACGGTGACGACGACCGGTTCGTCCGCGCTGACGATCAACGGCTTCGAAAATGTCTCGCAATGGGCGGGCGAGGCCACGCGTACGGCGGATACGACGAAGAAGACGGAAGGCGCGCAGTCGATCAAGTTCCATTACACCGTGCCGTCTAGCGGCTGGGCGAACGGCTACTATAACATCGCGAGCCCGTACGTCGACATCTCGGGCGCGGCGAGCCTGAAGCTCGACGTCTATCCGACCAGCCAGACGCCTTCCGGGCAGGCCGAGCCGATCACGCTGAAGCTGCAGGATCAGGCGGGGGGCGTCATTTACGAGGATCGCCTGCCCAATCTGACGGCCAACCAGTGGAATACCGTGACGGTCAACCTCTCCGGCATCCCGCAGGCGAGCCGCCATCAGCTCAATAGCGTCAATCTGTACCTCTATTCGGGCTTCACCGCGCAGATCAACGGCAGAACGTCGCTCGACTATTACTTCGATAACTTGCGGGTGCAGTAAAAGCCGGCCTCGCGCGGCTGATCCGTAAGCCGCGCCTTGCGCACGCCGAGCCTCGCGCAGCGCGCCGGCCCGGCGCGCTGCGCAAAAGCGAAAGCCCCGTCGTTCCCGGATGAAACCGGAAACGACGGGGCTTTCTTATGCATGTCACGGCGCCGCGGAGCGCCATGCTGCCGCGTCCGCAGAAGCGTTCCTTGCGTGCGTCGGCTACGACTTCGAATCCGTAACCTCTTCCTTGCTGTCGGAGACGAGCTCCTTGGCGGAGGACTTGAACTCGTGCAGCGTGCGGCCGACCGCGCGGCCGAGCTCGGGCAGTTTGGATGGCCCGAATATGATCAAGACGACGACCAGAATCATCATAAGACCCGGAAAGCCAACGTTTTGCAGCATGCGAATCATCTCCATTCTTATAGTAGGAATGCGGTACCCTATACGTCGGGCTCAGACGTCGTGCGTATTCGCGGCGCCCGTTAATCCTGATCGTGATTGCTCGGATAGGCGGCGACGGCTTCGATCTCGATCAGCCAATCGGCATTGACGAGACCGGCGACGCCGACGGTGGAGCGGGCGGTCTTGGTCGGGTTTTCCGTCGTATTGAAATACTTCGCGTATGCGCTGAACCAGCCGTCGAAATCGAACTTGCCGTCCTTCGCGGCGTCCGGCGCGACGTATACCCGCAGGTACGTGACGTCCTTCATCGACAGGCCCTGCTCCTTCAACTGCTTCTCGATGTTCTTCAGCACGCTGAGGCCCTGCGTTTCCGTATCGCCGTAACGCTCGTAGATCGTTTTGCCTTCCTTATTGATGACGGACGGCGTCGTGCCGCTCGTCTCGAACGTGGCGGTGCCGCCCGGCATGGCCACGGCGCTGGCAATGGAGGAGGTCGGGCTTCCGTAGAATTCCGGCTCGTTAATCGGGGCGAGCGGATACTTGTTCGGCGTGATCGCGGCGTAGACGCTCGCGGCGGCGGCGAGGCAGGATATCACGACGATGCCGGCGGCGATCTTCAATTTTCGACTCATTTTCATGGATATTCCCTCCCGAATGGACTGGTAACAACCTAGTGCGGTGCGCCCGGATACGCTTGGCTCCGGATCGAAATCGGTCGATTGCCGGCGAATGGGCGGCCGGCTACTCTTTCATGACGCGCTCGTGAATGTCGGTGACGACCGAGCGGGCGGAGTCGATCGCGCCGGCCATCCAGGCCGTAATGTAGCTGATGTGTTCGCCGGCAAGGTAGACGCGGCGGTCGGGCCGGCACAGCGCCGGGTAGTTCGTCTTGCGGTCGTCGGCCGAGTAGGATACCCAGCTGCCCATGTTGTACTTGATCGTTTTCCAGTTGACGGAGAAGGAGGACTCGAACTCGCTGAAGTATTGCGGATGGATCTTGCCGCCTTGCTCAAGGGCGAGCGCTTCGCGCTGCTGGAAGGTCATGGCGCCGATCTTGTCCGCGCTGGCCCCCATCGCGTAATAGCCGAGCAGCACGCCCTTCTTGGCCATGTAGTTGGTCGGCGGGTAGTAGATGGAGGAGATGTCCATGTTCGTCAGCGTATTGCCGCCGAAGATGAGATCGTCTTCTTCCCAGAAGCGGCGCTTGAACTGCAGGCCGATTTTGCCGGCATTCGCGTATTTGGTGTTGTTGATCGCGTTCGTCATCTCGGAGGACAGGTCGTGCTTGATCGTCTTCAGCACGGACAGCGGGATCGTGCAGATGCAATAATCGCCTTCGATCTGCTTCGCGTCCCCGCTGAGCAGGTCCTTGTAGGAGACTTGCACCTTCTCGCCGACATGCTTGATCTCGGTGACCTCCATATTGTGCTTGATCCGGTTGCCGAGCCGTTTCTCGAACGCTTTCGGAATGGCGTCGATGCCGCCGACGGGGTGGAACATCATCATCTGCTGATCGTAGCTGTATTCGCTGCTGAAATAATTGGCGAAACCGGAGTTGATGATCGCCTTCATGTCGAACGGATCGCGAATGACGCCGGCGTCGAGGCGCGAGCCCGGTTCATCCTTGTAGCCGCCGCGAGACGAGCCCTTGTAAAACAAGTCGGCGTCGAGATTGCCCTCGGAGCGGAGATAAGCGACGACCTTGTCCTTCTCCTCCGGCGTGAGCGGCAGATCGAGACCCGGCTGGTTGACGGCCTTGGCCAGCAGTTCGCTGATATACCCCTTGGCGTCGGCCTTGGCCGCGCGCTTCACCACCCGGGTGTTGGATAAGGCGCCGACGTTCTGGTTG
The DNA here is from genome assembly GCF_009909185.1 of Paenibacillus glycinis. Lineage (GTDB taxonomy): Bacteria > Bacillota > Bacilli > Paenibacillales > Paenibacillaceae > Paenibacillus_Z > Paenibacillus_Z glycinis. Next base: position 149,009 of record NZ_JAAAMV010000012.1, on the reverse strand, counting down.
TAATAAAAGGCGCTGTCGTTCACGTTGTTGAACGGCTCCATCTGAATGCCGAATTCCCGGCAGTATTCCATCGTGGAGTGGAACTGCGGGATGCGCATGCAGCCGGCGTTCAGGTAATGGCCGTCGTCGAAGCGCGCGACCTGCTTCTGTCCGCCGACCTCGGTCACGGTCGTCCCGCGCCGCACCGACCAGTTCCGGCCGCCGGTACGGGCCCGGGCCTCGAGGATCGTGCAATCGTAACCGGCCTTGCCGAGCTCGTAGGCGGCCGTCAAGCCGGCGAGACCGGCGCCGAGAATGACGATTTTTTTGCCGGAGCGGCCCGAGCCCTTCAGGTCCCAGCCGGAAGGAGGCGTGTATTCCGCGGCCTTCATCGTCTCCGGCGTAAACAGTCCCATCGTGCCCATGACGCTGAATACGGCGGCGGCGCCGCCGATTTTGCCGACGGTCGTCAGAAATTGTCTGCGCGAGACTTCGTTTGGCGTTTCTTTCGTTTCCATGCGCTTCAGCTCCTTTTGTGGATCGTCAGTCCGACTCTGCGAGCAATGTAACACGGATTTTTTTGGCAAATCCAATCTTTTGTAAGAAAGCCTAACATAAATAAAATTTATATGTATGATAAAAATATTCAATCACCTAACGTTTGGTAGGGAAAAATCACCAGTTTTAGTGCGTTTATGCACTAAAGAAACGTTTCGCAACATAAAAGACAAGCCTGGACCGGGCTAACAGGCCCATTGAATATTTCCTAACGTGCTGTTATCATTTCGACCCAAGAAGGCATTTGTAAGGTTTCGTGACATGTCTTCTGTCGGGGATTCACCCGGCGACCGACTACTACACACACTAGGGGAGGCCGTTGGACGATGAATGACAAGGTGATGGGCATCGGAATCGTATGCGATTTGACTGGCTTGACGGAGAGGCAAATCCGGTATTACGAGGAGAAGCAGTTGGTATTTCCGGTTCGAACGAGCGGAGGCGTGCGCAAGTATTCGTTCGGCGACGTGGAGCGGCTGAAGGAAATCAACGACAAGCTGAGGGACGGGTTTCACACGTTCGAGCTTAGAAAAGCCGGAAGGGCGTGCGGCGAATGAAACGGAGCGACGAGACGATGACGCTCATGGGGCATCTGACCGAGCTGAGAAGCCGAATCTGGCGCATTCTCGCCGTCGTCTTGGTGTCGCTGGGCGGCGGGCTGTACGTGTCGCCGAAGGTGCTGCGGTATTTGAAGAGCGTTCCCCCTGGCTCGGAGATGACGTGGAACGTGTTCTCGCCTTGGGACGGCATTCGGATGTACATGACCATCGCGCTTGCATTCGCGCTCGCGATATCGCTGCCTTTCATTCTGTACCAGCTGTGGGGCTTCGTGAAGAAGGGTCTTCATCCGCAGGAGCGCGTCGCCGCGCTGCGGTACGTGCCGTACAGCGTGATTTGTTTCCTGGTCGGGCTGAGCTTCGGTTATTTCGTCGTCTTCCCCATGAGCTACGCGTTCACTTCCCGCATCACCCGCAGCATGCAGCTGGTCGAAACCTACGGCGTGGCGCAGTATTTCGGCTTCATGTTCAACATCGTGCTCCCGCTCGCGATCGCCTTCGAGCTCCCGGTCGTCGTGATGTTCCTGACGAAGATCGGCGTGCTGACCCCGAAGGCGCTTCATAAGATGCGGCGTTACGCGTACCTGATCCTCGTGATCGTCGCCAGCTTGATTTCCCCGCCGGAGCTGGTGTCGCATATGATGGTGTTCATCCCGCTGGTGCTGCTCTACGAGATCAGCGTCCTGCTGTCCCGTCTCGTCTACGGACGGCGCCGAAGCGCGTCGCTCGTCGAGGCCTCGGGCGCCTGATGCCGCGGGCATGACGCCGCGCACCCGATCCGCCGCGCCGGCAGTAGCAATGACGCCGCGGGCCGGCGGCCGGCCTTGCTATTCATGAACCGAACCGCTCGAAGGAGTGGTTCTTTTTTATGTCCGCCGGGGGCCGCGGAAGGATAATGCTGGACGCCGATCCAGCGGCAGCGCGTCAAAGCTTGCGGCATGCAGCGGAATTGCCGTAGGATTAAGGAAGGGGCGCGAAGAACGTAGAAGAGCGCGACGGGAAGACGGCTTGTTTTCCATGCTTGTTTCAAAAGCTTGTTTCATTATTTAACCGCGTTGAATATTCATAGAGCATAAGCATAAGGACAAGAAGCGACTAAGGATGTGAGCAGATGCTGAAAGATAAAATACGCCGCAAGGAGACGGGCATCGTCACCTACGGCATGACGCCGCCCAAGGAAACGCATGCGCCGGACAAGCTCGCCGAGATCGCGCGGAAGCAGGTCGAGCGGCTGGAAACGGTGCGGATCGACGGGCTCATCCTGTACGACGTGCAGGAGGAGAGCGACCGCATCGAGGACGACCGTCCCTTCCCTTACCTGCAGACGGTCGATCCGACGACCTACGGCAGCGAGTATTTAAGCGGGTTAAACGTGCCGAAGATCATCTACCGCTGCGTGGGCAAATATTCGGAGCCGCAGTTGGCGGATTGGCTGGGGGCGCCCTCGGATCAAGACCGCTTCTCCGTGTTCGTGGGCGCCTCTTCCGGCAAGCAGCAGGTGGCGCTCGGGTTGCCGGAGGCCTATGAATTGAGCCGGAGAACGAATCCGGCGCTCACCTACGGCGGGGTCGTCATTCCCGAACGGCATGCCAAGAAAAACGACGAGCACCTGCGAATCGCCGGCAAGATCAAGAACGGCTGCAGCTTCTTCATCTCGCAGGCGACGTACGACGTCGAGGCGACGAAAAATTTCCTCTCGGACTACTATTATCACTGCATGGAGCAAGAGATCGACATGGTTCCGATCTTGATCAACCTGGCGCCCTGCGGCTCGGCCAAGACGTTGGATTTCATGAAATGGCTCGGCATCAGCATCCCGAAATGGCTGGAAAACGAATTGAAGCATTCCAACGACGTGCTGGACAAGTCCGTCCGGCTCTCGCAGAAGATCTTCGAGGAAATCTTCGATTTCGGCCTCGAGAAAGGCATCCCGCTCGGGTGCAGCGTGGAGAGCGTCTCGACGCGAAAGGTCGAGATCGACGCCTCCATCCAGCTCGTGCAGGATATCCAGGCCGCGATCGAGAAGCGGCTGCGTCCGGTATTCGCCATCTGAGGACAAGCCGCGAAAGCCGGGCACGGCGTTCGCGCCCGAGGCCGCCGCTCGTATGAGCGGCGGCCTTATTGGCGTTCGGGCGGGAAATCCCGGCGGCGGCAGGCAGGAAGACGCGTCCGTTTACAGAATTCTACCAAGTGGAAGCCGTACCAGGAAGAATGACGCCGCGCGGCTGCCTATTCCATGACGAACGGAGTGTCTTCAAGCATGAATGCGGATAAATTATCGCGGATCTCCCCCGAGTCGACCGTCGGAAGGAACGATTCGCCGAGGCTTCTGAACTGGGGAGCGGTCAGGCAATTTTCGCTCGGCTTAGAAACCGCGGGCTCGCCGGAGGGGGACCTGGCCGTCGTCGCGTCGGCCGAATCCGGCACGCGGGTGCGCTTCTATACGGGCTTTATCCCTTATGCGAAAGCGCTATCCTTAATCGCCGAGGTCCATACGGACGCAAGGGATACGCCGCTTGTCTTGTCGATCCCCTGGGAACGCATCGGCAGCGCGAATCATAACGTGCTGCTGCAGTATGCGGGGCACGCGGCGCGGTTGTACGTGGACGGCGTCTTGGCGGACGAGGATTGGCCGATGGGCGCGGTGGATCTGAGCGAAGCGGCCGTGAGCGTGCATGACGGCGCCGATCGCGTCGCCTTGTGGAGGGAGGCGGTATCGCCCGAACCGGGCAGCCCGGCGCTCGTGAGCCGCTACTTGGGCGAAGAGCCGGCGACGGTGCAATATTGGCGGCCGCGCGGCTATAACACGGGCGTCGGCGACTGCATGCCGTTCTTCGACGGGACGACGTTCCGGCTTTATTACCTCTACGACCGCCGCGGACATGCCAGCAAATGGGGCTTGGGCGCGCATCAATGGGCGCAAATCTCGACGAAGGATCTCCGTTCGTGGACCCCGCATCCGATCGCGGTCGGCATTACGGAAGAAGGGGAAGGGTCGATCTGCACCGGCTCCGTCTTCCTGAAGGACGGCGTCTATCACGCGTTCTATGCGGTAAGGGCGGTCGACGGTTCCCCGGCGCGCCTCACCTACGCGGTCAGCGGGGACGGCGTTCATTTCGCGAAGACGGAAGCGGACATTCGGATCTCGGACCGGTATGCGCGCGCGTCCGTCCGCGATCCGCATGTGTTCGAGGACGGGCAGGGCACGTATCATATGCTGGTCACGACGAGTCTCGCGGACGAGCCCGGCAGGCCGAAGGGCTGCCTCGTTCACCTCGTGTCGGCCAACCTGACCGAGTGGGAGGAAGTCGGGCCGTTCATCGTGCCCGGCTATCACGACGAGCCGGAATGCTCGGACTGCTTCGAGTGGAACGGCTGGCACTACCTCGTCTTCAGCAACGACGGGTTGGCGCGCTACCGCTACGCCCGCAGCTTGGAAGGACCTTGGCTCCGGCCGGCGATGGACGCGTTCGACTGCGTGCAGTGGCGCGTTCCCAAGACGGCGCCGTTCCACGAAGGACGGCGCATCGCCGCGGGCTTCCTGAGCTCGCCGGACAGGTACGCGGGCGAGCTCGTCTTCCGCGAATTGGTGCAGCGGGCGGACGGTACGCTGGGGCTGGCATTCGTGCCGGAGCTGCGGGAAGCGGCGGGCGAGCCCCGGGACCACGGGGACTTGGAATTGGCGGACATGAACGGCTTCGTCTCGCGAGGCTTGGGACCGTTCGAGTCCGATTACGTGCTGACCTTCGAGGCGATCGCGCGCTACCCGCACATGTACCTGGGCTTTTCGGTATCGGATTCGGCCGAATTCGCGGACGGCTATGACGTCCGCATCGAGCCGTCGGCCGGCAAAATCGGCATCCATCGCATCCATGCCCGCTCGCTGCAGGAAGACGAGTCGTCTTCCATCTACCGCGTGGAGGGGCTGTCGGAGAAGATTGCCGTCGAGGCCGTCGTCAAGCCGGGCTGGATCGACCTGTGCGTGGGCGGCAGCCGGACGCTTATCTCGCGAACCGGCGGGGCAAGCGGTCATCTCCGTTTCTTCGCCCAGTTCGGCGCGGCGACGTTCGAACGGATCGCCGTCCGGGAAATCGCGAGGTAGCCGCCGGTTCAGGTATACTTGAACGACAGACAGGCGTGCGATTCAGGCCGCCGCACGGGTGATGCGGTGCCGGGGTCGCACAAGGAGGATTGATCTTATGGCTACCGGGAATACGGAAGACAATCGGCATCGACGGCTGCGTATCGGCGTGCTCGGATGCGGGCCGATCTCGCAGGCCGCGCATTTCGACGCCTGCCGGCGGGCGAACAACGCCGAGCTTTACGCGATCTGCGACGTCGCGGAGGACTTGACGGCGCGGATGGCCGCCATTCACGAGCCGCGCGCCGTCTACTCCGACTACGACGCCATGCTGGCGGATCCGAACGTGGATGCCGTCATCGTGGGCATCGCGGACGCGTTTCACGTCGGCGCGGCGACGAGCGCCCTCGAGGCGGGCAAGCATGTGCTCGTCGAGAAGCCGCTCGGCACGACGATCGAACAATGCGAGGCGCTGGCGGAGACGGTCGCCCGGACGGGGCTGGTCCTGCAGGTCGGCAACATGAAGCGCTTCGATCCCGGCATCGTCGCTGCGCGCGATTTCATCCGGGAAGAGATGGGCGAGATGCTGGCGCTGAAGGCGTGGTATTGCGATTCCGTTTATCGCTACGCGGTGACGGATAATATCCAGCCGATCCCGGTTCGAAGCGCCGCTTCGCGCAAGCCGGAGGAGGATCCCACGGGCGACAAGCAGCGCTACTTCATGCTCACGCACGGCAGTCATCTGGTCGACACGGCGCGTTTCCTGGGCGGGGACATCGTATCCGTGCAGGCAAGCTACGTCCGCAAATTCGAAGCGCACTGCTGGTTCGCCGCCGCCGAATTCGCAAGCGGGGCCATCGGCCATCTCGACCTGACGATCCCGGTCAGGATGGACTGGCACGAGGGGTTCCAGGTCTATGGCGAGCATGGCAGCGTAACGGGCACGACCTATCATCCGTGGCGGTTCAAGTCCAGCGACGTCGAGCTGTTCTCGACGCGGGAGGGCGCCTCGCGCAAGCCGCTCGGCGCGGATGCCCATTTCTTCAAGCTGCAGGTGGAAGGCTTTGCGGACGCGATCCTGAACGGCGCGCCGCAGCGCGGGGCGGACGTGCAGGATGGGCTTGCGGCGATGCGCGCCATGGCAGCCATCGCCGAATCGGCGCAGGGCGGCCGCAAGGTCCGGCTCGCCGACGTCGCGGGGAGCGTGTAACGGGCATGAGAATCGGCATCTTCGCCAAAACCTTCAAGCGCGACTCGCTGGCCGAGACGTTGGATGCCGTCCGCGCGCACGGCTTCGCAAGCATGCAGTTCAATATGGCCTGCGCGGGCATGGCGTCCATGCCGGAGCGTTACGACGAAGCCGTCGCCTTGCGCGTGCGCGAGGAAGCGGCGGGCAGGGGCATCGCGATCGAAGCCGTGTCGGGCACCTTCAACATGGCGCATCCCGATCCGGCGGCGCGGGCGGAAGGCCTGGCGCGGCTGGAGCATCTGGCCGCCATGTGCGTCCACATGGACGTGCGGATCGTGACGCTCGGGTCGGGCAGCCGCGATCCGCTGGATATGTGGAAGGCGCATCCCGACAACCGAAGCGCCGAAGCATGGCGCGACATGCTGGATTGCATGGCACGGGCGCTTCCGATCGCGGAACGGCACGGCGTCGTGCTCGCGCTGGAGCCCGAAGCCGCGAACGTGGTCAACGATGCGAGGTCGGCCCGGAGGCTGCTCGACACCTTGCAGTCGCGGCATCTGAAGATCGTGTTCGACGCCGCCAATCTCGTCGCCGGGCGCGACTGCGCTTCCTGGTCCGGGACGCTGCAGGAAGCGGCGGACCTGCTGGCGGAGGAGATCGTGCTGGCCCATGCGAAGGACATCCGCGCCGGCGCAGGGAGCGAGCCGGCATTCGCGGCGGTCGGACAAGGCGATCTGGATTTCGCCGGTTACCTTCGCCTGCTGCGGACGGCCGGGTTCGACGGACCGCTCGTCATGCACGGGCTGGAAGAGCGGGAAGCCGCGGGCAGTCTCGCCTTTTTACAAAATCTTCATTGACCCCCGCAACCGGGAATCTGGCCTTCGTTGGACTTCGGGCGCGCAGAAGAGTACACTATACCCGTCGACAACATCTTGCTATGGAGGCTGAGAAAAATGGGTAAAATTGCGATTTTCGGATTTGGCCGCATCGGCAGAACGCTGCTGCGCGTGGCGCTTCAGGACAAGCTTTTCGTTCCGGTGTCGGTGTCGGATATCAAGGACGAGGGCACGCTCGCCGCGCTGTTCGAAGTGGATTCCAACTATAAGCGTTGGCACGAGGACGTATCCGCCCGAGAAGGCGCGATGGTCATCGGCGGACGAGAGATTCTCTATATTAATTCCTCGCAGGAAGTGCCGGACTGGAAGGCGCTCGGCGTGGATCTGGTCGTCGATTGCACGGGCCGCGCCGTCGTCCGTTCCGTCGCGCAGGTGCATCTGGACCGCGGCGCGAAGCGCGTCCTGATCAGCGGGCCGAGCAAGACCCTCGACGATTGCGACGCGGTATTGCTGAAGGGCATCAACCTCGACAGCTTCGATCCCGAGAAGCACCGCATCATCAGCATGGCCAGCTGCACGACCAACGCCCTGGCCGCCGTCGTCAAGCTGGTCAAAGAAAACTACGGCATCAAATTCGGGCTGTTCTCCACGGTCCATTCCTATACCAACACCCAATCGTTGACGGATCAGCCGATGCGCGACCGCCGGGACTCCTGGGCGGCTGCCGAGAACATCATTCCGTCCTCGTCGGGCGCGGCCAAGGCGCTCAAGTTCATCTGGCCGGACCTGCAGATCACGGGCAAAGCGTACCGCATCCCGACCCGCACGGGCAGCATCGCCGAGCTGAACCTGATCACGGAGAAGCCTTGCAACGTGCAGGAAGTGAACGATATGTTCCGCGGCGCGGCCAAGGAAGGCCCGCTGAAGGGCGTGCTCGACGTGCTGGAAGGCGAATGGGCATCATCGCGCATCGTCGGCGACCCGCATACGTCGATCATCGATCTGCCGCTCACGCACGTGGAAGGCGAGCTCCTGTCCGTTGCGACCTGGTACGACAACGAATGGGGCTTCGCTACGCGTCTGGCGGAAGTTGCCGCGTTCTTGGCGGACAAATAACGACGGAACGTCCGGGCATTCCGTGCCGGTGACGGGAAATCACGGCCGGCGCCGGATGATCGAGGGCCGCTCATGCGAGCGGCTCTTTTTTGCTTTCCCGCAGCGCAGCGATTGACAAATTTGGCGATACCATGGAATATGAAGAGGTCTCCGAGGGCGACCGAGGGGCTAATCTTCCTTAAACGAGGCATAAGCGCGCATGCGAAAAATAATGTTCAAGCTCAACGACGTCCTGCTGTTGGTCGTCGTTTTCGGCGGATTCCTGGTTTTCGGGTTCTCGGAAAACATCAAAGGGCCGGCCATTCCCCGCATGCAGGCGGATTTCAATCTTGACGAGGGGCAGCTCGGCATGCTGCTCGCTTTGAATTCGCTCGGCTACCTGGCGGCCTGCACGTTCACGTCGGCGTTGTCGCGGCGGATCGGCATCAAGTGGACGGGGATCGGCGCGTTCGCGTCCATGGCGATCGCCGGCGTGCTGATGCATGCGGCGCAGGGCTACGGGTTTCTCTCGGCATCCTACTTCCTCATGTACATCGGCAACGGCATGCTGGAGATCGGGCTCGCGATCATGGCCGCCCGCATCTTCATCCGCAACACGGGCACGATGATGAACCTGGCGCATTTCTTCTACGGGCTCAGCTCCATCGTCGCGCCCTTGATCGCCGCGTCCATGATGGGCTGGCAGCTGCCGGGCGGAGGCATGCTCGGCTGGCGGGGCATGTACCTGATCATGCTGTCGCTGGCGGTGCTGCCGATCATCCCTTCGCTGTGGGGCAAGTTTCCGGAGGAAGAGCGGCATGAGACGGGGGAGCAGACCTCGTACCGCTCGCTGCTGCGAGACCGCATCGCTTGGCTGATCGTCGCGATTCTGTCGTTCGGCGTCGTCTCCGAGCTGGCGGTGGGCAGCTGGCTCGTCAATTTTCTGGAGAAGGCGTACGGCTGGAGCATGGGCGACGCCTCCGGCATGCTGTCCCTCTTCTTCCTCTTCTTCACGCTGGCGCGGCTGTTCCTCGGCCCCGTGACCGACCGGATCGGCTACACGAGATCGGTGATGATCTTCGCCGCCTTCTCGGGCATCTGCAGCTTGGCGGCGATCCTGATCGGGGAGCGGGGCGCGATCCTGTTCGCGATCGCGGGCGCCGGCATCGCCCCGATCTATCCGACCGTCATGGCGATGATCGCGAAGCGCTATCCCAAAGGAACGGATACGGCCATCACGTTCACGGTGACGCTCATGGGCATCGCCAGCGTGATCGGGAATCTGTTCATCGGGTACGTGATCGAGTTCGTCCGCGGGCTGTTCGGCGAAGGCGAAGGCGGCTCGGCCCCGGGACAGCTTATCGGCATGCAGGCCGGATATGTCTTCATCGCGCTGATGGCGCTGCTGTGCGCGGCGTGCTGCGCGGTGCTGTTCGTTCTGCTGCGCAGGCGGGGCGAGGTAGTGTAGGTCAGAACGACGCAGCTGGACGCGAAATGCAAGCGGACACGCTGGATGCCGCGCTGTTCATCGACGCTAAACCGAACGCGATCACGGTCGGGGCAACCGGCTACAAGAATGACTCGGTTCTGCAGTCGGTCACGCTGGGCTCTTCGCGTAACCTGGCGTTGAACAAATCGACAACGACTTCCGAAGGACCGCTGCAAAGCGGCAGTTTCGCGGTAGATGGCAGCAAAAGCACGCGCTGGGAATCCCGCCACGGCGTCGACCCGCAATGGATCAGCGTTGATCTGGGAGAGGTGACGACGATCAAGCGCGTCGTGCTGAACTGGGAGAACGCCGCCGCCAAAGCTTACCGAGCAGAGTTGTCCGCAGACGGCTCGACCTGGAAGTCGGCGTACGCCACAACAAGCGGTCGCGAAGGCATCGCTAATCTGCTTATCAATCCGACCGAAGCGCGTTACGTTAAAGTAACCGGGACGGAACGGACCACGCAGTACGGGTACTCCTTGTTCGAACTCGAAGTCTATTAATCGCTTGATCCAGAGCATGCGGCCAGGCAAGGGCCGGGACACCTGTTACGAGGTGCTCCCGGCCCTTTTATTATGCGCGTTTCTCCGGCTGCCGCCATCGTACCCGGGCATAAAGAAAGGCCAACCGGGAAATGGACCGGTTGGCCTGACAAGAAGAGATATTTAGCTGTACGCGCGTTCGAGGCGCGAACTTGTCCGTTAAACTTAGAATGCGAATGCCGCGCCGCCGCTGGCGTAGCCGGAAACGGTATTAATCAAGGAAATACCGGCAGCGGATGCGTTGAACACGAACATATAGCGCGTATTTGCCGTAACCGGGATGCTCAGGCCGGTTGTGATGCCGGAGCTTACCGTGCCGATCGCGAGTACGCCTGTCAGCGCAGGAGCCAAGGTTACCGTCGCTCCGGGAACCGGACTAAACGTATTATCCGGCGTGGTCGAGCTGTACAATTGCGCTGTAATCGTAACGGTCGTGCCGATGAGGGCTTGAGCAAGCGTTGTACTGAAGTAAGCGGACAAGGAAGTCAAGACGCCATTGGCCGGGACGGAGAACGCATAGTTGAGGTCAGCCCCTGGTCCGCCCGTAAGATCGTATTGCCCACCGATATTACTTACGCCGCTGACGGAATTGCCAAAGCCGATCAGTGCTCCGGTGCCGTTCAAACCGCCTGCTATCGTCGTCATCGTAATCGGTTTTCCGGATGCGAACGGAACGATCGCCGCCAATCCTGACGCTCCGGCAGGTCCTTGAGGTCCGGTCGCGCCAGTTGGTCCTTGAGGTCCAGTTGCGCCAATTGGTCCTTGAGGTCCAATCGCGCCAGTTGCTCCATCCGTACCCGGATCGCCTTTGTCGCCAGTTGCTCCATCCGTACCCGAATCGCCTTTGTCGCCTTTAGCGCCAGTTGCCCCATCCGTGCCTGGATCACCTTTGTCGCCTTTGGCGCCAGTCGCGCCAGTGTCGCCTTTGGCTCCAGAGGTACCGGCATCGCCCTTATCGCCCTTATCGCCCTTATCACCCTTGTCGCCCTTGTCGCCCTTGTCGCCCTTGTCGCCCTTGTCGCCCTTGGCGCCAGTCGCGCCAGTGTCGCCTTTGGCTCCGGTAGGACCTTGCGATCCAGAGCCGCTCGACCCCGACGGGCCCGTTGCTCCTGTTTCGCCTTTGGCTCCGGTGTCGCCCTTGTCACCCTTAACGCCCTTATCGCCTTTCGGCCCTTGAGGTCCCACAATCGCGCCGACTGGCGTCTTGATTACGATAAGCTGCTTTTCGGCATTCCATTCCACTTGCGCCCCGAACAGCTCGGCGAGAAAACGCAGCGGCACCATGACCCGGCTTTGCACGATCTTGCCCGGTTGATCGAGCGTCAGCTTCGTTTCTTTGCCGTTGTCGTTCACGACCGCGGTTTTGTTGCCGATGACGAGCGTTCCGGTCTTCGAGCCTTTAACCGCCGTCACCTTTTTCGCGGCTCCATCCCAACTTACGGTTACGCCCATCGTGTCGCCGATCATTTTGATCGGGACGAGCACGCTGCCGCCCGCGACGACCGGTTCGACGTCGTTCGGGACGATCGTTCCGTCGACGACGACGGAAATTCCGGCCGCTTGGACGACCGGCACGGACATCAGCGTCATGGCCAGCGAGAACGCGAGCGAGGCCTTCTGCCATTTTTTCTTCAACATGTTACTGCTCTCTCCTTTTGCTGCTTGGATGTGTTGAAAACTATGAAACGTTGGTAGTTTCTGAGAATAATATAACACAACGCCCGGCAGGATATGACATTTTATAGCAAAATTCGCAACGACATATGAATATCCAAAAATAGGAAATATGATCTTGTTCGCCATCTGCGACAGGTTCAAGCCTAAGCGGATAAACGAAAAGCCCTTCCGTTCTCCCGAGTGGGAGGCGAAAGGGCCCTTGTTGCGGCGATACGTCGTTTGATCGCCATATTGTCACGAGCGCCCGCGGACACGGGCGCTCGCTCGTTTACGCCAAGCTGACCGGTTGGCCAAGCTTGGATGATTCATAGGCGGCAAGGGCGACCTCCGCGGAACGCAGGCCGTCCTCGCCCGTGACGGGCACCGCCGCGCCGTCCAGCAAGGCGCGGACGAAGTCGCGGATCATCAGCTCGTCCATGTCGTCGCCCCAATAGCTCCAGGTGCCTTTGCCGTCGCCGTCGCTGTACACCTCGTTCTTCTGGGCGAACCCGTCGACGGAGATGACGCCGTCCGTGCCGATGATCTCCATCGTCACGTCCCCCCAGGTCGGAAACGATCTCGGACGGGACCAGCTCGTATCGATGACGGCGAACGCGCCCGTGTCGAATTTGACGTGGACCAGTCCCGCGTCGTCGATCTCCGCCGCGCCGAAGCGCGTCGCCGCGTAAGCGTACACCTCGCTGACCTTCGCGCCGAGCATCCAGTTGATGAGGTCCATGACATGCACCGTATGGTCCAGCACCGCGCCGCCTCCAGATAGCTCGCGATCGACGAACCAGCCGCCGGGGTTCGATCCTCGGTTCGTGCCTTTGACCGCGACGATCTCGCCGATCTCGCCCCGGGCGATGGCTGCTTTGGCTTCCGCGACGGCCGGCAAATAGCGGCAGGGGAATGCCGTCATCAGTTGGACGCCGTTTTCCCGGCAGGCCGCGATCATCGCTTCCATCTCGGCGACGCTGATGCCGAGCGGCTTCTCGCACAGCACATGCTTCCCGGCTTGCGCCGCGGCGATCGTCAGCTCCGCGTGACGCACGTTTTCCGCGCAGATGACGACCGCGTCCGCGTCGCCGGCCAGCAATTGCCGGTAATCGCCGAAGTACGGCACGCCGTCGCGCTCGACGAGCTGCCGCACGCGCTCGGCCGACTCGTCCGCGATGCCGACGATCTCGACCTCCGGCAAGGAGCGAAGGCTTGCATAGTAGCTGAACGCATGGCCGTGGGCGAAGCTGATTAGGCCAACTTTAAGTTTTTTCACCGCTGCTCCTCCTTCTCGGTTATAGCGTAATGGTTAGGCCGGTGCGGATCGATTCCAGCGCGGCCAAGCTGATTCTGAGCGCTTCGCGGGCATCCGCCGCCGTGACGGCCGGCTCCGAGCCGTCGCGGAGGCAGGCCAGGAAATGCGCCAGCTCCAGGTCGTACGGGCTGAGCGCGCTGGCGCTTTGCGGGATCTCGACGACCGGACCGCCCGCCTGCGCGCGTTCGGCCTTGCGGACCGTCAGCGAGCCGGCTTTCGTGCTGTCCAGCCGGATGACGCCTTCCGAGCCGGCGAATTCCGCCGCGTAATGAAACGGTCCGGGATACCCCCAGAACCCTTCCAGGTTGGCGGCGGCGCCGCTCCGAAATTCCAGCGTGACCAGCGCGTAATCCATGCGGTCGTCGCGTTTGTTCAAGGCATAGACGGACTTCGGTTCGCCCAGCGTCCAACGCACGAAATCGATATCGTGGATCATCATGTCGACGATGACGCCGCCGCTTTTGTCCGCGTCGCCGAACCAGCTTTTCGCTTCGGCCGGATGGCCGCCGCCGCGCTTCGCGTGGACGACGCCGGGGACGCCGATCCGGCCGTCCGCGAGCTGCCGGCGAAGCTGTTCGTATTCCGGGAAGAAACGCACGACATGTCCGACGAACAGCGATACGCCCGCTGCCCGGCAGGCTTCGATCATCGCGTCCGCGTCCTCCAGCGTAAGGGCGATCGGCTTCTCGCAGATGACATGCTTGCCCGCCGCCGCCGCCTTGAGCGCGTATTCTTTATGCAGATGGCTCGGCAGCGCGATGCTGACCGCCTCGGGGGCCGTTTCCTCCAGCAGCCGCTCGAACGACTGGTACGGGCGCGCGCCCGTTATCGCCGCCAGCTCGCCGGCAGCCGTTCCGTCGATGTCGCAGACCCCGACGAGCTCCGCGCCGTCCATTCGGGCGTAGCTTTCCGCATGCACGCGGCCCATGCCGCCGCAGCCCACTACCGCAACTTTCATATCGGATTCGCTCCTTGTTCTGAGGTATAATGCTCATGAGTCATCATAGTACGGGGCACCAGCCGCCAACAATCACGATTTTTGGCGAGTTTGTATCCAATCCTACACGAACGGCGAGGAGGAAATCCGCGGATGGAGCAATTCCAAGAGCCGATTCATTATCAGAACCCGCAGCTGTGCATCAAAGCCTGGCAGTTCGAAGACGACGCGAGCCCCAAGCCGGCCGGAAGGCGATGGCATTATCACAAGGAAGTCGAGCTGATCCTGGTGCTGCGGGGCGCCATGGGCGTGCATACGGCCGGCGCCGTCTACGCGCTTCGTCCCGGCGATATCGTCATGATCGGCTCCTCGCAGCTGCACCTCAGCCATAAGACGTCGGAGGAGGACTTGGTCTACATCGTGCTTCATGTCGATTTGCAGCGCTATTTCGACCCGGCGATGATGATGTATTACCGGCATTTCTCCGAGCTGGTGCGGCCGCTCGAGGAATTGAACTATATTTTTCGGGAAAACGGCGAAGCGAGGCAGGAGACGGCCGGCATTATTCTCGATATCCACAAGGAGATGATGGAGAAGCGCAAAGGCTACGAGATCGCGGCCAGCATGCGCATCAAGCAGCTGCTCCTGACCCTGCTGCGCCACGACCGCCGCGAGCTGCTGCAGGGCTACGCGTACGTCGACGACGCGACGATGCGGCCGGTTCTCGATTACGTGGACGAGCATTTGGCCCAGCGCGTCGACATGGACGAGGTCAGCCGGATCGCCCGGATGAGCTACAGCGCCTTCTCCAAGTATTTCAAACGATCAATAGGCGTATCCTTCGTCGATTACGTCAACCGCCAGCGCATTCGCAAGGCGGAGCATCTGCTCGTCACGCGGCCCGGCAGCGTCGCCGAGATCGCGGCCGATGTCGGCTTCGCCAATATGGCGCATTTCTACGAGCTGTTCAAGCGCTACAGCGGCTGCACGCCGAAGCAATACGCGCACCGGCTGCTGCAGCGCGAAGAATAGGGGCGGAGCGATCGGCAATGCGATGTCGTTCGAGCTGCGTAACTTAGCACGGATTTCCAAGCCGCTCGCTACACGAGGCTAGCTTTGCCTTTCGAACGTCAAGCCCTAGCTTCGGAGCCGCAACATGGCCCAGCGCGGCTTTGCGCGCCGACCGAACGGCCGCGATGCTTTTCCGGCCGCATTGGCTTTGCATGCCGACCGAACGGCCGCCAGGGCCGACCCAACGGCCGGCGGAGTCGACCGATTGGTCTCCCATGCTGATCCGGCAGCCGCGCAACCGCCCCGAACCGCGCACACGGACCGCTGCTTTTTCGCAGCGGACTTATTGTCATTCCATATAGCCGATATTTCATAATCCTATTGGACCGGCCGGGATTCCCGTCTTATGATGGAGGCACATTCGATGGGAGAAAGAAGGTTGGCGGGCATGTCGATCTACGATTTTACCGTTCAAGGGATAGACGGGGAGCCGATTCCGCTGTCGGCGTATCGGGGACGGGTGCTCCTGATCGTCAACACGGCCAGCCGGTGCGGTTACGCCCGGCAATTGGCGGGTCTGCAGCAGCTGTATGACGCTTATCGCGGACAGGGCTTCGATATGCTGGGTTTCCCGTGCAATCAGTTCAACGCGAAGGAGCCGGAGGACGGCGCGGAGATCCGGACGTATTGCGAAGCGACGTTCGGCGCGTCGTTTCCGCTGGCCGCGAAGGTCGACGTCGTCGGCGAACGGGCGCATCCGCTGTTTGCGTATTTGACCGGCCGAGCGCCGTTTCAAGGCTTCGACCACGCCGACGAGAACGGTCGCTGGATGCGGGATTTCCTGCAGGCGAA
Organism: Paenibacillus glycinis; assembly: GCF_009909185.1. Classification (GTDB taxonomy): domain Bacteria; phylum Bacillota; class Bacilli; order Paenibacillales; family Paenibacillaceae; genus Paenibacillus_Z; species Paenibacillus_Z glycinis. Next base: position 132,912 of record NZ_JAAAMV010000012.1, on the reverse strand, counting down.
GCATCCGGATTTGTACGCGGGGGACGGCATCAAGTGGAACTTCGCCAAGTTCCTGGTCGGCCGGGACGGCACGATCGCGGGCCGGTTCGAGACGCCGGAAGAGCCGGATCGCCTCGCGCCCGTCATCGAATCGCTGCTGCGCGCCTAATGCGGTTTGTTTGACGATCCTCCGAAAAAGGTAATGAAGGGTACGACGAACTTACGGGGGGATGGAAATGAACGCATTCGAACGCAGCGCCGACGGGCGCCGGACGCAGCAGGGCAAGCGGGACAATCCGGAAGGCGTGCCGACGGACAAGGAGAGCCTGCTCGACCGGTTCGCGAGCGAACGGACGGTCGATCCCATTCCGGTCGAGGATCAGGCGATCGAACGGCAGGACGAGCAGCGCAAGGACGAGACGAAACGCGATTCCTCGAGCGAACGTAAATACCGTACGGGGATCTAACGGTTGCTCCCCTCCGGCCGCTGCCGGACAACGGCGGGAAGAGTCGCATAGAAGGGTGGGACTTGCCATGCTGCCTCGATCGATGCAGGAGCTGGAGCAAATTCGCAAGTCGTGCAAGAAACTGGTGACGAGGCGCGCGATGCTGTCGGGGACGGCGGCCATGGTGCCGATTCCGGGAACGGACATGCTGGCGGACGTCGGGATGCTGATGCGCCTGATTCCGGACATCAACCGGCGCTTCGGGCTTTCGGAAGCGCAGCTGGCCGAGCTGGACACGCAGCGCAAGGCCGTGGTCTACGGCATGATCACGTCGGTCGGCAGCCAGCTGATCGGCCATGCCGTCACGCGCAGGCTGGTCTTCGCGCTGGTGAAGAAAGCGGCCGCGCGCTTCGCGGTGAAAGGCACGACCAAATTCGTGCCCGTTATCGGCACGGCCGTGGCCGGCGCCTTAAGCTTCGGCGCCATGAAGTACGTCGGCAATTCGCATGTCGACGATTGCTACCGGGTCGCGAAGCGGATCCTGGAAGAACGGCTCGACGCGGAGCGGCCGCAGCTCGTTTCTTCGTAACGCATTGGATATGGATGCGGTAAAGCCAATAGAAGCCTCTTCGGCATGTGCGCCGGGGAGGCTTCTTGCATGTTCGCATTTGCGCTTGTTTGCTCGAGGTAGTAGGTCTGCCGAGCTGCCGTTCACTGGAGCGCCCGGCGGTTCAAGTAACGACTTGGCCAGGCGCTTCGTTCAAAGCTCGTAGTTGCGCTTGATTGCTCGATGGCGTCGGTCGCGAGCCGCGCTTCCGTCAAGCCGCAATCCGCAAGCCATGTTTCCGCCAATCCGCTATCCGCGGCAATTCAAGAAGCATCCACCTGCCGGTAAACGCTCGGCGTGACGCCGTTCTTCCGCTTGAACAGCCCGTTGAAGTAGGCGATGTCCTGATAACCGACGGCGGAGGCGATATCGCTGATCTTGCGGTCGGTGGTGCGGAGGAGCCGGCAGGCCTCGCTGATGCGGACGTTCTGATGGTAGGTCTTGTAGGACATGCCGGTCTGCCTCGCGAACAGCCGGTGAAATTGTCGTTCGCCGATCCCGGCCAGGGCGGCCATCCGTTTGGCCGGCAGGTCCTGGTCGAAGCGGCTGTGGATCGTTGCGAGGACCGTCTCGAGGCCGGCGGGCAAAATGGCCGAAGCGGCGGAAGCGTCGCTGCGGCCGTCCAGCCGGAACAGATAGAGCAGCAGCCCCAGCACGCCTTGGTGCAGCGCGGCCTCGCGGGCGGGCTGAGCCGAGAGATACTCGTAATGCAGGCGCTGGAACAGCCGGTGGAACTCCCCGTGCGGATCCCGGTACCTGCGATAGTGGACCGTCTCCAGGAAAGGCAGCAGCGCTTCCCCGCCGGGTACGGCCTCCGCGAGACGGCGCGCGGCTTCCGGCGCGATGACGCAGTTGTACACGATCAGCGGATGCTCGGGCGAGGCGTTCGACGGCCGGAATACGTGCGATACCCCGACCGGCAGGAGGAAGATATCGCCGTGCGCGACCGGGAACGCTTCCTCGCCGAGATGATGCGTGCCGGCCCCTTCGCTGACGTAGCTGATTTCCAGAAAATCGTGGCGGTGCTCCGTCAGCTGGTACGTCTCGACCGCCCGGTTGACATAGATCGGCAGCGCGGAGTCGAAGAAGTCTTTGCCGTGCATTTGCGCGATCGGGCGTTGGATGGGCATCGTTGGTCACCTCTTCGTGGAATGTCATATTCGACGACAGTAAAAGTCCGATTAGCCTGCAATATACGACGTGATTCCATCTTATACTGGATCTAGGAAGCCTTCAAGCGACTAAAAGAATGGAGCGTGGGCAATCGATGGGATTGATAGTGAAACCGCTTACTTGCGAATATCGCGCAAGCGTGCTCGGGACGGATGTCAAGGCGCCGCGGTTCGGATGGAAGCTGCAGTCGGCGGATCGGGGAATCGTGCAGGAAGCCTACCGGGTACAGGCGATCAAGGCGGGCGGAAGCTTCGACGATCCGATCTGGGATACGGGCAAAATCCTCTCGGACGCGTCAATACAAGTGGCGTACGCCGGCCCGGAGCTGCAATCGCGGACGCGCTATCAGGCGCGGGTCAAAGCATGGGACCGGTCCGGGCGCGAATCGGAATGGAGCGAGCCCGTCTGGTGGGAAACGTCGTTCCTCTCGCCGGACGAATGGCGGGCGGAATGGATCACCCCCGACGCGGCGGCGATCGATCCGCAGGCGAAGCCGGCTTTTCTGCTCGCCAAGCGGTTCGCGGTCAAGCCGGACGTCGCGTCCGCGCGCATCTATGCGACGGCCGCCGGCGTGTACGAGCTGTACTTGAACGGGAAGCGGGTCGGGGACGAGCTGCTGGCGCCGGGCTGGACCAGTTATCGCAAACGGCAGCAATATCAAACCTACGACGTGACGGCCATGCTGGCGGGAGGCGGGACGAACGCCATCGGCGCGATGCTCGGCAACGGCTGGTACAAGGGGCGGCTCGGCTGGGAGGCGAACCGCATTAATCTGTACGGCGACCGCCGGGCGCTGCTGCTGCAGCTGCATATCGCCTATGCCGACGGCTCGGAGGAGATCGTGGGCAGCGATGCCACGTGGAAAGCCTCCGAAGGGCCGATCCGCCTGGCGGACCTCTACGACGGCGAGACGTACGACGCGAATCTGGAGCAGGAGGGCTGGAGCGAGCCGGGCTTCGACGATTCGGGCTGGAGCGGGACGGAAACCGTCGGTCTGCCGGTGAACCATCTGACGGCTCAGGAGCATCAACCGATTCGCGTGACGGAAATCATCAAGCCGCAAAGCTTGATCCGCACGCCGAAGGGCGAGATCGTGCTCGACATGGGGCAGAACATGGTCGGGCGCATCCGGATGACGCTGGACGTGCCGGCTGGCACGGCAATTACGCTGCACCATGCGGAAGTGTTGGACAAGGAAGGCAATTTCTATACGGGCAACCTGCGGACGGCCAAGCAGACGGTCGTCTATACGGCCAAGGGAATCGCAGGCGAGACCTACGCGCCGACGTTCACGTTCATGGGCTTCCGGTACGTGCGGATCGAAGGCTGTCCGGAGCGGTTGGAAAGCGGGCTGCTCGAAGCCTTCTCGGGCGAAGTCCTGCACACCGAAATGGCGCAGACCGGCGAATTCGACAGCTCGAGCGACATGATCAATCAGCTGCAGCGCAATATCGGGTGGGGGCAGCGGGGCAACTTCGTCGACGTGCCGACGGACTGCCCGCAGCGCGACGAGCGTCTCGGCTGGACGGGGGATGCGCAGGTATTCGTCCGGACCGCGGCGTTCAACTACGACGTTGCGTCTTTTTTCGCGAAGTGGCTGCGCGATCTGAAGGCGGATCAGAATCCGAACGGCAGCGTGCCGTTCGTCATCCCGAACGCGCTGCACGAATCCGCGACGCCGCCGCCGCAGGAGAATATTCCGACGTCCGCGGCTTGGGGCGACGCCGCCGTCATTTGCCCATGGACGATCTACCTCTGTTACGGGGACGTCCGTCTGCTGGCGGAGCAATACGAGAGCATGTGCGCGTGGGTGGCCTACATTCGCGGGCAGGGCGAGAACGAGTACCTGTGGAACACCGGGTTTCATTTCGGCGACTGGCTCGGGCTCGACGCCAAGGAAAACAGCTACGTCGGCGCGACGCCGCGCGATCTGATCGCCACGGCCTACTTCGCGCATTCGACGCGCCTGGTCCGCGATGCGGCCGTCGTGCTCGGCAAGGCGGCGGACGTCCGCGCGTACGGCGAGCTGCATGACCGGATCAAAGCGGAATTCCGGCGCGAGTTCCTGACGCCGAACGGCCGGCTGGCCGCGCCGACGCAGACGGCGCATGCGCTGGCGCTCATGTTCGGGCTCGTCGAAGGCGAGGACAAGAAGCGGGTCGCCAGGGAGCTGAACGAGCTGGTCGCGCAGAACGACTACCACCTGACGACGGGCTTCGTCGGCACGCCGTACCTGTGCTTCGCGCTGTCGGACAACGGCTACCACGCCACCGCCGTGAAGCTGCTGATGCAGGAAAGTTATCCGTCCTGGCTTTACTCCGTCACCAAAGGCGCGACGACGATCTGGGAGCATTGGGACGGCATCAAGCCGGACGGCTCGTTCTGGAGCGACGACATGAATTCGTACAATCATTACGCGTACGGCGCGATCGGCGAGTGGATGTACCGCTACGTGGCCGGGCTCGACATGGACGAAGCGTTCGCCGCGTACAAAAAAATCCGCATCCGGCCGCGCTTTGCCGAAGGCGCGCTCACGCATGCGCGCGCCGCACTGGAGTCGCCGTACGGCCGCATCGAATCCGGCTGGACGCAGGAGGCCGGCGAGACCGTCCTGCATCTGACGGTTCCGGCGAATGCGACGGCCGAGGTGGTGCTGGACGGCGTGACCCCGGCCGAATTGACGGAAGGCGGAGTTGCGGCATCGGAAGTGGATGGCGTCTTCGCGATCGCGGAAACCGGTACGGGCGTGAGCTTGACCGTGGGATCCGGCACGTACGCGTTCCGATACGCCGTCAAGCAGGATGCGCGGAAGGAGCATGCGCTTGTATAGCGCATGATCGCTGTCGATAGGGAAACCAGCCTCGAAACGCCCGGTACAGCGGCGGCTCGAGGCTGGTTGCGTTCGGGGCGAGCGCCGGAATTAGTCGTCCTGTCGACGATCCCGGCATCATCGACGCCGGACTCAGGTCGCCGCGCTTGAGCGAGCCTCAAGATGAGGCGAAAATGCGCAGTTTCCGAGCAGGAACAGCACTTAGCGCCGTACACGTGCCGGAAAAGGCTCGTCAAACCAACGAAAGGGGCTGGCACCCACAGGTGCCAACCCCCTATTTGTAACCCCCTTACGCCTACACCCCGCGCACCAGCCCGCCGTCGACCATCAGGCTTTGCCCGGTCACGTAGCTATTCGCGGGCGATGCCAGGAACGCGACGTAACGGGCGAACTCCGCCGGGTCGCCGTAACGTCCCACGCCGATCTCGCGCTCGGACTTCGCGCGCTGTTCCTCGTACGGGACGCCGGCCGCGGCGGCGCGGGCTTCGTCCATCGACCGGACGCGGTCCGTCGCGAAGCGGCCGGGCGCGGCCGAGTTGATCAAAATGTTGCGCGGCGCCAGCTCGTCGGCGAGCGTCTTGATCAAGCCCTGCACCCCAAGCCGCAGCGCGTTGCTGAGCACGAGACCCGGGATCGGCTGCTTGATCGACGTCGAGGAGACGTAGACGATGCGGCCGCCTTCCGCCGGGAAATGCGGCAGCGACAGCCGGATGAGCCGAATGACGCTCATCATGTTCAGCTGGAAGGCGGACTCCCATTGCTCGTCCGTGATCGCGGCGAACGATCCCGCGGGCGGCCCCCCGGCATTGCATACGAGGCCGTCGATCCGGCCGTACCGCTCGACGCTGGCCGCAATGAGCGACTCGATATCCGCGGCCGAGGAGACGTCTGCCCGTACGGCCAGCACGTCCCCGCCGGTCGCCGACCGGATGTCGGCGGCCGCGCCCTCGATCGTCTCCGCATGGCGGCCGCAGATGACCACGTTGGCCCCTTCCTGCGAGAGCCGCAGCGCGGCTGCTTTCCCCAGGCCTTTGCTGGCGGCCGTCACGATGACGGCGCGCCCTTTCAGTTCCAAATCCATGGCAAGTTCCTCCTTATTCGCGCAAGCGAGTCCGATTGGCGCCTATCGTAGGGGTTAGCTTGCAGGCCCATGAACGATGACGCGATCGGCGATTACTTACAGCATGCAATAGTCGAATCGTATTGTCGAGTCCGTTGCCGCTAGGCTGCGTCGCGGAAGGGCCGCAGGCATAGACGCACGCAAGCGTAACTTGGCCAACGCTTCAAAGGACAAGCAAAGACCTCCATCTCAAAATCAAAAAAAGCACCTGCTGCTCGCGGCAACGGGTGCTTCCTATTTATAGGATCGTACCAAATAGACAATTTAAAAAACGAATATGTTCGTGAAAAAAGTAATTTTTAAATCTTTGGGTGCGATATAGATGTCCTCGACCTCTATAATATTATTATAAATGAGAATTTATTATAAGTCTATACTTTTTTTCCGGTTTTGGATATATTTTTCGAGCGGCTAAAAAAGAGGAGGCTTAAGAAGCGATGATCACACTGCAAGGCATCAGTAAATCGTTCCGCGTCGCGAAGCGGTCGGCGGGCATGCGGCAAGCCATGAAAGCGTTGTTCGTCCGCGAGCATGCTATCGTGGATGCGCTCCGGGACATCTCGTTCACCATCAAGGAAGGGGAAATCGTGGGTTACATCGGACCGAACGGCGCAGGCAAATCCACGACGATCAAAGTCATGAGCGGCATCATGGTGCCCGATCGCGGAAGCTGTTCCATCATGGGCTATACGCCATGGCAGGAACGAAGGGCTTACGTCGGCAATATCGGCGTCGTCTTCGGCCAACGCTCGCAGCTGTGGTGGGACGTGCCGGTCATCGATTCCTTCGAGCTCCTAAGGGATATTTATAAGATCCCCCATCGATCGTATGCGGGGAACCTCGACTTGCTCACGGAAACGCTGGGACTCGGCAGCCTGCTTCAAACCCCGGTCAGGCAGCTCAGTCTAGGTCAGCGGATGCGCTGCGAGATCGCCGCGTCGCTTCTGCACGGTCCCAAGATTCTGTTCTTGGACGAACCGACGATCGGATTGGACGCGATCAGCAAAATCGCGGTCAGGCAATTCATCAAAACCATCAACAAAGAGAAAGGCGTCACCGTCATCCTCACGACGCACGACATGAGCGATATCGAGGCGCTGGCCGACCGGATCCTGATGATCGGCAACGGGACGCTGCTCTACGACGGCAACCTGGATGAGCTGCGCGGGCGCTTCGGCACCCATCGCACGGTTACGGTCGATTATCGCGCCAATGCCACGCCGCTCGATATCCCGGGCGCTTCCTTGCTCTCGTGGTCGCCGGAGAGGGCGGTGCTGAGCGTGGACACCGAGCAGGTATTGATGGCCCTCGTGATCGCGCGATTATCGGAGCAGGTCGAGCTCGTGGACGTGGCGATCGAGACGAAGCCCGTCGACGAACTGATCGTCGAGCTGTATAAGGAGCATCGCATATGAACGCGTATCTCTCGGTTTGGAGGCTGCGGTTCATCAACGGAATGCAGTACCGCGCCGCCGCTTATGCGGGCATGGCAACGCAGTTGTTTTTCGGCCTTGTCTTTATCATGATCTTCGTGGCTTTCTATCAACATAGCACGCAAGAGCAGCCCATCTCCCTGAAGGATGTCATCTCGTATACCTGGCTGCAGCAGATCTTTCTGGCGTTCATCATGCTCTGGTTCCGCGATAACGAGATCTTCCAGTTGATTACCGGAGGAAATATCGCCTACGAGCTCTGCAGGCCGTGCGGAATCTACGAATTCTGGTTCTCCAAGCTGCTGGCTCAGCGCGTGTCCAGCGCGGCGCTGCGATGTTTCCCGATTCTGATCGTCGCCTTCCTGCTCCCCCGGCCCTATCGGCTCCAACTGCCTCCATCGCTCACGGCAGGCTTATTGTTCGTCGTGTCGCTTCTGCTTGGCCTGCTCGTCGTCGTTTCGATCTCGATGCTGATCTATATCTCGGTGTTTTGGACCATGTCGCCCGTCGGTTCGACGCTGTTGATCGCCGTGGCGGGCGAGTTTTTCGCCGGCTTGGTCATTCCGGTCCCGCTGATGCCCGCATGGCTGCAGCAAATCGCCAACGCCCTGCCGTTCCGATGGACGGCGGATTTTCCTTTCCGCGTGTATTCCGGGCAAATTCCGCAGGCCGAGGCGCTGTGGGGGATTCTCATTCAACTGTTGTGGCTTGCGGCGCTGGTCGGCTTCGGCAGATGGAGCTTGCATCGGGCGCTGCGCCAAGTCGTCGTTCAAGGAGGGTAACGCGATGCGTTTATACATGCATTATTTGGCGATTCAATTCAAGTCGCAGATGCAGTACAGAACCTCGTTCTGGCTGCTGACCGTCGGCCAATTCTTCATCCCGTTCTCGGTGTTCGCGGGCTTGTATTTCATGTTCGAGCGATTCGGCCAAGTGCAGGGATGGAGCTTCTACGAGGTCGCGCTTTGCTTTGCCGTGATCCATCTGGCCTTCTCGTTCAGCGAATGCTTCTCGCGCGGCTTCGATGCCTTCTCGACCTTGGTCGGCAGCGGCGATTTCGACCGGTTGCTGGTCCGTCCCCGCACGACGGCGCTGCAGGTGCTCGGCTCCAAGTTCGAATTCACGCGCTTCGGCCGCCTGCTTCAGAGCTGTCTGGTCCTCGCGGTGGCGCTCATTCACTTGCCCGTCGCGTGGACCGCGGCGAAGGCGGTCACGATGCTCCTCATGGTAACGAGCGGCGTGATGATTTTCACCGGCATCTTCATGCTGGCGGCGACGCTGTGCTTTTGGACCATCGAGGGGCTGGAGATCGCGAACATCTTTACCGACGGGGGCCGCGAGATGGCGCAGTACCCGCTCAATATTTATCAGAAATGGGTGACGGTGTTCTTCACGTTCATCATTCCGTTCGGCTGCGTCAACTATTTGCCGATGCTCTATATACTGGGCCGGGCCGACGGCAACGGGATCCTCTACATGCTGACGCCCCTTGCGGGCTTCGCATTCATGCTGCCCTGCGTGCTCGTATGGCAGTTCGGCGTACGCCATTATCGTTCCACGGGCTCTTAGGAGGAGCGATCGCCGTTGTTTTAGTTGGCGGGGTGCTTCCGCAATGACGAGTTTTCGATATGCATGTGGGGGGCGGTACCGGCTTGGCCCGGTAATTCGGGCGCGGGCATTTCGAGGGGAATGGCATCGGCCCAAACGTCGGAATGCCGGGCCAATGTACCTCGCGGCCTCATGGCGGCCGGATGCGGGACGCGCGCGTTACCCGGCGCGAATCCCGCTATCGGCGCGGCTTGCGGCTTTCGAGCGCCGGTATTCGGTTCAATTCGCGGATGTGGCCGAGCGGGGTAATGGCCCTTTCTTCGGCGAGGCCCATGCAAGTTGGACGAAAGGACATATATTACAGATGTACCTAAACTTAAAGGGGATGAAAAAATGGGTTATGGATTAGGGAACGTCGGAGGAGTAGGTCAAGGTTGCGGCCCTGTAGGCGGCATCGGCTTGGGCGGCGGCTTCGCCGGAATCATTCTTGTCCTGTTCATCTTGCTGGTTATCATCTCGCGTCCCGTATTCTGCTAATTTGAAATGGGTCCTATTGGTACTACCTCCTGAACCAATAGCATGGCATAAATGATTTCGGCATCGAACAAACAGGCGCAATCGAACAGGCATGCCCGCAAGCTTCGGCTGGGGCATGCCTGTTCGTCGCGATTGCTTATTTCTTCTTCCGCAGGTCCGCCATGATCTGCTTCCCCGTCGGCGTCTGCGCGAGTCCGCCTCGCGCGGTTTCCCGCAGCGCCTCCGGCATCGCCGTGCCTACCTCCAGCATGACCTGCACCACCTCGTCGGACGGGATGACGCTGCGCACGGCAAGCTGGCGCAGCGTTCGAAAATGCATGGTCGATCGTTCCTTCCTTTACGTGATATGGACAAAGCCGACGCTATGGATCTCGGGATAGGCAGCGAGCTCGTCCTTCAAGTCCGGCGGGAAATCCTCGTCCGTCTCCAGCGCCATCATCGCTTCGCCGCTGCGGCTCTTGCGGTCGACGGTCATCGCGCTGATGTTGATCCCGTGCTGCTGCAGCAGGCGCGCCACGATGGCGATCATGCCGGGCGCGTCGTCGTTCCGAATGACGAGCGTCGGATAATTGCCCGTCATCTTCACCTTGAAGCCGTCGATGTTCACGACCTCGATATTGCCGCCGCCGATGGACGTGCCCACGAGCGTGAATGCCGGGTGCCCGTCCTCGGTATCGTCGTACAGCCGGAGCTCGGCCGTGTTGGAAGCGGGAACAATCCGGTTCCCGTTCCGACGTCCACGTGCATGCCCGATTGCGCGGCGAGCTCCAGCGAATCCGGCAGGCGGACGTCGTCGGTCGCCATGTCCAGCAGCCCGCCGACGATGGCGGCGTACGTGCCGTGCCCCTCGTAGGTCGCGGCGAACGAGCCGTAGAAGATCACGTCCGCGCGCCGCGGCAGCCCACCGAACAGCTGCCTGGCGGCTCTGCCGATGCGCGCCGCGCCCGCCGTATGCGAACTCGATGGCCCGATCATGGGCGGGCCGATGATGGAGAAGACGTCTTTGAAGCGCATGGCCATGCCTCCCGAAGCGAATCGATCATTAATGCTGGAAAATGTTAGTGTGCTTCATAACCAGGGGATTATGCGCGAAACGGACGCCGGACCATGGCAGCGCCGTCCAAGGCAAGGAGAGCGCCTTGATCAGGTGAGACAGTGCCGCGACACGATAATAGGATCGGTCCGGTGATCAGGACTCGGCGGCGACGCCGCAGGCTGTCGAGCCGCCCTGCGGCCTGTTCGCATGATTGAAAACGGTGCGAACGACGGCAGATCCGGCGCTTGTCCGAAGGCGGAAGATAATGAACCTAATTCAAGTATGCGCCTTCATGCCCCCTACCCAACATCTTCGGGACGTAGTACTGTATAAGAAACTATTGGCCCGATCGGGCGGGAAGGAGTGCGGCATGAATATTCTGATCGTGGACGACGAGCCGCGGCACTTGAGAGGGATGGCGGCCATGATCCGGGAGATGCGGCCGGACGCGCAGGTCGCGACGGCCAAAGACGGGGAAGCGGCCGTCGCGATCGTGCGGTCCGGGCTGCCCGACGTGGTGCTGAGCGACATTCAAATGCCGAACATGGACGGGCTTGCGTTCCTGCAGCTGCTGGAGGAGGAAGGCTTGCGGACCAAGGTCGTCATGGTGTCGGCCTACAATCTGTTCGAATACGCCCAGACCGCGATCCGGCATGGCGCGTACGATTATTTGCTGAAGCCGGTGGATGCCGAGAAGGTGGAGGCGCTGCTGCGACGGCTGGAGGAGCAGGTCGCGGCGGAAACGAAGGAGCGCGGGGAGTCCGACAGCATGAAGCAAAGGCTGCGGCTTGCGTCCTCGGCGTACCGGAGCCGCTTGCTGCACTTGTGGCTGAGCGGCGAGCTGCCGCCGGACGAACGGACGGAGCTGGAGGACTGGGAGCGGCTGCGGGAGGCGGACGCGCTTGTGCTGACGGAATTCGGTCCGGAGGACGGGGAGTGCGGCCATGATTATGGATCCAGCTTTGGCCGCGACGCCGGCTGCAGTTCCGATGGCGGCTTTAATTCTAGCCCCAACCCGCGCCATGTTCCCGGTTGCGACCCCGGCAGTCCCGGTCGCGACCTCGATAGCACCCATGGCCGCAATAGCAGCTACAATCACGCCTCCGCTCGCGACTCCGACAATCTTGACGGCGAGCAAGACGAGCGTTCGTTCCCGCTGGATACGCTGACGGAGCAGCTGAGCAGTGCGGTCGCGGCATTCGGCGAAGTCTGCACGTTTTCCTTGCAGGTCGTTCCGAACCAAGGGATGCGGCTGGTTACGGCGCTGCGGCTCGGGCGGCCGCTGTCCGCGAAGCTGGAGGAACTCCGCGGCGCGCTGCTGGCGCTTGCGGAGAGATGGCGGCGACGCGGCATCCAGGCCTCATATGGCATCGGTTCCATAACGGGCGGTACGGCGAACCGGCAGGACGGCGCGAATATTCCCGGCCTGTACCGGCAGGCCCAGACAGCGCTCGCGTATACGTTTCACGCCGAATGGCAGGGCGTCGCGAGCGGCGAAGCGCTTGATCCGCCGGCGGAATCCGTCTTCCGGCTGGACGGCGAGCAGCTGTTCGAGGCGCTTCAGGAGCCGACGATGGCGGCGGCCGAGGCCATGTGCCGCGGCGCATTCCGCGAGCTTGCGGCCGGAGGACGCGCCGATCCCAAGCTCATGAAGGATTACGCGTCCTTGACGCTGATCAAGATCAAGAGCCGAACCCGCGATATCGTCGAGCAGCGGATTGGAAGCGTTCTCACCCAAGCGGCCGCCTCGGAGCTGCCGGCATGCCGCAGCGGCGAGGCGCTCGTGGAGCTGCTGCTCCGCTATTTGAGCGAGGTCCACCGGTCGCTCGCCGAACGCAAGCAAGGCCGCAGCGAGCTTGCCGCGGATCATTGCTTGAGCTGGATTCAGACGCATTACCGGGAGGACGTCACCTTGGAGATGGCGGCGGAGCAGTTTCACTTCAACGCGTCGTATTTCAGCACGTTAATCAAGCAGCGGACGGGGCGCTCGTTCTCCGACCATCTCACGGAGGCGCGCATGCGCCGGGCCAAGGAGCTGCTTGCCGCCGGGCAGCTCAAGATCTACGAGATCGCGGAGCAATGCGGCTACCGGGACACGAAATATTTTACGCGGATGTTCAAGCGCCAGGTCGGGCTGTCTCCGGAAAATTATAAGCATATGGCGCGGCCGCAGGCCGGGAAAGGGGACACGCCATGACGTTCCGGGCAAGGCTGCTGCTCAGTTACTTGACGCTCATCGCGCTGCCGCTCCTCGTGCTCAGCTCGCTGTTCTACCGGTCGAGCCTGAACGTCGTCACGGAGCAGGCGCAGAAGAACGTCTACGCCGTCGTCAAGAAGAACAACGACGTCATCGACACGAAGCTCGGCATCGCGGACCAGAACAGCCGGTCGATGTTCGTCGACAAGGATCTGTTCCAGATCTTCAACAAGCTCGATCCGTCCAAGGAAGAGGATCTCGTCGCCGCCGATCGCCAGATCTCCGCGATCCTGAGCAAGTACTTCTCCCAGAACGACGAAGTGTACGCCGCGCAGCTCTGGACCTCGTACTACAGCTTCGGCTTGTCGCGTTCGCTTCCCCAGGGCGATCCGGCCCAATCGCGGATTTACAAGGAGGCCGTGCAGGCAGGCGGGAAGATGGTCTGGTACCCGACGTACGATTTCACGGCGATGTTCGACCAGCCTTGGCTGCAGGAGGGGACGATCGATTTTCGCTACCTGTTCTCCGCGACCCGGCTGCTGAACTTCTCCCATCTGGAGGACAGCACGCTGGTCAAGCTGAAGCCGGGGGTGGAGCGCCCCGTGCTGACGATCAGCTACAAGTCCACGGTGCTGGACGAGCTCTTCGAGCAGGACATTCCCGCCGGCTCGTCTTATATGGTGCTGAACCCCGACGGCATCGTCGTGGCGTCCAGCGATAAGTCACAGATCACGAAGCGCTACGAGCAGCCGTGGATCGATCGGTTCCGCGCGCAGGGAAGCGGGACGGAGCGGCTGTCGTTGGACGGGGAGAATCGGATCGTCTGCTTCGACCGCTCGGAGCTGACGGGCTGGCTGTCCATCGTCGTGACCCCGCAGTCGGCGCTCGTGAGCAGCCTCGTACCCGTTATTCGCACCTCGACGATCGTCAGCGCGCTCGCGCTGAGCGTCGTTGCGCTGCTATTCGCGTATTTCATTCTCGGCCGGATTACCGGACCGATCAAGAAGCTGATGAGCGCGATGCGCTCGGTGGGCGAAGGGGATTTCCAGACGCGTGTCGAGGTGGCGAGGAACGACGAGTTCGGCCTGCTGTCGCAGCGGTTCAACCGGATGAACGACCGCATCCGCATGCTGGTTCAGGAAAACTACGAGATCAAGCTCAAGGAGAAGGAAGCGGAGATTCAGGCGCTCAACATGCAGATGAATCCGCATTTTCTGTACAACACGCTCAACGTCATGAACTGGACCGCCATCGAGAACGGACAGAAGGAGCTGAGCAAGATGCTCGTCAGTTTGTCCAACATGCTGCATTACACGTCCCGCAAGGACTGGGGCGCCGTGCATCTGTCGGAGGAGCTGGAGTGGATGCGCAACTATTTCTACATCATGGCGGCCCGGTTCGAAGGGAAATTCGAGGTCGTCTACGAGATCGAGCCCGCGCTCTACGAAGAGAAGCTGCCGCGCCTGCTGTTCCAGCCGTTCGTGGAGAATGCCATCCTGCACGGCTTCGGCGGGCTGGAGGCCGGCGGGCGGATCGCGATCCGCGGCTGGACGGCGGGCGGCAGCCGTTACTTCGAGATCCGCGACAACGGGCGGGGCATCAGCAAGGAAGGGATCGACGCCATCCTGTACAAGGAATCCGCGTCCATCGGCATCAAGAACACGATCTCCCGCATCCGGATGGCCTATGGCGAGACGTACGGCATCCGTATTCATTCCGCGCGGGGCGAAGGGACGAGCATCTTGATCGAGCTTCCGCACAATACCCAATAATAGTCCACCATTCTAGAAAAGCTCGGGTTTTGAAAGCGCTGTCCATCTCTTACAATAAAACCATCATAGACTGCAGCTATGAGCCAATGAGGTTGATCGCAGAAAGGGGCTCTTATCGTATGATCAGAAAGCAAGCAAAACCGATTTCCCTGTTCCTGGTGCTGCTGCTGGCGGCCGTGACGCTGCTGTCCGGCTGCACGAAATCGGATAGCGGAAATGCCAATACGAACGCATCGCAAAACGGCGCGAGCAATGCAGCGGGCAATGCCGACGCGAACGCCGATGCGGAGAATGGGGCGGCCAACGCCGGCAGCAGCGAGCCGATCACGCTTCGCCTTGCCGCTTGGGGCTCCCCGGACGAGATCGCGGCGTACAAGGTCGCCATCGCCCGGATCGAGAAAGCCAAGCCGAACATCAAGGTCGATTTTCAAGCCATCAGCGCCGATTACGACACCAAGATGACAACCATGGTCGCCGGCAACGACGAACCGGACGTGGCCATGATGGAATCCGCCACGATCGCGTTCCCGCTCGCGGAGCAGGGCAAATTCCTGAACCTGCAGGACTATCTCGATAAAGACACCGAAATCAACATGGATGCGCTCGTGCCGAACATCACGTATTCCGCCGAGCCCGGCAACGTGATCGGGATCGGACCGGGACCGGAGACGTTCGTGCTGTATTACAACGAGGACGTGTTCAAGGACGCGGGCATCGATCCGCCGCCGGCCGACCCGGCGAACGCGTGGACGTGGGACCAATTCGTGGACGTCGCCAAGCGGCTGACGATCGACAACAAAGGCCGCAACGCGACGGAGACGGGCTTCGATCCGAAGAACATCAAGCAGTTCGGCATCAACCTGCCCACCTGGTGGGGCCTGTACAGCAACTTCATCTACTCGAACGGCGGGGATTTCCTCTCGGCCGACGGCAAGACGCTCGGCTTGAACCAGCCGGAAGCGGTAGAAGCGATCCAGAAGCTGGCGGATCTGATCAACGTGGACCACGTGGCCCCTTCCCCGCTGCAAGCGAAGAATATCCCCGGCACGAACGTGGCGCTCCAGACCAAGAAGGTCGCCATGGCGTTCGACGGACAATGGGCGACGACGGCGCTCGCGCAGTCCAAATTCAATTATAACGTTGCCGCGCTCCCGGTCATGAAGGAGCCGGTCACGACCGTCGTCGCCGGCATGTTCTCGATCTTCAAATCGACCAAGCATCCGCAGGAATCCTGGGAGCTGCTGAAGGCGCTGATCGATCCGGAGGCATCGCTCGACATGCTGACGGCCGGCACGTGGATGCCGTCGCACAAGGACTGGTACACGGATGCCGACAAGCTGGCCAAGTGGACGCAGGACCTGCCGTCCCGTCCGTCCGGCTACAAGGGCGCGGTCATCGACATGCTGCTGAGCCACAGCCACGCGACGCCGACGGCTTACGTCAAGAACTTCAACAAGATCATGGACGTCATCAATCCCGCCATGGATAAAGTATGGCTTGGCAAGCAATCGGCCAAGGAAGCGCTCGATGCCGTCGCCGCGAAGGCGCAGGAGCAGGTGCAGGGCCGCCGCGACATCAAGTAATATGCCGTCCGCGGAAGCGGACGACGATAGGGGGACGGCGTTCTTGCCCTGGGAACGCCGTCTTCTTTCATAGACAGGAGGTTATTCGGCATGGAGATTTCGGCACGCGATGGACAGCAGGCTCGACCCGCAGCCCGAAAGAAAACCACCTCTAGAGAGCGCAAGGCGCTGTTCTACGGGCTTTTATTCACGTCGCCGGCGATACTCGGCTTTCTGATCTTCACGCTTGGGCCGATGGTCGCGAGCTTCTATCTCAGTCTGACGGACTACAACGTCTTCAAGGACAAAACGGCGTTTATCGGCTTTGCCAATTACGCGAAGCTGTTCACGGGAGAGGATGAGCTGTTCTATCAATCCCTCGGCACGACGTTCTATTTCGTGGTGCTGCGCGTGCCGGCGGTCATCGTCATCTCCTTCGTCCTGGCGCTTCTGCTGAATATGAACGTAAAGGGGCGGTCCGTGTTCCGGACGATCATCTACCTGCCGAGCATCGTGCCGGCGGTGGCGTCCTCGATGATATGGCTCTGGCTGCTCAATCCGGATCTCGGCCTCGTCAACACGATGCTGAGAGGGCTACATCTGCCGACGAGCAACTGGCTGTTCGGGGAGAGCAGCGTCATTCCGTCCATCGTCCTCACGACGCTGTGGGGCATCGGCGGCACCGTCATCATTTTCCTGGCGGGGCTCTCCGGCATTCCCAAGCAGTATTACGAGGCGATCGACGTCGACGGCGGCGGCTGGTACCACAAGCTGCGGCATATCACGATACCGATGGTGACGCCGACGATCTTCTTCAACACGATCATGACGATCATCGGCTCCTTCCAGGTGTTCAGCGAGGCGTATATCCTGACCCAGGGCGGACCGAACAATAAAAGCCTGTTCTTCGTGTTCTACCTGTGGCGCACCGCGTTCCGCGACACCGAGATGGGCTATGCGTCCGCGCTGGCGTGGGTGCTGTTCGTCATCATCCTGTTCTTCACGTTCATCGTCTTCAAGACGTCCAAATCCTGGGTGCATTACGAGGGGGACCGCGCATGAGAGAGTCCAGGCTGAAGCTTACCGCGGGGTATATCGCCCTGCTCATCGTAGCCGTGCTGTTCATCGTCCCGTTCGTCTGGCTGCTGCGCAGCTCCGTCATGGATCTGTCCCAGATCTTCATCATGCCGCCGGCGTGGTGGCCGAGGCCGTTTCACTTCGAGAACTTCAAGGAAGCGCTGACGGTCGTGCCGTTCGGCGCGTTCTTCAAGAACACGCTCATCATCGTCGCGAGCGTGCTGCTCGGCACGGTCGTCTCGAGCACCGTGGCCGCGTTCGGCTTCTCCCGCATCCGCTGGAAGGGACGCGACGCGATCTTCGCGGTGCTTATGTCCGCGATGATGCTGCCCGGGGCCGTCACGCTCATCCCGAGCTTCATCGGCTGGAAGGAGATCGGCTTCTACGATACGTTCTATCCCCTGATCGTCCCGGCGTACTTCGGCGGGGGCATCTTCAACATCTTCCTGCTGCGCCAGTTCTACCTGACGATTCCGCAGGATTTCGACGAAGCGGCGTTCGTGGACGGGGCGAACTATTTCCAGATCTATTGGCGGATCCTGCTGCCGCTCAGCCGCTCCGCGGTCATCGTGGTCGCGCTGTTCACGTTTCTCGGCTCGTGGAACGATTTCATGGGCCCGCTTATTTACCTGAAAAGCGACAGCCGCTTCACGCTCGCGCTCGGCCTGCAAATGTTCCAGGGCAGCTACACCGCGCAGTGGGATCTCCTGATGGCGGCTTCGGCGGCTGTCGTCCTGCCGTGCGTCGTCGTGTTTCTGATCGGGCAGCGCTACTTTCTGGAAGGAATCACGCTCACGGGGTTGAAAGGGTAAGGAACGACTGACAAGGAGGCATGCAAGATGTCGATGGTGGAAAATCCGGTCAAGGGCTGGCAGGGCGTCCCCTTCTCCGCGGTGAAGATCAAGGACGAGTTCTGGCGTCCGCGGCTGGAAGTGCTGAAGAACGTGACGATCGGCGTTTGTCTCGACCAATGCGAGCGGACGAACCGGATCGCGAATTTCGCGCTGGCCGGCGGCTTGGCGGAAGGCCAATACGAAGGCAAGTATTACAACGACTCCGACGTGTACAAGGTGCTGGAGGGTGCCGCGTACGCGCTCATGACGGACCGCGATCCCGCGCTGGAAGCGGAGATCGACCGCATCGCCGGGCTGATCGAAGCCGCGCAGGAGTCCGACGGCTACCTGTCAACCTATTACACGGTGGAAGCGCCGGAGCTGAAATGGACCGACATGGAGAAGCACGAGATGTACAACGGCGGCCATCTGATCGAGGCGGCGGTCGCGTACTATCAGGCGACGGGCAAACGCAGGCTCCTGGACGTCGCGTGCCGGCTGGCCGATCATTACGACGCGACGTTCGGACCGGGCAAGCGCCACTGGGCCGAGGGGCACGAGGAGATCGAGCTGGCGCTCGTAAAGCTGTTCCGCGCGACGGGCGAGGAGCGGTATTGGAGGCTCGCGCTCTGGCTGCTCGAGGAACGCGGCCACGGCCACGGCGTCGGCGCGATCTGGGATAAGCCGGATTGGGGTCCGGCGTACTGCCAGGACGACGTGCCGGTCCGGGATATCCGCGAGGTGAAAGGGCACGCGGTCCGCGCGATGTACCTCTACACGGCGATGGCCGACGTCGTGCTCGCTTCGAACGATACCGCGTACCTGGACGCGCTCGACCGCGTTTGGGCGCATACGGTGGAGCGCAACCTGTACGTGACCGGCGGCATCGGGCCGTCCGTGCACAACGAAGGGTTCACCCACGATTACGACCTGCCGAACGAATCGGCGTACTGCGAGACCTGCGCGGCCATCGCGATGGCGTTCTGGAACCATCGGATGAACCTGCTGCACGGCGACGGCAAATACGCCGACCTCGTGGAGCGGGAGATGTACAACGGCGCGCTGTCCGGCATCTCGCTCTCCGGCGACAAATTCTTCTACGTGAATCCGCTGGCGTCCAAGGGCGAGCATCACCGGGTCGAGTGGTTCCATACGTCGTGCTGCCCGACGAATCTGGCGCGCTTCCTGCCGGCCATCGGCCAGTACGCGTATGCCGCGACGGAGGACGGTATTGCGGTTAATCAGTACATGAGCAGCGAGACGACCGTCGATCTCGGCGGTGGCGTTGGCACGGTGCGGATCGCGCAGACCACGGCCTATCCGTGGGACGGACGCGTGGCGCTTGAGGTCACGCCGGAGCAGGCGGGCGAGTTCGCGGTGCGGCTGCGTCTGCCGGGCTGGTGCCGGAGCTATCGGATATCCGCGCAGGGCGAGCGAGTCGAAGGCGCGGAGGCGTTGGCGGAGAAGGGCTATCTCGTGCTGCGGCGGTATTGGACGCCGGGCGATACGATCGAGCTGGAGCTGGATATGCCCGTCGAGGCGATCCGTTCCCGGCCGGAAGTGGAAGCGAACCGCGGACGCATCGCGTTCCAGCGCGGGCCGGTCGTATATTGCGTCGAGCAGACCGGGAATGACGGGCTGCGGTATGACGCATTCGCGCTTGCGGCGCACGAGGCGTTCGCGGTCGAGCACCGGGTCGAGCTGCTTGGCGGCGTGACCGTGCTGCGCGGCCGGACGGTTGAGGGCGCGGCTTGCGAGCTGATCCCTTACTATGCGTGGGATAATCGCGAAGCGGGGTTCATGCAGGTGTGGGTTCGCGAGGCGGAGGATGGGCGGTTGTATCGGTAGTTTGGTGGTTTGAGGCTGGGGTTCGCGTTGAAGCGACAGTGGGTGTTTCCTCAATAGCGAAGATTGGGGTATTTGATTAACCGTCTTTGCAATTGTAACGGGGCAGGCGGTTCATGTATTTTGGAAGGTCAACCAGCAGCGCTGGTTGGCCTTTTTGATTATGCGTATCAAGAGGGTGATGGCGATTTTGCTTTTATGTAAATGCTGTCGACAATCATATTAAATTTCCGTAAAATGGAAGTTAAAAACATTGAAAGATAAGTTCGATTTATATGTGGTGAAGTGCCTTTAGAGAAGTTCGTGAAAAAGACGTTATCGGAAATGACACAAAAGAATGAATAAATTTGGGGGCATATTAAGATGATTGAAAAACTACTAGAAAACTTTAGGGAATCTATTGCAGTATTATCAATTTCATTAGCCTTGATTTTTATCTGTATTTTTATTTGGACTAAAGTATTGAAGAAGGAAGCTTTAAAGGTAGTTGGAATACTTATAGTTTTAGGTGTAAGTTTATTTGCTAACGAAGCAACAAGTTATTTTTTAGCTATTTTAGTCTTGGCTACTCTAGTTACAAATTTAGAGTTTTTACAGAATATCGCGGCAATAATTAGAAATAGTGATGCGTACTTTAATCATTTAGTTGGGACAAGATCTCAAAAGGAAATTGAAGCTTCTATTACTGATGAAATTGAGGCAGTTGAAAAGGCAATAGAATCAGATATAAGTCAAGAAAGTAAATCACAAACTGATAATCAAATAAATTTAACTCTCAATAAATCCAATTTAAATCCTATGCAATTTGCTTTGATAGCTGAAGAATATACTTTTAAATTCCTTGAGAATAAGTACGGACAATTTATTAATAGATATGTGAAGATAAGTGGAACGAAGAAAAGGGTAGAATTTGATGGAATTATGTTATTAGATAAAAAATCTGTTGTTTTAGAAATTAAGATAAGTAGACATGGATATTACCCTAAGGATTATATAATTCAATCGATAGAGAAAAACACAAAGTATATTAAGGAATTTGATAATCGTTTCACTAAGAATGTGGAATTGCGTTTTATATTCGTTGGTAATATTAATGAAAAGTTTAAAGAGAGGATATTAGGATTAGAGCCTGGAAATGACTATATGATTCATGGAGTTGATTTGCAATTTGAATTTTATAGTTTTGATGAGATTGGTTTAAAGGATATTTTAAATATTGAGGATAACAAAGAGAGTTAATAGAGGAAATGTGAAAATTCTCCGATAACAAAGTATTTACGCTGCGTCGCTATCGCTCACTAGAGGCTCTCCGGTTCATGAATACAAGAAAGTTTTCGGAAACTTCTGTAAGGCTAACAATTTCTAACTATTATATTTAATCGGAGGATCCCATGACTTGGATTAATGTACTTGTTAGTTTTATCGGTGGTGGAGCTGTTGGCGCTATTCTCAATTGGATTCGAGCAGATTTGGCTGATAAGAGATTGAGAAGAATTAAATACTTAGAAGATCAGTTAATTAATCTATATGGACCTTTGAATTTTATCATTTCACAAAGTTCCAAGTTGTTTGAGATTGAAAGTAAATTTCAAAGAGCATATAAGGACGAATATATTGATAAGACTTACAGTGAAGAGAAACTAACTCAAGAACGTCTTGAGGAAGATGTCAAGAAAACTATTAAAATTAGAAACGAATATATAATTCAGGTTAGCGAGAACAATTTAAAGATTAAAGAACTTCTCGATAAGAGTTTTTCTTACCTTGATGGAGAAGATATTGATTTGGTTATGAATTATTTTTATGAGAATTTTATAAGACTTCAAACAGAAGAAAGAGGTAAGGTCCCATTTATAATTCATAAACATGTTGGAGATATTTCATTTTTAAGGCCTGAATTTATTGAAGGAATTAGAATGAAGTTTATAAAGAAGAAGCAAGAAGTAGAGAAATTGTCGGTTGAAAAGTGGGGCAGAAGCACCCGATAAACCAGCTAATCAAGGTCAAGAAGAAATTAAACAACATCGATCTGACCGCGTCACATCTAAAATTGGCGCACTGAAACAAGCCAACTCGAACATAAAAGGAATACGGTAAAATGTTCTTTAAGTAACTGAATTAACGCAGTCGAAATGGCTCATTATTGCTCCAGACGCCAAAGATAATACAGCAACAATTGCAACTTTTGGGAGCTTGCCCTCTGACGGCTTTTGTTGGTAATGTCGCGATAGAATCTCATTTCGTGGCCCATGTACTTGCTTAGTAATTCCAGCAACGGTAGCTTGATATAAGGCGGTACGAAGGTAAGACGGGCCTCTTTTTGTTCGTATGGGAAAACGAGATCCAAGATGGAGCGGAAATGAAGCTGGACATCGGTATACAAAACCGTCCACTGGTAGTGCTGTCTGCATAGAATCTGAAGATCAGCAACCGCGGGAGGAGATTCAAAGGCAGGATTCGTTTCCTCCAAGTAAAAGGCTTGCGCAATGCGCATCGCGTCAATGGGATCTGTTTTAACCTTGCGAGTGGCTTCTTCTTCGTTAGGTGAAATTGACTAGTATTTTGGGAGGTTAGCATGGAAAATATCAATTCAAGTGATTACTTTCATGATCTCGATCTTTTTCGAACTCCAAGTGAAATGCAGAGTTATTTTGAATCTAAACGAGAAGAAATCATAAGTAACAAAGAACTAAATGATTTAGCTCGTCTGAAGACCGGAAGATATAAGATCTTCTTAGAGGAATTTTATTTACTTTATCTTTTTAGTCGATCTAAACTCGTTCCAATAGATGCGAAAGTAAGAGTAGTAATAGGTAATCAAAGCTATGATGCCATTGTTCAATATTCAACAGGGGAAATAAAAAGATATGAAATTACTGAGTTTATATATGGTAAGAGTGAATATGAGGATGCAGTATTAATAAATGAACGTGGATATAGCAAGATGAGAATTGGAGATACAAGAGATCTTGAAACAAAGGCAATGGAATACTTAGAAGAAGTAATACGCAATGCAAATAAAAAAGCAATTAAGAATTATGAAAGGGTATCTATAATAATTGTTATGAATACACATATTCATTTGGATATTTGGAACTTGAATACTGAGTTATTTATCAGGAAGGCTATAGATAGGATTCGGCAGCTCCCATTCAATTGTAATGAAGTGCTTTTATTAATTCGTAATAATGATCCCATAGAACTGATAGATAGTAACATCTATAAAGTGCTGTAGCGAATTCGAAGAGGAAGTCAACTTCACCAAACACCATACTCACGCATAGGGTCATTTGTCCCTCGATCCGGCCGGAGTTAGAAGCGATTCGGAGATGGAATTCCAGCAACAGGGAGGCGCAATCATATCGACACACCGGCACCTCTTAACCGCATCGCGGTCGGCACCGTTGGTATCTTAAAGTGGTGGAGCGACGTGAATACAATAACGTTAGGTGAAACTAATGCTCTTTTCGGGGGTATCTCTTTGGAAAAATTAACACAAAAAGATTGGTTAGACTTTATTAATCGTCTACAAGAAAGAGAAAGGCAAAAGACAACATCTGGAGGGATTAATAACTGGGTGCTTTTTGTTGCAATTGGAGCAATGGGATATTTCGTTTTTCCAGAAATTCCGTTGATGCTTATTAATGTAGACAGACTTATTTTATATACAGCAATTTTTTTGAACTTTAGTAATAGTTTATTTCAACCGTTTCATCAGGAATTTAGAGTTCATAAGATTATTAATTATAGAAAAACAGAGGCTCCGATTCTTGAAATACAATGTAGAAAAATAATGAAGTTCTATGAATTGACAGTAGGATTAATAGCAATAGCATTAACAAGTTTTTCAATCATTCTAAATTCTGACATTAGATTAGATATTCTTATTATCCTAGGGATTACTGTTTTTTCTATGTTGACCTTTGGTTTAATGAGTGTTTTTGTTAAGATTCCAAATAGAAATTTTCAAAGAATTGAAAATGTTTTTAATGGTAATGATTTTAGTTTGTTTATCCGATTTATTAAATCTCATCAAATATATATTAGTTTGTATCCTCTTGTAATGATAATAACAGTCTACCATTTTAATAATACAGACTTAAGAATAGCTCTTTTTGGACTAATATTTGTTCTCATCATATTATTGTTTCAATTCATTATTGTCATATTTACGAAACGTCTTAAGATAGCTTGGCTTGAAGATTTCGAGAGAGAAATTATTATTTCGGAACTCAGTGATTATGAAATAAGAAAAAAACTTAGAGAAACATATTTTAAGCTAAGTCATATTGATGATTTTTTTTGAGTCTAGAGAAAGCAGGCATTAAACGTTATTCACGTGTTGTAACCTGAGGGCTACTGCGGTTAGCCTAAAGAGATTCCTTAGTCGGAGAAGTTGAGAAGAAGGGGAGCTTAGTACCTGTACATCTCTTCAACCGAAACTAGATCAGCGGTTTCATTGTATAAACACCTATTTGAATGGATGAATAAGAGGGATATCGAAATTGCAAAAACGTTGAGGAATAAAATGATGGAATGGATCGTCAAATGACTTTGCAGGTACGTGTAGTACGTGCAACATCACATGATTTCAGGAGTTGACTCTATGCTCGCAGTTCACTGGTCGCCGGTCAATCATTCGAAGCAAATTATAAAAAACGGCATTCGCAAAAGCCAAAATGGCGTGTACTGTTTTCCGTTAACCGGCCATGTTGCTTTGGATCGATGGTGGATGAAGGCGTTAAAGCGATTTAGACGAGACGGGAAGCGATACAATGGCTTTGTTTTCCGAATCGAGGAACAAGATTTACCCGCCTATTTTGGCCACTTCATGGGTGCTACGACAAGAGATACATTCGAAAAGCCGATTAATTCGCTTGCGGATCTTGGCAAGGAGCTGCAGGATACGATCATTTGGCGAATTGGCGAACGTTCCATATGGAATACGGGCGAATGGAGGCATGATCTTGATTGCTTGGCCATCGGAAGAGAAGAGCTTCAAAAACGGCCAGGCCTCTATAAGGAAACATTAACCGACGCTGCACTGATGGAATACATACTTGAAGATAACCAGATCGTATTATCCCAATCGATCGCTGCGAATAGAATCATACGCGTCATTCCCCCGGGAGAAGAATTCGGAAGAGTACTGTATAAGAATAAGAAAGAAAAGGTTTATAGGGCGTGATTAGAGGAGTATTTACCAGACGACTTTAGATTCAATTAAGCGCAATTTGTGTCTGGCCGTGTGGCCTTGAGTTTAGTAAAAGGCGTTGATCATGGAATGGATAAGAAAGCACGTCAATTTAGAATGGAACAGCTTAAAAACAAGAGTAAGAAAGAAAATCAATTCACAGCATTATTCGAAGAGTGCATTGATGTCTTAGGCGATGAGGTTAGAATTTATAGTTTGGATGAATCTGTGAGAATTGTGGCTCATATGGTCATTGCCTTCCCGTTTACAGAGTGGGGTAGAGTTGACTGGAAACTAGTGAAGAGCAAGACCTTGATTAAGAAACTGGATGAATTATCCGATGTTATGCAACTTGATTTGAACAAGGGATATTACGTGGTGTGGGATGAACTGAATTTACCTGTAATCGAAACAAAACTTGCGCGCCTAATCGAACGACAAGATGATGTTACAGCGGTAGGGTTTAATGTTTGGTTCATTAACTTTGAAATAAAAACGATCATAGAAGTACACCATGAAGGCGAAATAAATGTAGGGAAACTAAAGTAAAGGAGCTAATAAATATAAAGATCGAAAGGAGAATCCCCCATGAACAAATTGCAAAAAAAAGCGCTCGTCTGCGCCATCATCGGCGGACTTCTCTGGATCGTCAGCGGGATTGCGGGCTTTGCCATTCAAGTGCAGCATATGAACGCTGAAATCAAAGCATTTATCCCCGAGCCGAGCAATATGATGCCGATCCTGATCAGCATGCTCTTGAGCGGGCTTGGGCTTGTTGGCATGATTATCAGCCTGGTCGTGTACGTGACATCTAGAATGACGAAGAGCGCTTGATGGTGAATTATCTTGATGTTAAATGAGCATGATCGATGATCCATGTTTCCATTCATGTAACGAAATAAAACAGACTGCAGCCGGAGCTGCAGTCTGTTTTCGCATTCGGAACGTTTTAGTTAATCAAGCCGGATTGCTTCAGCAGGTTGTAAATCGCCGTTGCGGCTTCTGCGCGGGTGGACGGAGACTTCGGCGTGAAGAAGAGGCTGCCGTTTGCTTCCGTGCCGCTCATCAGTCCGCCGGCGGATACGGTTTGTACGCTGTCCTTGGCGTAGCCGGAGATGGCCGCGGCATCCGCATAGGTCGGGCTGGCGACGCCATTCGTCTGCAGACGAACCAGACTTGCAGCTCGCTCCAGCATGACCGCCAGATCCTGATGCGTGATCGTGCCGTTCGGCTTGAAGCTTCCGTCTCCCAGGCCGGTGATCAGACCGGCTTGGTACGCGGCGGCGACTTCGTCCGCATACCATTTGTCGGCCGTCACGTCGGTGAACGGAGCCCCGCCGCTGCCTTGCAATCCGAGCGCGCGGGTCAGCATCGCCGCGAATTCGGCGCGCGTCACGGAGGCGTTCGGCGAGAACGTGGCGTTCGACGTGCCGTCGATCAGGAACTTGCTGGCAAGCGCCTCGATCTTATCCTTCGCCGACGTACTGCCGAGATCCGTGAAGCCGATCGTTCTCGTCACGGCGGCGTAGGTCGAGAAGCCGGGACGGGTAACGGTCACCGTGGTGGTGCCGTCCTCGTTGCTTGCAAACGCTGCAGGAGCAGGGCTTGCGGTCGAACCGCCGAGATAGAGCACGCCGGCTGCTTTGGCGTCTACGCCTTTCGCAAGGATAAAGGCTTGCTTGATCAGCTCTTTGCCCGAGAGCTGAAGCGGCTTGACGGTCGTACCTTGAACCGTGCTCACTTCAAACGCAACCGGCGTTCCAAGTACGGTGATACCCGGTACCGCGTTCGTAAAGGCCGTGCTTTGATCGCTGCCGGCCAGCGTCAATTGAAGGCCGGCGTTCTTGGGAGCCTTGGCCAGGATGCCGACCGGAAGCGCAATGGCGCTGGTTCCGTTCGTAATCACGATGGCATTCGCCGGATTGGACGCGGCGAGCAAGGCCACTTGGCTGGCCGTTAAGTTGAACTGCGCATGCTGCGAAGCCGTCACGGTGACCGGTACGACGACAGCAACAGGCGACGAAGTCAGCGCTTGCTGCAGATCGGCATCCGCTACCGACGCCGATACGGTGTTTCCGTCCGTTTTCAATTCAGGTTTAACGGACGCTTGGGTCTGGCTTTTGTTCACGACTGCCGTCAAGGCGTAATTCGTGCTGGTGCTCGGCGTAGGCGGGATCACAACGACTGGACCGCCGCCACCGCCGCCGCCCGTATAGATGGCCGGAAGCGTGACTTTTACTTTGACCTCGGTCTTAATGGCCGGTTTCGCCTTCGCGGCGATGGTGACGGTCAATTCGACGTCCGTGCTGGTGCTAGGCCGTTTGAGCAAGAGGCCGGCATCGCTGATCAGCTCGTCGTTGCTGCTGCCCGTAACCGCGTAAGTGATGTCGTCCGCCTCGGGAAGGGTAAGCACGGCTTTATCGACTTCCGTCGTATTGGCGACGTTGGCTTTGAAAGCATCCTTCGCCTCGTTCACGAGCGCCCAAGCCGGATCGACGTTGACGAACAATTTGCCCGGCGCGACGGCTTCGGTTTCATTGCCGGCAGCATCCGCTACCCGAACGACGATGAGACCGTCGTCCACGATCAGCTTATCCGGCGTTTTGTAGCTTCCTTCGTACAGGCCTGGCGTCGTAGCGCTTTCCTTCATCGCGATCTCGCCGGCTTTGGCCGCAGCAGGCGCGATCGGAAGCTCGATGCGGAACGAAGCGTTCAAGCCCGGATCGCTCTTGAAGGATACCTGCAGGGTGTCGCCCTGTGCCAGCTTCACGTCGCTTGCCGGCGCGATATCCGTAATCGCAGGACTATCCAAATCCAGATGAACGGTGCGCGTCACCGTGGTAACGTTGCCGGCAAGGTCTTTCGCCGTGACCGTGACGACATTCGCGCCCGGATCCAGCAGCACGCGATGCTTGAATGTGCCGTCGGCGGCTACATCGGCTTGCTCGCCATTTACGGTCAATTCGCCAAAGTATTCATCGCCGGTCGTTCCGTGCAGCGTCAAGGCTTCTTGATTGGTCTTGAAGCCGTCGATCGGCGCCTCTACGTTCAGGCTCGGCGCGGTAACATCCAGCGTGACTTCGGTAGGCGCGGAAGGATCGGTCGATTTGCCGTCCAGGGCCGCCACCGCCGTCAGGCTGTTTACACCGGCCTTGAGCTCGACAGGAATGGCGAACGTACCGTTCTCGACCACGTCGCTTCCCACTTCGTCGCGGCCGTTGAACAACGTGACGGTCGTTCCGTCAACGGGCACGGTTCCCGTGACGTCCAGCTTCGCCTGATTGGTGTACGACTTCGCTGCCGGCGAAGTAATGACAGGGGCGGTAACTTCATTGCTAACGAGCGCCCTGATCATGTAGTTGCCGTCGTCTTCAGGCGAAGGGGACCACGCTCCGCTCACCAGCTGCCAGCTGCGCAGGGCGTTCGGCCCGTCTACGTCCGTGCTGAGTCCCGGCGTGTTCGGATAGGGTCCGACTTGGATGTAAGCCATGTAGAAATCGCCGGTTACGACAACCGGTGTCGGGAGCGTCACGGACGTCCACTCGCCGTTCCGCAGTCCGTCGCCGTCGAAAGGCCCGGCAATCAGTTTGCCCGGTGCGCCATCCGTGCCGCTTGCGTCATACAGCGCATACTTGAACGGCGTGGCGCCCGGATCCGGCCAAGACGTATCCCAGATGCGGAACAACGCGCCCGTCACTTGAGCGCTACTCGCGGCCGGCGTCATGCGAACCGCCCAACCGTTGCCTGCATCATAGAAAGCATGGGCGTCCTCGGCCGTTCCGTCATCGTAGCCGATGCCGTCCGGAGCGCCAACGAAAGGCTTGAGCGAGACGTTCGTTTCCGCCGAGCCGTTCGCCGGCACCGTCACGGCGACGCTTTTTCCGTAGAAACCGCCTGCGGAGACGGACAGCGTGTACGTGCCTTCCAGAACGTCCAGCGAGAAGGCGCCATGCTCATCGGTACGAACTGGCGAAATGTTCGCGTCTTCCATAATCATCACGTTCGCGTTGGCGATAGGCGCCTGGGTGCGCTCATCCGCGATGACGCCCGTGATTTGACCGTGAGGAATGGCTTCCAGGTCGAAATTCACCGTCGAATACACATTGTCCGTCACGGTGACCGGTTTGACCTGCGGATAATAGCCGTAGGCCTCTACCTTCAAGTTGTAATCGCCGGCAATATGCTTGAAGGCATACTCGCCCGTCGCGGGATCCGTCTTTACGGAGCGATTGGTTTCCAGAACCGTGACGGTCGCGTTGGCCGGCAGGCTTTGCGGATTGACATCCCCGGTCGGCTTGTTTGCTTCGAATGCTTCTTTGGTGGTTGCATGGCTGATATATGCCGGCTTGGTGACCGGCGATTTCGGTCCGATAACGCCGTCGAATACGTGATTGCGCGCCGTAACTTCCGTCGGCGCATTCACTTCCAGCACTTTGAAGCTATCGATATACCAACCCGCCTTGCTGACGGATGCATCGGAAGTCACGCGGAAACGGAATTGAAGCTGCTGATTCAAATAAGGCGCGAGATCGTAGCCGAACGTCTCCCACTGTCCGTCAACCGTGTTGCCGTTGAAGGATGCGAGCTCGGTCCAGCTCGAGCCTCCGTTCGTGGTGATATCCAGATGGCCGAAATCATAGCTGCTCTCCAGGTCGTACCAGTTGCTGAAGAAGACCGAAGCTTTGTCCGTTTGGCTCAAATCAATGACAGGGGACACCAAGGCGTAGTCGCTGCCGTCGCTATAGGTGTCGTCCAAGTCCGTTCCCCATACATTCGGAGCCGAAACCGCGCTCTCGGGTCCGATATTGGTCGGCGTGCCGCGTTCCCATTCGTCGTTGACGCCGGAGTGCGTCCAGCCGTTGTCCGTGTCCCCGTCGAACGTATCCTGGTAGATCGACACGATCTCGGGAAGCTCGAGGGTGAATGCGTTCGAAAGCTCGCTTGCATTGCCGCTGTAATCGATGGCTGCCACCGTATAGTGATTGCTGCTGCCGCCGGCCGCGGTGCTATCCGTAAACGTGTTCAGCGTGGTCGTGCCGATCGGTTCGGATGCGCCGTCTCCGATGGAGCGATAGACCACGTACTTGGCTGCATCTTCGTCGGTCGAGGCATTCCAAGTCAGGGTGACATTGTTAATCGTGTCCGCCGTTCCCGTAAGGTCCGTCGGCGCGCTTGGCGCTACCGCGTCCGGAGGCTGAACGGAGAGATCGTCGATGTACCAGTTCCTGCCGCCGCCTAAATCGCTGGCATACAAGTTGAACAAGAGTTGAACCTGCTGGCCGGCATACGGACGCAGATCGATGTATTGGGTTTTCCAATCGCCGCTCGCGCCGGTAAAATGCAGGACCTCCCTGAATTCATGATTGCTGGCTTCGGTCGCCAGATAGACGACGCCGTGGTCGGAGCCCAGATCGAAGCTGTTCTTGAAGGTCAGCACCGCGCCTTCCGGACTGTCCGTCAAGTCGATCGGCGGGGCCAGGAAGTAAGCATTCGCCCCGGGCAGGTAGTGCTCGCCCAGACTGGCAGCCGCAACCTTGCTTCCCGAAGCGGGCGTTCCGTAGAAGGGCTCGCCCACTCCCCACGAATTGTTGTAGCCGCCGCTTTCATATCCGCTGGTATCTCCTTCGAAATCCTGTACATAGCCGGGCTTGATGCCGTTCGAGACGGCTGCCGTGTACACGGACGTGGAGATCTGGTTATTGCCGTAATCGTTGGCTCGAATGTAATACTCCAAGCCTGCCGTATCGATGAGGAAAGCAGGGATGTCGGTTGTATATTGACCGGATTTATAATTGCCGGACGCTCTCTTCATCGGAAGATAGACGTATTCGTCCGTTCCTTTGATTCTCGCGAACGCTTCGACCTGAAGAACGCTGACGTTGTCGGAGACCTGCGCGGTCAGCTGAGCGTCCCTGCCGCTATAAATGACGGGGATAGGCGTGTGCTCGATTACCGGTGCCAGCGTATCTTCGCCGGCTGTTGTTACTTTGCCCGATACGGTCCCGATGCCGCTCGTTACGGCGCCAACGGCGTTCAGGGCATTGACGATGCCGTAGCCGTAGCCTTGGTTGGGCGTCTCGGGATATTCCGCGTCCGTGCGAGGCGTAGCCGTGCTTTCCAATATTTCTTCGATCTGATCGATCGTCAGGGAATGATTGGCTTGCAGCAGCAAAGCGGCGATCCCGGTCGTAATCGGTCCGGCCATGGAGGTGCCGTTCCAGCCGCCTTCATAACCGCCGCCCGGAACGGTGGAGCGAATGTTCACGCCGGGCGCCGAGACTTCCGGTTTGAGTTCGCCGTACGGAGACGGACCGCGCAAGGAGAAGGAAGCGATCATGCCGTCGCTGTCCGTTGCGCCGGTCGCGAACGATTCGGGATAGTTGGCGGGATTGGCGACCGATCCGGGGCCGCCGGGGTTATCGTCCCGCACGTTGCCGGCCGAGAATTCGGGGAATATCCCCGCCGCGCGCCAGGCTTGCACGATGGGACGGAAGAACTCGTCGATGCCGGCTCCGCCGCCCCAGGAATTGTTAACGACATCCGGCGCCATCTCGGGGTGCAGATTGCCCTCGCTGTCTACCGGGGCAAGAAGCCATTGACCCGCATCGAGAATGATCGCATCCGTCGTGGACGGGTCGAATATGCGGACGGCGATCCATTTCGCTCCCGGAGCGACGCCGACCTTGTTGGTCCCGTTCTCCTCCGAGCCGACCATGGTGCCCATCGTATGCGTGCCGTGGCCCACGTTGTCTTCCGGGAGCGGGACAGCGCTGTGGGCGTCGTACCAGCTCAGCTCGGGATGGACGATCTGGCCGTTCTCGTCGTAAGCGCGCCATTTGCGCTGCAAGGCCGGATGCGTGTAGTCGACGCCCGTATCGATGTTGGCGACTACGATCCCGGTTCCGTCGATGCCGTTCTCCCAAACCTGAGGGGCATTGACGTAATCGATGTTCCATTCCACGTTCTCGGTGAGCGGCACGGCTTCTTTTTGCGCGGGCGCTGACGGAGTCGCAGGAGCAGCTTCCGGTGCAGTTACGGGAGCAGTCTCCGGAGTCGTTTCCGGAGCAGTCACGGGCGCGGCTTCCGGAGCTGGGGCCGGAGCAGTCACGGAAGCAGCGGCGTTAGGTTTCGCCGTATCCTTCGTTTTCTGAACCGTATCCAGGAACCGCTCCGTATTCGGGAGGATTTTCTCGACTTCGGGGCGTTGCGCGATCTTTTCCATTTCTGCTTTCGTGGACGTGACCGCCAAAGCGTTAACGATAAAGAAGCTTTTGTAGTCTTTCACGCCGGCGTTGGAGGATTTCGCGCGGTCTAAGTAGGATTCGAGGGAGTCTTGCGTGCGTAAGGCTGTTTCACGCAGCGTGCCGATAACCGCATTGCGCATGGAAAGCTTGGCGGCAGCAGGGGTGACCTTGTCCTTTCGCGCTTTTTCTTGCGCGAGCAAAGAAGCTTGCGTAGGATCCGCTTGCTCCTTCATTTTGATCAAGTACGTTACGTACTCGTCGTCGTCGAATCGTTTCGTCACCTGAGGATCGATTTTGGCTTTTACGGTTGCGGGGGAGACGGCTGAAACTGTGTTTTTTCGAACGATCGGATCCGCCGCGGCAGCGGCCGGAACGGAGATCGTCCACGCAAGGATGGCAGCCATCCCGATCGGAAAAACCTGTTGCAATGTTTTCCATTTCACAGTGCTTCTTCAACTCCTCGATAAAGTAGGTTTCTAATACTCCTTCCGCAGCTCGTAGATGGGAGAGATGAATGGTTTTCCGACCACCTCCTTTCATAAAATGCGTTGTTACCTTAATTTTCGTTAAATTTTTACTTTAGTGCGAAAATTAAGACAATTTAATGATTTAAATTATAGAGTGGAAATGAATGGATGAATAGAGACTTTCATAATGGTTCCAAAGATTGGCAAATGTCTAAAAAGTGGCATATTGCGGGGGAATATAACGTTTTTCGGCAAGAATTCGCCTCGCGCGGATCGCAGGAAAGTCGATTGCCCGATAAGTCGCTGACCCCGGGAATCCTGCCAAGAACGGCGCAAAGGCAGGTCTGTCCCACTCAGGTGCCGCCGGGCATGTGGGTTGGCCGCTTGTCGGGAAGCGGATGAGTGGCTAAAAGCTGTCGACTTTCGCTCGATATTTCCGTAAAGTGGAAATTAGAAGGAAGAGCTCGGTCGCGATTCGGGAGGGGACGGTCAAGGCGGAGGAACGTCGTGCGTAGTGGCGTAAGCGCGGCAAATATCTTGAAATTCGAAGGGCGGATCTATCGCAATGGAGCGGAAACTCATTAAAGCAGGTCTATACGGATTCATTTTCGGGCTGTTCATCGCCATTCTCTATTATCCGGATACGAAGATCGTTCATGAAGGATCTGGCATGATTTCAGCGCAAACCGTGCCTATCCGAGATCTGGTTTTCGATATCTTGCGCGCATCGGTCAGAACTTCGATCGCGTTCGTGATTGCGTATGCGGTGTTTAGCTTCTACAGAAATCTGAAGCAGGAGCGTTTCGACCTTAGGCGTTCGATTGCCGATTTTCTTAAAGCCTTCGTGATCGGCCTGCTTGTTCTTGCCGCCGTATATTTCCTGATCGGCGTAATCATCAGATAATGGGGGATGCGCATGAAGACGATCTATCTCATTCGACATTGCAAGGCCAAGGGGCAAGAACCGGATGCGGAGCTTACGCTTGAGGGGGTGGCGCAAGCGAAGTCTCTCTCGTTATTTCTCTTGGATAAGCAGATTGAATTGATTATTTCGAGCCCCTTTTTAAGAGCCGTTCATTCCATAAAGCCGTTTTCGGAGTTAACCAACCTTTCCGTGAATATCGATTCGAGATTATCGGAAAGGGTCTTAAGTTCGGTTGCAATGGCAGATTGGATGGATAGATTGAGAGAATCCTTTCATGACACGGACCTAAAATTGCAAGGAGGAGAATCCTCTTCGGAAGCTGCTCGGCGGGGGATGGCGGTTATCAACGAACTCATGGATGGCGGCGAACATACGATTGCCGTCGTGTCGCATGGAAACCTGCTGGCATTGATGATCCGGAATTTCAAAAAGGATTTTGGATTCGATGATTGGTTGGCCATGAAAAACCCGGACGTATATGAATTGGTGCTGGATACGGACAAACACAGCGTAAAGCGGATATGGAAGTGAACCATGCTGAGAATTATTTTATAGGGCGCTACGCGGATCAAACGCGAGGCAGTGGGATGCGAACAAGGGAGGGGATAAACTTGAGTAAATTGATTGAAAACGTGGATCATGTTCAATTGCCGGTTATGAACCAAAGGAATAGCAGTAACAGCAAACAAATTGAACTCGTTGTTTTAGCCAATTAATGCCCAACTCAAAGGAGGAATTTCGTGACGTTTTCCGTTTCGAACATACAGTCCCTGACATTGCCCCTTGCGTTATTGCTGATGCTGTTGGCTTTGACACAACTAGCAGTCAAGAAATTTATCCTTCCAGAAGAATCAAATAAGATTTCCGATACGCCGGGCAAGAATATCAATCGGTTGGTCAAAGGACTGCTCGTAATCGTCACGTTGTTCGTTTTTTTCTTTGTGTTGGATACCTCGAATATCAACGCGCTGAAGTGGTTCTGGCTACTGGTTTTTTCAGTTGCCGCGGGACAGCAGGCATTTATGGAATGGAGGTATTTAATAGGCTCCAAGGAATACATGGTTTCGCTTGTTCAATTCGCGGTGGGTTTCATATACATGGTAATCTTTATCTTCTGACGCGCGTGGGCGCTTTTAAGAACTTAAAACACATCCATGCGTTTAAGGAACAAGAACACAAAACGACCATGAGGGATACATTGACTTTCTAAGCTCCATTCGGGCCAATAGGTTGGGCTGTTGAACGCTTGTTATTGAAGCGGTATAGGAGCATCGGAATAATGAATTGAAGAAATTGGCGGAAGGTAGATATGAACTGGATTTTGGTAGAAAGTAAACCATTCGTACGGGCAGAAAAACTAGTTGAAGGGACAAATTGACATGCGAACGTTATTTCGACCTGTTGGACTTGCCGAAATGGGTTTGATATTAGATGCGAATCTAACAGGATTTCCGCCAAGATTGCCAGAACAACCGATTTTTTATCCTGTTCTGAATAAACCCTATGCAGATCAAATTGCTCGTGATTGGAATACGAAAGATAAATTTTCCGGCTACGTGGGGTTCGTTACTGAGTTTAGGGTTTCAAGTCCGTTTATTGACAACTATGAAGAGCAGTTGGTCGGATCCAGCATGCACCATGAATTATGGATACCTGCCGAAGACCTTGAGGAAATGAATGCGAACATCGTAGGGAAAATAAAACTCGTTGATGCGTTTTATGGAGATGAGTATAAAGGTCCTGCACCTGATGGGGCAAGGTTCGAGGGCGAAAACCCAATAGAGCAATTCGTGATTTGGAATAAACGATATAATCATCATGATATGGATTTTTATTTGGAACTGAAGAAGCATTGGAAGTGCATCTATATGAATTATCCATACTGGAGTAGGACGGATTTTGAAGATCGCGGAATATCCGCCGAGGCGAAATCGAAAACCCTGCAATTCTTCCAAACGTACTGGCAAATTCACTTTCCGGAAATTCAATTATTTTAGGCAGCGCTTAGCCATGCGCGTGATAATGGTTTGACGGTGCTATTAGTTTAAATTACCTTGCACGAAAAAGATGGAGCCATGAAATGAAGAGAATTTTAAATCATCTCATTTGGGGGTTAATTATTTTCCCCTTTTTTATCAGTATGTTTTGTCTTAGCTATTTTCCATGTTGGCTTCTTTTTGGATTGTATATATTAACCATTGGGATATTATCAATTTTTGGAACTTTTTCCAAGTTGGAAAAAATTAAAAATAAGGTGAGAAGAATCTTTACAAGAATAGCATTTCCCATAGTTGGAATCGGAATGTTGGTCTTCTTTTGTTTCGTTTGGGCACCTGGTTATTTGGACATTGGTAATTATATGACTAAGGACTATCGCACCGTAAAAGGGTTTCCGGAACATATTGACCACTTAAGCTCACGCAGCTTATTCCAGGGAATAAAAGTGAAGAACATTTCCCTAATAAGCGTATACGAAATTCCTGAACAGGATTTTGATAAAGAAATAGAGGCGGTTTATCTACCGAGATCTAAATATGTAATAAAACTTGGGATCTATCGATAAGAGCTTTTGATTGGAGGAATGACTACGCTTGAGGGCATGGTTTAAGAAAAAAAGAGTAAGCATAGACGACCAATTGAATCTTCTTCAGTCAATTGGAATCGAGATCAATAGAGGCATAGAGTTAGAGAACTGCTTGAGCTTCGAGAAAAGAGCTTACGAGGACAAGCCGTATTTATTATTATTAATGGAGTTAGGATCGGATGCAGAATTAGAAGACGGTAAGTTTTTGCCTGTAAGCGACGAGGTCCGGTATTTCGATGCTGAATGTATCGAGGGGCATGGAGATTATGCTCGCGTACTCGACAAGCTGAAAGCGTTACTGAAGGCTGAAATCGAAATTGATCATATAAAGGATTACGTGGATATCGAGGAAGAGGAAGCCAGAATTTTCTTTACCGTAAATGGAAATGCCTATACGTACGATCTAGCGATACATGATGATTGGTTAGATAAAGAAATAATCGCTATATTCTCCAAATTGCTGATGGCGTATGGCAGCAAGAAGAGACTCTATTATGCAGAGATTGATCAGAGTTTATTGGTGGTTTCAATCGCTAAGGAACATTTTACTGGATTGAACCAATTAGTAAACGTATTTGTTCCAGCCTGTCTTGAAGGATAAGAAACGGATCCATTCACGCAGCATTTAATGAAAAGTACGATATACCGGTGTAAGAACCTAAGGAGCCGAAAAAATGAGCAAAGCCACCACTTCCGTGCGTTTAACGCGGTTAAAAGCTAAGACTGCCACGAACCCGCCTGGCGCGGATTGTCCGGACGATGACAACTAGCATGAGAACGATATCGAAATTCCGTATCTGGACCATCCGGCTGGGCAGCCGATTCACGCGGTTCAGCGCCGTAGTCGCCCTAATCGGGTTCATTACGCTCGCTTATGCCGTGGCGCGGGATATCACTGCGCTGCCCGCAGTCGTGGCCATCCTGCTGACTGGGCTAATGCTCATGGCGGTCAGCATCGTGCGGGCGAACAAGAAAATCAGGCTGATTCAAACCGGGCTTCAAACCAAGGGCAGCTTTAAAGGGTGGAGCAACTCGTTTATCACGTTCAACAACAGCAATCTGGTATTCTTGGTCTATACCTATCGGGACCGGAAGCGAAAGCAAAAAGAAGCCTCGGTGCTCTCGACGAGTACGGACGGACTCCCGGAAGTGACGGTATTCTATGATGAAGCGGACAGCGTGATTCTCGAATATTTGCCCGGAAAGCCCGGTATCAACGAAAAGAACGAGATTCGGTAACGAAGTCCAAATACGGCCAGGCGGAGGTCGAACGGTCATGAAAATACTGGTGGTGTCCGACGAAGAATCGACGTACATTTGGGACTATTTTGACCGCGAAAGGTTCCGGGACGTTGAATTGATCATTTCCTGCGGCGATCTGAAGGCCGAGTATTTGTCTTATTTGGTGAGCATGATTCCCGTGCCTCTGTTGTACGTGCATGGCAACCATGACACGAAGTACGCGGCGGCTCCGCCCGAGGGCTGCGAATGCATCGAGGATCGAATCGTTCGCTGCCGGGGACTGCGGATCATGGGACTCGGCGGCAGTTATCGGTACAGTCCCGGCACGCATCAATATTCCGAACGTCAGATGAGCCGGCGAATCGCCAAACGGAAGCCGAGGCTGTGGTTGGGCAAAGGCGTGGACATCTTGGTCACGCATGCCCCGGCCTATAAGCTCGGGGACGGCGAGGATTTATGCCACCGCGGCTTTCAATGTTTTGTTGACTTCATGGACCGTTATAAGCCAAAATTGCTTTTACATGGCCATCAGCATCTGAACTACGGAAGAAACCAACGCGTGCATCACTATCAGGACACGCGGATTATCAATGCCTTCGGTTACCGCTTGGTCGAGGTCTAGCGGGAGCGCGAAGGCGAATATGAAGTCAAAGCAGGTGAACCGAGATGCAAGAGATTCGTCCATTGTCATTATGCTTCGATGAGGTCGGCCGCGAGATCGAAGTGCTCGATGTGACCGTGATCGACAACGACATCCTGATCATGGCGGAGAACCCGATCTTTAGCGAGCATGTCTCGTATGGGGATCGGATTCGCGTCAAAGTAGAGAAAGACATCTATTACTACGTCGAGACCCTGCAGAAGTCGGAGCTGGTCCGGCATTCGTGGCTGCTGAGCAAGGAAGTCAGCGAATCCTCCGAGATCGAGCAGATCAAGGAAGCGATCAGCCGAATGGAGGGCCGATACGAGCAGGTATTCGGCGGCGTGCTCGTCATCAACGTACCGAAGGATGCCGAGCGCGCAATCGTCAGTGAAGTGAACGCCACCATCGAGAAGATAGACCGCGGAGGATTGAAGTGAAGACACCTATATTTTACGGCGCCGTCCATCTCTTGTTCTATCGGGACGAGCATGTGCTGCTCTTGAAGAGGCGGAATACCGGATTCGAAGACGGCAAATGGAGCGTCGTTGCCGGTCGAATCGACGGCGGGGAAGAAGTGAAGTCGGCCGCGATCCGGGAGGCGAAGGAAGAAGCCGGCGTCGATATTTTACCGGAGGATCTCGACATCGTCGGGGTGGTTCATCGGAAGAACGTCAACTCGGAGTGGATCGATTTCTACCTGAACGTGCGCGCGTGGAGCGGGGAAATCACCAATGTCGAGCCGCACAAATGCGAAGCGTTGGCCTGGTTCCCCATCAGGGAGCTGCCGGAGCCCATGATCGGCTATATCCGAATGGCGCTGGAGAAAGATCATCGGCTGCTATGGTTTGAAAGCTTGGGTTGGTGAAGCTCATCATGTCGAAATGAGGAATGCCAATGACGGTACAACGGACCTTGGATGTCATCGACCGTGAGCTGTCCGATGTCCTTGAGGCGTACGAACCCTGGTTTCATGCGGAAGAGCCGCGGCTCGCATTCGCGCCAAGCACGGGTTGGAGCCAGGCGCAGATTCTGGAGCATGTGACCTTAACCAATCATTTCCTGCTCATTCTGATTCGTAAAGGAAAGAAGAAAGCGTTGGAGCTCGCGGCGAAGAGCGATTTGGTCGGCGAATTGGCGGGGTATCGCTATAACTTGGATGAGCTTGAGGCGATTGGCAAGCATAAGGCGTTTGTCTGGATGAGGCCGGAGCATATGGAGCCGACGGGCAAGATGAGCCCGATCGAGGTGCGCGCGCTGCTTGCTCGGCAGATCAGCGAGTGCAAAACGATTCTGGGCGAGCTGGGCGGCGGCGAAGGTGCCTTGCATAAAACGACCATGACCGTCAATGGACTGGGGAAAATCGACGTGTATCAATACCTCTATTTCCTGTGCCAGCACGCGAAGCGGCATATCGCGCAGATGCAGGGCGTGAATGCGGAATATGAAGCGTTCCGAATGGCCGAATAGCCGGGGGATTCAAACGCGAGCGGAATGAGCATGGCCGGAAAACGGCGCGTTGCAACATTGAGAATCTGCAATTGAATGTACTGAAAAGAAGTTCAAGAAGCGGACATTCATAGAGGTAACCTGTGTGTGAATCGATAATTTTGCTAGATTAAGGCAACAGACGGCCGTTCGTCCTTCCAGTGACGAGCGGCTGTTCTCGTTAGCGCGGCGGCCGTGAATTGCAGGTCGGGCAGTCGGCCTTCATCTTCACGCCGGGGTCGCGATGCCTTCGAATGTCCCTCCATTCCGTCACTGCTCCCCTGCCTCGAACCGATTCCGGTACGCCGACGGACTGATCCCGATAGCTCGGCTGAAGCGGCGCGCGAAATACGCCGGATCCTCGTAGCCGACGGCCGCCGCGATCTCGGCGACGGGCTTGTCCGTGGTCAGCAGCAGCAGCTTCGCCTGCTCCAGGCGGTACTCGTTCACGTACTCGTTCGGCGTGCGGCCGAAGACGGCGCGCATGCAGCGCGTGATGTAGATCGGGTGATAGTTCAGC
Source organism: Paenibacillus glycinis (assembly GCF_009909185.1). Classification (GTDB taxonomy): domain Bacteria; phylum Bacillota; class Bacilli; order Paenibacillales; family Paenibacillaceae; genus Paenibacillus_Z; species Paenibacillus_Z glycinis. The sequence goes on along the minus strand of NZ_JAAAMV010000012.1, from coordinate 92,613 downwards.
GCGTCCCGCAGCCGCTCGTTCGTCACGGGCTGGCGGTAATGCGCCTTGAGGAACGAAGCCGCGCGTTCCGCCAGCTGAACGGCAGCGGAATCGGCGCGATTCTGCCGGGCGTCGCCGCATAGGCGAAACAGCAGGCCGTGGAAGACCGACTGCTGTTTCCAGCTGCTCGCCAGGTCCGATTTGGCGTTCAGCGCGAGCAGTCCTTCGATCTCGGCGTAGGTATCCGGCGCATTCGTCAGCGCCAGATGGCGGGGCAGGCGCAGCTCGTACTGGCGCCCATGATCGCCCGGGTGCAGGGATTCCGCGCTTCGCAGCGAGGACGCGGCAAGAGCGCCGTGCTCGCCGTACTCCGTCCAGGGAGATTGGATCTGAAAATGAAGCCAGTAAAAATGCGTCTCCGTCTCGCAGGGCCGCGTCGGATAATGATGCAAATCGGGCCGCAGCACCAGCGCCTCCCCGGCTCCGATTCGGGCTTCCTCGCCGGCTTCTCCCAGGAAGAGAGCGCCGCTCGCAACGACGATCAGATCGAAGACGCCGATCGCCCGCCGCTCGACATGCCGGGAGCCGGCCGCGAACACGTCCCGTCCGGCGGTCAGAAAATGGGGCAGGGGCGGGATTTGGACGATCAGATCGGTCAGCGGCATCGGGATCCCTCTATTCTTGGTTCTAAGCGGGTTTCGAAAATGCAGGTTATAATAGCCGAAATGAAACCGCGCTACGGTTTACCAAAGGATAATTCGAACGCAGAAGCGTTGTCAACGGGCGCTTGATCGTATGCTGATGAATCCCCCGCAACCGTGCCGCTGGAGTCCGTGCGGAGCGATAGCATTCGTTTCAAAAATCCAAGCATTCGTTTCGATCGGCGCTTGCCGCTTGTTTCTTCGTTTTCTATAGTGGAGAGGAGAAGAGGGAAAGAGGAGGCGCGAATCGATGAGCGAGCAACTGTGGAACTTATTCAACGGCGATTACCGGCGAAACTGCCTGTCCTGGGCGCATTCCCCCCATAATCCGGTCATCCCGGCAAGCGGCGATTCCTGGCGGAGCGTCTGGGTCGCGAACCCCGACGTGATCGCGTTCGGCGGCAAGCAGCTGCTTTACTACAGGGGCAACGGCATTCAGCCGAATACGGACGGGCAGCGGCATGACCGGCTGGGCGTTGCCGAGATCTTGGAGGTGACCCGGGACAAGATCAGGCTGCGCGAGCTGAACGGCGGCGAGCCGATCGTGGACGTCGGCGGACCGGACGCGTTCGACGGCAAGGACGTGCTCGACCCGTCCGCGGTCGTGTTCCGGGACCGGGTATTCGTCTATTATTCCGCGATCGGCGCCGGACCGGACTGCGTCGGCCTCGCGGTCAGCCGCGACGGCGTCAGCTTCGAGAAGGTCGGCAGCATCATGGAAGGCCGGGCCCCCGCCGCCATCGTGAAGGACGGGCAGATCTACATGATCTACCAGCTCCTGCAAAACGACGGCTACCGGCTCTATCTGTCCCGCTCGACGGACGGCATTCATTTCGAACCGGTGTCGGACCGGCCGATCTTCGCCGGAACGCCGGGCAGCTGGGATGCCTTGTCCATCGTCACGGCGCGGCTGATGAAGGACGGCGATGCGTTCTACATGCTGTACGGCGGCAGCTCGTACCTGGCGGACGAGCCGGATTTCTTCGGCCTCGCCCGCTCGGCGGATCTGCTGAACTGGGAGTCGCATCCCGGCAATCCGATCTTCGGTTGCGGCGCAATGGGGCAGGAGGACGGCGGCGCGATCTGGTTCCCGGCGTTGATCGAGACGGAGCGCGAGTTCGTCCTCCTGTACGAAGGAAGCCGAGGCAAATACAGCTGGGACATCTCCTCGCAGATTTGCATGGCCTCGATTCCGAAGGCGTAGAGCTTCATTACATTAAGCAGCGTACCTTTATTTCAATAAGCAGCATGCCTTTTATAGGGAGAACGATAAAAAGCTATTCCATGGCCCTATGGGTCGGGCCGGCCCCTTCTGGCAGGGTGCAGCCCCGACTAGCCGTAGCCCGGGAATAGCTTTTTTATTCCGAAGCACGGCATGCCGCTTGCGGCCCGTCTACGCCCGCCCGCCCGCATCCGTCCGCAGCCGGTCCCGGAACTGCTTCGGCGAGCAGTCGTTCAGGCGGTTGAACAACTGGTAGAAGTGCCCGAGGTTCGACATGCCGACGGCGACGGCCGCCTCCGCGATGCTGATGTCGCTCGTGAGCAGCAGCTGTTCGGCGCGCTTAATGCGCTTAAAGACCACGAATTCGGTGAACGTCATGCCGAGCGCCTTCTTGAACGATTTCATGAAGTGGGTGCCGCTCAGGTTCAGCAGCCCGCTCACCGTCTCCACGGACAGCTTCTCGTGCAGATGCTCCTCCACGTAATTGATCGCGGGCCGCAGCCGCTCGTAGAGCAGATGATCGTGGTAGTGAAGCAGCTTCCGGTCGTCGCTGCGCAGGAGCGTCAGCAGGATCAGCTTGACCATCGACGATACCGCCAGCTCGCAGCCGATCCGGTCCTCGTTCATCTCCTTGTAGATGTCGCGGATGAGCGCCGCGACCCGCGCGCGGGCCTCGCGGTTCTCCCGGAAGATATAGTTGAGCGCGCTCAGGGGGCGGAAGATCTCCGCGAAATGCATCATGTTGTTCATCGTACTGTGATCCCAGTATTTGCGCAGGTTGAGCTGGAAGACGAGATAGCTGAGCGGCGTCGCCTTCGTCTGCTGCGTCGTATGGGGCTCGGCCGAACCGAACAGCGCGACGTCGCCTTTGCGCAAGGGCAGCTGCTCATCGCCGTAATAGGCGGTCATCTCGCCGCGGAGAATGAGCAGGAATTCGATTTCGTCATGGTAATTCCACGCGGGAAAGGGCGGCTTGCGGCCCGCCTGCTTGCCCGTGCCGTACGCTTTGTCATGCTCCCGGCTCGAATCGATCCGCCAAATCTTGATGGCGAGAAACGGATTCTGGTAGGCGACATGCTCATGGTGGATTTCGGTTGTCATCGCGCTGCTCCTTCGGCCGTCTGAATGCAAGATGTCGTAAGGCCAGTGTAGCACGAATCGGGCCTCTTGGACGCGGGAAGACAGAATACCGTAAAAAATTCGTCCGATCTGCAATCGATCCGGTCCGCCCCGTTCCTTATAATAAAAGCAAAATGAATGCCCTTACAGGAGGAACGATACGAACATGACCCAACAATCGATTAACGTGACGATCTGGAACGAGTACCGCCACGAGAAGAAGAACCCCGTCGTGGGCGAGATTTACCCGGCAGGCATGCATGCCGCGATTGCCGAAGGCCTGAACGTGCAAGGCGAGATCCGGTTCGCGACGCTCGACGAGCCGGAGCATGGACTGACGGAGGAAGTGCTGAACGACACCGACGTCCTGATCTGGTGGGGACATCTGGCGCATGGCGAGGTGCAGGACGAGATCGTGCAGCGCGTCTACGACCGCGTATTGCGCGGCATGGGGCTGATCGTGCTTCACTCCGGCCATTTCTCGAAAATTTTCCGGAAGCTGATGGGCACGTCCTGCGACCTGAAATGGCGCGAAGCGGACGAGAAGGAGCGCATCTGGGTCGTGAATCCGGCGCATCCGATCGCGGCGGGCATCGGCGAATACATCGAGCTGCCGGCGGAAGAAATGTACGGCGAGCACTTCGACATCCCGCAGCCGGACGAGCTCGTCATGGTGAGCTGGTTCGAGGGCGGCGAAGTGTTCCGCAGCGGCTGCTGCTACACCCGCGGGGCAGGCAAGGTGTTCTACTTCCGCCCGGGCCACGAGACGTACCCGACCTATCATAACCCGCAGGTGCGCAGGGTCATCGACAACGCGGTCAAATGGGCGGCGCCGGTCGGCCGCGAGTATCCGAAGTACGGCCATGCCGCAACGCCGCTCGAGCCGATCAAGGGCGCGCATTAAGCGTCGGCCGTGCAGGCTTCGGAGACGGACAAACCGATGATGGAAACGAACGGGCTTCAAGCGAACGTGCTTGAAGCCCGTTTGCGCTTAGTCGCGTACCGCGGCTGCGGCTGGAGCAAGGCTGCTCGAGCCCGGCGAATGGAAATAAGCTGGAAGAGGGATTGACCCCTATGCGCGCATTTGAAATAATAACGGCATTAAGGAAATGATTGCGCTTGCAATTAAGCCTTTACTCGGAAACGGAGCGATCGCGCGACATGCATGCACTCTATCTGCGCAAGGAAGGCACTTCGCACCGGGCGTCCAGCTGGGACCGAACCGGCGGCAATCGGGATTTTATCGAGATTCAGGCAGGGACCGCGGCGGTGATCGCGGATATCGAAGGCGCGGGCATCGTCAAGCATATCTGGATGACCGTCTCTTCCCGGGACAAGCATGCGTTCCGCAAGGTGCTGCTTCGCATGTACTGGGACGATGAGCGCGAGCCGAGCGTGGACTCGCCCGTCGGCGACTTCTTCGGCGTCGGCCACGGCGTGGCCAGCCATTACGTGTCGATGCCGCTGAACATGATCACGACGCAGGGCATCGTGGAGAACAAAGCCGCCATGAACTGCTTCTTCGAGATGCCGTTCCGGCAAAGCGCGCGGATCGAGCTGGTCAACGAATGCGAGCACGATATCGTGCTCTACTATTACGTGGACTACGTGAAGCAGCCGGTATCGGACGACAGCTTCTATTTCCACGCGTCCTGGCGGAGAGAGAATCCCACCGAGGGGACGGTGGATCTCGACCGGCTTAAGGCAGAGCAGGACAGGCAGGATCAAGCCTCGTATGCCGACGCGAAGGTGTACGAGGTCAAGAACCTGACGGGAGACGGGAATTACGTCCTGCTGGACGCCGAAGGCGAAGGCCATTACGTAGGCTGCAACCTCAGCATCGACCATATCAACCCGATGCCGGGGTTCAGCTGGCCCGGCGAAGGGGACGACATGTTCTTCATCGACGGGGAGCCGTGGCCCCCGCGCCTGCACGGAACGGGAACGGAAGATTATTTCTGCGCGGCATGGGGCTATCCCTCCGGCCAGTATTACGCGCCGTACCACGGGTTGTCGCTCTACGCGCCGATCCGGGAGAACGGCGACGCCTGGCGGGAGAGCAACACGATCCCGTTCAACGAATATTCCGGCAAAATGACGCAGTACCGTTTTCATATCGTCGATCCGATTATCTTCCGCAGCTCGATTCGCTTCAGCATCGAGCACGGCCACGGGAACGCCCAGTCCAACGACTACGCGTCCGTCGCGTACTGGTACCAGCGCGAGCCGCACAAGGCGTTTCCCGAGATGCTGCCGGTCGCGCTGCGGCTGCCGCTGGCCGAGAAGGAGAGCGCGCGCAGGTTCTATCGGACGTTCTGATCATTGCCGCCGCACGCTCGCGATCGCGAAGGGGCGAATGGCGGAGACACTGTAGAAACGAGAGGAGCGCGTAACATGGATCGCTACAGACCGAGGTATCATTTCACGCCGCCGCGCAATTGGATGAACGACCCGAACGGCCCTTTTCATTTGCATGGCGAGTACCATCTGTTCTACCAGCACAATCCGTCCGGCAAGGAATGGGGAGACATCCACTGGGGGCACGCCAAGAGCCTGGATCTCGTCCATTGGGAACGGCTGCCCGTCGCGCTCGCGCCTTCGAAGGAGTTGGGGGAGCTTCACTGCTATTCCGGCTGCGCGGTCGTCGACGGCGACGAGGTGACGCTGTTCTATACGAGCATCGGCGAGGGCGAACGGAACGCGACGACAGGCGCGCAGCAGTGGACCGCCCGAAGCGGGGATACGGTAGACTGGCGGAAGCCGGATTATAATCCCGTCCTGACGGCCGAGCTTCACGGGGACCTTCGCGTCACGGAATGGCGGGACCCGTACGTGTGGAAAGAAGGCGGCGAATGGAACATGCTGCTCGGCGGCATCGCGGAGGGCAAGGGCTGCGGGCTGATCTATCGTTCGGCGGATCTGAAGGATTGGCGCTTCGGCGGTTTATTCCACCAGGGGGAAGAGGGCATCTGGGAATGCCCGCATATCTTCCGGTTCGGCGATAAAGCCGTCGTGTGCTATTCGCCGAGCGGCCCGGTCGGCTACGTCTCGGGCACGTTCGCGTCCGACGGATTCTCGGAAGTGGCACGCCGCGGCATCGTCGATTACGGAGGCTGGGAAGGCTTCTACGCTTCGACGGGATTCGTCGACGAGCGGGGTCGGCGCGTCCTGCTCGGCTGGATGCCGGAGAGCAGGGGGGAGAATTTCCCGGTGCCGCTCGAGTGGACGGGCGCCTTGGCGCTGCCGCGCTTGGTGGACCTGAAACCGAACGGCGCGCTCGCGATCACGCCGATTCCCGAGCTGGAAGCATTGCGGGGCGAACGCCGGAGTTGGGCGGATGTGCGGGTCGGCACGGACCCGTTCGACCCGGGAGTGGCGTCGTCCTCCTTCGAGTGCGCGCTCGACATCGAGCTGCCTACCGGCGGCGTCGGCGAATTGACCGTCTCCGTGCTTGCGTCCGCTTGCGGCCGGGAACATACGGACGTGCGCGTCGATTTCGCGGGGGGTACGATCACCGTCGACCGTTCGGCGTCGAGCCTGTTCCCGGAGGTGCGCAAGTCTCCCCTTGTCGGCCGGTTCAATCTGGAGGAGGGGGAACGCGCGCTCAAGCTGCGCCTGTTCGTCGATCAGTCGTCCATCGAACTGTTCGCCGGCGACGAGACCTGCATCTCGGCGCGGGTCTATCCTTCCTTGGACGATAGCCATGGCATGCGGCTGCAAGCGGACGGAGCGGTTCGCGTGGCCGATATGGCGTTCTGGGAAATGAAAGCGGCCGAGTACCGTTAAGCGGGAGCTGCAGCGCGGACATGGCGACTTTGCATAGTTCCGAAGGCTGTTTGAAAGAGGCGGTCGACAAGCGTCGGCCGCTTTTTTTCTGCTGCCCGATCGGCGCCGTCCTCGAGCCTGTCCAAGCCGACGCTCCGCAGAACCTCACGCCCGGCGTCACTTTCCCTAGTCATTTCGGTCGTACTCCTATACAATTATAGACATAGGTACGACCAGAATGATTCACGCGACCAAGGAGGTTAGCCCAAATGAATAATCGCGTCGTCGTCATGATCAGCATCGTGCTGGCCATGCTCGTGGCGTCCATGGATTCGACGATCATCAATACGACGATTCCCATCATCGTGAAGGACCTGGGCGGCGCCAAGCTGTACGCCTGGGTGTTCACCGCCTATATGATCGCGTCCACCGTGCTCTCGCCGCTCGCGGGAAGATTGTCCGACTTGTTCGGGCGCAAACGGATCTTCGCCGTGGGCATCCTGTTGTTCCTGGGCGGTTCCCTGCTGTGCGGATTCTCGCAGACGATGGCGCAGCTCGTGATCTTCCGCGCCGTTCAAGGCATCGGCGCCGGCTTCATGCTGCCGTTCCCGGCCATCCTGGCGGGCGACCTGTTCCCGGTCGAGCAGCGCGGCAAGATCCAAGCGTTCTTCACCGCGATGTGGGGGCTGTCCGCCGTGCTTGCGCCGCTGCTCGGCTCGCTGTTCGTCGAGTATTTGAGCTGGCACTGGATTTTCTTCGTCAATCTGCCGATCTGCCTCGTCTCGTTCCTGACGCTGCTGCCCTACAAGGAAGTGTACGTGCCGAAGAAATCGTCAATCGACGTGCTCGGCGCGCTGCTGTTCTCCGGCGGCGTCTCGCTGCTGCTGGCCACGACCATCGTCGAACGCGGCGTGATCTGGTACGCGGCGGGCGGCATCGTGCTGATCGCGGCGTTCTTCCTGTACGAGCGGCGGCACGCGTCGCCGATCGTGCCGCTCTCGCTGCTGCGCAACAAGCCGGTTTCCTGGATGCTGGCGGGCTCGCTCCTCTCGTACATGGCGCTCTTCGGCGCTTCGAGCTTCGTGCCGCTGTTCGTGCAGAACCAAGGCCATTCTCTGCTCGTCAGCGGGGTGGCGCTGCTGTTCGTGGCGTTCGGCTGGATGGCCGTGTCGGTGCCGGCGGGCAAATGGGTGCTGCGCTACGGCTACAAGCCGCTGCTGATCGCGGGGAATATCATGCTGATCGCGACGGGCCTGCTCCTGCTGGAATTCCGGGAAAGCACGCCGCTCGCGTTCGTATTCCTGGCGATGACGGTTTACGGCCTGGCGTACGGGCTGCTTTCCACGGTGTCCATCATCGGTTCGCAGCAGTTGGTCGAGGCGCACGAAAAAGGCATCTCGACCTCGCTCCAAATGTTCGCGCGCAACATCGGCACGGCCGTCGGGGTCACGGTCATGGGCGCCTTCGTGACGAAGACCGTTCACTTCTACGACGGGATTCACAAGCTCTTCTTGTTCGGACTGATCATGAGCCTGATCGCCTTCATTCCGCCGTTTGCCCAGCGCGGACAGGCGCGCGAAGCGGTCAAGAAACCGGCTTGAAAACGGAACCATCCTTATTTCCAAAAAAAAGCGACAAAAAAGTCGCTTTTTTTGCTTTTTCGACACGTTATTCTCTATTAAAATAGGGTAAACTAGTAAAATAGCAATTTAGCACAGTCACGTAACAAAGCTTCGAAGGAAGTGACCATTCGAATGCCGGACATGAACCTCCCGGTTTCGGCAAGGCCCGTCCTGAGGCGGGCGAGAAGGAAGCCCTGGCTGCTCCCGCTCATGCTGTTGTCGCTGGCGGGTTTGATCGTTCTCAATTCCCCGTTCAAGGAGCGGCTCTGGCCGCAGCCGGGCGACGTGCCGGTCGAACCGGTGCCGCCGGTCGAGGCGCTTCATCCCGTCGTGGCCGCCAAGATGACGGAGCTGATCAAGCTGACCTCCAAGGCCGGCATCACGATCCTGATCACCGACGGCTTCCGCAGCAGCCTGGAGCAGGACGTGCTGTACGAGCAAGGACGCACCGCGAAGGGACAGGTCGTCACCAACGCCAAAGGCGGCGCCTCGTACCACAACTACGGACTGGCGATCGATTTCGCGCTGCGCACTTCGGAGGGGGACGCGATCTGGGATTTGACATACGACGGCAACCATAACGGCAAGGCCGATTGGTCGGAGGTCGTCGCCATCGCCAAATCGCTCGGCTTCGCATGGGGCGGCGATTGGAAGAGCTTCAAGGATTATCCGCATTTGCAGATGGATTTCGGTTATTCCATCGACGAGCTGAAGCGCGGCAAGCGGCCGCCCGACGACGTAAAGCCATAGCGGGGAAGAACGCGGAAAGCCGTCCGCGGCAGGGCGGTTTTCGCAAGCGTCCAAGTATTGTCGAAAATTCCACATTTCCGATTGACATACTGGGATATTACCGTATATAGTAAGTTTCAGAGCTTAAGAGAGAAGAATAGGGAGGCAGTATCTACATGAAATTCCAGAAACGCGCGGGCCTCGCGCTCGCACTTATCCTTGCGGTCGTACTCGTCTTGTCCGCATGCGGCAACAAAGCGGACAACGCGAATAACGCTGCCGGCAACGGCGGCAACGCCCCGGCGAACTCCGGCAACGCGGCGGCAGGCGGCGATTCCGCTGTCGATTCGTTGAAAGGCAAGAAAATCGCACTTATCATGCAGTTCAATCAAGGCACGTTCTCGGCGCAATACGTCGACGGCGTTACGAAGCAAGTCGAGAAATTCGGCGGCAAAGTCACCGTCCTCGCTTCGGATAACGACCTGAGCAAAATGGTCACCAACCTCGATACGGCCATCAACCAAAAATACGACGGCATCCTGATCGACCACGGCAACGCGGACGCGCTGACGAACGGCGTCAATAAAGCGGTCGCGGCCGGCATTCCGGTCGTCGCATTCGACTCGGGCCTCGCGATCGATGGCGTAACGAGCCTGGCGCAGAACGATCAGATGCTGGCAGATAAATCGCTTGAGGCGCTGGCGAAAGACGCCGGCGGCAAAGGCAACATCGTTAAAGTATGGGTCGCCGGCTTCCCGCCGATGGAAAGCCGCCAAATCACGTACGCAAGCTTCCTGAAGAAGTATCCGGACATTAAGGAAATCTCCCAATTCGGCGACGCGAACTCGCCGCAGCTCGACGCGCAAACGCGCATGGAAGCGATCCTGAAGCAGTATCCGGAGAAGGGCAGCATCACGGCGGTATGGGCAGCATGGGATGAATTCGCGAAAGGCGTCACGAACGCGATCAAGCAAGCCGGCCGTACGGAAATCAAAGTCTACGGCATCGACATGAGCGACGAGGACTTGGCGCTGATTCAAGATCCGACTAGCCCATGGGTTGCAGCCGCTGGCGCGGATCCTTCCTCGATCGGACAAGTTCAAGTGCGTTACCTGTACCAAAAGCTGCACGGCGACAAAGCGGACGCAACGGTTCAAATCGAGCCGGTCTTCGTAAGCCGCGACATGCTTCCGACGGACAAGAAAGTCACGACCGCCGACCTCGGCGAGTACGTGGAAGGCTGGGGCAAGAGCGACCAAGGCAACACGGACTACCTCAAAGAGCTGGAGCAAGCCGTCGGCAAGTAAGCACGAAAATCGCATTAAAGCACGGCGCGGGTATAACCGCGCCGTTTCCTGCTGTTTATGAGTCTAGAAGTGTTAGCGATTTTATAATCTTTAGCCTGGTGAAGAAGCGACCGGAGGTCGATTGGAGTCGGAACAGCGTAGCGTTCGCCTTTGTAGCCGAATTTCAACCTATTAATGATTAATCTAATCAAAGAAATCCGGCTACAACAGCGAGTGCAGACCCAATTGACCACAGGGAGCGGGCTTTCACCATGTTTAATTATTCCAGCGAAGCGCGAAAGGGGAATTAGGATGGTTTCTGGACAGCCAGTACGGACGGCCCGTCTGCTGCGCATGAGCGGGATCGGCAAGTCCTTCGCGGGCGTGGCCGCGCTGAAGAACGTCGATTTCGAGCTGCGCGGCGGCGAGGTTCATGCCCTGCTCGGCGCGAACGGCGCAGGCAAGAGCACGCTGATGAAAATATTATCCGGCGCATACGAGGGCGACGAAGGCACGATCGAGATCGACGGCCAGACGCTGCTCGTCCGCTCGCCGGCGGATGCGAAGAAGAACGGCATTCACTGCGTCTATCAGGAAGTCGACACGTCGCTCGTGCAGCATTTGAGCGTCGCGGAAAATATCATGCTGGACCGTCTGGCGTCCTCGGAAGGCGGCAAGTGGATCTCGTGGGGCAAGCTCAACGAGGAAGCCGCGCAGGTGCTGGCGAGGCTTGGCCTGCAGATCGACGTGCTGCGCAGCGTGTCCGAGCTGACGCTCGCCGAGAAGCAGCTCGTGCTGATCGCCCGCCTCTTCGCGCAGGAAGCGAAGTTCGTCATCCTCGACGAGCCGACCGCGCCGCTCAGCATGGAGGAAGCGGACCGGCTGTTCAGCCTGATGGAAGGGTTGAAGGCGGCCGGCATCGGCATCGTCTTCATCTCGCACCGGCTGCCGGAGGTATTCCGGGTGAGCGACCGGATCACGGTCATGCGCGACGGCGGGGTCGTCATGAACGAGCCCGCGGCCGAGACCGATGCGGGCGCCGTCATTCGCGCGATGCTGGGCAAATCGTTCGAGGAAGAATACCCGAAGCTGGAGGCGAGCATCGGCGAGCCGTTATTGGTGACGCGGGGGCTTGCGGCGGGCAGGCGCGTGCGCGGCGTCGACTTGACCGTCCGCAGCGGCGAGATCGTCGCGGTCGTCGGGCTGGTCGGCGCGGGCAAGACGGAGCTGTCCAGGCTGCTATTCGGCGCGGATGTCGCGGAGAAGGGAACCATCGAGCTCGGCGGGAAAAACATCCTGCCCCGCTCGCCGGCCGAAGGCGTGGAAGCGGGCATCGTGCTCGTGCCGGAGGAACGGCGCAAGGAGGGCATTCTCGTCCGGGAGTCCGTGCTGCATAACCTCAGCCTGCCGATCCTGCGTTCGCTCAGCCGCTTCAGCCTGATCTCGGGCGCCAAAGAGAGGCGTTACGCCGAGAACGTCATCGGACGGCTTGGCATCAAAGCATCCCATCCCGAAATTGCGACCGCGTTCCTGAGCGGCGGCAATCAGCAGAAGGTCGCGATCGGCAAGTGGACGAGCACGGACGCCAAGATCTTCATGTTCGACGAGCCGACCAAGGGCGTCGATATCGGCGCGAAGCGCGATATTTTCCGGATCATCGGGGAGCTGGCGCAGCAAGGCAAGGGGATTCTGTATTTAACCTGCGAATTCGCCGAGGCGCTGGGCCTCGCCGACCGGATCCTCGTGCTGTGCGACGGCGAGATCGTTCGCTCGTTCGACCGGGGCGAGGCGACGCAGGAAGATTTGCTTTATTATGCGAGTGCGGGTAAGGAGGAATTGGCGTGAACAATCGGCTGCTGCAATTCTCGTTCAAGTACGGGGCGATCATTTTCATCGGGATCGTGCTGTTGTTCTTTTCGCTCTACAATCAATATTTCTTCACGTACAACAACCTGGCGGATATATTGCGGTCCATCTCCATCGTGACGTTCGTCGCGATCGGCGTGACGATCTCGCTGACGGTCGACGGCTTCGACTTGTCCGTCGGCTCCACCGTATCGCTGGCCACCGTGCTCTCGGCGACGCTGATGGTCTGGTTCCAGATGCCGCTGGTGCTGGTCATCGTCATTCCGCTCGTCTTCGGCGCCATCGTCGGCCTGATCAACGCCTTCTTGATCGTCAAGGTTCGAATTCCGGACTTGCTCGCGACGCTGGCCGTCATGTACATCGTCAGCGGCGTGCATAAGACGTACACGAAGGGCTACTCCATCTACAGCAACATGCAGATGCAGGACGGTACCAAAGCGCCCGGCGTCATGACGAAGGAATTTTTATGGATCGGCCAAGGCAAGCTGCTCGGCGTGCCGTTCCCGGTTATCCTGATGGTGATCGCGGTCGTGGCGGCGCATTTGTTCTTCAAGTATACGCGGCTCGGCCGCCAGATGATCATGATGGGCGGCAACGAGGAAGCGGCCCGCCTGTCCGGTCTTCGCGTCAAGCGCGTTCGCACGTACGCGTACGTCGCGTCCGGCGTGCTGGCGGCGATCGGCGGCATCCTGTTCGCGGCCCGCGTCGGCAACGGCCAGGTCGACGCCGGTTCGCCGATGCTCATGGAAGCGGTGGCGGCGGTATTCGTCGGCTACTCCGTCTTCGGCGCGGGACGCCCGAACGTCATCGGGACGTTCTTCGGGGCGATCTTGATCGGCGTGCTGGTCAACGGCATGACGATGCTGAACGTGGAGTATTACACGACGGACATCATCAAGGGCGCGGTGCTGGTGCTCGCGCTCGCGGTCACGTTCATTCATTTGAATCGCCGGAAGAACGGTTAAGTAGGATCGCGAAAGCCCGGGACATGCATCCCGGGCTTTTTTGGGTTCAATCCGTTTAGACATCGCCCGCAAGATAAGAGGGGGAAAAGAAGAAGAAGTACGTCGGCGAACGGATGAATCGAATGGGCCAGTCTGTCAATACTAGGCAGAAAAGGCAGCGCGGCCCGCATTCGACGCGATCCCGGCTGCCGTGATTGGATTTACGTCACGTTCAATCCCTTGCTCCGCATGAAGTCGGTCAAGCCCTGCAGCGGCATGTTCGTCTTCAGCTTGGCGATATTCGCGCCCGACCAGCCGCCGGCGCGGTTGTTCTCGCTGCGGGTTTGATAATAGCGCTCTATGCCGAGGTCGTAAGCCTCGATGCGCGCGCGCTGCTCGGCGTCGGGCGCGTAGCGGTTCTCGAAATAGACGGCGTCCATCGGGAGGCGGGGCTTGATCTCGGGCTCTTGGTCCGGCACGCCGACGGCGATGCCGAAGAGCGGCATGACGTGAGCGGGCAGCTGCAGCATCTCGTCCAGGCGCTTGATGTCCCGGTTGACGGAGCCCATGATGACGGCGCCGAGGCCCATCGACTCGGCGGCAAGGACGGCGTTCTGGGCGGCCAGCGCGGCGTCGACGACGGCGATCTGATAGAAGGCGGCGCTCGCCAGCATGCCCGACATTTGCTGCTGATCCTCTTCGCTGCCCATCACGCCGACCCGGTGGAGGTCCGCGCAGAAGATGAACAGATGCCCGTTGTCCTCGACATACGGCGTGCGGGTCGTGTCCCGAAGCTCGCGTTTCAAGGCGGGATCGGTCAAGCCGATGATAGAGTAAGATTGCATGAAGCTGGAGGACGCGGCCATTTGGGCAGCCTGCACGATCGTGGCGATCTGCGCCTGCGTCAGGCGCTCGTTCGTGAATTTGCGGATGGAACGGTGATTCATGATGGTGGCAAGGACCTCGTTGGCCGTGGCGACGACTTCGTTGCGCATAGGGGATTCCACTCCTCTTTCGTTTATTATGTTTCCTGGAAACAATATAGCATGACGTCAGGAAGCCGTCAATATTGTTTCTCGGAAACATTATTTACGGCCATGCGTTCGCTCTGCTATAATGGGAACGACGATACGCATAGACGGAAGGAGGCAAGCCCGATGCCGCATACCCATGACGAAAAGCTGCTGCGCGAGGTCATCGACGCCTTCTCTCAGTTCGCCTTGAAGATCCAGCAGGAGGATGACGAGGAGAAGGAATGGCTGCTTGCGCAAGGACTCGATCCGGACGTGGAAGAGGCGCTGCAGGATATGACGCCGATGATGCTTCACGTCCTGGACGCGATCGGCAAGCTGGGACGGGCGAACGGAATCGCGTTGTCCACCCGCTACGGATTCCCGAAGGGCACCGTCTCCAAGGTAACGAAACGGTTGGCATCGCGGAATCTCATCGTGATCGAGTCGCTGCCGGGCAACAAGAAGGAGCTGCATTTCTCGATCACGCCGCTAGGCGAGAAGGTATACGCGCTTCATGAACGGCTCGACGAGCAAATTCAGGCCGGGGCGGTCCGGTTCATGGCGGATTATTCGCCGGAGCAGCTGCATTTCGTGAAGGAATTCATGCAGAAGCTGGTTCGAACCTCGTTCATCGAGCTGCAGCAAAGTCAATCGGATTCGGCGCAGGCCGAACCGGAGGCGCCGCGGCGGGAACGAACGTAAGCGCGGCCAGGCTATGCAGCCGATGGTGCGGGGTGCGCTGGGGCGAAAGAAATGAGTTGCAGCGCAGCGAGCCGAGCAGGCAGCGGATGCGCGTGCTTCCGCTGCCTGCCAAAGGCGAAGCGATGGCGTCGGGGCAGGCGCAGCCTGTGGCGAAGAAGCGCGTAAACGCGGCTGACGCGCAATCGTTAACGTCGCTAAGCGAAAAGCATCCAAAAGAACGCAGGCACGCATGCGATTCCGGACGAAACGGGCAGAACGCTCGCAGACAGCGCCGGCTTGTTAATTTGTTCGTTTATGTTAAAATGAGTCACAAGATCGAATGGCTGCCGATATGACCGGCGGCACGGTTCGTTGAAATAGGTGCGAGGTGCAACGATGCTGCCATTACAGCGCAAGCAGGCGGTGCTCGGCTTCCTGGAGGAGCGCGGGGCCGCGACGATGAAGGAGCTGAGCGACCGGTTCGGCGTATCGGAGATGACGGTTCGGCGGGATGTAAGCGAGCTGGAAAAGGAAGGCCGCGTGCAGCGTTCCCACGGCGGCGTGGTCTATCGGGATTCCGCGGGCCTGGCGAACGGAGAGGAACCCGATCTCGCCTCCAAGCATGCCAGCAACCGCGGCGTGAAGGAACGGCTGGCCGCCTATGCGGCGGAGCGGTTCGTGCGCGAAGGCGACGTGATCGTGCTGGAGAACGGGACGACCGTTTCCCGGATGGCGGAGCTGCTCGGCGCGTTCAGCCGGCTGACGCTGCTGACGAACGGCATGGATACGCTCGCGGCGTTCCGGCGTTCGGTCACGGAGGAGCGGACGGTCATCTGCTGCGGCGGCATGCTGCGGGAAGTGTCGGGCACGTTCGTCGGACCGGTTGCGGAGGAGTTTTTCGGCCGCTATCATGCGGACACGCTCTTCCTGTCGGCGCTCGGCTATTCGCCGGAAGCGGGCTTCTCGGACCCGAACCTGCTCGATACGCAGGTGAAGAAGGCGATGATCCGCTCCGCCGGCAAAGTCGTCATGTTGCTGGATTCGTCGAAGATCGGAAAACGGTTCTTGTCCACGGTCGCGCAGCTGACCGACATTCACGCGTTCATCACGGACGCGGGCATAGCGGAGGCCGATGCGGCATTCATACGGGCGAGCGGGACGGAGCTTCATATCGTGTAGCAGGAAAGGAGTACTGGAGTTCGATGCGACCTGCAGGTCGCGGAGGACGAAGGGCTCCTTTTTATTGTGTTCATTTATGTTAATTCGTGATATATTACGATAAAAGGCGTGAATGAAGGAGCTAACGCGAATGGCATACGATAAAAGTCCGGAGACGGCGATACCCGGCTGGGAGAACGAGGCGTGGTCAGGCTACGAGGCGATCGGCGCGCGCCTTCGCGGCGCGGTCGAAGGACGGGGACAGGACAAGACCGTGGTCGTCGTCGAATGCTACCCCGGCGTTCGGCAGGACGAGATCATCGCAGGACTGAGCGGGGCGCTGCGGCCCGTCGCGGTCATCCAGGCGGAGGAAGCGGCGCTCTCGGCGGCCGAAGTCGATCGCAAAGCGGAACGCTTCCTGACGGAGGATCGCGTGTTCGGATATATGGCGCCTTTCGATATCGGCGAGTTTTACGACGCCGAGGGCATCGCGAAGCTGCGGCGGGAGATCGATGCGGTGGAGCGCGGCATCGTCCTCGTCATCGGATTCGGCGCCTCGCTCGTCGCCAAGGCCGACATGGCGGTATATGCCGACATGGCCCGCTGGGAGATCCAGCTGCGCTACCGCGCGAAGGAAGCCGGCAATTGGCGGACGGCCAAGCAGGAGACGGATATCCTCCGAATGTACAAGCGCGGCTTCTTCTTCGAATGGCGCATGGCGGACCGCCTGAAGAAACGTCTGCTCGGCGGCATCGATTATTACCTGGACACCAACGCCGAATCGGCGCCGAACATGCTCACGCGGGCGGCGCTGTTCGCGGGGCTGGCCCGGACGGCCGCGCAGCCGTTCCGGCTCGTGCCGTACTTCGACCCCGGCGTCTGGGGCGGCACGTGGCTCGAGGCGAACATCGGCTTGCCCGCGAAGCAGCATCCGTATGCCTGGGGCTTCGACGGCGTGCCGGAGGAGAACAGCCTGTATTTGCGCTACGGCGGCGTGCGGGTGGAGCTCCCGGCGATCAATCTCGTGTTCTTCGAATCGATCCGCCTGCTCGGGGAGAAGGTGTATTCGCGCTTCGGCGCGGAGTTCCCGATCCGGTTCGACTTTCTGGATACGATCGGCGGGCAGAACCTGAGCCTCCAGGTGCATCCGACGACGGAATACATCCGCGAGCAGTTCGGCATGGCGTACACGCAGGACGAAAGCTATTACATTCTCGAAGCGGCTCCCGGCGCCGAGGTGTACCTGGGGCTGCGGGACAACGTAGATCCGGAAGCGATGTTGGGCGACTTGCGCCGTGCGCAGGAAGGCGGCTTCGCATTCCCGGCGGAGCAATACGTCAACGTGTACCCGGCGGCCAAGCACGATCATTTTCTCATCCCGGCAGGCACGGTCCACTGCTCGGGCTCCGGCTCCATGGTGCTGGAGATCAGCGCGACGCCGTATATCTTCACCTTCAAGCTGTGGGACTGGGATCGTCTCGGCCTCGACGGCAAGCCGCGACCGGTGCATGTCGAGCACGGCAGCAAGGTCATCGCATGGGACCGGACGACGCAATGGACGACGGATTCCTGCGTGAATGCCGTGCGGACGATCGCCGAGGGCGAAGGCTGGCGGGAAGAACGGACGGGGCTGCACGAGCTGGAATTCATCGAGACGCGCCGCCATTGGTTCTCGGTTCCGGTACGCCACGCGGGCAACGGCAGCGTGCATATGCTGAACCTCATCGAGGGCGAGGAAGCGACCGTGGAGAGCCCTGACGGCGCGTTCGAGCCGTTCGTCGTCCGGTACGCGGAGACGTTCATCGTCCCGGCATCCGTGGACGCGTACGTGATTCGCCCGAGCGGACCGAGCGAGGGGCGGACGATCGCCACGATCAAGGCGTATGTCCGAGCGTAACCGGGGGCGGAGAGGATGGAGCTGGAACCGATGACGAATGCGGATATAATTAAGGCGATGGATTCGAATGCAAATTCGGATGCAAATAGGGATGCAAATACGGATGCGAATGCGATTACGAATGCAAATGCGATTACGAATGCGAATGCGATTACGAATGCGATAACCTATATGAATACGGTCACGGAACCGACCTTTAAGAATCTGATTCTCGCGTTCGACGTCGGCGGCACGCAGATCAAGGCGGCCGCGGTGCAGAACGGCCGCGTCCTGGCGGGCACGATCGGGCATTACGACGCCCGGTCCGGCGAGAGCGCCGATGCCGTCATCGCGCATTTCGGCGATATCGCGGCGGATCTCGCGGCGAAAGCCGGCCCGGACGCGGGCACGATTCGCGGCATCGGCCTTGCCTTCCCCGGTCCGTTCGATTACCCGAACGGTATCAGTCTCATCCGGGGACTCGGCAAGTTCGAGTCCCTGTACGGGCTGAACGTCGGCGCGCTGCTGACGGAGGCGATCCGCGGGGATGCGCGGCTCGCGCCGCGGCTGGCGGCGGACTGCCGCATCGTCTTCGAGAACGACGCGGCGCTGTTCGGTCTCGGCGAGGCCGGCTACGGCGAAGCGCGAGGCGCGGGGCGCACCGTCTGCTTGACGCTCGGAACGGGGCTCGGCTCCTGCTTTCTGGAGGACGGCGCATTGATCAAGCAGCGGGCGGACGTGCCGGACAACGGCTGGCTGTACGCGGCGCCTTACCGGGACGGCATCGCCGACGATTTCCTCTCGAGGCGGGGCTTTCTGCGCCTGGCGGCAGAGCTCGGGCATGACGCGGACGGGCTGGACGTGCGGGATTTCGCGGAGGCCGCCGCTGGCGGCGACGGCGCGGCGAAGCAGCTGTTCGCCGCGTTCGGCAAACGCATGGCGGCCATCCTGGCTGGGCCGCTGCTGCGATTCCGGCCTGAGCGCATCGTGCTCGGCGGGCAGATTTCCAAGAGCGGCAGCTTGTTCGCGCCGGTCTTCGAAGCGGAGCTGGCCGGCGCCGGACTCGCGGCGGACGTGCGCGTCAGCCCGGATACGCTCGCGAGCACGTTTAAGGGGATTTATGATTTAAGCCGTTAACGAGGCAGTCGGGACGTGAACTTGCTTGCGTTCCGGGCTGCCTTTTTATTTCGAATCGGCACGCATTGGGTACCCGATCGTGAGAGCCGTTTATCGAACGAGAGGGCATTTCTTGATTCAAGCCGGCACTGCGCGCGACGTTGAATTGTCCGGAGAGACGGGATAGAATGGACGAAAAGCTTCAGCTTGTTGGATGCGGAGGTGCGAACGATTGGGAAGGCAACGCGTAGGCAGTTACAGCTTCATCGCGATTATCGTCGGACTTCTCGTCGGCATCGCTACCGTTCTCGGGCAGGGCGTACTGCCGGGGAATTGGAATTCGCTCGCCAATTCCGGCACCGTGTGGCTGATCCCGGCCTTTTTCATCGGGGGCCTCGGCACGACGAGGAGGAGAGCGATGGCCGGCGCCGCGATCTCGCTGATCGGCATGGTGGCCGGTTATTACGGGTACGCCAAATTCGTGCAGCATGTGCCGCATTCGCTGTACTACATCGCGGTATGGTCGGCGGCCGCGGTGGTCGGCGGGGTGATTTTCGGACTCGGCGGTAACTTGTGGAGACGGGAACGCGGCGGATGGCATATGGCCGGAAGCGGGCTGCTCGGCGGCCTGTTCGTGACGGAAGGACTTCATATTTTAACCCATGCGGGGTATGGTCATATGCGCGCCGTAGGGTGGACAGAGCTCGCGGTCGGCTTTGTTTGGATCCTTGTGCTGGAACGTTCATGGCCGGCGCGCTTCCTCTCCCTGGCCGCCATGCTTCCGGTCGTTGCTTTGGGGATGATCGGATACGGACTATTGAATGCCGTAACTTCGTAGATGCGTTTCCGTCTCTGTATTTTTTCCAAATGGACGACAACGCTTTCAAAATTCACGCCCGCAGGATCGCGTTCTTCGACCCAGGCCGCACGGCGCTTCGCGGCGTTTTCTTGCGTTATCCGCGTACTGTAAGATTCCGCCAAGGCGTAATTTTCCTGCCGAAATATTCTATAATCGAGGTGTCATCCTAGATGAACTGCTTTCATTTTCCTGCGGCATCGGACACTTCAAAATCGAGGAGGAACAAGCGGCATGAATGTCAAATTGGGGATGCGGATTCCGCCTAAAATCGGCGCGGAAGGCATCGAGAAGACCGCGCAATGGGCGGCAAGCGTCGGACTGGAAGTATTGGATCTTCCGAGGCTGACGCCGGAATGGAAAACGGCCTGCGAGTCGGCCGGTCTCGGCATCGGGTCCGTCGACGCGAAACATACCGCGCAGCTGCTCAGCCGGGAGGAAGCCCGCCGCGCGGACGCGGTAGAGGCGACGAAACGGGAAATGTCGGAGATCGCGGCGCAGGGCGGACGCGTGCTGTTCATGTGCCTGGTTCCGGAAGACCGGACGCTTCCGCGGAGCGAAGGCTTCGCGATCTGGAAAGAAACCTTTCCGGAGATCGTCCGGCATGCGGAGCAGCAAGGGATCTACATCGCGATCGAAGGCTGGCCGGGACCGGCCCCGCATTATCCGACGCTCGGCTGCACGCCCGAGATGTGGCGGGCGATGTTCGAAGCGATTCCGTCGAAGCATTTCGGCCTGAACTACGACCCGTCTCACCTGGTCCGTCTCGGCATCGATTACATCCGGGCGCTGACCGAATTCGGCGAGCGCGTCAATCACGTCCATGGCAAGGATACGGAGATCCTGCATGACGAGCTGTACGAATGCGGCGTGCTGGAGGCGACCTTCGGCGCGAAGTACGGGTTCTCCGAGGGCTCGTGGCGCTATACGATTCCCGGCCACGGCGACGTCGAATGGGGCAAAGTGGCCGTTCGACTGGACCGTCTCGGCTACTCGGGCGCGGTCAGCATCGAGCTGGAGGATCACCGCTTCTGGGGCTCGCTCGAAGCGGAGCGCGAAGGCATCGTAAAGGCCGCGTCGCATCTGGCGACGTATTTCAAATAAACGGGCTCGGCTGCTCGAGCTCGGCATGACCGGAAAGGAGCTGCCTCGCAGTCATCTACGGATGATCGTGGGAGAGCTCCTTTTTGGCATGTTGGTATGCGGATTGAAATGGAATACGGATGCGAACCGGCGTGGAATTTCGAATGCGAATCGGCGTGGATTTCGGATGCGAACCGGTGTGGAATTTCGAATGCCGGATCCGCGTGGAATTTCGGATGCGAACCGGTTGTGGAATTTCGAATGCGGATCCGCGTGGAATTTCGAATGTGAATCGGTGTGGAATTTCGAATGCGGATCCGCGTGGAAATCGGATGCAGGTCGGCGAGAGGCCTTTCTTCAGGCAAATTGCTGCAAAACTGCATGATTTTTGCATCCGATGCCCTAAATAGAAGGGATTCCTGCAAATCTGCAGGATTCTTGGGCATTACCGCGACTACGCGATGGGAAACGGCGGATTTCCTGCATTTTAGCAGCAATTCGGCTGAGTTCTCCATATTTTGCGAGCCCATCCTGCACTTTTGCAGCATTTGTTGAGGCAGGACCTCTGAATAGGTCGCTCGAGCCGCGCAGGCGGCAGTTCTGCACCAAGGGCGTATCATCGAATCGCAGACGCGGAGACAGAGACAGTAATATCGCATGCGCCGTCAACGTTTCACCGGCAATGCCCGTAAATTTCGCGCATGCATGGGGCGTTGGCGACGCATCGCTGCACCACGGACGTACTAAGGCCTTGCGCCGTTAGCTGATTTCAGTCGCCGCTCGCGTTAAAACGTACCAGCGGCTCATCAACCTATCCATCGCTGCTGCGTAAATCGCACCAACGTCACTGCACCACGGAGACGCTAACGCCTTGCGCCGTTAGCGTCTACCCGAGGCGTTCGCATCAAAACGCACCATCAGCGCATCGCTGCACCATTGACTCCATAACGCGTTCCGCCGTTAGCGCTTCCGGAGCGCCACCAGCGGCGCCCGCTCGCAGACGCGCTAAGGCCTTGCGCCGTTAGTGCCTATCTGGCGCGCCCCTCGCGTCAAAACGCACCAGCGGCGCATCGCGCTTTCCGGCGCTTCTATAGTGTAAATCGCACCAACGGCGCATCGCCGAACCACGGATACGCTAAGGCCTTGCGCCGTTAGCGCCTATCTGGCGCGCCCCTCGCGTCAAAACGCACCAGCGGCGCATCGCCCTTTCCGGCGCTGCTATAGCGTAAATCGCACCAACGGCGCATCGCCGAACCACGGACACGCTAACGCCTTGCGCCGTTAACGCCTATCCGGCGTCGCTCGCGTCAAAACGTACCAGCGGCGCATCGCCCTTTCCGGCGCTTCTATAGCGTAAATCGCACCAGCGGCGATCGCCGCACCACGGACGCGCTAAGGCCTTGCGCCGTTAGCACCTATCTGGCGCACCGCTCGCGTCATCTCGCACCAGCGGCGATCGCCGCACCACGGACGCGCTAACGTCTTGCGTCGTTAGCGCCTATCCGGCGCCCCTCGCGTCCAAAGCGCACCAGCGGCGATTGCCGCACTATAAACGCCCTAACGCCTTGCGCCGTTCAACCCCGCCCTAACGCCTTGCGCCGTTCAACCCCGCCCTAACGCCTCCCGCCGTTCACCCCCGCTCCGGTGCCGGCCCCGTCGAAGCGCGCACCAGCAGCGTCGTCGGGAGCAGCGTTTCCGTCAGCGGGAGCTCGGGCTTGTCCAAGCGATTCAGCAAGCGTTCGACGGCGCATTCCGCGTAGAGCGGACGGTTGACGTTCATAGTCGTCGTCGGAGGCGTCGCGAGCTGGGACAGATAGCCGTTGTCGAAGCTCACGATGGAGACGTCCTCGGGCACGCGCAGGCCCATCTGCTGCAGCGCGGAGTTCACCATGAAGCCGAAGCCGTCGTTCACGCAGAACCAGGCCGTCGGCAGCGAAGGCAGCTTTTTCAGCCGGGAACGGACGCATTCGCTGTCTTCGACGGCATCCGTGATCAGCCACTGCTCCTGCAAGGACAGATCCAGCTCGAACGCCGCGAGCCGCACGCCCTCCAGCCGTTCGTAATAGCTCGGCGACAAGCGGATGTTGCCCATATAGCCGATGTCGCGGTGGCCGAGCTCGACCAGATGCCGGACGGCTTCGAAGGCGCTGAACCGGTTGTTGGTCAGAATCGTGTCGGCCTGGAGCGCCGGATGATGATGGTCGATCAGCACGGCGGGAATGCCGGTGTCCAGAACCGCCTGGATGTATGGAGTCGTGATGTGGGACAACACCAGCACCCCGTCGACGGACCGGTCCTGCAGGAAGGCGGGCAGGGTCAGCGACTCCGCTTGGTCGGGGCTGATGGATTGTATGACGAGACCGCAGCCGTTGCGGTTCAATTCTTTGTCGATGCTCAAATAAATATCGCTAAAAAAGCTTTTCATGGAAAAAGCATAATCCGAGGCGATGAGGGCAATCGTACGTTTGGATGCCGCGCTCTCGGCTTGGTCGCCCTGCCGTTTGGCGTAGGTGTAGCCCATTTCGGACGCCGTTTGCATGACGAGGCGCCGCGTTTCCTCGCTGACGCCGGGTTTTCCGGTCAATGCTTGGGAAACGGAGTTTTTGGACAGATTAAGCTTGTCGGCCACATCCTGCATCGTCACTTTCGTTTTCAATCGAATAACCTCCGTTGCCGGTCCGCTTCCGATAGGGTCGGAGCTGCGCCGTTCATCTATCATTGTTCCCAATTTCATAAGGCGTTGTCAAGGGGCCGGCTCGGTTCGGTCATTGGAAATCGAAGGAGCCTAGCCATTTTGTAACGTTACAACATTATATTATTGACATTACTAATGCGACTATAAAACGGTTACATTAAAATTTGTCACTTGACTATAACAATTACGAGGAGCATAATTAGAACCGTTCTCACGTTACATGTTAGGTCAGAATCAGATGATTTTTTATGGCTTCCTCATTACAATTTCACGATGGAGGGTTAAGTAAAATGAAAAAGAGAAATTCGGCTTTATCTGTGGTTGCGCTTTCAGCTGTACTGCTTTCCGCCTGTTCGACAGGGCAAGGCACCGCAACGAACGACAACGGCAACACCGGAGGCTCCAATGCGGGCGGCGTGACGACGATCGAATTCTGGGCGGCCCCGAACCCGACGCAGCAGGCGTATTGGTCGGAAATGGCCAAGGCCTACGAGGCCACGAACGATAAAGTCAAGATTAATGTAAGCGCGATTAAAGAATCCCCGACTTCGGAAGCGAGCATTCAAGCGGCGATCGCCGCGAAGAGCGCGCCGACGATCTCGGAGAACATCAACCGCGGCTTCGCGGCGCAATTGTCGGACAGCCAAGCGCTCGTCCCGCTCGACACGATCGCCGGCTTCTCCGACGTAATCGCCGCGCGCGACATGACAAAGACGATCGAGCCTTGGAAATTCGCGGACGGTCATCAATACGTCCTGCCGATCTACTCCAACGCGATGCTCTTCGGCTGGCGCCTCGACACGCTGAAGGAACTCGGCTACAACGAACCGCCGAAGACCTACAGCGAAGTACTGGAAGTGACCAAGAAGCTCAAAGCCAAATACGGCGACAAAAAATACCTGTGGGCCAAGGCGGATCTTGCCGATCCGACGGCGTGGAAACGCTGGTTCGACTTCTACATGCTGTATGACGCGGCTTCCGGCGGCAACAAGTTCATTGAAGGCAGCTCCTTCACGGGCGATCAGAAAGCCGGCGAGAGCGTGCTGACGTTCGTCGACAGCCTGCGCAAAGAAAAAGGCATCCTGGCCCGCCAATCGACGGATCCGTTCGAGAACGGCGTCGGCATCTTCACGGACGTGGGTCCATGGACGTTCTCCACGTGGGCGCAGAAATACCCGAACCTGAAATACAACGAGAACTACACGCTGAGCATGCCTCCGGTACCGGACGGCGTCGATCCCGCGCAAAGCAAAACGTTCGCCGACACGAAAGGGCTCGTCATCTACGCGTCCGCGACGAAAGCGCAGCAAGAAGCGGCGGTCGGCTTCATTAAATGGGTGTACAGCGATGCCGCCAACGACGTGAAATGGTTCAAGGACACGAACCTGCCGCCGGCGCGCGACGACTTGTCGACCAACGAAGCGTTCAAACCGATTCTCGACGCGAGCCCGCAGCTGAAGCCTTACGCCGAGAACGTGCCGAATGCCGTGCCTCCGATGGATAACGCCAAGTATAACGACCTGCAGACGATCATAGGCACCGAAGCCTTCAACAAAGTCGTGAAAGGCGAGATCGCCCCTGCGGAAGGATGGGCAGCGATGCAGGCAGCATTGGAGAAAGCCCTGAAATAAGGGAGGATCCGAAAAATGGACCAACGAAACAATAGATTGGGCTGGCTCTTCACCAGCCCTTATCTGATCTACTCGCTCGTGTTCTTCTTCATTCCGCTCTTCTGGACGCTCTTCTTGTCCGTGACGGATTGGAACATGATCAAGCCGACGTTCAATTTCAAAGGCATGAGCAACTTCGCGGACGCGCTGCAATCGCCGAGCGTGCACGCGGCGTTCTGGAATACGTACCGGTTCATGTTGATTTTCGTTCCGCTCGTCACGGTGCTTGCCATCGGCGTGGCCGTGCTCGTGCATGGCTTGACGAGGTTCAAGGGCTTGTTCCTGATCGGCTTCTTCCTGCCGTACCTGAGCTCGGGCGTCGTCTCGGCGCTGATCGTCAAAGGCCTGCTGTCCTACACGAGTCCGGTGAATACCGCCCTGCGGAGCATCGGCATCGACATCGACTGGCTGGGCACGCCGTTCACGGCGCTGTTCATCGTCGGGCTCATCCTCGCCTGGAAGTTCACGGGCTATTATGCGCTCATCATTACGTCCGGCCTGGAGAGCATCGACAAGGAAGTGTACGAAGCGGCCGCCATCGACGGGGTGAAGGACAACCAGCGGTTTTGGCGTATCACGCTGCCGCTGCTGTATCCATCGCTCTATACGACGCTGATCCTCGCGTTCGGCGTGACCTTCGGGATCTTCACCGAGGTATACCAGCTGACCGGCGGCGGACCGGGCAATGCCACGAACACGTGGCAGATGGAGATATTCAAGCAGGCCTTCTCGAACCTGCAAAGCGGATACGCGTCCGCGGTGGCCCTGCTGGCATCGGTCGCGACGTTCATCTCGATTTTCATCATCCGCAAATTACTGGAAGTTTGGGGGAAGCGCAATGGTTGGGTCTAAACGGCACAGCGGCGCAAGACGGACCGTCCGTTACGCGCTCGCCGTCGTGCTTCTGCTCATCATGGTCTATCCGTATCTGTACATGGTGCTCAGTTCGTTCGCGGATTGGGCGCAAATCGACAAAACGCTGTTCCCGACGAAATTCACGACGAGATCCTACGATTGGCTGTTCCATGGCGGAGAGACCGGCATTACGCGGCCTTGGCTGCATGCGTTCATGAACAGCGTGATCGTGTCGATCTGCTCGACGGTGCTGATGATGCTCTTCGGCGTCATGGTCGCCTACGCGCTGGCGAAGCTGAACTTCTTCGGCCGCAACGCGATCAACAACTTCGTGCTGTTCCATATGTTTTTTCCGGCGATCATCCTGTTGATTCCGACATTCCTGATCATCCAGCGGGTCGGGCTGTACGATACGTATCTGGGCTTGATCCTGCCCAAAGCCGTCAGCCTGTGGGCGATCTTCATGTATACGAATTTCTTCAAGGCCGTGCCGCAGGTGTTCATCGAGGCGGCCCGGCTGGACGGCGCTTCCGATCTGAAGATCATGTACCGCATCATGCTGCCGATGTCCAAGTCGATTACGACCGTCATCTTCCTGTTCCTGCTCATGGAACGCTGGACGGAGCTGCTGTGGGACATGATCGCGGTCAAGAGCGATTCCATGCTGACGCTGAACGTGCTGCTGTCGCAGATGTTCGGGCCGTACGGTTCCTATCCGGGTCCGCTGTACGCCGCTTCGACGATCCTGACGCTGCCGATCATCATCATGTTCGTGTTCTTCAGCAAGCAGTTCCGGGAAGGCATGCAGTTTAATTTGAAATAATCGTCAGGTTGAAATCAAGCAACCGAGTGGGGAGAGAGCAGAATGGCTTTAGGATTGGGCAATATCAGGCAGCCGCAGGCTTGCGGGGAACTGCTGGCGGCTTACCGCGCTTCCGGCGCGCGCGCCGAACGGGCGGAACGGATCGTATTCGGCGGCGTCGGCGGCAAGGACGTCTATAATATCGCGGCGCCGTTCGCGGACGGCGGCGTGCCGGTCATCGCGGGACGCGTGGAATCCCGGGACAGCGAGCATGCCGAGGTCGTTTTCTTCGCCGAGCGCGAAGGAACGTGGCTGCCGCTCGAGGGCGCGCCGGTGCTGGAGCTGCAGGATCCGTTCCATACGCGGATCGGCGGCGAGCTCGTCGTCGGCGGCGTGGAGATCTATCCGCATCCCGAGAAGGAGAACGCGCTCATGTGGCGCACCGTCTTCTACCGCGGACAGGACGTCCGCGGCCTGAAGCCGTTCTTCCGCGGGCCCGACGGCATGAAGGACCTTCGCTTGATCGAGCTCGCGGACGGCGATATCGGCGTATTCACGCGGCCGCAGGGCGAGAAGGGCGGCCGCGGCAAGATCGGCTACACCCGCGTGAAATCGCTGGACGACTTGACGCTTACCGTGATCAATGATGCGCCTTTGCTGCAAGGGCAATTCGCCGAAGGCGAATGGGGCGGAGCCAACGAAGCCCATCGGCTGGTCGACGGCCGCATCGGCGTGCTCGGCCATGTCGCGAGCTTCGACGAGGCGGGAGACCGCCATTATTATCCGATGGCGTTCGTGTTCGACCCGACGGGCGAATCGTTCACGGGGATGAAGCTGATCGCCGAGCGCAGCCGTTTCCTGCCGGGCCCGTCCAAGCGGCCCGACCTGCAGGACGTCGTCTTCAGCGGCGGCTTGGTTCGCCATGAGGATGGCAGCGCGCTGCTGTACGCGGGCATCAGCGACGCGGACGCGCAGCGGATCGTCATCGAGGATCCATTTCGCGGCCTGTAGTCCTTACGGGGCTGCATCGCCCGAGACGCGGCCGTTTACGCGAAACCATACTGAATAGATAAATAGAGCAAAACAGAGGAGTTAACGCCATGAATATTTACCGCTACGAAGAAAACCCGCTGGTCACCCCGGCGGACGTGAAGCCGCACCGCGAGGATTTCGAAGTCATCGGCGCGTTCAACGCCGGCATCGCGGAGTATAACGGCGAAGTCATCATGCTGCTTCGCGTCGCGGAGCGCCCGATCAGCCCCGATCCCGAGATCGTGCTGGCGCCGGTATTCAACGTGGAGACGGGCGGTCTCGATCTCGTTCCGATTCGCAAGGATGACGATCGCTACGATTTGTCCGATCCGCGCGTCATCATCCTGAAGGAGCATGCGCCGGCATTCCAATACTTGACGTCGCTGTCGTACCTGCGCATCGCGCGCAGCAAGGACGGCCATAACTTCACGATCGACGAGAAGCCGTTCGTATATCCGTCCCAGTCGCTCGAGACGTTCGGCATCGAAGATCCGCGCATCACCCAGATCGGGGATACGTATTACATTTACTTCTCCGCGGTATCGCCCGTCGGCATCGGCGAATCGCTCGTCTCGACGAAGGACTTCGTGACGACGACGCATCACGGGATGATATTCGGACCGGACAACAAGGACGTGCTGATCTTCCCCGAACGGATCAACGGCAAATATTACGCGCTGCACCGTCCGACGACCAAGAGCGTCGGACGTCCGGAGATGTGGATCGCCGAGTCCGACAACCTGCTCTATTGGGGCAACCACAAGCATCTGATCGGTCTGCGCGACGGCATGTGGGACAGCGGCCGCCTGGGCGGCGGCGCGGTTCCGTTCCGGACGGAGCGCGGCTGGCTGGAATTGTACCACGGCGCGACCAAGGACAACCGCTACTGCATGGGCGCGGTGCTGCTCGACCTGAACGACCCGTCGAAGGTGATCGCGCGTTCGGTGAAGCCGGTGATGGAGCCGGAAGCCGATTACGAGGCGAACGGGTTCTTCGGCGGCGTGGTCTTCTCGTGCGGCGCGCTCGTGGACGGCGACCGGGTGCGGATGTACTACGGCGCCGCGGACACGTCGATGGCGTGCGCGGAGCTGAGCCTGCAGGAGATTTTGGACGGCCTCGAGGCCGTGTAAGGCGGATTCGTTTACTCGAATCGAATAGCGTGAACCGTATTTTAAGTGAGCAAAAGGGGAGCAGCCGATCGGACGTAACGTCCGGGTCGGCTGCTCTTTTTCGTTGCCCGGAAGACGTGCCTGCCCGACGCTGAAGCGAGGAAAGGTTTTCGTCGAACCTTTGACAAATAAGTATCCTAGTGTTAGGATTTATATATCCTAATAGTAGGATATATAAACATAGCGTATTAGGCTGGATCGGCTGTCGGCCGTCACACGATAAATCGAAGCATGAAGGAGGGAGCGAACGATGCCAGAGAATAAGGGTCCGGGCGAGATCGACCTGCGGTTGTTCCGGATCTGGTTGAAGGCGTCCCGGTCGGTGTTCGGCAGGGCGAACAAGGATATCGAAAGCCGCGGTCTCCGCACGGAGCATTTCATGATTCTCGAGCTGCTGTACAACACCGGGCCGCAGGCGGTCCAGCGCATCAGCGAACGGCTGTCGATTCCGAGCGGCAGCATCACGTACGTCGTCGACAAGCTGGAGGAGAAAGGCCTCGTGAGCCGGCAGCCGAGCAAGACGGATCGCAGAGGCATGACCGTGCTGCTATCGGAGGCGGGCGAAGCGATGTTTAACGATATTTTCCCGCAGCACGCGGCGCTCATCTCGCGCCTGTTGTCTGCCGCGACGGACGAGGAGAAGCATATGCTGGCGGAGCTGTTGAAGAAGATCGGCTTAAGCGCCGAATCCATGGAAGGAAAGGAATGATTCATCATGACGATTAATATCTATTCGCCAGACCAACAGGTGAGCGAGGTGTTCCCGGGGGGCAGCATCCGCGTGCAGAAGCCGATCGGGTTCCCGCATCAGGATTCCGTCGTGCGCCGCGTCGGTCCGCTGTTTTATTGGTCTTGGGCGCACACGGAGAAGGAAGGCGGAATCGGGCTTCACCCGCACGAAGGGTTCGAGATCATGTCGTACGTCCTGAACGGTAGGCTCGTTCACGGCGATACGCTCGGAACCGAGAGCGCCGTGGGCCAAGGCGGCGCGCAGGTCATGCAGACCGGCTCGGGCGTCTCCCATCAAGAGAAGTTTTTCGGTCCGGACGGGGAGGCGTTCCAGATCTGGCTGGAGCCGCATTTGAGCGAAGCGCTGAAGCGCCGGCCGACCTATGCCGACTATCGGCACGAGGATTTCCCGTTGGCGTCGACCGCGCCGGGCGTAAGCGTGAAGACGATTCTAGGCGGGGAATCCCCGATCAAGCTCGTGACGGATGCGAAGATGTGGGACATTACGTTGGAACCGGGTACGACGTACGCGTATGAATTGGCTGCGGGTTATGCTTGGGCGGCGCTCGCGGTCAGAGGCGACGGCACTTGGGAGCCGGCTGCCGGCGACGGCGAACCGGTCGCTTTCCGGCATAAGGACTTCAGCGTGATCGAGACGCCTGCCGGCGGCAAACGCTTCACGCTCCGCGCGGGAGCGGATCGGGCGCTCCGAATGGCCGTGATCGAAGTGCCGACCAAAGTCGATTATCCGCTTTACCGCAAATAATTAAATCGCGCTGATGCGTTTCTATAGGAAGGCGGCTGCTCCAGCAGGGGCGGTCGCCTTTTTGGGATGAGCATGGCGGTATTCCTTCTTGCCCTCGGCGAGCCGATAACTAAATAATAGGAATATGATTCGAGGCTCGGAATACTCGCTTACTGGATGGTGCCGCTAATGAAATTCATCACATTCGTCATGAATCTCGTATTTTACGCCGTTGTTTTCATCGTGTATTGGTTGCAATGCTCGACATGGATGACCGTCGGCGTCTCGCAATGCCTCTCAAGCGTCTTTCATTATCATTTGCCGGACGACAAAGCAGCGCTTTACTTCAAATCCTTGATTTGGATAGCGGCTGCGGTTGCCATAAGCATCTGTTTCTTTCTCGGGTGGGCCAGGAGAAAGCATCCGCTGCTGTTTAAACTGTTGTTCGTTCTCCATGCGGCGCTGCTTCTTTATTCGATCTCGACCGTTATGAAAATCGATGAGCCGATCATAATACGCACGGATGAATGAGCAGGAGAGCCCTGGGACGGTTGCCGCGTACCGGAGAAGCGGCGCGTCTTACGGTTGAACTATAACCAATAGGAAGCCGGTGAGGTGAATCGCATGAACAAGCGAATCGCGGCGCTGGCTGAACGGCGGCAAACCGGGAATGCCATTCATAAATCGTACGCAGACGGTATTTATTCGGCGGTCGCCTGTAGAGAAGCACCTGTCCCGAACGTCGTGTTGAATGACGGCGCGGATAGCTGCTTCTTTTGTCGGCGTCAATGGTGATTCCTGCAATTATGCATCAATATTCGCGCCAATGATCCTGCCGCAGCGAAAATGATGCGAGTCTGCAGCAATTTCCTTCCTCAACGCGCCAATAGAAGTCATTGTTTTGAAATTGCTGCAGATTTGCATGAATGCTTGTCCCAAGGGACGACGAAACGAGAATTTCCTGCATTTTCGCAGCATTTTAAAGTTTGTCTCCGCCGACTCGAAGCCTTGCCTACTCCCAATCGCTAAGCCTGTCTCCGCCGGTCGCGAGAACTCGCCCACTCCCAATTGCGAAGCCAGTCTCCACTGGTTGCGAGACCTCGTCTCCTCCCAGTTGCGAGACCTCGCCTACTCCCAATCGCGAAGCCTGTCTCCACTGGTTGCGAGACCTCGTCTCCTCCCAGTTGCGAGACCTCGCTTACTCCCAATCGCGAAGCCGGCCTCCGCCGTTCGCAAAGCCTAGCCTCCGCTATTCGCGAAGCCTGCCTACGTCGACTCGAAGCCCTGTCCCCGCCGGTCGCGAACCCTCGTCTCCTCCCACTCGCGAAGCCTGCCTCCGCCGGTCGCAAAGCCTAGCCTTCACCACATTCGCTAAGCCTGTCTCCGCCGGTCGCGAGACCTCGCCCACTCCCAATCGCGAGGCCAGTCTCCGCCGGCCCGTCCAAAGGCGACAGCGCATGTTAAGCAACCTCCTCATTTTCGCGCTTCCCTCCCCATGAAAAGCGTTTTCATAAACCCGCCCGTCCGCCCGCCCAATCCTCTAATCATTGCGATAGAAATCCAATCGTTGTATTCTAGTTCCCATTTCCCGCTGTCCGTATAATTAGCGTACAGAGGTGATTCGCATGCTCGAAAGACTGGCAAAATACCGCCACCAGTACATGATGATCGCACCGGCCGTAATCCTGTTGCTGCTGTTCAGCTACATTCCGATGGCCGGCATCCAAGTCGCGTTCAAAAACTTCCACATCGGCTACACGATCTGGAACGCCCCGTGGACCGGGGTGGAAAATTTCGATTTCCTGAAGGACGACCAATTCTGGATCGTGGTGAAGAATACGCTCATCATCGCGGTTCTCAAATTCGTGTTCGGCTTCCCGGCTCCGATTATCCTGGCCCTGCTTATCAACGAAGTGCGGCACAGCGGGTTCAAACGCTTCGTGCAATCCGTCAGCTACCTGCCGCATTTCTTCTCCTGGATCGTCGTGGCGTACATTCTGCAATCGTTGCTGACGCTGGACGGCGGACTGGTCAATCAAATCGTGACCAAGACGGGCCACGATCCGATCTTCTTCCTCGGCTCGACGGAATGGTTCCGCCCGATGATCGTGGCGAGCGGCCTGTGGAAGGAGGTCGGCTGGAATACGATCCTCTACCTGGCGGCCATTACGACCATCGACCCGCAGCTCTACGAAGCGGCGAAGGTCGAAGGCGCGGGCAGGCTGGCGCAGATCCGGCACATCACGCTGCCCGGCATCATGCCGACGATTTCCATCGTGCTCATCCTGAGCATGCCGAGCCTGATCGCGGTCGGGATGGATCAGATCTACCCGCTCATGAATCCGGCCAACCAACCCGTCGCGGACGTTCTGGACACGTACATTTTGCGAAGCGGGCTGCAGCAAGGCTACTTCGGCATGGCGACGGCCGTCGGCCTGTTGTCCTCGGTGATCAGCTTGATCCTCGTGCTCATCACGAACCAGACGGCGCGCAAAATCAACGGGGAGGGGCTCTGGTAGGCTATGAAACGTTCGGCAGGCGACAAAGCGAGTCAAATCGTCATCATCGTGCTTCTATTGCTCCTATGCTTCGCGGTTATCTATCCGTTCTTGTACATGCTGGCCATCTCCCTGAACGAAGGACGCGACGCGGCCAAAGGCGGCGTGTACCTGTGGCCGCGCCACTTCACGCTCTATAATTTCCGGATCGTGCTCGGCAACGAGATCATCCAGCACTCGTACTGGATCACGATCGCCCGGACGATCATCGGGACGATAGCAGGCTTGCTAATTACGCTGCTGGCCGCGTTCGGCTTGTCGTACCGGGCCCTGCCGATGCGGGGAACGATTCTCGGCTACGTGCTGCTCACGATGCTGTTCAGCGGCGGGTTGATCCCGTTCTACATCCAGCTGCACGACCTGCATTTGCTGAATTCGTTCTGGGTGTACATCTTGCCGAGCGCCTTCTCGGCTTGGAACATGTTCGTCATGATGAAATTCATCCAGGGCATTCCCGAAGCGCTGATCGAATCGGCCGAGATGGACGGCGCCCATCCGTTCCGGATTCTCTGGTCGATCATCCTGCCGCTGTCCAAGCCGATGCTGGCCGCGCTCGGATTGTTCACCGGCGTCATGCACTGGAACGATTGGTTCGCGGGCGCATTCTTCGTGTCGGACCAGAAGCTGATTCCCGTGCAGACGTTCCTGCAGCAGCTGCTGTCCGCGCAGGACATCTCGGCGGTGCTCGGCTCCAACAACAACGTGGAAGCGCTGGCCCGGGGCTCGAGCCTGGCGAACGTCACGCTGATGTCGATCAAGATGGCGACCGTCATGGTGAGCGCGATTCCGATCCTGTGCGTGTATCCGTTCTTGCAGCGTTACTTCGTCAAAGGCGTGCTCATCGGTTCCGTCAAAGGGTAGACGGCATCTGGTAAATAGAACCATTTTACAGCGGGTGTACGGAAACACCATATATAATGGACAGACAGAAAGGGGAACGCAACGCATGAAAGTGCTCACGGCAAGAAAGAGCATGGCGCTCGGTCTGGCGGCATTGATGCTCGGACTGACGGCATGCTCCAGCGGTAACGACGGAGGCAATGCCGCTTCGAACGCCCCGGCGGACGGAACGAACCAGACCGCGAACGCGCCGGCGAACGCCGGGGGCTCCGGCGATTCCGCCGGATCCAAGACGTTCAAGCTGTGGCTCGGCTGGACGGCGACGATCAATAACGACAGCATGGTGCAGAAGTATTGGAGAGAGCATGAGCCGGGCATCGACGTGCAGCTGGAAGCGACGCAGGGCGACGCCATGACGGCGCTCAACCTCAAGCTGAACACCGGCGGCTTCGAGGACGCGGCGCTGTTCAACCGCAGCGACATCGTCAATTCCTCGATGATCCGCTCAAGCAGCATCCTGCCGGTCGAGAAGTACTTCGACATGCCGGATCAATATCCGGGACTCGCTTCCATTCCGAAGCTGTACCTGGACGCGATGAAGGACAAGGACGGACATATCTGGTCGATCCCGACCTGGTTCGACCAGCATCCCGAAGATCCGTGGCCGGGCTGGGCGTCGGGTGGCTGGTTCGTGCGGAAGGACATCCTCGATAAGACCGGCATGAAGATGGACGATCTGAAAACGATCTCCGGCGTGGAAAATTACCTGAAAGCCGCAGCCCAGCAGAAGGACCCGTCCGGCAAGCCTTACATTCCGCTCAGCTTCCTGTCGGACGCGAGCGACGAGAACATCATCCTGAGCACGTTCGGCGTGTCGACCTCGACGGCCGGCGGCGTGATCCCCGTGGAGAAGAAGGATGACGGCAGCTATGAATTCATCTATGATAATCCGCAGTACAAAGCGGCCTACCAGTGGATGAACCAAATGTACCGCGAAGGCCTTATCGACGCCGAGGCGATCACGGACAAAGCGGAACGCTACAAGGAGAAGACCAAATCCGGTCGCATCGCGATGAATGTCGGCGGATTCTTCAACATGGACGCGCATATCTGGGAAATCCTGGACGGACCGACGGAGCCGGCTTGGTTCTACGAGACGATTCCGTATCCGCAGGTACCGGGCGTCGACCATATC
Source organism: Paenibacillus glycinis (assembly GCF_009909185.1). Taxonomy (GTDB): domain Bacteria; phylum Bacillota; class Bacilli; order Paenibacillales; family Paenibacillaceae; genus Paenibacillus_Z; species Paenibacillus_Z glycinis. Next base: position 57,307 of record NZ_JAAAMV010000012.1, on the reverse strand, counting down.
GGCGCGAACCAGATCGTCAACCCGTACCCGGGCAACGACCTGTACATCAGCAAGGACACGAAGAACCTGAATGCCATCCTCAAATTCGTGGATTACATGCTGACGCCGAAGGCGGAGCAGCAGCAGGTCGCGAACGAAGGCCCGGCAGGCGTGTTCTGGGATTGGGTGGATAAGCCGCTCGGCCTGTGGAAATTCACGGACGCCAATTACCAACAGCTTCACGATTCCGGAGACGCGGCCAAAATCGCGAGCACGAACCCGGCACTGTACGGCATCTCGTCCTACAGCAACGAGTGGTACCCGTGGTGGAACTACGCCGTGACCGATCCGAAGGGCCGGCAGAAAACGATCGAGTTCACCGAAGCGATCGGCAAAATGGGCGGCGTCCGCGTCGCGCAGCCTTACGACATGGTGAAAGCGAAGCCGGGCGGCCTATGGGAGAAATATTTGCCGGAGCTCGAGAACGTGCGCAAGGAGTTCAAAGCGAAGCTGCTCATGGCGAAGGACGACAAAGCGTTCGAAGCGGCATGGAGCGATTTCCAAGCGGCGCTCGAGAAACGCGCCCATTGGAGCGAGCTCAAGCAGGAGTGGAACGCCAGCTTGCAAGAGGAGACGGCTCCGAAGGCGTAAGCCGAGTGCCGCGGAACGAAGGCTTTGATCGAAAGCCAGGATTACTAGCAGGGATCGAAGTGCAGGATAAAATCAAGGATCGAAATCGCATGACTTGCCTGAACAAGGGGAGCCGTCACTATGACGGCTTCCCTTTCGGCACGATTACGGCGCCCGCCGCGGGGACGGCCTTCCTATTAACCGCCTTACGGCGCCTGCCGATCGGACCGCTTTCCTATTAACCGCCTGCCGGGCGTATGATATACTCCGTTGAGAAAGGGGAGGGAGCCTTGCGACTGGGATTGCGACTGGACAAATGGATATTGGGCTTCACCCGGAGAATGAGCCTGCGCGGCAAAATCGTCGTGCTGTTCGTGATGATTCTGCTGCTGCCGACGCTCGTGCTGAGCAGCGGCGCCGTCTACGGGGTCATCCGCAGCTTTCACCGCAGCTACGTGAATACGGCGGAGGAAGCGGTGCAGCAGACGGCCCAGATCGTCGACTTCAGCAAGAAGAGCTACGACCTGCTGGCGGTCCGGACGGCCACCGACGGCGAGCTGATCGCCCGGCTCGGGCGCGAATACGCGGACATGACCGAGGTCGTGGATACGGTCAATTACGTGGACAGGACGTTCCTGATCACGAGCAAATATTTGCCGGGCATCGCGGATTTCCGCATCTACCATACGAACGAGACGCTGGTGCAGGACGGGCAGCTGCTCTGGCGTCCCGAGGACCGCATGCTCTCCGGCATGACCGAGCGCGCCTGGTACGACGAGGCGAAGCGATCGCAAAGCCCGCTCTTCTGGAGCAGCGTCCCGGGCAATCCGAACCAAAGCGTCATCACGCGCAAAATCATCGACAACACCGGGAATCTGATCGGCATGGTCTATATTTTATTGAATTACAACGCCGTCTTCGGAGAGGTGCTGGATCATCCGTTCAACGACGGCAGCCTGTATATCGTGGACGATGCCAAGCGAATTCTCGCCGCGACGGACCGCGCGGATATCGGCAAGCGCTTGCAATTGCAGGCATGGCCGGACGGAAGCGCGCCTGCGGCCGCGTCGCCGGAGGACGGCTCCGTGGTGGATCTGACCGGGACGAAGGACATGCTGATGACCCGGCCCTTGTCCTCGCACTGGACGCTCGTGGCGCTGATGCGCACGAAGCATCTCGATAACCAGAACCGGACCGTGCTCATTCTGATCGTCGGCATCATCACGTTCTTCCTCTTGCTCTCGTTGTCGCTCATGACGACGATCGTCCGCAATATCGTCCGGCGGATCCGCAAGCTGGGCACGCGCATGGCCGATCTCTCGCGCGGCGAATTCGAGGCGGCCGTCCGCTACAGCGAGAACGACGAGCTGGGCGAGCTGGAGAACCGGTTCAATTCCATGTCGGAGCGGCTCGGGAAGCTGGTCGAGGATATCACCAAATCCGGACTGGCGGAGAAGGAGCAGGCGTTCAAGGCGCTGCAGGCGCAGATCAATCCGCATTTTATCTACAATTCCCTCGGGCTGCTGCGCTGGCGGGCGATGGACGCGGACGATCAGGAGCAGATCCGGATCATCGACGCGCTGACGACCTTCTATCGGATTACCTTGAACAATCAAATCAGCGTCATCCGCATCCGCGACGAGCTCGAGCATGTCCGGGCGTACCTCGACATCTGCCAGTTCCGCTATCCGGGACGCGTGCGGGTCGAGTGGGAGATCGACGAGGAGGCGCTGGATTTCTACACGATCAAGACCGTGCTGCAGCCGATCGTGGAGAACTGCTACCTGCACGGGGCGATTACCCGCAGGCCCGGCGCCGTGATCCGCATCGCGGTTAGCCGGGAAGGGGGCGTCATGCGCATGTCCGTCCATGACAACGGGCAGGGCATTCCGGCCGCGGTGCTTCGGGATATCGAACGCGGCGCGCATGTCGGCAAAGGCAGCGGATTCGGAACGCCCAACATTAAAGAACGGCTGGCGCTGTATTTCGGCAGCGAAGCGGCGCTGACGATCGAGAGCGAGCCCGGCGCATGGACGCGCGTGTCCATCGCGTTCCCGGCTTGCATCGCGGAGCCGACGATCAGGAGGGAAGCATGATGCTCAAGGTACTCATCGTGGACGACGAGCCTTCCAATATTCAAGGCCTCGTCCGATATATCGATTGGCAGGGACTCGGGTACGACAAGCCGGCGACGATGGAATCCGGCGAGGAAGCGCTGGAGGAGCTGCGCGCGTCGACCTACGACGTGCTCATCTCCGACGTGTCGATGCCGGGCATGAACGGCATCGAGCTCGTGGCGGCAGCGAAGAAGGCGCGTCCCCACATCCAAGTGCTGATGATCAGCGGCTACAACGAATTCGAGTTCGTGCAGGACGCGATCCATGTCGGCGCGCAGGCTTACGTGCTCAAGCCGCTCAAGATGGAAGAGGTATCAAGCCGGCTCGGGGGCTTTCGGGAGACGCTGGAGAAGATGCGCAGCATCGTCGAGCAGACGACCGAGCTGGAGAAGAAGGTGTCGGAGAGCTTGAAGCTCGTGAAGGAACGGTTCGTGAACGACCTGATCGCGGAAATTCCGCAGACGGACGACATGCTCGCTTCCTGGAACAGCCTCATGGCGCTGCCGGACGTCGCCGCCGGGTTCCGAATTCTGGTCTTCGGCCTGGATCATTTCCTGTCGCCCCGCCAGGAGGCCAAAGACAGAATCCTTCTTGGAAGCGGATTCAAGCAGACGATCGAGGTCGGCTTGTCCGGCACGGAGCCGCTGTTCCTGGCGCAGATTACGCCGGACGAGGTCGTCGCCCTGCATTTCGGGCAGTCGCCGGAGGAGCGGGCCAAGGCCGAGAAGCGGCTGCCCTTCATCCAGAACATGATGCGCGAGCAGTACGGCGCCACGGTTACCGTCGGCAGCGGCCGCTCGGGCAGCCGGTGGGAAGAGGTGCCCTTGCACTATAAAGAGATCAAATTCATGATGGCGAAGGCGCGCCTGATCTCGGACGGGCAGATCGTCCGCCATGATTATATGGACCGGGCCGAATTCCAAGACTTCCGGCTGCGCGAGGAGTTCATGCCGACCATCGTGAAGCTCATGGAATCGGGCGATTCCGCGAAGGTCGGCGCGTACATGAACCGGATCCTCGACGTGCTGCTGGCCCAGGAGCCGGCGTCGTTCTCGTACGTGCAGGCATTCGGCATGAGCTTCCTGAGCGAGCTGATCCGCAACCTCAAGTGGAAGGACGACGCGAACGGCGAGATGAACATCCTGATGTGGCGACGGATGCTCGATTGCGGCAGCACCGGACAGATCATCGTGCTGCTGGTCGATTACGTGGACCGGTACATGACGATCGAGAAGAAAGAGAGCATGAACCAGCAGCACAATCTCATCAAGCGGATCGCGGCCTCCATCGAGGAACGGCTGCAGGAGAATTGGACGGTCAAGCAGCTGGCGGAGGAATTCAGCCTGAACGCGAGCTACCTCAGCGTGCTGTTCAAGCGGGAGATGGGCAAGACGATCTCCGAATTCGTCCAGGAGACCCGCATCGACCGGGCGCGCGAGCTGCTGAAGGATCCGGGCATCAAGGTCTACGAGGTGGCGGACCGGGTCGGGATCCAAACCTCCGCGTATTTTACCTATCTGTTCAAGAAGCTGGTCGGCTGCACGCCGCAGGAGTATCGGGACTACCATTGATTTTAGGGGACTGACAGTTTAGCGGCATGGCTCCGCTTCATGTTAGACCTCTCTCGGAAAGTCGGCCATCCTCCGCGTCATGGAGTCAACCTTGGCGCCCCGCCTCCGCGTGACGCAACGAACCCCTCCCGGCAATCCGCGGAGGGGTTCGTTGCGTGCAATGCGGTACGCATCTCATGTTCGGAAGCTGTCATCGCCGCCCTAAGCGCAAGGCATTACGACTGCGAAGTCTGCAGGATGACGAGGCCCGAGGCCGGGACGTCGAACGCCTTCAAGCCTTGCAGGCCGTCCAGCTCGTACGCGGCGATTTCGCGGCCGCAGCAATCCAGCACGCGCACTGATCGCGGCCCGATGTTCTCCGCCGCTTCCGCGATCAACCGGCTTCCGCGCGTGCCGTTGACGAGGATGATCGTCACGGGCAGGTCCCCGTCCAGCGCGACGACGGTATCGTGATACGCGGCGGCGATAAAGGCATGCTCGCTGCGGGCCGTCACGAGCGGGTAGTTCAGCTCGGGATGATGCGGCTCCAGGTAGCCGTTCATGAGCGTATCCCGATGCTCGCGCCAGAACCTGAGCCAGAACGCCGTCATGTCTTTATGATCCTGCGGAAGCGTGTCCAGACGGACCGAAATTTGCGGCACGGCGAACAGGATATTGATCAATTGCAGCGCGGCGGCATCCGCCGGTTCGCCCGGGTGCCACATGATCATGTCCGAATGCGCGGCCGTATTGCCGCACAGCAGCCGGACGTCGATCGTGTGGACCCGATTCTGCAGCGCGTCGTTCGGCACGTCCCCCGCGCGGAACAGATTGCCGTATTTGCGCATGAGCGGGCTGATATACGATTGGCGGAATTCGATCATGATGTCCGGCTTGACGGCGCGCAGCCGCGCGATGACTTCGCTCAGCAGCATGTCGACCGCCTGCGCGACGGACGGCGTGTCGCGTCCGGGGTCGGCATCGTCGCGTTCGACGGCCGGCTGCTCGAACGCGTCGACGAAGTCGAGCTTGAAGCCGTCCAAGTCCCACTCCAGCAGCGCTTTCTCGTAGATGCCGATCAGGTATTCGCGGACCTCGGGATAGCGGGGATCGACCACGCCGGTATTCAGCCGGTCGACGCGCTCGAGCATCTTGTTCTCGAAGCGGCTCCAAGCTTCGCTGTGGATGCCGATGAACGGCACGGAATACCAGAGCAGATAGTTCATGCCGAGCGCATGGACGCGCGCGACATGCGCCCGCATGTCGGGAATTTTGTCCGCGCATACGTTCCAGTCGCCGCAATACGCGTAGCCGCGTGCATTGTCCGCGGTCTGCCAGCCGTCGTCGACGATGACCGAGTCGCAGCCGAGCTCGCGGGCAAGCCGGCACTGCTCCTCCACTTCCGCCGGGTTCAGATGCTGGTGGAAGCTGTACCAGGTCGAATACATCGGCTCGAGCGCGGCCGACGGCACGGGAGCCGGGGCGTTGGACGGATAGCTGGCCCACCAGCGGCTGACGTCGGCCAGGCAATCGTAATAAGGGATGTCGCGGACGTCGATGCGCAGCTCGGCCTCGTAGCGGGCGAGCGGCGTGGTCGGCGTGTCGAACATGGAGACGAGGCAGCTGAAGGTGGCGGTTTCCTCGTGGACGCCGGCATTGAACCGGATGACGTTCAAGACGTCGGAGAACGCGAACGTCAGGCGGTTCTTCCCGGAGCCGCCGAAGAGGCTGATGACCGGCGCCGAATGGGTCGACTTGGAATCGAAAGCTTGCGACCAGTCCGCCCGCAGGCCTTTGGCGAAATTAGCCGTGGGGTGCCACATGGCCGACGCGTCGACGATCGGCGGATTCCAAGCGAGCGTGAAGGCGGGCGGAACCGCGGGGGCATCGGCTTCGATGCGGATATGGACGATCTCGACGCCCTCGGACTCGCGTTCGATCCGCAAGCTGGCCCGGAAGGGGGATTCCCCGCTTTCCAGGCGATAGTCGTAGTAACCGGCCGTTAAAGTTTGCATGACGTGTTTCCTCCTCGCGTTGCTTGCATGTGCTTCTACTATAGCGCCGGAAGCGGTAGGGGAAACAGGTGGATAATGTGTTGGAAGCTGGTTGAATTGTGTCTCTATTTGGGATGAAGGCTTGAATCGAGAACGAATATCCGGTTTATTTGTGTGATTGAGGATGACGAAGGCGTCGGCGGCATGGTATGGTGCTGTTGAGCGAGAGGCGGGGAAAGAAAACGCGCGATCGCGGCGCGGGGAGCGGTGCACTGCCTCGCGGTCGACGGGAAACGAAAGGAGCGCGGGTAATGGGCCACGACGAAGAGCCGCTGCCGGAGAAGCGGTTCGCGGAGCATTTCATGACAGGCCGCACGGAGCTGGACCCGCGGCTGTATTACTGCGGCAGGGAGTTCTGCCAGCCGGGTCATCAGTACGGACCGACGATGCGCGACCATTACTTGATTCATTTCATCGTCGGGGGCTCGGGCACGTTCACGACGGGCGGCTGCGACTACCAGCTGAAGGCGGGGGACTGCTTCTGCATGTTCCCGAACCAGCCTTCCGCCTACCGGGCGAGCGACGATGACCCGTGGACGTATTATTGGGTCGGCATCGGCGGGAAGCTTGCCGCGGATCTGCTTCAGGCGGCGGGGCTGACGCTGCGTTCGCCGACCGGCGTGCAGCCGGCGCCGCGGCAGTCGGAGCCGCTGCTGGCCGAGCTGCTCGGCCGTTCCGCGATCGACGACTTGGCGGGCGAGCTGCATTGCGGCGGGCTGCTGCTCCAGCTGTTCGCGACCTTCCTGAACGGAAGCGGGGAGACGCGGACCCCGACGCGCCGGAAGGACGGCAGCGAAGCGTATATCGCCCGGGCGGCGAAGTTCATGGAGGAGCATTACCAGAGCAAGCTGACGATCTCGCTCATCGCCCGGCACGTCGGTCTCGAGCGGGCATACTTCACCAAGCTGTTCCATGCGCAGACGGGGGTTGCCCCGTACGAGTTCTTGCTCCGGTACCGGATGGAGAAAGCGCGCCTCCTGCTCAGCCAAACGAGCCTGCCGGTGCAGATCGTCGCGAGCAGCGCCGGCTTCGGCGACGCGGCTTATTTCGGCAAGGCGTTCGCCCGGCTGCAGGGCATGTCGCCGACCGCTTACCGCAATCGCCCGTAGGCGGCGTGAATTGTAATCCGACCGCCAAGGCCAAGCTTCGCGGCGCGGGAATACCCCTGCCGCGGCAATGCGCCGCTCATGGAGCGACCGGACGTCCGAGGATCCCCGGGATTGACGCGATGCGAGTAGCATGAGCGAAGCAAGCCGATGCTATGCAAGAAAGCGGCTTTCTCCCTGATGGGGGAAAGCCGCTTTCTTGTTGACGGCCCGCGAAACCCTGCAAGGACGGCGGTACCGCGTTAAATCTATTCCCGTTGCTATTCCACGACGACATTCGCGTAGCGGTTCGTGAACAGCGCGTCCTCGAGCTTCGCTTTCCACTCCGCCTTGTCGGCGCAGTTCGGCGAAATGACGATGCGGCGCAGCTTGTCCGCGTCGAACGCGAGCGGAATTTGCTTCTTCTGCTGATTGAACTGCTTCTTGTTCTGCGGCAGCAGAATCGCGCGGATCTCGTTCTCCTGCTTGAACGCGACATCCTGGATGAGCGCGCTGCGAATATCGATCCAGGTCGCCTGGATCATGTCCGGGTTTTGCCTCAGGATCTGTTTGATCTCGAGCTTGGTCGGCGGCTTTTGACCGGTTTCCGTGCGGAATTTGGTCGTGAATTCCTCGACGGTGTAATCGTGGATGAACTTGACCGTGGCGACCGTTTCATCCAGCGTATACAGGTCGAGCGGCGTGAACGCGCCTTTCTTGTTCTCTTCCATCAGCGCGGCCAGCAGGTCGTGAATGATGCCGGTATACGCAAGCTGCTGCTTCTCCAGCTTCTCGATATAGGCGGCGAGAATATCCGTGAACGTGGCATCGGATTCCTGCGCGACGCTGTCCATGAACTGCGTCATATCGTCGCCGTTGTCGGCCTGCAGCTTCTTCACTTTATCGGATTCGGCATAGTGCACTTTATTGAACAACAGGTGGAAGCCGCGCGGCGCGACCAGCGGGTTTTCCTCGAATTCGAAGGCGATCTCGCCGTTCGCCGGATTGGCGAACGTGCTCGCCGCTTCGTCGCTGAAGCTCGTCATGAAGCTGTGCTGGCCGAGCAGCCGGGCAAGCGAGCCCCCGAGCGAGACGCCGTTCTGGTAGGCGACCTTGCGCAATTCCGCGGCTAGGAACGTATGCGTGAAAAACTGCTTCTGATCGAGGTTCGGCGTCTGGCGCATGATATTCAGCGCTTGCCTGAACGTCGCGATCAGGTCCTGCGTGTAATGCAGCCGGTTGAAATCGGACAAATACCGCAATACGCCGGCTTGCTCGTTCAAACCGACGCGCGCGAGCGAGAACTCCCTGGAGCTCAAAATGCCGGCGGCGCTGTTGATATCTCTCGTGTAATGTACGATCATGTTACGTGCTCCCTTTTCCAAGTAAAAAATAGTCTAGCACTCTTGTTCATTATGCGGTAACTCGCCGGTTCCGTTCCCTATGAAACGATTGGGCACCACGACAGTATTCGACAGTGGTGGAAATATTCCTGCCGTACGGAACCCGCCTCCAAACAAACTCATTCCATTTTACCATAAGATCGGCCGGCGAGCATCCACTCGCGTAAAGGACGACAGCCGGTTCGCGCAAGGGATAGCCGGTTCCGAACCGCAAGGAGCGGAGCCTTCAGCCTGAGGGCGATTCCCCATGCGGCGACATGACGCCCTTGTACAGGAGAACGGTACCGCGATAGGCGCGGCGCATCCGGTTCGCCTGCCCGGACGCATAGCCGTTCGGTTCCTGAAGCGCCCGAGGAAGCGGCACGACCCGGCATCTCGTGCGTTTGCCGTTCTTCGCGAGACTGACCCATGTCGGAATAAAGTCGACCTTCGACAATTCGGCGGAGCCGCCGGCCGTTCCGCGAATCGTCAGGCGCAGGATGAGGCCGGTCAACGCAGCGTCCTTGCCGTGCAGCCGCGTGGAGATAAAGTTGCCCAGCGAGTAGATCGCGAACCGTTTCCTCGTCCGTCCGTCGATGTCCGTTACGCTGCGGCAGACCGCGGGCTGCAGCACATGCGGATGCGCGCCCAGAATCACGTCGGCGCCCTGTCGGAACAAGAAACGGACCATTCGCTTTTGGCCGGCGTTCGGACGCCGGTGGTATTCGGAGCCGAAATGCATGCAAACGATAATGAAGTCCGATTTTGCCCGCAGCCGTTTCATCTGCTTTTTGATGAGCGAGGGGACGATTTTCTTGACGCCGGCCGGCTGACCTTTCGGAACGGGCACGCCGTTGGTTCCCCTGGTATACGATAGGATGCCTACGCGAATCCCTTCGACGTTGCGAATGCAGAGCGACCGGGATTCTTCGTTCCCCCGGTAGGTGCCGACATGGGCAATGCCGTGCTTGTCGAGCACCTCGAGCGTCCGTTTGAGCCCGCGCACGCCATAATCCATGCAATGGTTGTTCGCGGTCGCGAGCACGCCGAAGCCGGCCGCCTTCAGTGCCGGCGCGAAGGCATCGGGACAATTGAAGACCGGGTTACGATTCTTTGGATTGCGAATGGTTGTTGTATAACTGCGCTCGTCCGTGCCGCCGGAGAACGTCGTTTCGAGATTGCCGATCGTCAGATCCGCCTCGCGCAGATATCGGGCAACCGGCTCGAACACCTGGTCGAACGCGTAAGCGGCGTCCCCTTTCGCGGGAGACGAGGTGCGTACGGTTCGAATGAGCAGCGGCTTCATCAGGAGATCGCCGACCGCGGCGACGACAATCTCCTTTCGCGCATGCCTGGCGTGGCCGGGGACCGGCTCCGCGCTATCTTTCGTCTCGACCGCGGTTGTCGCGTTCGCAGCGATTTCATTCATCAAGGTCAACGTTTCCTTTCGAGCCGGATCGATGCGCTGATCCAGAGCGGATAATTGGATTTCACCTGCATAATAAAGTATTCATCCCGACATGAAATGACCAACGACGCGCGAAGCTGGATGAACGGTTAAGCAGCGGCGGAGCTCGGCTTGAGCTTGTCGCGGAGGCGATATGCTCGGGAAGGCGGGAGATGGCGGCCGACACGCGGCGGCGTCCCGTTTATTGGCGCCGGGGCGATTTTGCGGCGACCGGACAGGAAAGCGGCCTCGGGCTGCCGAAGTCATTCGTCATGGATGATCCGAGCGGCATCGAGGCCGGAGCATCCGTATCGCCAGGAGCCGACAAGGAGGCAGACGCTATGTGGATCCGAAAGCTGCAAGTCGAAGACGCCGAGTCTTACTGGAGGCTGCGGCTGGATGCCCTGCGGCGATACCCGCAGGCGTTCGGCGCGGACTACGAAGACGCGAAGCATACCCCGATCGAAGAGGTCCGCGGGCGCATCGCGGACGGAACCGACAATTTCATATTGGGCGCGTTCGCGGATACCGGGGCTATCGTCGGCATGGTCGGTTTTCGCCGGGAACCCTATCGCAAGATGCGGCATAAAGGCATGGTCTGGGGCATGTACGTCGATCCGGCATCGCAAGGGCAAGGAGCCGGCAGGAGGCTGATGGAGGAATTGATGGCGCGCGCGCGGGAAATGCCCGGGCTCGAGCACATCGGCTTGTACGTGGTCGATACGAATCGTTCCGCCAAATCGTTGTATCTGTCGCTTGGCTTCGTCACCTACGGCGTGGAGCGGAACGCGATGAAGCTGGACGAGGGGACGTACGTCCATGAAGAGCTAATGGTGCGATTCCTTGAGCGCAGGAGTCCAAATGAGCTCACGTGAAACCGGATTCGCATAGACCTCGAACGGATCCGCCCCAGCCGCCACCAGCCGCCGCGTTCGCGCGCGCAGCGGGGGCGGCTTCTTTGTGTTGGCTGCGCGTCGAGCGGTCTGGCTTTGATGCAGCTTCGGGACGAAGCATCCCGTCCGAACCGGATGTCGGCGGGAAGAAGACATATACCGGCACCCTGACTTTGTCGTATAATGAGAAATATTGGAGAATCGCGAAACAAGTGCGGCGGGAGGAAGAAACATGGGGCTGTTTTCATTTTTGAAAGGTCAATTCATCGAGGTCATCGAGTGGATCGAGGATACGGAATCGCTCGTTTACCGTTTTCCGGCTTACGACAACGCGATTAAGATGGGCGCGCAATTGACGGTCCGCGAAGGCCAGGCGGCGATATTTCTCAATGAAGGCAAGATCGCCGACGTGTTCTTTGCGGGGCGATACGAGCTGTCGACGCAGAACATGCCCGTGCTGACCGCGCTCATGGCGTGGAAGCACGCCTTTAATTCCCCCTTCAAGGCGGACGTCTACTTCGTCAATACGACCTTGATCGCCGATCAGAAATGGGGCACGACGAACCCGATCATCATGCGGGACAAAGAGTTCGGCGTCGTGCGGGCGCGCGGGTTCGGCAACTATTCGTACCGGATCGTCGACCCGGCCGCGTTCATGATGGGCATCCTGGGCAGTCACGGGCAATTCACGCCGGATCAGGTCACGGGGTATTTCAAAACGATGATCGTCTCGGGCGTGACCGATCTGGTGGCCGAATTGGCCGTCCCGATCATCGACCTGGCGCGCAGCTACGACGAGCTGGGCGAGCAGGCCGTGAAGAAGCTGAAGCCCAAATTCACGGAGATCGGCCTTCAATTGACGGGTCTGGTCATCGAGAATATCTCGCTGCCGGACGAAGTGGAGGCGATGATCGACCGCAGGTCGTCGATGAATATTGCCGGCGACCTTAACCAGTACACGAAGTTTCAAGCGGCCGAGTCGATGCGCGAGATGGCGAACAAGCCGGACGGCGGCATGTCCGGATTTGGCATGGAATTCGGCGCCAGCATGGCCATGGGGCAAATGTTCCAGCAGGCGATGAACGCGTTCGATGGCCACGGTAACCAGCAGAACCCGGCCGGGTCCGCTATGGGCGGCGGATTCTCGGCAACCGCGCCTTCACCAGCGCCGGCGAACCCGCCTGCGGCGCCCGGCGGCAATCCCGCCGCGTGCGTGAGCTGCAAGCATGCGCTGAGCGCGGACGATAAGTTTTGCCCCGAGTGCGGGACTGCCCGCCCGGAGCGCAAATTTTGCCCGGAATGCGGCAAGGAGCTGGCTTCGGGCGTGAAATTCTGCACCGGCTGCGGCACTAAATTGTAAAGGGGAATCCAGATGGCGGCCAATGAATCCCTTGCGGGGCAAGAACAATCGGCGGCGACCTTCCCGTGCGCGGGCTGCGGCGGCGAGATGCAGTTCGATACGGTCAGCCAGACGCTGAAATGCCGTTATTGCGGCAACGAGCAGCAGATCGCGGCAGGTCAAGGCGAAGCCGTTCATGAATACGTGCTTGATTTCTCGGACGAGACGGACGCCGCGTTACTGGACTGGGGCACGGAGCAGCAGGTCGTCAAATGCGGCAGCTGCGGCGGCGAGATGCTGCTGCCGGTCGGCCAAACCGCGCTCGTCTGCGCGTTTTGCGGATCGGCGAAGGTGCTGCCGCAGGGCAATCCGGGCAGCATCCGGCCGGAGTCGGTCATTCCGTTCCGGATCTCGAAGGAGCAGGCCAATCAGGCGTTCAACGCCTGGCGCCGGAAGCGGTGGTTCGTTCCGAACGCGTTCAAGGCGCAGTCGGTCAACTCCAACCTGAACGGCGTCTACGTGCCGTTCTGGACGTTCGACACGAACACGGCTTCCGCGTACAGGGCGGAGGTCGGCGTGTACCATTACCGGAACGAGACGCGCACGCGCACCGTGAACGGCAAGACCGAGACGTACACGGAGCGGGTCCGCTACACCGTGTGGCACTGGACCGACGGCCGTCACGATCGGTTTTTCAACGATGTTCTGATTCCGGCTTCCGGGCAGTACGACAGCGCGCTCCTGCAGAAGATGAACGATTTCAAACTGGAGCAGCTGGCCGCGTACAAGCCCGAGTATTTGAGCGGCTTTATCGCGGAACGGTATTCGGTTCCGCTCAAGCAGGGCTGGGACGCCGCGCGCTCGCGCGTGGACGATACGTTGAACGGCGAGATCCGGCGCAAGATCGGCGGCGACGAGCTTCGCAACCTATCCATCGATACGCGCTATTACGACCGGTCCTACAAGCATATTCTGCTGCCGATCTGGAACGCGAATTACCGGTACAAGGAAAAGTCCTACCGCTACATGGTGAACGGGGAGACCGGCAGCGTCACGGGCCGCGTGCCGAAGAGCGCCTGGAAGATCACGCTGTTCGTCCTGTTCTGGGTGCTGGTTGTCGGGGCGATCGTCTTCGCGGTCGTACAGAATACGCCGGATACGACTCCCGCGTCGGAGGCTTACGGGGCGACGATCGGCTCCGGGCTATAACGCCGTAAGGGGAGAAAGGGCGGACGACCGAAGATGAGCATGGTCCTTCATTTGATGCAGGTTAATCCGGAAGACTTGGATGCGTTTATGGACAATCCGCACCTCGCCGAGGAGTATGCCAACGTCGAGAACGAGTCGCATGCGTCCTTGTATCTCGACAAGTCGTGGCACGCGATTCATTTTCTGTTAAACGGAAGCGGAAGCCGCGACGAACCTCTTGTGCATGCGCTGCTCGGCGGCGAATCGCTCGTCGAAGACTATTACAACGGCCCGCTCCGTTATATAACGGACGACCAAGTCGGCGCGATCTCGAGAGAACTTGCTCGTTTCAACGGAAACCTGCTGACGGATCGGTATGATCCCGAACAAATGGCCAAAGAAGAGATTTATCCGGCATTGGATTGGGACAATCCGGATACGCGGCAGTATGTGTTCGATTACTTCTGGGACGTCGTGGACTTTTATACGCATGCCCATGGAGCAGGGAATGGCATGCTGATGTATATGACCTGATCCAGCGGTTACGCGAATGAACCCGGCTTGCGCAAGCCGGGTTTTTCCGTGTTCATGGCGGAGCTACAAGACCCGCGATAGCTTCCGATAGGCTCGCGGCGACACGCCCTCGAGCTTGCGGAAGATCCGGCTGAAATAGTGCAGGTCCGCGTAACCGACGCGCTCGCCGATCTGCTCGGCCGTCAGGTCGGTTTCGCGCAGCAGCCGGCGCGCCTCGCGGTGGCGGACGGCGCGGACGAACTCGCCCGGGGCGACGCCGGCGACGGCCTTGAACAGCTTGGCCATATGGTCCTCGTTCATCGCGAGCCGCTCGGCGAGCAGCGGGTTGCTCCAGCGCTCCGCCGGCCGCCGCTCGATCTCGGCCATGAGCGCCTGAATGCGGGCGCCGTGAACCGTAGCTCCGGGTCCGGGCTTGGCGAACTGCAGGCGAAGCAGCTGCGACAGCACGCCTAGCATGAGCGCCTTGCAGGCGAGCTCATACCCGAGCGGACGGACCGCGAACTCCTGCACGAGCTGTTCCATCAGCGCCACGCAGGACGGCGGCGGAGTCATGACCGCGAAGGACGATAAGGGCGAGAAAGGCTCCGCCAGCGCTTCCTCGCAAAATTTTGCCGGCTCCACGGCGTCTTCGTTCACGACTAGATCCTCCTCGCCGTACACGGCAAGCTCGTTGAAGAAATCGAAATGAATGCCCAGAAACCGGGTGTTCGGCGCCACGACTTCGTTCCGGTGCAGGACGCCCGCGGGCAGGAAAACCAGCTGACCGGCGGCAATCGCGTGGCGCTGGCCGTTCATCGTCGTCGCCGCCTCGCCCTCGAAGACGAACAGCAGCTCGAAATCGTACAAGCGCCGCCACTGCAGGACATGCGGTGCCAGCACCTGGTATTTGGCGTAGTGAATGCTTGGGCTCCACGCGCGAAAAGGAGCCGTTCGTCGTAACGGATATGTCGTGTCCTGCTTCATCGCTGCCGCCGCTCCCAATCTTGAGAAGGATACGATAGAAATAGACCGGAATCGTCCAACTAATCCCTCCATCGTCTAAATTCATTATACCTCTCGGCGAATATAATGAACATAAACAACACGGAATGATGCAAGATGCGACATCGAGCCGAGAGGGGAAAAGGATACCAGTGACGAAAGTGAACGAGAGTGGGCGGCACGGGATTAACGGGATGAAAGATGAGGTCCTGACGTTGAAAGTCGGCTTGATCGGCATCGGCGCGATGGGCCGGACGCATCTGGCCATCTATAAGCGCTTGATGGCGGAGGGCTACCCCGTCGAGCTCGCGGCCGTCTGCGATCTCAAGATGGCGGAGCTGAAGGACGACACGCTCTCCGCCTACCGGCTGTACGATGCGGTGGACGACATGCTGGACGGCGAGGAACTGGATATCGTCGACATTACGGTGCCGACGCCTTTCCATGCGGAGCTGGCTTCCGCCCTGCTGGAGAAAGGCTACCACGTCCTCTGCGAGAAGCCGATGGCCCGTACGTCCGAGCAGGCGCTGCAAATGGTAGAGTCGGCAAACGCCGCGGGCAAGAAACTGATGATCGGGCAGTGTCTGCGTTTCTGGCCGGCCTATGAATATTTGAAAGCGGTCGTCGAGGACGGTCGCTACGGCAGCGTAAGGGCAGGCTATTTCTACCGGGGCTCGGGCTTTCCGCTGCCCTGGTACCTGAACGGCGCGAATAGCGGAGGCTGCCTGCTGGACATGCACGTTCACGACACGGACATCATCCACTGGCTGTTCGGCATGCCGGCGAGCGTGTCCACCTCCGCGCGGGTCGTCGCGCCGCAAGGCGGCTATGACGTGGTCTCGACGAACTACCACTATCCGGAAGGCATGGTGCTGAACGCGCAGGCGGACTGGACGCTGCAGGGGGATATCCAATTCGCCATGACGTACCGGGTCAATCTGGAAGGCGCAAGCATCCTCTTCGCGGATAACGCGGTCTCCGTTCATCCGGCGAACGAGCCGGGCTTCATAGCCGAGCTGTCGCCCGATACGGGGTATTACCGCGAGATCCGGTATTTTCTGGACGTGGTGGCATCAGGCGAAGCCCTCTCGGCGTGCCCGCCGGAGGAGACGCTCGGCACGATGGCGATCATCGAAGCGGAGCAGCTTTCGGCCGATCGCGGCGGCGAACTCGTCAAGCCGCAGGCGAAGACGATCAAGGCGATGAACTGACGGCTGTTCATAGGCAAGTCAGGCAGAACGTATCGAGCTCCGAACTCCGAGCTCCAGAGCGGTTGCGCGGTTTCCGGGAGGAAGCGGCGTGTCCCGTTTTGGGGCTTTTTGCGGTGCCGCGTGATTGAACAACCATATATTAACGCGTCAATCCGGTGAATTGTTAAAATTATTCTGTCGAAATTAAGAGGAGAATCGAAAAATTGTATAATTTTAGCAAAAAAGATAAGAAATAAACAAACAAAGGTGGCTTCATAATGAGAGCTCGGCTAAAAAACGTTCGACAATGCTCCGAAAGCGTTGGATGCTGACGTTGTGGCTGGTCGTAATGGCCGGCATTGCGTTCGCCCTGCCGAACGCGGCCTTCGGAGCCGCTGTCGATACGGGCAGCGCGACGAAGTTCACGGTCAACTCGGACACGACCAATTATTGCACGTATGCAATCGCCGGTCTCGCCGGGGGCAAGACGGGCGTAATCAACAAGGAGGGCAGCGTATACTCGTACCGGATTTATTCCGCTACCGGTTCGCTTCTCCAGAACGTGAATCTGTCTTCTGTTATGAATGGACGCGAGTCGCACTTCGATCTTCTGCATGCTTATGGATTGGCGAACGGCCGATCGTTGATTACGTGGGAAGGGAAAAAGCGGCGGCAGCTGCGACTCGAACTCGAACAGCATATATCAGTTTGCCATTCTGAATGCGGACGGAACCGTCTATGTATCCGCTGGGCGAAGGATGCCGTGAACGACATGGGCTCGCGGATGATCGTCCTGGGCGACGCGAACGGGTTGTTCAACCCCGACCAAGCGATTACGCGCGCGGAGTTCGCGGCAACGTTGGTGCGGGCCCTCGGCCTTAATCCGGAGAGCGGGTCGTCGGCATTCGCGGATGTGGGGAAAACCGATTGGTACTACGAGGCGGTTAACGCGGCGTATCGCGATAAGATGATCAGCGGGTACGCGGACGGAACGTTCCGCCCGAACGATCGGATCACGAGAGAGCAAGCGATGAGCATGCTCGCGCGTGCGATGGAGATTACCGGCCTGCAGACGCAGAACGGCGATGCTTTGCAAGACGCGCGGTTGTCCGCATACGCCGATGCGGATCGGATCGCGGGTTGGGCGCGGGAAGGCGTGCTGACAAGCATAGGCGCCGAGCTCGTGCACGGCCGCAGCGACGGCAGGCTCGCGCCGAAGGAGTTCGTGACGCGCGCCGAAGTCGCTTCGATGGTCGAGCGGCTGCTCGGGCGATCGGAGCTGATTTAACCCGAAGCCGCGAAGAGAAAATAGCCAGTCCGGACACGCATCGTGTCGGGCTGGTTATTTTTTTGTGAAGGTCTTATAGGGCTTTAAGACTAGCAGGAATTTGTCGCATCTATGTCGAATGAACTATTAAAAGTCGAGGTAAAGGTTTCCAAGCAGAAGGGACGGTGGCGGGGGCCATGAGAGAACGGGCTAACCGGGCGGCGGACGAACGCGGATTTACCTTGGTTGAGATCCTGGCGTCCCTGGTCGTGCTCGCGATTGCGGGGCTGACGATGACAGCCTTCTTCACGCATGCGATGTCGAACGCGAAGGGCAACCAAAACAAGACGGTGATGGTGAATCTGGCGCGGAATACGCTGTTTTATATGCAGAAGCAGTCGGTGTTCAAAGAGGTGCACGACCTGTATCAAGTCGGACGAACGCTTCCGACGGACGAGACGCGCGAGGTGATCGAATCGGAAGGCTGCTCGGCTAACGCCTGCACGAACTACGTCAAGCTCGTCAAACAGCCGCAGACGCTCTACGCCGTCCTCAATCCGGAGATCAACGGCATCCTTTACCGGGTCAAGATCAGTTACCAGGACAAGCTCTATGACACGCTCAGCAAGATCAAAAACGCGCCGCCCGCTGGGGAAGAATCGCCGCAAACGACGCAGATGAGCGATTACCTGATTCCGATCAAGGTCGAGATCGCCGAGGCGCCGATGGATAAGGGCGGCCAGCCGGCGAAGCCTTCGCGCAAGCGCGATTGGATGGAGGTGGAAGGTTATATTACGGATGAAACGATTCGCTAGCTTCGGCAATGGACGGGATAACCCGGATGCCCGCCGCGGGGAGCGCGGGTTGACGCTGATCGAGCTGATCGCGTCATTGACGCTGATGTCCGTCGTGCTTGGCGTCATCTATGCTTCGATTACGTTCGGCGTGAACGCCTATCATAAAGTCGGCATCGAGAATAAGCTGCGGGACGAAGGAGACCTGATCATGTCGTCCATCATTTCGGAGCTGTACCGCATGGGTCCGGAGCGCATCGCGCAGTCGAGCGCGGACAAAGACCATGCGATCGCGCTTGTGATGCCGAAGATCGGCGACGAGGCGCCCGAAGAGGAAATGATCGCTTTTCGGCCCAACGCGGATTGTAAAAACGCCTTGTTCATCGGAAACCGGGCGGACGTCGACCGGCTGCAAGCCGAAATCGCCACGGAATCGTCGATCGTGCTGCCGGAAACGGAGCTCGACGAGCGGTGCCGGGCGGATCAAACCGCCGATCCGGCTGCCGGAGACGGCGTATCCTCCATCAAGCTCGACTGTTTCGGCAGCCCGACCGCCCAAGGCTGCGGCAGCGGGCTGATCGAGATCCGGCTGAAGCTCAGGCAGACTTACGGCGGCAAAGACTATGACATGGATTTGGAAAGCAAATTCGGGTTCTAAGGGGCGGAAGGCAATGAAGTGGCGCGAAGAACGAGGCTCGGCGTTTCTGTTGGTCGTCTTTATGATCCTGTTGTTCGCCATGCTCGGCGTCGCCGTGCTCGGCGCTTCGATCGGCGGCGCGCAGCGCTCGCAGAAGGCGGAGGATAACGTGCAGACGGTGCATTTGGCGGACAAGGCGCTAAGCGAAGCGGTCGCCCAGGTCATGGCCGATTTCGACAACCAAGCGATCGAGCCGAATCAGCTGCGAACGCAACTGGAAGCGTTCGTCCGCGATTTCAAGGATACCGGCAACCGGGACTCGGACCTGGACGTGGCGAAGGCGCCGGGGTACCGTATCGAACGGATATGCATCGTGGGCACGCCGAACTGCGGCGATCCGGGCGGCGGCACCGGGAGCGCGCAGACACCGACAAGCGACATGCTGAAGGTCACGGCGATCGCGGAGGTCAACGGCATGCGGCGAGAGCTGACGCAAACCATTACGCTGAATACCTATCCCGATTTCCTGAAGTATGCCATGGGCTCCGAGGGGGAAGTGACGATTAACGGCGCGCCGCTCATCATGAACGGGGGAATTTATTCCGGCGGGCAGCTGAAGCTGCGAAATCTGGCCGATTACACGTACCATGGCAATTCGGGGTTGGCGGCTACGCAGTTTCTGTATCTCTCGCCGGACTTGGCGGACAATCCGCTTCCCTGCACGATCGGCAGCGGCATCGGCCAAGACGGCGACCGAGAAAAATTATTCGTTCAGAAGTACGATGACGTCCTGTACCGAGAGGATAACGATCCGAATTATACGCCTGTATTCACCGAGACCTACAATTGCGAGCAATTCCACGGGCTGCGGAAAGAGGAGGTGACGTTGACGGAAACGAAGAAATTCATTTCCATCGACGTGGCGCAATCCTTCATAGACAAAGCCGTCGAAGCGCTGAACCCCGACCCGAACTCGGACTTGCCGACGTCGATTCGCGACGAATTATCGAAGGCCTATCGGGAAAGTCCGGATCCCGCGAATGCGCTCATGACCAAAATCAAGGAGGATCTGGGAGTCTTCTATACGGACTTCGCAAGCGACCGTTACGTGACGATTCCGTTCGCGCCGCCGGAACCGGGACCGCTCGCGTCCGATGCGGATCGGACGGTCTACCAGCAGCGGAAGGCGCAGTATGACGCGGCCATGGCGGAGGTAAACGAGAAGCTGGGCCATATGTCGGGGCCGATTTACGTGGATGGCGATTTGAAGGTCGGCAAGGAGCTGAAGCAGCTGCTCTACGCGGAGAAAGGGCCGAATGACTGGCTGATCGTGAACGGGAATCTGACCGTTCAGAACGACGCGGCCGGCACCGATATTCCCGTCACGGCAAATATGCTGGTCAAAGGGAAGGTCGCTTTGGGCGGCAGCCTGAGCATGGACGCGACGCTCTTCTCCCTGGACGAACAGGAGAACGAAATCGTCGATGCGCACATCGGAGGGAAGGGACTCGTGCTGATCGCGAACGGACCGATCAGCGTGTACCGGGTGGATTCCTTCCAGCCGCTGGGCGGCGGATATAAGCCGGACAGCGCGAACACGCTGAACGCGTTCTTCTATACCGACAAACAGGCGGAGCTGTATGGCGTGGGCTCCCTCTTCTGGATTCACGGCGGCTTCTTCGCCAAGAAGAGCATCACGATCAACGCCGTGCTGGGCAATACGAGCGAAGCCCAGGGCCAGAACGATTTGGTGTTCGACGATCCAGCCGATCATCAAGCCGGACTGACCGAGAAGCAAGCCCGGTTCGTCATCGACTACGACGATGACGTCTTCATCAATCAAAAGATCGGCCTTCCCCGCGTCGACCGGATCAAAGTCACCGTCGGCCCGAAGAAACTGAAATCCATGGACGGCGAAGGGTAGCGCAGGAAAGCTGTCCCGAAAACTCGCAAAGCAGCCCCGACTGACCGGCAACCGAGCCGGCCGGCGGGGCTTTTCGTATCATCAGGAGCCAGTCTGCTCGGCCAGGTTTATTTTCAGAATCGCTTAATGCCAATGGTCGCTTCACAGACCATCCGGCGCCGACGACACAAAGAAGCCTCGTCCCTTAGCCGATTGCTAAGCGACGAGGCTTCCGCGCGTTTAATACTTATCCGTATTGTTAACCGTGACCAGTGTCTTGACGGTGATGCCGAGCGCCGGGTAGGACACCGATACGGCCGCGGTGCCTTTCCGCTTCGCGGTCACCACGCCCGTATCGGATACCGCGACGAGGTTGTCGTTGTCCGAGGACCAGCGCAGCTGGCCGAGGAGCGAGCTCCTCAGGTCGGCCGGCGCGATGCGGAGGAAGTCGGCATCCGTCAACGCCGCGGTTGCGCCTTGGTACATCGTCAACGTTTCCGGAACCGTCAGATTGACGATCGTGATTTGCTTCGTGCCCTTCAGCGTGATGCCCGCCGGCGTCGGTACGGACACCTGCAGCGTGACGCGTCCGCCGTCCTGCGGGCCGGTCGTCAGCTGGCCGCCGGTTTGGCCGGCGCCGGCCGGCGTGAACGTCGTCGACCCGGACGGCGAATTGCTCAGCGTCCATGCCGGCGTGAACGGGAACGACGGCGTCCCGGCTTCGCCTGCCCAGCCGAGCGTCACATTATTGATCGCGCCGCCTGCCCGAACCATGTCGGTGCCGGCAATGACCGGCGCGCGGTCCTTGATGGCGATCGGCAGCTCCTGCTTCAGCGGCAGCGGCAGCGACAGGCCGAGCAGCTGAACGCTTACGGCCGCGGTCACGTTGCCGGGCGCGATCGCTTTGAGCGAATTCGTGAGCGCTTTTCCCGTGCCTCCCGGCAGAAGCGCGAATTGGTTGGCGTTCGCCTCGACGAAGTTCCAGGACACCGCGTTGATGAAGCTTAGATCCGTAATCGGCAAATGGGTGAGCGGCGAGACCAGATTCGCGGTAAGCTTCACCTCGTCGCCGACGCCGATGATCCCCGCGGCCGTCGTCAGGCCGAGCTGCGGATTGGAAATCTCGACCGTCTTGGCCGCATCGTAGGCCGTGGTAATGGTCGAACCGTCTACCGAGGAGGCATAATGCGTCTCCACGTGAAGGGACACGGTGACCGTGCCCGCGCGCTCCCCGGTCAACGTCGTGCTCGCGCCGTCGGTTCGGCCGAGCGAGGCTTGTCCGCCGTTCGCGGGGTTGAAGACGCTCCAGCGGATGCTGCTGACCGTTTCCCGGTCCGGCTTCGTCAACGCGGCGGACAGATCGATCTTCGAGCCCGCCGAGACGCTGTCCGGGCCTTCGATGCTCAGGCCGGATTCGATAACGGTCACGTTTGCCGTGGCATGACGGCCGGTTATGGCATCCGTCACCGTTACCGCCGCGGTGCCTTTGGCGTTTCCGGTAACCAAGCCGTTGCCTGCAGTGGTCGTGCTCACCGACACGACGGCTGGATTCGACGAGCTCCAACTGAAGCTCGGCGTCGCGTCGGCCGGCGTGAACGCCGGGATGATCGTCGCCGTGTCGCGCACGACGCTGCCGCTGCCGTCCCTCTTGTTCACCAGCGTCAAATCTTGAATGCTCAGGCTTAGTGTCTCGAGCCTGACGATGGAATTGATCGAATACGCGTCGAACGGAAGCGAGGTAGCCGCGGTTTGCCCGATATCCTTGAACGTCAGCGACGCATTGTTGAGCGGCAGGGTGCCGGCGATGACGGGCTTCAACGTGATGCTGAACGTCAGCGGCGGGGCGGAATAGCTCTTCCCGTCCGCGGCCAACGCATACGTGATGCTGCCGAACGAACCGCTCAGCGCGTAGCCCGATTGCGCGTCGCCGCTCTTCGCGATGCCCGCCGGCAGCGATCCGGCAATCTCGAGTCCGGCCGGCAGCTTCTCGTTGAACGCGATGCCGCTGATCGTCAGATTGGCGCCGTCCGTGGACAGCGACTTGGCGATCGGCTTCGGCGTCGCGGTATAGGTCATGACGGCCGTGGCGTTCCGGTCGAGCACCAGCTCGTGCCCGCCGTCCGGCGCAAGCCCGGAGAGCATGCGCTTCACGCTGAGATTCGACGAGATCGCCTTCACTTTGACCGGAATGGTCTTGGCAGCCTTCGCCCCCGTTTTGTCCGTCACCGTCACGATGATGCTCAGATCGCCTCCGCCGGGAAGCGGGTTCGGGATCGTCTTGTTGACGGTACTGCCGGATATGGCGGTCATATTCGGCAGCGTGACGGTTTTCGTACCGGCGCCGTTATCGTACGCATACGCGATGCCGACGGTCAGATTGCGATCCTTGAAATCGTAATCCTCCGGCATGAAGCTCAGGTTGATGTCCTGGTAGCTCGGCACGAAGTTGTCCTTCGACGCGCTGTAATCCAGCGGATTGTACACCGTCAAGACCGGCGCATGGTTCGAGCCCATGAACGCCCGGAACATCGTGTTGACGAACAGCTTCTGCTCCCAGTCCGGGAAATTGTTGTTCGTGTGTCCCGTGCCGGAGTAGGTCACGTTGCCTTTGGAGTAGGTATAGTAATGGTTCCAGCTGTCGTTCGGATCGCGGTTCGAGCCCGTAATGTTGTACCAGGGCACGACGTCCTCGTCCTCGAGGTCGAGCGTAAAATACTGGTTATGCGTGGTGGCGACGGCCGGCGTCGCGTTGTTCAGGTTGAAAGGGAACTGATTGAGCAGTCCGTCGTTGACCTTCTGCACGGTCTTCGAGGTATTGGGCGCGCTCAGCCCGAGATCCGTCCAAGGGTCGATTTGCCCCGTCGTCTCCTGGAAATTATCGATCCACGTGTTGCGGGCGCCGTTGCTGGAGAACACCGTGTCATGCGTGAACATGACGCTCTGTCCGGTTTGAATAAAGGAATTGACGGCGTTCGCGGTGCTTTGGGTGATGCTCGCGTTGGAATTGTACGAATCCGCGAAGCCGAAGATCAGCATGTCGTACAAGCCGTTCAGCTTGCTCTTGTCCATCTTCTCGTTGAAGTCCTTGAAGGTCGTGGTCGTGATCGCGATGTTGTATTCGTCCGTCCCCGCGAGGTAGCTCTGGTTCATGTTGTTCGCGTTCTTCAGGCTGCTCGTCACGGAATCGTTCGGCATGATCTGCAGCACGCGGACGTTCGTCTCCAGATCGCGGTATCGGATGACGCCGGTCTCGTAGCTGCGCAGCTTGGAGGTTTGGTCGACGATCTCCAGCTTCCAATAATAGAGGCCGGAGTAGCCCTGGGGCAGGGTGTACGACAGCTCGCCGTTCGCGCCCGTTACGCCCGAGGAAGCGACGATCTGGTCGGCGCCGAACTTCACGGCCTGGTCCAGGCCCAGATAGAGGTTCGCGCTCAGTCTGCCCGGCTCGAAGGCGCCGCGGTTCGGCACGGTGTACGTAAAGGTCAGCTTGTCCCCCGCGCGGTACAGGAAGGACGGATTCGTCAGGTAGGATTGCGGTTGGCCGCTCAGCGTCAGCTTCGGGCGCTGATTGAGCAGCGTATCGTAGCTCGCGAACCGCGACGCCAGATTGGCCAGGCCGGAGGCGTTCAGGACGACCACGTTCTCGCGGCCGGCTCCGGTATAGGAAGCAAACGCGTTATAGAGGTTGCCGTGCGCGAGCGTCAACTTGCCGTTCTTGTCGGTGCTGCCCTGGTAGACGAGTCCGGACTTCTGGGCGTCGTCGCTGTAGAGGAAGACGAGTTGGCCTTTGGCGATAAATTGGTCGACGATTTCGTTCGCCTTCAACATCGTGATGTCGTTCTCGAGGTTCGTCGTATTGTGGCTGGCCGCGCGGTTATCGGAGCTCGTATGCGGCACCTTGGCCGGATTGTATTGCCCTTTGCCGATATAGATGGCGTCATACTTGCCGTCGAGCTCGCCGCGCAGGGCGACGAAGCGCTTCATGCTGATCGTCTCGATCGATACCGCGGGCAGCGCGCCGAGGACGGGGAGCAGGTCGGAGGTGCCGTTGTCCGTGATTTCGAGGAGCTTGGTCACGTTCTGGGCGTAGCGGAAGGAGGCGGCATCGCCCGAGTCGTCCTTGTCCGCGTAGAGCGCGTCGTCGGAATGCACCGATACGTATTTTCCATTCTTGACGGCCGATTTCAGATAGAGATCGTGGCCTTCGCGGAAAAACTTCTCCTTATCCCCGATCGAAGCGGCCGTTGCGGCCAGCGCCGCGCTCTTGGAGGCGGAGGTGACGTAATCGCCGGTGGATTTGGACCGGAGCGAATAGGTGCCGTCGTTGTTCTCGACCAGCTCGAACAGCTCGGCGGACGAGCCGACGTTGGTCGCGGTCGCGGTCAGTTTCCCGTTCGCGCCGACCGAGATGAACTTGTTCCCGCTCGTCTTGACGGCGTAATAGACGGCCCCGTCCGCATGCGCGCTCCACGGATGAATCCCCGGGAACGCGACCAGCGCGGCGAGGATGCCGAGCGCCAGCAGTCCGGCAATGCGCTTTCGCCAAATTTTGCTCATCATAGGTCCTCCTTCATAAATTCCGCATGTTCATGCGGCGGTTGGGAATCTATTAAACGGTACTTTAGAACTAGTTATTATTTTCCACCATTATACTACCAAAGCCGGTTCAAACCTAGTATTAATTTTTCGAAAAACCACGATAGATGTCAACGTTTTCAAAGGATTGGCGCGGTTATCCGGCAATCGGCCCCTTCGATTCCCCATTGTCGGGCGGATGAAAATTGTGGTAAACTTTAATAGTCTAATGGTCCTAATACTTTTTTAATAGTTTGAAGCGATAATAGGCTTTAAGTAATGGTCGAGAGGGAGGTGGGCCGGTGTGAGCACCGCGAAGAGGAAACGGCTGGGCGACCTGCTCATCGAGAGCAGCGTCATTTCCGACGAACAGCTGCAGCAGGCACTGCGCGAGCAGGCGAAAACGAAGCAGAAGCTGGGCGACCTGCTGATCTCGCAAGGTTACATCACCGAGCAGCAGCTGTTCGAAGTATTGGAATTCCAGCTGGGCATCCCTCACGTCAGCCTGTTCAAGTATCAGATCGATCCATCCATTACGGGCATCATTCCGGAAAGCCTGGCACGCCGTTATCAAGCCATTCCCTTACATAAAGAAGGCGGCAAGCTGCTGGTCGCCATGGCGGATCCGCTGGATTATTTCGCCATCGAGGAGCTGCGCATGTCGACCGGCTTCCGCATCGAGCCGGCCATCTCCGGCAAGGACGAGCTGCAGCGGGCGATCGCCCGGCATTACGGCCTGCAGGACTCCATGTCGCAAATCATGGGGGATCTGCCGACCGTCGACGAGATTCGCGAGACGGAAATCACGGACGAGGATTCTCCGGTCGTGCGGCTGGTCAACCAGATGATCCAGCAAGCCGTGCAGCTCCAGGTGTCGGATATCCACGTCGACCCCGGCGAAGCGAACGTCGCGATCCGGTACCGGCTGGACGGCGTCCTGCGGACGGAGCGCGTTATCCCCAAGCAGATGCAGGGCTTCATCACCGCCCGTCTCAAGATCATGGCCAAGCTGAACATCGCCGAGCGGCGGCTGCCGCAGGACGGCCGGCTCAAGATGCAGGTCGATTACAAGACCGTCGACATCCGGGTATCCTCGCTGCCGACCATCCACGGCGAGAAGATCGTGCTCCGGATTCTCGATCTCAGCGTCGGGGTCAAGGCGATCGACCAGCTCGGCTTCAGCCCGCGCAACCACCGCGTCTTCAAATCGATGATCGAGGTGCCTTACGGCATCGTGCTCATCACGGGTCCGACGGGAAGCGGCAAGACGACGACGCTGTATTCCGCGCTCCAGCATTTGAACAAGGAAGACACGAACATCGTCACGGTCGAGGATCCCGTCGAGTACCAGCTGGAAGGCGTGAATCAGGTTCACGTCAACCCGCAGATCGGGCTGACGTTCGCCGCCGGCCTTCGTTCGATCCTGCGTCAGGATCCGAACATCATCATGGTCGGGGAGATCCGGGATTCCGAGACGGCGGAGATCGCCATCCGGGCTTCGCTCACGGGACACTTGGTCTTGTCGACGCTGCATACGAACGATTCCGTCAGCTCCATCACCCGGTTCCGGGATATGGGTGTCGCGCCTTACCTGATCGCCTCCTCGCTCGTCGGGGTCGTCGCGCAGCGGCTCGTCCGGCGCGTATGCAACGACTGCAGGACGTCCTACGCGCCGACCGAGCAGGAAGCGATCTATCTGCGGAGCCACGGGATTCATGCGGACAAGCTGTACAAAGGAACGGGCTGCGGCACCTGCAACCAGACGGGCTATCGCGGCCGGGTCGCCATTCACGAGGTGCTTGCCGTCGACGACCGCATCCGCCAATTGATCGGGATGGAGAGCACGATCCAGGATCTGCGCCGCGCGGCCGCAGAAACCGGCCTCGTCCAGCTGATGGACGACGGGCTGGATAAAGCGGTCAAGGGCATTACGTCGCTGCAAGAGGTGCTTCGCGAAACGGTATTTCATTAAAGGGCGGGGAAAGCATGACAGAGGCATTGGCACGGATCGTAGGGCTGCTCAAGCAAGCTCATGAACATCAGGCTTCCGATCTGCATATCTCGGTCGGTTCGCCGCCGGTCCTGCGGATACACGGCGTCCTGAGGTCGTTAGGCGAGGAAGCCGTCACGGGAGAAGCTTCGCGGGCCATGGCCGAAGCGCTGCTGACCCCGGAGCAGCTGGCGAACTTCGAGACGAACGGAGAGGTCGATTTCTCGTACGAGCTGGAGGGCTGGGCCAGATACCGGATCAATGCGTTCCGCCAGCGCGGCAAGGCAAGCATCGCGATTCGTACGATTCCGACGGTCATACCGACGCTGCAGCAGTTGCAGCTTCCGGACGTGATCGGGCAGCTGGCCGGCAAGCACCAAGGACTCGTGCTCGTCACCGGACCGACGGGAAGCGGCAAATCGTCCACGCTCGCGGCGATCATCGACCACATCAACCGGACGCAGAAGCGCCATATCGTGACGCTGGAGGATCCGATCGAGTTCCTGCATGCGCATGCTTCGTCGGTCGTGGACCAGCGCGAGGTGGGGAGCGATACGCGGAGCTTCAGCAAGGGCCTCCGGGCCGCGCTCCGGCAGGACCCCGACGTCATACTGGTCGGGGAGATGCGGGATCTCGAGACGATCTCGGCCGCCGTTACCGCCGCCGAGACGGGACATCTGGTGCTCGCGACCTTGCATACGACGGACGCGCCGCAGACGATCGACCGGATCATCGATGCCTTTCCCGCTCACCAGCAGGGTCAGGTGCGGATGCAGCTGGCGGCCGTGCTGCTCGCGGTCGTCTCGCAGCGCCTGCTCCCGAGACCGGGCAGGCAAGGCCGGGCCTGCGCGACGGAAATCCTGATCAACACGCCGGCGGTGGCGAACCTGATCCGCACGGAGAAGGTCCATCAGATCAAGAGCGTCATGCAGACGGGGCGCGCGCAGGGCATGCACACCTTGGATGCCTCGCTGCGCGAGCTGATGGCGCAGGGACTGGTGGAGGCGGCCGCCGCTAAACCGTACTTGAGCGAGGGGGGCGGCTGATGGCGCAATTCGCCTATCACGTCAAGACGATCGGCGGCAAGCAGCTGCGGGGCAAGATGTCCGCGATGGACAAGTCCGCGGCGGTCGAGGAGCTGCGCAAACGCGGTCTCGTCGTCCTCTCGCTGGACGAGCAGCGGAATACGGTGCTGTCGATGGAGATCTACATCGGGAACCCGGTGAAGATGCAGCATTTCATCATCTTCTGCCGGCAGTTCGCGACGTTGATCCGCGCGGGCGTCACCATCTTGGACGCGACGGGCATCCTCGCCCAGCAGACCGAGAGCAAGCCGCTCAAGAAGGCGCTGGTCGACGTGCATTCCAGCCTGCTGCGGGGGAACGCATTTTCGCAGGCCGTGCAGGAGCACAAGCGGATCTTTCCCTCGATGTTCACGAGCATGATCCGCGCCGGCGAAGAATCCGGCGATATCGAGGGCACGCTGGAACGGCTCGCGGTGTTCTTCGAGAAGGCGCATACGACGAAGGAGAAGATCAAATCCGCGCTGACGTATCCGGTCGTCGTCGGCTTTCTGGCGATCGCGGCCGTCATCTACTTGCTCAAAGCGGTGGTGCCGCAGTTCGTCACCATGTTCGATTCCATGGACGCGAAGCTGCCGGCCGTGACGCGGATGGTCATGGCGGTCAGCGGGAGCATCGAGAACGAGTGGTACCTCTGGATATTGACCGTGATCGCGGTCGTAATCGCTTTCTTCGTGGCGAGAAAGACGGAGAAGGGCGCGTACGCGATCGACTATGCGGCGCTGCGGCTTCCGGTCTTCGGCAAGCTGAGGCAGAAGGGCATGATCGCGCAAATGTCCCGGACGTTGTCCTCGCTCTACGCAAGCTCCGTGCCGATGCTGCAGTCTCTCGCGATCGTCGAAGAGGTGGTCGGCAATCGGGTCGTCGGGGGCGTGATCCGGCGTTCCGGCGATTCGCTCCGACAGGGCAATCCGCTGTCGGAGCCCTTGAAGAAATCCTGGGTGTTTCCGCCGCTAGTCACCCAAATGATCGCCATCGGCGAAGAGACGGGCTCGCTGGACGTCATGCTGGCGAAAATCGCGGATTTCTACGAGATGGACGTCGAGAACACCGTCGATCGGTTGAAATCGCTCATCGAGCCGCTGCTGCTCGTGTTCCTGGCGGGCGTCGTGGGGACGATCGTGGCGGCGATCATGCTGCCGATGTTCAGCTTGTACAGCCAGCTCGGCTAGGGCTTGAGAGAGTCGCGGAAGAGGATGGCCATTAGCGGGCGAGAGGCCTGATTTGGTATAGAAGGAAAATAATCGTTAAGGGGATGAGTGTAATGTTGGCAACGGCCATGAAGCGCTTGAAGAAGGAAGAGAAGGGGTTTACGTTGATCGAGTTGCTCGCGGTTATCGTGATTTTGGGGATTATTGCCGCGATTGCGGTGCCTTTGATTGGAAATATTTTGAGTGACTCCAAATCGAAGTCGGACTTTCAAACTGCACGCCAAATATACGATGCATCACGTTTATACATTACGAATGAGCAAAATGGTAAGTTTAAAGACTCAACTACGCCTGTTAGTGTCTCGATTAACACCCTTCAGGCCAATGGTTATTTAGATGAGGGCTTAACATTGCCAAGTACAAAAAAAGAAATTGTTGGCGGTACCGTTCAATACTTGGCTAATGGACAACTACTCTATGTGTATATTAATTCCGGATCAACTGCTACACCTGAGAATAATTGGTATAAGGGCTCTGATGTAATGAAGGGTTCAGGAACTGTAATTACAACAGCAGCACCTACAACTCCATAAACCATCAAATCAAGGAACCGGACCTTCGTTCCGGTTCCTTTCTCTATCACCCACAGAAAGTAGACATGCGCGATGACGATAGCTTTCTCGCTGTACCTGTTCGTCCTGGGGCTCGTTTGCGGCTCGTTCTTCAACGTGGTCGGCCTGCGGGTGCCGGTCAAGAAATCGATCGTGCATCCGCCGTCCCACTGCACGAGCTGCGGGATGCGGCTGGCCAAGCGGGACTTAGTCCCGGTGTTTAGCTACCTGCTGGCCGGGCGAAAATGCCGCCAATGCGGCGCGCCGGTATCCTTCGTCTACCCGCTCGGCGAGCTGGCGACGGGACTGTTGTTCGCGGCCGTTTACCTCCGGTTCGGCATCAGCCTGGAACTGATCGCGGGCTTGCTGCTTGTCAGCCTGGCGGTCATTGTCACGGTGTCCGATTTGTCGTACATGCTCATTCCGAACAGCGTGCTGCTCGCGTTCTTGCCGCTGTTTATCTTTGCCCGACTGGTTTATCATGAACAACCGCTGTGGCAGTATGCCCTTGGCGCGGTATTGGGGGGCGGCGCGCTCCTGCTTGTCCATGTCGCCTCTCGCGGCGGCATGGGCTTCGGCGATATCAAATTATTCGCGGTCTGCGGGCTGGTCGTCGGTCCTTCCGAGCTCGCGGTGGCGCTGCTTGTCGCATGCCTGACGGGAACGGTCATCGGCGGCCTGCTTCTCCTGCTGCGCATCGTACGGCGCAAACAACCGATCCCGTTCGGGCCATTCCTGGCCCTCGGCACGCTTGCCGCGTATTTTTTCGGCGACGCGATGATCCGCGGGTATCTTTCCATATTATCTTAGTCGGGATGTGACTGCCGTGAAAACAAGGAATACGCGAACGGTCGGCCTCACCATCGACGGGACCGGCATCCGCTATGCCTCGCTGCGCAAGCGGAGAAGCTGGGCGCTGGAGAAATCCGGCTTCCTGCCGCTGCCGGAAGGGCAGATCGTCGACGACGGCATCGTGAACGCGGCGGACGTCGGATCGGCCCTGAAAGCATGGGCAAAAAGGGAGAATTTGGCGGGCGCCGCCGTGAAGCTGGCCGTTCCGACTTCGCAAATCATCGTCCGCAAGCTGCGCATTCCGACGACGAACGCGAAGGAACTAAAGCCCCTGATCGAGCTGGAGGTCGAGACGACGCTGCATTTGCCGTTCGAGGACCCCGTCTTCGATTACGTGGCGCTCGGCAAGGACGAGGAGAGCACGCTCGTGCTGATCTTTGCCGCGCCGCTCAAATGGATCCGGACCTCCGTGCAGGTTCTCGAGGAAGCGGGGCTGCGGGTCAGAAGCATCAGCCTGCCCGCCGCGGCGCTGGCGAAGACGATGCTCCCGCAGCAGGGCGAGAAGACCAGCGAGACGATGATCGTCCATATCGGCGAACAGACGCTGGAGATCTTCATGTTTCACGAGGGCAGTCCGATCTTCATGCGCGCGATCAACCTGGCGGAGATGGGCGAACACGAGCCGGGGAAATTGAACGACGGCCAAGTCGCCGAACTCATCGCCGAGATCTCGCGGATCTTGAACTTCTATCAATTCGGCCTGCACGAGGGCGCTTCCCGTATTACCCGGGCCGTCGTCGCCGGATCGCCCGAAGGACGCCGCAAGCTGCTTGCCGCGCTGAGCGAAGCGCAGCCGGAGATCGCGTTCGCCGAGGCGGCGGGGCGCCTGTTCCAGAACGGCAGCGGCCTGACCGACGACAATATCGCCTATCTGGTGCCGACAGGCCTCGCGCTGCCGGAAGAGCGGGCGTCGTTTCAAGTGGACCTGCTGCCGCGAATCGACCGGGAGGCGAGGATTTTTCCGGTCGTCATCATCGGGGCGGCGGCGCTGTTCCTCGTGCTGATCGCGCTGTCCGGCTACTCCTTCGCCGTCGACCGGCTGTCGATCGCGGACAACAAGCAGACGCTCCGGGAGCTCGATGACAGCATGCTGCGTATCCAGAACGACCTCTTGGCCGGCAAAGACGCGGGGGCAGGCTCCGCTTCGTCCGACCCGCTTGCGGAGATCGGGGCGATCCGGGAGCAGCAGCAGGATGTCGTCGGCATCGTGCGGGAGCTGGACGCCAAGCTGCCGAAGGGCGCGAGGATCATGACGATCGGCTATGCGGCGAATGGCCGGATCGAGATCAGCGCCGGCTTCGACGCGTTGAAGGATGCCTCCCGCTATTTGTTCGATCTTCGCCGGATGTCATTCGCGGATACCGCGAGCCTGCTCACTATCTCCAAGCTGGAGGTGGCGGCCACGGTGCAGGGCAACGGCAAATTAACCGTCAACAAGCCGTATTCGGCCGTCTATTCGATAACCACGAAGCGGGAACAGGAGGAGAAGGCCGATGGAACAGCTCAATAAGAACCGTTCTCTGATGCTGCTGGTATTGGCCGTTCTGTTCTTGGTCCTGTTCGCGGCGTACATGTACGTGGTCAAGCCGGCCGCGAGCGAAGTCAACGATCAGGAGGAGCGAATCTCCACGCTCGACAAGCAGCGGACGCTGCTTCAGAAGAAACTGGGCGAGAAGCAGGAGCAGGCGGCGGCTTACTCGGGCGAAGACGTGCAGCGCGCGCTTCCGTTATGGGACAATACCGAGCACCTGCTGTTGGACCTGCAGGGCATCGAGGGACGTTCGGGCGCGCAGACGCTGTCGGCCGCGTTCAATGCGGCAGGAGGCGACGATGCGTCGGCCGAGGACGAGGAACAGGCGGAGGGCGGCGGCGAAGAAACGAACCAGGCCGCGGCGCTGCCATCCGGCATCAAGCGGTTGAAGACGTCGGCCGTCGTCAAGGGAACCTACGAGCAGGTGCTGAATTACGTGGACGCGCTGCAAAAGCTCAAACGGCTCATCACGATCGATTCCTTGGACATCGCCAAATCAAGCGACGGAACGGGCGCTTCGCCCGTCATCAAAATCAATCTCGCGTTCACGGCGTATTTCGATCCGTCGTACCGGGACCAGGTATCCGAAGTGTTGCAGCCTTATTCAGAGTAGTTATCAAAGCTCCGGCCTAATTTCGGCGGAGTTTTTTTGTTTTCATCGCGAATTCATTATGTATACATTATATATATCCGTGATGGACAGCGCTTTTCTGCCATGTTATATTGCGGAGTGAAGCAATTGTATGGCCGGAGCAGGACCTGCTGGCCGCCAACGATGAGAGGCAAATTACGCCGTAGCCGCCAGGGGCGAACGCCTTGCGTTGATCTATTCGCCGGACGGACTTTCATCCGTCGTATGCGGACGCAGCCGGACGCCGAGGCGCGTCCCGGCTGTTTCATGGCAAAGCTCGATCGAGCGGAAGGAGACGAACGAATGAGAGTGCTCATCATGGGGGGAACCGGCACGATCAGCACGGCGATCACGGAACAGCTGCTGGCGCGCGGGGATATTGACGTGTGGCACTATAACCGCGGCAGGCAGCAGGCGCCGGACGGGGTGCGCACGTTGACCGGCGACCGGCGGGAGTTCGCGCGGTTCGAAGCGCAGATGGCCGACGCGGGGCATTTCGACTGCGTGATCGACATGATCGGCTTTCGGCCGGACGAAGCGGAGAGCGCGGTGCGCGCGTTCGCGGGGAGAACGGGGCAGTACATCTACTGCAGCACGGTGGACGTATACACGAAGCGGGCCGGGCACTATCCGGTCGCGGAGGACGGCGAGCGCGGCGCGCTGCCTTCGTTTCCCTACGCGTACAACAAGGCGTCGAGCGAAAACCTGCTGTTCGCGGCGCATGATCCGCAGCGCTTTCCGGTTACGATCTTCCGTCCCGCGCAGACGTACGGCGGACGCGGCACCGCGGTCGCTTCCATCGGGGACGGCGTCAGCCAGATGAAGCGCCTGCGCGAAGGGCGGCCCGTCGTCATTCACGGCGACGGGACGTCGATCTGGAGCGCCTGCCAC
This sequence comes from Paenibacillus glycinis, assembly GCF_009909185.1. Classification (GTDB taxonomy): domain Bacteria; phylum Bacillota; class Bacilli; order Paenibacillales; family Paenibacillaceae; genus Paenibacillus_Z; species Paenibacillus_Z glycinis. The sequence continues at coordinate 23,023 of NZ_JAAAMV010000012.1, read as the reverse complement.
CGGGACGACGTGGCGCGTGCGTTCGTCCGCGCCGTCGGCAACGAAGCGGCGTACGGCAAGGCGTACAACGTTACCGGCGATGAGTGGATGCGCTACGACCAATACTGGGAGACGGTCGCCCGCGCCTTGGGCGCGCCGGAGCCGCGGCTGGTGCATATCCCGACGGACCTGCTGCGCGCGCTGCTGCCGAAGCGGGCGGAATGGTGCGCGGAAAACTTCCGCTACAACAATCTATTCGACAATGCCGCGGCCCGGCGCGACCTGGATTTTCGCTATACGATCACATGGGAAGCGGGCATACGCGAGGTGATCGCCGAGCTTGACCGGACCGGCGCCATCGACGCGGCGGACGAACAGCCGTGGTACGACGCGCTGCTGGCGGCTTGGAGCGAAGCGGGGCGGCTGATGGCCGAGCGCATGACGGGTCTTGACGATTGAGGGCAAGCCGCTTTACGCAACGGCTCACAATCCGCCTCGAGATTGCGGGCCGCAAACCGCGCCTTGGCGCGATCCGGCGGCAGCCGCCTCCGGCAGAGGGCGGTACCGGTCCGGATTATGCTATAATGACGCTGAGAAACCAAGCAAAGGCGGTCATTTCCCATGTTAGTGAACATAGCATCCCGGTTGGACGAGGACGAGATTCAGGAGCTGCTCAGCTGGTCGGTGTTTCCCGATCCGGAACGACTGCAGCGGGCGGTCGATTTATACAAGGGCGAGACGGCGCATCGGCTGCTCGGCTACGAATCGGAAGGCGACATCATCGGCTTGATCGGTTATCACTGGGCCGGCGAGGGGAAGATCGAGATCGACCATATCGCGGTGACGCCCGAGGAGCGGTACAAGGGATACGGCAGAGGCTTGATCCTGGAGCTGCTGACGCTGGAAAATCCGTCCTTGCTGGTCGCCGAGACGGACGAGGACGCCGTCGACTTCTACCGCAGCAGCCGCTTCACGGTGGAGAGCCTGGGGGAGAAGTATCCCGGCACGGAGCGATTCCTGTGCACGTACGAAGCGGACGGGGCGGACGAGGACGAAGACGAGTAGGCGTTTCGAGCGATAAGGCAGCACGGACCTGGCAAGTATCTAGGCATGTTGAAAGGCGCCGCATGGGATGCGGTGCTTTTTTTCGTTCTGCTCGGGGCGGGCGAAGGACGAACGGAATGCTCCGGCAGCGGTTGCGGCGCAGAGGTGGTGCTTTTATCTATTCCGCTTGAGGGTACGGGCGAGATCGGCTTACAATATAGGCATTCCTTAGGATGAGGTGAAGCGGGTGTTATACCGAAACGTTCGAAGTAGCTCGTAATCGGGCCGGGTTTAAAACGCGTGCCGGCCGCCAAGGGGAGAGTCTGCCCTGTTGGCCATTGCGAAATGCGGAACGAGTCGGAAGGACGATCGGCTAACCTACCTCATGCGAAGGGGAATGAAACGATGGAAATCATGGACTATAAGTCCTTTTACGAGCAAGCGGGCGCGCGGAACGGATGGGATTTCGGCAACGTGCGCGTGGAATCCGAAGGCGAAGCCTGGAATTACGCGCGGGAAGTGGCATCCCGGTGCGGGGCGACGGATGCGCTGCTCGATATCGGCACGGGCGGCGGCGAGCTGCTGCTCGGGTTGTCGGGCGCGGCGCGGGCGCTCGTCGGCATCGATCGCGCGGCAAGCATGGTGGAGACGGCGAAGCGCAACGCGGCGCGGGCCGGGGCGGGCAACGTGCGCTTCCTGCGCATGGATTCGGATCGGCTGCGGTTCCCGGACGGGAGCTTCGATATCGTATGCTGCCGCCATGCGCCATTTCGGGCAAGCGAGATCGCGCGAGTGCTGATGCCGGGCGGCGTCTTCATGACGCAGCAGGTCGGCGAGGGGGATAAACGGAACCTCGCGCAGGCGTTCGGCAGGGGGCAGCATGACGGCGCGAGCCCGGGCGCTATGCTGCGCGGCAATCTGGCGGCGCTGCGCGCGGCGGGCTTCTCGGAGCTGCAATCCTCTCTGTATGACGCGACCGAATATTACGCGACTCCGCAGGATTTGATTTTTCTGCTGAAGCATGCGCCGATCATTCCCGATTTTGGCGAGCAGGAGGAGGACTTTGCGATTCTGCGGCGCTTCGCGGCGGAGTACGGAACCGAGAGGGGCATTCGCACGAACTCCGAACGGTCGCTGATCATCGCGCGCAAACCGATATGACTGCCCTAGGCATGTCCAATTACGACACCGAAGGAATACGGAGCATCTTGTGCATTCTACTCGAAGAACGAAGGAATAATGAATAGTAATATGAACAGCTATTCCCTTGCATTCTTTCGTTTTCTTTGGACAATTTTAAAAATGATAGTACCGATTGTGCACAAAACAGCCGCAATTACTTGCACAACAATCAGTAGAGTAAGTTGCGTATAATCGTCAAATAGGTTCAACTGTATAATCATTAACCATAGTCCGTTTAAAAATAGCCACAAAAATATTCCCCAAAATAGGACGTGTCCTTCCGGTTTTTTCTTATGCAGTTTTTTAGAATAATACTGCAGAAATATCCAAGCCCCAAATCCTAGTACAAAAAGGCTCGCTATCCAGTAAGGAACACCTTCATAGGCTCTATAACTAATCCTCATTTATATCCCAGCTCTCTTAGGTGTAGTACTTATTCTAAATATACCATTTGAAGAAACACTGAACATACAAAGCGGGATTGCTCTACGGAGAACAGGTGTTTTATTTAAGCTTGCGTTTGTCAGGCCGGTAAGTTCAGATCCTTGAGCTTGCCGGCCTTTTAATATTTCACTAGGGTTGCCGACGAATTTCCTTTCTCCGTGCCATCCAAAATGAAGGTATCAAATCGAAAATAGCGCTATTTTGTCGACGAATGCGCGATGGTATAGTGGGGTGGCAATGAAAGAAAACGCTGTCAATCCGAGGGTAGGGGGCGACGGCGGATGGAGGCAAAGGAATTGGCAGAGGACACGAACATCGCAAATTCAAGGAATTCGGAGCGTGTGATACGTAAAGCGCATGAAGGGGAAACCGCCCGCCATATTCGCAAGGAAAGTTACGATGTCGTCGTCTGCGGCGGCGGCTTGGCCGGATTCTGCGCGGCGGTGGCCGCGGCGAGGCATGGAGCGCGGACCTGTCTCGTTCAGGATCGCCCCGTCTTCGGAGGCAACAGCTCGTCCGAGGTGAGGGTGACGCCGCATGGCGCGGCCGCCTTCCACGTCTACGCGAAAGAGACGGGCATTATCTCGGAGCTGCTGATCGAAGAGCGCGCCCGCAACCACGAGGTCATCTTCGAGAACGGGTGGACGAACAGCGTCTGGGACATGGCGATGTACGATCTGGCGGTGCGCACGCCGAACCTGACCTTTCACTTGAATACGTCGATCGTCGACGTTCGCAAAAGCGCGGAACGCCGCATCGAAGCCGTCATCGGCGTCGTGGCGAACGCGGAGACTTCGCTGGAGTTGACCGGCGACATCTTCATCGATTGCACGGGCGACGGGATCGTGGCGGATCTGGCCGGCTGCGAATGGCATATGGGCTCGGAAGCCCGCGAGGAATACGGCGAACCGCATGCGCCGCTGCGGGCAAGCGGCGACGTGATGGGATCGTCGCTGCTGTTCAAAACGGTGAACACGGGCGCGCCCGCGCCGTTCGAAGCGCCGGAATGGGCCGCGCAGCTGGACAACCCGGACTATTTCTACAAGGAAGGCCGGAGGCCGAACGATATTCGCGGCGGCTACTGGTGGATCGAGATCGGGATGCCCTGGCATACGATTCGCGAGAACGAGGACATCCGGCATCAATTGACGCGCTACGTGCTCGGCGTCTGGGATTGGATCAAGAACAAGGACCCCAAGACGAAGGAGCTTGCCGCGAATCACGCGATCGACTGGATCGGGCAGGTGCCCGGCAAGCGCGAGAGCCGGCGGATTCAAGGCCTCTACTTGATGACCGAGCATGATCCGATGAACAGAACCGTATTCGATGACGAGATCGCTTACGGCGGATGGTTCCTCGACCTGCATACCCCTGGAGGCTTGCTGGCGCCGACGAGCGAGCACGCGAGCGCGGAAGGCTATGACGAGACGAGCCCGTACATGGTCAAGAGCTATTGCGGACCTTACGGGATTCCGCTCCGATCGTCGATTGCCCGCGACGTTGACAATCTGATGATGGCCGGGCGCAACGTCAGCGTCACGCACGCCGCGCTCGGCACGGTGCGGGTCATGGGCACGACCGCGATCGTCGGGCAAGCCGTCGGCACGTCGGCCGCCATTGCGCTTAAGCGCGGCTTGGCAATCAAGGACGTGCCGGACCGCGCGATTCGCGAAGTGCAGCAGACGCTGCTCCGCGACGGCTGCTTCCTGCCGAACGCGGCGAACGAAGACGAGCTGGATCTGGCGCGCACGGCCCGGATTAGTGCCAGCAGCGAAGCGGCTTGCGCCGGAATGGGTCCGCAGATGGACGATAAACGGCGGTTTCCGGAGACCGAGGTGCTGCGCGAGCGCAAAGGCCAATGGATCGCGATTGCGGAAGAGTCGCTGGCTCGCGTATCGGTGTGCCTGTCCAACTTGTCGGACGCCCCCCAAACCGTGGAGGCCCGCATCCTGCCCGTCGATCACATCTGGGATTACCGTACGGAGGAGCTGGAGCCGCTCGCTGCCGCGAAGCTTGCCATCAAGCCCGGCGCGACGTTCGAGTGGGTCGAGTGGGACGTCAATCTGACGAAGGCCGGCGGGCTCGAACCGGGCAAGTACGTTCGTCTCGATCTGCTGGCGAATCCGAACCTGCAATGGCATGTCGCATCGGCCGCCGTACCGGGGCATACGTGCGCATACGAGATGGGTCAAGGGAAAATGCGCCGGGACTGGAACGGTCCGACGCGGAGCTTCCGCATCGATCCGCCGCAGCGCAGCTTCGGTCCCGGGCATGCGGTAAACGGCGTGGCGCGTCCCTACCGGTACACGAATTTGTGGCGCTCGGACCCGGCCAAGGCGCTGCCGCAATGGCTTGAGCTGGCCTGGGAGCAGCCGCGGACGATCGGGCACGTGGAGTTGACGTTCCCCGGCCATCTGCTCTGGGAATATCACGGTTACGCGCCGTTCTATCGCGATCCGCAATGCCCGAAGGATTACCGGATCGAAGCATGGGAAGGCGGGGGCTGGACGGAGATCGCGGCCGTTCGGGGCAATTACCAGCGGCACTGCCGCCACCGCTTGGAGAAGCCCGTCACGGCCGCCAAGCTGCGGGTCGTGATCGAGGCAACGAACGGAGACCCGTCCGCCGCCATTTACGAAATCCGCTGTTATCCGCCGCAAGCCCAATAAACCGCTCCAAAAAGCCCCGAATCGGACGTCAGCGCCGGTTCGGGGCTATTTCTATCTGGAACGCCGATATTCCTTCGGGGACATGCCGAAATAGTTCTTGAACGCGCGGGAGAAATGGTACAGATTGCCGTAGCCGACCCGGTCGGACACTTCGTTGATGCGCAGGGTGGGATCCTGCAGCAGCTTGCGCGCCTCTTCCATGCGCACCTGGATCAGATAGGCGGTGAAGGTCGATCCGGTCCGCTCTTTGAAAAGCGTGCTGAAGTAGGAGTAGTTCATGGATACCCGGTTCGCCATTTCCGCCAGCTGAATGTCGCGGTTGAAGTGCTCCTTGACGTAGGCTTGCGCGAAAGAGACGACGGTCTCTTCCGGTTCGGCATGCTCGTCCGCGAATTGCTTGGCGGTGCCGGCATAGGCTTTCAAATACCGCCGAAGGTCGCTCAGCGCATGGAAGGAGGCAAGCGCGCGAACGGGGTCGCTCCGCTCGGACGGAAGACGTCCGTCGAAGCGCCGCCGAATCTCGGTCAGCAGAAGCGCATAGACCGCTTCGACCTGTTCGAGCGAGGCGGCTCCGATCAGGCTGTCGGGCAGCCAGCGGTCGATCCAGAGGTCGATCCGGTCCAATTGAAGCGTATCCACGGCGAGGCGGAGCGCCTCGATATCCTTGCGGGCGGGCGACAGCTCCTCGCGGCCGACGGCCGGCATGACCGGCTGCCATAGGAACACGTCGCTAGGCTCCCGCAATATCCGGTAAGCCATGGCGAGCCTGACCTGCTCGTACAGCTGCCGCAGGCCGGCAGGCGTTCCGAATTCGCTGACGAAGACGGCCGCCCGATCCGATCCGGTCCGTTTAATGCGCGCAACGGCATCTTCGAGCAGCGAAGCCAAGGCGTCTGGCGTGACGGCAGCCGTGAAGTTGATTACCGCGCAGACGCGGCCTCCCCCGTCGTGGAAGACGACCGGCCGGATCCGGTCGGTCGGTTCGTTCGCCCCCGCCTTGCCTTCCAGCACGGACTCGACAAGCGCCAGATCCGCCGAACTATACGATGAACCGCTTACATGGAACAAGGCGACAACCGCATGCGCATGGATCAAGTATGCTTCCGTCATCGCACAATCCGCCGAATCGCCTTCGTTTACGTCAGCTGCTGCGGGGTCGTTCAGCAGCGCGTTCAACCGCGCGGCGAGCGCCAAATGCTCCGCCTGACGGTTTCGCTCCGCCATCGCGGCCAGCCTGCCATCCTCCTCTATGGCCGCGACGGCGCTTCTGATCTGATCCGCGAGCTCGGCCGATCCCGCCGGCTTCAGCACGTAGTCCAGCACGCCGTATTTGAAGGCTTCGCGAACGTAGGCGTAATCGCCGTATCCGCTCAGAAGGATGAACTTGGTCCGCGGCAGCTCGGAGGAGAGCCGGCGGATGACTTGCACGCCGTCGATGTCGGGCATGCGCATGTCCGTAATGACGATGTGGGGCTTGTACGCGGCGGCGGTCCGAAGTCCCTCTTCTCCGCCGCAAGCGACGCGGATCTCGGAGATCTCGCGAAGGCCCGCGCGTTCGAGCTTGGCTTTGACCCCTTCGGCGATCAGACGCTCGTCGTCGATGATAAGCACGTTATACATGGTTGTCTTCCTCTCCTGTCCCGCAGGGTATCGTCACGGTCGTCTCCGCATATTCGCCTGCCAGGCTGTCAAGCCGGATGGCATAGGCCTCGCCGTAGAACAGCTTCAATCTTTCGTTGATGTTGCCAAGGCCGATGCTTTCCCTCGTCTGGTCGTCCCGCGGCGCATAATCGGAGTCCCTGAACCGTCGATTGAGGGACGCGAGGCGCGCCTGATCGATGCCCGGACCGTTGTCCTTGATCGCGATCAGGACGGTTCCGCTCGGTTGAAGGCAAGCCGTCAGCAGGATGCGAAGCGAGCCGTTCGCCGGAAAGCCGTGCCGGATGCTGTTCTCCACGATCGGCTGCAGGATGAAGCGGATCATGCGCAGCGCAAGCAGCTCCTCCGGCACCTCGATAGCCAGTTCGACGTCGTTGCCGTATTTGATTTTCTGCAGGTTCATGTACTGCTCCAGGTAACGGATCTCGGATTCGAGCGTCGCGAATTTCGAACGGCCGTCCATATTGTACCGCATCATTTTCCCGAAGTCGGCCATCGCGTCCGATACTTCGAATTGCCCGGCGAGCTCCATCCTGGCGCTGAACGTATCGAGCGTATTGTAGATGAAATGGGGGTTGATCTGCGATTGAAGCGCCGCCAATTGGGCGTCCTTCTGAATCGTTTCCTTGCGGATCATGTCCTTCATCAGCGTCGTGATCTTGCCGAGCAGCAGATTGAACCGCTCGCTGATCACGCCGAATTCGTCCCGCCGCTTGATCGGAATCGGCTCGAAGCCGGACTCGATCGCCAGATCCATCTGGCGGATGCTCGTTCTCATCGTGCGAAGCGCCATCTTCAGCACGGAGTAGAAGGCGAACAGCAGCACGACCGTCGCGGCGATGAAGACGAGGTTGCTTGCGACCTGCCAGGAATTCGCCGTGCGCGGGAGCTTGACGTTCATCAGCACGGACAAGCCGACGCGCTTCAGCCGCTCGCCGACATAGAGACGACCGCCGCGGAAGGCATGGCCGCCGTCGGCCAGCTTCCGTTGAAGCGGGAGAGAGAGCGCGTCGGCGCTTCCCGCCGGGGAATAAATGCGGCCTTGCGCGTCCGCGATCACGACGTCTCGCCCGGTCCCCGGCTCCTCTTGCACGCTCGCCGCCAGCAGAACGTCCGGCCGCACCTCGACCAGCGTGAATCCGATGTCGTCGCCTTCGAGGGAGACCATCTTCTGCACGTAGCCGAACGTTCGGCCGCTCTCCGGGGTGTCGCGGACGATCCAGGCCGACTTCGAGCCGGATCGGGCGAACGGCGCGTACCAAGGCTCCTGCATCGCTTTGGACGCCCGGTAGAAGGCGCCGAAGCCCTCGGGTATGCTGTCGTTCGTCATAAACACGGATATTTTCTCCGTATTGACCTTCTGGAACAGCATGGCATAGTTGATTAGCGGCGCCGCGTAGCTGAAATACGTGTCCAGCGAATTGTCGTCCCCCGTGAAGGGGCTCCCCAGAAATTGCTGCAGACGATAGTTATAGGTGATGGAATCGCTGAGGCTTTCGATCAAATCGATCTTGTTCTCGATCGTGAACGTCATCTGCTTGAGCGACGTGGAAGCGCTTGCGATCAACTGGGCCCGAATGAAGCGCTGGGATTGATCGTACGTGTACAACCCGAGCGCGCTGAAAGGAAGCAGGATCAACAGCACGAAAGCCAGCATGACCTTGCTTTTGATGCTCATGGCGTTCAGACGGCGGATCAATGGCGAACCTTCTCTCTATGGGAATTCATCGTCCTTCGCGTAGTCGACAATCACGTATTCGACAATTTTCCCGCCAACCCTTCCCGCTGCGGCGCGGAACCAAAATGAAGGTATCAAATCAAAAATAGAGCTATTTTTATAAGCGTTTTCACGAATTATAGTTAGATTATGCTTCCGGCTTGCGGACGATGGAGCCCGAGAAAGAGAAATGACCCGCGGGCTGCAGCGTAAGCCGGGCGGATAACAGGATGGGAGAGAACGAAAAGTGGAAAGAACCTTGGAAGCGGGCCGTCTGGCTTCCGCCTCGGAAATGAAGGCGAGCGGCCGCCGGTCGAGATGGAAGAGCCAATTCGCGCTTCAAAGCATGGTATGGCCCGGATTGCTGTTTCTCCTCGTATTTTCGTACGTTCCGATGTATGGGATTTTGATCGCCTTCAAGAAGTACGATTTGTTCTTGGGCATCATGGATTCGCCGTGGGCGGGCTTGACCTACTTTCGGGAATTCGTCACCGACCCCAACTTTCAGAACGTACTGCGCAATACGCTCGCCATGAACCTGCTCGCGCTCCTGCTGAGTTTCCCGGCGCCGATTCTGTTCGCGTTGCTGTTGAACGAGCTGACGGCCGGACGCTTCAAGCGATTCGTGCAAACGGTTTCGTACGTGCCGCATTTCGTGTCCTGGGTCATATTCGGCGGGTTGATCCTGACCGTGCTGTCGCCTTCGAACGGCGTCCTTAACCTGCTGCTCGTCAAGCTGCATGTCGTGGAGGAACCGATCAATTTCATGGCCAAGCCCGAGCTGTTCTGGTTCATCATGGTGGGAGCGGAGATGCTGAAGGGCATCGGCTGGGGAGCGATCATCTATATCGCGGCGATCGCGGGGGTCGATCCGGAGCTTCACGAGGCGGCCAAGATCGACGGGGCCGGCAGGTTCCAGCGCATGCGGTACGTAACGGTGCCCAGCATCATGGGAACCATCGTGATCATGCTCATCTTCGCCGTCAGCGCGATACTCAATACCGGGTTCGAGCAGATCATGGTCATGCAGAATCCGCTGAATCTCGACGTCAGCGAGACGATCGATACGTACGTATACAAGGTCGGGCTCGGACAGATGCGCTATTCGTATTCGACGGCGGTCGGATTGGCCAAATCGCTCGTTGCGCTCATTCTGCTCTTCGGGGCGAATTACGTGTCCCGCAAGCTATCCGATAACAGTTTGTTCTAGGCTGCGAAGAAGGAGGATTCACGATGAACATCCGCTCGAGGGGAGACAAGTGGTTCGATGCCATGAACGTCTGCATCATGTTGGTCGTCGTTGCGTTGACGATCGCCCCGTTTTGGTTCGCGCTTGTCGGCTCGTTTAACCAGGGCCTCGATTATATGCGGGGAGGCATATATTTCTGGCCGCGCACGTTTACGTTATCCAATTATAAGACGGTTTTCGCCGATCACACGATCTATCACGCCTTCTTCGTGACGATATCGCGCACGCTCGCCGGCACGGCGCTGCACGTGGCGTTTACCGCGCTCGTCGCCTACGGCATGTCGCGCAAAGCGCTGGCCGGCCGCAACGCTTATCTGGTCATCATGCTGTTCACGATGTTCTTCTACGGCGGCCTTATCCCGAATTACTTGCTGTACAAGGAGCTCGGGCTGCTGAATCATTTCCTGGTTTTAATTATTCCTACCATGTTCAGCGTATGGGATATGATTATCATGATGTCGTTCTTCCGGTCGATACCGGAGCAGATCATCGAGTCCGCCAAGATCGACGGAGCGGGCGAATACCGCATCTTTCTTCAGCTCATTTTGCCGCTTACCAAGCCCGTCTTGGCCGCCATCGCGCTGTTCAGCGGGGTGTACCACTGGAATGCGTATACGGACGCGCTGATGTTCACGACCAAGGATGCGCTGGAACCGGTCCAACTGTTCCTGATGCGCATCGTAACGGATTCGTCGGAAGCGATGAAGTTCGGGGAGCAGGCGGCGAGCGTCATGCCGGAGGAAGCGAAGCAGATCAGCCCGGAGACGCTTAAGCTCGCCATGATGATGGCGACGACGGCTCCAATCCTGGTCATCTACCCGTTTCTTCAGAAGTACTTCGTCAAAGGCGTGCTGATCGGATCCGTCAAAGGTTGATTTTCGCGTCAAGCCGGCACGTACGGGCTGGCGAGAGGCGGATGCAACATATAGCGTCAACAAGACATAGGGGAGGCAAAACGACATGCAACGCAGCAAAAAATGGATCGGTGCCACGCTGACCGCCGTTCTGCTCGGAGGCGTGCTCGCCGGCTGTTCTTCAGGCGACGGCAACGGGAACGAGAATGCGAAAGGAAACGCGAACGGGAACGCCGCCAAGCCCGCGGACGCGACCGCCGCGGCCGGAACGAATGCGACGCCTGCGGCGCCGAGCGAGAAGCCGGACGACAAGACGCCGATCAAGATCACCTGGTTCGTCGATCAGGATTATTACAAGAAAAATTGGGATCCGGTCAACAACCTGCTGGACAAAATGATTACCGACGATACCGGAGTCTCGATCGATTTCTCCTCGGGCACGCCCGAAAAGCTCAGCGCCCTCATCGCCTCCGGGGATATTCCGGACGTCGTTACCGTCGACAAGGGCAATCCGCAGCGCGGCGTCCTGGAGAAGTCCGGCATCATGTCGCCGCTTGACGAGTTGATTGCCAAATACGACCCGGACTTCAAGGTTCCGCAGTCGATGCAGGACTGGTTCCGCAATCCGGACGGCCACTTCTACGGCTATGCGAGCTTCTTCTGGGCCAAGGAAACGTTCAAGGAAGGCGACAGCATCCGCAGCAATCAAGGCTTGTACGCAAGGAAAGACATCATGGATCAACTCGGCATCAAGCCGGAGGACTTCAATACGAAGGATGGCTTGGTAGCCGCGCTCCGCAAGGTCAAGGAATCGGGAACCAAGTACAACGGCTTTACGGTAACCCCGGCGTATTTCGAAAGCTGGGTGATCGGCAATTTCTTCGGCGCTCCGCGAGAAGACGCGTCGGGCAATCTGGTCGACCGCGAACGCACGCCCGAGATGCTGGAGGCTTACAAATTCCTGAATCAGTTGAACCGGGAGGGCCTGATGCCGGAAGACAGCCAGACGCTCGACCAAAATCAGCTGCAGGAGAAGGTGGCGAACGGCGCCGTCTTCGCGATCACGAACAAAAATCTCGATTGGAGCGCGCTGTACCAGAAGGATCCGAAAGCCCTGTTCGTTCACGTGGGTCCGGTGACGGGCGACGCGGGCAACAAACCGTACGTCGATCCCGTCAACGCATCGGGCTGGACGCTGTCGATGATCAACAGCAAGACCAAATACCCGGATCGGATCATCAAGCTGTTCGATTACTTGTCCACGGACGAGATGAGCCTGAACGTGAACTACGGGCCGAAAGGCGCGGCATGGGACTTCGACGAGAACGGCAAGGTGAAGCCGAGCGACGCGTTCAATGCGTTGAACGCCGAGGACGCGAACAAGGCCAAGCTGAAGTACGGCAACGGAACGCTCCAATGGCTGATCAATTGGATGCCGATCCAGCGCACCGCGCCGGCGTCCGTCACGCCGGATGCCGTCGCCAAGCAAGAGAGCGCCGAATATTTCGCGACGTTCACCTACGATATGCTGCCGTTCGAGTCGATCACGCCGCTCGGGGGCACCGATGAAGGCGGCATCAACGCGAAGATCGAAGAGAACCGCAAGAAGCAGCGCGCCAAAATGATCCTCGCCAAGTCGGAAGCCGACGTGGAGAAGTATTTCAACGACGAGATCGAGATGGAAGCCAAGCTGGGCTATCAGAAGTTCTACGACTACGAGAACAAGCAATTCCAAGACGCGAAAAAGTCGCTGGGCATCGAATTCGCCTGGCCGACGAATCAGAAGAAGTAAGGCAAGGCAAAAGCAGCCTTAAAGCAATAGAGACAAAATACGCGGGCGCCTGCAGTGGCGCCCGCGTATCCATAGGCGCGAGGGAAACCGCTGGAATCGGATCGCAAAGGGGAAAAATGACGATGTCCAACCGGTTGAGAAGCAAGAGTCTGTCCGTACTGCTAGCTTTTGTTCTTATGCTTCCTTTATTGAGCGCCGGCGCCGGCAAGGCGCGGGCGGATGCCCCCGCAGGCTGGCAGCCGATCGACGCGGAGCCGTGGATCGCGCAAGGGAGCGCGCTCGATCTGTCGGGTATGAACGATGCGCCCGCGGGATCGCATGGATTCATCCAGATCGACGCCGCAGGCGATTACGTCTTCGAGAACGAACCGGCGCGCAAGGTGAAGCTGTACGGCGCGAATTTATCCTGGAGCATGTACTACGGATCTCGCGAGGATGCGGAGCGCACGGCGGAGCGCCTGGCGCGGCTGGGGTACAACGTCGTACGGCTGCATTCGCTTGATGCCATGGGCGACGACTCGCCCGGCGTGTTCAAGTTGAATTCGGCGACGCCGCAAATCAATGAAGATCGCATGGATCAAGTCGACTATTTCATCTCCAGACTCAAGGCCCATGGCATTTATGTCACGATCGATCTGTTCCAATTGTACGATTTCAAGAGCGATCCGAATCTCAGCACCTACGGATCGGGTTACAACTCCGCCTATCTGATGCCGTTCGTGCCCGCGGCGATGGATGCGTGGAAGACGATCGCCGGCGAGCTGCTTACGCATGAAAATCCGTATACCGGGCATGCCTTGAAGGACGATCCGGTGCTCGTGGGCGTCAGTCCATGGAACGAATCGCTCGTCCTGAACATGAAGCTGAGCTCCATGACGCAGAAGTTTCGCGACGAGCTGCTGTTGGATTTCAATGCTTATCTGGGCGATCGCGGCGCGGCCGCGGTCTCGTCGATGCCCAATCAATACTGGGATGCGAGCGGCACGATCAAGGACCAATTAAGCGCTTATTACTCGGCGAAAACCATCGCGGCCGCGAACGGGATGCGCGATTATTTGAAGCAGGCGCTTGAGGTCAAAGCGCCGGTCGGAGGATTGAACTATATCATCAGTCCGAACGTGAACTTTTGGCGCGACCAAGCGTCCGACGTCTTCGAGACGCATCTGTATCACCAATTCGTCACGGATTCGGCTCCGGTGAATAACAGTCAGTACGGCTTCGAGTACAACCCGCTCAAATACCCGCGCCTGAGCATGTCGTTCGACGCTGCGACCATAGCGAACTATCCGAAGGATTACGGGACAGACCGTTTGTTCTTAAACTATTATCCTTCGCTGGCTTTAAGGCAGAAATACGATACGCCTTTCATCCTGACGGAATTCCAGGATACGTTCCCGGCCAAGGGCCGCGAGGAAGTCGGCATCTTCAACGGCGCGATCGGGGCGTTCCAAAGCTGGGATATGATGAACCGGTATTCGTTCGGCATGCATGTCGGCGACGCCTATTCCAATGCCAAGCTTGGAACGCCGGAGACGTTCTCGATCGCGAACGACCCGCTGGCGATCATCTCGGAGTCCGAGGCCGCGCTGCTGTACCGCACGGGCGCCGTTCAGGCAAGCGCGCCGAAGTTCGCCCTCGTATGGGATAAGGCATGGGCAGGCGACACGGGGGCCGCTTCCGAGAGCGAGGCTTATATCGCCAACATGATGTATATCCCGCATTTGTTCAATACGGCAACGGTGTATGCGGACAATCCGGGACAGCCGTTCGCGGTGTATAAGATCACGCCCGAGCTGACCAAGGCGCAGATCGCGGCGGGCGATTTCCCCGCGGCGAACAAGATCGCGATTACGAGCGCGATGACGGATCGGCAAGCGGCGGAAGCGATGATCGGTTCGCTGGATGCTTCTCCGGCGAAGACGGCCATGCTGGACGCATTGGATGACGACAAGCTGCTGTCCGATACGGGCGAGCTGCTGTTCGATCTGAATACGAACACGTACATGGTTCGGACGCCGAAGGTCGTTGCGGCAGCGGGAACGATGGACAATCAGGCGCTCGATCTCGGCTCCGTGTCGGTGACGGGCGACGTGAACAAAGGAACGTTCCTCGCCTCCTCGTTAGACAACAACGCGTTAGGAGAGAGCGACAGGCTGCTGCTGATCTACACGACCGACGTCGCGGCGACGGGCGAGCAGACGATCCAGCTGCCGAACGGCAAGGTGCGATATTATAAAGGCGCGCTCCCTACGCTCGCCAAGGAGCAGACCGCCGAGGTCCGGCTCGCGACGGATCGGCCCGCAGCCGGATACAAAGCCTACAAGCTGGCGCTGAACGGCATCAGGCTGCAGGAGATACCGGTAACGGCGTCGGGCGACGGCATTGCCGTGCAGCTCGACACGGACAAAGGGTTCGCGTTCGAGCTGGTCTACGACCCGATGTTCGAGGACGATTTCGAGGACGGCGACGCGAACGGTTGGACGCCGGCGGCGGGACCATGGAGCGTGGTATCGAGCGGAGGGAATGACGCGTATCGCGCCGAAGCCGCCGGCCGATCCGTGATCGACGCGACGCACGGCGGCGACTATGCGATCGAAGCCGACGTCAGCGCGGCGAATGGCGAAGGCGAGGTCGGTCTGTTGGCCGGCTATGCGGACAACGACGATTATTATGCGTTTGCGTACGAGGCCGACGCGGGCAAAGCCGCGATCAAGAAACGCGTCGGCGGAGCGGATACCGTCGTCCAAACGGCGGACGGACTGCCGTCCATTGCAGCCGGAACGCCGTATAAGCTGCGATTCGAGACGATAGGCACGACGCTTGTCGGCTACCTGAACGGCGATCCGGTCGTCACCGCCGTCGACGCGTCGCTTGCCGCAGGCAAGGCAGGCCTTGTCTCCGGTTCAACCGGGCCGGTCGCTTTCGATAACGTGGTGGTCCGGCATTACGACCGTTCGGCGCCGGCCGCTCCCGCGGGCTTGACCGCGGTGCCGCTCTCGGCCTCCGAGATCGGCTTGTCCTGGCAGGCGCCCGCCGACGAGACGGGCGTCAGAGGCTATAAGGTGTACCGGAACGGCAGCGAGATCGCCGCCGTCAACGGAGCCTTCCAAAGCTATAAGGATACGGGGCTGACGATTTCCACGACGTACCATTACGAAGTGAAAGCGTACGACCTCGAAGACCGGTTGTCGGATGCCGGCGGCGAAGCCGTGGCGACGACCACGAGCACGCTGTTCGCGGCTAACTTCGATGACGCGGATCTGAGCGCCTGGACGGTCGTAGGCGGTTGGGGCAGCTTCTATGTCGTCAAGGACGGCAGCACGAAGGCTTACCTGTCCGATAACGCAGCCTCCGGCGGGACCAGGTCGGTAACGGGACCGGAACCATGCCCGGCCCCGGGCGCATGGACGAATTACAGCGTCGAAGCCAAGATCAAAGTCGACAGTTGGCATGATCGCGTCGGCTTGATCGCGAGATATCAGAACGCCAGCAATTATTACTATATGAGTTATTCAGGCTACTATCACGTGGTTTCGCTGATCAAAGTGCAAAACGGCGCCGAGACGATACTGGGCACATCGCCCGTCATCGCGGATCCTTCGGCCGGAAGCTACCATGCCTTCCGGATGGAAGCGAACGGCAATTCGGTCAAAGGCTTCATCGACGGCCAGCTGCTCGCCAGCGGGACGGCATCCGCCTTTTCCTGCGGCAAAGCGGGCGTATACTCGCATATGCAAAAAGCGTATTTCGACGATTTTAACGTGCAGAAGCTCTAACCAGCGGTACAACGCTCGCAAGACGGGCGTTGCGGCCGCAACGAATAACGAGTGAAAAAGGTGAAAGCGTGAGCGTCAAATATCCCCCCATCAGCAGCAAAGTGCCCCGAATGCTACACGGGGCCGACTACAACCCGGAGCAGTGGCAGCGCTACCCGGACATCCTGGCCGAAGACATTCGCCTGATGAAGCTCGCCCGCGCGAACGTGATGTCGGTCGGCATCTTCGCCTGGACCGCGCTCGAACCGGAAGAAGGCGCGTTTACGTTCGAATGGCTCGACCGCCTGCTCGATTCGTTCGCGGCGAACGGCATCTATGCGTTCCTCGCCACGCCGAGCGGCGCGCGGCCGGCCTGGATGTCGCGGAAATATCCCGAGGTGCTGCGCGTCGGCGCGAACCGCGTGCGCAACCTGCACGGTTTCCGGCACAATCACTGCTACACGTCGCCGGTCTACCGCGAGAAGGTGTCGATCATGAACCGCAAGCTCGCCGAGCGGTACGCGAAGCATCCGGCCGTCATCGGCTGGCATATCTCGAACGAATACGGCGGAGACTGCCACTGCGAGCTGTGCCGGGACGCGTTTCGCGAATGGCTTCGCGCGAAGTACGGCACGCTGGAGGCGTTGAATCACGCGTGGTGGGCCTCCTTCTGGAGCCATACTTTCACCGACTGGTCGCAGCTCGAACCGCCGTCTCCGCGCGGCGAGACGCAGGTGCACGCGATGAATCTCGATTGGCGGCGCTTCGTCACCGACCGCACCCTCGACTTTTATAAGCACGAGCTGGCGCCGATCCGCGAATTGGAGCCGGATATGCCGGCGACGGCGAATTTCATGGAGGACTTCGACGGACTCGATTACCGGAAGTTCGCGGACGCGCTCGACGTCGTGTCGTGGGACTCGTATCCGACGTGGCACGACCGCCAAGGCGATGCGGCCGTCGGCGCCTGGACCGCGTTCAATCACGACTTTTATCGCGCGCTCAAGGGCGGCCGGCCGTTCATGCTCATGGAGAGCACGCCGAGCAATACCAACTGGCAGCCGGTCAGCAAGCTGAAGGGCGAGAATATGCACCTGCTCGCATCGTTGCAGGCGGTTGCCCATGGCGCGGACACGGTGCAGTACTTCCAATGGCGCAAAAGCCGGGGCGCGAGCGAGAAGCTCCACGGCGCGGTCGTCGATCACGCCGGCCACGAGCATGCGCGCGTCTTCCGCGACGTCGCGTCGGTCGGCGAAGCGCTCGAGAAGCTGGCGGAGGTCGTCGGCACGAGCGTCAAGCCGGACGTGGCGATCATCCACGATACGGAGAATCGCTGGGCGGTGCAGGATGCGCAAGGACCGCGCAACGCGGGGCTGCATCTCAAGGAGACGATGCAGTCCTTCTACCGGCCGTTCTGGGAGGCGGGCGTTCCCGTGGACATCGTCGGCATGGACGCCGATTTCTCGGGGTACAAGGTGCTCGTCGCGCCGATGCTGTATATGGTCAGATCTGGCGTGGGCGAGCGGATCGAGCGGTTCGTCGAAGCGGGCGGCACGTTCGTCGCGACCTATTGGTCCGGCATCGCGGACGAGACGGACTTATGCTTCCTCGGCGGGTTTCCGGGACCGCTGCGCAAGACGCTCGGCATCCGGTCCGAAGAGCTCGACGCGCTGCACGACGGCCAGACGAACGAAGCGAAGCTCGTGGACGGCAATGCGCTCGGACTGAGCGGCTCGTACGAAGCCTATGAACTATGCGACCTGATTCACCTGGAAGGCGCGGAAGCGCTGGCCGTGTACGGGAGCGATTTCTACGCGGGACGTCCGGCGCTGACGGTCAACAATCTCGGCCGGGGCAAGGCATACTACGTGGCGTCGCGCAACAAGGAGCCGTTCCTCGCGGACTTCATCGGCCGCATACTCGAGGAGACCGGCGCGCTCCGGGCGATCGGCTCGGCGCTCCCGGCGGGCGTCACCGCGCAGCTGCGCACGGACGGCGAGAGCGACTACGTCTTCCTTATGAACTTCAGCGGCGAGGCGCATACGGTGGAGCTGGACGGGGTGTCGTACGCAGACCTGCTTGCCGGCGTTCCGGCAGCGTCGCCGATCGAGCTGGAGATCAGCGGCATCCGCGTGCTGAAACGGGCGCGCCGGGCTGAATGACAAAGAAGCCCCCGACGAAATCGGAGGCCCTCTGCCTGTTGGTTACTGGTTAAACGAGGCTTGCTTGTTTCGCGGCGTTCGATTCCGGGTCGCGGTCCGTGGTACGCGGACCGTTGTCGAACTGCCACTGCCCGCAGACAGAGGAAAATAAAATCGTAATCCGTTAAGCCGCCTTGGTCCCCGATCGCATGGGACCGAGGCTTTTATTTTTGCTTCGCGGCGTCTGCGCCGACCGCGCCGCCGCCGGCCGGAATAGGCAGCGAAAAGATTAACGGAGCGTTGCTTTTCGCAAACGGGCCGTTGTCCTCGAAGTACAGCGCGGAACCGTTTCGTTTCACGTAATGCAGCATATCGCCGCGGTAGGGCACATCGTTCGTCGTTGCGTATTCCATGCCTTCGGCGCTTAGCAGCTTGCCGTACAGCTTGACGCTGGCGCCGGATTGGCGATCGACGAGCGTGAGCAGGCCGGATCCGTTCGGGCGGATCAGCAGGAAATCGTCCGCGATGCCTTCGACGAAGTAATCGTCGTCCTCGCCGCCGAGCTTGACCAGGTCAAGCGTTTGTTCGACGTTTCCCGTGCCATCCTCGACGATACGCAGCGTTTTGCCGTCCGTCAGCAGCAGATGATTGCCGTAGGCGGTCACGTTGTTCTCGTAGCGCTGCCAATAGTTGACGTCGGCCTTCCGAATGACGGAGCCGTTCTTCAGGATAAGCGTGAACGCATGATTATGCAGATGAGGCTCCCCGTAATTGTCCAGGATCGTCAGGTAGAGCAGCCCGCCCTTCGTAGGTTCGAAGCTCATCGAGACGCCGTCGTAAAGGGGGGAGCCGAGATCGGCCAGCTTGACCGATGCGCCGTGCTTGCCGCCGCTCGCGAACAATTCGCCCGTGGCCTTGACGATGCTGTAGGTTCGGCCGCCGTAGGTTTGGCTGACGCCCGCGTACGTGTGCAAGCCGCCGGCGCTGAACACGCGGTTCTTCGCATCCCAAGCCATGGAGCCGCCCTCGAGCGTCATGACGAAGAAGCGAGCGCTGACGTACAGCTTGCCCTGATACGAGAAGGGAGCCGGCATACCTCGGACCGGATTGCCGTCCAGTACGGCGGCGGTGCTCCCTACGCGAACGGCCGCGCTTTTGCCGTACCCGATAAAATCCGCGCGTTGATGCGACTTGTCCCACTGCAGCCGCAAGCCCGCCATTTCGAAGGCATCCGCCTGCAGGTAGACCGCGCCGTTCTTGATGATCGCGTCTCCGGCCGCTTGCGTTCCGCCGTTTGCCCAGGTCAGTCGGGCATATGCCGGCGCGCCCGCGCTTGCCGGCGAAGGAGCCGCAAGCGAGAGTACAAGCGCCGCGGCTGCCAGCCATTTCATTTTCAATGTAATCATCGCCTTTCTTAGGGTCGTTAACGGTGCTTTCGGGTTAGTGCCTTACTACTTGCAAGCGCATTCTAAGCCGGGGCCGCGTAAGCCGCGTATTCGTTGTTTGGCGGTCAGCCGACGGAACCGCGCCTCATCCGTCTTCAGACCGATTCGTTCCCCCGCGATTAGGACTAGAATAGACGGATATTGCACGCGAGGGGGTGACCATCATTGTTCGAGCTTCATGACGCGCTGCTGTACGCCTTATCGATCTGCACGCTCGTTTCCTTGGCGTATCTTTATTTGCTCGGAGTCCCGGGAGCTGCCGCCGCAGGCTGGACGAAGGCCGCCGAAGCGGATTTCTCGCCGGCCGAGCCGCAGCAGCCGCCCGGCACGGTTCACGCCCGCAGGCAGCGGCTTACCCGGTTGACCAAGCGCAAAGAGGCGCCCGACGATGATTCATCCCCGTGCGCGTCCCTGTTGATGCCCGTCGCATAACATCAACAGGGAGGATTATTCGCATGCCTGACATGTACGCTCAAATCGGAGTATTCCATCAATACGTCGTCTCGCCTTTCTCCTGGCTGATCGACCATTTCGCCGGGTGGCTCGGAGGCAGCTTCGGGCTGGCGCTCGTCGCGATCACGCTCGTCGTCCGGCTGGCGCTGATGCCGTTCATGATCAATCAGTACAAGAAACAGCAAAGCTTGCGAGCCAAGATGGCGGCCATGCAGCCGGAAATCGACGCGATCAAGCACAAATACGCAAAAAGCAAAGATCCGGATAAACAGCGCAAGCAGACGGAGGAAACGATGGCCGT
This sequence comes from Paenibacillus glycinis, assembly GCF_009909185.1. Classification (GTDB taxonomy): domain Bacteria; phylum Bacillota; class Bacilli; order Paenibacillales; family Paenibacillaceae; genus Paenibacillus_Z; species Paenibacillus_Z glycinis. The sequence continues at coordinate 2,339 of NZ_JAAAMV010000012.1, read as the reverse complement.
CTACGGCAAGCACGGCTACAGCCCGTTCAGCCTCGGATGCCTGCCGCTGCTGCTGCAAATTCCGATCCTGTCCGGCCTGTATTACGCGATCCGGTCGAATCCGGAGCTCGCGCATCACACGTTCCTGTGGTTCCAACTGGGAAGCCCGGATCCGTTCATGCCCTTCCTGGCGGCGGGCGTATACTTGGCGCAAGCCGTCATCGCGCAGTCCGCGCAGCCGCCGCAGAACGGCCAGAAGGCCATGGGCTGGCTCGTCTATCTGTCCCCGGTCATGATGGGCATCTTCTCGTTCTCGGCCCCGGCCGCGCTGCCGCTCTATTGGTGCGTCGGCGGCCTGATCATGATCTTGCAGACGCTGATCGCCAAGCGGCTCTACCCGCCGTTGCCCGGCGCTCAAGCGGTCCCGGGATCCGCATAAAAGATTCGACTCCATGTACAGCCTTCGCCTGCTTCCGGCGAAGGCTTTCTGGTTATGGACGAGGAAATGCGCGGCTGCTTACGCATGAATCCATTTGCGGATCTCATCGTCCACGATTGTTGTAGACCAAGGCGAAAAGAACATTTGCGCGCCGTCGTCGACAATCGAGAATGCATAGGCAATCGGACGATTTGCATAAAAGACCATCTGATAATAAGCGGGGTCCTGCTCTCCGCTCCGGGGGGGGCGTAAGACTTCCGATTCAAACAGTCGTTGGGTATGCATACAATATTTGGACGTTCGGGGGCGGGGGAAGGTTGCAAGAACCCATCTTGGGCTGGTCGCGATGTACGCAAGGCGGCAGCGGAACGGCGGGACAAGCGTAGGCTTGCCGTCTTGCGCCGCAATTGCTATTGTGGGGCAAGGGAGTTTTATGGGCGCCGGGGGATTGGTTGGGGCCGACGAGGAGGAAGAAGATGGACGAGCAAGCGATAACGGATTTAACGACGTTAAACGAGGCCGGCGATTGGTTGGAGCGGGGCATGATGGCGCGGATATGCGCGGCGGTTCGGTTCCCGGCCGAGGTGACGGGAGCGCTGAGCGAGGCGGCCGAGCGGATCGGATCGGATGCCGAATCGGCGGGAGCGGCCCGCCGTTTCCGGCATGCGCTGTTCTTGGAGCGCGGACAAGCGCCGGAGACGGCCAACCGGGAGCTGCTGGCGTTCGGCGCGGACGGTGCGGCGCTGGCGGCCGTCGTCTATGCGGGAGCCATCCCGCTGCTGGGGGCGAGCTATCGTCGGTTGGGGCTGCCCGCCGGCGTCTTGGTCGACACCGTGCAGGACGTCGCGTTATGGATGGAAGTCCACCGCAAACGCCATGGACGCTGGGGACTCAGCGAGCTCGATTGGCTGCACCAACACCTGAGCGGGGAACTGTTCCGGCTGGGCCGGCTGCAGTTCCATTACATCGCCAATCCGCTCGAGGCAAAGGCGTTTCGCCACGGGAAGACCGGGGAAGTCGCCGTGCTGTCGGAAGCGGGCATTCGATACCGCGCGGACGGACAGCTGGACGGCACGTGCGGGGTGCATGATCCCGAGGGCGCTTGGGAGTCGGCCTATTCGTTCGACGGGCGGCATCATGAAGGGCATCCGATATCGGAAGCGGGTGCCGCGGGCCGATTGCCGATCCGCTTGGATGCGGACGAATGGGAGCTCGCGCTGGAAAAGGGCGATCCCGTGTTGAACGTCCACGTCCCCGAGGGCGACCGGTTGTCGCCGGAAGCCTGCCGGGATTCCTACGCCAACGCTTTGCGTTTCACCGCCGCGCACTACCCGGACAAGCCGTTTCGCGCCTTCGTCTGCCAATCGTGGCTGCTCGCCCCGCAGTTCCGGGAGCTGCTGCCGGCATCCTCGAATATCGTCCGATTTCAGCGCGATTATCGGCTGCTCCCGAATTCGTCGGACGAGAGCCAGACGCTGGAGCGCGTGTTCGGCTACGGCACGCGGCTTGCCGTTGTGCCGGCCGCGCAGGCGCATACGTCGCTGCAGCGCATCGTACGCGATCATCTCGCCGGCGGCGGGCGGATTCATAACGGCGGCGGGTTCAGATTGGTTTAGCCGCCGAAGCTTATCATGCTTCCCTGACCGCAGCGTGTTTTCGTTGATGTTCGCGTAAATATTCCGTGACCGGGGAAAACTGGACGAAGAACGTAAAAAATCGCAGCTGCGCGGTTCCGGTTCAGGTCAAGTGCAGGCGGGCATTTCGTTTCTTGCGCCTTACATAGGTTTGAACGGCGATCTTGCCTGCCGCAAGCCGGCCCCGTGCCAAAAAAACCGCCGTCCGATTGGTCATACCCCCGTCAAGTAGACAAATGAAAAAAGCTAAGCAGCCAACGCGCATCGATACTCAATCGGTGCGCGTT
>NZ_JAAAMV010000011.1 GCF_009909185.1 Paenibacillus glycinis | reverse complement strand
CGCCCAGCAGCAGCGCCGCGAGCCGCAGCGGCGGCACGGCGCGGAGGATCGGCCGCGCCGAAGCCCCGGTCGTGCCCGCATGGAGGCGCAGCCATGCGCGCACGGCCCCGAGGCGAAGCAGCGCCGCCGCGAGGGCGCTGCCGGCCGCGTCCAGCGGCAAGGCAGGCTCCGCGCCGCCGTCGCCTGCCGCGAGCGCCGCCCGGGCGGCGTCCGCTTCGGCGCCCCCCATCCGCGCCGCCAAGAAGCGCGCGCGATCCGTCTCCCCATCGCGCAGCGCCAAGGCAAATGCATACACCGCGAGCCGTTCCGTATCGGTATCGCCTGTTTCGCAAGCAGACTCCCAGAGCCGCCGCCCCGCCTCCGTTTCGCCCCGCTGGACAAGCCATAACCCGGACGCCAGCGGTCCCGACGAGCGCCCGCCCGCCGCGCCGCCCGCAAGCGACCAGACCGTCTCGGCTTCCGCCGGCAACCGCAGATCGCACAGCCAATCCGCCAGCTCGCGCTCCAGCAACGACGGCCGCGCTGCGGTCGCCAAGCCCGCGCCGCGCAAGCAACGACCTAACGTCTCCGCCGCATCCCGCCACGACGGACGAAACGACGCATCCAGCTGCCCCAGCAGCAGCAGCCGCTGCCAAGCCGGCGCGTAATCCGGCCGATGCCCGATCGCGGAACCGTACGCCGCCGCCGCCTCGTCGAACCGGTACATCCGCTCTAACGCGGAACCGGCCAATCCGAACGACCGGTATGTCCCCGCTCCCTCGGCGGTGGAATAACAGTCCGGCGCCGGGCCGGCCGCCAGCGCGTCGGCTGCGCTTCGCAGCGCGGACAAGGGCTCGTCAAGCGCCAGCAGCGCTTCGCCGCGCGCCTCGTGCAGATCCGCGAAATCCCCGTAGCGCAGGGCGGCCCTGGCGGCGTAACGAACCGCGTCCGCCAGCCGACCTTCCGCCCGGCAGGCATGAACGATTTTGAGCATGGCATCCGAACCGTAGCCGGGATCGCGTTCCATCGCGGCCAGCGGCTCCAGCCAGGTCAGCGCCGCCGCGTATTCGCCGGACGCGAACAGCTCCGCCCCCGCGGCGTACCGCAGCGCCGGATCCTCCGGGGCGATCGCCAGCGCCCGCTCCAGCAGACGACGGTTGCGCGCGAACTTATCCCGTTCCGCGATGACGTTGTCCCGATAGCCTTCATGCGCGATTTCCATCCCTTTCGCGTAGCCGACCGCCCCGTCCCCGAAAGCCTCGTAGACGGCGGAGGCCGCCTCCTCGTGCACCAGTCCGCGAAACCGCACCCGCGCGTCGTTGCGGAACAAGCGGCACACCGCGTCCGACACCGTTTCCCCGCCGCTTCCGACCCGGCTGTTCACTTTGACGAAATAGCCCCCTTTCGCGCCGTCTGCGAGCAGAGCCGACCATGCCTCCGCGCTCGCGACAACCAGCCGTTCATCAGCGTCGAGCACCAGGATCCACGGCTGGACGGCAGAGGCAAGCGATAGGTTCCGGGCCGCGGCAAAATCTTCCTCCCAGGCCGCATGGATCACCTTCGCCCCGCAGGCTACGCCGATCGCGGCCGTATCGTCCGTCGATCCCGTGTCGACGACGATCATCTCCGCGACAAAGGGAGCCGCGGACCGCAAACAATCCGCGAGGAACCGGCTTTCGTTCCGCACGATCATGCAAAGCGACACCGGCAGCGGTGAACCACCGGGACCGTTGGACCCGCTCTCTGTCTCGCTATGTCCGGCCGCCGTCATTCGCATTCACCCCCTGCCGGAGAACGGCAGCGACAGTCGAATGCCTTGGACGGCCAACGCAAGTCCGCTCGCGCCTTGAACCTGCGCCAAATGCCGATCCGCGAGCGCGTACAGCGCCTTTGCGCCGACGAGGATCCCCTCGCGGGCCGATTGATGCGCGGCCGCATCCTCCGAAGGGCGGCCGTCGAGCAGGGTGCCGACGACCGCTCTGACCCGCTGCGCGGCAGCCGTCGCGTCCGAACTCCGTCCGGACAGGAGCAGCGGCAGCCAGTCCCGCGACGCAGGAGGCAGCGCTTCGTCCCCGTTCCCGCCTAGCCATTGCTCGGTCCGCCGCAATGCCTCGAGCCGTATTGCGCCCGGATGATCCGCTCCATCCGTATTCGCCGTCTCCGTCCGATCGCCGGAAGCCGCATCGCTCGCTGCGAGGCCTATCCCTCCCTCTCCTGTTAATGCCGTATCCATCATGAACCCATCGCCATCCGCCGATTCTAAAGCGTCCTCGCCCACCGTAAGGCCCATCCCCGCAAACCCGGACGATGCCGCATCCTTCGTCAAGTCAGCGGCTCCCCTGCCGACTTCGTGCGACTCCGTCTTTCCGGCAGACCCGGACAGGCGGGCGCAAGCATCCGCAAGCTCCAGCCATGGCCGCAGCTTCGCGCGCTCCCCGTCTCCCGCCTGCCGCAGCCGCTCCTCCAGCCACAGGCTCAGCGCCTCGTAGCAGCCGCAGTCGAGCAGGATGCCGGCGAGCTTCTCCGCCGCCTCCGGCGACTCCAGGGCGAAGCGCGACCCGATGAACCCGGCCAGCGCTTCCGGCCGCGCGGAGACGTTCATCATGCGGCAAAGCCGGTACAGCGGCGCGAGCAGGCTCCCCCGGTATCGCACCGCTTCCGCATACCAATGCGCCGCCGTGTCCGCGTCCATTTCCGCTTCGTGCATCATGCCGAGCCAATACGCCGACTGGTACGTGCCCATGCCGTCCTCCGTATGATACAGCGCGGGCGCCCGCCCGATCGCGATCGCGGAGGCAAACGCCCCGGCCGCCTGTCTCCTTCGTCCGAGCGCGGCCAGGCTGACGCCTTTGGCATGCCACAAATCCGGATATTCCGCATACCACGCAAGTCCCGCCTCGGCGCTTTCCAGCGCTTCCTCCCAGCGGCGAAGCACCTGCAGGCAGCTCGTTTCATGCTTCACCAACAGATGCGCGTAGCTGACCGCCGCATAGTCGATGCCCTCCCGCGCCTTTCGGAAGGCCGCAAGCGCCTCCTCCACCTCGCCTGCCCGGAAATGCTCGACACCCAAGTTATAATAGTTGAACCGATTCCCGGGCTCCTCGCGAATGGCCTGCTCCAGCAGCGTCCGGTTGCGGTTCACCTTGTCCTTGGCGGCCACGACCTCCCGCCGGTAGCCGTAATGATGGACAATGACGTCGCTGAGATGAAACCGCGCCTCCGGCGTATGGCGCATGATCGGCGCCGCGATCTGCTCGTGAATCCGCCCCTCGAACCGATATCGCCGGTCGTTGCGGAACATCCGCAGCACGGGATTGATCGTCGCCCCTTCGCCCCCGTCCCCGGAATAATTCCACACGTTCAGGAAGAAGCCCGTGATCTCCCGGTGCAGCGCCATCGTCCGCAGCTGGTCCCGCGTGCCGGCATCCAGCTCCTCGTCGGCATCGAGAAACAAGATCCACTCGCCCTCCGCGTGGACGAGCCCTTTGTTCCGGGCGCCGGCGAAATCCCCGTTCCATTCGCTGCGCAGGACCGCCGCCCCGAAGCTGCGCGCGGCCTCCACGGTGCCGTCGGTCGAGCCGGTATCCACGACGACGATTTGGTCCACGACGCCTTTAACGCTTCGCAGGCATCGCGGCAGGTCGCGGATTTCGTTTTTAACGATCATGCAGAGCGTGATCAGCTTCGTGTTCGCCAACATTCATGCGCCTCCTTTGCACGGCCGTCCACGGCGTCCGCCAGCCCGTCGCTTCCGTGCGGATGATCGCCAGCTGCAGCTGTTCCAAATCGGCCAACGGCCAGCCGCCCCCGAATTCGGCCGTCGCGCGTTCCGCCCATGGCAGCAGCGCTTCCCGGGCCAGCGCGAGCGAGCAGAAGGCCGCCCCAAGCTTGGCGCGCGCGCCCACCCCTTCATCCGGCATCGCGGCCTCGAACATCGACAACGCCTCGCCGTACAGCCCTTTCAGCAGCAAGATCTCGCCGAAAGCAAAGCTTTCCTCCGCCCCCGGCGCCCGCTGCTCCATTCCGCGAAGCAGTCGTCCGGCCGCAGCCTGCGCGTAGCCGTGCCGATACAGCGTTACCCCGTAACGTTCGTTCAGCGCGGGAGCCGCCTGCGCGAGCCTGCCCGCGAGCCGCGGCAGCCCCAGTTCCAATGCCCGTTCCAGCAGCAGCCCGACGAACGGCAGCCACTCTGGCAGCCCCGCATCCGCGCCCGGCGTCCGCGCCGAACGAACCGCCACGTAAGGCGCGGCATACCGCTCCACCGCAGATAACCGCTCCGCCAGCTCGCCATGCGCACTCGCCAGCATTTCGCGCAGCGTTCCGCCGAGCGGCATGCCCGCCTCCCAGCCGCAGAGCGCGGCGTCCGCGCAAAGCGCGGCGAACAGCGGATGTTGCTGGCGCGCAGTCGCAGGTGCCTGCGTTTGCATCTGCGTAACCTTCTCCGCCATGGCTCCGGCTGCCAATTGCTGCGCGATGTCCGCCGCTACCCCTTCGCGAGCATGCTCGAAGCCTGCATCCGTCTGCCTCCGATTTGCAGCCGTTCCTTCGACTGCCGCCGCTGTTTCGGTCTCGGCTGCTCCGACTGACTTCGCTGACCGTGGCGCTTCAAGCCACCCCAGCAGCAGCGCCCGGGCGGCGCCCGCATCCCCCGCGCCGGCAAGCGCCGCCGCATAGGCGCGAATCTCCGCCGGCGCGAGCGGCTTCGCCTCGCGCCACAGCGGCAGCGCGGCGGCATAGGCGCCGATGCCGCCAAGCACCCGGGCGAGCAGCGCCGCATCCCCCGGCGCCGCTTCGCCCAAGCTCGAAGCCAGCGCGGCGCGGATGGCTTCGTCGTTCTCGCCCACGGCCTGCAGCTGCTCCGCCCAGCCGGCCAGGGCCGGCCCGTAGCGCGGCGCCTCCGCGGCCGCCGCCGCATAGGCGCGCAGCGCGTGCTCGGCGCGGCCGAGGGCGGCCTCCGCCGCCGCGATCCCGCAGCGGGCGCGGAAGCTGCCCGCGCCCGCCTCGCGCACGGAGCCGCCGGCGGCCGCGCCTGCCGCCAGCGCGGCTTCGTACGCGCCGCGCGCTTCCAAAGCGCGGCGCTGCGCCATCAAGCTGTCGCCGTACGCCAGCTGCACGTCCGGACAGTCCGCGTAGCGGTCGACTTCCCGGTGCAGCATGGCCGCGGCGCCGTCCGCATCGCCGATCGCCAGCAGCGCCTTAGCCCGGTCGCGGACGAGCGACGCCCGGTACGGCGCATCCGCCGGCGCAAACAAAGAAGCCAAAGCAAACGCCGCGCAGGCATCCTTTGGCTTGTTCAACTGGCAGAGCGTAACGCCCCTATTGTACAGGTGAAACGGATGGTCCGGCTCCTCACGCAGCGCCTTGCCGATCAGCCGAAGATTGCGCTCGGCCTTTGCCTTTCGCGCCATCATCTCCGGCAAATATCCGTCGTGCCGCAGCCGCAGTCCGCACAGCGGCCCATCGACCGCAATCTTCCTTGCGCCCGGACGGACAAGCTGTTCATGGATCGCGCCCGCGTAGCGCAGCCCGCAATCCGCGCGGAAAAGACGCATCGCTTCATGCGATAGCGTCTCGTTCGCTTCGTGGCCGTACCGGCTCTCCATCCGCACGGAGAAGCCGTCCTCCTGCGCCTCGCGCAGCATGCGCCGCAGGCTGGTCCGGTCATAACCGGCCTCCAGCCATTCGTCCGCGTCCAGCACGAGCACCCATACCGTACGCGCCGCTTCCAATCCCGCATTGCGGGCAGCGGCAAAATCATCCTCCCACGCCGCCCGGACGATCCGTGCCCCGTACGCTTTTGCAATGTCCACGGTCCTGTCGCCGGACCCGGTATCCGTCACGACGATTTCGTCCGCAAGCCCCCGTACGCTCTGCAAGCAGCGACCAAGGACATCCTCTTCGTTGCAGGCCAGGACATGTATGCCGAGCAGCATGGAATCACGCTCCCAAATTAAGTGCCTTGCGCGTTAAAGTACACGTCGACGGTCGTCGAGTTTCCCGCGGCGGACGATCTGTAGGCCAGCCGGGTGTATTTCAGGAACCGCTGCGGTACGAGAACATCCACGCTGCCGGCGGAAATCCCCGTCGACGTATCCACGTCCGCGTACCAGTTGGTGCCGTCCGCGCTGATTTCTACGCGGGCGTCCGCTTTGTTCGTGCCCGGTCCCCGGTTGTAGACGAAGAAGGAATACGTGCCGAGCACGCTCGTCGTCACCGGATTAAGCGCCGTAAACGCATTGGCCGTCACAAGCGCCGTATTCGCCTGCTCGACAAAGCTTTTCTGCGAGATCGACGTCAAGCTGCTGAGCGTTCCCCCCGTGATCGTCGCGCCAAGCACGCTCGTGATCGTGCCGTTCAGCAGATTCGTCAGCGTTCCTGCCGTGATCGTCGCGCCAAGCACGCTCGTCAACGTTCCATTGAGCAGGTTGTCGATCGTCCCTACGCTCACCGTTCCGCCCGAGATCGCTACCGTACCGGCGGTGATCGTCGCGCCCATCACGCTCGTAATCGTACCGTTCAGCAGGTTCGTCAACGTTCCTGCCGTGATTGTCGCACCAAGCACGCTGGTCAAAGTACCAGCCGTAATCGTCGCACCCATCACGCTCGTCAACGTTCCATCCAGCAGGTTGTCGATCGTCCCTACGCTCACCGTTCCGCCCGAGATCGCTACCGTACCGGCGGTGATCGTAGCACCCATCACGCTCGTAATCGTACCGTTCAGCAGGTTCGTCAACGTTCCTGCCGTGATTGTCGCACCAAGCACGCTTGTCAGCGTTCCATTCAGCAAGTTCGTCAGCGTTCCCGCCGTGATCGTTGCGCCCATCACGCTCGTGAGCGTGCCATCCAGCAAGTTATCGATCGTACCAGCCGTGATCGTCGCACCCATCACGCTCGTCAATGTTCCGTCCAGCAGATTGTCGATCGTGCCGACGCTCACCGTTCCGCCCGAGATCGCCACCGTACCGGCGGTGATCGTCGCGCCCATCACGCTGGTGATCGTACCGTTCAGCAGGTTCGTCAGCGTGCCCGCCGTAATCGTTGCGCCGAGCACGCTTGTCAACGTTCCCGCCGTGATCGTTGCGCCCATCACGCTCGTAATCGTTCCGTTCAACAGGTTGCCGATCGTGCCGACGGACACCGTACCGCCCGTAATCGTCACGCCGGAGATGCTGCTGATCGTACCATCCAGAATAATATTCAGTATATGGCCGGCCGTATCCGTTGCTACCGGCTGCGGCGTCAGCGTATCGTCCTGACCGAATATTAACGTGCGCAGTTTGTCTGGATTCGGGTTAAAAGAAGAAAAATTCGGCATCGTTCCTCACTCTACTTTCACTAGATAGTTCGCTCACTTCCGGTTCTCATGATTTAGGTGATCCTTTGCGACTGAAAATAAACGGTGACTCCCGTCGGCTTGCCCTCGTGCATGGATTTCACGAGCAGCCGGGTAAACGCTTGAAAGCGTACCGGCACGACCACGGCCGTTTGCCCATTCGGCACGATTTCCTCCACGTCCACCGTGTAATCCCTGCCGTTGGGGCCGATTTCCACCTGCGCTAGCGCAGGCTCGCTTCCCCGATTGACGACGGCATACGAATACACGGATTTATTCGAGGTATCCTGTGCGGGCAGCGCGACGAAATCGTCCGTCGTGGAGACCTCCAGAAAAACCTGTTCCGAATAGATGCTGCTTGCCGGCCGGCTTTTCTTTCTTTTGCAAGGATGCTTCGATGCGCCGTTCTTGTTGCAACGCAGGGGAAAGATGCTGCTTCTCTCCTGCTGGTGACAGCGCCGGGACTTTTTTTTCATATCATCTTCCCCTTAGCGTAACGCTTCTCTACTTTATGTTTTCAACTCTTCCACGGAAACGGCAGCTGTCCGCGGGTTGAGAGGCCCCTTTTTGTCGAATTCCATATTTCCCCATGTCGGTAAAGGGAGCATGCCCCATATACTGCATAAGAATACCTTGCCACGCGGCAGGCCGACTTGACGAGAAAGAGGTGCTGCATGAACAATTACAACGTGTTTAATACCGAACATAATCCCGTCTATATGCAGCAAAACAACGTCTTTACCGCGCCCGGCATCAACGGCCCCCCTGAACTCGACGCCGCCAAGAGCGGCTTTCTCTTCCTATTGAATACCGGGAGCGTCGCCGTCGGCGCCGGCAACTCGCTGATGCTTCAGGCGACCAATCCTTCGGGCAGCGGAAAAAGGCTCTATATCTCCCGTATATCCGGCGGCACGACCGCCGCGGCGACGCTGGCGATCGCCTCCGGCGGCACGATCACGGGCGGCACGACGCCTGTCCCGTTCAACGCTTTATTCGGCAGCGCCACGACGAGCGTTGCCACGACCCGACAGAATACGGGCACGCTCGGCGGCGCGCCCACGACGGCCATGGTCATGCAGATTACGGCAGGGATGTACTTAATCGACTTCGCGGGCGGTCTCGTCGTGCAGGCGAACCAGACGATTTCCATGACGCTCGGCACCGTCGCGCTGACCGGCTCGATCAATCTCACCTGGTGGGAGGCGTAGCGGCGTGCCGAACCATTTTATATTCGACCAAAGCAACAGCAATTTCTTCGGACGGTTGGTCAATACGTACGCCGCGCCGGGCGTGGTCGCCCCGCCCGACAACAACGCGACCGTCAACGCGCGGGAATACATCTCCAGCTTCTCCACCTCGTCTTCGCTGGGACTGCTCGGCGGCTCCGTCGTCGCGGCCATGCAGGTCTCGAATCCCGCCGGCAGCGGCCGGAACCTCTACGTCTCTCGCATCACGGGCGGCGTCGGCATCTCGCTCAGCCTGCTCTCTTCCTTCAGCGGATCGCTGACGCTCACGCGCGCCGGAACGATCGCGTCCCCGTCGACGCTGACGCCGTTCAATACGCAGTTCGGCAGCGCCGCGACAAGCGTCGTGACGGCGAGATCCTCCACGAGCGCGATCACGGCCGGCACGAACTTCCTCGAATTCCCGCTCAACCCGGGCATGTTCAGCTTCGATTACGGCGGAGGCCTCATCGTCCCGCCGAACCAGAACATCTCCATCACGGTCAGCGCGGCGCTCAGCGTAGCCGGCGTGCTCGCCTCCTTTACCAACATGATATGGTGGGAAGGCTGACGTCATTGGCCGCAGGATACAAGTTTCGAAACGAGCGCAAACAAACAGCGGCTGCCCCGTCGAAAACGGAAGCAGCCGCTGTTTGTTTGCCATATGCGATTGACGGCCGAAGCCTATAGCCCGGCGTCGCAGGATTGCGTGTGCGCTTCGACCGTCAACTTGCGCAGCTGATCGCGCAGCGATTCGATCCCCTCCGGGGTGAGGCTCGTCTGGCAGAAGACGCGCTCCGGAATCTCCGCGGCCCGCTCCTTCAGCGCCCGCCCTTCGGGCGTCAGACGGACGATGACGCTGCGCTCGTCCTGCGGGTCGCGCTCGCGCCTGAGCAGCTTCAGCCCTTCGAGCTTCTTGAGCAGCGGCGTCAGCGTGCCCGAATCCAGGTACAGCCTGCGCCCAAGCTCCTTCACGGCCACTTCGTCCTTCTCCCACAGCGCGAGCAGGGTGACATACTGCGTATACGTGATGCCAAGCTCATCCAGGAATGGACGATACAGCTTCGTTACCTCGCGCGAACAGGCATAGAGGGCAAAACAGAGCTGATTGTCCAGCTCAAGCAGCGCGCTCTTATCCATCTTGTCTATCCCTCTTTCCGCAGCATTCGTCTATCGGCTTGTGAATGCAATTTAATTGCATGCAATTTATGTGGTTAGAATATCAGCTGACGGTAGGACTGTCAACTGTATTCCGCGGCGGTTTCCCGCTTCAATTTCATGAATTCCCGCAGCATGGCCACGCGCCATACGACGATCATGCCGAACGCCAGCACGAAGAACAGCGCCCCCGTCTGCGGAATCGACACCTTGGACTCCACCGCGTCATGGACCAGCAGTCGGACGATCAATAGTCCGAGCAGGATGAACACGAACATTTTGGACCGTTTCAGCACGATCTCGTCCCCGATCCGCTCCAGCTTGGACGTCCGGATCAGCGGATAGGCGAAGACCGTGGCGCCCGCGGCGAACGCGATCAGCGCCCACGTCCACGGCACGTGCGTCATCGGCGCGACGAACATGAGAAACCCAGTGGACATGCCGAGCGGCGGGATGATGATTTTGCGCATCGTCGTGGGACGATTGCTCGCGCGAAGCCGCAGGAACATGACCGCGACGCCGGAAAGCAGCGTGACGACGATCGACGCGACATGGCCGAACGATACGGAGTTCGGAAGAAAGCTCATCATGGGCGCACTCCTTTAGAGCAATGGCTTGGTCGATTCGACAACTTCTCTCTTATCCTACCTATTTTGCGCCGCCGTTGCAAACGCCGCCAATCGCGGATCAATCGCCGGCGAGCGCGTCCCGGTGAATTTTCACGACCGCCTTGCGGATCGGCATGTCTTCTTCCGCCGAGCAGTTCGGGCGGTGGATATCCGTCGGGAACAACACGACGAAATCGCCCGGCCGCAGATAGAGCGCGTTCTCGCCCAGCACCTCGTCGTAGAACGCGATATCCTGCGCGTCGTAACGGTTGTCCGTGACGATCTGATCCTCGGATACTTTGGCGACGCGCATCTGCTCGCGGCCCTGCAGCAGCAGTTGGATATCCGTATGCAGCAGATGCGTCTCCGGCTTGACTTCCCGCCACGGCCGCGTCTCCGGTTCATTGATCAGCAGATGCATGCCCGGTTCGCCGAACTCGTGCCGCCCTGCGGGCAGCGCGTCCAGATCCGTGCTTTGCAGCCGCTCGATCGCGCGCCTGACGGCCGCGGGAAACGTATGCTTTTCCCGTTCCCAATTGTTCATATCGCTGAAAATCATCGCATTTAGCCTCCCTCGGGAATGATCGCCTTGACCCTGCCTACGTCGCCGCTCTGCAGGCGTACCTTGATGCCGTGCGGATGGTTCGGCGAATTCGTCAAAATGTCCTTGACGACGCCGCGGGTCAGACGGCCCGTCGCCTGGTCTTGCTTCAGTACGATATCGACCGTCAAGCCCGGTCTAATGTTGGCGCGTTGTTGTCCGTTTAAGCTCATGCGGAGAGTACTCCTTCTCGTTTGCGTTTTTCTGCTCCCCATCATAAGCCAGCGGGCAAGGGAAGTAAAGGATGGGCAGGCGCGCCGATTTTTCGATTGACAGTGAGAATGAGAATTACTATCATTAGAAATAGAAAAGCGCGCTTCAAGCAGAGAGGCAGGTTCCGGACGCATGAAGAAAATCAAATACTGCTGCCGCAACTTCAAGCATGGCTCCAAATCCGTGTTCAAGTCGCTGAAGCAGGAGTTCCCCGATTTGAAGCAGAAGAAGAAGGACTGTCTCGGCAACTGCAGGCTGTGCGCCAAGCAATGCATGGTTCTGATCGGCAAGACCGAAGTCGTCGTCGCCCCGACCGCGGACGTTCTGTATGCGAAGCTGAAGCATCGGATAGGCTAATATGGAATAGTATGGTACGATAGGAGAAGAAGCGCCGGATCGCCAGGATCCGACGACCTTCTTCTCTTTGCGTTTACCTGCGACCATATTGAAAAGGGAGGTGCGGCCGATGATGAACGAAACGCTCAGCGAGGCTTTGAACGAGCAGCTGAACTTCGAGTTTTATTCCGCGCACGTGTATCTGGCGATTGCCGCCTATTGCTCCGGCGAAAGCCTGGACGGCTTCGCGAATTTCTTTATCGTGCAAGCCGAGGAAGAACGTTTCCACGCGATGAAAATGTACAAGTATCTCAATGACCGCGGCAAGCGCGTCAAGCTGGACGGCATGGGCACACCCAACAATGACTATAGCTCCGTTCTCGAGGCGTTCGAGCACGCCTATCACCACGAGCAAGAAGTCACCAAGCGCATCTATCATCTGTCGGATCTCGCCATGAACGACCGCGAGCATGCGACCATCCAGTTTCTGAAATGGTTCATCGACGAGCAGGTCGAGGAAGAAGCGATGTTCGACAGCATCATCAACAAGCTGAAGCGCATCGACACGGACAGCAACGCGTTCTTCATGCTCGACACGGAGTTCGCGGGACGGACGTTCGTGCCGCCGACCAACGCGTAACGCTTCGAATCCAATGCCAAACGCACGAAAGGACAGCCCCCGGGGGCTGTCCTTTTTGCATGCCGTTAGACTTCTTCCCGGCCACGGTCTGCCGTCCTCAAAATCCGCATCTATCCTGCAACGATCAGCGGCGGCGGGTCATCAGAATGGTAAGCGCGAACTTCGGCAGCACCAGCTGGCGGCGCCAGCGCGAAGGCTGCTTCAGCAGCCGGTACAGCCACTCGACGTTCAGCTTCTGCCAGATGACGGGCGCGCGCTTCACCTTGCCCGCGATGACGTCGAGGCTGCCGCCGACGCCGAAGGCGACCTTCGCCGACAACCGGCTCTTGTGCTTGTAGATCCAGCGTTCGGCATTCGGCGCGCCGAGCGCGACGATCAAGAGATCCGGCCGCTTCCGTTCGATATCCGCCACGAGCTCCTCTTCCTGGGCACCCTTGAAGTAGCCGTTCTGCCGGCCGACGATCTCCACGCCGGGGTACTTCGCCTCGATGATGCCGACGGCCTTCGCGTTCGTCTCCTCGTCCGCGCCGACGACGTACAGCGAGAAGCCGCGCGTCGCCGCGCCTTCCAATAGACGAATCAGCAAATCATAGCCCGTCACGCGCTCCGGGATCTGCGTGCCCTGCCACTTGGCCGCGAGCACGACGCCGATGCCGTCCGGCGTAATCAGGTCCGCCGCGTCGACGATCCGCCGCAGCTCCGGCTGCTGCTTTGCCGCCATCACGATCTCGGGATTGGCCGTAATCAGATGGAACGGTCCCGGCTGCGACCTATGTTCGCCCGCGAGCTCCCCCTGCAGCAGCTTCACCGTATCCGAAAGCGTCATTTTCGAGAATGGAACGCCCAGAATCTTGACGCTATCCATGCCTTCACCTTCCTCTTCACACTCATGCTGTCCCTTATTGTAGCATAAAGGCGGGCGGGCTCGCATGCCGGCGCCCGTTCGCGCGCAGTTCCGATCGTGCGTGCCGGAATAGCCCTATTGGAACTTATCCGCCAGCCAGCGGATGAAATCCCCGACGATCGGCACGAGGCCGAAACCGTGATCGCCGATGGCGACCAAGCCGTAGACGCGCTCGCCGATCGCCACGGCACCGATGACATGCTCCCCGATGGCTACCGCGCCTAACGCGTTCTCGCCGATGGCGACGGCCCCAAGCGCGGACTGTCCGATGGCCACCGCGCCGAGGGCCAGGTCGCCGATCGCTACCGCCCCGCCGGCAAAGCCGCCCGAGAGCGCGACGGCCCCAAGCGCCAGCATGGCGCCGATCGCCACCGCGCCGAACGACAGGATGCCCACCGCTACCGCGCCGCCGGCGACAAGCCCGACCGCGATATCGCCGAGCGCGACGAGGCCGAAGGCGACTTTCGGTTTTCCCCTTCCCGCGCTGGTGCGGATGCTGATGACGGGAAACTTGGAGCTTGGCCATTGATAGTCGATCTCGTGACGTCCATTATTCCCCAAATAGCGGTTGAATCGAAGCAGCCGGCTCCACTCGAACATGACGCGCCATCACTCCCTCTCGGTCCCATGGGTGATTCAAACCTTTCTTTCAAGCGTATACTAAATGCAAGAGCGCAGGCAACCGTAAGAGCCTGTCGATGAGAGATTTATTTCGCCGCGGGTACGCGGATTCGCATTCCAGAAAGGCAGGTGGATGCTAGATGACAAGAAAACTTGCATTTCCGATCGGAGCAATCGTCCTCGTGCTGGCTTTGACCGTTCTCGCGGGTTGCTCCGGCAAGCCGCGCAACGTCGCCGACACCTCGGGCAGGGAGCCTGCGGTCATTCAAGCAAGCGGCGCCGAAGCGGCGACGGCCGCGCCCGATTCTTCGATCGCGGGGAACGCCGGCGGCTCGGTCGATAGAACAGGACCGGAAATCGGCGGGCCGATCGATAAATCAGACAAGGGAAACGGCGGGCCGATCGCTTCGCCGCCCGAACAGTCGGATGGTAGCGGAGCTACCGGAGTTGGATCTAACGCCGGCGCGGGCACGAAAGCCGGAACGGGTGACGCAACGAATGCAGAGAAGAAACCGGACACGAAGCCGGTTGATGGCGGAGCTGTCGGAGTCGGATCTAACGCCGGTGCGAGCACGAAAGCCGGAACGGGTGACGCAACGAATGCAGAGAAGAAGCCGGATACGAAGCCGAAGATCGCCGCGGCAAACGAGGCATTTCGCATCTACGCGCCTACGGAGGACAGCGTGGTCGGCAAATCGTTTACCGTGAAGGGAGAGGCGCGCGTATTCGAAGCGGCCTTCGGCTACACCTTCGAGGACGGGCACAACGTGCTGGCCGAAGGTCATGCGATGGCCGACCAGGGCGCGCCGGAATGGGGGAATTTCGAGCTCAAGATTGCGCTGAACGACCTGCCGACCAGTCCGACCGGCGTGCTGACGATCTATGAATCAAGCGCCAAAGACGGCGCCCATGTCCATGAACTGCATATTGCCTATACCTTCGAGAAAGGGATATTGAATCTCGGAGCGTATGACGCGGCCTGACGGTGCAGACGAAGCTTTCCCGCCGCCGCTTCGCAGCTCCCTCCGATCTGCTTGATTAACTGCCCGCATCCTCGCCGCAGGTCGGCATCGGAACAACGACAAAGGCGGCTGCCATCCGGCAGCCGCCTCATTGCCGTCCGCGCATCGGCGCAGCTAATCGGCGCCATGCAGCGCGTCGAGCGCCTCCGCGGTGTCAGCCAGGAAAAAGAACTGCTTCCCCTGGTTGCACTCGTAAATGAAATCCCGCAGGCTCTTGCTCTCGTACCCGCCGAAATCGCCGACGACCGCGAGCTTGACGCGGTAATTGGTATACTTCTGCAAAATCTCCCCGGCAAGCTTCGTCCGAAGCTCGAAGAAGTCCTCCGCGATATTCTCTTTGCGGATAAGCAGCTTATGAGCGCCTTCGGCATAGTTGACCGAAGCCATCATATCTAGCGCGTCCTGCACGTCGCCGATGACGATGCCGTCGCTTGCGATGACGGCGACTTTGGACGCGCCCCTTTGATCGATCGTAATGTTCATATTGCGCCTCCTGTCCGTGAACGTAATGGACCTGCCGGTCCGATTGCATACCCCTGCTCCTCGTCCCTGCGAGCTTAGTTCTATCATAGCGTCGGCGTCCGCCGGATGAAAGCCGTATTTTCGTCCCGCGGTTTCGCGAGCCGGCGATCCGGCTTTCGATATCGGCCTTTGCGGCGGCGCGCCGTTCGTGCCTATCCGCCATATGGCCGATGGAAAACAAAGACCGGCGATCGCTCGCCGGCCCTTTATCGTTGATTTGCTGCCGCGATTCCGACATTCGCGCTTCGGACGATCGCATTCCGCTTGCACGGCTTCGTTGCGCGCTTCGGCACGGACGCTTCTCCGCTGACGTTCGAACATCAGCCGCCGAGCAGCCCCGCTTCCTTCAAATTCAAATAGCTGGCCATGATCGTTTCGACCGGCGACAAGTTGCGCAGCCGATCCTGCTCGACGATCATCCATTCCACTCCGATCTCGCGGGCTTTTTGAATCGCGGGCGCGATGCGGACGATGCCGGTACCGACGGCCGTCCAGCGGTCCGGCTCTTGGATCGTCGTCACGTCCTTCACGTGGATGGCGGGCACGCGGCCGGCCATGCTGCCCAGCACGCGCACGGGATCGGCCCCGCCCATCGTGATCCAGGCGATATCGAGCTCGAAATGGACCGCTTTCGGATCGGTGTTCTCGGCCAACATCTCCATCGCGCATATGCCGTTCCACGACGTCTTGAACTCATGGGCGTGGTTGTGATAACAGAGCTTGATGCCTTCCGCGGCCAGCCTGGCCCCCGCCGCGTTGTACAGCCCTGCATCGCGCAGCAGCTCCTCCTCGGAGTCGCACGGCCCCCACCAGACGGAAACATGGGAGGTTTGGATCGCCGCCGCATTCGCGATCAGCTTGTCCAGCTCCCCGCGCAGCGATTCGCGGCTCGCGCTGAGCGTGACCGCATGCAGCCCGAGCGCCCGGAACCGCCGCATATTGCTGCCGACGTCGCCTTCAAGCAGCCACCGTTCGGCGCCTTCGATCCCCTGGTAGCCGATCGCGGCCGCCGTGCTCATCGCGCCCCAGAAGTCGGCCTTCGCCTCCTCGGTCAAGATCCCGATCAACCCAAGCTTCGGGTTCGTCATTACGTCATTCACGCTCCTTGCCCCGCTTTCGGCGCGGAGTGGCCGGCTTCCGAATGCCGACAAAACGGTTTGTCCGGCAGGGCCGCGTCGCGGGGCAACGCTCTATTCCCGCCGATGCAGGCCTCGCAATCGATCGACAAATTCTCAGCCCCTCCGCATCATTCATGCAAGCGTACCACAGGATCGGGCAATGCCGGGATAGACGGATGTACGCATGATGTAAGAATTTTGTACGATACGGCCAAGCGGGTATGTCGCAACGGTCGCGGTGCCGGCCGAGCACCGTTCGGAAACGCCTGCAATCGCGCGGGCGTCACGGGCGCGGGGCATAGGCCATCAGCCATGCGCCGCAATCATCCGGCGGCAGCGGCGTTGCCAGCCCGAACGCGGAATGCCTGCACGGCGAATCGTGCGGAAATATGGAAAACTTTCGCGAACGCATTGAAACTTTCATCTTGTCTATGTAGTCTAAATAGGTACATGGATGGCGCTACGAGGAGGTTTTCGCGTGAAATTGCAATCGTTAATCGCGGCAGGGCTGACGGTCCTGACGACATTCGGCATCGGCGGAGCTCCCGCAGGGGCGACCGCGGCCATACCGCTCGCGCATACGGTCTCGGCCACGCCGGCCGCGACCGACGCGGAGTCGGACGAAGCCGCCGTGCCGGCTGCGCCTGCCCTGCCCTCCGGCGGCATCGCGGCCGCCGACATCGCGCAGGTGCATTTCCAGCAGGCGGATGAGCTCTTCGTCCCGCTGTTCCGTTCGCGCGAGGCGGATTCGGCCGCCATCGCGAAGACGGCGGCGGTCGTGAACCGGTTGATCGGGAAAGCGGAGCTCACGAAAGAGCGGCTGGACGGCGACCAGCATTTCTTCGCCATGAGCGCGGACATCCAGCTGGACGGCGGCATGGACGTGTCGCTGGAATTCATGGACAAACAGAACGTGCTCTTGTATTACGGGCCGGACGTATATCTGGCTACGGACGGCATGGCCATGGATGAGCTGAAGAAGCTGATGATACTCCCGCCGCGCACGACGATCAACACCTTGCGGCCCGCCATCGGGAGCATGGTCGCCATCAAGGGCAGCGACGGATACGGGCAGAGCGGCATCGTCAACGTGTTCGTCGAGACGGCCGGTTCATCCGGCGGCTACTCGACCCCGAAAGGCACGTATTTCCCCTCCAAACGGGCGCTGCTCGTCTATTCCGCGCCGCTCAGCGAGGCGCGGTACGATTTTCATTTCGTCATGCCGGCCTACGGAGAGGCCATCGACGGCACTTTCAAGCCGATCGCGCCGGGCCAATACGACCTGGACTTGATCTCCGACACGGGCGGTCCTACGTTCGACATCGACGTGGCGGTCCCGGCGTCGCCGCAGCTCGCCATCAACGGCGTGCCCGTCGCCAGTCCGGCCTTGAAACCGATCATGCAAAACGGCGTCATGCTGCTGCCGATGCGCGCGCTCGCGGAAGCGTTCGCCTGGAACGTGACCTGGGACGCGGCGCATAAAGCGGCGATGATGACGTCGCTGCCGAAGACGCCGGCCGTTCATCTTGACGGAGGCAGCTCTCTCGCGATCTGGGTCGACGGCAAGCGCCTGACCGGCGAGAACGCGGCTCCCGTTATCGTAAAAGGCAGCGTCTATCTGCCGCTGCGCGCGACGGCGCAAGCCTTCGGATTCCAGCTGACGTGGACGCCGAGCGTCAACAGCGCGCTGCTCGCGTTCGAGCCGCGTCTGCTCGACGAAAACGAATATGCCGGCGACGCGAAGAAGCTGGCTGCCGCGAAGCTCATCAACGACTACGTCGGCGCGCTGAACGGGCGCGACGGAGCGGCGCTCGAGAAGCTGTTCGCCAAGGAAAGCGTGCCGTCTCCCCCGTTCGGCGCGATCGGACAGCGGCTGATCACGGGCATCCGCTCCGTGACGTTCCAGGACCGCCCCGGCGGCGCGCTGCTCGCGAATACGACCTTCTCGTATCTGTTCGATCCAAGCGGCAATCGGACGGGCGGCGCCGGGATCGTGCTGACGCAGGAGAACGGCAGCTGGAAAATCGCCGACGTGGATTAGGCAGCGGATTCCGAGAAGCCGAGAGAGTCCGCGCGCATCTGTTCGGCGTAGCGAACTGACAAAAAACGACAGCCCTGGATGCGCGTGTCCGGGGCTGCCGCTTTGTTTTGATGACGTCGACGATTAGGCAGCGCATTCCTCACCTGCAAGGAGATGGCGTTGCTTGGCCCTTCGCGGCTATTGCCCCTCCGGCGCCGTGGCGATCTGCCAGCGCACCCCGTACGGGTCGATCAGCCGCCCGAACATGCTGCCCCAGAACATCCGCTCGAACGGCATAAGCACCTCGCCTCCCGCCGCCAAGTTGTCGAACGCCCGCTCCGCGGCTTCCGCCGTCTCGAACTCCAAGGTAAGATCCAGCCCGTTGCCGCGCTCGACCGGCCCGGCATCGGCCAAGAAGAAGGTCAATCCCGCCGCTTGCAGAACCAGATGCATCACGCGAGCATTATCTGCCGGGTTGCCGCCCGGCATCTCGCCGAAGGTTTGCACGCTCACGATCTCGCCGCCAAGCGCCTTGACGTAGAATTCCGCTTGCCGGCGGGCATTGCCGCTATACAGATAAGGGGTTAACTTGGCCATCGCGATTCGCTCCTTGTCTCTACCGATTCATCCTGCGACTTGCTTGGCGTCGGTTGCGCCGATGCCGGGGTATGCGGCTTGTCCGTGTCGAAGCTGGCATCTCGTCCTGCGGCTGCGCGGTTAAAGCCGTCCGCCTCCCGGATTCCGGCATCGGGAGATCCGCCCGCAGCGCCGGTTTACGGCTCCCGTCGAATCCGGAAACGCTTGACGACATTGCCGTTCCCTTCGGTGAATTCGGAGTCGAACTGCCCGCCATTGCCGCGGATCGTCCGCTCGGAGCCGATATTGCCGAGGTCGCAGACGACCAGCACTTCCCGAAGGCCGAGTCGGTCCGTATGCTGAAGCGCCTGGGCGAGAATGGTTTTGGCATAGCCCCTGCGTCTCTGCGAAGGCACGATGCCGTAGCCGATATGTCCGCCGCTCTCCTCCAGCTTCCGGTTCAGACGGTGACGGATATTGACCGCCCCGACGATTCGCCCCGCTTCGTCCGCGAGCCAATACGTCGAGTGCGGCACCCAGCCTTCCTGCATGTGCGCCTCTTCCTCCGCCTCCAGCAGGAAAGCGACGTAAGCCGGAAAATCGGACGGGTCCTTCTCGACGACCCAAGGCACGATGTCCTCGCCGCTTGCGATCCATTCCTCGTAAAAAGCCATATAGGCGGGCCGCCACCCAACCTCCGGCCTCACTAGACGCACGCCGGCACTGCCGGCTGCCGTTTCCGATCTGTCTGTCATGCCTGCTCATCCTCCCCGAAAAAAAGGCAAGGCATCAGTACGTTCGCTGCTGCCTTGCCTTGGTTGCTTTTAACGCGTGCGGCTGCGCTGCGGCCTGCCGCCGGCGCCTTGCTTGCCGCCCGGGCGGCCGCCCTTGAAGCCGCCGGACGAACGGCCGCCGGAAGCCGAGCGGCCGGAACCGCCGCTGCGCGGAGCAGAAGCCCCGCGGCCGCGCGTTTCGCCGCCGCCGCGCGCGCCGTACTCCGCGCCCTGCCCGGCGCCGCCGCGGCTCTTATCGCCGCTGCCGGGGAACTGCGGCGCGCCTGCGCGCCCCGCTCCGCCGCGCGCGGGAGCCGACGCTCCGCGGCCGCGAGCCTCACTGCCGCCGCTGCGCGCGCCATATCCCGCTTCACGGCCCGCTCCGCCGCGCGCGGAACCCGATGCTCCGCGGCCGCGAGCCTCACTGCCGCCGCTGCGCGCGCCATATCCCGCTTCGCGGCCCGCTCCGCCGCGCGCGGAAGCCGATGCTCCGCGGCCGCGAGCCTCATCGCCGCCGCTGCGCGCGCCATACCCCGCTTCGCGGCCTGCTCCGCCGCGCGCGGAACCCGATGCTCCGCGGCCGCGAGCCTCACTGCCGCCGCTGCGCGCGCCATACCCCGCTTCGCGGCCCGCTCCGCCGCGCGCGGAACCCGATGCCCCGCGGCCGCGCGCTTCACCGGCAGCCTCGCCCGCCGGCGTGCTGTACCGCGTGCGCCCGCCCCGCGGCGCGTCCGCGCGGCCGGCGCCCCATTGCGGCTCATCCGTGCCCGAGCCGCGTTTTGCCGCGGCCGCATACGCGCCGGCCGCCCTGCCGCCGCCTGCGGCGGTACGTCCGCCGCGGCCGGCTTGCCCGCTGCGGCCGCCCTGCGCGCCGCGCCCGAACCCGCCGCCGGAGGTCGCACCGCGGCGACCCGCGCCGCGGCCGCCGCTTGGACGGTCGGTATCCGTCCGTCCGCCCGATTCGCGCGTCGCCCGCGCCGGCGCGCCGCCCGCGCGTCCTTCGCGCGGGATCGACATCTGGATGCCCCGTTCGATGGCAGCCAGCTCCAGACGGTCATGCGGCGAGACGAGCGTGATCGCGAGGCCCGATTCGCCCGCGCGGCCCGTCCGTCCGATGCGGTGGATGTAGCTCTCCGCGTTCTCGGGAATGTCGTAGTTGAACACATGCGTCACGCCTTCGACGTCAAGCCCGCGCGCCGCCACGTCCGTCGCCACGAGCAGATGCAGCTTCGCGTCGCGGAACCGCTTCATGACCTGCTCCCGCTTCGCCTGCGACAGGTCGCCGTGCAGTTCGTCGCTGTTGAAGCCGTTCTCCTGCAAATACTCGTTCAGCGCGCTCGCGCGCTTCTTCGTCCGGCAGAAGATCACGCCCAAGTAAGGGTTATGTTCCTCCAGCAGCCGTTTCAGCTGCTCCTGCTTGTTCTTCGCGTCGACCTCGACCGACAGCTGGCGAATGCCCTTCACCGTCACCTGCGGCGCGCGTACCGTAATGTCCTTCGGCTCGATCATGAACCGCGCCGCGAGCGAGCGGACGCCTGACGGCATCGTCGCCGAGAACAGCATCGTCTGCTTGCGGTACGGCATCTGCGTCAGAATCTCCTCGACCTCGGTCAGGAAGCCCATGTGCAGCATTTGATCCGCTTCGTCGAGCACGAGCATCTTCACCGCGCCGAGCGCGATCGTGCCTCTGCGGATGTGATCGAGCAGCCGTCCCGGCGTCGCCACGACGAGATGCACCCCGCGCTTCAGCTTGCGCAGCTGCGACTCGACGTCCTGCCCGCCGTATACCGCGAGCACGCTGAACTCTTCCTTGTCCGCGAGCCGGTTTTTCAGCTCCGTCGTAATTTGCAGCGCGAGCTCCCGCGTCGGCGTCAAAATCAGCCCTTGTACGTTGTCCCGGTCCGCGCGCGTCTTCTCGAGCATCGGCAGCAAGAACGCAAGCGTCTTCCCCGTCCCCGTCTGCGCCTGGCAGATCACGTCGCTGCCCTGCATGATGACCGGTATCGCGCCTTCCTGGATCGGCGTCGCTTCCGTGATGCCCTCGTTCCGGAGCGATTCCGCCCGTTCCTTCGCGATCCCTAACTGTTCAAAACTTGCCAATTGTTCCACCTCATTCAATTATAAAAGCCATCCCGTCTCTTCAACCGGTATTCTTATACTACCACATTCGCGCGCCTCTCATGTACCGAATGTTCCCAGCCGCCCCGCGGGGTGGGGATGTCGACCCGTTCTCTACCTCTTCTATCGGCCTTCGCGCACATTCGCTATACGCTTATTTTAACCAGATTATCGCATGATTAAGTAGACAAGCCGCAGGAAAGCGGAAAATAGCCCAAAAGGGCATTCGATGCCGCGTACTTTCATCCCGTTCGTTCTCGTTGCCCGGTCCATAAGATCGAAGCCGCCGATTCTCGCAAGCGAACCAAAGAAAGCCGCCGAACCGGTCATCTTGCCCTGACCGGCGGCAGCTCCTGCTGGACTCGCGCGCATATCCGATTCGCAATATAGGTTGCATCCGCCGCGGATCGCTTAGATCGGCAGCATCGCTTCAATCCGACTCAACCTCCCAAGGGCGCCGGCTGGTAGAAATAATTCGGCTTCTTCTCCGTATCGTCGTAACGCGTATGGAAGACTCCCGTCGTCGCCGGCGACAGCGGCGGAATCAGCCACGACCAGCGGCCCGTCGGCGTGCGGCCGCGCTGCCGCTCCTTCTCCGCGAACAACGCGAATTGCTTGCTCGCCGTATGGTGGTCGACGATCGTCACGCCCTTCGCCTTGAACGAATGCAGCACCGCGACGTTCATCTCCACGAGCGCCCTATCCCGCCATAACGTGGCTTCGCGCGACGTGTCCAAGCCCATCAGCGCGGCCAGCTTCGGCAGCATGTCGTAGCGGAAAGGGTCCGCCAGATTGCGCGCGCCGATCTCCGTGCCCATGTACCAGCCGTTGAACGGCGCCGCGGTATAATGCAGGCCGCCGATCTCGAGCCGCATCCCGGACACGAACGGCACGGCATACCAACGCAGTCCCAGTTCGCCGAAGGAAGGGAGATCCGGATGGACGAGCGGCACCTCGAGCACGCTGTCCCGGGGCACCTCGAACCAGCGCGGCGGGCGGCCGTCCGCCTGAATTACGAGCGGAAGCACGTCGAAGGCCGTGCCTGCCCCGCGCCAGCCCAGCCCTTCGCAGGTCGCCGTCAGCTCCGCCGAGACCGGGTCTCCGATGACGGTGCCATCCGCTTGGCGATAGCCGGCGTACCGGATCAGCTGCTCGTTCCAGATCCGGATCCGCGGCCGCTCCGCATCGGCCGAAGGCGCGAAGATCGTGATCGTCGGCAATATTTTCCCGCCGTTGGTGGCGTAGTCGATATGGCGAAATACGGCGTCCGCGATCTCTTCTTCCGTCGCCGCCGCGCGCGCGTCCTGCACGATCAGCGACTCCCAGAACAGCCGCCCGATGCAGCGATTGCTGTTGCGCCAAGCCAGCTTGGCGCCGTACGCCAGCTCCTCGGACGTATGCGTATACGTCCCGGTTGCTTCGAGCTCGGCCTTGACCTGCGCGATCCGCGCTTCGAGCTCGGCGCTCGGAACGCCGAGCTCGCCGCCGTACTGATAGATAAAATTTTCGGCCTCTTGCAGCAGCGCGCGGCAGCTGACGGCCATCGATTGATTTCGCATAGTTGTAATCCCTGCCCGCTTCGTTGATCATATGATCTATTATACCGGATTCGCCGGATGATTTCTCGGTAAGTAAGCGATTTAATTATTTATACTTTAAATTCGTAAGTAACAAGGTTTATAATACCGGATAGATGGCCCTTTCAGCCATGCGAATACAAATCGGGACGATAAAGGAGTGACGCGGCTTGAATCGAAACCGGCTTTACACCCCCTATGAACTGAAAGGTTTGTCGCTGCGCAATCGAATCGTGATGGCCCCTATGTGCCAGTACGCGGTCGAAGCTGAGGACGGCATTCCGAACGAATGGCATTACGTGCACTATGTTTCCCGCGCCGTCGGCGGCGCCGGCCTTATTCTAATAGAAATGACGGACATCGAGCCGGACGGCCGCATCACGGACAACTGTCTCGGCTTGTGGTCGGACGCGCATACGCCGGCTTTCGCCCGCATCGTCTCGGAGGTCCACAAGCATGGCGCGAAAGTCGGCATTCAGATCGCGCATGCCGGACGCAAGGCCCAGGATGCGCCGCAGCCGGTCGGCCCGTCCGACATCCCGTTCAGCGCGTCTTCTCCCAAGCCCCGAGCGCTGAGCACGGAGGAAGTCCGCGCCATGGTCGGCAAGTTTAGAGACGCCGCCCGCCGCGCGGTGGAAGCCGGCGTCGATACGATCGAGCTGCACGGCGCCCACGGCTATCTCATCCACCAATTCCATTCGCCGCTCGTCAATAACCGCGCGGACGAATACGGCCGGGACCTCGCGCTGTTCGGCAGCGAAGTCATCCAAGCGGTCAAGAGCGTCATGCCGCCGGATATGCCCCTCATCATTCGCGTCTCCGCGGCGGAATACGCCGAGGGCGGCTACGACCTGGCCCGCGGCCTTGAAATTTTCCGCCGCTACCGGGATGCCGGCGCCGATCTGTTCCATGTCTCGAGCGGCGGGGAAGGACCGGTCGGCGCTCAAGGGTCGGCGGTATATCCCGGCTATCAGGTACCGCTCGCCCGCGGACTGAAGGCCGCGCTGGACGTGCCGGTCATCGCCGTCGGTCAGCTCGACGACGCGAAGCTCGCCGACGCCACGGTGGCCCACGGCGACGCGGATCTCGTCGCCGTCGCACGCGGCATGCTGCGCGACCCTTATTGGCCGCTGCATGCCATCCAGGCGGTCGCGGCGGACAAAGAAGCCGCTGCGGGATCGGCCGAGCTTATTCCTCGCGCCTACAAGCGCGGGTATTAATCGCGCTGGCAGCTGCCCCCGCAACTGACAAACGGAACGAAGCGGATATCCTCCGCCTCGTCCCGTTTTTTTTGAGTTGCCGCTTTCATGCGGCCCTCTCGGTGCATCCGGCCTCGCCGACAACCACCTTCAGGTAGTAGACGAGCGCGGACTAGGATTTTCCGCGCGCTTCTCCCGGCGTGCTTTATGGCACCGAAGAGCCGTGCGGCAACGCGCGGAACGCTGGCGACGATCCCGAGAGTTGCCCGTTCGGTCAGCTTCGGCCGGAACGCTGACGCCGCGGTCGCGGACATGATCATCCCGGGCGAAATGTTCAGTATCATTCGCGATCTGTCATGGCCGCATAGCTTGCCGCGTCGCGGACATGATCGTCCCGGGCGATATGTTCAGGATCATTCCCGACCTGTCATCGCCGCATAGCTCGCCGCGACCGCCCGGGCTTCTTCGGCGATTCGCTCCCGCAGCTCCTGCGGCGCGAGCGCTTGCGACTGCCTCCCGTACCCGAGCATAATCTGGACGGCCGATTCCAGCGTATGGAATGCCGCCGCGGCTTCCACCCAATCGTCCCCTACGTCCGCATGGAATTCAATCGTAACGTACCTTTCTTGGCTGAACCGGTTCCACGCGGTGGCCGCGATACGCACGTTCGCCTCGTAACGGGGAAGCCTGTCGCGAAAACGAACCAGCGATGCGTCCCACGCGGCGGCAAGGTCAAAGCTCCGCGGACGCTCGAACGATTCGGGCGACAGCCGCGCCTCCCGCATCCGGGAAACCCGGTACGTCCGCATCTCTTCCTCCGGCCCGGATAGCGCCATGACATACCAGACGCCCGACTTCACGACGAGGCCAAGCGGATGGATAAGCTTATCCGTGCCGGGTCCCCCGTCGTTCGGCCGATAGACCATGTGCAGCTTTCTTGCCGCCCAGACCGCCTCCTGCACGACGGCCAGATGCGCGCTTCCGGTATCTCGCGGCCCCGTATTCCGCCAACCCGCGCCGTCGACATGGATGCGCTCGCGGGCGATTTCCGCATCGCGGCGAATATCGGGCGGCAGCGCGGACATGAGCTTGTTCATCGCCGTGCGCGTGCTGTCCGCCAGCCCGAGATCCTGCACGACGCTCGTCGTTTGCATGAACAGCAGCGACGATATTTCCCCCGCCGTCATCCCCGTCAGCCGGCTGCGATACCCCTCCGGCAGCGACCAGCCCCCGCCGTTCCCGCGGTCCGCGATCACCGGTATGCCGGCTATGCCGAGCGCCTGCATATCCCGATGGATCGTCCGTTCGGATACCTCGAGTTCCTCCGCGATTTCCTTCGACGACATTTTGCCGTGCGCTTGAAGCAATGCCAATACCGCCAACAGCCGATCCGCGCGCATGCTCCGCCTCCTTTCCGATTGTTTTTCATTGTAGCATGCGAATAAGACAATAGCTGTCATGTTTGAAGGCTATACTGGAAACGTCTTGAATATGTCATGCATGCGGCAACGATTCATCAAAATTCATTGTTCCAAGGAGGCAGCCTAACCATGAAACCATTAGCAGGCAAAGTCGCCGTCGTCGCGGGCGCGACGCGCGGCGCCGGAAGGGCGATCGCCATGATGCTGGGCGCCGCGGGCGCGACCGTATACGCCACGGGCAGGAGCGTGCGCGGCAATCCGTCCGATCTCGGGCGCGGGGAGACGATCGACGAAACGGCGGAGCTCGTGACGCAGCAGGGCGGACGCGGCATCGCGGTACGGGTCGACCATACCGTCCCGGAGGACGTGAAGGCGCTGTTCGAACGGGTGGACGCGGAGCAAGGCGGACGGCTGGATATTCTCGTCAACGACGTGTGGGGCGGCGAATCGCTGACCGAGTGGGGAACGCCTTTCTGGGAGGGCTCGCTGGACAAAGCGCTGCTGATGCAGCGGCGGGCCGTGCATTCCCACATGATTACCAGCCGTTACGGCGTACCGCTGATGGTCCGGCGCGAATCGGGGCTGGTCTTGGAAATCACGGACGGCTTCGACTACCGGTACCGCGGCAACCTGCCGTACAGCCTGGCCAAAATATCGGTTATCCACTTGGCCGTGGCCCAAGCGGCGGAGCTGCGCCCGCACGGGGTTGCGGCCGCGGCGGTCACGCCGGGCTTCCTGCGCTCGGAGGAGATGCTGGATCATTTCGGCGTTACCGAAGCGAATTGGCGGGACGCGGCGGCCCAGGACCCGCATTTTCTCCAATCGGAGACCCCGTTCTTCGTCGGGCGGGGCATCGCCGCTTTGGCCGCGGACCCCGATCTGATGGGCAAATCGGGCCGGATCTTCACCTCCTGGGGCTTGTCCGACGACTACGGCATCGAAGACGTCGACGGACGCAAGCCACATTGGGGCCGCTACGCGGAAGAACAGGGATTTTATAAATAAGGCGCGCCTGAAGGCTCCGCGGTCATTTCAATCATGACCGGGGAGCCTTTTTCATCTCTTGGAGCGATTCTCTTTGCCTCGGTCCTCCCGCCGACATTCGCATTGCCGGCAAAACATGATAAACTGGTGCTAATCACATCGAATCGGAAAGGCTGGGTATCGGATGGAACACAACTTTACGATCGAGCCGGGCGCCTTCGACGCTTTCGCGGACGAAGCGGCGCTGATCGAGCAATGCAAGGTATGGGGACTGCTGTCCGACAAGGCGGTCAAATCCAAGGCGTTCGTCTATAAACGGGGCAGCGGCAGCATGCCCTGCGCCATTATCGGCCTCGTCGATTTCATGACGGCGGTCATCGAATTCGAGAACAAGCAGCGGCACCTCATCCACCCTTCGCTGCTGAAAGAAATGCAGGCGTCCACCTACGGGCAGCGCACGTCCTCGGCGACGGATCAGCGCAGCGCCGAGCCGGATGAGTCCGGCCCGATTTCGGAAGGAACGGCCGCGAGCGCGGACGGAGATGCCTCGAGCGAAGCTGGCGCCCCCGCGGCTGCGGTCGCGGCGGCTCCGGCGGAGACCGCGCCGGCGGACAAGCCCCGCGCGGCCGCTCAGCCCGCGTCGCCCGCGGACAAGCCCGCCAAGAAAAAGTCCTCCAAGCCGCAGCTCCCGGAGGAGAAGGTCAAGCTGACCGCGGTCGTCAAGGAATTCACCACGGTGCCGAACCATTTCGCCGAGGAAGACGACGAAGTCATCATTTACGGGAACGTCGCGATGGCGGAGCCGGAGCTCGAGCTTGGCGACGCATGGTCCAGCTACAGCAACACGCTCAAGAAATTCGAGCTGGAGGTCGGCGACACGCTCACGTTCGAAGCCAAGATCGTCGCGAAGAAGCTGACCAAGCATCCGGTGCCGTATAAGATCAATAACCCGAGCAAGATCGCGAAGGTTTGACAGGAGCTCGGCGCGGCCGCCATACGCGACCGAATCGTACACGAAAAAGCGACAGCCAAGGATGCCAGTTCATCCATTGCCGTCGCTTTTTCGTTGGTTCTGCGAACACGCCTCCGCGAAGATGCTTGCTTAACCTACGGCATTCGTTCGCGTAACCCCGGCGCTGCCGGAACCCTTACCCGCTCATCGCATTGCGCACCGCCAAAATGTACTTCGCTTGGTCCAGCGGGTTGACGCCGCGCCGTTGGCGCGAGACGTCGACGTCCGGCGGGCACTCGCGGTAGCCGGCGAAGAAGGTCGTAAGCGTGCCGCGGCCTTTCGTCATGGCCCCGAGCCGCGCCGGGAAATCCAGCGTCGTCGCGACGGGCAGCAGGCCTTCCAGCTCCATCCGTTCCTGGCGCAGCACCGGCGCCTCGAACTCGCCGCGCAGGACGACGAGCTCGTTCATGATCTTGCCGCCGAATTCCTCCGGCACCGACATGCGGAAGCGGAGCATCGGCTCCAGCAGCTTCGTGCCGACGTTCGCGAGCCCGTTCATGATGCCCATCGGCGTCGCGATGACGAAGTCGAGCGGGTGGGTGTGCCAGACGTGGTGCTCGCCCTCCGCGAGCGTCACGGACAGATCCGTCACCTCCCAGCCCCGCAGTCCCTGCTGCAGCGCCTCCGGCACGCGCCGCGCCACCTCGTTCTGGTAGCTCTCCAGCAAACGCTCGTTCCGCTCGAGCGACTTGTACACGAGGCCGCTGCCCCGTTCGCCGGGTTCGATGACGAACCGCAGGATCGCCCAGCACGGCTTCGGCGCCAAGTACGCGACGAACCCTTCGCCCGCCGAGGCCGGCGTTTCCTTATAGATGACCGACGGCGCGCCGAAGGACACCGCGAGCTTGAAGCGGCTCAGCAGAATCGAGGTCAGCACCTCCATCTGGATCGGCCCCATCACCTTCAGATGCAGCTCCCGCTCGTCCTGCAGCCACTGCAGATCCAGCAGCGGATCCTCGTCCGCCAGCTCCTGGAAGGCCGCGACGACGGCAGGATAATCCGCCTCGCTGGCCCACTGCACCTGCACGGTCAACAGCGGCACCGCGAGCCGCTTCTCTCCGGGCACGCCCTCCGGCGAGCCCAGCACGTCGCCGATGCGCGCGCGGCTCAGCCCGTACACGGCCGCGATGTCGCCCGCTGCCAGCACGCCGATATCCTCCGACTTCTGCCCGTGCACCCGGCGAATCTGCGTAACCTTGTCCTGCGCGTCGCGCGAATGGTTATGCAGGATATCGCGGTTGCGGATAATGCCTTCGTACAGGCGCACGTACGCGATTTTGCCCATGACGGGATCCCGCTCCATCTTGAAAATGACGCCCGCGACCGGCGCCGACTCCGATCCGGAAGGCGCAGGCAGGTACGTCACGACCGCATCCATCAACTCCCGCACCCCGATGCCGCGATTGGAGGCGCCGAACAGCGCCGGGAACAACGACGAACCGCGCGCCCCCGCCGCGAGCGCCTCCGCGATCCGCCCGTTATCCAGAGGACGGCCCTCCAGGTAAGCTTCAAGGAGCGCTTCGTCCTGTTCCGCCGCCGCTTCCAACGCTTCTTGCCGATAGGAATCCGCCCAAGGATTCGCGGCAACCGCCTGCAGATCCAGCAGATCGATCGTCCCCGCAAATTCCGCTTCCGCGCCGATCGGCGCCGCGACCGGCACGATCCCCGGCGACAGCAGCCGGCGCAGCTCGGCGAGCACGCGCGCGGCGTCCGCGCCGATGCGGTCCATTTTGTTCACGTAGATCAAGGTCGGAATGCCCAGCTCGCGCAGCGCCTGCCAGATGATCTCCGTCTGCGCCTGCACGCCCTCCACCGCCGAGACGATGAGCACCGCGCCGTCCATCACG
Organism: Paenibacillus glycinis; assembly: GCF_009909185.1. Lineage (GTDB taxonomy): Bacteria > Bacillota > Bacilli > Paenibacillales > Paenibacillaceae > Paenibacillus_Z > Paenibacillus_Z glycinis. The sequence continues at coordinate 133,551 of NZ_JAAAMV010000011.1, read as the reverse complement.
CGCAGCGAACGTTCCACCTCGGACAGAAAATCGACATGCCCCGGCGTATCCACCAGATTGATCGGCGTGTCCTTCCAAGCAAAACGCGTCACCGCCGCGCGCACCGAGATGCCCCGCTCCCGTTCCACGTCCATCCAATCCGTTTGCGCCGTGCCCGCGTCGACGCTGCCGAGCGCCCGGATATGCCCGCTCTGGTACAGCATCTGCTCGGTCGTCGTCGTCTTGCCCGCGTCGACATGGGCGAAGATGCCCACGTTGCGCAGCATTCCCGCATGTTCAGCTTTTATCGTCATAGTAGATGTGTTCCGCTTGAACCAGCCGGCCTCCCGTTATCGTAAAAATGCCGAAGGAATACTTCGGCTGCCTGCGCTTGTCCGCCGCCGACCCCGGATTGAACATCAGCACCCCGTCCCGCTCGCGTTTGACCGGCACGTGGGAATGGCCGAAGACGATGACGTCGACGCTCCCGCGGGGAAACGATTTGAACGCGTTCGTCTCCGTATCCTCGCGCTTTCCCGTCCCGACATGCCCGTGAACGAGGCCGATCCGCACGCCGCCGAGCGTGACGACCTTGCGGTGGCCGAACTTTTTCTCGATATCCGCCCCGTCGTTGTTGCCTGTCACGCCGTCCGTGTCCGCGTAAGCGCGGAGCATGTCCCAGACCGCCATCGTCATCCAATCGCCCGCGTGCAAGATGGCATCCGCGTCCGCCAGCTCCCGAACGAGCCGATCGGGCAGCTTCTTGGCCATCCGCGTCATATGCGTATCGGACACCACGACAACCTTCATGGCAGCTCAACTCCTTCGCCGTTTCGCCGTGAAGCGCCGTCCTTATCCGACCGGCGCCCATGGCGCTTATTAGCTTCATTATTGTGCAAAAACGTCCCCGGTTCAATAGAAACCGTTCTCATGGACAAGACCTGACACGAATTTACCATCATTAGCGAACCGAACGCTTTTCAACCACCTGCATACGGAAAAATCATTCCCTCACGCGGAAGTATATGTTAGATTATATTACATAATATCGTATTCACCCATTCCGGCACAGTGAAGGAGAGATTGCGATGCTGAAAATCCGCCGCTACTCCACCGCGGACCACGACGACCTCTGGAGACTGCATCTGCTCGTGATCGCCGCCGCGGGCGTCGAGCCGACGCATCAGCATTACCACGATATCTTCCATATCGAGGAGCAGTATTTATCCGGCGGCGGCGAATTTCTCGTCGGCACGACGCAGAACGGCATGGTCGTCGCCATGGGCGGCCTCAAGAAGCTCGACTTCGATACCGCCGAGATCAAGCGGCTGCGCGTTCATCCCGATTTCCAGCAGCGCGGCCACGGCCAGCAGCTTCTCTCCAAGCTGGAGGAACGGGCAGGCGAGCTCGGCTTCCGCCACATTTACCTGGATGCGCTGACCAACCAGCTCGGCGCCAAGAAGCTGTTCCTGAACAACGGCTACGCCCACAAAGGCGCCTCCGTCATCGACGGCTTCTGGGTCAACGTCTACGAGAAGTCGCTGGCCGAAAGCGAGTAGCGGCTGCATGCTGCGCGCCGCCCTTATACGATCGTGTAATCCAGCCATTCCTGCGGAAGCAGCCGCTTGTACGGGGTCTGCAGGTAGCGGTCGTCGATCAGCAGCAGGACGCCCCGGTCCCGCTCCGAGCGAATGAGACGCCCGCCCGCCTGCAGCACCTTGTTCATGCCGGGAAACAGAAACGCATAATCGAAGCCGTTGCGCCCCGTCCCGTCGAAATACGCCTTCATGATATCCCGCTCGAACCCGACCTGCGGCAGCCCGACGCCGACCACGGCGACGCCCGTCAGCCGGTCCCCGACCAGATCGATCCCCTCGGCGAATATGCCGCCCATCACCGCGAATCCGATCACCCGCTGGCTGGAGCCGCTTTGGAAGGCGGCCAGAAACCCTTCCCGTTCTTCTTCCGTCATGCGCGCGGCCTGAAGGATGACCTTCGTTCCTTTGCCGTCCTCGGCTTCCGGCCGCAGCGCCATGAACCGCCCGTAAGCATCCTCCATGTACGCGTAAGAGGGAAAAAACAATAAATAGTTGCCCGCCCGCTCCGCCGTGATCCGGCCGAGCAGCGACACGATCGGCTCCTTCGTCCGCTCCCGGTCCTGGTACCGCGTCGACATCGGGCTGATGAACACGTCCAGCTGCTCACGCGAGAACGGCGACGGAATGACGACGGAATAATCCGCCTCGCCGTCGCTTCCGAGCATGTCCATGTAATAGGGCAGCGGGGTCAGCGTCGCCGAGAAAAACACCGTCGAGCGGTAGCCTTTGCCCATCGTCCGCAGCAGATGCGACGGATCCAGGCAGAACAGCTTGACCCGCACCTCGCTTCGCGCGCATTCGATATACGTCACGTACCGCTCGTCGTACAGCTTCGACGCGCGGACGAAATTTTGGCTGGCGAAGTACAGCTCCAGCAGCTCCGGACCGCCCGGGACGGGGCTTGCGCCGATGCCGACGGCGAGTTCCGCATGGTCCGCTTCCTCTCCCCCGCTTGAACCGTCCGCCTCCCCGGAGCTCCCGCCTGCGCGAACCGGGGTACCGCCGCGATCGACGGCGCCTGCCGCTTCGGCCCGGACATGACTCGCATCGTCCGATTCACGGACGAACTGGCTTGCATCGTCCGGTTGGCGGACGAGGAAGCCCTCGGAGCGCGAGCCGCGGGCACCGGCCTCCCCTGCCCGACGACCGCCGCGCTCAAGCCCGTCGCCACCGGCGGCATCGCCGGCCTCCGAAAGGCTCACGCTCTCCTCCGTTTCCAGCAGATCGCCTTGACTCATCGTCCCCTGATACCGCTGCTCGGATGAAGCGATCCCGGCCGGCCCCGCGCCTCCCGATCCCGTCAGCACGCGCTCCGCCTCGGCGACGAACGCCTCCACCAGCGCCGCGAGCTCCGCCGGCTGCTCCGCGACCGCTTCCCGCTGCGGTTCGCCGATCCGCTTGCGCTGCGCGAGCAAGTAATCGTTCACGGCCTTGGCCGAACGATGAACGCCGGCATGCACGCCTTTGCTCGCGCGCTGCACCTCCAGAAATGCGCGTTTCTCCAGCTCGGCGGAATACATGTCCCTCGCCCGGTCGACCAGGTTATGCGCCTCGTCGACGAGCACCGCCGTACGCCGCTTCTGCTCGTCGAACATGCGCTTCAGATTCACGCGCGGATCGAAGACGTAATTGTAATCGCAGATGATCGCGTCCGCTCCGTAAGCCGCGTCCAGCGAGAATTCGAAGGGGCATACCCGATGCTTGCGCGCATAGGTCTCGATCACGCCCCGCGTGATCAAGGTCTCGTTGGCGCGCAAATCGAGCAGCGCCGCGTTGATCCGGTCGTAATACCCGTCGGCGAACGGACAGTGCTCCTTGCTGCACCGGACCTCCTCGCGGAAGCAGATCTTCTCCTTGGCCGTCAGCGTGACGACCTGCAGGCGCAGCCCTTTGTCCTGCAGCAGCGCATAAGCGTCCTCCGCCGCCGCGCGGGCGATCGTCTTCGCCGTAAGGTACAAGACGCGCTGGAGCAGCCCTTCCCCGATGGCCTTGACCGCGGGGAAGATCGTCGAGATCGTCTTGCCGATGCCCGTCGGCGCCTTCGCGAACAGCTTATGCCCGTCCGCGATGCTCTGGTACACCGCGCCCGCCAGCTTGCGCTGTCCCTCGCGGTACGCGTCGAACGGAAACGGCAGCTCCTTGATGCTGCGGTCCCTCGCCTCGGCATGGCGCGCCTGCTGCAGCGCGCTGGCGTAATAGGCGCGGAGCATCTCGTCCAGGAAGCGCTCCAGCTCCTCCCGCGTCCAATCCTGGCGGAAGCGGCGCTCTTCCTCGCTCTGCACCTGCACGTACGTCAGCTGCACGGTGACGGCATCCAGCCCGCGATCCGCCGCGATCATATACGCATAACATTTGGCCTGCGCCCAATGGACGGGATACGTCTCCGCCATCCCGTCCGGCAGCCGGCCGGAGGTGGACTTGATCTCGTCGACGACGACCGCGCCTTCCTCGCCGCCCGCGAGCAGCCCGTCGCAGCGGCCGTCCACGACAAAGAGGAGATCGTCCATGACGATCTCCGCGCTGACGTATACTTCCCGCTCGTCCTGCTCGCCGTACTGCTTCTGCACGCGCTGATGCGCCTTCGTGCCTTCGGTCAGCGCCGTGACCGCCCGGAAGCCGGATTCGATGTCGCCGCTCCGGTACGCGTATTCCACCAGCGCGCGCACCGAGAGCTGGATTCTAGGATTCATCGCGCGCCTCCACCTCCCGCCGGAACATTCGTTCCTCTATTGTACCAGCAATCGCGTCCGGGATGAAGTCCCGCCGTAGCCCGCCGCGAGTTCGCTTGGCGTGCAATCGTTTCGGCGGAGGCCGCGGTTTACGTGTACAGCCATACCTTAAGCAGGGAAAGCAGCTTCTCGATCTCGATCGGCTTGCTGATGTAATCGGAAGCGCCGGCATCCAGGCAGCGCTGGCGGTCTTCCTTCATCGCTTTCGCGGTCAGCGCGATGATCGGCAGCTTCTCGAAGCGCGGCATGGCGCGAATCGCCCTCATCGCCTCGTAGCCATCCATGTCGGGCATCATGATATCCATCAGAATCAGATCGAAATCCGGCTCCCGCTCCAGCAGCTCGAGCGCCTCGCGGCCGCTCTCGGCGAATGAAATCCGCATGTTGTACGATTCAAGGACGTTGGACAAGGCGAAAATATTCCGGATGTCGTCCTCTACCAGCAATAGCTTCTTGCCTTCGAAAGCCGTCTCGTTGTCGTACAGCCGCTCCAGGATTTGCCGGCGGTCCTCCGGCATGTTCGCCTTGACCCGGTGCAGGAACAGCGCCGTCTCGTCGAAGAGCCGCTCCTGCGACCGGACGTTCTTGATGATGATGCTCTCCGCGTACTTCTTGAGCTCCAGCTCCTCGCGCATGTCCAGCTCTTTGCCGGTATAGATGATGATCGGCAGCTGCTTCAGATGCTCCGACTTGCGGATGGTGTCGAGCAGCTCGAAGCCCGAGATGTCGGACAAGCCCAGATCCAGCACCATGCAGTCGAAATGCTCCCGCCCCAGCTCCGCGAGCGCCTTCGCGCCGGTCGCCACGGCGGTAATCAGCACGTCGTCATGTCCGATGAGCTCGACCATGCTGTTCCGCAGCACGTCGTCGTCCTCGACGATGAGCAGCCGTTTCAAATCGCGGTCCATGAACGATTCCACCCGGGAGAGCGCCTGTTCGATATGCGTCTTGTTCACCGGCTTCTTCAGGAACGCCAGCGCGCCCATCGTCAGCCCCTTCTGCGGCTCGTCGACGACGGTGATGACATGAACCGGAATATGCCGCAGCTCGGAATGCTGCTTCAGCCGCTCCAGGATGGACCAGCCGTCGATGACCGGCACTTGGATATCGAGCAGGATGGCATCCGGCTTGTACGCGTTGGCGAGCGCGAGGCCCTTGTCGCCTTCCAATGCGACCAATGCCTTGAAATGCCGCGCGCGGGCCATCTCGAGCAGGATCTTCGCGAACCGCACGTCATCCTCGATGATCAGCAGCACGCGGTCCCCGGTTTGAATGGCATCGCGGTCGTCTTCCAGCGAGGATGGCATCAGCAGGTCGGGGCTCGTCCATTCGATGCTCGGCGCGAGCAGTTCTTCCTTCTTGGCGGCTTCCGGCTTGACGGCCGCCTCTCGCGTCTCGGCCGCGGCTCCGGCTTCCGCCAGCTCCGGACGAACGCCAACCTCCGATTCGCCGAATCGTTCGGGCAGGTACAGCGTAAATGCGCTGCCCGCCCCTTCCTCGCTCTCGATCGCGATATGCCCGCCGATCAGCGCGGACAATTCGCGGCTGATCGTCAGCCCAAGTCCCGTCCCGCCGTATTTGCGGCTCGTCGAGCCGTCGGCCTGCTGGAACGCCTCGAAGATGATTTCTTTCTTCCCGGCGGGAATGCCGATCCCGCTGTCGATCACGGAGAAGGCGACCACGCCGCCCGTTTCGTCCGAACCGTCCGGTCCGCTCGGCCGGAACGCAGCATCCGGACCGGCTATTCCCAAGGCGCCTTCCGTGCCGCCGACGGCAGACGCCGGCGTACCGTGCGATTGCGGCCGGTGCATCCGCAGCGTGACATGGCCCCGATGCGTGAATTTGAACGCGTTGGACAGCAGGTTCTTGAGAATTTGCTGCAGGCGGTGTCCGTCCGTGAAGACCGACGCCGGCAAATCGCGCTGGATGTCCACTTGGAAGGCGATGCCTTTCTTGGCGGCCAGCGGCTCGTAAGCGCGCCGCATGCTTTCCCGGATATCGCTCAGGTACACCTGCTCCATCTCGATCTTCATCTGTCCGGCTTCCACCTTGGACAGATCGAGGATCTCGTCGATCAGGCGAAGCAGGTCGGTGCCGGAGGAATGAATCGTATGCGCGAATTCCACCTGTTTCGGCAGCAGATTGCCCGGCTTGTTGTCCGCCAGCATCTGGGACAGGATGAGCAGGCTGTTGAGCGGCGTCCGAAGCTCGTGCGACATGTTGGCCAGGAACTCCGATTTGTACCGGGATGCCGTCGCCAGCTCGTTCGCCTGCTTGGCCAACGTCGAGTTCTGCTCCTCGATCTGGACGTTGAACGCCTCGGCACGGCGCATCTGCGCCTCCAGGCGCCGCGAACGCCTCGCCAGCTCCGTGTTGCTTTCCTCGAGCTCTTCCTGCTGGCGCTGCATCCGCTCCTCCGAGCGCTTCAGCGCGTCGTTCGAGGCGCGCAGCTCTTCCTGCTGCGCGAACATTTCCTCGGACTGCGTCTGCAGCTCCTCCGACTGCTGCTGCAGCTCTTCCGTCTGCGCCTGCAGCTCCTCGGTGAGCATCTGCGATTCTCGCAGCAGCCGCGCCACTTCCATCTGCGCCTTGACGTTGTTCAGCGCCGTGCCGACGTTTCCCCTGCTCCGTTCGATCAGCTGCACGTGCAGCGGCGAGAACGGATGCAGCGAAGCGAGCTCCACCACGCCCTCGACCCGTCCGTCGAATTCGATCGGAAAGACGAGAATGCTCGCCGGCTCGGAGTCGCCGAGTCCCGTCGTAATCCGGACATGGCGTTCGGGCAACCCGTCCAGCAGGAACACCCGGTTCTCGAACGCGCTTTGGCCGACGACGCCTTCGCCCATGGCAAATTGTTCGGCGCCGAGCGGCGAGCCGTCCGCGGCGTACGAGGCGCCGCGGATCAGCTTGTCGCCCTCGCGAACGTAGAAGACGCCGTAGCTTGCGCCCAGCAGCAGCGCCGTCCGCGCCATGAACGCCTGCGCCAGCTCGTTCACGTGCGAGGCGCCTTGGCTGGCGACGGCAATCTCGGCGATGCCGGATTGAAGCCAGTTCGCTTTCTCCTGCGTCTCCAGCAGCCCGTTCGTCGCCTCGCACAGATCCCGTACTTCGTCGCGCGTCCTGACCTCGATCCGGTTAAGCTTCTGCCTGCTGTCGGAGGCCGCGATATCGTTGATCGCCTTGATGACCTGCTTGATGCTCCGCACGATCGTGCCCGATATCACGAGGGAGACGACGACTGCCAGCACGGTGACGATGAACAGCACGATATACAGGCCGATCTTGAAGCTGCGGTTCTTCTCGTCCAGGTCGTCGATCCGCTGCTGCGTCAGCCCCTTCTCGACGTTCAGGAAATCGCCCAGCTGAAAGCGCAGCGTATCGATGATCTTCTTGCCCTCGTCCAGCTTGAAAAATTGCGCGACCTGCGCCGTGTCGCCTTCCTTCTTCGCCGCGATGACGGGGTCGCCGGCGACCTCGATCCATTTCTCCACGTTCGCCCTGATCGCCCGCAAATTCGCCTGCTGGCCCGGGTTATCGGCGACCAGCTGGTACAGCTGGCTGTAAATCTCCATCCACTCCGCGCGGGACGTCGTGTACGGATCGAGATAGGACTCGTCTCCCGTGATGACATACCCGCGCTGCCCCGTCTCCATGTCCAGCACGCGGCTGTCGATCTGATTCGCCAGATCATGCACCGCCATGTCGTGGCTGTTGATGAAATCGATCTCCCTGTCCATCGAGTTCATGCGGCCGTCCAATATGGCAATCGATATCCCCACGCTGATCAACACGACGAGATATCCGAGAATGATTTTGGATCTTACCGTGAATCTAACTTTGTTCCGCATTACCTTCGCCCTCCAGCGTCTTCACTGCAATTAGCATGGCTATTGTTTGTATGCTATCAATTCTAGCACAATCGATTCTAGCGGAATACACGCCGGTTGAAGGCTTGCGAACGCGCTCAATAGGCAGCCGATCCATGCACGAATCGCGCTGCCGCCTCTACGGCTCCGCTCCGCTCCGCGCGCAAAAAAAGCAACGGTCCATCGTACCATGAACCGTCGCTTCAAAGCCGCTAATCGACCAACTCTTCTACCTTCTCCGCCAGAAACAGCCGATAGACGCGCACCACGATGATCTTGACGACCATATACGCCGGGATCGCCAAAATGATGCCGAGAAAGCCGGCGATCTCGCCCGCCACCAAGAGCAGCACGATCGTCGTCAGCGGATGGATGTCGAGCCGTCTGCCGTAGATGCTCGGCGACAGCACGTTTCCTTCGATCTGCTGCGCGATCAGCGTCACCACGACGACCCAGAACACCATCGTCGGCGACACGGTGAAGGCGACGATGATCGTCGGGATCGCGCCCAAGAACTGCCCGATGTACGGAATGATGTTGAGGAAGAACGCCGCGATCGCCAGCAGCAGCGAATACGGCAGCCCGATGATCAGAAATCCGACGTACAGCATGATCGCGAGCAGGCACGTAATGATGACGCGCCCGACGATGAAACCGCTGAGCGCCGAGTCGATATCCGCCAGCACGTCCTTCCCGTCCTTTCGGTACCGCCGCGGAATGACATGGAGGATCGAAGTGGGGATATGGTCGCTTTCCTTCAGCATATAGTAGAGGATGATCGGCACCGTCGCGATGATGATGAAAAAATTGGTCACGATCGACACGATGTTCGACACGTAATTGGAAGCCGCCGTGATCGCGTCGTTCAAATATTCCGACAGCTTCGCGCTGACGTCCGTGTCCTTGTCGACGAACGAGGAGAGCATGCGGTTGTCCTGCAAACGGTCCAACTGCCGCTGGAAGCTCTCGATCAGATCCGGCGCGCCTTTCACGAAATTCTCCACCTGCGTCTGCAGCGTCGGCCACACGACCGCGACGAACAATCCCAGGATCGCGGCGACCAGCACGTAGATCAGCAATATCGAGAATACTTTGTTCAAGCGCCGCCGCACCATCGCGTTCACGATCGGGCGCAGCAAATAATAACAAAAGCCCGCCAGCATGAACGGCACGATCAGGATGTTGAAGATGGTCAGCAGCGGGTGAAAGATAAAACTGATCTTCGCCGTCAAATATACGATGAGCAGCAGGGCGATAATCCCCAGGCATACCCGGAAAAACCCTTTCTGAACCGACATGGCCAAACCTCCCGGCATCTATCCCCACGGACTGCAATGCATTACCCCTTTATTAAACGCTTAAGCGATGGATTGAAACAGGTATCGGCCATTCGTCGATTTCTTTGTGGAGTTTCATTCTATGCGGTTTCGATTCGGCTCATGTCCGGGCAAAACAAAAAGCCCTGCGCAAGCGCAGGGCTTTCTGAAAGAAAACGGTAAAACTACAGTTTTACAACGTTTTCTGCTTGTGGTCCACGGTTGCCTTGAACAACGTTGAACTCAACGCGTTGGCCTTCGTCAAGCGTTTTGAAACCGTCGCCTACGATTGCGGAGAAATGTACGAATACATCGTTGCCGCCTTCAACTTCGATGAAACCGAAGCCTTTTTCTGCGTTAAACCATTTAACTGTTCCTGTTTGCATGGGGAATTACCTCCAAAATTAAATTAACATGTACTTTTTATTCGTGTTTGCGAAATAAAAAAATCACACATTGAAAAAGGTACCATTCACAAAATGACAACCCTTTTCAATATGTGAATTCAGGTTCTTTTATGACTAAGGCCATAGTATCATATCTAATTTTGAATTGCAATGAGCTTACAAGACTTTACATAAATTTGATGTTTCTTCCGTTATTCGCACGGAAGCCAACGACCGCTTGCTTCTGCTATTATACACGACCGTTGGCATTTATATACACCATTCGCCAAAATTTGAATCACGAGCCGACGTAACGATCGTACAGCGACTGCGCGCGCGCCAGATCCTCCGTGCCCTGCACGAGCACGCGCCCGTCGGGGAAGATCACGAGCCGCTCGCCTTCGGGCAGCTCCGCCCTCAGCAGGTACGGATTCGATGTCAGCGCGCAGGAACGCGCCAGCTTCTCCTTCAGTACATCCAGATCAAGCCCCCGGCGCCCGCCGATCTGCACCGTCTCCCGGCCGCACAGCGTGACGGGCAGCGCGGCGTCCGCGGCGTTCAGGGACGGATACTGCTTGAGCCCGCACGTCGGGCAGGTCGGGCTCGGCGAAGGCAGCTTCATGTCGAGCGTGCCGTTCCGCCAGATGTCCATGGACAGCAGGCCCTGCCGCCTCGCGGAGCCGGCGCCGACGAGAAGCTTCAGCGCCTCCACCGCCTGCAGCGAGGCGACGATGTCGACGATCGGCGAGATCACGCCCGCCGTGTCGCACGTATCCCCGGCGCTGTCGCCGCTGCCGAGCAGGCAGCGCAGACAGGAGGTCTCGCCGGGAACGAATACCGCGCTCATCCCGTTCGAGCTGACGGCCCCGCCGTAGATGAACGGAATTCCGTGCTTGAAGCAGACGTCGTTCAGCAGCAGGCGCGTGCCGAAGTTGTCGGTGCCGTCCAGGACGAGATCGGCGCCGTCCAGCAGTTCCTCGGCGTTGGCGGCCGTTAGATGCGAGACGATCGGTTCGACGGCGATGCCGCCGTTGATCCGCTTCAGCCTCCGCTCCGCGGCGATGACCTTGGGCCGAACCTCCAAGACGTCGTCCTCGTCGTACAGCATTTGCCGCTGCAGATTGCTCCGCTCGACGTAATCCCGGTCGATGATCCGCAGCCGCCCTACGCCCGCCCGGGCCAAATGATTGGCGATGACGGTGCCGAGCGCGCCCATGCCCACGATCGCGACCTGCGCGGCTTCGATCCTGCGCTGCCCGCTCTCGCCGATCGGCGCGAACAGCATTTGCCGCGAATAGCGTTCCCGGCGCGCCCGATCCGCCTGCTCCTCGCTTTCCCGCAGCTCCGCAGCGGATGTATCCATGCTCATCTTTCCCGCAGCTCCTCTCCCTCGCCCGGCCGGACGATCCGGCCAAACCGAATGGTTCTTTTCCGTAAGTATAAAGGAGAAACGCACTCGAAGTCGACCGGACGGCCCCTGCTTGCCAAGGAAGTTTCCAGCGCCGGCACTCTCAGATCCTTGGCAGCGCCGCGAATCGAAGAGGTTGCGATTAACGTTGCGATGGTGATGGTCAAAAGCTGCGTTCTTGGTTGCCTACGGTTAGCGTTACGGTTGCGCGGCGCGCCATGCCGCTTCTTGCTATAGATTCAATGCCGCCAGCTCCGCGTCGATGCGCCGAACCAGCGCTTTCTTCTCCGAGTCCTCCAGGAACGCCGCTCCCGCTCCGTTGCGGATCAGGACGGCCAGCTCCCGGTCGGTGAAACCGAACTTCTCGGCGACGATGCGGTATTCCCGCGTGATATCCGTCCCGGAGACGCTCGGATTGTCCGTGTTCAGCGTAATCGACAGACCTTGCTCGAAGTATTCCCGGATCGGATAGGCATCCCAGCCCGACACCGCCTTCGTCTGGATGTTGCTGACCGGGCACATCTCGAGCGGGATGCGCCGCTCCAGCACCATACGCAGCACGTCCGGGTTCTCCCGCAGTCGAACGCCGTGGCCGATGCGCGACGCGCCCAGGTGCTCGACCGCCTCGTAGACGTTGGCCGCTCCGCCCGCTTCGCCCGCATGGATGGTGACGGGCAGCCCGCGCTTATGCGCGAGCGCGAAGACGTCGCGGAACAGCTCCGGCGGATACGACGACTCGTCGCCCGCCAGGTCCACCGCCGCCAAGCCGCGTCCGGCGTATCGGGCCGCCGCTTCGATCACGGCCAAATTATCCGCGCGGTCGTGGTTGCGCATGCAGATCGCGATCGCCCGTCCCTGAATATCGAACTGCCGCTCCGCGCGCTTCAGCCCTTCGATGACGTGATGGATGGCTTCTTCCGCGTGCAGCCCATTAAGCCGGTGCAGCTGAGGGGCGAAGCGCACCTCGATATAACGGCAGTTGTGCGCGGCCGCCTGCTCCAGCGTCTCGAACGCCACGCGCTCCAGCGCCGCGCCGGACTGCAGGAAACGGGTCGTAAACGCGAATTTGCTCAAATACTCCGGCAGGCTGCGGCATTCCTCGTCCACCTGCATGTAGGGAATGAGCTCCGCCTCGGTCGAGACCGGCAGCCCGATGCCTTCGGCCTCGGCGATCGCGAGGACCGTATCCGGCCGCAGGCTTCCGTCGAGGTGAACGTGAAGGTCGACTTTGGGCAGCAAATGCCACTGATTCATTGGCGGCTCACTCCTTTATTCGCGAAGATTATCTCTTCTATTCGCCCGCGGGAAGGCGGAAACCTGCCGGGAATCTTTTCCGGCCGCAGCCGTTAGCGTAGTCTTGGCCGGCTTTTTCAACTCGCGCTTGCCGAATCTAGCAATCCTTGGAGGAATTTGTCGATTTATGCCGAAATAGTACCAAGAGCCGATCATTTCCAGAACTTTCCGTTTGTTTGAAAGGAGCCCGCACATGCACGGTTGGCCCAAGGCGTCCCAAGCACGCTTCACGCATCCCCGCAAAATCCGATTGATTTTGCTCGTTGTCACGCTCGTCGTCGGCGTCTGTTTCTGGTGGATTACGGACGCCTATAACCATATGCTGCGCAAGGAGGTCCGGCAAGAGACCTCCGCCATGCTGAATACGCATGCCGCCTCGCTCAAGCTTACCTTGGAACGCCGCCTGCTCCTCGCGGACGGCCTCAAGGCATACGTCAACGCCACGCTCGCGGAAGGACGGACCTTGGATCAAGCCTGCTTCGATACTTTTGCCGGCAGCTTCATCGGCTCGACGACCGGCGTGCGGTATTTGGCCATGTATCCGGACGGCATCGCGAAGTTCATCTACCCGCTCGGATCGAACGAATCGGTGCTCGGCATGAACCTGTTCGCGAGCCCGGACCCCGCCATCCGGCAGAACGCGGACCAGACCAAGGCAAGCGGCGGCCCGTCGGTACTCGGCCCCATGACATTGAAGAACGGCGGTCTCGGCATGATTTCCCGCCAGGCCGTCTTCGACGAGGGCCGGTTCTGGGGCTTCGTCTCCGTCGTGCTGGACATCCCGCCGATGCTGGGCGACGCAGGCCTTGCAGGAGACGGCGGCATCGACATGGCCGTCCGAGCAGGAGACCGACAGATCTTCGGGCGGAGCGATCTATTTGCCGATTCGTCCGTGCATGCGGCGATCGAAGTGGCCGGCAGCCGCTGGGAGCTCGCCGCGCGGCCGGGCAAGGCCAAGCTGAACGCCATCGATGCGCGCGTGCGGATTACCGCGCTGAGCGGTTTGCTCGTGCTCGTATTGCTGAATTACTTGCTGTATGTGCTGCTGACCAAGCGCCAGAACCTGCAGCGGATGGTCAAGGACCGCACCGTCCACCTCACCGAGGCCAATCAGCGGTTGGAGGCCACTTACGGGGCGCTGATCGCGACGGAGGACGAGCTTCGCCAACAGAACACGCTGCTGGAGCACAGCGAACGGAAGCTTCGGCAGGTCGCTTACCGCGATGCGGTGACGGGGCTGTACAACCGGACGTACTTTCAGGAGCGGCTGGAGGAGACGATCGCGCTGGCCCGCAGCCAAGGCCAATCGTTCGCGTTGCTGTTCCTCGACCTGGATCAATTCAAGCTGATCAACGACACGCTCGGCCATGCCTGCGGCGATTTGCTGCTGCAGGAGGTCGGCTGCCGGCTGTCTGGCCTGCTGCACGAGGACGAGCTGTTCTCGCGCATCGGCGGCGATGAATTCACGATCATTCTGCCGGCGATCGCGGACGCCGCCCAGCTGCAGGAGGCCGCGCAGCAGGTCGTCGACCTGTTTCAGCAGCCTTTCGTCCTGAACGATATCGACTACTTCGTCACGGCCAGCATCGGCGTCACGCTTTTCCCCGACCACGGGGATGACGCCGCCCAGCTGATGAAATACGCGGATGCCGCGATGTACCGGGCCAAAGAGGAAGGCAAAAACAATTTTCGCCTCTACGACGACTCGCTGATCGCGAACGCCGACGAGAAGATCTACATCAAGAACAGCCTGCGGCGCGCGCTCGACAACGGCGAATTCGAGGTCCACTACCAGCCGCAGATCGAGATCGAGAGCAAACGCATCGTCGGCCTCGAGGCGCTCATCCGCTGGAACCATCCCAAGCGCGGCAGCATCCCGCCGTCGCTGTTCATCCCGATCGCCGAGGAAAGCGGGCTTATGGAGCCGATCGGCGAATGGGTGCTCCGCAGCGTATGCCACCAGAACAAAGCGTGGCAGGACGCCGGGCTGCCGCCCGTGCGGACCGCGGTCAACCTGTCCGCGCGCCAGTTCGGCCAGCGCAACCGGCTGTCCGACCAGATCAAGGGGATTCTCGCCGAGAGCGGACTCGATCCCGCTTATCTGGAGCTGGAGATCACGGAGAACACCGCGATGCGCGACGACAACTCACTGACGCTGCAGGAGCTGCGCAATTTGGCGATCACGATCTCCATCGACGACTTCGGCACCCACTACTCGTCGCTTAACTACCTGAAGCGGCTGCCCGTCGACAAAATCAAGATCGACCGCTCGTTCGTGAACGGCATCCGCAAGGAACCGAAGGACGAGGCGATCATTCTCGCCATGCTGCTGATGGCGAGCCATCTGAACCTGACCATCGTCGCGGAAGGCGTCGAGACGCAGGAGCAGCTCGATTTCCTGCAGGACAACCGCTGCAACGACATTCAAGGCTACCTGTACTATCCGCCCCAGCCGGCAGCCGCGATGGCGCGGATTTTGCGGGAGCACGGGCCGAACGCGGCGTAAGGACGGCATCCCCGGCAAAGCGAAAGGGTTCCTCCCCGGACGTTGGCCGACTTGTTGACATTGAATAGAAGCAGCTTCGGCAAGAACAAGAAACCGCCCTCCGTGGGGCGGTTTCTTCATGCGAACGCGCAGGCTTAGGCCAGCTGCGTCTGCGGGCTTTCCGTCAGCAGCTGGATGAGGTATTTCATGGACGGCGTCATGTATTTGCGCTTGTGATAGACCAGCTGCGTGTAGAAGGAAAGGTTCTCCATGCGGAGCGGCAGCGTGCAGAGCAGGTCTTTCTCCAGTTCGGCCAACACGGCGATTCTCGGGATCAACGCGATTCCGAGCCCATAATAGACGCACTGCTTGATGGCTTCCATGCTGCCGAGCTCGAAGGCGCGCCGGTACGGAATCTGCCTCGTCCTGAGCTCCCGCTCGAACGTGTCGCGATAGGTGCAGTCTTGCTCCGTCATGACGAACGACTCTCCGCTTAGATGCCCCCACTCCACAACGTCCCGCCCCGCGAGCGGATGGTCTTTGTTCGCCACGACGACCATCTCTTCCCGACGAATGATGATGCTGTCCAGTTCCGGGTCCGACAACGGTTCATTGAGAAGGATGCCCATGTCCGCCTCGCCATCCCGGATCGACTGCTTGACGCGCTCCTCCTGGGCCGGTTCAAGCATAACCTGAATATTGGGAAACACCTGCCGAAACCGGTGCAAATACTTCGGAAGCAAGAAGGCGGCCATCGTTTCGATGGTCGACAGGCATAACATGCCGCCCTCCTGCTTGCCGATAACCGACTTGGACTCCCGGAACAAATCGGAGATTTGGTTGGCATAAACCAGCATTTGCTCGCCGGATTGGGTCAAGCGCATCCGCCGCCCGAACCGCTCGAACAGGACGACGCCGTACTCCTGCTCCAGCTTCTGAATCTGCGTCGTCACGCTTGATTGCGCATAGCCGAGCTGCTCGGCCGCTTTCGTGAAATTCTGCCATTTGGCCACCTCGCGGAACGTAAGGAAATGCTGAATGTCCATGCCCGTCAACTCCGTTTCTAGCATCGGAAAAACCGATTGCAATCATCGATTATTATAGATAACTGCTATGCCGAAGTACATGATAATATTTCTTTGGCAGTGAAAGACAATGAGTTCCAGATCTGCAATAAAACTTTCTGTGGAGCGTGAACCGCAATGATGAACCATTACGTGCATCAAAACCTGGCCGACATGAAGGAAAAACAACTTCAAAAATTGGCCGCCGAGCAATGGAAACTGGAAACCCCGAGCAAGACCAGAGCAATCAGTCATAAAGGCATGATCAAGCGCATGCAAGCCTTAATGACGGCATTGTTCGCATGAGCAGCCGCCGAAGCCAAAGCATCGACCGACGCCGACAACGCCGCTTAGTATCAGATGAATAACGCCGCTTTCCTGTACGGGACGTACACGGGAAGCGGCGTTTTCTGCGTTTTCAGGGCCATGGCGCCATGACGCCCGAATACGGATGCGCTCTGCGGATGAACGATTTCCCTTTTCTTGCAACATATTACAACAGCGTACCGTCTATATAAGCATTTCCGGGCTACCGGCCCTCTCCCATAATGCCAAAACTTATAAAATGGATGGTGCATGATGCGAAAAAAACGACGATCAACCCCGATAACGGCCGCCGCGCTTAGCGTCGCCGCGGCCATTGCCTTCGCCTTCCCACCGGCCGGCCCGACGGTCGCGCATGCGGAACGACCGGTCTTGAGCAGCTCCACGCCGATCTACGGAGCATCCGTCCCCGCGCCAGCGGTAAAGCCGCTGTGGCAGGTACGGCTGGCCCAATTCGAACAGGACGGCAGACCCTTCACGTCGGCGATCGCCGAGGAAGGCCGCGTGTTCGCGCTCGCGGACGGCGGGCAGCTCGCCGCCTACGACGGCGCGAGCGGACGGAAGCTGTGGACCTACGGCGCCGCGCTCAAGCCGCTGCTCGCCTACGGGCAAGGCGTCCTCTACGGCCTGACGAAGGACGGCGCCGTCTATGCGGTCGGCACGAACGGCGGCAAGAAATGGACGGCGCCCATCCGCGCGGACAAGGCGGAGAGCATCGCTCCCGTCGGCGATACGGTCTACGTGACGCAGAACCTGACGCTCTTCGCGCTGGACCGGGCGACCGGCAAGCTGCTCTGGAAAACGATGGAGACCGCTCCCCAATACGAAGGCGGCTTGAACGGCGTGACGGAGACGGACGGCGTCGTGCTCCGCAGTTACGCGGTGCAGGGCGCGCTGTCTTCGACGCAGATCAACGCCTACGACAAGAAGACCGGCAAGCAGCTGTGGACCTCGTTCCGACAGCTCGCGCCCCTCGCCGTCAGGGACGGGCTAGTCTATTCCGTCATTGATGAATATATGGTCGGCGACAACGATCCTGCCAACAAGCGGCTGCGCATCGCCGCGCTGAGTTTGAAGTCCGGCGCCAAGAAGGGCGAGCGCGTGTACGCATGGACGAACACGCTCGCTACGCCCGGCCAATACCAGTTCGGCGGCGCAAGCGGCTCCGCGTTCTTGTACGGCAACGACCTCTATATCTATCAGGATCAAGCCGTTGCCAAATACGACTTCGCGGCCTACAGCGCGAACGGCAAACCCGCGCAGCGCTGGGCTTCCCCGAACGCGCGGGATTATCAGCCGCTCTATGCGGTCGACGGCGGACGGCTGCTGTATCAGAATATCCACGATAACGGCATCGGCGTGCTCAAGACGGCGAACGGCCAATTCGCGGAATTCCCGAACGGCGTCCAACCGGTGCAGACCGACCTGTACGGCAAAGGCCTCTACGTCGCCCGCGCCGACGGCACGCTGGACGCCTACGATTTCGCGTCGTTCAAGCCGGTCTTCAGCGTCAAGCTCGGCTCGCGCGCGTTCGAAGCCACGCTGCAATCCGGCGGGATGATTTATATCCGCTCCGGCGGGACGCTGTACGGCGTGAAGCTGCCGGCGAGCTTGAAGTAATCCGGCAGGGGCTGCTGCGGCTGAGCATGCCTTGCTAACCCGCCTGGGCGCTTCAATCGCTCTATGCGGACACAAATTCCGTTATTTCGGCCGATTAGGCGGCTTGCCGTATTGAGCGGCCACAGTAAACCCCTCGGTCTTGCCAGAGCGCGGCCGAGCGCGCATTTCATGCCAAAGAAGACCCTCCGCGTGCCGCCTGCCGGCGGCCATGGAGGGTCTTCTCGTCTTTCGGCGCGAATCGGGCCGCTCTTCAGCCATTCGCGACACAGCAAAGGCGTTCAAGGGCCGATTGCGCCTGCAGCGTCGTTACTTAACGGCGCTCGTCCGTTCGAGCGGCGGCTGCGTCGACGCCCGCACGACCAGCTCGGGCAGCAGCACGACCCGCTGGCGGGCTGGCTCCTCCCCGCTCATCTGCTTGTGCAGCAGATCCACCGCCTGGCGTCCGAGCTCGCGGATCGGCTGGCCGACCGTCGTGAGCGCGGGATCGATGATGCCGCACAGGAACGTATTGTCGAAGCCGACGACGGACAGCTCGCCGGGCACCGGAATGCCGCGAGAACGGGCGGCCTGGATCGTGCCGATGGCCAGCAGGTCGTTGCAGGCGAACACCGCCGTCGGGCGGTCCGGCGCGTCCAGGATGCCGCCGGCGATTTCCATCCCCGAGGCGACCGTGAAGTCGCTGACCGCGACCCGCTCGGCGTGGAACGCGCAATTATGCTCCTCCAGCGCCGCCCGGTAGCCCTTCAGCCGCTGGCGGGAGCTTTCAAGATCCATGCTCTCGACGATGATCGCGATCTCCCGGTGGCCGAGCTCCAGCAGATGCGACGTCGCCAGGAAGCCGCCCATGAAATCGTCGACGAGCACGGTGTTCACCGGCGTACGCGGCACTTCGCGGGCGATGACGGTGATCGGCAGCTGCCGGTCCGTGACCAGGCCGAGCGACTCCGGGTGGGCAAGCCCGGTCGCGAGCAGGATGCCGTCGACCCCTTTCTGCTGGAGAAAGGTCAAGTATTCGCGTTCCTTGTCCACGTGATTGTCGGTGTTGCAGATCACGATATTGTAACTCAGCTCATGCGCCCGGTCTTCGATATTGCGCGCGAGCTCGGCGAAATAAGGGTTCGATATGTCCGGAAGCAGCAGGCCGATCATGAACGTCTTCTTGCTCGATAGCGCCGTCGCCACGAGGTTGGGCGCGTAGCCCATCCCTTCCATGACGGCCGCGACGCGTTCTCTCGTTTTCTCGCTGATTTTGCCGGTCCGATTGATGACCTTGGACACTGTGGCGATGGATACGCCCGCCTCCCGGGCAACGTCGTAAATCGTCGGCTTCATGCTCATGTCTCCCGCTTTTTTATGCCCATCGTATCATAACCCGAATACGGTCTGCTACGACTAGTAACGGGCCACGATCATTTTCTTGCGCGTGTAGAACTCGACGCCGTCCTTGCCGTTCGCGTGCAGGTCGCCGTAGAACGACTTCTTGAAGCCGGAGAACGGGAAGAACGCCATCGGCGCCGGCACGCCGACGTTGATGCCGAGCATGCCCGCGTCGATCGTCTCGCGGAACTGGCGCACCGCGGAGCCGCTGCCCGTGAACAGGCAGGCGCCGTTCGCGAATTCGGACGCGTTCGCCCAGGCGATCGCCTCCTCCAGCGTATCGACGCGCACGATCTGAAGCACCGGCGCGAAGATCTCGTCCTGCCAGATCGCCATGTCCTTCGTCACGCCGTCGAAAATCGTCGGCCCGACGAAATAGCCCGCGCCCTGCGCCGCGGCGGCTTCCCGGCCGTCCAGCACGAGGCTCGCGCCCTGCTCGATGCCTTTCTGGATATAACCGAGCGTCCGGTCCTTATGCGCGCCGCGGATGACCGGGCCGAGGAAGACGCCTTCGTCCAGGCCGTTGCCGATGCTGAGGCTCTCGGCGCGTTCCTTCAGCTTGGCGACGAGCGCGTCGCCCGCGCCGCCGACGGCCACGACGACGGAGCACGCCATGCAGCGTTCCCCGGCGGAGCCGAACGCGGCGTTCGTGATTTCCTTGACCGTCAGGTCCAGATCCGCGTCCGGAAGGACGATGGAATGGTTCTTCGCGCCGCCGAGCGCCTGCACGCGCTTGCCGTGGGCGGCGGCGGTTTTGTACACGTATTCCGCGACGGGCTGGGAGCCGACGAAGGAAATCGCTTTGACGTCCGCATGCTCCAGCAGTCCGTTCACGACGTCATGCGCGCCGTGGACGACGTTGAAGACGCCGTCCGGCAGGCCGGCTTCCGTGAACAGCTCCGCCAACCGGTTCGCCGTGAGCGGCGTGCGCTCGGACGGCTTCAGCACGAACGTGTTGCCGCAGGCGATCGCGAGCGGGAACATCCAGGACGGCACCATCATCGGGAAGTTGAACGGCGCGATGCCGCCGATGACGCCGATCGGATAGCGGTACATCGCGGATTCGATGCCCGTCGCGATGTCCGGCAGCACGCTGCCCATCATGAGCGTCGGCGCGCCCGCCGCGAATTCCACGCATTCGATGCCGCGCTGCACTTCGCCGTACGCCTCGCCGTAGCTTTTGCCGTTCTCGAGCGTGACCAGCTTCGCCAGCTCTTCCCAATGCTCCACGAGCAGCTGCTGGTATTTGAACAGGATGCGCGCCCGGCGCGGCACCGGCGTTTGGCTCCAGGCCGGATAGGCCGCCTGCGCCGCTTGCACCGCCGCTTCGAGATCGCCGCGGGTCGACAGCGGCACCTTCACGAGCGTCTCGCCCGTCGCCGGGTTCGGCACGTCCTCCGTGCGTTCGGATTGGGACGGGACGAAGCGCCCGCCGATGAAGTTGGATACCGTTTGAATGTCAGCCATTAGTCTTCACTCCTAGTTTCGGGATGTCGTTCATGCATGATGTATGAGGTCAGGCTTCCAAAGCGCCGACCGACCGCAGGACGTCCTCGACCTGCGCCCGCGTCGGCATGGCGTCCGAGCAGCTGTGGCTCGATACGACGATATGCGCGGCCGCCGCGCCGTAATCCTGGCAGCGGGGCACGTCCCAGCCTTGCAGCAGGCCGTACAGGAACGCGCCGGCGAAGGAATCGCCCGCGCCGAACGTCTTGACGACGTTCGCGGGGAACGTGCGGCCCGGATACGCGGAGCCGTCCGCGGTATAGGCGACCGAGCCGTCGCCGCCGCGTTTCACGACGACCAGCTGCGCCTTGCGGCCGAGCCAGCGGGCGGCGACCGCCGCTTCGTCGAACGGCGCGTCCGTCTTCGGCTCGAGCAGCGAGAACTCCTCGATGCCGCCGAAGATCACGTCCGCCTGCTCCGCCGCGAGCGCGCAGTACACCTGGATCTCGTCGCGGTTCGCCCACGTATACGGACGGTAATCGATATCGTAGATGATCTTCGCGCCATGCTTGCGGGCATAGCCGATGGCGGCGAACACCGCTTCGCGGGAAGGGCTCGCGGCCAGCGCCGTGCCCGACACGACGAGCGCCTTGGCGGAGGCGATCAACGATTCGCTGACCTCGCCGGGCTCGAGCTTCAGGTCCGCGACGTTGTCGCGGTACATCAGGATGCTGCAATCCGTCGGCGACTTGATCTCCGTGAAGGCAAGCCCGGTCACCGCGCCCGTCGCGTCGTCCACGACCGATGTCGCGTCGATGCCCGTTTCTTCCAGATAGCGCCGAATGAAGCGGCCGAAGCCGTCGTTCGCGATTTTTCCGATAAAGCCCGTCTTCGCGCCCAGCCTCGCCAGCGCGACCGTGATGTTCGCGGGCGAGCCGCCCAAGTAGCGGGTAAACGTAACCGTCTCCTCGAGCGGACGATGAATCTCGTTGGCGTTCAAATCGATGCACAGCCGTCCGATGCTGACGAAATCCAGCGCGCGATCGGCCGGGAAGTTCACTCCGTTGCCCATGGTTTACGCCTCCTCCTTCGGTTTCGGAAACAGCCATTCATGCGCCGGATCGTTGTGGAACTTCCATGTCCGGACCGGACCGGCCATGACGTTCAGGTAGTAGCTGTCGTAACCCGGCGCCGCGGATACGGGATGGTAGCCCCGCGGCACGAGGACCGCTTGCCCGTCGCGCACCGTCAGCGTCTCGTCAAGCGAGAGGTCGTCGGTATAGACGCGCTGCACGGCGAAGCCTTTGCCGGGGTTGACCCGGTGATAGTAGGTTTCTTCGAGGTACGACTCCGCCGGCAGGTTGTTCTCGTCATGCTTATGCGGCGGGTAGCTGGACCAGTTGCCGGCCGGCGTGAACACTTCCACGACCAAGAGGCTGTCCGCGGCTTCCCCTTCCGGCAAAATGTTCTGCACCCGGCGCGTCATGCTGCCGTAGCCGCGAGGCTCGACGCCGACTTGTTCCGGCGCGATCAGCCGGGCTGGATGCCCGCCGCCGAGTCCCGGGGCCAGGCATACCGCCAGCTCCACGTCCGTCAGCGCCGTGATGCGGTAGCTTTGTTGTTCGGGCACGTACACCGAATACGGCGGGGTGCCTTCGAAGACGTCCATGCGTCCGCCGATGCGGCTCCAGCTGGAGCCGCCCGCTTCCGCGTCGGCCAGACCGCTCAGGAGCACGAGGCATGCCTCCATACCCTCCGTCTGCCGCTCCAGCGTTTGTCCCGGCTTCAAGCGGTACACTTCAAACCCGACGTATTGCCAACCCGCGGATTCCGGCGTGATGCGCAGCACGTTGCCTTCTTCATCCGGTTGCCCCGGACGTACGATCAAGTCGCTCATGCCGGCACGCCTCCTTCGCCGAACAGGGCCAGCAAATGCGCCTTGCCCTTGGCCGCGTAGCCGACGGGCTCGGCCACGGACGGATCCTGCTCCGCTTCGAGAATCATCCAGCCTTCGTAGCCGTTCTCGTCCAGCTGCCCGAGCACCGCGGCAAAGTCGACGCAGCCGTCGCCCGGCACCGTGAACACGCCTTGCTTGACACGCGTCAGGAAGTCCCAGTTCTCGCGGCGCGCCTGCTCGAGCACGTCCATGCGAACGTCCTTCAGATGCACGTAGGCGATGCGGTCCTTGAACTGCTTCGCATAGACCGCCGGATCGCCGCCGCCGTATACGGCATGCCCCGTATCGAGCAGCAGGTGCACGAGCGACGGATCCGTCAGCGCCATCAGGCGTTCGATCTCCTGCGGGCCTTCCACGACCGTGCCCGCATGGTAATGGTAGACGAGCTTCATGCCGAGCTCGCGGGCGATCTCGCCGGCGGCGTTCAAGCCTTCGGCCAGATGGCCCCATTGCTCGTCGCTCAGGATGACCCGTTCCTTGAATGCGGGATCCGCATGCGGCGCGCCCCAAACTTCGCAGGTCACGATGTGGCTCGCGCCCGCTTCCTTCAGAAACTCCGCGTGGCTGCGGTACGCCGCGAGCTCTTCCTCGCGGTAAGCCGGGTCCGCGAACCGGACGCCGCGCCACCAGGACCCCAGCTGCAGGCCGTGCGAGCCCAACGCCTCGCGGACGCCGGATGCCGTTTGCGGAAATTTGCGGCACATCTCCGTGCCCTCGAAGCCGAGCGACGTGAAGTCGCGCATCAAATCCTCGAATGTGTAATGGTCGCCAAGCTCGTGCATATCCTCGTTCACCCAATTGATGGCGGAAATGCCGAGCCGTACCCGTTCTGCGATCGGACGCATGTATCCCTCTCCCTTGTCGTATGCGGAATGTAAGCGCCGCGGCCGCGGCCGTGAAGGCGCGGCGCGGCGAATGGACGGTTAGCTTCGCGCGGCTCCCGAAGCGAGACGCTTGGGGGGCGCGTGATTGCGATGCTGCCGACTGCGATGGACGGCAGGCTTGTATGGAAATCTCGACGTTTCCAGCCACACGGCGCACAGCCCCAAGCCGCAGCGAGCCTTAGATCGGCCGCGCGGTTCCGCGGATTTGCGCGTTGGCCTTAGCCGCTTCGACGACCTTCGGGCTGACGGACACCGTCGCGCCGTCGACGCGCCACCACGATTCGTAGCCGTCCGTGTTCGTGCCCGGCAGCACCGCGATATGCACGAGCGACGAGCGCTCCTCCGCCGCGGCCTTTCCGAGCGCCTCGCGGAGCGACTCCGCGTCCGTCGCGGAGAAGGACGCGCAGCCGAGGCTCGCGGCCAGCCCGCGGAAATCGATCGGCAGCGAATCGCCGGCGAGGACGCCGTCCTGCTTGTAGCGGAATTCATTGCCGAAGCCGTCGCTGCCATGGCCGCGCTGCAGGTTATGAATGCACTGGAAGCCGTGGTTGTCGAACAGCAGCACGGTGATCTTGCGGCGCTCCTGCAGGCTCGTCACGAGCTCGGAATGCAGCATCAGGAAGCTGCCGTCGCCGACCAGCGCGTAGACTTCGCCTTCCGCGCGGGCGAGCTTCACGCCGAACGCGCCGGATACCTCGTAGCCCATGCAGGAGAAGCCGTATTCCATATGGTAGGTTTGCGGCTTGCCGGGACGCCACAGGCGGTGCAGGTCGCCGGGAAGGCTGCCCGCCGCGCACACGACGACGTCGTCCTCGCCGATGAAATCGTTGATGACGCCGAGCACGCGGGTCTGCGTCAGACCGTCCTCGCGCTCCAGCGCGTACAGCGCATCCACTTCCGCGTTCCATTCCGCTTTGCGCGCGGCGAGTCCCGTGCTGTCGTGGTCGGCGCGATAGCCTTGCTGCGCGAGCACCCCGGTCAAGCTCTCGAGCGCGAGCTTGGCGTCGGCGAGCAGCGGCGCGCCTTCGAGCTTATGGGCGTCGAGCGCCGCGACGTTGATGCAGAGCAGCTCCGCTTCCGGATTCGCGAACGCCGTCTTGGACGCGGTCGTGAAATCCGATAGCCGCGTGCCGACCGCGATGACGAGATCGGCTTCGGCGACGGTGCGATTCGCGGCGAGCGTGCCGGTGACGCCAACGGCGCCCAGGTTCAGCGGGTGATTCCACGGCAGGGCGCTCTTGCCGGCCTGCGTCTCCGTCACCGGGATGCCGAACTGCTCGGCGAACTTGCGCAGCGTATCCGTCGCGAGGGAATAATGAACGCCGCCGCCGGCGACGATGACCGGGCGTTTCTTGCCCGCGATCAGCTTCGCGGCCCGCGCCAGCGCCGAGGCTGCCGGCGGACGGCGGTCGATGCTGTGCACCCGCTTGCGGAAGAAGGCTTCCGGGTAGTCGTACGCTTCGGCCTGCACGTCCTGCGGCAGCGCGATCGTGACCGCGCCCGTGTCGGCGGGGTCCGTCAGCACGCGCATCGCCTGCGCCATGGCGCTCATCAGCTGCTCGGGACGGGTAATCCGGTCCCAATACCGGCTGACCGGCTTGAAGGCGTCGTTGGCCGAGATCGTGTAATCCATCGGATGCTCCAGCTGCTGCAGCACGGGATCCGGCTGGCGGTCGGCGAAGATATCGCCCGGCAGCAGCAGCAGCGGAATCCGGTTGACCGTCGCCGTCGCGGCGGCCGTGATCATGTTGAGCGCGCCCGGTCCGATGGACGAGGTGCAGGCGTAGATCGCGAGCCGGCCGCTCTGCTTGGCATAAGCCGCGGCGGCATGCGCCATGCCCTGCTCGCTCTTGCCTTGAATGAAATCGAGCGAGCCGCGGCCGCGCTCCAGCGCTTCGCCGATGCCCGTCACGTTGCCATGGCCGAAGATGCCCATGACGCCCGTGACGAATTTGCGTACTTCTCCGTCGATCTCCACGTACTGGGCGTCCAGGTAGCGCAGCAGCGCTTGCGCCATCGTCAAACGAATCGTGCTCATTGGGCAGAAGCCTCCTTCAGGGATTCGGTCACTTCCGAGATCTTCACCGGACGGCCTTCCAGCAGGGAGATGCGCGCGGCGCGCGCCGCCAGCTCCGCCTGCAGCCCGTCGCGTCCTTGAACGGGCACTTCGCGTTCGCCGCGGACCGCGGCGATGAAGTCTTCGATTTCCTGTACGTAAGAGGCGCTGTAGCGCTCCAGGAAGAAATATTTCGGTTTCTCGCTGTGAATGCCCGTGCCGTCGGAAACCCGGACGTTGTTCGGGTATTCGTTATCCGCCGTCAGACTGCCGCCGGCGCCGAACACTTCCACGCGCTGGTCGTAGCCGTAGCAGGCCTTGCGGCTGTTGTCGATGCTGCCGAACGCGCCGTTCGCGAACTTCAGGGAAATCATCGCGGTGTCGATGTCGCCCATCTCGCCGATCGCCGGATCGATGAGCACGCCTCCCATCGCGTATACTTCCGTGATCTCGCTGCCGCTCAGGTAGCGGGCCATGTCGAAATCGTGAATCGCCATGTCGAGGAACAGCCCGCCGGACGTCTTGACGTAATCCGGGGTCGGCGGGTTCGGGTCGCGGGACGTAATCTTGACGGAGTGGACGTCGCCGATGCGGCCTTCTTCGATAAAGTCCTTCACTTTGCGGAAGTTCGGGTCGAATCGGCGGTTGAAGCCGATCTGCAGCGGCACGCCCGCGCGTTCCGCCGCTTCGATGGCCGCGTAGGTGCGCTCCAGCTCCAGCGATACGGGCTTCTCGCAGAAGATCGCCTTGCCGGCCTGCGCCGCTTCCGTGATGATGTCCACGTGCGTGCCCGTCGGCGAACAGATCAGCACCGCGTCGATCGACGCGTCCTGCAGCAGCTCGCGGTAATCGCCGCTTACCTTGGGAATGCCGATGGAGGCCGCCCATTCTCTTGCCGGCTCCGGGAACAAATCCGAGATCGCCGCGATCCGGACGCCGTTCATCCGAACCAGATTTTCCGCGTGCAGGCGGCCGATGCGCCCTGCGCCGATAATGCCGATTTCAATCGGTTTCATGTTGTTTACCGCACCTCTCATTAAGTAGTGTCGCGAGCGCGCTCGCGTTCGGCCCTTAGGACCGGCAAAGCTTCAACGTGACGATTTCGTAAGGCCGCATCGCAAGCGTCACGCGGCCGTCGCGCACCTCCAAGGGCGCGATCTCCCGCTCGACGCCGCTGCAGCGGATGACCGCCGCGTAGTCGCCGTTCAGCGCCAGCGTCGTCTCCCGGCGCTCGTCGGTCGCGTTCATCCAGCGGATCACGACCGCGTCCTCGCCGCTCTCGGCGGTCTTGACCGCGAGCCAGCGCACGTCGCGAAGCGGCTCGCGCAGCAGCGGCCGGTTCGCCGCGGCTTCCCCGCGCGCCGCGATCAGCGGACGTCGCAGCTCCTCCGCGGCCGCTTCGAGGCCGGCCGCTTTCCAGTCGCCCGCGTGGGGCTGCAGGCGGAAGCGGTATGCCAGATCGCCGCCGATCCACTGCGGGAAGTTCGTGCCCCACTGGTTATTGAACAAATTGAAGAACAGGACGGGCTCCTCGGGCACGTATGCTTCGTCGTATTGGAAGATGCCGGGCTCGCCGATGGAGCAGAGCGGCGTATCCAGCGGGAACACCGCGAGGCCGCTGCCGTCTTCTCCGGTCACGTCGACCCACTGGTCGACGCAGTGCAGCCGCGTGTTCGCGCCGCGGGCGATGTCCCGGACGGGATCGACGACCGCGCCCAGCTTCTGCAGCCGGTACTGCGGACCTCCGACGTTCAGCGGCAGCACGAAGTACCCCGCCTCCGCGAAAGCCGTCTCCCGCTTGCCGGCGAGCTTCCACTCGAAATCGGCGTGGGACGCTTCGCCGTCCAGCGTCACGACGAGCTCGGCCGTCGCCGCGTTGCCGAATTCGCCGCGGCTCTCGGGATCCGTGCCGTAGAGAATCCGGATCTGCTGCCGGCCGCCCTCGCGGATCAGCTCCGTGCGCGCGTCGCCGTTCTCGAACAGGCGTCCGCCGATGCGCGGATAGCCCGGCTTGCCGAAGTCGTTGACGTACCAATCGCGCAGGTCGTACGCGTAGCGCTTCACGAAACGCAAAATATCCGTTTTCCCGAATACCTCGTACTGATACTCGCCGAAGCCGCCTTCGGCCGCCCACTCCTTGCCGGCGCGCTTATCGTAGAAGCTGACGATACGGCCGCTCGCGCCATCCGCGCGGATGCGCAGCGACCCGTTCTCGATGAGCGCTTCGGCCGCCCCGACGCGCTCGCGGAACGCCGTATCGCATGCCGAAAGCTTGGCTTCGCCGGAAGCTCCCGCCTGCCACAGCAGCGCGCGCGTCTCGAGCGGCGCGATCTCGTCGATGACCGCGCGGCCCGCGGCGTCGACCGGGTACCGCTTCTCCGTCGCCGGATCGACCAGCCGGCCGCCGGCCAGCGCCTCGCCCAAGTCGACGACAGCAAACTGCCGGGCCCGCGGCAGCGGATTATGCACGGTTACCGCCATGCCGTCCGCCGCATCCGCGCCGGGAGCCGGCACCGCCGCGGCCAGCTCGCGCCGGGCCGTCCGCACGTAGTCCCGCTGCTCCTCCCAGGATTGCTCCGCTTTCCGATAGCTGTCCGGGAACGCCGCCCGGTCCTTCGCGATGTCCCTCGTCCAGAACGCGCGGCCGTCGGGACGGCCGGGCAGCAGATTGGATTTCACGTCGATGCCCCAGGTGTGCTCGCCGAAGAGCAGGGTCTGCTCGTAGCCCTTGGCGATGTGCCGCATGGCTTCCGCGTCGTCCGGCTTCGGCTGCGTCGCGAGCAGGCTCTCGGCCGACGCCAGGTCGTACCGGAGGCCGCGCACCTGCGCGACCTCCGGCGGATACGTGCCGACGCCGTGTATCCACGAATCCGCCAGATCCTTGGCGATGACCGGAATGTCGTCGTAGCCCCGCGCGATGAAGTCGCGGGCGAAATCGTCCATCGTGCCGATATGAACCTCGGCATCGGGGTATTTCGCGGCGACGTCGTCCAGCAGCTCCTGCACGACGACGCTGCTTTGCGGCCCGAAGTTGTCGTGGGTCTGCAGGAGCGCGAACCAGATCGGATACTCCCAATCGTCCGGCGGCAGCAGGCTCGTGCCGTATTCGCCGGCCGAATACCACGTGAGGACGCGGCTGCCGTCCGGCCCTTCCCACCAGAACAGGCGGGGCAGCTCGACCGGCGCCGAGCATGCGTTGACGCCCAGGTGAAGGAACCGGACGCCCGCCTGGGCGAGCAGCGACGGCAGCATCCAAGCGTGGCCCGGCACGTCCGTCATCTTGGCCGCGATGACCTCCCTGCCGTACTTCCGGTTCAGCTCTTCGCTCATGTACAGGCCGCGCATGTATTCCTCCACGCCGCAAAATTCCGTATGCGTGGTGAAAGGCAGCGCATGCCAGATCAGCTGGCCGGCTTGAACGAGCTGCTCGAGGCGCGCGCGGCGCTCCGCGTCCGGTTCGTCCAGGCATTGCTGCAGCATCCAGGCGGGCAGCGTCCACACGTAGCGATGGCCGGGCGGATTGGCCGCGGTCGCCTCGCAGACGTTCAGCACGTCCTCCATCATGCGTTCCTTGTACTGGCGGACGACCCCGCTCGGCAGGTCCGTAAAGCCCAGATCGACATGCGTTTTGAACACGACGTAAATTTTCTCGGGTTTCATCGTCAACGAAGTTCCTCCCCGGGCGCGGATCCCACGCCCCAGATGATGCGATACTAAGAGAAAACGGTTTCCTTCTTAATGCCATAATTCCAACTAAATCGATGAACGGAGCGCCTTGGGCACATTTCCCTAACAAACGATAATATGTGCTGAAAATGTCGAATAATCGGCGCTAATTTCGAATCGGGCAAACGATGCGCCCTGCCGCTTAACGTAAGGTTAAGCGCTTACCCTATTATTCAAACATGAAAGCCCTTTCTCTGTCAATCACTTCTCTGCTTGCATGCCGCATTTTCTCGAAATGCAGGGTGTCGCCTTCCGGCGCAAGCCGTCCCTCCTTCCCGAGGGCTTCGATCTCGGACGCCGACTCCAAAAACCAACCGACGCCCGCGCATATGCCGTCCGTCCGGCGATAACGGCCCAGCATGCAAAAAAGAGCCCTTGCCACTATGACAAGGACTCTCGAATCGCTCCGAATTGCCGGCCTCCTCCGCTGATTAGCCAAAGCGCCTCGGGGGTAATACATTCCTGCAAGACATGGCCGTACCGGCCGTACAAAGGAGTCGTTTCACGCATGAATGACAAGGATTTTGCGTTTATCGTGCATTTCAACCATGTGATGACCTTCGGCACGCTGGCGCCGCTCGTCCAGACCCGCGGCGCGGTGCTCGAGCTGATGAAGCACCGCCTTCAGCGGGCAGCCGGCTCAGGCGCGCTTCAATCTCGCCGACCCTATACAGGGCGCGCGATCGGAACGGCCTGCAGGCCGATTTCGTAACCGCCGCCCGCCATGCGAAAAGCCGCATCCCCGGAAGGGATGCGGCTTTTCGGCATTCAGAAGCTCCGCTCCATGATCAATGACAGGAACTGACGGGTCCTCGCTTCGCGGGGCCGTTCGAACAGCTGCTCCGGCGGCCCTTCCTCCACGACGGCGCCGCCGTCGAGCAGCATGACGCGGTCGGCCACCTCCCGGGCGAACTTCATCTCGTGCGTGACGATCATCATCGTCCGCCCTTCCTCCGCCAGCTCGCGGATGACCTTCAGCACCTCGCGCACGAGCTCGGGGTCGAGCGCCGAGGTCGGCTCGTCGAACAACAGCAGCTCGGGATCGATCGACATCGCCCGCGCGATGCCGACCCGCTGCTGCTGCCCGCCGGAGAGCTGGTGCGGATAAGCGTCGGCCCGGTCTGCCAGCCCTACCTTCGCGAGCAGCTGCATCGCCTTCGCCCGCGCCTCGCGCTTCGGCGTGCGCCGCACCGTGAGCTGTCCCTCCATCACGTTCTGAAGCGCGGTGAAATGCGGAAACAGATGATACGCCTGGAACACCATGCCCGATTGGCGCCGCAGCGCGAGCACGTCGGCGAGGCGCGGCTTCGCGTCCGGCCGGAATTCCAGCCGGGCCTTCCCGATCGCCACCGTGCCCGAGGTCGGAACCTCCAGCACGTTCAGGCAGCGCAGCAGCGTCGACTTGCCGGACCCGGACGGGCCGATCACGACGAGGACGCTGCCCTTCTCCAGCGTCAAGTCGATGCCGCGCAGCACGGACGTTTCGCCGAAGGCTTTGGTCAAGCCGCGGACTTCGATCATGCGGACGATTCCTCCTTTCGCGATGCTCTCCCATAGACTTCCGCTCCGTTCGGACGGCTTTCTCCGTACCGCCGTTCGCGAGCCGGGTCGACAGGTTATGGATCCGGCTTCGCCGCCTCCCGCGACGCGCGGCGGCTAGACCGAGGAGTACCGGTCGAAATACCGTTCCAGCTGCCGCTGAAGCGCCGCCAGCACCGTGCAGAAGATCAAATAAATCAGCCCGACCTCGCTGTAGACGAGCAGCGGCTCGTAGACCGCCGCCGTGATCTGCTGCCCCTTCTGGAACAGCTCCGTGACGGTCACCGTCGCCGCCAGCGACGTATCCTTCACGAGCGAGATGAACGAATTGGACAGCGGCGGCACCGAGACGCGCGCCGCCTGGGGCAGGATGATCCGGCGCAGCGCCTGCAGCCGCGTCTCTCCGAGCGCGTACGCCGCTTCCCATTGCCCTTTGGGAATCGAGACGATCGCCGCGCGGATGATCTCCGAGCCGTAGGCGCCGACGCTGAGCGTGAAGCCGATGACCGCCGCCGGGAACGCGTCGATGAGGATGCCGAGGCTCGGCAGCCCGTAGAAAATGATGAACAGCTGGAGCAGCAGCGGCGTTCCGCGGATGATCCAGACGTAGAACCCCGCGACCCAGGCCAGCGGGCGGAATTCCGACAGCCGCGCGAGCGCCGTCAGCAGCGCCAGCGCCAGCCCCAGCGCGAAGGAGATCAGCGTGAGCGGGACGGTAAACGCGATCCCCGCGCGCAGCAGGGGCAGAAACGAATCGGTGAAGATGTGAAGGAGCCGCTCCGATTGATCGCTCATGATGCCAACCCGCCTTCTTTACTTCGAGACATCCTCGCCGAAATAGGTGTTGGAAATTTCCAGGTACCTGCCGTCCGCCTTCATGTCCGCCAGCGCCTTGTTGGCGGCGGCGACGAGCTCGGGGTTGCCTTTGCGGAAGAGCAGGCCGCTCCGCGACACGTTGTCCGTCTCCGCCACCACCTTGATCGGCACGTCGGGACGCGCTTTCTTCAGGTCCAGGAAGGACAGCTTGTCATTGATGGTCGCGTCGATGCGCCCGGACGTGAGCAGGTCGATCGCCTGGTTGAAGCCGTCGACCTGGACGAGCTGCGCGCCGTTCGCTTTCGCGATGTCGCCGAGATCGCTCGTGAGCGACTGGCCGGATTTTTTGCCTTTGAGATCCGCCAGGCTCTTGATGCTCGTGTTGTTCTGCTTGACGATCAGCACCGCTTTCGAGAGAATGTACGGATCGGAGAAATCGTACTTCGCCTTCCGGTCGTCCCGGATCGTCACTTCGTTGGCGACCATGTCGAAGCGCTTGGCGTCCAGGCCGGCAAGCATGCCGTCCCACTTCGTCTCCATGAATTTCGCCTTGACCCCGATCCGCTTGGCGACCTCCTCCGCGACGTCCACGTCGAAGCCGGTCAGCTTGCCGCTCTTGTCATGGAAAGTGAACGGCGCGTACGTGCCTTCCGTGCCGACCGTGATCTCGCCGGCCGACTTGATCGCCGCAAGCGAATTGCCGGCAGCCGCATTGCCGCCCCCTTCCGTATTCCCCGTGCCGGCGCCCGCGTTGCCCGTACCGTTGCCGGCATTGCCCTTACCGTTGCCGGCATTCGTGCCGTTATTCGCGCCGTTGTCGTTGTTTTTGGCGCCGCATGCCGTCCCCGCGAGCAGAATCGCCGCGGACAGCATCGTGACGCCGATGCCTCGCTGCCAAGTGTGCATGGCAAATCCCTCCTTTAAATTCGAGGCTAGTATGCCAGCTTTTCCTTTGGACTATCCGCCCGGCGCCGCGCATGGGCGCGCGCCCAACCTCCGCGCGCGAGAAAATCCCCCGGGCTTCGCCCGAGGGGATCAATATTGCGACTCCATGCGAATTCTTGCTCCTTCCGCGCGATAGAAGCCGCATCCCAATGCCCGTCCGTTCGTTGACAGTCCCGCCAAGACGTCCCTATAATGATGACAGCTTTTCAAACGACACCTGTAAAACGCGTCTTTACGGCGTTTTCACGGAAAGGAATCCTTCCCATGCATTCCTCCTCCCCCTCCGGATTGTCCGCCGCGATGCCGCGTTCCAGAAGGCTCTGGACGGCCGGCGTGCTCGGCTCGCTCAGCGCGTTCGGCCCGCTCTCGCTGGATATGTACCTGCCGGCGCTGCCCAAGCTCGCGGACGATCTGCATGCCAGCACGTCGCTGGCCCAGCTCAGCCTGACGGCCTGCATGATCGGCCTCGCGGTCGGCCAGCTGTTCGCGGGCCCGATCAGCGACGTGCGCGGACGCCGCGGCCCGCTGCTGATCGGGCTGCTGCTCTATACCGTCTCTTCGCTGCTCTGCGCGCTGGTGCCGTCCATCGGCGCGTTCATCGCGCTGCGGTTCATTCAAGGCCTCGCCGGCTCGGCGGGCATCGTCATCTCGCGAGCCATCGTTCGCGATCTCTACAGCGGGACGGAGCTGACGAAGTTCTTCGCGCAGCTCATGCTGGTGAACGGCATCGCGCCGATCGCCGCGCCGATCGTCGGCGGGCAGCTGCTTCATTTCACGGATTGGCACGGCGTCTTCATCGTGCTCGCGGCGATCGGCCTCGCCATGTTCGCCGCGGTGCTGTTCGGATTGCCCGAGACGCTGACGGCGGACCGCCGCTCCAAGGGCGGCATCGGCAATACGCTGAAAACCTTCCGCGGACTGTTGACCGACCGGGCGTTCATGGGCTACGCGCTCGCGCAGGGCTTCGTCATGGCGGCGATGTTCGCCTACATCGCCGGATCGCCGTTCGTGCTGCAGGACGTTTACGGCGTCTCGCCGCAGACGTTCAGCCTCTGCTTCGCCGTCAACGGACTCGGCATCATATTCGCCAGCCAGATCGCGGGGCGACTGGCCGGACGCTTCGACGAAACGAAGCTGCTCGTGACCGGTCTCGGGATCGCGGCGGCCGGAGGCGTCGCGCTGCTCGTCACGCTGCTCCTGCATGCGCCGCTCGGCTTCGTGCTGCCGCCGCTGTTCTTCGTGGTCGCCAGCGTCGGCATGGTCACCACCATGGGCTTCTCGCTCGCGATGCGCAACCAGGGCAGCAACGCGGGCAGCGCCTCCGCGCTGCAGGGGCTCATGTCGTTCATCTTCGGCTCCGTCGTGGCACCGTTCGTCGGCATCGCCGGCAGCGGCACGGCCGTGCCGATGGGCATCATCATCGCCGCGCTCGACGTCGGGGCGATCCTGCTGTTCGCGCTGCTGGTCGGCCGCGGACGCGGCGCGGCTCCGACGGAATCGCGGACGCTTTAATGTCCCTTCGCCTAAGCCGGAAGCCATTGCGGCGGACGCGCGGACGATTAGACCTCCTGCGGGAGGTTTTTTGCACTCGCTATTGCGAACATGTGTTCGATCCTATATACTGGGTATTGTGGCGATACTGGATTAGGGTTGCGCACCTATTGAAGCCCATACCAATCTCAAGATCAGAGGAGCTGTTTAGTGATGTCTTTGCGCCTGACCCCGTATTTCGTAATGAACGGCAATACCCAAGAAGCGATCGAATTCTACGAGCGCGCGCTTGGCGCGACGCTGCTGTTCAAGCAATCGTTCGGCGAGATGCCGTCCAATCCCGACTTCCCGCTTCCGGACTCGGCGAAGACCTTGATCGGCCATGCCATGATCCGGATCGGCGAATCCGACTTGATGTTCTCGGATACGTATCCCGGCCAAGACGTCCAAAGTGGCAATCAAGTGACGGTCTGCATCACCACGAACGACGTCGAAGAAGCGCATCGCATCTTCAACGCGTTGTCCGACGGCGGCAAGATCGACATGCCGATTCAAGAGACCCACTTCAGCCCTGCTTACGGCATCCTGACCGATAAATTCGGCATTCCGTTCCAAATTTTCTCCGAAGGCAAGATGTAAGCACGCGACCATAGACAAAAGGAGCTGTCCACGTCATCCGGCATGACCGTGGACAGCCCCTTCGCATACGCGGATTCCCGCGCCCGTCTATGCATAGCCCGGAATTCCGGTTTAGGCTCGCTCCCGCTGCGCGGCGGCTTCAAGCCCAAGCGGGCATTACGCCCGCACGCAGCATCCCTCGGGCGGCTAAGCTCCGAAAACCTCCTTGATCGCCTCCAAATAAGCCAAGCCGTGCTTCGTGTCCGGCTCCAGATAGCTGCCTTCCGTCCATTCGTTCCAGGCGTTGACCGTGAACGCGCGGAAGCCGTTGATATCCCGCTCCAGGAACCGCTTCATCCGCTCCAGCGCCAAGCGGAACTGCTCCGGCGTATTCTCCGAAAGCATGCCCATGAACGGATAACCGAGGTTATCGAACCGGTCCGACTGCACGGTGCGCGGCGAGGAATCCCAGCCCATCGTCACGTTCGGCAGGTAAGGCAGCGCGTACTGGCGGGAGAACTTCTCCCAATCCTCCGCCGATCTCGCGCTGACGTCGGCATAGGGCGTCTCCGGAAACGACGGCAGCTCCTGATGGTGAATCCAGACGTACGAGGACACGCTGTCGATGCCGAGCGCGGCCAGCAGCTCGCCTTCGTTGGCGATCTTCTGCTCGCCCGGCAGAATCTGCACGCCCCAGACGACGGCGTTGACATGCAGCTCGCCCAGTCCCGCCGCGCGCACGCGCGCCCGGAAATCCTCCAGCGCCTCGCGCGTCGCCTCTACCCCGCCCAAGCCCTTCACCAGGCTCATCAGCTCATACACGGACAAGTACAGCTTGCCGTCGATCCGCCAATAGTTCGGGCGCTTGAAATACGCCGCGATCATATGATCCGTCGCCCGCGCGAACGCCTCGCGGCTTACCGTGCCCTGCGCCAGCGTGTTGTACGGCTTGTTTCTCGGCGCCGGATGGATGTCAATCCAGTCATGGTTCGCCCACATCAGCGAGAATTTCAGCCGCTCGTTGTTGGCCGCGCCGAGAAAGCCCTCCTCCAACGCGCGCTCCAGATACGGACCGTCCTCGTACCAGTACCAGTCGAAAATAAACGCGTCCACGCCATGATCCGCCGCCGCATCGATTTTCTGCGCCATCGCGGCGGGATCCGCTTCGTCCGTATACCCCCACAGCGGCACCTTCGGCAGATCGTGGCCGGCAAAGCGCGGCGTCGCCCGCTTTACCAGCTCCCACTCCGTCCAACCCTCGCCGTGCCAAGCTTCGTTGCGTGTATCGACATGATAATTCGGAAAATAATAGACCGCGACTTCGTACGGCTTGTTCGTTTGCGTCATGCGCTGCCAGCCTCCCGGGGATTGGATTCAACCTGTCAGCTTCATCCTACCCCGGCGGCGGCGGTCTTGTATTTGGAGCGGAGGCGGCGGCTTTTGCACAAACAGCGAAAGCGCGGCGCATGCGCCGAACGCCGGAAAAGCCGACTGCGATCGCAGTCGGCCTTTGCCTATGACGAACCCCGCAGGGAATCGCCGTACGCCCGCGGCGGCAGGCCCTCCAGCTTCTTGAACAGCCGGCTGAAATAGTGGAGGTCTTCGTAGCCGCACCGCTCGGCGATCTCGGCGATGGACAAGCCGCCCTCGCGAAGCAGCTCCTTCGCCCGTTCCATGCGCAGCCCGGTCAGGTAGCGCGTCCATGACAGGCCCGTCGCCTGCTTGAACAGCGCGCGCGCATACTTCGGCGTCATGCCGTACCGGCGCACGACGAGCTCCAGTTCCGCCTCCGGCTCCCCGCCGCCGTGCAGGATCGCGATCATTTCCGTGATCATCGGCTTATGCGGGCTGTCCTGGCGGATGCCCTCCGCCGTATGCGTCTCCTCCAGCAGCAGACCGACGATATCGAGCAGGCAGGCGCGCATCCGGGCCTGATAACCGAACGGCCGGCGTTCGAACAGCGCCAGCAGGTCGGCGAAGCGCTCGCCGTACTTATGCGAGGCCACCGTGCGAACGAACGCGGGCAGCTCGAAATCCGCGAACGTCTGCACCGGCCGCTCCAGCAGTTCCTCCTGAACGGGCACCTCGGGCAAATTCGCGTAATCCACCCGCACGTAGACGTCGTCGGAGAAATCCAGCTCGAGTCCCATATAGAGCAGATCGAAGTGGCAGGCGTAATACGCGAACGAACCGCCCTCCGGCACCCGGCAGGCATTCGGCGTCAGCGGCGGGATGACGTGCAGATCGCCCGCTTTCAACTGCGTTTCTTCCTCGCCGAGCGTAAACAGGGCACTCCCGCGGACAATGTAGATAAACTCGTAGTCGTAAATGATTCGGCGCGGCACGCGGTAGCGTTCGTCGCCCTCGTTGTAATGAACGTACCGCACGTAGGGGGCCAACTGCTGCAGCCCGATCGGAATCGTCGCGGACATGCGCGCCCGCCTCCCTTCAGGTGATGATCATCCGGAGCGCGAACAGCAGCAGCGCCCCGCACATGATGCGGATCAGCAGCACGCTGCCGATGCGCCGCGAGACGCGCGCGCCGACCCAGCCGCCGAGCAGCGCGCCCGGCGCCAACGCCAGCACGAGCAGCCAGTCCCACTCGCCGCGCGCGAGATGCATGCCGCTGCCGAACAACGCCGAGACGAAGATGACGGCCATCGACGTCGCGGAGGCGATATGCGGCGGGAAGCGGAACAGCAGCACCATGGCCGGAATGAGCAGCACGCCGCCTCCGATGCCGAGCAGGCCGGCGATCAATCCGACGACGCCTCCGATGATCAGCGCGGGCAGCGCGTTAAACCCGTATTCCCGCGGAACGCCGGCGGCATCCGCATACGTCCGCACGTACCGCCATCTGCCCTGATACGGCTTGATCCGGTTGCGAAACAGCAGCAGGACGACCATGAACAGCATGAAATACCCGAACGCCTTGCGAAAGGCGTCCGGATCGAAGAGCGACGTCAGGCTCGCGCCGACGACCGACAGCGGGCCGCTGGAGATCGAGAAAAACAGCGCGCTGCGCAGATCCGCCTTGCCCTCCCGGACGAACGTCAGCGTCGAGGTGAGCGACGTAAATACGAGCGCGCCGAGCGAGACGCCGACCGCCAGCGTCGTATCGATCTCCATGCCGAGCATGGAGGGGCCGAGCAGCAGCAGCGCCGGCACGATGATGACCCCGCCGCCGAGGCCGACGATGGCGCCGAATGTCGAAGCGGCCAATCCTAGCACGAACATCACAAGCAATGCGGGAACATCCCACGTCATAACCGCTGGAAACAAGTTTGTCGCACCTCATGTCGCATTCGATTGAAAGCCGTTGATTTCCGTCAAATTCCGTTCCTTTATGTACATGTTCCATTATAGCTAACCCGGCCGCCCGTTTCACGGGGGTCATGCAAGATTCCCGTCCCGCCGGCGGGGTTCCGCCCTCGCCTGCCGAATAGTCTGCCCAAACTAAAATAAGGGCCTCCCGCGTCCTGTTCAGACATCGGGAAAGCCCTCACCGTTTATGCGAAATGATGTTTATCATGATTCCGATTCGTCTTCCTCCGCCTCCTCGGCGGCCTCTTCGGATGCGTCCGAATCGTCGGCTTCTTCAGCTGCTTCTTCGGATTCATCCGCTTGGATGGCTTCCTCTTCGGACGCTTCCGCGTCTTCCGATGCTTCTTCTTCCGACGCTTCTTCCGCTTCCTCGGCGGCTTCTTCGGCTTCCTCGGATGCTTCCGAGTCGTCCGCCGCTTCTTCGCTCGCCGCAGCGATCTCTTCCACCGCTTCCAGCTCGTCCGAAGCGGCTTCGGCGTTCACCTCGACAATCTCCTCTTCATGGCTCATAGTACTCACCTCCTAGGCTGTGATTACTATAATTGTAGCGCTTTCATAACAGGAAGCAAGAGTGTAAAATGTCGTAAAATGCTGCTTCCGAACTTTATTTTTCGACTTCCCGCCCGTTCGCCGAAACACGGCAGGATACGACAAAAATCCGCCTCGGAAGCCTGCCCGCATGCGGTTGCCGCACTCGCGGAACGCCGTTCCGACCGTGTCCGGACGGCGCGCGTCCGTCCGATCGTTCATGCAGGTTTTGCGATCCGCACGCGCCTCCCGGCGTGCAGTGGCATCGCGGCACGCGATGCCCGGACACAAGTCGGCGGTCGCACCTGCCGTGCCCGGAAGAACGCAAAAAAGGACAGCATCCCTGCCGTCCCCCATGCCAATCCCGGCCAATCCTCAGTCGATGTAGCCCGCGACGCCTTTGTCCATTAGATAGTCCATTTCCGCGTCCAAAATGTTCTCCACGGTCAGCTCGTCCGACTTGAGGCCCGGGCGGCTCAGGATATAGTCCGTCAGCTCGTCGCTGTCGATGTTCACTTCGCCGTTCTTGTCTTCCTGCGCGTTGTTGATGAACGTCTGTTCATGCTTCAGCACCTGCTCGATCAGCTTGGCATCCGCGTTCGTCTTGCCGGCGATGAACTGCACCAGCTCGATCATGTTGATTTGCTCGCTCACTTCGGTTACACCCCTATGCTCGTAATTGCGTAGTGCCATTGTAACATAGAGACGCCCGCGCACTCAAAAAAGCTTACGGAATCAGCAATATCTTGCCCGTGCTCGCGCGGCTCTCGATCCAGCGATGCGCCGCCGCTCCTTCCGCCAGCGGGAACGTCTTCGGCGGCTCCAGCTTCAATCTGCCGGCCTGGATATCCGCGAACAGCGACTCCGACCGCCGAATGCGCTCGTCCGCCGTCGTGACGTGGTTCCAGAGGTCGCCGCCGGTCAAAGTCTTGCTCGTATCCATCAGCATGCGCGGATCCACCGGCGGCGGATCGCCCCCGGCCATGCCGAAGAACACGACCGCGCCGCGCGTCCGAACCGCCTTGAAGCTGTCCGGCAGCGTCGCGCCCACGGAATCGTAAGCAACGTCCACGCCGGCGCCGGCGGCGGGTTCCTCGCCGCTTGCCGCGTCTGCCGACCAACGGAGGACGCCGCTCACCCAATCGCCGCCGTACAGCAGCACCTCGTCCGCGCCGGCGGCAAGCGCCGCTTCGCGCTTCGCCGCGCTGGAGGTCAGTCCGATCACGCGCGCGCCCTTGGCCCGGCACAGCTGAACAAGCAGCTGGCCGACCCCGCCGGCGGCCGCATGGACCAGCACCTTGTCGTCCGGCCGCACCTTGTAGCTGTCGTTCGCCAGGTAATGCGCGGTCAACCCTTGCAGCAGCACCGAAGCGGCCGTCTCGAACCCGATGCCGTCCGGCAGCGGAACGATCCGGTCCGCCGGCACCACGGCGAGCTCCGCGTTCGCGTGCGGCGCATCCGCGAAGCCGACGCGGTCGCCGACCTTGACGCCGCGCACGTCCGGCGCCGTTTCCTCCACGATGCCGGCGCCTTCGTAGCCGAGAATATACGGCGGCTCGCCGACCAGGTGGTAGCTGCCGCGCCGCCGGTAGACATCCGCGTAATTGAGCCCGATCGCCCGCATGCGGACTTTGACGGAGCCCGGGGCAAGAACGGGCTCGGCGATCTCCGCCAGCTTCAGTACCTCCGGTCCGCCGAACGTATGGAAAACCAATGCTTTCATCGTTGTCACCCTTCCCTTCGCCTCCTTCCTAGTCTAACCGATTTCGGCGTAAGGAACGTCCGAGGCGCATCGTTTACTTCGAATCGGCAAGAAGCGCTTCGATATCGGATGCCATCGACAGCGGCTCGACCGTCGACTCGTAGCGTCCGACGACTTGGCCTTGGCGGTTCACGAGGAATTTCGTGAAATTCCATTTGACGGAGTCGTCGCCGAGCCAATGCGGCAGCTTCTCGCTCAGGAAGGAATGGAGCATTTTGCCGCTCGGCTCGCTCGTGTCGAAGCCGCGG
Organism: Paenibacillus glycinis; assembly: GCF_009909185.1. Taxonomy (GTDB): domain Bacteria; phylum Bacillota; class Bacilli; order Paenibacillales; family Paenibacillaceae; genus Paenibacillus_Z; species Paenibacillus_Z glycinis. The sequence continues at coordinate 92,766 of NZ_JAAAMV010000011.1, read as the reverse complement.
AACGGCGCCTGCTCCGTCAGGTAGCGGAAGACCGGATTGGCGGTCTCGTCGCGCACGTCGGATTTGGCGAACAGCGGGAAGCTGACGCCGTAGTTGATCTGGCAAAAGCTCTGCACGTCGGAATCGGTGCCCGGCTCCTGCTCGCCGAATTGGTTGGAAGGGAAGCCGAGCACGCGCAGGCCTTGATCGGCGTATTGCTCGTGCAGCTTTTGCAATTCCGCGTATTGCGGCGTGAACCCGCATTTGCTGGCGGTATTGACGATGAGCATCACGTCGCCCGCGTAGTCGGACAAAGCTTTGTTCGCGCCTTGCGCGGTCGCGGCTTGCAGGTCGTATAACGTTGTCATGGATAAGTCCCTCCGTATTATGAGCAATTTAATTGCATACAATTTAATTCTAATTTATCAGTCCGGCCGGCTCTCGTCAACCTCGAATTCCCGGCTTCCGCCGGACCGAACGGCTCTGCAGGTTGAATGTGTCGGATGACAGCGGTACAATAACTAACGATTAAGCGACTAGGCGAGTACGTGCGGATACTTGCCCGGCACCTTCAAGCCGCGCATCCTCGACCGGCAGGATCGCGGACGGACGGACAAGCCGTAAGCAAATGACCGCAATGGATGCACGCGTACTTGTACGCTTCAATATGCAAAGGAGGCTGCGCTATGAGGCTAACGGAGAACATCATCCGCGGTCGCGTGCTGGTCGTGACCGCGGTCGACGCGGAACGCGAAGCCGTGCTGCGCGGATTGGGGCATGACGACAGGTTTCATGTCGTCGCCGCAGGGGTCGGCCCGGCGGCGGCGGCGGCGGGCACGGCCTTGGCGCTGGCGGCAGGCGGTTCCGCCGCCGGTGACGCGACAGACGGCGACGCGGCCGACACGGCCGAGGATCGCCCGGGCGGCGTGGAATGGCTGCTCGGCAGCACGGCCTTCTCAAGCCTCGAGGCCGCAGGCCTGGCCGCTCCCGCAAGCGCCGATAACGGCGCCTCCCGCGCGCATGCAGGCGCGGGGTACGCGCTCGTGGTCAGCGCCGGCATCGCGGGCGGCTTCGCCGGGCGGGCGCCCGTGGGGTCGCTCGTCGTGGCCGGCGAGATCGTCGCGGCCGACCTGGGCGCCGAGACCGCGGACGGCTTCGCGAGCGTGGACGAGCTCGGCTTCGGCTCGGCCCGCGTCGAGGTCGACGCCCGCCTCGCGGGCCCCTTGGCCGCGGGAATCGCCGCGGCCGGCCTGAAGGTGAGCACGGGACCCGTGCTCACCGTATCGACCGCGACGGGCTCCGCCGCGACCGCCGCGGAGCATGAACGGCGCGTGCCGGGCGCGGCGGCCGAAGCCATGGAAGGCTTCGGCGTCGCGACGGCCGCGAAGCAATTCGGCCTGCCCGCGCTGGAGCTGCGGGCCATCTCCAACGTCGTCGGCCCGCGCAACCGCGACGCCTGGCGGATCGGCGACGCGCTCAAGGCGCTGGAACGCGCAAGCCAGATTTTGAAAGAGGTGCTCTGATGAAAATCGCGTTTTCCCCTTGTCCGAACGATACGTTCGTTTTCCACGCGCTGGTTCACGGGCTCGTGCCCGGCGCGCCGGCGTTCGACGTGACCTATGCCGATATCGACATCACCAACAACTGGGCCGCTGCCGTCGAAGGCCCGGAAGTGCTGAAAATCTCCTTCGCCGCCCTGCCCTGGGTCATGGACGACTACACGCTGCTGCCGTGCGGCGGCGCGCTCGGCCGCGGCTGCGGGCCGCTTGTGCTGACCAAGAACAAGATCGCGAATCCCGCCGAGCTTGCGGGCAAGCGGGTTGCGGTGCCGAGCGAACGGTCTACCGCTTATCTGCTCTTCCGCCTCTGGGCGGCGCAAAACATCCCGGACGGCAATCTCGACATCGTCGTCATGCCGTTCCATGAGATCATGCCCGCCGTGCGAGACGGCGCCATCGATGCCGGCCTCGTCATCCACGAAGCCCGCTTCACGTACCAGAACTACGGCCTCAGCCTTCAAACCGACCTCGGGAGCTGGTGGGAAGCCGATACCGGCCTGCCGATTCCGCTCGGCGCCATCATCGCCCGCCGGTCCCTGGACGCCGCTTCGCTGACGAAATGGATCCGCGCTTCGGTGGAATACGCCTGGGCGAATCCCGAGGTTTCGCAAGCCTACGTCATGGAGCACGCGCAGGAGATGTCGCCGGACGTTGCCAGGCAGCATATCGCGCTGTACGTCAACGAATTCAGCGCCAACCTCGGCGCCAGCGGCTACGCGGCGATCGATGCGCTGCTCGGCCGCGCGATGAAGGAAGGGCTCGTCCCGAAATTCGATCTGGCCAAGCTCCGCGCATAAGCGGCTATCCATGGCGGCAATATGCCCGACCGACAATGGCAGCCAAAGACGCGTTATTCGCGTCTTTGGCTGCTTTTTTCTGCGGTCCGGGCAAGATAGCGCCTAACGGAATGTTCAGAAAGAATAAGTAGCACGGGGTCTGGCATCGCCCCAGCAGCCCTCGGCGCAAACGCTAAAAATAGGCGCTGCATCACGGAAGCTTTCGGCGTATACCGCAAACAGAAAGGAAAGGGCTCCGTGTCACAAAATTTTTCGGCGCGCAACGCCAAAAAGAAGAGGCTGTCCTGCCCCTTCTTTTCGGTGTCTCCGCCCTGCCGATCGCCCCGCTTCCCAGCGCAGCGCAGCATGTTCACTCCCCCGCGGCCAGTTCCCGTTCGAACAGCGCTTGGTTCCCCCGATGGAACTTTCGCAGATTGCGCGGGAACCGGCAGCCCTCGATCAAGGCGTCGATCGATGCCTGGTCGCCCGCCCGCACGGCCGCCCGCATCGCGGCGATATAGGCGTAATCCGCCGCCTGGCGTCGCTTCATCTCCGCCTTGTCCGTCGTGGACGCGCCATGTCCCGGGATGAGCCGCGCGATGTCATGCATCCCTAACATCGTGTCCAGCTTCGCGAGCGCGGTTTCGTACAACGCGCTGCCGTGGTAAATATACGGAAACTCGATGTCCGACCAATAGTCGCCGGCCAGGAGGAGCCCGAGCGGTTCCACGACGGTGAACAAGCCGTCGTCATTATGCCCCGGGGACTGGTAGCAGGTCAGCCGCAGGGAGCCGGAATCGCCGAGCGCGAGCTGCTGCCCGTCCCGTTCCATGCGGTGCGCGACCTCCGGATACCGAATCTCGTAAGGCCGCTCCAAGTAATAGTCGTCGTCGAACGCGAGGATCTGCTCGACGATCTTCGCCTTGGCCGCTTCGTCCTTGTCCGCGAATGCGGCCGACGCGATGATTTCCGCGTCCGGAAACGCGCCGTATCCGATGATGTGGTCGAAATCCGAATGCGTGAACAGCACGTACTTGCGTTTTCCGTTCACGGCGGCATCGTCGGCGTATCGCCGGATCTCCTGCACCTCGTGGGGCAGCCAGCAGGGGTCGACGATCAGCACGGCATCCTCGCTTTGGATGACCGTGGACGTCGTTTTGTAGAGTGCGCTTTCGAATATCGTCAGCGCGCCTTTTCGCAATTTGATCATGGTTGCCGCAGCCTCCGTACTCCTTAGTAATCGTGATACGCTCCGAATCCACGACGGGGCCGAGTTCTTCCCCTTCCGCGCTTACCTACACCTTACCGCGCCCGCGTTCAAAATTCCAGACCCATTTGCCTGCACGTCGCATTCGACGAGCCGGCCGCCTGCCCTCCAGGCGCCGCAAACCAAGCAAACCGCGGACAAGCCGCCATAGCCGACGGACAAGCCCGCCCGCAGCACACATAGAACGGCGCATTCCCGCCAAACTAAAGGAGTGGAGACCGCATGGAAAAATTCGCAAACCTGACCACTTCAGAGAAGAAGGAGTTCCCTATGACCTACGACTGCATCATCGTCGGCGGAGGCCTCGCCGGCATGCAGGCGGGCATCCAGCTCGGCCGGTACGCCTCGCACAAAGTGCTCGTCGTCGATTCCGAGGACGGCCGTTCGACGCTGTGCCGCAATTACCGCAACCTGCTCGGGTATCCGGGCGGCGTGTCGGGCGAAACGATCCGGCAAGCCGGCCGCAAGCAGCTCGGCGACTATGGCATCGAGCTCGTACGCGACCGAATCACGGATGCCGAGCATCTGACGCACGACCGCGGCTTCCGGCTGCGCGGCGCGGACGGCGCGATCTACGAGACGCGCACGGCGCTGCTCGCCACCGGGGTCATGGATCGGCTGCCCGACTGGCCCGGCCTGCTCCCCTGCCTGGGACTGAGCGTCTTCGTCTGCCCCGACTGCGACGGCTACGAGATCCGCGGCCGCGAGACGCTCGTGCTCGGCTCCGGCGACGTCGGCGCCAACATGGCGCTTACGCTGCTGCAATGGACGGATCGCCTGCTCTATCTGCGGCAAGAGGACGCCGAGCACCCGCTCAGCCCCGAGCTGGCGCAGCGGCTAGCCGCCGCCGGCATCCCGCACCGGGTCGCTCCGGTCCGCGCCGTCATGGCCGCGGATGACGGCGCCATGACAGGCGTTGTCCTGCAGGACGGCACGGAGCTTGCCGCCGGCCGCGCATTCGTCGCCTTCGGCGGGAACGAGGTGCGCTCGCAGCTGGCCGGCCGGCTCGGCGCCCGGCTTCACGAGAACCGCCATGTCTGGAGCGACCCCCGCACCAAAATGACCAGCGTGCCGCGGCTCTGGGCAGCCGGGGACATCGCGTTCCACTCCGAGCAGGCTACCGTCGCCATGGGCGAAGGCGCGCAGGCCGCGATCTGGATCCACAAGGCGCTGCTGGAAGCAAACGAAGCAGCAGAATAAGGGCGGAGGTCATCTTTTATTCACGTGCACGGGAAGACAATCTTACAATCGCGTAGAGCTTTCAGATTACATCCGGGCACAAAAAAATGAGCAATACAAAGCGCTTTTCCGCCCTCTGTATTGCCCATCGCGTCGTTATCTTATTTCGCAAGCTGCGGGTAAATCGCGGCCACGCCGCCGGAGAGAACGCTTTGAATCCCGCGGCTCGTGCCGTCTGCAAGAATTTCAAAGCTATCGGACTCTATGCCGTCGATGGCGATTTTCGCAATATCGGCAGGGTTGGCTTTCGGAGCCTCGATACCCGCCGTCATGTCGGTCTCCATATAGCCGACATGCAACCCGGCGACTCTTACGTTTTGAGGGTACAATTTCAAGCGTAAATCGTTCGTCAGTGCCCACTCTGCCGACTTGGCCGCCGAATAACCGCCTGAAGCTCCCACGCTAAACCAAGACAATGCGGAGAGAATATTAAGGATGGATCCTCCCCCGTTATTAATGAGGACAGGCGCGAAAGCGCGAACCATGGACAGCGTGCCAAAGAAGTGCGTGTTCATTTCCAACTGGATTTTATCGAGATCGCCGTCAAGCAAGGAAGCGCCCGTGGACGAGCCTGCATTGTTAATCAGAATCGTAACGTCCTTGGCGGCCGTTGCCGCCGCGGCTACCTCTTCAGCGTTGGTAATATCGAGCTTGATGGGGATCACGCCCGGAATGCTGATGGATTCCGGATTTCTTGCGGCAGCATATACCTTGACCCCTCGGGATACGAGTTCCTGCGCAAGGTGACGACCAAGACCTCGATTCGCGCCAGTGACCAATGCGACCTGTTCAGAAAGTTTCATTTTTAATTGCTCCTTTTGGGGTATTTGGGCGGGTTACCTATATAGAATTCTCTTTTATGGCTGCAGGATTCACGCACAGTTTAAGAACGTTCGTTCCAAAACTAGCGCAAACAGCGATTGATTCTTTATTGTGCCCTCCCGGCAACAATATAACATATTGAGAACGATCGGTAAAGAATAAAAATTAACCGATTGTTTCTCTGCGCCAATCGCTTCGCGGCTCTGGGCGGCCGGGGACATCGCGTTTCACTCCGTGCTGGCTGCCGACTCCGCCATGGGCAAAGGCGCGCAGGACGCGTTATGGATCCGCATGTATCTGCTCGAGCAATTGAAGCAGCAGAAAAGGAGCGGGGGTGATCGTCCGCTCCTCTTTGCGTTTATCTATTCGGATTGCCGGCTACGGTGCCGAAGCGGGTCACTTATTCGCTTCGTGCACCTTGAGCAGCTTGCCCTTGACCGTCGTCGTCTTCATGGCGCGCAGAACGAGCGGGCCTTTGCCGTTCAGGATTTCCACGAACGTCGCGTTGTCCTGCATCGCGATAATGCCGATATCCTCCGCCTCGACGCCCTCCAGCTTCGCGATCGTGCCGACGAAATCCACGGCGCGCAGCTTCTTCTTTTTGCCTCCGTTGAAATACAGCTTCATGATATCCCGGCTGAGCAGCTCCCGCTTGTCCGGCCGCGGCGCCTCCGCGGTCTCCAGCTTCCGCCGGAACGCCTCCCGCGCCGATTCCACCGCTTCCTCCGACGGCGCATCCGCGCGGGGGAGCTCGAAACCGAGGTAATGCTCGATCTCGGCCAGCCGCCGTTCCTCGCGCGGCTCCGCGAACGTGACGGCTTCGCCGGACAGCCCCGCGCGGGCCGTACGCCCGATGCGGTGGACGAATTTCTCGCTGTCCATCGGCAGGTCGTAGTTGATCACGTGCGTCACCCGCTCGATGTCGATGCCGCGCGCCGCGAGATCCGTCGCCACCAGGAAACGGAACTCTCCCCGCCGAAAAGCATGCATGACCCCGAAGCGGTCGTCCTGCTCCATGCCGCCGTGGATTTTGTCGCACGGATAGCCGCTGCGGCGCAGCTCGCGATTCACCGCGTCGACGTTCTCCTGCGTGGAGCAGAACACGATGCAGCTGTCCGGATTCTCCGTCGCCGTCACCGCTTTGAGCAGGGCGGGCTTGTTCCGTTCCTCCACGATGTAGAGCTTGTGCGCGATCCGGTCCACCGCGACGCCGGTCGATTCCATCTCGATGTGCAGCGGGTTCCGCAAGTGCTTCCGGCACAGCCGCTCGACGTCTTCCGGCAGCGTCGCGGAGAACAGCAGCGTTACCCTATCCTTCGGCAGTGCTTCGATGATCGCCTCCACCTGTTCGATGAATCCGCGATTCAGCATCTCGTCCGCTTCGTCGATGACGAGGAAACGAATCCGTCCCACGTCCAATGTGCCGCGCCGGATGTGGTCCAGCACGCGGCCCGGCGTGCCCGCGACGGCATGCACCTTTTGCTTCAGCTCGATCTTCTGCGCGGCGAACGGCTGCTGGCCGTAGATCGCGACCGTCTTGAGGCGCTTGAAGCGGCCGATGTTGATCAGATCCTCCTTGACCTGCCCCGCCAGCTCCCGCGTCGGCGTCAGCACGAGCGCCTGCGGACGGTTCTCCGCCCAATCGACGAGTTCGCAGAGCGGAATGCCGAACGCCGCCGTCTTCCCGCTCCCCGTCTGCGCGCGTACGGTCAAATCCCGGTGCGCCAGCACCTGCGGAATGACCTCCCGCTGCACCGGCGTGGGGTCCGCGTAACCGAGGCTGCCGATCGCGCGAACGATCTCCTCGCTGAGCCCGTAAGCGCGAAACTGCCCTTCTTGTTTCTCCACTGCCATCGCATGCCAATCTCCTTCGCGCGCTCGCTAGCGCCTTTTCGCTTTGCCTCTATCATAACAAAAAGCTGAGTCTTGGATCGTACCAAGATCAGCTTTGGGCTCGGAAATTAAACGGCAGTCGCCTTTTCCCGGCGCATCCGTTCAACCTATATGGATATCGAAGCTCAACCCGCGTAGATATTGAATGTCATTTCTTCCTTGAAGCCGACCTTCGGATACACGCTTGCTCCCATTGCAGTCGCGTGGATAACCGCCCATTCGGCGCCCTTCGCCTGCACGTCGCGCACGACATGGTCAAGCGTCGCCCGGGCTAGGCCGCGTCCGCGATAAGCTTCCAGCGTCGCGATGTTATAGATGCCCGTTACGTCCCCCTGCGTGAAAGTCGTGATCGTCGTGACCGGATTCCCGTCCAGGTAGGCCAGATAATGCTGAATGACAGCCGTATCCGCATTGGGTCCGTCCACGAAAACCTGGGAAAAGAGATCCGCCATCTGCTCGGGAATCCCGAAGCCTGCCAATATCACCTTGCGGTATTGCGCGATCTCGCGCGGTTCGCGGATGGCCCGAACTTCCAAGCCCGGAATGCCGGCCTCTTCGGAACTCCAGTTCTCCAGCGACAGCGCCATGCCCGAGATGCTGTCCACCTGCTTGAAATCGTTGGCGGCCAGCGCTTTGTCGATAACGTCGTCCGGCTCGTGCGAATACGTCACCCAGGCCAATTTCCGGCCGCGTTCGCGGTACAAGTCGGCCAGCGACTTGATTTCCTCGGCCGGATCCGCTTCCCCCGAATAGGTATACGTAAACACGCCGTTGAACAGCCCGAAAGGGATATCGGATTCGAATCTTTGCACGCGATCCGTCTGCACGAACGTGGATTTTCCGCTTAATGCGCCCAGCCTTTCGTAAGCCAAAATCATATTGTCCCGAATCCTATCTTGTACGATCGACATGAATAATCCTCCACATTGTGAAATTTTTCCCATAGCAGTTCATACGATACCGTCTGCACTTGCCCAGCCCGTTAGCGGCATGGCTGCATGTCCATTTTAACGTACGGGGCAGACTTCGTGTCAAGCGGCCGCAGACCCGTTTCTAATGGAAAAAGCCCCGGCCCTCCCCTGATGGGAAGTCCGGAGCCTGCCGTATTGTTGCCCTTGCTCGATCGTTTATAAATGCACCTTCACCGTCTTGATCTCGAACGGCGCGAACCGCAGCTCGTACCCGCCGCCCGCATCGGCCGCGGACAATACGTCCGTCTCCTGCTCCATCAGGTCCGCCAAGGCAGCCGATGCATGGTCCAAATTCACCTGCAGCGACACCGCGGCGCTTGCGCCCGACGTCTCGTACAGGCGCACGACGAGCGCGTTCTCGTCCTCCGCCTTCTTCACGGCCTCGATCATGACGCCGGCGCCTTCCAGCGCGATCGCGGAGAACCGCTCGGCCGGCAGCTTGCCGCCCTGCGAACCGCCCGTTTCGACGACGGCAAGCGGCGTATTGAATTCATAACCCGCTTTGTACACCTCGGCGGCGATGAAATCCCCCTCGTGCGGCAGCAGCGCGTAGTTGAAGGCGTGCCGCGCGCGATCGCAGGCCGGATCCGGGTACGACGGACTGCGCAGCAGATGCACGCTGATCGTATGCCCGTTCGCGCTGTAGCCGTATTTGCAGTCGTTCAGGATCGCGGCGCCGAAGTCCGGCTGCGACAGGTCGATCCATTGATGCGCGGCAACCTCGTCCTTCGCGTAATCCCACATCGTGTTGCGGTGCGTCGGGCGTCTCAGATGCCCGAATTGGATCTCGCAGTTGACCGCTTCCGTGTAGACGTTCAGCGGGAAGATCGCCCGGAGCATGCGTTCGTCCTCCTGCCAATCCGCTTCCGTGGCGAAGGTCACCTGCTTGCTGCCCGCCGTCAGCGAGATGCGCTGGGTCAAGGTCGATCGACCGTACGCGTACCGCTGCTCGACGACGGCTTGCGGCCCGTCTAGGTACGCATGCGACTCGGTCAGCGTCATCTGCGCGTAGCCCGCCGCTGCGTAATCCTCGGGGAAATCCCACGCATCCCCGTCGTCGTGATAGATCGCCAGCACGTTGGCCCGCTCGCCCGGAGCCAGCACGTCGCGGCGAAGCGCCTTGTCGTAGACGGATCCGATGCTGCCGTCGGCAAGGAACGTCACCCGCACGAGGTCGTTCTCCAATAGCTCCGCGGACGATATCAGCCCGAAGTCCGGCAGCGCCGGCCGCGAGGCCGTATCGATCACCGCGTAGCCCGCGGCGGGAACGGCGACCTCCCGCCATGCCCCGTCCCCCGCCGCGTTGATCCATTCCTTGCGCTCCCAAGGGAGCGAGTTGAACAGCACCGCCGGCCGTTCCGCGCCGGAAGGAGCCATGGCGGACGCCGCGTCCTGGTATGCCGCGGCCGTCAGCTCTTTCACCCGGCCCAGCAGCGCCTCGTACCGCGCCAGCGATTCGTCGAAGACGCGCGTGATCGACGAGCCCGGCAGAATGTCATGGAATTGGTACAACAGCATTTCTTTCCAGATCGCGTCCAGTTCCTGCGCCGGGTAACTGCCCGTTCCCGCGGCGAACGCGAGCGAAGCCGCGAATTCCAGCTCGCGCAGCGCCTTCTCGAGCTTCCGGTTGAATCGCTTGTTGCGCGCCTGGCTCGTAAGCGTGCCTTGGTGCTTCTCCAGGTAGAGCTCGCCCTTCCACGTCTTGTATCGGCCGGCGTTCGCGTTCAGCTTGTCGAAGAAGTCGATGGCATGCTCCTGCTTCACGGGCATGAGCCCTTGCAGGTTCTTCACCCGCGCGAGCCGCTCCAGATGCTCCTCGCCCGGACCGCCGCCGCCGTCGCCGATGCCGAATACGACGAGCGCGTGGTCGGAGACGTTCTTATCGTAATAGTCCCGCTCCGCCTTCAGGATGGAACGCGGCAACGCCGGGCCGTTGTACGTGTCTTCGGGCGGCAGATGCGTCAGCACGCGGCTGCCGTCGAGGCCCTCCCAGAAGAACGTATGATGCGGATGGTCGTTGTGCACGCTCCAGGACAGTTTCTGCGTCATGACGTAGTCGACGCCGGACTGCTTGAGCAGCTGAGGCAGGGCCGCCGAGTAGCCGAAAATATCCGGCACCCACAGCATCCGCATGTCGAGGCCGAACTCCTGCTTGAAGAACCGCTTGCCGTGCAGGATCTGACGAACGAGCGCCTCGCCCCCGGCGATGTTGGAATCCGGCTCGACCCACATCGCGCCCTGCACTTCCCAGCGCCCTTCCGCGACGCGCTGCTTGATCTGCGCGTACAGCTTCGGATGCTGCTCCTTCACCCACTGATACAGCTGCGGCTGGCTGGCGCCGAATACGTAGTCGGGGTATTGCTCCATGTTGCGGAGCACGGTCGCGAACGTCCGCGCGCCCTTGCGGTACGTCTCGCGGATCGGCCAGAGCCAAGCAAGATCGATATGCGCGTGGCCGACCGCCGACGCCGTCATCGTCGGATCGCCGCCCCGCTTCGCGAGCTCCAGGCCCAGCAAGCGCCGCGATTCGGCGACCGCCTCGTCCGACGGATTGCGCAGCAGCAGATGAACCTCGTAGAGGGCTTGTTGGATCCGCGCCGTGCGCGCCGATTGATCGCCGATATGCTCGACATAATCGAGCAGCACTTCATAGTCGTAGTACAGCTGACGAATCTCCTCGTGGCAAATCGCGACGTCCGCTTCCTTGACCGTTCCGCTGCGGTAGAAGCCGAACAAATCGTTGTTGCCGGCATCGGCCCACAGGTCGATCGTCTCGCCGCCGGCCGCCCGTTCCGCGAACGGGAATACGCGCTTGCCCGGCAGACCCAGCGTCAAGTCGAACTCCGAGTTGACGTTCGTCAAGCCCCGCACGGGCGTTCCTTCCTCGTCGAACACGCACAGCTCGCCGTTCACGTCGATCAGCAGCACGACCTTGCGGCCGGCCGCGGATTCCGGCACAAGACCGCGAAAGTGAAACCATGCGCAATCCCACCGCTCGCCCCATTTATCGCCGGCTCGCAGCTCCAGCCGTTCGCCGGACTGCCGCTCGGCGAAGCCGACCGGTTCTTTCGTGGCGTAAGCCGTCATGTCCAGCGACGCAATCGTTGTATAGATTCGCGACTCGATCCCTCGCAGCGTTTTGCGGAGGACGTCCATTTTAATCGGGGTATGCGGCATCTTATTCCGTCACCATCCTTCAGCTCTAAGTAGATATGACATAATAATATATTATATATGTACAATAGATCAATTGATTTACGAAAATAAAAACATGCCCCGCCCGGAGCATGTTCCATCGTTCCCTCTATCGACCTTCATAAGTCATGCCTTCACTCAAGGGGAATCCGCGGTCTTTTCCTTCTCGGTCGCCGGCGATTTCCTGGAGACAGCGTCCGGCGCAGCCCCCGTCGTTCCGCGCACGATAAGCCTCGGCTCCATCACGATCCGTCTGTACGGAACGAGCCTGTTTTTCTCCCCGTTCAGGATTTCCAGGATCAGCTCGCCGGCACGGCGCCCGATCCCGCCTTCGTTCTGGTCGATGTACGTGAACGTGCCTTGCTCGTCCAGCGAGCCCCGGCTCGGATTATCGAACGTCACGATGGACAAATCCCGCGGCACCTCGAGGCCGGTCGCCTTGGCATGCGCCGCGATATGCAGGCCGAGCGTGCTGTTCAGCGCGATGTACGCCGTTGCCGCGCGGCTTGCGATGGTGCGCACGAGCGGATGCCCGGGACCGGCTTCGGCGCCGTTCACCTTGAAATCCGTCAGCAGCAGCGCCGGATTGATCATCGCGCCCTTCGCGGCCAGCGCCGCCATGAACCCGTTCACCCGATCGTCGACCGAAGCTGTCGATACCGGCGTGTCCGCGCAGATCGCGATGCGCCGGTGACCGAGATCCCACAGATGCTCGACGGCCAGCTTCGCCGCCAGCGCGCCGTCCGCGTGCACGGTGTTCGTCTCGACGCCGGGCAGATAGCGGTCGATCAGCACGAAGGGGTAGCCGTTCATCTTGAGCGCGATGATCTCCTCGTTGTAGACATCCGCGTCCACGGGGAAAATAATCAGCGCCTCCACCATATCCCTCAATTCGCGGATCAGTTCCTTCTCGCGCTCCTTGTCGTTGAAGGTAAACATCGCGAGCAGCGTGTAGCCGGCCTTCTGCAACGCTTCCTTCATGCCCGTGAGCAGCCGTATGGCGAAATAATCGCCGATGAACGGGATGACGAGGCCGATTCTCGGCCGCACGCCCCCGTCCGCCCTCTCCGGTTCCGGTTCCGGCACGGCCGCGGCGGCCTGGGCGTCCGCGGCGATCTCGACGACGTCGGCTTTGGGCGGGAAGCTCCCGCCAAGCTCGCCGGGAATGCCGCGCACATAGGTGCCGCGGCCTGGGATGCGGTGGATCCACCCCTCCCGCGCCAGCTCCCCGAGCGCATTGGCCACCGTGATCCGGCTGACGTCGAATTGCTCCAGCAGCTCTTTCTCCGTCGGAATTTTATCGCCTTCGCGCAGTCGCCCGGCGCGAATGGCATCCTTGAAATGATTCTGAATGCGTACATATAACGGCTCTCTATCCATGCTCATGGTCGTTATCCTCCGCGATTATTTGATCATATTCAATATATCATATATGTAATAATTTTGTTTGCCAATTTATTTCCATCCACATTCTGACAATTCGCCGTCGCCGGGTGTAGAATAAGCTCGTAAATCAGCGAAAAAGAGGGAGGGCATGTCAGGTTTGACGCGATGAAAAGCTTGAACGGCAATAAAAAGACCGCCGATGGGTGATCGGCGGTCTGAAGGTCGATGCTGTCGAGGCCGGGGCGGATGTTGAAGCCCGCGGCCGGTTGATGAAGAAGGACGGTGACGTTGGGGTGCACCGGCGTGCGCTGGATGTTGGGTGTTGGACAAACAGCGTGCGTTGGATGATGGACAAACAGCGTGCGTTGGATATCTGGTGGACCGGCGTACGCTGGATGTTCCACAAATAGTGTCCGTTGGATGTTGAATGAACCAGCGTACGTTGGAAGTCGTGTATTCCGGCACCGGCATACGTTGGATAGCGATTAACCGCTGCCGTGATGGTGGAGGAACTGCCCCGAACGACGATACGGCGGCCAAAGTCAGCCTAGATCGTCATGCTCGCCACGGGTAGCCCAGACGGGCAGACGCTATTTGATTTCCAGCAGCTTGTATTCGATGACGCCCATCGGCGCATTGACGCTGACCCGGTCGCCGATCCGTTTGTCGAGCAGCTCCTTGCCCAGCGGACTCTCGTACGATATTTTATTGGCCGCTACGTCCGCTTCGGCCGGCGCCACGATTTGGTACTCGATCTTCTCGTCGAACTCGACGTCATGCACCACGACGGTCGTCCCGATCTGCACGTGATCCAGGCTGCCGCCCTCCACGACGCGCGCGGTGGCGAGCATTTTCTCGAGAATGAGGACGCGCGTCTCCATGAACGCCTGATCCTCTTTCGCCGAATGGTATTCGCTGTTTTCCTTCAAATCCCCGTAGCTGATCGCCAGCTTGATCCGCGCCGCCAATTCCTTGCGTTTGACGTACTTCAGGTCGTCGAGCTCTTCCTGCAGCTTGTCGAATCCTTCTCTCGTTAAAATCACTTGCTCTTTCGACATCTTCAACCGCTCCCATTTCTTACGCTAAGATAGCTCTATCTTACCTTACTTCCGGCCATATGTCCGGGAAATCCCAACATTTACTTTCATTCAGCAAACAGTGTTGACCAAAACGCGGCCGCCTATAAGAGCGCCATGCAAAAAAGGCATCCGCGGAGGATGCCTTTTCTTCTCGCTCGAGCGCGCCGGGCCGGCACGGCTTAAATATCCTTCGCCAGATGCGGCTTGCTGTAATGGCTGGTGCCTCCGCCGCCGACCCATACCTTGCCGCCTTTCTTGAAGATCAGCAGCTTGGAGGCGCCCGTCGCAAGCAGCACCGTGACGGATGCCCCCCCGCGGAGCGCGGTGTAGACGAAATACCCGGACCGGGTGATGGACGACCGCCAATGCCGGTCGAACTCCGAGCGCACCACGCGGCTCGAGTACACCTGATTTTCCAGCCTCGTTGCTTTTGTTCGCGTTCTTGCCATACGCTGCCTCAGTCCTCTCGTGGGAAGAATCTAAGGCAGTTTATTCGGTGCGCGTTCGAACGGTCTGGACCGCTCGGCCTCAGCCGGAGGCTTTCATCTGCTTGCTTCGCAGCTGGCCGCAGGCCGCGTCGATGTCGGTGCCGTGCTCCAGGCGGACGCTGACGCTGACGTTCTGCTTCTTCAGCGTATCGTAGAAATCCCGGATGGCGGTCTGTTCGCTTCGTTGGTACTGGCTATGCTCGTCGACCGGATTGTACGGAATGAGATTCACGTTCACGCTCGGGCGGCGATCGCCGATCAGCTCGGCCAGCTCCAGCGCATGCTCCTGCCGGTCGTTCACGTCCCGCAGCAAAATATATTCCAGCGTGATGCGGCGCTTGTTCTTGCTGATGTAATAGTCGATCGCAGCCATCAGCTTCTCGATCGGAATCGCCCGGTTGATCTTCATGATCCGCGTGCGCAGCTCGTTGTTCGGCGCATGCAGCGAGATCGCGAGGTTGACGCCGAGACCGCGGTCGGTGAACGCGATGATCTTGTCCGCAAGGCCGCTCGTCGAGACGGTGATGTGCTTGGCGCCGATCGCCAGTCCTTTGTGGTCCTTGACGATGTTCAGGAAATCCACGAGGTTCTCGAAATTATCGAACGGCTCGCCGATGCCCATGACGACCACATGGCTGACGCGCTCGCCTTGGCCGGCGGCATCCAGGTAGAACTGCACCTTCATGATCTGCTCGGCGATCTCGCCCGCCGAGAGGTCCCGGCTCTTGCTGATCAGCCCGCTCGCGCAGAAGCTGCAGCCGATGTTGCAGCCGACCTGCGTCGTCACGCAGACGGACAAGCCGAATTTGTGCCGCATGAGCACGGTCTCGATCAGATTGCCGTCGTGGAGCCTGAACAGGAATTTCACGGTGCCGTCCGAGGACTCCTGCTTCGTATGCTCGGTCAACGTCTCGAACGCGTAATGTTCGGCGAGCAGCGCGAGGCAGTCCCCGTTCACGTCGGTCATCGCCTCGAACGAGGCGGCCCGCTTCCGGTACAGCCAATCCCACGCCTGCAGCGCCCGCGATCGTTTATGTCCGCGCTCCTGCAGCCAATCCGTCAGCTGCGCGAGCGTCAATCCGTATATGGAAGGTTTGGTCATGTTCATGTTAAGTCCTCTTTTCGCGTGCGATACTTCTACTCATTCTCGCAAATATCAAGGGGGAATACAAGGTCTCGGAGCATTTGCCAACGTCACGGCTGCCGCGCCCCGCCCCTGCCCGATTACAGCCGCAAAAGCCCCCGAACCGGCATCCTCCGTGCCCGGCTCAAGGGCTTCTCTTCATCATATGGGCCCGTTCCCGAAATAGTACGGGTATTCCATCTTCTCGGCCACGCGCCGCGCGAATTCGCGGTCGGTCAGCGACTCCACCGCGAACAGGCCGAGATCGAGCGAGGACGAGACGCCGCCGCCCGTGAACACGTCGCCGTCCCGGACGCAGCGCTCCAGGACGACCTCGCCGCAATACGGCGCGAGCAGCTCGCAGGCGGAAACGTTCGTCGTCGCCCGCCTGCCCCGCAGGAAGCCCGCCGCGCCGAGCAGCAGCGCCCCTGTGCAGACGGACGCCTTATACCGCGCGTTCTCCGCGGTTCTCAGCCAGGCGACGTACGCCTCGTCGAACCGCAGCCGGCGCGTCGGCCAGCCGCCCGGCACGAACACAAGGTCGTAGCCGGACAAGTCCGGCTTCACGCGCGCGATGTTCATCGAGAGTCCGCGGTCGTCCGTGATTTGCGCCTTGTCCGCGCAGAAATCCCAGCTCAGGCCCTCGTCCGCGCCGAGCAGCTTCATCCAGGTCACTGCTTCGTAGAACCCCGAGAAATCCAGCAACGTCATGCCGTCGAACATTATGAACGCGATCTTCATCCCGCACCTATCCTCTCCATAGCTCGATTATGATTGCAATCCTAGTTCGACATTAGGAAGAAAAACCCTTTTCGTTTCGCGACCGGGCGGGAACCGCCTGAAGTTATGGTACATTAAGGATACGAACCCCGCGGATCGAAACCGCGAAATCTTTTTTTGCGAAACTGTCACAGCCGCCGGCCCCTCCCCGTCTTGTAGGTAACTTGAACAAGAGGAGGCGGTTGCCATGCAACGCGCGGAAACAATCGTAATCGGCGGCGGATTGTCGGGACTTCTGGCAGCGATCGAGGTGGCGCGGGCCGGAAGGAAGGTTATCCTGCTCGAAAAGTCGGATCATGTGGGCGGACGGGGGATATCGGTCCGAAAGAACGGCGCGCTGCTGAATCTCGGCGGGCATGCGTTATATCGCGGCGGTACGGCTTTCGCCACGCTTCGGCGGCTCGGCGTTCGGCTCGAAGGCAGCGTCCCGGGCACCTCGGGGACGGTTATCTGGAAGAACGGACTCTCCCCGCTGCCGGCCGACCCGCTGCGGCTGATCACCTCGAAGCTGTTCCGGTTCTCCGGCAAAGTCGAGCTCGGACGTCTGCTCGGGCGTCTCGGCAAAACCGATTTCACGGCGCTCGGCGACGTGTCGCTGCGGGAATGGGCCGAGCAAGAGGTGCATGACCCGATGGTCCGCCATCTGTTCTATGCGCTCAGCAGGACGGCCACCTACAGCTGCGACATCGATTATCAGCTCGCCTCGCCCGTCCTCAAGCAGGTGCAGCTCGCGCTGAAGGACGGCGTGCTCTACCTGGACGGCGGTTGGCAGCGTATCGTTGATCAGCTTCGCGATCTGGCGGTGCAAAGCGGCGTCGAGATCCGGACCGGCGCGGGCGCAACCGGCATCGCGCATGAAGACGGCGCGGTGCAGGGCGTGCTACTCGGCGACGGGGAGCTGCTGCGCTCGGGGAGCGTCATCAGCACGCTGCCGCCGGGCGACAGCTTCCGACTCACGCCCGGGGCGGAACGCACCGCGCTGCTGCGATGGAAAGAAGACGCCCGTCCCGTTACGGCGGCTACCCTCGATTTGGCACTGAATCGGCTGCCCGTGCCGGGGCGGGATTTCGTCCTCGGCCTCGACCGGCCGATCCTCTTCTCGAATCATTCGCGGGCGGCGAAGCTGAGCGATAACGGCAGCATCGTGACGCATTTGATCCAGTACCACGTTCCCGGCGAGAACCGGGCCGACGAAGCGCTGCTCGCGCGAACGATGGATTTGCTGCACCCGGGCTGGCAGGAGGCGGCCGCGGCCAAGCAGTTCCTGCCGAGCATCACGGTCGTGCACGACTGCCCGCACAGAGGCCGCCGGGACCGCAAGCCCGGACCTGCCGTGCCGGAAATTCGCGGCTTGTACGTCGCCGGCGACTGGGCCAGCCACGGCGAGATGCTCGCCGACGCGGCGGCGGCCAGCGCGGTCCGCGCCGCCGCCCAAGCGATCCGGGACGCCAAAGCGGTCCCCGGCGCCGAGCCTGCGCTGGCCGGGCATGCAAGCCGCGCTTAATCGTATCCGTGCCGCGAACGAACGCGGCCATGGACTTCAAGGAGGCGCTCCAACGCATGGAGAACGAGAAGATCTTGATAACGGAAGAGCTGTACGCGTCGTACAAGACGCTGTTATTCACGCTCGCCTACCGCATGCTCGGCAGCGTCATGGATGCCGAGGACATCGTTCAGGAAGCCTTCCTCTCCCTGCAGGGCAAGGAAGCGGAACGGATCTCGAACGTGAAGGCGTACCTGTGCAAAATCGCCACGAACCGCTGCATCGACCGGCTTCGGTCCGCGCAGCGGCAGCGCGAGGTCTACGTCGGTCCCTGGCTGCCGGAGCCGCTCGTCGCGGACTGGGCGGGCGACGTGGAAGTTTCCGCCGGCTCCGGCTTCGGTTCCGGCAGCCTGGAGGACGATCCCTACCAGGCCTATGCCCGGCATGAATCGGTCTCCACGGCGTATTTGCTGCTCCTGCAGCAGCTGTCCTCGGTCGAGCGCGCCGTGTTCCTGCTGCGCGAGGTGCTGCAGTACGACTACGACGAGATCGCGGACATCGTCGGCAAGAGCAGCGCGAATTGCCGTCAGATCTTCCACCGCGCCAAGCGCGGCATCCAGCCGGAGGAAGAACGAAACTCGCCTTCGGCCGGAGTGCCCGCCGCGCCCGGCCATCAGCAGCTGGTCGAGCAGTTTACGGCGGCATTGACGAACGGCGATATCGGCAAGCTCTTGCACCTGCTCTCGCCGGGCGCCGCCCTATTGTCCGACGGCGGCGGAAAAGTAACCGCGGCCGTCAACCCGATCATCGGCGCGGCGCGCATCTCCGGCTTCCTGCAAGGCGTGCTGAAAAAGTTGGATCCCGCCAGCTTGTCCTACAGGCTCGCCCTTGTCGGCGGACAGCTCGGCCTCGTCACGTACACGGACGGAACGCCATCCGGCGTCTTCTCGTTCCGTGCCGAGCAAGGCCGAATCGCCAATATCTATGTCGTGGTGAACCCCGACAAATTAACCGGCGTGACCTGAGGCTGCCCGCGGGAACGCCGCGCCGGCAGCCGCGTCGCGTCCGAAATCCGCATGCGGATTCGCGCCTATCCGAACCGGGCTAGAACCGCGCAAATTCCATACCGGGCGAAGTCCGCGCAAGGAACCGCTTTGCGTTCAATGATCCCGTCATTCGCCGGACAACAAGAAGCCTCCGAATCACGCTCAGCGTCGATTCGGAGGCTTCTTTTCATTGCGGCTGGATCGGAACCGTTGACACCTCCGCGCCGGCCGGCGGAGGCGGCTCGCTTCCTGCCGCCGACATCGCCGCAACGGCGGCCAGACCTACCGGCACGGAACCAGCCTTGCCGGCGCAGGGCAGCTTGCTTTTACACCTTGAACCGCGACACCGCCTGCTGCAGCTCGCCGGAGATCCCGCCCAAGCCGTCGGCGGTGCGGGATACCTGCGCCATCGCGCCCTTCTGGGTGGCGGCTGCCGCCGTAATCGTCTCGGCCAGCTCCGTCGTCTGCCGCGACAGCTCCGCCAGCTCGGCGATCGAGGCCGATACCTCCTGCGAGCTCGCCGACATCTGCTCGGAGATCGAATAGACGTCCAGCATCTGCTCGGCGACCTGCTGCACGGAGCCGGACAAATCCCGGAACGTGCCTCCCGTCCGTTCGGCCCCCAGCTGCAGCGCCGTGACCTCGCCCAAGCCATGGTCGATCGCGGCCACGGCCGACCGCGTCTCGAGCTGCACGCGTTCGATCAGATCCGCGATGCGCTCGGTGGACAGCTTGGACTGCTCGGCCAGCTTGCGGATCTCGCCCGACACGACGGCGAAGCCCCGTCCGTGCTCGCCCGCGCGAGCCGCTTCGATGGACGCGTTCAGCGCGAGCAGGTTCGTCTGCTTCGACACCGTCGCGATCATCAGCGTCACGTCTCCGATCTCCTCGGACATGACGCGCAGGCGCTCCATCGCTTCGACGGCCCGCTCGACCGTGGCCACGACGTCCGCGATTTGTGCCATGCTGCCCTGCATCTGCTCGTTGCCTTCGCCCGCGCGCGTCCGCGCGAATCCGGACGCATCCGAGGCTTGGCCGGCCGATTCCGCCACCCGGCCGATGCCGGCGGCCATCTCCTCCATTGCCCGGCTGCTCTCCTGCGTGCCGTGATATTGACGGGCCGAATGGCTGGACAGCCGCTCCATCGCGCCGGAGATCGACCGGGAGGATTCCTCCGAGGCGTGCACGCCCGACTGAAGCGTCTCCGAAGCCGCGGTCACCTGGCGCGAGGTCTCGGCGATGTGCTCGATCAGCGCGCGCAAGTTGCCGGTCATGTGGTTGAAATGCTGCGCCAGCAGTCCGATCTCGTTGCGCGAGCGAATCTCGAGCGTGCCGGAGAGATCCCCTTCGGCGGCTTTCTCCGCCAGCGCGCCGATGCGGCGAAGCGGACGCAGGAACAGGCGGACCGACGCCGCGATCACGGAGATGCCGACGAGCGCGGCCAGCAATCCGATGAGCGAGCTGCGGTACAAGTCGCGCTTCAGCGTCTTGGTAATGAACGCGTTGTTGAAGTCCAGCCCCGCGTAGGCGACCAGCTTGCCGTTCGAATCCTTGATGGCGCTGACGACGCTGATCCACACGCCGAAATCGTCCTTATAGGCGTCCGTGCTGCTGACGCCGTCCTTCTCCGCCCGCTCGAGCGCAAGACGCAGCGCTTTCTTCGGCACGTACGGCGTGGCCGGCTTCTCGTCCGCGTACAATTCCGCGTTCGAGAGCAGGTTGAGCAGCGCGGGTTCGCCGTCCTGCTGGGTCCAGTCCGGATAGAACAAGTATGCGTTCTCCACAAGCTCGGAAGCCGCGGCGCGGTCCATCTCTTCCTGCACGTGCATGACGTCCGGAATCGTTTTGTACGCTTCCTCGTCTTTCTTCAGCGCCGTCTTGGACGTCTCGATCTCGTCCAGCTCGAGCATCAGCGGCGAATGGAACATGCTCTCGAGCGCCAGCAGCTCGTCCATGACATGCTGCTTCTGCTGGTAATAGGATACCGCCGTGAGCATGACGCAAAGCGCCAAATAACAAACGCCGGCAATAAAGGAAATTCTGAAGGCCAACGAGCGGAAATAGCCGACGGACGATTGGCCGCGCTTAACCTGCTGCGAGTATGACATGGTACGAAAGCACCTCCGGGTATCGAATCATCTGAGTCTTGCCTACTATTCGAAAGATACCCGATAATGGTAAGTTGGTCAATTATGCCAGAATAATTTGTCGAAAACAGCAAAATACTGCCGAATTCCGCCAAGCGACAATCAGTCGAACCAACGACCGGCGGAACAAAAAAAACGCATCGCCGCCCGCCGGAACGATAGTCCTGCAAAGCCCGATGCGTCCAAGCGGCAAGCGCCGTGCTTGCCCGCCGCCGTCAATCCCCGAAACGGTACGTCCGCGACCAGGCCAGCGTCTCTCCCGGCGCGATCCGGACGGGCGCGAACATCTCCGGCGATACGTTGTGCGCCATGCCCCAGACGGCGATCAGCTCCACGCCGAAGCCGCAGGCTTCGCTCATCCGCAGGCCCGACGGACGGTGCGTCAGCGTCCAGCCGCTTGGCATCGGGGCGCCTTCCCCGCCCGGATGCAAGCGCGCGTAGAAATCGCGTTCCGGCACGCTGCCCCATTCCAGCCGGTCCGCTTCCGCCCGGATATCGCCGACGTGCACTTTGAATTCCGAAGAGCGCTCTCCGGCAAACGCAAGCGCGTAATCCGGTCCGACCGTCTTCCCGTCAAGGCAGACGAAATTATGCGCGTATTCGTTGGTCTCGATCGGCCGCGCGCCCGTATTGACCAGTTCGTAATCCACGCGAAGCGCATGGTGCTCGACCGTCAGGGATTTGCGATACCGCACCGCATAGCCGAGGCATTCGTCCGGATGGACGGCGAACGTTACGCTGCCGGCGTCCGCTTGCTCGACGTCGATGCGATAAGGCCGTACTTCGTACGCCTTCATGAATTGATACGGCGCCTCCGATTCGCGGCGCAGCAGCCCCACGCCGAGCTTCGGAAACCATTCTCCCGGCTTCGCTTCGTCGTAGCCCAGCTTCATCTGGTTGTCGAATTCGCCGCACAGGCCGGCTCCCTTGGTCGGATCCCATATTCCCGGCAGCTCGTACGCGCAAAACGCGTGCGCATCGTCCAGCGTAACGCCCGTGACGAACCCCGTCCGGTCGAACCGGGCGCCGCCCACCTCGCTCGGATGCTTGACGGCTACGGCCAGACGGCCGCTGCGCAGTACAATGTCCTCCATCATGAATCGCTCCCCCTTTTCCGGTCATCCTAAGAACAATCGATTCGCGGGAAAATGGCCGATTCCTGCCGGCCGGGCGGCGATCGGACGCAAAAACTCCATTCCGCCGAAAAGGAATGGAGTAAATCGGAACCGCATAGAACCGGAATGGAGCGGAACCGGTGCAGTTTGCTATACTGAAGCCATTCATGCACGATTGCGAAGGAGCTTCTGTCCATGCTGTTAAACAAAGGCGAGATTCTGTTTCGCCAAGGGGAATCCGGTCCGCTCTTCCGCCTGCGCGGCGGGCTGCTCAAGATTCTGCGCATTCACGCGGACGGCACGCCGTTCCTCGTCAATCTCATCACGCCGGGGGAAACGATTCCCCATCATTCCCTCATCAGTCCGAATCCGTACTTCGGCACGGCCGTCGCGCTCGTCCCGTCGGAAGCGGAGGTCATCTCCGCGCCCGAATGGTACCGGCAGATGGAGGACGATCCCGCAAAATGCCGGGACGTCGCCCTGCAGCTGCAGGACAAGCTGCGCATGATGCAGCAGCGCATCGACCAGCTTACGCAGGTGGCGCCCGCCGATAAGCTGCGCAAGCTGCAAGCATGGCTCCGCCTCTATATCGGGCCGGCCCAGCTGACGGACGTGCTGACGCAGGACGAGATCGGCCAGCTGATCGGCCTGCGCCGCGAGACCGTCAACCGGCTGCTTCGGGCGCAGCGGGCCGAAGGCTGAGCAGGGCAGGGCACGTTCCGGGAAGATCACTGCGGGGAGGCCTGCGCCGCGAGACCGCTAGGCGCGATTCTCGCGAATCAGTCCAATCCCCCGGCCGGGCCGAAGAATTCGTAATGAATATCCTCGGCCGGCACGCCCCATTCCTTCAGCGCCAGTTTGACCGTCCGCATGAACCGCTGAGGACCGCAGAAGTAGAACCCCGCATCGCGCGTCCCCGCTGCCTGCTTCAGCCATGGCAGGTCGACGTAGCCTTCCTTGTGGAATGCGCCCGTTTCCCTGTCCCGCTCCGTCGGATTCGCGTACACCCAGTATGCCTCGAAGTTCGGGCGATCTTGCACGAGGCCGTCCACCTCGTCCTTGAGCGCGTGCATCCCGCCATGCTGCGCCGCATGGATGAACGTCACCTTGCGCTCCGGCTGCATCTCCGCGATCGCGCGCAGCATGCTCACCATCGGCGTCAAGCCGACGCCGCCGCTGATCAGGACGACGGGGCGCGCATCGCCGCGGTCGAGCGTGAAGCTGCCGGCCGGCGCCGAGACCGGCAGAATGGCTCCTTCCTCGATCTCTTCGTGGAGATAGACCGAGACCCGGCCCGCCGGACGGTCCGGCACGGTATTCTCCCGCTTCACGGAGATCCGGTAATGTCCTTCGCCCGGCGAGCCCGACAAACTGTACTGGCGGATGTGCGTATGCGCTTCGCCCGGAATGGCCAGCTTCACGCTGATATACTGCCCGGGCTCGAACGCCGCGATCTCCCCGCCGTCCGCCGGCACCAAGTAGAACGATGTAATGACCTCGCTCTCCCGCTCCTTGCGCGCGACTTTGAATGCGCGGAAACCTTCCCAGCCGCCCCGCTGCTTCTCCGCTTGCTCGTACATTTCCTTCTCGACGCCGATGAACGCGCCGGCGATTACCCCGTAGGCTTCGCCCCAAGCGCCGATGATCTCGTCCGTCGCGGCGTCGCCGAGCACTTCCTTGATCGCGCCGAGCAGATGCTCGCCGACGATGGGGTAATGCTCCGGCTTGACGCCCAGACTGCGGTGCTTATGGGCGATGCCCTTCACGACCGGCAGGATCGACTCCAGCTTGTCGATGTTGGCCGCGGCCGCGTATACCGCGTTCGCGAGCGCCGTCTGCTGCCTGCCCTGCTTTTGGTTGGCGTGATTGAATATATTCAGCAGCTCCGGATGGCTTTCGAACAACCGCTCGTAGAAGCGCTTCGTGATCGTCGTGCCGTGAATCTCCAGCACCGGTACCGTGGATTTGATGATGGCGATCGTTTCTCGGTTAAGCATCGTGATTCCCCGCTTTCTTGTCGCTTGGATTTGATGTCTCCAGTATACGGTCCGGAGGATCGCTCCCGGTGTGATTGCAATCACAGCGATTTGGGCGAATGTGTGACTAGACCGGA
Organism: Paenibacillus glycinis; assembly: GCF_009909185.1. Classification (GTDB taxonomy): domain Bacteria; phylum Bacillota; class Bacilli; order Paenibacillales; family Paenibacillaceae; genus Paenibacillus_Z; species Paenibacillus_Z glycinis. The sequence goes on along the minus strand of NZ_JAAAMV010000011.1, from coordinate 68,305 downwards.
TAAACTTCCCCGCATCGGCGAACCGGCGTAAATATTTTCCATTCCCACAGGAAATGACGCGTTTTTTGTCGAAATAAGCAGGTAAAATGCTATCGAACTCATAACCCAAGGAGAATGCAGCGATGATCCAAGTAAACGAAGCGCGCAGGAAACAAATCGCGTACACCGGCATCACGGAACAGGACCTGGCTTATTTGCGGAGCAACCGGCCGCTCTTCGAGCAAATCACGAGCCTGGTCGTCGACCAGCTTTACGAGAAAGTCGCGGCGATTCCCGAGCTGCGGGCCATCATCGACAAGCACAGCACGCTGGAGCGGCTGAAAGAGACGCAGCGCCGGTACTTCCTGTCCATGACGGACGGCGTCATCGACGACGCGTTCATCGAACGCCGGATCGTCATCGGCCACATCCACTCGCGGATCGGCCTGACGACGGAGTGGTACCTGGGCACGTACATGCTCTATCTCGATACGGCGGTACAGAATTTCCAACGCATCGCGCCGGACTCGTGGATGACCATCATCCTCGCGCTGTCCAAAATGTTCAATCTCGACTCCCAGCTGGTGCTCGAAGCGTACGAGAAGGACGAGAAGGATAAAATCCAATCGCTCTCGGACGCCAGGCAGTCGACGCTGACGACGATCAGCCGCATCGTCCAGGAGCTCTCCGCCATGATCGTGGAGCTTGGCAGCAGCAGCCAGTCCGTCGCGGATTCGGCCAGCCATACGGCGGACATCCAGGATCAGGCGAACCTGAAGGTGCGCGAGCTGCAGTCCAAGATCGGCGAGATCGACGGTATCGGCTCGCTGCTGCAGGAGATCTCCGACCAGAGCCAGCTGCTCGGCATCAACGCCGCCATCGAAGCGGCCCATGCAGCGGACCACGGCCGCGGCTTCGGCGTCGTCGCCGGCGAGATTCGCAAGCTTGCCAGCCATTCCAAGGAATCGCTCGTCACCGTGCGGGCGAAGCTGCAGGAGATCTCGGGCGTCATCGGCGAAGTCATGCGCGACGCCGAGCGGACTTCGATGCTGGCGCGCGACCAAGCGGCCAGCTCGCAGGAGCTGACGTCCTTCGTGCAGATGATCGAGACGATCACGCTGGAGCTGGAAAGCATTCAGTAACGCTGGAAAGCTTCCAGTAACGCTGGAAAGCTTCCAGTACGCCGGAAAGCTTCCAGTAACGCTGGAAAGCTTCCAGTAACGCTCGAAAGCTTCCAGTAGCGCTGAAAAGCTTCCAGTAGCGCCGGAAAGCTTCCGGCAGCTGGTAAGCTTCCAGTTGCCGTGCTATAGTTAGGCTAACCGAATACCTTGTTTATTCACTAGGGGAGTCTGACGACTGAGACGCGGAACCGATCCGCGGACCCTTGGAACCTGATCTGGGTGATGCCAGCGTAGGGAAGTGGATGGAACCCGACCAAGACGCGCCATGCCGCGTTTCGAGGCGCCCGCCCCCTTCCTTATTCGGAAACGGGGGCGGGCTTTTTCTATTGCGTCGAAGGAGGTGCGCTGATGGCGGCCCTATTATCCCTGCACGATGTCTCGTTCGCGTTCGGCCGCGGCCGCGCGGGCGGCGCCCGGCTGTTCGAAGGCCTCTCGCTGGAGGTGCGCGAAGGCGAATTCGTCTCCGTCGTCGGCGCCAGCGGATCGGGCAAGAGCACGCTGTTCAAGCTGATCGCCGGGCTGCTGGAGCCGGCCGGCGGCGAGATTTTCCTGTACGGCGAGCGCGCGCCGCGCCGCCTTGGCCGAATTGCCTACATGCCGCAGCAGAATCTGCTGCTCCCGTGGCGCACGGTCATGGACAACTGCCTGCTGCCGCTCGAGCTGACGCCGCGAGGCCGCAGCGCGGACGGCAGGGGCGAGGTCCTCAAACTGCTGAAGCTGCTCGGGCTCGAGGGCTGCGAGAACGCGTACCCCGCCGAGCTGTCCGGCGGCATGAGGCAGCGCGCCGCGTTCCTGCGCACGCTCATGGCCGGGCAGCCGCTCCTGCTGCTCGACGAGCCGTTCGGCGCGCTCGACGCCATGACCAAGCGCGAGCTGCACCGCTGGCTGCTCGGGCTGTGGGGCGATCTGAACAAGAGCGTCCTGTTCATCACGCACGATCTCGAGGAAGCCATCCTGCTGAGCGACCGCATCTACCTCATGCCCGGGGCCGGCAGCGGCGAACAGGCGCTGGAGCTGCGCGTCGATCTCCCGCGGCCGCGGGATTCCCGGATGAAATACGAGCCTGCCTTTATTCGGTTCAGGCAAGAATTGGAGCGGCTGCTGGATGACCAAACGCAAACCGCTACTTAACGCGCTGCTCGCGCAATACGGACTGTTCCTGCTCCTGCTGCTCGCGCTGCTCGGCGCCTGGGAATGCGGCGTCCGGCTGGGCTGGGTGCCGTTCTTCATCCTGCCCGCCCCGACGACCGTCGCGGGGGCGCTCGGCGAGGACGCGCATCTGCTGCTCGGCCGGCATCTGGCCGCCACCGTCGCGGAATCCGCCCTCGGCTTCCTGCTCTCCGTCTGCGTCGGCTCGCTGCTCGCGATCGGAATGCATATGTACCGGACCCTCGACAAGGCGCTGTATCCGTTCATTATCGTGAGCCAGACGATTCCGCTCATCGCGCTCTCGCCGGTCTTCATCTTATGGTTCGGCTACTCGATCTGGAGCAAGGTCGCCGTCGTGTTCCTGACCGCCTTCTTCCCGATCGTCGTCGGTGCGTACGACGGGCTCGGCAAGGGCGATGCCGGCTACAGGGACCTGCTGCTCACGATGGGCGCCGGCCGGTGGGCGATCTTCCGCAAGGTGCAGGTGCCGCTGGCGCTGCCTTCGTTCTTCTCCGGCCTCAAGCTGTCGGTCGTCTACAGCGTCGTCGGCGCGACGATCGGCGAATGGCTCGGGGGCAGCGAAGGGCTCGGGTATTTTAGCCGCCGCATGTCCGGCAGCCTCCAGACGGATGCCATGTTCGCATCGGTGTTCCTGCTGTCCGCGCTCGGCGTCGTTTATTTCTTGATCGTCGCATGGCTGGAGTATTGGCTGCTTCGCAGGAAGCGGCGGCGATCCGCTTATCGATAAGCCGCAACGAAGATTTTCCCATTCATAGGCAAGGGAAGGATGCCTCGAGAAGCTCCTTCCCGCGCTTTCACACAAAAAGGACGGATCGCACATGAAAAAGCACGCCCCTCTGATCGCATTGCTCGCCGCGTCGCTGTTCGTACTGCCGCTCGGCGGCTGCGGCTCGTCGAACGGTAATGCCGGGACGAATGCCGGCGCCGGTACCGGCGATAACACCCCGAGCGCGCCGCTGCAGAAAATCACGCTAATGCTGGACTGGTACCCGAACGCGGTTCATTCGTTCCTCTACGCCGCGCAGGAACAAGGCTACTTCGAGAAGGCCGGCCTCGACGTCGACATTCAGATGCCCGCCAATACGAACGACGCGCTCAAGCTCGTCGCCGCCGGCAAGATCGATCTCGCGCTGACGTACCAGCCGCAGGTGCTGATGGCGCGCGGCGAGAACATTCCCGTGAAATCCATCGCCGCGATCGTGCGGCATCCGCTAAACCACCTGATGGTTCCGGAGGGAAGCGGCGTGCGTTCGCCGAAGGACCTGGCCGGCAAGACGGTCGGCTTCTCCTCGATTCCGCTCTACGAGGCGATGGCGCGCACCATGATCAAGCAGGACGGCGGCGATCCCGACAAAGCGAACATGATCGACGTCGGCTACGACCTCATTCCCGCCGTCTCCACCGGCAAAGTGGACGCCATCATCGGCGGCTTCATCAATCACGAGCAGCTGATCCTGGAGAAGGAAGGCCATCCCGTCGAGTCGCTGGATCCCGCCGCTTACGGCGTGCCGGACTACTACGAGCTCGTGCTGGCCGCAAGCGACGACGGGCTGCAGGCGAAGAAGGACGTCTTCGCCAAATTCGTCGCAGCAGCGACGGAAGGACAGCAATACGTGGCGGAGCATCCGGACGACGCGCTGAAGACGCTGCTCGACCACGAGGACGGGAACTCCCCCCTCGATGCGGACATCGAGGCGAAGAGCCTGCGGATCCTGCTGCCGCTCATGACGGACAAGGACCAGCCGTTCGGCTCGCAGGATCCCGCGTCCTGGGACCGCGTGAAGACATGGCTCGTCGCCAACGACCTGCTCCCCGCCGCAGCGAAGGCCGAGGATGCCTATCAAAATTTGAAACCCTAGGAGGAAGATGACGATGTCCTATCTTGACCTGGTTCGTTCCCGCAATCCGCTCGTGCACAACATCACCAATTGGGTGGTGACCAACTTCACCGCCAACGGGCTGCTCGCCCTCGGCGCATCGCCGATCATGGCTTACGCGCACGAGGAAGTCGAGGACGTGGCGCGGATCTCCGGCGCCGTGCTGCTGAACATGGGCACGCTCGATCCGGCCGTCGTGCAGGCGATCCTGCTTGCCGGCAAAGCGGCCAACGCGCAACGCGTGCCGGTCGTCTTCGATCCCGTCGGCGCCGGCGCGACGCCGTACCGGACTGCCGCGGCGCGGCAGATCGCGCAGGAGGTGCGGTTGACCGCGCTGCGCGGCAACGTGGCGGAAGTCGCCAACGTCATCGGCGAAAGCTGGTCGATCAAAGGCGTCGATGCCGGCGCGGGCGAAGGCGACGTCGTTGCCCTCGCCGCGCGCGCGGCGCGGAAGCTCGGCTGCCTGGTCGTCGTGACCGGCAAGGACGATATCGTCACGGACGGCGAGACGACTCAGGTCGTCAGCAACGGCCACCCGATTCTGACCCAAGTGACCGGCGCGGGCTGCCTGCTGGGCTCCGTGATCGCCGCTTTCCTGGCCGTCGCCGGGGATGGCCGCGGGGCGCAGGTCGCCGCCGCCGCCGAAGCGCTCGCGTTCTACGGCGTCGCGGCGGAGCTCGCGTTCGCGGCGACGGAAGGCCGCGGACCCGGCAGCTTCCAGGTCGAGTTCCTGAACCAGCTGGCGCTGGTCACGTCCGATACGCTGCGGCAGCGGGCGATTATCTCGCAGCCCGTTTGAAGAGCTTCGGACGGGATGAATTGCGCTCGCGGAGCGATCGAACGATTGAATGGCCCGTCGCGCATTGAAGGGCGAAGCAGCGAAGGAGGAACCCCACCCATGACCAATATTTATAAAGCTTTGACGATCGCGGGCTCGGACAGCGGCGGCGGCGCCGGGATTCAAGCCGACCTGAAGACGTTCCAGGAGCTCGGCGTCTACGGCATGTCCGCGCTGACCGCGGTGACCGCGCAGAACACGCTCGGCGTCCATGGCGTCTACCCGATGGAGCCCGCCGCCGTCGCCGCGCAGCTCGACGCGCTCGGCGCGGACCTGCCGCCGGACGCGGTGAAGACCGGCATGCTGTTCAGTTCCGAGATCATCCGCGTCGTGGCGGAGAAAGCGGCGCAATACGAATGGCGCCGCCTCGTCATCGACCCCGTGATGGTCGCCAAGGGCGGCTCGCGGCTCCTGCTGCGCGAGGCGGTCGACGCCCTCGTCGCGCGGCTGCTTCCGCTCGCGCTCGTGACGACGCCGAACATTCCCGAGGCCGAGCTGCTGACGGGCATGCGGATCGCGAGCCTGCAGGATCGCGAGATCGCCGCGAAGACGCTCGTGGAGATGGGTTCCCGCTATGCGCTCATCAAAGGCGGCCACGGCGCGCCGGACGAACCGATGGTGGACCTGCTGTACGACGGCAAGGAATTCCGCCATCTCGAAAGCAGGCGGGTCGACACCCGGCATACGCACGGAACGGGCTGCACGTATTCCGCCGCGCTCACGGCCGGGCTCGCGCAGGGCCGGACCGTCGAGGAAGCGATGGACACGGCCAAGGCTTTCATTCAGGCGGCGATCGAGGACGGGCTGGGGATCGGCGCAGGGCACGGGCCGACGAACCATTTCGCTTACCAACGCAGACGAAGGAGCGAGACGCATGATGCTGCGCAGGCTTGAAGAGGACGTGCGCCGGGCGCTGCGGGTGTACCTGATCATGGGGAGCACGAATTGCCCGGCGGGCGTCGACCCCGCGGAGCTGCTGCGCGAAGCGATCGAAGGCGGGGTCACCTGCTTCCAATTCCGCGAGAAAGGCCCCGGCTCCCTTGCCGGCGAGGCCAAGCTGGAGCTGGCCAAGCGGCTTCAGGCGGTATGCCGGGCGCGCGGCGTCCCGTTCATCGTCAACGACGACGTCAGCCTGGCGGCCGCGGTTAGCGCCGACGGGATCCATGTCGGGCAGGACGACGAGCCTGCCGCGTCCGTTCGGGCTCGGGTCGGCGCCGGCGCGATCGTCGGCGTATCCGCCCATACCGTGGATGAAGCGCGCCGGGCGCTCGCGGACGGCGCGGATTATCTCGGCATCGGGCCGATCTTCCCGACCGGCTCGAAGCCCGACGCCGCAGCGCCGCAGGGCACGCGGCTGCTCCGGGATCTGCGATCCGCCGGTATTGCGGCGCCGCTCGTGGGCATCGGCGGCATCGCGCCGGGCAATGCCGGCTCCGTGCTGGCCGCCGGGGCCGACGGCGTGTCGGTCATCTCGGCGATCACGCTCGCGCCTTCGCCGCGGGAAGCCGCGCGGCTGTTGGCTGGCGCGGGGACGGCATGGGACCGCTCCCGCGACAAACTTTCGTAGAACGATAGAAGCCAGCAAGCATGCGGCCGCCGATTACGCCGCGCTTGCTGGCTTTTCGGTTAATCGGTTTTTGCCGTCCCGCGAATGCCGCCGCTTTTTGCCGGCACATAAAACAATTGAGCCGTAAATCGAATTATTGCAAATCTACAGCAAGTTCGCTTCTCACCGAACGTTTGCGCATAAAATACTGCGAATCTGCAGCAAATCCGCCCCCTACTACGCATGGAATCGCTAACTACCGTTTCATTGATGCAGATTTGCATCAATTCTACCCGCAATCCAGGCTGACTTCGTAAATTACTGCCTGTCTGCAGCAATTTCACCCTTCAACCTATGAAACCGAAGCATACCGCTATATTTGAAGCGGATTTGCGGCTATACGACCTGCAATCCGGAACACCTCCACAACATGCGGCAGATTTGCAGCATCCCGACCGTTATCCAAACCGGCTCGCCACTTAAAATACCGCATGTTTTGCAGCATTTTCACCCACCGTATCTTAAAGCCGCCACCTCAAGCAGCCAGACGCCGCAAGCAGTCCCTCCATAGCCGTCGGACAACCGTACAAGCGGGCGCGCCGCGCCCCAATACGAAAGCCCCGGCCGCATTCCGCGCCGGGGCTGACCGTGCCGCTATTCGACAGGCGCCGAGCGCGCCTTACTTCATCAATTGCTTCACCAGCTCGCGGTTGCGTTCCTTGAACCGGTCGTTATGGGACGATACCATGCCGTACTTCTCGGCGTCCGGCTGGATGAACTGCTTCGCCTTGTTCACGGCGTTCGCCGCGTCCTGGAAAGCGCCGGCGATCAGATGGAGCTTGCCGTCGTGCATCAGGATATCGCCCGCCGCATACAGTCCCGGCACGGACGACTCGCTCGTGACGCTGCCGGATACGTAGAAATCCTCCAGCATCTCGATGTTCAGCTCGCTCGACTGCAGCAGCGTGGAATCGCGGTCGTAGCCGTGATTGATGACGATCTCGTCGGCCTCCAGCGTGGAGATCTCGCCGGTCTCGTGGTTCGTCAGCTCCACGCGTTCGATCGTCTCGTGGTTGCCGCTCGCGTACAGCTTCGTGATCGAGGAGTGGAACACGCACGCAGCGGAGCTGTTCAACAGCTGCTGCACCTGCGCTTCATGCCCGGACAGCGCGCCTTTGCGGTGAACGACGACGACTTGCTTGGCGATCGGCTCCAGCTCGTTGGCCCAATCGACGGCAGAATTGCCGCCGCCGGACACGATGACGGTCTTGTCTTTGAACGTACGCAGCGATTTGACCGTATAATGCAGGTTGCCGACCTCGTACCGCTCCGCGCCCTCGATCGCGAGCTTCGTCGGCTTCAGGATGCCGCTGCCCACCGCGACGATGACGGTCTTGGAATAATGCACGGTCCCGGAGGCCGCGCGCAGCTCGAAGATCCCGGATTCGTTGCGCCCGATGGCCTCCACTTTCTCGTTCAGCACGACCTCGGGACCGAAGGTCAACCCCTGCTCGACGATCTGCTCGATCAGCTTCGCGCCGGGGAGCGGCGTCAGCCCGCCGATATCCCAGATCATTTTCTCCGGATACACATGGACCTTCCCGCCGAGCTGCGGCTGAAATTCGATAATCTTCGTTTTCATTTCCCGAAGTCCGCTATAAAAAGCCGAGTATAGCCCCGCCAGGCCGCCCCCGATAATCGTCATATCGTATACATCCGCTGCGTTCATGGCCGATCGCCCCTTTGCTATGTACTGACGGTGATAATCATTCTCAGTTAGTATAAATATACACGGACCCGCCGCTTATTTCAAGAAGCTATTGACAATCATTCTCAATGCCCGTATCTTTATCAATGGCGATAGTGATAATCGTTATCAATGAAATCTCATCATATTCTATTTAAAGGAGTTTTTCCCGTCATGAAGAAAGCATTATTCCCGGTTCTTGCCTTACTGCTCCTCATCCTTAGCGCTTGCGGCAATGCCGCGAACAACGCCAACAATGCCGCGGAGGGAAATGGTGCCGCCGCGAACAACGCGGCCACCGATACCGCGCCGGCCGGCAACAATGCGGCGGCTGACAATGCCGCGGCGAACGATACGGCAGCATCCGGCACGATCACCTACCAATCCCAGACCGGCCCCGTCGAAGTGCCCGCCAACCCGCAGCGCGTCGTCGTGCTCGCTTCTTACGCGGGCGACCTCATCTCGCTTGGCGTCAACATCGTCGGCGCGGATGCCTGGTCCATGAAGAACCCCCGCTTCGCGGACGCGCTGAAGGGCGCGAAGGAAGTGACCGACGAGGACCTGGAGAAAATCATCGAGCTTAATCCCGACCTGATCATCGGCCTCGACAACGTCAAGAACCTCGATAAGCTCAAAGAAATCGCGCCTACCGTCGTTTACACGTACGGCAAGGTCGACTACCTGACCCAGCATCTCGAGATCGCCAAGGCGGTCAACAAAGAGAAGGAAGGGCAAGCCTGGATCGACGACTTCAAGACGCGCGCCGCGGAAGCCGGCAAGGAAATCAAAGCCAAGATCGGCGAGAACGCGACCGTGTCCGTCATCGAGAACTACGACAAGCAGCTGTACGTCTACGGCGACAACTGGGGCCGCGGCACCGAGATCCTGTACCAGGCGATGGGCCTGAACATGCCGCAGAAGGTCAAAGACACGGCGCTCAAACCCGGCTACTACGCGCTGTCCACGGAAGTGCTGCCGCAATTCGCGGGCGACTACGTCATCCTGAGCAAATTCAGCGATACCGACAATTCGTTCCAAAACACCGACACGTACAAGAACATTCCGGCCGTGAAGAACGGTCACGTGTTCGAAGTCAACGCCAACGAGTTCTACTTCAACGACGCCAACACGCTGGACTTCCAGCTCGACTTCTTCAAGAAGAGCTTCTTGGGACAATAAGGCGATGGCAGGCAATCCCTCGCGCTCCATCCCTTTTGCCTGCAAACTGGCGGCGGGCATCCTCATTCTCATCGCGATGTTCGCCGTCGCCATGGTATTCGGGGCCGCCCATACTTCATTGAACGACGTCTGGCTCGCGCTCACGACCGACCGGTCGGGCGAGAACCTCTCCGTCCTCCGCGAGATCCGACTGCCGCGCGAGATCGCGGCGATCTTCGTGGGCGCGGCGCTCGCCGTGTCCGGATCGGTCATGCAGGGCATGACGCGCAACCCGCTTGCCGATCCCGGCCTGCTGGGCCTTACAGCCGGTGCTAACGCAGCACTGGCTTTTACCGTCGCGCTCGTGCCGTCGGCCAACTATTTCTGGATCACGATCGCCTGCTTCATCGGCGCGGCCGTCGGTTCCCTGCTCGTGCTCGGCGTCGGGGCCGCCAAGAAGGGCGGCTTCTCGCCGCTGCGCATCGTCCTGGCCGGCTCGGCCATCTCGGCGTTCCTGTATGCGGTCGCGAGCGGCATCGGCCTCGCTTTCAAGATCTCGAAGGACGTCTCCATGTGGACGGCCGGCGGCATGATCGGCACCGATTGGGGACAGCTGCAAGTGATCATCCCGTTCATCTCCGCCGGCATCCTGATCGCGCTGGCGCTGTCCCGGCAGCTGACGATTCTGAGCCTGAGCGAGGACGTCGCCGTCGGACTCGGCCAGAAGACCGCCGCCATCAAGGCGGTGCTGTTCCTCGTCACCGTGCTGCTCGCCGGCGCTTCCGTGGCGCTGGTCGGCAATCTGACGTTCCTCGGACTCATGATCCCGCATATCGTGCGGGCCATCGTCGGCACGGACTACCGGTTCGTCATCCCGATGTCGGCCGTATCCGGCGCCGCGTTCATGCTGCTTGCCGATACGCTCGCCCGAACGCTGAACGCGCCGTACGAAACGCCCGTCGCCGCGATCGTCGCCGTCGCGGGCCTGCCCTTCTTCCTCTACATCATGCGCAGAGGAGGTCTGGCGATCAAATGATCCGTCCCGCACTCATCCGCAAGCAGCGGATCATCCTGCTCGCGCTGGTCGCGCTGATCCTGCTGACCGTCTTCGCCGGGATGGGGCTCGGCTATTCCAAGCTCTCATACGGCCGCCTGCTGCCGACGCTCTTCGGGCACGGGACGTTCAAGGAGCACTTCGTCCTGTTCGACGTCCGCCTGCCGCGCATCATCATCACGCTGCTCGCGGGCATGGCGCTGGCGCTGGCCGGCTCCATCCTGCAGAGCGTAACGCGCAACGACCTGGCCGATCCCGGCATCATCGGCATCAACTCCGGCGCCGGCGTCGGGGTCGCCCTGTTCTTCCTGTTCATGCCGATCGACGCGGGCTCGTTCGCGTACGTGCTGCCGATGGTCGCGTTCGGCGGGGCGCTGCTCACGTCGGCGCTGATCTACCTCTTCGCCTACAAGCGGCATGCGGGCCTGCAGCCCGTGCGGCTCGTCCTGACCGGCGTCGGCTTCGCGATGGCGCTCGACGGCGTCATGATCGTGCTGATCTCGTCCGCCGATCGCGAGAAGGTCGACTTCATTTCGAAATGGCTGGCTGGCAGCATCTGGGGCACGGACTGGCCGTTCATCTGGGCGCTCGCGCCGTGGCTGGCCGTACTGATTCCGTTCGTGCTCTACAAGGCGAACAAGCTGAATCTGCTCGCCATGGACGATGCCGTCGCCGTCGGCGTCGGCGTCTCGCTGACGAAGGAACGCCTCGTGCTGCTGCTCGCGGCCGTCGCGCTGGCCGCCTCCGCCGTGTCCGTGGCGGGCAGCATCGCGTTCGTCGGACTGATGGCGCCGCATATCGCGAAGGCGCTCGTCGGGCCGCGCAATCAGCTGTTCATTCCCGTCGCCGTGCTGATCGGGGGCTGGCTGCTCGTATCGGCCGACACGATCGGCCGCAACGTGGTCGACCCAAGCGGGTTGCCAGCGGGTATCGTCGTCGCGCTGATCGGCGCGCCGTACTTCGTCTATCTGCTGCTGAAGAAAATATGAGCGGGTTCGCAGCGCGACCGGTATGCCGCGCTGCATGACCATGCGGCTCCGCCAGCCGAACAAGCACTTCGCCTCCGTGGCCGAAGTGCTTGTTCGCGTTTAAAGCGTTGCACGTCGGAGGCAGCAGGTTTAGTCCATCACAATCCGCAGGTGTCCGCTGACGCGCAAACGACGGCTGCCGGGGTGGGTTGAGGAGCCGGCATTGGTTCGCTTCGGCGCCCTACCAAGCGGCTTGCTCTTAACGGCCACTGGCAAGGATGTCCTCGCATCACCACCACTGGATCGTGGCGATACGCGTACCAAGCGGATTGCTCTGAACGGATCAACCGGCGAGCGTGTATCGCATCACCGCCGCCTTCGTCGCCCTGGCCGATACGTGCTGACCGTGCCCGAAAGAAACGCATTCCGGCTGTTCAAACGTCCGGTTATTCCATATCCTTGAAGGACTTGGACTTCACCGACAGGAGGTCGCGGAACCATGGAAGGATCTTCTTTTTATCTCTATATCGTGCTGATCGCGGCGCTCATTCTCTGGCGCCGGACGCGGGCGATGTACCGCCCGATCAAGGGGAACGGACTGCGGCTGCTGCTTCCGGCGGTCTACGTGGCGGCGATCAGCATTCCGATCGCGGCCGGTCCCAAAGTCGACGCCGCCGCCTGGGAGTTCGTCGTCGCGTTCCTCATCGGCGCCGTGCTCTCGATTCCGCTTATCTTGACCACGAACTACGAACGCCGCGAGGACGGACAGATCTACGCCGCGAAGAACCGCAGCTTCGTCATTGCGTTCCTGGCGATCTTCGTCGTGCGTTTCGCGCTTCGGGACTACTTCGCGTTCATCGGGCCCGAGACGGAAGCGGCGCTGTTCGTCATCGTGGCGGCCGGCTACGCGGTGCCATGGCGGATCGTGTCGTACATGAAATTCCGCAAGCTGCTCGCGGAACGCAGCGCCATAGACGCCGACAGACACCAGCGCATGGTGTCTTTTCTTGTTGTCGCATCCTGAGCCGCGCAGCCATCACTCTTAATGATCTCGGGTGTCCTCCGTACGCCAAAAATCCCGGCCTTCGTCCGGCCGGGCGTACTGCATCTCCATCTCCCATGCACTCCCGGGCGTGCTGCGTCTCCCGTCCGCCCGGACCGCCTTGCGCGCCGGGCGGGAACATGCGAGCCCCATAAATCGCGCGCGACGACAAGACCCTCGTATCCATTCTCCAATGGATGCACGAGGGTCTTGTCGCATTCCCTCTGCTTACATGCGTACGTCATCGTCATTCGAACGATTCGTCCGCTCCCGTCATCGCGATCCGCGAAGGGATGCCTCGTACGGATCGTATGCGCGGCTCTATTTGAACCGCCGCGGAAACTGCTTCACGATTCCGTCAGTCAGAAAATCGGCCAGGATGACGATATGGTTCTCGCCCTTGTCGAGCGCCGTCATGTCCCCTGCCCAGTCCTGTTTCAGGCGGGCCGTCAGCGCGTCGGCTACCATGCTCAAATGTCGATAGAACAAATCATGCAGCTCCTTCGCCGACAATTTCGGATTCGCCTTGGTCAGGAATGCCACGATGTCGTCCCCGTTACGGTACCACAGCTTGGTCTGCTTCTCCGCCTCGGCCGCGTCGCCGGCCTTGGAGGCGACCAAAATCTTGCCCGCGAGCTCGATATGCTCCTTCAGCAGCGCCGCCAGCTTATTGCCCGCCTCTTCGCCGTAGAACGGCTTGACGGCGTTGCCGATGTCCTGCTGGTTCTGCAACAACCGCGCCAGTATCGCCTCCTGATCGGGCGTGCCCGCGACGGCGCTGACGATATAATCGCGCGTCAGATTCACGTGATCGAGCCACAATCTGCGCATATCCCCCTGCAGCTTGACGGCTGCGGGACTGAGGCATGGCGCATGCGCCGCCGAATGGTCCAGCTGGCGAGCCTGATGTTCCGTGCCGGCAGCCCCTGCCGGCAGCGGCGCCGCGCCGAGCGCAAGGGTCAAGCCAAGCAAGCTCGCGTTCAGAAATCGACTTCTCATGATAGGTGCTAAGCTCCTTTTACTGCATGATGGTGGGAGAACATTCGTGCATTAGTGTAAACACTCCCGCCGAATTCATGCATGGAAGCCACCTAGCATCCTGCCGGGACGATATACCGGAAATTCTCGACCGCCGCATCCCGCGGAAAGTCGGCCGCGCGGCGCAAATGATCGTAGAAGCTGCAGGGGAATTTGAACGCATGACCGAAATCCCAATCGTCGGCCGCATGGTCCTCGGTCCAGTACGCTTCCTCCGTCGGCAGCCAGTCCGAGCGCGGCGCGAGGCGAAGCGGCAGGCGGTCCACCGGGGAGACGAGCTGCACGTCGCCGTCCATGTCCAGTTCGCGGCTCGCACGCAGCACCTTGACCATCGCCAGCAGCTGAGGCAGGCCGGCCCGGAACAGATCGCCGTAACCGCAATCATGCAGCAGGTTGAGCGCATGCGAGAACGTCAGCGTATGGCCGATCAAATCATGATGCGCTTCCGCCCGGTAGATGCGCTTGAATACGGCGAGCTCCGTCAACACGAGCCCCGAAAGCTGCGTCGGACTGCCGATTCCCTCCGTCTCGGAATCCGCTTCCCGCGCCAGTCGCTTCACCTCGGACACCCGAAAGCCGATCCAGGACCGACCGGGAATCGTGCCTTTGAACGACCGGACCAATGCCGCGATGCCGCCAACATCGTCCGCCGTCCCCCAAGTCCCGAGCTCGCGCAGCGCGGCAATGGCAAGCGCCGAGTAGATGAAGTTATGCCCGACCCAGTGAAGACCGTCCAGCGTACCGCCGAGCGCCTGCACGATCTCGCGCTCCGCGTCCCCGCGGGGCATCTCCCCGGCCGAACCCGTTATCGAGGCATGATCGTCCCCGCGCAGCGCATGCGCGGCGATCATCCTCTCCGTCTGGTTCGCGACGGCCGATTCCGCGGCGGCGGAAAGCCCATTATCGCGCCGGAACAGATAGCTCGCGATCGCGGCCGCGCCGTAATGCGCTTCCCAGATATCGCCCGTCCGCGCCTTGCAGGCGGCGATGATGCCAAGACCCGCCGACAAGTGGCGGGGATCCGGCTTCAACATCGGCTCTCCTCCTTTTCCTTGGATTCTCCAACTCCCTCTCGCTTCTCCGTCCAGCTTCCCGGTCTCTCGCGATCGCTGCCTGCTTACCCTTGAAGCCGCTCAATCAGCGCTTCCAAGCCGATGTCCGCCAATGACGAAAGCCGCAAATCCACGGCTTCGAACGCCAATTCGCGCGTGACGCCGTTTGGCACCGCGACGCAGTGGAGGCCGGCGGCTTTGGCCGCCTTCGCGCCGTTCGGCGAGTCCTCGAACGCGACCGCTTCCCGCGGCTCGATGCCGAAGGCTTGAATCACCTGCAGGTACAGCTCGGGGTCGGGCTTCACCAATTTGACGTCGTCGCTCACCCGGATGCACTCGAAGTACGGCAATAGGTTCAGCTTGGCCAGATGCCCCGTCACCCAAGCGCGGCTGGAGCTCGACGCCAGGCCGATGCGCAAGCCCAGCGTCCGGGCCGTCCGCAAATACGTCTCCACGCCCGGCCGGATCGTCTCCTCGGCCATCAGCCGCTCGAATTTGGCCTTGTGCAGCGCCCGCAGCTCCTCCCGGTCGACGGGCCTGCCCAGACACGACGCCAAATGATCGTACGGATCGAAGCCGCTGTTGTTGGTGCCGACGCACTGTCCCCAGATACCCAGCTCCAGCTCATACCCATGCTCGGCGAAGATTTCCCGGAATGCCGTATATTCGGGTACCTCTGTATCGTAGATCAAGCCGTCAAAATCGAAAATAATCGCTTTTATCAACGCTCGCTGCCTCCCGGAAATCGAATCTCGCTCCTTAACTACTTCTCGCTCCGGCTCCCCAACCCTTCCGAACGCCGCCCTGCCAAACGCGAAAACGGCAAACCCCGCAGGATCCGCCGTTCGCCTAAAGCCGTCCCCAAGTGCAGCGGTACCGGAGGATACGCGCATATAGCAGGCTGGCTTGTCCCGTCCCCGCTCGACTACGCACCGGTCGCCGTTCTCGTCTGAATCGTCACGATGATGCCGCCCCGATTATCGCCCGACACCATATAGGCGCCCGCCGCGGGTACGCGAATCGCCGTATCGCCCGCGGCCGAAGCCGCATAATACGTCACCTCGTACTCAACCCCGTCCATGGCGGTACTCATCGACTTGCGCTGCTTCAGCGCCTCCAGGTATTCTTCCAGCGTCCAGCCGTACCGGTGCATGAGCGCGCTGTGCGGCATGCCGACATAACGCAAATGCCACGGCTCGAACCGGATTCCCGTGACGGCGGTTTTCTCCTGGGGATAACGCAGGATGAATCCGTATTCCCAGGCATGCTTGCTCAGCCATCTTCCCTCCGGCGCCCGATTCATCTCCGCCGCGGCCGAGCCGACGTCGAAGGACAGCCCCAAGCTATGCTCGCCGAAGCCCGGCGGCAGCTCGTATAAAGACCCCTTCTCTTCGTAGAGCCGCGCCTGCTCCGCATCGTTCCGATAGCCGCTCATGATGAAGAAGCGATCGATTCCGTCCTCCCGCGCGGCGTCTGCCAGCAGCTGCCATTTATCCGCCGCCCGCTTCGACAGCGCTATCGCCGTATTCGCCAAGCCGTACCCGTTCCTCAGCTCCGGATGATCGAACAGACGGATGATATCGGTCTGCCTGCCGGCCTCGCGCACGGGATGCGCGCCGTCGATCAGCACCAGGTCCCCCCGGTACGGCTGATCCCGGCCCGCATGCACGGCATGCATCGCCGCCGGCGCGTTCGGCACCGGCACCGCAGCTTCGCGGCTCATCCACGCGTTCGCATGCCGACCGGCTTCCGCGACGATCAGCGCGAGCACGACGAGTCCCGCCAACCGCGCCTTCTTCATGCGCTCCATCCCCCCGCACCGCTTTGCTCTCAAGCGTAAGGCAAGGGGATAAAGAAGAACCGGCGAAATAGTAAACTTTTTCTTAAATCCCGGCCGAATCCGGCAAGAAGTCGCCCGGCACCGAAATGCGCCCGAAGCCAAGAATGTTGCCGCTCGCCCGAATCGATAAAGGCCCCCGATCGCGCCTTTCGGGGCGGAACGGAGGCCGATGAATATGAATGCAGAACTACCGGGCGTTACCGGGCAGAGGCTGCGGATTACTTATAATTGGACGCCATCGTTTCCAGATACTGCTCGATCGGAACCGATTTCCGAAGCGCCATCAAGCTATTCCCCGCCTCGCCGATGACGGTCCGGAATTGCTTGCTTTCCCCGGTCGCCTGCGCCGCGATGGCGTCCACGATCGTTTGCGGATCGTCGAGCTGGCTGGTATCCCGGCTTCCCATCAGCGCCGATAATTTGTTCATCAGATCGTCGTAGGCCGTAATGTTCTCGTCCTTGTTCCAGATGATGCTGTTCACGAAATTATTGCCCGCGGAGCCGCCTTGCTCGATGAGCCGAAGCTCGATGTTCAGCGGCTTGAGCTCGTAATAGAGTCCTTCGGTCAAGCCTTCCAAAGCAAACTTCGACATGTTATACAGCGAACCGAGCGGAACGGCCGTGGTGATGCCCATGAAGGAGCTGATGTTGATGAACATGCCGCCGCCTTCCGCTCTGAAATGAGGCAGGAATTTGCGGATCACGTTGATCGGACCGCGGGTATTCACGGCAAACTGCCAATCGATGGTATCCTCCTCGGCCAATTCCAGCGGTCCGTACGAGCCCATCCCCGCGTTGTTGACGACAACGTCGATTTTACCGAACGCCGCGATCGCATCGTCCACGGCCGTGGCGACCTCCGCCGGCTTCGTAACGTCCAGCTTGAAGATTTTAATGTTGTCGTAACCGGTAAGCTCCGTTTCTTTCTCCGGCGTGCGCATCGTCGCGGCTACGTTCCAGCCCAGCTTCGCGAAATGAATCGCCGTTAATTTTCCGAGTCCCGAGCTTGTGCCGGTAATAAAAATCGTCTTCGTTGCCATGATAGAAATCCCTCCAAAGTGTGGTGTAATGAGTTGTGCAATGGACGTTCTAACACCAACGTTCCGATTGAACGTTCATTCTGTAAATCGCAAATTTTCTATCCGGACAAGGGAACCAGCTTCATTCCTTGGTAGCTTGCCCATGCTTCACGACCGATACTCGCTATCTCGACCAACCTCAATCGAACGTTCGATCTAACTTTGGCAAAAGATTCGGGTCGAACCTACTCGTTCCAACCCTTTTCTTTGCTTACAGAGTTCCAACAGGCGAGAATCGCTTCGTCCTCAAGGTCCTCCGTCAGTTCCATGTAATGCTGCGCATGCCCCTTCAGTATATACACGATCGATCCGTAATGCATCTGCACCATGAATCGGGGCTCCATCCCGATGAACAAGCCCTGTTCGATCGCCTCTCCGTACAGCTTCGCGACCCGTCCGCACCAACCGCCTTTATAAGCCTCGAGCTTGGACTGTTCGTAGATATACGGCGAGAACGAATACTGCTCGATGAACCGAAATCCGTTGGGATACTTCTTGCCGAGCGCGATGACGTTCTTCCACGCCAGCCGAAAACGCGTCTGGATGCTGTCTCCTTCCCTCAAATCGCGGGTCACGAACTCCCCGTTGAACAGCACGATCGCTTTGTACAGCTCGTTGACGATATCTTCCTTGCTGCTGAAATAATGATAAATGTTGCCCGTCGACACGCCGGAGTTTTTGGCGATGAGCGACATGGACGCCGCCTGCAGCTCCTTGTCGACGATCAATTCCAGCGTCGTCTCCAATACGGCTTGCTGAACCTTATTGTACCGGTCGAACATGTGATTCTCGACCTCCTTTCCGCTGTGCCTTGTTTCGATCGAATGATCGTTCTAATCATAAAACAAAATGTTGTGCCCGTCAACCCGACCGCGAAAGCCGCATGTGCCAGCGGCGGGTTTACGCCTACGGGATTCGTCGCCAGGCGACGCCGGAACCGTACTTGACAGGTACGAGCGCGACCGCCCCTTCGCCGCCTTGATCGCTACCCTGGCCGACTTTTTGCCGACCGACGACGACGAACCCGGTCGGACCGTGCCGTGCCGGGTCGGGATTATTTCGCCGTATGGACGGAGTTTCTCGCCGAAGAAGATGCGAGCTCGCCGCTCCGCAGCGGCAGGCGCACCTCGAAGCAGGTCCGCACGACGTCGCTCTGCACCGCAATGGCGCCGCCGTGCTGCTCGACGATATTCCGGACGATGAACAGGCCGAGCCCGGTGCCGCCGCCCTGATGCGTCCGCGCCTTGTCGCCGGTGTAGAACATCTCGAACAAATGCGGCAGCTGCTCCTCCGGGATGGAATCGCCGTAGTTGGCGACCCGCACGACCGCTTCCTCGCCTTCCGCGCTGCAGTAGATATCGATGAAATGCCCGTCCCGCCCGTAGCGCACGGCATTGGTCAGCAGGTTCTCGAACACGCGGGCCAGCAGCTCGCCGTCCCCGAACAGATGCACCTGCGGCTCGACATGCAGGCGTACCGTCAGCTCGTTGTTCTCGAACAACGGGTACAATTCCTCGTGCAGCTGCACCAGCAGCTCGCTCAGGTCCAGATCCGCCGGATGGAGCGTCGCCATGCCGTAATTGACCCTCGTCACCTCGAACAGTTCGTCGATCAGCTTCTCGAGCCGCCGCGACTTCGTGAACGCGATGCGGGTATAGTGCTCGGCCTGTTCCTTGGACAAGCCCTCGTCCCGCAGGATAAAGTCCAAGTACCCCAGCACCGACGTGAGCGGCGTGCGCAGGTCATGGGCCAGATTCAGCACGAGCTGATGCTTGCTGTTCTCCTCGAAATCCCCCCGCTTCACCGCCTTCTGGAGGTTCTCCCCCGCCAGGTTGATGTCGTCGGCGATCTGCCCGAATTCGTCCTGCGAGCGAATGACGACGTTCCCGCTGAAGTCGCCGGCCGCCAGCCGGTGGATGCCCTTCGAGATATCGGAGAAGTACGCCGCGTACGGCTTGGTGAAGAGGTAGAAGAACAGGATCGTCAGCGGAATCATGAGCAGCATGGCGAATTTGAAATCGCCCACGCCGTTCGCGATGATATGCCGCAGCCGGAACAGCGGGTCGTCCGCGAAGCGCGCGTCGGCCATGTAGTAGGATTCCACGGCTTTGTACGCCAGGAAGATCGCAAGCCCGGAGAGCAGCATGCTGAGCCCGAGGAACAGGATCATCTTCAGCCTGAAGCTGATGGCCGGCCTAGCCATTGAACGTATACCCCACGCCCCACACCGTTTTGATCCATTTGTTCTTGTCGTCGCCGAGCTTCTTGCGCAGGGTGCGGATATGCACCATCACGGTGTTGCCGCTCTCGAAGTAGGCTTCGCCCCAGATGCTTTGAAACAGGTGCTCGGCGCTGAATACCTTCTTCGGGTGGCTGGCCAGCAGGTACAAGATGTCGAATTCCTTGGGCGTCAGCTCGACCGGGATGCCGAACTGCGTCACGCTGTGCCTGTCCGGATCGATCACGAGGCCGCCGGACTCCAGCACCGGCGCGGCGCTCGCCCCTCCCTGCTGATTGAATTGCAGCGCCCGCCGCAGCTGGGCGTTGACGCGGGCGACCAGCTCCATCGGATTGAACGGCTTGGTCATGTAATCGTCGGCGCCGATGACGAGCCCCGTGATTTTGTCGAGGTCGCTCGTCTTGGCGCTGAGGAAAATAATCGGCATGGCGGAATGCTCCCGGATCTGCCGGGTCACCTCGTAGCCGTCGAGCCCCGGCATCATGATATCGAGAATGGCCAGATCGACCGTTTGCGTCTGGACGGCCTGCATGGCTTCGAGGCCCGTCGCCGCCTTGATGCAGCGGTAGCCCTCCCTCGCCAGATGCAGCTCGACCAGGTCGGCGATCTCCGCCTCGTCGTCGGCGATCAGAATCGTCATGCGCTTCATCGTTCTCCAGCTCCCGATCGGGGCAAGGCCAGGCTTGCCCGTTTTTCTTTATTTTACCCCATGAAGGCCGGTTTACGGAAATCGGACCTTGGTCCGGCCGGGACTTTTTTGGGCGCCTGCGCCTCCGGACCCGATATCGCGCGCACCGATCTTTATCGCCCTTGCGCATATGCTATAATACGACCGATAACGACGGCAAAATTCGCCGCAGGAAGGAGCAACCCGAGGAATGAAGCGCCGCCTCTTCACGCGCAAGCCGCCCGCGTCCAAGTCCTTGCGACGCAGTCTGGTGATTTATCTGGTGATCGGCAGCCTCCTGCCGCTCGCGCTCGTTGGCGTCATGACGTACTACTCCATCTACTCCATTCTCACGAACAAGATCCAAAGCGGCATCATCGCCAGCCTCGACCAGGAAGCGGCCAGCCTGGAGAACACGATCAACAATCTCGATTTCGCCTCCAAGCAGTTCGCGCTCGACGGGCAGATCGTCGACGAGGTCGGCAGCTACCTGCGCGAGACGCAGGTGTACAAGAAGTCGCAGCTCATGGACAGCATCAACAAGAAAATCAACCTGGTCAATTTCACGAACCCCATTCTCGGGGTGACGGCTTATATCGAGCCCGGCCTGGAGGATCCGGTCCTGTTCACGAACTTCAGCTTGAGCCCGGACTTCGACGCGGACAAGCTGCCGCGCTTCATGAGCTATAACGGCGGAGCGTACTTCGGTCCGCACAAGACGATGAACGGCTCCAGCTCCAACATCGTCTTCTCGTCGCTGCGCGTGGTGCGCCTGCCCGAGGCCCAGAACGTGTACATCTACCTGGAGACGAACTACAACCTGTTCGCCAAGATCCTGAACGAACGCGCCTATGGCATGAAGGTATCCCATCTGCTGATCAACGAAGATGGCGCCGTCACGTACGTGGAAAACAAGGACATGCCCCGCGAGGCCGCGAACGTCGATTGGCGCAGCGACGCCCAGCTGCACGAGGTGAGCGGCGGCTATCATTTCTTCCGGTACAAGAGCCCGCAGGGCTGGCAGCTGGTCACGGCCGTCAAGCAGACCACCTTCAACAGCGAGATCTATACCTGGCTGCTCCGGCTGTTCTTCGTCGCGCTCGCGACGCTCGTGTTCTCCGTCCTGCTCGCCCTGTTCATCTGGAAGCAGGTGTACCGGCCGCTGCGCAAGGTGAATTCCGAGATCGTCCGGATGGCCGAGAACATCGAATCGCCGGTTGCCTATACGCGCGTCGAGGAGTTCGACCTGCTGCTGGGCAACTTCCAAGACATGAAGACGAAGATCAACGGCCTGCTGAACGAGGTCGAGCATAACGAGCAGCAGAAGAGCCGGCTCGAGATCGAGAAGCTGCTCAGCCAGATCAACCCCCATTTCCTGCACAATACCTTGAACACCGTCCAATGGCTCGCCCGGATGAACGGGCAGAAGGAAATCGACAAGCTCGTGACGCTGCTGGTCAAAGTCCTGCAGTACAATCTCGGGAAGAAAAGCATTATCGTGACGATTCAGGACGAAATCGACGCCTTGCAGAATTACATGGAGCTGCAGCGAATCCGCTACGACTATGAGTTCGACTACGTGGTCGACGTCGACGAGTCGGTCGTCGGCGCCGCGATTCCGCGGTTCCTGCTCCAGCCGCTCGTGGAGAACGCGATCTATCACGGCACGGGCGAACGCCACGGCAGGGTCGTGATCACGATTCGGCCCTTGCCGGGCGACGCGATCTCCCTGGAGGTCGCCGACAACGGGGACGGCATCGATCCCGAGACCGCGCACCGTCTGCTGAACGAGGATCCCGCCGGCGCGAGGCGCGGGCTCGGCATCGGGCTGTCGTACGTGAACCGGCTGCTGAAGCAGTTTTTCGGGGAGCAAATGCGGATCGCCATTGCCGGCACCCCCCATGTCGGCACGACGATCACGATTACGATTCCGCATAAAACGAAGGAGGACTTCGATGATTAAGGCAATGGTCGTGGATGACGAAAAGCTCGTGCGCAAAGGCTTCATTTCGATGATCGACTGGGCGGCCTACGGGATCGTGATTACCTCGGAGGCCGCGGACGGCAAGACGGCCATGGAGCAGCTGGCCGGCCAGGAGGTGGATCTGCTGTTCACGGACATCACCATGCCGGGCATGGACGGCTTCGAGCTGCTCGGCCACGTCCGCAAGCGGTTCCCCCGGATGAAATCCGTCGTGCTCACCTGCCACCACGAATTCGATTACGTGCAGGAAGCGCTGCGGCTGGGCGCGATCGATTACATCGTGAAGACGCTGCTCGACATGGAGAGCGTCGACGACGTCATGAACCGGATCGTCGACCGGATCCGGTGGGAAGAGAGCAGCCGCGCGGCCTACTCGCCCGGCTCGGGCACGGAGCAGGAGCGGGTCTCGGCCGGCACCGCCATCGTCTTCTTCCCGTACGACCCCGAACAGGACCCTTCCGAGCTGTTCCGGCTGCCGTTCGCCCAGCGCCACCCGATCATGGACCTGGGCGGCATCCGGATGGCGCCGCTTCCCAGCCTCGGCTGGTCGCCCGAGCTCCGGCGCGAGCTCGAAGGGCTGCATGCCGGCAAATGGCGGACCGCCTTGATCGCCGGCCTGCAGGATCAGCCCTTGGCCGAGGTGAAGCGCGCGCTCGCCGAACGGCTGGCGGGCCATCTATTCTACGCGCCCGAGCCGCCGGACGGCCAGCCGGTATCGATTCCATACGAGGCGCTCGGCGCCGGGCGGCCGAACGCGGACGCGGAGCTGGATGCGTTGTTCGACCGCTGGATGTCCCTGAAGTGGGCGCTCGGCGCGGGCGAATGGGATGCTTTCGCGCGGACGATAGCCGACCTGCGCCCGGCGCCCGGGCGGCTCGAACGCTTCGCCCTGGCGCTCGAGCGGGAGTGGACGGGCCTGCTGCTCGACGAAGAAGCGGTTCGCCGGCTGTACGGCGACCGCAGCCCTCGCCGCTCGTGGGCGCAGTGGCGGGACTGGTTCCGGCTGTTCTCCGACCTCGCGCAGCGCCGGATGCTCGAGCTCTCGCTTTCCCGGGAGGTCATGGCCAGCTTGATCCAAGCCATTCAATACATGCGCCAGCATGCGGGCGAGAAGATCAACCAATCCGACGTCGCCCTGCACATCAACATGAGCCGCAGTTATTTCAGCCAATGCTTCACGCGCTTCGCCGGACAGTCGTTCGGGGAGATGCTCCGCCGCCTGCGGATCGAGCGCGCCAAGACGCTGCTGCTGACATCCGACGCGCCCGTCTACGAGATCGCGTTCATGGCCGGCTTCGAGGACGACAAGTATTTCAGCCGCGTGTTCAAGGAGCGCGTGGGCCTCTTGCCGAGCGAGTTCCGCAGCGAAGGTGGGAAAACGGTCGGACGCCGGTAAGAAAACGGTTCGCCAACTGCGAACGTCCCCGCGGCATCTGCGGCCCGATTTCCCTCCGGGAAAACGGGTTCGCTCGGGTAGAATGAAAGCGTAAACACGAAGGAATCAAACAAACGGGGGGTTCTTTATGAAAGCGAAGCTTCTGCTGACGGCGCTAACGCTGTCCGTCGCCTTGACCGCATGCGGCGATAACGGCGGCAACGGGAATCAGTCTTCCGATTCGAATGCCGGCACCAGCAACGAACAGACATCGGGCGGCAACGCATCCGGAAATACGAAATCGGGCGATGACCTGGCTTACGAGAAAACGGCCGAGCCGGTCACGCTGAGCATCGGGTTCAAGATTCCCGACGACAAGCTGAAGAGCGGCGACACGAACGAGAACAACATCGCCTCGCGTTATTTCGAAGGCCTGACGAACATCAAGGTCGTCCACTCCTGGGAAGCCAAAGGCGACGACGCCTTCAAGCAAAAGGTCAACCTGGCGATCGCGAGCAACGACTTGCCGGACGCCATGGTCGTGGACCGCAACCAGCTCCGCAAGCTGATCGACAACGACATGATCGAGGATCTGTCGGACAGCTACGAGAAATACGGCTCCAAGCTGATCAAGGACATCTACGACACCACCGACGGCATGGCGCTCGCGGACGCGACCTCGGACGGCAAGCTCTACGGCCTGCCTAACGTGGGGATCGAGGCGGATGCGCCGTCGCTCCTGTGGATCCGCCAGGATTGGCTGGACAAGCTGAAGCTGCCGGCTCCGAAAACGATGGACGACCTGGAGAAAATCGCCAAGGCCTTCGTCGAGCAGGATCCCGACGGCAACGGCAAGGCGGATACGGTCGGACTCGAGGGCGACAAAGCGGTCGTCTACGGCCAGAAGCCGAACCCGAACGGCTTCGACGCGATCTTCGGCGCATTCCACGCCTTCCCGAAAAACTGGATCAAGGACGCGAGCGGCAACATCGTTTACGGTTCGACGACGCCGGAGAACAAAGAGGCGCTCGCCAAGCTCGCCGAATGGTACAAAAACGGCCTGATCGATAAACAATTCGCGCTCTACAAGGAAACGCAGGAGCCGATCGTGGCGAATAAAACCGGCCTGTTCTTCGGCCCCTGGTGGATGCCGTACTTCCCGCTGGCCGATTCGGTCACGAACGACACCAAGGCCGATTGGAAAGCCTACGCGGCGCCGCTCGACGCGGACGGCAAGTTCGTCACGCACATGGCGCCGGTCACGGACCGCTACATCGTCGTGCGCAAGGGCTACGACCATCCGGAAGCGGCCGTGAAAATGCTGAACGTCTTCACCCGCTACGAGCGGAGACAGGATCCGAACACCGAGGAAGTGAAGAAGCTGGACGATTATGCCGCCGAGACCGGCGTCCATATCCGCAACTTCTATCCGTTCGACCTGCTGCTCGACTACTCGGACGCCGTCGTCAAACGCTACAACGACGTGCAAAAGGCGATCAAGGGCGAGATCGATCCCGCGACGTTCGATCCCGATACCAAGCAGGTCTATGACTTCACGCTCGCCGAGAAGGAAAATCCGAAGAAGAACATGGACGCCTGGAAGCCGGCCAAGGCGTACGAGGTCGGCGGCGCGATCCTGGCCAATCAGCCGATGGAGAAGGTCTACAGCGTGTTCTACGGCATGACGCGCACCATGGAAACCAAATGGGCCACGCTCGAGAAATTGGAGATCGAAACGTTCCTGAAAATCATCGTCGGCGATCTGCCGGTCAGCGCCTTCGACGATTTCGTGGCGCAATGGAAGAAGCTCGGCGGCGACCAGATCACGAAGGAAGTCACCGAGGCCGTGAACGGCAAGTAAGCCCCTTCTGCAGCAGCGGGCTTCCGGATTTTCGCTCCGGGAGCCCTTCTTTACAAAAATTCAAGAAAAAGCGGTGAGAACCGATGCGCAGGAAAAAGAACGACCTTCACTACAACGTAATGGTTCTGCCGGGCATCGCCTTTCTGGCCTTGTTCAGCATCGTACCGATGTTCTACGCCATCATGGCTTTCCAGAACTTCAAGCCGGGACGCGGCATCTCGGGCTCGGAATGGATCGGCCTCGAGAACTTCACCTACCTGTTCCAACTGCCCGACAGCCGGCAGATCTTCTTCAACACCATCTTCCTCGCGGTCTTGAAAATCATCGCGAACCTGATCGTTCCGCTGTTGTTCGCCCTGCTCCTGAATGAAGTCCGGGTACGCTTCCTGCGGAAATGGATCCAAACCATCGTCTATCTGCCGCACTTTCTCTCGTGGGTGCTGCTTGCGACTATATTCTTCGACGTCTTCTCGCTCGACGGCATCGTGAACAAGCTGTTCGGCGTGTTCGGCATCGATCCCGTGCTGTTCTACGCCAGCAACAAGTGGTTCCCGGCGATCATCGTCGGCACGGACGTCTGGAAGGAATTCGGCTTCAACGCGATCGTCTACCTGGCCGCGCTCACCGGGATCAATCCGGTGCTGTACGAGGCGGCGGACATCGACGGCGCCAGCCGCTTCCGCCAGCTGTGGCACGTGACGCTTCCGGGCGTGCGGACGACGGTCGTCCTGCTCGGCACCTTGGCGCTCGGCAACGTGATGAACGCGAATTTCGACCAAATCTTCAACATGTACAACCCGCTCGTGTACCAATCCGCCGACATCATCGATACCTACGTCTACCGCGTCGGCTTGAACGACCTGCAGTACAGCCTGGCGACCGCGGTCGGCCTGTTCAAGTCGGTAATCAGCTTCATCCTCGTCGTCGTGTCCTACGTGCTGGCGAGCCGCTTCGCGAACTATCGCATCTTCTAACTCGAATGGGGTGATTACCAATGGTGGGAAGGGCCAATC
Source organism: Paenibacillus glycinis (assembly GCF_009909185.1). GTDB lineage: Bacteria > Bacillota > Bacilli > Paenibacillales > Paenibacillaceae > Paenibacillus_Z > Paenibacillus_Z glycinis. The sequence continues at coordinate 41,597 of NZ_JAAAMV010000011.1, read as the reverse complement.
TATCGAACCGGGTGCTGGATACGACGATCCTGATCGCGCTGATCGTCTTCTCGCTCGCCTGCCTCGTCCCGATCTTGCATACCGTCGCCGTCTCCTTCTCCGATAAGGCCGCGGCCGACGCCGGACGGGTACTGCTCACGCCGATCAACGCCACGACGGCCAGCTATACCAAAGTGCTCGACGACAGCCAATTCTTCCATGCGTTCTACATTTCGATCAAACGGGTCGTGCTCGGCGGCCTGCTGAACTTCGTGCTCACGGTCATGATGGCCTACGCGCTGTCGAAGGACAGCAAGCAGTTCGGAATGCGCAACGTCTACATGTGGTTTCTCGTGTTCACCATGCTGTTCAGCGGCGGCATCGTGCCGTGGTTCATGACGATCAAGTCGTACGGCCTGCTCGATTCGATGTGGGCGCTGGTCCTCCCGCACGCCGTGCAGGTGTTCAACGTCATCCTGCTCATGAACTTCTTCCGCAATTTGCCCAAGGAGCTGTCGGAAGCGGCCGAGATCGACGGCGCCGGCCCCTGGTACATCATGGCCCGCCTGTTCGTGCCGCTGTCGCTGCCGGCCATCGCCACCGTCACGCTGTTCAGCATCGTGTTCCACTGGAACTCGTTCTTCGACGGCCTGATCCTGATGAACACGCAGGACCATTATCCGCTGCAAACGTACATTCAGACGCTGGTCGCCCAGCTCAGCGCGCAAGCGATGACCGGCATGTCGCCGGATCAGCTGGCCGAGGCGATGGCGGTATCGAACCGGACGTTCAACGCCGCGAAAATCATCATCTCGATGATTCCGATCCTGCTCATTTACCCGTTCATCCAACGTTTCTTCGTTCACGGCATCACGCTCGGTTCGGTGAAAGAATAGACCGTTCCCGCAAGCGCCACTCCCAAATCGACAAGCCGACCCCGGAATTCCGGGGTCGGCTTGTTTCGTATTGGCGCGGGCGAGGGCGAGAAACGGTGCAACCCGCAGAATTATGCTGGAAAATGAAGGATACGCGAGGATGGGCGCGTTTTCAAGTCCGGTTTTCATCGATTTACACGAGGATAACCTCCGCCAACGGGTTTTACTTCGTCCGCGCGGCTGCCGTATGATTTAGCTCAGCACGCGGAAATGAACCGCCGCATCGCGAGAAAGCCCGAGATTACGCGTAACACAGACGTTCCTTTTGACTGTGGTCGAAGCCCGGGAGACGCGTATTTCCCTTTCCGGGCTTCTTTTCATTGCCGGGAAACGAGGGGGAACTGCATGGTCATCATTTGCGTATTCGCGGCGGCCTATCTCATCTATCTCGTCTATGCGCTGCTGAATAGCGAGAAATTTTAAATGGCCGGTCCGGCTTCTGGGGGGTACATGCATGGCGTCCAATGATTATCGCAATTCAATGACCGGCAAGCTGGTGCGCCGCGCGCTGCTGGACAGCGTACGCAAGCTGAATCCGGTGAGGATGATGAGCAATCCGGTGCTGTTCGTCGTCGAAGGCGCGGCCGTGCTGACGCTGCTTATCCTCGTATTTCCCGCTGCCTTTCACGCGTCCGGCAGGCAGGGCTACACGACGTCGGTCTTCCTCATTCTGCTCTTCACCATCCTGTTCGCCAATTTCGCGGAAGCCTTGGCCGAGGGCAGGGGCCAGGCGCAGGCCGATTTCCTGAGGAAATCGCAAACGGGCACGAAAGCGAAGCGGCTGCGAAAGGACGGCTCCGTGCAGCTCGTGCCGTCCTCGGAGCTTCGCCGCAAGGATCTGATCCTGATCGAGAAGGGCGATCTCGTCCCCGGGGACGGGGAAATCGTGGCGGGCGCCGCGGTCATCGACGAATCCGCCGTCACGGGCGAATCGACCCCGGTGCTCAAGCGGGCGCACGGCGATTCCAGCTCGGTGACCGGAGGCACCTTGGTCGTGAGCGACCGGATCACGGTGCGGATCACCGCCGACCCCGGCGAAAGCTTCCTCGACCGGATGATCCAGCTCGTCGAGGGCGCCAAGCGCCAGAAGTCCCCGAACGAGGTGGCGCTGAACAGCCTGCTCATCGTATTCACGATCATCTTCCTCATCGTCGTCGTCACCCTCGCCCCCATCGCCGGCTACGTCGGCGTGACGATCGAGACCTCTACGCTGATCGCGCTGCTCGTCTGTCTCATCCCGACCACGATCGGCGGCTTGCTGTCGGCGATCGGCATTGCCGGCATGAGCCGGGTGATGCGCTTCAACGTCTTGGCCATGTCGGGCAAGGCCGTGGAAACGGCCGGGGATATCGGCACCGTCATCCTGGACAAGACCGGCACGATTACGTACGGCAACCGCAGGGCGTACCGCTTCATTCCCGCTCCGGGCGCAACAGAGCGCGAGCTGGTTGCCGCAGCCGTCGCCGCGTCGCTTCACGACGAGACCCCGGAAGGCCGATCGGTGCTGGATTATGCCAAGAGCATCCCCTTCGAATGGAACGAGGCCGATTACGCCGGAGGTGCCGTCGTTCCCTTCTCCGCGGAGAACCGCATGAGCGGACTTCTGCTGGAGGACGCGTCCTATTACAAAGGCGCCGCGCAGGAGATCAAGGCGCATGTATTGAGATCGGGCGGGGATTATCCGGCGCTCGCCGACGCGATCGGCGAGGACATCGCGAAGGAAGGCGGCACGCCGCTCGCGGTGTGCCGCGACAACCGGCTGCTCGGGTTCATCTACTTGAAGGATACGATCAAGCCGGGCCTCAAAGAGAAGCTGGACGAATTGCGGCAGATGGGCATCAAGACGATCATGTGCACGGGGGACAACCGGTTGACCGCGGAGACGATCGCCCGGGAGGTCGGCGTCGACGAATGCATCGCCGAGTGCAAGCCGGAGGAGAAGATACGCGTGGTGCTCGCGGAGCAAGCGCAGGGCAAGATGGTCGCCATGACGGGAGACGGCACGAACGACGCGCCGGCGCTGGCCCAGGCCGATGTCGGCATCGCGATGAACAGCGGCACGACCGCGGCCAAGGAAGCGGCCAATATGGTCAATCTGGATTCCGATCCGGCCAAGCTCATCCAGGTTATCTTCACCGGCAAGCAGCTGCTCGTGACGCGCGGCGCCTTGACGGCGTTCAGCCTCGCCAACGACTTCTCCAAGTATTTCGCCATTCTGCCCGCGGCGCTGGCGGGCTTCATGCCGCAGATGGACGCGCTGAACGTCATGCGGCTGCATTCGCCGGAGTCGGCGGTGCTGTCCGCCTTGATCTTCAACGCCTTGATCATTCCGGCGCTCATCCCCGTCGCGATTCGGGGCGTGCGGTTCGCGCCGATGAGCGCGGACAAGCTGCTGCAGCGGAACCTGCTGATCTACGGCGTCGGCGGGATCTTCATCCCGTTCCTCGGCATCAAAGCCGTGGATATGGCGTTACGATTGTTCGATTAAAGGAGGCTTGCCGATGAGATACACCATCCGAACGAAGCTGATGATCGCCTTCACGTCGGCCGGCCTGCTGCTTGGGCTGAACGGGCAATTGTGGTACGGCTTTGCGGAGCGGCTCCATGACCGGCCGCCGGGCGACGCGGCATTCGAATCCGAGCTGCTGCGGCTGCTCGGGATCACCGTCGGCTGCTTCGCGCTTATTATCGGCATCGGGCTGCTGACCTCGCGCCTGGTCGCGAGACCGGCCGCCCGTATCGTGGAAAGGGTGGAAATCATGGCCTTGGGCGACTTGCAGGGCAGCGAGCTGCGGCTGACGCAGCGGGATGAATGGGGCGAGGCCGCCAAAGCGGTCAACCATATGGGCCGGAACCTTCGCGGCCTGATTCGAAGAGTGACCGACTCGTCCGCCGAGCTGATCGCGGGCGTCGACCGGCTGAACGAGACCGCCGAGACGACGGTCCGCGCGGCCAAGCAGATCGGCGAGGCGACGCGCTCCATCTCCATCGGCTCGGAGAAACAGGTCGACCGCGCGGCGGATGCGGCCTCCTCCTTCCAGGACATCGATCACGGGCTGCGGCGCATCGCCGAATATGCCGAGGACGTGAACGGCTCCGCGTCGAATGCCGTGAAGGAAGCCGAGGCGGGCGATGCCGTCATCGCCCGCAACGTCGAACAGATGCGGACGATTCAGCTCGCCTTCGGGCATTCCGGCGATATCGTGCGCAAGCTGGGCGAGCGCTCGCGGGAGATCGGCGAATTCGTCAGCACCATTCGCGCGATCGCCGAGACGACGAACCTGCTCGCGCTGAACGCGTCCATCGAAGCGGCCCGCGCCGGCGAGCACGGCCTTGGCTTCTCGGTCGTGGCGAGCGAAGTGAAGAAGCTCGCGGCCGAAGCCAAGCTGGCCTCCGACCGGATCGCCGCGCTGATCGATTCCGTCCGGTCGGAAGTCCGCCTGGCGATCGAGACGATGCGGGACAGCGGCGAAGAGGTCCAGACCGGCATGAATCTGATGGCGGAAGCCAGCCGGTCCTTCCGGCAAATCGTCCATGCCGTCTACGACGTCAGCCAGCGCGGCCGGCAGGTCCGGGTCATTACGGAGGACGCCACCGCGCAATCGGAACGCCTCGCGGCCATGACCGCGGAGCTGGAATTCATCGCGAAGCTGGCTTGGGCCAGCTCGGTCGAAGCCGCGAACTTCTCCTCCGAGCAGGCGGCCGCGATGGAAGGGCTGTTCCAAGCCGCCGAAACCTTGCAGAGCATGTCCCGCGAGATGAACGAGCTGGTGCAGCGATTCAAAATCTAGCCGAAGCCGCGACGAAAAGCCCGGTTATGCCCGCGATGGGCATAACCGGGCTTTTGCGCCGCCTCTCGGCGGATTAATCGCGCTGGCGGGCCAGCGCCTTGATTTCCTTGCTGCCCAGAATCGCCGGCTCGAACTCCGCCCTTGCGGCGTGGATCATGGCAAGCCCGAGCTCGCGCAGCGAGACGACGGCTCCCGGCAGCAGCGCGCGCGCGACCGGATACAGCCATGTCAGCGCGCGGTAAAACTTGTGCGCGTTCTTCAGCCCGCGCGTCGGGTGGATATAGCCGGGACGGAACATGTACGCGCGCTTGAAGGGCAGGAGAAGCAGCCCGTTCTCGGTCTTTCCTTTCACCCGCGCCCACATGCTTCTGCCCTTCTCGGTGCCGTCCGTGCCCGAGCCCGTGACGTAGCAGAACACCATGTCCGGGTTCGCGCGCGCGAGCAGCTCCGCGGCGTCCAGCGTCAAATCATGCGTGACGCGGGTGTAATTCGCTTCGCTCATGCCGACCGACGAGACGCCCAGGCAGAAATAGCAGGCGTTGTAGCCGGATACCTCCGCGGCGATCGGCGACCAATCGTAGAGATCCGGAAGCACGATCTCCCGCAGCTTGGCATGCGTCACGCCGCACGGCCTGCGGCCGATGACCAGCACCCGCTCCACGTCCGGATGCAGGAGGCATTCATGCAGCACGCCTTCGCCGACCATGCCGGTCGCGCCCGTCAGGATCGCGCGGATCGGATTCTTCGCTCCTTGTCGCGCCATCGTTCGTCCGTCCCCTCTCCCCCGCGCCGCTTATTCTTTGGCGTCCAGGAACTTGCGAATGCCGTCCACCGCCACTTGGTGATCCTCTTCGCCGGCCAGGCCCGATACGGTCACGGTGCCGACCTTGCCCTTGCCGCGCACGAGAATCGGGAACGAGCCGCCCTCGCCCTGGTATTCCTCGAGCGAGAGGCCGGAGGCGTCCTTGAACGTCGTTCCTTCCGCCTTGTACTTCTCGCCGACGTAGAGCGAGCTGTGCCCGTAATGGTGCACGACGTTCTTCTTCGCGTTGATCCAGTAGACGTTATCCTTGGACGTGCCCGTCATGTAGTGCGTGAACAGCGGGTATTCGCCGTTCTCGATATGTACCGCGATGCCTCTGCCGATCACGGCTCTGGCATGCTCGACGATGATGCGGCCCAGCTCGAAGGCATCCTCGTTCGTGAACGACTCGAATTGCAATTCTTCTTCTTGCGACAGCAGCGCTTTCAGGAATTCGCTCATGTAGGGTGGTCCCTCGCTTTCGTAGGTTGTTCCCCTCTATAGTACGACAAAACGGCCGCCAAATAAAATCGCCGCCTTAATCGACCTTCGCGCCGTGCGAGCGCAGGAACAACACGGCCTGCTCGGTATCCATCCGCACGCCCTTCACGTCCACGGACGGCCAATTGACCCCGTCCATCCCCGCGCCGCGGAGATCCGCCCCCTTCAGCTTCGTCTGCGACAGGTTGACCCGCGTCAGGTCGCAGCCCCGGAGGTCGGCCTTCTCGAGATTCGCGTTCGACAAGTCGGCCTCCTTGAAGCAGATGCCCCTCAGATCCTGTTTCGACAGGCGCGCATGCTTCAGGTTCGTGTAGGACCAGTCGCCTCCGACGGCGGTGAAGCCGTCCAGCTGCGCCTTGGAAAAGTCGGAGCCCATCATCTTGCAGCCGGTAAACGCGGAGACGAACAGATTGGCCTCGACGAAATTGCAGTTCAGAAACGCCGATTCGGCATGCGTCGACGCATTCAGCAGCGCCCCGCGAAAGTCGCATTCCACGAACCGGCAGCCGCTCGTGGCGAGCTCCTCCATGGAAGCGCCGACGAAGCTGCAGCGCTCGAACGTGCAGCGAATAAGCTCGCCGTCCCGCAGATCGCGGCCGCCGAAGCTGACGGCTTCGTAATGCTGATCGATGTATTGAAACACCGGATTCCCCCCTGTTCGCGCGGAAGCTTGTCCCGTATCCTGCGTTATCGCGCGTGAATATCCCGTTTATCGTAGCACACTCCCGCCGGCTCGCCTATCGTCCCGGCTCGGGAATCGCGTTCCCCGCGAGCGTCAGGGTTATTGCATAAGCTTTAAGCTCCTTGAGAAGGTTTGTCCAAGATATGCCCGCAATCTCGGCACCTTCCTGCCGCCAACCTTCGGACTTGCATCGATGTCCTATAATAAGGGTGATCACGCGCAAGAAGGAGATAAGCCGAGCTAACGGGAGGCTGTTATGGATGGCGAATTTCTACGCCGAAACAACGCGGTTAGGTGATGCACGGGAAAAGCCGCTCCGCATCCGATTAATCGGATGCGAAGCGGCCCTTTCGGCTAAAATCGTGTACGATTTATGAAAACAACCCGGCAAGCCGAAGCAAACCGTAAATTGCGACCGCCGCTTCTTCGCGCGTGGACGCGGCCTTTGGCAGGAAGAAGAGCTTGCCGCCTTTCTCCGCTCCGGCCATCATGCCGCTATCCGTAACGGCTTGGACGCTGTTTTTCGCATAGTCGGCAATGTCCTTGCCGTCCGCGTAGGTGACGTGGCTCGATACGGCATCCAGTTTCAGATGGAGCAGCGCGGCGGCCCTCTCCAGCATCATCGCCAAATCCTGATGCGTGATGATCCCGTCCGGATCGAATGTTCCGTTCCCCAGTCCATTGATCAGACCAGCCTGATACGCGGCCCCCACTTCGTCCGCATACCATTTATCTGACGGTACGTCACGGAACGGCTTCTCGGCGTTGTTCGGCAAGCCAAGCGCGCGGCTGAGCATCGCCGCGAATTGCGCGCGCGTCACCTGGACGGTTGGCGAGAACGCCGTAGTCGACGTTCCTTCGACCAAGAGCCTGTTCGCCAGGGCGAAAATCCGATCCTTCGCCGATCGGCCCGCCATGTCCTGGAACGCGACCGCTCTGGCCGCTACCGCGTAGGTAGCGTAGCCGGGACGAACGATCGTAACCGTGGTGGTGCCGTCGGCATTGCTCGTAAAGGCTGCGGGCGCAGGGTTAACCAGCTGATTCGCAAGGTAGAGCGCGCCGGCTGCCTTCGGATCGGCGTCCTTCGGAAGGACGAAGGACTGCTTCACCACATCCTTGCCCGAAAGCGGCAACGGCCGTACATCCGAGCCCGTTATGCTGCTCACGTCGAACGCGACCGGCGTTCCGATCACCGTGATGCCAGGCACAGCGCTTGAAAACGAAGCGCTTTGCGCGGCTGCGTTTGCCATCGCAATCAGCAGATCCGCGTTGGCCGGCGCCTTGGCGAGCGCCGCCGCCGGCAGCGCCAGAGCGGAGGCTCCGTTGGTGAACACGACGGAGTTGTCCGCGTTGGACTTGAGCAGCAGCGCGACTTGGCTTGCGGACAAGCGAAGCAGCGATTGCTGCGAAGCCGTTGCCGCGACCGCGACGACGACGGCTGCCGGAGCTTTGCTCAAGGCTTGCCGCAAGTCGGCATCGGCGATGACGGCCGTCACGCGGTTACCGTCCGTTTTCACCGTTGGCGTAACCGCTCGCTTCGTTTGTCCATGGCCGATGACGGCCTCCAATGCGTAATCCGCGCTTGGCGCAGACGGAGCGATAACAATGCCGCCTGTTCCTCCGCCATTTCCTCCTCCGCCGCTGGCATTGCCGACAAACAATTTGCCCTCCGCGGCTGCTTGCGATTCATTGCCGCTTTCATCCCAAGCGCGGACTACAATAAGGCCGCCATTAACAGGCGAAGAATCCGGTACCAAATAACTTCCTTCATAGTGCCCCGGAGTCGATGCGCTTTCCTTCATCGCGATCTCGCTTGCTTTCGCGCTGTTCAGTGCCATTGGATACTTGATCCAGAACGAAGCGTTCAGACCGGGATCGCTGTCGAAAGATACGCGCAGCGTGTCGCCAGGCTTCAAATTCAAATCCCTCGCCGGCTCAAGGCTTGCGATATCCGGCGCGTCCATATCCAAATGCACGTTGCGCGTGACCGTGGTTTCATTGCCCGCAAGGTCTTTCGCGGTGACGCGGATTACGTTATCGCCTTCATCCAGCAGACTGCGGTGCGTGAATGAGCCGTCGGAATCGACCTCTGCCGGTTCGCCGTTCACGGTTAATTCGTCGAAGTATTCGTCGCCGGTCGTTCCCGTGACGGTCAGCGCTTCTTTATTCGTTCTAAAATCGTCCACCGGCGCATCCAGCGACAGACTCGGGCCCGTAATGTCCAGGATGACATCCGCAGGTTCGGAGCGATCCGTTATTTTGCCGTTCATCGCGAACTCGGCGGTCAAACGGTTCAGTCCGGGAAGCAGCCGGGCGGTTAAGCTGAACTTGCCGTCCCGCGTCGTGCCGGTCGCGGCCAGATCCGCGCCGTTATACAAGTTGACAGTGGCTCCGTCGGCAGGCGCCAATCCCTCGACGTCAACGCTGTCCTTATTCGTATGGTAGTTTGCGGCGGGGGAATCGATAACGGGCGGATGCAACGGATCGTTCACAAGTGCCCGGATCATCCAATTGCCGTCCCCGAATACGCGCCACGTTCCATCGACCGTTTGCCAACTGCGGCCTGCCTGCGGTTCGTCGAGATCCACGGACATGCTGATTTGATTCGGATTGTCACCGACTTGAATGCCCGCGATATAGAAATCGTCGTGCATCATTATCGGCGTAGGCAGCGATACGCTGGTCCACTCCCCGTTCCTTAAGCCCGTTCCCGGGAATGGACCCGCCAACAGCTTGCCTGGAGAACCTCCCGGTCCGTGCGCGTCATAAATCGCATATTGAAACTGATCCGATCCGGGATCCGGCCAGTTCGCGTCCCAGAACCGGAACAGCGCGCCCGTCAGCAGCACGTTGTCCGATCCCGGCGTCATGCGAACCGCATAGCCGTTTCCGCCCTCGTAATAAGCGAATCCGTCTTCGCCCGTTCCGTCGTCGTAACCGATCGAATTGGGATAGCCGACGAAGGGTTTGAGCGCCACGTTTACTTCCGCCGTACCGCCCGGAGGGGCCTTTACGGTCACGCGTTTTAACTGATATTCCTCGGAAGAGACAGACAACGTGTAGTCGCCTTCGAGCACGTCCAGCTGGAAGGCTCCGTTCTCGTCCGTGCGGACGGGCGCGATATGGGCGTCCTCCATCGCCATGACGACCGCATCCGCGACCGGCTGCTTGGTTCGCTCATCGGTAACGACGCCGGCGATTCGACCTTGCGGTATGGCTTCCAAGTTGAAATCCACCTCGCTGGCCCCATCCTTCGCGATCGTCACGGGCTTTGTTTGCGGATAATAACCGTAGGCCTCCGCCAGCAGATGATAATTTCCGGCTAGATAATGGAACGCGTATTCGCCCGTTTGACGGTTCGTGGGGACGGAAAGACCGGTTTCAAGCAGCGTCACGGTTCCGTTGGCCGGCAAACCTTGCGGCTTGGCCATGACAGCCGGTACGGGCGCGTTTTCTTCCACCGTATCCGTCGCCGCTAAGGAGAATAACGGTTGCGCGGGAGCCGGCTGCGAAAGCTGCGTACCGGCATAGGCTTGATCGGCTTGCATGATGGCTTCAGGCGCATCGACGTCCAGCACGCGGAAATTATCGATATACCAGCCCGCAAAACTAACGCCCAAGTCGCTTTCCATGCGGAAACGGAATTGAACTTGTTGGTGCAGATAAGGAGCGAGATCGTAGCTGAACGTTTCCCAATGCTCGTCCGCGTTATTCCAATAGCCGTTGAAGGAGGCGATTTCCGTCCAGGTCGCACCCCCGTCGGCGGTAATTTCGAAACGGCCGAAATCATAATCGTCGATCTCGTAAAACTGGTGGAAAAGCACGGCCGGATGCTCGGCCTGTCCCAAGTCGATAACGGGCGAGACCAAGGAATAATCGCCTTGATTCGCGTATCTGCCGGCTAGGTTGGTTCCCCATACATTCGGGGGCGACATGGCGCTCTTAGGTCCGATCGAAGTCGGGATCCCCCGCGCCCAATCGTCGTTTTGTCCGCCGTGCGTCCAGCCGTTATCCGTCGATCCGTCGAAATTATCCTCGAACAAAGGGATAAAATGGGGAATCTCGACGGTATGCGCCTGCGATGGCTCGCCCGTATTCCCGCTGTAATCGAAAGCGGCGACTTGATAATGGGCGGTCGTATCGTGAACCGCGGCGAAGTCCGTAAATGCGGCCGATCCGGTCGTTCCGATCCTCTCGGGCGGTCCGTCTCCGGACGCGCGATACACATCGTATCCGGCCACGTCTTCGTCGGCCGGGGCTTCCCACGTCAAGCTTACGTTCCCGACGGCGTCGGATACTCCCGTTAGACCCGTAGGCGCGGCAGGCGGAAGGGAGTCCGGAGGCTGCACGGATAAATCGTCGATATACCAGCCTTCTTCCAATCCGCCATTTTCTGCAACGGCTAGATTAAACAGGAGATCGATTCGCTGACCGGCGTACGGCCGCAGGTCGATGAATTGCGTTCCCCAACCGCCGCTCTCCCCGGTGAATTTGGCCATTTCGTAGCTGCCGTTACCGGTTGTCACGTATACAATGCCGTAATCGTAATCCGGGACGACTTTATACCAGTTCTTAAAAGATAAAATGGCGCCTTCCGGACTCTCCGTCAAATCGATCGGCGGCGTCAACAGAAAGGAATTCGTTCCCACTTGATAAGGCGTCTCCAGATTGGAGGCGGCGGCTTTGCTTCCGGAATAAGCGGCTTTCGGTCCTAATTGAGGGGTGCCTATTCCCCACGTATTATTTTGGCCGCCCGTCATGTAGCCCGTGGTGTCTCCTTCGAAATCCTGCAGATAGCCCGGTTTGATGCCGTTCGAGACCTCCACGGAATATACGGGGGATTCGACGCGGTTGTCCCCGTAGTCGGTCGCCGCGATGTAATATTCCATGCCCGCTTCCGGCTTCATCTCTTCGACGGGGAGGGGGGATTCGTATTGACCGGATTTAAAATCGCCGGACACCCTGTTCAATGGCACTTCGATGTATTCGTCCGCATCTTTGCTTCTTACATAGGCTGTTACTTGCTCGACGCTGATATTGTCGGAGACTTGGGCAGACAGCTTCGCGTCTCGGCCCTTATAAACGACCGATACAGGCCGATGCTCGATGGCCGGGGCCAGTTCATCCTCGCCTCCCGTCAGAACCTTCCCGGACACGGCGCCCGTGCCGGAATCGCCAACGACCGAACGGACGGCCGCGTACGCGTTAATGATCCCGTATCCATACGCTTGGTTCGGGGTATCGGGATAGTCCCCGTCCGTTCGAGGCGTAGCCGTGTCCTCCAAGACTTGTTCGATTTGGTCGACCGTCAGGGAATGATTGGCCTGCATGAGCAATGCCGCGACGCCGGCCGTTAGCGGGGAAGCCATGGAAGTGCCATCCGCATACAGATACTGGCCGCCCGGAAAAGAGGAGCGGATGCTTACGCCAGGCGCGGAAACCTCCGGCTTCAGCTCGCCGTAGGGAGACGGGCCGCGCAAGGAGAAATAGGCAATCTCGCCATTGCTGTCGGTTGCGCCCGTGGCGAACGATTCCGGATAATTCCCCGGGCTCGTCACGGAGCCCGATCCGCCTGGATTGCTCGGCGTCATATTGCCCGCCGCAAATGCCGGAAATATGCCCGCGGCACGCCATGCCTGCACAATCGAACGATAGAACTCGTTCTTGCCGGCTTGCTCGTTGCCCCAAGAGTTGTTCACGACGTCCGGCGCCATCTCCGGGTGCAGCTCGCCACTGCTGTCCGTCGGCGCAAGCAGCCACTGGCCGGCGGCAAGTATAACGGCATCCGTCGACGAAGGATTGAATATCCGGACGGCTATCCATTTCGCGCCGGGCGCGGCGCCGATCCGGTTGCTTCCGTCTTCTTCCGAGCCTACCATGGTTCCCACCGTATGCGTACCATGGCCATCGTTGTCTTGCGGGAGCGGCGCGCCGCTGTGGGCATCATACCAGCTTAGCTCGGGATGGACGATTATGCCGTCCTCGTACGCGCGCCATTTCCGCTTCAATGCCGGGTGCGTATAATCCACGCCCGAATCGATGCTGGCTACGACGATCCCGGTGCCGTCGATGCCCATCTCCCATGCTTTAGGAGCTTGCACGTAGTCGATGTTCCACTCCACGTTATCCGCGGCGGGCGCTGCCGCTTCGGATGAAACGTCGGCCTCCGCGGCGTTCCCGGAGGCCGGTCCTTTTGCCTGCCGGGCATCGTCGAGAAAATATTCCTGATTGGGAAGGATGCTTGCAACCTCCGGCCGAGCGGCCAGCTGTTCCATCACCTTCTTGGTGGAGGTGACGGCCATGGCATTGACGATAAAGAAGCTCTTATAGTCTTTGACGCCGCCGTTGGCGGACTTGGCTTTATCCAAAACGGCTTCAATGGAACCCTGCGTCTTGAATGCCGTTTCCCGCAAAGAACCGATCACGGCATTGCGCACGGAAAGTTTGGCGGCGGCGGGGGTGATTTTCTTCTTAAGCGCTTGGTCTTGCGCAAGCCGGGACGCCTGGACAGCGTCCGCCTGCTCCTTCATTTTAATTAAGTAGGTAACGTATTCGGCCTCGCCGAACGCTTTGACCACTTGGGCATCGATTTTGGTAATCGCGGAGGAGGAGAACAGTGAACCGGAGTCCGTATGTACAGCTTCGTTATGTATAAGTTCGTCCGCGGCCGCCGACGTCGGAAGCGTGAGGGCGAGTACGAGAAGGGCAGCGACCCAGACGGATAGTTTTTGCTTCCAGGCTTTCCAAATCACAGTGCTTGTCAGCTCCTTGTCAAATGAAATAGAACCTTCGCATATGCATTTCTTGTTGGATTTTGCATGGATAATTTGACAGAAAGCCTCCTTCCCAGTCGAAAAACGAGCCTTTATAGAAGATTCCGGTAATGATACAAGGCCTATTATAGAGTCGAAGCCAAAAATAATAGTAGAGACTTCCTTAATGGGGAATTAGTGGCGTTAAGGTCACTAGCTTAGGTATTCGGATACATAATGGAGGTAAATGCTTCGGAAGCGGCGGTTATGTGATCAAAATAAGCCATTTTTCGACGCGATCGGACACCGGTTTCCGCCATTTTTCGCGTTAAAATAAATTTAAATTTTTAAACTTTTAACGAATTTCTAGTAAAAGCCGTTCCGCTTGCGCATCATATAGTTCGTATTGCGAGGTTATCAAGCCCTAAACGGCGAATTGCGCAAACGCAAAAAAACCGCAATCGGACACTTTAGCGAAGTGTGCCTCTTGCGGGTTCTTTTAACGGCTGCTGCCGACGCTTCCGTTGCGCTGGTCTTTTACTCGAGCAGCCTGGATAAACGGCAGCTGATTCACTCGGAGCACGTCCGAGCTGCCCGGCGCCTTGGCGTGATTGCGGTCGTCTTCTTCCGAGCCGGCCATCGTATGCGCGCCGTCTCTGCTTGCGGACTAGATTCGGCACACCGGATCGCCTGCCTCCGAAACCTCCGTTTACAGCTTCGTATCGTCCACGCCGTCCAGCCAAGCCTCGATTCCCTTGACCGTGGACGCGACGCCGCCCGGCTCGAACGGCGAGAGCAGGCCGGCATATTCGACGAGCTCGAGGAACGACCGGCTTCCCCCGGCGCGGCACAGCCGCAAATAACTGGCCCACGCCTCCTCGGCGTTCCCGTTCATCCGATTCCAATAGTCGAACGCGCACAGCTGCGCCAACGCGTAATCGATATAGTAGAACGGATAGTGATAGATATGAAGCTGGCGCTGCCAGAAGCCGCCCCGCTCCAAGAAATCGTTGCCCTCGTAATGGCGATGCGGCAAATACGTCCGTTCGATGTTCCGCCACATGCGCTTGCGCTCGGCCGGCGTCGCGTCCGGATTGGCGTACACCTCGTGCTGGAACTCGTCCACCGCCGCGATGTACGGAACGCCGAGCAGGGCGCTCGAGAGATGGTTAAAGCGGTATTTGTCCGCGTCTTCCTTGAAAAACCGCTCCATCCACGGCCAAGCGAAAAACTCCATGCTCATGGAATGGATCTCGCACGCCTCCGCGGTGGGGAAGAAATACTCCGGGATGCGCAGATGGCGGCTCTCGTAAGCCTGGAACGCGTGGCCGACCTCATGCGTCAGCACGTCGATGTCCCCCGCGGTGCCGTTGAAATTCGAGAAAATAAAGGGCGCTTCGTACGCGGGCAGGTACGTGCAGTAGCCGCCCCCTTGCTTGCCGGGCTTGCTCACCAGGTCCATTAATCCGCGTTCGGTCATGAAGCGGAAGAATTCGTCGGTCTCCGGGGACATCTCCCGGTACATGTCGGCGCCGTTCGCCACGATCCAATCCGGGTCGCCCTTGGGCGTCGGGTTGCCCGAGCGGAATTTATAATTCTCGTCGTAATACTCCAAGCGGTCGACCCCGATGCGGATCCGCTGGCGTTCTTTCATGCGGGTGGCCGCCGGCACGATGTGCGCCAGCACTTCCTGCCGGAAACGGCTTACCATTTCCTCGTTGTAATCCGTGCGGTTCATGCGCGCATAGCCGAGCGCGACGAAATTATCGAACCCCAGCGTTCGGGCGATTCGCGTGCGGACCTTCACCAGCTCGTCGAAGACGCGGTCCAGCTCTTCCTCGTGCTCCGCCATGAACGCGTAGCGGCTCTCCGCGGCGCGGCGCCGCGTGTCCCGGTCGGTCGACTGCTCGAAGGGGATCAGCTGCGGCAGCGTCCGCTCCTCGCCCTCGAACGGGATTTTGGCCGAAGCGATCAGCTGCGCGTACGCGGACACCAGCTTGTTCTCCTTCTGCAGGTCCTCGATGATTTCCGGCTTGAACGTGTCCAAGGCCGATTCGGCCAAACGGAACAGCTGGCTGCCGAAGCGCGCCTCCAGCTCCCGGCGGAAACGCGACTGGACGAGCGCCCGGTAGTAGTCGGTAACGTATTCCTGGATGATCGGCTTGATCTCGTCCATGTAATCCTGCTCGGACTTGTAAAACGCGTCGGCGGTGTCGACGGAGTGCCGGATCTCCACCAGCTGCGCCTGCGTCTCGAATTCGATGCGCAGCCGGTTGACGGCTTCCATCGCCTCGCTCTGCTCTTGCGCGTTCGGGGCTTCGTTAAACGAATGAATAAGTTCCTTGAACCGCAGCCCAAGCTCCTTCGCATCGGGCCGTTCATACGGGTACTGGCTGAATTTCAGATCCGGATTAACCATTCGATCACGCTCCATCGCTTTTTTTTGGAAATCTCTCGATCACCTTCGCGGGCTGTCGCCAGAAATAATTCCATGATTTCCCTGGGTCACCAATAATTTAAACCACCGGCGGCCAAGTTGCAATGCGTCTATCGTCAGGCACCCGTCAAGTTCTAGCTCGAGGGCAGGCCGAACGCCCGGTGATGGCTCCGCCCGCGCGCCATCAGCGCACGCCGCGCTTCGGCTTCAGCACCGCCCATTCCACGAGGATGAAATTCACGATCAAGCCCGCCCAGATGTTCACGTTCAAGACATCCGCGACCATCCCCTCGCGGCCGGCCGGAAGGGTAAAGCCGTGCAGCAGCGCGTACGTCAGCAGCAGCACCGGCACGAGCACGCGTCCGCTCACGGCGACCAACGTGATGCCGAAGCTGCGGACCATCCAGACGCGGTGGGCGGCGAAGTCCCTGCGCACGGCCGCGCGGTAGCCCTTCCAGGTGGCGAACAGCCATGCGAGCGACAGCGCGATAAACCCGGTTGCTTTCGCGAAATCGTCCATGTACCCTACGAGCGGCAGGGCCAGCAGCCCGCTGACCATCACGCCGAGGACGTAAATTCTGCCGAGCGCGCGGTGCAGCTTCGGCCGCTGCGTTCGAATGCGCGCGATAAACTGCGCGAAGCCCGTGACCAACGCCGCGAAGGCAAACAAAATATGCGTCGCCAATATCGGGAACTGCAGGCTCCCCGGTCTTACGTCGACGCGGCTGTTCGACGGATCGAAGGTCAGATACGGCGCGGAAAACCCGATCATGACGGCTAACGATACGATAACGAGCAGCCACCAGCTTTTGTTCATGTGCATCCTGCGACACGCTCCCCCATGAATCGGTCATGACGTTATTGAAGCTCATCCCCGCGGCCGGCTTGACCGTGCCTATCTTGTTCGCCCGGAGGCTCCGGCTGCCACTCGCAGATCATGACCAGCTTCCCGGCGACGAGCTCGGCGGACAAGCTGCCGTTCATCTTGGCCATGAGGCTCTTGGCGATGGACAAGCCGATTCCCGTTCCGCTGCCGCCCCGGGTCCGGTCGGCGGTATAGAACCGGTCGAACAAGTAGACGATGTCCTTCTCGCTCAGCCGCTCCGCGCGGTTCTCGATCGTCAACCTCACGGCCGCGGGCGTCTTAGCCAGCCGGATCGAGACGTCGCCGCTTGCGTGCTTGATCGCGTTCAGCAGGAGGTTCTCGATGACGCGCTTCACCGCCGACGGATCTGCCCTGACAAACAGGTCCTCCTCCGCGATCGCGATCGCCGGCTCCAGCCGCCGCTGCAGAAACGGCTCGTAGAAGCCCGCCAGCACCTCCAAGACGAGGTCGTTCATGCGAATCGGCTCCGCTTGGAGCGGGTAGTCGGGGGATTCGATCAGCGACAGCTCGAAAAAATCCTCCAGCAGCGCCTTCAGCCGCAGCGCCCCGTTCTTGACGGTCGCCGTGTATTCCGCCCGCCGTTCCGGCGCCAAAGCTTCCGATTCCAGAAACTGCACGTACCCGAGAATCGAGGTCATCGGCGTGCGAATATCATGCGAGATGTTGGCGACCGCGCGCTTCAGCTCGTTCTCCGAGCGGCGCCGGTCGGCATGCGCCTGCTTGGCATGGTCGATGAGCCGGTTGACGTGCTCGGCCAACAGCTCGAGCCTGCCGTCGTAGAACGCCAGGTCCAGCTTCTTCTCCGTATGTCCCAGGTTGAACGCTTCCAGCTGCCCGCTCGCTCTTCGAAGCTCCCGCCGCAGCAGCAGCAGGCGGACGAGCAGGAAGGCCGCCGCCAGCAATGCCGCTATCGCCACGTAAGCCATCTCACTCCCCCGCCTTCCGCCCCGCCGCCGCTTGATCTTTGGTTGCCCAACTCGTAGTCGGCCGGTTATTTGATTTCTTTCTTCCGGAACACGTACCCGCCCAAGCAGGCGAACGCCGCGTACGTCGCGACCGGCACGAGGATCAGCCGCGCCGTCATGCCGGATGCGGCGTCGGCCGCGGGAATTGCATCAAGCAGATGAAGCACGGAATATTCCTGCAGCGTCGCGATCCACGCGAACTTCTTGGCGAGCTCTGTCATGATGATGTCGAAGAGAATGAAGAAGAGGATCAAGAGTCCGATCGTCTTGCCGCTGTCGGTCAGGACGATGGCGCAGAGCGCCATGATGGAGGCGAAGGCCGCCGCGAAAAGCAGCGTCAACCCGAGCAGCCTCGACGCTTCGCCGACGCCCGGCATATCCCGGAAGCCGGTGACGAACGCGCAGATGCCGGTCGATAGGATCGGAAATACCGCCGCCAAGACCACCGTCCCCAAGGTAAATACGGTCAGCTTCGCCCAGAAGATCCGCAGGCGCCCGTTGCCGGAAGCCCCGATCGTCTTCATCGTGCCGATGGCGTACTCGCTGGAGATGAAGAACCCGGCGAACACGCAGGGCGCCATCCGCAAGACGTAGAAATCGCCGCCGATGGCCGGACCGGCGAACACGTCGCGCACCGACACCGCCGCCGCGCTGAACGTGCCGTCGTCATAGAAGATCAGCAGCGGGTACAGCAGGGAGATGACGCCGAGCACGGCCAGCAGCGTCCGGAACGACCTGTCCTTGCGCAGTTTGAACAACTCCGACCGAAGCAGGTTACTCATGGTCCGCACCCCCGATCCGGTTCATGAAGTACCGTTCCAGGTCTTCGCCCATCGGCATGAACTCCTCGATCACCAGTCCCGCCCGAACGAGCGCCGTCGAGACCTTGCCCGGGACGTCCATATACTTGTACAGCTTCACGACGCCGTCCGGCATGACGTCGAACTCGGTCGTGCCGAGTTCCGTCTCGATGACGGAAGCGGCCTTCGCGGGATCGTCCGTCTTGACGTGCAGGAACTGCCGGCATCTGGCATTCAGCTCCTCCACCGTCAATTGTTCGAGCAGCTCCCCCTTATGGATGATGCCGTAGTGCGTCGCAAGCAGATGCAGCTCGCTCAGAATATGGCTGGATATGAGGATCGTGATGCCGTGCTCGACGTTCAACCTGCGCAGCAGCTCCCGGATCTCCACGACGCCCATGGGATCCAATCCGTTGATCGGCTCGTCCAGAATGAGAAATTCGGGGTCGCCCAGCAGCGCGATGGCGAGACCGAGCCGCTGCTTCATCCCGAGCGAGAAGTTTTTGACCTTCTTCCTTCCCGCCGATTGCAGGCCGACGAGCGCGAGCATCCGCGCGACGCACGCTTTGCCCGGTATACCTTTGAGCAGCCGGTGCGCCTCGAGATTGTCCGCGGCGTTCATCTGCGGATACAGCGCGGGACCTTCGATAATGGTGCCGATCCGGCGCCGGGCCTCCGTCAACCTTTCCTCGCCGGCTTGGCCGAACAATTCCAACGAACCCGAAGTGGGATAGGCCAGACCCGCCGCCACCCGGATCAACGTGGATTTGCCCGCCCCGTTCTGTCCGATAAAGCCGTAGATGGCGCCTTTCTTGATAGCCAGGTCGACGTCTCGAAGAGCAAGCTGCTGCTTGTAACGCTTCGTCAACCGCGCGGTGCGAAGCACGTAATCGCTCATTTCTTGTACCTCCCTCGTATGATGACTCCAGTCTAGAAGGGAAATCATAAGAAAGGCTTAAGCGAATCCTTAAGAAGACCTTAAGTCGCTGCTTGCGCCTGCGGCCATGACGGTCGCCCTGCCGCCTATGGCTTCAACCGGTAGCCCATGCCCCAAACCGTCTCGATATAATCGCCGTCCGGATCGGCCTTCGCCAGCTTGCTTCTGATATTGCTCATATGCACGTTGATCGTATTCTCGTCGCCGTGGTACGGTTCCTTCCAGACGCTCGCGAAAAGGTTGGCTTTGGTGAACACCTTCCTCGGCGCGGACAACATCAGCGCGACGATCTCGTATTCGCGGGCGGTCAGGGGCACTTCGGTACCGTTCGCCCGCACGGATCTGGCCTCCAAATCGGCGGTCAAGTCTTTATGCGCGAGCGTATCGGCGACGGCAGCCCCGCTCATCCTCCGGTATCTGCGCAGATGGGAGTCGATGCGCGCGGACACCTCTTCGATATCGAACGGCTTCGTAATATAATCGTCCGCCCCCGACCGGAGGAGCTCGATCTTCGTGGCATTCTCCAGCTTGGCCGAGAGGATCAGCACGGGAGCCTGGCTGCGCGCGGCGACATGCGCCAATATCTCCTCGCCGTCCATGCCGGGCAGCATCAAATCGAGCAAAATCATGTCCCAAGCCTCCCGCTCCAAATGCAGCATCGCTTCGGTGCCGGAAAAAGCCGGCTGCGGCAGGTAACCGCTCCTGCGAACGATGTCGCACAGCAGCCGGTTAATGTCTCCGTCGTCTTCGACGACCAATATGCGAACGGGTTGCGGCACCGGGTTCACGCTCCTTCCATCGCCGGTCGATCGCGTCGTTTTCCCTATGAACTCCCGTACATTCTAGCACACGGCGCCAGACCGTCACAATCGCACCGCCGCGCGGCGCAAAGCCTGCGCGCAGCAAAAAAACCTTGAGCGGCAGGTGCCGCCCAAGGTCCGAGTCCCGGGTATCGCAAGATCAATCGATCCGCTTAAGCGTTGGCGTCGGCCGGCGCGGCAGCGCCCGCGCGACCGGCGTTCGCCGGCGCGGGAGCTGCCTGTTCCGCAGGCGTCTCTGCCGCGGCCGGCTTCGCTTTGCCGACGAACAAGGCCAGCGGCAGCGCCACGATCGCAATGATGGTGGCGATCATATACACGTCGTTGACGCTCATCGTGAAGGACATCATCCCGATATGCTGCTCGTTCGCGTCGCCGGCCTTCGCCAGCTCCGTCCCGTGCAGCACCGAGCGCGAAGCGAGCAGCGACGTGAAGATCGCGATCGCGAACGAACCGAACACGTTCCGCAGCCAGTTCGAGATCGAGGAGGCATGACCGGTCAGATGGCGCGGGATGCGCTCCATCGCCGCGTTGCTCGCCGGCATGATGACCATCGCGATGCCGAGGTTGCGCACGATCATCCACCACAGGATGTAGCTGTGGGAAATGTCGATGCTCGACCAGCTCAGCATCAGCGTGCCGAGCGCGAGCAGCGGAATACCGACCCCCATGAGCCAGCGGGGGCCGATCGACGTGTACAGCTTGCCGACGATCGGCATGACGAGCGCCATGACGAGCGAGGCCGGCAGCAGGATAAGCCCCGTATCCATCGTGGAGACGAGCTGGATGCGCTGGAGGAAGAGCGGCGTCAGCAGCGTTCCGGAGTAGAGGCTGATCGTCAGCACGATGGTGATGACCAGGTTGAGCAAGTACCGTCCGTTCTTCAGCACCCGCAGATTCAGCAGCGGGGTATCGGTCCGCAGCTCCTGCCAGACGAAGGCCGCCAGCATGACGGCGCCGAAGACGAACAGCGAGATGACCCGCGCGGAGCCCCAGCCCCAAGAACTGCCCTGGCCGAGCGCGAGCAGCAGCGAGACGCTGCCGAGCAGCACGGTCGCGAACCCGATGCCGTCGAATTTCTTCGGCACGCTGAGCCGATAATACGGAATATACGCGGCGACGAGCACGATGGCGATGAGGCCGATCGGAATGTTCATCCAGAACAGATACTGCCAGTCGAAGTTCTGCAGCAGCCAGCCGCTGAAGGTCGGCCCGATCGCCGGGGCCATCATCGAGGCCAGCGACCATAGCGCGATCGCCATCGCCTGCCGCTCCCGCGGGATGACTTGATAGACGATCGCCATCGAAGCCGGCAGGATCAGGCCGCTGAACGCGCCTTGCAGGATTCGGAACGCGATCAGCGAATACTCTTCCCAAGCGATCGCGCAGAGGAACGACGACAGCGTAAAGCCGATGAGCGCGAACAGGAACAGCCGTTTGTAGCTGAACTTCTCGCCCAGATAACCGACGATCGGCGCGAACGTCCCCATCGCCAGCATGAAGCCGGTCAGCGTCCATTGGATCGTGCTCAGGCTCGTGTGAAAATGATCCTGCAAAATCGGCAGCGCGATGTTGATCGTGCTGGACGCCAGCACGCACAAGAAAGACCCCACGAATATGGCGGTCATGATGGGCCAAAAGCTCGTTTTCGGCCCGGTTTGCTCCTCCTGTTGAACCATCGTCTCTCCCATCTCCCCGTATCATTTGCTCATATGTTAGTTTTTACATATAATGAATGCAGTATTATTATAAGCCCATGGCTGTCATATGTCAAAATTTACGTATAAAAAGGAGCCGCAATGAACACACTTTCCTACGGCCTGCTGAGCCTGCTCTCGCACGCCGCCGATTCCGGCTACGACCTGATGCTGAAGATCCAGCCGTTTTGGCCCGCCAAGCACAGCCAGATCTACCCGCTGCTCGCCCAGCTCGAAAGCGGCGGCTACGTCCAGCATAAGCTCGTCGTCCAGACCGACAAGCCGGACAAGAAGATCTATTCCATCACCGACAAAGGCTTGAACGCCCTGCGCAACTGGCTCACGCTGCCGACGGACGAGCCCGTGACCCGCGACGAGCTGGTGCTCAAGATCTTCTGCATGGAGCAGGGCGATACCGCCGATATCCTTCACATGCTCGAGACGCGCCTCGCCTATTACCAGGACCAGCTGCAGTGGCTCCAGTCCAAGAAGGAAACCTACGCCCAGCTCAATCCCTCTCCGTCGCTCGGCATTATCCTGCTCATGCAGAAGGGCGAATTCTCCGTCAAAGCCGACCTGGAATGGACGCAGTGGGCGATGCGGCAGGTCATCGCGCACGAGAAAGAGCCGAATCCCGATTGAACGGGATTCGGCTCTTTCTCTTTGAGCGCTGCCGGGGGCTGATGCCGGGCGGTGGGCTAATACCGGGCGGCGGGCCGATACCGGGGGTGGATCCGATGACCCCGCCTTCCATGAGGTCAGATCGTCCGCCTCAACTCTCCGACGCAACAAATCGCGCCTGCAGTAGATGCACGGCGGAATGGACTCTCCTTTGCGCCGGTCGTGCGCGAGAGGCGGGCGGCCGGCAAAACCGGGCAACGAACCGATGCCGGCTCCTTGCCCGTTCCGTGCTTACGCGATGATGCCGAGCAGCGTGCCGCCGGCCGCGCCGGCCAGCACGACCGACCAGGGCGGCAGCTTCCAGAAGGCCAGCATGCCGAATAACAGGACGGCCAGCGCGAAATCCCGCGCGTCCAAGATCGCGGAGGTCCACAAGGGATCGTAGAGCGCGGCCAGCAAGATGCCGACGACGGCGGCGTTGATTCCCGCAAGCGCCCCCTGCACGCTCGGCTGGCTTCGCAGCACGCTCCAGAACGGCAGCGCGCCGACGATGAGCAGGAACGCGGGCAGGAAGATCGCCGCCGTCGCGACGACCGCCCCTCCGATGCCGCCCGCCAGCGCGCCGAGATAGGCCGCGAACGTGAACAGCGGACCCGGAACGGCTTGCGCCGCTCCGTAGCCGGCCAGAAAATCCGGGCGGCTGACCCATCCCGGCGCGACGACCTCCCGCTCCAGCAGCGGCAGCACGACATGCCCCCCGCCGAATACGAGCGCGCCCGACCGGTAGAACCGGGCAAACCAATCCAGCCACTCGGCGCCGCTCCAGCGGGCAGCCAGCGGGAGCGCCAGCAGCAGCGCGACAAACAAGCCCAAGCAAATCAGACCGGCGGATCGGCTGACCGCGCCCGGGAACGCGGGCAGCCTGTCCCCTGCCTGCGTTCTGAATAATCGCGTGCCGATGAATGCCGCAGCGGCGATGATCAGCACTTGGCTCAAGGCCGTTTGCCAGCAGACGGCAACGGCCGCGGCGAGCAAGGCGATCGCCGTCCGGCTTCTGCCTGCCGCGAGCTTCTGCCCCATGCCGAGGACGGCATGCGCCACGACCGCCACGGCGACGATTTTCAGTCCGTGAATCCAGCCCGCGGTCGCGATGTCGAACCCGTGAAGCAGGAACGCGAAGGCGACGAGCGCGACAACGGAAGGCAGCGTAAAGCCAAGCCAGGCCACCGCGCCTCCGATCAGCCCGGCGCGCGCGATGCCGATCCCGATCCCGACCTGGCTGCTGGCCGGCCCGGGCAGAAACTGGCACAGCGCGACCAAGTCGGCGTAGCTCTGCTCGTCCATCCATTTGCGGCGTTTAACGTATTCGTGATGAAAATATCCCAAATGCGCGATCGGGCCGCCGAACGAGGTCACCCCGAGCTTCGCGGATACGGCCAGCACTTCCATTAATGAGGCGATGTTCCCCCGTTTGGCGGAGGAAGGCGAATACGGATGCTCCATGGAGGCCGCTAAACTCCCTTCAATTACGATTTGCCATCCCGAGTAGCGTACCACCGCATGATTATCCTTGTGTTAACGCTTCGTCCCGCTCCCGGCCCGGAACCCCTATTCGCGAAATAGGAACCTTCGCGCGGTCGGCGAAAGTCCCTTGTCGCATCGGAGGCAAGGGAAGCAGCTTGCCTATCCCTGCTGCCGCAGCCCGTCCTCGATATGAAACTGCGTCTCGTACAGCTGTTTGTACAGCGGATCGGATTCGACCAGTTCGGCGTGCGTGCCGATCGCGGCGATGCGGCCCTTCTCCATCACGACGATTTTGTCGGCCTTCAGAATCGTAGAGAGCCGGTGCGCGATCACGAGCGCGGTCCTGCCCTCGAGCAGGACGGCCAACGCATCCTGGATCTTGCGCTCGATCACGGTATCGAGCGCGCTCGTCGCCTCGTCGAGCAGGACGATCTTCGGCCCCTGCAGCAGGACGCGCGCGATGGCAAGGCGTTGGCGCTCGCCGCCGGAGAGGCGGTAGCCGCGCTCGCCGACGACCGTGTCGTAGCCCTCCGGGAGCGCCGCGATGGTGTCGTGGATCTGCGCCGCGCGGCATGCCGCCTCCATCTCTGCCCGCGTGGCGGTTTCCTTGGCCAGCTGCAGATTGTTCGCGACCGTGTCATGGAAGAAGAACGGATCTTGCGGGACGAGCCCCATCTGCGCGCGAAGCGCATGCAGCGTCAAGGTCCGGGTGTCCATGCCGTCTACCTCCAGCGCCCCTTCCGCCGGGTCGGAGAACCGCGGGATCAGGTTCAGCAGCGTCGTCTTGCCCGCGCCGCTCGGGCCTACGAGCGCGACGGTCTCGCCGGGTTCGATGGCGAGGTCGATGTTCCGGAGCGCCCAGCGCGCGACCGGCGGTTCCGCGGCGTCCCCGCCTTCCGGCCGGCCGCGGCCGGCATCCGGCTCCGCATCCTGCGCGGCCGGATGATACGAGAACGATACCTTGCTGAGCCGAATCCGGCCTTGCACGCTGTTGTCCGCAATGGTCCGCGTGCCGTCCTTCACTTCCGGCTCGACGTCCATGATGCCGAAGATGCGCCGGAACAGCGCGACCGAGGACAAGATGCTGACATGCAGCTGCGCGAGCTGGCTGAGCGGTCCGTAGAGCCGGGACAGCAGCGCCGTGAACGCCACGATCGTGCCGAGGCCGATCTCGCCCTGCAGCACGAGCCAGCCGCCGTACATCCAGAGCAGCGCCGGTCCGATGGACGAGAACATGTTCAGCCACATGAACAGCCAACGGCCGACGAGCGCCTGACGCACCTGCAGGTCGCGCAGCGTCCGGTTCGAATCGTCGAACTCCTTCTCCTCCGCTCCCTGCCGGTTGAAGATGCGGATAAGCAGCGCGCCGCTCACGCCGAGCGACTCGCTCAGCTGCACCGTCATCTTCGACAGCCATTGCTGGATCTGCCCCTGCAGCTTCTGGCGGGATTTCCCCACGCGCTGCGTCGGAATGACGAAGCCGGGCACGACGATCACGGCGAGAATGGCCAAGCGCCAATTCATGCTGAACATCAGGAACAGCGTCGCCGCGATGTTCAGCAGATTGCTGACGAAGCCGACGAGCGTCGTCGTCACCACGCTTTGGATGGCGGTGACGTCATTGGTCACCCGCGACACGAGGTCGCCCGCCTGCCGGGAAGCGAAGAACCCGACCGTCTGCCGCTGCAGATGGCGGAAGAGCGAGATCCGGTAATCCGCCATCACGTTCTGGGCGATCAGGTTGCTGAGCCAGGTCTGGAGCACGCCCAGCAAGCCCGTCGCGATCGAGATCAGGATGAGCGCCAGCGTATATTCGACGATCAAGGACATGCTCCGCCGCGCGATGCCGTCGTCGATGATCTTCTGCGTCAGCCACGCCGGCAGGACGCCGCCGAACGACGCGGCCAGGATGACGATCGTCACGATGATGGTGTACGGCCAGTACGGGATGAAGGCGCGCAGCGCCCGGCGAAAGATCGCCCAATCGAAATGTTCGTTCTGGGCGAGCTCCCGCATCCGCCAACGGTTGCCTCCGCCTCCGGGGCTACCGCCGCTTCCCGCGCCTAGATCCAATCCGCGAAAATCCTGCATATTGATCCCTCCTCGCCGGAGTCACTCCCGGATGTGCCGGGTCGTGCCGTATTATTCCCGTTCATGCGGGTCTTCCAATTGCGCCGCGACGACTTTCACGCCCAATGCCTGAATGCGCTCGATGGCCTCGGGATCCGCGTCCCAATCCGTAATCAGCAGGTCGAGGTCCTCGATCCCCCCCGCCCTCGCGAACCCGTCGTTGCCGAGGGAGCGGTGCGTCGTGACGCCGATCCGCCTGCGGGAAACGGCCGCGACCGCCCGCCCGAACGCCGCCACCTCCGGCGTGGAGACGAAAATGCCCTCTTCCGACATGCCGCCTCCGGTCACGAAGCTGATGTCGAATTTGAACTGCCGGATGAATTCGTTCGCGATGACGTCCGTAATGTTGCCGGAGCGCTTGACCCGGCCGCCGATCATGTACGTCTCGATCCATTCCCGTTCGCGCAGGGAATCGGCGACGCGCGTGCTGTTGGTCACCACCGTCAGCGGCAGTTGGTCGGGCAGATGCTTCAGCAGCACGTAAGCGAGCGACCCGCTGCCGATGAACACGGTGTCGTTCGCCCGCAAGTACGACACGGCCAGCTTCGCCACCGCGTTGCCCTGCGGGGAGCCTTCGCCGTAGCGCGCCTCGGGCGGCGGCGGGAGCTGCCTGACCTTGGTCGATGCGATGGCGCCCCCGTGCGTCTTGCGGAGCAGCCCCTGCTCCTGCATGATGGACAAGTCCCTGCGGATCGAATCGATGGAGATCTGAAACCGCTCGGCCAAATCCTTGGCAAGCACCCGCTTCTCTTGCTCGAGCAGCGCGAGTATCTGCTCCCTGCGTTCTTCGGCGAACATGCCCGCGGTATCCTGCGTGGTCATGCGCGATCCCTCCTGAATGATTAGGTTTCGATAGTCGATAATGCAATTATATTCGTGTTTATTCAGTTTTACAAATAATATTGCTTCACATACATGCCGTTATGTTCACTTTTTCTCCGAGAACGAAACATCGCCCTGAATCATAGCCGCTCCGTTCGCGTCTCCCGCTTTCCGTTTCTCCCGAAGGCCACGCCTAATAAAAAGCACTTCGCGGCGGACGATCCGCCTTGAAGTGCTTTCTTTATTAATGCTACTGATCCATCTTGCTCCAATCGGCCCGCTCGATGCTGGTCACGCTCTCCATAGCTGCCGACATGACGATCGACGGAACATCCCCGCTTCACGGCAAAAAAGCCCCTCGCCCATCCGGGGACAGCGCGCGAGGCCGGCGCAAGGAACGGTTATACTTTCTCCAAGCCATTGAAGATATTATCTTCCAGCACGGCGGATTTATCCCCGTATTCTTTGATGATGTGCTTCTCGCCCCAGTCGCACAGCGAATCCAGCACCGATTGCAGGCTCCAGCCGTAGGGACTGAGCTCGTACTCCACTTTCGGCGGGACCTGGTTATACACGTTCCGGGTAACGATGCCGTCCTCCTCGAGCTCGCGCAGCTGCTGGATCAGCATCTTCTGCGTAATGCCGGGCATCAGCCGCTTCAGATCGCTCGTCCGCTTCGTTCCCGTGGTCAGGTGGCAGAGGATGACGCACTTCCATTTGCCGCCGATCACTTCCAGCGTCGCTTCCACGGTCACCCTGTATTTCTTCTGTTCTCCGCCTTCGTTTGCCACGGCCGTTCCCCCTTGTCATACAAAAGTTACTTTTTGGTGACTATATTACTGCAAAGTACGTACTATCCGATCTTGCGCATAGCTCGTATAATAGCATTCACCGGCCGGGTACCGCAAGCTCAAAGGAGGAAATCATGACTTCACCGAACCGAAAAAGCACATTGGCTTTACTGGCATTGGCGATCAGCGCCTTCGCGATCGGCACGACGGAGTTCATCAGCGTCGGACTGCTTCCGCTCATCGCGGAGGACTTCCATATATCCATCACGGCCGCCGGATTGACCGTCACGCTCTATGCGCTCGGCGTTACCGTCGGGGCTCCCGTGCTGACGTCGCTGACCTCGCAGGTGTCGCGCAAGACGCTCCTCATGTGGATTATGATCGTGTTCATTGCGGGTAATCTATTAGCGGCGACGGCCGGCAGTATCGCCGTCCTGCTCGCCGCGCGGGTGATCGCGGCCTTCTCGCACGGCATCTTCATGTCCATCGGCTCCACGCTGGCAGCCGACCTCGTGCCCGAGAACCGGCGCGCGAGCGCGATCTCCATCATGTTCTCCGGGCTGACCGTCGCGACGGTAACGGGCGTTCCGATCGGCACGTTCATCGGCCAGCAGATCGGCTGGCGGGCCGCGTTCTTCGCCATCGCGGCGATCGGCATCGTTGCGTTCGTCGCCAACTTGGCCCTCGTGCCGTCCAACCTGCGCAAAGGGAGCCGCATCCGGCTCGGCGACCAGGTCAAGCTCGTCACGAACGGGCGGCTGCTGCTCGTGTTCCTGATGACGGCGCTCGGTTACGGAGGAACGTTCGTCGTCTTCACGTACCTGTCACCCCTGCTTCACGAGGTAACCGGCTTCCGCGAAAGCACGGCGGCCGTCATCCTGCTTATGTACGGCATCGCCATCGCCATCGGCAACATCATCGGAGGCAAAGCCGCGAACCGCAACCCGGCGACCGCTTTGTTCTATATGTTTGCCCTGCAGGCGATCGTTCTAATCGTTCTATGGTTCACCGCGCCTTATCAGCTCGCCGGGCTGATCACGATCTTCTTCATGGGCTTGTTCGCCTTCATGAACGTGCCCGGGCTGCAGGTCTACGTGGTCACCTTGGCCGAACGCTTCGCCCCGCAGGCGAAGGATGTCGCGTCCGCCGTCAATATCGCCGCTTTCAACGCAGGCATCGCCATCGGCGCTTATTTGGGCGGCGTCGTCACCGATTCGATCGGATTGCTCCACACGACGTGGGTAGGCGCTTTGATGGTCGCGGGAGCCGTCCTGCTGACCCTGTGGGCCAAGGGGCTCGAACGCAAGGACCGCGCAGCCGGGCCGACGGACGAGTCCGCCGCGGAGCCTGCTCTGCGGCAAGCTTAAGCTAACGCCGCCATTCATAATCATGAGAGGAAGATGCAAAATGTTGAACCATCTGCAAGATACCGTCACGCTTCATAACGGCGTTCAAATGCCGGGCTTCGGGCTCGGCGTGTTTAAAGTCCAAGAGGGGGACGAGCTGGTCCAAGCAGTGAAGGCCGCCATCAAGCACGGTTACCGCAGCATCGATACGGCCGCGATCTACGGCAACGAGCAAGGCGTCGGACAAGGCATCCGCGAAGCGCTTCAAGAGAACGGGCTGCGCCGCGAAGAACTGTTCGTGACCTCGAAGGTCTGGAATGCCGACCAGGGCTACGAATCGACGCTCGCCGCGTACGAGACCAGCCTGAAGAAGCTGGGCCTGGACAGCCTGGATCTGTATCTGATCCACTGGCCCGTGAAGGGGAAATTCAAAGAAACGTGGCGCGCCCTGGAGACCTTGTATCGGGAAGGGCGCGTGAAAGCGATCGGGGTCAGCAATTTTCAGGTGCATCACTTGGAAGAGCTCATGCGGGACGCAACGGTGAAGCCGATGGTGAACCAAGTGGAGTATCACCCCCGCCTGACGCAGAAGGAACTGCTTCGCTTCGCGAAGGAGCAGGGCATTCAGCTGGAGGCCTGGTCCCCGCTCATGCAAGGGGAGCTGCTGGACAACCCGGCGCTGCTCGGACTCGCTGCCAAATACGGCAAATCCGTGGCGCAAGTCATCCTTCGCTGGGATCTGCAGCATGGCGTCGTCACCATACCGAAGTCGACCAAGGCGCACCGCATCGCCGAGAACGCCGCGATCTACGACTTCGAGCTGACCGCCGAGGACATGGCGGCCATCGACGCGCTGAACGAAGATCGCCGCATCGGCCCGGACCCGGACAATTTCGATTTCTAAACCCGTCGTCAAACGCGGCCATCCTTGCGGGGATGGCTGTTTTGATGCGTTCGCGCAGCTGTCACGGCATCGAAGCCGAAGCTAAGACTCGCAAGGCTGCAGCCGTTGCGAGTCTTATTTTGTCCGCGTCCGGCGAGCGTTTAAGCGAACAGGACGCCCGCGCTTGCGTAGCCGGCGACCGTCGTGAGGACCTCGATGCCCGTTCCCGTGGCGGAGAATACCATCAAGAGGCGGGTTTGTGCCGTAACGGGAATTGACAAGCCCGTCGTGATGCCGTTCGAGATCGTGCCGAGCGCGATGATTCCGGTCAGCGGCGGCGCCAAGGTGACGATGGCGCCGGGGATCGGAGCGAAGACATTGTTCGGCGTCGGCGAGCTGTACAGCTGCGCCGTGATCGTGACGGAAGAGGCCAGCAGCGTAACGGCCAGCGTCGTGCTGAAATAAGCGGAAATCGCCGAGATCGTCGTATCCGTCGGCACCGAGAACGCCATATTGAGCAGCAAGCCCGCAGCTCCGGTAAGGTCGATATTCACGCCGGTCAACGCGACGCCTATGGCCGAGCTGCCGAAGCCGACCAGGCTCGTCGTGCCGACCACCCCTCCGAGAACCGTCGTCAATACCGCCGGCGTGCCCGACGCGAACGGAATGATCGCGCCCGAGCCGGTCGCGCCGGTTGCTCCGGTTCCCCCCGTTGCTCCTGTCGCGCCGGTTCCTCCGGTTGCCCCAGTGCCTCCGGTCGCCCCGGTTGCTCCGGTTGCTCCTGTCGCGCCGGTTGCCCCTGCTCCTGTCGGTCCTGTCGGTCCGATCGCGCCTAAGGCTCCCGCCGCGCCCGTTGCTCCCGTCGCGCCTCGCAATCCTGTTTCGCCTGTCGCGCCCGTCGCTCCGGTTGCCCCGGTCGAGCCCGGATCGCCCGTAGCCCCGGTCGCCCCTCTCGGCCCCGGAGGTCCTGGCGGCCCTGGATGTCTGCCCATGCGTAGCTTCCCCCTCGTGTTCGTCTTACGACATCATACAAACAGGGGCAAATGAATGCGCACTGCATTTACCCACATCGGCTAAAATAGGCGAGTTTTGCGGAACATTGGCTGATTTTGCGTCCTGGCATGCCATTGTCCCATGCCGTTCCGCAGCGATTGCATTACATTGTAGGAGGAACGTATGCCGAGGAGTGACATTCATGGAGAAACGCCGATTCATCGCGATCATGGTGCCGACCAGACGAGCGCGAAAACCGACCTTGCGCTTCTATCAGCGCTGCTGCGATCCGAATACGGCGATTTATGCCTTCTGTCCGGACGACATCATTTGGAGCGAGCGCCGCATTATCGGGCTGCGACGGTACAAGCGAAGCTACAGGCAGCGGGTCTTCCCGTTTCCCCTCGTCGTCTACAACCGGTGCTTCAACAAGAAAACGGAGACCGTGCAGCGCCTGGAAGACGCGATCGGACCCGGCAAATGCTTCAACGTCATCAACTTTTTCAACAAGTGGCTGCTGTATAACCTGCTGAAGCCGTCGGAGGCCGGACCGTACGTCCCGGATACGTACCTCTACGACAAAGAAGAGCTGCCGCGGCTGCTGGAAACGTACAAGTTGGTCTACATCAAGCCGCTCTACGGCTCGATGGGCAAATTCGTCTACCGCGTGGAGCTGCAAGATGACGGCGAGGTGCATCTGGCGCTCCACAGCCTCTCCGCGAGCTTGGTTTGCCGCGACATCGAGGATATGCAGCGAGTGCTGGGCAAGTATTTGGGAACGCAAAAATACCTCGTGCAGCAAGGCATCCGCACGACCCTGCTGGACCGCAGGCATTTCGACATCCGCGTGCTGATGCAGAAGAACGGGTCGGGCGAATGGGCCGTCTCCAATATGGCCTCCCGCGTGGCCTACAGGCAATACTTCAATACCGCCATCTGCGAAACGATTCGCGACGCGGCGGACGTGCTGCCCCGAATCTTCGAGCCGGACGAACGCGAGGGCATCCTCCGTGCGTTGACGGATATCAGCATCGTCGCTTCGGCGGAAGCCGAGGCCAACATGGGCTTGCTCGGCGAACTGAGCGTCGACTACGTCGTGGATACCGACAAACGGCTCTGGATCATCGAGATGAACGGCAAACCTCACAAAAGCATCTACGCGAGCCTGAAAGGCTACGCCTTCCGCAGGCGCATCTACCGGCGGCCGATGGAGTACGCCGCGTACCTCGCGCGACCCGAGCCGGCAGCATCGAATCCGGAGATGCCCGGCCCGGAGGCGCTCGAACCGGAGGCGCGGCATCCGAGCGAAGCCGATCCGCCCGCGTTCGGAGCGGAGCCGAACGAACGGAGGTTCCACCAAGCGAACGATGCCGAATCGAGAACTCCCGATTCGACGCCATTCCATCCAGCGGTCCATCCACCGAGGCATGCCGAATCGGGAACTCCCGGCTCGACGCCATTCCATCCAGCGGTCTATCCGACGAGGCATACCCGATCGAGAATTCCCGGCGCGACGCCATTCCATCCAGCGGTCCATCCGGCGAGGCATGCCCGATCGAGCCCTCCCGAGTCGACGCCGCTCGATCCGGCGCTCCACCTATCAAAGCCTGCCGGCGCTCCGGAATGAACGCCAAAAATCCCCGTCCCTCCTTGCGGAGCCGAACGGGGATTTTCGTCATTTTGACTGGAAACGATTGGATTGAAGCGCCAAACCGTTTACTATGTAGATAGCATGCGATGCTATGACAATCGACGGAGGTTTTGGCGAATGATGACGAAAGCAGAAACGATGGACAAGCTCATCGAAGAGAAAGGCGCGCTCGGCGGCGCGGAGGTCATCGCGATGATCCGCGAGCTCTTCGGCTGCGATCTGGCATCCGCGCCCATGGCGCCCGGCACCCCCGAACCGCTGGCGGCCATCGACGCGTTTCTCGGCGAGCGCGGCGGACGCGCGGCGGGAAGCGAGCTGCGCGGGATGATCAACGCGGCGTTCGGGATCAATCTGGATGCTTTGTCCGCCCTGGAAGGCAAGCGCATCTCCCTTTTCTCGAAGGGACAATGGATGCTGCAGGCGGACGACGACTTGTTCGTGGTGTACACCGGCGACGGGGACGTGGACGTGAAGATCTATCCGACGGGCTATCTCGCGGACCTCACCGGGTCGCGCGCGCTGCCGCCGGAATTGGCGGAGGCGCTCACCCGACTGGGGTATGCCGACGAAGGACCGGCCGGCTGCACGTACGCGGATCCGGCCGGCCAGGCCGTTCCCGACGCTTTCAAAGGCCAGACCATCATGACGCTGATGAACGCGATTCGCGCGTCCTACGCGAGCGCGTAAGACGGGCGGCCGTTTATTTGCCGAACGACGACAGGAACTTCACGCGATCGCCCATCGGCGGCGTGTTGTTGTCCTTGAGCGCGATTTCCAGCACGGCCGGTCCCTTCGAACGGAGCAAGCCTTGGATGGCATCCTCCCGGATGTCGTCCATCCCGTTCACCCGATAGCTCGGAATGCCCATGGCCGCGGCCATTTGCGAGATGTCGACGGGCTCCTGCTCGAAGGAGGCGTGGGCGCGCTTGAACTGCAGCGAATGGCCGTGGTAGACCATGCCCAGCCGGGCGTTGTTGACGATCACGAACAGGATCGGCAGCCCGTATTCCTTGGCCGTCAAAATTTCCATGCCGTGCATGAAGAAGCAGCCGTCGCCCGTGATGCTGACGACCGGGCGTTCGGGCTCGGCCAGCTTGGAGCCGATCGCCGAGCTGATTCCGCTTCCCATCGCGCCGAAATGGACGTTGATGTTGAAGGAATCCGTGTCCAGCACCTGCATGTGATGAATGACGTACGACATGAACTCGCCGATATCGACGGTATAGCGCGTATCGGTCGGCAGGTGGCTTTGCAAGCTCCGCAGCACGTTCGCCGTGTTGTATTCCCCTTCGTCCTTGACGGACGGCCGCGCGTCCCCGTAAATCAAATTCGACGTCCCCCGTGACAAGCCCAGCACCCGCAGCTCCTCGATCAGCATCAGCAGGCTCAAATGAATATCGCCGAGCACCGGAATATCGATTTTGTATTTGCGGTCGAACACCGTTTGGTCAAAGTCGAGCTGCACCGTGAACCGGCCTTTGTTCAAATTCGCGTTGTAGTTGTTCGTCGCGGTCTCGCCCAGGCTCGAACCGACGACGAGCAGCGATTGACGCGCGCCTTCGGCGATCAGGGTCGAGGCCGCCTCGTGCCCGGCAAAGCCGAACACGCCGACGAACAGCGGATGATCCTCCGGAATATAACCCTTGGCCTGCGGCGTCGCGACGATCGGCCAGTTCAGGATTTCCGCGAGCTCGATGAGGGACTCGACGGACCCTCTGACGCCCTGCCCGACCAAAATGCAGCCGTCCTCGTACTCCATCAGCGCTTTGGCCGCCGATTGGATCGTCTCCAGATCCGGAATCATCGGCTTGCGCTGCGGCAGCGCCGGAATGTCCGCGTTGCCGACCTCGGCGTGCTGCACGTCGATCGGAATCGCGACATGGACCGGACCGGGTACGCCGGAGACGGCGATCCGGCAGGCTTTAACGACCTCGGGCAGCACGTCCTTGGCGTCCTTCACGAGGACGCTGTATTTCGTGACGGGCCGGAACACCGGCGCGACGTCCAGCTCTTGCGACGCGTTCAGCCCCATCGTGCCGACGGGCACGGCGCCGGTCAGGAACAAGACGGGCAGATGCTCGCGCATCGCGTTGGCCGCGCCCGTCGCGAGGTTCGTCGCCCCCGGGCCGCTGCAGCCGATGGCCACGCTCAGGCTGCCGGCATACTTGGCATAGGCCGCCGCCATATACGATGCCGCGCCTTCATGCTTGGCCACGACCGGCTCGATCTCCGGCATGTCGTACAAGGCATCGAAAAACGCGTTGACCGACCCTGCCGGGATGCCGAATAGATGTTTGACGCCGTTTTTCTTCAAAAATTCCAATACCGCGCGAGCTGCTTTCATCGCCAATCCCCCCAAATCTAAAATCGCAGCTATCCGAGCTGCCATTAAAATCACGCTGCCCTGCCCGAAAGCCGTTATTGGATCAAAAACTTCTTCTCCAGGTCCTCCGCCTTCATGGGCCGGCTGAAGTAATAGCCCTGCATCAGGAAACAGTCGCGGGCCGACAGGAAGTCGACATGCTGCCGCGTCTCGACGCCCTCGGCGATGACGCTTAGGTTCAAATTCTGCGCGAGCGTGATGATGGTGTTGATGATCGCCGCGTTATCGTCGTCCTTCGTAATGTCCTGCAGGAACGACTTGTCGATCTTGAGCGTATCGATCGGCAGGCTTTTCAGATACCCGAGCGACGAATAGCCCGTTCCGAAATCGTCGATGGCGATCTGGATGCCAAGCCCCTTAAGCTCTTTCATCGTCTCGAACGTGAGGTCCCTGTTCTTGATGATCAGGTTCTCCGTCAGCTCCAGATGCAGGAAATCCGGGCACAGGTCGGCTTCCTCCAGCGCGTTCTTGACCATGGCGAACAAATTGTTCTGCTCGAACTGGCGGGCCGACAGGTTGACCGACATGCTGAACGTCGGATAGCCCTGCCGCTGCCAAGCCTTGAGCTGCTTGCACGCTTCCTTCAGCACCCATTCGCCGATCGGCACGATAAGCGCGGTCTCCTCCGCGATCGGAATGAACTGGTCCGGCCCGATCATGCCGCGCTTCGGATGATTCCAGCGCAGCAGCGCCTCCACGCCGACGAGCGAATTCGTCTTGTGGTTGATCTGCGGCTGATAGTAGAGCTCGAGCTCGTTCAGCTCCAGCGCCCGGTACAGCGCGTTCTCGAGCTTCACGCTCTCGAAGGTGCGGGTGTCCATGCCCTCGCTGAAGAAATGATAGCTGTTGCCCGAGATTTCCTTGGACTTGTACATCGCGGTGTCCGCGTTCTTGATGAGCGTGTCGGTCGTGTCGCCGTTATCGGGATACAGGCTGATGCCGATGCTCGCCTTGATGTAGATCTCGTTCTCCATGAGCTGGAACGGATCCCTGAGCGAATCGACCACGAGCTGCACGACCTTCAGCACTTCGGTCTCGTTCTTGATGTTGGGCAGGTAGATCGTGAATTCGTCTCCGCCCTGCCGCGATACGGTCGCGCCGAGCGGCACGCACTGGCTGAGCCGCTTGGCGACGTCGCGCAGCAGCAGATCGCCGAAGCTGTGCCCGAGCGAATCGTTGATGAACTTGAAGCGGTCGAGATCCAAGTAAAGCACGGCGAGCTTCTCGCCGTTGATCTGCGCCTGCATGAGCCCTTGGTTGAGCCTGTCCTTCAGCAGCACGCGGTTCGGCAGATCGGTCACGCTGTCGAAATACGCGTGGTACTTGATCTCGGCCTCCATCTGCTTCCGCTGCGTGATGTCCTTGAAGGTGACGACGTCGCCGACGATCTCGTCGCCTTCCCGGATGGAAGAGATGACGAACTCGACGGGAAAGCTGGAGCCGTCATGACGGTAGAACCGCTCGTCCTGCCCGTAGTTGTCCCAGTTCCCTTCGGCCGCCGCCGCCGCGTAGCTTGCGCTTTCATTTCTGCCATGCAATCCGTGGAAGATAATGCTGGACGGCAGTCCGATCAATTCGTTCTTCGACTCGTAGCCCAGCATGGAAGCCGCGGCCGGATTGCAGAACGTGATATTCCGGTCGAGATCCAATCCGAAGATGCCCTCGCCCGCCGAATTCAGGATCAGCTCCTTCTCCCTGCTGAGCTGCTGCAGCTCGGCCACGACGCGCTCCAGCTCCCGATTCTTGACCGTGATCTCCGAGGTCCGCTCTTCGATGATGTTCTCCTGTTTCTCCATGTAGAGCAGGTTCGACAAGGTCGAGGCCGTGGCGTCCACGATCGACTGCGCGAGCTCCATCTTGGCGACGGAGTAATGCAGATTGCCCTCGTCCAGCTGGACGACCGGGATCACGCCCAGCACCTCGCCCATGGACACGAGCGGCAGCATGAAGATGCTCCGGATGCCGAAGTTCCGGCACAGGTCGTGGTTCGGCCGTTCGTCCGCGAACACGTCCGGGATCAGGACGGCCTTTTTCGTGCGGATCACCTCTTGAAACACGCCGTCGTTGCTCTCGTCGATCCGGATTTTGCTGTGCGTGCGCATCCAATCTTCTTCCGTCCAATCGCTGTCCTTGCTCAGCTTGGCCGGCTTGATTTTGCTCTCCGTGATGGGGTCCAGCAGATGAACGCCGATATTGTAATTGCCCAGTACCTTCCCGAGGTAGAAGAAGCAGCTGTCGAGGCTCTCCTGCATCGTGGAGCACATGGCCAAATCGCTTGTCACGTCGAGCAGCAGTTGTTTCTCTGCGATGAGGTTCTCTTTATGCGTCAAGTTTCGTGCATTCTGTATCGCGACGGCCGCCATGTTGACGTAGGCCTCGACCGTCTGGATTTCGGACTCCGTCAGGTTCATCGGGATGCCATAATCGAAGAGAAACACCACGCCGAACAATTCCTGTTCGAACGAGATCGGTAACACCAGCAGCGACTTGATTTGGAAGCCTTCCACGGCTCTGGGGTCGGGTCTGGAGTCTTTCGAGGTATCCGGGATGTACACGGCCTTCTTGGTTTCGATGACTTCTTTCGCGAGCAGATCCGCTTCCAGGTCGATGACGTGCATGTCCAGCGTCAATCCGTTGATCACCTGCGGCTTGCCGACGTATCCCCTGAAGGTCCCATCCTCCTGCGGCAAATATATGCCCACGGAATTACATTGGACGATTTCTTCGGAGATCGCGGTAGTCACATGCTCCAGGACTTCTCGCAATTCCAGCTTGGTATTGATCAATTTGGTCAGATGCGCTAGGCGCGAATATCTCATTTGCTCTTTATACACCTTCAAGCCCCCGCTCCCGGATCAAGCTAAATTACCGATAACATACAAAGTTCTACAATAAAGGCGAATTTCCTCTTGCAAAAAAAATTAAATCTTGACAAAGATCATTCGTAAGCGAACGGTATTCGGCACGAATGCGGGATCGCGCGCGAACAGTAGAAGCCGCATGTCGAATAACCAAGGGCCGAGAGACCTATCCCGGCCGGAAACCAATGAAAAAAGCACCCGAAATCGGGTGCCCCGCGCGATGATCCGCGAGACGCGAAGGCGCCCCGCGATGGATGGAAACTCCCGGCTCAGTCCAGTTCCAGGACCGAATCGCCGCTTATGATCGTGCCGTGATCGATGCCCTGGCAAATCTCTCTCATCGAGCCCGGCCGGTCGAAATTGAATACGTGCATCGGCAGCTTGTAATCTCTCGCCAAGATGAACGCCGACTGGTCCATGACCAGCAAATCGCGCTGCAGGACATCGTTGTAATGCATGGCTTTGAATTTCCGCGCGCTGCCGTCCCGCTTCGGGTCGGCATTGAATACGCCGTCGACGCCCTGCTTGGCGACGAGGAGCGCATCGCAGTTCACTTCGATCGCCCGCTGCACCGAAGGATAATCGGTCGTCACGTACGGCTGCCCGTTGCCGCCGGCGAAGATGACGACGTAGCCCTTCTCCAGGTGGTGAATGGCCCGCAGCCGGATATACGGCTCGGCGACGGAAGTGGCCGGAATGGCCGTCATGACGCGGATTTCCCTGTCCGTCCGCGCTTTCAGCACGCCGCGGAGCATCAGGCTGTTGATGACCGTGGCGAGCGTGCCGATGTTGTCGGCTTCCGCCCGCTCGATGCCCCACGTCTCCGCCATGTTGCCGCGGAAGATGTTGCCGCCGCCGATCACGACCGAGACCTCGACGCCGAGATCGATGACGGACATGATTTCGCTCGCGATATGCTCCAGCCGCTCCGGCTCGAACCCGAATTCCGAACGGCCGGCGACCGCGCCGCCGCTAAGTTTGATGAGCACCCTTCTGTACCTGGTCAGCTTCAACACCTCCGAATAAAATAAAAACACTAAAGCAATGAATGCTTTAGTGTTTCGAAAGACGAAAATATGAAGACGCATGGGATAGCCTGTTGGAGCGTTTCCGTATCCGCCTCATCGTTTCGCCTCCTTTTGAATGCCGTGCCGTTCCTTAGTGTATCGTTGGCGCGGCCGTTTGGCAACGGGTATCCGGTACCAGGCCGCGACTCCGAATCAGCGCTGATGCTGCCTTCCGTAGGCATGAAGTCCCCGACCGGCAAGCATGGCCGCCAGGATGGCGGTCATGACGAGCAGCGCGCAGATCAGGCCGATGACGCCGGGCCATGCGTAAGCCGACAGGAACGAGCCGCCTGCCGTGCCGAGCAGGCTGGAGCCCAGGTAATAGAACAGTAGGTACAGCGAGGACGCGTACGCCTTGTACGGCGTAGGCGCGATCCTGCCCACCCATCCGCTCGCCACGGTATGGCCCGCGAAGAACCCGAACGCGAACAGGACGAGCCCGACGATCGTCATCGACAGGCTTCCGGCGAGCGTGAAGACCGCGCCGGTCAGCGACAAGACGACGCCCGCGCCGATCAGCCCGGCCCGCGAATGCCGGTCGGCCAGTTTGCCGAAGAAGAACGAGCTCCAGGACCCGACCAGTTGAAAGACGAACAGGCAGCCGATGACCGATTGGCTGAGGCCGTACGGCGGCTTGGCGAGCAGGTAGCCGATATAGTTGAACAGCGTGACGTAGCCGCCGAGCAGCAGGAAGCCGGTGGCGTAGAGCGGCAGCAGCCGTTTGTTCGAGAGTCCGCCCTTCAGCCCGTCGATCCACAGCCGGAGCGAGATGCCGGACGGGCGGAAATGCCGCGACTTCGGCAGGTACGCCCAGAAGAAGATGCTGCAGACCAAGCTGCATAAGCCTAATATCAGCAGGCCGACATGCCAGTCGAACAAATCCGCGAGCAAGCTGACGATAACCCGGCCGACGAAACCGCCGATCGCGGTGCCCCCGACGTAGACGCCCATGACCTTGCCGATGCTGGCGGGCTCGATCTCCTCGTTCAAGTACGTCATTGCGATCGCCGGGAAGCCGGACAAGCTGATGCCGAGCAGCAGGCGCAGGACCAGCAGCAGGTGGAAGCTGCCGCTGAAGGACGAGAGGATCGCCAGGACCGAAGTCGCGAACAACGACGCGACCATGATGTTTTTCCTGCCCCAGGCGTTCGAGAAGGCGGAGATGAACATCATGCAGACCGCGAGGCTCATGGTCGAGAACGAGATGACCATGCTGGCCGCGGACGGCGAGACATGGAACCGTTCGGAGAACTCCCCGAGCAGCGTCTGCGGGCTATAGAGAACGGCGAACGTCACGATGCTGCCGAGCAGCATGCTGAGCAGCGTACGGCGGTAAGCTTGGCTTCCTTTGGCGATGTGCGGCATGATGCAAGACCCCTTCGGCGTGTTTCGATTGAGTCTTAGTGTACGCCTCGACAATTCATAACGTCCAATTTATTATTGGTATACGAATAATGCCTTTTCGTTACAAATTTGACCGAAAGGAGGCCTTGAATCGTGGAATGGCAGCAGCTGGAGTATTTCCGCGTCGTCGCCAAGACCGAGCATTTCACCCGGGCGGCGGAGCAGCTGGCGATCTCGCAGCCCGCGCTCAGCCGGTCCATCACCCATCTGGAGGAGACGCTGAGCGTCTCCTTGTTCGACCGCGTCGGCCGTTCCGTGAAGCTCAACGCGTTCGGCACGCTGTTCCTGAAACGGGTCGAGAAAGCGCTGCAGGAAATTCAGGACGGCGTGAACGAGCTGCAGCAGCTGAAGGATCCGTACACCGGGACGGTGTCCCTCGCGTTCGTCATGACCTTCGGGCTCAGCTTCCTGCCGGACTTCATCAGCGAATTCAATCGACTCTATCCCCAGGTGAAGCTGCAGCTGTTCCAGAACACGACCGCCGCGATCTTCAGGCAGCTGCTGGACAGCGAAGCGGACCTCAGCATCGTGGGGGTGATCGATCACCGGAACCACCTGGAGTGGCATAAGCTGCTCGACGAAGACCTGTTCGTCTACGTTCCCGCGAACCACCGGCTGGCCGACCGGGAATCCGTGCGGCTGGAGGAGCTGGCGCGGGACCCGTTCATCAGCTTCAAGAAGGGCTACGGCATGCGCGCGCTCACGGACCAATTCTGCGCGCAGGCCGGCTTCGTGCCCCAGGTCGTCTTCGAAGGCGAGGACGTGGCCACCGTCTCGGTGCTGGTCTCCTCCGGCATCGGCGTCACGTTGATCCCGTCCTTCAGAGGCATCACGCCGAGCAAAATCAAGAAGCTCCGCGTGACGGAGCCGATATGCCGGCGCGAGATCGGGCTCGCCTGGCTGAAGGGTCGCGCGTTGTCCCCGTCGGCCGATTTGTTCCGCGGCTTTATCATGAGCCGGTTCGAATAGGCTCGCCGCGCTACGCGAAAGCGCCGCGCTACGCGAAAGCGCCGCGCTACGCGAAAGCGCCGCGCTACGCGAAAGCGCCGCGCTACGCGAAAGCGCCGCGCTACGCGAAAGCGCCGCGCTACGCGAAAGCGCCGCGCTACGCGAAAGCGCCGCGCTACGCGAAAGCGCCG
>NZ_JAAAMV010000010.1 GCF_009909185.1 Paenibacillus glycinis | reverse complement strand
CGCCGCGCTACGCGAAAGCGCCGCGCTACGCGAAAGCGCCGCGCTACGCGAAAGCGCCGCGCTACGCGAAAGCGCCGGCCGTCATCCTCTGCGGGATGCCGGCCGGCGCTTGTTCGTGCGGGAGAACCGCTATTATTGCTGGCCGTTTACGACCAGTTTCACTTCAATGTTGCCGCGGGTCGCTTTCGAATACGGGCAGACGCCGTGCGCCGCCTTCACCAGCTCTTCCGCCGTCTGTTGATCGACGCCGTCCACGTTCACGTGAAGCTGAGCCGCCAATTGGAAGCCGCCGTCGGCTCCTTTGCCGATGCTGATATGCGCCGTCACGTCCGTGCCTTCATGCTGCACCTTCTGCGTCCGCGCGACCAATTGAAGCGCGCTGTGGAAGCATGCGGCATAGCCGGCTGCGAACAGCTGCTCCGGATTCGTGCCTTCCGCGCCGTTGCCGCCCATCGATTTGGGCATCGTCAAGTTCAAGTCCAGGACGCCGTCCGAGGAGGTCACCCGTCCGTTTCTTCCGCCTTCAGCCGTTGCGATTGCCGTATACAATGTTTCCATGTCGATCTCTCCTTTTGGTTTGTTCATTTTATTTGTGCACAAATCAATTTTATATAATTTAATTTAGCACAGAAAATCCTGGGACGCAACCCTTTTTAACCAAAAACTTTTCCGGTTGACGCAGCGCCTCTTCTCCCGGGGCCGACGGACCGGCATGGCCGCGCATGGAAAAGCCGCCCCGTGAACCGAAGCGGCTGCTCTGGCGCGTACCGCGCCCCTATTCCCGCGCTCCCGCGCGCTCGGCCTTCAGCCGAACGAGCACGGTCGTGCCCGCGCCGAGCTCCGACACGACGCTAAGCCCGTAGTGGTCGCCGGCGTACAGCTTGATCCGCTCGTTGACGTTGTACAGCCCGTACGAGCTCCCGTTGCCGGCGCCGTCGTCCCGGGCCTCGCTCGGCGCTTCCGTCAGCAGCTGGCGCACCAGTCCCTCGTCCATGCCGATGCCGTTATCGGAGACGGCGAAGAGCAGATCTCCCTGCTCCTCCCGGGCGGAGATGCGAATGACGCCGGGCTTTCCTTTCGCCTTGCGGATGCCGTGCAGCAGCGCGTTCTCGACGATCGGCTGCAGGATCAGCTTCGGCATCGCGTACGCCTCGACGCCCGGCTCGCAGTCCAGCTCGAAGGCGAACGTATTCGGAAAGCGGCTCTGCTGAATCTCCAGGTACACCTGCGCCAGGCGCAGCTCGTCTTCCACGCTGACGATCGTCTTGCCTTTGTTCAAGCTGAGGCGGAAGTATTTGGCCAAGCTGTCGATCATCTGGCTGATGTCCGACGCCCCCTTGCCGATCGCGATCCAATTGATCGTATCGAGCGTGTTGTACAGAAAGTGCGGATTGATCTGCGCCTGCAGCGCTTGCAGCTGCGCCTCG
Organism: Paenibacillus glycinis; assembly: GCF_009909185.1. Taxonomy (GTDB): domain Bacteria; phylum Bacillota; class Bacilli; order Paenibacillales; family Paenibacillaceae; genus Paenibacillus_Z; species Paenibacillus_Z glycinis. Next base: position 180,130 of record NZ_JAAAMV010000010.1, on the reverse strand, counting down.
CGCTCGTGGAGCTGGGCCTTGTACTTCTCCTCGACGAGCGTCCGCACCCGGAGGATCAGGTGGTCGACGCTCCGCTCCAGCAGGTGGAAATCCCCGTTGACGGGCGGCAGCTCGCTGAGGCTGCTTTCCGTTCCCTCCTTGCGGATCACGGTGATGACCTGCTTGACCCGCCGGTTCATGCCGCGCACGATGATGGCCAGCAGCACGAAGGGCAGGAGCAGGAAGAGCGCGATGTATTCCAGCAGCGAGGTCCATTCCGACTTCTGCGTCAGCTGCACCGCGCGGCGCGACAGCTGGGACTCGGTGCCCTGCGCCACCAGCTTCCAGCCGGTCGGATCGAGCGTCGCGAACATCACGTCGTTGACCTCGCCGTTCAGCTTCAACGAGCCGGCGCCCTCGCTGCCCCGGTTCAACACCGCCTGGACGGCGGGATCGATGCCGGCGCCGATCCGCGCCCGGTCGGGGTGATAGACGATCGTGCCGTTCGGATCGACGAGGTACACCTGCGTCCCCGGCGAGAACTGCAGCGCCGACAGGATATCGCCCACCATGCTTTCCTTCACGTCGATCATCAGCACGCCCGAGACTTTGTCGTAATGATTGGGGTCGCGCAGCATCCGGGCCAACGAGAAGATCCGCTGGTCTCCCGCATCCAGGAAGGTTTCGTTGTAATCGCCCGTCCAGACGATGCCGCCGTTGGCCGCGATGACCGAGGCGTATAACGGGTCGTCCTTCAAGCTGTCGAGCGAGAAGAAATTGATGCGTTCGGCCGCGTACAGCTTCGACTTGTCGACGAACAAGCGCACGTGGAAGACGTCGGAGTTCAGCTGCACGGTATCGACCAGATAACGCAGGTCCTTGACGACCTCCAATTGAATCGCGATCGACTGATCGTCCGCGCCGACGGACAGGTACGCGTGCAGGTTCGAATTCATGAACGCCGCGTTGCTGATGTCCTGCAAATGCTCCAGCCGGTACGACAGGTTGCTGCCCGCCTGCTTCAGCGTTTGCTGCATCGTGCGGACGACCTCGTCCTTCAGGATCTTGGCCGAGCGCTCGTAGTAGCCGTACAGGAATAGGCCCGCCGGCACGACGATGAGCAGCAGGTACGCGAGCAGCCACTGGCGCGGGATCGTAAAACGGCGCAGGAAGCGCACGCCTGCCCCCGCTCCCGAGACGAGCCTCCGCACGGCCGCGACGGCCCCGCTACGCATGGTTTTCCCGGTACACGCTCGGCGTGACGCCCGTCGCTTTCTTGAACAGCTTGGTGAAGTAGCTCGGGTCTGTGTACCCGATCGCGTAGCAGATGTCGTAGAACTTGTACTGCGGATCGCGCAGCAGCTCCTTCGCCCTCTCCACCCGGACCTGCGTCAAGTACTCGTTCACCGTCTGGCCGGTCTCCTGCTTGAACAGCAGGCTGACGTACGTCGGCGTCAGATAGACCTCCTTGCCGATCTCGGCCACGGTCAGGCCGCCATTGGCGTAATTCCGATCGATGATGGCGCGTACCCGTTCGACCAGGTTGGCCGTCTTGCCCGTCCGTTTCTCGCGGATGCGTTCGCACGCGTCCAGCAGATGCGATTCAATCAGCTGCCGCATCTCGCCGAGCGTCTCCTGCTCGAACAGCGCCTCCCACAGGCTCGTTTCCGAGGATTCCGGGTCGGCGGCCTGCGCGTTCAGCTCCAGCAGCAGCTGGTCGACCGCCAGGACGATCTGCAGGCAGGCATTGCGCCCGTACTTCAACCCGTCCCGCCGCTTGCGGTTCAAGTCCGCGAAGATCAGGTCGAGCACTTCCCGCAGCTTGTCCGAATCCGCCGCCTTGAGCGCCGAGACGAGCTCCTCGTTGTCCACGGGACCGCTCCGTCCGTAATCGCCGGCATGCGTCTCGGGGCTTCGCAGGCTGTCCATCGTGATGATCCGGTTCTTGCCGAGAAACCACTTGTGGTCGGCCGCCTCGCGCGCCTGCTTGTAAGCGAGGGCGAGGTCGGACAACGCGGATACCCGCTCGCTGATGCCGATCGTGACGCCGAGCTTAAGCCAGCGTTCCAGGTTCTCGCGCAGGTCGCCCGCGAGCGCGAACAGCGCTTCGACGGCATCCGGCGCGGCATCGCCCGCCGGGTCGGCCCGCAGGATGCCGACGAACTCCCCGGTGCGCCGCTCGAACGCCAGTCCGCCGAGATGGCGGTCGATCAGCTCCTGGGCGATGTTGAGCACGGAGTACCAGAGCAGTTGGCGGTCCGGCTCGGTCCGGCTGGCCGTCACGTCCGCCATATCGTCGACGGAGACGACCATGATCCAGTACGAGGCGTCGACGGGCAGGTCCAAGCCGAGGAAGTCCAGCCGCTCGCGCAGATTCTGCCTTGGCGCGGCGCGCTCGACCAGCGACAGCAGGAATTTCTCCCGCAGCAGGGGCATGCCTTCCTTCAGCTTGATCGCCAGCTCTTCCTTCAGCCGCTGCTCCGCCCGTTCCGCGTCGAGATCGGCCACGACGCGCCTAACGACCGCGCTCAGCTCCTCCAGGTTGACCGGCTTGAAGATGTAGTCGACCGCGCTGACCTTCAGCGCCGACTTCAAATAGTCCGCGTCGTCGTGCCCGCTGATGAAAACGATCTTCGTCTCGGGATGCCGCGCAGAGATATGCCGGGACAGCGTAATGCCGTCCATATTCGGCATGCGGACGTCCGTCAGAACCAAATCGGGCCGTTCCCGCCCGATGATCGCAAGCGCGACGTCCCCGTCGTCCGCCTCGTCCATCACCTCGATGCCGAACGACGACCAGTTGAAATACGCGCGCAAGCCCGCGCGCACCGTCGGCTCGTCGTCCACGATCAACAATTTGTACATTACGCCGTCTCCTTCCCTTATGGTTATCGGACGCTACGCTTCGCGCGGCGATACGCCAAAGCGGCGGCGCCCATCGAGGGACGCCGCCGCGGCCGGACCGATCAGCCCGTCACGACGCGGAACCGGACGCCTTGGCGCTCCAGGATCGCGTGCAGCTTCGGCATGGAGACGTCCTTCGCCGCGCTGCCGTCGTCCAGCGCGATCGCCGCGGCCGCGCCCGCCGCCTGGCCGAGCGCGTAGCAGGTCGCCTGCACGCGCATCGACGACATCGCGACATGCGTCGCGGAGATCGACCTGCCGGCCACGAGCAGGTTGTCGAACGCGGCCGGCACCATGCAGCGGTACGGAATATCGTAGCCGTCGACCTCGCGTTCGTCCGTCGTTTTCTGCGCGTCGGGGCTATGAATGTCGATCTCGTAGTTGGTCTGCGCCACGACGTCCGCGAACCGCCGCCCGCTCACCACGTCCTGCTCGGTCAGCGTATAGAGCCCCTCGATTTGATTGGATTCCCGAACGCCGGTCTGCGGGGCGATGTGCGCGATCGCGTACGTCTCGAACCCGGTGCGCTGCAAGTAGTTGGCGATGGAAAACACCTGCCGAAGCGCCTCCGTCTCCGCGTAGTTGACGTCCTCGATCTTCGCGCCGTTCGCCTTGACGCGCGACATGTTGACGAGCAGCGTGCCGTCGCCGTTTTGCTCCCAATACAATCTCCGGCCCTGCGGCAGATCCGCCACGTCGTTGTATTCGTAGCAGCCCTCCGGCAGGATCGGAACGACCGGCTTGCCGGTGTCCTGCATCGTGAACATGAGCGTCATCGGCTGCGTCAAGCCGTCCCCTTCCCGGCCGGCATGATACGGAACGCCCGCGTCGATCGCCACCCGGGCGTCGCCGGTACAGTCGATGAACGCGTCGCCCTCGAACGCCCGCAGCCCCTCGCGCGTCGAGACGACGACCGCCTTGATCCGGCGGTCCTCCCGCACCGCGCCGACGAATTCGCTGTGGAAGAACACCTGCACGTTCTCCTTCTTCATCTTCTCGTTGAAGTATTGGCGAAACAGGAACGGCGAATATTGCGGCGCGATGGACTGGTCGTGGTCGGCCGGCAGGTACTCCGCCAGCATCTCGGCGACGATCTCGCGGTAGATGCCCGTCACGTTGCCGACCGGCATGAAGATGCTGACGTTCGCGAGCGTGCCCATGCCGCCCAGCTGCGCGGATTTCTCCAGCAGCACCACCTGCTTCCCGCTTCTCGCCGCGGCGATCGCCGCCGCCGTGCCCGCCGGTCCGCCTCCGATCACGATGACGTCCGCATGCGCATGCGTTTCGACTTGCCGGGTAAACGAATACTGCTTGCTCTGCATGGTAGGTCTCCTCTCAAGTAAAGCAAGCGGCAAGCTCCCGTGGAACGAGCCGCCGCCGCTTTTGCGTTTATTTGGTCGTCGTCGCGTACCAGGCGTTGATTTCCTTCGCGCTTGCTTCTTCGCCCGCCGCCTTGTACTTCGCTTGGAACGCTTCCAGTCCGGACAGCGACTCCGCGCCCGCGATCAGCTTGATCGTATAATCGCCGACCATCGTCTCCAGCTGCTGGTTGTTCTTCGCGTATTCCGGCATGTACGGCGCAAGGCCGAGCTTGTTCTGGATCTTCACTTCGGCCGGCTGCTTGTTGTTCAGGAAGTCGAACGCTTCGAACATGACCGGGCTCTTATGCACGCGAGCCTGCCAGTAGATCGGATAATTGGTTTCGTCCGTGCCCGCCATGTAGTTGTTCGCCAGGTTGCGCTCGTCGTTGAAGATCGGCAGGATCGGCATGTAAGCGCCGTTCTCTTCCGTGTAATGCTTGCCTTCTTCGCCGATGGCCAGATCCTTGAACGTCTCGGGATCCAAGCTCGCGTTGATCCATTTGATGGCGTCCTCCGGGTGCTTGGAAGCTTTCGGAATGAACGTCAGGCGGTCGAAGCCCGCGTTGGCCGCGAAGCCCGCTTTGCCCGCAGGTCCTTTCAAAGCCGGCACGAACGCGAATTTCGCATCCGGCACGCTCTTCGTGATCGCGTCGGAGATCGTCGGGATATCCGCCCAGTGCACGATAATCGCGCCGGCTTTGCCGCTCGAGAATTTCTCTTTGGCCGTCGCGTCTTTGTTCACGACGAACTCCTTGTCGAGCAAGCCTTGCTTATACAAATCGGACATGTAGGTGATGTAATCCTTGTACGCCGGATCCAGCACGCGCGGCACCAACTGGCCGTCCACGTCGTTCCACGTATTCGGCATGCCGAACGCGCCGACGATATTGTCGAGCATCGGCAGGTCGCCGCGAATCGTGAGCGGTACGTCCTGGTCGCCGTTGCCGCCCGGATCCTTGTCTTTAAACGCTTTCAATACGGCGGTCAGTTCATCCGTCGTGGTCGGCATCTGCAGGCCCAGCTTATCCAGCCAATCCGTGCGGATCAGGATGCTGTTGTTGACTTCATACGTAACCGCTGTCGGGATCGCGTACAGCTTGCCGTCGACCTTAAGCGCATCCATGGATTGCTGCGAGATTGCCGTCTTGATGTTCGGGCCGTACTTGTCGATCAGCGGCAGCAGGTCGACCAGCGCGCCTTTCTGCGCGTAATCCGAGTAGATCGCCATGTCGCTGAACGTGGTCACGAGATCGTACGGTTCGCCGGACGACATGATCAGGTTCTGTTTCTCCGCGTATTTGTCTTGCGGCAGCATGTCGTATTTCACCTTGTAGCCCGTCTTCTCTTCCAGCATTTTGGCGACCGGGTACGTGTTGTAGTCCTCGTTCTGCCAAATGCCCAGCCGTTTCAGCTCCGGCTTGGGCTCGTCGGACGGCGCATTCGCCGCGTCTCCCGCATCGGCTTCGCCCCCCGCGTTCGCCGTATCCGCGGTGTCCGCGGAATTCGTTGCATTCGCGGCATTGTCGCTGCCGCCGTTGTTCGACGAGCAGGCCGTCAACGCCACGAGCATGACTGCCATTGCGGTAACCAAGAATAATTTAACATAGTTCTTCATTGCATGACCCTCCTGAATTTAGTATATATCATTAATCTCCCGGGCACCCCCGAAAGCGTTAATGCGGGACGGACGGCTTGTCAGCCTTTGACCGAGCCGATCAACACGCCTTTGATGAAATATTTCTGCAGGAACGGATAGACGAGCAGGATCGGAATCGTCGACGCGATGACCGTCGCCGACCGTACCCCCTCCGCCGGAACGTTCATCAGATCGTCGGCGCTCAAGGCCGAGGACGTGTCGGCGTTCATGACGATGTCCTGCAGGTACAGCTGCAGCGGCTTCAAGGACGAGCTGTTGATGTAGAGCATCGGGTTGAAATAATCGTTCCAGTAATACACGGCGTAGAACAGCCCGATCGTCGCGAGCACGGGACCGCTGAGCGGCAGGATGATCCGGAAAAGGATCGTGTAATTCCGCGCGCCCTCCAGCTTGGCGGATTCCTCCAGGCTCGGCGGCAGGCTCTCGAAGTAGCTCTTGACGACGAGCATATTGAACACGCTGACCAAGGCCGGCAGGATGAGCGAGCCCAGGTTATTGATCAGGTCCAGCTGGCGGATGAGCAGGTAATTCGGAATGATGCCGCCGTTGAACATCATCGTGAAGATGAAGAGCACGATCAGCGCGCCCGTGCCGGGCAGCTCCCGCTTCGAGAGCGGGTATGCCGTCATCGCCGTCACCAGCAGCGAAGCCAGCGTCCCGATCACGGCGACGAGCGCCGAGATGAACAAGGCGTGCAGGAACTGGCTCGACGTTACGACAAAGCGCATCGTATCGAGCTGGAACCCGACCGGGATAATCCCCACCTTGCCCGCCACGATCGCCCATTCCTCGCTGATCGACTTGGACAGCACGTTCGCGAAGGGCAGCAGGGTCGCCAGTCCCATGAGCGTCAAACAGATATAAATCACGCTATCCAGCGCGTAATCGCCGATTTTTTTTCCGCGCATTCCGATCCCCTCCTACCAAATGCTGCGCTGCAGAAATTTTCGGCTGAGCATGTTGCCGATGACGATGAGCAGGAAGCCGACCGCGGAATTGAACAGTCCGACGGCCGTGCTGAAGCTGTAATCCTGCTGTCCGAGCCCCATGCGGTAAACGAACGTGCCGATGACGTCCCCGCTGTCGTAGACGAGCGGATTGTACATCGTCAGGATCTGCTCCGTGCCCGCTTCCAGCAGACTGCCGATTCGCAGGATGAACATGAGCATGATCGTCGGCAGCATGCCCGGCAGCGAGATGGAGATCATCTGCCGGATCCGGCCCGCGCCGTCGATGGCGGCCGCCTCGTACTGCTCCTGGTCGATGCCCGCGATCGCGGCGATGAAGACGATGGCGTTCCAGCCGATCTCCTTCCAGCCTGCCGTGAACACGACCACGCTGCGGAACCAATCGTTCTCCGTCAGGAACGAGACCGGCTGCCCGCCGAGCGAGCGGATGACCTCGTTCACCAGCCCGCCGGACGGCGAGAGGATGTTGATGAACAAGCCCGAGATGATGACCCACGACAGGAAATGGGGCAAATAAATGATCGTCTGGATCGTGCGCTTGAAGAACATGCGCCGCACTTCGTTCAGGAACAGCGCGAGCACGATCGGGATCGGAAACAGGATGACGATCTTGTACAGGCTGATCAGCAGCGTGTTGAAGAGCACCTGCAGGAACTCGTCCGAATGGATCAGCTTGCGGAACTGCTCCAGACCGACCCACTCGCTGCCCTTGATCCCGGCGAAAATGTTGAAGTCCTGAAACGCGATCAAAATGCCGTACATCGGCGTGTATTTGAACAAGAGAAGAAAAACAAGCCCCGGCAGCAGCAGCGCGTACATGTCGAGATTGCCGCGGACCAGCTTCCACCGCCGTCCGCCCGTCTTCGCGGCCGCCGCGGGTCTCGCTTGGATCGTCATTTCGGCCTTGCTCACGTCGTTCACCTTCTTTGCGTCTGTTGTTATCTTCATTCTAGTGAACGGGCCGCGGACGCTGTAGCAGGCAATCCTTTGATTTCTGGTTGTTTTGTATAGAGTTTCGGATACGCCGAACAAGGGAGCCCGGGTCGGGGCACCCCTTTTCGCGCGTATTAGAGGAAGCGATTGGAGGCAACCATTTCTCCAACGATGCCATTTTCCTTTTTTGCATAATCTCAATCAATGAGGGGCTGTGTTAATATTGTCTAGAACAGGCCCGTGCCGGAAAAGCCTGATCAACCGTCGGACGGCATCGTATCAGATCCTGCAAACGAAAAACACAAACAGCCTCGGTCCGACGGGATTCGGGACCAAGGCTGTTTTATCGATCATTTTTGCAGGATTTAAACGAATCTCGCGGCTCGCGTCGGGACAATCGCGATCCGATTAGATCGAGAAACCGTTCCGGTCCTCGGCCGGCGGACGGCGAGCCAGCACGCGGTTCAGAATCGTGCTCTCGTAATGGGCGAAGCCGGTGTCTTTCTCGCGCGGCCTTGCCAGAGCGACCGCGACATCCTGCGCGATCGAACCGTTCTCCACCAATACGACCCGGTCGGCGAGGGCGACGGCTTCGCCGACGTCATGCGTGACGAGCACCGCCGTGAAACGCCGCTCCCGCCACAGCCGCTCGATCAGCTGCTGCATCTCGATGCGGGTAAGCGCGTCGAGCGCGCCGAGCGGCTCGTCGAGCAGCAGCAGTCTCGGATCGCCGGCGAGCGCCCGCGCGAGCGAGACCCGCTGGCGTTGGCCGCCGGACAGCACGGCCGGCCATTCCTTCGCGCGATCCGCAAGCCCTACCAGCTCGAGCGCATCGAGCGCTTGGGCCCTGTCTCCGCCGGGTACGCCGATCCGGACGTTGTCGAGGACCGATTTCCATGGCAGCAGCCGCGCATCCTGGAACATCACCCGCACATCCGTCCGCAAGCCCGGCGAACCGCCGGCGGCGCCGAAGGAAACCGTTCCCGCCGAAGCCGCTTCGAGGCCCGCGAGGAGCCGGAGCAGCGTGCTTTTTCCGCAGCCGCTTCGGCCTACCACCGCCAGAAACTGGCCGGACGGAATGGAAAGCGAGAGCTCCCGAAGAACCGCGAGCTCGCCGAATCGAACGACGGCGTCCTGGACGTCGACCTGCAGTCCGCGGGCAGCCGCCTCCGCTTGCAAGGATGGGCGGCTCTTCTCCTCTTCGTGCGGAGCGGTTAGTTGGGCGGACCGAAGTGTGGATGCCACTGAAGCCATCTCCTCTCCATGAGCTTTGCGACCCAATCCGACAATTTGCCGAGCAAGGCGTAGATGATGATGCTGAGCACGACGACGTCCATCTGGAAAAACTCCCTGGCGTTCATCGCCATATAGCCGATGCCGCTGTCCGAGGAGATGGTCTCGGATACGATGAGCGTAATCCACATGATCCCGAGCGCGAAGCGCAGGCCGACCAGAATGGAAGGCAGCGCCCCCGGAAAGACGATCGTCCGAAAGAGCGCGAAGCCGCGCAGGCCGTAGGTTCGCCCCATCTCGATCAAACCGCGGTCGACGGACCGGATGCCGTGCAGCGTATTCAAGTAAATCGGGAACGCGACGCCGAGCGCGACCAGAAAAATTTTGCCCTGCTCGCCGATGCCGAACCACGCGATAATGAGCGGGATGAGCGACAGATGCGGGATCGTGCGGATCATTTGAATGCTGGAGTCCGTCAGCTTCTCCGACAACGGCAGCAGGCCGTTCAAGATCGCCAGGACGAACCCGATGCCGCCGCCGATCGCGAAGCCGACGAGCGCCCGCCGCGTGCTGTCCCCGATGTAGACGAACAAGCTGCCGTCCTTCACGAGCTTCGCGCCCGCCTCGAGAACGGATGCCGGCGTCGGCAAAATACGCGCGGATATCCACCCCAAGCTGCCGAACCATTGCCACAGCGCGATCACCAAAATCGGAATCGCCCACTCGAGTCCCGCGGATTGCAATCGCTTCTTCCACTTGCCGGATGCGGAATGCTTCATGGCCGTCGCCCTCCCCTAACTGACCGGCGCGCGCTCGGACGGTTTAATCGAATTGGCGATCAGCTCTCCGAACGGACTGGTCGAGGTCGGCCCTTCGGCCTGCAGCGTCTGCCGAATGGGCAGCAGCGGGAACACGAGCTCGGCAAATTGGTAGGCTTCCTCCAGATGCGGATAGCCGGATAAAATAAACGTCTCGATGCCGAGGTTCGCGTACTCCCGCATCAGCGCGGACACTTCGGCAGGGTTGCCCACCAACGCCGTTCCCGCGCCGCCGCGGACAAGGCCGACGCCGGCCCACAGATTCGGATATATCTCCAGCTGGCTCCGGTCGCCGCCGTGGAGATTGGTCATCCGCTGTTGGCCCACGGAGTCGTACCGGGCGAACACCTTTTTGGCCGCGGCGATCGCCGAATCGTCCACCTTGCTGATCAAGCGATCCGCCTCGCGCCACGCTTCCTCGGACGTCTCGCGGACGATGACGTGCAGCCGGATGCCGAACCGCACCGTCCTTCCCCGCTCGGCCGCCAAACGGCGGACTTGGTCCAGCTTCTCGGCCACCTCTTGCGGAGGCTCTCCCCAAGTCAGATACACGTCGATGTGGTCAGCCGCCACTTCCTGCGCCGCCGGCGAAGAGCCGCCGAAATAGAGGGGCGGGTACGGCTTCTGCACCGGAGGGTACAGCACTTTGCCGCCTTCCACTTTCAAGTGCTTTCCATCGAAATCGACGGTCTCGCCCGCCAGCTCCCTGCGCCATATATCCAAAAACTCCGAGGTCAGATCATAACGCTCGTCATGCCCCAGGAACAACCCGTCCGACGCCAGCTCCACCGGATCTCCTCCCGTCACGACGTTGACGAGCAGCCTGCCGCCCGAGATGCGGTCGAACGTGGCGGCCATTCTGGCGGATAACGTCGGCGACATGAGGCCCGGCCGGAGCGCGACGAGGAACTTGAGCTTCTCCGTTACCGGGATGAGCGAGGATGCCGCCACCCACGCATCCTCGCACGAGCTTCCCGTCGGCAGCAGCACGCCGCTATAACCCAAGCGGTCCACAGCCTGCGCGATTTGTCTCATATACGCGGCATCGACGGCGCGCGCGCCCTCGGACGACCCCAAATAACGTCCGTCGCCGTGTGTCGGAATAAACCAGAATACTTCCATTCCCATCACCTCTGCTTGTAGTTTGGCTTACTTCAGCCTCGCGTCTTCGACGTTGATCTTCGCCGGAATGAGCTGCAGGTTCAGAAACGCGTCGGCGATCTGCTGCTGCGCCTCGATGATGGCATCGTCGATCGGCAGCACGCCGTAATCTCTTCGTGCCGACGCTATCTCCAGCGACGGGACATCGATGCCGAGCTGCGGCGAGAGCAGCGCCGCCACTTCCTTCTGATTGGCTTTGGACCATTCGTCTACTTTCCCCAGCTCGTCGAGGAACGCATCGATGACCGGTTGATTGGCTTCGGCATACGGGCGCGCCGCGAGATAGAATTCAATGTTCGACACGAGGCCTTGGCCGTCCGCGAGCAGCTTCGCGCCGGTCGCGGTTTGCGCCGCCGCCAGAAACGGATCCCAGATTACCCAGGCGTCGACGCTGCCGTTCTCGAAGGCGACCCTCGCATCGCCGGGCTTCAAGAAGACCGGCGTCACGTCCTTGTAATCCACGCCGGCCTTTTCCAGCGCCTTGACGAGCAGATAGTGAACGTTCGAGCCTTTGTTCAGCGCGATCTTCTTCCCTTTCAGGTCCCCCAGCGAAGCGATCTTGGAATCCTTCGGCACGAGGATGCCTTCGCTTTCCGGACTTACGGGCTCGTGGGACAGGTAGACCAGCGGAGCGCCCGCGGCCTGCGCGAAGATCGGCGGCGCTTCGCCGGTATGCCCGATGTCGATGCTGCCGACGTTAAGCGCCTCGAGCAGCTGCGGCCCGCCCGGGAACTCGGTCCAGGTTACCTTGTAGCCCTCGGATTCCAAGCGTTTTTCCAGGGTCCCCTTGGCTTTGAGAATATTGACCGTGCCGTATTTTTGGAATCCGATGCGGACCTCTTTGGCTCCTTTTGCCGGCTCGCTCGCAGCGTATGCGTTCGGCGCGGATGCGTTATCGTTAGCTGTATTCGCGGACTCTCCGGCGCTGTTCGCGCCGCACGCCGTCAGGATGAGAACCAGACTGAGCAGCGAGATGACGATGAACGGGAATGACCTTAAGGATTGCGTCGTTTTTGTCATTTACAAAACCCCTTTAGGTTTGAATGGCACGCGAAAAACCAGAGGTCTCCGAAAGTCCGATCTCCAGGCAAGGAGTATCGGCCTCGGAAACCTCCGGCTGTCCGGTAGGCTTCGTGATTCTGATTTCTCTATAGTATATAGATTATTCCGATAAGTCAACTATGAATTAAACAAAAATGGGCGGCCCGTCTCCTGTTCAAGCCCGTGCACGCATGGCTAAATTCTGCCTGAGACGCCGATTCTTCACCTTTGCGAACGGAAGAAACAGGAAGAAAAGCGAAAATCCCGCCGGGGGATTTTCGCTTTCAGGCTGTCTGGAGCTATGTCTATGGGCGGATGCCCATGATTCCGCACTATCGTCCGCGACCGCGTTACTCGAAGCGCTCCAGGACGATCTTGCCGATGGTGCTGCCGGACTCCACCTTCGCGTGCGCCTTGCGCAGGTTGGCCGCGTTGATCGGCGCCATGCGTTCGGTCAGCGTCGTCCGCAGCTCGCCGGACTCCAGCTTGTCCGCCACCTGATTCAGCAGCCGGTGCTGCTCGATCATGTCCGGCGTTTGGTACAACGCGCGGGTGAACATCAATTCCCATGCGAACGTGACGCTCTTATTCTTCAGCAGGGTAAGATCGAGCAGCTCGGCCGTCTCGACGATCGAGCAGATCTTCCCTTGGGGCGCGATCGCTTCGGCCATGTTCGCCCAGTGCTGCTCCGTCAGATTCAAGCAGAAGATATAATCGACATGCGCGAATCCCAACGCCTGCAGCTGCGCCGCGAACGGCTGGCGATGATCGATGATGTGGTCGGCCCCGTGGTCGCGGGCCCACTGCGCCGATTCCGGCCTGGACGCCGTCCCGATCACGGTCAGTCCCGCGTCCTTGGCGATCTGCGTCGCGATCGAGCCGACGCCGCCCGCCGCGCCGATGATCAGAATCGTCTTGCCCGCGTTCCGTTCCCGGTCCCGGGAGACGGCCAATCTGTCGAACAGGCCTTCCCATGCGGTGATCGCCGTCAACGGAAGCGCAGCGGCCTCCGCGAAGTCGAGGTTAAGCGGCTTCCGGCCGACGATCCGTTCGTCGACGAGCTGGAACTCGCTGTTGCTGCCTGCGCGCGCGATGCTGCCCGCGTAATACACTGCATCCCCCGGCTTGAACAGCGTGCAGTCGTCCCCAACCGCCTCGACTACGCCCGCGGCATCCCATCCGAGCACGCGCGGAGAGGCTTCCGTCCGATCCTTGGGCGCGCGCACCTTGGCGTCCACGGGGTTCACGGAGACGGCCTTGACGTTCACGAGCAGATCCCGGCCTTGCGGGACCGGCTTTTCCACGACGACATCTTGCAGGCTTTCGGGATCGTCGATCGGCAAATACCGGTAGATTCCGATGCCTTTCATTTGCGTCATATCCTCAGTCCTTTCGAATGACTATCCATGACATGATTATATGTGATAAGATCGCATTGCGTAAGTACGCACATTCTTGTTGTATAGTATCGATTTATATACTGTAAAGGCGGTGGACAGGCCCATGGATGCCCATACAAGGCGATTCGGGGAAGACGCCTGCGGGGAAGGCTGTCCCGTGGAGTTTACGCTCGAGATCATCGGCGGAAAATGGAAGGGCGTCTTGCTCTATCATCTCATCGATGGCCGCAAGCGTTTCAACGAGCTGCGCAAGATCTGCCCGGCCATAACGCAGCGCATGCTCACCCTGCAGCTCCGGGAGCTCGAGGAGGACGGGATCGTTCACCGGGAAGTGTACCAGCAGGTGCCGCCCAAAGTGGAGTATTCGCTGACCGCGTTCGGCATGACGCTGAAGCCGATCATTCTCGCGATGAAGCAATGGGGCGAGACGTATCGGCAGCAAAGCACGGCTGACCGCGCAAACCAGTAAAAGGACCTCGGGCGAGGTCCTTTTTGCTGCTTCGCCGAGGGTGCACGAAGGCTGGGCTGGTCCGGGCATTCCCGGTCTTATTCCGCTGGAAGCTGCCGCGATTCCCGCAGTTCTCGCGAAACGCTCCAGCAGGACTCGCCGAATCGCATGCAACCACGCATGAAATGGTCCGTCTACCGCCGCTCGCCTTGCTCCTGCCTGTCTTCATCCAGAACGGCGACATACTGCCACGGCACGACATCGCACAGCCATACGCCGTTCTCCGAGAGGTGGAACCGATGGCCGTCGCGATGCATCGCCGAAGCGTCTATCCTCAGCACGATCGCCTCGCCGCGGCGATCCCCGACGTTGACCGCGGTGCGGATATCCGCCGACAGATGCACGTGCTGGCGCGATCGCTTCCGAATGCCCTCCGCTTGAATGTTCTCGAGAAACCGCTGCACCGTGCCGTGATACAACGCTTCGGGCGGGACGGCTTCCTTCAGCTCCACGTCGACGGACAAGGAATGCCCTTGGTTCGCGCGGATCTTGCTTCGGTCCGCATTGAATCGATAACGCTGCTTGTCGTTCTCCCGAACGATCCGCTCCAGCGTCTCCAGGTCGAGTGCCTTGCCCGCCTGCTTGCACCCGGCAAGCAGTTCCCCCACGTCAGCCTAGCCGTTCGCGTCCAGCCGAATGCCGGCCGCGGCGGGGTTATGGCGCAGCACCAGGCTGAGGAACCGGCCCAAGGCTTCGTCCCGGTCATTTGATGTCGTCATGGTTCAACTCCTGTCCGCCCGTTCATGCGCTACCCCTAGCGGCGCTTGTACGTCGTCTTGATAAATCCCCCGAACACGTCATGGCTGAACGCAAACCCGCGGCCGAGGTAGAAGTCCAGCGCCGCCTCGTTGCCGTTCGACACGAATATAAAGATAACGTCCACGTCGGAGAAGCTATCCAGCCATTCCATCGCCATCCCGAACAGTTTGGAGCCGAGCCCCAGATGGCGGTAGCCGTCGCGGAGGTACAAATTGTTCAAGCAGCCGACCTTGTCCGGCAGATCGTCCCAATCCGGATAGAAGCCTTGGCTGCCTTCGGCGCGGGGCGCCCAGTCCGGATATGCATGCTTGCTGCGCGCGATGTTGTCGATCGTCGAGAAGGCGTATCCCACGGGAACGCCGTCGTCCTTCACGAGGATCACTTGGCTCTCCAGCGCGCTCGCGTAGCTTCGCTTCATTCGCGTGTCGAAGTTCATCGCGTCGAACAGCTCCGGCGCCAGCGTCGCCCGCGATTTCTGAAAAGCCATCAGCTCGTTGCACAGCTCCCGGCACGGTTCGATGTTCCCGTCCTGCACGATCTCGACGGTGATGGTATTCCGCATGTCTTCACCGCTCCTTTCGATTTTAGGATAGGGCTCCATTATAGGGCGGAGCGGCCGTCAAGGAAATCGGCAAAAAAGCCGTCTTCGGCCGAAGACGGCTTCTCCCGCAACCAACCCGGATTATCCCTTGACCGACGCGATCGCCCCGTTCAAGGCATCGATGACGCGATCGCACCACTGGTCGAACGCCGGATCTTCCTTCTGGTGCTCGGGATGCGCCAGAATGTAGTCCACCGTCTGCTTGATCCCCTGATCGAAGCGCGTCGTCGCGACGAAGCCGGGCACCAGCCGCTTCAGCTTGGCGTTGTCGAACACGACGGAATTCGCCTTGTCGCCGATCAACCCGCCGGTGTAGTCCTCCGTGCTGCATGCCGCCAGGAACGAAGAGGCGACGTGGACCGCCTGCAGCTTGACGCCGAGCGCGTCCGCGATCGCTTCGTAGATCTGGTTCCAGGTCAGCGTCTCGTCGGACGTGATCTGGACGGATTCCCCGATCGCGTGAAGGTTGCCCATGAGCCCGATGAAGCCTTTGGCAAAATCGGCGTTGTGCGTCATCGTCCAGAGGGACGTGCCGTCGCCGTGAATGATGACGGGCTTGTTCGCCAGCATCCGCTTGGCGACCTGCCAGGAGCCGTTCCGGCCATGCACGCCGAGCGGGATGGACCGTTCGTCATAGGTGTGGCTCGGCCGCACGATCGTAATCGGGAAGCGGTGCTCCCGGTACTGCTTCATCAGATAATCCTCGCATGCGATCTTGTTGCGGGAATACTCCCAGTACGGATTGGCCAGCGGCGTGCTTTCGGATACGCGGTAATCGGACAGCGGCTTCTGGTAGGCGGAAGCGGAGCTGATGAAGACGAACTGCTTCGTTTTGCCGTTGAACAGCCGGAAGTCCCGTTCCAGCTGCTCCGGACGGAAGGCGATAAAGTCCGCGACGACATCGAAGTCCAGCTCGCGAATCAGCTCCGCGACGCGCGCTTCGTCGTTGATATCCGCTTGCAGCAGCTTCACGTTGTCCGGCAGGTTTCCGTTTCGCGTGCCGCGATTGAGCAGATACAGCTCGCATCCGGCTTCCGCCAACTGCGTGGTGATGGCGGAACTGATGATGCCGGTTCCCCCGATAAATAGCGCTTTCATAAGACAAGACACCTCCGAAAAAGTTTTGGCTCGACAAGCTATATATTCGATCCGCGGCCGCAAAGTCCTCTATCTCGGCGGCGTCCGACTGCTTGCAAGGCTCTTCCGAAAGCGTCCGAAGCGCGGGGCGCCCGGCTCTTATTCCTTGTCGATCGGCTGTTGGATGCGATCCTCGTAATAGTCGAAGAACAGCTGCCGATGCGTGCCCCTTACCGCATAGAACACGTCGGACAGCCGTTTCCCCCTGCGGGCGAGCTCGCGCTCCAGCCATTCCTTCGTCAAGCCGTTCATCGCCAGGTTGCGCTCCAGCAGCAGACCGTCCATGACCAGCTCGACGGGAAACGACAGCTCTTTGACCTGCAGCTTCAGGTCTTTCTTGGTGGCGACCTGATAATCGTCCTTCTTCAGCACGGATAACATGCCGTTATCCTCGAACACGACGTATTCCGCCTCGTCGATGTTGAAGATTCCTTGCTCCCGCAGCGCCTGATCCAAGGAATCCAGCGTATATCTGACCTTCTTCATGTTGCCCTCGAGAATTTTCCCGCCCTCGACGAGCACGGTCGGAGAGCCGGAGATCCAGCTGCGCAGCTTGCGGTTCTTCAAGGCAACGACGGCCAGCAAGAGCGACGTCACGCCCGTTACGATGAGTGCCAGCACCATGTAAATCGCTTTGATCTTCAGATTAAACGCCAGGTTGCCCGCGATGGACCCCAGCGTGATGCCCGTGACAAAGTCCAGGAACGTCATGTTCGACACCGTTTGTTTGCCGAGCATTTTGGCGATCAGCAGGAGCAGCAAAATGGCTGCGACCGACCTGAGAAACACATCCGCGTAAGCGTTCAACCGCCGCGCCTCCCTTCAACTACACTATTGCCAATCCGCATCCGAGCCAACCGCTTCCCGCCCACCGCAGACCGGCGAGGCCGGCCCGGCCGAAATCGCGGTCCCCGCCCGCTCGACGGGGTTTTAAATACCCCGTATATGGAGATAGTGGTAAAAAGTACAACATCCGGGTGGTCAGCATGGTTTCCTTTTACGAGGCGATGAAAAAAATGCATAAAAGAGGTACCGGCCGCCACAAATCGCTGGAAAGCGACACGAACAAAACCGCGAATGCGTTAAAAGATACGCTGGAAGACAATTTGCGCTTCATCGATGCCGGCCTCGGCAACAGCACGGATCTGGTCATTCGGCAGTTTACGATCACCGCGAACCGCCGGCTCTGCCGGACCGCGATCGTGTATATCGACGGGCTGGCCAATCCGCAGGCGCTGCTGGATTCGCTGCTGAAGGACGACAACGAGACGCGGAAAGCCATCGAGCACCCCGAAGAGACCAATCCCCTGCAGCTCCTTCGGGACTACGTATTGACCATCGGCGACATGCACGGCGCGTCCGACTTCGATACGCTGCTGCATGCGGTTTTATCGGGCGATACCGCCATTCTGGTAGACGGATTCGCCGAAGGAATCGTCGCCGATACCCGCGATTTTACCGACCGGGGCGTGACCGAGCCTTCGTCGCAAACCGTCGTGCGGGGCCCTCGCGAGGGGTTCTCCGAGACCTTGCGCACGAATACCGCCCTCGTTCGCAGGAAGATCAAGGATCGCAACCTATGGATGGAAACGAGGCAGATCGGCGATGTAACCAAAACGGACGTTTCCCTCATGTTCATCAAAGGGACCGTGAACGACAAAGTCGTGGACGAGGTCCGCGCGCGGATGGACCGCATCGACATCGACGCCATCTTGGAAAGCGGCTATATCGAGGAGCTCATCCAAGACGATTCGTATTCGCCGTTTCCGACGATCTACCATTCGGAACGCCCGGATGCGATAGCGGGCG
The DNA here is from genome assembly GCF_009909185.1 of Paenibacillus glycinis. Classification (GTDB taxonomy): domain Bacteria; phylum Bacillota; class Bacilli; order Paenibacillales; family Paenibacillaceae; genus Paenibacillus_Z; species Paenibacillus_Z glycinis. The sequence goes on along the minus strand of NZ_JAAAMV010000010.1, from coordinate 161,861 downwards.
GCCTGCTGGAAGGGCGCGTCGCCATCTTCGTGGACGGGACGCCGTTTGTTCTCCTGGTGCCCGCCCTCTTCACGCATTTCATGCAAACGCCGGAGGACTACTATCAGCGCGCGGATATCGGATCGCTGCTCCGCATCCTGCGCTACGTGTGCCTGTTCATTGCCCTGTTCGGGCCTTCCGCGTACATCGCCATCACGACGTTCCATCAGGAGATGATTCCGACCCCGCTGCTCATCAGCATCATGGCGCAGCGGGAAGGCATTCCGTTCCCCGCCTTCATCGAAGCGATCATCATGGAAGTGACCTTCGAGATTCTGCGGGAAGCCGGGGTCCGCATGCCGCGGACGATCGGCCAGGCCGTGTCGATCGTCGGCGCGCTCGTCATCGGGCAGGCCGCGGTGGACGCCGGACTGGTCGGGCCGGCCATGGTCATCGTCGTATCGATCACGGCCATTTCCAACTTCGTCATTCCGTCGTACAACATGGGCATCTCCGTGCGGATGATCCGGTTCATCTATATGATGCTGGCCGCGTCGTTCGGCCTGTACGGCATACTCGTCGGCACGATCGTCATGGTGCTGCACCTCTGCAGCCTGCGTTCGTTCGGCGTCCCCTACTTGGCGCCGTTCGCGCCGTTTATCATCGAGGACCAGAAGGACAATATCTTCCGTCTTCCCCAATGGGCGCTGCTGACCCGTCCCCGTCTGGTCAGTCCCAATAACCGGAAACGGCAAAAAAACCACCCCCCGCATAAACCCGCGCCTTAGCGGCGGTTGATAGGCTTGAGAAGGGGATGATCCTGACATGAGCGTACACGGAGCAATTCGATTCGTCCTGCTTTGCATGGCCTTCCTGACGGTAACGGGCTGTTGGAACCGCAACGAGCTCAACGAGATTTCCATTGCCACCGCCTTCGGCTTCGACAAGAATGCCGGGCGGTACAACGTGTCCGCGCAGATCATCAACGCCACCGAGATCGCGACGAACAAAGGCAGCAGCGGACGGGCTCCGGTCATCACGGTGCAGATGCCCGGGCGTACCATCTTCGAAGCGGTGCGCGCGTTGACCACGACGACGCCGAGGAAGATCTATTCGTCGCATCTGCGCATTCTCGTCATCGGCGAGGATTTGGCGCGCGAGGGGATCGCCAAGGTCCTGGACGGGTTATCGCGGGATCATGAGCTGCGCACGGACTTCTACATCATCGTCGCCAGGAACACCACCGCGAATCAGGTGCTGCGGATTCTGACGCCGCTCGAGCGCATCCCGACGGACAAGATGTACTCCTCGCTGGAAGCGTCCCAGCGCAATTGGGGCGTAACGGCGAAGGTCGATCTGCATCAGCTGATTTACGATCTGGTCGATAAGGGAAAGGACCCCGTGCTCGCCGGCATCCGCATCGAGGGCAATGCGCGCCGCGGCGGGACCCGAATGAACCTGAGCAACGCAAGCCCGCAGGCCATTCTGACTTACGAGGGTCTGGCCGTTTTCCATAAGGACAAGCTCGTGGGGTGGCTGAACGACAAGCAGAGCAAGGGATATAACTACATCCGCGGCAATATCAAGAGCACGATCGTCCCGCTTCCTTGTCCGACGGGCGACGATCTCGATATCGAGCTGATCCACGCCAGCCACAAAATCAAAGGCAGGATCGTGGACGGCAAGCCCGAGATCAACGTCAGCATCCGGGCGGAGGGAAACATCGGGGAAGTCGAATGCGACATGAAAATCGCCACCAACGAGGCGATCGCGCTGCTCGAGCAAGAGCTGAACGAACAGATCAAGGACGCTATCGAAGCGGCGATCACGCGGGCCAAGTACTACAAATCCGATATCTTCGGCTTCGGATCGGCCATTCACCGGGCCAACTTCAAGGCATGGAACCGCATGGAGTCGGATTGGGAAGACGAGTTCGCCCGCGTGCCCGTCCATGTCACCGTCAACGCCAAGCTGCGCCGTACCGGCTCGGTGGTCGAATCCTTCCTGGAACGAATGGGGGGTTCCTAAAGGTGCTCTGGATCTCGCTGATCGCGGCAGCCTGCGTCGTACGCTATCAATATCCTAAGCTCAAGCGCCGCAAGCAGCTGAAAGAGCTGTGGCTGTCCGCGAGCATTCTCGTCTTCGCCTTAGGGCTGAGCGTCGCCCAGAGCTTTCATGCGCCCATTCCCAATCCGCTGGACTGGATCACCGCCATATACAAGCCCATGAGCAAGGTCGTCTTGTCCGCGCTCAGTTAGCAGGCAGAAAGGAAGCATGCAGCCGATGATCGAGAAAGGAAAAATAAACCGGCGGCAGTTCGCGATTCTGACGATGCTGTTCAGCCTGGGAAGCACGATTCTCATCGTGCCGTCGGCGCTGACCGCCGTCTCCAAGCAGGACGGCTGGATCTCGGCGATCGTCGGCGTCCTCCTGGGCATGCTGCTGATCGGGCTCTATACCGTGCTCGGATCCCGTTATCCCAAACAGTCCCTCGTGCAGTATTCGGAAACCATTCTCGGCGCATGGCTCGGCAAAATCGTCGCGCTGCTGTTCTTCTCGTTCTTCTTCTTGCTCTCTTCGCTCGTGCTGCGCAACGTGGGCGACTTCATTACCACGATCGTCATGCCCGAGACGCCGATCCAAATCGTCCACTGGATCTTCGTGTTCGCGGTCCTCATGGCCGTCAGCCTGGGCCTCGAGGTCATCGCGCGCTCGTCGGAGATCTTTCTGCCGTGGGTGGTCTTCCTGCTGCTCATCCTGATCGTGTTCCTGGTGCCGCAGATTCAATTCGACCGCATCCAGCCCGTCTTCGAATCCGGCACGAAAGCGATCCTGCACAGCAGCCTATCCATCATCAGCATTCCGTACCTGGAGCTCACCGTCTTCCTCATGCTCTATCCATACGTCAACCATCCGGAGAAGATCGGCTCGGCCTACTTGAAGGGCGGCGTGCTGGGCGGCCTCGTCATCATCATCGTGACGATGCTCTGCGTGTTCGTCCTCGGCTGGGACTTCACCTCCAGGCATACGTTCCCCAGCTATACCCTGGCGAAAAAGATCCAGGTCGGCGAATTCCTGCAGCGCATCGAGGTGCTGGTAGCCGTCATCTGGTTCTTGACCATCTTCTTCAAGCTGGCGCTGTGTTTCTACGCCGCGATGCTCGGACTCGCCCAGCTGTTCCGCCTGAGCTCCTACCGCCCGCTGATCGTGCCCTGCGGCATCCTGCTGGCCGTGCTGTCGATCATCGTCTATCCCAACATCGTCTACTTCCGCGTATTCGCGTCGGAGATCTGGCCCTTCTACTCGTTAACCTTCGGCTTCTTCTTCCCCGTGCTTCTGCTGGTCGTCTCGTTGTTCAGGGGAACCGCCAAATAGCGATTCATCCCTTGCCCGGCCGGATCAACGCAGCTGAAAATGGTTCCGTCCTGCGCGCTTCACCTGGTACATCGCGTCGTCCGCGCTGTTCAGCAGCGCATCGACGCCGTCGCCGTCTCTCGGGAACATGCTGACCCCCATGCTCATCCCGATCGGAATGACGAGCTGCCCGTAGTACAGCACATCGTCGACGAGCGATTGCTGCAGCCGGATCAAGAGATCGTGGACGAAATCGGCGGCGCTCTCGGCCGGGATTCCGCTCAGGTAGAAGACGAACTCGTCTCCGCCGAACCTGGCCGCCATCCCTTGGCCCGCGACGGCCTCGCCGATGAGCCGGGCCGCGTGCTTGAGCACTTCGTCGCCGGCTTTGTGGCCGTACGTATCGTTCGTTTCCTTGAACAGGTCCAGATCGACGAGCACGAGCGCCAGCTGCCGTCCCTCTGCCCCGGCCCGCCCGATCTCCGCCTCGAGCTTCTCGTAGAAGAACCGGCGGTTCGGCAGCTGCGTGAGCGGATCATGATAGGCCAGGAAGGTAATCACGTTCTGGTTCTCCTTCTGCGCCGTGATGTCGCGGATGATCAGGATGATATGCGGCTCGTTGTCCGCGAGCACGTAGTCGCCGTCCATCAGCACGTCGATCCGCCGTTCCCCCGCGATGATCGTCGTCTCGAATTCCTTGAGGTCCTGCCTGCCCTGGATGCGCGCCTTCACCTGCTCGCCCGCCAGCTCGTAGAACCCCGCCTTATCGAGCGCGATCGGACGAAACAGCAGCTGGGCGCTCGGATTGGCCTCCTTCACCCGCCCTTGCAGGTCGAGCAGCAGGATCGCCGCCGGGTTCAGGTTGAACAGCTTCTCGTACTTCTTGTCGCTGAAGTTCAAGAAGTCGAAGCGGATCATGGCCAGCCGCAGCGCGAAGCACCAGATCAAGCCCGCGTAGATGTAGGGATAAGGCGGGAGCCGGTCGCCGAACTGGAAATAACCCGTGATCACGGTCCAGACGAGGACGAGAATGGCGCCGAGGTTCAGCACGCCGTAGACCGCCTTATGCTCCGCGGTCGCCGCGTTCGACTTGCCTTTGGCGACCATGAACAGGAAGAAGGCGCTGACGATGAGGCTGGCGGTGATGGTAATGTAGTACGCCGCGTTATAGATCGGCATCTTCCAGACGCCCTGCTGCACGAACAGATCCGTGGAAATGATGCGCTTGGCGCTGACGAGATTGATTGCGACCGCGATCAGCGGCAGGTAGAACACGTACGGATAGAGATAACGGGGCATCCGCCGGTCGAAGCGGGCGAATTTCGTGAGGACGTGGGAGCCGATGCCGGGGATGAGGATCCCGACGTTGCCGAACCATTTGGCCGACAGCGCGCCGCTGTAAGCCATGGGGAGCTCGTAGCGGATGAATTCCTCCAGGAACAGCAGGAAGTAACAAGCGATCATGATGCTGACGAGCCGGTGCTCCGGGCTCTTCGTATCCCGCAAAAACACGTCGAGCCCCATGTACATGAAGAACAGAATCGGCAGCAAATAAAAAAACAAAGGCGCCAGCGCTTCGGATAAGCTCATTCGACCACATCGCTTCTAAAGAGTCTTCGTACCTATAATTTCGACGTTTTTCGCCAATAAATCAAGCCCTTCATGCAAATAATCCGGTTCGCGCCGCGCGTGGACCGTTCGATAAAGCTTGCAAGTTTATCAATTGAGTAGTAAAGTGATAATCAAGCAAACGGAAGGAGGGATGGCGCATTCGCGACACGACGCTGAGTTCCTTGATCTGGGTCCGCATCTCTCGTTTCACGAGCCACAGCAACCAGCTGTCGAACGAATTCCTGAACCGGTTCGAGCTGACGATCGCGCAGTTCGACGTGCTGATGCAGGTTCGGATCCATCAGCCGCTGAACCAGACGGAGCTGGCCGAGAAGGTGACCGTCACGCAGGGCGGCATCTCGCGCATGCTGGCGCGCCTGGAGAAAGAAGGCTATATCGTCCGCAAGCAGGATTGGAAGACGAAGTCGATCCGTCTCACGCCCAAGGCCGAAGCGATCCTGGAACGGGCATTCCCGGAGCAGTCCGCCTTTCAATCGTCGTTCTTCGACGAGGTGCTGAGCGAAGAAGAACAAAAGACCCTGTACGCGCTGATGACGCGCGTCCACAAACACAGCCTGCGGAAAGAACTGCCGCCCGAGTAGGTCCCCTGCTTGAGCAGCAATTTTTTTACCCTATCAATTGACTAATCAAGTGAAATAGAAAACATAATCAAAAGGAGCGATTCACGTGGCAAACCATCCAATGGAGCAGTACCGCATGCAACCGAATACCGGCATCGAGTTCGGCTTGTATTCGATCGGGGATCATTTCCCGGATCCGCATACGGGCACCCTCGTCAGCGCCGAACGGCGCATTCGCGAGATTATCGAGGCCGGCAAGCTGGCCGACGAAGCGGGTCTCGACGTCTTCGCGCTCGGCGAGAGCCATCAGGATCACTTCGCGACGCAGGCGCATTCGGTCATCCTCGCGGCCGTGGCGCAGGCGACGAAGCGCATCAAGATATCCAGCTCCGTCACGGTGCTGAGCACGGCTGATCCGGTCCGGGTGTACGAGGACTTCGCCACGCTCGACCTGATCTCGGGCGGGCGGGCGGAGATCGTCGCCGGCCGCGGCTCGCGCGTCGGCGTCTATCACCTGCTCGGTTATGACGTGCGGGATTACGAAGAATTATTCGAAGAGAAAATGGATCTGCTGCTGCAGCTGAACCGGGAGTCCGCGGTGACCTGGGAGGGTAAATTCCGCGCGCCGCTGACGGGCGCGAAGATCCTGCCGCAGCCGCTGAACGGGTCGCTGCCCATCTGGCGGGCGGTTGGCGGCACGCCGGCCAGCGCGATCAAGGCCGGCTACGCCGGCGTGCCGATCATGCTGGCGCAGCTGGGCGGTCCGGCCGTCAGCTCCAAGCGGACGATCGACGCCTATCGCGAGACCGCCAAGGAGCGCGGCTTCGATCCCGCGGCGCTGCCGGTCGCGGTCACGAGCCTTTTCTACGCGGCGCCTGACTCGCAGGACGCGATGCGCGAATATTACCCGCATCTGAATGCCGGCTTGCAGGCGCTTCACGGCACCGGCTATCCCAAGCAGCAATTCGCGCAGGCGGCGAGCGTCCGCGACGTCATGATGATGGGCAGCCCGCAGCAGATCGTCGAGAAGCTGCTTCACCAATACGAGCTGTTCGGCCATCAGCGCATCATGGCCCAGATCGATTTCGGCGGCATCCCGTTCGATAAAGTCGCCCGCAACATCGAGCTGATCGCGACCGAGATCATGCCCGCCGTCAAGAAATACACCGCGAAGCCTGCCGCGAAGGAGGAAGTACGATGAAGCTCGTTGTCCTCTCCGGCTCCAACGTCGGAACCAAGACCAGAACCGCCATGGATTACACGCTCGGAATCGTGCGGGAGAAGTATCCGGATGCGGACGTCGCCCTGCTCGATCTGGCGGAATACGAGATCGTCTTCAGCGACGGGCGCGACTATCGGGAATATGAAGGCGATACGAAGTTCGTGACCGAAACGATCATGAACGCCGATGCCGTCCTCATCGGCACGCCGACGTTCCAGGCTTCGATCCCGGCGACGCTCAAAAACATGTTCGATCTGCTGCCGGTGAACGCGTTCCGGGATAAAGTCGTCGGCATGCTCGTCACCGCCGGCACGGCCAAGCATTACCTCATGGCCGAGCAGCAGCTGAAGCCGATTCTCGCCTACATGAAGGCGCATGTCGTGCCGGCGTACGTCTTCGTCGAAGAGAAGGATTTCAACCGCAAGGCGATCGTCAACGACGACGTGCTGTTTCGCATGGAGCGGCTCGTCGAGGATACCTTCGCGTATGCGGAAGCCTTTGCCGCGATTCGGAAAGCGAAGGACGCGGCGTACGATTTCTGACCGGATGCGCGGGATAAGCCGCCTCGTGCGGAATAATTGTCGTGAGGGATGCCCGCATCGTGCTGAACGAACGCCGCGCGGGATGAGAATCGTTCGGAACGAACAAACGGGTTGAGGACCTCGTCCCCAACCCGCTTCTTCGTTTGCGATCCGCCGCGGTGCTTGCGCGAAGCAAGCGCTGCGGCTTTCGGCGCGACTGCGGCATGTCGCGTCTCATGCGTACGCAAGAGCGCGCACGCACGTATAATGGCCCGACGCCTGCCAGCCAGGCCTATTTCGCCGCCTTCGTCCAGTCCGCCGCGAATTTGGCCAAGCCCTGGTCGGTCAACGGATGCTTGGAGAGCTGCTCGATCACGCCGTAGGGCACGGTCGCGATGTGAGCGCCTGCCATCGCCACGCGGGTCACGTGATCCGGGTGGCGGACGGACGCCGCGATGATCTGCGCCGGCAGCCCGTGCACGCGGAACAGCTCGGCGATCTTGGCGACCAGCAGCACGCCGTCCTCCGAGATATCGTCCAGCCGGCCCAGGAACGGCGAGACGTAGGTAGCGCCCGCGCGGGCGGCGAGCAGCGCCTGGTTCACCGTGAAGATCAGCGTGACGTTCGTCTTGACGCCTTTCTTGGTCAGATAGCGGCAGGCTTCCAGCCCCTCCAGCGTCATCGGGAGCTTGATGGTGATGTTCTTGTCGCCGTTGTTGATCTTGATCAGCTCGTTCGCTTGGGCGATCATGTCCTCGGCCGTCAGCGCTTCGGGCGTCACCTCGGCGGACACCGATTCCACCTCGGGCACGAGCTGCAGAATCTCCGCGATGCGGTCCTCGAACTTCACGCCTTCCTTGGCGACCAGGGAAGGGTTCGTCGTCACGCCGGACAGGACGCCGACTTTGTAGGCTTTCTTAATATCCGCGATATTGGCGGTATCGATGAAAAATTTCATGGGAAACGGCCTCCGATTCGTATGGTTTGATCAGCTTGTCGCTTGTCGTTCGCTTGCCTTGCCGCATTCAGAGCTGCCGGCTGCACTTGGATCGTCAGGTCTTCTCCACGGCATGGCCGCCGAATTCGTTGCGCAGCGCGGCGACCACTTTGCCGGTAAACGTATCGCTGTCGAGGGAACGGTAGCGCATGAGCAGCGACATCGCGATGACCGGCGTGGCGGCCTGCAGGTCGAACGCCGTCTCGACCGTCCATCTGCCTTCGCCCGAGGAGTGCATGATGCCCCGGATATCCTCCAGCTTGCCGTCCTTGGAAAACGCCCGCTCCACCAGCTCGATCAGCCACGAACGGATGACCGAGCCGTTGTTCCAGACGCGCGCCACCCGCTCGTAGTCGAACTCGAAGCCGCTCTTCTCGAGCACCTCGAAGCCTTCGCCGATGGATGCCATCATGCCGTATTCGATCCCGTTATGGACCATTTTCAGAAAATGACCGCTGCCCGCCTTGCCCGCGTAGAGATACCCGTTCTCCACGGCCGTGTCGCGAAACAGCGGCTCCACGACGGCCCATGCCTCGGGATCTCCGCCCGCCATATAGCATGCGCCGTTCCGGGCGCCTTCCATACCGCCCGAAGTTCCGACGTCGATGAACTTGATTCCGTGGCCTTGCAATTGTTCGTACCGGCGGATGGACTCCTTGTAATGGGAATTCCCGCCTTCGATGACGATGTCTCCCGCGGACAGCAGCGGCGCGAGCTCCTTCAGGACAACGTCCACGACCTTATGCGGCACCATGATCCAGAGCACTCTGGGCGCGGCGAGCGCGGCGGCCAGCTCCTGCAACGTGCCGGCGCCCTTGGCGCCGTACGATTCCATTTCCCGAACGGCCTCGGCATTCAGGTCGAAGGCGACCACCTCGTGCCGGTGATCGATTAAATTTTGCCCAAGATTCAAGCCCATCTTCCCTAAGCCGATTAATCCCACTTTCATCTGATTGCCTCCCTGAGGTTCTTGTTCCGGCGCTGCCGCGCATTCCAATAAAACGAAACGGCAGCCAACCGATCGTTCAACTTCGCGCTCGATGTCCTTATTCTTCTCGATTGGCCGTGCCGTTATGAATCCCCGGGCAAATCATCCGAAAAAACGCAAAAAGCCGACATCAATGACCATTGACGTCGACTTGTTCGGCTGCCTATCCGCGCGGCATCACGGCGCGATCTTCGCCGGCAGGATGCCGTAGTTGATTAACAAGCTCTGGATCCGGGCCTGGTTGCTTCGCAAATACAGGTTCGTCCAGGCCAGCAACGGCGCGTTCTTGGGCGGGATCGCCATCGCGATCAGATCCACTTGCTCGGTCATGATATGCAGCTGCAGGTCGATGGAACGATCCGGATTGTCGGCAAGCAGCCCCTTGAGCTGCAGCTCGTCGTAATATATCGCCGCCACTTCGCCGTCGATCGCCGCGTCCATCGATTCCTGCGGCGTGGCGAACCGGACGATCTCGGCTTTGGCGAACATCAGGCTCGCATAGCCGACGTACGAGGTACCGGCGATCACGCCGATCTTCACCTTGGCCTGGCGCAGGAGCGCCAGCGGATCCTCGCTCGCGGAGCCGAGGCGCGCCATGGCCAACCGATTCAGCAGGATGCCCTGATGCAGCGTCAGGTACGGGTCGGAGAACAGCACCTTCTCCGCTCTGGGCAACGTCGCGCTGAGTTTGGAGACGGCGATGTCCGCCTGCCCCGACGCGACCTGATTCACGACCTCGTCGAAGGACTTGGCCGTGCGGACGAACTTCACGTCCACGCCCAACTGGGCCGCCATGTCCGCGGCCAGTTCCACGTCGCTGCCGGCCAGAACTCCGTCGGCATCGCGATAGAAGAACGGCTTGCGGTCCGCGGCAGGCATGGCCACCGTCAATGCGCCGCGCTCATAGATCGCGCGCATCTCCGGCGCGTAATACGCGAGGTCCCCTTCCGCGACGGCCCGCTTCGCCGGCGTCACGACGAAGCCGTTCGTCTCGTCCTTCGCTGGCTGCCCGCCGTCCGCCGATCCGCCCGCGCCGCAGGCGGTCAAGCAGAGCGCGCATAACAGGGATAACGCCGCTAGCCGGATTCCTCCCCACAAAGCCAGCCAAGGTCTGTTTCCGTCCGTCATGCGCCAACCTCCTGCTCGATCACGACGACCGCCCCCGCGGTCGCCGCCGTGTGCGTAATGCTGAGCTGGCAGCGATAGGAGAAGCCGAGCTGTCTTCGGACGGCATCCGATAACGAGATGCCCGGTTTCCCCCGATGGTCGGGCAGCACCTCGATATCGTGCATGCCGATGCCTTGTGGCAAATCGAGGCCGAGCGCCTTCATCAGCGCCTCCTTGGCCGCGAATCGCCCGGCGAGCCACTCGGCGCGGCGGCGGTCGCCGGTTAACGCCAGGAAAGCCGCCATCTCGCCATCCGAGAGCAGTCGCTTGACAAGCAGCTCGTTGTCCTTCTCCAGCATTTTATCGAAGCGCGCAATGTCGACCAGATCCATGCCTACGCCGATGATCAATGAATTCCCTCCGCTCGTCGTACATTCAATTCCTTCGCAAGTCGGGCCGCAATCAGATCCCCGTATCCATCCCCGCGCCGATATGGATATTCTGTCCGCTTACCAAGCGCTCGGGGGCTTGAAGCAGCCAGGAAAGCGACGCCTCGGCCAGCTCCCGGGGCTCCGGCAGGTAAGGCTTCAGCGTATGGATCTCCAGCTGCTGCTTGAGCTCCTTCCGGTCCCCTTGCTCCCCGGCATCGGCATAATAACCGTAGGTCACGGCGTTCACGGCGATGCGGAACGGCGAGAGCTCCTTCGCGAGCGATCGCATCATCGCGAGCGAGCCATGGTTCATGACCGGCGAAGCTGGATAGCCGGCATAGTACAGGCTGTCCGCGAGCAGCAGGAACAGAATATGCCCGGCCTTCTCTCGGGCCATATGGGCCGCGGCCGCGCGGCTGTACAGGAACCGCGACCGAAGCTCGGCCGCCGTCGCGATGCCGAATTCGGCGGGCGCGGCGACGAACGCGGCTTCCTCGTCCCGCGCCTGCAGGCCGTGGATCAGGACATGCAAGCCGCCCATGCGCAGCGCCGCCCGGTCCACCGCGTCCCGGATGCCGGCTTCGTCGGCCGAGACGCCCTCGATCGGAAAGAACCGTTCCCGGCAAGGCTCGGGCAGCTCCTGCCCGTATGCCTCGGCTTCGCCCGGCTCGTCCGCGACCATCGCGACCGAGCAGCCCTGCGCGAGCAGCGCGCCCAGCAGGTCCCGATTGAAGAGCCGGCCGGATTTGGTCATCAATACCGCTTTGTTCATCGCAGGAATCCCCCGTCCACTTTCAGCACTTGCCCGGATAGGTAGCCCATCTCGCCGGTTGCGAGCGGCAGAACGACCGACGCGACTTCGCCGGCCGTGCCCAGGCGCTTCAGATTCGTGTGCCGCAGGAAGTTCGCCATCTTGCCGGCGGGAACCGGCTCCGTCATCTCGGTCGCGATCATGCCCGGCGCCACCGCGTTGATTCGGATGCCATCCTGCGCGTAACGCCGGGCGAGCAGCTTGGTCAAGCCGATGATCGCGCCCTTGGCCGTGCCGTAATTCGACTGCGCCTCGCGCCCGTGCATCCCCGATACCGACACGACGTTGACGACGGAACCCCCGCCCTGTTCGCTCATGTACGGAATCGCTTCGGCGGTGCACAGCAGCGTGCCTAGGTAGTTCGTATGCAGCACGGCGTCCCATTCCTCGACCGTCATCCGCATGGCCAAGTTGTCCCGCGTAATGCCCGCGTTGTTTACCAGCATATCGATGCGCCCGAACTTCCGCTTCACCTGCCGCATGACGTCGTTCACGAAAGCCGGATCGTCCACCGAGCCCTGATAGAAGCCGCCGGGAATCGACCGGGACGCCATCTCCGCCTGCAGCTGCTCGGCGATATCCCCGCTCTTGGCATAGAGGCCGATAACGGTCGCGCCGGCTTCCGCGAAGCGCTCCCACACCGCTCTTCCGATGCCGCGCGTGGCCCCCGTGACGATCGCCACCCGGTTCTGGAGCGTCATGACATTCATGCCGTCTCCGAATGGCCGTCCGGCCGCGCCTTCACGCTCGACGCGATGAAGCGGGCGATCGACTCCACGTCCTGCAAATGCGCTTTCAGCTCGTCCGCGGGAATCCCTTCCACCATGACGCCGAACACGACTTCCAAGCCTACCATGATCTCGAACGCCTCGACCGAATCGAGTCCCAATCCTTCGCCGAAGAGGGGCAGGTTGTCGCCGATCTCCCCGGCCGTCACGTCCTCGAGCTCGAGCCGCTCGACGAGCAGCTTTTCTTTCACCGTTGCCTTCAATTCCGCGAGCGATGCCGATTGCCAGTCTTTCATCTGAACTCCTCCTATTCGCATGTTGTCTCGACGGCGCCGACGATGGCGGCGGCCGCATGACCGTTGACGGACACGCCGACGGCCAGCACGTGCTGCATGACGCCCGGCTCCACCCATTCGGCGGCGGCGGCGAGCAGGAGCATCGAGCTGATCGATTCCCCATATCCGTATTGCTCGTTCAAGCAGACCGCAAGCACGTTCCGGTCCGCGAATTGATCGAAAATCGCCTTCAAATACGCCGCCTCTTCGCCCGGACGACCCGCGGTCCCGAGCAGCACGCCGTCGATCTGATCCAGCCGCAGCCCCGCCTGCGACGCCGCTTCGCGGATGGACCGGCCCAATGCTTCGGCCGACCGCGCGGTGAACGGAAACTCGCCGCCGGCCATTCCGAAGCCCTTCAATTCCGCTTTTACCGGCGTTCCGTCGCGCAAGGCGGCCTCCATATCGGCCAAGGCCAGGCAAATGCCGCCCTCCAGCGGATGATGCGCGCTTGCCTTCAAGCCCTTCGCGCGGTCGATTCCCGCCGAGAGGCCGGACCACTCGTCGCCCGCCGCGATCAGAAACCGCTCGTGCACGCCGCTCCGGATGCTGCCGCATGCGTAGGCCGCGGCAACGATGCCTTCCGTGCCGCCGCTGCTCAGCGAGCTGCTGAACCCGCCGAGGCCGAGCTTCTCCGCGGTCTTCCCCGCAACGGAATTGATCACCGTATGCGGAAAATGAATGCTGCTGGCGAATTCCGGCCCGTTCTCGAACACGCTGTGCAGAAACTTGCCGATGCTGTCCGTGCTGCCGCGGGACGTGCCGTAGACGAACCCGGTCTCGCGCCCGGCTTCCCGGCCCTCCGGCCAGCCCGCATCCGCGATCGCCGTCTTCGCGGCCCCGATGCTGAATTGGCACAGCCGGTTCATCCGTCGCTCGTACAGCTCGGGAGCGAACGCCTTGAGCGAGAAGGCGCAGGCGCCCGGTTTCTCCTTCGCGCTAGCGGGAGCGGCGGCCTGCCTGTCGGAGATGGCCCCTTTGCCGACGCCGCCTCCCAGCACGGAACCGATGCCGACGATGCCGATCCTCCGCCGCGGCGCGTAGCGCGGCGCGGCGGGATTGGGATCCTGCGAGGCTTTCGCCGGATGCGTTCGCGCCACGATGGACGCGTTATGGCCGCCGAAGGCGGAATTGTTGTTGAGGATGTACTCCGGCCTCTTCTCCATCATCCGGTTCGCAATGATGCTTAACCCCTCGCAGCCGTCTCGCGGTTCGTCGAAATGCAGCGTGGCCGGCAGCAGTCCGTGACGGATCGCGTACAAGGAAGTCGTGAACTCGATCGCCGCCGCGGCCCCGAGCGTATGGCCGAAGTAGCCCTTGCTGGAGCTGAGCGGGAGCTCGTTCAGCCGTTCCCCGAACGCCAGCCGGAGTCCCTTGATCTCGGCCTGGTCGTTGGCCTGCGTGCCGGTGCCGTGCGCATTGACGTAGCCGATCCGATCCGCGGACGTGCCGGCGTGGCGCAAGGCCATGTTCACCGCCGTGCCGATGCCCCGCCCTTCCGGGTCGGGCGCCGTCTCGTGGTATGCGTCGTTGCTCAGGCCGTAGCCGCAAATCTCCGCGTAGATCGTCGCGCCGCGGCGCAGCGCCCGCTCGAGCGGCTCCAGGACGACGAACGCGGCGCCTTCGCCCAGGCTGAGCCCGAAACGGCTGGCGAACGGAGAGGCCGGCACGGCATTCAAAGCGCGCAGCACGTTAAAGCCGGCATACACGGAATGCGACAGCGGGTCGGATCCGCCCGCCAGCATGACGTCCGCATGGCCCCAGCGGATCATGTCGTACGCGTAGCCGATGGCATTGCCGCTTGCCGCGCAGGCCGTGTGGATCGTCGTCACGGGACCGTTCAGGCCGAGATGCGCCGCCAGGTCGTCGCCCTGCTGATAGAATGGATAGCGGGCCGTCCGGGTCTCGTCGAGCGCCGTCACCGTCCACTGCGCTTCAAGCGACAAGATGCCGCCGTTGCACGTGCCAAGCGCCGCGCCGATGCGCCGATCGTCGCCGATGTTCCCCTTCAAGCCGCTGTCGTGCAGCGCCTGATCCGCGGCGACGATCGCGTACTGCGCGCACAGATCGTACTTCTCCCGCTCCTCCGGCGTGAAATAAGCGCCGTCCGCGATGGCCCGGTTCAACTCCGCGCCGATCTCGCTGTGAAACCGAGCCGTCGGGAAGCGTCTCACCGGCCCGATTCCCGTCCGGCCCTTCCGCATATTGGCGAGCACTTCGTCGAACGTGTCGCCGAGCGCGCTGAGGATGCCCATCCCCGTAACGGCTACGCGCGCTCTGTCCTTGCTTGTTGCCATGCGATTACCCCCCGCTTGCGCTTAAATCCTTGTAAGCTATGTTTCGCTCCGATATGCCCGTCGCGTACGGCGCGAGCCAGCGGTCCAGCATCTTGCGCATGAACGGCGACTCGCGGTTGACGGCGAAGATCGCGTTCGGAATATTCCGCTCCAACTGAATGAGCACGGATTGCGCGACCAGCATGAACGCGACGCCGGACAAGCGGTATTCCGGCGCGATATAGACGCTGTCGTAGAGCAGCGTATCGCCCGCGATCCGGTACGTCATGCACCAGCCCACCGTTTTCCCGCGTATGCGCAGGCCGAGGCTGTTGCTCTCCTCGAGCGTCAGCCTGGTCTTGAACGGGGACAGGAACGCGGGATACAGGCTGCCCTCGAGCTTGGCCAGCCTGTCCTTCTCTTCGCCGCTGAGCTCATGCCAGTAGAAGGACCGCATGCCGGCCGGCATGGCCGTCTTGCGAATCCAGGACGCCTCGGCGATCCGGGCGTCCGTCTTGTAGACCTTCCCGTCCATGATCGGCTCCGACCAGCCGCCGCGATTCAGGAACGCCTCCAACGCGGGCGTAATGGCTTTGCCGGAATAATACACGAAGGACAGCTTCGCGATGCCCATGCCGCGCAATATCGCTTCAGCGCGATGAAACAGGGCGGAGCCAATACCGCGCCGGCGGAACTTGGCCGCGACGAAGACGGAGACCACCTCCGCCGCCGCTTCGCGGACGTTGATCACGAGCAGCCCGGCCGCCTCCTTCATGTTCCCTTCGGTCCATTCCGCGCCGACGGCGATCGTGCCGCCCGCCTGATCCAGCCCGCGGAGCAGGGGACGCGCGTATTGAAAGGTCAACGATTCGTACGGCGCGCTTCCCGCCGCATCCAGCCGATTTACGATGAACATGACAATCCCCCTCGGTTTAATCCGTCTGCAGCTTGCCGCCCCGCCGCGCTCCCGGCTCCGATCCCGGCGACGCTTCCTCGTCTGCCGTTCCGCCGGCGATCATGACGGTCGACGCGCAATTGAGCATCACGTTGGCCGCCGTCACGCCGGGATCGATGATGGGATTCACCGCCATCAGCAGAATGACTCCCGTCGCGTACGGCAGCTGCAGGGGACCGGCGATCAAAGCGATCATCGCGATGGACACGATGCCCGGCGAACCCGCGCCGGCAACGGCCGTCAAGATCGCGCCGGCCAAGGCGACGAGCAGGCCTTCCGGCCCGAGCGGCACCCCGTACAGCTGGGCGATGAACACGATGCCCGTCGTATACGTCAGCACCATGCTGTACCGGCATAAAACGATGCCGAGCGGCACGACCAGATTGACCGTGTTCGCGTTCAGCCTGAACCGGTCCCGCAGCGCCTCCAGCACGTAGGGCATCGTGGCGATGCTGTTCTGCGTGCCGAACGCGATCCAGAGCGGCTCCTTCAACCCGGACAGCGTCCGGAGGAAGCCCTGCCCGAGCTTGACCGAGACGACCATGACGCCCAGCAGGAGCAGCAGTAGGCTGACCGCATAGATGCAGGCGATGTACTTGACCATGGCCAGCAGCAGGTCCGCGCCGGCGCCGGCGATCTGTCCGGCCATCATGCAGAACATGCCGACGGGCAGCATGTACATCGCCCAGGCGATGATGCGCTGGAATGCCTTGAACAGCAGGTCCGTCATCAGCAGGAACTGGTCGCCCGCATGCACCGAGAGCAATCCGACGGCGATGCCCACCACGACGGAGAAGAACAAGATCTGCAGGCTGTCTCCCTGCCCGAGCGCGATGAATATATTCGACGGGATGAGATCGAACACGAATTGGAGCAGCCCGTTGCCGGACGCGGCGGGATCCGCGGATTCGGCGGCAGGCTCGCGATCCAGCACTTCCCGGCCGAGCACCGTTCGCTGATCGGCCGAGAAGCCCTCGCCGGGCTTGCCGAGCCAGCCCGCGCCGAGCCCGAGGATGCCGGCCAAGAGCAGTCCCGCCAGGAACACGAGGATCATCCGCCGCAGCACTTTCCCCGAATTCCTCGACATGAAGAGCCGACCCACGCTCGATACGATCGCCGTGACCATGATCGGGATGACGCACATCTTGAGAAAGGATAAATACAAGTTCCCGTAAGGAACGAGTTCCGTGGCGAAGCGCGGCTGATACAGGCCGACGACGACCCCGGCGCCGATCGCCCCGATGATCGCCCAGATCGACTTCAGCCACCGGGGAGAGAAGGGAATGCGTTTCATGGGATGCACCGCCTATTGTAAGAGGAATCGTGTATGATCGACTTGACGTTCCGCCTGTCGAGCGCACGGACCGCCAGATTTTTTTCGATGGCCGGTTGTTGCCTTGGAAGAACGGACGAAAGGTGAAAAAGGCGGCCTGCGGAGCCGATCGCCGCGGTCGGGATTCGCTCCGCCAGGCCATTGCGGATACAGGTAATCATTCGCATGGCCGATTCCGGGCGAGGTTATCGCCGGAACCGCATGCTTGCTCTAACGAATCGGATGATGACGAATGAATTATTGGCCCAATGCCGCAGGCAGCATCAGGATTGCTCCGATCGCCGCGCCCGCGTTCGCTTCCGAGCTATTGCCGCGGAAGCCGGTGTCTTCGCCGAACATGGCCAGCGCGCCGGATCCCACGCCGCTGAAGAAGTCGCTCGCGCCTTGCTTGCTGCCGCCCGCGACGCTTTCCAGCTCGCTTTCCATCAGTTCGTCCGCTTCCGCCGCGAAGGCCGGCAGGATCAGGTTCAGATGGTTCGCGGATTGATCCAGCACGCCGATCTTGAAGCTTGCCGGCACCTCCAGGCCGCTCTCTTGTTGGATGGCGGCATGGATGTCGCTCACGCACAGGTTTCTGAATTCCAGGTCCGTCGCCGCGCGCGCGCCTACTTTTCTTACCGCTTCTTCCACTGCCTCTTGCGTCCAATTCATGATTATTGCCTCCTTGGGTCATGGTTTGGTATCGTAACCCGGCGAATCGCCAGGATGAAGATCAAGCTAGCCGGCACCCCTGAAAGGGGCCTTGGTCTGAAAGGAGGTAGTACTACTCGGCCGTCGGCGGTTTCTCGGGTATAACAAAGCCGCCTCCGACGGGTTTAACGGGCATGATGCCGATGCCGCCGAAGATCGGGACGATCCCGATGCTGTTCTCCCAGCCTCCGCTGCTGCCGCCCGCGACGCCCTCGAGCTCGTTTTCCAGGAGCTCGCCATCTTCCTTGGCGATCGGGGGCAGGATCAGGTTCAGATGGTTCGCCGATGCATCCAGCACGCCGATCTTGAAGCTTGCCGGCACCTCGAGCCCGTCCTCCAGCCGAATCGCGGCGCGGATGTCGCTCGCGCACAGGCTTCTGAACTCCGCGTCCGTCGCCGCTCTTGCGCTTACCTTTTGAATCGCTGCTTCCAGTGCTTCTTTCGTCCAGCTCATGAATCGCGCCTCCTGCATAATCGCTTTGTCCTGCATGTTCTGCTGCTTCGAGCGCTGCCATCCCCGGCATTCAAGCAGCCGGGCTTTCCCGAAGAAACCCCGCGCCTGCGGGATGCCTCCGGGAACGCTCATGACCGGCGGCCGGGAATCAACCTTTGCCGAGCGAAATGACGGTGCCGATGACGTTTCCTGCGATGGCTTCCGCGCTTCCGTCGGTCGGAATGCCCACGCCTTCCGCGATGCCGTTGAAGAAATCGGTCGCGCCGGACTTGCTGCCGCCCGCCACGCTCTCCAGCTCGCTTTCGAGCAGCTCGTCTTCTTCCTTGGCAAACGGAGGAAGAATCAGGTTCAGATGGTTCGCGGATTGGTCCAGCACGCCGATCTTGAAGCTTGCCGGTACCTCCAGGCCGCTTTCCTGTTGAATCGCCGCATGGATGTCGCTCACGCACAGGCTTCTGAACTCCGCGTCGATCGCCGCTTTCGCGCCTACTTTCTTGACTGCTTCTTCTACTGCTTCTTTGGTCCAGCTCACAGATGGTTCCTCCTCGAAATGGTTAAATTTATCATCGACCCGGCCAGGTAGCCGGGAGAATGAACGAATGAAATGTCCGGGATTCGGGAGCCTGGCCGATTCGCCAGTTTCGTACGACCTCGAATCCCGGGCGGGCCTCAATTTCCGCACCGCGTACCCCCGGCTCTCGGCGCCATCGCGGCACGCGGCGTTCGAATACAACTCGGCGGTCAAACCTCGGGCGGCTCGCATGCCCGCTAGGCCAGCTGCCGTTTGGCCAGCTCCATGAACAAGCCGTCCTGCTCCATCAGTTCCGCGTAGGTTCCCGCCTGGACCAGCCGGCCTCTGTCCAGCACGAAGATGCGGTCCGCGTTCATGATCGTGCTGAGCCGGTGCGCGATGACGACGCGCGTCGCGCGAAGCTTCTCGAGGCTTTCGCTGACGATCGCCTGCGTGCGGTTGTCGAGCGCGCTGGTCGCCTCGTCGAAGAAGAGGATTTTCGGCCTCCTGGCGAGCGCCCGGGCAATGAGCAGCCGCTGGCGCTGACCGCCCGAGAGCGTGCCGCCCCCCTCGGAGATGACCGTGTGCATGCCCATCGGCATCTGCTGGATGTCCTGATCGAGCCCCGCCATGCGCGCCGCTTCCCATGCGTCCTCATGCGTCAGATTCGTGGAGCCGACGATGTTGGAATAGATATCGCCCGCCATGACTTTGCCGTGCTGCAGCACGACGCCGAGCTGGCTGCGGACGGAACGGATGTCCAGCGATTTCATGTCCTGTCCGTCGTAGAAGACGGAACCCGACTCCGCCTTCTCGAAGCCGAGCAGCAGCCGGAGCAGCGACGATTTGCCGCACCCGGAGGCGCCGACCAAGGCGACGAATTCCCCCGGGCGGATGGTCAAGGACAGGTCGTTCAGGATCAGCGGCTGCTCCGCGGCGTAACGGAAATTCACGTGCCGGACCTCGATGCCGCCGGCGAGCTCGCCCGGATCTTCGGCGGCCTCATGCGCCTCGGGCACCGTTTGCAGGATCGGCTTGGTGCGTTCGAACAGCGGCACGATGTTGATCATGGACACTACGGCGCCCGACATGTTGATCATCGCCTTCAGGAAGGCCGTGAACGCCGAGAAGAAGGCGATGAACTGGCCCGCGCTGAGCCCCTGCGCATTGGTCGCGACCAGGTAGAACAGCGCGATCGAGGTCACGATGGGGTAGAACGCATTGAACACGGCATGGATGTCGCTGACCCGCCTTGCCCGGAACGAGGTCTCCTTCATCTCTCCGAACAGCTTGGCCCACAGGAAGAACGCCCGCTTCTCCGCCCCCGCCATCCGGAATTTCGAGATGCCGTCGATGATCTGCAGCACGGTTCCCGTCAGCTTGCCCTGCGCCTGCAGCAGCACGCGCTGCTTGCGAACCTGCACGATGCCGATGACGACGGTCACGAGCATCGGGACGATGACCAGCACCGCCGCCGCGAGCGCCAGCTTCACGTCGTAATGGAACAAGAGGAAGAAGTTGAAGACGGAGAAGATCCCCGTGAACACCGCGGTGACCGCTACGCCGGACAGCATCTTGCGGATCGCGTTGATGCTGTTCGCCCGGCTGGCCAAGTCGCCCGCCGTGAACTGGCGGAAGAACGACGCCGGCATGTTCAGCAGCCGGTCCCAGACCGCCGCCTGGATGGAGCCGTCCATCTTCCCCTCGATGCGCAGCATCGCCAGCGAACGCGTTACTTCGAACAGCGCCGTCGCCAGCGCGATCGAGAGCAGGATCAGCCCCATCTGCAGCAGCGGGCCTTGATCCGATGCCGGAATGACGGAATCGAACAGAATGCCGTTCGCGATCGGAATGAACATCGCGAGCAGGCCGCTCGCGATGCCGAGCGCCAGCACCTTCGCGAAGTCCCGCCGGATCGACCGGTGCGACCCGAACTTCAAAATGTCCAGCACGGACAGCGCATGGGCGGGGAACGGGCGATAGAACATATGGGCGACCGTCTCCAGCTGCCCGGCGAGCTGCTCGGTGACGACGGTTCCCTCGCCGCCGCCGGCATCGATCAGCCGGTAGCCGGCCGCCCCCGAGGGAACGAGCGCGACCGGATGTCCGCCCTCTTCCAGAAAAGCCAGCAGCGGCCCGTTGTCCGTCCGCCACCAGTCGTCCTTCAGCATGACCTGGCGCGAGCGGAACCCGGACGCCTTGGCGATCTCGCTGACGGGGTCGCGCGACTTCCGCAGCCGCGCGGCCTTGGCCGGCAGGACGTTCAAGCCGGCCGCTTCGCCCACGCGCCGGGCCGCGACGTACAAATCGTCGCCGGTGCGCGCGTCCGCGGCCGTGCCCGCAGTCGGGCCGCCGGTAATGGAAGCGAGCCGGCGAAGCGCGCGTTCCATGACGGCGTGGTCCTGCTCCGTCTTCAGCTTCAGCCGCTCCCGCTCGAAGCGCTCCTCGAAGCGATACATGCGGCGCAAGCAATCCGCGATGCCGCGATGATAATCGGACAAGCCCTGCAGCTCCGGATCCAGCTCCAACCACTCGAGCGTCCCGTGGACGGACAGGTTCGACGGAACCGCAGCCGTCATCCAGTCGGCCGCCGTTAGCGGAAACAGCGCGCCCGGGCGATCGACCGCGAGCTCGGCGTCGCCCATCCAGTGCAGCTCGCCTTCGTTCAGGCGAACCCAAGCCGGCTGCGACGCGCGCAGAATCGCCTGCGCCGGCGCCTCGGCCGATTCGCCCGGCGTCAGCGCGACGAACGCTTCCGCGGGGTCCGCGCCCGCGAGGGCCGTCGACCACGCTTCGATCCAGGCGTCGATCGACCGGGCCGCGGCTTCGCGCAGCTGCCGCGATTCGGACAGCGCCGCGACGAACGCGGCCCGGTCCATGCGAAGCAGCCGGGTGCCCGTCAAGCCGGCGATCAGCATGCCGGCCGAGCCGTTCTTGCCGTCGCCGCCGGCATGGTAGCCGTATAAGAGCCGGCCCGGCTCCAGGCTGAACAGGAACCGCCGCTGGCGGACGACTTCTTCCTCGTGCAGCGATACGGCAAACACGTCCGCATGGCCGGCCTGCACCAGCCAGACCTCCGCTTCGTCGCGGATGATCAAGGGCCGGTTGCCTTCGGCGCCCGCCGCGGAGCCGCGTTCCTCGAACAGCCGCCGAAGCTCGGATATTTCCGTTTGTATCACCGTCTTCCGCTCCTTCCGATCTATATTAATGCTCCTGAATCAGCTTGGCGTACGCGCCGTTCTTCGCGAGCAGCTCATGATGGGTGCCCCGCTCCGACACCTTGCCCCGGTGCATGACGATGATCTCGTCCGCGTCGCGGATCGTGCTGAGCCGATGCGCCACGATCAGGCAGGTGCAGCCTCTTCGGCGGATGCTGGCATCCACGAGCTGTTCCGTCTTCGGATCGAGCGCGCTCGTCGCTTCGTCGAGCACCAGCACGGACGGATTGCCCGCCAATGCCCTGGCGATCTCCAGCCGCTGGCGCTGGCCGCCGCTGAAATTGCCGCCGCTCTCCTCGATCGCGTGATCGTAGCCGCCGCCGCGGGAGCTGATCTCGTCGTGAATGCAGGCGTCCTTGGCCGCCCGGACGATATCCGTCTCCGGGATGGTCGCGTCCCACAGCGACAAATTTTCCTTGATCGTGCCTTCGAAGAGATGGATATCCTGGTCCACGACCGCCACGGAGTTGCCGATCAGCTCCCGCGGGAGCTGTCCCCGCGCCGCGCCGTCGAAACGGATCTCGCCCGACCACGGCTCGTAGATGCCCGCGACCAGCTTCGCGACCGTCGATTTCCCGCTGCCGGATCCCCCGACGAGCGCGACGCGCGTGCCCGGCTTCAGCTTGAGGCTGAAGTTCTCGATCAGCGGACCTTCCAGCCGGTTGTAGCCGAAGGTGACCTCGCGAAGCTCCACGAAGCCCGACAGCTTGGCGCCGATCTCCGCATCATGCCCCGCTTCCGTCTCCTCGGCGCCGGCGGCCGACTCTTGACGGCCCGGCCCTTCGAGCGCCTCCCCCGGCGAAGCCGCCAGCTGCGCGTCGAGCTTGTAATTGAGCACGTCGTCCAGCCGCTTCAGGCCGCCCTGCGCTTCCTGCATCGAGCTGCCCAGCTGCACCATCTGATTGACCGGTTCGATGAAGCTGGCCATCAAGCTTTGGAACGCGACCAGCATCCCGACCGTCATGACGCCGTCCATGACCTGGAATCCGCCGACGGACACGATCACCGCCGTGCTGATGCCGGACAACAGGCCGGGCACGGCCGACAACAACGCCGACGAGACGCCCAGCTGCTGCTGCGATTGCAGCAGCTTGCTCTGGTAGCCGGACCATTTGGCGAAGAAGTCGGATTCCGAGCCGCTCGATTTCAAGGTCTCGATGAGCTGCAGGCCTCCCATGGATACGCCCTGCATCTTGCCCGTCTCTTGCAGCAGCCGCATGTTCTGGTCGACCCGTTTCTTGGAGACGAAGCGCAGGAAGAGCACGTTCACCAGCGCCACGGCTACGGCGATCGCCGTGAGCAGAAGGCTGTACTGCGTCATCAGCAGCAGATAGAAGACGATCATGATCGAATTCAGCACCGCCACGGCCAAGTCGCCCGACAGCAGCTGGGCCACGCGGTCGTTGATCATGACCCGCGAGCCGATCTCGCCGCTGTAGCGCTGCGAGAAAAATTCGATCGGCAGCCGCAGCACATGCCAGAAGAACCGCCCGGACGTGCTGAGCGAGAATTTCATCTCCAGCCGCAGCAGATAGCTGCGCTGGAGCCAAGTGAGCGCGGCGCGCATGAACGCCGTCGCGACCATCCCGAGCAGGAGCGGAATCAGCCAATTGCGCAGTCCGCCGAGCAGGATGTTGTCGATCAGCACTTTCGTGAAGACCGGTATGACCAAGCCCGGCACGACCAGGAACAGCCCCGCCAGGATAACGTACGCCAAGGCGGATTCGGAGCCTTTGAGCCGGCTGCCCAGCGCCTTCAGCATGCCGGTCTCCTGGCCGACGCGCCGATACTGCTCCGACGCCGCGAAGGTGAGCGCCACGCCCGTGAACGACATGTCGAACTCTTCCGCTGAGACGACCCGCGGACCGGCCGCCGGATCGTTCAAGTACACCCGGTCGCCTTTGAAGCCCTCCAGCACGAGGAAATGGTTGAAATTCCAATGAATGATCATCGGGAACGCCATGCTCCGCAGATCCTCGGGATTCTTCTTGTAACCCTTGGCGGTCAGGCCGTATTTGCGCGCCGCCTTCAGGATGTTGTTCGCTTTGCTCCCGTCGCGGGAGACGCCGCATTCCACGCGTAGCTCCTCCAGCGGGATATGGCTCCCGTGGTAGCCCATGATGATGGCCAGCGCGGCGGCGCCGCATTCCACGGCTTCCATTTGCAAAACGGTGGGCGTCTTGACCCGCTTCGGCGCGTGGGGCTTGTTCCCCGTGCTACCCTTCGTTTCCATCGGATGTCAGCTCCATTTTCACTTGATCTGCGGAATAACGGACGTGATCGGCTTCTGCTGCTTCACGATGATGGAAGCGGACATCAGCGTGCCGCTGTCGATCTCGACCGGCGGCCCTTCTCCGGTGGACCATTTGTACCCGCTGACCGTCCGGGGATCCAGGATCGGCTCGATGCGCACTTCCAGCAACGCCGCGGCCCTGCCCGACAATTCGCCCACCAAGGCCTCGTTGCCGAGCGTCACGAGCATCGCCTGCGCGGTCACCGGAAACTCGGACACGGAGGTCACGCGGCCCCGGATGAAGCCGAACTCCTCCCGGTTGACGGAGCTCGGCGCGATCTCCGCCTGCATGCCCGGCAAAATCGTCTTCCCTTCCTGCAGCGACAGATACAGCACCGCCTGCAGCGCCTTCGCCTGCTTGTCGCCCGACTCGATCGTCAGCAGGGGCATGCCCGCGCCGATCGTCGCGCCTAATTTGGAACGCACCTCGAGCACGCGCCCCGTATAGGGGCTGACGATCCGGGTCGCGTTCGCATAATCGGATCGGGCACTGTCGATGGCCGACCGTAGTCCTTCGATCTGGGCGGACAGCACGGCGGTCGGCTCCTGTTTATAGCCCGCCTCCGCCGCTTGCAGCGATTGCTCCAGCTGGCCGAGCTGACCCAGCAGCGCCGGCTGCTCGATTCGGGCCACGACGTCGCCCTTGTTCACGTAGTCGTTCTCGACCACCCGAATGTCGGTCAGCGTCCCGTTCGCCTCGGAGAAAATATTTTGCAGGCCGCCCGGACGGATCAATACGCCCTGCGAGCCGATCTTCGTGCTCATCGTGCCGCCGAACCCCCATGCGATCGCCGAGGCGAGCAGCACGCCGAGCGCGACGAGCGCCAGCCAGCCTTTCGGGGAAGTCACCTTCATCAGCGTGTCGAGTTGTTCCGGCGAAGACAATCGTTCCACGGAGACCTTGCGAAAAACGTCGGTTTTCATCCGATTGCGCTCCTTTAATTGAGATAGTCGAACTTGCCGCCCGCGACCTGCTTCAAAATGATCGGCATGTCGCGGACGTCCCCGTTGCCGTCGAAGGAATGGAGCCCCGAAGCGCCCTGCCAGGAGCTCGTCTCCTTCAGCGCCTGCGTCAGCTTCGACGGCTCGCGCGAGCCCGCCTTGTCCAGCGCGTACGCCAGCAATTTCAGCGCGTCGTAGCCCTGCGCCGCCAGCTTGCCCGGTTCTTCGCCGTACTTGGCCTTATAATGCTGCACGAATTGCCGAACCGTATCGTTGGCGGCCGACGGATTGAAGATCGAGGCGACGACCGTGCCCTCCGCCGCCGCGCCGGCCGTGCCCGCGAGCGCCGCCGAATCCAGCCCGTCCCCGCCGATCACGGGCACGTCGAGTCCCGCTTTCCGCAGATCCGCGATGAACGAGGCGCCGTCCGGCATGACCTCCGCCACGAAGATCGCATCGCAGCCGAGCAGCTTCCATTTGTCCGCGATCCGCCGCAGGTCGTTGAGATCCTTGTAGTCGGACAGCCGGTCGATCGTCTGCATCCCCAGCGATTTGGCCCCGTCCTCGAACGAGTTGGCCAATCCGCGCCCGTATTCGTCGTTCGTATAGAAAATCGCCACGTTGCGGTAGTTCTTGGAATGGGCGTATTCCGCCATGGTCGTGCCGATCTGCGTATCGTTCGGAATCGTCCGGAACACGCGGTCCAGCCCGGCGGACGTAAGGCCCGGCGCCGTGGAGGACGGCGCGATCAATGGCAAGCCTGCATGGTCGTACACCTGGGCGGCCGGCACGGTCACGACCGAGCTGCGATGGCCGATCACCGCCGTCAGCTTCGGATCGTTCGCGAAAGCTTGCGCGATCGTCAAGCCGTCGGTGACGGAAGAATGGTCGTCCTTCTCCAGCAGCCGGATCTTGCTGCCCAGCACGCCTGTCTCATTGATCTCGTCCAAGGCGAGCTCGAGCCCCTCGCGAAATCCTTCGTTGCGGTCCGCGAACGGCCATGCAACGCCCACGAGGATATCGCCGGACTGTTTGCCCAGCGTGCGTTCCCGTTCCTGCGGCATGCCGCCCGCGCTCGAGCAGGCGGTAAGGAATACGGTAAGGAATAGGATCATGGCGGCCGCGATCATCGTCGCTTTTGTTCTCATCGGTCGGTGTCTCCTTTAACTCGTTACATGTCTTGGTGCCACAAAGCTTACCGCGCATTCCCGCCTTTTGTCGTATAACTTAAGGTATATTTTTAAAGATTCGGCTCGAAAATGCTCAAAAAACCGCGAATAATGTCCTAGATGGACACTACTCGCGGCTATATCGGCTTCCTCTGGCAAGCGGAAGTTATAGATGCGAAAGTTACAGATCGTGCAGGTATGGAAGTTACTATGGATGTTGCTATGGAAGTTACGGAAGTTACGGAAGTTATCGATCACGCGGTTATAGAAGCTGCGGACGTTATACTTGCAACTTGCCTTACTCGGAATCGCCCAGCAGCTTCATGCGCTTGGCTTCGAGCACGGCCTTGGCGCGCCGGTTGACGTTCATCTTGCTGAAGATCCGATTGGTATGCTGCTTCACGGTGCCGATGGCGATATGCAGCCGCAGCGCGATCTCTTGGTTGGACAATCCGAGCGACATGAGCTGGAGGATCTCCAGCTCCCGGTTCGTCAGCGGATCCATCGGCAGGCCCGGCTCGCGGTCCGCCTGCGCGGCTTGCTCCTCGGCTGGCCCGCCACCCTGCCGCGCGGACTTCGCGGCCGCCTGCGCTTCCTCCGGCGGAAACAGCTTGAGCAGGAACACCGTCTGCGTGGCCAGCATGCGCAGCATGTCCAGCCGATCGGCCGCAAACGCGCCGGCTTGCTGATTGTGCTCCAGATACAGCACCGCCGTCAGCTGATTCTGGAACCGCAGCGGCAGGCACAGCATCGAGCGGACCCGGCAGCTCATCACGTACGGATCGCGCGCGAAGCGGCCGGCGGCCGCCGCGTTGTCCAGCAGCACCATCTCGCCCGTGTTCGCCGTGTACCGAACCGCCGGCAGGCAGACCTCGTCGTACCGCTCCAGCGGGATTCGGCCGCGCTGCATGCCGCCGCGGCCGTCGACCGACACTTCGACGAGCAGGCGCTTTCCCTGCTCCATGACGAAGCAGCCGCGCTGCGCGCCGGCCTCGCCCATGACCGCGCGCACCAGATGCTCGATCAGCCTCCGCTGGTCGGATTCCACGGCGATCGATTGAAACGCCTGCTGCACGACCGACAGGTCCGGCGCGGCCGGCGAAGCGCCCCTGTCCGCCGCGGCGGCCGCGACGGACAGCATGCCCGCCTCCCCTTCCGCGGCTTGCTGCCCGTCCAACCCCTTGTAATGATCCGCGTACAGCGCTTTGACCTGCTCGGCCTTGCGGGTCGCGCCCCAGTCCCGGTAAAGCGCGTACGCCTCGATCAGATAGCCCCGCGCCGTCATTTCCCTTGCTTGCGCGACATAGAACCGCCCCGCGCATTCGCAAGCCATCGCGGCATGGGCAGCATAACCGCCGCGCTTCGCCTCGCGGACGGCCGCGTCGTACAGATGACCCGCCCGGTCATGCTTGCCGCTAACGCGGGCGATTTCGGCTTCCAGCAGCAGCGCCTTGTGGCGGATATGCGCGGAGCACTTGCCGGCCGATCGCTTGAGGCCGGTTAAACAGTCCTCGGCCGCGCGCAAGTCCCCGGACTGGACGGGCGTCGAGCGGGACAGCAGCTCCAAGCCGTGATACAGCTCGTATTCGGACCGGTGCAGGTAATGCGTGGCATCCCGCGCATGCTCGCGGGCGATGGCCGCCCCGCGCAGCGCCAGCTCGCGGTCGCCGAAGTGGAAGCCCTCCTGCAGCAGGCAGAGGCCGTACTGGTACAGGAGGTTCGATTCCATGCCGGAGGCGGCGATTTGCCGGAGCAGCTCGCGATCGTCGGGACCCGGATCCGTGTCCGGAATTCTGCCGTTCATCGCCCGCACCCAGCGGCTCAAGATCGCGACGAACGGCAGCAGGTAATGATTTTGCGTATCGGACAGCAGCTTCCTGTATTCCGGTAGCGTGGCCTCCAGCCGCGCCAGCTTGCCCGTCAGATGCAAATTGACGAGCAGCATGACGATCGAATGGCCCGTAAAGAACAGATCGCCGGCCTCCAAGCCGAAGTCGATCGATTTCCGGAAGCTCGCCTCCAGGTCCCGATCCTCGTCCTCCATGATGAAGAACATGACGCCCATCGTCAGATGCGCCCGGCACAGAATGGAGGGCTGGTTGTAAGCGGCGGCGATCTTCATGCCTTCCTTCAGCGAAGTCCGCGCCAGCCGCAGATCGCCGAAGGCCTGGTTGATCACCCCGCCGAAGCTGCCGAAGGCCGCCGCGGCATGCGGGAAATTCCCGTAGCGCAGGGCAAGCCGGACGCATTTGTACGTCAGCGCGCGGAACAACGGCCTGTCGCAGATGAACGCCGCGCCGGAGAGCTGCGTCAACACCTGCAGGGCGAGGGTCACGACGGGATCCGCCGCCGCCGCCGGCCTTCCCAGCCTGCCGACTTTGCGGCGCAGCTGCTCCTTCGTGACGTACAGCTCGGCGAGCCGCTTGGCCTTGCCGGATTCGGCGGACACCCGGATGCCCAGATCCCGCAGGCATCCGAGGCCGAGCGCGATGCCTTCGGCCATTCGTTCCGTGTGCAGCAGGCGGTTGATCTCGATCTGCTGCACCCGCATGCGCTCGTAGGCGTTGCGGGCGCGGTCCAGCAGCGCGCGGTACGCCTCTTCGGCCGCGGGCTGCCAGCCGATCATGTACTCGCATTCCAGCAGGTCGACGAACATGTCGAAGCAGCCTTCGAAGCTGCGCGTCCAATGCTCCTCCCCGATGTAGGCGGCCGCCGCGCGGAAGTAAACCGCCGCGGCTTCGTAGGCGGTCGCGGACTTCGCTTTCCTCCCCGCCCCGGCGTTCGCTTGAACCAGGTATTCCCGGTCGGCGGGCAGCAGCGCCAGGCGGCTCCCTTTGTTCAGATGCCCCGCGGCGTCGAACAGATGCCGTTCGCGGGCGAGCGGATCGGGATGCGCCAGCCAGTACTTGCCGGCATGCCAGTGCACGCGCTCGCTCTCGGACGGATCGAGCAGCGCGTTCGCCGCCTCTTGCAGCCGGTCGTGCACGAACCGGATTCGGCCCGCTTCGGATTTGTCCTCGGCCGCCGCTTCCGCTCCGAATCCCGCATGCAGGATGAGCTGCCGTTCGATCGCCGGCCGCAGCACCTCCAGCGTCTGCCGCGGCGTCTCCCGGCGCCAAGAGGAAAGCTGCTTCAACGGGCTTTCTCCGCCCAGGCAGGACGCCTCGAGCAGCGCTTGGCGCGTATCCTGCGGCAGACGGTTGATGCTGTCGGTCATGTAATGCAGCAGCAGATCGGCCTGCCCGGGGCCGCCGGACGGATTGGCATCCTGCCAATTCCATACCCACCGGTCCTGGCGCTCGTCGTAGCGAAGCGTCCGCTCCTCCAGGCTCCGCTGCAGCCAGCGGCGGAACAGGAACGGATTCCCGTCCGACTTCAGGAACAGCGCATGCGCGATCTCGTCGGCGATGTCGTCGTTCGCCCGCAGCGTGTCCCCGACGATCCGCCGCAAGTCCGCGGGCGTGAGCGGCTGCAGCGCCAGCGACTGCACCGCGACCCCGGAGGAGGCGATCGCCTCCAGCTCTTCTTCGATCCGGCCGGTCGGCGCGTGGACCCGGTCGCGGAACGCGCCGATGAGCAGCAGGCTCTGGCTCTGCGGATCCGTCATGAACGAGCGGATCATGCGCCACGATGCCCCGTCCGCCCACTGCAGGTCGTCCATGAACAGCACGAGCGGATGCTTTTGATGGCAAAATACTTGAATGAACCGGCGGAACACGAATTGGAACCGTTCCATGGATTCCTCCAAGGACAGCTGCTCGACCGCCGCCTGCTTGCCGATGATCCGCTCCATCTCGGGGATGACGTCCGTAATGACGCCCGCATTGGAGCCGAGCGCCTGCGCGATGGCCTCCCGCCACTGATCCAGGCTTTGCTTGTCTTCGTTCAACAATTGCTCCGTCAGCTCGCGGAAAGCGGCGATGAGCGGAGACATCGGAGTATCCTGCTGCAAGGGCTCGAATTTGCCGGCGATCAGATACGCTTGTCCCAGGGCGATCCTGCGGGTCGCTTCTTGGATTAGCATCGTCTTCCCGATGCCCGAAGGGCCCGACACGCAGATCATCTGGGTCGATCCGAGCGTGGTCCAATGAAAGGCCTCTCCGATGCGCGCGACCTCGCGATCCCTCCCGTACAGCCCGTCCGGCAACCCGTATTCCTGCGCCACTTCCGTCGTTCGAACTCCCGTTTCCACCTGAACACCCGCCTGATTTTCATATCTTCTTTGCGTCTAGCATATCATTGTTCGTTCCGCCCCGGTTACAATATTCGACATTTTCCCGCGAAAAAGAGCCTCCGCATCTCGCGCAGGCTCTTCCGCTCGTTCTTCGATTCTATTTGCCCAGAAATCCTTCTTCGAAAATCTTCAGCAGGTACTCCAGCGTCGTCGGATCGCTGTAGGTGGCCGCTTCGGTATCGATCTCGATCACGTGCTTGTTCTTGACGGCGGGGATGTCGTTCCACGTCGCGGTCTTCATCATCGCGTTGTCGCCGGCCGAGCTTCTGCTGAGGACGATATAATCGCCGGCATACTGGGGGAGGACCTCCGGCGACAGCGTATAGTAGCCCGGACCGAGCGCATCCTGCTTCACTTTCTCCGGCATGGCGAGGCCCATCGCCTGGTACAGCAGCTCCGTGCCGCGCGCCCAATTGTTGCCGAAGACGTAAAAGTCCTTCGAATCCGTCTCGAATACGGATACCGTGGCGTTCTCGCCGATCTTCGCCTTGATTTCCTTGCCGGCCGCTTCCGCGCGCTGCTTGAAATCGTCGACCCACGCCTGCGCTTCCCGCTCCTTGTTCAGGAGCTTGCCGATCTCCAGCTGCTGCGCCAAATAATCCAGCTTGCCCCACGTGTACACGACGGTCGGCGCGATTTCATTGAGCTTATCGAGATTCTTCACACCGGTTCCGGCAATGATCAAGTCCGGCTCCAGCTCGATGATCTTCTCCAGATCTTCTTCCGATACGACCTCGACGCCCTTCAGCTTCTCGGTGAACAGCGGGTTCTTGTTCGTCCACTCGTCCACGCCGACGAGCTTGCCGCCAAGCGAGATCACGTTCGGCGCGTTCGTCAGGCCGACGATCCGCCGCGGGTTCGCCGGCACTTCGACGGGTCCGGTCTCCGATTGGTACGTGATCGTGCCGGCTGCCGCGTCTCCGGCGGAGGCATTCGCGGCGGCGTCGGCCGCCGGCTCGTTGGCGGCAGGCGCGCCGTCGTTGGCCGCGTTTCCGGATGAATCCGCCGCGCCGCTGCCCGTATTGGCGGCATTATTTCCGCATGCGCTGACGACAAGCGCCAGCATCAGAACGATGGGGATGAGAAACTTCTTCATGTTCGACTCTCCTTGTATGTAGGGCTTGATTCGAATTGATAATAGACGAGAATGATTATCAATATCAATACGTATTAACTATAATTGGCGTCCCCCCGCTTGTCAATCGCTTTTGCGTTCGTTCGCCGCATCCTGTTTGCAGACGCGAAAAGGAGCCTTCAGAAACATCCTGAAAGCCCCCGGCTTCGGCGCCCGTCCAAGAAACCCGCCATCCGGCTGCCTTTCTCCGTTACCCGGCCGACAGCACGTACGCGATCCAACAGACGTGATAAATCGCGATCAAGCCATAAAGCGCGGTCGCGAACGCAACCCCTTTACGCACCAGCACCCCGCTTCGCTGCCGCCGCAGCAGCGCTAACAGGACCACGGGCAGCAGGATCTTGAAGCCGTAGAAGAGAAAGCCGCTCGTCTCGTACAAGCTTCCCGCGACCGGATTCGCTTCCTGGATGGCCTGCATGCGAATTCCGATATCCGTTGCCAGCGCATCGAAGGCCGACAGCCCCAGCAGCAAGTATTCCAACCGCATCCGACTCCTCTGTACCGCCAAAATCCGCACGCCATCCACCTCCATTAATGATACAAATTGTATCACAAAATCGATGCCATGTCTTTCTTCCTGCTGCCCTTCCCTGCGCTTCAAGCTGCGCGCCCAACGCCAATCTATTAAGATTCCAAGAACTTTTGTCGAATAATCTTGCTTCGGCGCACGGAAACCAACACAATAGAGAGATGGCTGCACGCGACCGGTTCGTAACAGATCGCTTCAAGCTTCATGACATATCGTTGAAAGGTGAACCGAACCTCATGGATTTATCACACGCCGCCGGTACGAAGGCGGCCGTCAAGAAACCGTCCTCTCTCCCGCTGCTCTCGCTGACCGTCGGGGCGTTCGCGATCGGCATGACCGAATTCGTCATCATGGGCATTCTTCCGAACGTCGCCGAGGATCTGAACGTCAGCATCTCGGCCGCGGGCCAGCTCATTACGATGTATGCGCTCGGCGTCGCGGTAGGCGCGCCGATCTTGACGATGCTGACCCACCGCATCCCGCAAAAGCAGCTGCTCGGCTTCCTTATGGGGCTCTTCATTCTCGGCAATGCCATCTCCGTCATCGCGCCGAACTATGCCGTCCTGATGGGCGCCCGCATGCTGACCGCGCTGACGCACGGCACGTTCTTCGGCGTCGGGGCCGTCATCGCCTCCAGCCTCGTCCCGCCCGACAAGCGCGCCGGGGCCGTGTCCATGATGATGGCCGGCCTGACGATCGCGAATATCATCGGCGTGCCGCTCGGCACCTTCATCGGCCAGCATATGGGCTGGCGGGCTTCGTTCGCCACGATCGCCCTGATGGGCGTCGTCACGCTGGTCGGCATCCTGCTCTTCATTCCGAAGCTGAAGCAGGAGAAATCCGCCGGCATCCTGCAGCAGGTCGCCGCGCTCGCCAATCCGCGGCTGCAGCTGTTCCTGGTCATCGCCGTGCTGGGCAATGCCGGCCTGTTCGCCATCTTCACGTATATTACCCCGCTGCTGGTGGAAGTGACCGGATTCGCCGAGCATAGCGTCACTTGGATTCTCGTCCTGTTCGGCTGCGGCGTGACCCTTGGCAACATCCTCGGCGGCAAGCTCGCGGATTGGAAGCTCATGCCCACGATTCTCGGCCTTTATCTGCTCATCTGCGTCATTCTCGCGTTGTTTGCCTTTACCGTTCACAATCAAGTCGCCGCCGTCGCGACCATCTTCCTGTGGGGCGCCGCTTCCTTCGCCGTGTTCCCCGGGATGCAGGTACGGATCATGAGCCTGGCCAAATCGGCCCCCGCGCTCGCCTCGACCACGAGCCACTCGGCCGGGAACCTGGGCAATGCGACGGGCGCCTTCATCGGGGGCTCGGTGATCACGCATCTATCCTTGACGTCGCTCCCATGGGTGGGCGCCGTGCTGGTAGGCCTCGCGCTTACCGTAGGCGCGATCTGTCTCCTGCTGGACCGAAAGCCCTCCGCGGCCAAGTGATCGTAAAGCAAGCCGTGCGACAATCAATAATCGAAAATCTCCCTCATCACGCGCTTGAACGCCCATTCGGGGCTGAAGCGCTGCTGAGGGAGATTTTCTTATTCTTCGCTATTCCGATTGACCGAACACGCGGGAGGGCGACTAACGGTGCGCTTCCATGAACGCGACGATCGG
The DNA here is from genome assembly GCF_009909185.1 of Paenibacillus glycinis. Lineage (GTDB taxonomy): Bacteria > Bacillota > Bacilli > Paenibacillales > Paenibacillaceae > Paenibacillus_Z > Paenibacillus_Z glycinis. The sequence continues at coordinate 127,844 of NZ_JAAAMV010000010.1, read as the reverse complement.
CGCCGGATCGGCCAAGCTGTGCGGATGATGCCCGACGCCGGGCTTGACGATCAGCTCCAGCTGCCCGCCGAGCGCGCGGTAACGCTCCGCCAGAATGGCGGCGTTCTCCGCGAACGGGACGGCGGCATCCGCATCGCCGACGACGACGAGGATCGGCACGCCCGCTTCGGCCACGGGCGCGATCCGATCGAGCGGCGACGCCTTCGCCCAAGCCGCGTCGTCTTCCGGCAGGCCGTATACCGCCTTGCAATCTTCCCGTTCGCGAGGCGAGCGGGCGCCCGCCCCTTTGCCGCCCGGCCAGCTGCGGATGTCGAGGACCGGCGCATCCAGATACAGCGCCGACACCTCGCCCGGATAAGTCGCGGCATAATGGAAGGCATACAGCCCGCCCCGGCTGAAACCGAATAGCGCCGGCTTCGCCGAGAGCCCGAACCTCGCGGTCACGAAACGGCGAAACGCGTGCATGCGCGCCACCGCCCCGGGACAGCCGTACATATCGCTTAACCGGACATACGCAATGGCCCAGCCCCGTTCCAGCAGCGCGTCGTCCGCTTGGGCGAACGCGCCGAAAAATTCCGTCCGCCAGATCCACGGCCGGCCTTCCGCCGGCTTCCTCGGCAGGATGACGAAGCCCTCTCTTCCTTCCAGCATGAAGTCCGTCCGCTCGCCGCCCGGCCAGTCCGAGACGCGCCAAGCCAGCCGGAGCGCCGGATCCGAGGCGTGCTCGCGAATGCGCGCTTCCAGCGCGGCCGCCCGCTCCGAAGCTTCGGCCAGCGGAAGCGCGCCTGCCGTGCCGTTCGGGTTCGTATGGCCGACGTGCTCCTTCCAGGCCGCGCTCATCAGGCGATGCCGCTGCCAGATCAGCGAGAAATAGCGGGAACCCGCAGATGCTTCCTCCGTCCCATCCACGGATTCCGCCGATCTTTTCGGCAAATAATCGGGCGTCCGCTCCAGCGTCACGTTGAACAGTTCGCGCAGCAGCGCCTTGGCGATGATCCAATGCCCCGGCGCGAACGGATGGATGCCGTCTCCCGACGCATAAGCCGGATTAGCCTTCCGCGCCTCCGCGATTTGGGCCAGCATCGGCTCATGGATCGAGACGACCGCATCGGCCGCCGGTGTCTCGGAGGTCGCCGAAGTTGCCGGGATTGCGGAGGTCGCCGAAGTTGCCGAATGCGCGGCGGTCACCGAAGGCGCGGCATTTGCCGGAATCGCCGGGGTTGCCGGCGCGTGACCGGCAATCTCTTCGCCGTCCGCGTTGTCGACAGGGGGATCGCCTAGCGTCAGCACCCACTCCGCATAGCGGGCCAACACCTCGTCGTACCCCTCGTAAGGCCGCAGGTAGCTGTAATCCGGCTCGCCCGCCGGCAGCAAGCGATCCGCCGCCCCATCCAGCGACTGCGGATCGAACGGCGGCGGCGTCATGACGATCGCCTTGGCTCCGGCCGAGCGAATCTGCTCCAGCAGCCGCAGCATGCCGCCGCGATAAGCCGCGAACCGCGCCTCCGACAGCGGATGATAGATGCCGTCGTTCATGCCGTAGCAGACGACGACCCAATCCGGCTTCGTCTCCGCGAGCGCCCGTTCCAGCCGATCGTGCACGCAGGGACGGTGGAATCCATGCTCCGCCTCGCTGAGTCCGGAGGCAGTCTCGCTGCTGACGCCGAGATTGATCAGCGTCAGGTCGGTCTCCGGGGCGTGCAGCCGAAAATACGCGTCGATCAGCGCGATATAAGTGCCGTCCTCGGTGATGCTGTCGCCCAGAAACACGATCGTTTTCCGGGCGGGTAGTGCGGCGTCCTTGCCGAATAATGGTTTCATGGCAGCCCTCGATTAGAATGAAATTTTGTCGTCGTCGATTGATTATACGCGCGAACCCTGTCCGCATACAGACATGCTCGCGCCTCGCACGCAATGCGTTGTTGCGCGACATACGCCCTGCGACGATCGGCAGGATAATGGCGATCATATCACGCGCACGCAGTTTTTTAGCGGCATGTTCGAGCTCCGCCCCCCCTGCCTTGCGCCGCTATAACAAATGCATCTTCGCTTCCGCTTCGTCCCAGGCCACCGTATAGCCGTGCCCCTTGGCGCAGAAGATCGAGGAAGAGCTGTACAGCGGATCCGCGTCCTTGCGGTAGCCTTTGCGCTCGATGACCTCTTGCGCGTTATGGCAGGCGTCGTACCCGCCGAAGACCAGTTGAATGCTGCCCCGGCCATGCGTGAACGAAGCCAGCTCCGTGCTGTACGCCATGAAGGTCGCGACCGGGACCCTGCCCGTCACGACGGCATGGGCGGCCGCGGTGTGCGGCGGATCGAACTGCCCGGAGGCGCGCTGGATATCGGAGAGCACCTTGCCCAGGTGATCCGCTTCCACCTTGATCTTGAACGCGTAATACGGCTCGAGCAGCACGTTCGCCGCTTTCTCCAAGCCCTGCCTGAGCGCCCGGAAAGCGGCCTCGCGAAAATCGCCGCCGTGCGTGTGTTCGTTGTGCGCGGCGCCCGTGAGCAGGGTGATCCGGATATCGGTCACTGGCATGCCCGTCAACAAGCCGTGGTGATCCCGCTCGAAGAGATGGGTCTGGATCAGGTTCTGATTGCCCACGCTCAGATCGTTCGCATGGCATTCGTTCTCGAATGCGAGGCCGCTTCCCCGCTCGCCGGGCTCCAGCCGCAGATGCACCTCCGCATAATGCTTGAGCGGTTCGAAATGGCCGTATCCGTTCACGGCGGAGGCGATCGTTTCCCGATACAAAATTTCCGGGCTGCCGAACGAGACGTCCAGCTGGAAGCGTTCCTTCGCGAGGTGCTGCAGCACCTCGAGCTGAATGAGACCCATGACGTGGATGTGGATTTCCTGCAGGCTTTCCTCCCAGATCACGTTCAAGGAGGGGTCCTCCGCGTTCAGGATCCGGAAGGCCTTCAGCACGTCCTTCGCATGCAGGTCCTCATCGAAGATCACCTTCGACGTCAGCGTCGGCACCAAGTCGTAGGACCGTTTATCGGCGAAGCCGCCCAAGCCTTGTCCGGCCTCGGCGCCGGAAAGCCCGGTCGCGGCGAACAGATCGCCCGCCGACACCTGGTCGACCGCGTGCGATTTGCTCCCGTTGAAGACGAGCAGCCGCGTCACTTTCTCGTGCAGCGGCCCGTCCCCGCCGCCATAGGACAATTCGTCGCGAACCTTCAGCGTGCCGCGCAGCGCCTTGATGAACGTGAGCCGCACGCCGTTGGAGTCGTGTCGGATCTTGTACGCGCGTCCCCCGAACGGCGCCTCTTCGTCGTAGTCCGCCGTCGTTAACCGGTGCAGCTGGTCCAGAAATTCGATCACGCCGATATCCTGCAAGGCGGAGCCGTACGCGCAGGGGAACAGCTCGTGTCCGCGAACCTTTGCCTGCAGCTCCCGCAGCCAGAACGCCCCGTCCTCCGCGCCGGCAAGAAACGCGTCCAACAAGCGTTCGTCCCGCTCCGCCATGCTTTCGAGCAGCGCTTCTCCGACCTCGCCGTTCGCGAAGTTCCCGGTCAGCATGCATGCATCCGCCGTCAGATGCAGGCGAATTTCGCCGACGACCCTGTCCACCTCGGCGCCGACCCGATCGGTTTTGTTGATGAAGAATAATGTCGGAACGCGGTGTTTGCGAAGCAGCTGCCAGACCGTCTCCGTATGGCCCTGCACGCCTTCCACCGCGCTGACGACAACAATCGCGTAATCCATGACCTGAATGGCCCGCTCCATCTCCGGCGAGAAATCGACATGCCCGGGCGTGTCGATCAAATAATAGGTCGCGCCTTCGTACGACATGACCGCTTGGTCCGCGAACACGGTGATGCCTCTGGCCTTCTCGATGTCATGGCTGTCGAGATAGGCGTCCTTATGATCGACCCTGCCCCGCTCCCGAATGCTGCGCGTATGGTACAGCAGCTGCTCGGCGAACGTGGTTTTGCCCGCGTCCACGTGAGCGAACAAGCCGATGGTAGTGGTTTTCCGTTTCATCGTCGTCACCTTATCCTGCCTGTTTATACAACAGAAGCCACTCCGATAAGAGCGGCTTCCAGCTTATTATCGTTCCTAACTTGTCGACACGCCTACTGGCGTTTCTCCCAACGGCTATCCGCAGAACGCGGACTCGGCACCGTCAAGCGCCATAAAGCATGACCGAGTACTAGTATACCTCACTTCGCCGCACCTGGTAATACCTAGCGATTCGCAATGCCCGGCATGACTTCGGAGTACTCGGTATTACTTTGCATGACCCGGCATTGCATTATCGTTACTGCAGCCTCCATAGGCTTCCGATTTCATGCTCGGCCACTGAGCGTGCATACCGGTCAAAGCCAAGAATCGATGTCGTCCTCGTCGATCTCTTCATCCTCGGGCGGCTGGGCTTCGGATTCGGCGCGTTCGCCCGCCTCGGGCAGCAGCGCGTCCGCCTGCGGCACTTCCTCCGGAACCGACAAGCCCGCGGATACTTCTTCCCTTACCCGCAGCAGCTCCCGCGTTCCGGAGGCCGCGGCCTCCGCGTTCGCCTGCGATTCAAGACCCGTCAACGCTCGCCGCTCCGCCGGTATGCAGGTCTGCAAATTGCGCACCCCGTTGCGCTGCACCTCGTTCTCGATCAAGTACCGCAGCGAATCCATCAGATTCGACTGCGCGTTGATCCAGTCCATCACCGCGGGATCCTCGTTCTTCTTGGTTTTCAGGCTGATGTTCTCGCCGGGCTGCTTCGTCTTCTTCACGCGCGTCACCTTCCGCTATCCCTTCATTCGTCCCCGGGCGCCGCCATTCAGGCGGGCTGCACCGCTTTGTTCTTCAACGCCTCGTAGATCTTCCCGCGGACGAAGGCGTCCAATCCCATGGCGTTCATCTCGACCGCATAGTCGCTCGGAATGTACAGCAGCTTCATTTCCCGCTCGACGCAAAGCTCCTCCAGCTGCTTGTACAGGATCGGACGCATGAGAATGCTGCCTCCCCCGTAAACGCAGATGAGGTCGATCTCGTTGCGGGTTTTGGTGAGCTGCCGTTTGACGTTCTGCACGATTTGCCTGACCTGGCTTTCCAGCGGCCGCTTCAGCGTCTTGATGGCGCGGGCGTAGTACTTGTGCTTGGGATTCTTCACGACGTCGCTGAAGAACTGCCGCGGGCTGTCCGGCAGATGGATGAGCCGGTTGAACTCGTCCAGCGCTTCCTCGATGGCATAGCCGATGCCATGGTGGCTGCCGTACACGAATTGGCGCAGGAACTTATTCCCTTCCGTGACCGGATACTCGGTCGAGCCGTCGCCGATATCCACGTGGAGAATGCGCTTGTCCTTGAAGTAGCTGCCGTTGAATTTCTTGTCGATGTCGTAGGTTTCCGCGAACTCCTTGAAGATCTCCCCTTCGCGCCAATTGCCGTCGGCATCCTTCTGCAGCGTGAAGATGACGGGCGTCGCCTCCGGCACCACCTTCGCGAACGGAAACGCGATCTTCACCGCGACGCGGTGGATGCCGAGGTGCACGGTCACATGGTGGGTACCGGACGTGAAGCGCTTCTCGAACTTGGCCGACGTCTCGTCGGTATGCTGGGTCACCGGCAGCGCGGTGGCCATGTCTACTTCCACGTCGATGTGAACGGGGATCGTCTTCTCTTCCTCGTACGCCTTCTGCACGGCGACCGCCGCGATCTGGGCCAGCGTGTTCACGATGGGCAGGTCCATGTCGCTCTTCAAATCGATGCCGATCTGCAGATTATCCAGGATCTCGCCGCTTTCGAGCGCGAACGCGCCCACGTAATACATGCCCGGGCGGGCGGCCGGCGAATCGACGGTCACGACCAGCTGTTCCTGCAGGCTCTTGATAAAGCTCTCGGGCGCTTGCTCCTCGCTCCACGGCAGCTCGTCCACCGTGCAATTGACGTTGGGCTGCCGAATCAATTTACCGTCGATGATCAGATCGTGCTCGCTGTTTCCGTTATCGTTGCCTACGAAGAAATGGTAGTTCATGAGGGACTCCTCCTTTTATATACCACTTAAACTAAGACTTGGTAATACCTTGCCATACGGGGTGCCATTAAACAACCCGCTGATGGTACCAAATCGCGCTTGCTCTCCGCGGTCGCCGCCGTCGGAATTTGTTGCTTCGTGACGCGCGGCTTCGGGCGGTATGCGAAAAGGCACCCGGCGGTGCGGATGCCTCTCGCGAATTCAAGACTCGCCGCGGTTCGCCAGCTCCAGCCATTCCGGGTATTCGTCGAGGTACCCGTATTGGCTCAGCTCTTGCAGCGACGCGCGTATATTTTGTTCGTTCTCGCCCGATTGGCCCGCCAGCTCCAGCAGGTTCGGCAATTCGGTCCGCGGGTTCTCCTTGCAGAACATGAGCAGTCCTTTCGCCGACCAGGAGAGGCGGTCGTCCTGAAACACGCCGACCATCCGCCGGAACAGCTTCAGCGGCAGGATCTTCAGCTCGACCAGGGTCTGCAGGGCTTTCACCGTCTGCTTGTCATCCATGCGGCCCAGCTTGGCGATATCCGAGACCTTCGGAAAATTCGATTCCGTGGCAAAGCATTTCAAAATAATGTAGACCATCTGCGAGCAAATATCTAATCCCGGCTGATGAAACACTTCGTCCGACAGGGTAAAACTGCGCGTTCCCTCGTTTGCTTGTCCGCTGGACATCCGTTCGTCTCCCTTCTCGCCACGGCGCGTACCCCGACGGCTGCATAGCGTGCCGCGATCGGCCATCATGACGCTGCCATAAGCCTAGCTTGAGATAGTACATAGATTCGCAGCGCGAACCGGATTTGGGAGGAAGATGAGGAGTTTTTAACCTGCGGATTGTTTGGCGAGCCCTTGCGGGCCGCGCGCGGACGGCCAAGAAAACGCCAAAAAGAGGGGCTGCGGTCAGCCCCTCTTCTTCAGCGGCATCCCTGCGGATGCCCATGCTATGCACGACGATCAGTCGTGGAAATCCAGCCCCGAGCGCACTTCCTTCACGTAACCCGCGCGGATGCAGAAGTCGCCGAAATGCTCGCCGTCCTCACGCTCCCTCGCGTAACGGTTCAGGATCGGCCCCAGCTCGGCGAGAATCTCGGTCTCGCCGATGTTCTCGCGGTACAGCTTGTTCAGCCGCTGACCGGCGAAGCCGCCGCCGAGGTACAGGTTGTACTTGCCGGGCGCCTTGCCGATGAACGAGATTTCCGCCAGCGCCGGACGGGCGCATCCGTTCGGGCAGCCGGTCATGCGGATGACGATCTCGTCGTCGCGCAGGCCCGCTTCGTCCAGAACCGCTTCCAGCTTGTCGATCAGCGTCGGCAGATAGCGCTCGGACTCCGCCATCGCGAGGCCGCAGGTCGGGAAGGCGACGCAGGCCATGGAATTACGCCGCAGCGCGGAGTACGCGGCGCCGTCGGTCAGTCCGTACGTCTCGATCAGCTGCGCGATTTTCTTCTTCTTCTGGGCGGTGACGCCGCCGATAATCAGGTTCTGATTCGGCGTGAGGCGGAAATCGCCGGTGTGCGCCTTGGCGATCTCGCGCAGCCCGGACATGAGCAGGTAGCCCTCCTCGTCCTTCACGCGTCCGTTCTGGATAAACAGCGTGTAGTGCCATTTGTTGTTGCTTCCCTTCACCCAGCCGTAACGGTCGCCGTTATGCTCGAAATGATAGGAACGGGTCTCCTGCAGCTTCCAGCCCAGACGCTGCTGCAGTTCTTCGATGAACCATTCGATGCCGCGGTCGTCGATCGTGTACTTGAACCGGGCATGCTTCCGTACCGCGCGGTCGCCGTAATCCCGTTGGATCGTGACCGTCTTCTCGGCCACGTCGACGATCTGCTCGGGCGTGACGAAGCCGATCGTCCGCGCGACTTGCGGGTACGTCTTCGAATCGCCGTGCGTCATCCCCATGCCGCCGCCGACCGCGACGTTGAAGCCCAGCAGACGGCCTTCCTCGTGGATCGCGATAAAGCCCAGATCCTGCGAGAAAACATCGACTTCATTGGCGGGCGGCACCGCGATGCCGATCTTGAATTTGCGGGGCAAATAGACGGCGCCGTAGATCGGCTCCTGCTCTTCCCCGTCCCGGCTGTCCGCCACTTTCTCTTCGTCCAGCCAGATCTCGTGGTAGGCCCGGGTATGCGGCTCGAGGTGACGGCTCACCTTCTGCGCCCATTCGTTGACCTGCTCGTGCACTTCCGACTGGTACGGATTCGGATTGCACATGACGTTGCGGTTCACGTCGCCGCAGGCGGCGAGCGTGCTCAGCAGTTCCTCGTTGACTTCCTGGATCACGGTCTTCATGTTCCACTTGATGACCCCGTGCAGCTGAAAAGACTGCCGCGTCGTCAAGCGGATCGTGCCGTTGGCGTGGCGCTGCGCGATCCGGTCCATCATGAGCCATTGCTCCGGCGACACGACGCCTCCGGCCGCCCGTACCCGCACCATGAATTGATACGCCGGCTCGAGCTTCTGCTTGCTCCGTTCGTTGCGCACGTCGCGGTCGTCCTGCATGTAGCTGCCGTGGAACTTCATCAGCCGGTTGTCGTCTTCGGAGATCGAGCCGGTAATCCGGTCCTTCAGCGATTCCTCCAGCGTTCCCCGCAAGTAATCGCTTCGTTTCTTAATATCCTCCACGTCGCTGTGCGGCGCGCTATTGGGCGATAATAGGTTATTGTCGGACATGCTTCTGCCTCCTTGCTCTCATTTTGCCTCCGGAATCAATAGACGTCCCGCTGATACCGCTTCTCCTGCTGCATCTTCGCCAGGTACGCCGTCGCATCCGCTTCGCTCAGGCCGCCTTCCCGCTGCAGAATCGTCAGCAGCGCGGCCTGCACGTCATGCGCCATCTTCTTCTCGTCTCCGCAGACGTAGACGGCGGCGCCTTGCTCCAGCCACTGGTACAGCTCCTTGCTCTTCTCCAGCATCCGGTGCTGCACGTAGACCTTCTCGGCCGTGTCGCGCGAGAACGCGACGTCCATCTGCGTCAATACGCCGTCTTTCAGCCAGCGCTGCCACTCGACCTGATAAAGGAAATCCGTCGAGAAATGCTGGTCGCCGTAGAACAGCCAGGACTTGCCTTCCGCGCCAAGCTCTTCCCGTTCGCCGAGGAACGCGCGGAAAGGCGCGACGCCCGTGCCCGGCCCGATCATGATGATCGGCGTGCCCGGATCGGACGGCAGCTTGAAGTTCGGATTCTCTTGGACGAAGACCGGCAGGGTCTGTCCGGGCTCGAGACGCTCCGCCACGTAGGTCGAGCAGACGCCGTAGCGGACTCTGCCCAGCGCTTCGTAATCCACCTTGCGGATCGTGAGATGCACTTCGTCCGGATAAGCCGACGGGCTGCTCGCGATCGAATACAGTCTTGCCGGTATTTTCCGCAGCAAGGCTACGAACGCATTCGCCGAGACGCCCTGCCATTCGTAATCCCGCGCCAGATCAAGCAGATCCCGGTCCTTGACGTACGCGCGCAGCTCCTGCTCGCGGCCGGCGGCCAGCAGCTCGCCCAGCCCGTTGCCCGGGACCAGCGCCGCCAATTGCTCGATCAGCGGCTTCGTCAGCACCGTGATCTCGTAATGGCTCGTCAGCGCTTCGCGCAGCGGACATTGCTCCGCGCTCTTGGGCAGCGCGACAAGCTCATCCGCCTGCCAGCCCATCGCCTCGATCAGCTCGTCGACGAGCCGCGGGTGATTCTGCGGATAGACGCCCAGGCTGTCGCCCGGCTCGTAGCGAAGACCGGAATCCTCCAATGAGAGCTCCAGGTGGCGCGTCTCCCGATCCGAACCGCGTCCGTTCAAATTCAAATTTTCCAGCACGGCGGCTTGGAAAGGGCGGGATCTGGAGTAGTCCGAGGACGGTCCCGCCGGAGCGGCGGCCGTGACGGCTACCGGCGCCAGGGCCGCGGCCGAAGCCTGGCCGAGGGAAGCGAGCACGCTCGCCATCCAGCTCTCCGCCGCTTCCTCGTAATCCACGTCGCAGTCGACGCGCGGCGCGAGCCGCTTGCCGCCGAGCTCCGCCAGACGCTCGTCGAAGTCCTTGCCCGTCTTGCAGAAAAACTCGTAGGACGTGTCGCCTAACGCCAGCACCGAGAACGGCATGCCCTCCAATTGGGGCGCCCGCTTGCTATATAGGAATTCATAGAATGAAATCGCGTTGTCCGGCGGATCCCCTTCTCCGTGCGTGCTCACGAGAATGAGCAAATTTTGAACCTTCTTCAGCGTATTCGGCTTAAAATCGATCATCGACGAGAGCGTGACCTGGACGCCTTGATCCGTCAGCCTGCCGGCCAATTTCTTCGCCAGCTTCTGGCCGTTGCCGGTCTGCGATCCGAACAGCACGGTCGCTTCCCGGGCGGCCGCCGGCGCGATTGCGTCCGGCACGCTTGCGGCCGGAACGGCCGCGCCAGCCGGGGCACCCGCGGCCATATGAGCCGCCAGGTAACCGCTCAGCCAAATTTTCTGCCCTTCCGTCAGCGTGGGCAACAAGCGGTTCAGCAGATCCGCTTGATCCTGTTGAAACGGACTATTCGTTACTTGCAGCATGATTCCTACGCACCTCGCTCGCTTGACATGAGAGTTATCCCGATCATTCGGATATCATTTATTGACAATGCTCCATTAAAGGTAACATGCCACGATAAGAGTAACAAGACAGAGGAACTTATAGCATTCATAAGCGAATGCTATAAAAGCGCAAAAATCGGCCGAAAACAGCTCCGGAGCGTGCTTTTTTCCGCTTGCGTTTGGGGAAATCCGGGTTTTGGTGTAACATGGCTGTGGGACTGCCGCCCCGCTGCGCAATCTGCCTCCTGCCTTGACTCGACCCCAGACGCGGATGAACATAGCAAAAATCGGCAATTCTACATTCGGGGAGGACCGTATGCGCAGGATCAATATGCTTTCATCGGCCCACAAGGTAAAGGCGCAAGGCGTATTATCGGCTTATATCGAACAAGTCCAATTGGTAGAGCAAGGCCTGCGCGACACGTATAAAGTGAGCCTCAACCGGATGATTCCGGGCGACATCAACCACTATCACACGATCGATCTGAAATTCTTCCTGAGCCTCCCCTTCGCCAAGCTCAAGGGCACTACGGTCGCGTACGTGCATTTCGTGCCCGAGACGATCGAGGAAAGCTTGAAATTGCCCCTCTTCGTCAAAAAGGCATTTTACGCCTACATGCTTCGGTTCTACCGGTCCGTCGATCGCATCGTCGTCGTGAACCCCTACTTTATCGGCGTGCTCCGAACCTACGGCATCGACGACAAGAAAATCGCCTACATCCCGAACGTGGTGTCCGAGAAACGTTTCTATCGCCATTCCGAGGAGAAGATCCTGGCGATCAAGCAAAAATACGCGATTCCATCGGACAAGTTCGTCGTCCTCGGCGTCGGCCAGGTTCAAACCCGGAAGGGCATATCGGACTTCGTCGAGGTGGCCAGGCGACTTCCGGGCGTGCAGTTCGTCTGGGCCGGCGGATTCTCGTTCGGCTCCATCACGGAGGGCTATAAAGAGCTCAAGAAGATCGTCGACCACCCGCCCGAGAACGTAACGTTCATCGGCATCATACCGAGAGACGAGATGAACGACGTCTATAACGCCTGCGACCTCATGTTTCTGCCTTCCTATAACGAGCTGTTCCCGATGTCCATTGTCGAAGCGATCGCCCTGCCGGTCCCCGTGCTCTTGCGAGACCTGGAGCTGTACCGCGATATCCTGTTCGATCATTACCTGAAAGGCGACAGCGTCGGGGATTTCGTCCGAATCATCGCCGCGATGCAGCCTAAGGGAGAAGATTACGGCAAGTGGAGCGATCATGCCCGGCAATGCCATGCCTTCTATTCCGAACGCCATGTATTGGCTTTATGGAAGCAATTTTACGAGGGCATTTCCCCTTAAAACGCGCAACCGACGGGAGCACCGCCAATGAGAAACAAACTTTTCAACTTCGTCGTCGTTGTCGCGACCTTCGTGATCTTCTTGTCGTTCTTCCTCTTCACGAAGGGCCTGAAAGCCTTGATCGCGGAGCTCGAAACCTTGCATTTGGCATGGATCTTGGCGGCCGCGGCGCTCGTCCTCCTGTTTTGGTTCTTCGAGATGCTCGTCCTGTATACGATCGCCCGAAAGCTGCACGCGATCAAGAACTTGCTCGCGAAAGCCGTCAAATTCGAAATGATCGGCTTGTTCTTCGGCGCCGTATCGCCTTTCTCCGCCGGCAGCAATCCCGCGCAGCTCTATGCCATGACGGAAAACGGCATTCCCGCCGGCATCGCCGGTTCCATCCTGATGATCAAATTCATCCTCCATCAGTCGATCAATATCGCGATCCTGGTCGCGGCGGTTCTGTTTCGATTCGGCTATTTCAATGCCAGGGTCGACTACTTTCCGTACCTCTGCTTGCTGGGCCTTGCCATCCACGTGCTGATCATGGCGTTCGCGATCTTGTTCGCCATCAACGGCAAGCTGACGAAACGGCTGCTGACGTCGATCCTGCATGCCCTGCACCGGGTGAGGCTCGTCAAAAACACGGACGCCGCCTTAGGCAAGATCGAGATCGAACTGGCGCATTTCCACGAGAACGCGTCTTTCATCACGAAGCATGTCAAGATGTGCGCGTACGCCTCGCTATTCACCTTGCTGCAATACGCCGCTTTCTTCAGCATTCCCTACTGCATCTATAGAAGCTTCGGCTATCATGCCGCCGATCTCTGGACGCTGATGTGCGCGCAAATCTTCCTCGTCAACTTCATGGCCATTATCCCGCTTCCCGGCGCCGCGGGCGGAGCCGAAGGGGGGTTTTACTTGATCTACGGCATGTTTTTCGACGCCGGCACGATCATCACGGCCATCTTCGTCTGGCGGGTATTGACGTATTACGCCACGATTGCGGCAGGCAGCATCTTCACGCTGATCCTGCCGAACGCAAGGAAGCACCATTAAAGGCTCGCCGCGGCTTCCCGGGATTCGCCGAACAACGGCCGGAAGCCGCTCCGTTTCCATGCACTCGTCTCCATGAAAGCGCCTCCGATTTTCCCCATGGCAAATTCCCCTCCGGCAGCAACGCATGGCGTTGCCCGCCGCGAGAGGAGTGGCGAGACCGTCGCTAGGATCGGATCTTGTTTCGCTTGGACCTCAGGATCTTGGGAATCATGAACCGCGCGAGCGGAATCGCGACTTCCTTGCTGGCATGGATCGTGCTGCGGTATTTGTCCAGCACGCGACTCGCGAAGACGCCGCTGGAATATTCGTTCGCCTTCCTGAGCGCTTCTTTGCTCATGCTGTCCCGCAGATCGGCATCGCCGAGAATCTCGGCGATGAACGCCGCGCATTCTCCTCGATCCATGTAGGAGTACCCGTTCTTCCCTTGTTCGACGACGCCGTCTATGCAGGGGTCATAGCGGCATACGACGGGGCATCCGCTGCTCAAGGCTTCGATATACGTCAATCCCTGCGTCTCGGTCGTCGAAGCGTTCACGAACATCTCGGCCATTTTGTAATACTTGTATACCTCGTCCGAATGCACCATGCCGGAGAAGATCACGTGGCGTTCCAGCTTTTTATTTTCCACCTGTTCCTTCAAGCTGTTCAGGTACGGCCCGCCGCCTACGATCAGCATTTTCACGTTAGGGGCGATCTTGATCACGTCCGGCAGCGCCGTCAGAATCTCGCCGATGTTTTTCTCTTCCGCGATTCGTCCGACGTAAACGATGATGCGATCCTCCGGAGCGATCTGCAGGTCCCGCATGATTTGCCGCTTATCCTCCACGGATAGCGCTTGTTGGAATTTGCGCAGCTCGATGCCCGTCGGGATGACGAATATCGGCTTGCTGACGCCGTAGCTGAGCAGCTTGTTTTTGGTTTTGTCCGTTGCCGCGATCACGCCGTCCAGGCTGTTCAGCATGCGCTGCGTGATTTTGGCCGACAGGTTCTTGTTGATGATCCTGCCGCCCAGGAAATAGTCCAAATAATTCTCGTACATGGTGTGATAGGTATGCATATGCGGAATGTTCAATTTGTTGGCGATGTATTTGGATGCCAGCATCATCGAGAACTCGGTCTGGGAATGGATGATTTCGGGGCGCCAGTCCACGATGGCCTGGATGAGCTTGTTATAGAAGGGGAGCTTGACTCTGGCATCCGGATACACGCCGATCGGGATCGATTTGACGTAGTACACGTCGCCTTCCACCGTCTCGCGGCCGCAATGCGACAAGGTTAATATCCGAACGTCGTGTCCCCCGTTTTTCAATTCGTGGTACAAATTTTTCACCGACGTCACGACGCCGTTGATCATAGGGGAATAAGTATCCGTCGTTATTAAGATCTTCACTCGCTATTCCTCCTAATACATCTCTCTCAACCAGTCCCTGCGTTTTCTTGCGCGCGAATACGCCCTGCTCGTGGGATGTAAGGATTGCCGTCCGTATTAGTATTCCCCTTGATTAGTAACATGAAGTCATCGTACCACGCAACTATTAAATAATTGTGAATTATGGATGAAGCTCGAGCGATTTAATTGGGTTATCGACGTATCGACGAGCTTGACCGAATACGAGAGCCCGATGCCGAGCCGGTATAGCCGTTTCTATCGCCGACGCCGGACGAGACACGGCCGAACGTAAAAAGGGGCTCCCCGCATGACGGGAAACCCCCTTTCTCCAACAGCGCGTTTAAGCATCCGCATGGTGCGCGCGCACCTGTTCGTCCTTGGGCAGGAACACGGCCAGCATGCCGAGCAGCGGCAAGAAGGCGCAGAGCTTCATGATAAACGCGATGCTGGTCGCGTCGGCTACCCAGCCGAGAACGGCCGAGCCCAGGCCGCCGATGCCGAACGCCAGGCCGAAGAACAGCCCGGAGACGAGTCCGACCTTGCCGGGGAGCAGCTCCTGCGCGAACACGACGATGATCGAGAACGCCGAGGACAGGATGAATCCGGCGCAAATGCACATGACGCACGTCCATGCCAAGTTGCAATACGGCAGCAGAATGGAGAACGGCGCCGTGCCGAGGATCGAGAACCAAATGATGTTCCGCCGTCCGTAGCGGTCGGCCAGCGGGCCGCCGAAGAACGTTCCCGCCGCCGAAGCCGCAAGGAACGCGAACAGGAACAGCTGCGCGTGCGACACCGAAACCCCGTAATAATCGATCAAATAAAAGCTGTAGAAGCTGGAAATGCTGGACATGTAAATATGCTTCGTAAAGACCAGGAACACGAGCACCACGATCGCCCAGATCACTTGATTGCGCGTGAGTCCCCGTCCCGCGGCGCGTTCCTTCTTCTCGCCGGAAACCGCCCTGGCCTTCGCTTTGGGCGCCGCCGGACGCGGCTGAAGCGCGTTCTGGCCGTACCAGTGCGCAACGAAGCTCTGGATGACGATCGCGGCGATCGCGGCGATCGAGAACCAGAGCACGCTGATCTGGCCGAGCGGGACGAAGATCGCCGCGCTCATGATCGGTCCGAGCGCGCCTCCGATATTGCCGCCGACCTGGAATATCGACTGCGCCAGCCCCCTCTTTCCCCCTGCCGCCATGTAGGCGACCCGCGAGGATTCGGGATGGAAGATCGCCGACCCGATGCCGATCATCATCACCGCGAGCACCAAGTACGCGTACTCGGGCGCGAGCGCGAGCGCGACGACGCCCACGAGCGTGAAGCATACCCCGATCGGCAAAATTAACGGACGCGGACGGCGGTCCGCCACCATTCCGACGAGCGGCTGGATCACCGCCGCCGTCACGTTCATGGCGAAGGCGATAAACCCGATCTGTTTGTAGCTGAGATGCATCGAGTCGCGCAGGATCGGAAACAGCGCGGTTACGGTGGACTGCATCGTATCGTTCAACAGATGGACGATGCTGATCGCGAATAAGATCGGAAAGACGGTCGCGCTTATCGGAAGCGCCTTGGTTAATGCTTTGCTCACCTGGAAGTCCCCTTCGGTATCGGAATTATGCGCCGAGCTCGACCGCAGCGCCTTGCTGCAGCTGGTACATCGCGTAGTATTTGCCGCCGAACGCCATCAGCTTGTCGTGATCGCCCCGCTCCACGATCCGGCCGCGGTCGAGCACGAGAATTTGGTCCGCCGCGCGGATCGTCGACAGCCGGTGGGCGATGACGAACGTCGTGCGCCCCCGCTTCAGCACGTCCAGCGCCTGCTGGATGATGGCTTCGGTCTCGGTATCGATGCTGGCCGTCGCCTCGTCGAGGATCAGAATCGCCGGGTCGAACGCCAGCGCGCGCGCGAACGAGATGAGCTGGCGCTGCCCGGCGGACAGCGTGCTGCCCTTCTCGATCACGGGCTCATCCAGGCCGCCCGGCAGCTGCATGAACATCTCGTACGCGCCGACGTCGCGCAGCGCCTGCTCGACCTTCTCCCGCGTAATCGACGGATCGTCGAGGCTGACGTTCGAGGCGATCGTCCCCGTGAACAGGAACGGATCCTGCAGCACGATGCCCATATGCTCGCGCAGCTGCTGCTTCGTCAAATCGCGCGCATCGGTGCCGTCCACCGTGATCGAGCCGCGGTCGACGTCGTAGAACCGGAAGAGCAGGTTCAGGATCGAGCTTTTGCCCGAGCCGGTGTGGCCGACGAGCGCGACCGTCTCGCCTTGCTTGGCGTGGAAGCTGATATCCTTGAGCACGTCCTCGCCCGCCTTGTACCCGAAGGACACGTCCTTGAACTCGACGTTGCCCCGATACCGCGCCATCCGCTGCTCCGAGACCGCGATGCCCGGCTCGTCGAGCAGCGCGAACACGCGCTCCGCCGAGACCCGCGCGACCTCGAGATTGGACAGCTGGTTCACGATGCCGACGATCGGCTGCATCATCCGGTTCATGTAATCGATGAACGCGTACAGGATGCCGACCGATACCGCCGCTCCGAGCGTACCGCCGGCGAACATCCAGACGACGAGCAGGAAGATCACGTTGCGAAACACGTTCACCAGGTTGTGGCTCGTCACGGAATTCAGCGTCAACAGCTTGTTCTGGTACCGGAAGTATTCGTCGTTCATCTCGTGGAACTCCGCCATCGTCTCCTTCTCCCGGCGGAACGCCTGAATGATCGGCATCCCTTGGATCGACTCGTTGATCATGCCGTTGATGTCGCTCAGGCGCGAACGGATGACATGATTAAAGCGCGACGCGAACTTACGGTAGATGACGATCCACAGGTACAGGATCGGCAGCAGGGGCAGCGCGATGAGCGCCAGCGTCTCGTCCAGGATGAACAGCGCGCCGATGATGGCGACCATGTAAATGATGCCGGAGAAGAAATTCGCCAGCACGGATACGTACAGCTCGCGGATCGCCTCCGTGTCGTTCGTCACCCGCGCGACGACCTTGCCCGCCGGGAGATTATCGAAATACTGCACCGGCAGCTCCTGAATATGCCGGAAGACGTCGTTGCGCATCCTGCGCACGATCCGGTTCGCCGACACCTGCAGCAAGTATCGCTGCCCGTACGCCAGCCCTGCGCCTACCAGCAGCAGGCCGACGTAGATCGCCGCCAGCGTGAAGATGCTCCGGAATTCCGGCTTGAAGAACGCGTACGTCTCGCCTCGGCTCAAGCGGTCGGCGGGAAACTGCCGCGTGCCGCCGTCCGCCCCGGTAATCGTCACCTGCCCGTTCCCGAACGCCTGCGCCCCTTGATCCGGCACGTTCGCCGCGTCGACGAAATAATACGCGCGTCCGGACTGCAGCACGCGCACCTCGCGGCCCCGCTCCTCGCCTTTCTTCCAATGGTCGGTTCTCTTGTACCAGGCACCGTCGTAAGGAACGGCGTAGGCCTCTCCCGGTTTGGCTTCGTACCAGGGCTGCTGGATGCCCATGATATTCGTATCGATCATCCGCTTGGCGAGGAACGGCCCCACCAGCTCCGCGGCGATGGCCAGCGCGAGCAGCAGAAGCGCCAGGAGGATCGGCCGTTTGTACTGCCATGCGTATTGAAATAATCGTTTGCCGTTGTTGCCCACTTGGGTAGTCACCTTCTTTTCATCCAGATCTGCTTTTATCGAAAGCCCGTCAGCCGCGCAAGGCTTAGCTTACGCTTCCACGACGGAAGCGAGCTGCTGACGGTCATACTGTTCCTTGTACCAGCCGTTGTTCCTGACCAGCTGTTCGTGCACGCCTTCCTCCACGATCCGTCCCTCGTCCAGGACGATGATCCAATCCGCATGCTGCACCGCCGACAGCCGGTGCGTCGCGATGAGCGTCGTCTTGCCCGCGCGCTCCCTGCGAATGCCCTGCAGAATCTCCGTCTCCGTCTTGGCGTCCACGGCGGACAAAGCGTCGTCCAGCATCAAAATTTCCGGATTGGCGATGACCGCCCTGGCGATGCTGACCCGCTGCTTCTGTCCCCCGGAGAGCGCCACGCCTTTCTCGCCGACCAGCGTCTCGAGCCCTTCCGGCAGGAAGGTGACATCCTTGCGGAAAGCGGCCAGCTCCAGGGCCTTGGCCAGCAGCTCTTCGTCCATCCGGCCATCGGCCGTGCCGTACCCGATATTCTCGCGAATCGTCTTGCTGAACAGAATCGGCTGCTGCGGCACGTAGCCGATCCAGCTGCGGATCTGATTCAACTCGATGCTCGTGAGCGGCACGTCCCCGGCCGTCAAGCTGCCTTGGCCCATCGGGTATTCGCGAAGCAGCTGCTTCAGCAGCGTCGTCTTGCCGCTTCCCGTTCGTCCGACGATCCCGAGCGTCTGGCCCCTGACCAGCTTGAAGGAGATGTCGACCAAATTGTCGACCGACGAGGACGGGTAGCGGAACGTCAGGGCGTTGAATTCGATGGATTCCGGCACGGGCATCGGCACCGGAGCCGCCGCATCCTTGACGTCCGGCTTGATGCCGAGCGTCTCGTTGATGCGGTCGAGCGAGGCGTTCCCCCGCTGCATGATATTGATCAGTTCCCCGATGGCGAACATCGGCCAGATAAGCATCCCGAGGAACATGTTAAACGACACCATCTCGCCGAGCGAGATCTCGCTCCGGAAGACGAGCACGCCCCCGTAGCACAGGCCGATCAGATAACTGATCCCGACCAGGATCTTGACCGTCGGCTCGAAGACCGCGTCGATCTTGGCGACGGCGATGTTCTTGCCGAACACTTCGTCCGTCATC
The DNA here is from genome assembly GCF_009909185.1 of Paenibacillus glycinis. Classification (GTDB taxonomy): domain Bacteria; phylum Bacillota; class Bacilli; order Paenibacillales; family Paenibacillaceae; genus Paenibacillus_Z; species Paenibacillus_Z glycinis. The sequence goes on along the minus strand of NZ_JAAAMV010000010.1, from coordinate 108,761 downwards.
GCGCTGAACCGTTTGCGGTCCGCGTCCTCCTGCACGAACGCGCGGATGACCCGCACGCCGGACACGGACTCGAGCACCTGATCGTTCAGGTTGCCGAAGGCGTCCTGCTGCTCCGTGAAGCGCTCGTGGATCTTCTTGCCGAAATGCTGCATGATCAGCGCCATGACCGGCAGCGGCAGCATCGCCGCGAGCGTCAGCTTCCAGCTGATCACGCCGGCCATCATGACGAGAATCGTCAGCATGAAGAGCGTGGAGTCGATCAGCGTCAGAATCCCGAAGCCGGCCGTCTGCGACACCGCGCCGAGGTCGTTCGTGGCACGCGCCATCAGATCGCCGGTGCGGTTGCGCTCGTAGAAGGTGGGCGTCATTTTCAGAAAATGCCGCATCAGCCGCGAGCGCAGGGTGCGCTCGAGCATGAAGGACGATCCGAAAAGCAGCGACCACCAGACGCAGGTGATGAGATAGCCGGCGACCGTGAGCCCGCCCCAGAACAGCAGCAGCTCCATCAACCCGCGCGTCGTCATCGTGCCCTGCTGGATGCCGTCGATCGCCGAGCCGATGAGCTTGGGCGGAAGGACGTCCATGATCCCCACGATCGTCAGCAGCACGACCGCGAGCGTATAGCGTTTCCAGTGCAATTTGAAAAACCAGCTTAATTTCTTCAGTACGACGAACATGCGATATCAACAACCTTTCTAACTTTTGCCGAACAAAAAAAGACGTACCGCCGTAAGCGATACGCCCGGACCCGGTCGCAGCGCCGAGGCAGGTTCGAACCTGCCGCAGCCAACCGGGTGCGATAAAAAAGGCGCACGATTACGTCACCGTAACCATGCGCCTCACGACGATGCCAAGCGGGAATCCACGATTCTCCGCAGGCGCTTCGTCAGTCTTCGCGAGGGTTACGTCCATTGCGAGCATATGCTCCGCCGATTGGCAGAAATGCCGTTACCAGTTGTCGATTGCGCATGTACGTAACCCTCCTTTCCGTTCATCAAAGTATATGTGTCACTTTACCATCGGCTCTTGAACGCTGTCAACGGGGAATTTGAAAATTTGTTGAACTTTTACATTCGGCGCTTGCGGACGCGTCATATTGGCAGGCAAGCCAGGCATAACAGTAGTAGATCAGGGAGAATCGACTTGATCGACACGGGAGGTAGAAGGATGGAAGAAAACAACGGGGCGTTCCGGGAGCCCGCGGCGCCGCCGCAACAAGCCGGACAAGACGAACGCGCCGAGCGTCATGACCCCATGCCGCCGAAAGGGGATATCCCGGCCGTCTATCATTCGCAGACCGTCGGTGCGCGGGGACCCGTGCTGGAGCAGGACAGCGTGCTGCACGAGACGCTGGAGACGTTCGTGCATGCCAAGATCCTCGAACGTCCCGTGCACGTCAAAGGCTGCGGCGCGTTCGGCTACTTCCAAACCGCGCATTCCATGGCGGCGCATACGAAGCTGTGTTTCCTGCAGCAGCCCGGCCAGCAGGTTCCCGTCACGGTGAGGTTCTCCCTCGCCGTCAGCAACAAAGGCACGCCGGACACGGCGCGCAACATCCGCGGCTTCGCCTCCAAGTTCTATACGGACCAAGGCGTATTCGACTTGGTCTGCAACCACATCCCCGTGTTTCTCGTGCGGGACGCCATTCGCTTCCCGGAGTCCGTTCAAGCCTTGTCGCCTTCGCCAGTCAACAGCCTCATGGATCCCGAACGGTTCTGGCGCTTCATCGCCCGGGCGCCCGAAGCGACGCATTTACTGCTCTGGCTCTTCTCGGACGCGGGCACGGTCAAGAGCTTTCGCCACATCCCGGGTCACAGCGTGAACACGTATGTCTGGCGGAACGCGCAGGGCGTCCGCACGTACGTGAAATACCACTGGGTTCCGTTTGCCGGCTTGCAGTACATCGACAGCCGCGAATCGGCCACGCTGAGCGGCGAGAATCCGGATTATGCCGCTCAAGATCTATACGATACCTTGGCTGCGGGGAAAACCGCCGAGTACGGGCTATACGTCCAGCTGATGAACCCCGAAGACGCGGCCGTCCTTCCCTACGATCCTCTGGACGACACCAAGGTATGGGACGAACGGCAGTATCCGCTGGTGCCGGTCGGCCGGCTCGTATTGAACCGCAATCCGGACAATTACATGGAGCAGGTGGAGAAACTCGCGTTCTCGCCGTCCAATCTCCTCGAAGGCGCCGAATTGTCGGACGACAAGATGCTGCAGGGACGCGCCAACATTTACGCGGATTCGCAGCGCCGCCGCATCGGCCCCGATTTCCGCAAGCTGCCCGTCAACCATCAGGCGAACTGGTCGCCCGCTTCCCAAGTCACCAGCGGCGAAGGGCGCTACGTCGAAGGCACGCTCGTCCGGTCCGACCTGCCGAAGCCCGACGATTTCACGCAGGCCGGCCAGTATTATCGCGCGCTCGATCGCGTGCAGCAGGCACATCTGGTGGATAATCTCGCCGCCGGCCTTGCCGGGATTTCCCCCGAGACGCAGCGCGTCGTCACCGGCTATCTATGCGAAGCATCGGCCGAGCTGGCCGCACGCGTCGAGAAGCAAATTCAACCGCACGCGAAGGGATAGGGCGGTCCCGCGGCCGCAACTCATCTATCGCGCTGTCTCGTCATCAAAGGGCATCCGACGCGGGTGCCCTTCGTTCGGGAACGGCGTCCCTGAATGCCCGGCCGCAGCGCCGCATCAAGCGAACGAACCCTTACCCGTCCCGATATTTTTCCTTCACGACGCCGGAACCGATGCCGGCCACGACCATGAACAGCAGCGGAGCGAAATTCCAAAAGAACCCGCCCCCGACCAGCCCGATCTCCAAGGAAGTCAGTCTGTTCAGCATGAGCACGGCCAGCTTGATGACGAGCAGCGCCGAACCGAGCAGAAACAACACGTCGAACGCGAATTTCAGCTTCGGGTAGGCCAATCGTTTGCCGTCCTTGATCACCTTCTTCGTCAGCTCCTCGTCGCTCCTTAATAATTCGTCGATGGTGACGCCGAATAGATCGCTCACGTTAATAATGATTTCGATGCTGGGGTAATTCTGATTGTTCTCCCACTTGGACACGGACTGCCGGCTGACATGCAGCTTCTCGGCCAATTCTTCTTGAGACCAGCCTTTGCGCTTGCGCTCGCCCTTCAACTTCTCTCCGAAAATCACGGCGGCAATCACCTCTCCTCGATCTGTTCCCATTATGGTTAGACCCCGCGCGAAAAGTAAAGCGAACGTTGGTTGCACGCTCCGCAATCCCGGCGCAACCTCGGGTTGCCCCCGCGCATCCCGGGTTTTATCGGCGATTGCGCCATTGCACGCAAAAAGAGCCTCTCCGTCCGAACGACCGGAGAAGCTCTGGCAGATGCCGTGCCTGCGCGCAGGCATACTTACGCTCCGGCCTGCGGAAGCGCCGGGCGCTTCCGGCTCAGCCGGTCATTTGCTTGCGATCCATGGCGACGCGCGGAGCTTCGGTTTCTTCGGCAGGCGTTGCCCGCTTGATGAAGAAGGAGAGCAGCAGGCCGACGAGCCCGATGCCGATGATGACCAGGTACGCGTCGTTGATGCCCAGGATCGATGCCTCCATGGCCATATGCTCCTGCGTGTCCCCCGCGCCGCCGGAACCCATCATATCCGTCAGATGCGTCTTGGTGCGGCTCGTCATGACCGTGACGAGCAAGGAGGTGCCGATCGCGCCGGCCACCTGCTTGATCGTGTTGGAGATGGCCGTGCCGTGCGCGTTCAGCCTGGCGGGCAATTGGTTCAAGCCTGCCGTCGTGATCGGCATCAGGAACATCGCCATCCCGAAGCGCCGCCCCGTGGACATGAGCACCAGATACGTATAACTGGTGGAATCCGTCAGGTTCACGAAGCCGATCGTCGTCACGATCGTGATCGCCATGCCGATGACCGACAACCATTTCGCGCCGAACCGGTCGAACAGCCTTCCGGTCACCGGCATCATGACGCCCATCAAGAGCGCGCCCGGCAGCATGAGCAGGCCGGATTCAAGGGCGGTGTAGCCGCGCGCGTTTTGCAAATACAGCGGAAGCAGCATCATGTCCGCATACATGACCATCGTGACCGCAATATTAATAATGGTCGTCAGGGAGAACATGCCGTATTTGAAGGCCCGAAGATCCAGCAGCGGGCTCTTCGAGGCCAGCTGTCTTACGGTGAACAAGATCAGGGCGAGCAAGCCCGCGGCGAGCGATACGATCACTTCGGCGCTCGACCAGCCCTTGCTGCCGGCGCTGCTGAAGCCGTAGAGCAGCACCCCGAATCCGATCGTCGAGAGGACGACGCCCAGGATATCGATCTTGGGATACGTCCGTTCCGCGACGTTCTTCAGGTAAATAAAGGCGCAGGCGATAACGATGACCGCGAACGGAATCATGCCGTAGAACATCGTGCGCCAGGAGAAATGCTCCATGACGTAACCGGCGACCGTCGGCCCGATCGCGGGCGCGAAAATGATCGCGAACCCGACCATGCCCATGGCCGCTCCCCGCTTGTTCGGAGGAAACACCGTCAGGATGACGTTCATGAGCAGCGGCATGATAATGCCCGCTCCGGCGGCTTGAATCAGACGGCCGGCCAGCAGCATGTCGAAGTTCGGCGCCACGGCCGATACGACGGTCCCCCCGAGAAAGATCGACATGGCCGTCTGGAACAGCTCCCGCGTCGTAAATCGCTGCATGAGGAACGCGGTGATCGGAATCAGCACGCCGTTCACCAGCATGTAGCCGGTCGTCAGCCATTGCGCGGTGGACGCCGCAATCTCGAAGTCGACCATGAGCTCGGGCAGGGCGACGCTCATGATCGTCTGATTCAGCACGGCGATGAACGCCCCCAGAATCATGACGAATAGCAGCGGACCTTTCTTGATCGCGCCGCTGTCAAACGCTAATCGTTCACTCATTTTGCTCAATCCTTTCTAATCTATTGCTCGACTATTCCGCCCAACTAATTAACACAGTGTTGTATAATGAACTTAATGTTGAAAATTATAAGCAAGGCCCTGCCAATCCACAAGCAACAGCTTTTCGGAAAATGTTGATTAATTGACGTTTGCCGCGCTTCCGTCGCCTAAGGGAAACATCCTTTACACGGCGGCCGGAATTGTCGTGCAGCGCCTATCGGGGAAAGGAATGGAGAAACATGTCCACATCATCGCCGCGGACGGACCCGCGCGTCATCCGCACGCGCCAATTGATTCGCGATGCGTTTATCGATCTGCTCGAGGAGACGGAGCTCGAGAAAATCACCGTCAACCGGATTGCCGAGCGCGCGACCATCAATCGCGTCACCTTCTATCTGCATTACCGGGATATCCCGGATATGATGGAACGGATCGCGGACGACATGATCCAGGAAATTCGGGCGATCTTGCGGGATATCCCGAAGCAGTCCCGGTCCGGCGACGCCGATTGGTCCACCTTGATCAAAATCCTGGAGCATATCGCGGCCAACGCGAAATTTTACACGGTGCTGCTCGCTTCGAAAAGCATCCCGGTCTTCACCGATCGCCTGATGAAGCTGATGGTCGAGCTCATCACCAGCAGGGCCGAGAAACGCGATGCTGCTTTGGCCAATTCGGCAATCGCCGTGCCGACCGATATCGCCATCTGGTACGGCTCCTCCGCCTTCATCGGCACGATCGTCTGCTGGCTGCGCAGCGGCATGCCGTACACGCCGCATTATCTCGCCAAGCAGCTTTCGCTGCTGTTTCGTTTGCACCAAACGGGCGGTTCGGAATAAACCGTTCTCCGAACAAAGCGCGCGTCATGACGAACTTCCGCAAGTCCGGGGAAGACGCAGAGGACGCATGCGCGGCCGTTCCCCGAGGACCGGAGATTCATGCCGGAAAATAGGCGCTTGGAGCCTCGCATTCCGTTTCGGCTTAATGCAAAAAAGGCGCCATCGAGGAGCAATTGCTCCTCGATGGCGCCTGTCAAGGCCAGGTTAGTGCGGATAGAACGACCCTGTTATAGCTAACCGGTTAGTTATTGCAATTAGCAACCGCATGATGCCGCAAGTCGCGCGAAAATGCCGGGGCCGCTGCCGGCATTACCCCTTCGCTCCGATTGACAGGGCCGCCACCGCATCGCGAATGACCGCGCACGAATCGGCGAATTTGCGGCGCTCCTCCGGCGTCAAGTTCAGTTCCACGAGCTCGGAGATTCCCTCGCGCGTCAGAATGGCGGGAACGCCCGCGCAGACGCCGGTCTCGCCGTATTCCCCTTCGAGAAAGGCCGACACGGCGACGATCTTCTGGTCGTCGTTCAAAATCGAGCGAACGATCGCGGCCAGCGCGCTGGCGATGCCGAAGGTCGTCGCTCCTTTGGCCTGCAGAATCTCCCACCCGGCGTCGCGCGTCTGAAGGGCGATCTCGTCGAGGTTCAATTTCCCGAACCGGTCGCCGTGCTGGGCGAGAATATCGAGTATCGGTTTGCCGCCGATCGTCACGTGCGACCAAGCCGGAAATTGCGACTGTCCGTGTTCGCCAAGCACGTAGCCGTTAATGCTGCGCGGATCGACCGGCAAGTGCTCCGCCAGGAGCGTCTTGAGCCGCGCCGTGTCGATCGACGTGCCCGTCCCGATAACGCGCGATCGCGGAAATCCGGATCGCTCCAGCACGATGCTTGTCACGACGTCGACAGGGTTGGCCGCGACAAGAAACACGCCGCCGAAGCCAGCGTCGACGATGCGGGGGATCATTTTCGAGTAAATCTCGAACGAGCTGGCGGCCAGATCGAGGCGATTGCCGCCCGGCATCGTAAGCACGCCCGCGCATAAGATCACGATGTCGGCATCCCGGCAGTCCGCGTAGGTGCCGGCGCTGACTTTCGTTCGGCTATGCGTGAAGTCCATGCAGTGGGACAGATCCAGCGCATGGGCATGAATTTTCTTGGTCGAGCGGCCGATAAGAACAATCTCGTCGCAGACCGATTGGTTGACCAGCGCATACGCGCAGCTGGCTCCGACGGCTCCGATGCCGACGATGGCCACTTTTCTAGCTTTGCTTGGCAAGGTATCCCTCTTTTCTCGTTGTCATGACTGCTCATCTGCGAGGTGAACCCTCCGAATCACCGATACAATCGAAAGACAAACAAATTGTGTTAGCTAACATGTCATGTATATAACACATCGGATTATAGCATGGCTGATGCTTAAAGTCCTTACGCGTATGTAAAATTTTAATGAAGCCCGCGCCAATTCTTATTATGCGATGAGGGCACGAGGAATTATGCGGCTTTATTCAACCGATATCTTGTCTCCGTATAGCGATCTGCCGCGCACGTCATTCCCCCCGCCGCGTCTCCTGACGGCATATCATAATCCCGCACATGATATCCATAGAATTACTCCTTCAACCGAGGTTCGTTCTGCCATATGATCACAATGCATCCATAAATAACCTCTGCAAAGGAAGGAGGGGCGCCTCGCTCAATGTTTGCGCTTACATCGCCGTAAAACCCAGAAAAAGCCAGAAAGGAAGAAGTCACACGCCGCAATCGCTCGCCATTACCCTGCATTTTAAAATTGAAGGGAGCATGACATTCATGAACAACCGCCGGCGACTCGTCGCCTGGATCTGTCTCCTCACCTTGGCCGCGGGAACGTTTCTCGCTTCCGCGCAATGGCCCGCCGTCGCCTCCGCGGCCGGAGGGCCGAACCTGGCGGCGGGAAAACCCGTCACGGCGTCCGGCTACGCCGACGTCTACGTCGCCGCCAACGCAACGGACGGCAACCCAAGCACCTACTGGGAGAGCACGAACAACGCTTTCCCGCAATGGATTCAAGTCGATCTCGGCAGCGCCGTCCCGATCGACCAAGTCGTGCTCAAGCTGCCGGCCGGATGGGGCAGCCGTTCGCAGACGCTGTCCGTTCAAGGCAGCGCGAACGGCACGGCCTTCGCCGATCTGAAGGCATCGGCCAGCTACGCTTTCAATCCAAGCAGCGCGAATACGGCAACGATCAACTTCACCGCCGCCAGCGCGCGCTACGTGCGCGTCCAAGTAACCGCCAACACGGCATGGTCGGCGGCCCAGGTCTCCGAGCTTGAGGTTTACGGCGCCGCCCAAGCCGGGCCGCAAACCGTTCCGGGCAAGATCGAAGCGGAGAGCTACAGCGCGATGAACGGCATCCAGACCGAGACGACGAGCGACGCCGGGGGCGGCCTCAACGTCGGCTGGATCAATGTCGGCGACTGGATGGATTACAGCGTCAACGTGCAGACCGCGGGCGCTTACACGGTCGAATACCGGGTCGCGAGCAACGGCGCCTCGGGGCAGCTCCAGCTGCAATCCGGCTCGGCAACGCTGGCTACCACGGCGATCCCGAATACCGGCGGCTGGCAAACCTGGCAGACCGTCACGGCGAACGTGACGCTTGCCGCCGGCACGCAGACGCTGCGCCTTTATGCCAGCGGCTACGATTTCAACGTGAACTGGATCAACCTCGTCGCGGGCGGCTCCTCGGATACGCAGTCGCCCACGGCCCCGTCCAACCTGAGCTTCACCCAGCCCGCTTCCGGCACCATCCAGCTGGCCTGGAACGCCTCCGCCGATAACGTCGGCGTTGCCGGCTACGACGTTTACGCGAACAATCAGCTCCGCGGCAGCGTCGGCGGATCGACGCTCGTCTACGCGGACACCCAGCCCGCGAACGCGACGGTCGCCTACTACGTGGTTGCGAAGGACGCCGCCGGCAACGCATCAGTGCCGAGCAATACCGTGACGCGGACCGGCTCGGGCGGCGGCAACGACGCGAACCTGGCCGTCGGCAAACCGATCACGGCCTCCTCCTCGACCTTTACCTTCGTCGCGGCGAATGCCAACGACAACGATACGGGCACCTACTGGGAAGGCGGCGGCCAGCCGAGCACGCTCACCGTGGACTTGGGCGCGAATGCCGCCGTGACGTCGGTCGTGCTCAAGCTGAACCCGGCCAGCGCTTGGGCAACCCGTTCGCAGACGATCCAGGTGCTGGGACATGACCAGAACGCCACGTCCTTCGCGAACTTGGTCTCCGCCGCATCCTATACGTTCAACCCGGCCTCGCAGAACACGGTGACCATTCCGGTGAACGCGACGGCGAGCAGCGTGCAGCTTCGCTTCACCGCCAATACCGGCGCGCCGGGCGGGCAGGTCGCCGAATTCCAGCTCCTCGGCACCCCGTCGCCGAATCCGGATCTCACCATAACCGGTCTGACCTGGTCGCCGGCCTCGCCGATCGAGACCAGCGCCATTACGCTCAGCGCCACCGTGCAGAACGCCGGCTCCCTGGCTTCCCCGGCAACGAACGTGAATTTCTATCTGGGCAGTACCCTGGCCGGCACGGCTCCGGTCGGCGCGCTTGCCCCGGGCGCTTCGGCCGTCGTATCCGCGAACATCGGCGCGAAGGAAGCCGGCTCCTATGCCGTCACCGCCAAGGTGGACGAAAGCAACGCCGTCATCGAGACCGATAACGGCAACAACAGCTTCGGCGCGTCGTCCCCGCTCGCCGTCGGTCAGGTGCAAAGCGCCGACTTGATCGCCGCGACGTCGTGGACGCCCGGCAATCCAAGCGCCGGCAATGCCGTCTCCTTCGCCGTGAACCTCAAGAACCAAGGCAATGTCGCCACGTCCGCCGGTTCCCATGGGATCACGGTCGTACTGAAGAACGGTTCGGGCGCCACGATCCAGACCTTTACCGGCTCCTACAGCGGCGCCTTGGCCGCCGGAGCGTCGGCGAACGTCGCGCTCAGCGGCACGTGGACGGCCGTCAACGGCAGCTACGCGGTCACGACGACCGTAGCGGCGGATGCCAACGAAATCGCCGCCAAGCAAGCGAACAATGTCGGCACGGCCAGCCTGTATGCCGGCCGCGGCGCGAACATGCCGTTCACGATCCTGGAGGCCGAGTCTTCCGGGAACGCGACGAGCGGCACCAAGCTGGCGCCGAACTTTACGCCGGGCGACTTCGCCGGGGAAGCATCCGGACGTTCGGCCGTTTACCTGGACGCTGCCGGGGAATACGTCGAGTTCACGCTCACCTCGCCGGCCAACGCGTTCGTCCTGCGGAACGCCGTGGCGGAGAACACCAACGGGACGGTCAGCATCTATGCCAACGGCGTGGACAAAGGCAATTTCAACGTGACGTCGAAGTTCTCCTACCTGTACGCGACGCCGAGCACCTTGGGACGGCTCGGCTACGACAACTCCGGCTCCAAGGCTTACTGGCTCTACGAGGATGCCCAGCTGATGCTGGATCAGGTCTATCCGGCCGGCACCAAGATCAAAATCCAGAAGGACGCGGGAGACGTGTCCTGGATCTACGTGGACATGATCGAGACGGAGAACGTCGCCCCTCCTGCTTCCAATCCGGACCCGGGCAAGTACGTGCAGGTATCGAGCAGCAAGTCGATCGAGCAGGCTTTGACGGAATTCAGGCAGGATTCGTCCAAGAAAGGGATCTTCATCCCGGCGGGCGAGTGGGCGATCAACTCGAAGATCTTCCTGTACGGACGGGCGACCGAGATCATCGGCGCGGGTCCATGGTATACCAAGCTCACGGCGCCTCAGGATCAGGCCAATACCGACGTCGGGTTCAATATCAGCTCGGCCGCCAACGGCTCCACCATCAAGAATCTGTCCGCCTGGGGCAACTACGTCTACCGGGTCGACGGGCCCGGCAAGTTCATCGACGGCAACGGCATGCAGAACGTCACCGTCGAGAACGTCTGGGCCGAGCATTTCGTCTGCCTCTACTGGGGCGTGAACTCTTCCTATAATACGTTCCATAATAATCGCATCAAGAACATGTTCGCGGACGGCATCAACATGACGAACGGTTCGTCGTACAACGTCATCGACAACAACTACGCCCGCGCCACGGGCGACGATTCGTTCGCGTCGTTCAGCGCGATCGACGCCGGCGGCTCCTACAACGTGGGCAACCAGTACACGAATCTCACCGCGACCAACGTCCGGCGCGCGGCCGCCTTCGCCGTCTACGGCGGCCAAGGCAACCTGTTCCAGAACCTGTACGGCGCCGATACGCTCACCTATCCGGGCGTCACCATCAGCAGCTTGAGCTTCGGGTACAACACCCTCGGCTTCGGCGATCAGGATACCGTCATCGACGGGGTCACCCTGGACCGCACGGGCGGCGACTTCTGGACCAGCGTCGGCGCGGACGACAAGATCAACGACTACCAGAACTTCGGCGCGATCTGGTTCTTCGGCGGGGACCGGAGCTTCAAGAATATCCTCGTCAAGAACGTCGACATCAACAATCCGGTTTACTTCGGACTCATGTTCCAGTCCAAATCGCCGGAAAATCTGCCGATGCAGAACGTCCGCCTGGAGAACATCACCATCAATAACCCGTCCCGCTACGGCATCAAGCTCGTGGCCGAGGCCGAAGACGGGCAAGGACCGGTCGTCGGCGCGGCGAGCTTCACCAACGTCGTCGTGAACAATCCGGGCGTCGCGAAGATCTACGGGGAGAGCAAGAGCCCCGGCTTCAACGTCATCCGCGTATCGGGCAACAACTGGTAAGGTTGCACGGTTATTGCAGCGTCCCCTCCACCGTATAGGTGGAGGGTTTTTGCCATCCGGACTCCGACGACGCCAGGTCCCCTTGCCTTGATTGACGTTAGACGGATGAAGAACCTATAATTATGGATAGCTTTTCAGCGACGATGCTTGGAGCAGACAATGAACCGATTCTCACCACGATCGAGGCGGGCAACGGATTGTCTGCTCGAAGCATCTTTTGCTATGCAGCGGTTATAAAGGGGGCACGGATCGTGGAGCACTGGCTGACCAGCGTCGGCATCGATATCGGCACCAGCACGACCAAATGGATTCTGTCCCGGCTGAAGCTGACGCTCGTCTCCGACGGATCGGCCCTGCCGCGCTATGAAATCGCCGATAGAATCCTGGCGCACGTCAGCCCGATCTATCCGACTCCGCTCAGCGGCGACGAGGCCATCGACGTTCCCGCCGTCGTCGCGCTGCTGGACGAAGGCTATGCCGGCGCGGGAATCGTTGCGGAGCAGGTGCAGACGGGCGCCGTACTGATCACGGGGGAGACGGCCACGAAGCGCAACGCCGAGCAGCTGGCGCACGGGCTGGCCCGGCATGCCGGGCCATTCGTGGCGGCTGCCGCCGGCGCGGATCTGGAGGCGCTGCTCGCCGGCAAAGGCTCCGGCGCGCAGCGGCGATCGCTGGAGACGGACGGCATCGTCGCCAATGTGGACATCGGAGGCGGCACCGCCAATGCGGTTTACTTCCGCCGGGGACAGCCGGTGGCCACCGCGACGTTCCATGTCGGCGGACGCCTGGTCCGGCTGGAGCGGAGCGGCCGCGTGCGCTACGCGGCCCCGGCCCTGAAGGAATGGTCGGCCGGCTCGGGGGACGTCCCGCCGCTGCCTCCGGAAGGATCGGAAGCTTCGTTCGATGCGCTGCAGCGCGTATGCCGGGCCATGTCGGACACCTTGCTCCGCTGCGTATGCGGAGAGGCCGCGGCCCTCGCCGGGTCAAAGGCGCTGTTCGTCGGGCAGCCCGCCGCGCATCTGCCGTGTCCGGCGGAAATCTGGATCTCCGGCGGAGTCGGCGCTCTGATGGAAGGGCCTCCGCCCGCCAGCGCGGCCGAGACGGCAAGGTTCGGCGACATCGGCCCGCTGCTGGCCGCCGGCCTGGCCGAGCTCGCCGGGACCTTCGCCGTTCCGGTGCGGGCCGCGGAGCAATCGGCGCGGGCGACGGTGATCGGGGCGGGCACGCAGACCGCGGCGCTCAGCGGCGCCACGCTGTATTGCAGTCCGGGCGTGCTGCCGCTGCGCAACGTGCCGGTGGTCGTCTGCGAATGGCCGCCGGAAGCGGCCGATGCCGGGACGGATGCCGGGCTCTTGGCGCACGCCGCGGCCGAAGCCGTCGCCCGCGGATGCGCGCTGTACGGCCGGGAGCAAGGCGGCGATCCGCCATTCGCGCTCGGCCTTCGCGCGCCGGGCTACGTCTCCTACCGGCGATTATCGAGCATCGCCGACGCGCTGATCGCGGCCTATGCTTCGGCGAAGCTGCAGGAGTCGATCCTCCTGCTCGTCTGCAGCAACGACATGGCCAAGTCGCTCGGCAACCGATTGTTCGGCAAGCTTGGCGAGCCGTGGCGCCGGAAGCTGGTCTGCCTTGATCAGCTCGTCCCGCAGGAGGGCGATTATCTCGACGTGGGCGAGCCCCTCCGGGAGGACGTCGTGCCGGTCATCGTCAAAAGCCTTCTGTTCGGCGGGTAAACCGCGCCTTCCCTATGCGAAGGCGGTCGAGCTCAAACGACATGCGGGCAAGGAAACGATCAGAAGTCAAGCAAGGTATCCGAATCGGGTAAAGTACCCGAACCAAGAAAGGGGAATGACGCATGAAGCTCCGTACCACGCTCAGGGGCAAGGAATACCGCTTCCGCGATCTGACGGACCTGCTCGCCAAAGCGAACGAGGAGCGCTCCGGCGATGCGCTCGCCGGCATCGCCGCGGCGGACATGACGGAGCGCGTCGCGGCCAAATCGCTGCTCGCCGACTGCTTGCTGTCCGAGATCCGCCTGCATTCGCCGCTTCCGCCGGAGAACGACGAGGTCTCGCGCGCGATCGAAGAAGGCATCGACGAAGGGACGTATGCCTCCATTCGCGGCTGGTCGGTGGCCGAGCTGCGGGAATACGTCCTGCGCACGGAGACGGACGGCAGCGAGCTGCTGCGAATCGGCCGGGGGATGACGAGCGAGATGATCGCGGCCTTGTGCAAGCTGATGTCCAATCTCGATCTGATTCAGGCCGCGGCCAAGATCGAGGTGATCACGACCTGCCGCACCTCGATCGGCTACCGGGGCACGCTGTCCTCGCGGGCGCAGCCCAACCATCCGACCGACCACGCGACGGGCATGAAGGCTTCGTTGTTCGAAGCGCTGGCCTACGGCGTCGGCGATGCGGTCATCGGCATCAATCCCGTCGGCGACGCGGCGGAGACGATCAAATCGCTGCTGCACGCGACGCGGGAAGTCATCGCCCATTGGAACATTCCGACGCAGAACTGCGTGCTGGGGCATGTCACCACCCAGATGCGGGCGGTGCAGGGCGGCGCTCCGGCGGATCTGCTGTTCCAGAGCCTGGCCGGCACGGAGGAAGGAAACCGCGGCTTCGGCATCGACTTGGCGCTGCTGCGGGAAGCGGATGCCCTGATCCGGTCAGAGGGAACGGCGGACGGCCCGAACCGCTGGTATTTCGAGACGGGACAGGGCTCGGAGCTGTCCGCGAACGCGCATCACGGCATCGATCAAGTGACGCTGGAGGCGCGATGCTACGGACTGGCCCGCCGATTCGATCCGTTCATCGTGAACACGGTGGTCGGCTTTATCGGGCCCGAGTATCTCTACGACAGCAAGCAGGTGATCCGGGCCGGCTTGGAGGATCATTTTATGGGGAAGATGCACGGGCTGCCGATGGGCGTGGACGTGTGCTACACGAACCATATGAAGGCGGATCAGAACGACATGGAGGCACTCGGCGTGCTGCTCGCTACGGCGGGCGTGAATTTCGTGATCGGCGTTCCGATGGCGGACGACTGCATGCTGAACTATCAGTCCTTGAGCTATCACGATATCGCGACGATCCGCGAGACGCTGGGCAAACGTCCCGCTCCCGCTTTCGAGACCTGGCTGGAGGAAGCCGGCATACTCGCGGGCGGGCGGCTGACCGCGGCGGCCGGAGACGCCAGAAGATTCATCTATTAAGCCGAACGTACATCGGAGGAGGCGGAGCTCATGAAAGAGACCGGAGACGGCCAAGGAACGGATCGTTTTCGCGCGTGGATGTCGCACACGCCGGCCAGACTGGATGTCGGACGGGCCGGGACCCGGCCGCCGACAAAGGACATGCTGCGCTTCCGGCTGGATCACGCGGCGGCGGTGGATGCCGTCTATGGCGAGGTTAAGCCGGAGACGCTCGACGAATTCGGCCTGTTCTCGGCGGACACGCAGTACCGGGACAAGGAGCATTATCTGAAATACCCCGGAAGCGGCCGCTTGTTGACCGAGGAGAGCGCCCGGATGCTCGCCGACCGCTGCGTTTCCGCCCCTCAGGTGCAGATCGTCGTCTCCGACGGGCTGAGCGGCCGCGCGATCGACGACAATCTGGCGGACGTGCTGCCCGCCCTTCGCGATGCCTTGGCGGTGAACGGCCTGGCCGAAGGGACGGCCTTCTTCGTGCGGGGCGGGCGGGTCGGCGTCATGGACGACATCGGCCGCCTGCTGAAGCCCGAAGCGCTCGTCCTGCTCATCGGGGAACGGCCGGGCCTCGTCACCGCCGCGTCCATGAGCGCTTATATGTGCTATCGCCCGGGTCCGGGCCGAAGGGATTCCGACCGGATGGTCATCTCCAATATTCACCCCGGCGGCACGCCGCCCGTGGAAGCCGGCGCCCACATCGGCACGCTGCTGCGCAAGATGATCGAGCAGCAGGCGAGCGGCGTAAAGCTCGACGTCTAAGCGCCGCGGCCGCCGCTTCCGCGCTACGAATGGGTTGCGCGCCAGGCGTCCAGCTGCCGCTGCACTTCGGCCCGGACCTCGTCAATGCCCGCCTGCCGCAGCTCCCGGTTGAACTTCGGCAGCTCCTCGTCCACGTTCACGCTGCCGGTCATCAGGCTGGGATAGTATTTCTCCCAGACCATCTGGATGTTCTGCAGCTGGATCGGCATCCGGGATAAATCCGGCGTGAAGCCCAGCGTGCTCGATTTGACGGCCTCCTTGTTGCCGGCGCGGAACTGGTTCCATTTGTCCAAGGGATCCGGGAATTGCCCGCCCATGGTCTTCAGGATGAACCAATTGCCCTGCGTGTACTGCACGCCTCCGTAGCTGGGCGGCGCGTCAGGGATGGGATTGCCGTTGCTGTCTTTGGCGGGCTTGGGCACCACCTGGCCGCTGCGGTTCAGCGTGTAATGAACGCCCTCGATGCCGAAATTGAACAGGTTGCGCACCTCGGGATCCGTGTTCAGCAGATTGAGGAACTTGACGCTCTCGACGGGATGCTTCGTATCCGCGCTGACGGCCATGACCCCTCCCCGCACGGATTCCGTCGTGATGAGCGCGGGCGTCACGGGATACGCCACGAGCCGGTAGCCGCGATCCTTGCTCCAGCTGTTCTCCGACAGCGGGCCGCCGCCCGCGGCTTTCCAGAATACCCGCGCGCCCCGCTTCAGCCCTTGGCTCTCCCGCAGGGCCGCGTCCTCGTTGATGTAACCCTCCATGTAATAGCGCCGAAGGATGTCCAGCACGTTCCGGGCTTCTTCCGTTTCGAAGATATTCACCACCGGCGCGCTGCGATCCAAAGCCCGTATCATGAGCGGAAGCGTCTTTTCCGACACGTATTCGTAGCCGTCCAAGGCGAAGAAGTTCTGGGAATCCTTGTCGAGGTCCATGATCTGGTACGTCGGTTCCTTCTGCTTGATCAGCCGGAACAGCGGTTCCAGGGAAGCGAGCGTCGTGTACTTCGAGATGTCGATCCCGTACTTCTTGATCAGCGCTTCCGGGTACATCCATTGGTCGCGCACGGCCAGCTCCTTGTTGGTCGGCACCCCGTAGATGCCGCCGTCGTCCATCGTCACGCCCTGCCAGAAGATCGGGTCGATCGCCTCGTACATGTCCTTCCCCGCCGTGGACAGATAGTCGTTCAGCTTCAGCCATGCGCCGCGCTGCGCGTACGTGGTGTACTCCGGCGCGAACGCGATGTCGAAGGGCGTGCCCGCCGATACGAGGGTGTTCAGCCGATCCGCGTACTCCTGCCAGCCTACTTTGACGTACGTGACGGTCACGCCGATTTTCTTGGCCAGGACCTCGTTGATCCGGTCGTTGACCATCTGCAGGTCCGCGTCGGGATCCCCGATCGTGTAATAGATCAAATTCACCGTGTTGCCGGCCTTTGCGGCATGCTCCTCCCGATCGGCCCCGGAGAAGCAGCCGGCCAGCGGCAGCATCAGCATGGCGATCCACGCGAAGGATGCCGCGATACGAACCCGATTCCGTTGTTGTGGCATGGCGGCGCTATTCCTTTCTCCTCAGCTCCGAGGGCGATTTGCCGAAGTACGCATGGAAATGCGAATAAAAATAGTTCAGGTTGGGATAGCCGACGGAGAGCGCGATGCTGATGATCTTCTCGTCCGTGGCTTGGATGCGTTCCTGCGCGCGAAGCATCCGGTAGGCCATCAGGTATTCCGAAAATTTCATCTGCGTCTCCTTGAGAAACAGCTGCCCGAGATACGTGCCGTTCATGCGAAACCGCTCCGCGACCGATTTCAAATTCAAGTTCTGGGCATACTCCGCCTTGACGATCAGCAGGATGCGATTGGCCAGCTTGGACAGGCCGTCGTAGCGCACGCCGAGCACCGGGTCCGTGTCGAGGTCGCCGCGATCCGCGCCTTCGAGCGTGCCGTGCAAATCCTCCACGATAATCCGTTCGACCAGCTGCTGCAGCTTCGAACGGTCGACGGGCTTGAGCAGATAATCCTTGGCGCCGCAGCGAATGGCCTCCAGCGCGTATTGGAATTCGCCGTAGCCGCTCATGATGATGTATTTGGCGGGAAGCCGCAGCTCGTTCAGCTTATGGATGGCATCGTACCCGCGCTGCTTGCCGATGCATACGTCGAAGATCGCCAGATCCGGCATGAGATCCACCGCCTTCGAGATCGCGCCCTCGTACGTCTCGCTCGTCTCGATGCGGCCGAAGCCGTACTTCTCCCAATCCAGCGTCCGCTTCATTCCCTCCAGAATCTGCGGCTCGTCATCTACGATCAACAGCTTGTACATCGTCGGTAGCCTCCTTGGATAGAATGACGGATACTTTCACGCCCGCTTCCTCGTTATTGTCGATCGTCATGCCGAAGCCCGCTCCGTAGAAAAAGTGCAGCCGGGTATAGACGTTGCGCAGGCCGATGTTGTCCCCCGGCGCGTCGTCGCCCCGGGAAAGCTTGCCGCGAATCTCCGCCAAGCGCGCTTCGGGGATCCAGTTGCCGTTGTCCGCGATCTCCAGCACGAAGCGTTCCTCCTCCTCCCAGCCGTTCACGACGAGCAGGTTGAATTCGCTCTCCGGGTGGAAGCCGTGGATGAAGAAATTTTCCGCCAGCGGCTGCAGCCAGAATTTCACGGTCGGCAGGGACAATAACGCCTCGTCCACGTTGAACTGGTAATAGAACCGTTTCGGATATTTGAATTCCATGATCTTCAAGTATTTTTGGAGCAAATTCAGCTCGCTGCCGAGCGGAATGATATTTTCGTTCTTCACGATATCGCGGTACAGCGCGCCCAAGGTGGCGATGGCGTCGGACGTGTCGTCGGCGCGGTTCACCAGCGCGAAGGAGCGGATCACCTCAAGCGTATTATACAGAAAATGCGGATTGATCTGATGCTGAAGCGCTTTCATCTCGGTTTCCTGCTGCTTGAGCTTGAGCAAATAATTGGTGCGGATGTGCTTATCCAGCTGCAGGATCATATCGTCCAATTCCCGGGCGATCATGCCGTATTCGTTCTTCCGGTAGCGGGCGCGGTTCACCGGCGTGAAGTCGGCCGTCTTGGCGCGTCCGATGGCGTTGATGATCCGCCGCAGGAAGTTCGCGTCCTCGCGCAGGTTGTAGACGATCAGCAGGAGAACGCAGATCATGGCCGCGAGCACGATGAGGAACACGATGAGCAGGACGTTCGCCTTCTGGCGGATCAGCGGGGCCACGTCCACGATGCTGACGAACCGGTAGTCGAACTCCGTGGAAGCGAACGTCACGAAGTACGCGCGGTCCGCGAAGCCCGTCGACAGATAGCCGTGGGTACGCCCGTCCGCCACCGCCCGGCGAACCAGCTCCTCCGCTTTGCCGCCGCTGCCGGCTATGAGGTACACGTCCCCGGAAGCGCTGACCGCCGCCGCCTCGCTCAGATGGTCGTTCTGCACCGTCTTGAAGATCCGGTCGCTGCTGACCAGGAAGCGGAATTCGCCCAGCTGGCGGGAGATTTGGTTCGGATCCGACAGCTTTTTGCGATAAACGAAGCCCTTCTGGATCGTCTCGCTGAACGCGTCGTCCGTGTTGGGCAGACGGAACAAAAAGCTCGTGTTGCCGTTGTTGTCGAAGCGGACGACGTTGCCCTCCTGCGCGGTATGCAGGCTGACCTGCGTGATGTCGCCCTGCCCGCCGTTGCTCAGGAAGGACTTGATGTCGTCGGGAAAGGAGACGAGCGCCCGGTTATAATGGCTGTCCTGCAGCCGGCTCGTCAGATAGCCCTCCGCGCTGTTGCCCAAGAAACAGCGGATGTCGGTCACCAGCCCGCCGTTGGAATACACCCGCTGCATGAATGCCTCGATGCGGTCCGCATCGTACTGCAGGGTGTTTTCCACCCGCGAGAACGCGCCGGCGGCTTCGTTCCGCGAATTGCCGACCCATTGGTCCAGCAGCACCGCGCAGGTAAGCGCGCCGAGCGCCAGGCCGATGAACACCACGAATACCGCATATGCAATGAATTTGCCGCGATAGATCTTGATTTGCATGAATGAACGCATGCGGCGTCTCCTTTGCATTAGGCTGTTGTCGCGCACCTCGCTTGCTCAACCATATAACGCAGCCGCGGATAAAAGCAATGCCTAATAAAATGCAGCGCTCGGTCCATGGCAATCCGTTGGAGCCGCCGCTGCAGCCCGTCAGATTCGATGAGCGTTCCCGTGGTGCTCACCAAAGTCACTCTCATTCGAACTGCCGGCACTTTCGCTTCGTACCAAGGCTAAATACTAAGCAATCTTGCGTATCGTGCCAGAAAACCCGAACGGCAATCTCCGTTCGGGTTTTCCGATGACGCTCACCGGCGAAACTTATTTGAAATACGCGTCGATCTGTTCTTGCGCGGCCTTCATGATCGTATCCATGCCGGCGGCTTTCATCTCCGACACGATCTTCGGCACCGTCGTCGCCGGATCGGAAGCGCCCGTCATCAGCTCGTAGCGGTATTTATCCCACACCGCCTTCGTATTGGCGACCTCGGTGCTCAGCTTGCTGATATCGAGGGCGAAGCCCAGGTTGGTCGAGGAGGTCGCTTGGTCGTTCAGCTTGCGCACCTGATCCCACTGATCCTCCGGCGCGCCTTTCGTTACGGCCAGGTCGAAGAACGTCCCTTGCGTATAAGCGGCCAGCGGCCACGTATCCGTTTTGCGCTCGATGATCTTCTCGCCGTCCACGTTGTCGTAGTCGACGCCCAGCTCGCCGAACGCGAGCATGTTGCGCAGCTTCGGATCGGTGTTGACCAGCTGCAGGTATTTCAACGCTTCCTTCTTGTACTTGGAGTTGGCGGAGATCGCGTTCAAGGAGCCTTGGATCGTGCTCGTCGTGTAGATCGGCCCGAAGATTTGGAACATGTCGTACTTCGCGACGCCTTCGTTGATCTGCCAGCTGGCTTCCGCGCCCGGGAACGCCTGCGCCGCGAAGAACGGACGGGCTTTGTCCGCTTCCGTCTTGGTCGGCGCGTCCGGGTTGATGATGCCGTCTTTGTACCATTGGTGCAGCAGCTTCAGATCGTCCATGATCTCCGGCTGCTCGAGCACGGAGACGACCTTGCGGGAAGCGTCGTCCACCTTGACGCCGAGCGGCGCCAGGCCGAGCGTCATGTCGTCGTAGCCGTTGAAGAAGCCGTTGAACCCGTCGCCCTGCGTCAGCGACAGCGGGTAGAAGCTCTTGCCTTCGCCGGCCTTCATGTCGTGGAACGGCTTGTCGAGGTCCTTGAGCGACTTGATGGCCGTGGTGTCGATGCCGTATTTCTGCACGTACGTATCGTCGAACACCCAGTATTGGGTCAAGGACGAATCCTTGTACGTCGGCACGGCGTACACCTTGCCGCCGATCTTCGTTCCGTCCCACACCTTCTGCGGGATGAGCTTGTAGAGATCCGGCGTCTCGCCCTGCACGTCGTCGGTCAGATCCGCAAACGCGCCCAAGTTGACTTGCTGGTTGTATTTGCTGTTATTCGTGAACATGATGTCGAACGGCTCGCCGGTGTTCACGATCGTGTTGATCTTCGTATCCCAATCGCCCCAGCTGGCGACCTTGATGTCGACCTTCACGCCGATCTTCTCGGCCGTGTACGCGTTCATCGCGGCGATCGCCTTGTCGAAGTTGGCGGGCACGTTGCCGCCGATCGTCCACCAGACGAGCGTAGGCGCATTGGCCGCATCGACAGGCTTGTCGGCGTTCGCGTCAGCCGGCGCGTTCGTGTCCGTCTGCGCCGCCTGGTTGTCGGCAGGCTTGTTCGTCGCCGCGTCGTTCGTCGCGTTATTCGAACCGCAGCCCGCGAGGCCGGTCGTCAGGAGTGCCGCTGCGCCGATGGCCAGCAAATGCTTCTTTGTCTTTTTCATGTACATTTCCTCCCTTTCGTCTCTTCCGTTACTAGCTTCCGCCGCCAGCATCGCGCGGCGAATATCATAAACCCGGACGAGCCGGACTTATTTCGCTTCCACTTTTTGAAGCTTTGAACCAGCCTGTTCGAATCAGCCTTTAACGGCGCCCACCGTCAGACCGGAGATAAAATATTTCTGGAAGAACGGGTAGGCGGCGGCCACGGGCGCCACGATGATGATGGCCACGGCCATGCGGGCGGATTCCTTCGGCATGGTGGCGACAAGCTGCGCGTAGCTGATCCCCATGGTGGACGCGTTCTTCGCCAGCGCATCCACGTTGCTCATCAAGCTGTTCAGCAAGGCCTGCATCGAATACAGGTTCTGATTGTTGATGTACAGCATGGATTGGAACCAGTCGTTCCAGTACGCGAAGCAGAGAAACAGGCCGACCGTGGCCAATACCGGCAAGGAAATCGGCATCACGATCGAGAAGAAGATGCGCAGCTGGCTTGCGCCGTCGATCTCGGCGGATTCGATCAACCCGTCGGGAATGGTGCTTCGGAAGAAGGTTTTGCAAATAATGACGTTGAAGGAAGAGACGGCGAGCGGCAGGATCAGCGCCCAAACCGTATCCTTCAAGCCCAGCAGGTTCGAGTTGATATAGTAGCTCGACACCAAGCCGCCGTTGAACACCATCGGGATGAAGACGATCCAGGTGAGCAGTCCCTTCAGCTTGTAATTCGGCCGGGAGATCGCGTACCCCATCGAGGCGGTCAGCAGCACGCCCAGCACGGTACCGACGACGGTCACGAGCACGGAGACGCCGAGCGCCCGCGAGATCATCGTCCCCTGCTGCAAGATATAGTGATAGGCATCCCCGGAAATGGCCGTCGGGAAGAGGTGATACCCGGTGTGCCGAATCGAATCCTCGCTGGACAGCGATACGGACAGCACCACGAGGATCGGTATGAGGCAGACCAGCGCCAACAAGATAAACACCGCATGGAAAATCGCGTTCGTGACGTTGCCGATGCGGTTGAATTTGTCGAGACCGGTCCGTTCGTTCGTTCTTGCTGCCATGTCCAAGTCCCTCCTTTACATCATGGCGCTGTCCGGATCCACCTTGCGGACGATCCAGTTGGCGATCAGAATGGTTGCGCAGCCGAGCACGGATTGCACGAAAGCGGAAGCGGATGCCATCCCCACCGTAGCGGTCTTGAGCTGCTTGAAGACGAGAACGTCGATGGTGGTCGCCACGTTGAACAGCGAATTGGAATCCCGCGGCACCTGGAAGAACAAGCCGAAATCCGTGTAGAAGATGCGCCCGATCGCCAAGATGAACATCATCACGATCACGAGCTTCATGAGCGGCAGCGTAATGTATCGCGCTTGCTGCCACTTCGAAGCGCCGTCGATCACGGCCGCCTCGTAGTACGTGGAGTCGATGCCGGCGATGGTCGCCAGATAAACCACCATGCCGTAGCCCAAGCCTTTCCACATGTTCATGAAGATGAGGAAGTACGGCCAGTATTTCGCCTCCATGTACCAGTTGACGGGATCCTTGCCCAGGTCGGCGAGGAATTGATTGGCGATCCCCTTATCGAAGCTCAAGAACGCCCAGGCCACCGCGGACACCACCACCCAGGAGAGAAAGTAAGGCAGGAACATCATCGTTTGATACACTTTCCCCGCCTTGCGGCCGTGCAGCTGGCCGATCATCAGCGCCAAGGTGACGGGCACCGCGATGCCGAGGATGATGAACACCAGATTGTAGCCCAGCGTATTGCGGGTCACGACCCAAGCATCGTTGGACTTGAACAGGAATTCGAAGTTTTTGAATCCGGACCATTCGCTGTGGAAGACGTTGCTCAGGAAGCCCCCGAAGATCTTGAAGTTCTTGAACGCGATGATGACGCCGAACATCGGCAAGAAACAAAACAGGATATACCAGACGGTCGTCGGCAAAGCGAGCAGCGTCAGCTCGGTATCCTGCGTGCGCCAGCGCGTTCGCAAGCGTCCCCGCCTTTTCTTCTTGTCCATGTTAGCCACTCCTTCCGTCTGTTCGCGTTCCATGTGTGTACACGCTTTCAAATTCCGCTGCGAGCCTTGGCGCCGATCCGTGCCGCGCCTAAACCTGCCGCGAATCCCACTCCGCCGTTAACCGCGTTCAACCATGCGGATTCTCGCGGAACCTATCCATTAGATGGGTAATCTTCCATGTAAAGCGCAAACAATTCATCTAACTGATGTCAATTGTAAAGAATTCGGCAGCCCCCCTGCCAGACTAAAAACATGAGACCGCAGTCAACAAACGTTAGATTTTGATGGGAACGACTGCAAATTCGAAAGGCGCATGCCGGTCATCGCCGGGCATGCAGGTCAAAAAAAGAAGCTTTCCAACCGCCGTCATGCGGCAATTGGAAAACTTCTTGTCACGATCCGGGTGATTCGGGCTCCGAGCCGTCGGGGCTGATTGCATCGCCCTTCCATTGCCCCTCCCGTACCCGATCAATAGGTTCGGATGATGTTCTCGATGCAGTCCATCATCTTGTTGAATTCGTCCAGCGCCCGCGCGGGTTCGTGAACCGCGATCGCCGCAAACATCGTGTGATGATACTCGTACGTGTCGTCGAACAGCCGCTTGTCGCCGAGCGGTTCGTTGAAAAACTTCTCGTACATGGCGGCGATCGACTCCAGCACGCTGAACAATATCGGGTTGCCCGCCGCCTTCATGATGCCGCGATGGAACGCCAGGTCGATGTGGGCGGTGTGCTCGCCCGCGTCTTTCAGCCTGCTGTATTCCTTCATGCAAGCCGCCAGCTCCGCGGTCTGCGCCGGCGTGATCCGTTTGGCCGCCAGTTCGACCGCCTTGCCCTCCAGCGCCCGCCGCACGTCCAAGATCGCGAGCAGGAACCGCTTCTCTTTCTCGATCTTGATCTTGCCGGCGAACCGGTAAGTGCCGACGTCGCGCACGTAGATGCCTTTTCCGTTGTGGACGGAGATGACGTCGATCGCCTCCAGATAACGCAGCGCTTCGCGGAGCGAGGAACGGCCGACGCCGAACATATGCGTCATGGCTTCGACCGACGGCAGCTTGTCTCCTTCCTGCAACTCTTTCTCCTCGATGTAATTTTGAATTTCCTGCGAGACCAATTCAGGTATCGTTTGCCTCTGCACTTTTGCCATCTTGAGTCGCCCCCGCCTTCACGATATCGACGTCTTCACGCACCAGGTCCATCGTCGCCGCCCTCCGACGACACCGCCGCCCAGGTCTGATCCAGGTCCAGGATCAGATCGGCCGCGCTCTCCAATCCGATATGCAGGCGAATCAGGCTGCGGGCTCCCTCCGCGCAGCTTGCGCCGGCCGGATTGACGGTGACGAGCGACTCGAAGCCGCCCCAGCTGACGCCGATCTTGAACATCCTCAGCCGGCCCGCCCATTGCCGCATCTTCTCCACCGGCTCGGCGGACTCGAACGAGAACAGCCCGCTGGAGCCGCTCATCTGCCGCAGGCCAAGCTCGCGCTGCGGATGCGAATCGAGCGCGGGATGATTGACCCGCAGCACGTGCGATTGCTCAGCCAGATGCGCCGCGACCGTCAGCGCGCTGCGTTCGTGGCGCTCCATCCGCAGCGGCAGCGTGCGCAAGCTGCGGGTGATCTGGGCGGCCGTGTACGCCGTCATGATGCCGCCGAGCAGCATGTACTCGTCGTTCGCGATCCGGCCGACGAGCTGCCCGGAACCGAGCACGACGCCCGCGACGCTGTCGCTTTGCCCGGATATGTACTTCGTGATGGAGTGCACGACGAGATCGATCCCGAGCTCCAAGGGCCGCTGGAAGATCGGCGTCGCCCAGGAATTGTCGACGATGGTGACGATGCCGCGGCTGCGGGCAAGCGCGGCGCAGGCCGCCAAATCCTGCAGCTGGAACAGCATCGAGGTCGGGCTTTCCAGATAGATCAGCTTGGTCTCCGGACGAAGCGCATCGCGAATATGATCCGGCGAGCTGCCGTCGACCAGCGTCGATTCGATGCCGAAGCGCCGCAAGTATCGGGTCACGAAATCCCGCGTCGGACCGTACGCCTGGTCCACGCACACGATATGGTCGCCGGTCTTCACCGTGGACAAGATCGCGGCGCTGATGGCGGCCATGCCCGAAGCGAAGCATTTGGCCGTCTCCGCCCGCTCCAGCTCCGCCAGCTTATCCTCCAGGTACCGCACGGTGGGGTTGTTGCCCCGCGAATAGACGTGCTCCACCTGCGGATTCCGCGCCGCCTGCTGGAACTTGTCGTATGTCTCGAACGCGAACAAGCTCGTCTGATAGATCGGAATGTTGATCGCGCCGTGATGCCGCTCGTCGACGGCATCGTGGTTCACCGACGTGTACGGCCATTCCCGGTCGTTGTTATTGGTCATCCTCTTCGATTCCTTTCCGTTTCGCGATTTCGGCGTCCGTCATCCGGCAGTTACCCCTTGACGGCGCCCTGCGTCAGGCCGTCGACGATGAAGCGCTGCGCGACGGCGAACAACGCGATCGTCGGGACGACGGACAAGACGGTGCCGGCCGACATGGCCCCCCAATCGACGTCGAACTTCATCACGAACGAATTCATCGCCACGGGCAGCGTCTTCATCGACTCGTCGTCGATGAACATGACGGCCATGAACAATTCGTTCCAGTTCTGCACGAAGGCGAAGATGAACGTCGCCGAGATCCCGTTCAGCATGACCGGCATGATGACCCGGATCAGCGCCGACATGCGCGAACAGCCGTCGATCATCGCCGCTTCCTCGAGGCTCGACGGAATCCGTTCGAAGAAGCCTTTGAGCAGGATGGTCGAGAACGGAATCAAGCCGACGGTATACATGAGGACCAGCGAGATGCGGGAATTGATCAGCCCGAGCTTGCTCATGAGCAAATAGAGCGGGGCCAGCGCCACGAAGCCGGGCAGCATCTGCGTCAGGAAAAAGCCCAGCATCACGTGCCGGTGACTGCGGAATCTGAACCGGGCCAGCACGTAGGCGCTGAGAACCGCGATGCAGACGACGATCGCGGCGGCGCTGAGCGAGATCAGCAGGCTGTTCGCGATATAGATGTGGAACTTGGAGATCTTGATAATGTTGATGTAGTTCTGCAAGGTCAATTGACTCGGCCAGTAGTGCAGGGGGAAGGAGAAAATTTCTTTCTGCGGCTTGAGCGACGTGATGACGATCCAATAAAGCGGGAACGCCATTACCATCAGATAGAGGGTTAAGAAGACGACTTTCAACGCTTTTTGAAGCGGTCGTTTCATGATTAGAAATCCCCCAATTTCTCTGACCTGGTCACCGTTAAATAAAAGATCGTATAGAGCATCAGGATGCCGATCATCACGATGCCGATCGCGGAAGCCGCGCCGTAATCGCCGCCGTACATGATCTTGTCCAGCATGAGCGAGGATAATATGTGCGTCGAGCCGGCCGGCCCGCCGTTCGTCAGCCCGTAGATGATCGAGGGATCGTTGAAGATCCAGATCGCGCGCAGCAGCGTGGTCGTAATGACCGTCGGCATGATGTAGGGCATCGTGATGCTGAACAGCTTGCGCGTGCCGCTCGCGCCGTCCATGCTCCCCGCTTCGTACAGCTCGGACGGCACCGATTGCAGCGCGGCAAGCAGCATGATCGCGAAGAAAGCGATTCCATACCAGATGTTGGCGACGATGACCGAAGACAGCGCCCAGTTCGGATCGGATAAGAACCCGATCCGCTCGTGAATGATGCCGGTGCGGATCAGCAGGTCGTTGATGACCCCGATCTGCGAGTTGAACATCCATTTCCAGATCAGGCCGATCAGGAATCCGGACAACGCCCACGGATAGAACACGAAGCCCTGGAAGATCCCCCGCCCGCGAAAACGCTTGTTCAGCAGGAGCGCGACCGACAATCCGATCGTGAATTGCAAAATCAGCGAGATAAATACCCAATAGACGCTGTTGATCGAAGCATGCTTGAACTTCGCGTCGTTGAACATGGTCTTGAAATTATCCAAGCCGATGAAATGAACGTTGGTCAGATCGAACAGCTGATAGTTTTGAAACGCCATCACGATGCCCCGCAGAAACGGATAGTACGTAAATACCAGCACCAATACCAGCGTCGGCAGCAAACTGAAAAAGATGAATCCACGCGGCGAATTGCGGAATCCGGTCCGCAACCGCCTGATGACGGAAGGCTGCTCGTCGTTCATGAACCACACCACCCTTGGGAGCGTAATGGTCGCGGCGGGCGGCTGCCCGCCGCCCGCCCGCGCCTATAAGGCCCGTTGCCTTATTTCAGGTTTGCCCGCTGATCGGCCCAGAATTTATCCCATTGCTTCAACGTGTCTTCCACCGACACTTTGCCGAGCAGCAGCGATTGGCCGCTTTCCATCGCGACCTGGCCCCATTGGCTGGTGCCCGGGTACTTCGTGTTCGCTTTCAGGTTGACGAATTCATCCGGCTTGCTGGCCATCTCCAGCAGCGTTTTGTACATATCGGTTTGGAAGAACGGATCCTCGCTTGCGGATGAATGGATGGGAATAAGGGCGGTTTTGATCGCGAAGTACGTATTTTGTTCGGGGCTCGACAGGAACGCGATCAGCTTGAACGCCTCGTCCTTATGCTTCGAGTAGGAGGCGATCCCCCAACCGGCGCCGCCGGTGGCCGTGAATGCCTTGCCGCTCGGTCCTTTCGGCATTGGAGCCGTACCGATGGTGTTGACGTCCATCTTCTCCGTCAACGCCGGGATCGCGTCGGGATCCTGCAGCAGGATGCCGGTGACGCCGGACGTGAACGCTTGAACCTGCTCTTGGTAGCCCCAGTTGATCGAATCTTTCGGGGAGCCTTCCTTGTAGAGCTTGACGTAAAGCTCCAGCGCCTGCTTCGCTTCCGGCGTCGAGTACATCGATTTGCCGTCTTTCAAGAATGACGAGTCGTCGTGATCGATGTTATCGAAGTTGTAGTTTTGAATGATCGTATCCGGCACGCCGTTGGCGCCCGGTCCGCCTCTGAAGGAGAAGCCGTAACGGTTCTTGCTCGGATCCGTCAGCTTGATCGCGGCTGCCACCATCTCTTCGTAGTTCGTCGGCGGCTGAATGCCCTTCTCTTGGAACCAGTCCTTGCGATAGAACATCTGGCGCTGGTACATGCCGTTCGTGATAAAGTACAGCTTGTCGCCGAGCGATGCGACCGTCTTGGCTACGTCGACCTCGGTAGCATAGTCCGGCCAGTCTTTCACGTAATCATTCAGCGGCTCGAGATAGCCGTTGTTGGAGAATTCGGAGATCGTCTGATCGCGCACTTCCAATACGTCCAGATCCTCCTTGGCTCCGAGAATCGTTTTGATCTTGTTGTCGGCTTGGTCGAAAGGAGGCGAGATCAGCTCGACTTTGATGTCCGGGTTAGCCGTTTCGAACTTGGCGATCATTTCTTGCAATACCGCGGTTCGTGCCGGGCTCGTCAAGCTCTCGATCATTCGCAGCGTGACTTTCTTGCCCGAGCCGCCATTGCTTCCCCCGTCGCCGTTGTCGCCGCAGCCTGCCAAAACGCCTATAAGCAGAACTCCCGCGACTGTACCAAGCAACATTTTTTTCTCTTTCTTTGCCGCCATTGATAACGCCTCCTTTATTTTTTAAGCCTCTCACCTCGCTGGCAATCTCATCCTTTTCATCCAGGCATATACTCTGCCAGTCAGATAGGTTAATAGTAATTGAAAGCACTTTATTTTACAATTAGTTATCTTGCAATTTTTAATATTTTTTATTTTCTGACTACTAGAAGGCGACCGGTCCGTTATTCGAGCGAATTACGTCCGCTTTTCGGCCGGAAATCCCCCGCCCGGCTTCGGATCGGCCCTGGCGGGAATGCAAAAAAGCCTCCTGCGGTCAAAGGAGGCCTAAAAGATCGGCGTGATGGCGATTCCGTTCAGCAGCCTGCCTTCATCCGCGGCACGGCACGGCGATCGCTAGTTCACGATTCCGCAGCGCATGGCCAGAACCACGGCTTGCGTGCGGTCCTCGACATCCAGCTTCCGCAGAATGCGATGGACATGCGTCTTGACGGTGCCTTCGGAAACGTACAGCCGTTTGGCGATTTCCCAATTGCGCCGCCCGTAGGCCATTTCCTGCAGCACTTCCAGTTCTTTGTCCGTCAGCGGTTCGACGAGAACCTTGGCCTGCGCGTCCTCGCGGTCAAGCTCTTGTCGCTGCTCGACGACCTGGGCCAGCGCCTTGCCGGCCGTGGTACTGCTGTACACGGCGCCTCCGCGGTACGCCGAGCGAATGCCTTCCAGCAATTCCTTGGTATCCGCGTCTTTCAGCAAATAGCCGACGGCACCGGCCCTGATCCCTTCGAAGACGTATTCCTGCACGTCGAACGTGGTCAGCAGGACGACTTTCATGGCCGGCCGCGCTTGCAGGATCGATCTGGTGGCTTCAATGCCGGTCCTGTTAGGCATGCGAATGTCCATCAGCACCAGATCGGCGTTGGTATTGCACGCTGCTAGGACGGCTTCGTCGCCGTCGGCAGCCTCGCCGACGACGGTCATGTCCGCCTGGGCGTCGATGATATAGCGCAGTCCCTGCCGGATAATCGATTGGTCGTCGGCCAGTACGATGCGGATCATGGGCTTATCGTTCATGCGAGGTTCCTCCCGATACGATTGGGTTCGACTGACCGATCGATTGCCGGTCCGTTCGTTGATCTGTATCTTCGCCCGGTTCCAGGGGAACGACCGCCTCCATGACCAGTCCATGGGGGTGATTTTGCGAGAACGCGCACGTCCCGCCGACCGCGCGGCATCGTTCTTGCATGCCTCGAATCCCGAACCCCGGCGTCAACGGGGCGGCTTCCGTGTGGCGGCCGTTATCCGAGACGGTCAAGATAACCTGCCGCTCTCGCTCCTGCACGCTCACCAGTACGGCGGAAGCCCCCGAATGACGGATGACGTTCGTGATCGATTCCTGCAGGACGCGGTAAAGCACGACGCTCGTCCCGACCGTCCAATCCGACAACGCTTCGTCCTGCGCGAAGGTGAATTGGATCCGGGAATGGGCCTCGCTTTGCGACACGACCCCCTTCAAGGCAATCAACCCCAGCCCGCTTTCATCCTCGGACCAGTCTTTGACGGACATGCGGACCTCGGCCATGCCCTGCCGTGCGATGTCCAACATGACGGGAATGGATTGGCGCACGGCTTCCGGATTCTCGGGCAGCATGATTTCGAGTGCCTGGAGCTGGACGATCAGGGAGGTCAGACGATGGCCGATGCCGTCGTGAATCTCGCGGGCCAGGCGCGATCGTTCCGACAACGCGGCATAGCGCATGGCGTGCACGGAGGTTTCCTGAAGCTCCGCGTGCGCTTGCTGCAATTGGACATGCGCTTCGTTCAGCTCCTTCAAGTGGTCCCGGTTCGGATAATAAAGCTCTCTGAACAGATTGACGGCCTTGACGCCCATGTACAACCCCGCGGCCCCGGTGAGCTTCGTGCTGAGAAAAGCCGGATTCGCATAATCGATCGCCGCGATGATCAGGATGACGCCACTTGCGATAATCGACGACAACCGGAGCAATTGCCGCGAAAAGTTGGCCAGTATATACACCGCCGGGAATAGCAGCAGCGAGGCGTCCGCGTTGTCGTCCACGACATGAAGCGTCAGCGCGAGCGCGACCGCGAGGCTAGAAGCAAGAACCAGCCGGGTCAGATTCCACCACGTCTCATGGACCCAGATCATGAACAGATACATCAGCAAGAACAACGCAAGAATCGCGGTGCCGACGAAGTCGGAATGCGCGGGTATCCAGTATGCAGCGAAAAAGATCGCCGTAATCGCGGTCGCAAAGATCGGGACGAGTTTCATCAGTTTCTCCCTTGATCCGTCATCTTGGTTAATTTCCATCCTATATCCAATCCTCCCGGAAGGCAACGGGGCGGGTATCCCTGAATGAAGAAAGCCCCCGCTAGGAGGAGCGCTTTCTGCCCCGTTCGCCGGGGATGGGAGCAAGGCGCGAGTAAGCGCCGCGTCCGAGGAACAGTCCGCCCACGGCAAAGACGATCGACAAGTAGAGGCCGCTCTCTTCCGTAGCCAGATTCGACGGAATCAAGATGTTGATGGCGACCTTTACGACAATTAACGAGACGATCGTTCCGCTTACCCACAGCAGCATCTTGCCCGACCCGGTCGTTCCGCGCCGCTTGCGGGCAACCGCCCACCCTTGAATCGTTCCCGCCAGGACGCCCAGCGCGATGCCCGTCAGCAGCAGCGCCCACTCCAGCGTTCCCAAGCCATTCATCGTCAACGCCCACGCGAAACCGACTATCAGCAGTACCGCTCCGACGAGAAATGTACGACCCGCCCTTTTCATAGTTCTCCGCTCCTTCGTCAAATCGTCTGTTGAAGACAATTCCATCGTATAGGATTCGGGAGTGGACTTCGTCTATCGTCAAGGGGATCTTGCGGCTAAAGGGGTCTATCTACGGATAGACTCGGCGAGGGTAACCCCGTACTTACACGCTGAAAGGCATTGGTCGCCCCGTCGCGGTCTTCGCGGTTCTGGATAAGGCGATTTCTGTCGATCCCTGTCCGCTGCAGCTTCATTCAAAAAAAAGCTCTTCGCCCCCCGCTTCGCGCGGGAATCGAAGAGCTTCTCTTATTGGCCGTTCAATACATGCTCGATCCGCTTATCCGGCACGAACCACATCACCGCGACCAGCGCGAACAAAAAGCCGGCTATCCACGTGCTCACGTAGGCGCTCAACACCGCAACCAAGTAAATCACGGGAGACGACTTCCCCTTCCAGTCTTTGCCGATCGCCGAGATGACGGTGGAATTGCCGGCATGCTGGATGAAAATCGCGCGCTGCAGCACCCAATACGAGAATGCCGCGAGCAGCAGCACGATTCCGTACAACGCCGTCGGCGTGGCCGCGAAATGACTTTCGCCCATCCACGCGGTCGTGAACGGAATCAGGGAGAGCCAGAAGAGCAGCAGCAGGTTGAGCCACATGAGCCGCCCGTTGATCGTGCGAACCAGGTGCAGCAGATGATGATGATTGTTCCAATAGATGCCGACATAGACGAAGCTGAGAATGTAGCTCAGAATTTTCGGGCCAAGCCCAATGAGCGCAGGCCAGTCATGGCCTTCCGGCACTTTGAATTCCAGCACCATAATGGTAATGATTATCGCCAACACGCCGTCGCTGAAGGCTTCCATCCGATTCGATTTCAGAGCGTCTCACCTTTTCCCCGCTTCTCGCGAACATATTATCCGGTCACCACGAGTAGCTTCATATAAATAGCTGCGGGTTGTCAAGCGGAATTTGCAGGTATTCGCGGCCGCCAGGTGCCTTTTCATGCGCGCGCAACCAAGACCGATTTACATGCGCAGTCTTTACTCTGGTAAAATAGGGTAAAATCATCGTTTCACTGAGGAGGCAGACGGCAACGATGGATCAACGGCTACGCGCATCCGGCCGAAATCTCGGCAGACAAGAGAACGACCAGAGGACGCTCCCTTTCGAAGGCATGGATCTCGACAGCTTCTGGGCAGACAGCAGCTATGCCAGAGAACAATATGTCTTGGATCCGCCTTCGGATGAGCTGATTGCTTCCGTAGAGGCAGAACTCGGCTATAAACTGCCGGCGGCCTACATCGCCCTGATGAAGCATCGGAACGGCGGCATTCCCCGCCATGCCGCCTTCCCGACGGACGAAGCTACCTCTTGGGCCGAGGATCATATTGCGATAACGGGAATCATGGGGATCGGCCGCGACAAAAATTACGCGCTCTGCGGTAATCTCGGCAGTCCGTTCATGATTGAAGACTGGGGCTATCCGGATATTGGCGTCGTGATCTGCGACTGCCCTTCCGCAGGACACGATGTCGTGATGCTGGATTACCGTCGCTGCGGCAAGGACGGCGAACCCGAGGTCGTCCATGTCGACCAGGAAGCCGATTACGAGATTACTTTCCTGGCACCGGACTTCGAGACGTTCATCCGCGGGTTAGTGAGCGAGGAAGCATACGACACCTCCGAGGCGGACAAAGCGAACGATTTGCGCAAAGTGGCCGAAGGGAAATTCTCCCCGCTGCTCGCGAAGCTCTGCGACCGGGCCTCCGAGGTGGACGGGCTGGCGTCCAAAATACGCAGCGTCTGTACCCGCATCGTTGAGGAGAAAGGCCACTTCTCTTTTCATGCGGACGTGCGGTCATATCTCATGTACGATGTGCAGTTCTGGCTGTACGCCAACGCTTATCCGGCTACCGGCCGTCGGCAGTATCTGGATACCTATGATCAGATGATCGCCTTCGGCGGAGAATTCGGTCAAGGCGGGTATGCAGCCGGCTTCGTCAGCGATTGGCTGGATAAGCGGATCGCTGAAGGCCTGATCGTGCAGGAGAACGGCGTTCTCCGCTTCACGGACGAGGCGCGAAACAGCGTGATCGCAAAGCTGTCGGCGGAGGCGGAAGCCGTACGGACACCTGCGGCTGGAGGGGATGTAACCGGTGGTATTTCCTGATTTGTTGACACGCGCTGCGATGGACTGAGTTCGTCGTATCCGTATAT
Source organism: Paenibacillus glycinis (assembly GCF_009909185.1). Taxonomy (GTDB): domain Bacteria; phylum Bacillota; class Bacilli; order Paenibacillales; family Paenibacillaceae; genus Paenibacillus_Z; species Paenibacillus_Z glycinis. Next base: position 74,788 of record NZ_JAAAMV010000010.1, on the reverse strand, counting down.
AACCGCGTTGCGGCGAACCGCCGGTCTTCCCGGGGCTGCAATGCAAAACGAGGAGCATTCGATATCGAATGCTCCTCGTTCTTTCCATACATGCCTATCGGATTTGCTTCGAACCGGCTTGCTTCGAACCGGGCTTGCTCCGTTGGCAAGCATGCCGCGCAGCGCTACGACGAACGCCTTCGCGCTCGCGACGCTTAATTCCCCTTCTTGATGGCCGCATCATGCGCCTTGGCGAAGTGGACCGGATCGATCTCGTTGCCGAACAACGCTTGAACCTGGTTCAGATGGACCTCGGCGGCGTCGTTCGGCATCAGGACGTCGGCAAACAGCGTCATATTCGTCGCCTTGTTCACTTCCTTGAGCAGATCCACGTAGAGCTGCGGCAGCTGGATTTTCGACGTGTCCACCTTCGTGGCGGGGATGACGCCCGCGCCGTTCACGGATTCCTCGCCCCATCGCTTCACGAAATACCGCACGAACTTCTTCGCCTCTTCCTTGACCGGCGAATTCTCGGCCACGAACAAACCGACGCCGGGACCGCCCACCCAGCTGTCGACATTGCCTTTGCCCCCGGCAACGGCCGGAAACTTGAAGAATCCCATGCTGTCGCGGAAGGACTGCGGAACGGTCGCGCTTGTCGTATAGTTCGGCAGCTCCCACGTCCCCATCAGGTACATGGCCGCTTGGCTGTCCATGAACTGCGCTTTCGCTTCATCGTTGGACAGCCCGTTGAAGCCTTTGCTGAACGCGTTCATGCCCACCAAATCCTGAATTTTCTTTGCCGCTTGGATCAGACCCGGATCGGTGAACGAGACGGTGCCTTTGATGGCGTTCGCCAAATTCTCCGTGCCCGTGATGCGGTCCGCCAGGTACATATACCAGAGCGACCCCGTCCAGCGATCCTTGTCGCCCAGCGCGATCGGCACGACGCCGTGATCCGCGAGCTTCTTCACGATCTGCAGCAATTCCTCGTACGTCGCGGGAGGCTGCAGCCCGTATTTCGCGAAAATGCGTTTGTTGTAATATACGGGGGCGATGTTGAACTCCAGCGGGAGCGCGTAGGTCTTGCCGCCGACGTTGTAAGCCTCCGTCGCTCCCGGAAGGAACGCATCCTCGAGGTCGCCATGCAGGAGATCGTCGAGGGGCGTAAACAAATTGCCTTGGACGAAATCCTGCAAGTAGCCGGCCGGCCACGTCAATCCGACGTCCGGCAGGTCGTTGACGGCGGAGAGCACGCGGATCTTGGCTTTGTACCGTTCGTTGTCCAAGACTTCCTGCGTAATCGTGACGTTCGGGTTCTCCGCCTGATACTCGGCGATGATCTTGTTCACGATCTGGTACTGGCCGGGCGCGCCGCCTTCCGGCCACAGATGCATCATATGAATCGTCAGCTTGCCGGCCGTCTCTTCGCTCGCCCATCGCGGCTCCTCGTCCGAATCCTTGGCGCATCCGGCTTGCAGCAGCGTCAGACCGACGAGAAGCGCCGTCAGCGTCCGGCATGTCTTGCGCGCGTTCATCGCTCCACCCACCCATGCTCGCACGGCAAGGCGGGACGGGACGGAAGGGAGTTGCTTACTCCTTCACGCCGCCAAGCGCCACGCCGGCGATAATATATCTCGACAGCAGGAAGTATATCACAAACAAAGGCAGTACCGTCAGGGAGAGGCCCATATAGATGGAACCGAACTCGGTCTTATAAATATCCCCCTTGAGCAGGCTGACCATAATCGGCAGCGTATATTTGCTCTTTTCCGTCAGCAGGATGAGCGGCATGAACAGGTTGTTCCAGCTCGCCACGAAGGCGAATATCGCCTGCGTCGCGATCGCCGGCACCATGATCGGCATGACGATGCGGTTGAAGGTGTAAAACTCGCCGGCGCCGTCGATGCGCGATGCCTCCACCATCTCCATCGACAGCGTCGCGAGCAAGTATTGCCGCATGAAGAACACGATCGCCGGCGCCGCGATGGACGGCAGGATGAGCGGGAGGAAATTGTTCGTCCAGTGCAGCTGGTACATCATTTTGTAGAAGCCGATGGCGCTGGCCTGGGCCGGTATCATCATGACCAGCATGATTACGGTGAAGAAGGCCTGGCGCATCTTCCAGTTGTAAGCGACCAGCGCATAGGCGGTCAAGGACGAGAAGTATACCGCGCAGATCGTGGAGAGGCCCGAAATGATCAGGGAGTTGAAGAAACCCTTGAGAGGATCGAAGCTCTTGCTGAGCAGCACATCCAAATTAGTCTTCAAGTGCATAGACGGAATCAAGGACAGACCGCTTTGAATCTCCGCCGTCGAGCGGGTCGCATTGACGAACATGATCCAGAATGGCAGAATGCTGAGCAGCGCCAGCACGATGCACACCGCGTAGACGATTGTTTTGTTCAACGTCAGGGAGAACGTGTTGCCGGATTTGCTTTTGGCCATGATCTATATCCCCCTTGCCGCTGCTTTGGCAGCTTTGTTGCGATTTCTTAATGCCTTCTTGGCTCTTGCCGCGTCCCGGTCTCGCATCAGGTAGAACAGCAATCCCGCCAGCACCGCCGCGATAACGAACATGATCATGCTGGCCGCCGCAGCCCGGTTGAACATATAGCTGCCCTTGAACGCCTGCCCGTAGATAAACACCGAGGTCGTAAGCGTCGCGTCGTCCGGTCCGCCGTACAGGAACAGCTGCGGGATATCGAACAGCTGCAAGCCGCCGATCGTAGAGGTAATCAACGTGTAGAGCATGATCGTCCGTAGGCTCGGGAGCGTGACGCGGAAGAAGATCTGCCATCCGCTTGCGCCGTCGATGGACGCCGCCTCGAATAAGGCCGGATTGATGCCCATGACGCCCGCGATCAGGATAATCATCGTATTGCCGTACCACATCCACCACTGGATGAAGGCCACGATCCCCTGAGCCGTCGTCTTGTCCTGCAGGAAATTGACGGGCTCGTGAATCCATCCGAACGTCTCGAACAAGCTGTTTATCGGCCCCATCGGATAAGAGAACAGGGAGTTGAACAGCACGGCGATCGTGCTCGCCGTGATGATATTTGGCATATAGAGCAGCACTTTGAAGGCGCCTTGTCCCCGCACTTTCAAGCGCTGGTTGGTGAACCAAGCGGTGAGCAGCAGCGCGAACGCTATCTGGGGAATGAAGTTCAGGATCCAGATCAGCGCGGTATTGGAGAGCGACGTCCGGAAGGATACGTTGTCGAACAACAGGTACTTGAAATTGTCGAACGGATGGTCCAGGATATGGACCGGCTTAGGGATGACGCCCTTCATGTCGGTAAAGCCGATGACCGCGGTGTACAGAACGGGATAGAACGAGAACACCAGGAAAGCGAGCAGGAACGGAAGACTGAACAGATAGCCGAATTTTGAATAATTGATGCCCTTGCGGCGCATGGCGCTCACCTCGTCGATGATCAAAATAGGAGGGGCGGGAACTCCCGCCCCTCGGCACTATTACTCGCTGTCGATGCCGAGCTGGTCCTGAACCTTTTGCTTGAAGTCCTTCAGCGTCTGCTCCCGGCTCTTCTTGCCTTCGGCATACTGACGGACTTGGTCGCGCCAGATCAGATTGATCGACTCGTCGTATTGGGTGAGGTTCTTGCCCGTCGCGTTGGCGTTGGCCGGCACGAAGACTTCGAACATGTTCTGTCCGCCGAGCAGGTCGACCTTGCCGTCCGATTTGGACATGACCACGGACGAAGCCACGCTGTCCTTCGTGCCTTGCTCGCCCGCCTTCATCGTGCCGTTTGCCCAGAAATTCTGCAGACCCGTATCGGAAGTATCGAGCGTGACCCACTTAATGAAATCGGCCACGGCCGCTTTCTTGGCCTCGTCTTTCACGACGTCTTTGTTCGCGAGCAGCCACGTGCCGCCCCAGAAGAAGCCGGTCGGCGGTTCGGTGACGGCCCAGTCGCCCGTCGTGTCCTTGACTTGGCCGCTCATCACGTAGTTGATGAGCCACGCGGGTCCGAAGAAGCCGAAGATCGGCTGTTTGCCGGTGCCCGACATATCGGCGTACCACGCTTCGGTCCAGTCGGTCGTGCCATTGGAGTAGCCCTTGTCCTTCAGCTGCTTGGAGAAGTCCAGGAACTGCTCCCGCTTCGGATCGATATGCAGCTTGCCGTCCACGATCCAGCCCTTGTCGGAGCTGTTCTCGATCGGATGCCAGATGTCGCCGTCGCCGGATACGATGCCGTAGCCTTTCGCCTTGAGCTTCGCGGCCGCGTCGAAGAATTTATCCCAACCCGGTCCGATATTCGTCTTGATCGCGGCCGGATCGTCCGTGCCGAACACTTCCTTGGCGATCGAGCGGCGGTAGATGAAGGCGCCGCCGGTCGCTTGGTAAGCCAGGCCTTTCAGCTGGCCGTCCTTGCTGCCGATATCGACCGAATACTGGGCGATGCCGGCGTCCTTCACCTGCTGGTCGTCGAGGCCCAGATCGGAATAATTCGCCGCATAGTCGGACGCGTCGCCCTGCGTGTACTTGAGGACGAAGGCGGATTCGGCCGCGTACAGATCCGGAGCATCCTTGCCGCCGCCGGCCAGCGCCTGGTCGAGCGCCGGCTGGTAAGCGCCGTCCGTCGTCGCGATGACCGTCGTCTTGAAGTCCACGTTCGCGTCGGGATGGGTCTCGAGGTATTTCTTCGTCATGTTCGGAATCTCGTCCGTGAAGCTCCAGAGGTTGATCGTGATTTTCTCCCCGGTCTTGCCCCCGGCGTCGCCCGTATTGGCGTTCGCCGCGGCATTACCGGCGTCCGCGTTCGTATTCGCCTCGGTATTGTTGGCGCTTGCATTGCCGGCGTTCGCATTGCCTGCGTTTGCAGTGCCGCCATCGTTCGAAGCGTTCGAGTTCCCTCCGCACGCGGTAAGAACAGAAGACAATAAGACAATAGCCGTCGTCATCGATAAAGCGCGTTTCATGTTTTTTCCTCCCCTTTTTTAAGCTCGGTAAGTTGTAACCGCATACATTATTATAAAATCAGGAATGTAAGCGCAACAGTAACGGCGATTGGGAGAAATTCCACTTTTATCGGATGGATGCGTCATCCTCGAGCGCCTGCATGCGGTACTGCCTCGGGCTGGTTCCCTCGTTGTCCTTGAAGACCTTGATGAAATATTTGGCGGTGCCGTAGCCGACCTTCTCGGCGATATCCGAGATCGGCAGCCGCGTCGAGACAAGCAGCTCCTTGGCTTTCTGCAGTCGGATGCGGGTCAGATAATCGCTGAACGTGACGCCGGTCTGTTCCTTGAACAGCACGCTGAAATAGCTCGCGTTGAGATGGATAAGGTCGGCCACCTGCTTCATGCTGATGGGCTCCTCCAGATGGGCCTCGATATAGCCGATGGCTTCCTTGATCGGCGTGCCGAGCCGCGCTTCGATGCGACCCACCTCCAGCAGCTTCGCGTCGACCAGCTTCTCCATGGCCTGCATCCGCTCCCGGCCCTCTTCGAGCTGCAGCGCCCGCTGCACGGTCTCCATCAGAATGTCCTTGTCGAGCGGCTTCAAAATATAGTCGAACGCGCCCAGCTGAAGCGCCTTTCTCGCATAGTCGAATTCGGCATGGCCGGAGATGACGATGACGACGGGCAGCGTTCCGCGCCGAGCCAACGCCTCCAGCATCTGCAAGCCGTCGATTTCCGGCATGCGCACGTCCGTGATGATGACATGGGCTGTATTCGCTTTCAACCATTCCAACGCTTCGACCCCGCTCGCGGCCGTCTCGATCCTGTGCCGGCCTGCCGACCAAGCCGTGAGCGTCTTCTGGATGCCCAGACGCGTGCGCGGCTCGTCATCCACGATCAACAAGGTTCTCATAGGTGCGCCTCCCCCTTCAAAGTCGTCGTAATTTCGAAGCCTACCGTCGTGCCCGATCCGGGCTTGCTCTCGATATGCAATCCGCCGCCGCGTTCGGTCGCCCCCGGATAGTGGAGCTTTAGGCGGCGCTGCACGTTGAACATGGCCACGCCGGCCCCTTTCTTGGACGTCTGGGGCGCGGCGGCGTCCAAGCTTTGCACGAGCCTTGCCAGCGTCTCCGCGTCCATGCCCGCCCCGTCGTCGCTGACCGAGATGGCAGCCAGGCCGGGCTGCGACGACCGGACGCGAACCGTGACCGATCCCGGCCCGATACGGCTCTCCACGCCATGCAAGATCGCGTTCTCCACGAGCGGCTGCAGGATCAGCTTCGGAATCGGCACGTGCAGCAGCCCTTCATCCGCGTCGATCTCCCAGTGCAGCCGGTCGATCAAGCGCATCTTCATGATTTGCAGGTAGCGCCGCGTATGCTCGACTTCATCGCGAACGGTCACCCATTCTTCGTGGGCTTCGGCGCTGCCGATGACGTAACGGAACAAGCCCGACATGGCGAGAATCGTTTTGGCCAGCTCATCCTCTTCCTTCTCCTCCAGCGACCAATAGAACGCCTCCAGCGTGTTGAACAGGAAATGCGGGTTGATCTGCGCTTGCAGCGCCTTCAGCTCGGTGCGGCTCTGCGTAATCTCCTTCTCGTAGACGACTTGGATCAGCTCGTTCATATGGGTGACCATCCGGTTGTACGTGTGGTTCAGCTCGTTGATTTCCATCGTCCTTAAGGGGTTGCGCGTCGTCGGAAGCGGCTTGAGCCCGCCGAACCGCGCGCTGCGCATGCTTCTCATCAGCTGCTGGATCGGCCGGGTGATCATCGTCGACAGCAATAGCGCCAGCAGCAGGAAGGCCAAGGCCGCGATGCCGATCGACACGTAGATCGCCGTGCGCAGCACCGATATGCCCTCGGTCGCCGCCTCGACCGGCAGAAGCATGACGAGCTTCCAGTCGGTGACGTCGGAATGCTGCCGGACGGCGAGCATCCGCTCCCCGCCGACCGTGACCGTGCTGCCCGTCTGCGCGGCGACCGCCTGCGCCGTCTCGTCGTTCATGTCCGAGAGGATCGGATTGCCTTCGCTGTCGCTCAGCAGCATGGACTCGCGCGCTTCGGAGCGGTCGCCCGCGGAATCGGACGGGAACATGTTGAAATAATCCCGGTTGATATGGACGACCACGTAGCCTCCGGGCGAATAGGCATGATCGAGCAGGTTGATGCGGCGGACGGCCAGCACCGTGTCGGGCGAACGCGGATCGATGCCGATCCAGGCAAGCCGTCCCTTCTTCTCGTCCGCCGCGGCGAGCGCGTCCCCGGAGATGCGGTTCAGGCTGGAGTCGTCCAGCGGAAACAGGCGCTTGTTATCGATCGTGTAGAGCTCCAGGGAACTGATGCCGGAGGAGTACGCCATGTAATTATTGGCGATTTGCAGCAGCGACTGGCGCTCGTTGAAATTGGACCGGCTTCCCTCCGCCTCCCGGGAAAGAAGCTTCTGCACATAGGCATCCACGGCAACCTGGGTCGTAAGCGAATCGACCTGCTTCAGGAGCGCGTCAAGCCTTCCGTTGGCCTGGATCGCGGTCTGTTGAATATGCTTCTCCGCGCTTTTCTTGAGGAGCACGGACACTTCGCCGTAGATGAACGCTCCCGCGAAGGTAAGCACGAGAATGATCGTCAGCGTGAAGCTGATAAAAATTTGATTCCGCAAGTTGTTATGTTCCCGCAGCTGAATGAACCGTATTCCTCGTCTTCTCACAGGCAACCCTGCCTCGCTTATGAATGCTAGAAACAACGTAATGGATTCCCGAAGGAGTGTCAAGCAATGTCAGATGCCACAAAATCCAATTATTTTGGTATTTATAACAAGCGCAAGAGACGCCGCGAAGCGTAGAGGGTTTGCTAAACTAAAGCGTGAACATGACTTTGCGCGATGGGGATGATCAAATTGAAAACGCTTAAATTCAATGAGCCGCTCGTAACCCATATCTATACCGCCGATCCGTCGGCGCATGTCTTCGAGGGCAAGCTCTACATCTATCCGTCGCATGACCTGGACCATGAACAGACGTCCAACGACAACGGCGATCAATACGATATGGAAGATTATCGCGTCCTCTCGATGGACGGTTTGGACGCGGCTTGCGTCGATCACGGAGAGGCGCTGCATCTGCGCGATATTCCTTGGGCCAAGCAGCAGCTGTGGGCGCCGGACGCGGCGTACAAGAACGAGACCTACTACCTGTTCTTCCCTGCGCGCGACCACGATTCCGTCTTCCGCATCGGCGTCGCGACCAGCGCGTCGCCCGCCGGTCCGTTCGTGCCGCAGCCGAGCTATATTCCGGGCAGCTTCAGCATCGACCCGGCCGTATTCGTCGAAGGGGACGAGGCGTATATGTATTTCGGCGGCCTCTGGGGCGGGCAGCTCGAGAAATGGCAGACGGGCGCGTTCGCCCCGAATGCCGAAGGTCCCGCTTCCGATGCGCCCGCCCTCGGTCCGCGCGTCGCCCGGCTCGGCCGCGACATGCTGACGTTCCAGGAGGAGCCGCGCGAAGTCTCCATCGTCGACCAGGATGGTATGCCTATCTTGGCCGGCGACGAGGATCGTCGGTATTTCGAAGGTCCGTGGATGCATGCCTATAACGGCAAGTACTACCTCTCCTACTCGACCGGCACGACGCACAAGCTGGTCTACGCGATCGGCGATCATCCTTACGGTCCGTTCACGTTCCAAGGCACGATTCTGACCCCGGTGGTCGGCTGGACGACCCATCATTCCATCGTGGAGTACGAAGGCCGGTGGCTGCTGTTTTACCATGACAGCTCCCTCTCCGGGGGCGCCGACAACAAGCGCTGCGTGAAATTCACCGAGCTGCGGTATAACGAGGACGGCACGATACAGACGATCGATCCGTACGCGTGAAGCCTGGCGGCCGCAGCGTTCGCATGACGTACAAGCGTGCGAAGCAAAATGACCGGATGCGCTGGCAGCCTGGTCATTTTGCTTCTTGCGTGAATAATGGCAGTCTCAGAACCCATTCAAACAACGCTTGGCTCTCCCCGATTTACATGAATCTTCAGACACCGGTTATATTCGTGATGCAGCGAGAAGAATCCTTGTGGAACGCCTGGATCGCATCGTGCAAGCCGTTCAAATCACGGTCAGCGACGACGTGGTCTTTTCTCTATTCAAGAGGAACAAAAAGCCCCCGAAACGTATCGTCTCAGAGGCGAGGAATCTCATGACATGACCTACCTTGCCGCGCTCCGCATCCGCCGCAAGGTTATGTCGTCAAACTTGGGCCGTATGCCTCGAACTCGTAGATCCTTTCCGCAACGTTCGTGGTCTGCGTCGGCGTCGTAACGTTCAACTTGATATAGCGAGGGCGAGAGCGGCGGAATATGTTCCACCGACTTTCGCCCTTTTGGGGTTGTACTACAGGTGCGCTGCACTGGCGGCAAGGAGGCTTTTGATTTCCGTTAGTCAGCGACCCCGGACGTCGCTACTGAATCATGCTTAACAATGCCCTTGCCTCTTCATGGCCGGGATCGAGCGCCAATAACTCCCGCAAGTAATGCGATGCCTCCGGGACTGACTCCAGCTCGAAACAACAGATAGCTAAACAATAATAGACGGTCGAGACGACTTCATCTTGTTCTTCATGGATCGATAGTTCCAGATACCGCTTGGACTCCGCGTACATACTCATCTCGAACAGGACCAACCCCGCATCGAGCGCAAGGTCGTACCGCTGCTCCATGACGTAGTACGAGGACCACATCTGCTGTATGCCCGTCAATAGATCCTGCCGTTCTTCATCGTTCGCCTCCGGCAGCAGACCAGAGATTCGTTTCGCGCTCTGAATGAAAAATTCCGCATCGTAACCGCCCAGACGCCAAAAACTTAAAATTTGCTCCAGCTCCATGCTTTCTAGATGGCCGTCTACCCATACCTTCAAGCTATAAAATTCGTCCGGTCCGAAACGTTCGATAAACCGACGATACGCCAATCTCGTCTGAGGATAGTCCCTCGGCCGTTCCAAATGGAGCACGCAGCCGACATTAATATTTGTATAATGCTGCGGCGGAAATAACGCCTCGGCTCCTCTGCGTTCGTAGACGTATTGAATCGCATGGTAGTTGGCCGTTAAAGAAAAACTGCCGTGCAGGATCAACTCCGGCGGCGCCGCGAATTTCCAGCTGTCGAGCAAGTGATGTCCTTTATCGGCCGTGACTAACAGGAATCCATGCCGCGACAACGCGTTCAGCCGCTCTAAGCAATGCAATCCCGCGACGGGGAATAGAATGTGCGAACCTTCGAGCTGCTCCTTGTAGAGGGCAATGAGATCGCGGTATGGATAGGTGTCTTGTTCGTATTCAGGCGCTTGCCGATGCGCATAGCTTAAAGCGATCTGATTCAGCACTTCCGATGGTTTCAGCGAATCATGCCGTTCGGGATATTCGACGTACACGTCGGCTTCATACACCAGCCCACCGTCTATATAAAGCAGCTCTTGCGGGATGCTGTCAAAAAAGTAGTTGGCCACGATGACGACCGGTTGCTGCAAGTCCCCTTGACCGATCGTGTCGTCCGACAATACGAGCTGCAGGGATGTATCCTGGATCGCATCGAACCGCGCGAAGTCGAGGATCCCCTCGGCCATAAACGGCTGCAGCGCGGGATGCTCCTTCCACGCCCGAACATTGTCCAGCGCCAAGTCCGTCATCACATAACGAAACGCAGGCAATGCGATCCCCGCATAATCCCTCAACCGGCATAACTCGCGCAGCACATGGTAAGCCAAGCGCCCCGCTCCCGCTCCAAGCTCCACGATCGTCACGGGCTCCGAGCCGTATCCTTTATTCGCCCGATCTTGAAGAAAACCGAACATCATCTCCGCATACGCGGTCGCGATCATCGGATTGCTCGTTATGTATTGCGGCACTTGATCGTTGTTCCAAGCCTTCAATCCTTCTTCTTCGTAATATTGCCGCTGCAGGGCCCATATCGGCGCATCGCTGAAGCGATACCGCTGCTTTTGTTGGAATGTCATTCGGATTTATCCTGCTTTCTGCAAGTCGCTGAACCTTGCTTACTTCCATTATAACCAAAATGAAACGACCGTTCCCCGGCAAGTTGCCGGGAAGCGGTCGTTGCGTCAGTACCGTCGTATTCCGCGTTATGGTTCGTCGCTGCCGCTGCTCATCCTAACTCGTGCCGTTCAACGAGCTTTTCCGGCATCCTGCTAGTCTTCAATGCCCCGCGTCCATGACGATCGTCGGTTGGGCCGTCTGTTCCTTGGCCGGCCTTCTAAGCGTGATGGCCAGCAGCAAGCCCGCCGCCGCGAATATGGCGATCAAGATATAGGCATTATGAAAAGCATGCGCCATCGCATCCGGGACCGGCTTCTCGCCTTGGTTCGCATAATGATTCGTACGGCTGACGAGCAGCGTCGTCAATCCCGCGATCGCGAACGATCCGAAGACCTGCTGGGCGGCGCTCGTCAGCGAAGTCACCTTGCCTACCAGCTCCTTGGGAGCGGTTTGGATCAAGTGCGTGTTCAAGGCGATAAAGGACATGCCCATTCCGAACCCGATCAGCGCACGGGGAGCCAAGAACAACCACGGGCTGTCGCTCGGATCGATAAGCGAGAACAAGTAAGCGCCCGCCGTAATCAAGATCAATCCGCCGACGACTAACGGACGCGCGCCGATTCGGTCGAACAATCGCCCGCTGAGCGGCATCATGGTCGCGGAGGCCAACGCCTGCGGCAATGTCCATAATCCGGCCTCGAACGCGCTCATGCCCATCAGCCGCTGCATGAAATAAGGTATGGCGAAGATCAGCCCGAACATGGTGAACTGCATCACCCACTGCACGATAATCCCGCGCGTGAATTGCATGGATCGGAATACCCTCAGCTCCAGCAGCGGTTCTCTCTTCCGGAGCTCGAGGACGACGAACAAGACCATGGCGACGGCGCCGACGGCGAGGCCGACAATCGTCTTCGCGGAAGACCACCCCTCGCCCGCTTCGCTTAACCCGTACGACAATCCGCCGAAAGCGAAGGGCGCAAGCGCGATGCCCGCGTAATCGAGCGGCGCCGACGCTTTTTTCGGGAGATTCGGCAAGGACAGGACGCTCATGATGACGCCGGCGATTCCGACCGGAATATTGATGAGGAAGATCCATTGCCAATTGACGTAATCGACCAGATACCCGGATACGACCGGACCAAGCGCCGGCGCAAGCAGGACCGGCACGCCCATCATGCCCATGATTTTGCCCACCGACTCGGGAGGACTGATCCGGTAGGTCATCGCGAACGCGATCGGCATGACCATGCCGCCGCCCAGGCCTTGCACGATGCGGAAGGCGATCAACTGCTCCGCCGTGCCCGCGAACGCGCAAAGAATCGAACCGACCGTGAACAAGATAATGGACAGGACGAACGTCTGCTTCGCCCCGAAACGATCGGAGAACCATCCCGCCATCGGAATCACGACGGCTTGAGCCAACGAATACCCCGTGATCGTCCATTGAATGAGGCTTAATGAGCTGTGCAAATCATCGGCAAGCACCGGAATCGCGACATTGACCGCCGTCGTATCCAAGATGACCATGAACATCCCGACGACAATCGCGATCAGCGGAGCAAGCAGCGAACGGACGGACGCGGACTCGCTGGCATGAACTTCAGTAGACATGTTACACTCCCCCAAACCATCATTTTCTTGTCATTAAAATAGCACATCCTCACTAACAAAGTAAACTAATTTTATTAAATTAGTTAAATTAATAAATCTGTTTCTAATGCACGCGAGATGTTCTATACTAGGAGTTGGTCATCCTGGAGGTGTTGCGAAATGTCGGAAACCGATTGCGATCCGTTATTCGAGAAACGGGAGAAGCTTGTGATGCGCTTGATGCCCTACGTCCAAAAGCACGGCTTTAGTTCGCTGAAAATGGACGATGCGGCCAAATATATGGATATCAGCAAGCCGACGATGTATAAATATTTCGCGTCGAAAGCCGAGATCGCGGAAAGCATCATTGATAAGTTCGTCCTCTACGTGTCCAATCAAATGTTGGCGGAGGCTCCGCCTACGCTGGCGACGGAGCAGTCCTCGCTGCCCTCCGCCGAGGAACTGAAGCGCTACGGCGTGTCCTTCGCCAGCGCGTTCAAGCTCACGATCAAACTGTCGTTCTACTTAACCGACGTCCTGCTTCAGGATCTGAGCAATTCCTATCCCGATTTGTACGCCAAGCTTGCCGGGGCCGTGGAGCTGTGCAAGAACAAGCTCGCCGCCTACATCGACAGCGGCGTTGCGCTTGGCGTTTTCTATCCGATCAATGCGCGCATTTATTTGACCCAAGTGGAGCTCGTCTTCCGCAAGCTGCTCGATCCGAAGTGGCTGATGCTGCAGAACATGACGATGAAGCAGGCGTTGATGGACTTCTACAAGACGATGAGGCACCAGGTTTTCTACGAGAAGTGGTTGGACGAAGACGATTCCGCGATGGGCGCGTATTTCGATGCCTTGATCGCCGGCATGCGCGCGTATGAATGAGAAGAGCCTTCTTCGCTTGGCGAAGAAGGCTCTTTCGTGCATCGCTTTCGTTGTCGCGATCGGGATGATTTAAAGGAGCTTAATCAGCTCTTCCAGCTCGTCGACCAACGCTTTTGCACGCTCAAAATCAGTATCTTTTAAAGCCAATTCGATTTTCATTTCAACGGCTTTTTTGTTTTGTTCCGCTTCCAGATAGCCCCTGTCGAAGTGACGGGCATAAATCATCTGTCTGAATTTTCGCATGCTCATTTTTCTGATCGTCTTATCGTCGATGATTAAGACGTAATCCATCCCGTTTACAACCGAATAGAAATCATGCGAGATCATGAGAATCGCGCCTTTATAGGCTTCGATGGCTTTCTCCAGCGCGATTTGCGTGTAGGTGTCCAAATGGCTTGTCGGTTCATCAAGAAGCAGTACGTTTGCTCGGCCGGCCGAAACTTTAGCCAACTGAAGCATGTTTTTTTCTCCGCCGGATAGAGAGGCGATCTTCTGATTCACGATTTCTCCCTCGAAGCCGTAGTTCGACAGATACGATCTAACCTCGTCATAGGCGTTAAACCCGGCATCCATGAATTCCTCGAGGATGGTATTGGAATCCTTTAGCATTTCGCCTTGAAGCTGCGACAAATAGGCCACTTTAACATCGGGATTAATAGTAATGGCATCCTGATGATGGCTAAAGATATCTCGGAGCAAGGTCGTTTTCCCGGTACCGTTCGGACCGATAATGGCTACTTTGTCCGTGGATCGTATCTCGAAATTGACGTTTTCCAAAAGCAACTCGTCAAAAGCCGCACTATAATCACTGACCTTGATAACCGTGGCGTCTTCCACTTCATTATCCATATCGAAACGGATCGCCGGCTGCTTGATCGCAACGAACGGCGCTTTAATTCTGCGCGCTTCCAATCGCTCTTGGAACCTGACCCTCGCTTTTAACGCTTTCCCTCTGGAGGCTTCCGAGTTATACGTTGCGATTACGCGTAGGTTATTGATGATTTTTTCGTTTCGCTCGCTCTCTTCTTGCTCGGCGACCGCGAGTTCTTGCAACTCGACCTTCGTCTGAAGCAAGGAGAAATTATAATCGATGTAGCGCCCGTCAAATTCCTGGATCTCCGTGTTTTCAAGATGCAGGATTTTGTTGAAACAATGATTCAGCAAATATCGGTTGTGCGTAACGACGAGCAGCGTTCCTTTGTGCGCATGAATCAGATTTTTAAGCGCATTGAGGTTTTCAAAATCGAGAAACACGTCCGGTTCGTCCATGATCAAGAGGTCCGGGCGACGCAGCATTTCCTTCATGACTTGAATCAGTTTGAATTCCCCGCCGCTCAGGTCGGATACCCGATGATCTTTGAGCTTCATGAGATTGGCTAGATTCAGTTTCTTATTCAGGTTGCTTTCAAAATCATCCCCGCCGATCGCCTCTAAGGCGTCCAAGGCCAGTTGATACTTTTCCAACAACGGATCCAGATCGGACGAGGTTTCCATTTCCGTGCAAATGGCTGTGATCTCATCTTGCAGCTTCAAGAATTCTTCCCCGATATATTCAAAAACGGTGGTTTCTTTCGTGCTGTCGAGTTGCGGGAATTGACTGACATGCCCGATTTTGCAAGCCGGGTCTATTTCTAACGCGCCTTCGAACAAATATCTGTCCGGATCCATCAGGATCTCGATCAATGTGCTTTTCCCGCTGCCGCTTGTTCCTATAAAAGCGCAATGCTGTGCCTCTTCTAACGTAAAGGTAATGTTCTTATAGAGCTCCTTTTGCGGAAACGAGAAGGATAATTTATCAACTTTTATCATCGTAGACCTTTCTTGATAGCTAAACTAGCGACAATAAGGAGAAGTATCGCAGATCTGGATTTTCCGTTTACCGTTGTTAGCGTAACACTGTTTCCTGCCGACTACAATCGGATTCGCATCCCATTACGCGCTTGAAGCTCTCTTGGGAAGCAATTGCTTCAAACGATCCAGGCTAAGATTTGCAATGGGTCTGAAAATTCGCCTTGCCTTCTAACAAATCCTCCAGGAATTTTTTTGACGCTTCCAATTTTGCTTCCAGCGCTTGAATATAATTGATCTTTTCCATTACCATCGTTTTCTTCTCTATATGGGAACTTTCGTTTATAAGCAAAATTAATTCCTGAATCGAAAAACCTAACGTCAGCAGCATTCTCACATCCTGCAAATATTCAAGCACTTCCTTTTCATATACACGATAATTGTTTTCATCCCGCGATAGAAACTGCTCCGGAATCAACTGTTTGCGTTCATAGAAACGCAAGGTGGATATCGGCAGCCCCGTCAGCTTGGAAACTTCATTCGCTTTCATCGCCTGCTCCCTTCCGAACTTAAGTTGCATTTGCTGTAAACCAAGGTTCATAGTTCATACTTACACCATGATAACCAGAGACGTTACGGCCGTCAAAACAACTGGTCACATCAAAGGGAGAGATTGCATGCTCGAACATATCAAGAATAACGATTTTGCCAACATTATTACTGGCCGGCGTTCGGTAAAACTTTACGACGAGGACGTCAAAATTGCTAAGGAAGAATTGCAAATCATCATCCAAGAAGCAAGCTTAGCGCCTTCTTCTGCGAATTTGCAGCCATGGCGGGTTATCGTCGTTCATACCCCTGAAGGAAAAAGCAAACTTCGGCCTCTAGTACAATTCAATACGCGACAAAATGATACATCTGCGGCGATGCTCATTATTTTGGGCGATACTCAAAGTGAACTATATGCAGAAGAAATTTATGATACTGCCGCGGAACTCGGGAAGATGCCTCGCGATGTACGCGACAAGCAGGTCACGCAAATCATGAGCATGTTTCCGCAAATACCGAGAGAATTAAAGATTGAAATTGCCAAAGTCGATGCAAGTTTATTTGCCATGCAGCTCATGCTGGTAGCCCGCGCGCATGGCTATGACACCAATCCTATGGCCGGCTTTGAACGCGATCAGGTTGTTCGCGCATTCGATCTGGACGACGAACGGTATGTGCCTGTCATGATCGTCTCGATCGGGAAGGCAAAAGAAGCGGGTCATGAATCCGTGCGCTTGCCTAGCGAGAAAATCACCTTCTGGCGCTAGGAACCAAAGCCATTCGGCCAATAAATAATGCCCCGACTACGTTGGAGTTGGTCTTTCCCCGGTATACAGCAAACCCAGTACCGCCGCGGTACTGGGTTGTGTTTTATCATATATAGCGAATTTTTAAGTGCGCGGCAACCAAATGATAAAGGTTGTCCCTTTTCCCTTCTCGCTTTCTACTTCGATTCTTCCTTTATGCCATTCAACAATGCTATAGCTCATCGATAATCCTAGACCTAATCCGTATTTCTTCGTTGAATGAAACGGAGTAGATAGCTTGTCCAGCGTATCTTTATCCATTCCATATCCGTCATCCCTGATCACGATTTCAATCCCATTATCAAATTGGCTCTGCTGGACCGCAACGGATATGTTCCCATCAAAATCGATGGCATCCAGCGAATTTTGCAAAACATTGAGAATGACCTGTTTTATTTTGTCCTTGTCCAGATGAATCTGATCTTTATAAAAGGGTTGATATTGAAGCTTTATGTTTTTGCTATGGAAGTCACTTTGCATTAATGCCAACGTATCTTCAATAAGTGCATGTAGGCTTACGCTAGTTTTTAAGATTGCCTTCTGGTCAGGCTTAGCCATCATCACGAATTGCTGAACAAGGTGTTTTATTCTCTCCAATTCACTGAAGATGATTCTAAAATAGTCTTTTTGCTTAGGGTCGGCTGTTTTAAAATTTTCTTTCAGGAGCGCCAACAAGCCTATGATCGACGTCAGCGGATTTCTGATCTCGTGCGCAAGTCCGGCGCCGATTTTGCCGATGGCCGACAATTTCTCGCTGAGCATGAGTTGTCTTTCTAAGACTAGTCTTTCCGTAATATCTCTAAACTGGCCAAATGCACCGATGATTTGATTGGATTCGTCATAGATCGGAAACGAGTCAAATAAAAAGGTTTTATTGGATATCGATATTTCAATATCTTCGTACTTTTCGCTGCCGCTCAACACGCTGACCATGTATTCTCCGATAATGGCTACTTCCGTAATTTGACGATTGCATAGTTCGTCTTTCGTACTGGATAAAACTTTCTCGGCATAAGGATTGATTTCAACGATTTTGCCGTCTTCATTGGTCAAAATGACTCCGTTTCGACTGTTATCCATCAGCACTTGATTCAAGACTAATAATTTCTTGTTCTGCTTCTTGGTGATGACCTCTCGTTCTATAGAATCTACGGCAGACTGGAGCAGTCCTAGATGGTATGGACTTACATGACGAGCCGCCATCATCATCGTGATGGTCCCGCTTATCTTGCCTGAAGCATGAAACGGCACGGAGAAACAAGCACTCTCATGTAAACAACGAAAGAAATGGTCTGATCCGATGACTTTGGCTGATTGTTCCATTTTCAAGGCCATTTCAATGCTGTTTGTGCCTACTTTTTCTTCTTCTAATCGGATTCCGGTGGATAGACCCAACGATTCCACTTGATACTTAATCATTTCATCGCCGTACATTTCCAAAATGTACCCTTCGTGATCCGTGATACAGATCAAAACGGCTGTCCCATCCAAATCAGAGACTAACCTCGTCATGAATTTTCTTGCTACGGAGATGGTAACCTCCAGCATCCTCTTCTTTTGCTCCAACACGCTGGTCGGCAATTTTTCTTTAGGTACCGGTAAATCATTCGGATTTAATTTGTTATCAAAACACTTTTGGTGTGAATTGTAAATGTAGGTTTCTCTGGATTCCATCATGTTTATAGCCACCAACCGAATCATATTGTATCTTGATCTGCCTTGTTGAATTAACCGGCACGTTATGATAATCCCCAAATCGCATCTCGTCAAGAGATAATATGAGAATGATCGACAACGCGGGAAATCCCCCCGCATGCAGGGCGATATCGCTTTGTCCAATTCATCCGGCGTCACGTAAAATAGGCTTCAGATCGATGAGGAATAAAGAAAGGAAATCAGCATGAACCGCGTGGACAAAATCAAATTTTTGCTCTTAAACGGCGAAGCGCCCGAGGCAGCTTGTTACGGAGTAGGATAACCTGCGCGACAGCGGAGCCTATAAACAAAGGGCGGCCCTGCGGCCGCCCTTGTTTAGATTAACTTGTCCTTACGGCAAATGTAATGCTTTGTGCCGCTGGCTCGATGGCTTCAATATTCCCCTTTAATGACGAAGAACGTACCTCGAATGGTCCCTGCCAGCTTGGATTTCTGTCTTGCGAATTTGAACTTCTTCTCTTCCAGTTCCTTGGGGACGTCCATTCCCTCGGATAGCTTAAACCCTACGGCCCGCTTCTTGGGGTCATCCACCGTATACAGGACGTTGATCGCCAAACCGTCCTCATAGAAAACAAAGGCCCATTGGATATTTTCGACTTGAAAACGCGATGTTTCCAGCGGTCGGGCAGCAAACTCAAGTCCGCGTTCTTCCTTCAAAACCCGCTTCACGTAATCAAGCGTCTCCTGGCTTTCGCCGGCTGGTACGGTCGTAAATTCGTGCTTGTATTTGTTCATGAAATAACGGGCTTCATTCGCACGCATACCGGCTAGTGCTTCCGCTACCGGCGAAGATTCAAGACCAACCGTAGACACAGTTTTGAAATCAACGATATTGGACATTCTTCATTCCTCCAGCTTGTTTGTTTATTTGATAGGTTTATCATAGCTATAAAATATATCAAAATGTGATACTATTTAGTGAACGCCGAATGTGTAAAGGCAAGATTTAGGGCCACCCTATGCAGGATGGCCCTTTCATCACACGAATTTACCGGAAACAGCATCACAGCGCGTCTGATAGAGGTAATGACGCTTTCAAATCGTCTCTTAGCGTCAACGGAGATCGCCCGATCAGGTCAGCTAAAGCGCTACTCGTTTGCGCGAAGTCCCCGTTACGGCTGGCACGGAATATACCCAAGGTGATTGCAAGGCGCATTTCCGGAAAACCTTGGGCAGCCAGATGCGCCCGATACGCTTCGTCCGTTACGACCTTTCGATAGATCGGCCGGCCGACGATATCCGATACCATCGCCGCAACCCCCTCCATGTCGATTGCTTCAGAAGCCGTTAGATTCGGAGATGGACCGTCCCAGTTCTTCTCGGTTAAGATCACCGCAGTCGCTTGGGCCAAATCCGCGTGCGTTGTCCAGGCAATCGGACCGTCCTCGGGAGCAATCAATTCGCCCGTATGGACGGCATCGCCTATTAATCTAACCAAGGAAGAGGCGTAAAAACCGTTGCGAAGCGACGTGTGGCGCATACCCGACGCTTCTAGCAAATCTTCTGTCGCCGCATGGTGAACCATAGGCGGAAAATACGACGTCGAAGAAGAGCCCATGTGACTCGTGTATAGAACCCGTCCGGCGCCGGATTTCTTTGCTGCATTAATCGCGGTTTGGTGCTGACGGAGCCCCGCATCTCCCAACATACCGGTTGAAACAAGGAGAACCTGCGACGCGCCTTCGAAAGCATGCAGCAAGCTCTCCGCGCTAGCGAAATCGCCATGTCGAACACGTACGCCGCGCTCCGCTAGATCCTGCGCCTGGCTCACATCCCGAACGCTGACGCCAATCTGCTCGGCCGGGATGCGCTGAAGCAGCTGCTCGACCACGCCCCTGCCTAACTTCCCATTCGCTCCCGTAACGATAAGCATGTTACCCTCACCCTTTCTTCTCTGTAAAAAGTTTGCTAACGATACCGATTTGTGTAACCATATATCGCATAAGTAAAAGATAAAGGGTCGGAGCCCGGTCAACAATCAACAATAGGCCGATTTCGTTGCGTTCCCGACACAATCGCCGTTTTGATTGTTTTTTGAGATCCGAAGAAAGCGTGGTGCAGCATGCCGGTAAATCCAAGCGACCCCCGTGTAAAGAGAACCCGACAATTGTTTATGCAAGCCTTTAACGATCTGCTCGGCGAAAAAAGAAACATCTATTCCATTTCCGTTCACGACATTGCGAATCGAGCGGCCGTCAACCGCGCAACCTTCTATGCCCATTTTGAAGACAAATTCGCTTTTCTCGCTTATTGGATGACAGAGAAGTATCAACTTATTCTTCGAACGAGACTGCCGGAGGATGCTGCCTTCAGTCCGGACAATCTGCATGTCCTTGTTCAGACCGTCTTTCAATTTCTGGTGCGTTTTCGACAGTACCTCACGCCGGGAGACAAGCAATTCGAGCCGATGCTGGAGAACGCCATGCAAAAGGAATTGTATCGTCTCCTGCTCCAATGGCTACAATCCGGGCCTAAACAGCGCGGCCCGCAAGAAAAGCTGGAAGCCACGGCTCTTGTGGTCAGTTGGGGCATATTCGGGTCGGCCCTGCAGTGGAGCAGGGAGGTTCAAGCCCGCCCGCTGGAGTCGATGGTGGAAGAGGTTATCGAGGTTGTAACGGTTAATTTAGGCGCTTTCTGGGAGCAAGCAACCGGATGAGTTTGAACGTGACGGACCGTTTTTTATTGATTTACCTTGTTGAATTAACCGGCACGCTATCATAATGCCCAAATCGCATCCCGTCAAGGGATAATGTGCGAATGAGCGACATGGCGGAAAATCCCCCTTATGCGTTCTACATAAGAATGAATTTGCGAGTATGCAGCACGATAGCGCTTTTTCCAATTCAGCCGGTGTCACGTAAAATATTCTTCAGATCGATGCGTAATAAGGAAAGGGGATCTGCATGAACAGCGTGGACAAAATCAGATTTTCGCTCTTTTTCGGCGAAGCGCCCGAGGCAACTTGTTACGGGTATCTGGAGCTGGATCGGGATGGCAATATGCTCGCGCTCTACAATGGTTACGGCGAGGAAATCGACATGTTTGGCGGACATGAATTTATCAAGGTGCGGGCGCTTGGCAAATTCGATGATGAGGACCGCGATAATTTTTACTCCTTGTTGGAAAGTGATGGCGTAGGATAAGCCATTATGACATTACTGCCAAATAGTTGCTCGGGGGACTTCTGAAACTGAATTAAAGCAAAATACCCCGAGAGCCAAAGCTACGACTGCGCGAGGGTGACCTTATTATCTTATTTAGCTGTCCCGATATTACAAGTAAAAGAGACTGTCTCTTCGTCGTTCAGGACGACGGGGAGACAGTCTTCGTTTCGATCTAGGTTGCGCGTCGCCATAAGATCCCGCGGAGCTCGATTCGACGATCGAGGCAGGAGGCCCGTCGGAAGGAGCTCGCGGCAATAGACGCCCTTCCGGTCGAAACTACGCGCGCCGTTGTCGCTTACTTGGAAGCTGCAAGCTTCTCTAATTCCTTCACCGTATTTTCAATCGCGTCCATCGATTGGAACTCCTTGGACAAGCGCGTTACGTTCCGCTTGTATTGGGATTCGTTAAGCACTTGTTTTATTGCATGCAAGATTTTCTCTTTCGTCGGACGGTCGGTCTTTAAATTGATCCCTACGCCCGACCATTCGACGCGCGCGCACACCTCCGGCTTATCCTCGGTTTTACCGGCGGTGACGATCGGAACTCCATAATAGATCGCCTGCTGCACGCCCCCGTAACCTCCGTTCGTCACAATCGCGTCCACATGCGGCAACAATTCATGATGAGGAACGAAGCTCTCCAATCGAACATTATCCGGCAATGGAATCTCTACGTCCGATAGAGGCCTCCCCCCCGTCGTAGCCACAACCAGGACGTCTTCTCCGGCTAAGGCTTGTATGGTAGGAATAAGCAATTGACCGAAATCTTGATTTGCGATCGTCCCCTGCGTGACGTGTACCACAGTACGACCCTTCATCTCATCCCACCATGGGGGAGGGACGAATTCTGATGGCTTAGCTGGCAAGTACGGACCGACGAACCGAACGATGCTCGGCATATCGCTCCGAGGATATTCGAAGGACGGACTCGTCCCCTGCAGAACCAGATCGGTTGTAAGCGCGGGGGCTGACAGCGCGGAGTAAGGCAGCTTCGGCGCGTTCATTTCGGACAATAATTTGTTCGCATGTCTTTGCACATCCGCGAACATGACGTTTTCAACCAATACGTTTAACAATTTGTTGCGAAGTCGACCGATTGCGCTTGCGTTAGGCTGAATCCCAAGACCGAAAGGCGCCGTATCGCGGCTGCTTAAAGTCAAAGGGAAGACCCCATAAGCCGCTATCTTAGGGGCGTTGCCCGTCAGTTTCAACGGTAGCATCCCGGTAAATGCGGCATCTATGACCACTACATCCGCGGGAAACTCCTTTAATAGCTTGGAGATATCCGCGGCATAGGCGGGCATTTCTCCGAAGAAAATATGCTTTAAGTCGAATTTCATTTGGTTTACTCCCTGAAACCCGCTTCTTTCGGGAAACCAATCTTCATACCGACTATCGTTCAAATCTTTAGCCGACTGCACTTTCGCGAAACGCGCGCCGGTCGCTTCGATTGTTACCCTATACTTGGAAGTACTGTACCACATGACCTCATGCCCGGCTTCAACCAAGCGCTTCGCGATCGGGAGGCCCGGACTGATATGCCCTTGAATTGGCATTGCCGCGAATAAAAATCTAGACATTGTTCCACTCCTGTCTGCCATCTAAGAAATCAACTGCGGTACTTTTTCGCCGTAACGTTTGTCTCGCCGGTTGTTAGGTTATCATGACTTTATAATAGATGTAGGCATCTTCATTGCTTTTGTTTGGCGATTCCATTTGACGTAGCCCAGTCTTGATAAGCCGATCGCCATGATTGCAAAAAGCAAATAGAGCAAGCCCATTCCGATATCACCGACCAATCCTCCCACGAAGATGCCCAAGGCTCCGAACATTTTCCCGGCTTGTACGACAAGGCCGTTGAAAGCCATATAGGACCCGCGTTTCGATTCGTCCACCATGCTCGCCAGCATCGTTTGGCGTGTCGGAACGTACAACAGTTCTCCGATCGTCAGTACGATTACGGCAAGGAACAATCCCGCAATTTGATTGGAGAAGGCGAGATAGGAATAACCGAGGCCGAAGAGAGTGAATCGGACATACATGACAGGCTGTTCGGAACGATTGCGAATGAGCTTGGCCGCGAAGGATACGAACAAAACGATCAGCAGCGTATTTTCGACTGTTAGCAGGCTCAATAACTTTACGCCATCCAATGTAAACGGAGGAAAATCGAACAATCGGACGGTACGCGCGGCGATTTCATGCTCCATTCGGATGGAAATGAAATTGACGCGCTGAAACTCAAGTGCGTAAATCGCAATTCCTCCCAGCGTAAACCAGACAAACGGAATATCGCGAACAACCGTCCGATAGCTGCTCAGCACGGCATGCAATCCGTTAGAAGCGGGTACGGTGACGGGATGATGACGATCATACGTTTCCCTGATAAACAGCAGGGTGATTGTCAGCGTGATTAGGGACATACTAAAGAGGACGAACAGCAGCCCGAACAAATGGTTCTGAAAAAACCATCCGCCAACCATGAGTCCGAGCATGAGCGAGAAGTTGCGTGTCCAGTAGTTGATGGAATACATGTAGGTCCGTGTTTCCTTGGTACTCACGTCAATCAGCATTGCATCTGCGGCTGGATTTATCAGTCCCGTTGCGATGCCGATGAGCAAGAGCATGGCGAAAGTGACCCAAGCAGAAGACCACCAGAGGGAATTCGCCAAAAGCATCCCTAGAAAAGCAAAGGTGTTAAGACACTCACCGATGGCAAGTACGGGTTTTCTGCCGATCCGGTCTGCCCAATATCCTCCAACGAAGCTAGCAAGCAATTCGACAGTACTTGGGTCATCACTATACCTCCCGCAACAGACGTTCCCAACTCCCGGGAAAAATAAATCGCAATAAACGGGAATATCATCGAGCCGCTTAATCGGCTTAGAAACGTGACGCAAAGCCTTAATCGAATGTTCGGATGCAAAGATTTGAACACATGCAAGCCCCTCCTCTGCTCATGATTATACGCCAGTCAAAAGGGGGTAAAAACGGTATGATTCGCGAAAATTCGACCCCTTTTATGCGGAGGGATGGTAATGAGGGACTTCTCCTATTATGAAATGCGGGCTTTCTTGTACGAGCGAGAAGTAGAGAAACTGGTGGAATTCAAACTTCTCGAGCTCGAAAGCATCTGGTTTTGCGACCGAAAAAATGTGAAACGAAAACTAAAAAAGTATGAACAAGAAGGAAGATTTCGTTACGATCCAGGTATTGGAAGGGGGAATCTTTCGCGTCTTACATTCGCGCGAACTTTTCAGGATGAAGTGGAGCAAGCTGTGCTGGCATGCGTCGACAATGATCAACTGGAAGACATTATTCGATTTTTACAACTTCCGGTTCCGAAATCATGGATCGCTGAAGTGTCGAAAGAGGTGCAGCATTTATTCGGACTGCATTCTCCCGATCATGAGAAGGATATTTTGCGTACGGTTGTTATGAATAAAGTGTCGACGCTTGATCCATTAGTGGCATCCATCACGCTCGAACGTTATTGTATTCAACAGCTTGGAGATACATTGGCCGTATACGATCCAATAACAGAGGAAGTCCGTCCCCATCTGGCTTATCGCTGGATATCGGAAAACAACCATTCGTCATGGACCTTTTATCTGCGGAAAGGGGTCCGCTTCCATCATCATCGCACCTTAACCAGCGAAGATGTCGTTTATACCTTTCGGCGGTTCCAAGGCGAAAAAGCGCCGATGCGGTGGCTCGTTCAAGACATTCAGGAAATAGAGTGCATATCTCCGTATGTCGTGCACTTTCGCTTGAACCGACCGAATTTATTGTTTCCGAGGTATCTCTGTGCTTGCAACTTATCCATTCTTCCTAAGGACGAACCTTTTGCCGAACACAAATGGATCGGCACCGGCCCGTTTCGGCTGAAAAAGCGAACGGATACCCTGATTGTTCTGGAGGCGTTCGATCAGTATTTCCTGGAACGGCCTTTTCTCGACGAAGTGGAGCTTTATCTGGCTTCCGAAGAAGCTACAGAAGCAATGATCTATCAAAACAAAGATCATGCTCCGCATGACCCAGCTTCCCTGAAGAAGGACGTCTTGAATAAATATCGGTATCTCGCATTCAATTTCCGGAAATCACCAATCGTTCGCGAACTTAACTTCAGGGAAGCGCTCTATCATTTGTTGGATATGGATCAAATGCGGGTCGATCTGGGACGTGAATCTTTGGTGGGGGCTTCGAGTTTCGTCCCCTGGAAATCGAGCCTGCCGAGAAAGAGCAGAGACGAAGCGAAACGGCTGCTTGCGCAATCAGGTTACGAGGGCGAGCGACTGACGCTATATGCGAATAATGTTCCACAGGAAAGAGAGGAGGCCCGTTGGTTCGCCGGGATGGCTGCAGCCGAGGGAATTTCGGTCGATTGCGTTTATTTTCAAATGAAGGACTTCTACGACCGGTCGATGGATCAAGATGCTGATTTCATCTTTATGGGGGAAAGCGCATCCGCCGATCCGTACTTATCCATCTTGGACAGCTTCTATAATGACTCTCTCATCTATCGCAGGTTTCTGAGCGAGGAGCATCTTCGGACGATCGACAGGCTGTTAGAAGGATTCAAGATCGAACCGGATAAAACCAAACGCGAGCGATGGATCAATCGAATTGAAAGCTATGTGCGGAGCGAACATCTGATTCTTTTCCGGTATCATCCCGTGCTCAATCGAACCATTCCGGCGATCATTCATAATATCCGTTCCGCTGATCACGGATACGATGATTTTAGGAAGTCGTGGATCGAGCACCTGTAAATGAACGGTCGCCCATATATTGACTGACTAGTCACTTTTTAATATGATAACGCTATAAGGAGGTTGAACATGGCCAGACCGAAAAGCGAAGACAGACAAAACGCCATTATGTCGGCAGCGATTCGCGTTATTGCCTCCAAAGGATTGGGTGCTGCAACCGCAACAATCGCGAAAGAGGCAGGTGTCTCTAGCGGTTCACTGTTTACCTACTACGAAACGAAGGCACATTTGCTAAACGAACTCTTCTTAGAACTTAAGGCGGAGATGGCTAAAGTTGCCCTAGACGAGCTTCCAACCGAAAGTGAAATCCGTATGCAGGTACTCCACATGTGGTCTCGTTGGCTACGTTGGGCAACGTCTAGTCCGGAAAAACGCCGAGTGCTCGAGCTTCTGAGTGTAGCGGATGAAATTACACAAGAAAGCCACCAGGCAGCGAATCTGGCCCTCAGAGGCATGAGAGAACTTCTGCAGCGAAGCAGTGAAAATGGGCATATGCGCGATGCACCGTTGGGATTCATCGTTTCCATCATGTTCGGGTTAGCAGAAGCGACAATAAACTATATGCTATTTGACCCGGCCAACGCGGACAAACATTGTATGGCTGGATTCGAAGCATTTTGGCGGACGATATCTTAGTTCGCTAAATTTTTTAATTGTTTTATGACTGACTAGTCACGCATTAAACGGAGATTCTTTAGCAGAGAAATGAATTAAACCAAATTGTAAAGGAGTTCTTATTCTTATGAACAAATCTACTCCAACCACACCAGCATGGATCATCACTGGCCCTACATCCGGCATCGGCCGTCGTACTGCGCTCAAGCTAGCCAAGCACGGCACCGTCGTGTTGGTCGGACGCGACTCCAAAAAGCTCAGCGAAGTCCAAGCAGAAATCCTTGCTCTGTCCGGTGGCCACGCTTTGTCAATCGTCTGCGATTTCGCAGACATCCGATGCGTCCATCGAGCTGTAGCAGAGATCGTTTCGCTCAAACTTCCGATTGCCGGACTGGTGAACAATGCGGGCATTATGCCGATCAGTAGAAGTCGGAGCTCGCAAGGGTGGGATCTCGCTTTCGCTACCAATCATCTTGGGCCGTTCGCATTCACTGAGGGACTTATCCCACATTTGGTAGACGGCGCGAATGTCGTGTTCACCTGCTCTGGCGTTGAGGATCCCAAGCGAAAACCTGCGGTTGCCGCTGGGTTCCGCGGTGGTCGTTACATCTCAGCCGAGGCTAGCGCACGCGGCGAATGGAAACCCGGAGGTTCTTCAAAGCCGGGCTTTGATGCCTACGCAACCTCAAAACAGTGCAATCTCGCGACGGTTTTCGCATTCGCGCATGAGATGCCACGTCTTCGGTTCAACGCCGTCGAACCGGGTTTCAATCCCGGCACCCGTCTTGGCCGAGACGCGAATAGCATTCTCCAGTTTATCGGGAAGTTCGTGTTGTCACCGCTTGCTCCCTTAATCAAGTATTGGAGTACCCCAAAGCGAGCCGCTCGCGTTATTACCAAAGTACTCACAGACAAGTCCACTGGGACCGGCGTGTACTACGACGAGAATGGAAATCCCATGCACGCCTCCGAACAAGTAAGTACTCTCGAGTTCAGCAACCGAGTTGTGGCCGAGACCCGTAAATTACTCGCTTCAGCCCCCATGAACTGATATTCTATTAAACACTGGAGCTATGAAACAAGTCGTTGAGGAACCATCGAGCCGTGATCATACAATGGAACTCCTTTCCCGCACAAGGAAGTTTCTGTGCCTCTTGCTTACCATACACCAAAATCTTACCGTTATTTGTGATAGGGTTCCCCCCGATTAATCTTCACTGCCCGGTACACCTGCTCCAGCAGCACCAACCGCATCAGCTGATGCGGCAAGGTCATCCGCCCGAAGCTCAGCCGCTGCTGGGCGCGCTTCAAGACGGCGGGCGCGAGACCGGTGCTCCCGCCAATGACAAAAGCCACGTGGCTCCGCCCATACGTGGCTAACGAATCGAGCTGGGCGGCGAGGTCCTCGCTCGACCAGAGCTCCCCGTCCAGCGCCAGCGCGACGACATGCGCGTCCGGCTTGAGCTGCGCGAGCAGCCGCTCGCCCTCGCGCTCGCGTACCTGGGCTTCCTCGGCGGCGCTCATGGTCTCGGGCGCCCGCTCGTCCGCGACCTCCGTGAGCGTGAGCTTCACGTACGGGCCCAGACGCTTCGCGTATTCGGCGATCCCGAGCACGAGGTATTTCTCCTTCAGCTTCCCGACGGCGGCGATTTGAATGTGCATCCCCTACACCACCAGGTATTCCGCGATATTCGCGCAATCGCCCATCTCGCAGGTCGCCGGCGCTTCCCACTCCGCGAACTTCGTCGTCACGAGATCCACGATATCCGGCGCATCCTCGTACTCGTCCACGAATTTATCGATCGCCAGCTCCACATGCTCTTTGCATACACAATACATAACTTCCGTTTCCTCCAAGCGTTAGGTTCAATCGTCGTAGTTCCATTGTACGCAAAAGAAAATCAGCCCGTCAAACGCAGCTCCCGCTTCCGGGCGCCGCACGGGCTGATTCGTCATGCGCGGCCATTTGCCGCTTAGTCTTCCGTCTTCTCCGCCAGCTTAAACGCCGTCGTCTGCTTCTTCCCGTCGCGGTAGAAGGTCACTTCGATGCTGTCGCCGATGCGCTTCTTCCCGTACAGGTACTTGCGCAGCTCCAGCGTGCTGCTGATCGGCGTATTGTCCAGCTTCACGATCACGTCGTTGAGCGCGAGGCCCGCTTCCTGCGCCGGTCCGACCGCCTGCAGCACGATGACGCCCTCATGCACGTCATCCGGCAGCTTCAGATCGGTGCGCGGCACGATAATGTTATCCGCGTCGCCCCCGCCAGGCAATGCGCCTTCCGCGCCCGCTCCTGGGGCTTCCGCCTCCGGTCCACCGCCGTTATCCGTCGACCCGCCGTTATCGCTGCCCGATTGATCGCCGCTCCCGTCGCCGCCGCCATCGCTTGGCGCGCTGCCGACGCTGTCGTCCTCCGATGCCGCAGCCTGGGCCAAATACTGCCCCAGATCCATCGTGTACACGCCCAGATATGGCCGTTTCACTTTGCCGTACTTGAGCAAGCTCTCCACGATCGGCATCGCCTGATGGGAAGGAATCGCGAAGCCCACGCCTTCCACGCCGTAATCCGCGATCTTCATGCTGTTGATGCCGACGACGTTGCCGTCGAGATCGATCAGCGGACCGCCGCTGTTGCCCTGGTTGATCGACGCGTCGATCTGGATGACTTCCTGCTCCCAGTCGTAGTTGCCGTCCTGGCTGAGCGAGACCGGAATGATCCGTTTCGTCTTGCTGACGATGCCCATGGACAGCGAATCGCTGAGGCCGAGCGGATTGCCGATCGCCATCACCCATTGGCCCGCGCGCAGGTCGTCGGAATCCCCGAACTTCGCCACCGCGTCGATGCCCCGCGCATCCATCTCCACCACCGCCAGGTCCGTGATCTCGTCCGCGCCAATGACCTTCGCGTCCCGCGTGTCGCCGTTGCTCATGACCGCCTTCACGGCGGCCGCGTCCGCGATGACGTGGTTGTTGGTCAGAATATGCGCCTTGCCCTTCACGATCTCGAAGATGAACCCGGACCCCAGCGCCGCCTGCTCCAGCCCTGAGCCGCCATCGGCGCCCGGCGCATCCGAACCGGCCTTGCCGCTCCCCGCGGCGCCCTCCGGAATCGCCTGCTCGTTAATAATGCTCACGACGGCCGGCCGGACTTTCGCCGCGGCGGTGATCGTCTTCTCCAGCGGGTTATTGTCGCTCATGCCCACCTGGGTGACCCCGGCCACCGCGCTGACCGAGCGTTCGCTGCGGTCGAAGCCCGCAAAGATGCCAAACAGCAGCACGGCCGCCGCCGCGCCGACGACCGAGGAGGCCAGGGCGAGCTTCACCGGCGTCCAGCGAAGGCCCCGGCGCTTGAACGGCGCGTCCTTCCTCGCCTGGAACGTTACCCGCGCGCGCCGCGAGACCCGCGTCGAGTAAAAATCATCATCGAATAAGCTCATCTATAATCGCTCCTCTCGACGCCCGGGGACATCAAGATCATTATTTTACGAATCTAGGAATGATATCGGTAGATTAGACTACAATGGTAATAGAGAGGAAGAACCGTTAGCGGGCGCACTTCCCGCTCGGATCTTCCAAGGAAGAACCGTTAACGAACACTACTCTCGTTCGGTTCTGCCCGCGAACTGCCCGCACCTATTCCCTAAGGAGGAACGCCCATGCCGCACAAAGCTTCCGCAGCGCTCGAGCAGCTCAATCTCGCAGCCAAGCTCGCCGATCTCAAGGAAGACCATTACCGCACCCTGCTGACGATCGGCGCCGTGACCGAATTGCTCATCGACAAAGGCCTCATCGCCCCGGAAGAGCTGGAGCTCAAGATCCGCTCGCTCGATTCCGAGCTGGACGAGCTTATTTCCGCCTCACTTCATCCCATGCCGTAGGCCGGTCATGGTACGTCTCGCGCAGCGGATGCTCGTCGCGCTTGAAGAAGAAGCCGTTGCTCTCCAATACTTCATTCACCGTCATCCGCGCCAAATCAATCAGGTTATGATCGAGGCTTAAGTGCGCCAGATAGACCCGCTTCGTGCGGTCCGTCATCAGCTGGCACAGCGCTTCCCCCGCCGCTTCGTTCGACAAATGCCCGACATCGCTCAGAATCCGTCGCTTGATGTTCCACGGATACCGTCCCATGCGCAGCATGTTCACGTCATGATTCGACTCCAGCACCAGCACGTCGGAATCTTCGATCATCCGCCGGACCTTATCGCTCACGTACCCGAGATCGGTGGCGAGGCTCAGCTTCAGCCCGTCCTCTTCGAACACGTAGCCGACCGGCTCCGCCGCGTCGTGCGAGATCGCGTACGAAGTCGTGCGCAGCGTGCCGAAATTCACGGACTCGCCGGTCTCGATCACGACGCGCTGCTCGGTGCCGAGCTGCCCGACATGCCGCTCGAGCGCGCCCCACGTCGCCTCGTTGGCGTAGATGGGGACATTGAATTTGCGGGCGAACGCGCCCAGCCCTTTAATATGATCGGAATGCTCGTGCGTCACCACGACCGCGTCGATCTGATGCCCGGCAACGCCTTGTTCCCGCATCAGCTCCTCGATCCGCTTGACGCTCAAGCCCGCGTCGACCAGCACGGTGGCGTCCTGCCCCTGCACGATCGTCGCATTTCCCGTCGAACCGCTTCCCAATACCGTAAATCGAAGTCCCATAGCTTCCCCAAACCTGTCCTTTCCCCCGCCAACAGTCCGCCGGTCCCATGCCAGCCGAACTGTTTGCCCCGCAATGCCGCTTATTCCGTTACCACTTCTCCGCTGATGGCATTCATGTAATACTGTCCGCCATCCTCCAGCAGCACGCGCCACGTCGGCGCCGATACTTGGACATCCGAGTTGAAAATCTGCCCGTGATAGCCCAGCTTGATTTCCTTGATGACCGCACCGTTATGCAGCTGGTTCTCGATCAAGCTCGTGACCACCTTCGTGGCCGGCAGCACGGACTGCAGCGTCGGCTTCTCCGAAGGCAGGAGCTCGATGACGTCCTGCTTGTACGCGATGATTTTCAAATTGCTATAAAACAGCTCCAGCTTCACGTCGAACATCGGCCGGCCATCGGCCACGCGGTAGAACACGAATTCGCTGTCGCGGTCCTCGCCGAACGCATACTTGTCCAGGTCCGGAATGACGCCGCCCAGGCTTTTCTGCAGGTCCTTCTCGTTGAAGACGATTTTGCTGTCCACGGGCTGCTTCAGGTCCTGCCGTTCGCCGCCGCCCAGCTTCGTCTTCACGCGGAAGGTCAGATCCTTCAGCTCCGGCGTCTCCGAAGGGATGCTCGTATCGAGCTTGATGCCCTTGTCCTTCATGAGCTTCTGCGTCTCGGGACGCAAATCGCTGACCTCCGCGCTCGTGTCCCGCCCCTCCCGGATATTGGACCAGAGCTGGTACCCAAGCACGAGATTCAGCAGCAGGAACGCGATAATCAGCACACTCTTCGCTCTGCCCCAGTCCATTCCGACAACCCCTTCAGCTGAACGTCTACTCCGGCCAAACTCCTGCCCGTGCCGCTTGCAGCGCTTGCAATGTCACTGCGCATCGGTTGACAGCCAACTTGCGCCGTCACGCCTCGCAAGAGGCGCAAGAAATGCTGCGAGCTGCTTGCGGATTGTGCTGCCGTCCCGTCAAGATGCAGCGTCAACCTGCCGTGCCGGCAATGACCGCCCGCCCAAGCGCATGAGCGCCTGCGGCCGATCCGCTTCACTGCCGCTCGCCCGAACCCGTGCCGAACGCGTTGGTCATCGCGGCGCTTCCGCTATCGTTGCTTCTGTTGGCGCCGCTGTCATTTCCGCCGGTCTCGTCGCCGTCCTTCTTCGTAAGCGGCGCGCCGCCCGGCTCGCCCGGCAGCGGCTTGTAGCCGCCCGGGATCGCCTCCAGCAGCATCGCCTGCGTGTCGTCGCTCAGGCGCACCGCCCAGATCGGGTTCAGCGCGATCGACTTATCGTCCGCCGGCGTCGCGAGCAGCGCCGGATACACCGCGACGACGTCCGCCTTGCGCGCGTAATGCGAGAGCGTATCCGCCAGCATATCGCCGCCCGGCAGCCAGCGCACGCCGCGCTGATCCGGCTTCTTCTTGAGCGTCAGCATGGACCGCTCGTATTCCGAGACGAAGCCCTCCTGCAGGCGCAGCTTCATGCTGCCGAACAGGAACGGATCCATCGGCATGATCGGGAACGAGCCGTAATACTGCTGAAACTTCAATACCTGCGCATCCTCGGGCAAGCCGACATGCACGAACCGGTGCATCCCGTCCCAGCCGCCGTGTTGGTTGACGAACTGGACGGCCGCGTACACGTTCTGGCTTTCGTTGTCGCCCTGGCCTTGAACCGCAACCGGGTCGGTATAGCTGAGCCAGCGGCCGTTCTGCTCCACCTGCAGGCCGCGTTTGCCGTCGGTGTAGATCTGCGAGCCGTTGCGGTCGCTGATCGCCCGCGTCACGCCGGGATCGGAGAACAGATAGCTTTGCATCGTTTCCGGCGAATAGCTGTCGTAGCTCACGACGGAAGCCACGGACTCGATCGGCCCTTCCGGCAGATACAGATCGTCGCCGATCCGTTTATAATTGACCTGATACTCCCCGTACCCGACGTACATCTGCACGTCCTGCGCGGTCAGGTCGGCTTTCACCGACTCGTAGACCGTCGTATTGTCGGCGCTGAAGAAGTACGTCCGCACCTCTTCGCCGTCGGTGCCCGTGTAGATCCAGATCCGGTTCACCACGTCGTCCATGAACGGCGCATCGCCTTCGAGCTTCAGCACCTTGCTCAGAAGCTCCATCGGAACCCCGCGTCCGAACCGGAGCTCAAGCCCCTGATCGCCGTCGCGAATCTCGTCCCAGTCGACCGACGCCACGGTATTGCGCTGAAAGCCCTTGAACTCGCGGCTTTTGATTTTATCGAAAATCAAATTATAAAAATTCGAAGCCGGATACAGCACCGTATGCTTCGATTTGCCCAAGTGCAGCACCATGTCCTCGGGGAAGATGACATTCTCCACCTTCTCCTCGTCGCCCATCGGCTCCGCCTGCACGTAATCCTGCTGCGGCGACTTCGTCACGCCGAGACCCGGCATGCTGTACGCGAGCAGGTAGCTCTGAATGAGGCTCAGCATCACGAGCGCCGTCAGCAGCATCGTCTTCGTCCGATCCATCATGACGTCTCACCCCCGGCGATCAGAGGCAGCACGACCGTCACCGTCGTGCCTTCGTTGAGTTCGGAATCGAGCGCGATGGTACCGCCGTGCGCCTTCACGATTTCCCGGGCAATGGACAATCCGAGGCCCGTGCCGCCCATGTTCCGCGAGCGGGCTTTGTCTACCCGGTAGAAGCGATCGAAGATTCGTCCGAGGTCCCGCTTCGGTATGCCGATCCCGGTATCCTTCACGCTGATCGCGATCGAGGACGGTTCCTGCCGCCTCGCCGCGATCTCGATCCGTCCGCCGTCGAGCGTATACTTGATCGCGTTGGACACGAGATTGTCCAGCACCTGGTCGATCTGATCGCGGTCGAGCCATACCGTCGAGATCGCGTCCTCCACCCGGACGGACGCGCGGATCGATTTCTTCCGCATCTGGAACGAGAACCGGTCCGCCACTTCCTCCAGCATCTCGGGCACGTTGGTCTGCTGCCGGCGCAGCGGCGCCTGGTTGGAATCGAGCCGCGACAGATGCAGCAGATCCGTCACGAGCCGGATCATCCGTTCCGTCTCATTGCGGATGACGCCGACGAACCGCTGGCCCAGCTCCCGCTCGTCCATCGCGCCCTCGTCGAGCGCTTCCGCGTAGCTCTTGATCGTCGTGAGCGGGGTGCGCAGCTCATGCGAGACGTTCGCGACGAACTCCCGCCGCGACTGCTCGAGCCGCTCCTGCTCGGTAATATCCTGCAGCACCGCGATAGTGCCCGATATGCCGTGCTCCCGGCGATGGATCGGCGTCAGCGTCACGCGCATCAGCTCGTCCTCTTCGCCCTCGGCCTGAACATGATAGATCACCGCCGGGTGTTCGGTTCCCTGCGGCAGCGCCGTCAGCTGCGCTTCGTCCATCCCGAACAGCTCGCTCAGGCGAATGCCCTCGCAATCGTCCCGGCGCAGCATCTCCCGCGCCCTGCGGTTGCTGATAATGACGTACCCGCGCTCGTCCGCGGCCACGACGCCGTCGCTCATGTTGGCCAGGATGGAGGCGAGCTTCTCCTTCTCCTCTTCGTTGGCCGACAGCGCGTCGCGAAGACGGGACGTCATGTTATTGAACACTTCGGAGAGCCGCCCGATCTCGTCGTCGCCGAGCACCGGCACCTGCTGGTCGAAGCGCCCTTCCGCCACGCCGGCCGCCTGCCGCGTCAGCGCCTTGATCGGATTCGTGATCGTATGCGCGAGCAGGATACCGAGCAACCCCGTCAACCCCAGCGCGAACAGCATGCCGGACATGAAGATCCGATTGATGCGGTCGACCGTCCGGTACAGGTCCTTCATGGACGCGACGAGATAGACCGCGCCTACGACTTTATCGCTATAAACGACCGGCTGCGCGATGATTTTCTTGCGTTGCCCGTCCTCGTCGATGATTTCCTCTTCTATGTCGCGAATGCCCTGCAGCGCGCGGCTGACCGCCAGCGACGTATTCTTCTTCCCGATATACGACGCGTGGGACTGCGACGACGTCGCCAACACCTTGCCGCCCCCGTCCATCACCTGGATCTCCGCTTCGTTGATGCTGAACAGGTTGCTGACCAGCACGCCGAGGTACTCTTCCCGCGTCTGGTCGTCGGGATTGCCCGGCTTCTCCGGCTGATTGGACAGCGTCTGCGCCGCGATCTGCGCGAGCAGGTTCGCTTGTTCGTTCAAGTTGTTCGTGAACGTCGACGTCAGCGAAGTCTTCATCGTGCTGATGAAGTATACGCCGATCAGCTGCATCGCGATCAGGATCAGCAGCACGTAGATGATGATAAGCTTGACTTGAATCGTGCGGAAGAACCGTATGCCCCCGTTCATCCGAAGCCGAAACCGCCGGATTTCGGATTGCGCATGAGATACCCTAGTCCGCGCCGCGTCAAAATATATTCCGGCCGGCTCGGATCGTCCTCAATCTTCTCGCGCAGCCGCCGGATCGTGACGTCCACCGTGCGCACGTCGCCGAAATATTCAAATCCCCATACCGCCTGCAGCAGATGCTCGCGCGTCATGACCTTGCCGCTGTTGCGCGCCAAGTAATACACGAGCTCGTACTCGCGGTGGGTCAGGTCGAGCGGTTCGTTATCCTTATAGACTACATACATGTCGGTATCGATGAACAGGTTGAAGATCGCCAGCCCCTGCTTGTCCGCCGGATTCGGCGCATCCGAAGCGCCGCCGGGCACCGACGCGACGGCCGGCTCGCTCTTCGTCCGGCGCAAATGCGCTTTCACCCTGGCCAGCAGCTCGCGCGTGCCGAACGGCTTGGTCACGTAGTCGTCGGCGCCCAGCTCGAGGCCGAGCACCTTGTCCAGCTCCGTGTCTTTGGCCGTCAGCATGATGATCGGCGTCTGCAGCCGGGTGCGCACCTCGCGGCATACGTCCATCCCGTCCTTGACGGGCAGCATCAGATCGAGCAGGATCAGATCCGGCAATTCCTCGAATGCCAGCCGTACCGCTTCTCCCCCGTCGAAGGCGCAGATGACCTGGTAGCCTTCCTTCTCGAGGTTGAATTTTATGATATCCGCAATCGGTTGTTCGTCGTCGACCACTAATATTTTTCCGTGCATCGCTACACCGCCTGTCGCTTCAGCAATCTTCCTCTATTCTACCATAGGAGTATCCTTGGTTCACAATGAAACTTCCCTCATATCAGGGGAGATTTAGGCGAAAAACGGCGAATTTGCCCATATTCGGCGCTTTTATCCGGTTAGATGCAAAAACACCGCCGCAGCCTCGGGGCCGGACGATGTTTCATGTGGAACAATTCCAGATTATAGATACTTAAGCGGGTTTTGCAGATCGCCGTTCTTGTGCACCTCGAAGTGCAGATGCGTGCCGAAGGAGTGGCCGGTATTGCCCATGATGCCGATCTTGGATCCTTGGCTGACGGTCTCGCCTTTCTTGACCAGGATCTTGCTCAAGTGGCCGTACCACGTCTCGTAGCCGTTCTTATGGTCGATGATAATGCAGTTGCCGAGCCCCGGGCGCGTTCCAGTGAATGTCACGACCCCGTTGTCCGCTGCCATGATATTATGATTGCCGACCATGTCGACGCCGCGGTGCATCGCGCCCCAGCGCATGCCGTAGTAGCTGGTCAGGCGATGACCGGTGACCGGCCAGGCGAATTGACCGGTGCCTTCGCTCAGGTTCACCTTCGTGCCTTTCATGATGATCGCGGGAACGGAAGGCTCCAGCACGGCTTCGCTGATCAGCTCCTCGCTCATCAGGTAGCCGTTTTGCTTGATCAGCCGGTAGACGAGCTGCTTCTTGCCGCTCTTGCCCTCGCGGATGATCTTCTGCTCGCCCGATTTCATGTTGCTGTTCTTCTGGATCACCGTCTTCGGTTCGATCGATTCCGTCTCCGTCACGTTCTCGACCGTCTCCACCGTGACTTCCGGCTGCAGCACCGTCAGATCGATGACGTCCCCGACCTTGATCATGTCGTCCTTGATCCATTTGTTGCGCTCGTAGATGACCTGCGGCGAGATGCCGAATTCATGCGCGATGCAGCCGACGCAGTCGCCTTCCTTGACCGTGTAGGACTTCGGCTTGACCGTGCCCTTGATGAGCTGCAGGTACAGCTGCTCCGGATCGGCGATGTCCTGCGGCTCGACCTGCGCGTCGTCCGTCGCGATCTTCTCGACGAATTTCACCGATTTGAGCGCCGTCTTCGACTTCACGCTGCCGTCGGGCGAATATGCGAGCGCGGTGACTTCCGTTTTCTCCGACTTGGTCTTGGGGGCGTATTTGCCCTGCACCCGCGCCAGCAGCGCGTCCGCCGTCGCCTTGTCCTTCACGATGCCTACCCGCTTGCCGTCCACGACGAGTTCGACGCCCGTTGCGTGAGAGTCGAATAACCCGCCCAGCTTCTGCAGCGTGGCCGCCGAATCCGGCTGCGCCTTGTAAGCGCTTTTAACCCCATATGTGATCTTGCCCGTGTCAAGCACCATATGTACGCCGGCGTTGTCCGCTTCGAGCTTCTTCTGGGTTTGGCCGATAAAATCCGCGACCTGCTGCTTGGAGCCGACCTCGCCGATCAGGCTGCCGTTCTGGTACACTTCGACGAAATCCACGGTATGCGCCTTCACGTAATGCGAGCTGCTGAAACCGGCAACCGCGAGCACGACGAGCGCGCTCCCTGCAAGCAATATCGGTTTTCTGCGCAGCAGTCGCTGCACGGTACCGTTCTCTATATTGGAATGCTGCTGATTCTCCTGTTGGGGGCTTACGCGCCGAAAAGTCTGCCGGAATGAATCCCATGCTTTTCGGAATCGACCCTTGTCCGTAAAAAAGGTCATGATCGTCTCCTTTTCGCGTTATGGTACCTTGTTTTGAGCGGATCCGACAACGAAAATTCTACATTGTCAATCACGTTCTTTACTGTATCATAACGCTGCATGCGGGTTCAACCGAAGGGCCTTTTACGCCAGATTAATATTTGCTCAGAATCTCCGTCATTTCATCGTACTCCGATCGATCCAAATACCGCGCCATCAACTGGTTCACCTGCGTCATCTCATCGTCGGTCAGCCCGTCCTCCATCAGCGTGGAAATTTGCTGCCATGCATCCTGCGGGAGCTTCTTCATGACGTCGAATAATTTCGTTTTGTCCGCTTCGCTGATCTGCGATTTCGCCGCGTTGATCTCGTCCGTCGACATGGCGATCCCGTCCTTGGAGGCATCGCTCGCGTCGGTTCCGGCGCTGCCTTGTCCGGTGACCGCCCCGCTGTTGCCCTTCGGTCCCGTGCCCCCGCCGATATCGCTCAGCTCGCCTTCGGTCTTATCGCCGAAAGCATCCACCGATCCGTTGCTGTCGCCGCCCGACTGTCCGGAAGCGTCCGTATTCGGACTGCCTGCCGTTTCATCCGAGTTCGCAGCAGCTCCGTCGCCCGAGCCCGCGGCATCCCCGTTGTCCGAGACCGAGCCATTCCCCGTCGAATTGCCTTCCGCCGCGCCTTTATTCGAACCGTTCGCATCCTGGCTGCCGTTGTCCGCCGACGCATTGTCCGCACCCTTCGAGCCGGCCGTATCCGTATCGGCGCTCGCTTTCACTTCCGGATCGGCGCCCCACATCTCGCCCCACAATCCGCTGAGCGCGAACGGCTTCTCTTCCATCGGAATATGAAACTGCTTGAGCAGCGTTTCCACGTAGCTGTTCACGACGTAACCGGTCGTCCATATCGACAGAAAACTGATCAACAGCGCCGCTGCCACGAGCTTTCCGACGGCTGCCGCTACTTTCCCCGTAATCTTCCACATCACTATCACCCTTTGCCTCTTAGTAGCTGAATGCTGCACTTGCGTCTCGTAGGCGCAAACGCAAACCAATCAGCTTAGGCAGCTAGATTGGCAAGGGCATATCGCCCATACTTCCCAGTATGGGCACGGCACGGCGGAACCATTCAATTCCCGGGCAAAAAAGAAAGAGGACGGCGAACGCTCGCCATCCTCTCTATGTGCTGCTGCTAGATATAAATCGGGGCCACCGGATTCGTCTGCTCGCGGTTGCGGCCGACGGAGAAGATCGCGATCGGAATGCCCGTCAGTTCGGAGACGCGTTCCACGTAACGGCGCGTGTTCTCCGGCAGGTCCGCCAGCGTCTTCGCGTTCGAGATGTCCTCGCTCCAGCCCGGAAGCTCCTCGTACACCGCTTCGCACTCCGAGATCAGCTTCAGGCTGGCCGGATAGTGCTCGATGACTTCGCCGCGCAGCTTGTAGCCGGTGCAGATCTTGACCGTTTCCAGGCCGGACAGCACGTCGAGCGAGTTCAAGGACAGACCCGTGATGCCGCTGACGCGGCGCGCATGGCGGACGACGACGGTGTCGAACCAGCCGACGCGGCGCGGACGGCCGGTCACCGTGCCGTACTCATGGCCCTGCTCGCGGATCCAGTCGCCGGTCTCGTTGCTCAGCTCCGTCGGGAACGGACCGTCGCCGACGCGCGTCGTGTACGCTTTCGCCACGCCGATGACCTGCTGGATCTTGGACGGACCCACGCCGGAACCGATGCATACGCCGCCGGCCGTCGGATTGGACGAAGTGACGTACGGATACGTGCCTTGGTCGATATCGAGCATGACGCCCTGCGCGCCTTCGAACAGCACGCGCTGGTTGCTGTCGATCGCGTCGTTCAGCACGACGGACGTATCCGTCACGTACGGGCGAAGAATCTCGGCATAGCCGAGGTACAGGCCGAGGATTTCATCCGCGTCCAGCTTGTTTCCGCCGTAGACCTGCTCGATGACTTGGTTCTTCTCGATCACGAGGCGGCGAAGCTTCGTCTCGAATTCCTCGGCGTCCAGCAGATCCGCGACACGAATGCCGTTGCGCGCCGTTTTGTCCATGTAGCACGGGCCGATCCCCTTGCGGGTCGTGCCGATCTTGTTATCGCCCTTGCGCTCTTCTTCCAAGCAGTCCAGCTCGATGTGGTACGGCATGATCAGATGCGCGCGGTCGCTGATTTTCAGGTTGTCCGTGGAGAAACCGTTCTCA
Organism: Paenibacillus glycinis; assembly: GCF_009909185.1. Classification (GTDB taxonomy): domain Bacteria; phylum Bacillota; class Bacilli; order Paenibacillales; family Paenibacillaceae; genus Paenibacillus_Z; species Paenibacillus_Z glycinis. The sequence continues at coordinate 34,300 of NZ_JAAAMV010000010.1, read as the reverse complement.
TGTATATAATTGATTTCGTCGATAAGGGCGGATGGATTGATGACCATGCCGTTGCCGATGACGCACACTTTATTCTCGTTGAAAATGCCGGATGGGATCATGGTAAGCTTATATTTCTTATTCCCGATCATGATGGTGTGGCCTGCGTTGTTGCCGCCTTGATACCGGGCTACAACATCTGCGCCGTCCGCCAGAAAATCGGTGATTTTGCCTTTGCCTTCGTCTCCCCATTGGGTTCCGACTACGACTACCGTTGACATGGATATACCCCCATTACATGTTTTGAAGCGCAAACGAACACAACAAATGACTGCCTGTGGCCGGCAGCAGTATTAGTGTAGCAATTTAGTCCGCTAAAGTCAACGAAAAGCGAACAATTGCAGGGTTGCCCCTACAATTGTTCGGAAATAGAAATATGATGTCGAAGCAGGACGAACCGCCTGTCATCGCTCGCGGTTTTAAGAAGCCGATTCCTGATGGGAGCGATCCAGTCCGACGAATTTATTGAAGTTCTTGAGGAAGGCCAGCTCGACGGTGCCCACGGGCCCGTTCCGCTGTTTGGCGATGATGATCTCGATGATGTTCTTCTTCTCCGACTCCTTGTCGTAGTAATCGTCCCGGTACAGAAACGCGACGATATCGGCATCTTGCTCGATGGAGCCGGATTCCCGAAGGTCGGACATCATCGGACGCTTGTCCTGCCGCTGCTCGACGCCCCGGCTCAGCTGGGAAAGCGCGATGACCGGCACTTCCAGCTCCCGCGCGATCTGCTTGAGCGTACGCGAGATCTCGGATACTTCCTGCTGCCGGTTCTCGCCGGCCTTGCCCCGGCCTTGGATCAGCTGCAGGTAGTCGATCAGGATCATGCCGAGGCCGCGTTCTTTCTTCAGCCGGCGGCACTTCGCCCGAATGTCCGCGACGGTGATTCCCGGCGTATCGTCGATGTAGATCTGCGCTTCGGAGAGCGAACCGATCGCCATCGTTAGCTTTTCCCAATCGTCGCCTTCCAAATACCCCGTCCGCATCCGGCCGGCGTCGACGTTCGATTCCGCGCAGATCATCCGCTGCACCAGCTGGGCGGCGGACATCTCGAGACTGAAGATCGCGACCGTCTCGCGGGCGCGGACGCCGACGTTCTGGGCGATGTTCAGGGCGAATGCCGTCTTCCCTACGGACGGACGCGCCGCCACGATGATCAAGTCGTTCCGCTGGAAGCCGGACGTCATCTTGTCCAAGTCCGTGAAGCCGGACGGAATGCCCGTCGAGCCGCCCTTGTTGGAATACAGGTGTTCGACCCGCTCGAAGACTTCCATCAGCACGTCCCGGATCGAGATGAAGCCGCTGCTGGAACGGCGGTTGGACAGCTCCATGATGCGCGCTTCCGCGTCGCTCAGCATGAGGCCGATATCGTCCGCCGCCGCGTAGCCGTCGGACACGATATTGGTCGCCGTCCGGATGAGGCGGCGGAGCATGGACTTCTCTTCCACCATCTGCGCGTAGTAGTCCACGTTCGCCGCCGTCGGCACCGCGTTGCCGAGCTTCGCCAGGTAGCTGACGCCGCCGATCTCCTCCAGCTGCTGACGGTCCTGCAGGTACGAGGTCAGGGTAACGAGATCGATGGGCTGGTTGGCTTCGCCGAGCTCGACCATCGCGTTATAGATCAATTGATGCGACGGCAGATAGAAGTCCTCGCTCCGCAGCCGCTCCATCGCCGTGATGAGCGCTTCCGTCTGCAGCAGGACCGCCCCTAGGACCGCCTGTTCCGCTTCCATGTTCTGCGGCGGAACGCGGTCGAACATCGTCAGCTCGTCATTCATGCCTTCCCGCGCTCCCTCTCTCGCATTATTATTCTTCCGCTGCATGCACGCTCAGCTTCGCTTTCACTTCGGGATGCAGCTTCACCATTACCTGCGTGACGCCGAGCGTCCGGATCGGCTCCTCGAGTTCGATTTTGCGTTTATCGATCTTCACGCCAAGCCCTTCGAGCGATTCGGCGATTTGCTTGGTCGTGATGGCGCCGAACAGGCGTCCGCCTTCGCCGGCTTTCGTTTTCACGACGACCTTCATCGCTTCCAGACGCGCGGCGAGCGCTTGCGCGTCCGCCTTCTCTTGCTCCTTCTTCCGTTTCTCGGCGGCGTTCTGCGCGTCGAGCGTCTTCAGGTTGCCGTCCGATGCCGGCTTCGCCAGGTTCTTCGGAAACAGGAAATTGCGCACGTACCCTTCCGATACTTCTTTGACCTCGCCCTTCTTGCCTTGCCCCTTCACGTCTTGCAGGAAAATGACCTTCATTCGAATAACCCCTCTTCCTTATCGATTTCTTGCAGCACCTGCTTGAGGCGCTGCGCGACTTCCGCTACGGTGCCTTCGAGCTGGGCGGCCGCGTTGGTCAGATGACCGCCGCCGCCCATGCGCTCCATGACCACCTGCACGTTCATATGGCCGAGCGACCTTGCGCTGATGCCGATCAGGCCGTCCGGCCGTTCCCCGATGACGAAGGACGCCAGCACGTCCGTCATGTTGAGCAGCGTATCCGCCGTCTGCGCGATCAGCAGCTGCGAATACTGGCGTCCCTGCTCCGTGACCGCGATCGCGACGTGATCGTACACGATCTCGGCGAGCTTGATCATTTCCGCCTTCTTGATGTATTCCGCCAGATCCTCCTTCAGCATCCGCTGAATGAGCGTGGAGTCCGCGCCGTTGCGGCGCAGGAACGAGGCCGCTTCGAAGGTCCTGGAGCCGGTGCGCAGCGAGAAGCTTTTCGTATCCACCGTAATGCCCGCGAGCAGCGCCGTCGCTTCCTTCACGTCCAGCAGCACTCGGTCATGGATATATTGCAGCAGCTCCGTGACCAGTTCGCAGGTCGAGGACGCGTACGGCTCCATATACACGAGAATCGCATTCGTGATGAATTCCTCGCCGCGGCGGTGATGATCCACGACGACGATCTTGTCCGTCAGGGAGAGAATCCGCGGCTCCTTCACCATCGACGCCTTATGCGTATCGACGACGACCGCGAGCGTCTTGCCGTCCACGATGCCGAGCGCCTGTTCCGGCGTTATGAAGCGTTTGGCGATGCGCTCGTCTTCGCGCAGCATCTCCATCATTTTCTGAATGGCCGGATTGACGCCTTCCAGCACGATATACGCTTCCTTGTTGAACAGCAGCGCCGCTTTGAGCACCCCGATCGCCGCGCCGATCGAATCCATGTCCGGCATCTTATGCCCCATGATCACGACGCGGTCGCTGTCGCGCATCAGATCGCGCAGCGCGTGCGCCACGACGCGGGCCCGCACGCGGGTCCGTTTCTCCACGGCGTTGGATTTGCCGCCGTAGAACGATTGGCGCTGCCCGACCTTGACCGCCGCCTGGTCGCCGCCGCGGCCGAGCGCGTAATCCAGACTCGTCTGCGCCCAATGCCCGAGCTCGACGATGCTTTCCGCGCCGGCGGCGAAGCCGATGCTGAGCGTCATCGGAATCTTGTTCTCCGCGATGATCTCGCGCACCTCGTCCAGCAGCACGAACCTCGACAGCTCCAGCTGCTTGAGCGTGCGCTGATCGGTAATGACCAGGTAACGGTCCGAGGTCAGCCGCTTCAGATAGACGTGGAACTTGCTCGCCCACTCCGTGATCTCCGCCGTGGCCCTGGACATCAGCGTGCTTCGCTGCTGGTCGTCCATGCCCTGCGTGACTTCTTCGAGGTTATCCATCATGACGATTCCGATCGCCATTTTTTCTTCCTCGTATCGCTTGGCCAGCTGCCACTGCTTCGTGATGTCGCGAACGTAGAGCAGCCTCTCGTCGAAGCGGAACATCAGCTCGTAGATCGCGTTCCCGATCGACGCCTCCATCGTGCCTTCGCGTTCCTTCGCTTGGGACAGCGTCGGGAACAAATCGTTCAGCGACTCGCCGACGACGGATTCCCGCTCCAGCATGTTCGTGATGAACGCGTTATGCCATTCGATGGTTTTATCCTCGTTATACAGGATGATCCCGAACGGCAAATCGCTGATGACCTCGTGCCCCGCCTTCTTCACCCGGTAGGACAGCGTGCCGAGGTACATTTTCAAATCCCGGCGAAACGCCCGCTCGGCCATGACCGAATAGAAACCGATGGCGCCGGACAGCACGAGCCCCAGCACCCCAAACTTCCAATCGTACGTCGCCAGCGCGATCGTCATCAATAGCATCAGCACGAATGCCCATAAATGGTGCATGCCGTGCCATCGTTTAATCAAAAACTTCGGCATGTTCGATTCCGCCCCTGTGTCACGATTTCTTAAACGCTCTTCGGATCGGGAATGCCGCATCGAGCACGCCGATCAGGCTAAACGGCGGAAAAACCGCGACAATCACGGATAAAATCACCGGAATTGCCTTGTTCCATCTCCGTTCATGCGCAATAAAGAAGAAAAATCCCATCGCCTGAATGGAGAACGCCAGCTGCATCAGCGGGACCAGGTTGTGGAGCGTGACCGTCATGAACGAGGTTCCTTCATTCGGCGTCGCCAGATCCGCGAGAAGAACGATTAAATAGTACAGGACGAAAATGCGCGGCAGCATCCATTTGCGGGGCTGCTGCAGCTTGGAGACGGCGATGCCCGATCTGCGGAGAATCGGCGCCGCGATGGCATGCACGATGATCGTAAAGAGGAACGATACCGCAATGAGCGCCATCGGGATGGAATGGATCAAGTTCTGAATATACGACTCCGTCACCTCTGCCGTCCATGTGCCCGGCATCAGTCCCTCGCCGTCCAAGCTGTCGATCGTATCCGTAATCACGCTGCGGATTTCATGGATGAGCGAGAAGTCGAACCAAGCATCGGCGAGCACGAGCTCAAGCAGCGAGATGCCGAGCAGCGTCAATACGACGGCGGTCAGCGCTTTGCGCGCGGGGGCGCCCTTGCGGTACATATGTCCGAGGACCACGGACGGAATCAAGAAAAACAAGCCTACGATCAAAGCAGCCGGCCCCAGAACAACGGCGCCGATTGCGTATACGGCCGCCATGTGCAAGGAAAATGCCCGCCTTGACAACGTCGCATACAAGATGACCATCGGCACCATCATGACGGCCGAAACAAGCACGTTCACGAGCGGTACGGCGATGGCGAGCAGCAGCAGCAGCGCCGCGGCGCTCCAAAGAATCGATTTTACACCGGTTTTCAAACCGTTCACCTCTTGCTCCAGATACTAGTGCGCAGCCTAAGCTTTACTCCCCATTATATCATAAAACAAGTACGGGAAAACAGAACCGCCCGATCCGGGGCTACCGCGCCCGCACGGTTTTTCCGCCCGCGCGCCGCCGATGCAAAACGCCGCCCTCTTCCCGAGGGCGGCGTTTCCTGCGCATGCTGCGATTACCGGCAGGGCGAATGATGATTGCTTACCCTGCGGCCATTTCCTTGTTGGCATTCATTTTTTTTACGATGAGTGCTTCGCAATAATCGATGATGTCGCTGCGGCGTACGATGCCGATAAACCGGTTCATGTCGTCGACCACCGGCACGAAATTCTGTACCTTCGCCAGCGAGAGGAGATCCTCCATGTTGGCGTCGATCTGCACGGCTTTATTGGACAGGCGCATCTGCACGTCGGAGAGCTTCACTTTATGGGTTTGCTCGAAGTTCAGCTGCGGATTGTTCTTCATATGCCAGAGCAGATCGCCTTCGGTCAACGTCCCGGCGTAGCCTCCGGCGTGATCCAGGATCGGCACGGCCGTATAGCGGTGATGCTCCATCTTCTCCAGCGTCTGCCGGAGCGTCGCATCCATCGTCAACCAGACCACTTCTTGCTTCGGTAATAAGAAAAATGCGATATTCATGCGTGTGTGCCCACCTTCCTTCTTTTTTCCACGTGCAGAAAGAGCATTGGGCAATTCCGATTGCCGTTATTTCTTCGCGGTTCCTTTCGCCGGGTTCGCCGACAACGACTGCACCGGTTTCTGGATCTTGTGCTGGTACTCCTCCGGAAGCGGCAGCTGCGTTTTCGTTTTGGCCGGATTCAGCCAGGCCGCGATCAGAGCTTTGGTCTTCGTCACGTCTTGTTCGTCCGCAAAATAATACCAAGCGCCGCGCGGGACCTTGCGATGACCGCTTCCCTTCAACGTATGGCTGTAAATCGTGCGATCGCTGCCCTGCAGCATGCTCTTCGCAAGGTCGATCATATGTTCCGGCGTTAAGTCCGTGCTGAAGTTGTCGCCCATAATGTCCATCATTTGCGGAATTTTCGTCCACTGCCCGACGCTTGACGCTTTGTTCATGATCGCGTTCAGAAACACCTGGTGGCGTCCTGCGCGGCTTGTATCGCCGCCGGCATCCTCCCGGTAACGAACGTAATTCAGAGCCTCCGTGCCGTTGTAGACGTCCTTGCCGGCCTTGACGACGAACTTCTCGTGATCGGGGTCGTCGTTGACAAGATCCTTGGTAATGGGAAGCGAAATTCCGCCCATGGCGTCTATGACATCCCGAAAGCCCTTGAAGTTTATTGTAGCATAATGGTTTACCGGAGCGCCAAACAACTTCTCGACCGTTTCGACCGACATTTTGGCTCCGCCGAACGCAAACGCATGGGTAATTTTATCTTCCCATGGCCGGCCCGACTTCGTCGTCTTGCCCACGATATCGACATACGTATCGCGAGGAATGGAGAGCATCAGGATCGCGCCGTCGATCGGTCTGACGACCGTGTAGATCATCGTGTCGGAGCGGCCGATCTCCTTGCCCCGCTGATCGACGCCCAGCAGCAGCAAGGAGAATGGATGCTCCTTCTTGTACGACGTCGTCGTCGTCGTTGTCACGGGAGGCTTGCGGCCCTCCAGCGGCTTGTAGGAGTTTTCCAGCTTTTTCTCCACGCTGTCCTTCAGGAACGTATCGAATCCCCACATCGCCAGCGCTCCGCGGTTGTAATAGCCCAGCGCTCCGCCTGCGACGACGAGGATCAGCAAGGCGGCCAGCCATTTATAACGTCGAGTTCTTTTGGAATTCGCCATGATGATAATTAGCTCCTGTCTTTCCCGAACTATTTAAACGCGCCTTCATCATTTTAAACGATCCGTTTTGAGCGATGGTTACAATTCGTTAACGAAGGATATTGACAGAACTGGAAATCCTTATCGGGACAAATTGCCTCTTCCCTGCATAGTTCGGCCGCGCCGCGAATAAATACCTAACAAAAGGAAGGAGTGGCTGCCTGATGCAAGCGCCGCATTTTGCGCCGGACCGCTCGTCGACCGGCATGGATCCCAAGATCGTCGGGCTGCTCTGCTATTTGGGCGCTTTCGTGACGGGCTTGCTGTTCCTCGCGTTGGAGAAACGGAGCACGTTCGTGAAATTCCACGCGATGCAGTCCATACTGTTGTCGGTGGCTTGGTTCATTATCAATATTGTGCTCGGCTTCATCCCGTTTATCGGCTGGATTCTTGGCGTATTGCTAACTCCGCTGACATTTGTTCTATGGATTGCCTTAATGCTCCTCGCCCTGCAGGGCCGATGGTTCAAGCTGCCGATCGTCGGCGACATGGCCGAGCAGCAAGCCTCCAAGTTCTGATCGTTGCCGCAACGCAAAAAAGGCAGCCGGATTCGGCTGCCTTTTTGTCCGTCCGTTCCTATTCCGTTGTGTAAGGCAACAGCGCAACTTGACGCGAACGCTTGATTGCGATCGTCAGCAGGCGTTGGTACTTCGCGCTTGTTCCCGTTACCCGACGTGGCAGGATTTTGCCGCGTTCGCTGATAAATTTACGAAGCAGGTCCGTATCTTTATAGTCAATGTGCGTAATTTTGTTAGCGGTGAAGAAACATACTTTACGACGTTTGTTACGGCCTTTGCGACCGCCGAACTTGCGTTCTGGACGCTCGTCGCCACCATCTCTTTGCTTAAAGCTCATGTTCATCCGTCCTTTCGTTTAGAATGGCAAATCATCTTCCGATATATCGATCGGGCGCCCGTCATCCGAGAATGGATCACGGCCGTTGTTGTTCCGAGGTGTGCCTCCTGAACGTCCGCCGCCGCCTTGACCGCCGCTTCCGCCTTGGTTGCCTCCGCCACCGCCGTAGCCGCCTTGACCGCCACCGCCGTAGTTTCCGCCACCGCCGCCTTCTTCACGCGGGCCATTGCTCTCGCGGTTCGCGGATTCCAAGAAACGCACGTTATCGGCAATGACTTCCGTCACGTAGACGCGCTTGCCTTCGTTGTTCTCGTAATTCCGAACCTGCATGCGGCCTTCGACCGCCGCTAAACGGCCTTTGCGCAAATAGTTGGCACAGGTCTCGGCCAGCTGACGCCACGTGACGATCGGAATGAAATCCGCTTCACGTTCGCGCTCGCCGCCTTGTCCGCCGCCGCTTGAGAACGGTCGATCCACTGCAAGCGTAAATTGCGTTACCGCAACGCCTGCAGGCGTATAGCGCATTTCAGGATCCCTTGTTAGTCTGCCGATGAGAATAACGCGGTTCAACATCGTTTATCGCCTCCAATCAAAACATCGCTTGCGTCGTCCGATGAGACTAGGCTACATCTTTCGTGATCAAGAAACGGATAACTTCATCCGTAATTTTCATGACGCGGTCAAGTTCATTCACAACTTCTGGCGTTGCGTTGAAATGAACCAGCACGTAGATACCGTCACGAATCTTGTTGATCTCATACGCAAGACGGCGCTTGCCGATCACGTCATGCTTTGTGACCTCTCCGCCGTTTCCGATGATTGCTTGGAACTTTTCGGTCAGGGCTTGAACCGATTCTTGTTCCACTTCCGGACGAATGATGTACATCACTTCGTATTTGCGCATTTGTTTCACCTCCTCTTGGACTATGCGGCCCCCTTAAGGGAGCAAGGAGCGAGCTAGAGTACTTTCTCGCATACCTGAATACTATATCAAATTTGGTGCCCGCTTGACAAGTAAGGATTTAATGCTCGACCTCCCTCATTCTTCCGTTCATGCGGGTCGCGCTCGGAGCGCAAACTAGAAGCCGGGGTTCCCCTCCCCGGAAGGACTCATGACGGAGGTGCAGCAGCAATGGGCGAATGGACGGAATTTCGGCCGGGCGATCACGCGCCGAACGACGGCACGTACATCGAGATCGGCGAGGCCTCGTTTCACATGGGCGTAAACGATCCAAAGAAGGTGCATTTGAAGAAAGGCGAGCAGTTCCCTTCGACGTCGAACAAGGACCGCAAGTGGAAACGAATGCATTAAATTTTTCATCCGGGCCATTGCATAATTCGTTTGGCTTCGGCGCATCATAATTCATGACGGTGAACAAGTGAGAGGTGTGGTTCCATTGAACGTCAATGTGCTTGATCCTCAAGGAGATTCTGTCCACTCAGCATAGAAGCGGAGGGTTGTGCCAAAGACACTTGTCTGTAACACACGCGCACCGATTCGATCGGTGAACCAAGGTTTCGACGAAAGCTTTGTGACGACTGTTTTCTACAAAACTAAGCACCGTCGGGAAAAGGGCTCGCAAGAGCCCTTTTTTCCTGTGCTGCGATGATTGCAGCCTCTCGCGGGGGCACGGCATATGGCTGGCACATTCCCCACAGCGCATAGCTCAGCGCATGGCATCGCACATGGCGCATGGCCTCGCATTAATCGATCGGGCACTCTCCGCGCCACCTAGCTTCTCCTTCGTCTGCATCAACGCATCGCTTCGTTCGTCTAAGACGGCACTGACGGCATTGATCCTTATCCACTTGTCGCAATGCTGGCACTGACTCAGTTACTAGCCGTTACGGCATGCTCATGGCCCCGCACGCCAACTCAGCGCAACCGCACGACGATCGCCTGCCTTGCCATCTGCCTACTCGTTACCAGCACGAAAATAATGAAGCAAAAAAGCGATCCGTTAGGATCGCTTCGCGTTTAAGGGTTATGGCGGAGAGGGTGGGATTCGAACCCACGCACGCTGTGACACGCCTAGCTGATTTCGAGTCAGCCCCCTTGGGCCTCTTGGGTACCTCTCCATGTGTTTGTCAGTCAGCAAGGAATATCTTATCATGCGGCTCGTCCGATTGCAAGCCTTTTTATTCCGGCGCCGACAAATTGTTTTCCCCTTCGTTTTGCTGCGAATCCGCGGCGGATCGAAGCACTTTTTTTAAGTTTTTTTCGAACTTTGCCCGCGGGATGAGCACGCTGTGCTTGCAGCCCACGCATTTGATGCGAATGTCCATCCCCATGCGGATAATCTCCATCTCGTTCGTCCCGCACGGATGCTGTTTCTTCATTTGTACGATGTCCCCAAGCTCGAACTGTTTTCTCTCCATCCCGATCCGCTCCTCCTCTTTTTAAGGCTCTCCCTGCATCGGCGTCCTCATCGAGTTCTTATGGCTCCAATGCTTTTATTCTTCACATCGCGATCGCTTCGTAACGGTCCTCCACCTGTTTGAAAATCCCCCTGATTTCCACCTTTTCCTGAACGATGACCTCCTGAACGGCTAGCAAATCTTCTTCCGGAAATTGAATAGAAAGCGCGCAGCCGGCCGTAATCTGCTTTGGCGTCGGGTACATATCTATTTCGATCTCCGCGTATTCTAATAGCATTTCCGCCCGCAGCGCCTGCTGGGTGGAGTCGAACGCGATCAGCATGGCTCCTCGCCTCCTGACTGATTTGATTGAACATTTCTCCTTGCGGGCAAGTATAAAATGGTTGTCCCATCCATATACTAGTAACCAAGCGCAAGGCCGGCGGCTCTATCAATTTAGCAGCTAGAACCGCTGACAATCCGCGAATTTTCATAGCGTTTTTGCGGGAGGGGAATCTATGAGACTGCCAGGGATGAAAGAAACGCCGCTCAAGGTACCGTACACGGAGCCTAACATCACCGGACTTCTTATTAATCGTATGACCTATTTATTGGACAATGTGTCCCCTGATCGCAGAATTGTCGTCGTTTGCGTCGGCACCGACCGCTCTACGGGCGATTCGCTCGGCCCTCTCGTCGGCACCTCCCTCAGCAAATACAGGAGTCCGTTCTTCGACTTATACGGCACGTTGGAAGAACCGGTTCACGCCATGAATTTGGATGAGACGCTGATCGACATCAACAAGCATGTGCGCAAGCCGTTCGTGATCGGGATCGATGCCTGTCTAGGCCAAGCGGCGAGCGTCGGCTGCATTCAAGTCGGTACGGGACCGGTCAGACCCGGCGCTGGCGTGAACAAGGACCTGCCTCCCGTCGGCGATATTCATATCACCGGCATCGTGAACGTCGGCGGATTCATGGAATATTTCGTCTTGCAAAACACGCGTCTGCACCTGGTGATCCGCATGGCCGACATCATTGCGCACAGCTTATTCTCGTCCATTATGAAATGCACGCGTCCTGCTACTTATCCTGCAGCAACGCAAGATTGATCGCTTCGATTTCTTCGGGGGTCAACGTGTAGGCCGACTGCCCTTCTTTGACCGGCTTTGCGTAGACGAACGTATTGTCTCGGCCATGGATCCCGCTCATCACCATGCCGTCTTTATCGTCATTAATGAATGCAACGGAAAAGCTGAGATCGCTGCCTCGTTCCGCAAAAGCATTGTAGCGATGAATGCCGATATTGCCTTTCTTCTTCTTCATGGTTTCGCTCAATGAGACGACCGTTTTCTTCAAGCTGCGGTGCAGTTCTTCCTGCTCCTGCAGGCGCTCCTTCAACTCAATGATGATCGTTTCCAGCCCTTCGACTCCTGAACCGCTCATGAATTGCGTGTAGCTCTTCCTCAGCTTCTTCAATTTGCTGCCCAGCACGAAATTCCGGATCAGCAGCAGCAATACGATAATAATAAGTCCGGCAAGCATTCCGGCCATTGCCCAATCGAACGGCCTCTCAATCCATTGATCCATGATGCGATTCTCTCCCCATTCGGTGCTCTTTAGCTGTAATGTCGGCCAATTTCGTTCACTGCCCCAACGAAGGCGTCCACCTCTTCAGAAGTCGTAAAGCACCCCACGCTTGCACGTATCGCTCCCGTCTCCAACGTCCCTGCAGTTCCATGGGCCAGCGGCGTACAATGAAATCCTGTTCGTACGGCCATGTTGTAGTGCTGGTCCAATATAAACCCGATCTCCGACGGGTCCGCTCCTTCCATGACGAACGACACGATGCCTGTTCTCGGTCTCCCCAACCCCGGCCCCAAAAGTCGCACGCCTTTCACGGCAAGAAGCCCCTCCATCATCAGCTGCGTCAACGTCCATTCTTTAGTATGGATGTTTTGAACGGTCTCATGCAGGACATGCTCTACCCCTGCCCGCAGACCGCTGATGCCGGCGGTATTTTGCGTTCCCGCTTCATAGCGGTCCGGACGCACGGAAGGCTGTTCGATGGACTCCGATTGGCTGCCCGTACCGCCATGCAGGAGCGGCTCCAGGTCCACTTCGGGGTGAACATATAGCCCGCCGGTCCCTTGCGGCCCCAGCAGCCCTTTATGGCCCGGAAATGCGAGCATATCAACCCCCATGCCCTCCACGTCGATTTGCAGGAGCCCCGCCGTTTGCGCCGCATCCACGAGCAGCTTAACTCCTCTTCGTCTGGTTACTTCTCCAATATCCGCGATTGGCAAAATGGAGCCGAGCAGATTCGAACTATGATTCACGACCACCAGTTTCGTATTCGAACGAATTGCCAGCTGCACCTGTTTTGCGTCCAACTGTCCCCTGTCATCCGTTTCTACATAGGTCACGTCGATCATGCCTAATCGCTTCAAATACTCCAGCGGCCTGCGTACGGAGTTATGCTCCACCGCGGTAGCTATAACATGATCGCCAGGTTTAAGAGTCCCTTTGATCGCCGTATTGAGCGCCATCGTCGTATTCAGCCCGAACGAGATGTCGTTCGGATTTTTGACAACGAAGAGCTTCGCAAGCGATCTGCGAGCCTCAAACAATATCCGGCTCGCCCGAACCGCCATCGCATGAGATCCTCTGCCAGGATTGGCACTGTCCCGCTCCATCGCTTCTTTCACCGCATCGACGACGAGAGATGGTTTGGGCCATGATGTCGCGGCGTGATCCAAGTAAATGAATGGTTTGTCCACCGGCTGCTCTGCCATCACTCCGCCTCCCTCCGCTTAATCTTAACAATAGCATACTTGATTGGCGGCCCTGCTTCAAATCCCGCCAATCAAGTATGCTATTAATGGAAGCTTCCGTATTAGGATAATTGTTGAAGCAGTTCGAGCAAGCGCTCTAGGTCTTGTTTGTTATAATACATCAGTTCGATACGGCCTTTATCCTTCTGTTGTTTAATCTTGACGGTTGTTTTGAATTGTTCGCGCAGCGTTTCCTCGATCTGATCGATATAGGGATCCTTCTTCTTATTAGAAGCCGTTTCCTTCACCTTTTCCGGGTTTGGCTGATCCAAGTTCTTAATGGCTTCCTCCAACTGTCTGACGCTCCATTCATTTGCAATCGACAGTTCGGCCAGTTCCTTCTTCCGAGAATCCTCTTTCACGCCCACGATGGCCCTTGCATGACCCATGGACAATGTTCCACGTGAAACATTTTCCTTGATCTGTTCCGGGAGCGAAAGCAACCTCAGAAAATTGGCAATGTGCGATCTGGATTTGCCGACCTTCAATGAAAGCTCTTCTTGCGTCAGATTAAACTTGTCCATTAATGCTTGATACGCAATCGAAAGCTCAATCGCGTTCAAATCCTCGCGCTGTAAGTTTTCGATAAGCGCGATCTCCATCACTTGCATATCCGAGAAGTTGCGCACGACTGCAGGGATGGTAGGATTGCCACACAATTGCGAAGCGCGGAAGCGCCGCTCGCCCGCTATGATTTCATATCCTTTAAGGACCGTCCGGACGATAATCGGTTGAATCACGCCATGCTGTTTAATGGACTCCGCCAGTTCTTTGATGGCATCATCATCAAACGTTTTACGCGGTTGATAGGGATTCGGTCTTAGCTGCGTCAGCGAAACCTCAACCACTTTGTCGTCTTCGTTTACGGAAAGCGATGGAATAAGCGCATCAAGTCCTCTACCTAGCCGCTTGCTCATACATAATCACTTCCTTCGCGAGTTCAAGGTACACCTCTGCTCCTTTAGACCGTGGATCATACGTAATGATCGATTGGCCGTGCGAAGGCGCTTCGCTCAAGCGAACATTACGCGGGATGATGGTCTGATACACCTTTTGCTGAAAATACTTCTTCACTTCTTCGATAACTTGTATGCCAAGGTTCGTCCGCGCATCGAACATCGTGAGCAGCACGCCTTCGATTTGAAGGGAAGTGTTCAAATGTTTCTGTACCAAACGAACTGTATTCAAGAGCTGGCTTAAGCCTTCCAGCGCGTAATATTCGCATTGAATTGGAATAATGACGGAATCCGATGCCGTCAACGAATTGATGGTCAGAATGCCAAGCGAAGGCGGACAATCGATGAGGATATAATCGTACTGATTTTTCACAAGCGCAAGCGATTTTTTCAATCGTTGCTCACGCGAGATCGTAGGTACTAACTCGATCTCCGCACCGGCCAGCTGAATAGTCGCAGGAAGGATGTTCAAGCCTTCGATATTCGTCTGGCAGGTGGCCTCATTCGGATGCACATCATTAATAAGCACATCATAAATACAATGCGCTACATCCGCTTTATTGATTCCGATACCGCTCGTCGTATTTCCCTGAGGGTCAATATCGACTAGCAGCACCTTCTTGCCCAGCGAAGCCAGGCACGCACCCAGATTGACGGACGTGGTCGTTTTTCCGACACCGCCCTTCTGGTTCGTTATTGCAATCGTTTTAGACAAACCGTTCACCTCTATGCTGATAACTTATTGGAGCCGACAAACCCCTATCTATCTCTGCAGCTATGATTGCGTCTAGCAAATACCAATAGACAAAATGACGATGCCGTCCCATAACTGGACGGCTGTCAGCATAGCTATTAGCGTTTCGGAATCTTGATTACAATCTCGTAATGATCCTCGAAATCCTGTTCATCGGTTTTGATCTGAAGTCCAGAACCCGAAACCATGTCAATCGATTGTCGAATGGTATTCAAGGCCAGCCGAACATCCTTCGTAAACGAGACCCGTTTCGCTTTTTTAGCCGCGGTCTGCACCGTTTCTTTATAGAAAGCGACCCTTGCTTCGGTCTGTTTTACGTTCAATTCTTTCGTCAAAATATCGTCCAGCACTTTTAGTTGCAGCTCTTCGGAATCAAGCGATAACAGCGCCCTGGCATGCCGTTCCGTAATTTTCCGCTCCATCAGGGCGTTTTTAACGATTTCTCCGAGTCCCAACAGCCGAATCTTGTTTGCGATGGTGGATTGGCTCTTTCCAAGCCGCTGCGCCAAGCTCTCTTGCGTTAGATTGTGCAGATCAATCAGCTTTTGGTATGCGACCGCTTCTTCAATCGATGTAAGTCCTTCTCGCTGCAAGTTTTCGATCAAAGCTATGGAGGCTGCTTGCGAATCGTTGAATTCTCGAATAATGGCAGGAATCGTATCGAGACCAAGTTTCTTTACTGCACGGAATCGGCGCTCGCCCGCAATAATTTCGTACCGTCCATTGCGTGCCCGAACAACGATTGGCTGAATGACGCCATGTGTTCGAATGGTCTGGCTGAGCTCGTCGATTCGATCATCGTCGAATACCGTTCGCGGCTGATAAGGACTCGTGTCTACCTCAACGATCGGAAGATGTTTCACTTCATCAAGGTTCGTGCTCTTCTGATCGCTCAAACCGAATAAACGAGAGAATTGTTCTTTCATAGCGTCAACATACCACCCGATTTCAAAATGCCGAGTTTGTCGTTTCTATAACATTCGTCGGCTGCAAGTTGATTTCCTGCTTGACAACGCGATATCTCGAACAAAAATCAATGCTGTTATTGTTCCACGTGAAACATTTCGCCGCAAGTGCTTAACTTCTATAGAATTGGTTGTTTTAGCGGCAACCCGGCTTTTCTTGGATACTTTGCCGGAGTTGCGGCAAGTTTGTCAATGACGATGATATGGCGATCCGATTGCTCAAACGGCAGCTTCAGATGGTGGATATTCGAAAGCTTCCCTTTTAACTCGGATAAACTGCGTTTGGCCTCTTGCGTTTCCTCGGCAGGATCCGCGCCTTTCATGGCCGCGAACACGCCGCCCTTCCTTGCAAAAGGAAGACAGAGCTCGTTCAATCCGCTTAGACGAGCAACCGCCCTTGCCGTTACAAGGTCATAGGCATCTCGGTGAGCAGGTAATCGTCCGATATCCTCTGCCCTGCCGTGGACGCAAGTTACGTCCGAAAGACTAAGCGAAGTGACGACATGCTGAAGAAACTGAATCCGTTTATTCAGCGAGTCTACGATGGTCACTTTGAGATGCGGAAAACAAATTTTCAGCGGCAAGCTTGGAAATCCCGCGCCAGACCCAATGTCGGCCATAGCTGCGATCTCATCCATATTCATAAAGAAAGAAAGGGTGACGGAGTCATAGAAATGCTTCTCGTAGACGGCTTCCCTTTCCGTGATTCCCGTCAAATTCATTTTCTCGTTCCATTCGACGAGCAATTCATAATAGGTCTGGAACTGCTGCAGCTGGAGCGGCGTCAACGCCACCCCGTGCTGCCCAAGCAAATCCGCGAACCATGTTTCGGTCGAATTCATGGATTACCCCCGTGCTGCGACAACCTTATTGTAATGTTCCAAATACACGAGCAGGATAGAAATATCGGCAGGCGTAACGCCGCCGATGCGCGATGCTTGCCCAATCGAAAGCGGACGAATGTCGGACAAATTCTGCTTTGCTTCCTTGGACAAATTCGTGACGACCGCATAATCGATATCATCCGGAATGCGCTTTTTCTCCATTTTAGCCATGCGTTCGACTTGCAGCTGCTGTTTCTCGATGTAGCCGGCGTACTTGATCTGGATCTCCACTTGCTCCTTCATATCTTCCGTCAATGATTCGGATGAAGGCGACAAACGTTCCACATGCTCATAAGTGACCTCAGGCCGGCGCAGCAAGGAAAGCGCGTCGGTGACCTGTTGGAGCGGCGCAGTTCCGATCTCGTCCAGCAGCGCATGGACATTTTCTTCCGGACGAACCTTCACGCTTTTGAGCCGTTCGATTTCCTGTTCGACCATTGCCTTCTTCAGCGTGAACTTGTTGTATCGCGCTTCGGAGATCAATCCGATGTCATATCCCGTCGGCGTCAGACGTAAATCCGCATTGTCGTGACGAAGCAGCAGACGATACTCTGCACGCGAAGTAAGCAGGCGGTACGGTTCCGTTGTGCCTTTCGTGACGAGATCATCGATTAGCACGCCGATATAGCCCTGCGAGCGCTCGATGATGACCGGCGGCTTGCCCTGGACTTTCCGCGCGGCGTTAATCCCCGCCATGATGCCTTGACCGGCCGCTTCCTCATAACCGGAGGTGCCGTTGATTTGACCGGCCGTGAATAGGCCCGGTACGACTTTCGTTTCGAGTGATGGCCACAGCTGCGTCGGAACTACGGCATCGTATTCGATCGCATAGCCCGTACGCATCATTTCGACCTTCTCTAATCCTGGAATAGAACGAAGAATGCTCAATTGCACATCCTCCGGCATGCTCGTGGACAATCCTTGCACGTAATACTCCGACGTATTCTTGCCTTCCGGCTCCAAGAAGATTTGATGCTTCGGCTTATCCGCGAAGCGGACGATTTTATCTTCAATGGATGGGCAATATTTCGGCCCCGTTCCTTCAATCGCTCCGGAGAACATCGGGGCGCGGTGCAGATTGTCGCTGATAATCCGGTGCGTCTCTTCCGACGTATATGTCAGCCAACACGGCAGCTGCTCGTTATCCGAGTATTCCGTTTCGTACGAGAAAAATTTCGGCTTCTCGTCCCCGGGTTGAATCTCCGTCTTGGAAAAGTCGATCGTATCCCCATGCACCCGCGGCGGCGTGCCGGTTTTGAAGCGAACGAGCTGCAGCCCCAGATTACGCAAGCTCTCCGACAATTTGATGGACGGCTGCTGGTTGTTCGGACCGCTCTCATACATCAGTTCGCCCATAATCACCTTGCCGCGCAGATACGTGCCCGTTGTCACAACCACCGCTTTCGCCCGATATTCCGCGCCGGTCTTGGTCACGATGCCCACGCATTCGCCGTCCTCGATGATCAGATCCTCAGCCATCCCCTGGCGAAGCGTCAGATGCTCCGTTTCCTCGATCGTCTGCTTCATGAAGTGCTGATATAGAAACTTATCGGCTTGCGCGCGCAGCGCGTGAACAGCCGGACCTTTTCCCGTATTCAACATCCGCATTTGGATGAACGTCTTATCGATATTGCGTCCCATCTCGCCGCCGAGCGCGTCGATCTCCCTGACCACATGGCCTTTAGCCGGTCCGCCGATCGACGGATTGCATGGCATGAACGCTACCATATCCAGATTGATCGTCAGCAGCAGCGTCTCCGCTCCCATTCGCGCGGATGCAAGCGCCGCTTCGCACCCGGCATGTCCCGCACCTATAACTATGACATCGAAATTACCCGCATGATAACCCATTTCCTATCCCTCCTTGCCACTCGGACAATTTATTTACCTAAACAGAACTGAGAGAAAATTTGATCAATCAACGACTCGGCTACCGAATCGCCTATCATTTCGCCTAATTGCTCCCATGCCGTACGCACGTCAATTTGCACGATATCAATCGGAATGCCGATCTCCGTCGCTTCAATCGCATCCACCAATGACTGTCGGGCTTGATTGAGCAGCGCAATATGTCGAACATTGCTGACATAAGTCAGATCGGCGGACTCCAGCTCGCCGCCGAAGAACATTCGCTTAATGACCGATTCCAGCTCATCAAGCCCCTGCTCCTTCAGAACGGATAACCGCACGATCGCGTCCGAGGGGAACTGTTTCTCGACTTCCGCTATGTCCAGCACGACCGGCAGGTCCGTCTTATTCAACAAGACAACGACAGGCCGACCGCTCAGCTTCTGCATCAATTCAAGATCGTCCGGATGAAGCGACTCATTGGCATTCAGCACGAGCAGTATCAAATCGGCTTCCTCAAGCGCCGAGCGCGAACGCTCGACGCCGATTCGCTCCACCACGTCGGACGTCTCGCGAATACCGGCCGTATCCAGAAGCCGGAGCGGAATACCGCCCAGCGTAATATATTCCTCGATCACATCCCGCGTCGTGCCGGGAATGTCGGTTACGATCGCTTTATTTTCCTGCACGAGCGCATTCAACAGCGAGGATTTACCGACATTCGGCCGGCCGACGATAGCCGTAACTATGCCTTCCCGTAATATCTTGCCTTCCGCGGCCGTTTTTAGCAATCGATCGATTTCCGCGCAGGCTTCTCCGCAGCGATTCCGGATGTAGCTGCTTGTCATCGATTCGACATCATGTTCGGGATAATCGATATTGACCTCGATATGAGCCAACAGCTCAATCAATCCGTGGCGGAGTGCCTTCACCTTTTTGGACAGCATACCTTCCGATTGCTTCAGCGCGACGGAGAATGCCCGGTCCGACTTTGATCGGATCAGATCGATAACCGCCTCTGCCTGCGTCAGGTCGATTCTGCCGTTCAGAAAAGCGCGCTTCGTGAATTCACCCGGCTCCGCAAGCCGGATCTCGCCGGAACGCAGCAGCAGCTCCAGCACGCGCTTAACGGCTACTACGCCGCCGTGCGTACTCAGCTCGACGACGTCTTCCGCCGTGAACGACCTCGGCCCCCGCATGATCGTGAGCAATATCTCTTCCACCGTTTCCCCCGTAGCCGGATCGACGATGTGTCCATAATGAACCGTATGCGTATCCGCCTCGGCCATATTCGACTTGGATCGGAAGTAGCTCGCGCAGGCTTGCACGGCCTCCGGCCCGCTTACCCGAATAACGGCAATGCCGCCCTCTCCGACGGCTGTCGAAATGGCGGCAATCGTGTCTTGTATCATCATCGCGTATTCCCTCTTAACTTGAATCAAAATAAAAAACGAGCAATGACCGGTAAGAGCCATTGCTTGAATAGAGCGCTATGCATCGTTATTTCAGCGTAATGACCACGCGCCGATTGGGCTCATCGCCTTTGCTGAACGTCTTTACCCTGGCGTGGTTCTGAAGCTGCGAATGAATAATCTTGCGCTCGTGGGGTGCCATCGGCTCGAGCACGACTTCTTTTCGAGTTCGTATGACATGCCCCGCCAAGCGATCCGATAAATCTTCAAGCGTCTTGCGCCTACGATCGCGAAAATCTTCCGCATCGAGCACGATACGCAGATGGCTGTTGGAATAACGGTTGGCCACGATATTGACCAGGTATTGCAAAGCATCGAGCGTTTGACCGCGGCGTCCGATCAACATGCCGAGATCTCCGCCGCCGGATAAAGCGAGAGTCAATCCTTCTTTTGAATCGTTACGAGCAATCGTAATGTCAAGCCCCATGGTTCTTGCCACTTCAATAATGAATCGTTCCGTTTCAAGGATCGCATCTTTCGCTACCGCAGCAGGCTTGTCCGCTGTCGGAGCAGCTGCCGCCGATATGACCGGCGCGGGTTCCGCCGCAACCTCGGTTTGGGACAACAGCACGAGCTCGACCTTGGCGGAACGAGTCCCGATCAGTCCGAACAATCCTCTGCTTGGTTTCTCCAGCACGGTCACGTTAACGCGCTCCGCGGATACTTGCAATTCCGTTAAACCATTTCTTACAGCATCTTCGATCGTTTTACCCGATGCCACGATTTTCTTCATTTCGCAGGGACACTCTCCTTATCTTTCGGTGAGTTGCGCACATAAAGGAAATAATTTTGCACAATGGTATAGGTATTGCTGAAGATCCAGTACAGCGGCAGAGCGGACGGGAACGAAATCGCCATCACGAAGATCAATACCGGGAAGATCATCATGATCCCTTGCATCGCCGGCATCGTCTTTTGTTGGGACTGCATCATTTTGGACTGCACGAACGTCGTGATGGCAGCCAAAATCGGCAGGATATACGTATGGTCCTTCTCGCCGAGCTGCAGCCAGAGGAATGTATGCTCACGAATGTTCTCATTCATATAGATCGAGTTGTACAGCGCGATAAACACGGGCATCTGCACGATCAGCGGGAGACAGCCTGCCAGCGGATTGACTTTATGCTGCTGGAATAGCTTCATCGTTTCTTCCTGCTGCTTTTGCGGGTTGTCCTTGTGCTTCTCTTTCAATTTTGCCAGCTCCGGCTGCAGAGCCTGCATCGCCTTCGAACTGCGGTACTGCTTGATCGTAAGCGGGAGAATCAACGTACGAACGATAACCACCATCAGCAAGATCGCGATTCCGTACTCGCCGTTGAACCACTTCGCGAAGTTCTCCAACACGAGCGAGAAATAGTAGACGACATGCCGCTGCCAGAAGTTCCCGTGCGATAAGTCATCCATTGAAACCGGGTGAGTAGCCGAAGAACAGCCGCTCAAGAAAAACATCACGGCAATTAGCGCGAATGCCGTTATCCATGTTCGTTTCGAAATACGGGACAACATGTAAATCTCCTCTCTGCGTACCATAAGCGCCGCCCCTATTAAAGGCGCAAGCGATGCAAAATCATTCAGCTAAACTATATCATATTTTTTGGCACAAAGAAACAAGCCCGCTCCACGCGGTAAAGCGATTACAAGGCCCTTCATTTCTGCTTCAGAAGCCCTGCCCGCTTCAAGACGTGGAGCATGCTTTTCTCGAGTTCTTTCATGCCTAGGCCGACGGCCGGTTTGCGCACGATCACGATGAAATCGAGCTGGTCGGCGATGCGGTCCGTCTGATGGCGGACGATCTCCTTCACGAGCCTTCTCATTCGGTTGCGCACGACGGCATTGCCGATTTTCTTGCTGGCCGAGACGCCGAGCCGGAACGGTTCCGCTTTATGCTGGCGGGACCAGTACACGACGAATTGGCTGTTGGCGAACGATTTGCCGTTTCGATAGATCCGGCTGAAATCTTCGCGGTTACGCAAACGCAGCTTTCTTTGCACGGCGCATCTTCACCTTTATGACATAGTATGACCCGTATAAATGAAAAAAAGACCACGTAAAGTGGTCTTAAAGTTACGCGCTCAGTACTTTTCTTCCCCGTTTACGGCGGGCGCTCAGCACCTTGCGTCCATTAGCGGAAGCCATACGTTTACGGAAACCATGAACTTTTTTACGTTTGCTCACATTCGGTTTAAATGTAGGTCTCATTGATCTATGCACCTCCTAACCATACTCGATCGCCATGCTTCGGTCTTCATTCTATGCTGATCGTCTTCACGATTCGCGATCGTCGGTTTTCCTATTCGAGCATGCTGCAAGGTCGATAAGAAAAATCGAACGATGAGCATTCTCCGTAAAAAACGCCTTTTTCAATTAAACCACGCGCCCATGCAAAAGTCAACCTGCAAGCCAGGCGAAGAGGCAAAACGTTTTCCGTCGGATACGAACTGTGGATAAACAGTTCTCGGCATTGATAAGCGCGCCGAATTAATAACATGTGGATGAATTTATCGCACTTTCCCGTATTTTGTCGAAATGGTAACAAGATATTAACAATATCTAGTGTTGTCGATAAGTTTTGTACACAACCTATTGAATTTGTGGATAAAATGGCCGATATCGTTGAATATCAAGGCTTCTTTTGCTATGATAAATATGTTTTCTGTGTGGATGACTCCAACTTCCCCTCAACATTATTAACAGCCTGTGGATAAGAATGTGAACAACATTCATCCCCCTTGAATAAGTTTTCTTTTCCATCCCTTAATAATGTGGATTCATTTCCTGCCGAATACCCCCTATTTTCGACATCTTCAGCTGGATAGCGCCCTTTGCGGCGATTTTGATAAGGAGTGACCATTTGTGGATAGCCATACGCACGAAATGTGGCAACAGGTGCTGTCTATCATACAAACCAAGTTGAGCAAGCCCAGCTTCGATACTTGGTTTAAGGCGACGAAAGCTTCGTTCAGCGGAGAATCCGTCGTCATTGTAACAGCGCCGACGACTTTCGCGGCCGAATGGCTCGAAAGCCGGTATACCAAGCTTGTGCGGACGACGCTGCAGGAATTCATGGGGCGTCAATTCGACATTAAATTCGTGATTGAAGAAAATAAACCGCCAGAACCCGCGGAGTTCCAGCCGATCGTATTGCCCCCCGCCCAAGTCGGCCCGGAAGAGACTTATTCGCATATGCTTAATCCCAAATACATGTTCGATACGTTCGTCATCGGTGCCAACAACCGTTTTGCCCATGCCGCGTCGCTGGCCGTGGCCGAAGCGCCGGCGAAAGCCTATAATCCGCTCTTTCTCTACGGCGGAGTCGGACTCGGCAAAACGCATTTGATGCATGCGATCGGGCATTATATTTTGGAGCATAACCCCAATACGCGGGTACTTTATTTATCTTCCGAGAAATTCACCAACGAATTCATCAACGCGATCCGGGATAACCGCGGCGAAAGCTTCCGGAACAAATACCGCAACATCGACGTGCTGCTGATCGATGATATTCAATTTTTGGCGGGGAAAGAACAGACGCAGGAAGAATTCTTTCATACCTTCAACGCGCTGCACGAGGAACGCAAACAAATCGTCATCTCCAGCGACCGTCCGCCCAAAGAAATACCGACGCTGGAAGAACGGCTGCGTTCGCGTTTCGAATGGGGACTCATAACGGACATCCAGCCGCCTGACCTGGAGACGCGGATCGCGATCTTGCGGAAGAAGGCGAAAGCGGAGAATTTGGACATCCCGAACGAGGCCATGGTCTACATCGCCAGTCAAATCGATACGAACATTCGCGAGCTGGAAGGCGCTCTCATTCGGGTCGTGGCTTATTCATCCCTGATCAACGAGGATATTTCCTCGCATTTGGCGGCCGAGGCGCTGAAGGACATCATTCCTTCCAGCAGGCCCAAAATGATCACGATGCAGGATATTCAGCACAAGGTCGGGGAGCTGTACGGGTTGAAGCTCGAGGAGTTCAAGGCGCGCAAGCGTACGAAAGCGGTCGCGTTCCCGAGGCAAATCGCCATGTACCTCTCCAGGGAGCTGACCGATTACTCGCTGCCTAAGATCGGGGAAGCGTTCGGCGGACGCGATCATACGACCGTCATTCACGCCCATGAGAAGATCACGCAGCAGCTCAAAGTCGATTCCGAGCTGTTCAAAATCATTCAAACGTTAACGGAGAAGATCAAAAGCCATTCCTGAATATGAATAGAAGAACGGTGCATAACGCGCGCGAAAGTTATTCACTTCTTCAACATCGAACCGGCAAGCCTATGCACACGCTGTACACATGTGGATAGGCTTGCTTTATCCGTGTTAAATCCACTTATCCACATATTCAGCGCCCCTACTACGACTTCTACTATCTTTCTTTAATAAACATCATCAAAATATAGGTGAAAACGACTCCCTTTTTCGCAGCCGTGATCCCTTTCCTTTAGGAGTGACAATTATGAAATTAACGATCCGCAAAGATCAATTAAACGACGCGATTCAACAAGTCTCCAAAGCCTCTTCGACACGTCCCGCGATTCCGATTCTCGGCGGCATCAAAATCGACGTCAATCATCAAGGCGTCACATTGACGGCAAGCGACACGGACATCTCCATTCAAAGCTTCATTCCTGTCGAGAACGGCGAATTCGTCATCGCCAAGGTCGAGAAACCGGGAAGCGTCGTGCTGCCGGCGAAGTTCTTTGTCGAAATCGTCAAGAAATTGCCCTCGGACGAGCTTGAGATCGAAGTGAAAGACGGCTTTCAAACGATGATCCGTTCCGGCTCGACGGATATCCAAATGGTCGGACTGGACCCGGAGGAATTCCCGATACTGCCGACCATCGAACAAAGCGAGTCGATCGCCGTTCCGGGCGACCTGCTTAAATCGATGATCCGCCAAACGATATTCGCGGCTTCGACCAGCGAGCAAACGCCGATTTTGACCGGAGCGCTTTGGAATTTATCCGAAGGCCAGCTCAAATTCGTCGCGACGGACCGTCATCGCCTTGCCAGCCGCGCAGCCACGGTCGAAGCGCCGGAAGGCTATAAATTCTCCAATGTCGTCATCTCCGGCAAGACGCTGGGCGAGCTGTCGAAGATCGTTCCGGACGACCATACACATGTGGATATCGTCGTCGCCGACAATCAAGTGCTGTTCAAAGTCGGCCATGTATTGTTCTATTCGCGCATCCTGGACGGGACGTACCCCGACACTTCCAAGATTATTCCGCAGAATTTCAAAACAGAACTCGTCCTGCCAACAAAAAAATTGACGGACGCGATCGATCGCGCCTACCTGATGTCCCGCGAAGAGAAAACGAACATCGTTCGCCTCGTTACCCAAGAGGACGGCTCGATCGAGATTTCGTCCAGCTCCACGGAGCTTGGCCGCGTAACGGAACAGGTGGAAGTGAAAGAAATGACCGGCGAGCAGCTGCGCATCGCCTTCAACTCCAAATACATGCTCGATACGCTGAAAGTCATCGACAGCGAATTTATCTTCATCGGCTTTACCGGCGCCATGAGCCCGATCATCATCAAACCGACCGACCATCCGCACAGCCTGCATCTCATCCTTCCGTACCGGACGACAGGCTAAACGAGGAGACAATCAGCATGAAAGAAATCGGAATAGCCACGGAATATATCGCGCTTGGCCAGTTTTTGAAGCTGTCCGACTGCATCGACAGCGGCGGGGCGGCAAAATTCTTTTTGCAGGAGAACGAAGTCGTGATCAACGGAGAGCCGGACAACCGTCGCGGCCGCAAGCTGTATGTCGGGGATAAAATAGACGTAAAAGGCTTCGGCGCCTTTACGATCGTGAAACGGTAATGCGGCAAACAGCTGTTTACGCCGGCAATGACCGGGAGGCCTTACAGTGCGATTAAATGCTTTGCAGCTTCAGAATTACCGCAATTACGGCCAGATCGAGCTGGCGACCGCCAATCAGGTCAATCTGTTCGTCGGGCGCAACGCGCAGGGCAAGACGAATCTGCTCGAGGCCATCCTCGTGCTTGCCTTGACCAAGTCGCATCGGACCAGCAAGGACAAGGAATTGATCGGCTGGCAGTCCAGCGAGGCCCGCATAAGGGGAGAAGTCGAGAAACGCTACGGAACCGTGACGCTGGATCTCGCTTTGTCCCAACAAGGAAAGAAAGCGAAAATCAACGGTTTGGAGCAGCGCAAGCTGAGCGATTTCGTCGGTTCGCTGAACGTCGTCATGTTCGCCCCGGAGGATCTCGAGATCGTGAAGGGAACGCCGGGCGTGCGCCGACGGTTTCTCGACATGGAAATCGGCCAGGTGCAGCCCGGCTATTTGCATGCGCTCGGCCAGTACCATAAAGTGCTGCAGCAGCGCAATAATTACCTCAAATCGACTTTGCCCGGCAACGCCAATGCGGCCATGCTGGAAGTGTGGAACATGCAGCTTGCCGAGTACGGTGTTAAAATTGTGAAAAAAAGGCAAAGCTTCATAGAGAAGCTGCAGAAATGGGCGCAGACCATCCATGCCGGCATAACCGCCGGATCGGAAGAGCTGACGATCGCGTATCGCCCCTCCTTCGAAAGCGACGCCAAAGAAGAAGAATCTATATTATTTGAGCAATTTATGATAAAGTTAACACAAGTCAAGGATCAGGAGCTTCGTCGCGGGATGACGCTCGTTGGTCCTCATCGTGATGACATGGCTTTCTTTATCAACGGCAAAGAAGCGTCGGTTTACGGTTCCCAGGGACAGCAGCGAACGACCGCGCTATCGCTTAAATTAGCCGAGATCGAACTCATTCACGAAGAAATCGGCGAGTATCCCTTGCTGCTGCTCGACGATGTGTTATCGGAGCTGGATCAGCATCGGCAAACGCAGCTGATTGAAACATTTCAGAGCAAAGTACAAACGTTCATTACGACTACGGGGCTTGAGAGCGTCAATATCAGCAAGTTGCATGACACCCGAATCTATCATGTACAGGACGGGCATGTAGCGCTGTGATCGCGAAGATGAAGAAGCGGAGGGCGAAGCTATGTATATACATTTAGGCGGGGAGAAAATCATTCGTGCCGCGGAGCTCGTGGCGATTTTCGATATTTCGATCGAGCAGTCCTCCAAGCTATCCAAGCAATTCGTCGCGCAAGCCCGTAAGCGCAAAGACGTTGAAATCATAGGAGAAGAAGAAGCGAAATCCATTGTAGTGACCGAGCATAAGATCTACTACTCGCCCATCTCATCTTCAACGCTGAAGAAACGTTCGCACCATTTTGCGACAAGTTAGCGGGTTATCGGGCATTCAGGATGCAAATGGCAAGTAGGTTGCAGGCCCGAGCAGCGAACGAATATCGCGACCAGGGTAGTTGAGAGGAGCAGTGAAACCAAGCATGTCGTCGAATCAGCATACGTATGATGAAAGCCAGATTCAAGTACTTGAAGGGTTGGAGGCGGTACGCAAACGCCCGGGGATGTACATCGGCTCCACTAGCGGCAAAGGACTTCACCATCTGGTATGGGAAGTCGTTGACAATAGCATCGACGAGGCGCTGGCAGGCTACTGCACGCGCATCGAAATATCGATTCACGAAGACAACAGCATCACCGTTATCGATAACGGCCGCGGTATCCCTGTCGGGGAGAACGCGAAGCTGAAGAAATCGACGCTCGAAGTCGTCATGACCGTGCTTCATGCCGGCGGCAAGTTCGGCGGCGAAGGTTATAAAGTATCCGGCGGTCTTCACGGCGTCGGGATATCCGTCGTGAACGCCCTGTCCGAGTGGGTTGAAGTCACGGTTAAACGGGAAGGCAAGATTTATCGCCAAGAGTATCGCCGCGGCGTGCCGCAATATGAACTCAAGGTTATCGGCGATTCCGACGAAACCGGCACCACGACCCGTTTCAAGCCGGACGGCGAGATTTTCACCGAAACGCTCGTTTACGAATACGAAGTGCTGCAGTCGCGGATCCGCGAGCTGGCATTTTTGAATAAAGGCATTGAAATCGCGCTGAGCGACGAACGCACGGGTACGTCCAACACGTACAAATACGACGGCGGCATCATCGAGTTCGTCAAGTATTTGAACCGGAGCCGGGAAGCGCTGCACGAGGCGCCGATCTACGTCGAAGGCTCGAAGGATAATATTCAAGTCGAAGTGGCGCTGCAATACAACGACAGTTACACCGAGAATATCTATTCGTTCGCGAACAACATCAACACGCATGAAGGCGGTACGCATGAATCCGGCTTCAAGAGCGCGCTGACTCGGATCATCAACGAATACGCCCGCAAAATGAACGCCATCAAGGACAGCGACTCCAACCTGTCCGGCGATGACGTCCGCGAAGGATTGACGGCGATCATCTCCGTCAAAATCCCGGAACCGCAGTTCGAGGGCCAGACGAAGACAAAACTCGGCAACAGCGAAGTCCGCGGGATCGTGGAATCCTTCTTCGCAGAGAAATTCCAAGAGTTTCTCGACGAGAACCCGTCGGTATCGCGTAAAATCGTCGATAAAGGGCTATCGGCTTCCCGCGCCCGCGAAGCCGCGCGCAAAGCGCGCGAGCTGACGCGCCGCAAGAGCGCGCTGGAAGTCAGCGCGCTGCCGGGCAAGCTGGCGGACTGCTCGTCGCGCGATGCTTCGATCAGCGAGATCTACATCGTCGAAGGTGACTCCGCGGGCGGATCCGCTAAACAAGGCCGCGATCGGCATTTCCAGGCGATTTTGCCTCTACGGGGTAAAATCTTGAACGTCGAGCGTGCGCGTCTCGACCGGATCCTCTCCAACACGGAGATCCGGGCGATCATCACGGCGCTTGGCACGAGCATTGCGGATGATTTCGATCTCTCCAAAGCGCGTTACCATAAAGTCATCATCATGACGGATGCCGACGTCGACGGCGCGCATATTCGCACGCTGCTGCTCACGTTCTTCTTCCGCTACATGCGCAAGATCATCGAAGCCGGCTACGTGTACATCGCCCAGCCGCCGCTCTTCAAGATCGAACGGAACAAAGTCGTCCGTTACGCGCAAACCGAGAAAGAACGCGATACCATCATCGCCGAGTTCGGCGAAGGCGCGAAGGTCAACGTGCAGCGGTATAAGGGTCTCGGCGAGATGAACGCTTCCCAGCTTTGGGAGACGACCATGGATCCCGAGAGCCGGTCGATGCTGCAAGTCACGATCGAGGATGCCATCGAAGCCGACAATATCTTCGAGACGCTGATGGGCGACAACGTGGAACCGCGCCGCGAATTCATCCAAGAGTTCGCGAAATACGTCAAAAACCTCGACATTTAACGAGATAATCAAACAAGCCGTCCGAAGAATCGGGCGGCTTGTCGTTATTTCATGCGTCTGTCGTAAGCGAGACAATAGCGGTAAATGCGGCGGAACATCGTTTTGTCCCCAAGCTTGCGGAAGATATAGGGATCCGGCAGCGTATTGACTTCCAGGATCCAGGGGCGAAGCGACTCGTCGATCGCGATATCGATGCCGATTTCTTTTAACCGCGGATAACGGGTCTGCAGCTGCGCGGCGACAGACTTGCCGATATCGGCGAGCCACATTTTGTAGCTATCGATTTGCGGCTGGGTGACATGCGGCTGCATCAATTTGTCAAAGGCCATGGGGACGCCGCCGCTATGGTAGTTGGTCACGATTTTTTGAGGATGGCTGAGCCTTCCGATGATCCCGGTCGTTTCCCATACATGCTTGGGATTGTGCTGCACCATCACGCGAATGTCGAAGCGCAGTCCGTCGTACGTGAGAAGGGGAATTCCTTGTTGAATTAAGTAAGGGCGGCTTCCGATACGCTTCTGAAGCGATGCCGCCATCTTGTCGAAGGAGCCGAACCGCTGCGGAACGGTACCGGTTTGATACGTGTATGCGAGATCCGCGTTCTTTTCCACCCGAACGACGCCTAACCCGAAGGTACCTTGATCGGGTTTGACGTAAACCATGCCGTGTTCATCCAGCATGGCTTCCAGTTCCGGGATGTTCCAACGTTTCGTGACCGGTATCCGCTCACGCAGCTGCTCCGATAGCAGCAGTACTTTCGTTTTTGCCCATTTGCTTTTCACGCGCTGGATGGCCAACCTGGCTCCACCTTTCGTGTTCGTGGTAAGAGGTTCGGGAATACCGCGGCATGCAGGAGACAGAGGCGAAATTCAATGTTATAATAGAGATAATGCCTATTTTTAGGTTTATCTGCAGAACGGCTTGAAATAGCCTCATGATCATGTTAGTTTATGGCGGATATTCGGGTTTGGAGCGTGTATACACCTAGTGCGGAGAAGTTTTAGAGATGGGTGCGCGCGCAAGGCAAGTTTCATGTTTGCAAACGTTTAAGGATGGCAAGAATGAGCCGAAACTATAAATGAATGCTAGTATTCGTTCGACGATTATTCCTGCTCTTCGATGGCGCCGCATTCATCGTTCAACCGTCATTGAAAGCTTAAGCATACGCAAACTCTAGGAGGTTTACGATGGCAGAAGAGAAAAATCTGCAAGTACGGGATCGCGATATCGGCACCGAGATGCGCGAATCGTTTATGGATTATGCAATGAGTATCATCGTCAGCCGCGCGCTGCCGGACGTTCGCGACGGATTGAAGCCCGTGCATCGACGGATTTTGTTCGCGATGTCCGAGCTCGGCATGTCTCCGGACAAGCCGTATAAGAAGTCGGCCAGGATCGTCGGCGAAGTCATCGGCAAATACCATCCGCACGGCGACTCTGCCGTTTACGAGACGATGGTACGGATGGCGCAGGACTTCTCGCTCCGTTATATGCTGATCGACGGACACGGCAACTTCGGTTCCATCGATGGGGATATGGCTGCCGCGATGCGTTATACGGAGGCGCGTCTTTCCAAGATCGCCATGGAAATGCTGCGCGATATCAATAAAGAAACCATCGATTACGCGCCTAACTATGACGGCGAAGAGCACGAGCCGACGGTGCTGCCTGCCCGTTTCCCGAATCTGCTCGTCAATGGTTTGACCGGAATCGCGGTAGGGATGGCGACCAATATTCCGCCGCATAATTTGACCGAAGTCATCAATGGCGTCCAGGCGCTTATCCGCAATCCGGATATTACCCCGATCGAATTGATGGATTATATAAAAGGGCCCGACTTCCCGACGGCAGGCTTTGTCATGGGACGCGAAGGCATGCGCCAAGCGTACACCACGGGTCGCGGATCGGTGACGATGCGCGCGCGGGCGACCATCGAAGAGAACGGCGGCAAGGCGCGCATTATCGTGCACGAGCTGCCGTATCAGGTCGTCAAAGCGCGCCTCGTCGAGAAGATCGCCGAGCTCGTTCGCGAGAAGAAGATCGAAGGCATCACGGATCTCCGCGACGAGTCCGATCGCAACGGCATGCGCGTCGTCATCGAGCTGCGCCGGGACGTCACGCCGACGGTCGTGCTCAACAATTTGTACAAGCATACGCAAATGCAGATGAACTTCGGCTTCAACATGCTGGCACTCGTCAAGGGCGAACCGCGTACGCTCAACCTGCGGGATATTCTCTATTACTACCTCGAGCACCAGATCGAGGTTATCCGACGCCGGACCGAATTCGACCTGAAGAAGGCGGAAGCCCGCGCTCATATCCTGGAAGGCTTGCGCATCGCGCTGGATAATCTGGATGAAGTCATCCGGCTGATCCGCGCATCGCAGACGACCGACGAAGCGCGCGAAGGCTTGATTTCGCGATTCGGACTCAGCTACGATCAATCGCAGGCCATCCTCGATATGCGCCTGCAGCGCTTAACCGGACTGGAACGCGACAAGATCGAAGCTGAATATGCGGAATTGCTGCGCAAGATTTCCGAGTACAAAGCGATTTTGGCCGATGAGCAGCTGGTGCTCCAGATCATTAACGACGAACTGGAAGAAGTGAAGGAAAGGTTCGGCGACGAACGCCGCACGGAACTGATGGCTAGCGAAGACGAAATTCTCGACGAGGATTTGATCCCGCGTGAAGATGTCGTCATTTCGGTTACGCATTCCGGTTACGTGAAACGTTTGCCGGTCAAGACCTACCGCAGCCAGAAGCGCGGCGGCAAAGGCGTCATCGGCATGGACACGAAGGACACCGACTTCGTCGAGCATCTTTTCGTATCCAACACGCATCACTTCCTGCTCTTCTTCACGAATAAGGGCAAGGTGTACCGGTTGAAAGCGTACGAGATTCCGGATCTCAGCCGGACCGCGCGGGGAACGCCGATCATTAACTTGCTCCAGATCGAACAAGGCGAAACGGTCAATGCCGTTATCCCGGTGGAATCGTTCGAGCCGGACCGCTTCTTGTTCTTCGCGACCAAGAACGGCATCGTCAAGAAGACGCCGCTCGATGACTACGCCAATATCCGCAAAGTCGGGCTCATTGCCATCAATTTGCGCGATGACGACGATCTGATCGGCGTGAAGCTGACGGACGGCAACCAAGAGATCATCATGGGCACAAGCCAAGGGATGTCCATCCGGTTCCCGGAACAGGACGTTCGTCCGATGGGACGTTCGGCAACAGGCGTCAAGGGAATCAACTCCGATGATGACGATGAAGTCGTCGGCATGGACGTCGTAGCGCCGGGAAGCGAGATTCTCATCGTAACGGCCAACGGCTACGGGAAAAGGACGCCGGAAGGCGAGTACCGGTCCCAGAGCCGCGGCGGCAAGGGAATCAAGACGCTCAACGTACAGGAGAAGAAAGGACTCATCGTCAGCCTGCGCGTCGTGCAGAGCGACGAGGATCTGATGATCATGACGTCCTCCGGAACGCTGATTCGTATGAGCATGGCCGACATTTCGACCATGGGGCGGAATACGCAAGGCGTTAGATTGATCAATATTCGCGAAGATGATTCGGTTGCGACGGTAACCCGGGTTGCCCGCAGCGAGGAAACCGAGGACGGCGAAGAACTTGAAGGCGCCGAACCCGAAGATACGTCATCTGACGAACAATAGATTTCCAATGCAGTGTTGAGGCAAGCAACGTGGAGGAGAGACCTATGGGCACGGTATCAGTTTCGCAGGTAAAGCTCGGGGACAAAATCGCGCAAGACGTTCTGACGCCGCTCGGCAGCGTGCTTTTCCATAAGGGAAAGGTCATTACGCCCCGAGAGTACGAAATCTTGCAAGCTTTTCTCGTACCCCAAGTCATTATCGATGGGCCGCCGGAGAAGAAGGAAGCGGAAGAAACGTCGACTGACAAAAGTCAGGAGCAAGCGAAGGAAGCGGCATACGTTAAATCATCGCTCATGGAACAGTATGATCGCACGGTCGTACTGTTGAAAAGCGTATTTAATCAAATGATGAGCGGACAAACCTTGCCGATTCTCGATATCCGCAATCAGCTTGACTCGCTGCTGCAGCATAGCCACGACTACAAAATGCTGACGTTCTTTCCGAAAAACGTGCCGAACGAGGATTATCTCTACCACAAAAGCGTGATGTCCGCGCTTAGCTGCTATATGATGGCACAATGGAACGGGCTGCCCAAGAAGGATTGGATGCAGTCCGCGCTTGCCGGATTGCTCCACGATATCGGCAATGCCAAGATCGATCGGGGCATCCTGAACAAACCGACGAAGCTGACGCCCGAGGAAGCGGAAGACATGAAGCGCCATACGGTGCTCGGCTATCAACTGCTCAAAAACGTCGCCGCGGTTAATGAAGGCGTCAAATTAGCGGCTCTCCAGCATCATGAACGATTCGACGGCAGCGGCTACCCCCTCGGAATCGGATCGGAGAAGATTCATCCCTATGCGAAGTTCGTCGCGATCTCGGACATTTTCAATGCAATGACGATGAAACGGTCGTATCGCAATGCAACTTCTCCTTACCTGGTACTGGAGCAGCTGCATCAGGATTCTTTCGGCAAGCTGGATCCCGCGTACGTGCGTATCTTCATCGAGAAGGCTACGCAGTTCCATAACGGCACCGTCGTTCGTCTAAGCGACAACAGGCTTGGGGAGATCGTGTTCTCCGACCGCAACCACCCGACGCGGCCATGGGTGTCGGTGAACGGGACAATCGTGAATTTAGCGAATGAAAGACAGTTATATATAGAAGAAGTCATTACAAGAACGAACGCTTGAATTAATTGAATATCTGGGCTTGACCTGCTGAGACGAACTGTGATATATTACTTCTTGCCGCTTTTGAGGCAAACTAATGTATCACAGTTCTTTATTGAAATAAAATAAAAAAGCTTGCAATGGTGCAAGCATCTGTGATATATTAATCAAGTCGCCGCTGAGACATGGGCGATATGAGAAAAGAACTTGTTCCTTGAAAACTGAACAATGAGCGACCTGTCAAACAGGTTTAAATGTAAGTCAGCGATGAGC
>NZ_JAAAMV010000001.1 GCF_009909185.1 Paenibacillus glycinis | reverse complement strand
CCGATGGAATTTAGGACCAAGGCCGCTTAAATAATTTTCGTTTATTTATACTGTCTACTTGACGGGGTGCAGTTCACGACCCAATCGGCTGCCGTTGTTCATTGAAGTAACGGGCAGCATTCCAATTATGAAGAAATACGAGGTTTGAGAAATAGAAAAGGGACAAGCGCCATAAGGAGGACAACGCGCTGAAGATTATTTTGAAGCCGTAACGTTATTCCCAGGAATTTTTTGTTAGGGGTAAGAACTTGATCCTGTATGAGGACAAGAACATATATCAATTGAAATCCGCCTTTTGCGCGGATTTTTATGTTATGAAAGACAATACATCGCCTTATTGCACGGCGGGTTTTCGAGCTTATAGAAGCCGGATTGAGCGTGCTAAGAGAGGGCAATCTGATCTGGACAGCGTTTGTGCTAACGCATAAAAATACATTGATATCAGGGCTTAAATTGAATATGCACTTTATTCCGCCGGGTATAATACCCGTGGGGGTGACTTACAATGAAATGCGTTTACTGTGAAAACATCCAACAAATCAAAGGGATGAATCATAAATGCTACATCTGCTCTATAATCAAACGCAAGCGGTAAAGAGGTGCTTTATTAAATGTTAACGAAAGTTACTACTATCGCGTTATGGATAATATTCATTTCGTTGAGGCAACTTAATAAGTGGGTAGATAGGGTGTCGCATGAACTGCAAAATTTGCAGCATACAAATAACCCCTAGATATGATATGTGAGCTACAGCAAGAAATGACTTGCAAAAAAGACCGCCTACCTACACGAGTGTTTGAAATGTGATCCACTATGGACACGTTGAAATAACCTGACCCTCTTGTGGGTCACATTTCAATAAAGAGCATTACCTTTCACTTGGATTGCAAAAGAAAAAGACCCTAAGAACGGGCCTAATGTAGTAATTATTATCGTTTATTCACTTCTGCTACTGCGCGATCCTTTGCTGCCGTCCGAGCCTCTGCTGCCACGCGAGCCTTTGCTGCCGTCCGAGCCTCTGCTGCCACGCGATCCTTTGCTGCCGTCCGAGCCTCTGCTGCCACGCGATCCTTTGCTGCCGTCCGAGCCTTTGCTGCCACGCGAGCCTTTGCTGCCGTCCGAGCCTTTGCTGCCACGCGAGCCTTTGCTGCCGTCCGAGCCTTTGCTGCCACGCGATCCTTTGCTGCCGTCCGAGCCTTTACTGCCACGCGATCCTTTGCTGCCGTCCGAGCCTTTACTGCCGTCCGAGCCTTTACTGCCTTCCGAGCCTTTTTTCCTTTGCGATACTTGTCCAGACATATGATCGACTCCTTAGATTATAGATTCTATATAAACTATGTATCCAATCTATCAAATGTTATAGTCGCATGCGTATTTACTAGAGATGGGCTATATTATGCCAAGAACACAGTTGCGAGTTTTCATTTAACACATCGCTTTAGCTCTTCGCTATGCGATTTGAGCATCCATGTGCATCTCTTACTGCCGATAAAGAAAACGAATGTAAGTTTGACTGAACCGACCATGATCAAGCGTGCTGGATATAATTGAAACCTTTTCCATTGGTTGTTGCCGCGGCCTTGCAGGTAATCGATGTCGATCAGACAATTTCGAAACCGTACCGTTATTCTGAAAGAACCACATTTGTTGTGCGGTAAGATCCTGTAGGAGGACAAGACCTCATAATCAATTGAAAACCGCCGCTTGCGCGGATTTTTTTATGTTATGAAGACAATGCGATTGTGAATAAAAATCAATGCGTTGAGGAAAATTATGAACTGGTTTCCAAGGGAAAAAGAAGGGAGCATGATTATGAACCAATCAGCAGACGCAATGACGGCAAAGGAGTTGGAGTATATAGCCGACTCTATGTCCAACGAAGATTTGTTGTATAAACAGTGCGTGGTCGCAGCGGCTACCGTCCAAAACCCGCAAATAAAACAAACCGTAAATCAGTTGATGAGCAAACATACCCAGCATTATCAAACATTGTTAACGATGATGGAACAGCACAGACAAATGGCTCCGACGCAACCTCAACAATAGGAGGATATATTACATGAATAGTCCATTAAGCTTACCTGAAGAAGACATCGCGAACACAATTTTGGCGGATTTAAAAAGGGTTACAAGGGAATATGCGACTGCCGCTACCGAATCCGTATGTCCTCAAATTCGGCAAATGTTTACCGACCTGTTGAACGAAACCCTTACGATGCAAGGGGACCTGTATACGACTTTGAAACAGGCCAATTTGTATAACGCCTCGTCGCCCGTCCTGCAGCAAGAAATAGACAAGCAGGTCGTGCAATACAAGCAAACGCAGCAAAAAACAGTGCAATTCGCTCAACAAAGCACAGTTCAATTTCAATGACTGCTAATGGTCCTTTGCAAGATGTCAATACAAAGCGAGGTGATGGTACATGGAATCCACGAATGAATTCGTGAAAAAGTTCAATGATACACAAGCCAAGCAACGGAAAAACGCAGAGAAAGGTAAAGGCAAACCGTCGCAGAAACTGCAAAATGTACAGCATACAAATAATCCTTAAATAATCCTTAAAGAAAAATAGAGTTGCAGCATGATTCGCCAAAGAATACAAAACCACTAACGACCGTCTACAAAATCTGTTGTAGGTGGTCGTTTTGGTGTTATCCGAGGATGATGAGACGCTTGGTGCGCTTACCGAGCATCAGCTGAAGCGGCAATATCATGTTGTCGATTGGATGAAGGATGGCCGTAAGGCGAAGGAAGCATTAGCAGCTCGCCGGTATGACATATACGTGCTGGATTGGATGATGCCCGATATGACAGGTTTAGAGCTCGTACGGAAAATCAGTAGGAGCGAGGCTCTTTTTCGGCGATCGGGGGTACCGATCGTCGGTTACAATCAAATTAGGAGATATATCAGCGCATCTCAACCGATTCGAAGTAACACGTAGTGGCACGGAGATCCGTTGACACGACCCGAACTTCAATTGCTCATCTGTTTGATGCGCCATGTGGGACAAGTTCTTTCACGGGACAAGCTGCTGAATCAGGTTTGGGTACTCGAGTCGGATGTGATGCTGAATGCCGACGATGCCACAATCACATTGCTACGCAAAAAAGTGGACGGGCCTTTTAAAACAAAATGCATTCAAAGCATCTATGGTGCAGCTATCGCTTTATTACAGGTGGGGAATGAGAACAATGTTCAACGGACACGAACCCAGTAACGCGAGAGTTCTCGCTTACAATTGGAATTATTCTTATAGGGAAGAACCTTCCGAAATGGCGGAACGATCTTACATGGACGATGTTTGAGACAATTTAAAAGAAGGGGAAAAATGAGAAGCAATGAGATTGAAAAAAGCTGCCGGAGACGGCAGCTTTTCATATGAGTTTAGAAAGAAGGAACATTAATATTTTTTTCGGCTGCGAAACATCCGGAAGAGAGAGATGATTACGATCAGCCATAAGACGATGCTTAGCAGCGAGAGCAAGGGAGAGCCGAGCGAAAAACCGGCAAACGGGTTAAATAGGGAGCTGAAAATTGTGCCCAGTGCCAGTCCTCCGAATAAGCCGCCGAAAAACCCGCCGAATCCGGTCCGCTGAGCGGGTGACGTTCTCGCAGCCGCCGGATTGCGACCGCCTTGGTCCTGTCTAGAAGGCGCCGTGCGGCCGGGGCCGACTCCGGGATTAAAGCTTCTTCTGGGCGAACGTATCGCACCGCGTCGATATGCTTGAACCGTATTTTTCTGTTCGATTTTCCTTTGTTTCTCGACCGATCGCGTATCGTATGACGGTTTTTCATATGAGTTGCCCTGTGCATGTAAGGATGATATTCCCTGAACCCAAGAGAACAGCAGGAAAAAAACCAAAATTCTTCTCATCTGTATATGAACATCTCCATTCTAGCGTTCCCTGCCTCTGGCATCTGGCGGTTGGTAGCGCTTGGTCATAGTGATACCTACGCGTCCTCGGATTATATCCACTCAATCCGGCTTTCTATGCCGAGGTTTCAAAAGCACATTCTTGAAGACCGGGACGTCGCTATAAAGTACGCGAGGACCATGTCGCCGCTTAAGAAAAGCCACCATAACGAACGTAGAACCAGCAGCACGAGGTTATTATGCCCTTTTGTAGAAAAAGCATGTTCAAAGCTTAAACATTAAATGTAACGTTGAATGGTCGGAAAGGAATGAACTCGCTCGCTCATTGGAGCAATAGCACAATGTGAAAAGGAGCCACATGGGGAGTGGTATCGGCAATTGGGGGTAATGATAACCGATCTGCTAAGTGAGTGGATAAATCGGCACTGTACTCCTCGTAATCAAAGTCTACATATTGGCCGCTTAGTTAACACGAATGCGTTTTATTTACAACCGGGCATTAAGAGGGAGGAAATTTAGCCCTCTACCCAGCCGCTGTCCGCGATCCGGGTGATAATTACGGCTGTAATATGGTCGCGATGAAGATTTCATCCAACAATCTGATATTTCCTTGAGAGCTTAACGGTCTTTTTGAGGCTTCATGACTGCAGCGGATTAGGTTGGATCAACGCGACGAGCGTCAAAATAGTCGCAAATAATCAATTTCTGTAATCTTGTCCAGTTTTAATTCGTCACGGTTTGGGCGCATCTTAAGAAGGCCACCTTCAAATTGTGGCCCGATGATTACTGTTTAATAAGTGAACGCACATCAGACAGCGGAAAAAGCGGCTGCCTGATGTGCGTTCTATTACGGTTCCGAGGCGCGGGTTCATCCCGTCGCAGCCCCGATGAACTCCTGCATCAGTTGATTGAACTTGTCACGTTCGTCGTAGAATGAACCGTGGCCACTGTAGATGAACGGCACGAGTCGTGAATGGGGAATTATTCGATGCATTTCCTCCGCCTGTCTGAACGGAATGACTTGGTCGTGAATGCCGTGCACAATTAGCGTAGGCAGCTGTATACGAGTTAGGTCGGAGGTCAAATCAAAGTCTCGTAGCATGATGATGACCGCGGCTGTCGACCAGCCGGCTGCCTCCATCCCCATCTGATTGAACCAATCCGAGAAGGGCTTGGTGATGTACCGGAAGAAGAAGATGTTCGTCACGCCGAGCATCATGTTCGCCCGGTCGTTCAAGGTTTGCTTCAACAGTTGCGCGGCGTTCTCTTCGGTAAACCCGCGCGGGGCAGCCGCATCGATTAGAACGAGCTTCGATACGCCGCCACCATTGTACCGCACGACGTATTTGATCGCGATTGCGCCCCCGGTCGAATGTCCGCCGAGCACGAAATCTTTCAATTGCAGCGCTGTAACAACGGCTCGGATATCGTCCGCAAGCCGCTCTAAATTATAGCCATCGTAGGGCCGGTCTGACTTGCCAAAGCCGCGCCAGTCGATGCCGATGCAGCGGTAGCCCATGCCCGGAAGCACGTCGAACTGATATTCAAACTGGTCATGGCTGAGCGGCCAGCCATGAAGAAAAACGATTGTTTTACTTCCTGCCGGGTTGATGTCCTCTACATAGAGCTTTACCCCCGGCTCCACCGTTACAAAGTATCCCACCGTCGTTACCTCCGCGACTCATAATCTTTACCCAATAGGATACGCACTCAGCGCCCAAACGTGAACTCCAGGGCGGAGCAGCCTGCGAGCCGGAAGCGCGGAGTAATAATTCACCTCTTGCATGACGAACGTACATTCGGTTTTGTTGGCCGCGTCGTGAAAGGAATCACTGTTTAATCGCGAATATGAAAACAAGTCTAAACCTTGGAGGGCAAAAGAGCCTCGGGGTTTTTCTGTGTTTCTAGGCTAATTCCAACCCTATGATGGTTCATATTCGATGTACCTGGTCTTCTTTGGATTAATGGTTTTCATGCACGCTGGTGGAACATTGATTGCAGGCTCAAACTCGCGACTGCCTGTTTATGTCTTACTGAATGTAGAGAGAATGCAGAGATCATCGATTTAGCCATTCGACTCCTCTTGGATTTCAATCGCTATCTGAAGTGTCAATAACGATACAGGACAAGTCTTGTTCGCAATTTATGCTGAGTCCTTTGGGGAGACATAATCGATAACCAAACAGGAGGAGAATTTTTTGTATCATAGTTCATATCGCAAATGTAACACCTTGGCTTGTATTATATTTACTGCCCGTCGTTAGGCCAAAAAAATGAACTCTACCCCCGATGTCATCCGTATATCTATTACGGAATATAACTGGCTTGTTGGCTCACTGACCATGATCGTAAAGGGGAGCGTGCAAATTGGAATCATTGTGGTTGGAGTATGCGTGGGCGTTGCTGATTCTTATCGGCTTGGAAGGACTGCTGTCGGCAGACAATGCGCTCGTACTGGCTGTTATCGCGAAGCATTTACCGGCAGACCAGAAGAAGAAAGCCATCAACTATGGGATCATCATGGCATTTGTTTTCCGCTTCGCCGCGCTCTTCGCGATATCGTTTATTGCCAACGTCTGGCAAATACAGGCGATCGGAGCTGCTTATCTTCTCTACCTTGGGTTGAAGCACATCCTCAAAGCACGTTTGGGCAAGAAAGACGGGAGCCTTCGCGAGGACGACAAAAAAGATGCTGCGGGAAAAAGCTTCTGGCCAACCGTGGGGAAAATCGCGCTGGCGGACCTTGCTTTTGCGATCGATTCCATTCTTGCCGCGGTAGCGCTTGCCCTTGGTCTCCCGGATTCCCCGCTTGCCCATTTCGGCGGCATGGACGGAGGCAAATTCCTGCTTGTCGTGCTTGGCGGGATTGCTGGACTTATCCTGATCAAATTCGCGGCCACATGGTTCGTAAAGTTGCTGGGCCAACGGCCGGCGCTCGAGACCACCGCTTATGCGATCGTGGCGTGGGTCGGCGTAAAGCTCGCCGTAATAACACTGGCGCACGAAGATATCGCCGTGATAGATTATCATTTCCCTCATAGCACGGTATGGACGCTTATCTTCTATGCGGTCTTGGTATTGGTGGCCCTGCTCGGTTGGTTTGCGCCGTCGAATAAAAAACAGGTACAGACCGATCAGGTATAGGTAAAAATCGCGATAAAGTTCTTGTCCTTTGGAATAGACAGGAACTTTATCCCCAAACACAATAAAACGCGTTATGCGCTTGAATGATTTACCACAGAGTTCCTTGTCAAAACAAGACAGCGTGCTGTTCAGTTGTTTGAAGAGCTGAAAGAGATGGAGTATGAACCGGGATGGCTTCGGCTCGTTCGGGTTCACGGGAAGTACTGTTAAGGAAAATCACTTCGGCTGTTTATCTAACACTTCGGTACTCTTACCGGAGAAATACGGGACCATTAAAGCGCAGACAAGCGCTAACAACATTAAACCAATAAACGTTCCTCCATGAATCTCCTTTACCGATAAGACCAATAGTATTTTGGAAGCATTCAAGAAGCATTCTCGCCATAAAAAAATATGAGCTTGTTGAATTATGGTTTGCTTCGTAATCATTCTGAATTGTCTCGAGTTCCAAATCGTCCCGAAATAAAACATACCGATGGTTGTTAAAATGTTTGAAATGATAAGCAGGGGTGCCTTTGGTAACAACGGCAGAAGAATACCCACCGAAACAAAAATCATACCGATGGCGAGCCAAGTCGCTTCACGGACCTTCAAACGCTTATACAAGAACAGAGCCCCCATGGCGAAGCAGGCATGGTCCGATATCGCCGCGCTCTATTCCATCCCTTCCCGCGCGATAGCCTCGTTCTTTATTTAGTTAACTTCAAGTAACTAGATATAATATTTTTCACTTCTTCTCATGTCATGTTGAATTCTCTATAATCGAAATTGTCAAATAATCGGAGATCGCCGACGAATGGTTGGGCTTGGAAAAGAAGACGTAGACATTCGCATGGAAACAGGAGGGATGATACGAATGAAATATCGTAAACTTGGCAAGAACGGCCCTGAACTGTCCGTTATCGGGTTCGGGTCCTGGGCAATCGGGGGAGGCGGCTGGGCCAGCGCTTGGGGCGACCAGGACGATGAACTTTCGGTGGAAAGCGTGCGCGTCGCGTTGGATAGCGGGATCAACTTCTATGATACGGCGGCCGTTTACGGGCTGGGTCATTCCGAGGAAGTCATCGGGAAAGCGTTAAAGGGCGACCGCGACAAAGTCGTGCTGGCGACCAAATGCGGCCTCGTTTGGGACGAGAACAAAACCGTCTCCAAGAACGGTACCTACGACTCCATCCTCCGCGAAACAGAGGCATCGCTGCGCCGCCTCGGAACCGACTATATCGATTTATACCAGATGCACTGGCCGGATACGGATACGAACGCGCCAGCCGAAGAAACCATGCGCGCGATGGACAGGCTGGTGCAAGACGGCAAGGTGCGTTACGTAGGGGTGAGCAATTATACGGTTCCTTTATTGGAAGCATCGCTTTCCGTGAGGCATGTAGATGCGCTGCAGCCGCCTTATTCCATCCTGAGGCCGGCTGTCGAAAAAGAGATTTTGCCCTTCTGCCTGAAGGAAGGAATCGGTGTCGTGGCTTACAGCCCGCTGACTTCGGGATTGCTGTCCGGCAATTATACGTACGACACCAAATTCTCGGATGACGATTGGCGTTCCCGCAACGCCGCGCATTCGGGGGAAGGACTAAGGAAAAACGTAGACCGCGTCGAGAAGTTGAAACGCATCGCGAGCCGGTACGGCTTGACCATGCCGCAGCTTGCCATCGCATACGATCTCGCTCATCCGGCCTTGACCAGCGCTATTGTAGGCGTTCGCAAGCCAAGCCATATCTTGAGCGTTCTGTCCGCCGTCGATGCGTCGTTGGATGAAGCAGCTCTCGCGGAAATCCGCAAAATAGCCCTTGAATAAGAAAGCGGGTGCTTTCGATTCGATAATGATGCCCATCATTCGTGACGTTCGCACGTTTATTTCGATCCCCGGAGCGAGAAAGCTGCTCGCGATTCTATTTTTCTACGGGATTGGAACCGGCATCTTGGCTCCGATGAACGCCGTATATCTTGACGAGAGCATCGGGCTTTCCAAAGAACAAATCGTTGCCGTCTTCGCCGTATCGCTGTTCTGCAACGTAGTCATTACGATTACGGTCGGCTGGATCAGCGACCGTCTGAAGAACAAGAAGCGGCTCCCGCTGCTGGCCGCAATTCTTTGCATGATCGGGCTGTTCATTTACATGAATGCTTCCGGTTTTCGGAGCGCGCTCCTCGGAATGACGATCGCCGTGGCGCCGTCCGGATTGATCATGGGCCAGCTGTTCGGCATGGCCAGAAATCATTTTTTCCGTCGCGCCGGCGACATTGTGGAGATGGCCCAGCTATGGCTCCGCGCCTCCTTCAGCGTAGGGTTTTTTATGGGACTGCTGCTTGGCGCGAACATCTTCGTCCTCGCGACGTTTAACGGCGTATTGTGGGGAAACATGGCGGGCTATGCCTGCCTGGCGGTTCTGCTGCTGTCGTATGAAGAAACGACGGACGTCCCGGGAGCGAAGCCGCCGGCGAATGGAGAACCGTTCTCCCTTGTTATGCTGGTTGCGCTGCTGCTGCTCTCTTGCGCCGATGCCGTACGAGGATTATATTTGCAGCTCGTCGTGTTGAAGCTGTTCGGTAAACCTGAGATCATGTCGTACATTTGGAGCACCCAGGCGGTATTCGAGTTGTTATTCATGACGCTGGGCGGATATTGGGCGGCACGGTACGGCAGCAAGAAGATTATGTTCCTTGCCGGGTGTTTCGCGCTCGCCGCTTATTTAACGTATACGAGAAGTTCCTCGCTTCCCGTCTTCTTTGCCGTGCAGCCGTTGTACTCGTTTTTTGTATCGATCCTGTACGGCGTAGCGATGGGCTACGTGCAGCGGATGTTTTTGAGCCGAACGGGCTTCGGGGCAAGCTTGTACGTGTTCATATCGCAGACGGCTTCATTAATCGGATATTTCTTGCCGTTGTTCGTTCACGGGATAACGCCCAACATATTCTTCATCCCCAGTGCTTTGGTTGCGCTATCCTTAGTGATTATTGGCGCGGTGTTGTACCGGGAAAGAGGAGCGAGCAGCAGGCGTTCGATGGATGCTGCCGGTTAGCGCTCCGGTAGCGCGAGGCTCGACGGAATTTCCGCGCGGATCCAGGTTCAAGCAAGATTGCGTTTCTAATCGTATAGGAGGAATATGTCATGCGATATCGGAATTTGGGGACCAGCGGGTTGGAAGTTTCGGTTCTGGGGTTGGGTACGAATGCATTCGGCGGGCGCGCGGATAAAGATACCTCGATTCGAGTGCTGCACCATGCGGTTGACAACGGGATTACGTTCATCGATACCGCGAATATTTATACCGGCACAAAGTCGGAAGAGATCATCGGCGAAGCGTTCGAGGGGCGGCGTCAAGACGT
This sequence comes from Paenibacillus glycinis, assembly GCF_009909185.1. GTDB lineage: Bacteria > Bacillota > Bacilli > Paenibacillales > Paenibacillaceae > Paenibacillus_Z > Paenibacillus_Z glycinis. Next base: position 918,622 of record NZ_JAAAMV010000001.1, on the reverse strand, counting down.
GCTCCTTGCGACAAAAGTGCTCGCTGGCCGATCGCGGCGTCGAAAGGGAGTTGATTCCGTTTTGCGTAGATCAGGGGATCGGACTCATTCCTTATTTCCCGCTGGCTGGAGGAATTCTAACCGGCAAATATTCGGGCGGTTCCGTGCCAAGCGGATCGCAATTGGACAAGAACCCTAATTTTGCGCGCAGATTGGTTTCCGCCCGCGTTCAGTTGGGTGAACAGGTAACGAAAATCGCCGCTGAGGTTGGTACTTCTGCTACGGCGCTCTCGTTGGCTTGGTTAATGCACCAGCCAGCGGTAAGCACGGTCATCGCCGGAGCGACTCGCGAATCGCAGATCGACGAGAATCTGAAGGCAGTACATCTCGAGCTTGACGAAGACGTGTTGAAATCGCTCGATGAAGCAAGCAAGGACTTCATCTATTCGCCTCCGTTTTGAAGCTGACTTGAAAATAGCGGCGGCAAATGTTGCAGTAATTGAAACAAAGCCTGATTAAGGAGCCTTTTTTAGAGGCTCCTTTTTGATGCGTTCGAAAAGGAAGTATTGCGTAAAAAAGCGTAACAATTGCTGCTTAACGCTTATTTCCCTCCGAACTACAACAAGAAGAGCCCGCAGCCCTTATATGCCGTGCTGATCAAGCTTTCGCTGCCTCGGCTTAAGGAGTCGCTACAGCACTCAACATGATTGAGGTGTCCGCGATTGGCGTGAATTGGACGCAAATTTGAAGCCCGCATGGTACAAAGCATGCTTAAAGCAGTGCCTTACTTTAAAGTTGTAACCGCCTTGCTCATCCTGTCCGGCCTTGCCATGACATTAATTATGGCCCAAGGAGCGTTCGGTTGGTTCGTTCAGTGGAGCTGGCTATCTCTTAAAGCGTATATTATGATCGCGGGTCTTGCTGGACATCGCTCACCTTGGAGTAATCGTCAATTTGATTCTAGGCGTTACAAAGATCTTTTGATCCACGACGTGTCGCTATAAACTGCATTCATGCGGTAATTGCTTACTAGGAGGAAACCGGGAAAATAGTATATTCTTTACGCATTAAGGAATAACTACTTTCGAAATACAGGCAGACATTCCAACGCTATCGTTTTAGCCTTTCAGGAAGACGATTGCACGACTAGAAAGGGTAAGAATTCATATTCCGCTTGCTAAAAACTCCCGAAGGTGACCGGGGTATCCTTGCATCGCGTCGTTGGCGCCCAGCATACGGATAATGAGCCGTACCTGGTCGTCGAGGTTGAATTTATGAACAACGAGGACCTTCACGCAGCGATGGTAAGCCCTGCAGGACAAGCGGTATCCCAAGATGTCACGAATTTTATTCCTTTTCCGAATCGTCGTCCCACTATCCTTATTTTGGAGTGAAAAAGAATTCCGCATGCTTGTAATCTCGGGTGTCCAAACCGGACTTAGTGCTACAGCATTAACTCGGCGGATTAGTCCCGACAGCATGAAGAATGTAAGCCGTTATCCATCGCGATGGCGGCTTTTTACGTTCCCCCGGGACTATACCATACCTTGAAACCAGAAACCTTGAGCAATCAGGGTTTTTCGTATTTGAGAGCAACGGGCGGAGCCAAGCCTAGCAGGCTCGATTCAAAGAAATGTGCGCTCTGACTATCTCGGCGACGGTGATTTATACATAGATTACTATAATAGAGGGGGTGTCAGCATGACGAAAGTCGGCGTTGTCATGCCGGTTTATTATCAAAATGAAGCTTATATCCGATTGGCGATCCATACGATGCGCAATCAGGTTTATCGAAGCTTTACCTTCCTGATTGTCATCGACGGAGCGCCCGAGCTGCTGCCGCTTGTTCAGGCGTGCACCGCCGGAGATGAACGGGTAACGATCGTTTCCTATCCGGTCAACCAAGGCGTCGCGTTTGCGCTTAATTACGGATTCGAGATCTTGATGGACCAAGGTTACGATTACTTGACATGGGTATCGACGGACAACGTCTATTACCCGCAGTTCTTGGGCACGTTAGTGAGCGCGATGGACCGGACGGGTCCCGATGTCGGCATCGTGTACAGCAGCTTTAATCAAATCTTCGAAAACGGCGAGCCCGCGCATACGCCGGAGTTTCTTCGCACGCTGCACAGCTGGCAGAATCGTCCCAAGGAGGCACTGCTCGATGGCTGCATCATCGGCCCTTCCTTTATTCATCGTGCGGAGTATTGCCGTCTCGTGGACGGATATCGCTTCAAATACATTCAAGACTATGATTATTGGCTGCGGATGACCGATAATTGCGACATTAAGTACGTACCTGTCGAGCTGATGGATTATCGGATTAATTCCCCGTACAGCTTGTCTACACACATCGCGAACGATATCTCGAAGCACCGTTTGTGCTGGAACGAGGTTCACCGGGCTCATTATGAAACGCGCCAGAGACGAAGCATACCGCTTTTGTTCAGCGCATTGTTCATCGTGAAACCGGGCGAAGTGGCGAATGCTCATACCGCGATCGGTAACATCATCGACCAGTACGAAACCAACTGCGAGCTGATCATCGTCAGCCTGACCACGCAGAACGAAATCGAAGAGATCATGGAAGCATTCCACGATCCGCGCGTGCGAATCTTGTATTATGTTAATCATTCAATCAACTACGCCTTGCACAAGGCACTTAGGAGAGCAAAGGCGGAGTGGTGCATCATCTTCGACAGCGCGCATGCGCCGGCAGATGCGACATTCATTCGTGCGATGAAAGAATCGAACCTCTTGGATGCGGCATCGACGTCATCCGTCTTCAATTACAACGGGCAGATCACAACATCGGGAACGATTGCATATCTGTATCAAACCATGACCGTTCGCGCAAGGATGCAGGCATTTATACAAGCTTCGTTATAGGCTGTGCCATCACAAATCCTATGAATCTTTCTTATAGTTTATGAAAAGCAGAGATAAAGTGAAGGCATTGTCTTGATTTACGACTCTCTGAAGCTAATAATTCGAGCGCCTGTACCTTTCCGGCGCCGACTTCGCCCGTGCTCTTGGGCGATATCGGGCGTGTACATTTAACCTGACTGCGATCGGGACTTATATGGTCTTGTTTCAGGTGAGTGTTGACGAAGCGGGTCAACTGATATTGACGATAAATGGGTTAAGTAACAATGATGATGTCGGCGATTCAAACACTTCCATTTTTACATCGGGTTGTGTTCACAATGTCAAGAAGTTCGACAATATGGGCGAAGGACTCGAGGACTTGATCTCCATCGGAACGATCGGGCTAATCAAGGCGATCGAGAGCTTCTAGACGGGAAATTGCGAAGGAGCTGGGTATCTCGCGCTCGTACGTGTCTTTTAAAAGGCGAAGAAAAGAATACGAAAAGTGGTCGCTCTTAGGGGCGGCCATTTTTTGTTTTTGAATCGTTCGGCTAAGTCTATGGGAGTCTTACGATCCAACTAGAGCCGTCCCGCTGGCTATCTCAGAGTTAGATGCGACGAAGGAATCAAAGGGCAATGACTCGTTGAGACATGGGAGCGAGAATCGCTATGGCAACGTGGAGACGTGCATATCTAGAACTATACGGGGGACAGTTTAAACCATTTATTTCCATTTAATACATTATTATAACCGATCGGATAGACCTTTTGAGTCTTAACAAGAACAAATTCTTCCTTGGAAAAAATAAACTAGGCGTTTGTACTCAATTATTGACTAATTAACAATCATCGAACAAAACTGAATTATTCTAGTACTGCATGTAAATCAATAGAAAGAAGTGTGAGTAAAGTTGAAAAAGAAGCTGCTTATATCTACTATGATTGCGCTAACGATGTTGTTTAGTCTGGCTTACGGTGCATGGGCTGCGTCTGATCCGGAACCCGGCGACAGCTTGAAACAGGTGAAGCAGGATAATCACGGACAGTCGAAGAAAATAACCGCTTTGGGATTTTCGTCTAACGTAAGAGCCTCGGATACCTTTTCCTTTCAGACATCTTCTACGATCGATCTATTGAATATTACGAGCGACAGCGTTCCTCCTTATATTTCTATCGATGACGGAAGGAATGATCTAGATCTGTCTAATGCTAAAATCAGTGTACTGAAAGGCATAGATGGAATCGCCTATTCGATAACGAATTTGCCTGCGGTCGATCACGCCAAATCCTACACGTTGCAAATTCGTCATTCTTCGATAACTTTAAAAAAAGCCGCTTTCAAGCCGAAAAGTTCTGCCAACACAGAGCTTAGGGTGCTGAATAACGCCATTCACCTATCAAGCATCGACAACGCACATCGTACGATTTATATGATCCCTCAGTACCATGTTGAACAATTGCTTGCCGAAATTGACTCAACGGACAATTCGATTCAACATTATGCGGTTACGGATCGTTCGGGAACCGAAAAAGGGTTAGCCGATGAGATCGTCAATAATGATCGATTGACCGTAGTTGCCGAAGATGGAACATCCAAACTGTATACCATCCAACTATCAACTTTAAAAGCAAACCTTCAGCAATATACGGCAGGTCAAACGCAAGACATAAGTTTAGAATATTCGATTAATAAAACCACGCCGGAAAGAAAATATTTATATGGGACGTTAACCTTTCATTTGCCGGATGGAGTAACAGCGTCCTCTACGGATACGTTCGATTTAATCGGCCGGGGTTTTGTACAATTAAATGATGCTGCTATCGCTTCCGCAAAAGACTATAACCATTCGGGGCGAAACTGGGTTAGAGATTTAAATTCAAATGAAGATTTACGAACAAAAGTGGCCATAACGGACGGCGGAAAAACGGTTTCCATCAAGGATACGGATTTTAGCGCATACAACGGCGTTGACGTTACGTTGGTTTTGAAAAACAAAAAAATTCCAAAACGAGGCGGAGCGTTCAGTGCGACTTTTAGCGGCAAGGCTTATTCGGGAACGCCTCGCGAAGCGGATTATACGGAGACGGGGACGGCAAGCTTCAATGTAAGTTCTACTGTAACCCATTTAGTCAGAAAAGCTGCCGACGTCTCCTATGACACGCCGACAACGGTTGTGCTGGAAGCGGATGCGACGAATAAACAAGCAAGCGTTTATGCAAGTCTGGACAGAGGTTTATCTTGGGTGAATACAGGAGCGGGTCTCAAATCGCAACAAGCGATTCTTTCGAACCTATTGCCGGAGACCGCCTATTACTTTAAGCTGGTAACACCCGACGGAAGTTCAAACATGGTGAGCTACTATACAGGTCAATATGACGTAACGAGCTTTGGTGCCGTTGCGGACGCAAAAGTATCGGAAGGCGCCGGCGACATGCTTAAATATGCCGGGACGGATAATTCCGCTGCCATAAATGCAGCCATCGTAGCAGCAAGCAAAAACGGCGGCGGAACGGTTTACTTTAAAGGAGACTCGAATTTTGCCTCCAACAGCATCCATTTAAGAAGCGACGTCTATTTATATTTTGACGAAAACGCTCAACTTACCGCCTTGGACAAGATCGACGCAAGAGAAGCTCCGTTAAATTATCCTTTCGCATTGGGGCAGGATGACGGTCATGGCTATTGGGAAGACGCGCTTTTGTGGGGCGTTCGCGTAGAGAACATCAAAATCATCGGGAATTCAGCCAAAATTTACGGAAATATGAACCTCTATACGGGCTACAGCGATCCTTACGTTCCTGGCGACGGAACGAAAACGTTGTCGTTCAAACTATCCAAAAATATCGTGGTTGGCGGAACGGACGAGGATCATGTACTAACCATTGAACAAGGCGGCTGGTTCTCGATACTAACGACCGGCTGCGATAACATAAGGGTTCAAAACATCGTATTGCCTGACTCTACGTCCGGTCGTCAAAGAGATACGTTCAACTTTATGCAAGATAACGACGCCTCCGCTTTTAACGTTACGACGTTGAAATCCAGCAATGACGTAGCGAAATTAGGAAGCGATTTTTCGTTAGGGTTCATTAGACATGTTTCCAATATCAATATTGAAAAAATTGCTGCCGGTGACATCGCAGGCGGAAACGTGTTCCAGCTAGGCTCGGAAACGGTCGGGGATATGGAAAATATAACGGCGAAGAATCTGACTTTAACAACGAACGCGAATAAAACCGGCGTGGCTATCTGGGTTAACGACGGGTCAAACGTAAGCAACGTAACCTTGTCGGATTTGCATTTGGAAAACACCTCCGGCGGCATTGCTTTCGGCGTGTCTCCTCGTTTCGAAGGCGCCGGGCTTGACGAAGACGGAAGTCTTCAAACGGCAAGGCTGCCGCTTGGAATAAGAAGACCCGGTTCGATTTCGAATGTAACGGTGGACGGGGCCGTATTATCCAAGAACGCCGGAGGAGACGGAGCGTTCCCGATTGTGATTCAAGGCTATAAACGATTTCCAAGCACCGGAGCCGCGGGCCAAGTCGACGTTGGTTCGGTCGGAACGATCGTAGACGGAGAAACGTATCCCGTTCGCAACGTCACGATTAAAAACCTTGCGCTTACGGCATCCTTTAATCCAGCCAAACCTGCCTCCAAGCCCGTTCTATCCAACACGACGGAAGTGATCGCGGAAGCCAAGAATGGGGGGAACTATCGAACGTCGTCCTACGCGAATGCGAGTGCATTCCCTGCATATGGCATACTCATGAAATATGTCGATCATGTCACGATTCAAGACAGTTCCATAAAATACGAAGACAATTTAAGAAATGACCGATTTGCGATTGTCGTGGATAATGGAACGGACGTTAATTTAAGCAACCTGAATATTTTACAAGGCGGGTTAATCGGCAGCGCGGTACAAGTTAGAGGTGCTTCAAGTTACCATTTTAGCAATATTGCGATTCAAACATTCAATAAGAAGTATCAAACACATACGGCAACCGTGCTTCCCGACGCAAATGGCCGTACCGATTTCGATAGTTCCGTAAAGGCAAATTTATCGCAATCCTACGTTTTTCCGGGCATTGTCTCCGACGCAGCTGTAGATATTGCGTATACAAGCACGCATATCAATGCCATTTCAGGCGATGCGATCGACATTAAAGCCGGAACTACGGTTGGAAATGTTTTGGACGAGTTAATATCCTTGAATGGCGTTCAAACGATCTCGGTTGTCGATGGTAGCGGTAACGCGGTTGCTGCAACCGAAGAGATTACGACAGATCATCGTCTTAACGTGGTTTCGGCCGATGGAACCAATACGGTTGTCTTAGCCTTCTCGATCGACGGCGACGTTACCTCCGGCACGGACGAGCGTGTATCGCTGCATGAAGCCGCTTAAGCGCTATCGTTAGAAAACCATCCCTTGGATGGCTCGTGTTGTTAAGAAGGCCGCTGAAAAGGCCACAAAAAAGGAGCAAGCCCTCGAATTTTGGGGGGCTTGCTCCTTCTTTGTTTGATTTGGAATGGAAATTTACTGTATCACCAACTAAGATGCCTCTTAGTGCCCAACGTGTCGGTAATATCGATCGTCAGATGGCGGATGCTCAACCGATCGCGCTTGTAACCATGGCCTTGGTCGTCAACGAATTTGGCTAATGGCACGCTGGATTTGCCGGCGGTCATCATCGGTGCTTCATAGGTGTACTTGTCGTCAATGGTAAGCTTTGCATGATACCAAATAAATCCGGTTTCGTTTTGGACAATCACATGGTTGTTCGTCAGGGCAATGTCGGCAATCGGAATCGAGCTTTTCGGAGCCGGGACGCATCCGGTCATTAACAAGACGAGAACAACGACCAGCAAGCATGAGGTAACATTACGCCTTGTCGGTTTTCTTAGGCAATTCGCCACGTTCCTGAGCATAATCAACGTTCCTCTCCATTGGATTCAACAGACAGGCCGAGGTCAAAAAACAGATTGGGCGCGCCGGGGTGGCCGCGATGCACTTCGACCGCAATTTCATTGGTCCCCTTCACAAGCTTGTTTAAATGGGCCTTGAGATCAATTCTCCGATAGAAGGTAAATTCATTCGGAAAAGCAAGCGAGGATTCGGTCAGGAACCCGGAAATAATCGCGTCTCGAGATACTTCCTGGCCGTTCAGATAAACGACGTAGCCGTCCTCGAAGGCGATATTCAAATCCAAATCAGACAGTTCCTGCGGATCGCCGTTCAGTTCAAACGACTTGCGGAAATAATAGGTCGGGGACGGCACGACCTCTAATTTGGTTTGAAGATAGGCTTGCAGCTCCTTGTTATTCGTAAATCCCAAAGGAGCTCTGCCGGTTTTCCAGTCGGAATCGTCGTAATCCGGACTTCGCCAATCGTCAGCAGGCAGAGGAACCGGTTCCGTGTGGGTGGTTTCAATAATCGGTCCTTCTCCCACTAAGTCTACCCCTTTTGGAATGGAGGATTTAATCGAATCGTCACCGGGGTGATAGTGCCATAAGGATTGAATGCCCACGAGCGGAATTTCCTTTTTTTCCTTTAACGTGGCAAGGTCCCACGAAGCCAGGTTATCCGCATCCAGTACCAGTTGATCCACGATCTGTCCCTGCTCGTTCTCCGCTTTCATGGTCAACGCATTGGCATTCGCTTCCATTACCGTAATAACAGACGATTCCTTCATCTCGGACAAGCCCCATTTGTCCCAGTCCTCGTATCCGGAGGGCTGATAATTGGCAGGCTCTTGGGAGACGCCTACATGAAGGACATAGACGGTATCGCGGACGAATACCGCGTTAATACCGGCCGTCCGGAGCGCCTTCCACACCTCGGGAAGTTTCGGATCTTCGCTTAGCCAGGCAAGGGCGAAGGTTTGTTTACTTCCGCTCATCGTCGTGCGGATCCATTCCAACTGCTTGTCTCCCGCATCGCTTAACCGGCCTGCGTTCAGAAAGAAGAGCTTGGCGTTTCCTTGCTTAATCGCGTAAACGGATTTCCCGTAACCCGGAAGCGTCTCGGTAGGCACGTGAGGATACGCTTGGTCGAAGTCCTGTTCCGTCGCAGAACCGTCATAGACGGGGTAGAGCTGGAACGATCGCGCATCCGGATGATCCTGCAGCAACCGGTTGGACGCAGCGAAATACGAGATGTCCCGGAATTGCTTGATCCATTCCCCGATGTCCCCGTCCTGCTGGCTGAAATAACCAAACCGAAACGACGTCGAGGATGCGGCGGATAACTTTGATCCCACCATGGGTACCCTTGTCCAATAGAAGGAACAAAACAGAATGCCAATTAACACGAGCAGCGATAAAGAAAGCTTATATTTGTATAAGGCTGCCATAGGCTTAACCCTCTCCTCCCGGTAACGTGTTCGGCAAGGAAGGCCACCACAAGATGGCGTGGTAGACGGTCGGCCAGAGAATGATCAGATTGACGATAAAAGCAACCGCGAATCCGATCGTCCAAGGCTTCAGCTTGACCTCGATCCGTCCCAGCGTCCAGTGGAGTATCGCCCATGTGCCCAACCAGACGACCAGTCCCGCCGTTTCTTTGCCGGTATAGGGACCGATGGCCCACCAAGAGGGGATCCAGGAACCCCAATTCAGCAAGATCGCATTAGCATGAAGCGGATTATAGTAACTCCACAAGTGAGTGAGCGTTGTCGCTGCAATACCGAGCCATACGGAAAGCAGGATAGCGGCGATTTCGCCTGTTTTTCGTTGTTTTGTTTCTTTCACCTTATGTTCTCTCCCTATCATGTTGAAAATCATACCATTTTCAGTTTCGTCAAGCCGAGCCCGAATGCAAGTCCGACCAGTAAACAGATCCAGAACAGCGTGATCAGTAAAGCAATGATTCCGCTAATTGCCGAGCCCGGTTCGAGCTGATGGCGAAACCGGCGCAATAAGACGGCCGCCGCGATTCCCAGGGGGAGCGGGTACAGCGAGACGAATTCTTTATATTCCATTAGGATGAGATGGACCTCGGGGCTGCGGTACATCAGCCACTGCTGGGGACCATCCGGTCCTCGGTAAGCGATGTAAAGCCAATTGCCAAAGATGATCGTAACCAGAACCAGGATGTTTGTGAGCCAAAGTACCCATTCCAGGGTGACCGCTGCTCCTTTCTTGCCCCGCAGCATGGGATAGGTCAAATGAAGCACTTGGCAACTCATGATCACGGTGATGGTCGCGCCTAAGCCATGAAGAACGGCTTCCAGCTTGTGATTGCTGAATCCAATGACATTAAACAAAGGAATGCATAAAAAAAGCAGCGCGGCTACGCTCGCTTGCGTAACCGCAAAATCTCTTGCATTGAAGATTGATTTCATCGCCAGTCCATCTCTTTCGTTAGGGATTATGTTGTCGATAATTCTAGACATGAATTATCAGAAGAATGTTAATGCCAGTTTAGGATATTGCAAACGTTATCGAAACGAGGCAGTTTTTATGGCTGGGACGAGGCGGCGTCGATGCTTAAAATTAGCTTAATACAAAATTAATTTTATCTTAAATTTTCAAATGAAAGATTGCGAGTATAATGGCTAGAGCAGTTGGCGGCTTATTATTAGGTATATTCTGGGAATTCCGCAATTCTTTACATGGCACGAAGAGAGAGAGAGACGTGCATGCTGACCTGCTAGTAAGTCGATAACAGCGAAGTAAGGAGGGGATTTCGTTAGTTTTGGATTGATGGAGGAAGATGCCGAACCGGGGGTCCATGGCCGACTGCTAATGAAAGAGAATGGGGAGATGACATGAAGGTGAAGTTGAAAGCCAAATGGAAAGGTTTAACATTGGCTGTGTTCGTATGTACGATTCTGTTCTCCATCGGGATTTTAAACGTCTCGGCTGAAAGCACGATCATCAAGGGGCCGTATTTGCTCTATACAGGATCAAACAGCGCGATGAGCGTCCTTTGGCAGACGAGCGATAACCAACCGAATACGATCAAGTGGGGGACCGACACCAATTATTCGTTGGGTGAAAAGTCCGTCGAGACATACGGTAGCGACAACCAGCATAAGATCGACCTGACCGACTTGCAGCCGGCTACCAAGTATTATTATGAGGTAGACGGTCAGGCCGGTTCGTTCGTCACCGCGCCTGCTGCTGACGCTACTTCCGTGAAATTTCTTTCCTACGGCGACAGTCGTACCCAACCGGCTTACCAGGAGAAAGTAGCCGCCCTGGCACGGGAGGCTTATAACGCCGACCCATCCTACCAGACGCTTCTCCTGAACAGCGGGGATATTGCTTCGAGCGACTCCGAGAGCAACTGGACCGCTCAATACTTCATGAATGATAAGACCGCTTACCCGGCGTTGAGTGCTCTCCAGGCCGAAGTTCCGATGATGGGGGCAAGAGGCAACCATGAGGGCGTAGGTTCGGTCTACGAGAAGTACTTCCCTTATCCATACGTGAATGACTTTTACTGGTCCTTCGATTACGGTCCGGTCCATATCTCCGTAATGGACGAGTATGCGGACTTTAAGCCCGGCTCGGCGCAGTATAACTGGCTGATCAACGACTTGTCCACCACGACCAAACCGTGGAAAATCGTCATGGGCCATCAACCGGCTTGGGGTGCCGGCACGCATGAGAACAATACGGATCTTCAAAAATACATCCACCCTATCCTGCAGCAGTTTGGGGTACCGTTGTATCTGAACGGACACAATCATAACTATGCCCGTGCCGAGGTCGACGGCATCGAGTACCTCACCTCCGGCGGCGGCGGCGCTCCGACATATCAAGTGGACCCGACTTGGCCGAACATCGTCAAGGCCGATGCGTCGTACTTCTTAACCGAGTTCGATGTTAAAGGGGACACGATGAAAGTAACCTCCCGTCGGATTGACGGCACGGATATCGAGACCATCACGGTTAAGAACACGCAGACTCAATTGGACATTTCCAAGCTGACCATGACCCCAGACAAAGATACGTTGCAAACGGCTTCTCCCGAAAGCAGCATTAAGCTCGGTCTGGCGGCTGTCGACAGCAAAAATGCAAATGTGGATCTTGCCGGTGCCGTTGTAAGATATTACACGGATAAGCCGGACAGACTCACCATTGCGGGAGATGGAACAGTGTCGCTGAAGAACAAGCCTGTGTTTAATGAATCCGCTCAGGTTTGGGCTGAGATCTATGACGGCAGCAAGTTGGTTACGAGTAACAAGGTGACCATCAAGATCGAAAATCCGGATGGGTTGGCAGAATCAACGTTAACTTCGGATCGCGGTTCATTGTCCGGTGATGCTAAGGCTAAGCTAAGCTTATCGGCGAAAGACAATGTAGGAGCCGCTATGGACCTTTCTTCGGCTACCGTCAGCTATAAGACAAGCTTGGAAAATATCTTGTCCATTTCCGCTGATGGCACTGTAACTGTGAAGAATGCGCCGGTTCGTACGACGGCCGTAACCATTCAGGCAGCAGTTACCGTCGGGGGAATTACAGTCGATAGTAATACGGTATCCATCATTGTCGGCCCTTCGGCGGGCGAAGATGCCCAAGTACTCGTAGCGCCTATCAAAGGCCAATACGACGATACGGAAGAAGGTGCGGATGGAACGTTGGATTTGGAAAGTTCCGACTTGGAAATCGTAACGGAAGACTCCAACCAACAGATCTTGCTCCGATTTGCTGAACTGGCTATTCCGAAAGGGGCGAAGATTCTTGACGCCTATATCCAGTTCTCCGTTGATGAGCCCGATAATAACGTGGATCCGTTCGACGTGAATATTTATGCGGAAGACGTTGCGAACTCGCAACTGCAAGATCCGCCGAATGTTTCGTCGCGGGTGAAGACGAAGGATTCTGTAAACTGGAAGGATATTCCTAAGTGGACGGTAGAGCATGAAGCAGGCCCAGACCAGCAAACGCCTAACGTTGCATCTTTGGTCCAGGACATCGTAAATAAGGATGAGTGGGTTGAAGGGAATACGCTAGGCTTCATTCTAACCGGTCAGGGCACCAGAACCGCCGAATCTTTTGAAGGCGCAGGCACCCATGCAGAGCAGATTCCACAACTCCATGTCATCTACCAAAAAGCAGATACGACGAATCCGGGTAACGGCGGCGGAGACAATGGCGGTGGAAACGGCGGCGGAACGACACCTCCGGGTAACGGCGGCGGAACGACGCCTCCGGACAACGGCAGCGGAACGACGCCTCCGGGTAACGGCGGCGGAACGCCGGTCATTCCGGCCAATCCGTTCAAAGACGTCGATTCGCATTACGACTGGGCAAAAGACGCAATCGCGGTGCTGGCCGACAAGGGCATCATCAACGGCACATCGGCTACGGCCTTCGAGCCGGGCAAGCAGATCACGCGAGCGGACTTTATGGAAATGCTCGTCCGCATGTTGGACCTGAAGGCGGACGTCACGTCCAACTTCAGCGACGTGAAGGCGAACGACTACTACTATAAAGCGCTTGGCATCGTCAAAGCGCTCGGCATCGCGAACGGCACGGGAGACAACAAGTTCAATCCGCGTGAATTCATCTCGCGTCAGGACATGATGGTTCTTATGAGCCGGGCAATGGACGTCACCGGCAAGCTGGACCTAAGCGGCACGACGGCAGACTTGAAAGGCTTCAAAGACACGGCGAAGGTTGCGCCTTACGCAGTCAAAGCTGTGGAAGAATTGGTCAATGCCGGTATCGTGAAAGGCAGCAGCTCGTTGTTGAACCCGACGGGTCAAGCGACGAGAGCGGAAACCGCGCAAATGATCTACACTCTCTATCTGATGTTGCAGGAGAAAGGCAGCCTTTAAGACATCTGGGGCAGCGGGGCGTGTCACACGCCCTGCATATCTCCGAAACGGGCTGTCAAAAAGATAAGCTATTCTCCATCGTAGGATGGATGGTTTACCTCAAACATAGGTAATTAAAAATGGCGGCGTTAGGGAATGAATCCTTTCTCCGCCATTTCTTTATTCCTGTGGCATGGTTGCTTTCAATCGTGCTACATCTCAGTTTTTACGAGAAAACAACATAACTTTTATGTTCGCCATACATACCTTTCATATAATTAATTGGTTAATAATCAATTCAGTCTGGTTTCCGTACTGCCAAGAGGTCAAGGGTCGGAGTGTTTCTTTCGGCCATGGCATAGCTTACAGAAGAAAAGAGTGCATTGTGAATGCTTATACAAGGGTACAAAAAACTAGCGGCATTGATCCTGGTCCTCGTCTTATTACTTTGCGGAGTGACCCCCGCGTTTGCTCACGACATGTATCTAGGAAGCTCCAAATGGGCCTTTGGCAAAGATCGTATTCTGTCTACAATCGAGCTCGACCCCGAGTTATTCCAGCAAATAAAAGGGATCAAGGAACTTGGATTTGACCTGGACCATCTGACTGATGACCAGCTCCATGAAATGACAACCAAGGTCATCCAACCCTATATCAACGAGAAGCTATCGGTTTCCATCAATGACCGCTCATATCCAGAAAAGGTGGTTAAAATTGAGCGGGAAGGTACAACGTGGATAATATGGCTGAAAGTAAGTGATCTGGATTTTAATTGGCAAAAAAATAAGGTGAAAATTGCTTATCATCTATTATTTGAAGAAACCAATAATCAACATGCGAATATTGGCTATATTTATTATACCGATGCCGATGACGATTCGGTGCAAGCGGTCTTCGATAAGACTCCGCCGGATTTGCAAAACATATTCGATTCCAACAATACTGTATGGGATTTCTCTGATAAAACCGCGGCAATTGTGGCTGATATCGCCACTTATGTAGGACTCGGCATCATACATTTCCTAACCGGGTATGATCACATCGCGTTCTTGCTTGCTTTAATCGTGATCGGTTTATCCACAAGGGAAACCATAAAAATCATCGCGACATTTACTGTGGCGCACAGCATTACTTTGCTGCTGGCGGCCATGCATGTTGTCAATCTGAACCCGAAGTATGTCGGAAGCGTCATTGCGCTTTCCATCTGTTATATCGCGGCGGAAAACCTCTTGTCAAAACAGGTCAATTATCGATTGCTGTTCACCTTTATGTTCGGGCTGGTTCATGGATTCGGTTTTGCCAGTGTCCTTCAGGAATATGTCGCAAACAAATCGAATCTTGTTCGCTCGGTGGTTTCGTTCAATGTCGGCGTAGAAGTTGGACAACTGTTGATCTTATTAGTCACGCTGCCTCTGCTTTACTTGATAAAGAAAAAGTTCTCTCTCAGAAGAGTAACCATCGTAACATCCGCGGCCATTTTTATCGTTGGTTTCGTCTGGTTCGTCGATCGGCTATTCAATTTGCAACTGGTCCCATTCTAAGCAAGCAGGAAGCGAGAAATCCATGAAGAAGAATCGTGCAACTTATTTCTTTGCAATCATCATGATGATAGGCATGGTCTTCATTATGATTTCTGGTACCTGTATGGCGCAAAGCAGTTCTGCCGTTAACGAACAGGAATACCGTACGGAAGCGAACCAGCTCTTAGCCGCTAAAAATTATAAGCAGGCGGCAACGGTCTTGGAGGAACTGTTGGCCAAGAATCCGGACCTTAATGACGAGATCGTGTACAAGCAGTTAACGCATATTTACGACGATTACCTATTTGATTTCGATAAGGCATTGAGCTTTTATACGATGTATCTCAACCATTTCCCGAACGGTACATTTTCCAAAGACTTTCGGGACAGAATGGCATATCTCGAGGAGAGACGTTCCGAATGGCAAGCATTGCGGGATTTCAGAAGCGTTCAGTCAGAGGAAGACAATATTTCCATTCAGGATAGGCTGGCGAAAGTCGAAACGATTCTTTCAAAGAATGAAAACGCATCGATAGCGCCCGAAATGCATATCTACTTGGCTAACAAATATTTTGAAGCCGCCGAATATCAAGCCGCAAGCGAGCATGCGAAAAGCTATATAGACAGCTTTGGCAAGGTAAGCATGACCGATACTGACCAAGCCTTGGCTTTGCGGTTGTATGCCGACATCCTCGTGAAGCAACATCATTTTAGCAAGGCTATTCGGGCCTTGGATCAGGCAATAGCATTGGCAGGTCCGGAAGAAAACTTTAATTATGCCGTGAAAAAAAGCGAAATCATAAACCATCGGAACATGATGGTTGGCTTTATCTGTTGTCTTATCTATTATCTTGCCGTAGTCGGTTTGCTTTTTCCGGTTAAATTTTGGAGATCCTTCCATGCAAGCAATGTCTTCGATCGACTTGTCAAGCCTATTTTGCTTCTGGCCCTGGTTTCGCTTGGCCCTGTTTTAATCCTGAAGATCATGCAAGAGCCGGAAGCGGACCCGCGGTTTTTCTTTTGGCTGTCGGGCTTGTCGGTCCTCTCCATAATCCTTATCCAGCTTCTTGCTCCGCTGTCACGAAAAACTGGCAGATTGGTTTTCATATCGATGAGTGGTCTGCATATGGCCGCCGCGTTGTTCATGGTTTATTACCTGACTGTTTACAGCGGAAAGAAAATCATCATGAACACTGCAATAGAGGCAGATGTAGATCCATTGAGTTCCGCATTCATCCTCTTGCTATGGAGTTCAGCTATTGTAACTGTACTCATCTATATGATTAATAGTTTTGTTTTTTCAAAAGCAAAAGGAAATGACTGATCTTTCGAAATTTTGGGAGGGTTCACGGAAATGATTTCTGCATTCCTTTCGTTCTTCAGGTTAGGCATAGAACATATTTTAACGGGTTATGACCATTTGTTATTTATTTTCTCGCTGTTGATTGCGAGGCAAACGATTAAACAATACGCGTCGGTTATTACGGCATTTACCATCGCGCACTGTTTAACGTTGACCTTAACCGTGCTCGACATTATTGACGTGCCGTCTAGTATCGTGGAACCGGCGATTGCCCTTAGCATCTGCTATGTCGCGATTGAAAATATTTTCAAAAAAGACGTGAGAAAACGCTGGATGATTACGTTTGTATTTGGTTTAATTCACGGCATGGGGTTCGCCGATTTATTGAAAGGCATGAATCTGGCAAAAAACTCTCTCGCTATTAATATCTTTAGTTTCAATTTGGGGATCGAGGTTGCCCAGCTTGGGATTCTCGCAATATTGTTGCCTGTTCTCTTCTTTATTCATAAACGGAAGTATTCCGTGCGAGTCGTCAATGTATGTTCAGCGATCGCTTTTGTATTAGGCGGCTTGTGGTTAACCGAACGAATATTCTTTTAAGAGCCCCGGACGTAGGCAGATCCGTGACGAAGGTATCGGAATCTACAGAAGCAAACAATTCCACAATGATTGCTGCTGCATTCACTTGATCCGTACCAGGTTTTTTCATTTTTCCGTCAGGACGTCGGGTGAATAGTAATCGACTGACGATCGTGCAGCTGGGCCTGATCCCGCTATAGGTTTCCATGAAAAGCAGAAGCACCGCGTAATTCGCGGTGCTTCTGCGCGTTATTTTTCTTGGTTCAAACCTCGCATACTGAACGCTGCCGTCGAGTCCAGTCTTTACGCCCTTCACGTACGGCTTGCTGAGCACGTCGGATACGTAATAATACAGAGGCAAGATGACCATTTGATCGATCAGCAATTTCTCCGCCTTCGCGTACAGCAGCGTGCGCGCAATTGGATCGTACGTGAATCGGGCCTGATTCATGTACTTGTCGTGATGCCGGCCTCTTTCATGCCTTCCGCGAGCAATTGCTTCGCTTTCTTCGGAGAAGTAAGCGGTATCCGGCACTTCGGACCGAAAATCACCCTTGGCTCCGGCAATGCTCGGTGGAATAATCCCGAAAGCCGGCGATCCGAACCCAAGCTCCTTCCGGCTCACGGCAAGCGAAAGCGCTTTGCGAATTTTCGCGTTGTTGAAAGGCGCCTCGGTCAGGTTGAACTGGTAGTAGTAACTGGCGCCGAGCGGAAAAGATTTGTAATCGCTAAGCAGAGTCTCGCGGTCGACGCTTTGAAGATCTGGCGTCTCGATGCCGCCGATCCAATCGTAATCGCCTTTCAAGTACCTTTCCGTCGGCATTTGCGTGCCATATCCCAAGCTCCTATCGCCGATCATCCGCACTTCGGAGAACGAGATTTCGTTCGCGGCATAGTACGAAAGGTTTTTTTCCAGCACGATGGCATCGTCCGTCCAGGATTTCAGGGTGAACGGGCCGTTTGTCACCATCGTTTCCGGATCCTCGGCCCAATCCGGATGCTGCTTCGCGTTCGCCGCATTCACGGGATCGAACGTCATCCAGGACAGCATTTGCAAGAACGCGGGCGTCGAACGGGTCAGCGTCATGCGGAGCAGCTGGTCGTTGATCGCCTTGACGCCGATTTTGGAAGCGTCCTTGATCGATCCGGCGTGATAGGCTTCCGCATTGGCCAGCACATAGAGCTGATACGCATATGCGGCTTGCGACGAGGGAGAGAGGGTTTTTTTCCAGGCGTATTCGAAATCGCCGGCTTTGACCGGCTGACCGTTACTCCATGTCGCGCCTGCGCGCAGCTTGAAATCGTACGTTCTCCCGTCGCCCGACATTTTCCAGGATTCCGCCATGCCCGGGACGACTTTTCCGTATTGGTTCTCGCGCACCAATCAATCCTTCGAACAAGCCGTTAAGCGCCGTTTCGGTCACGCCATCCTCCGCGAGGTTGGGATCGAGCCGTTCCGGTATAACGATACTCGCGATTCGAAAAATCTGTTCTTCTTTGGCCGCGGATAACGGACTTTGGTTTGTCAGCAGCAGGCCGGCCGCGATCGGCAGCGCAAACAATGCTTTCCAAAATGCCACGATTCTGCTCCTTCTCTAGTGCGATGATAGCTGCCTCCGTATAAGTATAAGCCAGATAGGAGGTGGCAACAAAACGAAATTCCGGTAAACGCAAAGTCATAGTAGGCAGCCGAGAATGCCTGCTAGGCGTCATGAGAAAAGGATATGGTATACTAACTTTACTGTAACGGGTTTTTCCAGCATCTGCGCTCTAAAATACTGATCGGCTGCTGGTTAGCGCCTGGTCACGATGAGGCAGTTTCGCAAAGAACGTAAGTTGCCAAGCTCACCATAGAGGGTTTTTCCTAAAAGGAGGGCGATGATGAAGAGACAACGGAAGGTCAAAAAGACCCTGCTGCAAAAGCTTACGAAAAAGATTCATTCGCTGACGGCGCCAAAGCGTGTCCCGCGAAAACGAAATCGCACACGAAAAAATGGAAGTCCTAATACACCGCGCCCTGCAGCAGGATCAAGAGAGTGGGATAAATTAGAAAATGAATTATCTCGGAAAATGACAGCAGACATGCAGAAGATGAAACAAGAGATGGAGCAGGATCTCCTTCAAAAATTAACAACAACGATTATTAAACCGGATGAAGGTTCTTCTACAAGCAGCAGCTATGAAGGACAAAAGAAAAGAGCTGTAAAAAAAGAACCTCCAAAGCAATCGCAAAAATTGTCCAGATCCACATATTATTCTTTTCTGAAGGTTCTTGTTTTATCGGACCTTCTTGGAAAGAAAGTCGTTGTTGGGTATGAAGTGTTAGATAACAGCAGCCAAGAAATCTGGGGAATAGATATTCATGAAGGAGCCAGCTTGTGCAGGGCAAAGAGGATCGTGGATACCAAACTTAAAAGCCGTAAAGTAGATGAGGAGCGGCAATATTACCTTGTGCATATGAAGGATGAGACGCTTTACTATTCTGATGAGTATGCTAAAGAAGCAATTAAACGCGGTAAAATAGCTGTAAGTAACCATACGGCCGACCTGGCTAAGGCCATTAAGTTTGCTGTCGAGTTAGGATACGGACCCTCTCGGTGACACGGTGACAGAAGCATCAGAAGCATCCCTAAACCGGTTTCTCTCTGTCACCGAGAGGTAAAGCAAGCCTAAGGCGCGGTAGTTTTTTGCCAAAACGCGCAATCACAGTTCTTGAGTGATGTCCCTAACGCAAGTCACAAGTGACTTATCAATCCTCCCGAGCACTCATTAAACTTCGCAAACGCGCAGCCGTATCCGTTGAAGCTGCATAAATCATGATCTTTAGATCCGGATTGGTCGGAAGCTGCAAGGTCACATGTTCAAACTCCATCTCTCCGATACGAGGATCGTATCTCCGTTTGTGGCGATCCGTTATGGCCTGAACGTCATGTAACGGCCATATCTCGCGAAACAGCTGGCTGGTCTGCATGAATTCCTCAATAAGTTCCTTAAACCTCGTATCATGAGGGAAGCGTGCGTAATCCGCGCGAAAGTGAGCAATCAAGACTTGTGCTCTGGTTTCCCAATCCTCTATGTTCGAACCTAGCTTAGCGTCCGTCAAAAGACGTCTCATCCAATTAGGTCTCTGGTGCAAAGAAAATGACGGTAAACGGAAAACTAACTCGGCTGCTTTGTTCCATAACAGCAAATCCCAGTACCTTCCAATCACGAATGCCGGATTCGGATCAAGAGCCCGTATCGTCCGTTCCAAACCTGCATTTAATTGCTGGTCTTCTTCTACCACTTCCTGTCGTACCGGTCTTGCAAGAAGATGGAGATGGTGACGTTCATCCTCAGTCAATCGCAGCGCTTTTGCGATGTTATTTAGTACATCCTCTGAGGGATTGACATTTCTGCCTTGTTCTAAAGAGGTATACCATGATGCTCCAATATGGGCAAGCTGGGCTACTTCTTCCCTTCGAAGCCCCGCGGTCCGTCGTCGTCCGTAAGATACTAACCCTACATCTTCTGGCGTAAGACGACCTCTACGCGAACGCAAAAAATCGCCTAACGACATTCTGGAAGAAATCTCTTCCATTTATGACTCCTCCTTAACCTGACACTTCCAGTCATACGATAAACGCAGGAAGGATGCTAGTTGCACTTTCTATTATAATGCCCATAGAGCATCAAATAAAACGAAGGAGGATTTGAAAATGAACATTTTTGTAACTGGAGCCACAGGTAAAGTAGGAAGCCGTTTTGTTCCGCGTATGTTACAGCGCGGTCATCACGTTAAACTGTTGGTTAGGGACGCTGCAAAGGCGGACTGGCTTCACCAGCAAGGGGCTGAAGTTTTAGAAGGCGATCTTCTGCAGCCGGACGATTATGTCGACGCTCTCCGGGGCACCGATGTTGTGGTTCACTTGGCAGCACAGTTCCGTGGTGCAGACGAGAACACCGCCAGTATAGCAAACATCGATGGCAGCATAGCTTTAGCTCAAGCTGCGCTGGAGGCGGATGTGCCAAGGTTTATTTTTTCCAGCACCAATCATGTGTATGGTTCCGGGGAGCATTCGAGACCGAGCCGCGAAGATGACGAGTTGAAGCCCGCCTTTCCATATCCTCAAAGCAAAGCTGATGCCGAAGCGGCGCTGCTACGGCTTCATCGCGAACAGGGATTAGGACTGCGCATATTAAGGCTTCCGTTTGTCTATGGTGAGCACGATCCCCATATCACGGAAGTTCTGCCGTTATTGCGTAATTGGAATCCAGCCAAACGAATGCAAATGGCACACCATGCGGATGTAAGTCAAGCCCTGCTGCTCGCAGCTTCCACGCCGGGTATTGATGGCCGAATCTACAATGTTGCCGACGATGCGCCGATCTCCGTCGCGGAGTTGTTGCAGCTGCATAATAGCGAAGTTTCGTCAGAAGCGCTGCAGCAAGATTTTGATCCATGGCATTTGATTGTCGATACATCGCGTATAAGAGACGAATTGCATTATCGACCGATTTACCCGTCGTTCTATTCGGCAAGAGATGCAGGTGCACTTTAACAAAATCGAAGGTACCCGAGCAGTCATTTGATTGGTCGAACTAAAGGGTTACGTTAGAGGTATGATGCGTTTTGAAAGGATTAACTTATTTGAATAGATACTAAAAATAAGGAAAAAATAACAAGGGATCATTTATCGAAAGGCAAAGAGGGTAACAAGGAATGAACAACTTCAGGAACAAATACAGAAATCGCTATTATCAAGCCAACTTTACGCCTTTCGGTACCATTCAACTTCATCAGCGAAATCCTCACATCGTTGCATTATGGTCCGTTGCTTTTCCCGGGTTTGGCCATTTCTTGGTCCATAAATTCATCACGGGCTTTGCCTTGTTTGGCTGGGGATTTTATATTAACCAGCTCGCTCATCTTAATACTGCAGTGATGTATTCGTTAAACGGCGATATCGCGCAAACGAAGGCTATTTTGGACGAAAGGTATATTTGCCTGTATGTTCCGCTTTATTTATTTGCCATATGGGACAGCTACCGGACTGCAGCCGATGAAAATATGATCCATCTATTGGCGAAACGGGAAAATGCCAAGTTCACGACATTCTCGATGAGCGCATTCTCATGCAACTTCATAAGCAAGAAAAAGCCATGGATCGCTTTCGTTTGGTCGATGGCTCTCCCAAGTCTTGGACAACTGTATATTCATCGCGTCATTGGCGCTTTTTTGATTCTGATGAACACCATCATCGTAATCTATAACTCGCACCTTGTTGAAGGCATTCACAATTGTTTGCTAGGGGACTTCTCGAGAGTCAGGGCAATCGTAGATGCGCAATGGACGCTATATTTTCCGGCGATTTATTTCTTCGGCATATATGACGCCTACTCCAATACGGTGGAATTAGCTAAACTATTCAGTTCGGAACAAGCGGATTTTTTGAAAAGGCACCATCAATCGCAAAATTTCGTACTGCATAAAGGAGATAAAATTTAAGGCGCGCCGGCCCTGCTTCTCCAAGCTGGACTGTCCCTGCTACAGCATTCGGAACGCTGGCTCCAGGATTATGATAAAGTGGTACTAGGGAACAAAACGAATAATGCGATGCGCACTAGCCGACAGCTCATTCGAGAGGGGATACCTGCGATGAAATTGAAAGTCGTACTCGTCGGAACGAAAGGCTGGGCCGACGCTCATGCCAAGGCGTATCAAGCAAGCGACGGCATGGAGCTTGTCGGGATATGCGGGCATTCGAATACGGAGAGATTGAAAGCGCTTGCGGATCGATATGCAATTGCTGCCCGATCATTGGATTTGGCTGCATTGCTGCAGGAGACGACCCCGGATATCGTAGACATTGTCAGCAGCGCCGACGCACGCCTCGAGCTGATCAAGGCGGCCGCCCGGTTTCCAAGCGTAAAGCTGATCAATATCGAGAAGCCGCTGGCGTTAACTCCGTCGGAAGCCTATGAAATCGAGGAGCTCTGCAACGCGAACGGCAAGCTGGCGCTGGTCAATCATCAACATAAATATTTGCCGGCATGGCGCAAGGCACAGCAGCTGCTGCGCGCCGGCGCGATCGGTGAAATCGAGTTTATTCGTGCCTCCACCAAGGTCAATATCATGGAGCAAGGCTCGCACCTGATCGATATGGTGATGTACTTTAACGACTTTAGTCCCGTCCGATGGGTGATGGGGCAGGCCGGTCCGTACGAGGGCAAGGACAGCTCTTCGATTGTTGCGCCCGACGAGGCGATGGCTTCGATTTTATTTTCCAACGGCGTCAGGGCTATCGTTGAATGCGGCGCGTTCGCGCGCTCGCTTCAAGGCGAAACGAATCCGTTTTATCATATCGGAGTGGATTTGTACGGCTCGGAAGGACACCTGAAGATCGCGCTCAATCAAACATTGGAAGTGAGAAATTACATCACGGGCGAGCATACGATCGAAAAATCGAGCTGGGATGATCATCATTTGGATGCTTTGATCGATTACATCGATTCCATTCCCGAATACATGGCGAATCCGCAGGCCGGTCACATCTGCGACCTGGCCCATGCGATGTTATCGTACCAAGTGATTATGGCGATCTATCATACTGCCGAATACGGCGGAAAGGTAGAATTGCCGCATCGGTTCGAGGACCGTATTATCGAGCAATTCGCCGTCGATGCAAACCGGTGAAAACTTTTTCGTTGCTATCGTCATATATCCATCTGAATCCGCCTTTTGCGCGGATTTTTTGTTTCAGTAAGCATTGCTTAAGTGACCGAACAGGTCACTTTTCTTTTTGATAAAATCGTCTGACTTTCGCACGATTGCCGCAATCGGCCATTGAACACCAGCGGCGGCTCCGGTTCCGGCTGGTGGCAGCTTGCGCAAGGTACTTCCATCTTGCTTGCGGCGGGCGAATCTTTGATTCGCGCAGATACGGATGTCAGCGATTTCCCGATGGCCCAAGCATTTTTACGGTCCGGGTACACGCAGGTTTCAACGCGCAAAGAGTTCAATTTGGAGCTTTCTAGCAACCGTCATCCGATCGCGCGGCTCTAATTTTCAATCGTCATGACCAACACTATGATGATCATGCCGATGGCGATCAGGTTGATCACCCGGAGCATCCACGTCGATTTTTTCCAAATCGTCAACAGCGATGCAACAATGAAAATCAACGTTACTACATTCCATATCCAAATTGCGTTCATGTAATCAGCCTCCGGAGTATAAACACTTATTTAGACAACGTGTTCTATTATTCAACCGTTCGTTTAAATTTTGAATCCGCGTACGGGTAAACCGGGCTATAAATAGTTTCAATAACTTATGCTGACCGGTTATGTGATAAGATTCTTCTTGTAGGCGGAACGATTCGAATCCATTCCTTACGTTCAACGAACACTAAACTATAGCCGCGTGGCCACCGGATAAAATTTTCTTTCTGCTAACCATCCGTTTATGGGCACTGATTTGTCTCAACAACGGCATGGCTTTTCGTGTCATGTTTACCGGAATGTGAAGTTTCTCGGATTGTAGAGAAATCCTCGTTTAACCATAAACGATGGATTTCTTTTTTTGCATTTTTTATGGCTGCGCTCGAAAACGCACGGTTCGGAGGCAAGCGTGCATCGACAAAGAGAAAGTATGAAACGGAGGCGATTTGAAAATGATATGGTAAGGTTTTGTCCGTCCGCATCGATGATAAAGGAGGGAATTGTACGTAGGATGAATCTGGAGAATTTGTATTCATTCTTAACGGTCGCGCTTGAAGGAAGCATAAGTAAAGCATCCAAAAAATTACATATCACGCAACCGACCTTGAGCATAAGGCTTCGCAAATTGGAAAATGAACTTGGATTTACGCTTCTGGATCGCAACTGGAGCGGCATACGATTGACCGACGAAGGACAATACTTCGCGTACGTCGCCACTCAGTGCGTGCAAGACCTTAACACGGCGGTGTCCTATTTTAATCAAATCTCGCAAACAACAGGATCGGAAATCAGCCAAATACTAAGCGAAAAGCGGTTGATAATCGGCACTGAAGAAATGCTCGTACCGTTTCTTATCGAGCGAGTCATACCCGAAATACGCCGCCATTTCCCTGAATTGAATTGTCACTATATATCAAGGCCCTTGCAGCCGATGCTGGATTTGCTTGGCAACGGAGGGATGGATGTCGCCATTTTCATCTGGCAGGAGGAAGGACCGCCCGTACGCTCTTACCCGTTGGCGATGGACCGATTGGCATTGTTTTACGATGCTGCGCATTACGGCGAAATAGAGAAAGATTTTAGCAATGCAGCCCTGTTCAGCGACGTGCCGTTCGTATTATGCGAGCGTTACGCGATGAAGATTTACGACAAGCTAAAATTGGCATGGCAAGCCATGTTCGGACAAATTCCCGAGCGGTTTCACCTCGCGAATGAAATGTCGACGTTGATGGGAATGCTCGCCAGCGGTCAAGGCTATTCGATCATGCCCGCCTTAAGCGGTATCCTGCTGCCGCAACAATATCCCCGACTGCGCATGGTTCCACTCGCGGAAACAATCGAGATCCCGATTCATATCGCCTTTTCCGATTCCGATGCATACGCAACCGTCATTGACTATCTGAAGCAGATTTTACTCGACGATCGCAAGTTCCAGATGCCCGGTAACATTTAAACCCTCAAAAAGGAGTGATCGAAATGAAGCATGTGATGCAAGGCAGATATACGGTCGAAATGGATAAATCCTTTGTTGTTTTCATCATCGGCATGCGAATCAACCGTTACTTGGCCGTTCATAAATGGATACCGGTATCCAAAGCCATGCGCGCGATGATCATAGAGCTGACGCAAAATCCCGAAACCGGATTTTTATCCGCGGAGCTGTCCAGAAACGGGAGAATCTTGACCGTCGTTCAGTATTGGAGAAGCTACGATCAGCTCGAGAAATACGCGCGTGGAGAACTGCACTTAAAGACTTGGGATTCGTATAACAAAACCATCAGCGCAAACGGAGCGGTAGGCATTTTCCATGAAACCTACAGGGTTGAGCTTGGAGATTTCGAGTGCGTGTATAACAATATGCCCAAGTTCGGATTGGGCAAGGCAGGGAATCATATCCCGGTATCCAGGAATATGCAAACCTCGAGAAGTCGATTGGGCAATGCGCGTGGCTCCGCCGATTCAGAAAAATGAGTGGTTCTCGTCTTCGCCGTCACCCTCCACATCTTGCCCAATCCTTCGATGTAATCGCTGCGAACAAGCTCTCCCGCAATGCGCGCCGTGCCTCCAAGCATACTGGGACGGTTTATAAATAACCTTATATGCATCCTATGATTTCGTAATTTGTTGAATAGGAGAGAAAACCTTACAATAAATCCATGTGAAAATTCTGTTAATTTATGCCTCTACTTGATTACGATAAAATATCTTGGGCGATGAGCGGCCAACTCGATTTCCTCGTCGCCGTAGCGAGGGCAATCATTCGCTCGAGCATCGCGAAAGCTGATTCCGACAGAACTCGGTAATCGGCTTTATTTATCTCTTATGCCCGCAATCGAAACAGATTTCTATGGCTTACCCGTCTTGATATGTACATTCCGGTATTGGAGTGATTCATATAAATAAGCTGTCGGAGGTAGGTTCATGTCATTTCGAAAAGCTGCTAGACGCATTATCTCATCATTCCTCGTCGTTGCTCTAATTGGTTCACTCTTCAGCAGCTTGGTTCATGCTTCCTCGGATATCGGAATAGGCATTGAACCGCCAAATCCGACCCAACAGGAACACAATGTACAGTCGGCGCAGTTCGACACGCTTACGCCAAGCGAGAGCAAAGTAACGCTCGCCTTAGGCGAAGGCGCGCATGACGTAACCGTCGAAGCGAAGTACAAAGACGGTTCGATCAAGGATGTCACGACGCAAGGAGCATGGACATCCTCCAACCCGGCAGTCGCCGTGGTGGCGGACGGCAAGATTACGGCTGTCGCGGTCGGGACCGCGCAGGTTCTGCTGAATCTTAAAGACGCCGTCGTGAATATCGCGGTTAAGGTCACGGCTGCGCCGGAAGCCGAAACGCCGGAAGAAGCGGGGGCGGACGAGCCTACGTTCGTTGCTTTTTTCCTAACGACGTTGAACTTGGCCGTAGAAACGGACACCATCTATCCGGTCAAACTGCGAGGCACTTACTCGGACGGCCAAACGATCGATATTACGGATGACGCCGTATGGACTTCGGAAGATCCTACGGTGGCGACGGTTCGGAACGGAATCATTAAAGGGCTGAAGACGGGCGCAGCGACTTCGATCAAGGTGAAGTACGGCGATCTGCCCGCGTTATCGATTTCGGTCATGGTGCAGAAGGATCGCATTATAAATGACATGACCGAGAGCCTGCGATTGACGAGCAACCTGCTTAAGCTCCTCGTGACGGATGCGCCGTACAAGCTGTACGCGGATCTGTCCTTTACCGATAAGGATCTGTTCGATATCACGGCATTCGGCCGCTGGTATTCGTCGGACGAGAAGGTTGCGAAGGTGGACGCGAACGGCGTAGTTACGCCCGTAGGCAAGGGGAAAGCTTATATTTATTTCGAATACAAAGTGACCGCTCCAGTCGGAACGCCAGGGGAAGAGGGGTACGATGACGGGCTGGGCATCGATGCGGCGCTTGTCTTTGTCGGCGGTCCAATCAAGCTGGTGCGCACGGATTATCAAGGGTTCACGGTGCCGCTGGATGAGCCGGTCATCCTGCATTCGCGTTCCTACCAAGAGACCAGCATTCAGGGGGTCTATGACGAGGGCCTCAGAGGCGAAAATACCGTGGATGAGATCACGAGCGACATCGAATGGACGGTAGAAGACAAGTCCATCGCCACGATTGCGAATTACGGACGAATCTACGCGGGTTCTAAGGAAGGCACGACTACGATCAGAGGCACGTATTTGGATTATAAAATCGAATTCAAAGTAACGGTATCGAATGCAGTGAAGGCTCCGCTGCTCAATCTGGTAGCCGAGCCTGACCACTACACCATTACAGACGGCAAGCCGGTCGGATTGCCGACGATCAAGGCGATCTACAGCGACGGTCTGGTGGAGGATATTACGGATCAGCTAAGCGAATCCGACTGGGCGATTTCGGACCCGACTGTCGCGAATCTGTCGGGTAATGGCGAAGTCGTTGCGGAGTCGGCAGGCTCTGCGATTCTGAGAGGCACTTATTACGGTTGGCCGGTCTATATTCCCGTTATCGTCAAGCAAGCCGATCAACGAAAGTCGGCTGCGTTAGACGTGGCGACCGCTGCGCTCGATCTCCAAGCCGGAGCAGAGCATCAGCTTCAAGTAGAGGCCACGCTCGACGATCAAACGAAACTCGATAAGACGCAGGTGTCTTCATACACGTCGAAGGATCCGCAGGTTGCTGTTGTTTCCGATCATGGCGTCGTGCGGGCAGTCGGTGCGGGTACGACGACGATCGATGTTGGATATGGAGGACAGTCGACGTCCGTTACCGTGAATGTCGCCGGCACGCGAGCATCCGTGCTTCCTGAAGCGCCCGCGTCAATCACGAGCTTGAAGGTCAGCGAACCGGACGTCATGCTGGAAGCGGGAAGCGGCGCGCATGCGGTTACCGTGCAAGCCGGCTATCAAGACGGAACGACGGCCGACGTGACGACGAAAGGAGCTTGGACGACGAAGGATGCGAGCGTTGTCCAAGTGACCGACGGCGTGCTTACGCCAGTCGGGCCGGGTTCAACTTCCGTGCAGCTGGCGCTGGATGGCGCGATCGTTATCGTACGCGTTGCCGTGCGGGACGGAGACGTTTCATCCAATGTTCGTATCCCGGATCAAAGCGCGGAAGCAGCTGATCCGACGACTGTCGCGCTGCTGGTGTCCACGACGAACGTCAGAATCGAGAAGGGCGAGAAGTTCCCTGTTCAACTGCTGGCCGTCAAGAGCGACGGCACGACAGCGGATGTCAGTACTGCAGCCGCATGGTCATCTTTCGATCCGACGATCGCGGATGTGGCGGAAGACGATGGCGAGATGAATATCGTCGGCGTTTCCACAGGCAGCGACTATACGGAAATTCCGAAGCGCGGGAAAACCACCGTCTCGATCGCCTATGACAGTTTTCCGACGCTTGAACTCAATGTATCGGTAACGGAGAAGCAGGATGAACTTGATCTTGTTGCAACGCAATTCATCGATCCGCAATCCGAAGGATCGGGCATTTATGCTTCGGGAGACACGATTAGACTGTACGACGGTCAGCCGTACTTGCTGGAACCGGTAGCCGTCGATTCGGAAGGCGGAGCCGTTCAAGATTTGGGCGGCGCGTGGAGCTTTGATAAGCCCAATGTCGCGAAGGCGAATCCGGACGGGTCATTGGAAGGCATTGCAGCCGGGGATGTGACGGCTACGTACACCTATGTCCATTACGGGATTACGTATCAAGCAACGTTGCAGCTGCAAGTGGTTGATTTGCAGCGAATCGAGGCTGACGCGGCATTCGTGGCGGAGGGCCATTACAAGGTGGAAATCAATCCTCAACTATCCTCATTCATTCAACTGGAGGAAGTCTATCTTGACGAGCTGTCCAACGAACATAAAGAGGACCTCGACCGTTTCATCCAATGGACGGTCGGCGACGATAGCATCGTGGGCTTATTGTATGATTACAACGTGCCGAACGATGTGCGATTCATAGCGGGCACGACAGAGGGCACGACGACTGTAACGGGCGCGTACAACGGAAAGACGATTCAATTCGACGTTACCGTTACGAAAAATCCGATTCAACCGAAATTGTTGAAGCTGAGCGCGGATCCAACCTACTTCATATTGAATAAAAAAGAAGACGAAGGCACCCCGGTCATCAATGGCATCTATAGCGATGGCACCGTTACCGCGATGAATAATGAAGATCTGCAATGGCAAGTCGGTAACCCGCTTATTGCCGATTTCAACGAGGAGGGCAAGCTGCACGGAACGTATTACAAAGGCGGAATGGTCGTGAATGCCATCTATCAAGGCGAAGCGGAGCGAATTCCTGTTATCGTTACGTATTCCGATGCGCCGCCGTTAACGACTTCGCTCGATATTACGCCTCAACTGACGGCATTGCAGGTAGGCCAGGAGAAGCAATTAACGGCGACGCAAACGCTTAGCGACTCCACGACCGAAGACGTTACGCAATATGCGTATTTCCAATCGAAAAATCCGGAAGTAGCCACGGTTACGAATGATGGGAAAGTGACCGGGATCAGACCCGGCACGGCCAAAATAACCGTATTCTATAACGGATTTACGGAACGGTTGAATGTCGAGGTATCGGCTGGCGGCTCTTCCGGTCCGATTCCGGCGGATCCTGGCCCTGCACCGGCCCCGGAACCAGAACCAACGCCAACGCCAACGCCGGAACCATCGCCGGCTCATCCCGTTGTGAGTAAAGCAGTGGATGCTGGTGCGGTGAAGGTGAAGCTGGAGCAGGCACTGGCAGAGCCCGCCGAGGTAAGCTACGGCGACGTATCTCCTTCCTCATGGAGTTCCGATGCAATCAAGCTGGCGACCAAGATCGGTTTCGTGAAAGGGTACGCGGACGGCTCCTTCCATCCGAAGGCATCCATCACCCGCGCGGAGTTCGCATCGATGCTTGCTAATGCGCTAGGACTTCAAGCAGCCGCAGATACGGCGACGTTTGCCGATGCGGAGAAGCATTGGGCGTTGAAATCGATCCAGGCTTTGAAATCCTATGATTTCATTGACGGCTACGGAGATGGCACGTTTAGGCCAAACCAACCGATTACGCGGGCTGAGATCGTTACGATTCTCGCGAAAGTCATTGATTTTGGCCAAGCGGCCCGGACGAGCTCTTTCAAAGATGTGGACAACCATTGGGCGGTTAAGAATATCGAGGCTGTTGCCGAGGCCGGCGTCGTGAAAGGCAGGAACGATCATACATTCGCGCCAAATGAGCAAGCCTCTCGTGAAGAATCGGTTACGCTGATTTTGCGCGCACTTTCCGTTAGTCTTGGACTTCATCTTGAAGCGTAAGCAGCGGATTCAGCAATCTGACTGAGTTCCGAAACATCGTTTAGTCCAGCTATCGCAGAGGACGATCAGTACCCTATTCTTGGCACCTGTATTTATTTGAAAACTTTAGGAGGCATTCATATGAACATACAACTGTCGGCAGCCCAAAAAATTATGAAAGGCTGGAAAATGCACCACAACAGCCTGATAGCACTCGTGGCTAAACTGCCTGATTCGAGCGGCCATTGGCGTCCGTGGGAAGGCGGTTGGACCACGCTGGACCTGGTGCATCATCTCGCCTGGACGCCCGAGTTCTTTTTCGCCCAAATCGAGAAGCGCGACATGAACATCCCGCCGGTTCCTTCGACGCTGCCGGAAGCGCGCGAGCTTGTCAAACGTCTCACCGAAGTCACGGAGCAAAAACTGGCGTCCTACGCCGATTCCGATCTTCAACAAATTGCCACGATCAACATTAACGGTGTCGACGTCACGGAGCCGATCGAAGAAATGTACCATCGCCTGATCGCGCACGAGGCACATCACAAAGGGCAGCTTTTCGTCTATGCTCGCGAGCTAGGCGTGACCGATGCACCGTTCTACGTGGACTTGAACGTAAAATAATAAGCTAGAAATGGCTAAACAACAACGAAACCTTCGATGCCACTCATCGAAGGTTTTTTATTGTCGCTAAGGCTAAGCAGTTCGGGAGCGTTTCCGGGGGAGCTGGCTAAAAAAACGCTGCCTAGGGATGGTTGAACGTAACTTTGGGCAATTTATACAAAAATATAGAGGAGAGAATTCAAATGCTGCATCAATCCAAAAAAACACCGTTTCTTGTTCTGTCCGCCGTCTTGCTTCTCGTACTGGCATTGGCGGGGTGCGGCTCCAAATCCAACGATTCGCAGGAGCCGTCGAATGCTTCGCCGAACAACCAATCCGGCAGCACGGCGCCGGCCGGCGAGACCAAGAATTTGCTGGACCAGATCAAAGCTTCGGGCGTGATGAAGGTCGGTCTGATGGGGACCTACGCGCCTTATAATTTCTTGAACGACAAGAAGGAAATCGACGGTTTCGACGCCGACATCGCCAAAGACGTCGCGAAGCGCCTGGGCGTTAAAGCGGAGTTCGCCGCGCAAGAATTTTCCGGCTTGATCCCGAGCCTGCAGGCAAGCAAGATCGACGCGATCATCAGCCAAGTCACGATCACGGACGAACGCAAGAAGCAGATTGACTTTACGCAGCCCTACATCACCAATGAAGTCAAAATCATCGTTCGCCAAGCGAACGACGACATTACGAAGCTGGAGGATTTCAAAGGCAAAAATATCGGGGTCGGCCTCGGCACGAACGACGAGACGTACCTGCGCAACGAAGTGCTTCCGAAGGTGGGCAAATTCACGATCAAAACCTACGATGACGTGATCACGTCCTTGCAGGATCTGAACGCCGGCCGCATCGATGCCACGATCAACAATCTATACGCGCTTAAGCCGATCGTGGACAAGAACGGCTTCAAAATCAAAGCCGTCGGGACGGCGATCAAGTCCGACCAAGCCGGCATTGCCGTTCGCAAGAACAACCCGGAATTTTTGGCCGCGCTGGATAAGGCGCTCGCGGACATGCAGGCTGACGGCACGTACAACGCCATTTTCAAGAAATGGTTCGGCGAGGAGCCGCCGGCGAAGTAACCGGGGGAGCGGGCAGGCGCCGCGGTGGCGACGCCATGGCAGCCGCGCGACGAGACAAGCGAAAACAAAGGGGAACTTCAATCATATGAATCTGGTAGGGGACAACCTCTTCTTCTTGTTGAAAGGCGCCTACTATACCTTGCTGATCACGGTCATCTCGATGTGCTTCGGGCTTATGATCGGCATCGTGGTCGCGGTAGCCCGACTGAAGGGGAATCGCCCGATCCGCTGGTTGGCGCGCGGTTATGTTTCCGTTATCCGGGGAACGCCTGCGTTGGTGCAAATATTAGTGGTGTATTACGGGCTGGTGGACTACGGAATCACCCTTGGACCGCTGACCGCGGCTTGCGCGGCGCTCAGCGTGAATGTCGGCGCTTACCTGTCCGAGACATTCCGGGGCGCGATACTTGCCATCCCGAAGGGGCAGACCGAGGCGGCCTATGCATCCGGCATGTCGAGCTGGCAGACGCTGCGGCGAATCATCTTCCCGCAAGCCGCGCGCGTGGCGATCGCGCCGATCGGGAACACTTTTATCGGCATGCTGAAAGAAACCGCGCTGGTCTCCGTGATTACGGTCACGGAATTGGTGCGCTCCGCTCAGCTGTTGATTGCCCAGTATTTTGTCAATATGCCCTTTTATTTGGGGATCGGGGCCATGTATTGGGTCATGAGCACCGTCTTTTCATGGATACTCGGGACGATCGAGAAGCGGTTGTCCAGGGCTTACTAAGATCGAGGTGTAAACCGTACCATGATACAAACGTCGGGATTATCTAAATCCTTTCATGACTTGCACGTATTGAAAGGCATCGACCTGCGGATCGCTGCCCAGGAGATCGTCGTATTGCTTGGACCGAGCGGCTCAGGCAAAAGCACGCTGCTTCGTTGTCTGAACGGGTTGGAGGATCCGAGCGGCGGATCTCTCGAAGTGAACGGCATCCGCGTGGATGCGGATATGCCGGCAAGCAAGAAGCGGGCAAGCTTTCGGGACATTCGTCGAGACACCGGCATGGTGTTTCAGCAGTTCAATCTGTATCCGCACAAAACCGTGCTTGGCAACGTCATCGAATCCTTGCTTATCGTCAAGAAGCTGCCGCGAACCGAAGCGGAAAGCATCGGCATGCGGCTGCTGGAACGAGTAGGCTTGGCGGATAAGCGGGATCAGTATCCGTCCCGGTTGTCCGGCGGCCAGCAGCAGCGCGTCGCCATCGCGCGCGCGCTGGCGACGGAGCCTTCCGTGATGTTATTCGACGAGCCGACCTCGGCGCTTGATCCGGAGCTGGTCGGCGAAGTGCTGGCCGTCATGCGCGAGTTGGCAGGGGAAGGGATGACGATGGCGGTCGTGACGCACGAGATGAAGTTTGCCCGTCAGGTTGCGAACCGGGTCCTCTTCATGGACGGCGGCATTATCGTCGAGGAGCAGGCTCCGGAGGCGTTTTTCCAACATCCGCAATCGGAGAGAGCCCGGAAATTTTTGAATCAGTTGAATGAACGCTGATCGTTCCGACATGCAGGATTCTTAATTATCTACCAAAAGAAAGTGGGTTGAACGCACATGAAGGTTACGACTACGTGGAACGGCAAACGATTGTTTACGTCCGTCGGCGCGTCCGGTTATCCGGTCGAAATGGATGCGACGCCGGCTTACGGCGGCGACGGCAAAGGCGCTACTCCGATGGAGCTGGTTCTGGCTGGCTTGGCTGGCTGCATCGGCATCGACGTCACGATGATATTGGATCAATTCCTCGGCTCGATCCGAAGCATCGAAATCGAAGCCGACGGCACTCGGAAGGAAACAACGCCGTCGGGCTTCACCGCCATCGAGCTGATCTTTCGCGTGGAAGGCGACATCCCGGATTATCGGGTGTGGAAGGCGATTGAAATGGGGAAAGAAAAGTATTGCGCGGTGTCGGATTCCTTGAGCGCCGAGATTCGTTTCAAGCTCATCCTGAACGGGGTTGAAATTCCGAAAGGCTAAGCGGCGGAACGAAGGGAATGGAAGAGGCTGAAAAATGCGTATCGAGATGCCATCGATACGCATTTTTTGCATTCACGTCAACGTAGCGGAATAAACTTAAAAAAATGAGAAATGTCTGGACGATAAAATCAAACCGATCCTTAAAATCATTGTGTTTAGCCTTAATAAAGGAGGGCATGCACCTATGGGAAGATTGCGGGGTTCCCCGGGGCCGCCCGGCCAACAGGGGCCGAGAGGCCCAAGAGGTCCAAGAGGTCCGCAAGGACCGTTGGGCCCGCAAGGCGTGTGTCATCCGTGTCCAACGGGACCTCAGGGCGTAACGGGTCCAACTGGAACAACAGGAACAACAGGAACCATTGGAGCAACCGGAATCACCGGGATGACCGGCGCAACGGGAGAGATCGGAGTTACAGGTGCAACCGGAGTGACCGGATTTACTGGAGTCACTGGTATCACTGGAGCAATGGGCGTAGCGGGAATCACGGGAGTCACAGGAGTCACAGGTGCGATTGGTGAAACCGGAGCAGTGGGCACAACGGGAGTCACGGGTGCCACAGGTGAAACCGGAGCAATAGGAGCCACAGGTGAAACCGGAGAAACCGGGGCAACGGGAGCTACGGGAGTCACGGGTACAACCGGTGCAACTGGTATAACAGGAGAAACAGGTGCAATGGGATCTGCAGGAGTAGCGGGAGCCACAGGCGCAACCGGAGCCACAGGGGCAACGGGAGCTACAGGTGTAACCGGAGCCACGGGAGCCACAGGCGCAACAGGTGAAACTGGCGCAACAGGAGCCACAGGCACCGGAGCAACCGGAACAACGGGAGCCACAGGTGCTACCGGTGAAACTGGAGCTACGGGAGCGACGGGAGCCACAGGCACCGGAGCCACAGGGGCAACGGGAGCCACAGGTGCTACCGGTGAAACTGGAGCCACAGGAGCCACGGGAGCCACAGGTGCTACCGGTGAAACTGGAGCCACAGGAGCCACGGGAGCCACAGGTGCTACCGGTGAAGCTGGAGTCACAGGCGCCACCGGAGCAACCGGAGCCACGGGAGCCACAGGCGTTACCGGAGCAACCGGAACAACGGGAGCCACAGGTGCTACCGGTGAAACTGGAGCTACAGGTGCTACCGGTGAAACAGGAGCTACAGGAGCTACGGGAGCCACAGGTGCTACCGGTGAAACTGGAGCCACAGGAGCCACAGGAGCCACAGGCTCAACAGGTGAAACAGGAGCCACAGGAGCCACAGGCGCCACCGGAGCAACCGGAGCCACAGGCGCAACCGGTAGCGTATTAGGTTTTGCGGATTTTTTTGCCTTGATGCCGCCAGATAATGCGGCGACGGTAGCCCCGGGTACTGACGTCAGTTTTCCGCAAGACGGACCTACTAGTGGAGGCGCGATCGTCCGTACCGGCCCCAGTACGTTTAACCTGTCTGCGATCGGGACTTACATGGTCGTGTTTCAAGTGAGTATCGACGAAGCGGGTCAACTGATATTGACGATAAATGGGGTGGATTTAGCCTATACGGTAGTAGGGCGGGCAACGGGTACTTCGCAAATCGTAGGAATGGCTCTCGTACAAACAACCGTCCTCAATTCCATTCTCACCATACGAAATCCAGCCGGCAATTCAACTGCATTAACGATTACTCCGTTTGCAGGAGGAACAAGGCCTGTCTCCGCGCATGTTGTGATCACGCGACTTGCATAAGTATGCAAAAATTTAGATATTCTGGATGAGCGCGAAAGGGCGCGACTATCGCCATGTAGTGATGGCAGCCTACGGATGCAAGCACCAAAAAGAGGCTGGGATCGTTCCGGTGGGAACATCCGCAGCCTCTTGCTTATGAATGGAGGAGTTAAGGTTTAAATCCCAATTCTTGCGACAATGCTAATGCGGTCTGCTTTAATGTCGTGATGAAATCGGAATGTTCGTCCGTATCGAGGGCATCTTTCATCGACACCACCGTCAATGCGGCGAGGATCGACCCGTTCGGATCGAATACCGGACAGCTCACTGCCGTGATTCCGTGCACCAGGGTTCCGGACGTGATCGCGAATCCCTTGCGTTTAATCGTCTCTAGCTCCTTGACGAGCGTCTCCTGCAGTTGATCCGACTTTAGCTCGCTTGAGATCAGGGATTGCGTTTTGGCTTTCGGCAAATATGCGCTGAATAATCGTCCCGGCGCGCTTTCGGTCACGCTCACCCGCGATCCGACCTTGATGCCTAAATTGATGGCGCGGTCGCTTTGCTCCCATCGGAGAAAGAAGGGACCGCTTTCCCCCCAAATCGCCAGCGCGACGGTCTCGTTCAGCGCCTCTCGAAGCTTCGTGATATAAGGGATGCAGATATCTCGGATATCAAGCTGTTCGGATGCTTTAAGCCCGAGGTGAATCAACTCCGTGCCTAACGAATACTTGAGATCCTGGCTTTTTTGAAGAAATCCGATTTTCGTGAAGCTCGTCAAATATTTATGAAGCTTGCTTTTGGAAATGCCGCACAAAACGGATATTTCCGTTGCGGTCAGCGGCTTTCGTTCCTCGGAAATCATCATTAAAATACCCAATCCCAATTCTACAGACTGGATGCCATGGCCCTTTGATTCCGTTGCCATATAATCCACCTTTCCAAGTGCTAGTGCGCCGGTTCGCGATGAGGCTTATGAGCGAGTTTATGGCCTTTGCCGGTGAAATGAAGTCCGATGGACAAGCAGGCTAGCACTGCCGCAGCCAGACAAGCGATGAAGAAGAGATCATGATAAGTCATGAAGAGGGACAGGGATTGCGCTTTCGGATCATCGCCTGCCATGCCGGACCGGACCATGGCTTTCAGGTTGCGCGAATGATCGACGTTCACATACCATCCAGCCAATAATATTACTATAACATTTGCTAAAAAGCGAATGAATTGGGCAGCGGTCATACGGTTGACCAAGTCGGGCAGCGGACCTCCCAATGCGGCGGCCGTAAGACCCGCGCACGCCGTGATTCCAAGACCGCTCGCTAAGAGCGTCAATTCAATCGCCATAAGCGCAAACGAAGAAGAATCGTTCGAGAAGAACCATTGCATCAGAACGACGGCAATGGCGGCCGAGCCGATCAGGCCGAGGAGACCGGGCCCAAATTTGTTTGTTCACTATTAAGAAACTTAGTATATCTATAGTTGACATTATGTTACCATAGGATGCATAGTAAAATCGTTGTTCACAATTATTTCATAATGGAGGGACATCGAAATGATCATTAAAAGAGTTTGATGCCTGCCGCCCGCCCGTGCAGGATATTCGCCTGGAAACCGGCTTGCCGCCTGAACCGAACCCTGCTTTTTCTAAGCGAAAGCGGCGTTTTCATCATGTTTTCATCGTTTCGGCAGCCCGTCGCCGCTTTAAAATCTCGCTTGCTTTTTATAGACGTGGTCTATTGCGGCTATGAGATATATTAATTAGACGCACCCAAGACGATGGGAATATAGTTGGTACTGAAAAAACAAACCAGAGCTTTAACCAGGGACGAACGGTCAGGTAACTGGAAACGACGCCCTGAAATGAAAGAATATTCAGACAAGCTCTGGTAGAAGGAGAGCTGGAGATGGAGTCAGCATCGCAAATCACGATTCGCTTTGGCACGAAAGAAGACTTTGAAATCACAACGAAGAAGGTGTCGGCACGATGAAGAAATTGAAGATTTTTCCGCATGGCGGCGAGGTCAAAGGAAGCATTCCCGTTCCTCCGTCCAAGTACCATCTGCATCGGGCTTTGATCTTCGGCTCTCTTGCCGAAGGCGAGACGACGATTGTCGGAAAATCGGGCGCTCTTCATATTCTGGACACGCTTCATTCGCTTAAGGATTTTGGAATCGCCATTCGGGAGACGGACGACGGCTACCGGGTGAAGGGCGGCGCGTATCGTCCGGCGAACGGGCATATTCGCGTGGGAAGCTCGGGCTCGACGCTGCAATTCATGCTTGGACTGGGAAGTTTATCCACGGGACAAGCTGCAGTCTACAACGGTCATAAAGCACTTCGGGAAAGGCCGATCAAACCGCTGCTCGAGGCGCTTGGCACCATGGGCGTTCGGTGGCTGGCCGAAGATTACAAAATGCCGGTTACGATCCAGCCCGGCAAGGTTACCGGCGGTCACGTCCGCATTCAAGGGACGCTCAGCCAGTGGATATCGGGGCTGCTCATTCTCGCGCCGTTCGCGGAACAAGATACGATCGTCGAAGCGCTCCCGCCGCATAACGAGCTGACTTATGTCAACCTGACGATCGGGATGCTCCGCGAGTTCGGCATCCGAGTCGAAGCATTGGCAGGCGGCGCGACGTGGAAGGTAGCGGCCAAGCAGCGATACAAGCCCGGCAGGATCGACATCGAGCCCGACCTGTCGTCGGCCGCGTTCCTGCTCGCCTTGGCGGCGTTGTTTCCTTCCGACATCGTGCTGCAAGGCCTTCAGCATGCAGGCACCCATCCGGAAGGACAAATCATCGATATTATCCGACAATACGGCGTCGACCTCGCAATCGACGGGCAAGCGGGCGGCTTGCGCGCGCGCCGTACAGGCGGCAAAGCTCCGCGGCAGATAACGATCGACATGCGGCATATCCCCGATCTCATTCCGGTGCTGTCCGTAGTCGCGGCCCTGGCGGACGGCACGACCACCGTGCTGCAAAATATCGGGCCGGGCCGAATGAAAGAATCCAATCGCGTGAAAGCGATGCTGCAGTTGAACAAAATGGGGGCGCGCATCAAGGAAGTCGGAGACGATCTCATCATCGATGGCGTCGGCCAACTGACGGGCGGCGCTTCGATCTCGACGTATAACGACCATCGCGTGCAGATGGCGTTTACGCTCGCCTCGCTGCGGGCGTCGGGCAATCCGAGCGAGCTGACGTTTCCGAATGCCTATCGGATATCGTATCCCGAGTTTTTCGAACATTTAGCGCTTCTTGGCATCGACACCGGATTGCGGCACGGCTCGGACGAGAGACGGATCGCGGAGGAGGCGTTGCACGGATGATAACGAGCCAGGCATCGAGACATGATCTTCTGTTCCTTAACCGGCTTGCCTTGGCGAACCCCGAGAGCAGCGCGGTCGTGGACCTATCCGTCGCCTCGTCTCCGATTCGCATAACGTACGGAGAGTTGAATGAGCTCTCGGATCGTGCCGCGCAAGGGCTGCTGGATCTCGGCGTGCAGGAAGGCGAGAATGTCGCGTATCTCATGCCGAACCGCTGGGAATTTATCGTCTTAACGCTAGCGGTGTGGAAAATCGGAGCGGTTGCATGCCCCATGCTGCCGGCGATGAGAGAACGGGAAATTCCGTTTGTCGTCGGGCGCGCGAAGAGCAAGGTGCTCGTCATTCCGGATGCGTACCGGAATTTCCAATACGGCCCCCTTATTCAAAAGATTCTTCCCGACATGCCGAATTTGCGCCATGTCATCACGGTGGCTCCCAACGATCCCAAGGATCTAAAGAACTGCCTGGGCGGGCTGGCAAGCCGGGAGCCCGACAGGGAGTGGATCGCGCGTCGTCGTCCGGATCCGAACGCGCCTGCTCAATTGCTGTTCACGTCGGGAACGACGGGCGAGCCGAAGGGCGTGATCCATACGCATCGAACCCTTAGCGATGCTTTGGCCGCGCATGTCGAGGCGCTCGGTCTGACCGCGAAGGATACGATCTGGGTTCCGTCGCCGATGGGGCATCAGACCGGATTGCTGTATGGCATGATGCTTGCGATGTACCTGGGCGCCAAGCAGGTATGCCAGTCCGCGTGGGATGTCGAGACCGCCCGTGTCGCGATCGAGCGGCACGGCGCGACCTTCGTGCAGGCCGCAATGCCGTTCCTGGCGGATATCGCCCATGACGCGCGGCCGCCGCAGGGATTGAAGATCTTCGTCGCGACCGGCGCTCCCGTTCCGCGTAAACTGGCGGAGGAGGCGCGGCGGCGGCTGGACTGCAAGGTCGTCGGGGGCTGGGGGTCGACCGAGACCTGCATGATCAGCATCGGCTCGGTCAAGCAATACGAGGACAGCTCCTGGCGTACGGACGGGCAGGTCATCCCGGGCAGGCAGATGAAGGTCGTCGACGAGCAAGGCCGAGCGCTTCCGCCGGGGAAAGAGGGCTTGTTCAAAGTCAAGACGACGGCGATGTTTACCTCGTACTTGGATCATCCGGAGTGGTACGAAGCGGCCGTCGACGCGGAAGGCTTCTTCAACACCGGCGACTTGGCC
Source organism: Paenibacillus glycinis (assembly GCF_009909185.1). Taxonomy (GTDB): domain Bacteria; phylum Bacillota; class Bacilli; order Paenibacillales; family Paenibacillaceae; genus Paenibacillus_Z; species Paenibacillus_Z glycinis. The sequence goes on along the minus strand of NZ_JAAAMV010000001.1, from coordinate 877,683 downwards.
GTCATCGACGAACAGGGCAATTTGAATTTGACCGGCCGCGTGAAGGACATCGTCAACCGGGGCGGATTGAAGATTCCGGTCTCCGAGATCGAGAATCTCCTGTACCGGATGGAGGGAATCGGCGATGCGGCGATCGTGGGCATGCCCGATGACCGCTTGAACGAACGGATCTGCGCCTATGTGTCGCTGTCCAATCCGCAGCGCGAATTGACGCTGACGGACGTGACCGCCTATATGCAGGCCCAGGGCGTCACCAAGTCCTATTGGCCGGAAAGAGTGGAGATCTTGCCGGAACTGCCGCGCACGTCCACGGGCAAAATCCAAAAGTACGTGCTGCGGCAATTGATTTCGGACAAGCTGCGGGCGGAATAACGGTCCTATCCTGGAGGGAGACGATAAGAGATGAACGATAGCCAATTTCAATCATTAAAAGCGGAGATCCGAGCTTACGTGGACGGGCGCCTAAGGGAGCTGACGCAGCGCATCGAAGAGACCGGGCAGTGCGGCCCGGACGTCTGGCAGGAGCTTCGCGAGCGGGGCTATCTCCGTTTGGCGGCGCCGGAAGCCTATGGGGGCTGGGGCCTTAGCTTCACGCAGTACTTGCAGCTGCTCGAAATGTTCTCGGAGTCGCACGGCTCGATCCGCATGATCGTCCACGTCGTCAACGGCATCTGGCGGCCCGTCGATTTCCTTGCAAGCGAGGCGCAGCGGGAACGATTCGTGAAGCCGCTCGTGCGGGGAGAGATCACCGCCGCCTTCGCCCTCACGGAGCCGAATGCGGGCTCGGGCGCCGACATCGAAACGTCTGCCCGCAAGGAAGGCGATACCTATGTGCTGAACGGGGAAAAGTGGCTCATTACGTTCGGGGATACGGCCGATTATTTGCTGCTTTACGCCCGAATGGAAGGGACGAAGGGTTACGAAGGCACGATGGCGCTGCTCGTTCCCCGCACGGCCGAGGGCGTGGAGATTCGCGAGATGTCTTCGACCTTGGGGCTGACGGGAACGGGGCATGCCCATATCGTCTTGCAGGACGCGCGCGTTCCCGCGGATCATCTGCTCGGCCATGTCGGGGAAGGACTGGCCGGCGCGCTGAACGGGTTTCTGGATCCAAGCCGGATCTGCGTCGGCATGACCTGCGTCGGCCTGGCGCAGCGCGCGTTCGACATCGCCGTCGAACGGAGCCGCGAGCGCGTCACGTTCGGCAAAGCGCTCAGCCAGCGCCAAGTCGTGCAGACGTGGATCGCCGAGATGGCGACGGACATCGAAGCGGCTCGTCAGCTGGTCCTGTACGCGGGAAGGCTGAAGGACGAGGGAACGCTGACCCCTCCGCCGGCGTCGATGTCGAAGCTCTACGCGCTCGAAATGCTGCAGCGCGTGACGGATAAGGCGCAGCAGATTTGGGGCGGCATCGGCTACTTCAAAGGCTACGAGATCGAACGGATCTACCGCGACGCGCGCGCCCAGAAGTTCGAGGAAGGCACGGCGGAAATTCAGAAAGCGGTCATCGCCAAGCATGTGCTGGCTGAAAGGCGAATGGGATCATGACACGCTCGTTACTGCTGGAGCCGGGACGCATCGGCACGCTTCAGCTGAAGCACCGCATCCTGATGGGCGCCATGCATCTGGGCATAGAAGGCCGGCGGGAAGCGCTGCCGCAGCTGATCTCCTTCTATCGGGAACGGGCCAGCGGCGGGGCCGCGCTCATGATGACCGGCAATGTCGCGGTTCTTCCCGAGGGCGGGGGAAGCGGCATGTTTTGCTTGACGGAGCCGGACCATCGCAAGCAGCTGGAAGAGCTTGCGGCGGCGGTTCGGCAATCCGGCGGCCGCTTGGCGCTTCAGCTGTCCCATCGCGGGCGATATGCCAGCAGCAAGGAGACGGGCCTTATGCCATGGGCGCCAAGCCCGATCGCTTCCCGCCTGACCAAGGAAGTGCCGGCGGAGATGACCGGATCGGATATCAAGCGCTTGAGGGACGCGTTCAGGGACGGTGCGGCGTTTGCCGTCGACGCCGGTTTCGCCGCGATCGAGATCATGGGCTCCGAAGGCTATCTGCTGAATGAGTTCGTCTCGCCGCTGACCAATCGACGAAGCGACGAATACGGTCAAGACAGCGAAGGGCGCATGAAGCTGTGCCTTGACATTATCGGAGACATCCGCGGGCGGATCGGCGACGAGTTTCCGGTCGTCTACCGCATCTCCGGGGACGATTACATGGAAGGAAGCACGACGCGCGAGGAGACGCTGGAGTTCGCTCGGCGTCTGGAGCGCTGCGGCGTCGATGCGCTCAATGTCGGAATCGGCTGGCATGAATCCGCGATTCCGACGGTTGGGGCGATCGTGCCGCCGGGCGCTTTCGCATCGGTCGCCGCGAGCATTCGCGGCGTCGTCTCGATTCCGGTCATCGGCGCGAACCGGATCCATACGCCCGAGGTCGCGGAGCGGCTTCTTCTCCGCGGCGACCTGGATTTCGTCGCCCCGGCGCGCCCTTGGCTGGCGGATCCCGCTTTCGCGCGCAAGATCGCCGAAGGCGATCTGGAAGGCTTGAACGCATGCATTTCCTGCAATCAGCTTTGCTTGGATCATACCCTCGGACATCCTCCCAAGCCGGTCGGCTGCCTTGTAAATCCGCGGACGGGCCATGAAGCGGAGATAGTTCCGCCTCCTGCCGAGATAAGACGAATCGCCGTTGTCGGCGGCGGCGTCGCGGGACTGCAGGCGGCGTTGACGAGCGCGGAGCGCGGACATCGCGTAACCTTGTTCGAGGAGACCGACCGGCTCGGGGGGCAGTTTCTGCTCGCATCCCGCATTCCCGGCAAAGGTCAATTTCGCGAAACGATTCGTTACTTCCGCGTGATGCTTCAGCGGCTCGGCGTAGACATTCGGATGGGAACCGCGCCTACGCCGCGGATGCTGGAAGCGTTCGATCATGTCATCTTGGCGTCAGGCGTCCGTCCGTTCGTGCCGGACACGCTCGAGGGCGCCGATCTTCCGCATGTGTGCACGTATGCCGAGCTGCTCGCGGGAACGCGGCCGTTCGGCAAGAAAATCGCCGTTGTCGGCGGCGGAGGGATCGGCAGCGACGTCGCGCATTACTTGGCGGAGCGGGCGAGCTTGCAGCCGGAAGAGGCGGCTTTTTTCGCAGAACGGGGCTTCGAGGCTCCGGCTCCGGCCGCACCCGAGATCACGCTTGTGTCTCGTTCGGAGAAAGCGGCGAAAGGCGTCGGTCCCACCTCTCGCTGGGTGCTGCTGGGAGAATTGAAGCGCCGCGGCGTGCGGGTATTGAAGGGTTATCGCTGCACGGCCATCACGGCGGAGGGCATATGGGTGGATAACGGCGAAGAGCAGCTGTTCGTGGAAGCCGATCAGGTCGTGCTCTGCATGGGCCAGCGCTCCAACTTGGCGCCGGACGATTCGTCCTTCGCGCACGAGGCGCTCGACGCGGTCGGCGGAGCGGCGGATCCGGCGGAACTGAATGCAGCAAGGGCGATTCGGCAGGCTTACGAGGCTGCCGTCAAGCTGTAGAATTCGATGTTATCAGAGAGGGACGTGGGGACATTGTCAGCTTCGTTTATCGGAAAAAAAGTACTGATCACCGGCAGCTCGCGAGGCATCGGCCGAGCGACGGCGCTCGCGTTCGCGAAGGAAGGGGCGGACGTGGCGATCCATTACCGCCGGGATGCGGATGCCGCCCAAGCGACGGCGAATGAAGTGCGTGCGCTTGGCGTGGAAGCGCTTGTCTGTAAAGCCGAGCTGGAATCGCCGGCCGAGATCGACGCGATGTTCGACGAGATTACGGATACGTGGGGAGCGCTGGACGTCTTGATGGCGAACGCTGCCGCCACGGCGTTCAAGCCCGTCATGGAAACGAAGGATTACCATATCGACCGCACGTATCAAGTCGTCGTCAAGAGCGTGCTGCACGCCGTGCAGCGCGCGGTACCGCTGATGGAAGGAAGAGCGGGCCGCATCTTGACGGTATCCAGTCTCGGAAGCCAGTTCGCGCTGCCCAATTATTCCACCATCGGTTCAGCGAAGTCGGCCTTGGAGTCGCTGACGAGGTACCTGGCGGCGGAGCTGGGTCCGAAGGGCATTACGGCCAACGTGATTTCGCCCGGCGTGGTGGAGACGGATTCCGTGCGCTTTTACGCCAAGGATACGTTCGATACTTTTAAAGCGAACGTGATCGGCCGCACGCCGCTCGGGCGGTTGACGCAGCCGGAAGACGTCGCCCATGTCGCGTTGTTCCTGGCCGCGGAGGCAGCCGGCTTCATTACGGGGCAGGTGCTCGGGGTCGACGGCGGTCTGACCTTGATCGCTTACGGTCCGGATGGACGATAGGCGATTTTATAGGTTGCAAGCCCTGCGAATAGGTTGACGCGAGAAGTGTGCTGTATCATGAAGCTGTATCACGAGACTTATAGAGCGAAGCAGCGGGAGAATATTCGTCCGTTCATGGAAGCCGGCCAATGCCGGCTTTTTTTTGTGCAGCCCTGGAGACGTGGAAAATCGCAATAAAAAGATTTTTTATGGATGACGCGATGCAGGTTGAATAATTTTATGCCTAGGATTGGCGCGGAGGGGCGGTCCATGACCGGTGAGCCGCCGGATTCCACAATGCCCGAATTGATCTTACTGCGTGAAATCAATAAATAAATTTATGAATGGCCTGAGCTTTTGTTATCTATTTAATGAAAGAAGTTAGACAGGGATGAACAGGGCGGTTTGAGGCTGTCATGGAAACCGGGCGGGAATCGCCGGTTATTTTGGACGACCGGGACGAAATGCTCTTATGGATTGCTTCTATATTCATAGCATGGTTTATGAAAACGAAAGTACGGTCGTGAAGCGATCAAAGCGAAGGGGACATCCACTTGGAATCACGATAATCGTGATTATGAGGCGCGAATTCAAGAATTTATGTTAATCAATATAACTAAACACGTGAGATAAATAGTGGATGTCGCTTAAAAGTTTGAAAAATGAAACTTGTTGACGCTATGAAAATCGGAGCTATATAATCCTCTCAGTAATTGGGTGAAATTTGTCAGGTTTAATAACGTAAACATGACATTAATCTTCGAGCCTTAGGATGCGGTGGGGACCGGAACGCGGTACGTTGCGCAACGCGCCGTTACCGGCCGACGAGATGACCATTTACACGGATTATTCTCGGTACGATTGACATTTATAGCGAAGGAAGTGACGAGGCTTGAGCAAGAAAAACAGAAAAATGACGGCATCACTAATCGCCGCGATGCTGGCATTCGGTTTAGTATCGCCGGCGTTAGCCATGCAATCTCACGATCAAACGCACGATCCGCTTAGGAAAAGCCAGATGAAGCAGGTACAAGCCGCCGAACGCAACCAAGAGGAATCCATGGATCCGGATATGAACGCTGAGCCGCAAGAACCGCCAACATCCGGCGGGCAGCTCGAATATGCCGGCTTGCTGCCAGAGTTGCCGGAGTATGCTCCGGACCAAGTCATCGTGAAGTACAAGTCGGAGGCCTCCTCGCGCGTCAATTCGGTATCTGCGCAAATTACAGGCTCGAGTCCGTTACCGGTTCCGAATGCGGAGCTGCTTCAGCTCGGGGAGGATGCCGACGTACCTAACGTTATCGAAGAGTTGCTGAAGGATCCGAACGTGCTCTACGCAGAACCGAATTACATGGTGCCTAACGCGCTCGGCCCTCAGACTTCCCGGCGCATGGATGAATCGGCACAAGCGTCGACATCGGCAGCCATCTCTTCCGATTCGGCCGATACGGCGGACGGCAGGGTACCGCAGTTCCCGAACGATCCGCTCTTTAACGAGCAGTGGGGCTTGCACAATACCGGCCAGGCCTTGAAGGATGGCACGGTTCCCGGCGGTACGCCGGATATGGACATGGATTTGCCGGAAGCTTGGGGCATCACCAAGGGCAGCGGGAATATCACGATTGCAATCATTGGCGGCGGCGCGAAGATTGATGTCTCGGACTTGGATGGGCAGATCTGGGAGAATAAGGGCGAAATTCCGGACAACGGAGTAGACGACGACGGCAACGGACTTATAGATGACCTCAACGGTTGGGACTTCGCGAACGGGGATCATTCCTTGTTCGATACGAGCGACAGCTATTCGGACGCATACGGTACGGTAGCGGCCGGCCAAATCGCAGCGAAGTGGAATAACGATGAAGGCATTGCCGGCGTCGCGCCTGACGTTAAAGTAATGCCGCTCAAGGTGATGACGAAAAAAGGCGGCCGGTATACGGATATCGTGGAAGCGATTCATTACGCGGAAGAAAACCGCGTTAAGATCGCGATGTTCAGCTTTGTCTACACGTACAAAAGCAGATACGTCGAAGAGGCGATCAATGCTTCTCGAATGTTGTTCGTGGCTCCGTCAGGGGATCGTATCAACAATAACATACTGAACATTGACGTGAATCCTGTCTATCCGGCTTCCTATGCGAGCCCCAATCTATTAACGGTCTCCGGTGCCAACATACTAGGCAATCCATCGGACCTTGCGGCGATCGGCAAGGAATCCATCGATGTCTCGGCGCCTTCGGAATTGATCGCATCTACGAATCTAGGCATCGACTTCGGATATGCAGCCCAAATCGATAACCCCGGCAAGTACAAAGCGTTCTTCAGCAGCATCGGATTCGAGGAGATTCCCGACGATCAGCCTGAATACGCGGCGCAACGGCAGGATATGTTCAATCTCTCGATGGACTATTTGAAAGAGGGCATGAAAGACGAAAACGGCGATGCCATACCGACAGTGCTGCTCGTTAATGACAGCGTGCGCGATAATGGCGGCGGAGGCGTTAGCGGCAGCGATTCAGGCATCGGTATTCCCGGTGAATCACCGGATCAGCAAATCTATGAACAGCTGCTTACGAACGCGAACTATGCCTATGACACCTTCACGACGGAGAGCATGACGGCTGATGGACCTTCGCTCAGTAAATTGCAGGGGTACGACATCGTGATTTGGTTTACCGGTGCGGCAGGCGACCGCGACAGCGATGTTCTCGTTAACGCAAAGGATCAAGCCAACTTGACCGCCTATTTAAACGGCCATGGACATTTGCTGCTTACGGGGCAGAACTCGCTGGATGCCATTGCGGATTCCAACTTCGCGATAGACGTGCTAGGTGTTCAGATTGCCGGCGAAGGCGGTTGGATATCCAAGGGCTGGGGCGTTCCAGGCACGATTTTCGATGGTCAGACGTATAGACTGCCGGACGTTTCATTATATATCGACACCATCGTAAGCAGTAAACCGGAAATGACGACGATTAACCTGAAAAACAGCAGCGGTGACTATGCGTACGCACAGGGGACTATATTTGCCGCGGCTTATGCGGCCGGCGTGGCGGGACTCGTTCAAAGCGTCTACCCGGACATGAGCGCGTTGGACGTGAAGCAGCGCATCATGACGAGCGGCAAGACCATGCCGCGTACCAATTATTCATTCTCGGCGACCGGGAAGTTCATTAGCGCCTACCGTGCCCTTTGGAACAAGGACATTCCGGGCATGAGCTTGATCGATCCCTCTATCTCGAACAAGCTGGATAGCAAGCAAGATCCGAATCACGTATATGCCATCGAGCTGCACGCCGGCGAAGAAGTGACGCTGTCACTTACAGGGGATGCCGGCACGGATTTCGATCTCGTCTTGTACGATCCTTCGGCAACGACCGTAGCCGGCAAGGAAGGCGCCGTCGCCTATTCCGAGAAGCCGGGCACATCCGCCGAATCGATCACGTACCGTGCAGCGCAATCGGGCACTTATTATATCAATGTCTTCGCCGTTGCAGGCGCAGGGCAATACACGCTGAACGTGGATAATGGCAATTCATCCGTTGTGCTCGAGGACAGCGACCCATCCCTGACTTACGAGGGCGATTGGCAGACGGTAACCGGAGCGGATTACTCGAACGGCTCCATCAAACAGCTGACCGGACAGGGTTCCGTCAAATTCGGATTCAGGGGCAATTTGTTTGAATGGATTGGCGCGACAAACGAAAATCAAGGAAACGCAGAGGTTTACATCGATGGCATTCAAGCGGGTTTTGTGAATTTATATAGCAAGCAGCCGAAATTTAGGCAGTCCTTATTTAGACAAGTACTCGCGAATGGCCATCACGCCGTTGAGATTCGGACGATCAGTTATGGAGAAGAAAAATTCTGGGCGTTTAACGTGGATGCCTTCAAGGTATCCAGCTTCCTATCGCCGACGGCTAAATCTTCCACGCAAGCCGGTCCATGGGTCATTCAATACGACGCGAAATACGCCGACGGTTCGCAGCTCTATACGACGACGCCGGGCAGCTACTCGGAATATCCTTTCCATGGCACGAAAGTGACGCTGTGGTCTTCGCGGGGCAACAACCGCGGTAAAGTGAACGTGATGATCGACGGCCGTTCCGTAACGCCAGCGCCGATCGATCTGTACAGCGAGAAGCCGCAGGATCAGGTGCCTGTCTTCACCTCCGGCGATCTATCGGACGGACAGCACACGATCAGGATCATGCACGCAGGCGATGCGAATCCGAAGTCCAGCAACCGTATGGTCACGATCGAAGGTTTGGAAATCGAAAATTTAAAATAGCGGCAACGGCCTTATATTATGATCCGAAATGAGGTAACTGAACGTGAAACGATCACCGCTTAAAAAACCGCTTTCGATCGCAACGGTCTCGTTGTTGGCCGGAAGTCTCGCATTTCCGAATCTTCCCGTCGCGAATGCCGTTCATGGAGAGAAATCATTCATTACGCAAGCGAGCATCCAGGAGGCTGGCCGTTTATTGAACGAGGCCGGCCCGGAAGCAAGAAGTTCCGCTTCGGCTCCCGGCGCAGCTTACGTGGCCGATAGCATCAATACGGCTTCAAGGAACGAGATTCGCGTCATTATTCAGCTGAGCGGCGAACCGATTGCCGTCGGGCAATATGCGGCCCGGCTTGGCTACAAGGCGTTGGCGGCGGAATCTACGGAGGCGGCCGTGCAATCCGAGCAGGACAAGTTCGTGCGCGGCGCGCAGTCGAATCGGATTCCGATGAAGATCGAACGAAAGTTCAACACGGTACTGAACGGGATGGAGGTCACGGTTCGCGCCGACCAGATCCCGATGCTGGCCAAGCTGCCGGGCGTGAAATCCATACATCCGAACGTGATCTATTATCCGGCCGACCTGCCCGAAAGCTATCAAACGGCGACAGGATCTACGGCTATCGATACGGTCCCGCTGAAGCAGATCGGCGTTCTGGATGCTTGGGAACGCGGATTGACGGGCAAGAACTTGAAGGTCGGCGTTATCGATACGGGGATCGACTACTTGCATCCCGACCTCGCGGGCAATTACGCCGAAGGCGGCTACGATGCGATCAATCAGGACGACGATCCCTATGAGGACCTACCGACGGATATTTCCGAAGGGTCGTACCACGGCACTCATGTATCCGGTACGATAGCGGGTACGGCATCTAACCCGAACGCCAATCTCGTGCAGAAAGGCGTTGCTTATCAAGCTAGCTTATATGCCTATAAAGTACTGGGGCCGGATGGCGGTACTTCCGCCCAAGTCATCGATGGAATCGAGCATGCCGTAGAGGATAAGATGGACGTGATTAACCTTTCGCTGGGAAGCGACCTGGAGAAGGATCCGGCTTCCCCCGACGCCATTGCGGTGAACAACGCCGTTCTTGCCGGCGTGGTCGCGGTGGTGGCCAATGGCAACGCCGGCGCGGGGCAGCAGTACTACTATTCCATGGGCTCGCCGGCATCCGCTCCGTTCGCGATCTCCGTCGGCGCAGTTACGAGCAACGGCGTTCGCGTATCGGGCAGCGTACGCAGCGAAGTCGGCTCGATGACGGAAGATGCACGCTTAAGCTTGATGGCTTGGAAGACGGAAGGAGAGAACTTCAACGAAATGTTCGGTACGGGTCCGATTCAAGGCGTGTACGCCGGACTTGGCGGTAAATACAGTTATTCGGATTTGGGTCTTGACGATGATTCCGTGGCCGGTAAAGTTGTTTTCGTTTCTCGCGGCATCTATTCCTTCGACGAGAAAGTGAAAGAAGCAGCCAAACACGGCGCGAAGGCCGTCATCATCTTCAACGGCGATGCGATTCAAAATGCGCAGCAGCTATCCGAGCCTAATCTAGCAGACGATATCCCCGGCCGAAACGGTCCGATAGGTCCGATCGCTTTCTTGGGAGATACGTATGATTATGTGCCGACCTTCGATATGCCGGGTCAGATGGGGCGCGCGTTGGCTCGAGAATTGCGAGACAATCCCGGTCAAGCCTTTCGGTTCACGATGCAGAAAGACTTCGGATTTTCGGATTTGGCCGGAGATCGGATGGCGGATTTCAGCTCCCGCGGTCCGAACTCCGACGGCGATTATGGAATAAAGCCGGATCTGACGGCCCCGGGCGTTCAAATCTTCTCGACCGTGCCCGGTTATGGCGCGAACTATGATAAAGCTTACTCGAAGTTGAGCGGCACGAGCATGGCGACGCCGCACGTCGCGGGCCTCGCATTGCTTATCAAACAAGCGCATCCGGATTGGACGCCGACGGACATTCGCGCGGCGCTTGCCAATACCGCGGAAACGCTTTCGAATGAAGAGGGTACGCAATACGATGTTTATTCGCAAGGCGCGGGACGAGTGAACGTAATCAGGGCGATTGATACGCGCGCCATCATTGAATCGCTGGATACCATTACGATCTACGACAATAAGATGAACCCGACCGAGATTCCGGGCGAAGCGAGCAGCGTGAGCTTTGGCATGCTGCAGCCGGGCGCGGAAGCGGTGAAGAAGCCGCTCGGCGTTAAGAATTTATCCGATTCATCCGTTGCCTATAATGCCAAGGTCGTCATGCATTCAACGGTTACTTCCGACCCTCATGATCCCATACCGACGCCGGATCCCGGCGCGATCACGGTCAAACTAGAAGGGCTTTCGGGTAATCGCGTCCAAATCGGCGCAGCCGACAGCTTGGCATTCAATCTTAGCGCAGCGGCAAGCTCGAAAGCGAAAGTCGGCGTATACGAGGGCGAGGTTTTGCTGGAAAGCGCCGGCCAGCCTTCTCTGCACTTGCCTTTCGTCATTCACGTCGGCAAAGAATCGGAAGACAACGATTTCATGATCCAAGATTTCGCGATCAGCAGTACGCAGGTGTCCAAGGAGGCGCCGATCGATATTACGGCATCCTTGCCGTCAGGCAAAGTCAATCATCTATTAGCGGCAATTTACGATATGAATAACCGATTATTAGGCATTCTGGCCGAATCTTTTGACATGGACGAAGAGACGGATGCATTAAATCCGCTTCCGTCGGACTTTTTCCTTTCCGGATTCTCGGGTTCTTATAATGAAGGAATTTTCTTGGATACAGGCAATAACGCGATCCGGCAGCTTCCGGAAGGCCGATACAAGGTTGTCCTGATCGGGTCCGTCTATAACAAGGACATGGAGCTGGTCGATCAGAGCGCTGCCTTTAAGACATTCTACATGAGCGAAGAACCTGGCGCAGGAACGCCAGACCCGGGTACGGGGACGGGAACGGGGCCATATCCGAACTTGCCGGGACCGGTCAAGCCGGCCTATAACGAGGAAGTTGCTTCGTCGGTCATGGAGAGCGGACAGGCGAGCATCGAGCTTGATGCTCAAACGAGTTTGCAAGCTTCGCAATTGTCCGTATTCGTCAAGGATGAAGATCTGCAGGCTGCGCTGCAAGAGGCGAAGTCGTCCGTTGCGTTGCTAATCGGAGCGGCTTCCCACGAAGCGAATGCCGCTCAATTGACGCTTCGCGCGGATCAAGTCGGGAAATTAAAAGAAGCGGCTCTGACGGGCGCGATTGTCTTCGCGTGGAACGAGGCGGCAATTGCCTTGCCGTTATCGGCAATCGAACAAGCCGCAGCCGGCGCGGATCTCGTCTTGACGATTAAGCAGGACGAAGAAGGCAAAGCCGAGTTTGAGAAGCAAGTGAAAGGCGCGGCCGTTCTTGGAACGCCGTATGTCTTCGAAGCGAGCGCAGCAAGCAACGGCGTGTCAACGCCGTTGAAACTGAAAGCGGACGAAGCAGCGGCAAGATCGTTCCTTATCGACGGTGGAATCGACGCAAGTCATGCCGGCGCGCTTTATCTGGAGAACGGCATAGTCAATCCGGTTCCTGCGAAGATGACGACAACGGCTGATGGCGCATCCCTTGCGACGATTCGTCGTCCGGGCTTCTCTGTTTATGCTGCGGCCATCAGACAAGCGGCGTTTACGGATATCGACAAGTCCTGGGCGCAGGATCAAATTCAATCGCTTGCGGAGAAATTCCTGGTGAATGGTACGACAGCGAGTACGTTCTCGCCAAAAGCGAACGTTACGCGCGCGCAGTTCGCGTCCATGCTCGTTCGTGCGCTTGGTTTATCGGCGCAAGCGGCGGCGGCTCCATTTGACGACGTGAAGAGCGGTGACTGGTTCGCTTCCGACGTGGCGACGGCATATGCGGCCGGGCTTGTTACGGGCGAGAATGGCGTATTCAACCCGAACGCAATCATGACGCGCCAAGATTTGAGCGTCATGCTGGCAAGGTCATTGAAGCTCGCCGGCTTGCAGGCGCCGACTTCAAGCAATTCCCATGCCTATGCCGACGCTGCGAAGTTTGGCGCATATGCGAAGGAGAGCATTCGAATCGTCACCGATGCAGGTCTGATGAAGGGCGTCGAAACGAAGGGGAGCTACTACTTCCATCCATCCGATCCTGCTACGCGCGAAGCGGCCGCGAAAGTCATCCATGACCTGCTTCAAGCTTCGAATCGTATTCGATAGTCAGTAAGACCGACAGACTTCTTGACACGCGAAAGCCCCCTATAAGGGGGCTTTCCGTCGTAGCAAGGGCGTATCAGAATTCCTGCGCGGTCGGACGCAGAACGATTTCGTTGACATCGACCTCCACCGGCTGTTCGATGGCATAGGCGATGGCCCGCGCCACCGCGCTGGCCGGAATGGCGGTTTTGTAGAACTCCATCACGGAGGTCGCCGACGTGCCGGTGGTGTTGAACTTCAGGTCGCTTTCCACGCCTCCGGGTTCGATAGACGTGACCCGGACCTTGTCGCCGACTTCATGGCGCAGGCCTTCGGAAATCGCGCGCACCGCGAATTTCGTGCCCGAATAGACGGTGCCGCCCGGGGAAAATACCTTGATTCCCGCAACCGAGCTAATGTTGATAATATGACCGCTCTTCTTGGCAAGGAAGTCCGGCAGGACCGAGGCTATGCCGTACAGAACCCCCTTGATGTTAATGTCGATCATCATGTCCCACTCGTCGGTGTTTACCTCGGCCATGGGACGGATCGGCATTAGGCCGGCGTTGTTGACGAGGACGTCGAGTTTGCCGAAATCCGCAATGACCGCATCGGCGACAGACTTGAACTGCGCCTTATCGACCACATCGAGCGCGTAGGCGCCGGCCTTGCCGCCGGCCTTCGTGATCTGCGCAACCACTTCGTCGAGCTTATCCTTCCGGCGCGCGGCCACCGCCACGATCGCTCCCTTGGATGCGAGCAGGCGCGCGGCCTCCGCTCCGATACCGGTGCCGCCGCCCGTAATCAGCACGACCTTGTTTTCGATGCCTTCGCTCATGATACATCTCCTTCGTGAATGTAGTGGACACCGCCCCATCGAAGCTTCGGGAGCCGATGTACATTCTAAACCGCGATCCTAAGGACTTGCGCAATAAGACGGCCAAATGGATGCCCGATAAAGCTAGGTTACTCAGGGAGTGCCCGGATTATTAGTTGCGCGGGCATTCCGTCATGAATAGTGGCACAGACGGCCAATGGCAACCTTTGATGACGATCCGTAGATCCTGTCCGATCTGCATCAAGGCGGTTAAAGTTGTTTACATTATGGTTTGTCGGATGCGGGCTGCGATTCAAGACCATTCAAGAAGGAGTTCAAATCAATGAAGAACGCTAATCGATGTTTAGGAGCCATGCTGGGTGCAGCGATCCTGATCGGCGGAACGACAGGATGCGCGCAATCGAATAACCGGAATGCCGCGAATAACGACGTTCAAAAAAGCGCTGCCTACTCGGATTCAAAACCGATTATAGAGGCGGCGGCAACGCCCTCGGGCCAGGAACGTTTAACATTTGTGCTCGTGCATGGTTCTTGGGCGGACGCGAGCTATTGGAACAATACCGCTGCGGCATTGAGAAAAGCAGGCCATACGGTATACGTGCCGGAATATGCCGGCCACGGTAAATTGTATAATCCTTCCGTGAAGCACGAAGCGATCGTGAAGTCCGTTACGGATTACATGACGTCAAAAAAATTGAAAAATGTCGTCCTTGTCGGACACAGCTTTGGAGGGACCGTCATTCAGAAGGTTGCCGAGCAGGTACCGGATCGGATCGCCCGCTTGGTCTTTTTCGATGCTTTCGTGCCGCTCGACGGGCAAAGCGTGAGCGACCAATTCCCGCCGGAGCTTCAAAAGGTGTTTGGGCAATTAGCCGAAACATCCGGAAACGGCACCATTAAGCTGCCGTTCTCGTCGTTCAGAGAAGGCTTTGTCAATACGGCAAGTTATGCGCTTGCCCAAACGATCTATAAAAGCGCAAAACCGGAACCGGCCGCTCCGCTTGTGCAGAAGCTTGATCTTAAGAAATTTTATAGCTTGAATATCCCTAAAAGTTATCTGTTTCTAACTTCGGATACGGTTACGCCGCAAGGGGAACGTTATGGGTTCCATCCTGCCCAATCCAGCCATTTGGGGCAATTTCGGCTGACTGTCGGGGAAGGCGATCATATGACTACGGCGTATGCGCAGCCGGATTACTTAGCGAGAAAACTAGTCGAGGCAGGCAGGAAATAATCGCTTAAGGAGGCACCGCCATGACAAAACGCATTCTGATGGTACTTACAAGCGCAGACCGAATGAGCGATACCGAGCAAACGGGTTTATGGCTGTCGGAATTCGCCGAACCCTTCGCGGCATTTTCAAAACAAGGCTGCGAGGTCACGATCGCAAGCATTTTGGGCGGACGGGTGCCGGTCGATCATCGAAGCTTGAACGGCGCGCCCCAGGATGTGCTCGATGCAGCCGTTCATTTGCAACATACCGTCAAACTCGACAACGTTGACGATAGCGGCTCTTTTGACGCGGTGTTTATCCCTGGCGGACATGGGTGCATGTTCGATATGCCCGATCACGAGCTGCTTCAATCCATCATTCGCGCCTTCTATGAGTCGGGAAGAGTGGTGGCTGCCGTATGTCACGGGCCGGCGGCCCTCGTGGGGGCGAGACTTTCGGATGGCACGCCATTGGTCGGCGGGAAGACGATCGCAACGTTTACCGATGAGGAGGAGCGGGAGACCACGCTGGATCGATACATGCCGTTCCTGTTGGAGACCAAGCTTCGCCAGTTAGGCGCCAACATCGTATTAACGCCCAACTGGACGACTAACGTTCAAGTCGACGGTCATCTCATCACGGGTCAAAATCCGCAATCAGCCCAACGCGCGGCTGAAGAAGTCATTCGCAAACTAGCGGCTAATGAGAAAGGATAAAAATGGTATAACCGTTATGTGACAAAGTTACGGTTCCGAATCCTGTTCTGTGATAAGATCGGCATAAGAGACCAAGAATGGGCCGGACGCAGCCGACCGTTCTTGGTTTGTTGGCTTTTCGCGTAAAGTCATGCATCTTCATAAAGGCAGAGGGGACAGTCGGAGGATTGCTTTCCCGGCAGGGACAACCGGAAGTCATGGGGGGATGAAGATGAGGATGGAATGGCTGGAGGCGTTTCTGCAAGCGGCCGAGACCAAAAGCCTTACGAAGGCTAGCGAACGCTTGCATATCAGCCAGCCTGCGCTGAGCAAGCAAATCCGGAATCTGGAGACGGATTTGGGGGCGCCGTTATTATTGCGTTCGTCTAGAGGCGTCACGCTAACGCCGGCCGGGCGAATGCTGCTGGATAGCAGCAAAACGATCACAAACGAAATAAGCGCGCTTCGCCGGGAGATTGCATCGCTTCAGGACGAGGTTAAGACGGATTTCGCGGTCGGTTCTTGGCCGAGCGTGGCAACGCTCTTTCTGCCCAACCGGCTTGCGGGCAATCAACAGGCCCAATCCGTAGAAATAAACATACGCGTGTATTATAGTTTTCACGAATTGCTGAAAAACGTGGAGTACGGCACGCTCGATGCTGCGCTATTCGATGACAGGGGAGTGAAGCATTCATTTTACGCTTCGCCTCTATTTACGGAGGAGTTCTTGTTGTTCGTTAACGTCGATCACGCTCTGTTCGGAGGCAAAAAAGGGGTATCGTTCGAAGAGATCAAGAATGAAGCCTTCTTGATGCTGCCGGGAGGCTGCGATGCAAGGGAGCTGGTAGAGGACGAGTTTTCCGCAAGAGGCGAGAAGTTAAAGCTGGTCACGGAAGTCGAGTTGGGACAAAGCATCATGGAATTGATACAGGCCAACGAGGGAATATCCATTCTGCCTGCCATGTTTGTTCATCAGATGAAGGATCCCGTGAAGGCGATACCGATTTTGAATTTTGGGTTGACCCGCCAAATCTCGATCATTGCGCGTGAAGAGGCCGTCAGCAGACAGTTGGCAGGCTTCATCATTAACCAGTAAGCTCGCGAGTCGTGTCCGGCGAATCCATCGGATGAAGGATCATTCATAAAAAAACGAATGGCTTACCGTGAATTTGATTATGCATAGTACGCGTTATTAAAGCAGAAAATACGCCATGTGATAGGGCAGCGTCTTGAAGTCGAACTTTTTGGCATCAGTCGTTTACGCCATCTCGAAGAATACCGGACATTTATTTGAAAATGAGGAGGCATTCAAGTGATAACACAACTGTCAGCAGCCCAAAAAATTATGAAAGGCTGGAAAATGCACCACAACAGCCTGATTGCACTCGTGGCTAAACTGCCTGATTCGAGCGGCCATTGGCGTCCGTGGGAAGGCGGTTGGACCACGCTGGAGCTGGTGCATCATCTCGCCTGGACGCCCGAGTTCTTTTTCGCCCAAATCGAGAAGCGCGACATGAACATCCCGCCGGTTCCTTCGACGCTGCCGGAAGCGCGCGAGCTTGTCAAACGTCTCACCGAGGTCACGGAGCAAAAACTGGCGTCCTACACCGATTCCGACCTTCAACAAATCGCCACGATCAATATTAACGGTGTCGACGTCACGGAGCCGGTCGAAGAAATGTGCCATCGCCTGGTCGCGCACGAGGCTCATCATAAAGGGCAGCTTTTCGTTTACGCTCGCGAGCAAGGCGTGACCGATATCCCGTTCTACGTAGACTTGAACGTAAAATAAGAATCAAGAGATGGCTTAACCACCACCACCAACAACAAAACCTTCGATGCCATTCATCGAAGGCTTTTTATTGCCGCTAAGGTTGTTTGCTATTAGTGTAAAAATGTTTGTTCGCCGGGACGATGTTCTTGTTCGGGAGGAGGGGATCCGTTCGCGAATTCGCCAGGCTCGAGGTTTGCGGATTCATTCGCGTGTGAGGGTCGAACCTGCTCTTGAACCCATGCCATCATATAATCCGCAACCTCGGTGAACCCTTTTTGGGCGATAATCCAATGCGAACGATTTGGAAATGCCGCAAAATGCGTCGATGCGCCGGATGTTTGATCATAAAGCCCGAAATTTTTCCTCACCATCGCGGCCGGCACGATATGGTCTTCCTCGCCTGCCACAATGAGAAGCGGCCCTCGATTGCCGTTCTTGAAGTTGACGGTAAGCTGGCTCTCGGCATGGAAAGCGGCAAGCGCGCTTTGAAAAAAGATTTTGGTTGTCTCGGGGACCGAATAACGGAACGCTTCTTTTTGCTCCTCTAAAGGCATGTTGTTTACGAAAGCGTATTGGAATTGCTTGAACGTCAATGCAACGGTCTTTTTCCAAGGCTTGAACAGGATGGATGCCACCGATTTTCGCGCCGTTTTGTATCCCCCGGCGCTGATGCCTTTAGGAGCGGCAGGGTCAATGGCGATTCCGGCCAAGCCTAGGTTGCGATCCATCAGGATCTGCGTGACTAAACCTCCGAACGAATGCCCGATCAGGATCGGCTTCTCGGGCAATGCTTTGATCAGATTCGCGTGATGGGCAACGATGTCCTCCAGACCGAGCTTTCCAAGGTCCTTGGCAGGATGATTTCGAAGCTCCTCGATACTGCGATCATGGTGGGGCCAGGCGGGAGCGATCGACGCATATCCTGCTTGCAGAAAATAGTCCCTCATCGGCGACCAGCTATCCGGAGTCATAAAAGCGCCATGGATAAAGACAATAAGCGGTTTCTTCGAATGATTCGCAGCGATACTCATGCTTGCGTCCTCCTTAGCTATGCGTAGCATGTGCAAATTTTGTTTGTTTTATTTGCGAGGATGGTTGTCGCGCTTTGGAACGCCGGCTTTTTTTTGCGTTGCGAAAGCTCCTAAACGGACGGATGATAGTCGTTTAGAGCAGGATGGATACATCTTTTTCCAGCTGCGCCGGCTTCTCGGCGGAGCCGAACCGTCTCAGCACGTTGCCGTTGCGGTCGACGAGAAACTTGGTAAAGTTCCATTTGATCGATTTCGAGCCGAGCACGCCGGGAGCAGCTTGCTTCAGGTGTTGAAACAAAGGGTGGGCGTTATCGCCGTTTACTTCGGTTTTCTCGAACAGCGGGAAAGAGACGCCGTAGTTGATTTCGCAAAAGCTATGGATGTCTTCGTTCGAGCCTTTCTCGCCGTTGCCGAACTGGTTCGTAGGGAACCCCAAAATCTCCAAGCCTTCTTTGTTGTACTTGGCGTACAGCGCCTGAAGCTCCTTGTATTGGGACGTAAACATGCAATTGCTGGCCGTATTGACGATCAGCAATACTTTGCCTTGATACTCGCGGAGCGATTTGGATTCGCCTTTGACGGTCGTGACTTCAAAATCGTAAATAGACATGTTGGATCATCCTCTCGATGTATGTTGTTCAAAATTAAGCTTTGCACTATATATCTCACAGCTATGAGTATACATGCGAATTACAATTTGGTCAATTATATTTTGAGCGATATAATATGACGAAATATTTACCAACAATGAATTGCGACCTCGCTTAAGCCATTCGCTTTACGTTAATACGTCCAATCTTTTACCCGCGAATAATCCGTCAGCAATCGCTTGTCGGTTAGTGTATTTTATTCAGTTCTACAGATAAAGGAACTGAGAACCAAACGAGCGATGCTGCTGGAAGTGCCTCTTTTCTGAAGATGGATGCGTGTAGCGCCTCGTTCGTCATGATCGAGCACGCTTGCATGATGTATTTTCCAAAAGTCAATTCGGGTCTTTCATGCTATCCGCTTCCCGCCGGGGGAAAGGATAAATTTCATGATAGCCATAGCGAAATTTTCTTATTTGTCTTCGAGCTGTCATTACGGATAAAATTCATAAAATGATCCTTGCAAAATTCATGATGAAGGAGAGTGCATGCCATGAACTACGAACATTATTTCGGGGCGAACAGGGAGAAGCATCTCGCCGAGCTGAAGGAGGTGCTTGCCATCCCGAGCGTTTCCTGCCTATCCGAACATTCGCCCGACATGGTGCGGGCAGCCGAATGGCTTGCGAACAAGATGACCGAAGCGGGTCTCGAACATGTCCGCCTTCACCGGACGAACGGGCATCCCATCGTTACGGCGGATTACCTGCACGCGCCAGGGAAGCCGACGGTGCTCGTATACGGTCATTACGACGTGCAGCCGGCCGATCCGCTTGATTTGTGGATAACGCCGCCGTTCGAGCCGGACATTCGTGACGGCAAACTATACGCGCGCGGGGCGACGGACGACAAGGGACAATTATTCCTTCATATCAAGGCGATCGAAGCGATCTTGAAGCAGGAGGGCGAGCTGCCGGTCAACATCAAGCTATGCATAGAGGGAGAAGAGGAGATTACGAGTCCGAGCCTGCTTCATTTTCTCGAGACGAACCAAGAGCTGCTGGCGGCCGATGTCGTGGTCGTCTCGGATACGCCGTTTCTGGACAGGGGCAAGCCGTCCATCACGACCGGCCTGCGCGGCATCTGTTCGTTGGAGGCGACCGTGAATACGGCAAATACCGATCTGCACTCCGGTCTCTACGGAGGCGGGGTTCCGAACGCGCTGCATGCGCTTGTGTCGCTGCTGGCCACCCTTCACGACGAGCGCGGCAAAGTGGCGGTCGAGGGTTTCTATGCCGGCGTGCCGGACATCTCGCCGCTGATGAAGTCGGAATTCGCGAAGCTGAACCACGACGAGGAGCAGCTGCGGAAGAACCTGGGGCTGGATGCCTTGTACGGCGAGGAGGGCTTCTCGTTTGCGGAGCGGATCGGAGCAAGGCCGACGCTGGAGCTTAACGGCGTCTACGGCGGCTTCCAGGGCGAAGGCATGAAGACGGTCATTCCGAGAGAAGCGCATGCCAAGATCACCTGCCGCCTCGTCGGCGATCAAGACCCGCAGGATATACTCGACAAGATCACGCGTCATCTGCAGCGGCATATGCGGCCAGGCGCGAAGCTATCCGTTCAGAGCGGCGTGAAGATTCGCGCGTACGATATCGATCCTTCCGATCGAATGCTCCGGTTGGCGGCGGACGCCTACGAGGAGGTCTACGGCACGCGTGCCCTGTTCACGAAAGACGGCGGCGGAATCCCGATCGTAGAGGCGTTCGCTCGCCTGTTGGGGGCGCCCGTCGTCCTGATGGGCTTCGGCCTGCCGGATGAGAAATTGCATGCGCCGAATGAGCATTTCAACCTGGAGAACTTCGATAAAGGGCTCCTGACGATCGTTTCGTTTTTGAAAAAGCTATAAAGCCGGCGAATGCCGACAAGAACTTTCGAATGCCCCTGTCCTGCGCAGGGGCATTTTTAATAGGGCGTTTAGAAGCGCGGAGACGGGAGCGCGTATGCCGCTTCGCGAGATGCGAATCCATAGAAACACGCGGAGCTTGAGCCAATCAGGCTCTTTTTTGTGGACAATGCGTAAAGAAAAAGATTTTATGGATGAAATTATATTTCATAAATTATTTTATGAAAATCGCTAGCGCTCAGGGAGGGGCGATAACTTGGGAGCTCGCGGATTCGACGTTTTTCGATGCTGCTTGATTGCACGAGAAAAGAAAGAATTTTTATGGACGACGCGGTCAATCATCAATAAATTTATGAAACTACTTTCCGGCGACATCCGGGGTAGTCATGACAAGCAGGGAGCTGTCTCTTCTATTGATTGACGAAGCCCGACCGCGATTTTGCGGAGGAATCTCAATGGCGAAGCGGATTCGCAGCGTGCCGTCTCGTAGATGTGTATCCGAAGTCCTATGAACCACGGCGATGCTAGCCATAAATAATCTTATGCAAGAACGATCGTTTCGAAATAAAAATGATAGAAGATAGAGAGGTTCTTGAAGATCGGAACCCGAGCGACGTACCATTTTGCAGGCTCCTGAAAAGGAAAAATTTAAGAAAAATTTAGATTGCAAATACGAAAAAACATATCTTTGAATGTCAGAAATCTCGCGATCGCCGTTAAAAATTTAAAAAAATAAACATATTGACGCTATGAAAATCGGAGATTTATAATCCTCTCAGAAATCAGGCAGTCATTTGTTAGATTTAGTGACATGAGCCTGAGATCGCGGCCGGCGCGCCTTCGCTCGGATGGCAGGGGGGCGGAACGCGATTCGCGAAGCACCGCCGTTACATACCAACGATATCCGAGGTGGTGCTTTAACGTCATGATTCGGCTTATCCATCGCTAGACGCACTCCCGGACGAGACGGCAAGCGGCTCCTGGGCGGTTGCGCACCGAAGACCTCGCAATCATCGCATCGTCGAGGCGCCTCTCCACTGCAACATCGAACTAAATTGGCGAAGGAAGTGACAAGGCTTGAACAGGAAAACGAAAAAAACCGCATCGGCTATTTTCTCCTTATTGCTGGCATTCGGCGTCGTTACGCCCGCATTGGCCAAGCAAGCCCCGCAGCAGGATCCGCTAAGAAAAAGCCAATGGATCACCGAGCATGCGGTTCAACAACCCGCTTCTAATGATTCGAAGCCATCCGCCGAAGCGCAAGCGCAGGCTTCCGCAGCGCTGCCTCCGCCGGCAGGCGCGCTTCCCGAGTACGCGCCTGGCCGCGTCATCGTGAAATATCGTTCGGCAGAGGCATCCGTCCAGGCGGAATCGTTGTCCGCGCAAATTGCAAGCGTCAGCCCCTTGTCCGTGTCGAATGCGGAGCTGCTGAAGCTGGCTGACGGCGCCGATGTAAATAGCGTCATTCAAGAGCTGTTGAAGGATCCGAACGTAATGTACGCGGAGCCGGATTATAAGGTATCTTCCGCGGCCGTTCCGCTTTTCAAACCGGCAGATGATGCCGCTGCAGGCTCAGCGGCGGGAGTTGCCGCCGCGCCGGTCTCCGCGGCGGGAGACGCCGCCGCGCTTGCCGCCGCGGCCGCGCAGGCGAGCGGTTCCCCGGCATTGCCGAACGATCCCTTGTTCGGCGAGCAGTGGGGGTTGCACAATATCGGACAACCCCTCAATGACGGCACGGTCCAAGCCGCCGTGCCGGATATGGACATGGACCTGCCGGAAGCTTGGGAGATTACCCAGGGCAGCAGGGACGTCACCGTCGCGGTCATCGGTAACGGCACCAATACCGAGATTCC
Source organism: Paenibacillus glycinis (assembly GCF_009909185.1). Taxonomy (GTDB): domain Bacteria; phylum Bacillota; class Bacilli; order Paenibacillales; family Paenibacillaceae; genus Paenibacillus_Z; species Paenibacillus_Z glycinis. Next base: position 854,978 of record NZ_JAAAMV010000001.1, on the reverse strand, counting down.
CGATCTGATCGGTCAAATCTGGACCAACGGCAAGGAAACGCCGGGCAACGGCATCGATGACGACGGCGACGGACTGATCGACGACGTCAACGGCTGGGACTTCGCGCACGACGACAATTCGGTGTTCGACACGAGCGACGGCTTCAGCGACACCTACGGCACGACGGTCGCCGGTCAAATTGCGGCAGCGATGAACAATAACGAGGGCATCGCCGGCGTCGCGCCGAACGTGAACGTCATGCCGCTCAAGGTCATCTCGCCTGACGGCGGCTACTTCACGGATATCGTGGACGCCATTCACTTTGCCGAGGCGCATGGAGCGAAGATCGCCACGCTCGGCATGGTGTACGGCTACAAAAGCAGGCTGGTCGAAGACGCCATCAATGCCTCCCCTATGTTGTTCGTGGCTCCGGCCGGCGACAGCAACGGCAAACAGATCTTGAATACGGACGTGACGCCGATTTATCCGGCTGCCTATTCCAGTCCGAACATCCTGTCGGTGACCGGCGTTGGCGTCACGGGCGTTCCGTCCGTGCTTGCCGCAATCGGCCAAACCTCCGTCGATGTCTCGGCGCCGTCCGAGTTGATCCTCTCGACGACGGCCGGCATCGATGCAGGCTATGCCGCTCAGATCGATAACGGTACCTATAAAGCCTACTATCACGGTATCGGCTTCGAGGAAATTCCGGAGAACGACCCGCAGTATGTCGGTCAACGCCAGGATATGTTCGATCGCGCCATGAACTACCTCAAGCCGGAAGGCGTCGATGCGCCGAAGATCCTGCTCGTGAACGATAGCGAACGCGGCGGCGACGGCGGCGGCGGCGGAATCGGAATTCCCGGCCTCGATTGGGACAACAACAATCCTTCGACCGTCTATCCGGCGCTGCTGCAGCAAGCAGGTTATGCCTACGATACGTTCACGACGCAGGACGAGGGCGCGGACGGTCCGCCGCTTGAGATGCTTCAGCAATATGACGTCGTTATCTGGTTCACGGGAGGAACAGCCATTACCGGAACGACTCCCCTGATCACCGCTCAAGATCAAGCCGATTTGACCGACTATCTGAACGGCGGCGGACATCTCATGCTGACCGGACAGGACGCCATCGACCAAATCGCGACATCCCCGTTCGTTCAAGACGTATTGGGCTTGACGCTTGCCGCGGAAGGCGGGTGGCTGGCCAAAACTTGGGGCGCTCCCGGCACGATCTACGAGGGACAGACCTATAGATTGATGGACATCTCGCTGTTTGCCGATATCGTCATCAGCAACAAGCCGGAGATGACCGCCGTCAACCTAAAGAACAGCTTCGGCAAATATTCGTATGTTCAAGGCACGCTTTATGCCGCCGCGTATGCAGCCGGAGTAGCCGGTCTGGTGCAAAGCCAGTATCCGGACATGAGCGCCCTCGACGTGAAGCAGCGCATCATGACAAGCGGCAAGACGATTGGATACGGCGGCAGAACAAGCACGGCGAGCGGCAAGCTCATCAGCGCGTACCGCGCGCTCTGGAACAAGGATATCCCGGGCATGACGCTGATCGATCCTTCCATTGCCGGCAAGCTTGATCATGCGAACGATCCGAACCATGTCTATTCCGTCGAGCTAAGCGCCGGCGAGGAAGCGACCTTCACGCTGACGGGCGATGCGGGCACGGATTTCGATCTTATCCTGTACGATGCTTCCGCGACGACGGTCGCGAGCAACGAGGGAGCGGTCGCGTATTCCGAGAAACCGGGCACGTCCGCCGAATCGATCACCTATCGCGCGCCCAAGAAGGGCACGTACTACATTAATATTTATGCCGTGAGCGGCTCCGGCAGCTATAAGCTGAATGTCGACTACGGCAACGCGTCGACCTTGCTGGAAGACGACGATCCGTCGCTGACCTACGAGGGCGACTGGAAGACGGTAACGGATGCCTCTTATTCGGGCGGCACCATGAAGCAGCTAACCGGCAAAGGTTCCGTCAAATTCGGCTTCCGCGGCAATCTGTTCGAATGGATCGGTATGAAGAACGACAAGCAAACCGCCGCCGAGATTTGGATCGACGGCCTGCAGGCAGGCACCACCAATCTGGAGAGCGAGACGTCCCAGACGAAGCAGTCCTTGTTCAAAATGGTGCTTCAGAACGGACATCATGACGTTGAAATTCGTCCCGGCAGCCGAACCGGTGGATCCTATTTCGCTATCAACGTAGACGCCTTCGTATTCTCCAGCTTGATATCGCCGACGGCCAAATCCGCGAATTACACCGGTCCGTGGGCGATTAAATACGGCAAGCAATATCCGGACGGCTCCGAGACCTACACGACGACGGCCGGCAGCGCCGCCGAGTTCAGCTTCGCGGGCACGAAGGTTACGCTCTGGTCGACGACGAACAGCAACCGCGGCATGGTGAAGATCTATATCGACGGCCGCTCCGTAACGCCGACGCCGGTCGATCTATACAGCGACACGCTCCATTATCAGGTGCCGGTCTTCACGTCGGGCGAACTCGCCGCCGGCTTGCACAAGATCAAGATCGAGCACGCGGGCGCGGCAAATCCGAAGTCGAAAGGCAGCATCGTCACCATAGACGGTTTGGATGTTCTGAATTTGAGCTAACTTCGAGAGGCTATTAATCTGATCCGAAATGGGGAACCCGAACGTGAATCGATCACTTCTCAAGAAATCATTGTCGCTCGCGACGGTCTCGCTGCTGGCCGGGAGTCTCGCCGTCCCTAACCTGCCCGCAGCGCACGCCGCTCCGCTGAATAAAACCTTTGTCACCAAAGAAAGCCTGCAGGCGGTAACCCGCCTGCTGCAAGCGGCCGGGCCGGAAGCGGCTAGCAGCGCGGTTCCGGGCGAACCATACGTGGACGAAGACATCAACACCCGATCCGCGGGCGAAATCAACGTCATCGTTCAATTCAGCGGCCAACCTGCGGCCGTGGGACGGTACGCAGGCAAGCTCGGCTTCAAGAAGCTGGCAGCGGAGTCGACCGAAGCGGCCGTGAAGTCCGAGCAGGATGCCTTCGTCCGCAGCGCGCAGGCGAGCAGCGTTCCCTTCAAGATCGACCGCCGCTTCGACACCGTCCTGAACGGGATGGAGATCACGATCCGCGCGGATCAAATCCCCCAGCTGGCGAAGCTGCCGGGCGTGAAGTCCGTTCATAAGAACATTCATTACTATCCGGCCGAGCTGCCGGACAGCTATCAAGCCGCTGCGGCTGGGTCGTCCGCGATCGATACCGTGCCGCTTGAGCAGATCGGCGTCACGAAGGCATGGGAGCGGGGAATTACGGGCAAGGGCTTGAAGGTCGGCGTCATCGATACGGGCATCGACTACCTGCATCCCGATCTTGCGGGGAATTACGAAGAAGGCGGCTACGACGCCGTCAACCAAGACGATGACCCGTACGAGGATCTGCCAGTCAACGAATACGAAGGGTCTCATCACGGCACGCACGTATCGGGCACGATCGCCGGGACGGCTTCGAACACGACGGCCGAGCATGTGCAGAAGGGCGTCGCTTATGACGCCAAGCTGTACGCCTACAAGGTTCTGGGACCGGAGGGCGGCTCTTCCTCTATGGTTATCGACGGGATCGAACATGCCGTCGAAGACAAGATGGACGTCATTAACCTCTCCCTGGGCAGCGACCTGGAGAAGGATCCGAATTCGCCCGACGCCATCGCGGTTAACAATGCCGTGCTGGCAGGCGTCGTAGCTGTCGTCGCGAACGGCAACGCAGGTGCGGGAGACCAATATTATTATTCCATGGGCTCGCCGGCGGCGGCGCAGCTGGCCATATCCGTCGGCGCGGCCACGAGCGACAGCATCCGCGTAGGGGGAGGCGTGCGCAGCGAAGCCGGCTCCCTGGCGGACGAAGCGCATATGGAGTTGATGAGCTGGACGACGGACAAGGAGAACTTTAACGAGATGTTCGGCGACGGCCCGATCGAGGGCGTCTACGTCGGTCTCGGGTCGAATGACGAATATAAGGACTTGGGACTCGACTCGGCAGACCTGTCGAACAAGATCGTATTCATCTCCCGGGGGATTCTCACGTTCGACGAGAAAGTGAGAAATGCCGCCAAGCACGGCGCGAAGGCCGCCGTCATCTTCAACGGCGACTCCGTCGACCCGCAGATCGCCGTCCCCGACCTGTCGGAGGACATACCGTCCCGCAACGGACCGATCGGACCGATCGCATTCCTCGGCGACAGTTACGACTATATCCCGACGTTCGACATGGCGGGAACGACCGGGCGCGCGCTGGCTCGCGAGCTGAAGGCGCACCCGAACGAAACGCTGCAGTTCACGATGAAGAACGATTTCAAGCAGGTACCCTTGGCGGGCGACCGCATGGCGGACTTCAGCTCGCGTGGCCCGAACTCGGACGGCAACTACGGCATCAAGCCGGACCTGAGCGCGCCAGGCGTGCAGATCTTCTCCACGGTGCCGGCCTACGGTGCGGCTAATCCGGACGCGAGCTACGACAAGGCTTATGCCAAGATGAGCGGCACGAGCATGGCGACGCCGCATGTGGCCGGACTCGCCTTGCTGATCAAGCAGGCGCATCCGACATGGACGCCGACCGATATTCGCGCGGCGCTGGCGAATACGGCGAAAGAGCTCGTCGACGAGAACGGCACGCCGTACGACGTGTATTCGCAAGGCGCGGGGCGCGTTGACGTCATGAACGCGATCGACACGCGCGCCATCATCGAATCGCTGGACGACATTACGATTTACGACGATAAAATGGAACCGACGGTCATTCCGAGCGAAGCGAGCAGCGTCAGCTTCGGCATGCTGAAGCCCGGCGCCGATGCGGAGAGCAAGCCGCTGCGCGTCAAGAATCTATCGAACGCGTCCGTCGCTTACGACGCCAAGGTGGTCATGCATCCGTCGGTAACTTCCGATCCGAATGATCCGATTCCGACGCCGGACACCGGCGCGATCACGGCGAAGCTGAACGGTCTTGCAGGCAATCGAATCACGGTCGGCGCGAACGGCGTCTTCGAATTCAACCTGTCCGCGGCTGTCGGCGCGAAGGCGAAGGATGGCGTGTACGAGGGCGAAGTATTGCTCCAGGGCAATGGGGTTCCTTCCCTGCACCTGCCGTTCGTCATTCACGTCGGCAAATCGTCCGAGGACAACGACTTCCCGATTCAGAACATCGCGCTGAGCGATACCATCGTGTCCAAGGACGCGCCGATCGACATAACGGCGTCGCTGACGCCGCTTCCGAAGGGCAAAATCAATCACATGTACGCGGCAATCTACGATATGAACGATGAGCCGATCGGCGTCCTGGCCGAAGATTTCGACCTCGACGAAGACACGGAGCTGTTGAAGCCGCTCCCGTCCGAATTCGTCGTACCGGAATTCGACGGCTCGTATAATGTCGGCGTCTACTTGAATGACGGCAACCTCTATAACGAGCAGCTTCCGGAAGGACGTTACAAGATCGTTCTCATCGGCTCGTTATACGATGAGAACTACGAGGTCGTCGATCAAAGCGCTGCGTTCAGAACGTTCTACGTGAGCGGAGAAACCGGCAGCACGCCGCCGCCGACGGATCCGGGCTCGTATCCGAGCTTCCCGATCACGCCAAACGACGCGGCGTACAATAAAGATGTCGCGGCATCCGTAATCGAGAAAGGTCAAACCGGCATCGCCGTCGAGGCGCAATCGAGCCAAGAAGGTTCGCAATTGTCCGTGTCCGTGAAGGATGCCGACCTTCAAGCGGCGCTGAAAGACGCGAAGTCTCCTGTTGCCCTGACGATCGGAGCGGCTTCCAAGGATGCTTCGTCCGCGAAGCTCGCGATCACGGCCGCGCAGGCGAAACAGCTGAAGGACGCGGCGCTTGCGGGTACGATCGTCTTCGCTTGGAACGACGCTTCCGTTTCCCTGCCGCTCTCGGCATTGAGCTCGGTTGCCGAAGGCGCCGACATCGTCATCGCAATCAAGAAGGATGACGACAGCAAGGCGGAGTTCGTGAAGCAAGCGAAAGACGCTTCCGTTCTCGGAACGCCGTACGTCTTCGAGGTAGACAGCGTGAAAGGCGCGGATTCCGAGCCGCTTGCGCTGAAAGCCGGCGAAGCCGCGGCAAGATCGTTCCTGATCGACAAAGGCGTCGATACGAGCGGAGCGGGTGCGCTCTATCTCGAAGGCGGCAAGGTGTATCCGGTGCCGGCTAACATCACGAAAACCGGCGACGGCGCATCCATCTTGACCGTCCGCAGACCGGGCTTCTCGACGTACGCGGCGGCCTCCAGACAAGTCTCGTTCACCGATATCGACAAGTCCTGGGCACGCGCGGATATCCAATCGCTCGCGGACAAGTTCCTGCTGAACGGCACCTCCGACCATGTCTTCTCGCCGAAGGCGAACGTGACCCGCGCGCAATTCGCGTCCATGCTCGTCCGGACGCTGGGCTTGCAGGCGCAAACGGCGGCTGCGCCGTTCGGCGACGTGAAGAGCGGCGACTGGTTCGCCTCCGACGTCGCAACGGCGTATGCGGCCGGACTCGTCACGGGCGCTGACGGCCAATTCAATCCGAATGCCGCCATTACCCGCCAAGATCTGACGGTCATGCTGGCGAGAGCGGTCAAGCTCATCGGCCTGCAGGCGCCTGCCGCGAGCGGACCGAGCGCTTATGCCGATGCCGCGCAGTTCAGCGGGTACGCGAAAGCGAGCATTCAACTCGTCACCGACGCCGGACTGATGAAGGGCGTCGAATCGAAAGGCAGCTTCTACTTCCAGCCGGCCGATGCGACGACGCGCGAAGCCGCGGCCAAAGTGCTGCACGACCTGCTTCTAACCGCGGGTCGCATTCAAGACTAAGACCAACGCGACGAAAGGCCGCCCGAGCATGTCTCGGCGGCCTTTTTCGTGCGTTCTGATTATTCGATGCGAATCCTTTCATCAGCGAGGGGGAGTCCGATGGCATGGATCCTCCGTCATCTATTCGCTTGCATCGCATTCGCGAATAGTCCAAAAAAAGAGCAAGCGCCTCGAAAATCGAGAGCTTGCTCCTTTGTATTGGACGGATAGCCATCGGCAAGGTTGAGACGGTCTTGGGTTAATTAGCCGCAGGAGCCGCCGCCGCCACCGCCGCCGCACGGGTTTCGTCCTAGCACATAGTACGCAACCGCAAGGAACGCGGCAAGCGTGGAATAGTAATGATCATTGATCGTAATCCCGTAGTAGTTTCCATTGGCCTGTTGGATGGCCCAGTCGGTGATGGTAGCCCAGTTATTCTCGATCGCGGCCGGCGTTTCTCCGATCGGAGCATTCGTACCATACAGCAGATTATTGTAAATGACATTGCGAATGACTTGGAAGCGCGCAGCCTCCGCCAAGGCGCCGATTATGCGGACCATGTTGTGGCCGACGGTATTGCGCGATTGAGCGTTCCGATTAAGATAATCGTGCATGTCCGAGAGATTCCAGACGGTATTCCACAGCTGATCATTCGTGTATTCATTGGCCGCACGCGCCTCGGGCGAACCTTCGGGCATTGTTGCATAATTGCCGTTCCAGGGAAGATAGGTGACCTGATTTGCAGTGAGCCCAAGATCATTTCTGGCATGGTAGGCAAGCGTCTGATCATTGTAGAAGTAGTAATCGCCCTGCGGTGTCCAGTAGCCGAACGCGTAGAGCGTGTCCGCCCACAAGTAGACCGTGACCAGGTAGTTCGGAAATCCTGCCACGTTGTAGCCATTATAGATCTGCACCTCGATGATCCGGTGCGTAGTCGTGGTTAATTGCACGCCGTTCTGCAGCGTTCTGCCTAAGGCGGCATTCCTGATTTGTTGGATAACGCTCGCATACCTGGCCGCGTTCGTTTCCCGTTGCCAGTTAGAGTCGCCGTTCAGACCGCTTACGTCCCATTTAATGATTCGTTTATCTCCTGCTTGCGCATTCGCGACCGATGGTTTCCAAACGCTCAGCAGCGGCCATAACAGCAGCGCGACCGAAAACCAGATTCCAATCTTACGATATATGGTTGGCATTGTTTAATTCCTTCCTGTACCTGGCATTGTGAATTTAATTCGGCTTGAGAACATCCGCATGTTCCCGACGTCTTTCGCAACCTGTTTTTTGCTAAGCCCGTTGCGTTCTTCAACCACCACCTCCTCTGCTCGATTCCTCCGACAGGGAGAAAATCTCTCGAAGGGATTAGCAAGTCTCGGCTATACGCAATGCCTCTTCGCCGATTGCCGGCGCAGGAGCGGGCTTCGCAGCCTCAAGTGAAATCCATCACATACGGCTCTGCAGAATCTCGAAGTCTTGCCGTCGTGAATGGGTATTGCCATTGTAGGTTGTGGAAATGCAGAAAACAAATAACAAAATAACCGGCGAATGATAATCGAATTTATGGATACCGGTGGAATATTCTTGACTAGTTCCAACGATCCAGGACGTATGGCGGCAGTTGCAGCGGCGGTTACCGACTTTCGCTGCAAGGGACAGCAGATATAAAAATGATTATAAATTCATTTATGATAGGCTTATTATTTTATAATTGGCGTTTTCATTGATTACCTAATAAACTAGGTTCATGCGGTTGTTGCTTACTAGGAAAGGCTTTCCGCTATTCATGACATGATAGGTTGGATGATTGTTTTTTGTTGCGAGTCGCAAATTTATATCGAATTGGAGGAAACCAAGAGACGGCGCATAACCCCATCGTACCAAGGCGCCCGTATTCGTTCGAACGGCCAGTTGCTCGTTTATGGGAATGCCGACGGTGAACGATTGCTTGATAAACGCAAAGAAACGACAGCCGGTTAAAGGCTGTCGTTTCTTTATGCGCCGGTATAGCCCGGGATACGCGAGGACTTGATCTCCATCGGAACGCTCGGATCCATATAGGCCATCGCGTCTAATGAACATAACGACGGAAATTTTTCGTCCGGCGTACGAGCCTGCAGTGCCGCATATAGCGGTGCGTGCTTTTTTTCTGCGTATGGCTGTTCCAATTCTTGCTGCGGATGCAGACATAATGCCGTTTGGAGACGGAATACACGCGATAACCTCGGCGGACGCAGCGCGTGAGCCATTTGGCATCCGTGCCGGATTTCCGATTCGCGGGGAATTTGACCCTGCGCCAAACCGACTTGCGAAATACCAGCGTGCCGCCTTTGACCTTGCGCTTGTATTTTCGCTCCCCGCCTCGGCGGAATACCATCAGCGCCCGCTTGGCTTTGAAATAAAGGTAAGCGGTATGCTTGCCGACGATGGATGATTTACCGCGCTTGATCGCGCGGGCCGCCTCTCGCAGAAACCTAGGACCGTAGTAATCGTCGTCGTCGAACTTGGCGATGAAGCCGTTGTCCGCCTTATTGATCGCATAATTCAGGCATTTGCCGAGCCTGTATTTCTGCGGCAGCTGGTACACGGTGATTTCGCCTGCCGGGTATTGACTGGCCCGCTCCTTGTAGGCCGCAATGTCCATTTTGTTATTGTTCAGGACGATGATCATCTTTTTGTTTTTCCATAGCTGGCGATCGTAATTTTCGAACACGTTATCGATGCAGGAAGACCTCATCGTGCACGCGATCACGGTAATCATCTAATCCTCATCTCCGTTCGAGGCAGGTTGAAGCTTGGCTTTGCGCCGGTTCCATAACGTGTTGCGCTTTATTTTATACAGCTTCTTGGTAAGGACCTTTCGGTACAGCCGCAAGAACGCGTCTGCCATGTTGCGCTCGGAGTAGCGGGTACGAGCATACCGCCTTAATCTGCGCGCGCTCGGCAGCTGCTTGCGGTTACGGACCTTCGCCGCCATGCCGGCGGTCGTATCGCACACGAGCCGCGGCACGCCGCGAAGCACCTCCGGCACCGCGCCGCGACGAAAGCCGAGCACGGGCGTGCCGCTCGCCATCGCTTCGACGAGGACGAGCCCGAACGGCTCATCCCAGGTCGACGTGAAGAGGACGCAGTGCGCATTGGCCAGCAGCCTGCGCTTGCGGGCGCCTCCGACAGGCCCGATGTAGCGGATTTTTTTGCCCAGGTGCGGCTTGATTTTGGCGTTGTAATACTTCTTGTCGTTCAGCGTGCCCGCGATGATGAGCTTGCGGTTTGTCTTCTTGGCCACCTTGATGGCCAGATGGACGCCTTTCTCCTTCATCAGCCTGCCGAGGAAGAGCAGGTACTTTCGTTTCTTTTTCTTGAACGCGTAATCGTCCATGCGCATGCCGTTGTAGACGGCGTAGCCTTTCCCTTTGCCGTATTTCCGCAGGATGAATTTGCTGACGTAGACTCGAATCTGCACGTTCGACTTGATGGCTTTCGAATGAGACTGACAAATGGTCGGAATCGGCGGATTCGCTTTCGCGACGATGCCGTAGTGGTCGTGGATGATATCGATGTCGGGCGGCATGTGCTTGATAATGAAGTCCAGCTGCTTCGTCTGGTCATCGGATTCGTATTCGAACGTTTGGGTCGCGTTCGATGTCGAGCCCCGTTTGGCGAACAGGAACACCTCATGACCCCGTCTGACCAGCTCCTCCGTCAAATAATGCACGTCGCGCTGCGTACCTCCGTAATCCTTTGGCGGTACAGGAATCGTATTCGTCGAGATTTGCGCAATTCTCACGTGCCCTCAGCTCCTTGGGTCGTTGTCTGCCGTAGGCATTCACTCTAAGATATGAGCGGACTTCCCGGCGGGGCACGGCGCTGATCGCCAAGAGATAATGTTAGCTTAAATCTTTCATTTCTCCACTACGGTCTATCGTTTATTGACTATTCAATGGCATGGGCTTGAAGTAAAATATGACCTGCACGCCAGTGAAATTGTTAAAGATTAACAAAAGCCGGAGCGCGGGAGGGTTGCGAAGCGATTGTAAACCGGCGGGTGAACAATATCCGACGAGGCTTTATTCGATTTCATGAAAGCGCTTAATCATTCGAGAGCGGAAGGGAAGGATGAGATTGTATTTCATACGAAGCGTATTCGCCTTGGCGGCCGTGTTTGCGGCTTCCTGCATGATTTGGCACGCGTCCGCGCATGCGGAGCAGCCGTATTCCTCATACTGGTTTCCGAAGGATCTGCTGAACTGGTCCCCCGGGACGGACAAGGACGCCGCGTTCAACAAGTCGGGAATACCGCTGGCCAGCCGTTACACGGGCTATCAAGTCAATCCGAACGTGACCTTAAACCCTAAATTGGCAGCGCTTTCGTCGATGGCCGATCATACGAGCGGAACGCCGTCGCAAGGTTCGGACCAATTTAATACGTACGCGTTTCAATATTGGCAGTATGCCGATCTGCTCGTCGATTGGGCCGGCTCCTCCGGAGAGGGCATTATCGTGCCCCCGAGCGCCGACGCCACCGATGCCGCCCATAAGAACGGCGTTCCGATTCTCGGCACGATCTTCTATCCGCCGACCGCCTACGGCGGACAAATCGGCTGGGTGAACGATTCCTTGGTGCAAAATCCGGACGGCTCGTTCCCTTTCGCGGACAAGCTGATCGAGGTTGCGACTTATTACGGATTCGACGGCTGGTTCATCAATCAGGAGACCGCCGGCGGAAGCGCGGCGACCGCGACCAAGATGCAGCAAATGCTCAATTACCTGCAGGCCAAAAAGCCCGCGAACATGAAAATCATGTGGTACGACGCCATGATTCGCAGCGGATCGGTATCGTGGCAGGGCGCGCTCAACGCAAACAACGCGATGTTTTTCCAGGATAACGGAAAAGCATCCGACAGCATGTTTGTCGATTTCAGATGGAGTGCGGGCACTTTGAGCTCCTCGAACGCGACGGCGACGAGCCTGGGCAGAAGTCCGTACGATCTGTATGCCGGCATCGACGTGGAAGCGAACGGCTATGATTCCTTCCCGAGATGGAGCGCCATCTTCCCGACCGGAGGTCAGGCCGTTACTTCGCTAGGCTTGTACCGTCCCGACTGGGCTTACAAATCCTCGACCGGGCAGGCGGATTACTACGCCAGAGAAAACCGCTTCTGGGTCGGACCGAACGGCGATCCGCGGCGTACGGCTCCCGGGACGTCATGGCCGGGAATCGCGAATTACGTTTCGGACAAAACGCCGGTGACGAGCCTGCCGTTCGTAACGAATTTCAATACGGGTCAGGGGCATACGTTTGCGGTTAACGGCGAAGTGCTGCGAAGCAAGGACTGGAACAACCGCAGCCTGCAGGACGTCATGCCGACCTGGCGCTGGATCGTGGATAGCGAAGGTACCGCGCTGAAGCCGGATATCGATTTCGCCAACGCGTATTACGGCGGAAGCTCGCTGAAGGTATCGGGCGACCTCGGCCCGGCGAACGCCACGCGGATCAAGCTCTATAAGACCGATCTGCCGGTAGACGCGAACACGAAGCTGGGTTTGGCGTTCAAATTGGCGGACGCGGACCTTGCCGCATCGCATATGCAGGTCGGGATTTCGTTCTCGGACGATCCGAACCGATTCGTATACCTGGATGCGGGAGACGCGCCGGGAGGTGCGTGGACTGCGAAGTCGATGTCGCTCGGTCAATATGCCGGCAAGCGGATTGCCGCCATCGGGCTCAGCTTCGCGAGCGACACGGCGATCAGCGGCTACGCCGTCAATATCGGGCAGTTATCTGTATCCGACGAAGCCGGGCAGCCCTCGCAAGTTCGCCAGCCGAGCGCGCCTGCGATGGAAAACGAATTTACCGGAGGCATTGCCGCGGATGCCCGTTTGACATGGACCAAGACGGATCCTGCTGCCGCGTTGTACGAGATTTATCGGCTGAAGCCGGACGGCACGCGCGAGTTTCTCGGTGCTACGCCGAATGACGCCTATTACGTGTCCGAAATCAAACGGAACGGCAAAGAAATGCAAACGACGCTGCAAATCGTCGGCGTCGATCGCGACTTCCGGCAAGGCGCACCTGCGACCGTCACGCTAAATTGGCCGGACTATCCGAAGCCGGCGGCGGATTTCGCCGTCAGCCAGCGGTACGCCGCGCCGGGTCAACCGATTGGCCTCGTTAGTCGATCGTCGGAAACGGCCGAAACGGTCGACTGGGATGTACCGGGAGGCCGTGTAGACTACAGCTCGGGGCAGCCGGTCGTCACCTACGACCGGGAGGGGACCTACACGATTACGTTGACCGCCTCGAACAGCTCGGGAGTAGACGTGCATGCGGAGCAAGTAGAAGTGACTTGGGCGGTAACGGGCGGCAAGTCCAATCTTGCGCTCAACAAGACGGCAACGGCCAGTTCGGCCTGCGCGTCGGCCGAAGGCGGGACATTCGCGTTCGACGGCAGCTTGAAAACCAAATGGTGCGCCAATGCCGGCAGCGGACCGCACTGGGTGATGAGCGATTTGGGCGCCGATTACGCAATCACGGATTTCGCGCTCTCCCATGCCGAGCTTGGCGGCGAAGCGGTCAGCATGAATACGTACGATTACAAAATCCAGCTCAGCGACGACAAATCGACCTGGAGGGACGTCGTCGATATCCGCGGGAACACGAAGGGACGGACCGAGCATACGATCGACCTGTCGGAAGCCCGGTATGTCCGGCTGTGGGTGACGAAGCCGACCAGCACGACCGACAACGCGGCCCGCATCTACGAATTCGAGATCGGCGGGTATGCGGTCAATCCCGTGTTCTTAAGTCTCAATCAGGCGGCCGCTGCCGCGAATGTGCTCCATCTGCTCGACTCGCCGGCTTCGCCGGGCCTTCATCTGGACCTGACGAAGTGGAATCTGCTGAGCGGCGACGGGAAGCTCGCCGTAGCCCAGGCGATCGTAAGCGGCAAGCCGGCAGCCGGATATTTCAGCAGCGCCTCGATTCAGCAGGCGATCAATCTGGCGATTGCTGGACTGGATAAGACGGCTCCCGTCACGACGCTGACCGCGGCGCCCTCCGAGCCGGACGGGCAGAACGGCTGGTACGTGCATCCGGTCGAGCTGACGCTGACGGCTTCGGACGAATTGTCCGGCGTTGCAAAAACGGAATACAGCGTTGACGGCGGAGTGAACTGGCTGATCTATACCGGTCCGATCGCGCTCGGCGAAGATACGGCGGCCACGATCGGCTACCGCTCGACGGATGCCGCGGGAAACGTCGAATCGATTAAAGAAATCGCCATGAAACTGGATATGACAGCCCCATCCGTAACCGCTTCGGTTCGTGACGGAGAAGTGTTCGCGGATGACCAAGCGATCGTACCGGAAATCGTCGTCTCGGATACGGGTTCCGGCGTCGATGCGAGCAAAACGACCGTTTGGCTGGACGGCGTGCGGCTTCAGCCGGGCGAATCCGTGGAACTGCGCGCGCTGACGCTCGGACCCCACGTCTTGAGCTCGGAAGCAAGCGACAATGCCGGCAATGCCGGCAAATTGACGGTTCATTTCCAAACGACCGCAAGCATCGACTCTTTGCGCGCCTTGATCGAACGGTTCAGAGCGGACGGATCGATCGATAACGGCGGTATCGCGAACAGCTTGCTGAAGAAGCTTGAGAAAGAAAACCTGAACAGCTTCATCAACGAGGTTAACGCGCAAAGCGGGAAGCATATTTCTAAGGAAGCCGCGGCATGTCTGCTTCGGGACGCCGCTTTCCTCGTTCAGCAGTAACTCGAAACGTTCCGAAAGGAGCCGGTCGAGCACGCGCCGCCCCTGCGGCGTCGATATCGGTAATACCTAGTCCATGTCATAAGCTGCCGGCTCTAGCCGGCAGCTTATTTGCGTATTCGTTTGTTTTGTTAAACAAATAAAAACGACATGGAGCTGTTTGTTCTGAAGCGTTAGATAATCTTACACGGAAATTACATTGCCAAGAAAAAAGCAATCTATTAATTAAATAATTAATGTAAGTAAACGTGACTTATAATCTATTTTTTATAAATTTTTTTATGCGATTCATAAAATAATAAATGGATTGACGCTTTTCATATGAAATATATATAATTCTTTCGGTATTTGGAATATTTAACATGTCACTATAGTTGACACAAAAGGGGATCCGTTTGTTGTTATTGCTCGTTTTTTTCGGAGCGCAATCAGCAACCAAGGTATCATCCAAGGCTCGGAGGTGGTTGGATTACAAATAAAAGCCGAAGCGGGCTCTCGTAGATTCGGGGGGATCTAGTGATTGCTTATTGGACGGTTTGTCGACTTTGTTCGGCAAGACCTTAAAGGGCAAGCATTCCCGCATCTCTCACTCGCGCGATCTGGATTCACGACAGCCTATGCTGTCATACAACACGCATTGAAGGAGCGAAGGATTTGAAAAGAATAGCAGCGATACGATCTATCGCGATGTTGCTGTCCGCGTCTATGGCGATGGGCCTCTTCCCTATTATGCTGCATGCGGACACGGCACCGTCCGCGACCTCGCAATCCGCGGGACCGATTACTCAAGGCCAAGCTTCGCGCCTTAGCTTGCCGGAGATGCCCGCGAGCCAGCGGATTATCGTCAAATACAAGGCTGGCGCCGACCGCGCCAGCGTCCGCGCGGCATCCGCGGAAGTCCGAATCGATCCGCTCTCTAAGTTCGGCATGGAGGTGCTGGACCTGGCGCCCGGCGCGAATGTCGCCGGCGTAGTCGCAAGCCTTAACGCGAATCCGGACGTGCTCTACGCCGAACCGGACGTAAAGATTCGCAAGCACGTCTCCTTGAAGCCGAAGCCAAGCGACGCTTCGCCGGGCGCGAACGCCGTCGATCCGGCAAGCGGCCCGAGCGCAGAGCCGCCTGCGGCGCCGCTTTCGTCCGCGGCTCCGGGGCCGGCGTCGCAAGCGAAGTCGCCCGCAACGCCAGCTCTGCCGAAGGATGCGCCGGAGGCGGCCCTCTCGGCTGTTATCCCGTCTTATCCGAACGATCCGCTATTCCCCACCCAATGGGCCTTGCACGACGATGGTCAGCTCATTGACGGTTCGTACGGCGGTTATAACGTCGACATCGACGCGCCGGAAGCATGGAGCATCACGAAAGGAACGCCCGATACGGTCGTCGCGATCCTGGATACGGGCGTGGACGTCGAGCATCCCGACCTCGCCGCCAACATCTGGACCAACCCCGGCGAGATTCCCGGCAACGGCGTCGACGACGACGGCAACGGCTTTGTCGACGACGTGCAGGGCTGGAACTTCTACGGCAACGACAACGCGCCGTATAACATCTACGACGACGATTTCTACGGCACGGAGATCGCCGGATTGATCGCGGCGTCCGGCGATAACGGCACCGGCATTTCCGGCGTAGCCCCCGGCGTCAAAATCATGCCGCTCAAAGTCATGGGACTGGACGGCGGCTATGTCTCGGACGTCCTGCACGCGATCGATTACGCCGAACGAATGGGCGCGCAAATCGCGAACCTCAGCTGGTCGACAGAAACGTACAGCCATGCGCTCAAGGATGCGATCGACGCCTCGGACATGCTCTTCGTGGCGAACGCGGGCGAGGAACAAGTAAACATCAACAAGGACGATTTTCCTGAATATCCGGCGGCCTATGACAGCGCCAATGTGTTGTCGGTCGCCGGTCTTGATATGTTTGGCGGCTTCAACAACGCCTATGGCTTCAAATCGGTCGATCTCGCTGCGCCTAGCGCCAAAGTCATGACGACCCTTCCTACGCGAAATCCAGGCGTCGGCGCCGAAATCGATACCGGCACTTACAAAGCGATCTATAATCAGATGGGCTTCGAGGCGATGTGGACCGGGGATGCTTCGGAAATCGAAAACCACAGGGACGGCTTTAAACGCGCGTTGAATTATCTAGGCAAGGAGGACGGAAGCCCGTCGACCATCCTGTTGGTCGACGATGAAGATGTTTCCGAGCAAGCGCAGGAAAGCGTGCTTTGGAAGTATAAAAGCCATCTGGACGCGGCAGGGGCTGCGTACGATCTCGTCAAGGTACCGCAAGGCGCCGTCGGCCCTTCGCTCGAAACAATGAAGTCCTACGACATCGTCATCTGGTTCACCGGCTACTTCGGTTACGGTTCCCCGCAGAACGGCCCGCCTATCGCGCTTCGCAACGGGGACCAGGCAAATTTAACGGCATACTTGAACGGCGGCGGCCGTCTGATGTTGTCCGGGAACGGGGCGCTGGTCAATATCGAAACCAGCGATTTCGTAAGGAATATGCTGCACTTGGATTTCGTGCGGTACGACTCTTTCCGGGGCAGCGGGGACAGGAGCCGCTGGGAGGTTGCTGAAGGGCAGAGAGGAACAATCTACGAAGGACAGCGCTACGATATTTCGGCGGTTGTGTACGCCGACTACAAGTCCAACGACGACAATGCGTCCCATATCAATTTGGCGGTTCCGATGGTTGATTACGATTATGACTACGGCTCTTACATGGCGCCTGCTTATGTGTCCGGCGTAGCCGCGCTCGTGCTTAGCCAGGATAAGTCGCTGGACGCGAAGTCGGTCAAGGAACGGCTTATCTTATCCGGCAAGCATCTCGAAACGCTCTGGTATCAAGACAGCGAGGAGTATATGAACAACGGCCGCATCGTCGACGCGCTGCGGGCGGTCAACGACGACGACGTTCCCGGCAAGTCGTTGAAGCCGCTGCAGACGGATTCGCTCGATCAGGCCGATATTCAGGACATCTACTACGTGCACCTGAACGCAGGCGATAAGCTGGATCTATCGCTTGCGGGGCAAGCCGGGTCCAACTTCATGCTTGCGCTTTATAATGCCGAGCTGAAGTCGATCACCGATTGGGACGCGCAAGACAAAGTGCTTGGAACGGCCATGGCGACCGGCGGCACGCCGGCAACGATTGCCTATCAAGCCGACAAGACCGGCGATTATTACGTGGCCGTCCTCTTCTTAGGCAGTTCTGGTGCCTACACGCTCGGCATGAACGCCGATCGCGCGCATACGACGGGGACGTACGAGGATACCGACAGCGCGTTCGCGTTCGATGGTTCGTGGACCGAGCATGCGGATGCCGGCTACTCCGGGGGCACGATCAAAACTCTCGACGCAGCGGGCCGCGCGAAGTTCGCGTTCACCGGCAGCAAGATCGAACTGACGGCGCTCAAGGACGATACGATGGGGATCGCGGATATTTACGTGGATGGCGTTAAGGCGGCTTCGCCTTCCTTGTTCAGCAAGACGCCGCAAACCAAACAGACGGTGTTCGAACAATCACTGCAGTACGGCTACCATACGATCGAAGTGGTATGGACGGGCAAAGCCGATCCGGCGGCGAAGCGGACGGTGCATGCCATAAACGTCGACACGATTGTCGTCGGCGACAGCGACACGTTCACGAATGTCGCGGAAGAGTCGGATACCGCATTTAACTTTAAAGGTGCGTGGTCGTTGCAGACGAATGCGAATTATTCCGGCGGACAAGCGCAGGCCACAAGCAGCTCCGGCGCCTACGCGGAATTTACGTTCTCGGGCACGAACGCGGTGCTGAAAGCCGCGACGACGCCAAGCAGCGGCAAAGTGACGGTGATCGTCGACGACGAGCTCGCATCGGCGAAGACGATCGATCTGTACAGCGAGGTATCGCGTTACCAGGTATCGGTCTTCAATACGGGTGAATTGGCATTCGGTCCGCACACGCTCCGAATCGTGAATGCGCATGCGAAGAATGACAAGTCCAGCGGCTACGCAACGAACGTCGATGCCGTTGTCTATTTGAAGCCGGCCGGCGAAAGCCTGAAAGTCTATCAGGACATGAGTCCGTTCGTGAAGTATACGGGCGTCTGGACGCTCCATTTGTCCGCTAAGAATTCCGGCGGCAGCGCGAAATATTCGGATGCCGCAGGCAATTCCGCGAAGCTTGCCTTCCAGGGCACGAAGGTCGCGTTGTTGTCCCAGACCGGTCCGAATCGGGGCATGGTCGATATATATATCGACGGCCAGCTCGTCAACGCGCATCCGATCGATCTGTACAGCGCGACGTACAAATCCAAGGTGAACGTGTTCGAATCCTCGGCGTTGCCAAGCGGAAGCCACGAGGTGAAGGTCGTGAACGCAGGGGAGAAGAACGAGCAATCCTCCGGGCAAGTGATTGCGATCGACGCTTTCTACGTCTTTAAGTAGATGGGTGCCGCGATAGGCCGACTGCGGTCCTGCTCTTGAACTTGTCTATCATTTATGCAGAAATGGGGAACTGAAACTTGAAAAACGCACTCTTGAAAAAAATGGCCCTTTTCACTGCCGCCGCAGCGCTGCTGTCGAACGTGCCTTCGCCTGCCATGGCCGAAGGCCGCGACGCGGCCGCCAACGTGAAGAGCGAGCTGCCGACTATCGATTATAACCAGCTGAAGGAAGCGCTCGCCCAGGCGAAAGCGTCAAACCTATCGACGCCGATCCTCTCTCCGAACCTCAATACCAAATCAACCGGCAATGTAAATGTTATCGTCCGGTTCAGCGAGGATCCGGTCGCGGTCGGACGCTATGCGGCGCAATCGCGCCGGCAAGCTTTCTCCGCGCAGACGGCTGTTCAAGCCATTCAGCAGGAACAAGCGAGCTTCGTCAGCGCATCGAAAGCGAAAGGCGTCTCGCTGAAGGTGAACCGCAAGTTCAACATGGTGCTGAACGGGATGGAAATCACGGTGCGCGCGGACCAGCTTCCGACGCTGGCGAAGCTTCCGGGCGTCGTCGGCATCAGCGAAAACTTGACGTATTATCCGCTTGCCGCTGACGGCGGCGCGGCCGTCGCCGCCGGTCCGACGTTCGATGAAGGGCCGCTCAAGCAAATCGGCGTCGACAAAGCGTGGGCGGAAGGCTATACGGGCAAAGGCATGAAGGTGGCCGTCTTGGATACGGGCGTTGATTACTATCATCCGGATTTGAACATCGCGGGCGGATACGATACGTTCTACCAGGACGATGATCCATACGAAGAGCCGCCGCTCACGCCGGCGCAAGATCCGCTAGGTCTCGGTTTCGAAGGCACGCTGCATGGCACGCACGTCTCGGGGACAATTGCGGGACGCGCGCGCAACGGAAGGGCGGCGCAGGTTCAGAAGGGCGTTGCTTATGAAGCGGATCTGTACGTATACAAGGTTCTCGGCCGACTTGATAATGGAGCGGTAGCCGGATCCTCCGCAACGATCATTGACGGCCTCGAGCGCGCGGTCGAAGCCGGCGTAGATGTCATTAACATGTCGCTCGGCGCGGACTCGAACAAGAATCCCAATTCGCCGGATTCGATCGCCGTCAACAATGCGGTGCTTGCCGGCGTCACCGTCGTCGTCGCGAACGGCAACGCCGCGACGAATGGTCCTTATTATTATTCGATGGGCACTCCGGCTGCGGCGCAGCTCGCCTTCTCCGTCGGCGCGGCTACAAGCCCGAGCGACATTCCGATCTACAGCGCGAACGTCGCGCATCAAATCCCGGGTCAAGCCCCTTCAGCAGCGAAGCCGCTGAAGCTCGCCGAATGGAAAACGGGTGATGAGAACTTCGAAGCCAAATTCGGTCACGATCCGATCGAAGCCGTGTACGTCGGCCTTGGCAAGGATGCCGACTACAATAACGTGAACGTGACGGGCAAGATTGCGTTCGTATCGCGCGGCGAACTCACGTTCGTCGATAAAATCGCCAACGCGAAGAAACACGGCGCGCTCGCCATTATCATGTTCAACGGCAACGCGAAGATCGTCGGCGGCGTGACGGTTCCCGATCTGACCGAGGACCAGGCTGGACGCAACGGCTTGATCGGCCTTGATTCGGGCCCAGGCGCGGATAATATTCCAACGTTCGACATGTCCGGCGTTGAAGGCCGGGCGATCGCACGGCAGTTGACGGCCGCCGGAGGCAACGCGCTCAGCTTCACGTTCGAAACCATTAACAAGCTAAAAAACGAAGGCGATCAAATGGCGGATTTCAGCTCGCGCGGTCCGAACTCGGACGGCAATTACAGCATTAAGCCGGACCTTGTCGCACCGGGTGTCAATATCTATTCCACTTATCCTATGTACGGCAAGTTCAACCCTGATGCGGATTACAGCCAGGCTTATATACGCGAATCGGGCACGAGCATGGCGACGCCTCACGTCGCGGGCCTCGCGCTGCTCGTGAAGGAAGCGCACCGGGATTGGAGTCCGCTCGATATCCGTGCCGCTCTTGACAATACGTCGGAGAGCATTCGCGACGAATCGGGAACGCGCTATGACGCGTATTCCCAAGGCGCGGGCCGGGCGAACGTAGCAAATGCGATCGCGACGCCTGCGCTGCTAAAATCGATGGATCCCATTACGATCTTCGACCGCGTCATGAACGTGACCCATATGGCGAGCGAGGCGGGCAGCGTCAGCTTCGGCATGGTCGACGCCGGCTCGCAGGCGATATCGAAACCGCTGGAGCTCGAGAATAAATCGGAGGAAGCGCTGACTTATCAAGCACATGTGGAGATGCACCCGCAGGTCACGTCGGATCCCGATCCGCTTCGTGCCGTGCCGACGCCAGACGTATCCAAAGTCAATATGACGTTGGAAGGGGTAAGCGAAGCCGGTATGCTGACGGTCGCTCCTGACGGCAAGGTGGACTTCTCGCTGAAGGCCGAAGCGCAAGCAGATGCTGCCGATGGCGTCTATGAAGGGGAAGTGGTGCTGGAAAGCGAAGGCGTGCCGACACTTCACCTGCCGTTCGTCATTCACGTCGGCGAAGAATCCGACCCGACGGAATGGGGCGTGTCGGACATGCAGACATCGGATGCCGTTGTCGCGCCCGACCATGCGATCGATGTAACGGCAAAGCTGAACGCGAAGGATATACAGCAAGTGCTCCTCGTTGCCCTGCCGTTTGACCCAAACGGATCGGAATGCCTCGTGTCCGCCATGTATGATGAGGAACTGTCGACGATCCCGACTGGACCGATTAAGTTCGAGCAGATCGACGGCAGCTGCTTGGGTTTCCCTGAGATCGACGATGAAGGCAATTATAATCTCGAGCAGTTGGATGGGATGTACGAGCTTGCAATTATTGCGCAGCATGTCGATAAAGTGACGGGCAAAGTAGATGTCAATAACGCGCACTTCGCTTATTCAACCGTGAAGTTTAGTAAATCGAATGTCGGAGATCCGGGCGATGGCGATCCGGGCGATGGCGATCCGGGCGATGGCGATCCGGGCGATGGCGATCCGGGCACAGGCGGTCCTGGCGGAGGTCCTGGCGGAGGTCCTGGCGGCACCGACGCACCTCCGGCAAGCGTCATTGCGCCGACGGTCGTTGAGGCAGGCCAGACAGCCGTAACCGCGAAGGCGGATTCCGCGCTTCAAGGCGATCGCCTTATTGCGACCGTGACGGATGATGAGCTGAAGCAGGCGCTTGCGGGATCGAAGGATGCACCGGCGGCCATTACGGTAAGTGCGGCGGACAAGACGGCGGCTGGTGCCGAGCTTCAACTGACGCCGGCTCAGGTCGGCCTGCTTCGCAAAGCACCGGCTCATAGTTCGATCGTCTTTACATGGAATGACACGTCCTCCGTCGCCTTCCCGCTGTCGGCACTCGGCGGCGCCTCCGAAGGAGAGGCATTGACGATTCACATCTCGAAGAACGCGGATGCCAAGGCGACGTTCCAAGCCGCATATCCGGAAGCCGACCTTCTCGGGGATGCTTACGCGTTCGAAGCGGAATTCGTTCTGAACGGCAAATCGATGCCGGTATCGTTCAAGCCGGATCAGTCATTCAAGCGTTCCTTCGTGATCGCGCAGGGCACGGACACTTCCGCGTCAGGCGTCTTGTATGAAGAAGACGGCAACGTCAGCCCCGTAGCCGCGACGTTTACAACCGCGGGCGGCACGACGATCGCGACGATCGACCGTCCGGGCTTGTCGACCTATATGGCGGCCAAACGCCATGTTGCGTTTACCGATATCGGCAAGTCTTGGGCTAAAGAAGATATTCAATCGTTGGCAGATATGTTCTTGCTTAACGGCACGACGGCAGGCAAATTCGAGCCGAAGGCAAACGTTACGCGTGCGCAATTCGCGTCCATGCTCGTCCGCGGACTTGGCCTACAGAAGACAACGGAGCCGGCTCCGTTCGCCGACGTGCATGCGAAAGACTGGTTTGCGCAGGACGTTGCCTCTGCATACGCGGCAGGTTTAGTCGAAGGCGCGAACGGTAAATTCAATCCGAACGCCTCGATCAGCCGTCAAGATCTGACGGTCATGCTGGCCAGAGCGGCCGAGCTTCTCGAGCTGAAGAAGCCGTCCGGCACGCATAAGCCTTACGCGGATGCGGCGCAGATCAGCGCGTACGCGCAATCCAGCGTTCAGACGGCAAGCGACCTCGGCCTGATGGAGGGATATGCGACGAAGGACGGCATCGCGTTCGATCCGCGCGGCGCGACAAGCCGCGAAGCGGTGGCGAAGGTGCTTCACGGTTTGCTGGCAGCCGCCGGTTTGATTCACTAATCGTTCGAAACAGCGCGGAAGCATGGGGAGTGAAGGGAAGCTGCGCGTCGGCTTCCCTTGCTCACCTCGATGGTTGCATGGTGCAATACTATCTGTGAAAGAAGGAGCCCAAAACGTTGAAAAGACATAGAAGCAAACAAACGCTAACCGCGGCACTTTCATTGGCGATGGCGTTCGGGTTGACGATGACGAGCTTCGCGGCGGATGCAGGAGCGGCGGACGGTCAGGAATCGGTCAAGCAAACAACCACGGATCAAGCGAGAAAAAGCCAATGGCCAGCGGTCGTTTCGGCGTCCGATGAAGCGGACGACTTGGCGGCGGACGCCGGCTTGGAACCGCAGCCGGCGTATTCGCTTCCGGCGACCGAGCAGGATAAGTTTCTCGCAAGTCTCCGGAAACAGCAGGTAACGACGACGGATGAGGAACGAAGCCGCATTATCGTAAAATTCAAACAAGGCGCTGGCGGTGCGGCATATCGCTCG
The DNA here is from genome assembly GCF_009909185.1 of Paenibacillus glycinis. Classification (GTDB taxonomy): domain Bacteria; phylum Bacillota; class Bacilli; order Paenibacillales; family Paenibacillaceae; genus Paenibacillus_Z; species Paenibacillus_Z glycinis. The sequence continues at coordinate 831,149 of NZ_JAAAMV010000001.1, read as the reverse complement.
GCGTCCGCGGCGATCGCGGCCGCCGAAGCGCTACCGGGCACGGACCTGACGGTGCTGGAGACGAAGACCGCCGACGCAAGCAGCGTGTTGTCCGAGCTTAAGAGCGATCCGAACGTAGAATACGCGGAGCCCGACGTCAAGGTACGGATGGCATCCGTGCCGAACGATCCGTTGTTCCCCAATCAATGGGGACTTCACAACGTGGGCCAGATCATCGACGGGCCGGTCAAAGGCTTGCCTGGCTTTGATATCAACGCGTTGAAAGCTTGGGAGATCAGCAAGGGCGGCAGCGATGTCGTCGTCGCGGTGCTGGATACGGGCGTGGATATCTCCCATCCCGACCTGAAGGCCAACATTTGGCGGAATGCAGGGGAAATTCCTGACAACGGCATCGACGATGACGGGGATGGGTTCGCGGACGACGTGAACGGTTGGGATTTCTACAATAACGACCGAACCGTCTTCGATGCGAGCCAAGGTGATTATCACGGCACGGCCGTGGCAGGCGTGATCGCCGCATCGGCGAATAACGGCATCGGGATTTCCGGCGTGGCGCGCAACGTGAAAGTGTTGCCGCTGAAGGTGCTCGGACCGGATGGAACCGGCTACGCGTCCGACGTCATTCGCGCGATTCAATATGCGGATCGCGCTGGAGCCCGCATCGCGAATCTGAGCTGGACGACGGATACGTACAGCAGGGCACTCAAGGATGCAATCGAAGCGTCCCCGATGCTCTTCGCCGTCTCCGCCGGCAATGAGGTGAAGGACGATAACACGTTGACTTCGCCGAAGAACCTGGATCTATTCCCTGAATACCCGGCATCGTACGGCAGCCCGAATCTCGTGAGCGTCGCTTCCGTAGCCGCGGACGGGTCTTTCGCCTACTTCAGCAATTACGGTCCGAAGACGGTCGACTTGGCTGCCCCGGGCTTCGCGGTGCTCAGCACGTCTCCGACCCGGAATATCGGACTCGGGGCACAGATTGATAACGGAACGTTTAAGGCGATTTATAACGTTTTTGGATTTGAGAATCTGCCGTCGGACGAACAACGGCGGGCGGCTTTCAACGACGCCATGGGTTTTCTAGGCAGCGATGGCGGAGAGAAGCCTTCCGTGCTACTCGTGCAGGATGACATGCATGACATCGGCAATCCGGATGCGCTATCCGTTTACGCCGATCTGATGGATGATGCCGGATACACGTACGAAGTGAAGACGGTGCCGACGGGAGCGAGCGGCCCGGTGCTCGACGAGTTGACCGGCTACGATGTCGTGATCTGGTTTACGGGCTTTGGCAATTCGTCCTTCACGGAGAGAGATGCCGATACCATGACCGCTTATTTAAACGGCGGCGGTCGACTGCTATTGACAGGTCCGGGTACCTTGTACCAATTGGCGAATACATCGTTCATGCGCGATACGCTGCATCTCGACTTCGTTCGTTTCGAGAATCCCGACAACGAAAGCTGGAGCTTCGCATCCGGCGTTGCCGGCACGATCTATGACGGCGTGAAGTATGATCTGACGGATCAAGGCATCTATAGCGATGTCGAAACGAACGACCCGGCTATCGCTCGGATCAATCTTGAAATTCCGGTGGACGATTATAACAAAAGCTATGGCACATCTATCTCCGCTCCATTTGCTGCGGGGGTCGCGGCACTGCTGCTCGGCCAAGATCCATCTCAAGACGCGGGAACGATCAAGGCGCGCCTTAAGCTCAGCGGCAAACCGCTCAACTCGTTGAATGGCAAGACTTCGAACGGCAAAATGCTCGATGCCTTCGGCGCATTGTCCGACGACGAGCTGCCGGGTAAGCCAATTAAAGACGGGAAGCTGACAGGCGCAATGGATATAGGCGAGAATCCGGACGACGTTTATTTCGTCCATCTGCTTGCGGGCGATACGCTGTCGCTGAAGCTGAACGGCAGCGCGGGATCGGACTTCGACCTATACATGTATGATTCTTCTGCGAATACAGTTCAATCCAGCGCGGGGATGGTCGCCCATTCCGAGACAGAGGGCAGTTCGGCGGAATCCATTGTCTACGTGGCCTCGGAAGCCGGCTACTATTATGTTGACGTACATGCATTCGCAGGAGCAGGGACATATGAGCTGACCGCCTCCAGCGATCGTACGACGACGCACGGCGAAGGTAAGTATGAGGATAACGAACCTGCCCTGAAATTTACCGGCAACTGGACGCTGGCGTCCGATGCAGGTTATTCGAAAGGAACGCTTAAACGACTGGATGCCGATGGCAGCGTGAGCTTCGCGTTCAACGGCAGCGAAGTTACTTGGCTCGGATTGAAAGACGCGGATCAAGGCATCGCGGACGTTTATATCGACGGAGTGAAAGTTGCTTCGCCGTCCTTGTACAATAAGTGGAAGCAACTGAACCAAGTGATCTGGAAGCACACCGTGTCGAAAGGTGCGCACACGCTTACGATCAAGTGGACGGGAAATAAAGACCCGTTATCGCATGGCACATCCATAAATATCGACGCCATTCAAGTGGCGGCATCGTCAGAAGGGTATACGGTTCAGCTAGAAGAGAACGATTTGAATTTCACCTACAAGGGCATTTGGACGCGGCTTTCAGGCACGCAGTTCTCGAACGGTCACGCGATGGGGACAAACGCCGATGGCTCCGAAGCCGTGCTGTCCTTCACCGGAACGCGAGCTGTGCTGTTGTCAAACCGCCTGGTCGGCGTTAATCCGAAAATTGTCGTAACCGTCGACGATCGCCCCGAGACGGAAGTCGTTATCGATTTGAATGAGGATCAGCAAGGCCAGGATTCCTATCAGGTCCCCGTTTTCGATACGGGCAAGCTGCCGAACGGGAAACATACCATACGGATCATTTATGTCAATGAGGTTGCTTCCATTGGGCAAAGTAAGTCCGTCGTCGATGCGCTGATCGTGACGAAGGCGACCAAGGAAGAAGCGGCCAATACCAATACGACATCCATTGAAGACACGAACTTTGCCGTCAAATTCAATGGCGCGTGGAGTTTGAATCTGTCGCCCCGCAACAGCGGCAAAAGCGCGAAGTACTCCAACCAAAAGGGGAACTCGGCGGAAGTAACGGTACGAGGCGCCCAAATCATCGTGATGGGGACCAAAGGACCGGATCGGGGGAAAGCGGACATTTACGTCGACGGCAAGCTGGTGACGCCGGATCATATCGATCTGTACAGTCCGTCCTACAAATACCAGTCTCGCTTGTTCGAATTGACGAATTTGAACGATAAGCAGCATACGATCCGAATCGTTAACGTTGGCGATAAAAACCCGAAATCTACGGGCTACTACATTTCCTTCGACGCGGTGAAGGTCATCGGAGATCAATTTGAAATCGATTAATCATGTGTTTCATTAGTGGAAGAAAGGTAACCTTGACCTTGGACGGCCCCGTGCCATTCAAGGTTTTTGTTTTTGGCTGGGGATCTTGCGAGGACACCTGTTCAGCAGCGCGATCGGAGCATAAAAAAGATGACTCCCGTTCAGTACGGGAATCATCTTTTCGGTGCGGCCCAGCTCTTTATCGGTTTGTTCTAACGGTTAATTGATGCGCTTCGCGGCCTGCAGCAGCTGATACAGCACTTTGGCGGCCGCCTCGCGCGTCGTTGCTTCGGCAGGGGAGAAGAAGCGGCCGCCATGCGCGGCAATGCCGTTCATCAGGCCGGCTTCGGTGACGGCCCCAATGTCTTCGATCGCATAAGCGCCGAACGACCGCGCATCGTCATAGGCGATGCCGCTGCTTGCCGCCGGCTTGACGCCCAGCAGCTTGAGCGCGCGATTCAGCATGACGGCCAAGTCTTGGCGGCTTATGGCCGCATTCGGCAGGAAGCGTCCGTGATCGCCGGTTACCAATCCGGCCGCTTGCGCCGCGGCAACCTCGCCGGCGAACCAATCGGTCCCTTTCACGTCCGAGAACGGAGCTGCTTCATGCGCTGCATTCAGACCGAGCGCCCGGACCAGCATGGATGCAAATTCGGCTCGCGTCACATTGCGCTTCGGCGCGAACGTGGCGGAATCAACGCCGTTCATCAAGAAATCGGCGGCGAGTTTCCGGATCTCGTCCTTCGCCCACGAAGTTCCGATATCCGAGAACGCGACGTTACGCTTAGCCGCTGCATAGGTCGAGAAGCCGGGACGCGCCACGGTTACGACCGTGCCGCCGTCCTTGCCTGCTTTGAACGTCGCTGGCGCCGGACGAACGATGCCGTTATCCTCATACAAGGCGCCTGCGTTCGCGGCTTGGAGGTCTCCTTCGATGAGGAAAGCGCGCGTCACCGTGTCTTTGATCGAGATCGGAAGCGGCGTCTCGCGGTCGTCCTTCACGCAGCCCGCTTCGAAGGCGATCGGCGTTCCGATGACGTTGGCATCCGGATAGGCCGTCTCGAAGCGCTTGACGCTGTCTTCGTTCTTCTTGATTCGGATGACAAGGCTAGCGCCATCCTCGAGACTGCCTAGCGCGGATAACGGGAGCGCGACGGATGCGCCGTTCCAGGCAAGCACGACCGAGCTGCCCGTTGGCGCGGACTTCAACCGCTGCGCCTGGGCCGGCGTGAAGCGAAGCTCGGCTTCATCGGCTTCCGCGGTCGAGGCGTCGACGACGAATGCCGCCGATTGCTTCAAGCCGTCAAGCGCTTGGTCCAGAGCGGCATCGTCGACGGTCGCCGTCAGAACGCCGGCTGCCATGCTTGTTTTCGCATCCAGCGCAATCGTCTTCTGATCGGCCGCGATGACGGACGCCGTTACGTCCGCGTCGCTCTTCGTCGGCGTAGGCGCAGGGTTCGACGTTTGCGGCGTTCCGGAACCCGGCTGCTCCCCGTTGCCGCCGCCCGGATTCCCGTTGCCGGGGTCTCCGTCTCCAGGCTGCTCGCCGCCGGTGTAGTTGTGGTCTACGTTGATCGTAATATTCGCGAATTGCTGATCGAAGACAAAACGATTGAGCGCATAAGCCGCATAAGCCGACAATACATATTGCCCGTCCGGAAGCGAAGGCAGGTCGAAGCTGCCGTTAGCGCCGCTCTGCTCGGGCGACAGATAGCTTCCGTTAAAGTCTTCGATGACATATTCGCCTTTCGGCACAAATTGCACAAAGCCGTTCTCGTTGCTGCTCCAGTTCCCGAGCAGCCCGTAATAATTCCCGTTATTGTCCAGCAGGGCGAGCTGCAGGATGTTATAACCGCCGTTGAAGTGCAGGGTAATATCGATCGGCGATTGCGGCGATACAATCCGGTTCGTGAGGCTGAAGCTTATCGGGTGCTCGTTATCGACCGGCTTCTTCCCGATATAGAAGACGAACGGCAGGTGCAGAGACGGGATGCCGTTGCTTTCCAGCACTACGGTCCCTTCATACACGCCGGGCTTGGCGCCGGGCTTCGCTTCGACGGACAGGCCGAAGGTACGGGCCGTTCCCGCGCCGAGCGCGAGTTTGCCGCCCGCATCCAGCCCGGTCAGCTTGACCGCGACGTCGTCCCAGTCCGGGGTCGTCACGTGACCGGGCGTATTCGTGAATGCCTCGTGCAGTTCTGTCTTAGCAACGTACGTCACCGGTTTGTCGGTCACGCTCTTTAATTGCAGCGTGCTTGCGGCTTCGGCGTCGCCGGCAGGATCGATGACGCCGAATGCGACGCTGCTTGCTTCGCTTGGAAGCTTGACCGGTTTCATGTCCTTGTCCAAGATCGTAATCTCGTCCAGCGATTTCAATAAAGCGGCCGAATGAAGGGCATTTTCCACATCGGCGCGCCCTGCGCCTTGCGAATACGCATCGTAGAGCGTGCCGTCTTCATTCTTCAATGGATCGGACGTATTGGCGAGCGCCGCCCGGATGTCGGAGGGCGTCCAATCGGGGTATTTCTCTTTCAACAGCAGCGCCAGGCCGGCGACGTGCGGCGTCGCCATGCTCGTACCGCTATAACGGGCGTATGCCGCGGCGTAATCGGCCTGCGGATTGATCAAGCCGTATGCGGGAACCGAAGACCGGATGCGATGGCCCGGCGCGACGATGTCCGGTTTGATTCCGAAGTTGTCGGTTTGGTTCGGCCCGCGCGAGCTGAATTCCGCGATCGTATCGCCGTCCAGGGAGACGCTCGCGAAGGGCTTGTCGAATGTCAGCGTAACCGGTTTATCGGGCTGCTTCAGCATGGCGCGAACCAAGGCGCGGCCTTCTTTGCCTGCCATGTCGAAAGTGGGAATAAATTCGGAATATTGCCCCAGGAAGCCCATGTAACCGATAGGGCCGTCCCTGCCAGGAATGGATTCCGACAGATTGACCTCAGTGGGCAGATTAGGCGAATCTCGCAATGCGTTGGTCGTGCCGTTGAAGATGACGACCGCTTTGGCGCCGTTTCTCTTCGCAAAAGCGATTTGAGAATCGAACGACAGAGGCCGGCTGCTGTGAACTCTGGAGATGATGACGATCTTGCCCGCCACGTCTTTCTCTTCGTAATCGTTTTCGCTGCCAGAGCCAAGATAAACGGCTTGAATGGGATCCGAGCCGAGGAGGCCGGCAAAATCCGTGCCCGGCGCCCAGGCCATTGCGCGAAGCGTGTAATCTTGGCCTGTCAGGGAGCTTGAAGCGGCCGTCTCGTACGTGTCGATCCGGCTGGTGGCGGCGCCGACCGTAATGCCGAGTTCCGCCGTCGACGGGGAGCCGAGCGAATAATAGTAAGGCGCGTCCATGGCTGCGTTGCCCGCCGCGATGACGGGCACGACGCCGGCGAGCGCCGCGTTGTTGATGGCGACCGCTTCCGCGGAATAAGGATCCTTCGTCGCATCGTCGCCCAAGGACAGATTAATGACGTCCATGCCGTCTTTGACGGCATGCTCGATGCCGTCGACGATCATGGAGGTGGTACCGGTGCTGAACCTTCCGCCCAATACTTTATACACGTATAAGTCCGATTCGTAAGCGACGCCTTTCTGCAGCGCCTTTCCATTCGCGTTCACGGCGCGTCCCGCGATCGTCCCGGATACGTGAGTGCCGTGGGTCGAGCCGGGGTTATCCTCGATCTCCGAGGGGACATCTTCGTAAGGATCGTCGTCGTTGTAGTAGGAATCGTGGCCGCCTTTGAATGCGCCTTTCAGATCGGGATGCACATAATCGACGCCGGTATCGATGACGCCCACCTTCAGTCCTTTGCCGGTGAGGCCTTCCGCCCAAGCCTTATCGACGCCCAATTGCTTCAGGGGATCCATGTCGATTCGCGGGTCCTCCGCTTGCGCGTCGTAGGATAAATCCGGCTTGGCCGTATAGGTTCGATTCCGATAGATCGCCCTTACGCCGGGAAGCTTTGCCAGCTGGGCGATCCGGTTGCCGGGCAGCGTAATGGCCATCCCGTTCAGCACTTGGCTGTACCGATAGCCGACATCCATCGATATGCCGCTGGTTTTGGCGGATTTCATGAAAGCGGCCTGCTCGTTCTGCACCGCTTTCGCGGTCGATTCGGCAGCCAGCGTTTTATACCCCTTGCTTGCGGCGTACTTGCCGACGGCGGCGGGCTGGGCGCTTAATTGAACGATGACGCTGACGGGTTTCGAGGAGGAGGTGTCGATCCCGCGCGCGATAATGGGATTGTCCGTGGGCTTCAACGCATCGGCGAAGGTCTCGAACAGATTCAAATCCGAACCCGCCATGACGGCGGCCGGAAGCGGGCCGTTCGTCGGGACCCCGCCGGCAGCCGCATAGGAAGGCTGGAACAGGGCGGCCCCTAGGACGGCCGTGCTGACAATGATGGAAGATACCTTAGCGAATGTCTTATGCATGTTCTTCAAATCCGGGTTCCCCATTTCTTGATTAAAAGTGTCTGTTCTCGCATGAATTAGTTGATCTCGAAGGCATCGATCGAGACGGCATAGCCGGAAGAGCCCGGATTCTTCGTTCCGCTGTTCACGACGCGAACGGTATGCGTGCCGTCGGCTAGCGCGTCTGATTCGAAGACGACGGTTCCCTGCTGCCGGACCGTTCGATAAAAGTCCACCGTTTTCGTCAATTGCCCGTCGAGGTAGATATTCGCGATGCCGCGCTTGTCGCCGACAGGGGCAAGGAGACGGACTTTGGTACCCGTGAAGGTGATTTCGGCGAAATCGTCTTTCTTAAGGGAAGTCGTGACGGAGTGGCCCGAGTATACGGTGCTGAAGCTCGTCATCCATGTGCCCTCGTACCGCACTTGGGAGGTATCGGCATCTTGGACGAGATGTTTGACGACGAACGCATCGACGTTCACGAAGGCGGGGTCGCCCTTCCTGGCTCTTGGATCGGTCTTGCCCGTCCATTCGACTCGTATCGTATGCTTGTCATAGGAGACAGCTTTCTTGAACAGCGTTTGCCGCGTCGACTCGGATGTATCGTACAAGGAAACGGATGAAGCAATCTTGCCGTCGATGTAGACATCGGCGATGCCTTGCTGCGGGTTCTTCGCGCCTATCCATTCGATGTAGCTGCCCTCGAAGGTAAATTCGACATGGCCCGGAGCATCGATGCGTTTCGCGCTTCCGCTCGACAGCGCTTCGTCCGATACCGTCTCCCAATCGCCGGCGAACGTCAATTCATCGGCATCTTCCTCGTAAGTGCCGTTCGCGTTGGCGTGCTGCAGGCGCAACGTGAATCCGCCCGTGCCCGCGAATGCATAGACGTTCAAGTAATAGGTGCCGGTTTGCTTAACTAGATAAGAGAAGCCTTCGCCGGACGTTCCCGGGTGTTCGGAAGCGGCGACGATGCCGGTTTTGCCATGGACGGTAACGGCAGAAGGCGAGTACAGGTACAGGTCGAAGTCCGTGCCCGCGTCGCCGGTCAGCTCCGCTTGGATGGTCTCGCCTGCGTTTAGTTCGACCGCGTACACCCGATCCGAATCAGACGTTTCGTCAAGCCGCTCGCTCACTTCCGAAGCCTCGAGCGGGGTACCGGGGATATCCTTGTCGGAGATGGCGCGATATGCGTCGAGCATTTTGCCGGATATCGTCGCACCCGCCAAGGTGCTTACCTTCTTCCCGCTGTTCATCAGTCGTTGAATCGTCATCTTGGCGTCATAGCTCGGATTTTGGCCAAGCACCAAAGCGGCCGTACCCGCGGCGTACGCGACGGCTGGGGCGCCGTAGGAGTCATAAAAGTAGTTGTAGTCGGGCATATCGATCAGAAGATTGCCGCGGGCGGAAGAATCCCGTGGAGCGACGAAGTCGCTATTCGACGTAATCGGCAGCGGAACGGATTGTCCGGCGTATATCGTCCCGTCGTTCCCGATCAAATTGTAGTTGTCTATATTAACGATTTGGGAGAGTTGGTTGATATCGTACAGATAGTCAAGATGCAGCACGTCCGTCAGGAATGGGGACGTTTCGCTTCCGAAGAGCGCGTCTCTGCCCGTAAGGAGAAGCCGGCCGCCGGCCTGCAGATAGCTTGTTACATTCGCCTTGTCGGAGTCGGTCAGCACCGAAGGCGCGTTCGAATCCGGGAAGCTGTTCGCGTTGGCATAGCCCGTGAACCACACGACGGCGTCGTAATCCTGCATGGCTTCCAGGGCGGGGCCGTTTTCGTTTTTCGGTACGGACGCGACGTGGAAGGTTCCGCGCGCATCGTCGAGCGGAATCCCGTCGGTTTCATAACCGGCCGACAGCAGGAAACTCTTATACAGCGCCAGGAAGCTATGTTCCTCCTCGTTGCCGCCGATTGAATTGTCGTCCTGGACGAGCAGGATGGACGGTTTGTCGATGCCCTCGCCCAAGAAATCGAGCGCCTTGCGGAAGGTGTCGGTTTGGACCGACGAAGGCAAATTCTCGAAGCCGAGCCCGTTATAGATCGCTCTGTATGCGCCGGTGTCAATTTGGGCGCCGTATGCCGGATTTTCCGAAGGCAAGGTCGTCCATGTATCCGAGGCGGGAGCGGCCATCTGAACGGTCTTTTTGCCGTAGGCGGTCAGCAATTTGCCTTGTGCCTGAATGCCGCTGACGGTCAATACGTTCGGGAGCTTGTAGGAGGCCGGGTAGCTCGGGGATTGGTCCAGGTCCGAGAGATAAGATTCGCCTGGCTGTGCCACGAACAGCATATCGGAGTGCTGGAGCGCATCCAATATCGATTCGCTCGGTTCCCAGGACGTGAAGTCCAGCACCGCGACGTCGGCGCCCATCTGCTCGGCGTAGGCGATGCCCTCCAGGATTTGGGAGAATGTTCCGCTGCGTGTGGTCGACGAGAACGTCTTGATGGGAAGGATCTTCGCGTTCGGCGCAACGCCGGCAATCCCAATGGCATTGTTCGCGTTCGCTGCCACGGTGCCCGATATCACCGTTCCATGCATGGCCGGATCGTTCAAATCGTCGGGATTGTTGTCGTCATGATTGAAGTCCCATCCGTGGACGTCGTCGACATAGCCGTTGCCGTCGTCGTCGATGCCGTTGTTCGGGATTTCCTTGTCATTCGTCCAGATGCGGTTCGCCAGATCCGGATGATCGATATCCACGCCGTCGCTGATTACCGCGACGACGACCTCTTTCCCGCCGTCTTGCAGAAGCGACCAGGCCTCCGGCGCGTTGATGTCGATATCCGATGTGCTTGTTTCACTGTTGTCTATGGTATTGTGCAAGCCCCATTGCTGTGGGAAATAAGGATCATTCGGGATGAGAGGCTGAAGCGCGGCAGAATCGGCAGCCGGCTCGTTCGTCGGTGCGACGGACTGCGATGCCGGGGCCTCCGGTGCCGGGGAGCGATGCGATGCGACGGCACCGGAGGCATCCGGCTCGGACGTCACGACATGGTCGTCCGGCTCTGCGTACAGGACGTTGGGGTCGGATTTGAATTGCGCCAGAAGGGGCCCGATATCCATCCCATCCGGCACCTTGAGCACCTCGGCATTAAGACTTGGCAGCGTTCTCTCGAGCGTCAAACCAGAAGCCGAGGCATTCGCGGCCGGGATGGTTCCGGGTTTATATTTCACGATAATGCTGTCGGCTTTCGGAAGCGTAACTCCCGGCGGAGGATCGGCTTGCGGGAAAGGGCTGGGCGGAACTTCGATGGCCGGCTCTGCTTCGATTGCATTGCTTTCCGGCAGCATCGTCTTTCGGAGTTTCCCCGAGGATGCGGTTCCTTGCGCCGAAGCAACCTCGTGCATGGATGAATCGAAGGTTAATGGCAAGGTGTCGGTAAGTAAAACGGAAGTTAGCAATAACGATAAGTACATTGTCTTCTTCGCATGAAGCTTCAAGTCATGATCTCCTCCTGGATGAATAGTCCTGAGACTCGACTCGCATCGGGTGCGATATCATTCCGAATCGTATGTCAGGGTGCTGCGGATAAAATAGGCGCGGTGCTTCCGAATCTGCGCGATGAAGGCGGGTAGAACAATAATGCCTCGTCTGTTGGGAATAAACATGCTCCTTTCCTGGCCTATACGGGCACGACTGCTCGTTGAAACGACTCCCGATTTATAGATAGGTGTGGCAGTACCGGAACTATATGTTAGGAAATTTAACATTTTATGTCCGGAATTAGTGATAGTGTAAGGTCTATTGATAGGAACTACAAATAATGAAATGAAAGAAAGCGTATAAATAGATTTATATATCGCCGCAATCGTACGACAGTTGCTTTGCCGGCGAATCTGAAGTGAAGGCAAGGAGGAAAAGGGCGGCAGTTCCGGCCAAAGAAAGGGGTCTTGACGTTACCGAGACGTTCTGCAGCAAAGCGTCTCTGGGATGGGAATAAATAACATTTAAAGGAGGCAGTCTTCACGTTGAAGCTGGGAGCTTAAAATTGAGGCAATTTCTTGCGGAGGAATTTTCTGAAGCCGACGCTGCAGGGATAGCGCCCTGTGATGGAAATTAACATGCAAACGTATGAACCGCATGATAGTTTTCGAGAGCATGGCAGCGATTTGTTTAAATAAATAAATTTATACCAAACTCTTTATTTCATAATTTGTTGTGTGTGTGAGAATATCTTACACTTAAAAGGCGGGTTATCTCAGTTACGCAAGCGGGAAAGTCGGTTTCATTCGCGAAACCGAAACTTCATGTCGAACTTTCCATGACTAGTAGAAGGAGCAGCTATGGTCGATTTTGAATGGTACAGAAGCTTCATCGCCATTTATAAACACAATTCGGTTACCGAAGCCGCGAGGACCCGGATTATGACCCAGCCGGCGATGAGCCAGCATCTCGCTTCCTTGGAAGCCGAAGTGGGCGAACCGTTGTTCACCCGAACCACGCGAAAGCTGGTTCCGACCGAACGCGGCAAGCAGCTGTATTCTCATTTGGCGCCTCATATCGAGTCGTTAGAGGAAAAGACGATGGGGTTGAAGCTGCATTTGTCCCCGACGATGGAAATGATAAAAATCGGTTCAACGCAGGAGTTGTTCACGGAGCACATTATTTCTTACTTGTCGCGATTGGATCTGAATACGATTACCTATTTCGGCGATGCCGACCGATTGCTGGAGCTTCTGAAAGAGGATCGCGTAGACATCATTTTAACGACAAAAAAATTTATGACGCCCGGCATCGAATACGTCCGGCTTATGGAAGAACGCTTTGTCGTCGTGGCGCCAATCGGAACGAACGTGCCCGAATGCAAGACTTACAAGGAAAAGGAGCTTTGGCTTTCGGGGCAGCGATGGATAAGCTACGGACTTGACCTTCCCATCATTCGGCGATACTGGAGAGAGTTTTTCAAGACGAGGCCGACGATCAATCCGGTCCATGTCATTCCCAGCCTGCATTTGATCTTGATGGCGATCGCGGAAGGCGCGGGGGTGAGTTTGCTTCCGACCTATATGCTGAAGCATCACAAAGTAACGGAACCCGGATGGCGGGTCGTGTTCGAACAGATGAGCGTTCGCAATGAATTATTGATCGGATTCAAATCCAAGCATAAACACGTACTGGTCATCAACGATTTCATCAAACGCATCAACGAAGCGCAGATTGAGGGCGTCATCTAAAGCGAAAGGGAGAAGTGCAAGTCCTTCCGGGGGGCCGCGGCCCTCCAGGTCGAGATTTGACTTGCGAACGACATGGAAAACAGAAAATCGGAAATTATCAGCTTCGCGAAATCGCTTATTCAACAGAAGGGCTATGCCGCCTTTAGTTACGACGATATTTCCAAGCATTTCGGCATAACGAAAGCGAGCATCCATTATCATTTCGAAAAAAAGGAAGATTTGGGTCTCGCCGTGCTGAACCGGCTCCATCTGAGGCTGACCGAATTCTCGGCCAGCATCGCGACTTCCCGGGAGTCGTTAGAAAAGAAATTGGACCGGTTTTATCGGCTGCAATCCGAGAAATTCGCGGCGAACGAGATATGCCCGGTATCGGCGCTGCAGACCGATTTCGAACTGCTGCCGGAACGGATGCGGGTTAAAATGCAAGAGATCAGCCGTCTGGAGCTGACGGTCATGCAGGACATGATCACCGATGAAGCATCCGGCCGCGAAGCGGATTCGCGAGCGATGGCGTTGGTCGTATTGGCGGCCATCAAAGGATCGTTACAGTATGGGCGCGTCATTAACGAAGATATGCTGCCCGAAGTTATGAGCGGCATTTGTCAATCGATCATTAGACGATAAGGACATCGCGTATCGGCGAAAAGCTTGAGCATTCAAGCTTTTTTTTATGTCCCGATTTTACGGTCGCGCGGCCGGCGGCAGTCCGAATACGGACAACTCCGGCGTCGTGCGGACGAACTGCGACATGAAATGCATCAGATAGATCAAGATCTGCTCGGGATCGATGTCCCACTGCTTCTGAATGAGATGCCCCCTCGTCGCCATGCGCAGCATCATGCTGATCAAGGTGTTCTGAATCATCGTCTCCAGCAGGGTAGGATCGAATACCGCGTGCAGCGAGCCGTCACGAATGCCTTCTTCGATGGCGGCTTTGAACTTCTCGCCCCGGTCTTCCATGGAGTTCTTGTACCGCTTGCGCAGCTCCTCGGACGGAAAGGAGCTGCGGTAAAAATGATCGAAAAGCGCGATAAACCGCAGATGGTCGGGCTGCTCGCGATACAGCCGGAGCCAGCCGTTGATCATGAAGCCGAGTTTATCCGCGCCCGTCTTGCCGGCGTCGCCTTCCACCTCGAAGTACCGCGAGATCTCGTTCATGATTTTGATTTGAATTTCGAAGACGATCTCGTGAATGGAATTGAAATATTTATAGAGCGTAACCCTGCTGACCCCCGCCTTGGCCACGATATCGACCATCGTGATTTGCGCCATATCCTTCTCCAGAAAGATCTCCCTGGCCGCGTCCAAAATCTGATCGCGCCGTTTGCTGCGCAGTTCGTCCAATTCTTCTTCCCATGTTTTCAACGCGACCCAACCTCTCTTTTTGCCCATGCTGCGTACGTATGTCGAAATGCCTATTTCCGCGTGCCTATTTCATTCGCGGACCGGTCCGCCCGATCCTCTTGCGTCCTCCATTATACGACGAATCCCACGAGAAATGAACAGTGTATAAATAAGGGTTTACAAAGTGTTAAGCGGGTTGTATGATGAAACCGTTAGCGAATAACCGACTATTCTTATAGGAATTGATCTACCGGACATCCGGAGACACGATGCGAGCAATTGCCGCCAGCGGCAATCGATTTTGCGTTGTGTTTTTTTTGTCGGCCGGTTAAAGCGGATCATGATAAATGGAGGGTTACATGAACATGAGATCTCGACCAACGCCACTATCCAGAAAGAAAAGATTGCTCCCGCTAGGCATCGCCGCGCTGCTGTCCGTTGCGCTGCTCGCGGGCTGCGGCAATAACGCGGGCAATTCGCCGGCTGCTGGCAATTCGGCCGGAAACGCCGATACCGGCACGGCCTCGCCCGATAATCCGCCGAAAACGGAGAACGTTTCTTACCGGCTCGGCGACATCATCAATCCCGAGCAGGTCAACAATTTCAATCCGTTTTTGAAAACAGGGAACTATCGACCGCTGTTCGACTACGTGTACGATGCCTTGTTTTACTTCAATCCGGTCAAGGGCGAGCTGATCGACCGACTGGCGGCCGATGACGGAGCTTGGTCCGCGGACGGGAAGACGTTCACGGTAAAGCTCAATACGGCGGCCAAATGGCATGACGGGCAGCCCTTCACGGCCGACGACGTGGTCTATACGTTCCAAACGCTTAAAGATCATCCCGTCCTGGATTCCTATCAGCTGTGGAGCGACACTCGCCTGAGCAAAGTAACGGCGGTCGGCGCGGATACGGTCGCGTTCGCACTGAACGGCGCGTTCCCTTCCTTGCCCAACTACCTCTCTACGGTCTATATCGTGCCGAAGCACGTGTTCGAGAAAGAGAACCCGGAGACGTTCTTGAACAAGACGCCGGTCGGGACGGGAGCGTTCACGTTCAAAAGCATCAACGAAAGCGCCATACTGCTGGCGGCCAACGCGGATTACTTCCTCGGCGCGCCGAAGATCGGCGAATTGGTCCTGCAGCGATTCAAGGATTCGCCGGCCATCACGCTGTCGCTGCAGAAGGGCGAGATTCAAGGCACGACCGGAGCCTTGGCGATGCCGAGCCTGCCGAAGCTCCTGGAGAACAAGGACAACAAGCTGCAGCAGTTCCCGGGCTTGTCCACCTACGCGGTCATTATCAACAACGACAAACCGGGGCTGAAGGATCCGGCAGTGCGCAAAGCGATCCAGCAGGCGGTCAACCGTCAAGAGATCGTGGACAAAGGCGAGATGGGCGCCGCGACGCTCGGCAATCCGGGGTTCCTGTCGCAAGGGTTCGGCAGCTTGGTGGACGCGGACCTGGAGAAGGATCCTTCGCTGCAGTTCAGCATCGAGCAGGCGAACAAGACCTTGACGGATGCCGGCTACGAGAAGAACGGCAAAGGCGTCTACGAGAAAGACGGCGTGAAGCTGAGCTTCGTGTATTACATGGCGGCGAATGCCCCGGCGCAGAACAAGGAAGGCACGATGATAACCGGTTGGCTGAAGGAGGCCGGAATCGAGACGTCCATTAAACTCGTGACCTGGCCGGAATTGACGAGCTTGGCGATGGCGGGCAATTACGATCTGATTCAGAACGGCATTACCGTACCGCCGGATCCGCAGGCGGCGCTCGAAGTGTTCCATAGCAAAATGACGGCGCCGATCGGCCAGAATACGCCGGGCTTGAATTGGGAGCGATTCAAGGACGCCCAGGTCGATCAATGGCTCGACCAAGCCGCTTCGGCCGACGCCGTTCGGCGCGCGGAGCTGTACAAGAAAGTGCAGGACCGGGTCGCGGAGCTGGCGCCGATCGTCACGCTGTACAGCACGGGCAAGACGCCATACAGCGAGACGGCTTTTACCAACTACGATACGAGCGTTCCGGCGACGTCCGTCATCTCGCTTGCCAAGGTAACCAAGAAATAAAGAGGAGCTATTCCCGATGAAGATTCAATTGTCCTATGTGATCCGGAGAGTCGCGTTTGCGATCGCGACTCTCTTCGCGGCCATCGTGATGAACTTCCTGCTCCCGCGGCTCATCGGCGGAGATCCCGCGGAAATGATCGCCTCGCAGACGGCGCTCGGTTCGCCCGACGTCGCGAATGCGCTGCGCAAGCAGTTCGGGCTGGACGATCCGAGCCTCGTTCATCAGTTCGGCAGCTATATCGCGCAATTGCTTCACGGCAATCTCGGTATCTCGTATTTCAACTACCCGGTGCCGGTCAAGGACGTGCTGTGGAACGCCTTGCCCTGGACACTGGGGATCGTGCTCATCGCCACTTTGCTGAGCTATGCGGCCGGCTGGTTCATTGGCATCAAAGGCGCCTTGAAGCCCGGCTCCTGGTTCGATCATTCGGCGCTCGGCGTCAGCTTCTTCATTAATTCGGTCCCGTATTTCTGGGTCGGAATCATGCTCATTCTGATCTTTGCCTATAAGCTGGATTGGTTTCCCATGGGGCAGGCCATTCCGGTCGAATACGATTCGCTGGACAGCCTGCATAAGCTCGGCTCCATTGCCTATCATGCCGTGCTGCCGATCGCGTCGCTGGCTTTGGCCTCGATCGCGACGCATATCCTCGTCCTGCGCAATAATTTGATCCGCGTCCTATCGGAGGATTATATGGTGCTTGCCCGCGCCAAAGGCTTATCGGCCCGAAGGCGCGTGTTTCATTACGGGATCCGCAACGCGTTTCTTCCGTCGTTCACGGGTTTCATGCTTTCGCTCGGGCATGTCGTCGGCGGCGCGATCACGATGGAGATCGTCTTCTCCTATCCCGGAATCGGCATGCTGACCTACAACGCGATCCTGAATCACGATTACCCGCTGATTCAAGGCGCTTTCCTGGTCATCGCGGTATCCATCATCGCGGTCAACCTGCTGGCCGACCTGATTTACCCGTTGATCGATCCGCGCGTCAATCTGAACTAGGAGCTGATGAATGCAATGAAGGCCAAATCGGCATCGGCTGCGGGTGCCTCCGGGCACAATGCCAAGCAGCTGGCGGGACTCGCGATCCTCGCGTTTTTTGCCGCCGCGGCGTTTATCGGACCGCGGCTAGCCCCTTATCCCAAGAACGATATCGATTTCGAGGCGTGGCTCAAGCCGTCCATGAAGCACCTGCTCGGTACGGACAGCTATGGCCAGGACGTATTCGCCCAGCTGATATACGGCACGCATACCTCGTTCCTGGTCGGCATTCTGGCGGGCGCGATAACGACGGTCATCGGCGTTCTGGTCGGCCTCACCGCGGGCTTCTACCGCAAATGGGTGAGCGATGCCTTGATGTTCGTCGTGGACCTGCTGCTCATCATTCCCGTGATGGCGCTGATGATCATATTGGCTTCGTTCCTGCCCTCGATGGGGCTGACGAGCATTATTCTCGTCATCGGCCTGCTAAGCTGGCTCTACATGGCGCGCAGCATCCGCAGCCAGACGCTGTCGGAGCGGCAGCGCGGGTACGTGGAGGCGGCCAGGGTCGTCGGGATGAGCAACGCCGAGATCATGATCAAGGAAATACTGCCGAACCTGTTTCCGATCATCGCGGCGAACCTGGTCAGCGTGACGACGCAGGCGGTATTGGCGGAAGCCGGGCTCAGCTTCCTCGGCATCGGCGATCCGCGGAGCGTAAGCTGGGGCACGATTCTGGCGCTGGCGCACAGCAACAACGCGATCATGTACGACGCGTGGTGGTGGATCGTTCCGCCGGGCCTTGCCATCGCGCTCTTCTGCTTCGGATTCGTCCTGCTGGGCAACGGGACGCTGGAGCGTTATCGGGCCAAACGCGGCGCGCAGCAGCATTTTTCATAGGAGGTGCAACCAGATGAGCTTATTGGAGGTTACGGATCTGCAAGTCGAGTACGCTTCGCCGCGAGGCGCGTTCAAGGCGGTCGACGGCGTCAGCTTCTCCATCGAACGCGGAGAAATCTTCGGCCTGGCGGGCGAGTCCGGCTGCGGCAAATCGACGACGGCCTTCGGCATCAGCCGGCTGCTGCGTCCTCCGGCCCGATTGGCGGGAGGACGCGTTCTGTTCGACGGGCAGGAATTGACCGGCATGCCCGAGCTTGCGTTTCAAGCTTTTCGCTGGTCGCGGATGTCGGTCGTGCTGCAGAGCGCGATGAACAACCTGAACCCGGTCATGCGCGTCGGCAGCCAGCTGACGGACGTGATACTCGCGCATGAACCCGGCACCTCCGCGCGCGATGCCTGGAGCCGGGCGGAATCGCTGCTTGCGCTGGTGGAGCTCCCGGCAGACAGGCTGCGGAGTTATCCGCACGAGCTCTCCGGCGGCATGCGGCAGCGGGTCGTGATCGCGATGTCGCTCGCGCTGCGGCCGGATCTGATCATCATGGACGAGCCGACGACCGCGCTCGACGTGGTGACGCAGCAGGGCATCGTGAGACGAATCGTCGAACTGAAGAAGGAGCTCGGCTTCGCCGTGCTGTTCATCACGCATGATCTGCCCCTGATGCTGGAGATCTGCGACCGCATCGGCATCATGTACGCGGGCAAAATGGCCGAGATCGGCCGCGCCGACCGGCTGCTTCGCGGGGCGAGGCATCCGTATACGCAAGGGCTGCTGCGCGCGTTCCCTTCGTTGACGGGGCCGAAGGTTCGGATTGCCGGCATACCCGGTTCGCCGCCGGATCTGGTCTCGCCACCCGCGGGCTGCCGATTTCAGCCCCGCTGCGCGCACGCGGTCGCGGCGTGTTCGGCTGCGCAGCCGGCCATGACGGCGGCGGACGCCGGAGGCAGCGTCGCCTGCCATTTATATGAAACGGAGGAGGCCGGCCATGAACCCGTTGCTGCAAGTCGACAGCGTTAGCAAAGTATTCGAATCCGGTTCTTTTCTGCGGAAGAAGCGGTTCACGGCCGTCAACGACGTGAGCTTTACCTTGAGCAAGGGCGAGGTGCTGGCCATCGTCGGCGAATCCGGCAGCGGCAAGAGCACGCTTGCCCGCATGATCGTCAATTTGATTCCGGCCACGAAGGGCAGGATTCTGCTCGAGGGCAGCGAGGTCGGCAGCAAATCGCGGAGCCGCAAGTCCGTCGCCCGGGAGCTGCAGATGATTTTCCAGGATCCGTTCGAAACGATGAATCCCAATCATCGCGTCCACGACGTCGTCGGACGGCCGCTCCGATTGCACGGCGCGACAGGCGATATTCGGGAGCAGGTGCTCGCGCTGCTGCGCAAGGTCGGCTTGACGCCGGCGGAGGATTATATCGATAAATACGCCTCCCAGCTCTCGGGCGGGCAGAAGCAGCGGGTCATGATCGCCAGAGCGCTGGGCATTAACCCGCGCGTCCTGGTCGCCGACGAGCCGACCTCCATGCTGGACGTATCCATCGGCATCGATATTATGAATTTGATGCTCGATCTGAAGCAGGATTACGATCTCGCTTTGATCTGGATTACGCATAATCTGGGAAGCGCGCGCTACATGTCGGACCGCATGCTGATCATGAACGGCGGGCGGATCGTCGAAAGCGGGGATACCGAGGCGATTATCGCCGCTCCGCGGCATGCCTACACCCGTACGCTGCTGGAGGCATCGCCCGATCCGTGGCGACGGCAAGAACTCGGAGACGCGGCACGGTCACCGGCCGGTACGGCCGAATTTCCGCGGGAGGAATAACGGATGAACATCGAACGGAAACGTACGCCGCATGGGCCCGGCGCGCATGAGGATCAAGCCGAGCGGAACGCTTCGCCGCGGCAAGCGGCGGTCGATCGGGCGCACGCGGCAATAGGAGCGAGCTGCTGCTGCCAAGCCGGCCGCGGCCGGGAAGAAGGACCGCCTGCCAAACAAGCGCGAGCCGCATTCGATACGCGCGCGAGATCGGGCCGAAGTCCCCATGAAGGCATGATCCGGCTGGAAGGCGGGTCGTTTCTAATGGGCACGGACGATCGGGAAGGATTTCCCGCGGACGGGGAAGGACCCGTTCGACCGGTAAAGCTGGACCCGTTCTATATCGCGCCGCATGCCGTAACCAATGCCGAGTTCGCGGAATTCGTCCGGGATACCGGCTACGTCACGGAAGCCGAGGCGTTCGGATGGTCCTATGTCTTTCATCTCTTCGTTGCCGAGAAGGCGGCGGGGGATGTCCGCGGCACGGTTCAGAGAGCCCCGTGGTGGCGGGCGGTGGAAGGCGCCGGCTGGCGCTGCCCGGAAGGTCGAGGCTCCGCGATCGGCGATCGGATGCATCATCCGGTGGTC
Organism: Paenibacillus glycinis; assembly: GCF_009909185.1. Classification (GTDB taxonomy): domain Bacteria; phylum Bacillota; class Bacilli; order Paenibacillales; family Paenibacillaceae; genus Paenibacillus_Z; species Paenibacillus_Z glycinis. The sequence continues at coordinate 810,502 of NZ_JAAAMV010000001.1, read as the reverse complement.
CATGTTTCGTGGAACGATGCGCAGGCGTTCTGCCGCTGGGCCGGCAAGCGGCTGCCGAGCGAAGCGGAGTGGGAATACGCCGCCCGCGGCGGGCTGGTCCGGAAGCGCTACCCGTGGGGCGATCTGCTGAAGCCGGACGGGGAGCACCGCTGCAACATCTGGCAGGGGAAATTTCCGGCGAAAAACAACGCGTCCGACGGGTACGAAGGCACTGCGCCCGTCGATGCTTACGCCCCCAACGGGTATGGCCTGTACAACATGGTCGGCAATGTCTGGGAGTGGTGCTCGGATTGGTTCAGCCCGTCGTCGCCGCTGAACGACCCGCCGGCCAATCCGCAAGGTCCCCGCACGGGGGCGGCCCGGTCGACGCGCGGCGGTTCCTACCTCTGTCACGCCTCGTATTGCAACCGCTACCGCGTCGCCGCGCGGAGCTCCAACAGCCCGGACAGCTCGGCTGGCAATCTGGGCTTCCGCGTAGCGGCCGGCGAGGTTCCCGCGAGAATACCGACGCCAATTTGACATTCGAGAGGGGCAAAGAAATGAAGGCTGTAATGGTCATGTTCGATTCCTTAAACCGGCATATGCTGCCGAATTACGGCGGCGAATGGCTGCGGGCGCCGAACTTCGGGCGGCTCTCGGAGAAGACCGTGACGTTCGACAACTGTTATGCGGGGAGCTTGCCCTGCATGCCGGCTCGCAGGGAGCTCCATACCGGGCGACATAATTTCCTGCATCGCAGTTGGGGACCGCTGGAGCCTTACGACGATTCCATGGTCGATATTTTGCGCCGCAAAGGAATATACACGCATCTGGCGACGGATCATACGCATTATTTCGAAGACGGCGGAGCGACGTACCATACGCGGTTCAACACGTGGGAATACGCGAGGGGCCAGGAAGGCGATCCCTGGAAGGGCAACGTACGGGACCCTCACATTCCGGAGTCGCTGTCCGGTCCCAAGATCGGCGGGTTATGGCGACAGGATTGGGTAAACCGCGCCTATCTGGATTCGGAAGAGAAGCAGCCCCTTGCGGTCACCTTCGCCAATGGCATCGAATTTATCGAAACGAACCTGTCCCAGGATAATTGGTTTCTCCAGATCGAAGCCTTCGATCCCCATGAGCCGTTCTTCACGCAGCAGAAGTACAAGGACCTCTACCCGCATGCCTATGACGGCAAGCACTTCGATTGGCCGGATTACGGCAGGGTCACGCAGCAGCCGGAGGAGATCCGTCATGCGATCTACGAATATGCGGCCCTGGTCAGCATGTGCGACGTTTATCTCGGCCGCGTGCTGGACCTGTTCGACCGGCATGATCTCTGGCGGGATACGATGCTCATCGTGAACACCGACCACGGCTTCCTGCTCGGCGAGCATGCTTGGTGGGGCAAAAACATCCAGCCGTTCTATAACGAGATCGCGCGGCTGCCGCTCTTCGTCTGGGATCCCCGGAGCGGAGCGAGAGGCGAGCGCAGCGCCGCGCTGGCGCAAACGATCGATATCGCGCCGACGCTGCTCGAATTCTTCGGGGCGGAGCTTCCGCCGGATATGCTGGGCAAACCGCTCGGCGGAGCCATCGGCTCCGACGGCCGGGCGCCGTTACGGGAAGCCGCCTTGTTCGGCATGCACGGCGGCCATATCAACGTGACGGACGGCAGATACGTCTACATGAGGGCGCCGCAGAGCTTCGACAACGGCCCGCTCCTTGAATACACGCTCATGCCGACCCATATGCACAACCGGTTCGACGTGAAGGAGCTGTCCGATCTCCGGCTGCGCGAGCCGTTTTCGTTCACGAAAGGCTGCCGCACGCTGGAAATTCCCGCGCATACGTTCATCAATCCGTACGTGCACGGCACGCTGCTGTTCGACTTGGAGCTCGATCCGAAGCAGTCATCGCCAATCGAGGATACGGCCGTCGAGGCAAGGATGATCAGGCTGATGGCGGAGTTGATGCGCGAGAACGACGCGCCGCGGGAGCAATTCGAGCGGATCGGCATTCCGGTCGACGGCATCGTGGGCGAAGCGGCGCTTCGGCAGGAGAAAGAGGCTCGGCGGCAGCATCGGGAAGTCGGCCTGGGTCTCGGCGAAGCATGGACGGAGGGCGGCAGGGACGCTTATTTCGCGCTTCGCTGCTTCATGCCGGAGGAGATAAGGGCTCCGCTGCAGGATGGCTTGACCCGTTATGTTCAACTCGCCGGCATCACGCGGATCGACGAGACGGCAATCGTGGATTGGGCCGCGTCGCTCGGCCCCCAAGGCCGGCAAATGCTCGCGGTACTCAAGCGGTTTGTGTTGTCGGACGGGGAATAGGCGCGCGTCGAGAAATGCAATGACTGAACCCTATGCATAAGCTGCTCCCGGTAGGCAACCGGAAGCAGCTTTTTGCTTTCCCGGACGGGTGCGCAAGCCAGAGCTGAAGCGGATTTCGGGCATGAACTCGCACAATATCCGAATTTTGGATGATTTGTTATTAATAGTGCGACGGGCGCATTTATAGATTCAGGTAATGTGGTAGATTAAAGCTAAAAAAACGGAGGAAGATGCATGAGAGGATGGTTAATGCTTCTGGTTTGCGTAATGTTGCTGCCGATATGGCTGCTGCCTTTCCATACGGCCGACGCGAAGGCCGCTTCCGCGGCGTCGACGGAAGATCCGAATGCCGGCGTAACGATGGCAGCATCGGGAGGAGGCCATACGCTCGCGCTAAAAAAAGAAGGAACCGTATGGGCATGGGGAAACAACGCATACGGCCAATTGGGTTATGGAAGTTCATCGGAAGGAAGCAAGATGCCGGTTCAAGTGCAGGGTCTTGATTCGGTTATCGCCATTTCTGCGGGTTCCGAGCACAGTTTGGCGCTGAAAAGCGACGGAACCGTTTGGGCGTGGGGAAGCAATGCGAGCGGCCAACTGGGCGATGGAAGCACGATGTTTAAAAGTTCTTCCCCCGTTCAAGTTGCCAATCTTAGCTCCGCGGTTGCCATTGCCGCAGGAATCGATCATAATCTGGCGGTTCTAAGCGATGGAACGGTCTGGGCGTGGGGAGCGAATGCGTTCGGCTCCCTAGGCGACGGAAGCCGGATAGACCGCAATGCTCCGGTACAAGTGCAAGGTCTCGGTTCGGTCACCGATGTCGCTGCGGGTAATCGCCACAGTATGGCACTTACAAGCGACGGAACCGTCTGGGCGTGGGGAAACAACGGAGGCGGCGAACTGGGCGACGGAACCGCGACAGACCGTTATACGCCGGTTCAAGTGAAGGATCTCGGCTCGGTAATCGACATTGCCGCAGGGTCTTCCAACGGTTTCTCGCATAGCATGGCATTGAAAAGCGACGGGACTGTCTGGGCGTGGGGTAATAATTACGCCGGCAAGCTCGGCGATGGAACGACGACCGGCAGTTCTACGCCTATTCAGGTAACCCATCTCGATTCAGTGACCGCCATCGCCGCGGGCGGCGATCATAGTATGGCGCTGAAAAGCGACGGAACCGTTTGGGCGTGGGGAGAAAATCATTTTGGCCAACTGGGAAACGGAAGCTCGACCAACCGTTCTTCGCCCGTTCAGGTAACCCGGCTCGATTCGGTGTCCGCCATCGCGGCAGGCGCATCCAGTTTGGCGGTAAGAACCGATGGAACCGTTTGGGGATGGGGTCTAAACGGGAATGGGCAGCTCGGCGACGGAACCACGACCGCTCAATATACGCCCGTTCAAGTTCAAGGAGCTTGGTTAGCCGTTCCCATGGCGCCGCAGTGGCCTCAGGGCGACGCGCTGACGGTGACCGACGTGACCTCTACTGGCGTGCGTCTGAACTGGAAACCGGCCATAGACCAAACGGGCGTAGACAAGTACTTGGTCTACCGCACCGCGTTCGAACTGCTGGCTACCTTGAATGGGGACGCGAACAGCTATGAAGTAAAGGGGCTGTCTCCGGAATCCACCTACACCCTTTCCGTGGTTGCGGTCGATGCGGACGGCAATCAAAGCGAGAAGAAAGAGCTAACTTTCACGACGGCACCCGTTGCGGCGCCCGGCATTTTTCGGCTTTCCGATTCCAAAACGTATTCGGACGGCTGGACAACTTACGAGTATGCGTTGTATTACGGGTACGTTTCATCGCCAGGCCAAGTGTTGAGCGGATCTTGGACGCCTCCCGAAGGTTATCACGGGCTCATTACGGTCTCGATGATTTCGCCGGATGGGGAAAATGTCGATCTTAGTCTGCAGACCGTCGACAAGGAATACCGCTCGCCGAGACCGACATCGCAACTTCCGGACGGTACCGAGTACAGCCGAGCCGGCGTGCCCGTCGGCAGCACCGCGGTTTGGCAGGTTAAAGGACATACCGAGCATGACTATAGCCCGGATCAGAAAGTGTTCCTATATGTGTCTATCGCCTACGACAATCACTAGCTGCCATGCGGCGTTTTTTGGAGCAAAGCGCCAAGCCGCCGCTCGATCCAAACGCAATATCCTTTGCGGCCCGACCTTATTATCCGGTCGGGCTTTTTGATGTCCGCTGGAAATAAATGATGGAAATAGATGACCGTTTCATCCACGAAGCATGACCGTTTTTAATAAAATACTGCGGAAAATGATTAAAACACGACATAAAGTCAACAAATCATTAACTTCGACCTGATTTTCGACGTATGCTTCCCCGCTACACTTGTACTAAGCGAGGAGGGAACACAACATGGAACAGACCAAGGAAACGAGTTTGCCGCGAAAACCGATCTTCGCGAAGAAGCGGGCCTCCAAGTTCGCCCGGAAACAAGCTTGGACCGGATTCGCCTACGCGGCTCCGGCATTGCTGCTGCTCCTGGTTTTCCGTTTTTGGCCGATGGCGTTCGGCGCTTGGATCAGCTTATGGAAATGGGGCTTCGTGCCCGATAAGTTCATCGGGTTCGGAAATTTCGCCAAAATCTTCGAAGAAGGCCTGTTGTACAAGGATGCGTTGCTGGGCTGGCAGTTCGGTCCGATCGCCAACAGCTTGATGGTCACGGTGTATTATGCGATCGGAACCATCCCGATTTCGATCTTCCTGTCGTTCTTGCTAGCCTATTTTCTCTTTCAAAAGATAAAGGGCAAGGGCATCCTGCGAACGGTCTTCTTCATCCCGTACATCACTTCGCAAGTCGCGGCCGGCCTGGTCTTCAAATGGATCTTCCATACGAACGTCGGCGTCGCCAACGCGGCACTGAAGTCCGTCGGCCTGCAGCCGCAAGATTGGTTATCCGATCCGGATCCCTTGTTCGTGCATGTCGCGGCCGCGTTCGGCGGGACATGGCCTTCCTCGATCCCGACCGCGCTTGCCGGGCCGTCTTACGCGCTGATCGTCATCATGCTCTTTACGATCTGGTCCAGCATCGGGTTCAATATCGTGATCTTCCTGGCGGGCATGGGCAGCGTATCGCCCGAATTGTACGAGGCTGCCAGAATCGACGGAGCCGGAACGGCAAGAATCATGCGCCATGTCACGTGGCCGTTGTTATCGCCGATGGTGTTCCTGCTCTCGATCATCTCGGTCATCGGCTCCTTCGAATCGTTTAACGCGTTCTATATCATCAGCGGCGGCGAAGGCGGCCCGCTCGGCACGACGATGTCGTTGCCGCTGTATATCTTCAGAACGTTCTACGTCTACGGCCAGGTCGGTTACGCGTCGGCGATCTCGATGTTCTTGTTCGCGATCATATTGCTGCTGACATGGGTGCAGTACAAGTACGGCGAGAAACGGGTTCACTACCTACGATAAAAGGAGGATGCCGCGATGAATGCGGAACGTTTCAACTTCTCTCAGCTCAGCTCCCGCTTCTTGTGGGGGATCGTCACCGTCATCGTCCTGCTGCTGGCTGCGCTGGTGCTGTTTCCGTTCTTGTGGATGCTCTTGACGTCCTTCAAAACGGCGGACGAAATCAATCTGATGCCGCCGGATTTTTTCCCCCATGCGTGGATGGTCAAAAATTACGCGGAGGCTTGGATGAAGCCGGAGTCGACGTTCGCCCGATACTTCTGGAACACGATCGTCGTCGCCGGACTCGGAACGGCGCTGCAGCTGATCATCTGCGTTCCGATCGCGTACGCCATCTCGCATTTCGCGTTCAAAGGCAGAGGAGTCATCTTCATGCTCGTCGTGGCGACCATGATGATTCCGTACGATATTACGCTGGTGCCTAATTTCGTGACGCTTCGCCATATTCCGTTCGCCGGCGGCAACGATTGGGCGGGCGCGGGCGGGAAGGGCTTCTACGATAGCTATATGGGCATCCTGCTGCCTTACTTGGCGGATGCGTTCTCCATCTTCCTGTTGAGACAAGCGTTCCTGTCCGTGCCCAAAGACTACTGGGAGGCGTCGCAGGTGGACGGCATGTCCAGCTTCCGCTACCTGTATTCGGTCTTGATCCCGTTGTCCGCCTCGAGTCTGGTGACCGCCGGCCTGCTCGGCTTCATCGGCAAGTGGAACGCGGTGTCCTGGCCGCTCATCATTACTTCCACGGAAGCGATTCGTCCGCTGCAAGTCGGACTGCTCTACTTCGTCAGCGAGAACGGATCAAGGTACCACGAGCTCATGGCGGCCGCGACGTTTACCGTGCTGCCGATCGTGCTGCTGTACTTCGCGGCGCAGCGCTGGTTTCATTCCGGTATCGCCGCCTCGGGCATTAAAGGCTAACACGACAAGGAGACGACGTCATTGGAATGGATGAAAGAAATTCGGGTGCTGGTATTCGATTTGGACGGCACGTTATATCAGGACGAGAACTTCATAAGACCTTATTTGACTTACTTGTTTCAAGACGGCGACGAATCGGTCGTGTCGAGATGGCAAACCGAAACGGAGCGGATCTTGAAAGGCGAGCATCCCGTCAAAGTCGGGCATTTCTTCAGCAAAGCCCATAAATCCGGCGTTCGGCACAAAGACGGACAGCCGCTCTCGCTCTACGACTGGGAAGGCATGGACGTGGAGCATCCGATCGAGAGCCTCCGGCATTCCGAGGGCGAGATGCACTACATCGGAGACTCGTGGGGCGTTCTCGGCGCCATCGCGGAGCTTGTCGGCATTCCGCCCGCGGTACGCTCGCAAGCCTTCCTGAGCGTTCGCCGCGATATGATCGGCAATCTGAACTCCATCACGCCGCACGAGGGGGTCAATGCCGCGATTCGCGGACTGAAGTCGATCCGCCACAAATTGCTCATGACCAATTCTCCCGAAGAAGCGGCAGTCGGTTTCGTGGCCAAGCTGGGGCTGGAGAACGCGTTCGATACGGTTGTCTACGGAGGGAACAAGCCCGACGGATTAATCGAGTACTTGCGGCGCTACATGAACGAAAACGGGATCGCGCCGGGTCAAATCGCTTCGATCGGCGACAACGCTTGGAACGAACTGTATCCGATCAAGCGGATGGGGGGGCGCACCGTGTTGGTCTCCCGCTACGAAACCCATGACGAGGAAGCTTGGGATCTGCGAATCCGCACGTTGGACGAACTGGCCGCTTTCCTATTGCAACTCGAAAGCGACCCAGAATAATCATGCAAGATGGAGGAGGAGTTACGTTGGCAACGGAGGATCGATTAACGTTTTACAGCGGCCTGCATACGATCGGCGGCGTACAAATCGTTTACGGGCACGAGAACACGGGATTCGTGTTCGATCTTGGACTCGCGATGCGGGGAATGCTGGGTGAGCACATCAAGACGAAGGCGCCGGAAGGCGCGCGCCATTACATGCTGACCCGTTCGGCTCCGCCGCTGCTGAATCTTTACCCGCCGGAAGCGACCGAAGGGCTGACGCTTCCGCAGCTGCGGGAAGTCTGGAAGCGCGAGGAGCTGCCGCAATACGACAACCTGCGCGTCTTCGTCAGCCATATCCATCAGGACCATATGGCGCTGCTGCCGTACGTTGCCGAAGGGACGCCGATCTATATGAGCCGGGACGCTTACGCCGTCTATCGGGCGGTCGTCGCTTCGGGCGAATACGGCGATACCAAGGGAACGATCATCGCGCTCGACGATCTGCAGGAGATCGCGCTCGACGACGAAGGCAAGGCGCGGCTGAAGATCATCGAGGTCGATCACGATTCGCCGGGATGTTCCGGCTTTATCCTGACGACCGCTTCCGGAGCGAAGATCGGCTTCACCGCGGACTGGCGCCGTCACGGCCGGCACGCGTACCGGATGGATCGCTTCATCGCGCTGTGCCGGAGCGAGGCGGTCGACGTGCTGATCACCGAAGGGACGCGCTTCCGGGCGGACACGCTGTATCGCAAACCCGCGGATCGGCTCGAAACGGAGGTTGCGGCACGCTGCCGCGAAGTGATGGCGCAAGCCGAGGGGCTCGTGTACGTCAACATCTTGGCCAGAAACGTCGAGCGCTTCGCCGATCTGATCCTCGCCGCGAAGGATGCGGGCAGGACGCTCGCGATGGACGAGAGCACGGCCGCGTTCTGGTACGAGGCGAATCGGGTCGGCATCGCGGCGCTGACGGGACATCCGGCATTGACCTGCGCCGAAGACGTGATCCGCGTGCTGCCGACGTTAAACTCGCCGACGATCGAAGCCGGCCTGACGCTGCCGTATTCATCCGTCTCGATAGCCGACATCGTCGCGGACAAGCAGCGCTACTGCATGTACCTGCCGTATTACCAGCTGCCGGTCATGGCCGAGCTGGAGTGCGCGGGCGATCGGTCGCACGGCTCCCATTATGTCCATGCCGACGGCAATCCGCTCGTGCCGAACGACGAGATGCTGCATCGCTGGCTGACCGAATTCGGCGTTCAGTACCACTACTGCGCGACGGGCGGACATGCCGCGCCGCAAGAGATCGGCGAGCTGACGGAACGGATCCGGCCGAAGGTCGTCATACCGCTGCACAGCATGAACCCGACGTTGTTCGATAGCAGAGGCATCCCCCGTTTTTACCCGGCATACGGAGAAACGGTTCAAATAGATCAACTTATCGGCCAAAACTAGGAGGTATGGAAATCATGTTGTTCAATAAAAGATTTCGCACGGTTTTTGGGATGGTAACGGTCATGCTCGCATTGTCGGTCGTCTTGGCCGCATGCGGAGCGAGTAATACGAATTCGAACAATTCCGGTACCGCGAACGCGGGCGGCGCATCGACCTCCGATACCTCCCCGACGCCTACCGATACCGCCGATGCGCCGTCGGACAAGCCTGCCGGCATCGACATCGAGCTGGGCAAGGACGGCCCGGTGAAAATCGATTTCTGGCATATTCAAGCAACGGAATACGGCGAAGCGGTCAAAGACATCGTCGCGCAATTCAACAAAGCGTACGAAGGCAAAATCGTCGTGAACGAAGTGTTCCAAGGCTCGTATACGGAATTGAACCAGAAGCTGCGCGCGGCGCTGCAAGGCGGCGGACTTCCGGCGGTGGCGATGGCCAACGAGAGCGATATCCTGCAATATATGAAAGCCGACCAGATCGTTCAATTGGACGATTACATCAACGATCCGACCTATGGCTTGAAGCCGGAGGAAGTGAGCGACATTTTGCCGGCGATTCTCGATCGCCAGCGCGCCATCTATGACGGCAAGACGATGAGCTGGCCGCACGGCAATAGCTCGACGGGCATTTACTACAACAAAGACGTGCTAAAAAAAGCCGGCTATGACGCTCCGGCCAAAACATGGAAAGAGTTCGAACAGCAAGCGCTCGACATCTATAAGAAAACGGGCGTTCCGGCGCTGGTCATCGGCAACGGCACGGGCTACGGCTCGCATGCCTTTAACTTCATGACGGAATTGTCGTCTTACGGCATCGATCCCATCGCTCCGGATCTGTCCGGCGTGAACTTCGATAATCCGCAAGCGGCCGAATTGCTCGGGATTTACAAAAACCTGCTCGACCAAAAAGCGATCGTGGTCGCCGAAGACACGGAGCAAGAATTCACGAACGGCCGTGCCGCGATGGAGATCGGAACGACGGCCCGTACCACCTCGAAGCTCAATTTGATCAAGGATAAATTCCAATGGGGCATCACGTTGTTCCCGCAAGGCGACGCCGGCAAGCCGACTACGAACATCGGCGGAGGCAACCAAGTCCTGTTCAAAACCACGCCGGAGCAGCAGCTGGCCGGTTGGCTGTTCTTGAAATACTTTGCCGGCAAAGAAGGACAAGCCATCTACGGCGCGAAAACGGGCTATTTCCCCGCGACGTTGTCCTCCCAAGACGTCGACGTCCTGAAACAAGACTACGCGGCCAACCCGCAGAAGGCGCAAGCGTTCAAAGAAGTGTTCCCTTTCGGCAAAGCGCCGGTTGCCACGGCGGCGAGCAACGTGATCCAAGACGCGGTCAATACCGCGATCATGAACGTCTACTCGAACAAAGCGTCCGTCGCGGATGCCTTGAAGAGCCTCCAGGCGGAAGCCGCGAAGCTTTTGGCGGAGAACAAGTAAGCTTCAAATCCCCGGGGAATGCGGATTCGCCTCGCATGCCTTGGGGATTTCCCCCTTACCACCAACGTTGACGAAGGGAATGCAGCCATGAGCTCAGCAAAGAGACGGAACGAAATCCTGCAGGAAGTCCTTCGCGACGGCGCCGTCCTCGTGGAAGATTTGGCGGACCGCTATCAGTTGTCCGTGGAGACGATCCGCCGGGATTTGCGCATCCTTCACGACAAGGGGCTGCTGCGGCGCAATTACGGCGGCGCCGAGAAGAAGGAACAGATGACGTGGGAGATGCCGTACACGGAGCGGATCAACTACCATGTCGAGCAGAAAAAGGCAATCTCCAAAGAAGTGATTAACCTCCTGGAGAACGGAGACAGCGTGTTTCTGGACGGCAACACGACCGGATTGACCCTCTCCCGCTTGATTCCCGACCATAAAGAACTGATCATCGTCACCAATTCGATTATGGTCGCGTTTAATTTAAGCCAGAAGAAGACCCGTTCGGAAGTGTATATCGTAGGCGGCAAGGTAGGCGATAACGGCTTGACGTCCGGCCTGAAGCTGCAGCAGGAGCTGAAGCAGTACCGGTTCGACAAGGGCTTGTTTTCCTGCGCGGGCATTACGCCGCAAGGCCTGTATTTCTCCAAGATGGAGCCGCAAAGCACCGCCGTTACCCTGAGCGACCAGTCGCATCAGCTTATCCTGATGGCGGATTCCTCCAAGATGAATCAAACCGCCTTCCTGTTCGGCATGGAGACCAAGCGGATTCACGTCCTCGTGACCGACGAAGGGATCCCGGTCCCGATATTGGAGAAGCTTCGGGACATGATTCCGAGAGTGATCGTCGCCAAGCTGGACGAGCAGCTGCCGGATTAGCAGGCTCGGGCCGCGGCCGCAATTTATGCCATGGATGCGACCGTCACGGTCGCACGGAGAGGACGACATGATGAAAAAGACGAAATTGCTGGTGTTTTGCCTGGATGCCCTATGCGCCATGGACATGGAATATATGAAAACGATGCCGAACTTCAAGCTGCTGTTCGAGCAAGGCTCCTGGGTCAACCATATGCATTCGATCTACCCTTCCGTTACCTACCCCTGCCATTGCTCCATCATTACGGGCAACTATGTCGAGAAGCACGGCATTCCGCACAATGAAATCGTCAAAGCGGGCGAGCAGCACGCGCCTTGGTACAATATGAGAAAAGACGTCCAATCCAAAACGATGCTGGATTATGCCAAAGAAAACGGGTATACGACCTGTTCCATCACGTGGCCGGTATCGGGCGGGGCGGATTACGACCTGAACATGCCGATGATCGTGCCGATCGGATACAGAGGCCCAAACCCGCTGCAATTCTTCGAAAGCACCGCCACGCCGGAGCTGCTGGACCGCTACTACGATAAATACAGCCATCATCTGATCGGTCAGAACCGCAGCTTGGATCAATATACGATGAGCTTGGCCTTGGATATCATCAAAGATTACAATCAGCCGGACGTCATGCTCGTGAAAATGTGCGATCTGGACAGCGTGCGCCATCAGTACGGCGTAATGAACGAACGCGTGATGGAGCAGCTGCGCAAGCACGACGCGGAATTCGGGTCGCTGCTCGAACAAATCCGGCAATACGGCGACTTGGAGCATACGAATGTCGTCGTGCTGGGCGATCATGGCCAAACGGATATCGATCATGTGTTGAATTTTAATATTTTGCTGAAGCAAGCCGGATTCTTGACCGTCGATCGGGACAACCAGCTGGTCGATTACGATGCCTACTGCCACTCCGTGGGCATGTCCGCCTGGATCAGCCTGAAGGATCCTTCCGATGCAAGCATGAAGCAGCGGGTGCACGACTTCCTGCTCTCCGTGAAAGAGGATCCGCAATACGGGCTCGGCCATGTGTTTACGAAGGAAGAGGTCCGCGCGCAATATAAGCTTACGGGTCCGTTCGAATTCGTCATCGAAGGCAGCGCCGCGATTTCCTTCGGCAATCTCCTGGCCGGCGAGGACGTATTCTCGGAAACGAGCGTCGGCGATTACAAGACGGCCAAGGCAAGCCACGGCGGCTTGCCGTACAAGGAGCAGCATACGGCGTTTATCGCCTGCGGCCCGAGCGTGAAGCAGGGCGCCGTCGTCGAACAGGCGAGCCTGGTCGATATGGCGCCGACCATGGCCGCCATGCTGAATTTCAAGATGCAGGACGTAGACGGCAGCGTGATGGACGAGATGCTCAAATAAGCTCGCGCGGAGGAGCGCATTCGGGTACATGACGAGTGGGAATCGGACCCGAAGGGCGTATGCTTGGATATCGGACATGCGCATGATGCGGGGTTGAACGCGGCGGAAGCACCGTCAGCGCGAAGCGGTGCAGGTGCCGGAAGGCTGGAATGCGCGTTCTCTTCAGAAGCGATGAACGACGGTCAAAGAACCTCGCCGTCATACTCAGCGGGGTTCTTTGACGTTGGCGCCGGTATGCCGCCTGATGTAGACCGGCGAACGCATGGAACGCGCACGCGCTAATCAAAGTTTCGCGTCAGGCGGCCGGACGCGGTCTTGAAGCCGATGTTGATGCGGTCCCATCCGTTAACGGACACGATCAAGAAGCTCAGGTCCGAGATTTCCTGTTCGGACAAGTGCTCGCGAACGTGCGCGTACGCCTCGTCGGAGATGCCCTCCTCCGGCAGCTCCGTCAGGAGCTCGCTCCATGTCAGCGCCGCTCGCTCCCGGGGCGTAAACAAATCCGATTCCCGCCATTTGGAAACGTGCCGGAGCCGAAGCTCGCTCTCGCCGCGGATAACCGCTTGCTTGACATGCAGGTCCAGGCAAAATTCGCACGCGTTCATTTGCGAGATTCGGATGGACACGAGATCGATGAGATTTACTTCGATGGCGCTGTCGAACAATTCGTTGGTAAAAGCCAAAAAGGATTTGAATAGTTTAGGCGATTGCTGAGCGAAATTTACGCGTTGTGTCATATTGTTTCCTCGCTTTGCTGGGGGATTTCGATCCCTGTCTCGGAAATTCCGTCTACTGCCCGGAGATAGAACGATGCTGCGAGTTATTCTGTGACAATCAATCCGAAACTTATGCAAGTCATGCGCAAAACGGCGTTCGATTGCTCTCCGACCGCGCAACGGGTAATATCTTAGGAGCGGAAAGCATGAGAGCGGCGGGTACCATCCGAAGCCGTTCTTCATTAAAAGGAGCGAACGTCATGAATCAGTTACCTGCACAATATGCCGCGGTACCTCCGGAGCAGCTAAAGCGCGCCGTGGCCGCGCTGGCCGAACGGTCGGGCATGCCGGAGGCGAAGAACCGGTTTTTGGCGGACCTGCTCGTCCAAAACGATCTGCGCGGCGTCTTCAGCCACGGATCGAGACAGATTGCCGCGTACGCGCGCATCATGCGCGACGGGCTGATCAATCCGAATCCCGAGGTGAAGGTGATCGACGAGACGCCGGCAACGCTGCTGGTCGACGGGGACGGGGGCTTGGGGTATTTTCCCGCTTACCGGGCAGCCGAGCTGCTGGTCGAGAAGTGCCGGGCTTGCGGAATCGCCGCCGCGGTTACCCGCAATCACGGACATATCGGGGCGGCGGGCATCTACTCGCGCGTGCTGGCCGAACACGATCTGATCGGGTACGTGACCTCCGGCCACCAGCTGGACCTGAGCGCGGAGCAATCCATCATGCAGGCGGCGGGCGGATCCCCGATGTCGTTCGCCGTGCCGGCCGGCGACGCGCCAGCCATGGTGCTGGACTTCGGCGCGATGCACGACCTGTACGACGACTCGCCCCACCGGGCGGACGTGATCCGTCAAACTCCGGGCCTGGTATTCCGCAGCATGGGACTGGGCTTCATGTGCCAGGCGCTGGGAGGCTTCCTGGCCGGCGTGCCGGTGGAACGCGAGCGCGCGGCGCGTTCGTATGAAGGCGCCAACCAGGGATCGCTGATCATCGCGCTGGACGCGGCCAAATTCGGTTCCTTGGATGCGTTCAAGCACGAGATGGACCGGTATATGCAGCTCGCGGCCGAGATGCGTCCGCTGCCCGGCTTCGACCGGGCCGTCCTGCCGGGCGTCCTGGAGGCGGAACGCGAACGGGCATGGGGCACGGACGGCATTCCGGTGGGCGAGGAACACCGGAGCGTGCTGGAGCAGGCCGCGCGGGAATTCGGCCTCGAGCTCGACTTTTGATTCCGCGTTGCAGAAATCGGATCGGATAGCATAGGACTGCCGATAGACGAGATTCCTTCGAAGCGACCGCTTCCCGGCTATGTGCCGGGGAGCGGTTTTTTATTCGGGGGCATGGACCGGCTCGCGCCCGGGCTGCCGGAGCTTAACAATAACTTGTCATCCCTTTAACGCCAGGCAAACGATGAACGCGTAAAATAGGCACTGCAATTTATTCCATTTTTGGGTGGAGGCATAGCGTGAGAAGCTTCAAGGCCGTCGGCCGATTGATTCAGGATCGGATCCTGATGTTGAAAATCCAGCTGTTCATTACCGTGTTGATTCTCGTGCCGATCGCGATTCTGGGTACGGTCTATTACCGGGAAGCCAAGGGCATGGTGATCAAGAATTTCGGCGAGTCCAATCAGCAGGCGCTCGATCAATTCGCCGCCTCCGTGGAGCTGGTCGTCAATAATATCATCGATATCTCCAAGCAGTCGTACAACGACAGCCGCCTGAACCAGATCATGGCCAGCGCCGACGCGGACGAGCACTACGCGGATTGGGACTATATCAACCAGAAGATCAACCAGATCAAAGCGTCCAATCGCTATGTGCATTCCGTTTATCTGTATCTGGCCAAGAACGATAAAGTAATCTCGACCGAGTACGGGATATCCGATGCGGCCGTTTTTCCCGACTTGGACTTCATGAAGTGGTACAAGAACGACAGCCGCACGCTGATCGTGTCGGATACGCATCCCGTCAAATTCTGGAACAACAGCCCGCGAACGCTGGACGTATTCTCGGTGTACGCCCATCTGCCGCTCGATCGGGCGAACAATTACAACGGCGCGCTGATTATCAATATCGACCAATCCTTGGTCTACCGGGAGCTGCATGCCCAAATTCAGAACGGCGGAGAGACGCCTTTCCTCGTGCTCAACAGCAAGAAGGAGGTCATCGTTTCCGGGCTCAAGGAGGACTTGTATACGGATATCCGTACCCGGCCGAGCTTTCAGCACGCATTCGCCGGCACGAGCGGCAGCTTCGTGTCGAACGTCGGGGACAAGGAGCAGCTCGTCGTGTACAACACCGCGGAAAACCGGGGCTGGACTTACGTGGCCATGTATCCGTTCGGCGGCATCACGGGCAGCATTCATATGATCCGCAATATCATCGTGCTGATGAGCTTCGTCCTGCTCGCCTTCAGCCTCATCGTCTCCTTGCTGTTCACGATGCGCGCGGTGAAGCCGGTGGACGAGCTGCGCAAGCATATCCGCGCAAGGACGCGCCGCATCCTCGGCAAGGGCAACGAGCTCGGCGTGATTCGCGACGCGGTGCTGGATATACTGGACAATCACGAGCAGCTGGAGGAGAAGCTGGAGCTGACGGTTCCCGTGTTCCGGGAGAAGATTCTGAACAATCTCATCTGGGGCGTATACACCGGCTGGGAGGAAATCGAGGATAACCTGAAGCTGTTCGCGCTGGACATTCCCCGGCGGAATCTGACGCTGATGCTGCTCGAGCTGGACGTGGACGAGGGGACCGGCGGCTACAAGGCGCGCAATGACAGCATCTTGCTCTATTCCGTGCTCGATGCGGTGACGGAATACTTCGGCTTCAGACAAGGCATCGCAAGCTTCAGTCTCGTTAACCACAGCAATCAGCTCGTCGTGGCGCTGGAGAGCCCTTCGGCGGGAGCGGGCGAGCTGCTGGCGAAGATCAGGGAATTGCAGCAGCAGCTGCTTCACCGCCTGCAGGTATCCTTTACCGCGATCGTGAGCGACGAGCCCACGGATCTGCTGCATATCGCCAGGAACTACCGGGAAGTGCGGGAGCTGCTCAAATACAAAATTTTATACGGCCGGACGGACATCATGCTGACGAGCGACATCCGCAGCGGCGACAAGACGGCGTACAATTACCCCTACGATAAAGAGGAGCTGCTCAAAAACAATATTCGCGCCTGCAATAAGAACGACGCGCTCGCGTTGTTCATGGAGATGCTGGGCGGGATCAGCAAGGATCGGCGCTACCAGAACATGTACCAGTTCGTGTTCCATCTGAACAGCACGCTCATGGCGCTCATCAACGAGCTCGGCTTGTCCGTCGACGAGATCTACGGCGAGGAATACAGCATCGACCGGCTCAGCAGCCTGAACGGCAAGGAGCGGGTGGAAATCTTCTTCAGCGGCTTGATTCATACGATCATCGACGTGATCGAAGCCAACAAGACGACCCGGGCCAGCAAGTATTATCAACGGATCGCCGGTTACATCAAGGACCACTACATGCAGGACATTACGCTGGAGTCGGTAAGCGAGCAGGTGAATTTGAGTCCGACGTACATCAATCAAATCCTTAAAGCGCATACGGGCAGCACGTTCGTTCAGCTCCTCAACAATACGAGAATCGAGCAGGCCTGCTCCATGCTGCAGGAGGAGGATCTCAAGATCAAGGACATCGCGCAATGGGTCGGCTTCAGCAGCTCGAAGTATTTCATCAAGATCTTCAAGGAGATCAAGGGCATCACCCCCGGCAAATACGTCAAAGGCTATCATATCGATTGGATCGAAAATCCTTGAGCAATCAAGGATTTTTCTGTTGGCGGAACGTCCGGTGGCACGTTGTTTGCGATTGTGGGACGCGGATTGCGAGAATTTGGTACGGAGTTTCAGATATTCCGATTTACGTTCGGACCGCGCGGCGGCTACGATAGACGGGGTCGGACAACGAAGAGGAAAGGAGGATAGAATCCGATAATGAACACGATCGCCGCACCAAGCAGGAAACGTTCGATCGGCACGGCCCGCAGGAAGGCAGCGACATGGATTTGGAAATACCGGTATTTGCACGCGCTGGCTCTGCCCTGCATGCTATATTTTCTGATCTTCAAGTATCTGCCGATGTATGGCATCGTCATTGCCTTCAAGGATTACAAGGGCATGGGCGGCTTCGAGGGCATCGTTCATAGCGATTGGGCGGGGATGAAAAATTTCAATCTGTTTTTCCACTCCATCTACTTCTGGCGGCTGCTGCGCAATACGCTGGTGCTCAGCCTGTATCTGCTGATCTTTGCTTTCCCCGCCCCGATCATTCTGGCCTTGCTGATTAACGAAGCGCGGGGCCGATGGTTCAAGAAAGTCGTTCAGAGCATCAGCTATATGCCGCACTTCCTGTCATGGGTCGTGTGCGCGGGACTGGTGCTGCAGCTGCTCACTCCAACCGGCGGACCCGTCAATGCGTTGATGGAGCTGATGGGCAAAGAACCGGTGGCTTTCACCAGCGACCCGGCCTATTTCCGTCTCATCCTGGTGGTGACGAATATCTGGAAGGAAGTCGGCTGGGGAACGATCATCTATCTGGCTGCGATGGCCAGCATCGATCCGGAGCTTTATGAGGCGGCTGCCATGGATGGCGCGCGAAAATGGCAGAAGATGTTTTATATTACGCTGCCAGGCATAAAGGAAATCGTGGCGATCATGCTGATTCTCGGCATGGGCGACATTTTGGACGGCCATTTCGAGCAAGTCTTCAATCTTTACAGCCCGGCGGTCTATGACGTTGCGGACAACTTTGATACCTACGTCTATCGACAAGGGTTGGTGGAGGCGAAGTTTGCGTATTCGTCCGCGGTGGGCTTATTCAAATCGGCGGTGGCGCTGGCGTTGGTCGTGCTGGCCAACCGGGCTGCCAAGCGGCTCGGCTCCGATGGCTTATGGTAGCCGTCCAGGCTGGCGGCGAGCCGACTTTGCCGCAAGGCTTCAGTGTACAGGAGGCGTGTCTTGAAGCAGACGTTAGGTGAGAAACTGTTCGACGCGTGCAACACGATCATGCTGATCCTCGTGTGCCTCGTCATGCTTTACCCGGTGTTGTTCGTTTTCGGGCGTTCGGTGATGACCGATCTGGACAGGGCGGCTCATCCGTTCGCCATCTGGCCGACGGCATGGGATATTTCCGGCTACAAATACGTCTTTTCATCCGGCTCTTATATCGTAAATGCCTACGCGATCACGATTTTGCGGACGATCGCAGGGACGTTTTGCAACATGCTGTTCACGGCGGCGCTGGCCTTCGTGCTGTCCAACCGGGATTATCCGCTGCGTGGTGCGTTCACCATGCTCATCGCCTTCACGATGTGGTTCGGCGGAGGGCTGATCCCGATGTTCCTGCTGGTTAAGTCCCTGGGGCTGTACAATCACTTCGCCGTGCTCATTCTGCCCGGTCTGATCAGCGCTTGGAACATGTTGATCCTGCGTAATTTCTTCATGCAGATACCCCAAGGCGTCATCGAATCGGCCAAAATGGACGGGGCGAGCGAGCTGGTGATCTTCCTGCGAATCATCCTTCCCTTGTCGACCGCCGCGCTCGCGACCATCTCGCTGTTCTACGCGGTAGGCCATTGGAATTCGTGGTTCGATGCCATGATTTACGTCAATGACCGCGATTTATGGCCCGTTCAAGTGTTTCTGAGGGAAATCATCCACAATACGAATTTGAACGATATGATCCGGTCGGATGCCGTGGTGGAGGTCAATCCGCCGGCGCAGTCCGTCATCATGGCGACCATCGTCGTGACGACGCTGCCGATCTTGTGCGTGTACCCTTTCTTGCAGCGCTACTTCGTCAAAGGAATCACCGTAGGCTCGATCAAGGGCTGAATGGATTGCGGCGGAACGCCATGATCCGGCCGGCATCGCCCGCGGGCAGCAACAATACAATCGGTTTGGGAGTGGGAGAGAACATATGAAGAGGAACTTGCCAAAGAAGACGCGTTTGATCACGCTGGTATTGACTTCCATGGTGACCGTAGCCGTGCTGGGCGGCTGCAGCGGCAGCGGCGGAGCCGAAGAATCCGATACGGCGAGCGCGTCGAATGCGCCGCAGGACGCCAACGCCGCTCCGGCCGAGCAGCCCGTGCAAACCGAACCGCTCAAAATCGTCAGAAGAAGCTTGGGCACCCGCGAGAACGGCACCGACAACCAGAAGGTGCTGGACATCATCGAGCAGCAATCCGGAATCAAGCTGGAAGCGGAGGTTATTCCGCGGGATGTCTATCCGGACAAGATCAATCTGCTGCTGGCTTCGGGAGAGAAGTTCGATTTTATCGAAGGACAGCTCGTCAGCTGGACGGCGCTGAAGGATAAAGGCTCCCTCATGCCGCTGAACGATCTGATCGACCAATACGGGCCCAATATCCAGAAATACATGAAGGACGCGCTCGAGGTCATGAAGGACAAGGACGGGGTCATCTGGGGCATTCCGAGACAAGAGTCTTTCCCGACCGGCTACGCGCCGACGATCCGCAAGGACTGGCTCGATGCGCTGGGCATGGAAATGCCGCACACGATGGCCGAATTCGAGGCCTACATGGATGCCGTGAAGAAAACCGACCTGAACAAAAACGGCAAGCATGACGAAATTCCGTTGCTGCACTCCTGGAACCTGAACGGGCTCATCCAGATCTTCCAGCCCTACTTCATGGGAGACGAATCCACCCGATACCTCAAAGGCGACGAAGTCATTCCGGCCGTCAGCGCCCCGGGCTACAAGGAGATGCTGACCACGTTCCGGAATTGGTACGCCAAGGGGTACATCCTGAAGGACTTCGCGACCATCAACACCAACCAGATCACGGATCTCGTGCTGGCCGACAGAGTCGGCGCCTATTCGGGCTGGTTCAATTCCATGGTCGGCAATCAGATCAAGCTGAACGAGAAGAATCCGAACGTGGCGTACGATCCGCTGCCGCCGCTCGAGGATGCGCCGGCGACGGGAACGCCGGCATGGGGAAGCAATCCGAAATATTCCTCCACGCTGCTTATTCCAAGCACGAGCAAGAACGCGGCCTTCTTGATCAAATATCTGGATTGGACCTTGGCTTCGCCGGACAATGTCATGCTGACCTGGAACGGCATCGAAGGCGAGAACTGGGAGTGGGTGGACAAGAGCAAAAACACGTTCACGCTGCTGGAAAACGCCTCGGAGCGCTACGCCGGCTATTACAACCTGGCGGACTTCTTCGACCCGGCGATCTGGCCGACTTACGTGCCGGCGGACTACGACAAGCCCGGCAAGATCGAGTATAGGATGAGAGACATTTACAAGGATTACAAGTTCGTCGAGCCCTTCGATGCCGCCATTCCGTTCACGCTGACGGGAACGCCGGCGGAGAATCTGACCGGCGACGGGGCAACGAAAATCGCCGAATCGCAAATTCAGTACATCATCGGAGCGATCGACGAAGCGGGCTGGGACAAGGCCGTCGAAGATTACATGAAGATCGAAGGCGACATATTGACCGAGGTATGGACCAAGCAGTATCAGGAATTCAAGGGCATCAAATAGGACTATTACACCATGAGACCGACAGACGAATAACGAACCTTATTCGATGGAGGAATGGTCAAAAATGAAAAAAGCATTGGCGGCGCTGCTCATGTTGTGCTTCATGTTCGAGGGAATGCCTTCCGCGCATGCGGCTTCGGCCGCGATTCATAACGATACGCTGTGGATGGATACCGACGGTAATCCGATCAAGGCCCAAGGCGGCGGCATGATTGAAGTCGGCGGCGTGTATCATTGGTTCGGACCGGATTTCGGGAGCGCGGGCGACTATCGTTTCTATGCGATCAATCACTACACCTCGACGGATCTGCGGTCGTGGACCAAGCAAAGCGGCGGACGGATTGCGCCGGGCATGCCGAGTATTCCGTTCCAAGCCGGCGATTGGGTAGGACGTCCTTACGTCATGTGGAACGCGGCCACGAGCACCTACGTGATGGTGCTGGAATGGGGCGGCCACGAGACGGGGGTGCGCAACCAATACGCCTTTCTGACGGCAACGGACTTGTCGGCCGGCAATGCCTGGACTTACCGGAGCGCCAGCTTGATCAAGAAGCTGCCGGACGCGTCGGGCACGCTCTACAGCCTGGGCGATTTGGGCGCTTATCAGGACGGAGCGAGCGCGTATCTGATGTATACCTTCGATAAAGGACAAGCCAACGGGGGGCAGGCGATCCTCAAGCTGTCCGATGATTTCCTGACGCCGCTGGCGCCGGTCGCGGGCAATTACAGCGAGTTCTCCGGCGGCACATGGGATAACGGCGACGTTCGCGAAGCGGCCTCGATCTTCAAGCGGGATGGCAAGTACTACTACTTCACCTCTAATACCCGGGGCTGGAAATCCAGCGATACGGCGTACCGGACCGCGGACAGCATGGCTGGACCTTGGTCGGCGCGCAAGGTGGTGGCGACGTCCCCCGCTACCTCCGATTCGTTCAACACGCAGCATGATTTCGTGCTGGAGGTTCAGGGAACGCAAGGTACCTCGTACGTTTACTGCGGCGACCGCTGGAGCAATTATTCCGGCGGCGACATGGGCAAGGGCGTATACGCCTGGTACCCGCTCAGCTTCGCGGCCGACGGCTCGCCTACGATCAACGGCTATGCGAGCTGGAACATCGATGCGGCGCAGGGGACCTGGTCGGCAACCGGCGGTCTGTTAAACCCGGGCTTCGAGTCGGATTGGAGCAATTGGACGTACGCGGGCAATATCAGCATCGCCACGGACGCGGCGGAAGTGCATTCCGGTTCCAAGGGTGCCAAGTCCTGGAGCAATAGCGCGTATACGACGCTGCTGGAGAACGCCTCCGCTTCCGGGCTGAGCGCGGGAACGTACACGGCCAAAGTATGGCACCGGAGCGGCAACGCGTTCGCGTCCAAAAAGCTGCAGGTCTACGTGAACGGCGCTTTGAGCAAAGAGTTGAATTTGCCGACCACGACGACTTGGACGGAGTACAGTATCGGCGGTATCGGCGTTCCGGAAGGCGCTTCGGTCAAGCTGGCGATCTCGGCCAGCGGCAACGCCGGCGCCTGGGCGCAATACGATGATTTTTCGTTGACCCGAAATTAACCGCGCATCGGGATGCCGCGATGAACGCCGCATCCCGGTACGAACGGGCTAGGAGGCGATTCCATGACCTATGACTGCATCGCGCTCGATATCGACGGCACGCTGCTTAACCCCCGGGGGGAACTGGCTCCTGCGACTCGCGAAGCGCTGCGCCAAGCCTCGGAGCGCGGCTGTCTCGTGATCTTGGCTTCCGGCCGGCCGATAGATCAACTGCTCCCGGTCATGCAGGAGCTCGGCTTGAGCACGCCGATGGTCTGCGCCAACGGCGCCCAGAACTGGCTTGCGCCGGGGAAGCTCTTCAGCGAGCGCGGCCTGGATGCGCCTTGGGTCCGCCGGCTGCGGCTGGCGGCGGAGGAACACGGCGTCCTGCACTGGGGCCATGCCAGGGAGGGAAGCTATTACAGCAACGCCGGGCTTCCGTTCCCGGAGCCGGAGGAAGCGGCTTGGTTCTCGTTCGCGGTCGAATCCCGGGACCATGCGATCATGGCGCGCATCAGGCAAAATGTGCTGGAATGGCAGGATCAGGTGGAAGTCAGCCGCGCAAATCCGCTTCAATGCGAGATCAATGCCAGGGGCGTGAGCAAGGCGTCGGGCGTCGCCGAGCTGGCCGGACAATGGGGCATTCCCATGGAGAAGGTCATCGCGGTCGGAGACGGCATGAACGACGCGGCGATGATTCGGGCTGCCGGTCTCGGCATTGCCATGGGCAATGCCGAGGACGAGCTGAAGCGGCTGGCCAAGCTGGTCGGACCGACCAACGAGGAAGACGGGGTAGCCTGGATCGTGCATCACTATTTACTTCAAGACGACCCTAAGGAGGAATTAGCGAGATGAAAATTTCCACATCCATTCATATGTTCGATACGGATTACCCGATCGGAGAGGCGATTCGCAGATGCAAGGCCGCAGGCTTCGAGGCGCTGGATTTCAACTATACCGATTACGTGTCCCGCCTGCTCGGCATGTCCTGGGCGGAGGAAGAACGTTGGGCGCAGGAGATTCGCGAGGCGGCAGAGACGCATGGCGCGGCGTTCACGCAAACGCACGGACCTATTCACGGCGCAGCCTTCGACAGCATGCAGCTGGGGCTTGATCTTGATTCTTATCTGGCTTATTCGGAGCGGGCCTTGCGGACGGCCGCGATTCTCGGCGCGCCATGGGTCGTGCTGCATCCGGGCAATATAACGCTTGCGGGCGCGGAATCGCAAGCGCAGCAATTGGCATTTAACCGCAACGCGTATTCGCGGCTGCTGCCCGTCATGGAAGAGACGGGCGTCGGCGTGGCGCTCGAGAACATGTTCGACCGTCCGCGAGGCGGCGGCCGGCCGCTGCGCAGCTATTGCGCCGCGCCCGAGGAATTGGCCGAGCTGGTCGGCAGTCTGAACCATCCGTTGTTCGGCGCCTGCTGGGATACGGGGCATGCGCATATCCAAGGCTTGCGTCAACGCGATTCGATTCGCGTGCTGGGCGCGCTGCTGAAAACCATCCATGTCCAGGACAATCATGGGCTGACCGACGCGCATCTGCTCCCGCACCAAGGCACGGTTCAGTGGGACGATGTCATGGCCGGGCTGGCGGATGCCGGCTACCAAGGCGATTTCACTTACGAAATACATGGTTTCTTCCGTCCCGTGCCGCTCGCGCTGATGGACGAGGCCTTGAAGTTCGCGGTATCGACGGGCAAGCAGCTGACCGGCGCATTCCCGGGCGCGCCGGCGGCCGGCGGGCTGCTGATCGGGTAGAGTGTCGAGACGGCCGGCGGATCAATTGATTTCGGCCGCACCGCCATCCGCTGCCAAGAGGCAGCGGCATCGCGGTATAATTGCCTAACTTCCATAGCCTATGATCGCCAATCGCGGCGGTCATAGGCTTTCATAGTTCAATAGGTTCCCTTATCCAACCGCATGTACCAACAGCCTGCAGTTAGTGGTAAATGCATCCAATGCAAAAAAGACCAAAACAAACCGGCCCGCATTCGCGTCTAATCATTATCTCGGTTGGAAAGGGTGTCCAAGGAATGCAACAAAGCACAATTAAATACGCCATGGTCGCCTTGCTGGCCTTGACGATCACGACGGTCCAAGCCAAGCACGCGCACGCGGCGAGCGAGCAGCCGCCGACGATGCTGCTCGACGGTCGCGCGCTGGCATTTCCCGCGCCGCCCGTCATCGAGAACGGCGTAAGCTACGTGCCTTTGCGTCCGGTCTTCGAAGCGGAAGGGGCCCAAGTCAAATGGGACGAGGGCACGCAATCGGTTAAGGCGATGAAGGACGGCGCGGTTATCACGTATCGTATGGGCGACAGCGTCGCTTATAAAAATCAGGAGAAGCTGACGCTCCCCGTGCCGGGAAAATTGATCAACGGGTTCTCCATGGTGCCGCTGCGGTTCGTCAGCGAGATGCTGGGCAATGTCGTCCAGTGGCATGCCTACGCCCGCTCGATCAGCATTTCGTCCATCCATACGTTCGAGACCGAGATTACATACGGCGTTAATTTGAGAACCGAGCCGAGCTCGGAGGCGGATGCGTCCCTCGTCCGGATGCTCGCGAAAGGCCAGCGGATCCACGTGATCCGTGCCGTCGACGCGAATTGGCTCGAGGTGCAGACGGAGGACGGGAAGATCGGGTTCATGTCGGCGAAGCCCAAGTATTCGAATTATTCGAGCCCGGATCTAGCGATGAAGCAAGCGGATGCGCTGATCGCATTCGGTTCGACATTCATCGGCACGCATTATGATTTCGGCGCGGATTCCGATCAAACGGATGCTTTCGATTGTTCATCGTTCGTCAAGCGCGTATTCGGCGACGTGCTCGGGATCGATCTTCCCCGCGTCTCCTACGATCAGGCGAAGGAAGGCGTTGAAGTCAAGCTCGATGACCTGCGAAAAGGCGATTTGCTGTTCTTCAGCGCGCGCGGGCTCGATATCGGGCACGTCGGCATCTATGCCGGCGACGGCAAAATCCTGCACACGTATTCGGACAAGCTCGGGGTCCATATCGAAGCTTTCGACGGGCAGTGGAAGGACCGGTTCGTGACGGCGAGACGGGTGTTCTGAGCTCGGCAGTCCAAACTTGTCGGGAACAAGATGATGCGCTAGAGCGGCATCGACGATCGGGAAGATTCATTCATGAACATGTATTCGGCGAAAGCAAAACAACCCCTCATTCACGCTCGGCTGCAGCGGAAATGATGGGTTGTTTTGCAGTTGCGCGGGGGCACGGATGTTGCGTCAAGGAACATCGACTACCTTTCGCCGGCCAGATACGCTCGGAGAACCGAGGCGATCAGCCGATGGTCCTGATCCCCGGGCAAGCCCGAGACGGCAATCGTGCCGATGATACCGGCGCCGCGCACGCGGATCGGGAACGCGCCGTTATAAGGGGCATATTCGGCGGGGTCGAGAAAATAACGCTCGGCGATCGTGCGGCCCGATGCGCTGAGTTCGACCTCCAGATAATACGAGCTGCGACCGAAGCGTTCCACGATGCGGGCTTTGCGCGCGGCCCAATCGTCATTGTCGGCCGACGTGCCGGAGCAGGCATAATGAAACAACTGCTGCCGGCCTCGGTTGATATCGACCGTGACCGCTTTGCCGTCCGATTGGGCCCGCTTGACGATCGCCATCCCGATATGGAGCGCGGTATCGTTGGAGAAGGAGGCGAATTGCAGCTCCTCTTCCTCCTGCAGCAATTCCGCCAATAATGATTCTTCCTTCGTCATGCGCGAACCTCCGTCATAAGGGAATGCGAAGCTCCTCTGCGATGCCGGAGATGTAGCCCGCGGCTTGCCGGTACGCTTCGTTGGTCGAGAGATGCTCGATGATGAGCGTCGTATCGGGATGAAGCTTGTTCAGCTCCGTAAGGAAGACGCGATAATCCAAATTGCCCAGTCCGGGCGCAACCTCGTCCAGATGCACGGTCAAGCTTCCTCGCAGCAGTATATCCTTGGCGTGGCAGTTGCGAATATACGGCCCGAGCTTGGCGAAAAAGTCGCGTATCATATCGCCGTTGCGATAGTACGTGCGGGGGCTGCTGATAATGTTCACCGGATCGAAATGCACGCCGAATCCTTTGCGGTCGATCGCCTGTACGAGCGACAAGTAGGAATCCGCGGAGTCCGGGAACACCCAAGGCATCATCTCCAGCGCGAATACGGTACGCTCGGGCTTGACGGCGTCAATAATCTCGCGGGTCGTCTCCACGATCAGGGCAAACGTGTCGTCGCTGAAATTGTCGGGATCGGGACCGTCCCATTGTTCGCCGCGAGAGCCCGCGATATTGACGCAGCATTGCGCGCCGATTCGCTCGGCCAGCTCCAGCCGTCCAATGCAGTAGGCGATCGCCTTCCGCCTTGTTTCCTCGTCCCGGCTGATCGGATTGCTCCAGGCGCCGACCTCGGAGATGAGGATATCGTGACGCCGGGCCATCGTCAGATAATCGTCAAGCTCGGCCATGTCCGTTTCTCCGCCGATCGGGCAAGTCGTTGCGCGAAAGCCCGCTTCCGCGAGGGCTCGCGCCCAATTTTCCGGGTTTTTCCGTTCGAGAAATACCTGTCCGCCAAGACGCACCAGAATCCCATCCTTCGCAATAGGGTAGCCGTACCGAAAATGAGTGCTTCGGTTTAAGCATATCATAAACACGCGTTTATTCAAGAGTGCGGATCGCTGAAATAGTCGCATGCCCGCATAAAAGATTGACAACATTTCACGGCCATGTGTATGATAAATTCGTAAACACGCGTTTATGAAAGAGGATGGGTACCATGAAAAAATCAGAGATCAACAGCACGGAGATCGCCAGGCTTGCCGGGGTATCCAGAAGCACGGTAAGCAGGGTAATCAACAATTATACCAATGTTCCTGCCGAAACGCGTGAAAAGGTTATGAAGGTGATCGAAGCGCATAACTATTTTCCTAACGTATCCGCCCAGGTTCTGGCAGGGAAGCGCGCCCGCACGATCGGCCTCTTTCTCTTCGGCCAGGGAAGGGTTTCCGCCGACGTGCTGACGAACATGCTGATCGTCAGCGTGATCGAGCATGCTTCCGAGCACGGCTATTACGTCCTGACGCACATTATTCGCGATGCCAAGGACACGGAAGTGGTCAAAAGCGTCATGGAAATCTTCTATCAGCGGCGGATCGACGGCGGCATCTTCATCGGCGCGGCGAATCGCGAGCCGTTCATCGAGGAATTGATCGCCGAAGGCTTCGTGGTCGGCGTCGTCGATCAGGAGCTTCCGGAGCAACCCGAGCCAAACCGGATCGTATCCAATTTCAACAACGATTCGGGCATGAAGCAGGCCGTGGCATATCTGGCCGGACTCGGCCATACCGGCATCGGGGTCATCAACGGCGATATGAACCGCCTGTCCGGAAAGACCAAATACGAGGGCTTCATGACGGCAATGCGCATGTGCGGCTTGCAGGTGAACCCGGATTGGGTGCTGGACGGCGATTTTCACGAGACGAGCGGTTACAATGCCGTTCAAACCCTCCTTCGCAGCGGGGTCAACCTGCCTACGGCGATCGTAGCGGCGAATGACAGCGTCGCGTTCGGCGCCATTCGGGCGCTCAAAGAACAGGGGCTGCGCGTGCCGGACGACATATCGGTCATCGGCTTCGACGATCATGCGATGAGCGAAAAGCATCACCCGGCCCTGACGACGATTCGCGTCGATTTGGGTGACATGTTGAAACGCATGACCTCCCTGCTGATCGCGACCATCGAACAGAAGACGCTGACCGTCAAGGAAATCACGCTGGATTGCAGTTTGGTCGTAAGGGACTCCTGTCGAAGAATTTGATTCTTCGCGCGCGAAAATCAAGGAACAACCGAAGGGAAGGGGAAAGATCGAATGAATATGCTGATCACCGGCGCCAATCGCGGACTGGGCTTCGAAATCGCCGCCGAAGCGCTCGAGCGCGGGCATGCCGTCATCGCGGGCGTGCGCAATCCCTATGCGCAGGACGAGCGATTGGCCGCGCTCGCCAGCAAATACGACAATCGGATCGCGCTTGCCGCCCTGGACGTGACGGACGAAGAGGGGCTGACGGAACTTGCCGCGCGGTTGAAGCACGAAGGCAAGACGCTCGGCGCGATCGTGAACAATGCGGCCATACTCGCGGCCCGCAACACCCCGATCGAAGCGCTTGACATGGACGACGTCATCCGTTCGTTCGATATCAATCTATTCGGACCGATGCGGGTGGCGAAGCATTTCCTGCCGCTGCTGACGGAGCCGGATGCCGCGCTGATCAATATTTCCTCGGAAGCGGGCAGCATCACGCATGCCTATCCGGGCGATTATCCGTACGCGATCACGAAGACGGCGCTGAACATGTTCTCCCGGCAGCTCCTTGCCTACGTCAAGGACCGCGGCATTCAGGTGCTGAGCGTTCATCCCGGCTGGATGAAGACGGACATGGGCGGAGAGAACGCGCCGACCGACCCGCGCGCGAGCGCCAAGGGCATTCTCGACTTGATCGAGCGTAAAGCGATTCCCGTGTCGAGGTTCAATTTCGTCGATTACCGGGGTCAAGAAATGCCGATCTAATGCCGCGGTTATAACTCGCGAATCCGGATATTGCGCCATCGGCAAGCCGCATTCGCTCCCCAGCGCGCTTCGCCCATGCCGGGATCGTTATCATGGATTTCGAAGGCGATATGGCCTTTGGGGCCGAGCAGATCCCGAACCGCCGCGGCGTTATACAAGGGATGCTTGAGGGCTTCCGTATCGATTTCGGAAATCTTCCCGTCGTTGATATGGACGGTGATCCGCGGAGAAGCGCCTTCGACGCGAATCCGGAATTCGTTCCAATCGTCCCACTTCCATCGCGAGAGAAACTGCTCGCCGGTTGCCGCGTCGTCAAGAAGCGCGGGCTTGTCGGGCGTCATCGGCTCGATGGCGGCCGCAGGATCCTCCAGTCTCAATCCTATGGGCCGGCCATGCTCGTCGTACTTGGCGTCGAGGGTAAAATTAATGCCATGGAAGCCGCCGATACCGTTGCCGTAAATCCCGCCGATATTGCCCGAGCGGCGGTGATCCAGCAAGATCTGGAAGCCTTGGGAGCCGAGCGAGGAGGCACGCACGAGAATGCCGGTATCGGCCGGCCAATCCGGACGGGCTTCGAAGAGCAGCTCGAAATCGCCGTATACCCCGTCGCTGAGGAGGTAACCGCCGTAACCGCAGCCGGGCGGATCCTGCCGCCCCGTGATCGCGCCATGCTCGACCGTCCATTTGCCCGTCGTCTGCATGGCGCGCCGGTAACGCTCGTCGTCCGGGTCCGGCGAAGGCTCGCCCGGGGCGCGGGAAACGGGCAGGCGAGGGACGGGATGCCAACCCGCGAGCGAATGTCCGTCAAAGATAGGGATGAAATCGGCTTTGTCGTTTTTCATGCCTAATGCCTCCTCATGAACGGCGGGAATTTGGGAGCAAGGTAGGTTCGCGGCGCAAAAGCCGGTTGCAGGGAGTCATGAGGGGGCGCCGTTTTCGTTAGCCAGAGAAGTGGTTGCCGTTTTCTGCATTATAGCATAAACGCGCGTTTACTCAATGATCATTTTGGTGACTCATAAACTATTTTTGGAAAAGCTTAGAAATAAACGATTGACAGCGTTTTTGTAAGTTGTGTATTATGAGTCCGTAGACACGCGTTTACGTACGCGTGACATAACCATTGCAGAACGCGACGGTCATTGTTAGGTGAACGAAATGGATTGCGTTGTTTTGAAGGCATTAACATGCGTTTATGCAACGAAATCGCGCATAATTGCGCTCCGGCAATCGGCGAATGCGTGCGGAAGCGAAAGCACTCTTTTTTTGCATCTGCATAAACGCGCGTTCAAGGCGTTTTTGGCACGATTTACTTCAAATTAAACGCGCGTTCACGGTATTTTGCTCGCATCCGCTTATTTCCGAGAGGGGTGATGCCGCATGTAGTCGGCGGCTGATAGTTCGCGCAGTGTACGGATCAGTTTTCGAATCCGTCTGGCGGGACCGGGTAACGGTTATACCGCGGGCGAGAGTAAGCTGTAACAACGTAGCAACGATCATAAGGAGGAGTTGTGCGTGAAGAAGATGAAATCCGGAAGAGTTCTGCCGCATGTCATGGCGGGCTTGCTTATGGTTTTTGTCCTTTCAGCTTGTGAAACCGCTTCCAATGGATCCGATGAGGGCAACGCCAAGGAGAATGCCGTTAATGCCGGCAATGCTTCGCAGCCGACGGATGCCGACGGAAAGTATCAGAAACCGATCACGATGTCATGGGCCGTTCAAACCGCGGCAGCCTCCAAGCTCCTTGACAACGACACCTGGGAAGACAATCGCTGGAGCCGTTTGATTAAAGACAAGCTCAATATCGATCTCAAGGTGGCTTTCTCTGCCGACAGCAGCACCGACGCCTACAAAAATAAACTGAATGCCATCATTGCTTCGGGCGATCTGCCGGACGTATTCAAAACGCAGGACGCGAACGTATTCCTGCAGCTGGCGCAGAACGGCCAGCTGGCCGATCTCACCGACGTTTTCGACAAATACGCCTCCGATTCGCTCAAGGCCTACAAGGAAAGGTTTGCCGATTCGTTTGCGGGCGCGACGGTAGACGGCAAGCTTTACGCCATACCGCGGATGAACGACAACTTCCACGAGGCGCCGTTCCTTTGGATACGCGAGGATTGGCTGAAAAATACCGGTTCCCAGCCGCCCAAGACCGTTGAAGAGATGGTCGCGCTCGCGGAAAAGTTCGCTACCGGCGATCCGGACGGCAACGGCATCGACGGCGACACGTACGGCCTTGCCCTGAACAAGGATCTCATCCGGCAAAATCACGGCAGCATTCTTGGGCTGGTCTCCGCGTTCGGCGTTCCGGGCCGCGACGAGAGCATGTTCTACCGCGACGGGAACGGCAAGATGACGTTTGCCTGGATCCAGCCGGAGATGAAAGAAGCGCTCGCGGTCTTGGCCGACATGTACAAGAGAGGCCTGATCAACAAGGAATTTACGTCCAAGAACGAATCGGCGCTCGTCGAGGATATCACGAGCGGCAAGATCGGGATGGCGTATGGCAGCAACTGGGGCACGTGGTACCCGTACAACAACGTGTACAAGAAGGACGGCGTTATCGTTCATCCGTACGCGATTCCTACGGAGGCCGGCCATGATTACAAGATTGGCATCGAAAGCAACGCGGTCGGTCAGATGACGATGGTCAGCGCGGAGTACGAACATCCCGAAGCGGCCATCAAGATTCTCGACTTGTACGATCAGACCGTCAATTACTCGACGAAGGAAGACTATCTCAAGTATTGGTCGGATGAGCAGTACAGATTATCGCCGCTCTATATCGACCAGCCGGGCGAAGTGTACGCGGCCGACCTGCTGAAAGCCTTCGACAAAGGCTCCTCCGACGGACTCGCTCCCGCCGCGAAGCCCTTGTACGATTATATCGCCGGCTTCGAGGACGGATCGCTCGCGAAGGACGACAATGCGTTCGGCACCTGGGGCCAAATGTCCAAATCGGGCTCGCTGCCGATCGTGCTGAACAAGTACATGCCGGATCATGCGATCGTGCAGAGCATCCTGGGCATTCAACGACCCGAAACCTGGCTGACGAACGTGGCTTCGCTGGATACGCTCACGATTACGGCCTTCACCGATATCATAACCGGCGCCAAGCCCGTCGATTACTTCGACAGTTTCGTGCAGCAATGGCTGAAAGCGGGCGGTCAGCAGACGCTCGACGAACTCGATACCATGTATCCGGCGAAATAACGCCTAAGCATGGCCCGCGGCAGGCGCGTCCGCCGCGGGCTGCCGGAAGCGGCGGGCTTGTCCAATTCGGTTAGAGGCGGTGGAGATCCGGTGTTTGCGAGTCTGAAACGAAAAGATAAGCTGGCAAGAGAGCTTCCTCTGTATTTCATGCTGCTTCCCGCGGTGGTTCTGGTGGCCGTTTACAGCTATGGTTCCATGGCTGGCGTCATAATCGCGTTCCAGAAGTTCATTCCGGCCAGAGGGCTGTTCGGGCATCAGCAGTGGGTAGGATTCAAAAATTTCGCGACGTTGTTTTCCATGCCGAACATCGGCACGGTGATTCGGAATACGGTCGTCATCGCGTTAAGCAAGATGGTCGCCGGCGTCATTGTTCCGGTCGCGTTCGCGCTGCTGCTCAACGAGGTCAGAAGTCTGCTGACCAAGCGCATTTTTCAGACGGTGGTCTATTTGCCGCATTTCCTGTCTTGGGTTATCTTGTCCGGCATTCTGATCAATCTGTTGTCGCCGAGCGAAGGATTCGTCAATATCCTCCTCGCCAAGCTGGGGATCGAACCGATCTTTTTCCTTGGCAACCCGGACGCGTTTCCGGCCACGATGGTCGCGAGCGATATTTGGAAGAGCTTCGGGTTCGGATCGGTCATCTATCTGGCGGCCCTGACGGGAATCGACCCGGCGCTGTACGAAGCCGCGGTGATCGACGGCGCCAACCGCTGGCGCCAGACATGGCACATCACGCTGCCGGGCATCTCGTCCATCGTCGTGCTGATGAGCGTGCTCGGGCTGGCCAATATTTTGAACGGCGGCTTCGACCAGATCTATAACATGTACAGCCCCGTGGTGTATTCCACCGGCGACATCTTGGATACCTTCGTGTTCCGGCTCGGCATCGAGCAGGCGCAATACTCGCTTTCCACGGCCGCCGGCCTGTTCAAATCAGGGGTATCGATGATATTCATCGTGGCGTCGTATTACTTGGCCGACAAGTTTACCGGATATAAAGTCTTCTAGCGGAGGACGGGACAATGAGAATAAAGGCTTCCATGCCACGTAAGATCTTTCTGGTGTGCAATATGGCTTTCCTGCTGATCGTTGCCTTGTTATGCCTGGCGCCGTTCATTAATCTGCTGGCGGTGTCGTTCTCCGACAAAACCGCGGTCGCCGCGGGGGAGGTTACTTTTTTTCCGGTCGGCTTTACGACGGTCTCGTATCAGTTCATCACGAATACGTCGAAGTTCTTCATGTCGCTCTTGGTCTCGCTCCATCGCACGGCGATCGGCGTGCCGATCAATCTGCTGCTGATCATCCTGACGGCGTATCCGCTTTCCAAATCGCGATCGGATTTTCGGGCGCGCAGCCTGTTCTCGTGGTTTTTCGTCGTGACGATCCTCTTCAACGCCGGCTTGATTCCGACGTATATGGTAGTGAAAACCACCGGGTTGATCGATTCCGTCTGGTCGCTCGTGCTGCCCGGCGCGGTTCCCGTGTTCAGCATGCTGGTCGTGATGAACTATATGCGCAGCCTGCCGAAGGAACTGCTGGAGGCGGCGCACATGGACGGCGCGGGTCATGTGCAGACGCTGGTCCGGGTCGTGCTGCCGGTCTCGGCGCCGACGATCGCGACCGTCACGCTGTTCGCGTTCGTCGATCATTGGAACAGCTGGTTCGACGGGATGATTTACATGAACCAGATCCAGCATTATCCGCTGCAGACGTATTTGCAGACCGTCGTCGTGAATCCGGAGGAGTTCATTCGCAACAACACCGACCTCAGCGGCAATTTATCCAAATACTTGTCCATGGTCAGCGCCCGAACGACGGGCGCGGCGCAAATGTTTTTGGCCATGATTCCGATTCTGTGCATCTATCCGTTCCTGCAGAAGTACTTCACGACCGGACTCGTGATGGGCAGCGTCAAGGAATGATACGGGAGGGAGCCGAACAGTGAACATATTCGTTACCGGAGGCACCGGGTTTATCGGGTCTTACGTCGTCAAGGAGCTGCTGTCGCATGGCCATGCGCTTACGCTTCTTGCCAGAAATGCCAATAAGGTCCCGGGTTTTACGGGCCATGAACGCATCCGCTTCGTAACCGGAACGATGGGCGATTCGGATGCGATCGCCGAGGGGCTCGAGGGGCAGGACGCATGCGTCCATGTCGCGCTCTCGTGGCTCGACGGGACGGCGATCGAGAACGCGGTCAACGAAACGCTTCCCTCGATCCGCCTGTTCCAGGCAGCCGCGGAAGCTGGAGTCGGCAAGATCGTTTATACGTCGTCCATCGCGAGCTTCGGCTCGGCGCCGAATGACGATCGGGGCTATATCAAGCCGTCGTCGTACTATGGCGCCACCAAGGCGGCAACGGAAGCGTATCTCATGGCCATCGCCCAACAATACCGCCTGCAGGCGAATATCGTGCGGCCGGGCTATACGTTCGGCAATCCCTGCGTGGAGGGCGGACCGCTCTATCCCGACCTGAAGCTTGTCCGTATGGTACGGAGCGCCATGGCGAACGAGCCGATGTCCTTCGTCAAGCATGACGGCACGCAATTCATCTGGGCGGGCGACCTTGCGAAGGTTTACGCGGAACTGCTCCATTCCGATGAACTGAACCGCGGCTATTATACCGCCGTCAGTACCGAGTTCCGTACTTGGGCCGAGATCGCGCAAATGGCGGTCGACCTCATGGGCTCGGGAAGCCGAATCGTGCTCGAGGACAAGGGCCGGCCCGATCCCGGCGCCATGCCCATCGACGTCTCGCAGATCAAGCAAACGTTCGGGTTCGCCTTCAAGGCCGACGCGTACATGAAGGAGCATCTGCGGTATTTGGGCACACTGGATAAATAAGGGAATCAGAAGGAAATCGGATTATACCCGCAAGGAAACCGATCTTATACCAACGAAACGAGGAAGGTGCTCACATGGAAAACAATATCAGCTTCGACGGATTTATTCAGATCGCGCTCGTCGTGAAAGACATCCAAAAGACGGCCGAGACATGGGCCCGATTTTTCAATATTCCCGTGCCCGAGATCCAAAATCATGCGCCGGCGCGCAATCCGGAGCTGACCTACCGCGGACAGCCCGCGTATTATGGCCTCAAGTTCGCCGTGATCAAGGCCGGCAATTTCGTCATTGAACTGCACGAACCGGACGAGCACGACAGCACGTTCCGCGAATTTCTGGATAAGCACGGCAACGGCGTGCATCATCTCGGTTTCCAGGTTGGCGACAAGCGCGACGCGATCATCGGCGAGCTGGAAGAGATGGGCTATGCGATGCGCACGATCGGCTTCTACCCGGGCAGCAGCTGGACGATCGTTGACAGCGAGGACGATTTGGGCGTTAATTTGAATATCAAGCCGCGGGCTTAACCCGCGGTCATCCAAGAATAGCGGCGAGAGAATCGAAACTTAAGGAGACTAGACGATGAATACACTATCGGAACCACGCAAAGAAACAGGCAGGAACGTGATCAGCATCCTGGAAACGATCGACGTGCGCAGCGGCGAGCGCAGCGTCCTGAAAGTGTTCGATTATTTGATCGAGGCGCCGAATTGGACCGGCGACGGCCGTCGTCTCGTCTACAACAGCCTGGGGTACCTGTACGCGTACGACATCGCGACGGGAGAAAGCACGGTCATCGAATCGGGCTACGCGGTGCAATGCAACAACGACCATGTGCTGTCGCCCGACAATGCGCGGGTAGCGGTCAGCCATCATACCTACGAGGACGGACAGTCCCGCATCTATACGTTCCCGCTGGCAGGCGGCGAACCGCTGCTCGTCACGCCGATGGCCCCGAGCTATCTGCACGGCTGGTCGCCGGACGGAAGCACGCTGGCGTATTGCGCGGAGCGCAACGGCGAGTACGACATCTACACGATTCCCGTCGACGGCGGCATCGAGACGCAGCTGACGAACGTGCCCGGCCTTAACGACGGCCCCGAATACTCGCCGGACGGCAAGCATATCTGGTTTAATTCGGTGCGATCGGGACTGATGCAAGTATGGCGCATGAACGCCGACGGCAGCGAGCAGGTCCAGATGACGTTCGACGAGAGCAACAGCTGGTTCCCGCACGTATCCCCGGACGGCGAATCGATCGCCTATATTACGTATCGCAAGGGCGACGTGGCTCCTGGCGATCATCCCGCGAACAAGCAGGTCGAGATTCGCGTCATGTCGAGCGCAGGCGGCGAGTTCCGCACGCTCGTCGAGCTCTTTGGCGGGCAAGGCACCCTGAACGTCAATTCCTGGTCGCCCGACGGCGGCCGACTGGCTTTTGTCAGCTACAGGGTGAAAGAATAGAGAGGCCGGACAAGAGACGGTTGGCAGCAAGCGGGAGTCGAGCGCGAATCCGCGCGGTCCGGCCGAGAACGGCATGATTGCATGCGGCTGGCGAGATCGTATTGCGGGACGTTGCCGCGACAGCGGGGATAGTCCTATCGCATAATAATTCGTACTGGGAGGTAAGCATGGAAAACACGATTCTTCAAACAACCCTGGTTTGTCAAATCGCGATGATCGTTCGGGACGTGGAAAAGGCTACCGCACGCTTCGCCGAGCTGCTCGGCGTTCCCGCCCCGAAAGTCATCATGGCGAACGAGGACGGCAGCGATACGGTGACGTACATGGGACAACCGACGAAAGGCAGGGTCAGATTGTCCTTCTTCCATATGGAGAATCTCGTCGTCGAGTTCATCGAGCCTACGGAAGACCCGACCACCTGGAAGGAATTTCTCGACACCAAAGGGCCCGGCGTGCACCACATCGCCTTCAAGGCGAAGAACCGGATGCTCGAAACGGCCGCGAAGCTGGAGGCGTTCGGATATCCCCTCATCCAAAACGGCGACAAATACGCCTATGTGGAAAGCACGGGCGATCTGGGCGTCATCCTCGAACTCCTCGACGTGGACTGAGCGCAACGGCAAAAGGGCCGGGAAGCACCTGATAGCAGGTGTTCCCGGCCCTTGTCGTTGCGCCTTGCGGCAAGCTTTCGCGGCTTAAGCGAAAACTTCCAATTCGAACAACGAGTAGCCGTATTGCGTATTGCGCTGCGTGCCGGTCACTTTCACGTAACGGGCTTCGGCCGGCGCGATGAAGATATTGTCGATGCCGCCGTCGCCGTCCGTCGCGGCGTAGACCTTCGTCCACGTCTCGCCGTCCGTCGACACCTCGATCGCGTAGGCCTTGGCGGAAGCATTTTCCCAGTTCAGCAGCACCCGGCTAACCGTCGTGACGGCGCCCAGGTCGACGCTGATCCACTGCGGATCGCTGAACGCCGATTCCCAGCGGGTGCTCTTGTCGCCGTCCACGGCGCGTTCGCCGCCTTGCAGCGGATTCTCGGACGTGGCCGTCGGCTTGTTCAGCGCCAGGTTCGTCGCCGGCAGGATCGCCTGGACGACGGCGTTGCCCCTGTAGCCGACCGCCTGCACCGTCACTTGATACTGCTTGGCTTCGGTGAACAGGTCCGCGTTCAGCGTAAGCTTGCCCGCGGCTACCGCGTACTGGTCGGCGCGAAGCGCCGCGCCGTTCAGCTCGACCGCGTTGATCGCGCCGCGCCAAGCTTGGTCGTCCGCGAACGTCAGCTCGATCGGCTTGCCGAGGACGTTACCCGCGTCGTCCGCCTGCAGCGCCGGTCCGGCGAGCGGCGCTTTGTCGCCCGCGTACACCTCGAGCTCCCAGAGGGAGAAACCGTAAGGCGTGCCGCGCGTGATGCCGTTCATTTTGACGTAACGGGCGCTGACGGGATCGAACGAGAGGTCGTCGATGCCGCCGTTGCCGTTCTCGGTCGCGAAGACCGTCGTCCACTTCTCGCCGTCCTCGGAGACGTCGATCGTGTATGCTTTGCCGTACGCGTTCTCCCAGTTCAGGACGACGCGGTTGATCGTCTTGGCGGCGCCGAGGTCGACGCTCATCCATTGATTGTCCGCGAAGGCCGATTCCCAGCGGCGGTCGAGTCTGCCGTCGACCGCGTCCGCGCTCGAACGGTGGTAATCCGGCGAAGAGGCCGTCGGTCGGTTGAACGCCAGGTTCAGCGGGTTCGGATTCGTTTGCCCCTGATCTTGTCCCGGGTTTTGCCCAGGGTTTTGCCCCGGATTCTGGCCTGGATTCTGATCTGGATTCTGGTTCGGGTCGTTTTTGGCCGCGACCGTTTGCTGCACAACCGCGTCCGCGTAATTCTTCGCTTCAACCGTGATCGCGTACGAGCCGGCTTTGGCGAACAAGGCCGCGTTCAGCGCGATTTTGCCTTCGGTTACCGCGTACTGGCCCGCGCCGATCGCGGTGCCGTCGAGCTTGACGGCGCCGATCGCGCTTCTCCAAGCCGCGTCGTCGTCGAACGTGAGGACGATCGGCTGGCCGACGACCGCGTCCGTCGTATCCGCGTTCAGCTCCGGCGCGCTCGCTAAGCCGTCCGCATCGCCGTACACTTCGAATTCATAGAGCGAGAAGCCGTAGTTCGTCGTGCGTTCCGTGCCGCTCACTTTCACGTAGCGCGCGCTGACCGGCAGGAAGCCGATGTCGTTCGTGCCCGGCTTGCCGTTCGTCGTGGCATAGACGGTTTTCCAGGTTTTGCCGTCGGCGGACACGTCCACCGTGTAGCTCTTGCCGGCGGCGTTCTCCCAGTTCAGCAGCACGCGGCTGATGACGTTCTCCGCGCCAAGGTCGACCGTGATGAATTGCGGGTCGCTGAAATCGGATTCCCAACGGGTGTTCTTGTTGCCGTCGACCGCGTTCTTGCCCGGCTGCTTCGCGTCGATCGACGTCGTCGCCGGCTTGCGGAGGGCGAGGTTGACGTTCGAGGCCGTGACGATCGTTTGCTTGACGGCGGTATTGGCGAAGCCTTTCGACTCGACCGCGATGTCGTAGCTGCCGGCTTTCGCGAACAGCGAGCCGTCGAGCGTGATCCTGCCGGGCGATACTTGAACCTTGCCGGCGTCGACCGGCGTGCCGTTCACATTCACGGCCGTGATGGCGGTCCGCCAATCCGCGAAATCGTCGAAGCCGATATCGATCGGCTGTCCGGCGCGGTTAAGGGTGGCGTCCGCTGTCAATTCCGGCGCGTCAAGCGCGCCGGCCGGCGTGCCGTACACCTCGAGCTCCCAGAGGGAGTAGCCGTAATCGGTCGTCCGCGCCGTGCCGTTTACCTTGACGTAGCGGGCATTCTCGGCCGCGAACGTAATGTCGTCGATGCCTTCGTGGCCGCGCGTCGTGGCATAGACGGTCTTCCAGTCTTTGCCGTTCGCGGACACCTGAACGGTGTAATCCTTGCCTGCGGCGTTCTCCCAGTTCAGGCGCACGCGGCTGACTTTGTATTCGGACTTCAGGTTGACCGTGATGTACTGCGGGTCGCTGAACGCGGACTCCCAGCGGGTGTCGGCTTTGCCGTCGACCGCGAAGGCGCCGGCCTTGTTCGCGTTGTCGGACGTGACCGTCGGCTTGTTCAGCGCCAGGTTCGCGGTGCTGTTCGTGGTGACGATTTGCTTGATCGTCGCGTCCGGGTAACCGGCGGCTTGCACGGCGATGTCGTAGCCGGCTTCGACCGGGAACGCAACCGCATCAAGCGTGATTTTGCCGGCTTGCACGCGATAGTTCGAGGCATCGACCGTTGCCCCGTTCACCTTCACGGCGCCGATGGCTTGCCGCCATGCCGCGTTGTCGGCGAACGTCAATTCGACCGGCTGGCCGACGATGTTTTGCGTCGTATCGGCCGTCAGGCGCGGCGGGATCGCTTGATTCAGGTCCGTCACCTTCGTCGGATCGACCTTTACCAGCGACTTCGCGCCGACTTTGGCGGAGCCGGTCACGCCGGCGGCGTTATGGAACGTCACGGCGATCGGCGCGTTCGTCGGATTCCAGATCATCGCCGAGTAAGCCGCGCCTTTCTTGTAGACCGTGGCGCCGGACCAACCGCTTGCCCAGATGTCCGTGGTGCGTTGGCCGAGCGTCGCCATGTTGTGCACGAACCAGTACGTGTCGAAAATTTCGTTCTTCTGCGTGC
Source organism: Paenibacillus glycinis (assembly GCF_009909185.1). GTDB lineage: Bacteria > Bacillota > Bacilli > Paenibacillales > Paenibacillaceae > Paenibacillus_Z > Paenibacillus_Z glycinis. The sequence goes on along the minus strand of NZ_JAAAMV010000001.1, from coordinate 770,228 downwards.
CTTCGACGGTGAATTTGTCCAGCACCGCCTGCGGGTCGCTCAGCGATTCGATCGGCCAGACGATATGCTGCCACGCGTCCTCCGGACCTTCGTTGTCCGCGACCATGCCGTCGTACAGATCGGCGGCCTTCCGCGGATCGAAGCCGTAGCTCGTCAGGTATTCGCCGGTCGGCAGCCAGTGGATGCCGTATATGTTGACCGGATCGCCGCTGAAGAACGTGCCGAAGTTATAGGCGCTGCCGTAGACTTGGCCGGTCGACTTGTGGTCGAATGCCGGCAGCCAGTTGTCGCCGTCGTAGTTGAACCAGTACTGCTCGACCGCTTTCAGCTCGGTCGTGAAGCCGTAGATGGCGATGTCGCGGACCGATTTGTCCCCGGACAGCAGCCCCCACATGTATTCGCCGACCCAGCCGAACAGCGATTCGCCGGCGGCTTCCTGGTTGTTGCCGTTGTTGTTGTCCCCGTATCCGCCGGCCCACGAATGGCCCTCGTACGGATCGAAGTTGCGCAGGAACGGATACTGCGGGTCGTTCTTCGACGGGTTGGCGTAATCCCGCACGAGCTGCTCGACCATGCCGCCGTAATTGTCCTTGAAGTCCTGGTCGTAGGTCGCCAGGATCGCGGAGGCGAACACGTAGTAGCCGTACGTGAAGTGATGGTCCGTCAGGCCGGTATTGGCGCCGAACTCGCTCGATTTGTAATACATGGTTCCCCACGTCGGATCATAATACATGAAATAGTCCGGTTCGCCCTTCGTGTACGTGTACCAATCGGTCAGGATCGTGCGCAATCGGCCGAGGAACATGTTCTTGTAGGCATCGTCGCCGATCTGATCCGCGATCAGCACGCCCATGGCGAGCGGGTGGAGCACTTTGCCCTGCCAGTACGCGTCGCCGGACATGATGTTCTTCGACGTCGCTTCGTCGAGATAAGCGAGCTGCTCCAGCAGCGCGTCCCGCGAATAGGTCGGGTCGCCCGGTTCCGTGAATTGCGGCACGATGCCGTAGAACCGGTCCGTCGTCGTGAAGTCGTTGCCTTCATGCACCTTCAGCGTGCCCCGAATGGACGGGTACGACAACGCCGTCAGCGGCGACGCGGTTTGCTTCCATTGATGCGGCAGCAGCGCCATCAGCGTCGTGTGCGCAAGATCCGTCCGTTTCAGATCGATCGTCGCCTCGAACTTGGTGGTCACCTCGGACGTCGCTTCGTCGAAGCCCGGCGTGACCGTCGTCTTCGCGACGAACGCGTAACCGTGTTGATAGAAATAGTTCAGGTCGCTTGCCGCTGGCATCGCGGCCAGGGACAGGTAATGCGCCCCGCCGCCGAGGCGGATCTTAACCTTGTTGCCGACTTTAATGAACGAGGAGCCTTCCGGCGCGAAGACGCCGTAGTGGCGAACGACGGTCTTTTGCTCCGGCGAGCCGTCCACGTTGGTGACGGTGAAGCCGATGTGGTCCGACGTCAGCGCGGCGCCGTCGGTCGCGAGCACCGGCTTGCCGTCGTCGCCGAAGAACGTCGTGGCGACCGGGAAGTACAGGTCCGGCGTCGTCGGATCGCTGAACTCCGAATACAGGTACGGCGAGCCTTTGACCAGCGTCGTTTCCATCTTCTTCGTGTCGTTGTCGCTGAATACGACGGTCGCGGACCAGTCGCTGTAGCCGGAGACGACGTTCTTGGCGCGCGAGGCGCCGATGTTGCCGGCCGACAGGTAGAAATCGGGCGCGCCGTCCGCGGCTTGCGAATTGCCGTCCTTGTTGACCCAGCCCGCGCCCGGGTTCAGGATGCCGAGGCCTTGCGAGGTGTATTTGGACTTGAGCGGAAGCGTCACGAGGCTGTCGCTCAGGTTCTTGATCAGCACGGATTGCCACCAGTCGTTGGAGGCGATCGGCGCGGTCACGTCGGCCGTCTTGTTGATCGGCGGACGCGGCTGCGGCATCGAGATGTCGCTCGTCAGGTAGCTGCCCTTGCCGACGTCGACGACGGACGCGGTCGGCAGCGCCGGGATGTCATAGACCGGTTTCGGGTCGCCCGGCACGTAGTCGTACACGTTGAAGTCGTACAGGGAGTAGCCGTAGCTCGTCGTCCGGCTGATGCCTTTCATCCGCACGTAGCGGCCGCTGGCGTAGATCGGCGTGTCCATCCAGCCTTCATGACCGTTCATCTCGCGATAGACCGTCGTCCAATGCTCGGCATCGTCGGATACCTGCAGATCGTAGACCCGGCCTGCCGCGTTTTCCCAGTTCAGCCGCACGCGGCCGAGCTCGCGGACGCTGCCGAGATCCACATAGAGCGATTCGTCGCTGGTATCGCGGGAAGACCAGCGCGTCTTCGGATCTCCGTCGACGGCGTACTCCGGGAGCAGGAGCGGTTTATCTTTATCGGGTATTTGGTAAGAGGAAGCGACGACCGGTTTTTTCAGGGCGACGTCCGGCCCGAGCACGATCGGCTGCGGATTGCTGCCGCCGGTGCCGTATACCTCGAATTCGTGCAGCGAGACGCCGTAATTGCCGGAGCGCTGCAGCGACAGCATGCGGATATAGCGGCCGGAACCCGTCAATGCGATCGTGTCCACGCCCCCGTCGCCGGCGGCATTGACGTAAATGTCCTTCCACTCCGACTCGTCGTCGGAGACTTGAATCTTGTACGATTTGGAGTAGGCGTTCTCCCAACGGAGAACGACCTTGTCGATGGTCGCGGGGGCGCCGAGATCGACGTAGATCCATTGCTGGTCGGCGCTGAACGCGCTGCCCCAGCGGGAGTCCAAGTCTCCGTCCACCGCCTTGTCGGGCGAGAGGCCGCCTTCCATCGATGAAGCATAAGCTGCGCCTTCATAGGATAGCAAATGAGACGAGCTTGCGGCCTGCGCGGCAGGCTGCATGTTCAACGAGCCAATCAGCATAGCGGCGGTGATGGATAACGATGTGAGCGGCGTACGTGTCTTGGTAATGCGTTTAGCAAGTGAACCCATACTTATTTTTCCTCCTCTGAAAGTACCCCTAAGGGCTTGAATCGAGCTGCGCCGTCGGCGCATATGAAACTTTCATCCCCATTTCGGGAGCGTCCCGTTTCACAGCGTCATTATATTCTGTCGATATAACGAGAACAATGGGCGTTATTGCCTAGGAATGGAAGCCGAAACAGGTCCTTGTGGCTATACTTGGGAATTCGTATCGCGTCGTCTCTAGTGCGTTTGGATAACATTGTAAGCGCAATAGAAAGCATTCGATCCCGAATCTTGGCGCGACAAGAATGGGATTCTCGGCAAATTCCGCCCGTCCATCGGCGAATAGGTACTTTGGCCCGTGAAGAGCGGACGTCGTCTCGAAAGGGAAGCGGCCTTTCGCGCAAGACTTAAGGAAGACTTTAGGTATCACATTCCGCAAGGAACGCCCTCTTCTGGGCTATCATTTCATAATTAGGATTTTATGGGCATTCAATATGGCGCCACCGATCGGAACGCCAAAGAAGGCTCCTCTCGCGGGCAGCCGTTTTTTTAGTATAGGGGGAGCGATTTCTGCTGGATAGGGGAGATAATTCTACTGAATAGCGCTAATGTTTTACTATATTTTACAATTAAATAGTACGGATGGAATGGAAATCGGGAAAATCGCAATTCGTAAAGCCGGCAACAACGTGAGCTGATCCCTCAATCGACTCGCGCGCATGGCAATCGCTCCCGAATCCGTCCGCCGTCACAGGCGCGCTTACGGATCGGCGAACGCCGTGCGGGCATTTCTGTTCCGGGATTCGGAACGGAATCGACCGCCTGCTGAACGGCGCGTAGACGCGCGCTGCGGCGAAACCCCAAATCGGCTGCCTTTTGGCGGCTATTTTTTGGCCTATCTACTAGGACCGCAGATATTTCGACATGAGAGGTGAGAGAGGATAGACCCATCTACGTTATTTAATATAACACCAATTTCCTAATTTTTCATTATCTTTTTTCATGAGAGTTTAAAAATATAAATTTCTTGACGTTTCCAATAGCGGAAATATATAATTTTCCTCAGATTCAGACAAGATGTTATGTTATCTGACGTTGACCTACATTCGAGACAGAAGAGGTGGTCGTATTACGAAAATCATAGAATAACGGAAACCCCTATCAACCTTTATTAGGAAATGAAGCGGGGTTTTATTTTGTCGTTCTATCTACTTACTAGTAAGTTTGGATCAGATTGCTAGGCGAGTTGTCTTAACCGAAGGGGCAGTGCCGCGGTTCCGGATAAGCTCGGAACGAATCGCGCGGCACGCATGGATGAGTTTCATAACGTAGAAGTCCAATTGCGACAGAAGGAGCGAAACGCTTGAAAAGTAGAGTGGCAAGACATTCTTTCACGATGTTGCTTTCCGTATCGTTGGCGTTCGGCCTGCTTCCACGTCCGATGTTCGCCGAAGCGGGAACGGGAGGTCAAGCGAGTCCGTCGCCATATGCGAGCGGAACATTCGGACATTGGCCTCCCCCGGCGGCTGCGACGGGAAACCGGGTTATCGTGAAATACAAGGACGGCGCGAACGCGGCCGGGATCCACGCGGATAACGGCATATCGGCTTCATGGAGCCTCGCGCGGTCGAACACGGAGATCATGGAGGTGGCTGCGGGAACCGACGCGGCGGGCGTGATCGCCAAGCTGAAGCAGGATCCGTCGGTGCTGTATGCCGAACCGGACATCAAGATCAAGCAGCACAAGCCGTTGAAGCCGAAGGATGGTTCGTCCCCTTCCGGCGGACCGGCGGGCGCGCCGGTTACGGGCGCGAACGGCAATCAGAAGCAGGGCGCTTCCGTCGCGCCGCAGAGCGAGGCGGCAACTGAGGCGGGCATGGCGGCAGCTGCCGTTCCGAACGATCCGCAGTTCATGAATCAGTGGGGTTTGCATTACGAAGGACAAGGCATCGACGGCGAGACCGGGTCGCCGATTTTCGGGACGTGGGATGTCGATATCGACGCTCCGGAAGCTTGGAACGTCACGAAAGGGACGCCGGATACGGTTGTCGCGGTATTGGACACGGGCGTCGACATCGAGCATCCCGACCTGCAGGACAGCATCTGGACGAATGCGGGCGAAATTCCCGGCAACGGCATTGACGACGACCATAACGGCTTCGTCGACGACGTGCACGGCTGGAATTTTTACGGCGGCGACAATTCGCCGTACAGCGTCTACGACGACGATTTTTACGGCACGCAAATCGCCGGCATCCTGGCGGCGGCCAACGACAACGGCATCGGCATCTCCGGCGTCGCGCCGGGCGTCAAGATCATGCCGATGAAGGTGCTGGGACCGGAGGGCGGTTACGTGTCGGACGCCCTGATGGCCATCGATTACGCCGAACGCATGGGAGCCAAGATCGCCAACGTCAGCTGGTCGCTCGAAGGTTACAGCCAGGCGCTCAAGGACGCGATCGACGCATCGTCCATGCTGTTCGTCGCGAGCGCTGGCGACGACGAGGTGAACATCAACAAAGACAACTATCCGGAGTATCCGGCGGCGTACGACAGCGACAATATTTTGTCGGTGGCCGGCATCGACATGGACGGCAAGATGTACGGCGTCTACGGGCGGAGCTCGGTCGATATCGCGGCGCCGAACATGAAGGTGCTGACGACCGTGCCGACCCGCGACCCGGGCGTCGGCGCCGAGATCGACAACGGCACGTACAAGGTGATTTACAACGAATTAGGCTATGAGGGCTTATTCACGTCGTCGGAAGATCCTTCCGATCCGAGCTCGGTCATCATTAATCGCCAGGAAGGCTTCGACAAGGCGCTGGCGTATCTGGACAAGCCGGGCGGCGACGCGAAGATTTTGTTGGTGTCGGACGAAGAACAGACGTATGCGCTGCCGCTCTATCAAGACCTGCTCCAGTCGGCCGGCCGCTCCTACGACATCGTCAACGTGCAGGCGGGCGAGGACGGTCCGGCGCTCGAGAAGCTTAGCCAGTACGACATCGTCATTTGGTTCACGGGCCAAGCGGTCGGCTCCGTGGTGAACGGCCAGCTGACGACGGTGCTGCGGGGCGCGGATCAATCGAATTTGACGGCTTACCTGAACGGCGGCGGTCATCTGCTGCTGGCAGGTCCCGGCGCGCTCACCAACATGGAGCGCAGCGAATTCGTGACGAACATGCTGCACCTTGATTTCATCCGCTACGACTTCAACCGCGGCGCGATCGACTACAGTACTTGGCGGTCCGCCGACGGGCAGCCGGGCACGATTTACGAGAATCAAAGCTATCAGATTTCTTCGATTTTCTATTCGGATTACAAGTCCAATGACGAATCCGTCGCCCGCATGAACCTAAGCGTGCCGATGGACGACTACAATTACGAGTTCGGCACCTATCTGGCCTCGCCGTTCGCGTCTGGCGCAGCTGCGCTCGTCATGAGCCAGGATCCGACGCTGGATGCCGAGGCGGTCAAGGAACGGGTCATCCTCGCCGGCAAGCATCTCGAATCGCTGCTGGACTACGACAGCCCGGTCTATAACGACAACGGCCGGATGGTCGACGCGTTCCGGGCAGTCAGCGACGACGACGCGCCGGGCAAGCCTCTCCAAGCGCTGCAGACGGACTCGCTCGATATCATGGGCGATCATCAGGACGTCTATTACGTGCATCTGAACGCGGGCGACAAGGTGAATCTGTCCCTGACCGGCGATCCGGACACGAAATTCGTCATGATGCTGTACAACCCGCACCTGAATTCATTGAACGATTGGGACGCATCCGACAAGCTTCTCGCGACGAGCAGGGAAGACGGCGCTCCGGCGGCCATCTCCTATCAAGCGGAAGAGACCGGCTACTATTATGTAAGTGTCATCGTCACCGGCGCCTCCGGCGCGTATACGCTCAGCAAAAACTTGGAATCTAGCAATCCGACCGGCACCTACGAGGATATGGATGCGGCCGTCGGCTTCTCCGGCTCCTGGACCGAGCAAGCGGATGCCGGCTATTCCGGCGGAACGATCAAGACGATCGACGCGGCGGGAAGCGCGAAGTTCTCGTTTACCGGCAGCCTGATCGAGCTGACGGCGCTGAAGGACGACACGATGGGCATCGCGGACGTTTACGTGGACGGGGTCAAGGTCGCATCGCCTTCGTTGTACAGCAAGACGCCGCAAGCCAAGCAATCGATTTTCAAGCAATCGCTAAAATTCGGGTACCACACGATTGAAGTCGCGTGGACGGGCAAGGCGGATCCGGCGGTGAAGCGAACGGTTCACGCGATCAACGTCGATTCGTTCATCGTCGGAGACGGCGGCGGCGCATTTGCATCCATCGCGGAAGAATCGGACGCGGCGTTCAATTTCGTCGGCATGTGGGCATGGCAATCCAATGCCAACTACTCCGGCGGACACGCGGAAGTCACCGAAAGCGCCGGCGCGTACGCGGAGTTCACGTTCACCGGGACGAACGCGGTCCTGAAAGCGGCCACGACGCCAAGCAGCGGCAAAGTCACCGTCATGGTCGACGATCAGCCGGAGACGGCGAAGACGATCGATCTCTACAGCGCTACCGCGCAATACCAGGTTCCGGTGTTCGACACGGGCGCCCTGTCTTACGGCCCGCATTTGATCCGGATCGTCAACGTGCACGCGAAGAACGAGAAGTCGAGCGGTTACGGCACCAACGTCGATGCCGTCGTCGTGACGAAGCCGTCCGGGGACGACAGCCTCAAAATCTATCAGGACATGAACCCGTTCGTGCATTATACCGGCATTTGGTCGATGCACCTGTCTACCAAGAACGCCGGCGGCAGCGCGAAGTATTCCGACGCGGCCGGCAATTCCGCGACGCTTTCGTTCCTCGGCACGAAAGTGTCGCTGCTGGCGCAAACCGGGGCGAACCGCGGCATGGTCGACGTGTACGTCGACGGCGTCAAGGTGAACGCGGATCCGGTCGATATGTACAGCCCGCAATTCAAATACAAGGTGCCAGTGTTCGTCTCGGACGTTCTGCCTTATGGCAGCCACGACGTGAAAATCGTGAACGCGGGCGAGAAGAACGCGCTATCCACCGGTTATACGATCTCGATCGACGCCTTCTACGTCGTCAAGTAAGCCTCGCGGCCTACGGACGCCGGAGTCGGCGGCGCAATAGCACTTCTCTATCATTCATGCGGAAATGGGGAACACAAACTTGAATAACGTACTCATGAAAAAGTCAGCCGCGTTCGCAGCTTCCATGCTGCTGCTGTTAAACGTGCCCGCGCACGTCATGGCTGCCGACAACGGCTCAGCCGATGCGACGAGCGGCATGCCGAAGATCGACTACAAGCAGCTGAAGGAAGCGATCGACAAAGCTTCCGCGGCGGCGGCAACGTCGACGGCGCCGATCATTTCGCCGAACATTAACACGAAAGCGACCGGCAACGTGAACGTCATCGTGCAATTGAGCCAGGATCCCGTGGTCGTCGGCAAGTATGCCGCCCAGCTCCGCAGGCAAGCCTTCTCGGCGCAGTCGGCAACGCAAGCGATTCAAAAGGAGCAAACTTCCTTCGTCGCCGCTTCGAAGGCGAAAGGCGTGACGCTGAAGGTCAACCGCAAGTTCGCCAACGTGCTGAACGGCATGGAAGTCACCGTGCGCGCGGACCAAATTCCGACGCTTGCCAAGCTGCCGGGCGTCGTCAGCATCAACGAGAACCTGACGTACTATCCGCTTGCGGACGGTGCGGGCAGTGCGGGAGGCGCGGCCGTCGCCGCCGATCCGGCGTACGATGACGCTCCGCTTAAGCAGATCGGCGTCGACAAGGCGTGGGCCGAAGGCTATACGGGCAAAGGCATGAAGGTGGCCGTTCTCGATACGGGCGTCGACTACATGCATCCGGACTTGAACATTGCCGGCGGCTACGATTCCTTTTACCAAGACGAGGATCCGTATGAGGAGCCGCCGCTCACGCCGTCGGAAGACGTGCTCGGCATCGGCTTCGAGGGTACCCAGCACGGCACGCACGTATCGGGAACGATCGCGGGCCGGGCGCGCAATACGGCGGCGTCGCAAGTGCAGAAAGGCGTCGCGTACGATGCGGACCTGTATGTGTACAAGGTGCTTGGCCGAGCCTCTAACGGTCTGGTGTCCGGTTCTTCGGCCACGATCATCGACGGCCTCGAGCGGGCAGTTCAGGCCGGCGTGGACGTCATTAACATGTCGCTCGGCTCGGACGAGAACAAGAGCCCGAATTCGCCGGATTCGATCGCGGTCAACAATGCCGTTCTGGCGGGCGTGACCGTGGTGGTCGCGAACGGCAACGCGGCGACGGAAGGGCCATATTACTACTCGATGGGCACCCCGTCGGCGGCGCAGCTCGCCTTTTCCGTCGGCGCGGCCACAAGCCCGAGCGCGATGCCGATCTACAGCGCGCGCGCATCCCATCAGATCTCGGGCGGCGCGCCGTCCGAAGCGAAGCCGCTGAAGCTCGCCCAGTGGAAGACGGGCGAAGAGAACTTCGAAGCCATGTTCGGCAACGATCCGATCGAAGCCGTGTACGTCGGTCTCGGCAAGGACTCCGATTACAAGAACGTGAACGTGACGGGCAAGATCGCGTTCGTCTCGCGCGGCGACATCACGTTCGTCGACAAAGTCGCCTTCGCGAAGAAGCACGGCGCGCTTGCGGTCGTCATGTTCAACGGCAACTCGAAAGTCGTCAATGGCGTGACGGTTCCGGATCTGACCGAAGACCAGGCCGGCCGAAACGGCCTGATCGGCCTCGATTCCGGACCGGGGGCGGATAATATCCCGACATTCGACATGGCGGGCGTCGAAGGCCGCGCAATCGCGCGCGAGCTGACCGCCGCCGCGGGGAAAACCCTCAGCTTCACGATCGAGGCGTTCGACAAGCTTGAAAACAAAGGCGACAACATGGCGGATTTCAGCTCGCGCGGCCCGAACTCGGACGGCAATTACAGCATTAAGCCGGACCTTGTCGCGCCAGGCGTCAACATTTATTCGACTTGGCCGGCCTATGGCAAATTCGTTGCGGGCGCCGACTACAGTCAGGCTTACATGCGCGAGTCGGGCACGAGCATGGCGACGCCGCACGTTGCGGGTCTGGCGCTGCTCGTGAAAGAAGCGCATAAGGATTGGACGCCGCTCGACATCCGCGCGGCGCTCGACAACACGACGGAACTGATCAGCGATCCGTCCGGAACGACGTACGACGTCTACTCCCAAGGCGCGGGCCGAGCCAACGTGGCGAATGCCATCGCGACGCCGGCTTTGCTGAAATCGATGGACGAGATCACCATCTACGACAGTCTGATGAAGCCGACGAAGATGGCGAGCGAAGCGGGCAGCGTGAGCTTCGGCATGATCGATGCCGGCTCGGAGCCCGTCTCGAAGCCGCTGGAAGTGCAGAACACGTCGAACGCCGCGGTAACGTACGAGGCGCACGTGGAAATGCACAAGCAAGTTACGTCGGACCCGGATCCGCTGCGGGCCGTTCCGACGCCGGACGTATCCAAGATCGATATGACGCTGGGCGGTCTCGGCGACGGCAATACGGTCTCGGTCGCGGCTAATGGCGACTTCGACTTGACGCTGACGGCCGAAGCGCAAGCGGATGCGGCCGACGGCGTCTACGAAGGCGACGTTATATTGGAAAGCGACGGCCTGCCTACGCTTCACCTGCCGTTCGTTATCCATGTCGGCGAAGATTCCGACCCGAGCGAATGGGGCGTGACGGACATGCGCGCGACGGACGTCGTCGCAGGTCCCGATCATCCGATCGACGTCACGGCCAAGCTGAACGCGAAAGACATGCAGCAATTGCTGCTGGTCGCCATGCCGCTTGATCCCTTTGCTTCCCCTTGCCTCGTGTCGAGCATGTACGACGAGGAGCTTGCCACGATTCCGACGGGACCGATTCGCTTCGAGCAGATCGACGGCAGCTGCATCGACATCGACGATCCGCGGGTGGACGAGGAAGGCAATTATTTGCTCGGCCAGCTGGACGGCTTGTACGAGCTTGAAATTTTCGCGCAGCATATCGATAAAACCACCGGCGAGCTGGACGCGGACCATATGCAGGTCGCGTACACGACGGTCAAATTCAGCAAGTTGAGCGTCGGCGGTCCGGGCAATGGCGATCCGGACAATGGCGATCCGGACAATGGCGATCCGGACACCGGCAATCCGGGCACTGGCAATCCAGGTGGCGGTTATCCCGGCGGCGGCAATCCGGGCAACGGCGGCACGGTGACGCCTCCGGCAAACGGAAGCATCGCGCCGACCGTGATCGAGAAAGGTCAATCGCTCGTGACCGCGAAAGCCTCCGCTTCGCTGCAAGGCAAGCAGTTGATCGCGACCGTGACGGACGCGGAACTCCAAACGGCGCTCGACGCGGCGAAGCAAGCTCCTGCGGCCATCGCGCTTGACGTCGCGAACGACGATGCGACGGAAGCGCAATTGCAGCTGACGTCTGCGCAAGTCGAGCTGCTGCGCAAAGCGCCGGCCGGCAGCTCCATCGTGTTCACTTGGAACGAGGATGCTTCAGTGGCCTTCCCGCTGTCGGCGTTGAAGGGCTTGACGGCCGGCGCCGGACTGAACGTTCGCGTGGCGAAGAACGCCGACGCCAAGGCGGCATTCCAAGCTGCATATCCGGATGCCGACGTATTGGGAGCGCCATATGCCTTCGAGGCGTTCGCGGCAGCGGACGGCAAGTCGACGCCGGTAATCTTCGCGGCGGAACAATCGTTCAAGCGTTCTTTCGTGCTCGATAAAGGCATCGACGCGACGAATGCGGGCGCCTTGTACGAAGAAGACGGCAGCGTGAGTCCGGTGGCGGCTAGATTTACGGCCGCGGCGGACGGCACGACGATCGTCACGATCGATCGCCCGGGCCTCTCGACGTATGCGGCAGCGAAACGCCATGTCGCGTTCGCCGATATCGGCGCATCGTGGGCGAAGGATCAAATTCAAACGCTGGCCGACGCATTCCTGCTGAACGGCACGAAGGCCGGCAAGTTCGAACCGAAAGCGAACGTGACCCGCGCGCAATTCGCTTCGATGCTCGTCCGAGGGCTCGGCTTGCAGAAAACGGCCGCTAAGGCGCCGTTCGGCGACGTGAAGGCGACGGACTGGTTCGCGCAGGACGTGGCGGCCGCCTATGCCGCCGGCCTCGTGGAAGGCGCGAACGGCTCGTTCAATCCGAACGCGCCAATCAATCGCCAAGATCTGACGGTGATGCTGGCCAGAGCGGCCGAACTGCTGAACCTGCTGAAGCCGGAAGGCACCCACAAGCCTTACGCGGATGCGGCGCAGATCAGCGCGTACGCGCAAGACAGCGTTCAGACGGTGAGCGATCTCGGTCTGATGGAAGGCTACGAAGCGCAAGGCGGCGTCAAATTCGACCCGAAAGCGGCAACGAGCCGCGAAGCCGTGGCGAAGGTGCTCCACAGCCTTCTGCAATCCGCCGGCCTGATTCAATAATCCGTTTCGGTCCGATGGAAGGGACTTCTTCGGGGGAGCCGCAGGCCGGCTTCCCCGGTCCTCATCGGGATTCGCGGCGGCAGCACATTATTTGTGACAGAAGGAGCCAAAACTTTGAAAAGACATGTACGCAAACAAGCGCTGATCGTAGCGCTTTCGTTGTCGACGGCGTTCGGGCTATCCGTTCCGGGCTATGCGGCTAGCGCGCATATGGCGGACGATACGAATCCGGCCGCGCAGACGAATCCGGGCAAAGAACGCAAAAGCCAGTGGCCGGCGCCGGCCGGGGGCATGTCCTCCGCGGACGACGCGGAGGTTGGCTCTTTGCAAGCGACTGTGCCCGCATCGGCTCTTCCCGTGACCGAGCAGGACAAATTTCTGGCCGGCCTCGGCGAACGGCAGGGAACGGCGCCGTCTACGACGGGAGGCCGGATCATCGTCAAATACAAGCAAGGGACAGATGCCGCGGCGTTTCGCGCCAAATCCGCGGCGGTCGCGGACGCGTGGAACCTTCCCGGAACGGGCCTGGAAGTGCTTGAGACGTCATCTGCCGACGTCAACGGCGTCATAGCCGAACTGAAGCAGGATCCGAGCGTGCTCTATGCGGAGCCGGACGTCAAGGTTCATATGGCTTCCGTGCCGAGCGATCCGTTGTTTCCCGATCAATGGGGACTGCGGAATGTCGGTCAGGTTATCGACGGGCCGGTCAAAGGTCTGCCCGGCTTCGACATCAATGCCATCAATGCGTGGGATATCAGCCAAGGCAGCGGCGACGTCGTCGTCGCGGTGCTTGACACGGGCGTGGACACGTCCCATCCCGATCTGAAGGCCAACATCTGGAAGAATGCGGGCGAAATTCCGAACAACGGCATCGACGACGACGGCGACGGATTCGTGGACGACGTGAACGGGTGGGATTTCTACAATGCGGACGGCACGGTATTCGACGCGAGCCAAGGGGATTTCCACGGGACCGAGGTGGCGGGCGTCATCGCGGCTTCGGCAAATAACGGCATCGGGATCAGCGGCGTCGCCCCGAACGTGAAAATCCTCCCGCTCAAGGTGCTCGGTCCCGACGGCACCGGTTATGCGTCGGACGTCATCCGCGCGATCCAGTACGCCGAGCGCGCAGGGGCGAAAATCGCGAACCTGAGCTGGACGACGGATACGTACAGCCAGGCGCTGAAGGATGCGATCGAAGCTTCGCCGCTGCTCTTCACCGTTGCGGCGGGCAATGAGCCGAAGGAAGATTTCTCGTTGAAAGCGCCGAAGAACCTGGACGTCTCTCCGGTTTATCCGGGCTCGTACGGCAGCAAAAATATCGTGACCGTAGGGGCCGTCGGTCCTGACGGGCTGTTCTCCTACTTCAGCAACTACGGACCGAAGACCGTCGATGCGGCGGCTCCGGGCATCGCGGTGCTGAGCACGGCGCCTTCCCGCAACATCGGCCTCGGGGCGCAAATCGATAACGGCACGTACAAGGCGGTCTACAACGTGTTCGGCTTTGAATCGATGCCGTCTGCCGAGCAGCGGCGGATGGCGTTCGACGGCGCGATGCAGTTCTTGGGCGGCAGCGATACCGAGAAGCCGTCCGTGCTGCTCGTGCAGGACGACATGCAGGACGCCGGATTCCCGGACGAGCTTGCCGTCTATACCGGCCTGCTGGATGCCGCCGGCTACGCGTACGACGTGGAGACGGTAGGCGCCGGTCAGGACGGACCGTCCCTCGAGAAGCTGAACGGCTACGATACGGTCATCTGGTTCACGGGCCTCGGCAACTCGTCGCTGAAGTCGGCCGACCAGGACAACCTGACCGCTTACCTGAACGGCGGCGGAAGCATGCTGCTCACCGGCGAAGGCTCGCTCTTCCAGTTGGTCGGCACGCCGTTCATGCAAGACACGCTCCACCTCGACTTCGTTCGCTTCGAGGTTCCCGAGTACGAGAGCTGGAGCTACGCGCTCGGCGTCGCGGGCACGATCTATGAAGCGGCGCAGTACGACTTGACGGATCAGATGAATTTCAGCGACGTCGAGACGACCGATCCGTCGATTACCCGGATCAACCTGGAAATTCCGGTCGACGACTACAGCAAGAGCACCGGGACGTCGATGGCCGCCCCATACGCGGCGGGCGTCGCGGCGCTGCTGCTCAGCCAGGATCCGTCGGAGAGCGCGGAGACGGTCAAGGAACGCCTCGACCTGAGCGGCAAACCGCTGGCTTCGCTGAAGAATAAAACGGCCAGCGGCAAAATGCTTGATGCTTATGGCGCGCTGACCGACGACGAGCTGCCGGGCAAACCGCTCGCAGGCGGCAATCCGGGCGGCACGCTGGACGAAGCGGCCAATCCGGACGACGTGTATTTCGTCCATCTGCTTGCCGGCGATAAGCTGACGCTCTCGCTGACGGGCGGCGCGGAGACGGATTACGACCTGTACGTCTACGCTCCGTCCGCGCAAACGATCCAGTCCAGCGTCGACATGGTGGCGCATGCCGAAACCGAAGGCAGCTCGACGGAATCCATCGTCTACGCCGCTCCGGAGACGGGCTACTATTACGTCGACGTTCACGCCTATGCGGGCGCGGGAACGTACGCGCTTCGCATGGACCATGACGAAATCGCGGCGCACGGAACAGGCGACTACGAGGACACCGATCCGGCGCTTGCGTATACCGGGGCGTGGCAGTCGGCTTCCGATGCCGGCTATTCGAACGGCACGTTGAAGCGTTTGAACGCCGAGGGCAGCGTAAGCTTCGCGTTTACCGGCAGCGAAATCACGTGGACCGGCGTCAAAGGCCCGGACCAAGGCATCGCCGATGCGTACATCGACGGCGTCAAGGTCGCATCGCCTTCGTTGTATAATAAATATAAGCAAATGAATCAAGTGTTGCTGAAGCAATCCGTGCATAACGGCGCGCATACGCTGACCATCGAGTGGACCGGCAGCCAGGAGCCCGCTTCGGTCGGCTCGGCCATCAACGTCGATCAGCTCCGCGTCGCCAATCCGGCGGAGACCTTTACCGTCAAGCTGGAGGAGAACGATGTGAATTTCGATTTTTCGAGCAAGTGGAAGCGGATATCGAACTCGTCGTACTCGAACGGATTCGCCATGGCATCGTACGAAGTCGGGGACGAGGCCGTGCTCACCTTTACCGGTACCCGGGGCGTATTGCTCGCGAGCAAGCTGAACAGCGTGACGCCGCTGATAGCGGTGACGGTCGACGATAAGCCCGAGACGGAGAAGATCGTCAACCTGAACGGGGACAAAGAAGGCAAAGACACGTATCAAGTGCCGGTATTCGACACGGGCGAGCTGCAGAACGGCAAGCACACGATCCGGATCATCAACGTCACCGATTTTATCGCCATCGGCCAGCAGCCGCTTCAGATCGATGCGCTCGTCGTGACGAAGGCGACGAAGGACGAGACGGAGAACACCACGACGGTCAACATCGAAGACACGAATCCGAACGTCAAAATGACCGGGATCTGGCAGACGAACCTGTCGCCGCAGAACAGCGGGAAAAGCTCGCGCTATTCGAACCAGACGAACAGCACGGTGGAAACGTCCTTCCGGGGATCGCACATCATCGTGATGGGCACCAAAGGGCCGAATAGGGGCAAGGCGGAAATCTATATCGACGGGAAGCTTGCGACTTCGAGCCCCGTCGACCTGTACAGTCCGTCTTATCGATTCCAGTCGAGCGTGTTCGAATTAACGGATTTGGACAATGAGATGCATACGATCAAGATCGTCAACACGGCCGAGAAGAATCCGAAATCGTCGGGGAATTATCTTTCGTTCGACGTCTTGAAAGTCATCAGCGACGGATTCGAGATTGATTAACGGGAGCATTCGGTTCAAGACCTCGTCTTTCAGGACGAGGTCTTTTTCCGTTCCGATCCCGCCCGCGGACCGTACGACACAACGCAAAAGCCGTCCTTTGCGGGACGGCTTTCTTCACTAGACACGTGTATTCGATTATTGCTGGGAAGCCAGATGCTCGGCGAGACGGTCCCACGTTTCGGTGACGCCTTGCTCCATGCCCATTTCGATGACCTTTCTGAGCGCTTCCTCGGATTCGTAGCGCGCCCGGCTGATCAGCTTCGTAGCCCCGTCTTGCTCGATGAACGTCATCGTGATATGCGAGGATGGCATGCCTTCGACCGTGCTGCCTTCGGCATCCGAGAAATAGTCGACGTAGACGATTTTCTTCGCTTCGACCATATCCTCGTAGATCGCTTTTCCCCACGATTCCATGCCGAAGAAGTCGCCTTGGTTCGGGTCCATGCATTTCATGCAGTAGTGCCAGACGCCGCCCGGACGGAAATCGACCGTGCATACCGTCAGGTCCCAACCGCGCGGTCCCCACCAGCGCTTCAGATGCTCCGCATCGGAGAATGCTTGGAAGACCAGCTTGCTCGGCGCCTTGAACACGCGCTCCAAAATAAGTTCTTTCCCTTCTACCGTTGCCGTCATTTGATTCGCCATTATAATGCCTCCTAAATGAATGGAATGGGCGCAGCCCGCTAACCGAAACGAAATCATGATGTTTTGCCTGCCGATATTTGTCGTCGGCCGTGCTTCCACTATCAATATACCCAATTCGGAATATTCCTGTCAAGGAATATTTAGGCGTTTTCCTTTTCTTCATAATGATGTTCGCCGCAGTCGGCGGATTTGCTTGATTGGATCTCCAGTTGTCCGGTTGGTTAACGGAAGCCTGCCAGGCGGGACGCTGTTGATTGTCGAACGATTAGGGATTGACAGTAAACGCCAATCGTTGTACCCTCATCGTGTAATCGATTACGTAAACGGTTACACAACCTATTTAGAGGTGAATGAGGTTTGTCCAAAGCAACAATCAAACAAGTCGCGGCCGAGGCCGACGTATCGACGGCTACCGTGTCCCGCGTGCTGAACGACAACGGTTACGTCAGCCCGGAAGTAAAAGAACGCGTATTCGCCGCCATCGCCAAGCTGAATTACCAGCCCAGCGCGATCGCCCGAAGCTTGAAGCAGGATAAGACGTTCATGATCGGCGTCATCGCGCCGGATATTTCCAATCCGTACTTCATGGGCATTTCCAGGGGCATCGAGGACGTCGTCGGGCCGGAAGGCTTTCAATTGCTCTTCTGCAGCTCCGACGAGGCGCCGGAGAAGGAAACGAGACTGCTGCAGCTGCTGCACGAGAAACGCGTCGACGCGATCGTGCTGGCGACCTCCGGCGGCAGCGCGGCGGCCATCGACGCCCTGATCGGCAACGGGCAGCGGATCGTCTTGATCGACCGGCGGCTGGAAGCGGGCGGCGAGACGCCTGCGCTGGATTTGGTGGCGGAGGACAACGCGAGCTGCGCGTACGATCTGACGCGGGCGCTGCTGGACGACGGTCATGTCCGTATCGGCATCGTGAACGGCCTGACGCGGGTCAGCACGGGGCGCGAACGGTTGGAAGGCGTGCTTCGGGCGTTGAAGGAGCGCGGCGTGGAAGATAAGCTGCTGCTGTACAGCGGGGATTTCTCCACGGAGGGCGGAATGAGGGCGGTTCGACGGTTTCTGCGGGAGAAGGAGCGGCCGACGGCCATCGTGTCCCTGAACAACCGCATGAGCCACGGCGTGCTGCTGGAGCTGGTGCGAGGCGGTCTGCGGATTCCCGGCGACATGGCCGTCGCGTCCTTCGGCGAAGTGGAGGCGGGTCAGCTCCTGAAGGAGCCGAGGCTCTATTACGTGGATCAGGCGCCCTACGAAATGGGGCTTCGGGCCGGCGAGATTTTGCTGCGCCGCATCCGCGGGGAGAACGGGGCGCATGAGCCGGCGAACGAGATTTTCCGCCATGAAATCAAACAAATGCATTGACGGCCATTGATTCGTCTTGCGAAGGCAATTCAACTCGGTACGAAAGAAGGAATGAACATGGACATCCATATCGGCAACCGGCTGCAGGGCAGCCTGCCGGCGATCGGCATTCGGCCGATCATCGACGGCCGCCGCGGCGGCATCCGCGAATCGCTCGAAGAGGTGACGATGGAGATGGCGCGCGGCGCCGCCGCGTTCCTGTCGGAAAATCTGAGACACAGCAACGGCATGCCCGTCGAATGCGTCATTGCCGATACCTGCATCGGCGGCGTGGCCGAAGCGGCGCGGGCGGAGGAGAAGTTCGCGCGGGCGGGCGTCGGCCTGACCATCTCGGTCACGCCGTCCTGGTGTTATCCGACCGAAACGATGGACGCCCACCCGACGCGGCCGAAAGCGATTTGGGGCTTCAACGGAACGGAGCGTCCGGGCGCGGTGTATCTGGCCGCGGCGCTTGGCGCCCACAACCAGAAGGGACTCCCGGCGTTCTCGATCTACGGCCGCGACGTCCAGGATATCGGGGATACGACGATCACGCCGGACGTGCAGGCGAAGCTGCTGCAGTTTGCCAAGGCCGGGCTGGCCGTCGCGACGATGCAGGGCAAGTCCTACTTGTCGATGGGCTCGGTGTCCATGGGCATCGCCGGCTGCATCGTCGACGAGTCATTCTTCCAGCGTTTCCTCGGCATTCGCAACGAATACGTGGACATGACGGAATTCGTGCGGCGCATGGAGCTCGGCATCTACGACCGTGCCGAGTACGAGCGCGCCTTGGCTTGGACGAAGGCGAACTGCAAGCCTGGCGCCGAGGTCAATCCGGAGCATTTGCGCCGGACGGCCGAGCAGCAGGCGGGCGACTGGGAAACCGTCGTGAAGATGGCGCTGATCGCGCGCGACCTGATGATCGGCAATCCGAAGCTGGACGACATCGGCTACGGCGAGGAAGCGCTCGGCCATAACGCGATCGCCGCCGGGTTCCAAGGCCAGCGCGCATGGACGGACTTTTTCCCGAACGGCGACTTCATGGAAGCGATGCTGACGTCTTCCTTCGATTGGAACGGCATCCGCGAGCCGTTCATGCTGGCGACGGAGAACGATACGCTCAATGGCATCACGATGCTGTTCGGGCACCTGTTGACCGATGCGGCGCAGATCTTCGCGGACGTGCGCACCTACTGGAGTCCGGATGCGGTGAAGCGGGTAACGGGGCATCGGCTGGAAGGCCGGGCGGCGGGCGGCATCATTCATCTGATCAATTCCGGGCCGGCGGCGCTCGACGGCACCGGCCGCCAG
The DNA here is from genome assembly GCF_009909185.1 of Paenibacillus glycinis. Lineage (GTDB taxonomy): Bacteria > Bacillota > Bacilli > Paenibacillales > Paenibacillaceae > Paenibacillus_Z > Paenibacillus_Z glycinis. Next base: position 750,656 of record NZ_JAAAMV010000001.1, on the reverse strand, counting down.
ACGATCGGCGGCGAGCCGGCGATGAAGCCGTTCTGGGACATCGCGGAGCAGGAGGTCGAAGCCTGCCTGGAAGCGACCCGCTGGAGCCCGGCGGTCGATTTCTTCCGCGGCGGCGGCTTCTCGACGGATTTCACGACGCGCGCGGGCATGCCGGTCACGATGGCGCGGATCAACCTGGTCGCGGGTCTCGGGCCCGTCCTGCAGCTGGCGGAAGGTTACACGGTCGAGCTGCCGGACGACGTGCACGACAAGCTGGACCGGCGCAGCAACCCGACCTGGCCGACGACCTGGTTCGTGCCGAACCTGACGGGCGAGGGATTGTTCAAGGATGTATATGCCGTCATGAACAATTGGGGCTCCAACCATGCGGCGGTCAGCTACGGGCACATCGGCGGCGAGCTGCTGACGCTGGCGTCCATGCTGCGCATTCCGGTCAGCATGCATAACGTCGCGGAGGACCGCGTGTTCCGTCCGAGCATGTGGAGCGCGTTCGGCGGCATGGATCCGGTCGGCGCGGATTTCCGGGCGTGCCAAGCGCTGGGACCGCTGTACCGCTAATAGCAAGCATGCGTTGCAAGAGAGATCGCGTCCTTCTCGGCGCAGTCATGGAGCCGACAGCCCGTCCTGCCTCGGGACGCAGCATGCTGGCGGCGGCCGGTGCCTGCGGAGCAGCCGGCAGACCGCTTCTTATCCCGCAAGGCGCGGGACGATTAATCGCATTCATCCCATACAACGGAAAGCGAAGGTGTCATCCATGATCGAGACGAAGGAACAGGTTCGGGCCGGCCGCGGCCAACGCACGTATTCGGGCGACGCCAGGGAGGCGCTCTTCCCGCTCGGGGGCATCGGCACGGGCAACATATCGCTCGGCAGCCGAGGCGAGCTGCGGGATTGGGAGATTTTCAACCAGCCGGCCAAAGGCACTTACATGCCCAACACGTTTTTCGCGATTCGCGTCGAGCAGGAGGGCGGGCAGCCGGTCGCCAAGGTGCTGGAGTCCAAGCTGCTGCCGCCGCACGCGCTGTCGCACGGGTACCATCCGCTCACGGGCGCGGGTCTTCCGCGCTTCGAAGAGTCCGAGCTGATCGGCACGTACCCGATGGCGCGCGTCGTCTTCCGCGACGCCGAGCTTCCGGTGCAGGTCGAGCTGGAGGCGTTCACGCCGATGATGCCGCTCGATCCCGAGAATTCGGGCATTCCGGGCGCCTCCCTGACATACCGCGTCACGAACACGGGCGATCGTCCCGCGGAGGTCGTCATCGCGGGCTCGCTCATCAACCCGGTCGGCGGCTTGAAGTACGACAAGTTCGGCAATTTGCATCATGCGATGCCCTGCGGGCGGAACATAAACGCGTTCCGGCAGGTTGCGGACATCTCGGGACTCTATTTCTCCTCCGAGAAATGGGCGCCGGGCGACCTGGATTTCGGCAATCTGTCGCTCCTGACCACGGCGTCTGGCCTGACCGTGAAGCGGGCTTGGCTGCGCGGCGCGTGGTACGACTTCCTGCAAGAGTTCTGGGACGATTTCGTCGCCGACGGCAGGCTGACGGATCTCGGGTACGAAACCCCTTCGGAGGAGCATCGCACCGACACGGGCTCCCTCGGCATCGTCGAGACGCTCCAGCCGGGCGAGACCAAGTCGTTCCCGTTCGTGCTGTCCTGGTTCTTCCCGAACCGGCTCAACGGTTGGTCCGACGACATCAAGGATGTCCGCCCGGGGCACGAGACGATCCGCAATCATTATGCGACGCGGTTCGCGGATTCATGGGAGGCGGGCGCGTATCTGCTGCGCGGCCTGGAGGGCCTTCGCGAGCGGACGTCCGCGTTCCGGGACGCGCTGTTCGACTCGTCGCTGCCGGCCGAAGTCGTCGACGCCATGGCCGGCAACATGCCCGTGCTGCGGAGCACGACCTGCTTCTGGCTCGAGAACGGCAAATTTCTCGGCTACGAAGGCACGTTCGACGACGGCGGCTCCTGCGACGGCAGCTGCACGCATGTGTGGAACTACGAGCAAACGCTGGCGTTCTTGTACCCGACGCTCGAGAGAACCATGCGCCGCGTCGAGTTTCTGGAGGAAGTCGACGCCGCCGGCAAGATGGCTTTCCGCGCGATGCGGATGTTCGGCTGCGAATGGCGCTGGGGCGAGAGCGCCGGGCCTGCCGCGGCGGACGGCCAGCTTGGCTCGGTCATGCGCGTATTCCGGGAGTGGAAGCTGTCCGGCGACGGGGATTTCCTGCGGGAGCTATGGCCGAACGTGAAGCTTGCACTGGATTTCGCCCTGCCGCATTGGGATCTCGACGGCGACGGGGTCATGGAAGGCGAGCAGCATAATACGTACGACATCGAATTTTACGGGCCGAATCCGCTGACGGGCTTCATGTTGCTCGGGGCGTTGAAGGCCGGCGAAGCGATGGCCGTGGGCCTCGGGGATGCCGAAGCGGCGGAGCGATACGGCAGCGCCTGGTCGCGCGGCTCGAAGCGGCTCGGCGAGCTGACCTGGAACGGAGAATATTTCGTACAGGTGCTGGATGACGTTAACGCCTACAAATATCAGCATGGCATCGGCTGCTTGTCCGATCAGCTGCTCGGCCAGCAGCTGGCGCATCTGTACGGGCTCGGCCACTTGATGGAAGAAGACCGGCTGAAGAGCGCGATCCAGGCCGTTTTCCGCTACAACTACAAGTCCGATCTCAATGATCACGTCAACTGCCAGCGGGTCTATGCCCTGCACGACGAGCAAGGACTCGTGCTCTGCTCCTGGCCGAACGGCGGGCGGCCGAAGCTTCCGTTCGTCTACTCCGACGAGATATGGACCGGCATCGAATACCAGGTGGCGACGAATCTTATCTACGAGGGCTTCGTCGACGAGGGCCTGACGATCGTGAAAGCGGTCCGCGACAGGCAGGACGGCTACCGGCGCAATCCGTGGAACGAGGTGGAATGCGGCCATCACTACGCCAGATCGATGTCGAGCTGGGGGCTCTTGATCGCGCTGACCGGCTTCCGGTTCGATATGGCGGCGGGCAGCATGTCGTTCGAACCCGTTCGGCCGGCGGACGATTATCGGACGTTCTGGAGCACGGGCCGCGGCTGGGGCGTCTACCGCCAGGCCAAAGATCCCGCCACCGGCGAATGGAGCTTCGGCGTGGACGTGCTCGGCGGGGACATGAGCGGCGTAGTCGTCCATGCTTGCGGCCAGGCGATTCGGCTGTAACTTTCGGAGCATGCTGCCGGAGGCGCAGCTTCGAGGCAGGGGAGTTCGCACTCGCGAGCCGTGAGCCTCCTGGCATCGCTGTTCGCTCGGACCGTTTCGCGGCCATTGCCCGGAACGGTCTTTAGCCGCGTTGCGGTCGGACGCGCCAGGTTCGGCTTTCCTTCCTGTATGATGTACCGTAATGCGGATTCGCGCAGATCGGCATGGACAAGCTCTGCCGCGGCTACGTATAATCACGGGGAGTACAATTATCCGATTCTGGGAGGAATACCAAGTTGAGAGGCATCGTCAATCCCATCGTACCCGGCTTTTACGCCGATCCCGAGGCGAGAACGTATGAAGGCCGCCATTGGATCTACGCGACCCGATCGATCACGGAGTATACGAAACAAATGAACCTGGACGCCTTCAGTTCCGCCGATCTCGTCAGCTGGGAGAAGCACGAAGGCATCATCGCGATGGAGGATTTCTCTTGGATATGGCGGGCGGTGTGGGCGCCGACGATCATCGAGAGCAAGGGCCGCTATTACCTCGTGTTCGCGTCCAACGACATTCAGAACGACGAGGCGGTCGGCGGGCTGGAAATCGCGGTGTCCGATACGCCGGAAGGCCCTTTCCGCGGTTATTTGGGCAAGCCGCTGATCGACCGCTTCATTCACGGCGCCCAGCCGATCGACGCGCATCTGTTCAAGGACGACGACGGGACGATCTATCTGTATTACGGCGGCTGGAGCCATTGCAACGTCGCCAAGATGAACGAGGATATAACGGGCTTCGTCCCGTTCGAGAACGGCGAGCTGCATCGCAGCATTACGCCGGAGGGCTACGTGGAAGGACCGTGCATGGTCAAGAAAGACGGCTTGTACTACTTCATGTGGTCCAAGGGCGGCTGGACGAACGGCACCTACAGCGTCGATTACGGCGTCAGCGACAGCCCGCTCGGCCCGTTCGCGCCGAAAGGAACGGTGCTGCAGCGTCAGGAGCCGATCGCCGAAGGCCCCGGGCATCACGGTTACTTGCATCTGCCGGAGAGCGGCGAATGGCTGATCGTCTATCACCGCCGCATCATCGGCGACACGGATCCCGGCAGCCGCGTGCTGTGCATCGACCGGATGGACATCGACGGCGGCGCGATCGCGCCGGTGACGATGACGAACGCCTGGTAGGCCGCGAATCTTCGAACTCTTCAGCGCGGGATACACGCTTGTGAAGAAAAGTTTTCTTCTATTAATAAGCCGTCGTGAGAGCTGTTTTATTCCTTCGTACTTCTTTTTCCCCGGACCCGCTTTTTTCTTCCTCTGACCTGCATTTTCGACAAAAGGCCTGCTTCGCGTCGCGAAGCAGGCCTTTTGTCGCTGTGGGCGGCGTGCTCGGCCGTCAACACCGGTCGGATCGCGCCGCATCATATTCGTTGTCGCCGAATCGTGCCGAACGGCCGGATGCCCGGACAGTCCCATGCTGCACGTACCGCGCTAGATCGTGCGCGTCAGCTTCCGGAACTGCAGCGCGGTCATCCCTTCCCACCGTTTGAAGATCCGGCTGAAATAATGAAAGTCCTCGTAGCCGACCTCGGCGGATATCCGTTCGATCGTATGGTCGGTTTCGCGGAGCAGCCGTTTGGCTTCCTGATGGCGGACGGATTGGACGAACTTGTTCGGCCCGACGCCCATCAGCGCTTTGAACTGCCGGCTCATGTAATCCTCGTGCACGAGCAGGAATTTGGCCATCTCCGCGCTTGACCATCTGCGGCTGTAGTGACGCCGGATTTCATCCGTCAGCGCGAAGAGCGGCTGTTCGTATTTCGGATGCGGCCGTCTCGCGGACTCGCTGCCCGGCCGGACGAGCAAGGTGAAGAGCTGGAGCAGCATGGCCTTGCAGGCCGCATCGTAGCCCGGCAGCCGTTCCTGCCATTCTTGGATGACGCCCTCGAGCAGGGAAACGATCCGCGCCGAGACGTTGGGATAATATAGCTTCGCGAGCAGCGGCTTATCGAACGTATAGGGAACGGCGCTGAAGGCGAGCGGGTTGATCTGGCCTTCGTCGACGATGATGTCGTGGCCGGCGGCCGCCCCGTCGAAAAAGTCAAAATGAACGCCGAGCAGCTCCGCGTGCGGCTCCGAACGGATGACGACGGCATGCGGCGTCCAAGGAGGAAGCACGAGCAGCGTCCCGGCTCCGGCCGAATGCCGTTCGTCTCCGATCGTGGCCAGGATCTCCCCGTGCTTGACGAAGAGCAGCTCGAAGTCGTAGATCCGCCGCTTCCAATGAAAGGACGGCGTCCGGACATGATGCCGGGCCCAATGAACGACGGGCGACAAATCGCGCAGGGCGCAGGGTCTCGGAACGGCAAAAGGGGAAGCTTCCAAACGCATCACCACCGTACGTTAGAATTACGGAAAAGTCCAAAAAACGGTCATTTTAATGTAAATCCAAGGCGGTCAGCAGAATGGTAACATGTAAGCGCATTCCTTTACAAGTGCATGCACGTGCAGGAAGGGCGAGACGGCGCATGAACGCGCGGCTCTTGCAGGGAACCGAGTCAAGCGAATCCGAGGAGGCGGTCTCATGATTATCGATTTGAGCGGGAAAGCGGCGATCATTACCGGGGCGGGGAGAGGCATCGGGCGGCAAATCGCGCTGACGCTGGCGCGGGAAGGCGTCAAGACGGCCTTGCTGGACGTCCGGCAGGAGCTGCTGGACGAAGTAGGCGAGCTGTTCGCGGAGCAGGGATTTACAAGCGCGCAATATTTATGCGACGTTCGGGACGCCGATCGCGTAACAGAAGTTGTACGGGAGGTGCAGAGCCTCTTCGGCCGAATCGATATTCTGGTCAACAATGCCGGCGTGGCGAGCGGCGGCGTCGTGGAATCGCTGGGCGAAGAGATCTGGGACCTTAATATGGACATCAATCTGAAGGGCACGTTCCTCATGTGCAAGGCCGTGGCCCCGATCATGAAAGCGCAGAACGGGGGGCGCATCCTGAACGCCGCTTCCTTCGCCGCGATCGTGCCCGCCTACGGAAGCGCCGCCTATGCCTCCTCCAAGGCCGCCGTGAAGCAATTCACCCGCGTGCTGGCCGGAGAACTGGGACCGTGGAACGTCACCGTCAACTGCTACTCGCCCGGGATGATCCCGACGGACATGAATCATTTCGCGGATTTGAGCGAGGAGCGGCAAAACCGCCTGCTGGATACGCTGACGCTTCGCCGCTGGGGCAGCAAGGACGACGTCGCGAACCTGATTTGCTTTCTGGCCTCGGATCTCGCATCGTATATCACCGGCACGATGATCGACGTCAGCGGCGGCAAGCTCGCGACCCAGATTCCTGTCATCGCCTACGAAGCTGCGGAGCGGAAGGATGTGAAGGCCCGGTGACGGACATCCTCGGCATATCCGGCAAGACGATGCTCGTGACGGGCGGCGCGCAAGGAATCGGCCGGGCCATCGCGGAGCGGTTCGCGCAGCATGGCGCGCGGGTCGTGATCGCGGACGTGGACGAAGGAGGCGCCGCGTTGGCGAGGCAGCTCGCGGAAGCCGGGAGCGAGGCGCACTTCATGCGCTGCGACGTGTCCGACGTTCGGCAGATCGAGGCCATGGCGGCGGAAGTGCGGACGAAGCTCGGCGGCGTGCACGTGCTGGTCAACAATGCGGGCATTTTCCCCCGGGCCGATCTCATGGGCACGGACGAAGCGTTCTGGGAGCGGATCATGGGCATTAACTTGAAGGGCGCTTATCTGACGTGCCGGGCGTTCGTGCCGTGGATGATCGAGCAGGGAGGCGGCAGCATCGTCAACATCGGTTCGACGCATGCCAGAAGCGGGGATCCCGCCGCCATGGCTTACGCGGTATCCAAGGGCGGTCTCGTGACCTTGACCCGGAATTTGGCCAAAGGATTCGCGAAGCACGGCATTCGCGTCAACTGCGTCCAGCCCGGCTGGGTCGCCTCGGAGGGGGAGACGGCCAGGCTTCGCGCGACCGGCGTGGACCCGGACAAACTGTTCGCGGAAGTATCCGCGCGCTTGCCGATGGGACGCATCCAGACGGGCGAGGACATCGCGGACGGCGTGCTGTTCATGGCGTCGTCGCTGAGCAGCCAAGTGACCGGCCAAGTGCTTACGGTGGACGGCGGAACGGGCCTGCGATGAGGGTGATCTTCTCATTGACAGAACGAGCGGGCCGGGACTATACTTCTCATTGTACGATCGTTCAACGAAAGCTGGAGGTTACTTGAATGGCGCAACTCACACGAAAAGAACAAGCAACGGCTACGAGAGAGAAGTTACTGGAAACCGCTAAAAACCTTTTCGCTGAGATGGGCTATCACGGCACTCCGGTTCGTGCGATCACAAGGCAAATCCAGAAAGGCGATGGCATTCTCTACCACTATTTTCCGGGCGGGAAGCAAGAGATCATGTCTGTCCTGCTGCGGGAAAGTTTCGAGCATCGCGTGTACGAAATCAAGCAATTGACGAATGAAACGATCGAACATCTTCCGATGCGCGAGGCGCTGCTGGCCATCATGGGCAAGATCAACGAGCTGTTCCTGGACGATCTGGATCTCATGCGTATCCTGTTCCGAGAGAACGACCTGCTGGATTTGGAAGAAGCGAAGCAGCTGTCCGTCATGATGTCGGAGCGCGTGGAGTCGATCGCGGATTTCCTGAGGCGCAGGCATGCCAAGGGCGAGATTCGCACGATGAATTTCACGCTGGCGGCCCGGCAATTGATGTCGATGTGGATGCAGTTCACGTACAGCGCCATCATCGGCATCGCGGTCGTTTCCGAGCCCGACGTCGTCGCGTATCTGGAAGAAATGGTCGATTTCACGTTAAGCCTCTGGCAGGCGTGACGGAAGAAGGACGGCTGCAACATCATCGGATCGTCCTTGATCGTTGGATTTGCGCAAGGATGGAAGATGAGCGATAAGGAAAGCATGAAATTCACTTCGGCTTGCCTGTATTTCAGGGAAGAAACCGCGTCGCCGCCTGCAAGGGCGGCGTCGGCCGTTTCTTCTTATTTGTTGCATTCGCCGCAGCCGGACGTTCGTTCGGGTCATTCGTCGTTATTTCGAAGCGTTCCGCCATGCGTTCAAGGCGGCGGAGGCTTCACATCAATGGCATGAAGGTGATGAAAAGGATGTTTTGGTCAAAATTGTTAAGCCGGCGTTTTTTGCTGTTTACGCTGCTGTTGCTGATTAAGGGAAGCCTGGTCATGTACGTCGTGTTCGACATCGGCTTTTCCTGGGAAACGCTGGTGACGGAGCTTCCGTTCATCTGGATCGTTTTCTGCTTCATCGAGCTAGTCGCGCGCAAACGCAAGGTCGTGTATTACCTGGTTTCGAATTTATTGATTACGCTGCTCTACTTCACGGTCGTCATTTATTACAAATATTACGGGGTCATCGTCACGTACCACGCGCTTCATCAGGCCGATAAAGTAACGAAGGTGGGCGAGAGCACGTATTCGCTTCTCGATCCGTACTACCTGCTCTTCTTTATCGATATCGTCGTATTGGGCGTCATCCACTTCTGGCCGAAGAAGAACGCCGGTTACGCCTCTTCGTACGACCCGGGCTCGGTCCACAAACGGCTGCTTCCGCGCCGCAGAGCCTCGCTCTACGCGATGATCGTCGCTTCGCTCGCGCTGTGCGTGTTCAACGTTTGGCCGAACCGGGCGAGCATGAACGAGAACAAGCAGGCCGAGGACATGGGCATTCTCAACTACGAGGTCTACACGCTGCTGTCCGATTCGACGGAGAAGCAGGAAGTCGTGGACATGTCCGATATCACGCAGGCCAAGATCGACGAGCTGAAGGGCTTCCAGACGCCGGCCGCTCCGAAGCTTTTCGGCGCTGCCAAAGGCAAGAATCTGATCATTCTGCAGATGGAATCGTTCCAGGATTTCCTCATCGGATTGAAAATCGACGGGCAGGAAGTCACGCCGAATTTGAACAAGCTGATGAACGAAACGTTCCATTACGACCGTTTCTACACGATGGCCGGCCAAGGCACGACATCCGACGCCGAGTACGTCGTCAATACGTCGCTCTACGTGCCGCATCACGAAGCCGCGACGGACAAATACGTCGAGAAGGCCCTGCCGAGCCTGCCGAAGCTGCTGCACGCGAACGGCTACGACACGGCGACGTTCCATACGAACGAGGTTCATTTCTGGAACCGCAACGAGCTGTACGCTTCGATCGGCTGGGATAAGTATTACGATCAGCATTTCTACGGGGACGACGACCATATCGCATTCGGCGCTTCGGACGAAATTCTATACGCGAAGACGATTCCGGAGCTGCAGCGGATGGATCAAGCGGACAAACCGTTTTATGCCCAAGTCATCTCCATGAGCGCGCATCACCCGTACAAAATTCCGGAATCGAAATACAAAATGACGCTGCCGGAAAACATGGAAGGCACGCTGGTCGGCAATTACATCCATGCGCAGAATTACGCGGACTACGCGCTGGGCGCCTTCATTCAAGGCTTGAAAGACACCGGGCTCTGGGATGACAGCATCGTCGTTATGTATGGTGACCATCAGGGATTGCCGATATACTCGCTCAGCGGCGACGAGAAAGACATGCTGAAGAATATGCTGGGTCATGATTACGGGTATCCCGACATGTTCCGCATTCCGCTCATTCTGAGCGTGCCCGGCGTGACGTATCCGTCCGTGCAGCACGACGTGGGCGGCCAGATCGACATTCTGCCGACCGTGGCCAATCTGCTCGGCGTATCGACCGCCAATCAGATTCACTTCGGCCAGGATCTGTTCAACGAAAGCTCCAACCTGCTGCCGATGCGGCATTTCCTACCGACCGGCTCTTTCATCACGGACGAGAGCGTGTTCGTGCCCGGCAAGGGCTTCGAGGACGGAACGAACTTCCCGCTTCCGGGCGAGACGCAAACGACGCCGGCGACGGATTCGCAGTACGAGCGGGCGCTCAAGCTGCTGAATTTGGCGGATAGCTACGTGTCGCATCTTCCGCTCAAAGAAGGCACCGCGGTTTCCGCGACGCCGTAAACATTTGCCGAACTTATCCGCTCCGCGACATCCAGAACCGGCAGCTTGCATCGACCATCACATGCAGCCATCTATTAACGGAGGGATCGCAAATGCGGTACAAAGCAATACCCGGAACGGATTTGAACGCGGCAGTCATCGTCATGGGAACGGCCGGCTTCGGCGGGACGATGGCGGAAGCGGACGCTTTTCGATTATTCGACTTGTACGTGGAACAGGGCGGCAACTTCTTCGACACGGCGATCGTCTACGACGACTGGCTGAACCGAGGCAGAAGCTTGACGGAAATTCGGCTGGGCAAATGGCTGAAGGAACGCGGCATTCGCGAGAGGCTCGTGCTCGCGACCAAGGGCGGTCATCCCGAGCTGAGCACGATGCATATCGGAAGGCTCGGCAGGGACGACCTCATCGCGGACGTCGACCGGAGCTTGCGCCAGCTGCAGACGGATTACATCGACCTCTATTGGCTGCACCGCGACGATCCCGCTGCGCCGGTGGAAGGCATCATGGACACGCTGAACGAGCTGATTAAGTCCGGCAAGATCCGCGGCATCGGCTGCTCCAACTGGACGGTCGGGCGGATCAAGCAGGCTCGGGCTTACGCCGAAAGCAAAGGCCTCGCGCCGTTTGCGGCGAGCCAGCCGCTGTGGAATCTCGCCTCGCTCAATCCCGGATCCATCGGGGACAAGACGCTCGTCGCGATGAGCGAAGCGGACAAGCACTACTTCGAGGAAACGGGGATGGCCGTTATTCCGTTCTCGTCGCAGGCGAACGGCTTCTTCAGCGGACGCTACGCGCGCGGGCAGGCAGCGGGCAGCGAAGGCAGCGCCGCGGGGGTCGAGCGCCATTATTTCAACGAGACCAGCTTTGCCCGGCTCGACCGCGTGCAGGAGCTGGCCGCGGAGCTCGGCGCTACCGGCTCGGCGATCGCGCTGGCCTACCTCACGTCCCAGCCGTTCCCGGTATTCCCGATCATCGGGGCATCGAAGCCGGCCTATGTCATCGACAGCTGCGCGGCGGGCGATTTGGCGCTGACGCTGCAGCAGGTGCATTATTTGGAAACAGGCGAGTAATGCGGAAGTCTGCCGACCTATACCGGGTCCGGCAGACTTTTTTTGTAGGCTCGGGTCACGTCGGCACGCCCGAGGATGCCGTCGACGAAGCAATCTAGTATAATCAAGGTAACGCAAGCGCGGAAGGAGTGGCATCATGAGCGGCTACGCGGAACAGAAGAACGGCGTATTTCCATCGGTATGCTCGCTGGATTGTCCCGACCAGTGCGGCCTGCTGGTCCATAAGCAAGACGGCGTCATCGTCAAGATCGAGGGCGACCCCTCGCATCCCGTCACGCAGGGAGCGATTTGCAATAAAGTCCGCAACATGACCGCGCGGATCTACGACGAGAAGCGTTTGAAGCAGCCGCTCCGCCGAACGGGTCCCAAGGGAAGCGGGCAGTTCGAGCCGATCGGCTGGGAGGAAGCGATCCGGACGATCACGTCTCGCTGGAAGTCGCTGATCGCGGAAGAAGGACCGGAGTCGATTTTGCCGTACAGCTTTTACGGCAACATGGGCCGGGTCAATACGGAAGGCATGGGCCGCCGGTTCTTCAACCGGATGAACGCGAGCGAGCTGATCTATTCCATCTGCGAAGCGGCCGGGACTGTCGGGTACGGCTTCACCATGGGCGGCAGCTACGGGACGGATCCGGAGGATACCGTGCATGCGAAGCTGATCGTCATGTGGGGCGTCAACGCGGTCAGCACGAACATGCACCAGGTCGCGATCGCGGAGAAAGCGCGCAAGAACGGCGCGACGATCGTCGTCATCGACGTGCACCGCAACCGCACCGCCAAGTGGGGCGACTGGTTTATTCCGGTGCTTCCGGGAACGGACGCGGCGCTCGCTCTCGGTCTGATGCACGTGCTGTTTGCCGAGGAGCTGGTGGACGAAGCGTTCATGGAGCAATATACGGTCGGCCGCGAGGAACTGCGCGAGCATGTGAAATCCTACACCCCGGAGCATGTCTCCGCGATTACGGGCGTGCCCGCGGCGGATATCGTAAAGCTGGCCCGCATGTACGGCGGCGTCGATGGCGCCGCGTTCATACGGATCGGCAACGGGCCGCAGCATCACGACAACGGCGGCATGACGACCCGGGCGATCGCCTGCCTGCCGGCATTGACCGGCCAATGGCTGAAGAAGGGCGGCGGGGCGATCAAAGGCAACGGCGGCCATCTGGCGCTCAACCAGCGGGCGCTGGCAAGGCCGGACCTGAAGCCAAGGGAGCTGAAGCGCCCGCGCAAGATCAACATGAATCTGCTCGGCATCGCGCTGCACGAGCAAGAGAAGCCGATCCGGTCGCTGTACGTGTACAACGCCAACCCGGCCGTGGTCGCGCCGAATGCGGACAAGGTAAGGGAAGGGCTGGCCCGCGAGGATCTGTTCACCGTCGTCCACGAACTGTTCATGACGGAGACGGCCAAGTACGCCGACATCGTCCTCCCGGCTACCTCGACCTTCGAGAACACGGACGTCTATTCGTCCTACTGGCACCACTACGTGCAGATTCAACAACCGGTGATCCCGCGCTACGGCGAAAGCAAATCCAATACCGAAGTGTTCCGCCTGCTCGCGGAGGCGATGGGCTACGAGGACGAGGCACTGCGGGACAGCGACATGGACATGATCGATCAGGCGCTGAACAATCCGAACAACCCGAACCTGCAGGGCATGACGGCCGGCCTGCTGCAGGAGAAGCAGTTTGCCAAAGCGAACGTGCGGCCGCTGCTGCCGGGACGACTGCGGACGCCGAGCGGACGCATCGAGCTGTATTCCGTCGCGATGGAACGCCAGGGCTTTCCGCCGATGCCGACCTATACGCCGCTGGCCGAGGACGGACCGTATCCGTTTCTGTTCATTCCGACGGTCAACCACAACTTCTTGAATTCCACTTTCGCGCATAACGATAAGCATGCCGCGATGGAGAAGACGCCGAAGCTGCACATGAACGCCGCCGATGCGGAAGGACTCGGCATCCGGGACGGCGACGCGGTGAAAGTGTGGAACGGCCGCGGCGAATGCGAGCTGACGGCCGCCGTCGGGGAGGACGTGCTGCCCGGCGTCGTCGTCAGCCAAGGCTTGTGGGCGGACGGCGCGGATCGCAAGGCCGTCGTAAACGCGCTGACGCCCGACCGCGTCGCGGACATGGGACAAGGAGCGACCTTTTTCTCGGGACGCGTCGCCGTTGCGCGGGCGACGGTGTAGGGTCCGGCGACGTAAAGTTTTAACATCATCAGTTATTTACTTTATTTTAGTAAGCTGCTTGACATAAATAACTGTAACTCATATAATTACAGTAACAGAGAAAAGGGACGGCTAGCAGGCAGCCATGCGAATCGTCCTCTTTTCCACCCTATACTGTAACTGATACACTTACAGTTAAGGAGCTTCCAAAAATCCGCAGACAGGTGGTGCTGACGATGGGCTTTGCGATTAGTGATTGGGTACAAGGCAGAACGAAAGACGGGGAACTTATTCAAGGTTTCATAACGTCGCTGAACGAAAGGCAAAACATTGCGACGGTTTATGTCGTTCAATCGGATCACGATGCCGCCGTAGGCACTACGGTCGCCGTGTTGAGCAGTTGGCTCAAGGAGCAGCCGACGCTTCAGGTGCTGGATTACGAAGAACCGATCATGGACTTTATCGAGCTGGCGCTGGCGACGCGCGATTCGGAGTGGTTCGCGGAGTTGACCGAGCGCCTGCACGCGATCGCGGAGAAGCAGGAACAGAATGCGGACGGCAGCGCGCCGATCCTGCATGGCCGCAACCGCCTCGGCCAATTCTATTGATCATAGAAGAGGCGTTCATATAAGAAAAGGCCGGGACGGAGGGTCCCGGTCTTTTCGGCGTTGGCCTGCCTTGGTAAAATGGTGGGAGAGGTTCCGTTTGACATCGTACGGGGAGGCTTCCGCCATGAGTATGCGCGTTTTGATGAACGGCCGGCTTTTGCGCTTGGAACATGTGACGACGGATCGCCAGCAGGGCCGCGCCGGCATGCTGACGGTCCGGCATCGGCATCCCGTGTTTCATCTGATGTACGTCACGGACGGCGAAGGCCGTTTTCTCGTGAACGAACGGATGACCCGGGCGGTGCCGGGATTGCTGTACATCATCAATCCGGACGAATGGCATCAGTTCCACGGGGACGAACGGACTCCGCTGCATAATCTGGAATGCACCTTTCTCGTCCGCGACGAGGAGGACCAACCCGCCTGCGCCAACTTTTTCGATTGGTTCGAGGAGAAGCGCGGCGTTCCGGTGCCGTGGCTGCTGCGGACACAACCCATCGCCGTCCCTGCGCAGCTCCGTCCGTGGCTGCTGGAAGGCTTCAACCGGCTGCTGGATCCCGCCAACCGCTTTCTCACGGCGGAGCATCGATCCCTCCAAGCCATGGACCTGCTGCTGCGCGCGGAGGAGCTGCTGTGGCAGTTGATCGCCGCGGACGGCATCGTGCCGGGCAGGGTCGGCGTCGCCGACGAGATCGATACGCTGAAACGCCATATGGCCGCCCGCCTCGGCGAACCCGTCCGACTGGAGGAGCTCGCGGAGCTCGTCCATTGGTCGCCCAATTATTTGTGCCGCGCGTTCAAGACGCACGCCGGCATGGCGCCGATGACGTATTTGCAGCGGCTGCGGATGGCGGAAGCGGAGAAGCTGCTGCTGTATACGGATTATCCCGTGTTTACGATCGCGGCCATGCTGGGCTACGAGGATCCGTCGTATTTCGCGCGTCTGTTCCGCAGGCATCACGGGCGCGCGCCCGTCGAGTACCGAAGAGGATAAGATCGTCCGCATGGAAGCGAATTTCGTACCTTCAACGACGGCCGGCCTGCTGGTAGCATAGATGGCGGGAAGACCAATCGAAGCGTTCGAAAACGGAGGCATGCGCATATGCGGTTATCGCTGGAGCAAATCATTTCGTATCAAACGGAAGGGTATCTGATCGTGCCGGACGTGCTGGACGGCCATGACCTGCAGCCGGTCATCGACGAGCTGGCGCGGGAGATCGACGGCCGCGCGCGGAGGCTGTTCGCGGAAGGAAAGTTGAAAGCGCTTTACGAGAAGGAGCCGTTCGAACGTCGTTACGCTTGTCTGTACGCGGAGTGCCCGGAGATCGGCAAGGGGCTGGACATCCGATCCTATCTGGGCGAGGCGATGTTCCGTCTGCTTGGGCACGGCAAGCTGGTGGACGTCGTGGAATGCCTGCTCGGCAGCGAGCTCAGCTGCAACCCGATCCAGCATGTGCGGGCGAAGGTGCCGTCGAAGCTCGCCGCGGACGAACCGGATTATTTTCAAAACGTGCCTTGGCATCAAGACTGCGCCGTGACGTCGCCGGATTCCGAGGCATCGGAGATCATCACGTTCTGGATGCCCCTCGTGGACGCGACGGCGGAGACGGGCTGCATGGAAGTCATGCCGCGCGTATTCAAGCAGGGCTACGTCAATCACCGGGCCGAGGGCGGAACGACCATCGACCCCGACAAGCTGCCGGAGGCGAAGCCGGTGCTCGCGGAATGCCCGAAGGGCGGCCTCGTCATCATGAACAAATACACGCCGCACAGGGGCATCGGCAACCGCTCGGATATCGTGCGCTGGTCCGTCGATCTGCGTTATCACAAGACGGGGGCGCCGTCGGGCCGTTCGTCCCAGCCTTCTTTCCCCGTGCGCAGCGCGTCGGAGCCGGAGAGCGTGCTGCGGGATGCCGGCGAGTGGCGGCGTCTCTGGCAGGCGGTGAAGGACGATCAGGGCCGCCAGCTGCATCGCGTCTAAGCGGCGGCGAACGAATTCAAGACCCGTCTCTAATCAGACGGGTCTTTTGGCTTTGCGGTAGGCCAGCGGCGCCATTCCCTTGCGTTCGCGGAAGACTTTGGCAAAGGTCTTGTACGAGCCGAACCCGACCTCGAGCGCGACTTCGACGACGCTGTAATCGGTCGAGACGAGCAGGGAGCTCGCATGCCGCAGCCGCAGATCCTGCAGGAAATGAACGAACGTCTGCCCGGTTTTCTCCTTGATCACCTCGCTGATGCGCGAGGCGCTCATGCCGAAACGGTCCGCCAGCTGCGTCAGCGTCACGTCCTCCTGGTAATTGCGGTGGATATGATGAATGATGGGCCAGACGGACGCGCCCGGCTTCGCGGAGGACGCGATCGCCGCAACGCCGGGCTGGTGCTTCCGCCGCTCGCGGTCGAAGCAGACGAGCAGCTCCTTCAGCCGGGCCTGCAGCAGCGTAAGCCGCCAGGGCGCGTTCCCTTCGTATTCGCGCATCATGTCGTCGATGAGGAAGCGGGTGCGCTCCGCAATGACGCCGGTAAACGCCGTATACGGCGGCAGCGGGCTCGGCTCGATCAGCTCCGCCAGCCCGTCGCCGTGACCGCCGGCGTCCATCAGCAGGTCCATGCTGAACATGCAGTTGTACAAGAGCAGCGTGCTCCCCGGTTCGGTGAACAACTCGTGCACCTGGTACGGCTGCACGAACGTGAACGTGCCGGGCACCATCTCGTGCCGGACGTTGTTGACGACCTCGGAGCCCCGGCCCTCGATGACGTACGACAGCTCCAGGAAGTCGTGGCGATGCGCCCGGAAGCCGCGCTGCAGCGCATGAATGCCGATATGGAAAGGGAACGCCGAGTCGGCGTTCGGATACGTTTTCAAATAATCCGGAAAATGGGTCATGGCAATTGCGATCCTCCGAAGAAATGGGACGTTTATCGAAATATGAGACAAGCTTTTTTCTACAGACTACTTTATCATAGAATCGAACACTAGCGTTATCACGCAGGCAAGGTATCCGGGGAGGAACTAAGCGATGGCAATTCGGATCGGCATTATCGGCGCCGGCAATATTGGAAGCGTTCACGCTTCGCAGTTCTCGCAGCTGCGCGACGTTTGCGAAATAACGGCAATCACGGATCTTTATTTGCCTTTGGCGGAGCAGCGGGCGGTCGAATACGGCATTCCGGCCGTGCTGGAATCGCCGGAGGCGCTCATTCAAAGCCCGAACGTGGACGCGGTCGTCATCGGCGTGCCGAACCAGTACCACGCGGAGCTGGCCGTTCGGGCGATCGAAGCCGGCAAGCACGTGCTGCTGGAGAAGCCGATGGGCATCAACGCGGCGGCGGCCAAGGAGATTCTGCGAGCAAGCCAAGCAACCGACAAGGTCGTCATGATCGGTCATCAGATGCGCTGGGAATCCGTGCCGATGCAGATCAAGGAACAGGTCGACCGCGGCGAGCTCGGCAGGATCTATACGGCCAAGACCGGCTGGTACCGCCGCAAGGGCATCCCGGGCTGGGGCACGTGGTTTACGCGCATGGATCAATCCGGCGGCGGTCCGCTGATCGACATCGGCGTCCATATGCTCGACCTGGCGCTGTATCTCATGGGCAACCCGAAGCCGGTGTCGGTCTACGGCGCGACGTACGCGGAATTCGGACCGAAGCGCAAGGGCATCGGCACCTGGGGCAAGCCGAACTGGAACGGCATCTACGACGTCGAGGATCTGGCGACGGCGCTCATCAAGATGGAAGACGGCAGCTCGCTCACGCTTGAAGTCAGCTGGGCGGTTCATATGGATACGGACAACACGCCTTTCGTGCACCTGATGGGCACCGAGGGCGGCGCGAGCTACCGCGGCGCGACCGGGAAACTGCTGACGGAGAAGTTCGACAAGCCTTTGGAAACCCCGCTTTCCCGGCCGGAGAACGACGAGCACGAGCGGCTTCGCCTGAGCCGGCATTTCCTGGACTGCATCATCACGGGCAAGCAGCCGATCACGTCGGCGCTGACGGGCTTTACGAACAATCTGGTGCTGGACGCGATTTACGAATCGTCGCGGACGGGACATGAAGTGAAGCTCGACTGGAATCTGTAAGGCTCGAATCATCCCGTTATTCCTAATCTATTGAACCTATGGAGGCTGACAGCACATGTTAAAAGGACTTTCCCGCGCCGGACTCGGCGATATCGGCAGCGACGAGCGCTTCATCGCGCTTGCCGGCGAATACGGCTTTCAAACCGTCGACATCGACGCGAAAGGCTTGATCGACCGCAACGGCCTCGAAGGCGCGCGCAAGCTGCTGGCGGACAGCGGCGTGACGATCGGCTCCATCGGCTTGTCCGCGGAGTGGCGGCATTCGGAGGATACCTTCCGCGCCGGACTCGCGAAGCTGGCGGAGGAAGCCGCGGCGGCGGCTTCGCTCGGCGTTCGCAATTGCTGCACGTACGTGCTGCCCGCGACGGATTACAAGGCAGCCCATTTCACCGCGATCGCGACGCGCCGGCTGCGCACCTGCGCGCAAATCCTCGGCGCTTTCGGCATCCGCCTCGGCCTGGAATTCGTCGGCCCGCATCATCTGCGGACCGCTTGGGCGAATCCGTTTCTGTGGACGCTGGAAGAAACGCTGGACTGGATCGCGGCCATCGGCGAGCCGAATGTCGGCCTGCTGTTCGACTCCTATCATTGGTACACGAACGGCCTCGGCCTCTCGGCCATCGAGGCGTTGACGCCGGATCAGATCGTCCACGTGCATATCAACGACGCGCCGGACGTGCCCGTGGAAGAAGCCCGCGATAACGGCAGATTGTATCCGGGCGAAGGCGTCATCGATCTGGGCGGCTTCCTGAAGGCGCTGAACGCGATCGGCTACAAAGGCTCCGTCACGCAGGAGATCTTGGCGTCGGAAGCGCCGACCGATACGCCGGAAGGCTTGCTGGCCCGCTCCAGAGCCGGCTTCGATAAAGTTTACCTTGCGGCCGGCTTGGCTTAAGCGGCTGCAAGCGGGAGCATCCCGTTCGGATCGGCGACTGCCGGTCCGGGCGGGACTTTTTTTGCTCGCCGGAGCATGCACGGCGCCGTCCGCCCGTTCAACTTTTACCCGCGGCTATGCTACAATAAATCTATCAAACCGTTGGTAGAGGACAGGAGACGAACATGGACATTATCGAAGCGATCCGCACGAGAAGAAGCATCGGCAAAGTTACGCAGGAGCCGGTGGCCAAAGAAACGATCGAGCAAATACTGGAAGCGGCCGTATGGGCGCCGAATCACCGGCTGACGGAGCCTTGGCGCTTCTTCGTGCTGAGCGGCGAAGGCCGCGGCAAGCTGGGCGAAGCGCTGGCGGCGATCGCAGTAGCGCAGGCGGGCGCCGGCTTGGACGCGGAGGCGCTGGAAGCCAAGGCCGAGGATGCCAAGAAAAAAGCGCTGCGCGCGCCGGTCGTCATCGCCGTCGCCGTCGTTCCGACGGAGCGCAAGGACGTCATCGAGCTGGAGGAATACGGCGCCGTCAACGCGGCGATTCAAAATATGCTGCTGACGATTCATGCGCTCGGCCTGGGCGCGGTGTGGAGAAGCGGAGAGCCGTGCTATCACCCGCTCATGAACGAAGCGTTTGGCCTGCGCCCGCAGGACAAGATGCTGGGCTTTATTTATTTGGGCGTTCCCGACATGACGCCGCCGCAAGCGAAACGGTCGTCGGCGGCAAGCAAGACGACGTGGATCGAGGCCTGAAGCGGCTGACGGCAAGTAGCGAAAGGCTAAGCGAAAGGCAATCAAGCAAGGGGAAAAGCGCGAGGCGAGAGGGCTAGGATAAGCATAAGAAAAAAGGCAAAATAAAAAGGCGAGTGCGTCCCCCGAGGGAACGCGCTCGCCTTTTTATTGCCCCAACACGCCGGACATGGAAGCTGCGGGGCCTATCGAACCTCGATCGCGACTTCGTCCGGGCGGTATACGCCGAGCAGCCTGCCGCCGGTATCCGCGGCGAACATGACCGTCCGTTCCTGCGGAAGCGAGAACGCGTAGCGCACGCCCGTCTTCGGATCCCGGACTTCGATCGCGGCATCGCAGGCGAATTCCGAGACGAAGACGTAGAGCGAGCCGGCAGCGAACGTCAGCTTGCGCCCGTATACGCCGGGCAGTTCGCCGCCGTGCAGCCATTCGAGCTCGGCTTCGACGCCGGCCTGCTCAATGGCCTCCCCGTACACCGCCAGCAGCGGCTCGAGGCGTTCGTTCAGCTCGATCGGCAGCGGGCAGTACAGCAAGCGTCCGGCGCCGAGCTTCAGTGCCGTCAGCTTCGCGGGACCGCCTTCCGCGGCGGCCGCCAGGCCTTTATTGCTGTCCGCGATGCGCGTGCCGCCGAACGAGACCGGCTGCAATTTGCCGTTCAGCTCGAGCAACTCCTCGCGGAGCAGGTTGCCGACGCCGCCGAGTCCGAGCGCGGCCGCCTTCGGCTGAACCGGCCGCCAGTATTCGTCCAAGCCGAGCGGCCCGGTGAACAGCAGCGTGCCGCCGTGCGTCTCGACGTGGGATACGAGCCGCTCCAGCGCCGCGCCGCTGAAGCTGTGCGCGCTCGGCACGAGGATCAGCTTCGGCTTCGACTCGGCGAGCGACGCCAGCTGATATTCGCCGACCCCGAAGGCATGGACGTTCATCGCGTAGGACAGCGTGCGGACGGCGCGGGTCGTCGCATCGTACGCCAGGTTGCGGTTGGAGAAGTCGTTGGAGTACGGATAGACGACGGCCACCTCTTCGAGCCGGCGGTCCATGAACAAGTCGCGGATGCCCGCCATGAAAGCGCCGAAATCATAGGAGACCGCCGCTTCCGGTTTCTCCGTGCCGTCCGCGCGCAGCGCGCCGATGTTGGATTCGTTGACGTTGTTCATGTAGAAATTGATGTTCCAGATCCACTGCACGGCGCCGGCGCCGCCGGTGGAGAACGCATAGGCGTATTTGCGCTCGAGAATGTTGCGCAGCTCTTCCTCGCTTCGTTTCGCGCGGCCGTCCGGCGTCTCCACGTACATGATGCCCGTCTCCTGGATCAGGTTCGGTTTGTCCGGCGCTTTGGCGAAGATGCCGTCCCACACGAGATTGTCCATCAGCCACCACGAGTGCACGGTCGTATAGTCGACGGCTTCCGCGTAGAAGAACGGCGAGGGACGCTGCTTGCCGAGACCTTCGTCCTGGCCGACCGTCACGAGCTGCTTCGGCTGGATGGAACGGATGGTCTCGATCAATCGGGACGCCCAACGGTTGTGCATGTCCATCGTGAACAGCGTGTAATCGAGCCACTGGCCGCCGCGCTTGGCGATATTCTCCGTCGTGCCGAAGTTGATGTCGTCCGGCTCCGGCAGCGCGACCGCCTCGAACGACGGCAGCTCGGCGGGCGTCATGTTCCAACGCTCCTGCAGCA
The DNA here is from genome assembly GCF_009909185.1 of Paenibacillus glycinis. Classification (GTDB taxonomy): domain Bacteria; phylum Bacillota; class Bacilli; order Paenibacillales; family Paenibacillaceae; genus Paenibacillus_Z; species Paenibacillus_Z glycinis. The sequence continues at coordinate 729,164 of NZ_JAAAMV010000001.1, read as the reverse complement.
GCCCGATCTCGCCGTGGCGCTCCCGCAGCCAGGCCAGATAGGCGGCTTTCTCGAACGGGTCCCGGGCGGAACGCGGTCCCTTGAAGATTCGTTTCGGATCGAACATGGACGGCTCGTTGATGAGATCCCAGTGCACGTGCTTCGAATTCGCATGCCGCGATACGATGGCCGCGATGAACCGCTTCTGCGCTTCCACGCTGCGCGGGTCGAGGTAAGGGTTGACGCCTTCCCAGGCTTCCGGCGTAAAGGCGAAGAAATTGAACGTCACTTCCATGTCGTAGCGCTTAGCGGTCAGGAACAAGGCGTCGATCGCGCGAAGCACCTCCTCGTACGGGTGGCCGTCGACGAACATGACGCTGCGCCATGCCGTCCAGAAGCCGGTCCGGATGGAGTTGATGCCGGCGCGCTTCATCTGCGCCATGTCGCGGTCCCAGACGGCCGCGTTCGGCAGGAACAGGAATTTGCGGGCCACGTCGCTCGTCATGTAGGTCATGCCGACGATCGGCAGCGGCCGTCCGTTCTTGATGAAATAATCGCGGTCGCACGAGATCGGCTCGCCGGATTCCAGCAGCGCTTGGTCCATGCCCCAGAAGCCTTGGCGCAGCAGGCGGCGTTCTCCGCTCGGCGATACCGCCTCGCATTCCACCGCGTAGAAACCCGCTTCCGCGTCCAGAGGCGCGGCGATGCGCTGAATGACGAGCTCGCGGCCGATCTCGAACGCGGCTTCCGTGCGCCAAACCTCGATGAAATGCCCGCCGTCGTAATCATACGACGGCACGGGCTCGGCGGCTTCGCTGCTGTTCGCTTTCAGGATGCGAATATGGAACGACCAGGCCGCGGTGCCGGAGCTGACGCGTTCCGTGCGCGCTTGCAGGATTTGCTGTCCTTGCAGCGTCAGGACGGGACGCTCGCCGGGCTCGTAAGAGCCGTAGTTCGGCTTCAGCCACAGCTCCGTGACACCGGCCGCCGCGAACTCGGCCCAGCGCGCCAGCGCTTCCGCGCCGCTGCCGGACCAGAACGCGGTTCCCAGCCGCTGGTTCACGAAGATCATCCGGCTGCCGGCGAACGGTCCTTTGGTATGCTCGAGCAGCACGGCGGGGGCGGAGCGTTCGCGTTCCAGCCCGTCTCCGCTTACGCCTTTCAAGAGCGGATGGATATGCGCGTCGATCGGGCCGGCGGAGCCGAGCTCGCCCGGACGGTCGTCCGCGCGGGTCACGTGCAGCACGAGCCCGAACGTCGGCTCGATCGCGAAGAGCGGCTCGCAGCCTGCGAAGAGCGGAATCTCCCGATGATGCGCGAGCTTGGCGACGCCTTCGGTCGTCACGGGCAGCGCTTCGTGTATATGGAGCTGCTGGTGATACGCGGTTTGATCCGGTTCCGGCGTCCAGCTGCCGCCCGTGCCGATCACCGGCGTTTTGAACGGCGCGCCGCCGGCCGCGATCAGTCCCCTGCCTTCGGAGACATGCGCGAGGATGGCCGGCCAAGCGGATTTCGGAAAGTAAGAACCGTGCAAATGCACGTACACGGCCGCGTCCCGCAGCGCGTCCGCCAGCTCGGACGCCGATACGATTTGGAAGCTTTCGCGCAGGCGCGCGATCGATGCCGCATCCGGGCGCTCGCCCGCGTAAGGGAAGCTTTCATCGTAAAACAGAATATGAGGATTGCCCATTTCTTCTTCACTGCCTTTCGTCGGTAAGTGTGGCCGGGATTTGTTAGGTTTGTTAGGTAAAAGATGCTTTGTCCGGGCCCACTTTAGAGGTAAACTAGACAAAAGTCAACGAAGCGGATGACGATTTCCCGCTCACGGAACGGAGGCACGGGAATGGCTCGAAAAATATCGATGCAGCATATCGCCGACAGGCTCGGCGTGTCCAAATACACGGTGTCGCAGGCGCTTGCAGGCAAGCCCGGCGTCAGCGAAGCGACGCGCCGCGAGGTGACGGCGCTCGCGGAAGCGCTTGGGTACGATCTTCGGGCATCGGGCAGAAAAGGAAGGCAGCCGCAGGTGTTACCGGAGGCTCGGCGCATGCCGCAAATGCCGTCCATGCAGGGAATGCAGCCTTTACCGAAAAAGCGATCTATGGCGGAGATGCGGTCATTGCCCGGACCGGAGCATGCGCCGGAGCTGCAGCGCTTGCAGAATACTCAATCTCCGCCATTCGAAGGGCGAATCCCGCCGCCCGAAGACGGACCGCTGCTCTTCATCGGCCTCGACGAGCGCCATGCGAAGGAACCGAACTTCTGGAAGCGGGTCGTCGAAGGGCTGGAGGCGGGCTGCAGGCTGCAGGGGCTGACGCCGAGCTTCTTCACGTTCGGCCAATCGGCCCATGCCTTCGACGAGCTGCCGGAGCTGCTTGGCGCAAGCGGAGCCGAACGGCGCGCGCTCGGATTCATCATCGCCGGCAGTTGCCCGATCGGCACGCTGCTCCAGCTGGCGCGCTTCGGCCTGCCGATGGTGCTGGCGGACCACGAGGCGCCGCTGACCGGCGCGGACGCCGTGCTGAACGCCAATGCGGAAGCGGGCCGCATGGCCTGCCATCATTTGCTGTCGCAAGGCTGCGCGGCGCTCGCGTTCGTGGGCAGGGACAGCTTTGCGGTCAGCTTCCGGGAACGCTGGTGGGGCTGCCGGCTGGCGCTGGACGAAGCGAAGGAGACGCGTCGCGCGCCGGCCCGTGCCGCATACGTGCCGGATGCAGCCGGCGCAACCGGCAGCTCTGCCGATCCCGGCGGAGAGCTCCTTCCTCAATTAAAGAAATGGACGATCCCCTATGGCGGCGCGCAATGGCGGACCTGGCAGGCGGTGCTCGAACGGCGCTTGGACGCCGCCGCGGCCGAAGGCAGCCTGCCGGAAGGGTTCGTTTGCGCCAACGACGATATCGCGCTATGCCTGCTGCAGCTGCTGGCGGAGAAGGGGCTTGGCCGGCGCGGCATCCGCGTTGTCGGCATCGACAATACCGCGCCGGGCATGGAAGCTTCCGTGCCGCTTACGACCGTGGACCTGGCGAAGGAACGGCTCGGCATCCGGGCCGTGGAAGCGTTCGTCCGCAAGCTGAAGCAGCCCGGTTCGCAGTCGGAGAAGATCATTCTCTCGGCGCGGCTGGTCGTGCGGAATTCGGGCTGAGACGCGGGAATCTAGGCCGGATATGTCGCCACTCCGCAAGCGCCCGCATAGGATAACCCGGAAGCCTATCCCGGCCGAGAGGAGTTTCTTCGAATGCCCTTTGAACGCGATTTGCGCGGCATCTTCATGCTGCTGGCGTTGGTCCTTTACGTGCTGTTGGTCGTCTTGCTGGTGGTCGCGCTGTTTTGAGCCCTTGGAGCGTCCGGGCTCTCCACCCTCCGAACCTTCGTTTCCGATGCGCGGGAACGAGGGTTTAGCGGCGTTTCCGGTCGGACGTTCCCCTGCCGCGAGCCCTGCCATTTCTGGCATAAAGAAACCTTGGATGACGCATACTCCTTTAAAGACCATCAAGAGGAGGGTACCATTATCGCAACCAAGAGCGCGGGACAAAACAAATACAAAAAGATGTCGATGTCACCCAAAGAATATCAAAACTTCGCCAAGACGCGGGAGCCTTCGAGATCGATCCTGGCCAACTGCGTTCGGGCTTTTCTGATCGGCGGCTTGATCTGCATCGTGGGACAAGCCATATCCGAGGTGTTCGTGTACGGATTCCACATGTCGCGGACGGCGGCCGGCAGCCCGACCGTGGCCGTGCTGATCCTGATCTCGGTCATTCTGACCTGCCTCGGCGTATACGACAAAATCGCGCAGTGGGCCGGCGCGGGTTCGGCCGTTCCCGTCACCGGCTTCGCCAACTCCATGTGCTCCGCGGCGCTCGAGCACCGCGCCGAAGGGCTCGTGCTGGGCGTCGGCGCCAACATGTTCAAGCTGGCCGGCTCGGTCATCGTATTCGGCGTCGTCGCCGCGTTTTTCGTCGGGCTCGTCTATCTGATCTTCGGAATCGAGGGACACTGACGATGCTGCGCGGAAAACAAACATGGTGGTTCGATCGGCGTCCCGTCATCATCGGCGAAGCGACGGTCGTCGGTCCCGACGAGGGGGAAGGACCGCTCGCCGCCGATTTCGACCTCGTCCATCCGGAGCTCGACATGCAGCAGAAGAGCTGGGAGAAGGCGGAGCGCCTCCTGCTGGAGCAGGCGTCCCAGATGGCGCTCGAGAAGGCCAAAGTCAACAAGCAGCAGCTGCAATTTTACGTCGGGGGCGATCTGATGAACCAAATCATCAGCAACAGCTTCGCCGCCCGTACGATCGGCGCTCCCTATCTCGGCGTGTTCGGCGCCTGCTCCACCTCGATGGAGTCGCTCGCGCTGGCCTCGCTGATCGTCAATTCCGGCTCCGGGCAATACGTCCTCGCGGGCACGTGCAGCCATAACTGCACGGCGGAGAAGCAGTTCCGGTACCCGACGGAATACGGCGCGCAGAAGCCGCCGACCGCGCAATACACCGTAACGGGCGCGGGGGCGGTCGTGATCGCGCCGGACGGCGAGGGGCCGGTCGTCGAATGCGCGACGATCGGCAAAATCGTCGATCTCGGCATCACGGATCCGTTCAACATGGGCGCCGCGATGGCCCCGGCGGCCGTGGATACGCTGACGGCGCATTTCAACGACACGGGCAGGCAGCCGAAGGACTACGATCTCATCGTGACGGGCGATCTGGCGACCGTCGGCCACGGCATCGCCAAGGATTTGTTCGCCAGGGACGGCGTTCCCATGGAGGACACGGTATTCGGCGACTGCGGGCTGATGGTGTACGACGTGCAGAAACAGAAGGTGCAGGCGGGCGGAAGCGGCTGCGGCTGCTCGGCCGTCGTGACGTACGGGCATCTGCTGAAGCGGCTGAAGAAGGGCGAGCTGAAGCGCATTCTCGTCTGCGCGACCGGGGCGCTCCTGTCGCCCTTGTCGTACCAGCAAGGGGAGACGATTCCCTGCATCGCGCATGCCGTTGCGATCGAAAGTCCCTTGCACAACTAACCGTAAGAAAGGAGCAGGCAGCATGATTTATTTGTGGGCATTCATTGTCGGCGGCGGTATTTGCCTGATCGGACAGCTGATGTTCGACGTCGCGAAACTGACGCCGGCGCATACGATGGCGACGCTGGTCGTGGCGGGCGCGATCGTGGACGGCATCGGCTGGTACGATCCGCTCATCAAGTTCGCGGGCGCGGGCGCGACGGTGCCGATCACGAGCTTCGGCAACGCGCTGGTGCACGGCGCGATCACGGAGCTCAACCGGGACGGGTGGATCGGGATCATCACCGGGATCTTCGACATCACGAGCGCGGGCATATCCGCGGCGATCATTTTCTCCTTCCTGGCGGCGCTCGCCGTCCGGCCGAAGGGGTAACGGCAGCATTTACCAGCCAAATTGGAGGTTCCCTGTGGGAATCTCCAATTTTTTTTGGCGGTTCTGCGCTATACGGGACCCTGTATTTTCTGTAAAATAATAGGACTAGAAACTGCACTCATTATCTAGCACTTTTTCCGGGAGGAATGTTCATGGATACACGTACCGCGGAATACCGTTTGAGCAATGAAATCCGCCGCAATCTGGAGAGCTGCATCCTGGGAAAACAAGCCGAGATCGAGCGGCTGCTCATCGCGCTGCTGGCGGGCGGCCACGTTCTGATCGAAGACGTTCCGGGCACGGGGAAAACGCAGCTCGTCAAAGCGCTCGCGCGCACGATCGGCGGCCAATTCCGCCGGATTCAATGCAACCCCGACCTTCTGCCGTCGGATATAACCGGGGTAGCCATCTACCATCCGAAGAACGAAACCTTCATGTTCCGGCCGGGTCCCGTCATGGCGAACCTGGTGCTCGTGGACGAGATCAACCGCGCGACGACGAAGACGCAGTCCGCGCTGCTCGAAGCGATGGAAGAACGCCATATCACGGTCGACGGCGATACGTACGGCCTGCCGGTGCCGTTCACGCTGATCGCCACGCAGAACCCGATCGAATTCGACGGCACCTATACGCTGCCCGAAGCGCAGCTGGACCGATTCATGATGAAACTCTCGCTCGGCTATCCCGATGCGGCGACCGAGCGCCAAATGATCGTATCGCCTCACGCCACGTCGCCGGCGGAGCTGCTCGAGCCCGTCGCCACCGCCTCGCAGGTCGCGCAGATAATGGAGGACGTGAAGCGGGTTCACCTCGACGCCGCCGTCGCCGACTACATCATCCGCATCATTCGCGGCACGCGGGAGCATAGCGGCGTGCAGCTCGGCGCAAGCCCGCGGGCGGCGATCTCGCTCACGGCGGCCGCCAGGGCGAACGCGTACCTGCAGGAACGCGATTACGTCATACCCGACGACATCAAGCTGCTTGCCACGTCCGTCCTGGCGCATCGGATCATTCTGCATACGGAATCCCGGATGAACGGCTTGACCACGGAGGATGTCGTGCAGGCGGTCGTCGGCGAGACGAGCGTACCTGTCCGAATGGAGCGTTAACGTTTATGTTGACGGCGAAAGCAACGATACTCAGGTGGCGGCTGATCGGATTTCTTTATATAGCCTCATTGTTGTTCGTGCTGTTTCAAGGCGGGAAAACGTCGCTGATGCTGTTCTGCATCTTCAACGTGCTGCTCGTATACCTGGTGTTCGGCCGTTGGAGCGGGATCGCCCAAGTCGCCGGAGAGCGCCGGCTGAACTACGGCGGGAACGCGCCGACGGAGCAGGCGCTCGTGGCAGGCTCGCGGCTGGAAGTGAATATCGACGTGCAGATTCCCGGCTTTTGGCCGATTCCGTACGTGCTCGTCCGCGACCGCTTGGTCGCGCAGAACGGCAGCACCGTCCCGTTCGAGGCTTCGTTCGTGCCGAACTACCGCCGGGCGGGAAACATCAATTATATGACGCCTCCCCTCGAGCGGGGCGTGTACCATTTCGAATCGACGGAATGCTCCACGCGCGATATATTCGGGCTGTTCGAGCATTCGGGGACGTTCCAATCGTCCGTGCCGTTTAGCGTCTACCCGCGCACGGCGGCCATCCGCGACTGGCGGCAGATGAAGCGCGGTTCGAAAGGGCCGTTCTCCACCTCCGTGTCGCGCTTGTCTTCGAAAGAAACGACGCAAATCAACGGCGTCCGCGAATATATATACGGCGACCGGCTTTCCCGCATCCACTGGAACGCGACGGCCAAGACCGGCCAATGGAAGTCCAAGGAGTTCGAACGCGAGTCCCTGCCGCGCATGATCGTCATGCTGGACCGGTATTCCGGCGCTTACGGGAAGAACGAGCAATTCGAGCTTGCCGTATCCGCCGCGGCTTCCCTGCTTGACTTCGGCTTTCGCCGGTCGACGGCGGTCGGGCTGATCTCCGTCGGAGCCAAGCACGAGGGCTATGCGCCGAACGCCTCCGCCGACCAGCGCGAGTTGATGCTGAAGCATCTCGTGCGCGTGCAGGCGGACGGGGATCAACCGCTGTACCGCGCGATTCGTCAGTCCGGAGCCATCGCGGGAGCGGGTTCCTTCGTCATCATCGTCAGCCCGCAGGAGGGCGAGGAGACGATCCGCGCCATGGAATGGCTCAACCGCACCGGCGTCGTGCCGGTGCTCATTCATTTGAAACGGCCCGACGATCCTCGCGGCAGCAAGGTCAGCGACATCCGTTCGGGCGAATGGCTGCGGCTGCTGCGCAGAAGCGGCTTTACCGTCTATACGATCGGCAAGCTTCAGGAGCTGCCCGAATCGCTGGAAGGAGGCCGAGCATGACAGCATTCCGACATCGGGCTCTCCGTTGGCTTTCCGCGGACGTGTACCGCAAAATCTCCGCCTGCTTCGCGGCGCTCATGATCTATCAATGGATCCGCTGCCTGGGCGATTACTGGTGGAGCGAGACGTTCACGATCGTCAACGGCGTCTTGCTCGCGGCGGCCTTGGCCAACCTGCTCATTCCGTCCAAGGGGCTGTCGATCGGGCTTCAACTGATCGCCCTTGCCGGATTGAACGTCGCGTTCACCGATTTTCAGTGGCTTCCGTTCGAAGGCAGCCGCCGGAATATCATGGATTGGTTCCATTGGATAGGCGATCAATTCGGGGAGCTGAACCCGTTTCTCTGGATCAGCCTCGGCGCGTTGGCCGCCTTTCATGTGCTCGTTCTTCTTCGGTACAAGCGCATTTTTATTTTGCTGCTTGCCGGCGCGGCGGTGCTGTCCCTGACGGTCGCGGATTCCATCTTCACGCCGATTTATTTGTGGGAAGAGATCGCTTGGATCGTTTTCATCGGCCTGGGCTGGCTGGTGGCCAGCCATTTCGCGGGCTTCAAGGAACGCCATCCTGAAAATTGGGCGCAGATGGTCGAATATCCGCTCAGCCTGTTTCTGCCGATCCTGCTCATCCTGACGCTCGTCATGGCCGCGGGACTGTTCGTGCCCACGGTGAAGCCGGTGCTGACCGATCCGTATACGGCTTGGAAGGAATCGCGCGGCGAGACCGTGCCTTCGTTCGTCGGCGATAAGGCCATCACGGTGGCGACGACCAAGAACAACGCCGATACCCGGTCAGGCTACAGCCGCAACGACAGCGTCCTCGGCGGCGGCTTCACGTTCGACTACACGCCGGTCATGACGGTGACGACCAACTATCGCAGCTATTGGCGCGGCGAGACGAGGGCGCTCTACAACGGCACAGGCTGGCTGGAATCGCCGGAAGAAAAGGCCGAACCGGCGCATGCCGGCGTCGCGCCGGGCAAAGGGCTTCCGGCGAACGGCATTCCGGAGACCACGGCGACGGAGGTCGTCGACCAGACCGTGGAGATGGTCCGCAAGGACAAGTTTCCCGTGCTGTTCGGAGCGGGGCCGATCACCAAGGTGACGAAGGTCAACGACAGCGCGGATGCGTTTCCGGCGATGAGCTGGCTGCCCGATTCTTGGGAGCTGCGGCTGGCAAAGGGGGCGGCGGTTCGTTATCCGAAGACGTATGCCGTGCAGTCGAACGTGCCCGTGCTGGACGAGAACGCGCTTCGCAGCGGAGCGGCGGCGGAGCCTGCGGGCGGCATCGCCGGCATCGCCGGCATCTACCTGGAGCTCCCCAAGGGACTGCCGGACCGCGTCAGCGAGCTTGCGCGGCAGCTGACCCAGGACGCGGCAACCCCGTACGACAAGGTGCGGGCATTGATCAGCTACCTGCAATTGAACTACAACTATACGAACACCCCGGATTTGAGCAAGAAATCAAGCAAGGACTTCGTCGATGCGTTCCTGTTCGAGATCCGGGAAGGCTATTGCGATTATTTCTCCACGAGCCTTGCGGTCATGTCGCGTTCGCTCGGGATTCCGGCCAGATGGGTGAAGGGCTATTCCTCAGGCAGCCTCCCTGGCAATCCGAGCCTGCAGCAGATGCAAGGCATTCCCGACGCGGTCAACGCGAATCCGGACGGCGCCGGCACGTATACCGTGCGCAACGCGGACGCGCATTCCTGGGTCGAGATTTATTTCAACGGCTACGGCTGGCTGCCGTTCGAGGCAACGCCCGGCTTCAGCTATCCGTACGCGCTGCCGAAGGACGAACCGGAAGCTCCCGCGCAGGTCGATCCCGCCGCCGACGTCAGCACGACGGTCGAACCGGTGCAGGAAGACGGCGGCTTCGAAGTGAAGCCGTGGATGTTCTGGGCGGCTGCCGGCGCGCTGGCGCTGGCGCTCGCCGTCTATTCGTACCGCGCGTTCCCGGCGGTGCTTCGCCGCTATCGCGGCGGTTCGGACACGATTAACGCCCGGATCGTAAGCGAGACGAACCGCCTGATCAAGCATTGCCGCAAGAAGGGGCTGGACGTGCAGGGCAACGAAACGGTTAGGGAGACGATGAGCCGCTGGTCGGTTCGGCTGACGTCCCTGCAGCCGCAATTCAGCATCGTGCAGCATGCCTTCGAGCAGGCGATGTACAGCAGCAAGTCGATGTCCCAGGAGGAAGCGGACCGGGTATCGGCGACGATGAAACAAATTCGCGAGCATTTGGGCTGATGGAGTCATGGAGCCGGCAAAGGTGCGTATGCATCCGCGCCGGTTTTTTTTGCGATGCCGGGCGGACGGGCGTTTCCCGATCGCGCCCGGTGCCGAAATTCTGCGCCTGCGTGTTTTTGCAACAAATTCGCAAGTTATGGTATAGTTTGCGTGATAGCCATGACAGGGCTGGTCGTAACCATGTGCTTATTTACGAATGCACGTAGGCGTATTGCTCGCCTATGCAACCGAGGGAGTCGAAATTATGTTCGAACGGCTGTTGCCGCAAATGCGCGTCAATACCATCTACGATATCAATCTGCATGCCCTGAAAGAGCAGGGCGTCACAGGAATCATTACCGATCTCGATAATACGCTTGTCGGCGCAAGAGTGCCGCTCGCGACGCCGCAGCTGGTCAAATGGCTCGACGACGTGCGCGACCTCGGCTTCAAGGTCGTCATCGTATCGAACAATAACGAAACGCGCGTGTCCAAGTTCGCGAAGCCGCTCCGAATTCCTTACGTGCATGCCGCGCGGAAGCCGGCTAATGCGGCTTTCGTGAAGGCGCTGAAGGAGCTCGGCCTGCCCGCCGAGCGAACGGCGGTCATCGGGGACCAGATGATGACCGACGTGCTCGGCGGCAGAAGGATGGGGCTGTTCACGATTCTGGTCAGGCCGATCGCGCCGGACGACGAGGGCATCATGACCCGCTTCAACCGGATGCTCGAGAAGGTCGCCCTGTCCCGTCTGCGGAAGAAAGGGCTTTGGCCCGAGGAGGAACGGAATTCATGATCAAACAGCAAGAAGACGGCGCGGCGTCGTGCGCGGGATGCGGCATCAAGCTGCAGACCGAAACGGCGAACAAGCTGGGCTATATCCCGGCTTCGGCGCTGGCCAAGGAACCGCCGATCTGCCAGCGGTGCTTCCGGATTAAAAACTATAACGAAGCGGCATCGGTCGCGGTCGACAACGACGATTTCCTGCGGCTGCTCGGCAGCATCGCAGGGACGAACAGCCTGGTCGTCCATATCGTCGACCTGTTCGATTTCGAAGGCAGCCTGATTTCCGGCTTGCAGCGGTTCGTCGGCAACAATCCCGTGCTGCTCGTCGTGAACAAGATCGATCTGCTGCCGAAGGGCATCAACCCGAACCGGCTGCTCAATTGGGTGCAGAAGCAGACGAAGGCGGAGGGCCTGAAGGTCGTCGATATCGCGCTCTGCTCCGCCAAGCGCAATATCGGCTTCGAACGGGTGATCGAGTCGATCGGCCGGCACCGCGGGGACCGCGACGTCTATGTCGTGGGCGCGACGAACGTCGGCAAATCGACGCTGATCAATCGTTTGATCCGCGACTACAGCGACATGGAGCGCGAGCTGACGACCTCGCGTTATCCCGGCACGACGCTCGACGCCGTGCATATCCCGCTCGACGACGGCAGGGACATCATCGATACGCCGGGGATCGTTTACCGGCACCGCATGACGGAGATCGTGGAGCGCGACGTGCTCGGCGCCCTGCTGCCGGACAAGCCGATCAAGCAGCTCGTGTACCAGCTGAACGCGGGACAGACGCTGTTTTTCGGGGCGCTGGCGAGATTCGACTTCATCGAAGGAGACCGTCAATCGTTCTCGATCTACGTTTCCAACGCGCTTCAGGTGCACCGGACGAAGCTGGAGCGCGCGGACGAGTTGTTCGCGGACCACAAGGGGGAGCTTCTGGCGCCGCCCTCGCGGGAGCAGTTGGAAGCGATGCCGCCGTGGACGCGTCACCGCCTCAAGATCCGCCGGGGCGTCGACACCGATATCTTCGTCTCCGGCCTCGGCTGGATACACGTGAACGGCGAGGACGGCGCGTTGGTGGACATTCACGCGCCGAAAGGGATCCGGGTGCTGACCCGCGACGCGCTGATTTAATCGCCGGTTCATCACGCTTATGGGGAGAGTGGGGAAGAGCATGGGCAACACGGTGGACAGCCATACGGTCCTCTACGGCGTTATCGGCGATCCGATCCGGCATTCCAAATCGCCGGTCATGATGAACCGCGCCTTTCGGGAGCGCGGCATTAACGGCATTTATACGGCTTTTCACATTACGGACGACCGTCTGGGCGATTTCGTCGCGGGCGCGAGAGCCATGGGCATGCGCGGCGTGAACGTGACGATTCCGCATAAGCTCGCGATCATGCCGTTGCTGGACGAGATTCACGAGAGCGCGCAGGCCATCGGCGCGGTGAATACGATCGTGAACGACGGCGGACGTTTGACGGGCTACAATACGGACGGCATCGGCTACGTCCGATCCTTGAAGGAAGAAGCGCGCTCCGATCTGACCGGAGCCCGCGTGCTCATCGTCGGCGCCGGCGGCGCGACGCGCGGCATCCTGTACGCGCTTGCCCGGGAAGGCGCCGCGTCCGTGACGATCGCGAACCGGACCTTGGCCCGAGCGGAGGAGCTGGCGGATGCGTTCCGCGGCCTCGTCCCGGACATTCGCGCGATCGGCCAGGACGAGCTGCGCGATGCATGCGCGGACAGCGACATCGTGATCAATACGACATCGCTCGGCATGTACCCGAACGTGGATGCCTCGCCGCTTGACGGCGATTGGCTCCGACCGGGCAGCATCGCCAGCGACCTGATCTATAATCCGCTGACGACCCGTTTCCTGGAGGAAGCGAAGGCACGTGGATGCCTCGTCCACGGCGGGCTCGGGATGTTTATTTACCAAGGCGCTTACGCCTTCGAATACTGGACGGGGCAGCCCGCGCCCGCGGCAGCCATGCGCGAAACGGTGCTGGCGGCGCTGCAGTCCGGAAGTTAATTTGACGAGAGAAGGAACATGACCTATGTTAACAGGCAAGCAGAAGAGCCATTTGCGTTCGCTGGCGCATCATTTGAACCCGATTTTCCAGGTGGGCAAGGGCGGCATGAACGATAATTTGATCCGCCATATCGAGGAAGCGATCGAGATGCGCGAGCTCATCAAGGTGAACGTGCTCAACAACAGCTCGGAAGATCCGAAGGAAGTCGGCGAGTGGGTGGCCGCGGAGTCCGGCTCCGAGCTCGTCCAAGTCATCGGCAAGACGATCGTGCTGTACAAGGAATCGAAGGACCACAAGACGATCGAGCTGCCTTGACCGGGGCTACTACGGCAGAAATCGAAAGGGGCTGCGGGCAGTTGATTAAAGTTGGATTCATGGGCGGAACGTTCGATCCGATCCATTACGGGCATTTGCTTGCCGCCGAGACCGCGAGAGAGGCATGCGGCCTGGACGAGATCTGGTTTTTCCCGTCGGGTCATCCGCCGCTGAAGGACCATGGGCCCCGGGCCGACGGCGCTTCGAGGCTGGAGATGGTATACCGGGCAATCGATTTTCAGCCGCATTTCCGCGCGATGGACGTCGAATTGGAACGGGAAGGAACCAGCTTTACGATCGATACGATCAAGGAGCTGAACGGGATTTATCCCGGGCGGACCTTCAGCATCATCATCGGGACGGACCGCGTCAACGATCTGCCGAAGTGGCACGAGATCGAGGCGCTGGCGGAGATGGCGTCGTTCATCGGCGTCACCCGCGCCGGAGAGGCGTTTCGACTGGAGCAGCTGCCGGCCTTTATTACGGACAAGCTGACCGTGGTCGAGATGCCGCTTATCGATATCTCGTCGACGGCGATCCGGGAACGGGTCGCGGAAGGACGCTCCATCCGGTTCATGGTTCCGGAGAAGGTGCATTCGTTCATACGGAGGAACGGACTTTATGAATCGCAGTGAGATGATGGCGGCCGTCAAGGCCGAGATGCCGGAGCGCCGCTGGACGCACACGCTTGGGGTCATGGAGACGTCGATCATCCTCGCCGAGCGTTTTGGCGGCGACCCCGAACGGGCCGAGCGGGCGGCGATTCTGCACGACGTGGCGAAGTATTGGCCGACGGCGCGGATGGAGACGATGATCAAGGAGCACGGCCTGCCGGAGGAGCTGCTGCGCTACGATAAAGAATTGTGGCATGCGCCGGTCGGCGCGTTCGTCGCGGAACGGGATTACGGCGTGTCCGATGCCGAGATTCTGGATGCGATCCGCTATCATACGTCCGGGCGCGAGCGCATGACGTTGATGGACAAGATCGTCTGCCTGGCTGATTACATGGAGCCGGGGCGGGATTTTCCGGGCGTGAAGCACATTCGGGAGCTGGCCGAGCATAGCTTGAATAGGGCGCTGCTCGCGGGCTTCGATTCGACGATCATGTATTTGCTGCAGCAGGGCCGGCGGATTTTCCCGCTGACCATCGCCGCGCGGAACGATTTGATTTTACACCTACAGGAGGCTGGAGAATGACAATTAGCTCGGAAGGGCTGCTGCAAGCGGTAGTCGCGGCGGCGGAAGAAAAGAAAGCCCATAACATAGTGGCGCTCGATCTGAAAAACATCTCGCTCGTCGCGGATTATTTCGTGATCTGCCACGGCAACTCGGACGTGCAGGTACAGGCCATCACGACCGAAATCCGCAAGCAGGCGGAAGCGCGCGGCGCGCGCGTGCGCGGCATCGAAGGCGCGGACAGCGGCAGATGGGTGCTCGTCGACATCGGCGACGTCGTCGTGCACGTGTTCCATCGGGAGGAACGCGAATATTACAGCATCGAACGGCTCTGGTCGGATGCGAAGGTCGTGGAGTTCGCATGAACCTCATAGCAGGGACAACCATGAATTTAAGGGTGGCGCGCGAAGTGTCGCCCTATGGTTATTTTTTGACCGACGGCGAATCGGAAGTGCTGATGCACTACACCGAGCTCGTCGGGAAAAGGCCGGTCATCGGCAACTCCTACGAGGTCTTCCTGTTCTTCGATTCCGAGGACCGCATCGCGGCGACGATGAAGAAGCCGCTCATTCAGCTCGGGGAAGTCGCGCGGCTGGCGGTCGCGGACATTCATCCGCGCATCGGCGCGTTTCTGGAGATGGGCCTCGGGCGGCAGCTGCTGCTTCCGCTCTCGGAGCAACCGGAACTGAAGGAGCTGCGGCCCAAGCGCGGCGACGAAGTGCATGTCATTCTCGCGCACGACAAGATCGGCCGTCTCGTGGCGAAGGTCGCGTTCGAGGAGGAGCTCGCGGAGCTCGCGTTCCATGCGCCTTCCTCGTGGCATAATACATGGGTAGAGGGATGGGTCACGAAAACGCTCAAGATCGGGTCGTTCGTCATGATCGACGGCGGCGTGCTCGGCTTCGGCGCGTACGGCTTCATTCCGGCGGACGACCGGACGCGGCTGCTCCGGCTCGGCGAGCGCGTGAAAGCGCGCGTGACGTTCGTCCGGGAGGACGGACGCGTGAACCTGTCCATGCAGCAGCGCAAAGAAGTCGGCCGTCTGGAGGATTCGGACCGGATCCTGAGCTTCATGAAGGAACGTCCGAACGGCGCGATGCCCTACTCGGACGAGACGCAGGCGGACATCATCAAGCTGAAGTTCGGCATCAGCAAAAGCGCGTTCAAGCGTGCGCTCGGCAAGCTGATGCGCGACGGCCTTATCCAACAGGACGGCAGCTGGACGAAGCTGACGGAGAAGGGCGAGTCGGCTGACGGCGGAACGGGCGATTCCGCGGACCGGACGGCGGCTGCCGAAGGCGCCGCAAGCGCAGCGGCTTCATCCGTCCGCGCTTCGGCGAGCGGTCTAAGCGCTTCCGAATCGTCCGCGAAGCCGGATTCGAAGGAATAGGCGGCGCGATGGAAGCTTATACGCAATTTGCCGCCGTATACGACCGCCTGATGGCGGACATGCCTTATCCGCGGTGGATCGCGTTCGCGGAGGCGTGCTGGCAGCGATACGGGAAACCGGCGACCGTCGTCGACCTGGGCTGCGGCACGGGCAGCATCGCCCTTCCCTTGGCGCGCAGCGGCTATACGGTATACGGCATCGACCTATCGTCCGATATGCTGGCGGTCGGGCGCAGCAAGCAAGGCGAAGCCGCCGGCAGCGGAACGGTGACATGGCTGCAGCAGGACATGACCGAATGGGAGCTCGGGGAATTGGCGGACAGCGTCCTTTCGTTCTGCGATTGCATCAACTATTTGACGGAAGACGACGACGTGCTGGCCGCGTTCGCGGCGACCTATCAAGGGCTGAAGCCCGGCGGGCTGTTTCTGTTCGACGTGCATGCGCCGAGGACGCTTCGCCGTTATGCGGAGGAGCAGCCCTTCGTGCTGGACGAGCCCGACGTCGCGTATATCTGGACGAGCGAGCTCGACGAGGAACGGATGGAAATCGAGCACCATCTGACGATTTTCGCCGATGCTTCGGGGGGCCGGGGAGACGCGTTTGCGCGAATCGAGGAAATGCACGTGCAGCGCGCCTACGATGCCGAATGGATCCGTGAAGCCTTGCTGGCTACGGGCTTCACGCGCGTGGACCTGTTCGGGGACTTCGAGCTCGAGCCGGCGGACGACGGCACGGAGCGGCTGTTTTTCGCCGCCGTCAAGTGACGCCTGTCCATTATTGGCGGTGCTGGGCGTTCCTGCCTTGACACGGACGGCGCGGCTTCATTATAATCGAACTAACCATTTTCAACATGAATGAGGCATTGAAGAGGAGCAGTAGCTTCGAAAGCGTATGGTCAAGAGAGCCGGCGGGTGGTGCGAGCCGGACCAACGTGAAGCGAACTCGCCTTGGAGCCGCATGAACCGACTGATCCTCCGATCAGCGATCATCATGCCGATTCGCCCGCGTTAAGGGTATAGAGTGAGCGGGGGTAAAGCATACCGTCCGTTAACTAGGGTGGTACCACGGGAGCGTAATCCTCTCGTCCCTAGCGTATATCGCTGGGGGCGGGAGGTTTTTTATTGCGGTCTGCGCGCTTGCGCAGGATAGCGAACAGGGAGGCTAATGGATCATGACACAGGAACGCCAGGAACAACAGGGGTATAACCCGCTCGTCATCGAGCCGAAATGGCAGCAGCATTGGGACGCGAACAAGACGTTCAGAACGACGGAAGACGCGGGCAAACCGAAATTTTACGCGCTCGACATGTTTCCGTACCCGTCCGGGGCGGGACTTCACGTCGGCCATCCGGAGGGTTATACGGCCACGGACATCGTGTCGCGGTACAAGAGGATGCGCGGCTATAACGTCCTTCACCCGATGGGCTGGGACGCGTTCGGACTGCCGGCGGAGCAGCACGCGCTCGATACGGGCGAGCATCCGCGCGAGATCACGGTCAAGAACATCAACAATTTCCGCCGCCAGATCAAATCGCTCGGCTTCTCGTACGATTGGGACCGCGAGTTCAGCACGACGGATCCGGATTATTACAAATGGACGCAGTGGATTTTCATCCAACTTTTCAATAAAGGGTTGGCTTACGTCGCGGAAGTGCCGGTCAACTGGTGCGAGGCGCTCGGCACGGTGCTGGCGAACGAAGAAGTCATCAACGGCCTGAGCGAGCGCGGCAACCATCCGGTCGTCCGCAAGCCGATGCGCCAATGGGTGCTGCGCATTACGGAATACGCGGAGCGCCTGCTCGAGGATCTGGAAGAGCTCGACTGGACGGAGAGCATCAAGGACATGCAGCGCAATTGGATCGGCAAGTCCAAGGGAGCGGAAGTCACCTTCGCGATCGACGGCCACGACGCCTCGCTCGTCGTGTTCACGACCCGTCCGGATACGCTGTTCGGCGCCACGTATTGCGTGCTTGCGCCCGAGCATGAGCTCGTCGCGGCGATCACGACGGCGGAGCAGCAAGCCGCGGTGAAGGACTATCAGGAGACGGCGGCCCGCAAGAGCGATCTGGAGCGCACGGACCTGAACAAAGACAAATCCGGCGTCTTCACGGGCGCTTACGCGGTCAATCCGATCAACGGCGTCCGCGTGCCGATCTGGATCGCCGACTACGTGCTCGCAGGTTACGGAACGGGCGCCATCATGGCGGTTCCGGGCCACGACGAGCGCGACTGGGAGTTCGCGAAGCAGTTCGGCCTGCCGATTCTGGAAGTCGTGCAGGGCGGGGACGTAAGCGAGGCTGCTTTCGCCGGCGAAGGCCCGCATGTCAATTCCGGGTTCTTGGACGGCTTGGGCACGGAAGAAGCGATCGCGAAAGCGATCGCCTGGCTCGAAGCGGAAGGCAAGGGCCAAGGCAAGGTGACGTACCGTCTCCGCGACTGGCTGTTCAGCCGCCAGCGGTATTGGGGCGAGCCGATTCCGATTCTCCATCTGGAGGACGGCACGATGAAGCCGGTGCCGGACGACCAGCTGCCGCTGCTCCTGCCGGACGTCGATCAGATCAAGCCGTCGGGCACGGGCGAATCGCCGCTGGCCAACGTGACGGAGTGGGTGGAGACGATCGACCCGGAGACCGGCATGCGCGCGCGCCGCGAGACGAACACGATGCCGCAATGGGCGGGAAGCTGCTGGTACTACCTGCGGTTTATCGATCCGCACAACGATCAGGAGCTTTGCTCCAAGGAAAAGCAGAAGGAATGGCTGCCGGTCGATCTCTACATCGGCGGCGCGGAGCATGCGGTGCTTCACTTGCTGTATGCGCGTTTCTGGCATAAGGTGCTCTACGATATCGGCGTCGTCGATACGAAGGAACCGTTCCACAAGCTCGTCAACCAAGGCATGATTCTCGGGATGAACAACGAGAAGATGAGCAAATCCCGCGGCAACGTCATCAACCCGGACGATATCGTGAACGAATACGGCGCGGACACGCTGCGCATGTACGAGATGTTCATGGGACCGCTGGAAGCGACGAAGCCATGGAACACCAACGGCGTCGAAGGCATGTACCGCTTCCTCGGCCGCGTATGGCGCCTGTTTATCGGCGAGAACGGCGAGCTGAGCGAGAAAATCGGCGGCGATGCCGCGGATGCGTTCAAGCGCACATGGCACCGCACCGTGAAGAAAGTGACGGACGACTACGAGAATCTGCGCTTCAACACGGCGATCAGCCAGCTGATGATTTTCGTGAACGAGGCTTACAAAGCCGAGACGCTGCCGCGCGAAGCGGCGGAGCATTTCGTGCAAATGCTCTCGCCCCTGGCGCCGCACATCGCCGAGGAGCTGTGGTCGAAGCTGGGCCGCACCGACACGCTGACATACGCGGCTTGGCCGGCGTACGAAGAAGCTTGGACGGTGGACCAGGAGGTCGAGATCGTCGTGCAGGTGAACGGCAAGATCGTCGATCGCCTCTCGATCGCGGCGGACATGGACGAAGCGGAGATGGAACGCGTGGCGAAGGCGTCGGATAAAGTGTCCGAAGCGATCGCGGGCAAGACGGTGCGCAAGCTGATCGTCGTGAAGGGCAAGCTGGTCAACATCGTCGTCGGGTAAGCCGGCAGGCGAACGGTCATCCCCAAAAGAGGTGAACGACCTCTTAACGCAAAGCATGCGTTAAGGGCCGTTCACCTCTTTGCCGTACAAGGCTTCGGAGACGCGCTCCAGATCTTCGTGATATTTGGCGTGCGTCGTGCGAATGACGCGGTTGAACACGCCGTCGAGCTCGCGGTTCAGCAGGGCGAGCGCCTGCGCCGTGATGCCGCCCGGCACGACGACCCGGGTCTGCAGCTCTTCCGGCGACATCCCGCCGGAGGTCAGCAGCTGCCCCGTTCCGTGCAGCATCTCGCTGGCGATCAGCCTGGCCTGCTCGCGCGGAATGCCGGTTTCCTCGGCGGCCGCGTCGATGAACCGCTGCAGCAGGCAGGCCATGATGGCGGGGCCGACGCTGGACAGATCCGAGACGATGCGCGTATGGGATTCATCGATTTGGAGCGGTTCGCTTATATAGGAGAGCAGGCCGTTCAGCCTGGCGATGTCGGCGTCGGTCATGCGGCTGCCGTACATGCAGAGCGAGGCGCCGCTGCACATGTAATTGGTGATGCTCGGAATGACTTTGGCGATTTTGCAGGGCAGCTCTTCCTCCAGCTGATCGAGCAGGACGGGACTCGTGATGGAGACGACGAGCTGATTCGGCTGCACGGCATCGCGAATGCCGTCGAGGACCGTCTTGTATTCGAGCGGCTTGACGCAGAGGAAGATTACGTCCTGATCGGTCACGGCGTCGCGGTTCAACGGGACCGCCTGCAGGCCGGGATGGCGATCGGCTAAGCGAACGGCTTTCGCGAACGTTCGATTGCTGGCCGTTATTTGCGATGGTTTGAGTGCTCCCGATCCGATAAACGCATCTATAAGCAGGCTGCCCATGCTCCCAATCCCGATAAACCCGACATTCATTGCAATCCCTCCCGTGCGCCTTTTTTGCATCGGCGCGGCTTCAACAGCTTTGAATCTTCAATCATGCAGCCGATCGGCCTCGCTCCGTAGGCGTCGGCCCGTTCCGACTAACGCTCGCGTACGGCGGCTGCGACCGTACCGGTGATGCCTCTTACTACACTATGCCGGCGGGCAAGGCCAACATGACCATTTTTCTGGAAAATGATCGCAAGACGACCAAAAGGGGGAAATACGATGTTAAAGCGATTGATGGATCGAAAGCGCTGGAGCGGGATGCAGCTGATAGCCGGCCTGTGCATCGCCGTCTCCATCGCGTTGCTCGCGGCAGCGCTGCTGCAGAAAGGTTCGGATGACCAGCCGCATTGGACGGCGATGAACGCGCAGGTGGATCATGCGCTGGATTCGATCGAACAAGGAAAGGCGGACCGGCAGGCGCAGGCGGGAGGAAAGGAAGCCGACGCGACGAAGGCCGCAGCCGCGCAGAAGCCGGCTGCCGGAGCGAAGGGTGCGCCGGCTGCTTCAGCCACCGAGTCGGACGGAGCGGCGCAGAAGCCAGCTGTCGGAACGCAGGATGCGCCGGCTGCCGGTGCGGCAACCGGCGGCACGGCGGATGAAGCTTCAACCGCCGTCGATGCGACAAAAGGCGCAGCGGCGGAAACGGACGGAGAGCCTCCTTCCACGCCGCAAAGCGGTGCAAGCGCGGCAGATGATCCGGACACGGCTTCGTCACCCTCCGCGGACGGGAAAATCGACGTCAACCACGCGACGTCCGCGGAGCTTGACGCGCTTCCGGGCATCGGGGCGGCGAAAGCGGAAGCCATCGTCGCGGAGCGTGAACGGGGCGGACCGTTCCGCAGTGCCGACGACCTGCTGCGCGTCAAGGGAATTGGTCCGAAACTACTAGATACGATGAAGTCTCTCATTGTTCTCGGGCCATGATTATGCGACAATGGCAGAGATAGGGTCTCCATGGCGGCCCTTCCATTCAGGCGAGGAGGAGATTTCAAATGTCCGAACAACGCAAGCTTTCGATTGAAACGCTATCCGTCCACGGAGGCCAGGAAATTGACCCGACGACCCTTTCCCGCGCAGTGCCGATCTATCAAACGACTTCCTACGGCTTCCGCGACACGGACCATGCGGCGAACCTGTTCGCATTGAAGGAATTCGGCAACATTTATACTCGCATCATGAATCCGACCAGCGACGTGTTCGAGAAGCGGATCGCCGCGCTTGAAGGCGCGCCGGCCGCGCTTGCCGTCGCTTCCGGACAAGCTGCCATTACATATTCGATCTTGAACATCGCCGAGGCGGGAGACGAGATCGTCTCGGCTACGAGCCTGTACGGCGGGACGTACAACCTGTTCGCCAACACGCTGCCCAAGCTCGGCATCCGCGTCAAATTCGTCGATCCGTCGAATCCGGCCAATTTCGAAAGCGCGATCACGGACAAAACGAAAGCGCTGTATGCCGAGACGATCGGCAATCCGCGGGGCGATGTCATCGATATCGAAGCGGTGGCGGACATTGCCCACCGGCACGGCATTCCGCTGATCATCGACAATACGTTCCCGAGCCCTTATCTGTGCCGTCCGATCGAACACGGCGCGGACATCGTCGTGCATTCCGCGACGAAGTTCATCGGCGGGCACGGCACGTCGATCGGCGGCGTGGTCGTCGACGGCGGCAAATTCGACTGGCGGGCCAGCGGCAAATTCAAGGGTCTGACGGAGCCGGATCCAAGCTACCACGGCGTCGTTTACACGGAAGCGGTCGGACCGGTGGCGTACATTATCAAAATGCGCGTGCAGCTCTTGCGCGATATGGGCGCGGCGCTTGCGCCGTTCAATTCGTTCCTGCTGCTGCAGGGCTTGGAAACGCTGCATCTGCGGATGGAGCGCCACAGCTCGAACGCGCAGGCCGTCGCGCGGTTCCTGGAGCAGCACGAAGCGGTGGAATGGGTCAATTATCCGGGGCTGCCGAGCCACCCGTCGTACGACCTCGCGCAGAAATATTTGCCGAAGGGGCAGGGAGCGATCCTGACGTTCGGCATCAAAGGCGGCATCGAGGCCGGCAAAAAACTCATTAACGCCGTCGGGCTGTTCTCGCATCTGGCGAACGTCGGCGATTCCAAATCGTTGATCATCCATCCGGCCAGCACGACGCACCAGCAGCTGGAGGAGAACGACCAGTTGGCCGCGGGCGTCTCGCCGGGCATGATACGCCTGTCCGTCGGCACGGAAGGCATCGACGATATATTGCACGATTTAACGCAAGCGATAGCGGCAAGCCAGCAGTAACCGCAAGCGCGGGAGGAAGGAAGTCTCGTTAGACATGGCACAGGACGTACAAGACAACGCGAGAAAAGATTGGGATACCTACTTCATGGACATCGCGTATATGGTTTCGACCCGCTCGCGCTGTCCGAGGCGACACGTGGGTACGGTGCTCGTGCAGGGCAAGAAGCTGCTCGGCACCGCCTATAACGGCGCGCCGATGGGCGTGGCGGATTGCTCCGAGGACGGCTGCATGATCGTGGAGGAGTACGAATTGCAGGTCGAGGACGGCGAGGAACGGATGATCAAGAAGCAGCGCTGCATCCGGACCATTCACGCGGAGCAGAATCTGCTGCTGTTCACGGACCGGATCGACCGCGAAGGCTCCACGGTATACGTGACGGACCAGCCTTGCTGGACGTGCGCGAACATGCTCGCCAACAGCGGCGTGAAGGAAATCGCGTATCATCGCGCTTACTCGAAAGACAGCGATAAAGTGATCGCGCTGATGCGCGTGAAAGGGATCGTGTTTCGCCATTTGTCCGCCTACGAGCCGCCGGCTCAAGCGGGCATGACCGTCGTCTCTTAATGAAATCATGCATCCAGGAGGAAGAACCTCCGGCTGCCCCCGGGAAGCAATGCTTGGCCTTATTCGGCCGGGCAGGGCTTCTCGCGGCGCGCCGGAGGTTTTTTCGTTTGGCGGCTTGCGATATCGGATGAAGATAGGCAGATTCGCCGCAACAAGATTGGCGCCGTCGCCGCGTGGCTGACGGCGATCGACGAAAGGAGGCGGCCGCACGATGAATGCAAGGCCACTCGTTTGGTTCACGGTTTGCTGGGTGCTGGGGAGTTCCGCCGCTGCATCCATGCCTGCGCGCGGCATGGCGCTCGCCGGCGCCGCGCTGCTTGTCGCGCTGGCGGGGCTGGCTCTGCTGCGCCGCAGCTCATGGCCGCTTGCCGCCGCTTGCTTGGCGGCGTTCGGGTTGGCGGCCGGGCATCGGGCCTGGTCCGATGCCCGCAATATCACCGCGCTGCCTGCGCTATACGCGGCCGCGCTCGCGGCTTCGCCGGCGGATGCCGCCGAGTATACGGCGGCGCTGACCGGGATTATCGTGTCGCCTCCGGAGATTGACGGCGACCGGGTGCAATTTCGCGTGGCGGGCAGCAGTCTGAAGCTGCCGGATGCCGGAACTGCCGCGGACGTGAAGCTGGACGGCGAACGGATGCTCGTGCAGGTCAAGCTCGCGAAGGAACAAGAGCTGACGAACGCGGCCTCATGGCATCGCGGGCAAAAGGTAGCCGTTGCCGGAGCGCTGTCGATCCCGTCGGCGCGGACGAATTTCGGCGGCTTCGATTACCGCGCGTACCTGCACGGCCAGCGGATTCACTGGCTGCTTGGCGCCGACGGCGCTTCCGCCGTGCAGACGAGCGCCGGCCCGCGCTGGAGCACGGCTGCGCTGCTGCGCCCGATGGACGACCTGCGCGCCGAACTCGGCAAGCGGATGGACGCGCTGTATCCCGGCATCCAAGCCGGTTACATGAAAGGCCTCGTCCTCGGCATAAGCGACGATCTCGATCCGGACGTGTTCCGACAGTTTTCGCAGCTGGGTTTGACGCATATTCTGGCCATATCCGGCCTGCACGTCGCCGTATTCCTCTACGTGCTCGGAGGCCTGCTGCGGCTCCTGCGCATGACGCGGGAACGCATGCTGCTCATCGTGATCGCGGCGGTACCGTTCTACGTCTTTCTTGCCGGGGCTTCGCCGTCGGTGGTGCGCTCCGGCATCATGGCGATGCTCGGCCTGGCGGCTGCGCGCCTGCACAAGCTGAAGGACGGGCTGCATCTGCTGGCGGCCGCCGCGCTGCTCATGCTGATATGGGATCCGTACATGCTGGGAAACGTGGGCTTTCAGCTCTCGTTTCTCGTGACGGCGGGCCTTATGCTCGGCTCGCAGCCGATCCGCGGCCTGCTTCCCCGCGGCAGGAAATGGTGGACGACCGCGCTGTTCGATCTGCTCTCGGTCACGGTAGTCGCCCAAGCCGTCTCGCTGCCGCTGACGGTCTATTATTTCAATCAAATGCATGTGCTGTCGATCGCGGCGAACCTGGTGCTCGTGCCGTTCATCAGCTTCGTCGTCATGCCGCTCGGAGGAGCTTCGCTCCTGCTGGAATGGCTATGGCATCCCGCGGGCGCGCTTGCCGCCCAGGTGGCCGGCATCGGCAACGAGCTGACCTTCGGCTTCGTCCTGAAGCTGAGCAGCTTGAATCGCTTCCGGCTGATCTGGGCGACGCCGCCGCTCTGGTGGGTGGCCGCATTCTATGCGGTTCTGGCGGCGTTGTTCAACGCGCTGAACCGCCTTCAGGCCGCAAGACGCGATGCGGAGGAAGCAGTGAGCATGGACGCGGGGGCGCCTCGGCCGGACGCGCCTTTAAGCGGTCACGCGTCGATTGGAGATTCCGCGTCGGAGGACGACGAGACACAGCCGTTGCGCCGATCTCTCCCGCCGCACGGGGACGGCGGACACGGCAGCGCCGTTCATCCGGCTTCCTCGCTCGTGCCCGGCTTCGGCGGCGGCAATGGAGACGGCGAATGGTCGGCTCCGTTCATCGAGCTTCCGTCAGCCTCGTCCGGCGCCAGAAGGAAGAACCGACTGCTTGCCGGATTGGCGGCGTTGTCCTTGGCGGCGCTGCTGGTCGGCGCTTATTTCCCCGACGCGTTCGACCGGAACGGCTATATCGATTTTCTCGATGTCGGCCAAGGCGATTCGATCTTTATCCGCACGCCCGAGGGCAAGCATATTCTGATCGACGGAGGCGGCGCCGTCGTATTCGGGAGCCGGGAAGCTTGGCGGCAGCGCAAGGATCCCTATGAGGTCGGACGCAAGGTCGTCGTGCCGCTGCTGCAGCAGCGCGGCGTGCATCGCCTCGACCTGCTCGTGCTCTCGCATCTGGACAGCGACCATATCAAGGGACTGATCGCCGTGATGGAGAACGTTCCCGTTCGCGCGGTGCTGTGGAACGGGTCGGTCAAGGATTCGGCGGATGCCGTGAGCTTATTGAGGGAAGCGGTCGACGCCGGCATTCCGTTATATCGCGCGGAGGGCGGGCGGAGCTGGACCGTCGATCGGCATGCCGCGCTTACCATCGTCGGCACGCCGCCGGCGCTGATTCACGAGGGGGACGCGGGAACGGTCCCCGAGGCCGACGAGCAGAACGGGGAGAGCGTCCCGCTGCTCCTCGACCTGTACGGGCGGCAATTCCTGTTCACCGGCGACGCCGATGTCGCGGAGGAACGCAGCCTGCTCGGCCAAATGAGCGGCGCGACCGGCAAAGCTGCCGCCGACTCTCCGCCGCCATCGTCTTCGCCGGCCATCGATGTCATGAAAATATCGCATCACGGCAGCAAGACCTCGACATCGGATGAATGGCTAGCTTACTGGAAGCCCGCCGAGGCGGTTATTTCCGTCGGGCGGAACAATACCTACGGACACCCGCACCCGACCGTCGTGGCGCGGCTGCAGCAGGCGGGAATCCCGATGGCGAGAACGGACCTGAACGGGGAAGTGCAGTTCAAGGTCGGGCCCGATCATCGTTTAAGCGAGCGCACGATCTATCCTGCGCAGAAATGACGGACGCTGCGCGCCGGAACATGGAGGTCGAGCATATTAGGCTTGCGAGTCGGTCATGAAGCGCCGGAACCAGATAGAATGCGGTTGGAGCGACATGAATCGAAATCGATGCGGGAACGAGGGGATGACACTGCCGTTCGCCAGCTGCCGCAATCCGTACCGCCGTACGACCCAATGAAGTTTCCTGCAAGCCTGAAAAAACCCCGGGATGCCGCAGCGGACGCGGCATTCCAGGGTTTTGGAGTATTCAGCAACCGATCAGCACGAGAACGAGGCTTACGCGGCTTGCCGCTGACGCTCGCCTGCGGACCATTCATTCGCAACCGCAGCCGATTAGATCATAACCCTTCCCATGCGCATCGTGTTTACTCCTCGGATTCGAAGACCTCCAAGGCGACCCGATTGGAGGCGGACGTTCCCCGCAGCTCGAAGTCGGTTCGGAATTCGAAGCTCGCGAAGGCTTGGTTGACGAGCGTATCGTCGGGCTGTTCCTTGTCGATCCGGACCTTGAACGCGACGTCGACGCTCGCCCCGGGCTTGAGCGCGCCCAGCCGAAGCCCGTTTTCGAAGTTCGGGTTTGCGACCGGCTGTCCGTTCACCGTCACGCTTCCGGCCACGAGCGATACGCCCGCGGGCAGCGGATCCCTCAAGCTGACGTCGTGGGCCGTCAGCCGCGTCGGATTGGATAACCTCACGTTGAACTCCACGAAGCCTTTGACTTCCGCGGTGGTACTCGAAGCGCTCTTCTCGACGAGGAGACCGACGACGAGCAGCTCTCTGGACGCAAACTGGGGTTCGGTCTCGTTCGAGACGGCTTCCGCGCGATTGACGATCACGGATCCCGGGACGGCGTCCTCCGGAATGAAATAGAACTCGAATAAGGTAAAGGCCGCTTCCGGCAGCAATTCGGCCGTCACGACGCTGATCGACGTGAGCGGATCGGTCAACCGCACGCGATGCAGCGGGATGTTTCCGATATTCGCCACGGTCAGCGTCACGGGAACGCGCTGTCCCGGCAGGCCGAGCGAAGGGAAGTCCTTCGTTAAGCCGAGCCGCGGTCCGGGCAGCACCGTGACCGAGCTTTGCGCGGACGTCACGACCGTCTCGGTGGAGGAGACGAATACTTCGTTCGTGATCAGCGAATTGACCGTCGCGTCGGCGGCGACCGGCACGACGGACGTCAGTCGGATCGTCATGCCCGACGGGAGCGAAGTGACGTTCTCGCTCAAACGGACGAGCGGGTCCTCGATGAACAGGTTCGTCAGCGTGTCGTTGGATGTGTTCGTAATGTCCGTCACGAACGTGATGGACGTGCCCGGCTGCACGGAAGGCGACAATGCGGTTTTGGTCACCAGGATGGAGTAGCCGGCCACGATTTCGATGAACGTGATCGCTTGCTGCGGCGGCGTTTGGTCCGAAGTCGCGGTCGCGATATTGATGATCCGCGATCCGGCGATCGCGTCGGCAGGGACGCGATACACGGCGGTGATCTCCAGCGTCGACTGCGGCCGAATGACAGAGATCGTCTCGTTCAGATTGACGAGCGGATCGACAAGCACGATGCCGGTCAGCGGCGTATTGCCGGTGTTCGTCAATTCGAGCGTGTAGATCAGCATGTCGCCGGGGCTGACGGTGACGTTATCCTGCAACTTTCTGAGCGTCAACGCGGGAGCCGCCGTCACGAGCACGCTCGCTTCCGCGGAGACGGGAAGCGTCTGGTCGGAAAACACGGTCGCCGTATTGATGATCGTCGAGCCCGCCGGCGAAAGCGGCGGAATCGTATAATTGACCACGACCGTTTTCGATGTTCCCGGCAGAAGCGTCGGCACGATCTCGAACCACCCGAACAGCGGATCCGAAACGATGACGTTCGTTAACGTGACCGCGGACGTATTGGTCACGACGATCGTGAACGCGATGACCGCGCCTGGCGCGCCTTGGACCGGGTCGGCTGTTTTGGCGATCGCGATCGTGGCGGCTGCGCCTACGCTGATGAATGCGGTGGCCTCGACCGGAACCGGCGTCTGGTCGGATGCGGCCGTGGCCGTGTTCGCGATGATGGTGCCGACCGGCAAGGCGGGCACGATGAACGGCACGACGAAGCTTTGGCTTGCTCCTGGCGCGAGTGACGGGAAGACGGTCGCGAATCCGAGCTGCGGATCGTTAACGGCAATGTTCGTCAGCGTCGCGTTGCCCGTGTTCGTGATGGTCAGGGTGTAGTCCACCGATTCGCCGGGAAGGGCGGACGAGACATCCGCCGTCTTCGAGAGGGCCAGGCTCGGCGCGAACAAAATGTCCACTGTCGCGGAGGAACTGATGCTGAAGCCGGCGACCGTCGCGGTCGCGACGTTGGTGAACGCCGAGCCGGCCGGCGTGCCGGCCGGAATCACGAAGGGGATGAGCAGCGAGATGCTTTCGCCGGCGTCCAGCGACGCGATCGTTTGATCGACTCCGATGATCGGATCGGTTACGTGAATATTGTACAGCGTTATGACGGTATTGTTCGTGACGATGATCGTATATTCCACGGTTTCGCCGGGCGAAGCGACTTGCGGCTCTACCAGCTTTTGAATGCTCGCCGAATCGGTTGGAAGCGGCGTTACCAGCACCTCGGCGCTTGCGTCGAACGTTGGGGTCTCCAAGGAACCGGCCGATGCCCTATTGACGAGGATCGAGCCGGGAACGGCGTCGGCCGGCACCGTGAACGGAAGGATGAACGTGACGCTCCCCCCCTGCGCCAACGAAGGAATCAGCGCGTCGAGCGGCGGATTATCATCCGTTACGATGCCATTTCGCAGCGTCGAATTGCCGATATTCGTAACCACGACGGTGTAAATGACCATCTCGCCCGGGTATGCGACGGTGACATTGCCGGACTTCGTTATGGCGATGCCGGGAATGGCAAGCACGATGACCTGCGCTTCGGCGGATACGGGAGGGGTCTGGTCGGAGGACGCGGTGACGACGTTCGTGAAGACCGTTCCGGCTGGAGTGTCCGCCGGCACGATGAATTCCAGGGTGAAGGTTTTCGTTTCGCCCGGCAGCAGCGTCGGAAAGCTGTCGACGATGCCGAGGAATTCGTCCACGAGCACGACGTTCGTCAAGGCGATCGCCGA
Organism: Paenibacillus glycinis; assembly: GCF_009909185.1. Taxonomy (GTDB): domain Bacteria; phylum Bacillota; class Bacilli; order Paenibacillales; family Paenibacillaceae; genus Paenibacillus_Z; species Paenibacillus_Z glycinis. The sequence goes on along the minus strand of NZ_JAAAMV010000001.1, from coordinate 699,966 downwards.
GGAATTGGTCAGGCCGACCGAGAAAACGACCGTCTGACCCGGCACCGCGCCGGGAACGTCGGCCGTCTTCGTAAGCGTGATGGACGGCGAGCCCACGACCGTCAAGGCCGCCGAGGCGAAGACCGGAGCAGGCGTCTGGTCCGATGCCGCAGCCGCCGTGTTGGTCAGAATCGTTCCGGGCGGGACGGCCGGCACGGTAAAGGGAACATTGAATTCGGTCACCGCGCCGATGCCAAGCGAGGGCACGAATTCCTGAATGCCGAGATCGCCGTCCACCAGCACCACGTCGGTCAGCACGACATTGCCCGCGTTGGCGATCGTCAGCGTGTAGGTGACCGAGTCTCCGGGATTCGCGATCGCGGGCGTTACGGACTTGGTCAGGGTCAAGCTCGGCACCGCGGCGACCGTGACCTGCGCCGAGGCGGTTCTGACCGGCGTCTGATCGGAGAAGACGCTGACGATATTGGCGATCACGGACCCGGCGGCCGAACCGAGCGGAACCGTGAACGGAATTTCGAACGCAACCACGGCATTGGCGGGCAGCGAGCCGATGGACTGCTGCAGGCCGATCGTCGGATCGGAGACGACGACGTTCGTAATCGGCGCGTTCGACGTGTTGGTCACGGTCACCGTATAGATGACGGTCGCTCCCGGAGCGGCAATCGTGGGAGAGGCAATCTTTTGGATGGACACCGAGAATACCGGGGCCACGATAATTTCGCTGGACGCCTCCGCGGGCGGGGTTTGATCCGTGATGACGAAGGCGGTGTTGAAGAATTTCGTTCCGGCTGGCGTGCCGAGCGGGACCGTGAAGAACGCCTCGGAAGCACTCTGCGCGCCGATCCCGAGGAAGTCGATCGTCGTCGAGAACGAGAGGGCGGGATCGCTCACGACGACATGCGTCAGAGGCACGTTGCCCGTGTTCGTGACGACGATGTCGTAAATGACGGTATCGCCCGGCGCGACGGCGGGCCGCCGCGGCGTCTTCGTGATCGTGATCGAGGCCACGGGCGAGACGGTAACTTGAACGGTCGCGGTTTGCGTGCCGAGCGAGGACTGCAGGACGGCCGTATTCGTGATCACCGTCCCTGCCGCGGTGCCTTGAGGTACGGTGTACATGCCGGTAAAGACGGACGAAGCCTGCGGGTTCAGTTGGACGATCAATTGGTCCAAGCCGAGCAGCGGATCGGTCAAGCGCAGGTTGAACACCGGCGTGATCACGGAATCGTTCGACACGGTTACGGTATATTCGATCGTATCGCCGGGCAGCGCCGTCGCGCGATCGGCGGATTTGGACAGCGAGACGGAAGGCGTCTCCGTGATGAAGACCGACGCTTGGGCGGATACGGGAGCAGGCAGGTTCGACGCGTCGAGAATCGCGGTATTGACGAGCGTGCTTCCGATGACGGCATTGCCCGGAACCGTGTACGGAAACGTCGCGATGGTGCCGCTCACGAACGTGGGAAAGAACAGATTGAGCCCGAGCGTCGCGTCGGTGAGGGTCACGTTTTGCAGCGACGCTTGCCCCGGATTCACGACGGTGAACGTATAGTTAATCGTGTCGCCCGGAGCCGCGCTCATCCGGTCGGCGGTTTTGATCAAGCTGACGTCGAAGAAGCCTTCGATCGTAATGGTGACGGAGCTGGATTGCTGGGGCGTTTGGTCGCTCTGGGCGAAAGCCGTGTTCAGATAACTGGTGCCGGGGTCTCCGGGCTGTACCTCCGAATTGATCGTAAAATCGACTTGTTGGCCCGAAGAAAGCGACGGCACCGTTTGATTGAAACCGAGCAGCGGATCGCTGATCTGGACGTTGGTCAGAATGCCGCCGCCGGTGTTGCTCACCTGGATCACGTAGGTGAGCGGCGTTCCGACCGTGCCGGAGAACGAGGTGCCGCCGTTTACCGTTTTGCGGATTGTCAACGACGGCGTGCAGGCGACCTCCGGCAGGCAGCCGATGAACGGAATGGTGTGGGCTTCCAGCGTGCCTGTCGTATTCACGAACGATTGGGCGACCATCGTGCCGTCGATATTGCCGAAGCCGACGGCGCTCCATACGGCAAGCGGAGCCAGCACCGAACCCTTGATGGACAGGTTGAGGTTGAACGCCGAAGTTGCCTGGAAAAAATTCCAAAGAATTACAGATCCGTTGCTTGGCGTAGGCTGCCCGCCGTTGATGAAGATGGTGTAGTTGCCGAAACCGACCCCGGTTCCGGATATATTGACGAGCACGGTCGAGCCCGGGGGCGTGACGATGTTGAGTGAGTTGGCCGATGCCAGAGACACGCCGGAGCCGGCTACGTTATTGCCGTTGATCGAGAAAATATTAAGCGTCGGACTGCTGCCTGTCAGCGTGATGCCCCCGAACGCGACGTTTACCGTTCCCGTCGGCGCCAAGGCGCCCCAAGAGGCGGAGGCGCATGTCAAATACTGCCCGGCCGCGGCAAAATCGATCGGCGTGCCTCTTTGCGGCTGCGGCAAAACGCCGTTGTTGTTCGTCATGGTGTAATTCACGATCGTCCCGCCGGGGCTGATCACGCTGTTACCGCTAAAGTTCGTGCCTCCGATGATGTCCATGTTGCCGCCCACGATCAGATCGGCCCGCGTCGTGGATACGTTAAGCGCGCTTCCGATTCCATAACTGCGGTACGTCGCGTTGCCTCCTACCGCGACCCTTCCTCCCGCATCCACGAAAGACTGCGTATGATTGCCCAGCACGAAGACATTGAAATCATTTGCCACGCCGAGATTCGCACAAGCCATCGTACACCTCCCAATTCCGAATCGTGCTTACCTAAAATGGCCGCTGTTGTTTATTTATTCGTCGCGTTTCGCATTCATTCCCGATTCTTCGAGGTGCCGTCCCGTTACTGGCACACGGCCGAATATTTCTATCATCGGCATGGATAATGCTTCCCGCGCTGGAAAAGACTAAGCCCAACGGCTTCCTCCACTATCCAGAAGAGAGGCGAAGAAGAGATGGCAGACAGCAAGAAAGAACCTCCGCACCAGCCGCGCGACGAATCGCGCAGGAAGTTTCTGAAATACTCGGGAACGGCGATCGGCGGCGTCGTCGTGGGCGGGGTCATCGGCGGCCTCATCGGGGCGAACGGCAAGAACGGCAAGACGGAGGAAACGCCTCCGGCGCAGCCGGATACGGGCAAGCCGGCCCAAGCGGCCGAAAGGGACTTTAACCAAGCGCTGATGTTCTTCAATCAGGACCAGTTCTTGGCGGCGGAAGCTGCTGCCGAACGAATCTACCCCAAGGACGATTCGGGGCCAGGGGCGAAGGAGCTCGGCGTGGCGTTCTTCATCGATCATCAGATGGCGAGCTCCTACGGCTTGAACGGACGCGAATACATGTCTCCGCCGTTTTACAAATCGGAGGCGACGCAGGGTTATCAGCTTTCGTTCAAGCGCCGGGAGCTCATCGCGCTCGGACTGGACGCGCTGAATACGTACAGCAACGATAAGCTGCAGAAGGCCTTTCCGGATCTGGCGCCGGAGGATCAGGACAAGGTGCTGGGCGATTTCGAGAAGGATGCGGTCAATTTGAAGGGCGTGCCGGCTTCGACGTTCTTCTCGTATTTCCTGAACCTTACGATCGAAGGCGTTTACGCGGATCCGCTGTACGGCGGCAACAAAAACATGGGCGGCTGGCGCATGCGCAATTTCCCGGGAAATCAGATGAGCTATACAAACGACATCGAGAAGGACGAGTTCGTCAAGATGGAACCGCTCAGCTTAAGCGACCATCTGGAAATCGGCTGAGCAAAGGAGCGAACTGACATGGCAACGAAGCTTCCCAAAGTGCCGATCGTCATCGTCGGCATGGGCTGGGTAGGCGGCATCATCGCCGCGGAATTGACGAAAGCCGGCCATTCCGTGGTCGGGCTGGAGCGGGGCAAAAGCCGCAACACGCAGGATTACTTTCACGTGCATGACGAGCTGCGGTACGCATCCCGCTACGAATTGATGCAGGACCTGTCGAAGGAAACCGTTACCTTCCGGAATTCGGACAAGCAGCGGGCGCTGCCGATGCGGAGCTACGGTTCGTTCCTTCTCGGCGACGGGCTTGGCGGCGCGGGCGTGCACTGGAACGGGCAGTACTACCGGTTCCTGCCGTACGACTTCGAGATCAGGAGCAAGACCATCGAGCGCTACGGCGCCAAAAAAATTCCCGAGGGCATGGCGATCCGCGACTGGGGCATCACCTACGATCAGCTCGAGCCGTATTACGTGAAATTCGAGCAGATGGCCGGCATCGGAGGCGAACCGACGACCCAGCCCAACGTCGGGAAAATGTCCAAGCCGTTCCCCGTAGGGCCCATGAAGAAGACGCCGGCGATGAAGCTGTTCGAGGATTCGGCCAAGAAGCTCGGCTATCATCCTTACGTCATCCCGTCCGCCAACTTGACCGAGCTGTACAAGAATCCGGACGGCATCGAACGGGCAGCCTGCCAATACTGCGGCTACTGCGAGCGCTTCGGCTGCGAGTACGGGGCGAAGTCCGACCCCGTCGTGACCGTGCTGCCGGTCGCGCAGAAGACGGGCAAGCTCGACCTGCGCACGCATTCCAACGTGACCGAGATCCTCCACGACGGCAAGCGAGCGATGGGCGTCCGCTACGTGAACACGCCGACGGGCGAGGAGTACATTCAACCGGCGGATATCGTCATCCTGTCGAGCTACCTGTTCTCCAATGTCCGGCTGCTGCTGATGTCCAAGCTCGGCAAGCCGTACGATCCCAAGACGGATTCCGGAGCGGTTGGGCGCAATTACGCGTACCAGGTGAACGGCGCCAGCACGAACGTCATGTACGAGGACCGCGAATTCAATATGGCGATGGGGGCGGGAGCGCTCGGAAGCAGCCTCGACGATTTTAACGGGGACAATTTCGACCATGCCGATCTGAAATTCCTCCACGGCGCGAACATCCGCTTCACCCAGACGGGGCTCCGGCCAATCCAGTCCCAGCCGGCTCCGATGGGGACAGCAAAATGGGGAGCCGAGTTCAAGAAGCAGACGCTGCACTACGCCAACCGCGTGCTCACCGTCGCCGCGCAGGGCTCGAGCATGCCCTACCGGCACCACTATCTTGACCTGGACCCGGAATACAAGGACGCGCTCGGGCAGCCGCTTATCCGCCTGACGTTCGACTTCGAGGATCAAGATCGCGAGCTGGTCACCTATATCGCCGGCAAGACGAAAGAAATCGCCGACGGCATGGGCGGGACGAAGACGGAGATTCACGACTCCATCAAGCAGTACAACATCGTGCCGTACCAATCCACCCATAACACGGGCGGCACCATCATGGGCAGCGATCCCAAGACCTCGGTCGTCAACAACTACCTGCAAATGTGGGATGCGGAGAACGTGTTCATCTGCGGCGCTTCGGCCTTCTCGCATAACAGCGGGTTCAATCCGACGGCGACCGTCGGGGCGCTCGCTTACCGGGCGGCCGAAGGCATCGCCAAGTATATCGCCAAACCGGGTTCGCTGGTATGAGCGGCGGGGAAAGCGGCAAGCTGTCGGCGGACCACGATCTCGTCTTGCATCTGACGGAGCTGCGCAAGCGGCTGATCATCGCGTCGATCTGGTTCGTCCTGTCGCTCGCCGCCGGTCTGTACGTCTCTCCGCGGCTGCTGCATTTCGTGAAGACGCATCTCGGGTCCGTGCAAGTGGAGTGGAGCGTGTTCGCGTTGTCCGACGGGATCGCCGTCTACATGAAATGCGCGCTTATGGTAGGGCTGCTGCTTTCGCTGCCGGTGTTCATCTACCAATTATGGGCGTTCGCGAGACCGGGCATGACGGACGCGGAAGCCAAGAGCACGCTGCTCTACGTGCCGCTGTCGTTCGGCCTGTTCGCGTCGGGGGTGCTGTTCGGGTATGCCGTGGCGCTGCCGATGATGATCTCGTTCATGATCAAGCTCAATCGCTCCATCGGGGCGAACGAGGTCTACGGCATCCAGCATTACGTCTCGTTTCTCGTCAGCTTCCTGCTGCCGATGGGAATCGCGTTCGAAATGCCGTTGGTCATGCTGCTGCTCACCCGCATCGGCTTGTTGTCGCCGGGGAAGCTGAAGCAGGTGCGCAAATACGCGTACGTGGGCCTAGCCGTCCTCGGCTCGCTCATATCGCCGCCGGATTTCGTGTCGCATCTGTCGGTGACGCTGCCGCTCATCCTGTTGTTCGAGATCAGCGCTTTCGTCAGCATGCGGTATTTCAGAAGAAGGGAAAAGCAAGGGCTGAATCCGGTCTTGCAATGAAGGTTCAAAATTTTGATCTAAAGGAGGTTTTATCCATGTTCAACAATGTCGGCATTTCCGGCTTGATCATCATCCTGGCCATCGCGCTGATCGTGTTCGGCCCGGCCAAATTGCCCCAGCTCGGCCGGGCGTTCGGCGATACGCTTCGTGAATTCCGCAACTCCACGAAGGGCATCATAATCGATGACGCACCCGAAGAGAAGCAGCCCGTGCAGGAATTGGAACAAGCCAAATAAGGAGTGTTGAAGATGACCAACAGATGGAGAACCGCCGCGTTCACGGCAGTGCTGCTGTGCACGGCCGCCTTGGCCGCAAGCGGCTGCGGAAAGTCGGACAACGCCAACAACGGAGCGAATAACGGCGGCACGAACGCGGGGACGAACAACGGCGCCAATGCGGGGGCCGGCTCCGGGGGCGGCAACCAGGCGATTACCGTCAAAGCGACCAATTTCAAATTCGACCAGACCGAGATCCACGTCAAGCAGGGGGATAAAGTGACGATCACGTTGGTCGACGAAGCCGGCATGCACGGCTTCACGATTCCGGACTTCGGCGTCGACATCAAGGAGAACAACGGCACCGCGACCTTTACCGCCGACAAGACGGGCGAGCATCCGTATAATTGCTCGATCGTCTGCGGCTCGGGACACGCGAACATGGTCGGCAAATTGATCGTCGATTGACGCCATGCATGCAAAAGGCCCTTTTTCAACCGCGGAGCTTCGCGGGCGAAAAAGGGCCTTTTTCCGTTCGTTCAACACAGCTCCTTGATCCGTTTGGCCAAATCCATGCGCTGCTGCTTGAGTTGCCAGATCAAGTCCCGGATGGCGGACTCTTCCTCCGAGTTGCCGCTCTGCCGCATCAGCGTGAACAGCTCCATCATTTTGTAATTGATGGTGTTGAACTGCAGCCACAGCTGTTCTTTCGTCCATTCGCGAATCTTGTCGTCGTAGGCGGACTCCTGACGGCAGAGCGCCTCCGCAATTTCCGTCTGCCAAGCCGTATCCCCGAGCGCCAGGGCAAAGTTGTACAAGTCCAGCTGATCGTCCACCCATTGCCTGCTCCACTGCTCTTTCGTCAGCATCATCGTGAGACCCTCCCGCCTTGAATGATCCTTCGTTATCCGGCGAAGACCGCAGCCGGTTATGCTCGCAGTTCGGTTGACCTGTTAATAAGATAACCGCTTCCGGAGCGTTTGACACAACCGGCGGCAGATGGTAATGTTTGAGCAATTAGGGAGGAGGAGCCTTGCAGATGGGGAAGATCGTTTCCGTTCATGCTTTCGATCCGGATCAGGCCGCGGCGATTCAAGCCGCGCTGCCGGACTATTCGTTTATATCCGCCGTCGGGCTCGGCGAGGAGGAGGCGCGGGCGCAGTTGCAGTCCGCCGAAATCATCCTCGGGTGGAACCGGGACGTCAAGAAGACGCTGTTCGAGGACGGAATCGCGTTGAAGTGGCTGCAGAATCTGGGGGCGGGCGTCGATCATCTGCCGCTTGAACGGGTGAAGGAGCTCGGCATCGTCGTGACGAACGCTTCGGGCGTGCATCCCTTTCAAATATCCGAGTCGATCTTCGCTATGCTGCTGTCCCTTACCCGGGGCGTACATCGCGCGATCCGCAGTCAGCTCGCGGGCAAGTGGCAGCCTTCGCCCGGTCTCGGGGAAGCGCACGGCAAGACGCTCGCGATTCTCGGCGCGGGCGCGATCGGACAGGAGACGGCGAAGATCGCCAAAGCGTTCGGCATGAAAGTGCTCGGGGTCCGCAGGTCGGGGGAACCCGCCGAGCATGTCGACGAGATGTACGGCATCGACCGGCTGGAAGACGTGCTGGCGAAGAGCGATTATATCGTCAACTGCCTGCCGCACACGAGCGAGACGCGGGCGTTGATCGGCCAAGCCCAGTTCAAAGCGATGAAGCCGACGGCTTACTATATTAATATCGGAAGAGGCGCCACGACGGACACGGCCGCCATGATCGACGCGCTACGGAACGGCGGCATCGCCGGCGCCGGGCTCGACGTGTTCGAGCAGGAGCCGCTGCCGGAAGGCCATCCGCTGTGGGGACTGGACAACGTCATTCTGACGCCTCACGAATCCGGCAATACTTCCCATTATACGGAGCGCGCTTTGGAAATCGTGCTCGCTAACTTGGTTCATTACCGCGAGCATGGCGCTCCCGGCCGGAACATCGTCGATTTGAACGCCCAGTATTAACGCCGCATGAGGGACTTAAGCGAGGACCGCACCGCTTGCTGGAAAATCTCTGGCAGGGTGTACGGTCCTTTTGTTTTCTGCTATTCTTTTGATGTACCGCGTATTTTCGTTTCGGGTTCGGGGTACCCAAAATTTTCATAAAAAATTTGTTCATATACGATGCAACATAAGACGGGCCATCCGCGTCTGTAATGTTGCAAGAGGGGGGATCCTCCGTGGTAGAGCCAGGCCTGATCAAAGCCGCGCAAGCCGGCGATGGCGAAGCTCTTATTACTCTGTTGCGCCAGATCGAGAATCATGTTTACCGCACGGCCTATTATATCGTCAATAACGAGCAGGACGCGATGGATGCCGCCCAAGAAGCGCTTATCCGCATTTATACCAAGATCGGCACCTACGAGGAGAAGGCTCAATTCAAGACGTGGGTCCAGCGGATCGTCACGAATATTTGCATCGATAAGTTCCGGCGCAGCAAGCCGACCGTGTCCATCGACGAGCATGACCTGGTTTTCCAGGATCAGCATTCCGTCGAGGAAGAAGTGATGTCCGCATATACGTCGCAGGATATCCGCAAGGCGATCGATAAGCTTCCCGAGCATCACAGGGCGGTCGTCGTGCTTCGGTATCTGCAGGACTTCTCGTACAACGAGATCGCGGATTCGCTGGATTTGCCGCTCAACACAGTCAAATCATACTTATTCCGGGCCAGGCAGCAGCTTCAAACATACCTGCATGACTACCAGAGAGGAGGTGTCCGAGGATGAATTGTCAAGAGGTGATGGACTATATGCAGAGACAGCTTGACGGAGACCTGGATGAACGGGAAACCGAAATCTTGATGAATCATACGCGGCATTGCTCCGATTGCGCGGCTATGTTCGAGCGGTTGAAGCTGCTCTCTTCAGGATTGGAAAGCTTGCCGAGAGTCGCGCCGAGCTACAGCTTGGTGGACGCGATATTGCCGAAGCTGGCGGAGATTCAAGCTGCGGCCGAAGCTGCGGTCGAACCGCCGCGCATCGTCATTGCCGGCGAAGGGACGAACCCTCCGCGGCGGGTGCAGAAGCAGGCGGGCAATTGGCGGCGGTGGCTGCCGCTGTCCGCGATCGGCGGCACGGTGGCCGCGGGCGTGATCATCGGTATGTTCTTCTTGAGCAACAACGGGATGCATTCGCTGCGCGACAGCAACGACAGCGGGCTGGCGGCCGACACGGGTTCCGCCAACGCGTCGGTGATGGACGAAGCCAGGACGAATTCGGGAGACGCCGCGGATTCCTCTTCCGATGCCAGCGCCGCGAAAGAGAACGGCAGCCCGGCCGCGCACGACAAGGGAACGTCGAACGATAAGGTTCCCGTACAGCAGAACATGGTGTTGAAGTCGGAGGAAGGACGCGCCGTCGATCCGAACGGCGAAGCGATGCCTCCGATAACGTCCGGAGGACAGGACGGCGATGCGGCGGGCGATCAGGCGAACTCCCCGAATTACGCGACCTCCGATTCCGGCGGTTCAGCGGGCGGCAATGCCCCGGCGTCCGGCAGCTCCGAAGGATCCGATTCCGCGGACGGCGGCCAAACGGGCGGCGCGGGAAATGCGGCGGCGGATTCCGCGGATGCCGGCCAGGCCAGCGTTCCGGGGCCGGGCAACGAGCAGAAGGTCGGCAGCCTCGCGCCGCAGGTCATGGCGTCGCCGATCTCGCCGGATAAGCAGTATCAGGCGTTTATCGTGGACGGCGATACGGTGAGCGTATATACCGTCAGCGACAGCGAACTGAAATACCAGAGCGCGACCAAACGCACGGGCATTGCCGATTTGAAGTGGTCGGACGACAGCAAGCAGCTTACGTATACGGCCGTGGATGCGGACGGAACGAAGAAATCGTTCGTCGTCGATCCGATCGCGGGGACAGAGCAGGTACAATCTAGCAATTAATGACATCGCCCATGCACACATGACGTGATATTCGCGTATGTTGAAGAGAAGGAACAGTCATGGGACGATCGAGAAAGCCTTGACGTCGTATGACCATTCGCAGCCGGTACCATGGGCCGACGCTCGCGAATGTTTATATAGATGTTCGGGGACAAAGGGATGGGGCGAAGCTGCCGCATCCCTTTGTTGCGTTTTCGGCGGAATGGCGCTATCGTAGGATTGTCGGTTTTGAAGGGGGAACAGCGGATGGAGTTGAAGGATGCCGCAAAGGAATGGAAGGCGGGACAGTTCAGGCCCGTATACGTCCTGTACGGGAAGGACCGCTACCGGATGCGCCAATTCGTCGAGGCGCTGACGGACAAGCTGCTGCCGGAGGACGAACGGGAGCTGGGGATCGTGAAATACGACACGTCCGAGACGCCGATCGAGGAGGCGGTGGCGGAAGCCGATACGATGCCGTTCTTCGCTTCGCGCAAGCTCGTGCTGATTCGGGACGTGTCCGTGCTTGCGGCCGCCCAGGGCAAGGAGGGCAAGCTGGAGCACGGCACCGATTCGCTGATCGCGTACTTGAAGCAGCCTTGCGAGAGCAGCGTAATCGTGTTTCAGGTCATGGCGGAGAAGCTGGACGAACGGCGCAAGGTCGTCAAGCTGCTGAAGGAGCAGGACGCGCTGCTCGCATTCCAGGAGCTGCAGGAGAACGAGCTGCTGCAATGGACGATGAAGCGCGCCGAAGAGCAGGGACGGAAAATGGGGCGCGATGCCGCGCAGCTGCTGCTCGCGCGCACGGGCACGAACATGCAGCAGCTGGCGCACGAAGTCGATAAGCTCTGCCTGCACGCCGGCAGCGGCGGCGAGATCGCGAGCGGAGACGTCGAGACGCTGATCGCGTCGACGGTCGAGGAGGACGTGTTCGCCTTGATCGATGCGATGGCGTCGCTGAACGTCGAGAAGGCGCTCAAGCTGTACGCCGAGCTCCTGCTGCGCCGGGAAGAGCCGATCAAAATCGCGGCGCTGATCGCGCGGCAGTTCCGGATCATGCTGCAGGTGAAGGAGCTGGAGCAGCATAATTATTCGCAGCAGCAGATGGCCGGCCAGATCGGCCTTCATCCGTACGCCGTCAAGCTGGCCGCCGAGAAGGCGAAGCGCTTCACCGCCCAGACGCTCGGACGCCATCTGAGCAAGCTTGCGGAGCTGGATTACGGGATGAAGACGGGGCGCGTGGACAAAACGCTCGGCCTGGAGCTGTTTTTGCTGTCGCTTGCGGTGTAGGCCGCGTGCTTCGGCCGGCTGCCGGATCGACGGAGATGCGCATTAAAAAAGTCCTGCTCTTTCGCCGAGGCGAAAGGGCAGGACTTTTATGGTTGGTTTAGGCTTGAGCGCTAAGCGCGTTCAGCTTTTTGGCCAGACGCGACTTTTTGCGGGCAGCTGCATTTTTATGGATCAGGCCTTTCGTTGCGGCTTTATCCAGCTTTTTCGTAGCGGTGATCAAAGCTGCTTTGGCAGCTTCCACATCCGTCGCGACGACAGCGAGATCGGCAGCTTTAACGGCCGTGCGGAGCGCGGATTTCTGAGAAGCGTTCAGCGCGCGACGTTTCTCGATCGTTTTCACGCGTTTTACTGCGGATTTAATGTTTGGCATTGCATTCACCTCCTGTAAAAAGGGAAAACCCTTTGTAACAAACACAACTTGACACAGTGTACCATGGGCAGGGTCAAAATGCAATAGCGGTTCCCGCTCTTATCCGCATCCGCGCTCGCGTCCGACCGCATAATTCATGTCCGGCTTCCGCACACTAAAGCCATTCGACATGGAAGGAGCGCCCTTATTACATGACAGACTTGGACCTGGAACGATTTAACGTCGGCATCGACTTGGCGCTGGAAGCGAAGGAAATGGCGGAGTCCGCCGGAAACGGGCCGATTCCCGGCGTCTTGTCCGACGTCTCGGACGAAGACGGCATCAAGATTACCCGCCTGGACGTGACGACCGAGGAAGGCTCGCGCGCCATGGGGAAAGTGATGGGTCATTACGTCACCTTCGAGGTGCCCGAGCTGCGCAAGCAGGATACCGGCCTGCAGGATCGCGTCGCGACCAAGCTGGCGCAGGAATTCGCGGCCTTTCTCGAGCGGGTCGGCATCGGCAAGACGGCGAACGTATTGATCGTCGGCCTCGGCAACTGGAACGTGACGCCGGATGCGCTCGGACCAATCGTCGTGGAGAACGCGCTCGTGACCCGGCATTTTTTCGAGCTGATGCCGAACGAAGTCGCCCCCGGGTATCGGAACGTAAGCGCGATCGCGCCTGGCGTGCTCGGCATTACGGGCATCGAATCGAGCGATATCGTGCAGGGCATCGTCGACCGCTCGAAGCCCGACGTGATCATCGCGATCGACGCCTTGGCATCGAAGGCGCTGGAACGGGTCAATACGACGATCCAGATCGCGGACACGGGCATCCACCCCGGATCAGGCATCGGCAACAAACGCCGCGGCTTGACGAAAGACATTCTCGGCGTGCCCGTTATCGCCATCGGCGTTCCGACGGTGCTGTATGCCTCCACGATCGTCAGCAACAGCATCGATCTCATGCGGGATCATCTGAAGAAGCACGCGGGCCAGACGGCGGACGGGTTCATGGGACTGCTGGATTCGATCGACGAGAACGAGCGGCTCCAGCTGGTGCGCGAGGCGCTTGGCCCGCTCGGCCACGATCTGCTCGTCACGCCGAAGGAAATCGACCAATTCATCGAAGACATCGCGAACATCGTCGCGAGCGGCTTGAACGCGGCGCTTCACGAAGCCGTCGACAAGAGCAACGTAGCTGCCTACACGCATTGACCGCATGGATATCAGGACTTCGTCAGTCCCTTCGGCCCCGAGCCGAGGGGGCTTTTTCGCGTCGTTCGCCGAAAGCGGCGATTCTAGCAACCTAGCGGTCTGGCAAGCGAATCTAGCGCTCTACTAAACTTTCGGTTCTAGCAAACGGCCTGTCTTCATAAGATGGAATCAGGCCTGGAATCGGGCGAAGATCTCGAAATGGAACTGGAGGAACAACAATGAAACGAGTCATAATGACGCTGAACATCGGCAGGAGCAGCCTGCGGCTCAGGCAGCTGCTCATTGCCGGCCGCACCTTCGCCTTGCTGTCATTAGGATCGATGGTCCTTGTCCTCGTCGTCGGAATCGGCGTGATCGTGCAGCAGCGCGCCTCGACATCGCCGGTCGCGTCCATGAAAGGCTTCGCTGCCTCGGTTTCAAGCGGTTTGTTCGCGGATATGCTGGCAATGGAGATGCCCGGAACGGCCAAGACGGACGTGAAGCCCTCCATCTCCGGCCATCAGATCGGCAGTTTTCTCGTACGGCTGCTGACGGACATCAATCCCGACGATCCCAAGAGCTTGCTCGCCAGCCAATACCCCGGACTCGACGGGGAGAAGACGACGCTGCTCCAGGGTGGTTCCGGCACGGACGCGTCGGTCGGTCCGGAAGACCATGAGACGGTAACGGGGAGCGACGACGGTAACGGCGGCATCGGCGAGGGCACGGACGCGCCCGACGGGCTGAACGACGCCGACAGGCCGGATCACGATCCCGGCGATATCGGAACCGTCGATGGCGGGGAGGCGACGGATACGCCCGAGGATGCCTCCGGCGATACGCCGATTCCGGCGGATCCGGCCAAGCCGACGACCAGCGGGCGAAACGTGGTGTTCATCTATCATTCCCATGCGCGGGAATCGTGGTTCCCGGAGGTCAAGAGCAAGAAGACGGCGGAATCCTCGACCCGGAACATTACGCTGCTCGGGACGCGACTGGCCAATCAATTGGATAAGCTTGGCATCGGATCGCTGCATTCCGCGACGGATTACCCGACCGCGGTTAAAAATTACAATTGGCTCCTATCCTATAAATATTCGAAGCAGTCGGTGCTGACGGCGATGGCGGACAACAAGGACCTGAAATTCTTCTTCGACATTCACCGCGATTCGCAGCACCGCAAGGAAACGACCGCGACGATCGGCGGCCGGGACTACGCGCAGGTATTCTTCATCATCGGCCACGGCAACCCGGACTGGAAGAGGAACGAAGCGTTCGCAAGCGAGATTCACGACGAGCTCGAGCGGAAATATCCCGGCCTCTCCCGCGGCATCTGGGGCAAGACGACGGCCAACGGAAACGGCGAATACAACCAATCCCTCGCGGCGGACAGCGTGCTGATCGAAATCGGCGGCGTCGACAACACGCTCGCGGAATCGTACCGCACGGTGGACGCGTTGGCGAAGGTGATCGCCGACCTCTACTGGAAGGACGAGAAGGTAACGGCGCCGGAAGCGACGACGAAATGATAACGAAACCATAATCGCGGGCGGCAACCGAACGGGCGATGAATCGATTCGGTCCGCAGATAAAAGGAGGAACGGCCATGGGTCGTCACACATTGAAAACGGCTTTCGTCGGAGGAGCGGTCGCGCTGATCGTCCTGTTCGGCATCGATACCGCGACGAGCGGCATCGAACGCATCTACGGTCCGGTGGAGGACAACGCGACAACGATGCAGCCGCAGCAGCCGGTAGAACGCCTGCCCGAGAACGTTTACGCTTCTTCCGCGGGACAGATGACCGTCGAGGACGCGCAGCATGGCCGCACGGAAGACGACATTCGGCGCGAGTACGAGCGTAAGCTGCAGGAGGAACTGGCCAAGCGGCTGCCGGGATTGCCGGACATGCAGAGCCAATCGACGGTCAATCAAGTCGCGGACGGGACGGCCGGCGCGCTGCAATCCATCTCCTCGAAGGGCATTCGCATGGTCGTCTCGTTTTTCGAGAAGGTAACGGATTGATGGTGCTTGCCCGAACTGGTATAATACAATGATGATTAGCAATTAGGTACCTCTGGGGGTTAAGCATGGCGGACGTACGCGAAAGACAGAAACGAATCAGGAACTTCTCCATCATTGCCCATATCGATCATGGGAAATCGACGCTGGCCGACCGGATCCTTGAATTTACCGGCGCATTGTCCTCCCGGGAAATGCAGGAGCAGGTGCTCGACCAAATGGATTTGGAACGCGAACGCGGCATTACGATAAAGCTGCAGGCGGTACGTCTCGGTTACAAAGCCGATAACGGCGAGGAATATATTTTGAATCTTATCGATACGCCGGGACACGTCGACTTTACATACGAGGTTTCCCGCAGCCTCGCGGCTTGCGAGGGCGCGCTGCTCGTCGTCGACGCCGCGCAGGGCATCGAAGCGCAGACGCTCGCGAACGTGTACCTGGCGCTCGACAACAACCTCGAGATCATCCCGGTGCTGAACAAAATCGATTTGCCGAGCGCGGAGCCGGAGCGCGTCAAGCAGGAGATCGAGGACGTTATTGGTCTCGACGCCAGCGAAGCGGTGCACGCCTCCGCGAAGGCCGGGATCGGCATCAAGGAGATTCTGGAGCAGGTCGTGACGAAGGTGCCGGCGCCGACCGGCGATCCGGATCAGCCGCTCAAGGCGCTGATCTTCGACTCGCACTACGATCCGTACAAAGGCGTCATCGTGTACGTGCGCGTCATGGACGGCAGCATCAAAGCCGGCAAGAAAATTCGCTTCATGGCCACCGCGGCGGAATTCGAAGTCATCGAAGTCGGCGCCTTCATGCCGCGCATGGGCATCGTGGACGAGCTTGCCGTCGGCGACGTCGGTTTCGTCGTCGCGGGCATCAAGAACGTGAAGGATACCCGCGTCGGGGATACGATCACGGACGCGAAGAAGCCGGCTCCCGAAGCGCTGCCGGGTTACCGCAAGATCAATCCGATGGTATTCTGCGGCCTGTACCCGATCGAGACGCAGGATTACAACGACCTGCGCGACGCGCTGGAGAAGCTGGAGCTGAACGACGCTTCTCTTCGCTACGAAGCGGAATCGTCCACGGCGCTCGGCTTCGGCTATCGCTGCGGCTTTCTCGGGCTGCTGCACATGGAGATCATCCAGGAGCGGATCGAGCGCGAATTCAACATTCCGCTCATCACGACCGCGCCGAGCGTTATCTACCGCGTGACGCTGACCAACGGCGACGTGATCGAGATCGACAACCCGTCCAACTATCCGGAAGTCGGCAAGATCGAATACGTCGAAGAGCCGTACGTGAAGGCGGCCATCATCGTGCCGAACGACTACGTCGGCGCCATCATGGAGCTTTGCCAGAACAAGCGCGGCGAGTTCGTCAACATGGAATACCTGGACACGAACCGCGTCACGATTACGTACGACATGCCGCTGTCGGAGATCGTGTACGATTTCTTCGATCAGCTGAAATCCAGCACGAAGGGCTACGCGTCCTTCGACTACGAAGTGTCGGGCTACCGCCAGTCGAAGCTGGTCAAGATGGACATCATGCTCAACAACGAGCAGGTCGACGCCTTGTCCGTCATCGTGCACCGCGACCGCGCCTACAACCGCGGACGGATCATTTGCGAGAAGCTCAAGGACCTGATCCCGCGTCAAATGTTCGAGGTTCCCATCCAGGCGTCCATCGGCCATAAGGTCATCGCGCGCGAGACGGTCAAAGCGATGCGCAAGAACGTCCTCGCCAAATGCTACGGCGGCGACATCAGCCGGAAACGGAAGCTGCTCGACAAGCAGAAGGAAGGCAAGAAGCGGATGAAGCAGGTCGGCAGCGTCGAGGTGCCGCAGGAAGCGTTCATGGCGGTTCTGAAAATCGACGAGGATTAAAACCCGCTATGCGTTATAGGATAGGCCTGCGGCCGGCATGGGATTACGCTCGCTGTTGCACCCGAATTTCTTGAACGATTCGTATAAGGTTGAAATACGGCTGCAAAGGCGACCACTTCGTTGCTCCATCTCCTTGCCGGCTTTCCGGCCGCCTAAACGCAGCAGTTTTAAGGGAGCATCCTCGCTCCCTTTTCTTTATTTGGGCGGCATATTTAGAGGCAGTGGATGTCTATTGCCCCGCTGATTTTGAAATTCTAGCAAGACCCTGGAGGTCATACACGATGTTAACTCACGCGCCTAAGGCGCTTTATATTCATATCCCTTTCTGCACGAACAAGTGCCATTACTGCGATTTTACGTCTTACGTCTTGAAGGGCCAGCCGGTGGATGCTTATCTGGATGCGCTGGAGCGGGAGATGGTCATGACCGCCGAGGCGCTGCCGCCGGAGGAGATCCGGACGGTGTTCGTCGGCGGCGGTACGCCGACGGTGCTGACGCCGCCGCAGATGGAGCGGTTTCTCGCTTCGGTGAAGCGGCATTTCCCCATACATGCCGACGCCGAGTTTACGATGGAAGCCAATCCGGGCACGACGGATCTCGACAAGCTGCAGGCGATGCGCGCGGGCGGCGTCAACCGGATCAGCTTCGGCGTGCAATCGTTCGATAACGGGCTGCTGGAGCGCATCGGGCGCATTCATAACGTCGACGACGTGTACCGAAGCATCGAGAACGCGCGAACGGCCGGCGTCCATAACCTGTCCATCGATCTGATGTTCGGGTTGCCGGGCCAATCGGTCGAGCAGCTTTCGGACAGCGTAGCCAAAGCGCTCGCGCTGGATCTGCCGCATTACTCGCTCTACGGACTGAAGGTCGAGGAGAATACGCTGTTCCATGCGTTGTACGAGCGCAACGAGCTGCCCCTGCCTCCGGAAGAGGACGAGCTGGCCATGTACATGCTGTTGATCGACCGGCTGACGGGCGCGGGATACGGCCACTACGAGATCAGCAATTTTGCGAAGCCCGGCTTCGAAAGCAGGCACAACATTACCTATTGGCGCAACGAGCCGTACTACGGTCTTGGCGCGGGCGCCCACGGGTATGCGCGGGGCGAGCGCCACGTCAACATCAAGGGCATCCAGCCTTACTTGGACGCCGCGGCGTCGCGTCTGCCGCGACTGGAGACGAACGCCGTCTCGGAAGAAGAGGCGATGGAAGATTTCATGATGGTCGGCCTTCGCATGCTGCGGGGCGTGAGCGGGGATGATTTTGCCCGTCAGTTCCCGGACCGGACGATCGAGGACGTATTCGGCGAGCCGCTGGCACGGCTGCTGAAGCTGGGGTTGATCGAGTCCGCGGACGCGGTCGGCGGCTATCGTTTGTCCCAGAAGGGCATCCCCTTGGGCAATGAAGTATTCGGCGCCTTCATAAGTTGAGCCGACAGTGTTCCGCGGTGCAAATAGGTCTTGTGTAGAAATGCACGTTGTTGTATATTTATTCGTATTGAATGTTGGGAAATCAAGAATTCGAGCGGGTGGAGGGCGAGCGCGATGGAAGCGGTATGCAGAAAAGCGACCGAGAACGATATCGAGACGTTGGCGGATTTGATAGCCGGTTATGCGGAGAAAGGAATTATGCTGCCGCGATCGCGCGAAGCGCTGAGACGCCAGATCGATTCGTTCGTCGTCGCCGAGGTCGAGAACGCGGTCGTCGGCTGCGGCTCGTTGACGAGACTCGGGACCGATCTCGTGGAGATCCGCTCGCTCGGCATCTCGGACGGCTATAAGGGGCTCGGCATCGGCAGCAAGCTGGTCGATCAGCTGATCGTCGAAGCCAAGGAGCAGCATATTCCGAAAGTCATGGCGTTGACATACGAAGTGCAGTTCTTCGAGAAGAACGGGTTCACCGTCGTCAACAAGGAAATTTTCCCCGAGAAGGTGTGGACGGACTGCGTCAACTGCCCCAAGCAGCATGCCTGCGACGAGATCGCGGTGTTGAAGACGTTGAACTGAGCGGACGTTTCAGCGTGCGAGTTACGGTTTATAGAATGAAATGCGGCCGTTTTACCGGAATAGGCGGATAATTCATCTCTCCGGCCAGCGCTGAAATAGGCGCGCCGAAAATGCCGAACCGACTTGACAATAGCCAAGGGGGTTTGGTATTTTTGTAGTAATGATTAGCACTCAACGCTATCGAGTGCTAACGAAGGCGGTAGGAACGGCTTTGACGGTTCGCCCCGAAGCGGAGCGGATTCGATCTTGGGAATATGGAGGGACTGCGATGCTATCTGATCGGCAGCGAATGATTTTGAATGTTATCATCGACGATTATATCCGCTCGGCGGAGCCAATCGGTTCACGCAGCATTTCGAAGCGAAGCGACGTCGGGTATAGTCCGGCCACGATCCGCAACGAAATGGCTGATTTGGAGGAGCTCGGCTTCTTGGAACAACCCCATACTTCCGCAGGTCGGATTCCTTCGATCAAAGGCTACCGGTATTACGTCGACCATCTCGTCAAGCTTGGCGAAGTCAATGAACAGGATTTGCTGTTCGTTCGCTCGTTTTTTACCGAGAAAATGAATCAAATGGAACAAATCATCCAACATGCCGCGATGATTCTGTCGAACATGACGAATTATACGAGCATCGTGCTCGGGCCGGAGACGTTCACGACGTCGCTCAAGCATTTTCAGCTGGTGCCGCTGGGCGAGGACACGGCCGTGGCGATCATCGTCACGAATACCGGGCACGTCGAGAACCGGACCATCTCCATCCCGCAGGAAATGAGCATGGACGAGATGCAGCAGGCGGTGAACATTTTGAATGCCAAGCTGATCGGCGTTCCGCTCGTTCGCCTTAAAGCGAAATTGTATTCGGAGGTCGGCCAGGAGCTGGGCCGTTACGCGGATCAATTCGAACGGCTGCTCGGCATCCTGGATCAGACGCTCGCGAGCGACAACGATCACCGCGTCTTCATGAGCGGAACGACGAACATGCTCACGCAGCCGGAATTCAAGGATGTCGACAAAGTGAAGACGCTTCTTGATCTATTGGAAGAAACGCCCACGATCATGCAGATGTTCAGCGCGCTTCCGAGCGGCATTCAGGTCCGGATCGGGACGGAGAATACGCATGAAGCCATCAACAACTGCAGTCTCATTACGGCGACGTATTCCGTCGAGGGCAAATCGCTGGGCACGATCGGCATACTTGGACCGACGCGGATGGATTACGGGAAAGTCATCAGCCTGCTGGATATTTTGTCGAAGGACATGGCCGTGCTGCTTGGCCGCTGGTACAAGTGATGCTCATTATTTTCAGGAGGTGTCAAATCGCGTGTCTGTGAATGAACAGCATACAGATGAGGAACATAAGCAAGAGATGGACGGCGTTTCTAACGAGGAACGGGAAACGGTAACCGAGGAGCCTATCCTTGAAGCCGACGTTCCGGAAGGCACGGAAGAGGACGCCCGCTACGCCGGGCTGCTGAAGCTAGCCGACGAGAACCAACAGCGTTTCCTGCGCGCGCAGGCGGACTTCGACAACTTCCGCCGCCGCACGATGAAGGAGAAAGAAGAGCTTGCCCAGTACGCTTCCTTGAAGCTGATCGGCCAGCTGCTGCCCGTCGTCGACAACTTCGGCCGTGCGATCGAAGCCGCGAAAGCCGGCGGCGACGTAGAGTCGTTCTCCAAAGGCGTGGACATGATTTTCCGCCAATTCGAGGGCGTTCTGGAAGCCGAGGGCTTGAAACCGATGGATGCCGTCGGCCAGCCGTTCAACCCCGATTTCCATCAAGCGATCATGACGGTGGAATCCGATGAACACGAAGAAGGCATCGTCGTCGAAGAAATTCAAAAAGGCTTCATGTTGAAGGATAAAGTGCTGCGTCCCGCCATGGTGAAGGTCAGCGGTTAACGTTTGGCTGCCTATATTCATTTCCAGATCAGAAGGAGGATTTCTACTTATGAGTAAAGTAATCGGTATCGACCTTGGAACAACCAACTCTTGCGTAGCGGTAATGGAGGGCGGCGAAGCCGTCGTCATCCCGAATCCGGAGGGCAACCGCACGACGCCTTCGGTCGTCGGCTTCAAGAAAGACGGCGAGCGCATCGTCGGCGAATCGGCCAAGCGCCAAGCCATCACGAACCCGGACCGCACGATCATCTCGATCAAACGCCATATGGGCACGAACCACAAGGAAGTCATCGACGGCAAGGATTACTCGCCGCAAGAAATTTCCGCGATCATCCTGCAGAAGCTGAAATCCGACGCCGAAGCGTACCTGGGCCAAACGGTCACGCAAGCGGTTATTACGGTTCCTGCTTATTTCAATGACAGCCAGCGTCAAGCGACGAAGGATGCCGGCAAAATCGCCGGACTCGAAGTGCTTCGTATCGTCAACGAGCCGACGGCCGCGGCATTGGCTTACGGTCTCGAGAAATCCGAAGATCAAACGATCCTCGTCTACGACCTTGGCGGCGGTACGTTCGACGTATCCATCCTCGAGCTGGGCGACGGCTTCTTCGAAGTAAAAGCGACGAGCGGCGACAACCGTCTCGGCGGCGACGACTTCGACCAAGTGATCATCGACTACCTCGTATCGGAATTCAAGAAGGAACAAGGCGTCGATCTTTCCAAGGACAAAGCGGCCGTTCAACGCTTGAAGGACGCGGCGGAGAAAGCGAAGAAAGAACTGTCCGGCGTATTGACGTCGACGATTTCCCTGCCGTTCATCACGATGGCTGACGGCGTGCCTCAGCATTTGGAGCTTAGCCTGACCCGCGCCAAATTCGAAGAGCTGTCCGCGCCGCTCGTCGAACGCACGCTCGGCCCGACGCGCCAAGCGCTCAGCGACTCCGGCATCTCCCCGAGCGAGATCGACAAGGTCGTGCTGGTCGGCGGTTCCACGCGGATCCCTGCCGTCCAAGAAGCGGTCAAGAAGCTGATCGGCAAAGAACCGCATAAGGGCGTGAACCCGGACGAAGTCGTTGCCCTCGGCGCGGCCGTTCAAGCGGGCGTATTGACGGGTGACGTCAAGGACGTCGTATTGCTCGACGTAACGCCGTTGTCCCTCGGTATCGAAACGGCGGGCGGCGTGTTCACCAAGATGATCGACCGCAACACGACGATCCCGACGAGCAAGTCGCAAGTGTACTCGACGTACGCGGACAATCAGCCGAGCGTTGAGATCCATGTCCTGCAAGGCGAGCGTCAAATGGCAGCCGGCAACAAAACGCTGGGCCGATTCACGCTGGGCGATATCCCGCTGGCGCCGCGCGGCGTACCGCAAATCGAAGTCACCTTCGACATCGACGCGAACGGCATCGTCAACGTCTCCGCGCTCGACAAAGGAACGGGCAAGAGCCAAAAAATCACGATTACGTCCTCCGGCGGCTTGTCGGATGAAGAAATCGATCGTATGATGAAAGATGCCGAGCTGAACGCGGAAGAAGACCGCAAGCGCCGCGAGCTGGTCGAAGCGAAGAACAGCGCGGACCAACTGGTCTACTCCGTGGACAAAACGATCAAGGACCTCGGCGATAAAGTCGATGCTTCCGAGATCGACAAAGCGAACGCGGCGAAAGAAAAAGTAACCGCGGCTCTCTCGACCGACGACGTGGAGCAAATCAACACGGCGGCGCAGGAGCTGACGGAAATCATCCAGCAGCTGTCCGTGAAGCTGTATGAACAGGCGCAAGCAGCCGGCGGCGGCGAAGGCGCAGGTCCTGAAGCGGGCGGCGCGCAAGGCGGCAAAGACAATGTAGTCGATGCCGACTACGAGGTTGTCGACGACAAGAAATAAGCCTCTCCTCGATATGCATGCGGTTGGTTTTGCGTAAACGGTGCGCCGTCCTTGAAAATTCGGACGGCGCAGCCGTTTTTCGACCTTATAGGATGTCTTGAATTCATGCATCGTCATAGCTATAGGGTCCCAAGGAAGAAACTTGCTGCGCCAAGTAAGACGGCGGGAGCCCGTTTCTTCTTATCTGTTTGCAGTCGGAGAGAGAAACCAGCGTAAATAGGAGACGGGGTGACGGATTTTGGCCAATAAGCGGGATTATTACGAGGTGCTCGGCGTTGGGAAAAGCGCGGACGAGGACGAGATCAAGAAGGCGTACCGAAAGCTGGCGCGCCAATACCATCCGGACGTGAACAAGGAAGCGGACGCGGAAGCCAAGTTCAAGGAAGTCAAGGAAGCGTACGACGTTCTGAGCGATGACGGCAAACGCGCGACTTACGACCAATACGGGCATGTCGACCCGAACCAAGGTTTCGGCGGGGGCGGCGGCGGAGCGGACTTCGGCGGCGGTTTCGGCGATATCTTCGATATGTTCTTCGGCGGCGGCGGCGGCCGGCGCGATCCGAACGCGCCGGCGCGCGGCAACGATTTGCAGTATACGATGACGATCGAGTTCAAGGAAGCCGTCTTCGGCAAAGAGACCGAAATCACGATCCCACGCACGGAAAATTGCGACACTTGTTCCGGCTCCGGCGCAAAGCCGGGCACGAAGCCGGAAACCTGTACCGTCTGCCGGGGCAGCGGTCAGCAGGAAGTCGTTCAAAATACGCCGTTCGGCCGCATGGTCAACCGCCGCGCGTGCTCGAATTGCAGCGGCACCGGCAAAATCATCAAGGAAAAATGCACGACCTGCCACGGCGCGGGCAAAGTAAAAAAGAACCGCAAGATCAACGTGAAAATTCCGGCCGGCGTCGACGAAGGCGCGCAAATCCGCCTGTCCGGCGAGGGCGAAGGCGGATCGCGCGGAGGTCCGTCCGGCGATCTCTATATCGTCATTCGCGTCAAGCCGCATGACTTCTTCGAACGGGAGAACGACGATATTTACTGCGAAGTGCCGCTCACGTTCGCGCAGGCGGCGCTCGGAGACGAGATCGAGATCCCGACGCTCAGCGAGAAGGTCAAGCTGAAGATTCCCGCCGGCACGCAGACGGGCACGTTCTTCCGCTTAAAAGGCAAAGGCGTTCCCCGCCTGCGCGGATACGGCCAAGGTGATCAGCACGTCAAGGTAACGGTCGTGACGCCGACGAACATGACCGAGGAGCAGAAGGAAATGCTGCGCCAATTTTCCGGCATCGGCAGCGGCGGCGATGTGCAGCATGAACACCACGAGACGATTTTCGAGAAGATGAAGAAAGCGTTCCGCGGCGAGTGACGCCAGGCCCGCGCCGGCGCTTGTTCGAGGCATAAGATCGCGCCCGTTGGTCCATGCTAACCTTCGTGTTCATCCCATCCCAAACCCGAAGGAGCATGACCATGAGCGATAAAAACCTCGAGAAGCAAAATTTCGCCGAATTGCCGATCGGCAAAAACGAAGACGTGGAGTTTTCGGAGGAACAGGCGGACGACGCCGATAAAGTCGCGATGAAACGCGCGGAAGAAGCGGACGCGAGAGCGCAGGCCCACGCTTCGCAGCAAGCGCAGCGCTTGCTGTGAGCGCGAGGCTTCCGTGACGACGATTCACGCGATGTTCGAGGACGGGGAACGCGCCAAGGAAGCGCGGCATAAGCTGCGGTTCCTGCGCGTCGACGGGATCGACGAAGGCGCGGACGGCGCGTCTTGGACCGCGACGGTCGGCGACGAGCTGGTGGAGCGCGCGATCCATCTCGTCCGGCAAACCGGCGGGACGGTAGAGCTGTAGACAGGCAAGCCGGATGTTTCGGTTCCCTTGCGGACCGGAACGTCCGGCTTTTTTGCGCGGAGCGTCCTTAGGGCCGAGTCTATCGCGGAGCCGCGGCAGCAAGGGCGAATGCCGTAGAATTCCGGACAGGACCGCGGCGCATGGCGATTTTGTGCAGATGCGGCTTCTGGTGTAGAATAGACGTCATAGGTTTGCATTGCGAAATCATAGACGACGATAATCAGGGGGACCTTGAACGTGAAATGGCATGAATTGACGATCAACACGACGGAAGAAGCGATTGAAATGATCTCCAACTTCCTGCATGAAATGGACGCGGACGGTGTATCTATCGAAGAATCCGGCACGCTTAACAAACCGCGGGACACCTCGCTGGGCCAATGGTATGAGCATCCGCTGAACGACATTCCGGAAGGCCAGGCGGTGATCAAGGGATACTTCTCCGAGCTGGGCACCGAGGTCGACGCGCTGATCGCGGAGCTGACGCCGAGAATCGACGAGCTGCGCGAGTTCGACATCGATCCGGGCGCGTATACGATCACGAAGGCGCTTGTCGACGAGGAAGATTGGGCCAATGCCTGGAAGCAATACTTCAAGCCGATCCGCGTCACGGACCGGCTGACGATCAAGCCGACATGGGAAGACTACGAGGCTTCGCCGGGCGAACGCATTATCGAGCTGGATCCGGGCATGGCGTTCGGAACGGGGACGCATCCGACGACCGCGCTCTGCCTGCGGACGCTGGAGTCGGTCATCCGGGGCGACGAGGAAGTCATCGACGTCGGCACGGGCTCGGGCATCCTGGCCATCGGCGCGATGCTGCTCGGCGCGCGCCGCGTGCTGGCACTCGATCTCGATCCGATCGCCGTATCCTCCGCCTCGGAGAACAGCCGCTTGAACAATCTTCAGGACGACATCCAAGTGCATCTGAGCGACCTGCTCGGCGTACTGAAGAGCCAGGAAGACGGCGGGGCTTCGGTGCCGCTGAACGTCACGGTTCCGGTCGATCTGGTCGTGGCGAATATTCTGGCGGAGATCATTCTGTTGTTCATCGACGACGTCTATGCGGCGTTGAAGCCCGGCGGCACCTATATCGCCTCCGGCATCTTCAAGAACAAGGAAGACGCGGTGGAAGCCGGTCTCGAGGCGGCGGGCTTTGCGATCGTGGACCGCCAGCGCGACCAGGATTGGATCGCGTTCGTGGCGAAGAAGCCGGAATAGCGCGTATAAATTAGGAGGCTGAAGCGTGTCGGACCTTTTATGGTATCCGCTCAAGGATATCCCGTTCATTTTTCTCGTGATCATGCTTGCTTTTACGGTGCATGAATTCGCGCATGCTTACGCCGCATACAAATTCGGCGACCGGACGGCCTACGACGCCGGCCGGGTGACGCTGAATCCGCGCGTGCATGTCGACGTGCTCGGCATGGCGCTTATCCTGATCGCCGGCTTCGGCTGGGCAAGGCCCGTGCCGGTCAACCGGGGACGCTTCAAGCATCCCCGCTTGATGGGGATCGTCGTGTCGGCGGTCGGGCCGGTCAGCAACTTGATCTTGGCCGCGATCGGCGTGCTGGCGGTGCACGCGCTCAATCAGGCCGGACTGCTGGA
This sequence comes from Paenibacillus glycinis, assembly GCF_009909185.1. GTDB lineage: Bacteria > Bacillota > Bacilli > Paenibacillales > Paenibacillaceae > Paenibacillus_Z > Paenibacillus_Z glycinis. Next base: position 673,569 of record NZ_JAAAMV010000001.1, on the reverse strand, counting down.
TGCCGGCTCCATCGGCGTACATAGGGCGATCGTCCATTTTTTGTATTATCTCATCACCATTAATATCATGCTCTTCATCTTTAACCTTATCCCGGTTCCGCCGCTCGACGGATACCGCATCATTCAAGATCTCGTGCCGGTGAACGTCCGGATTCGCATGGATCAATATGCGCACTGGGGAATCTTCGTCTTTCTGCTGATCGTGTTTATTCCAGCCCTGCGCGCGGAAACGCTGGATCCGATATTCGCCTATTCCGGGGATATCGTCTCTTGGCTGATCAGCGCATGCGAATTGGTATTCGACCGAGTCGATTGGGCGCAATTCTTCTACGATGCTTCGAGATAGCCGCATGTAGAACTGCTGGAAAAATGCCGCAACCGCTGGCGCGGCATGGCTAAAACGTGTATGATGTAGGTTGGAGTTTTCACGCGGAAGGCCGATACGGCGGCCTGCGACTTGACGGGAAAGGTTCAATGACATGCAGCGATATTTCGTAACGCCGGAACAGATCGAAGGAAGCAGAATCGCGCTGTCGGGCGACGATGCTCATCACATAACGCGCGTCATGCGCATGGAGCTAGGCGACGTCATCATCGTCAGCGACGGGATTTCGCGCGTGGCCGAAGCCAGGATCGCGGCGCTCTCGCCGGGCATCGTGGAAGCGGAAGCCGCGGAGTGGCTGCCCATCGGCGGCGAGCCGCTCTGGTCGGTGACGGTCGCGCAAAGCCTGCCGAAGGGCGACAAGATGGAACTGGTCATCCAGAAGGGAACCGAAATCGGGGCGGCGGCTTTCCTGCCCTTCGAATCCCAGCGGATGATCGTGCAGTACGACGGGAAGAAGGAAGCCAAGCGTCTCGAGCGTTGGGGCAAAATCGCCAAGGAAGCCGCCGAGCAGGCGCATCGGAGCGTCATTCCGGACATCGAGGCGGTCGCTTCGTGGAAGCAGCTGCTTGCGCGGATTCCCGCGTTTGACTTGGCGCTGTTTTGCTATGAGAAGGAGAGCGGCGGCAAGGGCTTGAGAGAAGCCGTGTCCGCTCATCGCCAGAGCGGCGGATGGGGCCGAGAAGCTCGCCGAGTGCTGCTCGTCGTCGGTCCGGAAGGCGGCTTCGCCGAGCGCGAAGCCGAAGAAGCAGAAGAGGCCGGCGCGATCGTCGTCGGCTTGGGCAAGCGAATCTTGCGCACGGAAACCGCTGCGATGGTTGGACTCGCCTGCCTCATGTACGAATCAGGAGAAATGGGAGGCGTTTAACGACATGCCGTCGGTTGCTTTTTATACATTGGGATGCAAGGTGAACTTCTACGACACGGAAGCGGTCTGGCAGCTGTTCAAGCACGAGGGGTATGAACAGGTCGACTTCGAGACGACGACCGCGGACGTATACTTGATCAATACGTGCACGGTGACGAACACGGGAGACAAGAAGAGCCGGCAGATCATTCGCCGCGCCATTCGCCGCAATCCCGACGCGATCATCGCGGTGACGGGCTGCTATGCCCAGACGTCGCCGGCCGAGATCCTCGCGATCGAAGGCGTCGATCTCGTCATCGGGACGCAGGACAGGGACAAGTTGATGGGCTACATCGAAGAGCTGCAAAATGAGCGCAAGCCCGTGAACGCCGTCCGCAACATCATGAAAACGCGCGAGTTCGAGGAACTCGACGTACCGGATTTCGCGGAACGCACGCGCGCGTTCCTGAAGATTCAGGAAGGCTGCAACAACTTCTGCACCTTCTGCATCATTCCGTGGTCGCGCGGACTGTCCCGCAGCCGCGATCCGCTGAGCGTGCTGGATCAGGCGCGCCAGCTCGTGGCCGCAGGGTACAAAGAAATCGTGCTGACAGGTATTCATACGGGCGGATACGGCGACGATATGGAGAACTACCGTTTGACGGACCTGCTATGGGACCTGGATGCCATCGAAGGCTTGGAGCGCATTCGGATCAGCTCGATCGAAGCGAGCCAAATCGACGATCGGATGATCGACGTGCTGAACCGTTCGAGCAAAATGTGCCGTCATCTGCATATTCCGCTGCAGGCGGGCGACAACGACGTCCTCAAGCGGATGCGCCGCAAATACACGGTGGAGCAGTTCGCGGAGAAAATCCGCCTGCTGCACGAAGCGATGCCGGGCGTGGCGATCACCACGGACGTCATCGTCGGCTTCCCGGGCGAGACGGAAGAGATGTACCGGAACGGCTTCGATTTCATGGAGAAGCTCGGCTTTGCCGAGATGCACGTCTTCCCGTATTCCAAGCGGACGGGTACGCCCGCGGCGCGGATGGACGACCAGGTCGATGAAGACGTGAAGAACGAGCGCGTTCACCAGCTGATCGACTTGTCCGAGCGGATGCAGCTCAAGTACGCCGAGAAGTACGTCGGCGAAGTGCTGGACGTCATTCCGGAGCGCGCCTTTAACGGTGCGTCCGGGGAGGCCAAGGTCATGGGCTATTCCGACAACTACATTCAAATCGCGTTCGACGGCGCCGAGTCGCTGATCGGCCAATTATGCCGCGTGAAGGTCACGCAGGCCGGCGTCAACGAATGCCAGGGCCAGCTGGTTCGCGTGCTGGAAGAGCATGCGCCGGCGGCGGAACGTCCGGAATCGGCGTCCCGCGCCGAGGAAGCCAAGCGCAAGCCCCTGCCGCAAGCGATGCAAGCGTGAGCCGATAAATAAGAACGCTGCAAGGATTCTGAAGCCGCCCCGCTGACATGGCTGCGTAAGAATCCTTGCTCTACATAACCGAGCCGATTCCGAAAGGGCGGAGGGGAGACACAGATGAAGGAAATTTCAGCAGGCGGCGTCGTTTTCCGCCGGGTTAACGGCGAACTGCAAGTACAGCTGATTCAAGATCGTTACGGCAAAATATCGCTGCCCAAAGGCAAAATGGAGCCGGGAGAGACCGTGGAGCAAACGGCCCTGCGCGAAATTTCGGAAGAGACCGGGATTCAAGGCGCGATCGTTTCCCCGATCGACCAGATCAAATATCGGTACAGCCATGACGCCAAAGGGGTCATCGACAAGGAAGTCCATTATTATCTTGTGGAAGCCATTGGCGGAAAGCTGCAGGCGCAGGTGGAGGAAATCCGCGGCGTGGAATGGTTCGAACCGGCGGAGGCTTGGCGCAGGCAGAAGCAATCCGGGTACAACAACAACGACCGGATTCTAGGCGGCGCGCTGCGCCTCCTGGGACTGACGTTCATGGACGAGGCCTGAGCGCTCCGTCGTCAACCGGGTTTGAGCGCGCGGATTCGAGGATGGTAACACAGCGGCAGAGCCAGCAAGGAGCACAGCACGTTGAACAGGGTTTGCGCGTGGGCGACTTGCGCGGCGGGCGAAGCGGCCAACCAGGCCGCGGCCATGCCAAGCTCGTGCGTGAACGGGGCGAACAGCGCGGCGCCGCCGACGTTGAGCAGCACATGCGACCAGGCGACGAATTGCCCCGAGCGCGTCCCGCCGATCGCGGCAATGACCGCCGTCACGCAGGTGCCGACGTTCGCGCCGAGGACGACGGCGACGCCGACTTCGACCGGCATGGCTCCCGATTCGGCCAGCCCCATCACGATGCCGATCACGGCCGCGCCGCTGTGAATGACGGCGGTCAGCACGGCCCCGGCGGCCAAGCCCCAGATGACGCTGGCGTCGGCGCGGCTTAGGAAAGCGCCGAAGAAAGCCGAGGATTGCACGGCAGGCGCGATCGATTGCATCATGCGGATGCCGACGAGCAGCAGGGCGAATCCGCCGGTTACGACGGCTGCGGTTCGAAGCGGGGCAAGCAAGCGTCCGATCCGCCTGCCGGCTCGGCTTCCGCGGGCGAGTTCCATTTCGCCGAAGAGCGCGGTCAGCAGCCATAGCGCGGCCGAGCATCCGAGCAGCGGCAGGCCGTACTTGCCGAGGTTCAAGCCGAGCAGTTCCGTCGTCAGGCAGGTGCCGATATTGGTGCCGAGCACGATGCCGAGCGTGCGGGGGAACGTCAGCAGGCCGGCATTCACCATCCCGATCGACATGACCGTAACGGCTGTGCTGCTCTGCAGGACAGCCGTTGCTGCGGTTCCGGCGAGCAAGCCGTGCAGCGGCGTGGACGTGAACCGCTGCATGACGCGATGAAGGTTGCGGCCGACGGAACGGTGCAGGGCGAGCTCCATCGTCCGCATGCCGGACAGAAACAAGGCAAAGCCGCCGATCATCGGCAGCAGGATCGCGAAGAACATGGTCGGTTAATCTCCTTTGCATTCGGAAGTGCAGGGATACAGGGAAACGGTTATGCGGGTAACGATACATATGCGAACGGCAAGACAGGCATGACAAGCATTTCAGCAGCGAAAGAGGCGTAGAGACGATGGAACGCGCGAAAGCGGTATTGAAGAAGGAACGCAAAAAAAGAACGGAATCCGGCCATCCCTGGATTTTTGCCGGCGAAATCGACCGCATGGAGGGCGAAGGCGCTCCGGGAGGCCTCGTGGACGTCGTGAATCACCAGGGCCGCTACTTGGCGACGGGGTATTGGAATCCGGCATCGCAAATTACGATTCGGGTCGTCGGCCATCAGCCGGTGGAGGCGATGGACGAAGCCTTTTTCGCCGAGCGTCTGCTGCAATGCAAGCAGCACCGCAAACGGTTCGTGAACGGGAGCGATTGCCGGCTCGTTTACGGCGAGGCGGATTTTCTGCCGGGACTCATCGTCGACCGGTTCGGCGACGTGCTCGTCGTCCAGCTGCTGACGCTCGGCATGGAGGCGCACAGGGAGGCGCTCGTCTCGGCGCTGGCCGCCGTATTCGAGCCGAAAGGCATCTATGAACGAAGCGACGTTTCCGTGCGCGCCTTGGAAGGCTTGGAGGAACGCACGGGCATGCTCTACGGGGAATGTCCGCGGATCGTGGAAATCGTGGAAAACGGCTTGAAGCTCGAGGTCGATATCGTGGAAGGCCAGAAGACGGGCTACTTCTTCGATCAGCGCGAGAACCGTGCCTCGATCGCCCCGCTCATGACCGGCTGGGGAGAGCGGAGCGGCATTCGCGTAGCCGAGCAGCCGTTCGACGAGAACGCCGCCGAAGCCGACGATACCGGCACGATTGCCGAGCTGAAGGAACCCCGGCTCGTCCCGGTCAACGCCAACGGCAAGGTCGTGACGTTCCCGTATTGGGACGGCGCGACGGTGCTGGAGTGCTTCGCGCACACGGGCAGCTTTACGCTGCACGCGTGCAAGTACGGCGCCAAGAAAGTGACGTGCCTGGACGTCTCCGCCCATGCCGTCGAGACGGCGCAGCGCAACGTCGCGCGCAACGGATTTACCGACCGCGTCGAATTCGTGGTCGCGGATGCCTTCGAGTATTTGCGCGGACAAGTGAAGGGGATCGAAGAGCGGATGGAGCGCGGCAAGGCTGCCGTCGTCAATGCCAACGCCAAAGGGCCGAAGCTCGATACGTCGAAGCCGCTAAGCGGCGAGGCGGGACGCAAATGGGATGTCGTCATCCTGGACCCGCCGGCGTTCGCCAAGTCCAAGCATGCCATCGAAGGCGCGGTCAGAGGCTACAAGGACATCAACCTGCACGGGATGAAGCTGGTTAACGAAGGCGGCTATCTCGTGACGGCAAGCTGCTCGTACCATATGCGTCCGGAGCTGTTCCTGGAGACGATCCAGGCGGCGGCGGTCGATGCCGGCAAGACGCTGCGGCTGATCGAATGGCGGGCGGCGGGCAAGGACCATCCGCAGATTCTCGGCGTGAACGAAGGGCATTATTTGAAGTTCGGCATTTTCGAGGTACGCAGCAAATAGAGCAGCGGAACTCCGGCAGACTGGCGGCCGGGATAGGTGATCGGCTAGCGGGGGGCGGTTCTTCGGAACCGCTTTTTTTGGCGTTTGTCCGGGGCGATAGGACCGCCATGCGGGAGGAGAAGGATTTACCTGTGGCGGCATCGAACAAACATTCGCGTTTTCGGGTGAACAGATCGCATCCGGTATGCTAGAATAGAAGAACCGAATAAGTAGAATCGAATAGAAGAATCGAATACGCGAAAAGAAGAGGTGGGCGCATGGCGCTTCGTTTTGTTATCGGCCGCTCGGGGGCGGGGAAAACCCATCATTGCCTGTCGGCCATCACGAACCGGATCCTGGAACAGCCGGACGGCGCTCCGCTGATCATGCTCGTGCCGGAGCAGGCGACCTTCCAGACGGAATACGCGCTGCTCGGCAGGCCGGATTCGCCGCTGCAAGGAACGATCCGGGCGCAGGCGCTCAGCTTCCGGCGGCTTTCCTTCCGGGTCATGCAGGAGACCGGCGGGACGGCGCTGACGCCGATCAGCGAGAACGGCAAAAACATGCTGCTGTACAAAATCGTCTCCCGCTTGAACAAGGAGCTGCAATTATTTCAGGGCAGCGAGAGCCAGCACGGCTTCATTGAACGGCTGGGCGAGCTGATGACGGAGTGGAAGCGGTACGGGATCGACGCCGAGGCGCTGCGGGCGTTCGGGGAACATTATTCAGCCAGTACGCGGAGTTCGCTGCTCGGGCGGAAGCTCGGCGATCTGCAGCTCATTTCGAACCGGCTGGAACAGGAGCTTGACGGCCTATACATAGACGCGGAGGATTATTTGGCGTGGTTGGTGAAGGGATTCCACGAGGCGCCTTCGATGCGGGATTGCGAGATTTGGGTCGACGGCTTCCACGGCTTTACGCCGAAGGAACTCCAAGCGCTCGAAGCGCTGATGAAGCACGCCAAGAACATGACCGTGACCTTGTGCCTGGACAAGCATTACGGGAACGGGGAGATGCCGCATGAGCTGGACCTGTTCCGGCCGACGGCCGAGACCTTCTTGAAGCTGCGCGATCTCGCGGCGAACAACGGCATGGATATCGAGGAGCCTCTCCTGCTGGGAGGCACTCCCCATCGGTTCCAGGACAGTCCGATGCTTGCCCATGTCGAAAGGCAATACGGCCACGCCGCCCGGAAGCCGCTGCGGTTGTCGGCCGGCGAGCTCGCGGACGGCGGGATCTCGCTGCACGCGGCTTCCGGGAGAAGGGCGGAAGTAGAGGCAGCCGCCCGGGACATCGTGCGCAGAGTCCGGGACGAAGGCCTCCGTTACCGCGACTTGGCCGTCATGGTCCGCAATGCGCCGGATTACAACGACTACATCAAGGCGATCTTCGCGGATTACGGGATTCCGTTCTTCCTGGACCAGAAGAACGCCGCGCTGCATCACCCGCTCGTCGAGTTTATCCGTTCCGCGCTCGAGATCGCCGCATTCGGCTGGCGGTTCGAAGCGGTGTTTCGCTGCATCAAGACGGAGCTGCTCGTTCCGGACGACGGAAGCGTCACGAGGGAAACGTTCGACCTGCTGGAGAATTACGCGCTGGCAACGGGCATGAACGGCAATAAGTGGCTGTCCCTCAGCCAATGGAAGCCGCTTATGCGCGATACGCTGGACGGCGATCCCGCGCAGGCGGGAGAACGGGAGCTCCGCGAATTCGAAGCGATCGTGGACGCGCGCGAAGCCGTCGTGCCCGTACTGAAGAAATTCATCCGCGAGCTGAAGAAGGCGGCGGACGTTCGAGGCATGTGCGAGGCGGTCTACCGGCTGCTGATGGCCGTCGACGCGCCCGACAGGCTGGAACGATGGAGCCGCAAGGAGAGCGCCGCGGGCAATGCGCTGCGGGCGCGGGAACACCGCCAGCTGTGGGAAGGCGTCATGGATTTGCTGGACCAGCTGACGGAGATGACCGGTACGGAGGCCGTGTCGATCGAGCTGTTCGCGGGCATGGCGGAGACGGGCCTCGAGAGCCTGAAGCTGGCGTCGGTCCCGCCTTCGCTCGATCAAGTGCTGATCGGCAGCATGGACCGGACGCGCTCCGGCAATATTCACGTCTGTTATCTGCTCGGAGCCAGCGACGGCGTCATGCCGCAGCGGATGCAGGAAGACGGCGTGCTGACGGAGCAGGAGCGCGAAACGATGGAAAGCGGCGGGCTCGTCATGGCGCCGGGCGTCCGCAGGAAGCTGCTCGACGAGCGGTTCATGATCTACAACGCGCTCACCACGCCGAGCAGGCATCTCTGGATCAGCTGGCCGCTCGCGGACGAAGAAGGCAAGAGCCTGCTGCCGTCCGAGGTCATTCGGCAAATCAAGGGACTGTTTCCGGGCCTCGTGGAAGCGGGAGCCGCCGTCGAACCGGCGCCGGGCATGCCGGAAGCGGAGCAGCGGTCGTTCATGGCCCATCCCGAACGGACGCTGTCCTATCTGATCACGCAGCTGCGGGCATGGCGGCACGGAACGGCGATTTCGCCCGTCTGGTGGGAGACCTACAATTGGTACGCGATCAGGCCGGCTTGGCAGCACAAGCTGGGACGTCTGGTCGGTTCGCTTCAATATTCGAACGAGGAGCCTTCGCTCTCCCGCGAGACGGCGGACATGCTTTACGGCAAGCTGCTGCGGGGCAGCGTCTCCCGGATGGAGCGGTTCGTCTCCTGCCCGTTCCAGCATTTCGCCATACACGGGCTGCGGCTGCGCGAGCGGGCGCAGTACAAGCTGGCCGCCCCGGACATCGGGCAGCTCTTCCACGCCGCGCTCAGCCGCCTGACGGAAACGCTCGGCGACCGCTGGGGCTCGCTGAGCGCGGAGGAGCTGCGCGCGCATTGCTCCGCGATCGTCGGCGAGCTGGCGACGCGGCTTCAGTCGCAAATCCTGTTCAGCAGCAGCCGCCATCAATACGTGGCGCGCAAGCTGACGGATATCGTCGGCCAAGCGGCCGTCATTCTCGGCGAGCATGCGCGCCGGGCGGCGTTCCGTCCGGTCGGGCTTGAGATCGGCTTCGGCCCGGACGGCCCGCTGCCGCCGGTGACGATTCCGCTCGCGGATGGCAGAACGCTCGAAATGGCCGGCAGGATCGACCGCGTCGACGCCGCGCAGACGACGGACGGGCTGCTGCTGCGCGTCATCGATTACAAGTCGAGCGCCAAGCAGCTTCGCCTCGAGGAAGTGGCGTACGGCATGGCGCTTCAAATGCTGACGTATCTGGACGTGCTGCTCACGCATGCGCCGGAATGGCTGGGGCAGCCTGCGAAAGCGGCCGGCGCGCTGTATTTCCACGTGCACAACCCGATGCTCTCTTCGTCCAACGGCTTGCCGCCGGCGAAAGCGCGGGCGGAAATGCTGAAACGTTTCAAGCTGAAAGGCCTCGTGCTGGCCGACGAAGAAACGGTCAAATTGATGGACAACGCGCTGACGACGGGGTATTCCGATCTGCTGCCGCTGGCGCTGAAGCGAGACGGCGGGTTCTACAGCAGCTCGTCCGTCGTATCGGACGGCCAGTGGGACACGCTGCGCAGATCCGTGCGCGGCACCTTGCGCCGCATCGGCGATCGGATCGCCGGAGGAGACGTGTCGATCTCGCCTTATCGGCTGGGCGGCAAGACGCCGTGCCAATTTTGCGATTATAAGCCCGTCTGCCAATTCGACCCCCTGATCGAAGGCAACGAATACAACAAGCTGCAGAAGACGGGCAAGGACGAGGTGTGGCAGCTGCTCGCGTCCGCGGAAGGCGAGGCGGCCGAGAACGCGGAGCATGCGGATCGCGCGAGCGCCGCGGAACATTCCGGGAAGGAGGAGGAAGCATGACGACAACGAACGGACATCGGGTACCGCCCAAGCCGGCCGGAAGCACGTGGACGGACGACCAATGGCGGGCCATCGTGACGGAAGGAAGCAACATTCTCGTGGCCGCCGCGGCGGGCTCCGGCAAAACGGCCGTTCTCGTCGAACGGATCATTCGCAAGATCGCGAACGATACGGACGTCGACCGGCTGCTGGTCGCGACGTTCACGAAAGCGGCGGCCGCGGAAATGAAAGAGCGCATCCGGGTCGCGCTGGAGAAGGAGCTGGACAAGAAGCCGGACTCCGATCATCTGCGCAGGCAGCTCGCGCTCATGGGGCGGGCGTCGATCACGACGCTTCATTCCTTCTGCCTGGACGTTATCCGCCGGTATTATTCGCTGATCGGCCTTGACCCGGGGTTTCGGATCGCCAACGAGACGGAAGCGGAGCTGCTGCGCATGGACGTGCTGGACGCGTTGTTCGAGGAGCGGTACGCCGTTCCGGACAACGAGGACGAGCGCGAGCATGGAACCGATTCGGCTTTCCTGGCGCTGGCCGACCGTTTCGGAGGCGAGCGGGGAGACGAGCCGCTCTATGCGCTCGTGCTGAAGCTGTACGATTTCGCCCAAAGCCATCCTTGGCCGAAGGCATGGCTGCGGCAGACGGCCGCGTCGTTCCGCGTGCGGGATGCCGCGGAGCTCGGACGCACCGAATGGGTCGGCAGCTTGGGGGATGCCGTGGCGTTGACGCTTCAGGGCGCGGAGAGCCTGCTGGAGCAGGCGCTCGACGTCGCGCGCATGCCTGCGGGACCGGATGCGTACGGCGAGACGCTCCAGGATGATCTGGCGCTCGTCCGAACCTTGATCGCCAAGGTGGCTGGCTTGCCATGGGAAGCGTGGCACGAGGGGTTCTCGGCGGCAAGCTTCGGCAAGCTGAAGAGCCAGCGCGGAGACGCGTACGACAAAGGGCTGCAGGAGCGGGCCAAGGAGCTGCGCGAGCGGGCGAAAGACATGATCGGCGGCTTGAACGACGAGCTGTTCGTGCGGACGCCGGATGAATTCGTCGCGGAGCTGCGGGAATCGGCTCCGTACATGGCTACGCTGGCCGAGCTCGTGGAGCAGTTCGGCGACCGGTTCGAGAGGGCCAAGCTCGAGAAAGGCTTGATCGATTTCGGCGACATGGAGCATTATTGCCTGCGCATTTTGCGGGACGGCGCGTCTACGCCGGAACGGATGCTGCCGTCGCCGGCGGCGCTGGAATACCAGCAGCAGTTTCAGGAGGTCTTGCTCGACGAATACCAGGACACGAACATGGTCCAGGAAGCGATCGTCTCGCTCATCAGCCGTTCCGGCAGAGGGAACCGGTTCATGGTCGGGGACGTGAAGCAGAGCATCTACCGATTCCGTTTGGCGGAGCCGGGACTGTTTCTGCGCAAATACAAATCGTACCGTTCGGCATCGGAGGCGACGGAGCATGCGGCCGTCTTTGCCCCCGAAGCCGCCGCCGCGTCGGAACGGCGGATCGGCGATGCCGGCGAAGCGGGCATGGATGTTGAGGCTGAGCAGGTTGGAAATGCCGGGGAAGCAGGCGTGGACGAGGCTGTGCGGTTTAAAAATACCGCAGAACCAGGCGTGGATGAAACTGCGCGCTTCGGAGATGCCGAGGAGGCAGTAGTATCGGAGGCAGAACGCTTTGAGGCGCTTGCTGCCTCCGGGGAAGCAGCTTCCGCCGGGATGGAGTTGATTGCCGCCTCCGAGCTGGAGTACGGCGTGCGCATCGATCTGGCGCGCAATTTCCGCTCCCGGCAGGAGGTCGTGGACGGCGTCAACGAGGTGTTCAGGGCGATCATGCGCGAGAAAGCCGCGGAGATGGACTACGATGCGCGCGCAGAGCTCGTGTGCGGCGCTTCTTACCCGGCCGCGGACGACGGCGGATCGGCGAAGCGGTATGCCGTGGAGTTTGCCGTGCTCGATCGCGGGAAAGGCGACGACGGGGAAGAGCGGAGCGAATCCGTCGACGACCCGGCATTTGCCGAGGGCGGAGAATCGCCGGCGGACAGCGCGGAGGAGCTGCAGACCGTGCAGCTGGAAGCGCGCTGGATCGCGGGACAGATCCTTCGTCTGAAGGGCGCTGCCGCGGCGGACGGCATGGCGGAGGAGCCGTTCCTCGTTTACGACGGCAAGAAAGGCCGCAAGCGTCCGCTCGCTTGGCGGGATATCGTCATCCTGCTGCGGGCGGACAAGCAGTGGGCGCCGGTCATCATCGAAGAGCTTCAGCAGCAGGGCATCCCGGCATACGCGGAATTGAGCAGCGGGTATTTCGAGGCGACGGAGGTCGAGACGATGCTCTCGCTGCTGCGCGTCATCGATAACCCGTACCAGGACATTCCGCTTGCGGGCGCGCTGCGCTCGCCGATCGTCGGCTTGTCCGGGGAGGAGCTGGCCTTGATCCGCATCGCCGGAGGAAGGGCGCCGTACTTCGAAGCGGTTCGAACGGCCGCGGACAACGACTCGGTACCGCAGGAGACTAGGGGTAAGCTCGGCCGATTCCTCGAAGCGCTCGAAGCGTGGCGCAACGAAGCTCGGCAGGGCTCGCTGGCGGACCTGTTGTGGCGCATTTACCGGGAAACGGGGTATTACGACCTGGTCGGCGGCATGACCGGCGGCCTGCAGCGGCAGGCCAACCTGCGCGCGCTCCACGACCGCACGCGTCAATACGAGGCGACGACGCTGCGCGGATTGTTCCGATTCCTCCGGTTCATCGACCGGATGCGGGAGAGCGGCGGCGATCTCGGCACCGCCCGGGCGCTGGGCGAGCAGGAGGACGTCGTGCGCATCATGTCCATTCATAAGAGCAAAGGACTCGAATTCCCGGTCGTGTTCGCGGCCGGCCTTGGCAAGTCGTTCAACCGGAGAGACCTGCATAGTCCATTCCTCATGCATAAGCAGCTCGGCTTCGGTCCGCGCTTCGTCGATACGGAGCTGCGGGTCGCTTATCCTACGCTGCCGTACCTTGCGATCCGTCAGCGGCTCGGCATGGAATCGCTTGCCGAAGAAATGCGGATTCTGTATGTCGCCTTGACCCGCCCGAAGGAAAAGATGTTCCTCGTCGGCACGGTCGGCGACGCCGCCAAGCAGCTGCAGCGCTGGCAGTCCGCGCTCGATGCGCAGGGGCGGCTTCCGGATTTCCGGATCGCGGGCGCCGGACGCTTCCTCGACTGGCTCGGCCCGCTCGCGATGGGCGCGGGAATTCCCGTCACCGTTGAAAGCGGGGTTCAAGCGAAGCTTGCGCCAGACGAAGACGTAACGGTAGCAGGGGAGTTTTCGCCAGCGCCACCGAGGAGCGGGGAGGAGAACGCCGCCGAGGACGCCGTCATCGCGCAAACCGAGAATGGCCAGCATCGTACGGAGCCCGGGCAGTCGGCTGAAGCTAGGATGTCTGCGGAACCCGAGGGACGCTCTGACATCGCATCGGATTTCTTATTCGAACAGCAGGACGGCGGCAAAGCGGAAACCGCGGCGGACGGCTTCGGCGAAAGCCACGCGTCGCAGATTGCGCGGCACGCAGACGAATTCTTAGTTCAGGCGAGGACGGCGGCCGAAGTTAACGTGGTTCCGTTCGGAAATTGGCGGACCTCGGTCGTCCCTGCGTCCGTGCTCGGCCTGGAAGCGGCGGCCGGCTCGGAAACGGACGAAGCGGCAAGGGCCGCCTTCACGGATCGCATGACCGCCGTGCAGCAGCTGGCGTTGATCGAGGATGACGGAGATCCTGCCGCGGCGGCCGAAATCGACCGGCGGCTCAGCTGGCGATATCCGTTCGCGGAAGCTGCGCTGACCGCAGCCAAAACGTCAGTGACGGAAATGAAGCGGCTCCATGCGGAAGTCGGGCTAGACGAGGACGCGCTCATGCTGCCGGAGGCGGCAGGCGGGAACGGTTCGGCAGGCGGCGCGGATGGTCAGGTTGCGCTGTCGCAGGAAGAAGGGTCTGATTCCAGCCCCGACCAAGCCGCGGATCGGGTTATAGGAGCCGTTCCGGACGCTCGCTCTCCGCTCGGCTTCGAGCGGGAGAAGACGACCCTGAACGGCGAGCATCCTTCGTATTCGGAGGATATGGCGGCTGGAGGGACGGTTGAACAGGTGAGCTTCGATTTTGGCGAACTCGATCCGTCAGAACCGAGCGACGCGGAGCACCGGGTCAGCGAACAGCGCGACGCGCGCGAGTCCGCTCGGGACGCGCTGCCTCACGAAGAAGCTGCCCCCGCGCGCGTACCGAGCGGCGGGGAGTACACGTTCCGCCTGCGGCGTCCGCGATTCATGGAAGAAGCCTCGCTTACGCCCGCCGAACGGGGAACGGTCAGTCATCTCGTGATGCAGCACATCCCGTTGGACGGGGAGGGCGACGTGACGGAGGAGACGGTAACCCGCACGATCTCCGGCCTGGTGGAGCGGAGGATGCTCACGAGGCAGCAGGCGGACGCCGTGGACGTCGCGGGAACGGCTTCTTTCTTCGCGCAGGAGATCGGCCGCCGGCTGCTCGCGGCGCCCTGGATCCGGCGGGAAACGCCGTTCAGCTGCACGCTTCCGGCCGGCCGCGTCTATCCGTCCCTTTCAACCGGCGTAGGCGCGGAACCGATTCTGATCCAAGGCGTCATCGACTGTTTGTTCCGGGATGAACGCGGGCTGGTGCTGCTGGATTACAAAACCGACCGCGTCCGCATGGGACGGTGGGAAGAGGCGGCCGAGCGCCACCGCTTCCAATTGTCGCTGTACGCGGAGGCGATCGCGTCGATCATCGGACGGAAAGTCGACGAGTGTTACGTGTATTTCCTGGACGGCGGCAAAGCCGTCAAATTGTTTTAGACCACAGGACGGGGGAACGAATAATCATGCGCATATTGCATACGGCCGACTGGCATTTCGGGCGTTCGCTCGAAGGCCGGAGCCGAATCGAGGAACAAGCGGCTTTCGTCGACGAGCTCGCCGCGCTGGCGCAGGACGAAGGCATCGATCTCGTGCTGCTCGCCGGCGACGTGTACGATTCCGTCAATCCGCCCGCCGCGGCGGAGGGACTGTTCTATGAAGCCGTCGCGAGACTCGCGGACGGCGGCCGGCGGACGATCGCCGTGATCGCGGGCAACCACGATCATCCGGACCGGGTATCCGCCTCCGCGCCGCTTGTCGCGCGCAGCGGCATCCGGCTGGTCGGCATGCCGACGGATCGGCCGCTCGTCGTCGACGTGCCGCGGACGGGCGAGCAGGCGGTCATCGCCGCGCTGCCGTATCCGTCGGAGTCGCGCCTGCGCGAGCTGCTGAGCGAAGCGACGGACGAAGGGCAGCTGCGAAGCGCGTATTCGGAGCGCGTCGGGCGGCTGATGCAGCAGCTCGGCACGGCTTTCCGCGGCGATACGGTCAATTTGGCCATGAGTCATATTTACGTGCTGGGCGGCCTGGAGACGGACTCGGAACGGCCGATTCAGATCGGCGGCGCGTATACGGTGGACCCGTCCGCGCTGCGGATCGGGGCGCAGTACGTGGCGCTCGGCCATCTGCATCGTCCGCAGCGCGTGGCCGGCGACGAGACGATGCGCTACAGCGGATCGCCGCTCGCGTACAGCTTCTCGGAGGCGGATTACGCGAAGGCCGTGACGGTCTTCGACGCCGCGCCCGGCGATCCCGTCGTTCCGCGGCAAATCCACCTGAATTCCGGCCGGCCGTTGGTCAGCTGGAACGCCAAGGGCGGAATCGCCGAGGTCACCGCCTGGCTGGAGGAAGGACGCGACGCCAGGGCGTGGATCGATCTCAGCGTCCATATGACGGAGGCGATGACGCTGCAGCATATCCAGCAGCTTCGCCGGCAGCATGAAGGTCTTGTACATATCCGGCCCGTTTATCCGGAAACGGCGGAAACGATCGAATTGGATGCCCGCTCGCGGGAGCAGATGCCGGCCGAGGAACTGTTTCGCCGCTTCTTCTCGCGGCAGACCGGAGGCGGCGAGCCGGACGCGGAGACGGTTCGACTGTTCCTCGAGCTGATCGCGGAAGACGAAGACGATGAAGCGCCGGCTTCTCCCGAAGGCGAAGGCGGCGGCGGATCGTACGCGGGAGGCGAAAGCGCATGAAACCGATATGGCTTCGATTGAGCGGTCTGCAAAGCTACCGCGAAACGCAGGAGGTCGATTTCGAACGGCTGTGCGAAGCGGGCGTATTCGGGATATTCGGTCCGACGGGCAGCGGCAAGTCCAGCATCCTGGACGCCGTGACGCTCGCGCTGTACGGCAAAGTCGAACGCGCGGCCGGCGGCACGCAGGGAATCATGAACCAAGCGGAGAAAACGCTCGCGGTCGCGTTCACCTTCGATCTCGCGGGGGCCGGCGAGCGGAAACGCTACCGCGTGGAACGGCAGTTCAAGCGCGGCGGCGACGTGTCCGTCAGCAACACGCTGAGCCGCTTCGTGGAGGTGACGGAAGCCGGCGACGTCGTGATCGCGGACAAGCTGGCCGACGTCACGCGCTGCGTGGAGACCCACATCGGCCTGAACATGCAGGACTTCACGCGGGCGGTCGTGCTCCCGCAGGGGAAGTTCGCCGAGTTTCTGTCGCTGACCGGCAAGGATCGGCGCTCGATGCTGCAGCGGCTGTTCCATTTGGAGCGGTTCGGCGACGGGCTGGCGCTGAAGCTCAGCCAGCGCATGAAAGCGGCGGAAGCCGCGCTCCAGGAGGCGGCGGCCGAGCAGCTTGGCCTCGGCGACGCTTCGGCCGCCGCGGTGGATGCGGCGGCGGCCCGTTACCGCGAAGCGGCAGCGGCTGCCGCGAACGCGCGGGCCGCGCTCGCGGAAGCGGAGCGGCTGCACGCGGAGCGCGTGCACGTGCGCGAGCGCTTGCTGGCGCTGCGCGAGAAGGAAGCGCTGCACGCGAAGCTGCAGGCGGACGCTCCGCGCGTCGCGGAGCTGGAGCGCGAGCTGCAGCGCCTCGCGGCGGCGGAGCGGCTGCTGCCGGCGCTCGCCGCCGCCGGCGCGGCCGAAGCGGCGCTGCGCGCTGCCGCTTCGCGCCGCGAGGCCGCCGTGCAGGCGCATGCCGCACGGCTGGAGGCGGCCACGGCCGCAGCCGCCGCGTGGACGGCGGCCGCCGCCGAAGCCGCGGCCGGCGAGCCGCGCCTGGCGCTGCGGCTCGACCAGCTTGCGGGCGCCCAGCGCCTCGAGCGCGAAGCCGCCGAGCTTGCGGCCGATGCCGCGGCCGTCGAGCAGCGCGCCGGCGAAGCCGCGGAGCGGCAGCGCGCCTATGGCGAGCAGGCGGCCAAGGCGCAGGAAATGCTCGGCCGCGCGGCCGCCAAGCAGGCGGAGCTGCGCGGCGAGCTCAGAACGGCGGAGCTGACCGCCGCGGACCGGGAGCGGCGCGGCACGCTGACCAAGAGGCTGCAGCAGTTCAATCAGCTTTCCGCGCAAGCGGATGCCGCGCAGGCGGAGCTGGCCGCGGCTTCGGAACGCCGCGAACAAGCCAAGCTCGCGCACGGCGCGATCCGAACGGAGCAGAGGGAGGCTCATGCGGCGTTAAGGGGCCAAGCCGAACAATTGCTCCCGATCCGCAGCCTGCTCGCTTATATAACGGAGAAGCTGCATCCGCTGGGAGCGGCGCTTCCGAAGTGGTCGGAACGCGCCCGCCGCGATCAGCGCGAGCAGCAGCGCATGGAATTGGCCGCCGCGTTGGCCGCGGACCTTCGCGACGGAGAACCTTGCCCGGTCTGCGGTTCCTATGATCATCACGGCCGCCATGCCTCGCAGAACGAGCCTGCGGAATCGGCGGATAAGCTGCTGCAGGCTTGGGAAGAGCTGAGCGGCCGGCACCGGCAGCTTCAGCTCGAGCTGTCTCCGCTGCAGGCGAGAGCGGAAGCTGCCGCGGAACGGCTGCTGGAGACGGTACAGGGCGCAGATCGCCACGAGCTTCCCGGTGCGATGGACGCCGATTCTTGGCCGTCGGCCGAGCTTCTCCTCCGGGAGGTCGCGGCGACGGCCGAATCCGCGCTCGCGAGCCGGACGCAAGACCTGGATCCGTTGGAACCGGCCGAATCCGCGCAGCACGCGGAGGCGCTGGAGCATTTTCGGCGAGCGCTCGATCTCGTGCAGGAGCTGACGGACGTCAATGCCCGGCAGCTTGCCGCCGGCGAGAAGGCGGCCGCGTCGGCCCGAATCCGCTATGCGGAGACGGAGCGCCGGCTGGAACAGGGCGCATCGGCGTATGCGACCCAAGACGCGCTGGCCGGCCGCGCGCAGGGACAGTACGATCAATGCCGGGACGCGCTCGATCGCGAACTTGCCGAGTGGCGGGCGCAGATCGGCGGCGAGCTCCGGCCGCAGGAAGCGGAAGAAGCGCTGCAGGCGCTCGATGCCCGGGAAGCGGCGGCGGACGAGCTGCGAACCCGATTGGAACGAAGCGTCACTTATATCGAGGAGACGGCGCGCACGCAGCAGGAGAGCGGCAGGCTTGCTCAGGAAGCGCAGCTGGAAGCCGTTCAGCTTGCGGCCACGCTCGCCGGGCAACGGCAGCAGCTCGCGGAGAAGCGGGAGCAGGCGGCCGCGATTACGGGCGGCCAGTCGGCCGTACGGCTTCTTCAGGAGGCCGAGCAAGAGCTGGCGGAGCTTCGCGCCAGGACCGTGCTGCTTACGCAGCGTCACGAAGCCGCGCAGCAGGCGCTGCAGCAGGCGTCCGAGCTGCGGACGGGGGCGGCGGAGGCGGAACGCGCCGCGGCGGACCGGCACATGGAGGCCGCCGGGGAAAGGGATGCGGCGCTGGCGCGTTCGCCGTTCGGCAGCGCGGACGAAGCGACCGCGCTGGAGCCCATGCTGGGCCAGCAGGCCGCGATCGCGGACATCGTTGCCCGGCACCGGGAGGAAGAACAGCAGCTGTCGGCGCAGGTCGGCCTGCTGCGCGATCAGCTCGGCGGCCGTACGCTGACCGAGGGAGAGTGGGAAGCGTCCGCCGACGCGCTTCGGCTGCACCGGGCGGAGAACGACCTATGCCTGCAATCCGCCGCGAAGGCGGAACGGGATCTGGAGTCGCTCAAGGGCAAGCAGGAACGCTGGAACGCGCTGGAGGCGAAGCGGGCGGAGATGGATCGGCTGACGGGCAGGCTGAAATCGCTGCAGACCGTTTTCCGGGGCAACGCGTTCGTGGAATACGTCGCGGAGGAACAGCTGATCCAGGTGTGCAGGGCCGCGTCCGAGCGGCTTGGGTTCCTCACCAAGCGCCGCTATGCGCTGGAGGTCGACGCCGGTGGCGGCTTCGTCATCCGCGACGATGCCGGCGGCGGCATCCGGCGTCCGGTCTCGACGCTGTCCGGCGGGGAGACGTTCCTCGCGTCGCTGGCGCTGGCGCTCGCGCTTTCGGGGCAAATCCAGCTCAGAGGCAAGTATCCGCTGCAATTCTTCTTTCTCGACGAAGGCTTCGGCACGTTGGATCCCGAGCTGCTCGATACCGTCATCACCGCGCTCGAGAAGCTGCATAACGAGACGCTGGCGGTCGGCGTCATCAGCCACGTGCCGGAGCTGCGCGCAAGGCTGCCGCGCAGGCTGATCGTGACGCCGTCCGAGCCTTTCGGCAAAGGAAGCTCGGTCGAGCTCGAGACGATGTGACGGATCTGTTAACGTTGCGCCGGCTCGGTTGCTTTCCGGACGGGAATTCGCTAACGTAGGGAAGAGAATGCCAGGCGGTACGGGCTGGGGCCGGGAACCGTCGGCGGAACTTTCGTGTAGGGGGCAGTCCAGTGGAAGAGCAGCAGACCAAACGGCCGATTTTTACGCCGATCGTACTTATTTTGCTGACCGTCAGTTTAATCGGCAACGTGTTCTTATACTCGAAAATGCTTCAAAACGAGCAATCGGATAAAGCGGATCGCGGGGCGGGCGTGCTGCAGTCGGGAAATGACGCCATAGCCTTTTTCGACCTGGCCGTCGCGCAAACCGGCGATCTGATCGCCAAACCCGAGCTTGCTTCCCGCATGCTGGCGAAGAGCAAGCTGATCGCCGCTTACCGGCAGGCGACCGCCGCCGAGGATTTCGTGCAAGCGGCGGAGGACGCGAACGGCAAGCCGTTTCCGGCTGCCAAGCGCAGCGCGACCGAATTCATGGATCAGACGCTGGCGTCGCTTCAGGCGATCGGCAATCATGACGGACCGCTCGCGGACGGGGAGCAAGCCTATTTGAGCGAACTGCTTCAAGTGTTCAAGGCTTGCCAGCAGGAGCTGTCCGCCTTCAGGCACGACACGATCAACCACGAGCAGTCGCTGGCGATCCTGGTGGACGGCGCATGGCCGCCGATGGCGGGCAAGCTGCTCGCGCATATGAACGAACCGGACGAGCTGGCGTTCGATCCTTCCAAGTAACGACAAGACAGGCCGCGTTTCCTCGTGTAGGGGGAACGCGGCCTGTTTGGTTAGACGTGAATGCGCGTTCCCGCGTTCGCCGATTCCTTGATGAGCAGCCTCGCGGCGCTTCGTCCGCTCGAGAACGCGCGCTCGGCCAGCTCGCCCTTGCCTTCGCAGCCGTCCCCGCAGAAGTAAAACGGCATGCTTTCGATCCGGATCGGCAGCAGCTTGTTGCTTGCGACGTTCTTGACGCTCTGCACCATCGCCTTCTTGGACACGCGCTTGACGGCGACGGCCTCCCGCCAGCCCGGATAATGCCGGTCGAACAAGGCTTCCATTCGTTCCGTCCGTTCGTCCAGGTACGCTTTGCGGTCGGTCTCGCCGCCGTTTTGCTCGTCGCTCAGATAAGCGATCCCTTGAAGGAGCTGCCCGCCGTCCGGCACGAGCGTGTGGTCGGTAGCGGATACGTCGGAGATAAACATCTTATGGTTCATGTCGCTGATATAGCTGAACGGGCGGGCAACGACATGCGACAGGCCGACGTCGTACACCATGACCTCCGTCGCCGAATTATGCTCGTACGGAGCGAGAAACGGTTCCCACGCCGTACCGCGAAGCAGCTTGACGGTCTGCTGCACCGGCATCGCGAAGACGACCCGGTCGAACGCTTCCTCGCGCGCTTTCGTTTTCAGCACGAATTTGCCGCGATCGTACGCGATGCCGTCGACGCCTTCCTGAAGGGCGGTCGTCCAGCGGCCGGACAGGTCGATTTTGTCGCGCAATTGGCCGGTGATGACCGCCCAGCTGCCGAGCACGTAATTGACGGGGCGCTGCGACAGGAACAGGTTGTGGTAATAATCGCTGATGACCGGACCCGGCACGCGGCGCGCGTCTTCGGGCGTAATGAAGAAATTGCTGCATACGAGATGCTCCCACAGCTCTTTGACGTCCTCGCCGGCCCCCGAATCGGCCAAATAATCGCCGAGCGTCGCGTAATGCTTGATTTGGTGGACATGCGCGATGATCGCCGTAATTTCCCCGACGAAACGGACCTTCTGCATCGCCGACAAAATGTCCGTCTTCATCAGATTGACGAAATCGAGCGGGGCCGGCGTGATCTGCTCGCCTTTCTCGTACATCACCTTGCGTTTGTCGACCTGCTTGCTGCTAAAATGCAAATGAAGCTCCCGTTCCATGACGGACAGCGTATGCCGATCCAAGCCGTAGATCGCATGCGCGCCGTAATTCAACGTAAAGCCGGCCTTCTCGTAGGTAAAGGCCCGTCCGCCCAACTGCGGGCTTCGTTCGAACAGAACGCCTTCGATATCCGGCTGTTCCGACAAGTAAGCGGCCGCCGTCAGTCCGGCCAACCCGCCTCCGATAATCGCTGCTTTCATGCAGATTTTCGCCTCCCGAATCAACAATCCTCGCGAAAGGGGTACCGCGCCGAAACTGCGCCGCGCCCGCCCGCCTCCGCTTCCCGGAGCGCAATAAACGCTCTGACGCCTTCATTATACGCGCCGATTTTTGGCCGATCCATCTCGATTCGGACTGATAGTCCCATCGAATCGGCATCGGTCGCACCGGGATAAACGCCCATTTTGCGCATCCATAGGCGCCATTTGCCCACGGGCGAATATCATGGTAGCAGAATGAAGGAGGTCATGTTGAGAATGGAGAAGAAAGTGACAACTTCCCCGGTGGGCAAATCGTCCAAAGGGATGGCGGCTTCCCCGTCCGGAAAGAAATCGACGGGCACGATCGTTCCCCCGCCGTCCAAGACGAATACCGGCCCTAAGCCGTCATCGCCGGGCGAGCCGGCCAAACCGCATACGCACCACCATCACGTCCATAAGCACGAAATGAAACATTGGTGCCACGCGCACATGCACCGTTACGTCCTTGTCCATACGCACGACGGCTGGTGCTGCGACGGATTCATCGAACATATCGACGACGAGGTCGTATGCATCGCCGTTCCGCAGTTCGGAGGCGCGGACCGCGCGTTTTTCCCGGGCCCGTTCTATCCGCCGCTTTATCCGTATCCGTACTTCCCGCGCCGCCGCTTTTACCGGCAAGTATTTCCGTTAGCGGCGCTGCTCGGCCTGTCGCTGCTGCCGTTCTATTGACCCTTGGCGGCCCGTCTTGCCGTACCGCCTTGACCAACCAGCGTGCCCGAAGGGACGCTGGTTTTCGGCATTGGACTTGCTTTCCATTTTTCGCTATGATGGAAGAGGAGATTGACGATTACTGGGCGGGGAAGGAGCTTTGAAGCATGGACTGTATTTTTTGCAAAATCATCGAGGGCAGCATTCCATCCGCAAAAGTGTTTGAGAATGACCGCATCGTCGCGTTTCGCGACATTCAGCCCGCGGCGCCTGTACATATTCTCATCATTCCCAAGAAACACATTCCGACGATGAACGACGTAACGGCGGAGGACGACGCGCTGATGGCCGAGTTGTTCGCGGCCGCCCGTCAGATCGCGCGCGAGCTCGGCATCGCGGAATCCGGTTACCGGCTGATCAACAACGTGAACGCCGACGGCGGACAAGTCGTGTACCATCTGCATATTCACCTGCTCGGCGGCGCCAAATTGCACGGTCTGAACGGGGCGTGAAAAATAGCCTGTCCGTTCAAGTTGACACTGCCTTTCTTTATCCACTATAATTAAATTTGATGAACCGTGTTAACTTTCTTGGACGGTCTGATTCGGAGGGAGGGAAAACTGGTGTCTGAAACAAAAGTTCGCAAAAACGAGACGATCGATGCTGCACTCCGCCGCTTCAAACGTACCATCGCAAAGGATGGCGTATTGGCCGAGGTGAAGAAACGCAAGCATTATGAGAAGCCTAGTGTGAAGCGTAAGTTGAAGTCCGAGGCTGCGCGCAAGAGAAAGTTTTAGGAGGATCCTTCCACAATGAACCTTAGCGAACGATTGAACGACGATATGAAGCAGGCGATGAAGAGTCAGGAGAAGTTCAAGCTCACTACGATTCGGATGATACGTTCGTCCGTCAAGAATCAGGAGATCGAGCTTAAACGTCCGCTTGAGGATTCCGAGGTGCTTGATATCTTAAGTCGTGAGATCAAACAACGTAAAGATTCCCTCCAAGAATTTGAGAAAGCCGGCCGCGATGATCTTGCGAAAGATGTCGCAGCAGAAATTGAAATTATTAGTGTATACCTGCCTCAGCAGCTGACCGAAGAAGAGATCAAGTTGATTGTTCAGCAGACCATCCAGGAGACCGGTGCTTCTTCGAAAGCCGAGATGGGGAAAGTCATGAGCGCACTTTTACCAAAAGTTAAAGGGCGTGCTGATGGTAAACTAGTAAACACATTTGTGCAGCAATTTCTGCAATAACATAGGCTGACAGCCAAACACTCCTCCACGCGGGGGAGTGTTTTTTCGTTTTTCCCGTCGAGGGAAAGCTATTGACACGGCGTCCGCGCCTGGGCGACAATTAGGGCTAACCTAGAGAAACGAGGCATTCACGCTCATGCTGCGTAATTGGAAAGAAATCTTGCTGCTGGCCATTCCTTCCTTGGTTTCCTTTGCAAGCGCTACCGTCGTCGGGACGATCAATCTGATCATCGTCGGCCAGCTCGGCTCGCTCATCATCGCCATCGTCGGGGTTTCCAACATCATCATGTACAACGCGTTCGCGCTGTTCTCGGGCATCGGCCATACCGTGAATTATTTGGTCGCGCAAAACTACGGCGCCGGCGATATGAAACGGGGCATACAGCGGACGTACATCGCCATGTACATGTGCCTGGCTTTCGCCCTGCTGATCGCGTTGGTCGGACTGGTCGGCGCCGACGACGTGCTGCGGTGGACCGGCGGGTCGAAAAATCTCGTGGAAACGGGAAGCTTCTATCTGGAGCTGCGCTTCTACGCCATGTCGTTCGGCATCATCAATTTTGCCTTCCATGGGTTTCTCCGCGGCATCGGCGCGACCAAGATGTCCATGATCGTCTCGCTGATGGCGAATGTTCCGATTTTGCTGCTCACGTATTTGTTGACGTACGGCAAGCTCGGACTGCCGGAGCTCGGGTTAAAGGGTGCCGGGATCGCCATACTAATTGGGGAAAGCGCCCAAACCCTCATCTGCGCGTTCATCTTCTTCGTCATCCTCAACAAGAAGTTCCAGACCCGCAAGTACATGACGATCGCCTTCAAATGGGTGGAGATGAAGCTGATCATGCTGGAGAGCGGCAAGCTCGGCATGCAGGAATTTTCGCTCAGCCTGTCGATGTACATCTTCACCGCGTTCGTCGCGCGTCTCGGCGATCAAGCGCTGGCGGCCAACGAGGTCGCGCTCAGTATCATGTCCTTCGGCTTCATGCCGGCCTTCGCTTTCGGATCGACGGCGACCATCCTGGTCGGCCAATTCGTGGGCAAAGGCACGCCGCTGCTGGGACGAAGGGTCGGCACGGATACGGCGATTCTCGGCTCCGCCTTCCTCTTCGTGCTCGGAACGCTGGAATTTATTTTCGCGCACGAGATCACCCGATTGTACACGAACGATTCTCAGGTATACGAGCTTGCCGCTTACCTTATCCAAGCATCCGCATATCTGCAGATTTTCGACGGCCTGCTGAATTTCTATGCCGGCGGCTTGCGCGGCATCGGCGATACGACGTTCCTGCTGCGGATCTCGTTCATCGTCAGCTGGTTTTTGTTCGTGCCGCTCGCGTACGTGTTCATTTTCGTATTCCATTGGGGGAGCATGGGCGCGTGGATCGCGTTGTATTCGTTCCTGATGGTGTTCGGCCTCTCCATCATGATCCGGTTTTACAGGACGGATTGGACCGCGGTGCGGCTGAAAGAAGCATCGCACGCCTAATTGAAACGTTCCGCGGTCGTTACCGTACTAGAGGAATAGTTACGCCGCTTGTAATACGCGCAGAGGAGGGGCTATTGTGCGGCATGTCCATCGGTTGACAATCAAATGGCTGCTGCCCGTCGTCGTCTTGTTTAGCTTCATCCTGACGGGTGCGGCCGTTTCGGCGGAAGGAACGGCAGCCGATTCGTCGGCGGGCTCTACCGTGTACGTGATCGATGCGGACAGATCGGTGGAATCCGGGTTGTACCAGCACTTGAAACGGGCTTATAAGGAAGCCGAAGAAGCGAAAGCGAGCCGAGTGCTGCTCGTCTTGAATACGCTTGGCGGCCGGGTCGACAGCGCGCTGAATATCGGCGAACTGATCCGCGGCAGCAAAGTGCCGACTACCGCTTTCGTGGAAGGCAAGGCCGTGTCGGCAGGAACGTACATCGCGCTGAACGCCCAGCAGATCGTCATGCAGCCGGGCAGCACGATCGGCGCCGCCGCGGTCGTGGACGGGAGCGGGACGCTGATCGACAACCCGAAGACGATTTCCTTCTGGACGGAGGAAATGAAGTCGGCGGCCTTGTTGAACGATCGCGATCCCGATATCTCGGCAGCCATGGTCAATCCGTCGCTTGTCGTCGAACTGACGGAGCTCGGGCGGACGAAGGAGAAGGGCGACGTGCTGACGTTGTCGGCGCAAGACGCCGTGAAAGCCGGCTACGCGGAGTACACGGCGGCGACCGTGGAGGAGGCGCTGGACGGCTTGAAGCTGAATCAGCCTAACGTCGTCACGTACGAGCCGAGCGCGCTCGAGAGAATCGGGCAGTTCCTGACCCATCCCGCCGTGATGACGATTCTGCTGATCGTCGGCATCGCGGGCATCGCCATCGAATTCATGATACCGGGCTTCGGAGCCCCCGGCATCATCGGGATGATCGCGTTCGTTCTCTATTTCTTCGGCCACTACGTATCCGGCTTCGCCGGGTTCGAAGACGTCGCGCTGTTTATCGCCGGGATCCTGCTTCTCGTGTCGGAGTTTTTCATCCCAAGCTTCGGCATCCTCGGCATTCTGGGCGCAGCCTCGTTAGTATCGGGCGTCCTGCTGGCGGCTCCGAACCCGAAATCCGCGCTGCTCTCGCTCGCGGCCGCCGTCGTGATCGCGGCGGTCATCGTCTTCTTCGTCGCGAAGCGGTTCGCGCACAAAGGAGTATGGAACAAATTCATCCTCCGCGATCAATTGACGACCGAAGAAGGCTACCGCTCTTCTTCCGACAAAGCGGACTATCTCGGACGGAGCGGGGTCGCGGTTACGCCGCTCCGGCCGGCAGGAACGGCGCGATTCGGCGACGAACGCGTCGATGTCGTGACGTTGGGCGAGTTCATCGCGGCGAACGCGGACGTGGTGGTGATCAAAGTCGAAGGCACCCGCGTCGTCGTAAGACCGAAAGGCGAGAACGAATAAAGTTGTGGAGGGGTTCCATTGACGTTAGATCCGACAGTAACGGTCATTATTATCGTCGTGCTCGCGATTATCGCGATTTCCGTATTTCTAAGCTTTTTCCCGATCATGCTCTGGATATCCGCGCTTGCATCGGGCGTGCGGGTCGGCATTATCACGCTGGTCGCCATGCGGCTGCGGAGGGTCGTGCCGAGCCGAATCGTCAATCCGCTCATCAAGGCGACCAAAGCCGGACTGGGCTTGACGATCAATCAGCTGGAAAGCCATTTTCTCGCGGGCGGCAACGTCGACCGCGTCGTCAACTCGTTGATCGCGGCGCAGCGCGCCAACATCGAGCTGGAATTCGAACGGGCCGCTGCGATCGACTTGGCCGGCCGCGACGTGCTGCAAGCCGTTCAAATGAGCGTTAACCCGCGCGTCATCGAGACGCCGATCGTCGCCGCCGTGGCGAAGAACGGGATCGAAGTGAAAGTCAAGGCCCGCGTCACCGTGCGCGCCAATATCGACCGGCTCGTCGGCGGCGCCGGCGAAGAAACGATCATCGCCCGCGTCGGCGAAGGCATCGTCACGACGGTCGGTTCGTCGGAGTCGCACAAGGACGTGCTCGAAAATCCCGACCTCATCTCCCGTACGGTGCTTGGCAAAGGGCTCGACGCGGGAACCGCGTTCGAGATTCTGTCCATCGATATCGCGGACGTGGACGTAGGCAAAAACATCGGCGCGCATCTGCAAACGGAGCAAGCCGAGGCCGATAAGCGAATCGCCCAAGCGAAGGCGGAAGAACGCCGCGCGATGGCCGTCGCGCAGGAGCAGGAGATGAAAGCCCGCGTCATCGAGATGCGCGCGCTCGTCGTGGAGGCGGAATCCCAGGTGCCTCTTGCCATGGCCGAAGCGCTGAAGCAGGGCAAGATCGGCGTGCTGGATTACATGAACTTCAAGAACATCGAGGCGGATACGAGCATGCGGAATTCCATCGGCAAAGGCGACGGCAACGAGAAGGAAGAACGGTAATGTTCGCGGCCAGCAGGCCGAATAAGTTACGGCGGGAGGTGCGCGCATGGAAGAGCTTTTGAAGCTGCTGTTCTCGAATATCTATATCGTGATTATCGTCGTCGGCTTCCTGCTCACGCTGCTGAACAAGGCGCGCGGCAAGCAAAATCCCGGCGGCAACAAAATGCCGCCCTTCGGCGGCGGAGGAACGACCGGCCGCCCGGCGGCCAGGCCGCTGTCCGAACGGCCTGCGCAGCCCGAGCGCCCGCGGCAGCGCGATACGGGGCTGCCGGCGCAGCCGCGGCCTGCCGAGAGCCGGATGCAGTCTCCTGCTGCCGAGGCGGAAAGTCCGCTGCGCGGTTCGCTATACGCGCCGGAGGAGCCGGCCTCCGGCGAAGGCGTCAGCTCGGAGTTCATGGAATCAAGGCTGCCCGGACGTACGATGGAAGCGGCCGTCCCGCAGTCGAAGGGCCGTATGATTGCCGCGCCTTCGCCCTCGAGCGGCGGAAGCGATTCCTTTCGCGTGCCGCAGGGCAATGAACTGCGGCAGGCATTCATCATGGCCGAAGTGCTGGGTCCGCCGAGATCCAAGCGACCGTTGAATCGCAAGTAAGCGCGCGGACTGTACGCATGTCTTTCAAGCATCTGCTCCCCCAAGGGGCGGATGCTTTTTTATTTGCCGATTCTCGCCCGTGCGTCGCGCGCTTTTCTCATATTTCCGGCCGCGAGCGCATAATTTGGTACAGTACGGGAAGGGGGCCTCTGCCTGGATGCGCCGCATAAACCGCAAACTTCGAAAAATGGCTGCCGATTTGCTGGACCTGCCGCAGGATGTCGTCATGGATTTGCCCCGTCTCACGATGATCGGCGACCGGCAGCTGTATATTGAAAACCATCGCGGCGTCCTGCATTTCTCCAGCGACAAGCTGCGCCTCGCCCTAAGCAAAGGGGAGCTCGAGGTTACGGGAAGCGATCTGGTCATACGTACCATTTGGACCGAAGAAGTGTTCGTCGAGGGCGTCATTAAAAATATCGAGGTGCGAGAATAAGGGGGCTTAAATAGCATGGATGCGACATGGATGCAATGGCTGCGGGGATTCGTCACCGTCACCGTACGCGGTCAAGCGATCGAGAGGCTCGTGAACGAAGCGCTTGCGGATGGGCTCCAGCTGTGGTCCATTCGCCGTACGAAAGAAGGGGAAATGCAGGGCCAAGTCGTCGTGAACGACTTTTTTCGCCTGCGGCCGATCTTGAAACGGACAGGCTGCCGGGTGCATGTCCAGGACAGGACGGGCTTGCCGTTCTGGCTGCAGCGGATGCGCAAGCGCGTTTTTTTTGCGGCGGGGCTCGTCCTGTTTTTCATCGGGATGTACCTGCTCTCGTCGTTGGTATGGTCGATCGACGTGGAGGGCAACAGCAAGCTGTCCGAGGAGCAGATCCTGCAGGCGGCGAAGGCGGAGGGGATCTACCCGTTCCAGTGGTCGTTCCGGCTCGGGGACTCGTCCGATTTGTCGCGGCATCTCGCCCAGAAGCTCCCCGGTGCGGCTTGGATCGGCGTAGAGAAGCGCGGCACGCACATTACGATCCGGGTCGTGGAATCATCCACGCCGGATGCCAAGCCGCTCATGAGTCCGCGTCACCTGGTCGCCTCGACGGACGCGGTCGTCACGAAGGTCATGGCGGAATCCGGGCGCCCGCTCGTGAAGACCAACATGCGCGTCAAGCAGGGCGACATCCTCATCTCCGGCCTGCTGGGCGACGAGACGTCCGGCAAGGCGGTCGTGGCCAAAGGCGAGGTGAAAGGGCTCGTATGGCATGAGTACGATATCGTGTCGCCGCTCACACGCACGACGAAGGTGTATACGGGCAATAAAAAAACGATCTGGTACGGGGTTGCGGGCGGACGGGCCCTGCAGGTGAGCGGCTTCGGCAAGATTCCGTTCGACATGTACGAGCGGGTGACGCAGGAGGAGAAGGCGGCCTGGCGGACCTTGAAGCTGCCGTTCGGGCGCTTGAAGGAAACGATCATGGAGGTCGAGCTGCAGCGGACGACGGTCGGCGTGGAAGAGGCCAAAGCGGAAGGCTTGCAGCAGGCGCGGGCCGATCTGATCGCCAAAGTCGGACCCGACGCGCAGATCCTCGCGGAAAACATTTTGCATGAAAAGACGGACAATGGTAAAGTTTATATGAAAGTGTTTTTCGAGGTGGATCAGTCGATCGTGAAAGAGAGACCGCTAGTTCAAATGCAAGGGGACTGAGTATTTTTGCCGAATGAATTCAAGGTTGTCAAAATTCCACTTGCTAACGCGGCGGAAGGGCTGGCTTTGTTTGGCCCGCAGGATAAATACCTACGGCTTGTGCAGCAGCAGGCGTCATCCGACATCATGTCGCGCGACGCGGAAATCGCCATCTCCGGACCGGCGGACGAAGTAGAGTCGCTGGAGCAGCTCTACACGGTGCTTCAGCAGCTGGTGCGGGGCGGATATACGCCTTCGGAACGGGATATCGCGTATGCGCTGGAGTTGTCCAAAACGATGCAAGCCGATCAGCTGCTCGATTTGTTCAAGGCGGAGATTACGACGACGTTTCGCGGAAAACCGATTCGGGTAAAAACGATCGGCCAGCGCCACTATGTCAAAACGATCAAAAAAATGGACATCGTCTTCGGCATCGGCCCCGCCGGGACGGGCAAAACGTACCTGGCCGTCGTGCTCGCGGTCGCGGCCTTGAAGGAAGGTTCGGTGAAACGGATCGTTCTTACGCGGCCTGCGGTGGAAGCGGGCGAGAATTTGGGCTTCCTGCCCGGTGACTTGCAAGAAAAGGTCGATCCGTACCTGCGGCCGCTCTATGACGCGCTGCACGACGTGCTCGGACCCGACCAGACAACGAAGGCGTTCGAACGCGGGCTCATCGAAGTCGCCCCGTTGGCGTACATGCGCGGGCGCACGCTGGAGGATTCCTTCATCATCCTGGACGAAGCGCAGAACACGACGCCGGAGCAGATGAAAATGTTCCTGACGCGACTCGGATTCGGCTCCAAAATGGTCATTACCGGCGACGTTACCCAAATCGATCTGCCGCGGGGCAAGCGCTCCGGCCTGATCGAAGCGCAGCGCATCCTGCAGAACATCCCGGAAATCGGCTTTATCCTATTCACCGAACAAGACGTCGTCAGGCATTCGCTGGTGCAGAAAATCATTACCGCTTACAATATCGACGCCGAAAGCCGGGGAGAGTAAGCGCGCTGCCGGTCGTCTTCCAAAAAGAGCAGTTACAGCAAAGCGAGAACGCGCGCTTTGCTGATTTATTTTTGCAGTCGCCTCGCGCTTTAGGAAGCCTTGCGTTACTTTCAAAAATCGCGGCAAGCCTCCGAAGTATGTCGAACGCAAAGTGCCGGATTCCTTTTCAAACTTGAATTCGGCAACAAGCAGCGAAAGCACGCCGCAAGTAAAGCGTGTCCGCGCTAGCGGACGTAAGCGAGCCATCGGCCAAAGTATCTTCGAAGTCGGCCCGGTAGCAGGCTGGCCCCGTCCGGGTCCAGGGACGGAGTCCCTGGGGTCCCCCTTAGGCAAGGGGGATTTAGGGGGTTGTGAAATTGTTTTTCAGCTGTAATTGATGGCTTTTTAGCGCTTGTGAAATTTTTTTAATGCTTGCACGAGCGCGAAACAGTTGTAAAATCGCAATTGCTGGTTCTATGATAGGATGATAATCATAAGGGTCCAAGGACGATGTCCGTGGCGGCATAGAGAGAGGCTCCATGGGACGGAAGTTCCTGGAGGTCCCGCGAAGTTCGGGGATTAGGGGGATGCACGTTTTAGGAGGATAGCAACGTGATGAATCAGCAGACCGGTCAGGAGGAAACGAAGACATTCGGTTGGAGTGGATGGAGGAACAGCGGTGCCGTTCGCTGGCTGCTGCTGCTTCTGTTCGTTCTGCTTTTTTATTTTAGCCTGGCGCCGCATGTTCTTCCCAAGACGTACAACATCGAGCTCGGCAAAGCGAGCGACCGCGACATCGAAGCGCCGATGGAGATCAAGGACGAGAAAGCGACCCTTCAGGCGCAGGAGGACGCGGCCGAACGCGTCGAGCCGATGTACTCCATCGTCGCGCTTCGCAGCGAAACGCTGTTGGAGCAGGTTTTCGCCCGCATGGAGCAGCTGAATCAGGACGACCAAGTGACGCTCGAGAACAAAGTGGCGATCTACCGCAGCGAGATTCCGCAAATGTACATCGATTACGTGGATCAGTTCGTTCGGCTGAACAAAGGCAACGGCACGTATAACGACTCGCTGCTCGAGGAAATGTCCACGGTCGTCAAAGAGCAGGCATATCGCATCCCGGAGGAAACCTTCTACAAAATGCCGCAATTGACGGCCGCCCAGCTTAGCGATATGCAGACCGTCGCGGTGCAGATCGTGCACAAGCTGATGGGCGACTCGCTCCGCGAAGCGGAGACGGCACGGACGAAGGTCGCGGAGCTCGTGAACGCCAGCTCGCTGAGCGAACGCAAGTCGCGGGAAATCGTGCAGGAACTGGCGCGCTACGCGATCATGCCGAACAAGTTCCTCGACAAGCAAGCGACGAACGACGCCCGGGTGGCCGCGAAGGAGAACACCCCGCAGGTGGTCATCAAGCAAGGGGACGTGATCGTCCATAAGGGCGACGAGATCACGAAGGAAACGTACGAGCGCTTGTCCTCGTTCGGGCTGCTGCAGACCAAGAAAAATTACTGGCCGCAGCTGGGGCTGTTCTTGTTCTCGGCGTTGTTTCTGATCGTCATCTACGGATATTTGGAGAAGGCATCGAACCTGAGCGGCGGCACGCGGACCGGATACAGCAACGCGCAGATTCTCATGCTGCTGCTGATCTACCTGCTTAACCTGCTGGCGATGCATATCGTCGAGCTGACGCAGACGCGGACGATGCCGTACGTCGGTTATCTGGCGCCGACGGCAATGGGCGCGATGCTGATCGTCATGCTCCTCGACGTGCAGCTGGCGGTCGTGAGCTCCTTTGTTTTTGCCATTATGGGGAGTATTATATTTAATACGGGCTCCGGCCAGATCTTCGATTTCAACTATGGATTCACGACGGCGGTCGTGTCGTTCGCGGCCATCTTCGCCATTCATCGGGCGAGCCAGCGGTCCACGATCCTGAAGGCCGGCATCATGGCCAGCTTATTCGGCTCGGCGTCCGTTCTGGCGATCCTGCTGCTTGGGGATATTCCGCCGAAAACCGATCTGGTCATGACCGTAGCCTTCGCTTTCGCGAGCGGGCTGTTGACGGCGATTCTCGTCGTGGGGCTTATGCCGTTCTTCGAGGTCACCTTCGGCATTTTGTCGGCGCTGAAGCTGGTGGAGCTGTCCAACCCGAACCATCCGCTGCTGCGCAAGCTGCTGACGGAAACGCCGGGCACCTATCACCACAGCGTCATGGTGGGCAACCTGTCCGAAGCGGCGGCGGAAGCGATCGGCGCGAACGGCCTGTTGTGCCGCGTCGGTTCCTACTATCATGACATCGGCAAAACGAAGCGGCCCGGCTATTTCATCGAGAATCAGACGAATTTCGAAAACCCGCATGATTCCATCGATCCCAAGCTGAGCAAATCGATCATCATCGCGCATGCGCGCGACGGCGTGGAGATGCTGAAGAACCACAAGCTGCCGAAGCCGATCAGGGATATCGCGGAACAGCATCACGGCACGACGTTCTTGAAATTCTTCTACCACAAGGCAACCAAGCTGGCGGAAGAAGAAGGCGTCGAGCCGGACTTCACCGAAGAGGATTTCCGCTACCCGGGTCCGAAAGCGCAGTCGAAGGAGGCTGCGATCGTAGGCATCGCGGACAGCGTCGAGGCCGCGGTGCGCAGCATGCGCAGCCCGACGATGGAACAGGTGGAATCCATGATTCACAAGATCATCAAAGGCCGTTTGGAAGACGATCAGTTCAATGAATGCGACCTGACGCTGAAAGAGCTCGAGAAAATCGCGCAAACGCTGAAGGAAACCATTATCGGCATCTTCCATTCGCGCATCGAATACCCGGAAGACGTAAAATCAAAGGAGCGGCTGGCATGAGTTTGCAGTTGGACTGGAGCAACGATCAAGATAAAGTGGTCATTTCGGAGGCGTTCGTCGGCGTGCTGGAGAAGCTGCTGCGGCTGGCCGGCGAAGCGGAAGGCTTGACCGAAGGGGAAGTGACGCTTTCGTTCGTCGACGACGAGGAAATTCACCAACTGAACAAAGACTACCGCGGCATCGACCGTCCGACGGACGTGCTGTCGTTCGCGATGCAGGAAGAAACCGACGAGGAGCTGGGCATCATCTACGAAGTGGAAGACGAGAGCGATCCGATCCCCTACGACGGGATGCTCGGCGATATCGTCATTTCCGCGGAACGCGCGAAGCAGCAAAGCGAGGAATACGGACATTCGCTCGAGCGGGAGCTCGGCTTCCTGTTCGTGCACGGCTTCCTTCATCTGATCGGATACGACCATCAGGATGAGGAGAGCGAGGCCGTCATGACGAAGAAACAGGAAGCCGTGCTCCTGCAAGCAGGTTTGACCCGTTAATGATACGGTTTCTGCGCAGCGTCGCCTACGCTTGGAGCGGCTTTCGCAGCGCCGTCGGCACGCAGGCGAACATGAGGATTCATGTTGCCTTTGTCGTCGCGGTCAATGCGGCGGGCCTGCTGTTCGGTTTATCCGCCATGGAATGGGCGGCGATCATTATCGTGCAGGGCATGGTCCTTGCCGCGGAGCTGCTCAATACGGCCGTCGAACATGTCGTCGACCTGGTCAGCCCGCAGAAGCATCCGCTCGCGAAAGCGGCGAAGGACACGGCGGCCGCGGCGGTGCTGTTTGCCGCCGCGACGGCGGTTGCCGTAGGGCTGATCGTATTCGGGCCGCATCTGCTGCCCTGAGAGAAGGAGAAACTTCACATGACCGAACTAACGAAACAACCGCTGCCCGAGCCCTTTCGGCAGTTGATGGAACAAGCCATCGAAGCGAAGAAGAAAGCCTATGTGCCGTATTCGCGCTTTCAAGTCGGCGCCGCGCTGCTGGATGCGGAGGGCGACGTGCATCACGGCTGCAACGTGGAAAACGCGGCGTACAGCCCGACGAACTGCGCGGAACGAACCGCGTTGTTCCGCGCGATCGCGGACGGCCATGCCGCGCGCAGCTTCAAGGCGATCGCGGTCGTGGGCGACACGGAGACGCCGATTACGCCCTGCGGCGTATGCCGGCAGGTGCTCGTGGAGCTCTGCTCGCTCGACATGCCGGTCATCATGGGCAATATGAAAGGCGATTGGCAGATACTCACGGTCGAAGAGTTGCTGCCCGGCGCTTTCTCGTCCAATCAGCTTCACCAAGCTTAATTTACGCGTAATGCCTGGAAGGGGCCATTAGACCACCTATGACAACGACAAATACCGGATCCAAAGGATCCAAAGAAAAATTCCGCTCCGGGTTCGTGGCGATCGTCGGCCGGCCGAACGTCGGCAAATCGACGCTCATCAACGAAGTCATCGGCCAGAAGATCGCGATCATGTCGGACAAGCCGCAGACGACGCGCAACAAGATCCACGGCGTCTATTCGACGGACAATTCCCAGATCGTGTTTCTCGATACGCCCGGCATCCACAAGCCGACCTCGAAACTGGGCGACTTCATGGTGAAATCGGCCATCAGCACGCTGGGAGAAGTGGATGCGGCATTGTTCCTCATCGATGCGTCCGAAGGACTCGGCGGAGGAGATCGCTTCATCATCGAAGCGCTCAAGAAGATCACGACGCCGGTGTTCCTCATTATGAATAAAATCGACAAGATCGAGCCGGAAGCGCTGCTGCCGCTCATCGTGCAATATAAAGAGCTTTACGATTTCGCGGAGATCATCCCGGTGTCCGCCTTGAAGGGCAACAACGTCGATACGCTTCTTCGGGTGCTCGGCGGTTACCTGCCGGAAGGCCCGCAATATTATCCGGCCGATCAGGTGACGGACCATCCGGAGCAATTCGTATGCGCGGAGCTCGTCCGCGAGAAGATCCTGCATTTGACCCGCGAAGAAGTACCGCATTCCATCGCCGTGGCCATCGAAGATATGAAGGTGCAGGATAACGGCGTGGTCTATATCGGAGCCGTCATTTACGTCGAGCGCGACTCGCAGAAAGGCATCGTCATCGGCAAGCAAGGCGCGCTGCTGAAGCAGGTCGGCAAAGAGGCGCGGCGCGATATCGAGACGCTGCTCGGTTCGCGCGTAT
Source organism: Paenibacillus glycinis (assembly GCF_009909185.1). GTDB lineage: Bacteria > Bacillota > Bacilli > Paenibacillales > Paenibacillaceae > Paenibacillus_Z > Paenibacillus_Z glycinis. The sequence goes on along the minus strand of NZ_JAAAMV010000001.1, from coordinate 638,086 downwards.
TCCTGGAGCTGTGGGTCAAGGTGAAGAAAGACTGGCGCAACCAGGAACGGGTGCTCAAGGATCTCGGCTTCCGCAACGATTGACAAGTTCCAGCCGGAGCCGGAAATGACAATAATTTGGCGGCATAAGCTTCATCCCTTCATCGCATCCTAATCCGTGAGCAACATTTCTGAGCGCGGAAAGGATGAATACGAATGCGAAATTTTTCGTGGAAGTATTTTACGCTGACCGGGGATGTGGAGGCTTTCATGCTTTACAGGGAGATGGAAGAGCACGCGTCGGCTGAGGCCATTCCTCAAGAGGAAGAAGGAGAAGCGCCGGCCGAACGCGAAGGTGCTTCATAGCGGATCGTTGTCCGCGGGAGTTTGGGGGAGAGGCTCATGCAGTACCGGGTCGAGGGGATCGTGATTCGAAGCACGGATTACGGGGAAGGCAACAAAATCGTGACGCTGTTGACGAATACGCACGGCAAGATCGGCGTCATCGTCCGCGGCGCCAAGAAAATCAAGAGCCGTTACGGTTCCCTGTCGCAGCTATTCACGCACGGGGAGTATCTGTTTTTCCGAAACAGCGGGCTTGGCACGTTGACGCATGGTGAGATCATCGAATCTCACCATGTTTTGCGTGAACAGCTTGATTTGACCGCCTATTCTTCCTATGCCGCGGAGTTGGTAGACCGCGCGCTTCAAGAAGAAGACGCGGGCGCGTTTATGTACGAGCAGCTGAAGGCTTGCCTGAATGCCTTCGCCGAAGGCAAGGACGTGACGGTGACCATTCAGCTGTTCGAGATGAAGGTGCTGCAAGCTGCCGGCTACGGGCCGGATTTCCGGGCATGCGTATCCTGCGGCAACGAAGCAGGTCCGATGGCGTTGAGCGCGCGAAATGGCGGGATTCTGTGCAGCCGATGCGCGTACAAGGATCCTCAGGCGCTTCCGCTTGGCGATGGCGCGCTCAAGCTGCTTCGGCTATACCAACAGATGGATCTCAGGCGGCTCGGCAATATCGCGATCAAGGACGAGACGAAGCAGCAGTTGAAGCAGGCCATGCGTCTGCTGATGGACACGCATGTGGCGCTGCCGTTGAAATCTCGCGCTTTTCTGGATCAAATGGATAAATACTCCATATGAACGGACTCGAGGCTTTATGGTTTGGCTAGGTTTGACACGAGGACCTGGAATTGATAAGATAAATTATTATGTGAATAAGCGATGATGGAGAGAGTAATCGGTAATTGTCCGACGCAAGCGAGCCGGGGGCGGTGAAAGCCCGGACGGACCTACGCGATGAAAGGCGCTCCGGAGTTTGAGAGCAAGGCTTAAAAGCGGGTTTTCGACGCAGTCGCCGCGACTGATGCATTCGAAAACCAAGTAGGGTGGAACCGCGGAAGCTCAAGCTTTCGTCCCTATGTCTGACAACCAGACGTAGCGACGGGAGCTTTTTTTGGCGTTCATGCGCGCTCGTTATGGAAACGGCGGGGTTAATATCATTAAAGGAGAGAAGAAGAACATGAATTTTCAGAACATGATTTTGACGCTTCAGCAGTTCTGGGCGGAACAAAATTGCATTCTTGTTCAGCCGTACGACACGGAGAAGGGCGCCGGCACGATGAATCCGATGACCTTTCTGCGCTCTATCGGGCCCGAGCCATGGAATGTCGCGTACGTCGAGCCGTCGAGGCGTCCCGCGGACGGCCGTTACGGGGAGAATCCGAACCGTCTCTACCAGCATCACCAGTTTCAAGTCATCCTGAAGCCGTCGCCGGACAATATCCAAGAGCTGTACTTGGAAAGCCTGAAACGCCTCGGCATCGATCCGCTTCATCACGATATCCGTTTCGTCGAGGACAACTGGGAATCGCCGACGCTCGGAGCGTGGGGGCTCGGCTGGGAAGTGTGGCTGAACGGCATGGAAATCACGCAATTCACGTACTTCCAGCAGGTCGGGGGCATCGACGCGAATCCCGTTGCCGTGGAAATTACATACGGCATGGAGCGGCTTGCTTCTTATATCCAAGAGAAAGAAAACGTGTTCGATCTGGAGTGGGTCGACGGCGTGACGTACGGCGACGTCTTCCTCCAACCGGAGTATGAGCATTCCAAATACACCTTCGAAACGTCCGATGCGGCGATGTTGTTCTCGCTGTTCAACATGTACGAGGAAGAAGCGAAGAAAACGATGGAGCATAAGCTCGTCTTTCCTGCTTACGATTACGTGCTGAAATGCTCCCATGCGTTCAACCTGTTGGATGCGCGCGGCGCGATCAGCGTGACGGAACGCACCGGGTATATCATGCGCGTGCGCAACTTGGCAAGGGCATGCGCGGCAACGTATCTGGAGGAGCGCGAACGTCTCGGCTTCCCGCTGCTCAAGAAAGGAGTGAACGTCAATGGCTAAGGATTTGCTGCTCGAGATCGGACTCGAGGAGGTGCCGGCCCGTTTCGTGCGCGGCGCCATGAATCAATTGAAAGAGAAAACCGCCAAATGGCTGGAGAACGGCCGGATCGCGCACGGCGAAATCGAAGCGTACGCGACGCCTCGCCGTCTCACGGTATTGGTCCGGGACGTCGAAGAGAAGCAAGCGGACGTGAACGAGGAAGTCAAAGGCCCGTCCCGCAAAATCGCGCTTGGGGACAACGGCGAATGGAGCAAGGCCGCGCTGGGCTTTGCCCGCAGCCAAGGCGTCGAGCCCGGCGATTTCTTCTTCAAAGAAGTCGGCGGCGTGGAATATATTTACGCCAACAAGAGCAGCATCGGCACGGCGACGAGCGACGTACTCCCGGAAGGACTTGCGTCCATCATTACCTCGATGTCTTTCCCGAAGAACATGCGTTGGGGCAATTACGACCTGCGCTTCGTCCGCCCGATCAAATGGCTGGTGGCTCTGTTCGGCGAGGAGATCGTTCCGCTTGAAATCACGGCGGTCCAAAGCGGCAGAACGACGCGCGGTCACCGCTTCTTGGGCAGCGAGACGGACATTGCCATGCCGCGCGATTACGTGGCGCGCCTGAAGGAACAGCATGTCATCGCCGACGCGGCCGAGCGCGAAGCGCTGATCGTCGAGCAGATCAATGCGCTGTCCGCCGACAAGGGCTGGCATATCGCGATCAAGGAAGACTTGCTGGAGGAAGTCGTGTTCCTCGTCGAGTATCCGAACGTGTTGTTCGGCACGTTCGACGAATCGTTCCTGCGCATTCCGCAGGAAGTGCTGATCACGTCGATGCGGGAGCATCAACGGTATTTCCCGGTCTTGGACGGCAACGGCAAACTGCTGCCCTTCTTCGTCACGGTTCGCAACGGCGACCGCACCTCCATCGAGAACGTCGCCAAAGGCAACGAGAAAGTATTGCGCGCGCGCTTGTCCGACGCGAAATTTTTCTATGGCGAGGATCAGAAGCTTGCGATCGGCGACGCGCTGGCCAAGCTCGAATCGATCGTCTATCACGAAGAACTCGGCACGGTAGCGGATAAGGTCCGCCGTATCGTGGCAACGACGGGCAAATTGACGGCCGCGCTCGGCTTGGACGCGCAAGCCTCCGACGATGCCGCGCGCACGGCGGCGATCTGCAAATTCGATCTCGTGACGCAGATGGTCTACGAATTCCCCGAGCTGCAGGGCATCATGGGCGAAGATTACGCGCGCAAGGCCGGCGAGCGGGAAGCGGTCGCCCAAGCGATCAACGAGCACTACCAGCCGCGGTTTGCGGGCGACCGCGCGCCGGCTTCGATCATCGGCGCCGTCGTCAGCCTCGCGGATAAGATCGACACGATCGTCGGCTGCTTCTCCATCGGCATCATTCCGACCGGCTCCCAGGATCCTTACGCGCTTCGCCGCCAAGCCGCGGGCATCGTGCAAATCGTCCTCGCGCACGGCTTGAAGCTGCCGCTCGGCACGCTGTTCGACCTGTCGCTCGACGTGCACGCCGCGCGCGGCATGAAACGCGAAGCGGCCGAAATACGCAAGGACCTGTACGAGTTCTTCTCGCTTCGCGTAAAGAACGTGCTCACGGAACAAAGCGTTCGCTACGACGTCGTCGACGCCGTCATGGCCGTCGGATATCAAGATTTGCGCGTCACGGTCGACCGTGCGGCGGCGGTGACGGCCGCGGCTGCAGGCGACCGGCGCGAGGAATTCAAGACCGTCGTGGACGCGCTCAACCGGGTGTGCAACCTTGCGGCGAAAGCCGCGTCTAATGAAGTGGATCCGAGCCTGTTCGCGGATGAGACCGAAGGCGCGCTTTATCGCGCGTGGACTTCCGTGCGCGAGGATATTGCCGCGCAGGTCGAGCGCGGCGAAGCGGCTGCGGCGATCGTCAAGCTGGCGGGTCTGAAGGACCCGATCAATGCGTATTTCGACCATGTCATGGTCATGGCGGAAGACGAAGCCGTGCGCGCGAACCGTTTGGCGACATTGGCCTCGATCGCGGGCAGCGTAACGCAGGTAGCGGACTTTTCGAAATTGGTTTGGTAAACGGGGCGCGAAGCAAAGCGCAACGGTTTTGGAGACCTTGAAGCGAATATTTGAAGGAGGGGATTGAAATGGCAGCCGAATCACAGCCTGACGTCATTATTTACGTCGTTTCCGATTCCGCCGGGGATACCGGCGAGCTTGTCGTAAGGGCGGCGGTGGCCCAATTTCATCCCATTCACGCGGATATCCGCCGCGTTCCGTTCGTACATGACGAAGCGGCGCTGGAACGCTTCGTCCGGCTGGCGAAGGCGCATGACGCCATCATGCTTTATACGCTGGTGCTGCCGGGCCTTCGGGAACGGATGATCGATTTGGCGGAGAAGTACGACGTGACCGCGATCGATCTGCTCGGCTCGCTGCTGAACAGCCTGGAGGCGAAGACGGACCGCAAGCCCCGCCAGGAACCGGGATTGAACCACGTGCTGGACGAGAATTATTTCCGCAAGGTGGAGGCGGTGGAATTTGCCGTCAAGTACGACGACATGCGGGACACGACCGGCATACTCAAAGCCGATATCGTGCTCGTCGGCGTGTCGCGGACGTCCAAGACGCCGCTTTCCATGTATCTGGCGCATAAGCAGTTCAAGGTCGCGAACGTTCCGCTCATTCCGGAGGTCGGCCCGCCGCCAGAGCTGTTCCAGATTCCGAAGGAGAAGGTCGTCGGCTTGACGATCGACGTTCATTATCTGAACGGCATCCGCAAGGAACGGCTCAAGGCGCTCGGGCTTCCGGACAGCGCGTCGTACGCGAAGGCGGACCGGATCGAATTCGAACTGCAGTACGCGAAATCCATCACGGACAAGATCGGCTGTCTCGTGATCGACGTTTCCCACAAAGCGGTGGAGGAAACCGCCAGTCTCATCATGGAGTACGTCGAATCCGTTTGATGACGCGCGGGAAGCAGGATTTTTTAGTTATTTGCCGTATATAATAGTACGGAAGTTACATGAAGATACGGTGGTGCAAATTTGACGGCGGTGCCAACAATTGTAGTCGATGCCGACGCTTGTCCGGTGAAGCGGGAAATTGTCGAGGTTGCTCGAACGCACGGCGTGCCGGTTCTGATGGTAGCTTCGCATGATCATCGGCTGCAGGCGGAGAAGGGCGTCGCGATCATGCAGGTCGACCGCAGCGATCAATCGGTCGACCTGTACATCGCCAATCGCATCAAACGCGGCGACATCGTCGTGACGCAGGATTTCGGGCTGGCGACGATCGTCTTGGCCAGAGGCGCGACCGCGCTGTCGCCGCGCGGCCAGGAGTACGATGACAGCAATATCGACTACTTGATGGAGCGCAGGCACGAGCTGGCGAAACGGCGCCGGGCAGGCGGAAGGACGAAGGGACCCAAAGCGATGTCGGACGAGGATCGGACCCGTTTTCAACAAATGCTGACAAAAGTTTTGGAATCTCGGCAGGAGAATGCTGAACCGTAGCGAATAGTATTACTTGTCATTTAGGATGAAGGTGAAGGGGTATGGCATACGGGAAAATACCGGATTCCGTCATTGAAGCGGTGCTCAAGCATCACGATATCGTCGAAACGGTAGGAAAGTACGTTCACCTCTCGAAAAACGGGAAATACATGAAGGGGCTTTGCCCGTTTCATTCAGAGAAGACGCCTTCCTTTACCGTCACGCCGGAGAAAGGCATCTTCTATTGCTACGGATGCGGCAAAGGCGGGAACGCCATCAAGTTCATCGAGGAAATCGAAGAATATTCGTTTCCGGAAGCCGTGCGCGCCATGGCGGAAGAAGCCGGCATCCCGATAACGTGGTCCGGATCGACGGACGGGCAGAGCAATGAGGGAAACGGGGAGCGCGACAAGCTGGTTCAAGCGCATGAGCTGGCAGCCAAACTGTATCATTATCTGCTGATGAACACGACGCACGGACAACCCGCGCTGCAGTATTTGCGCGGAAGGGGCGTGACGGACAAGCAAATCGACCAATTCCTGATCGGCTACGCGCCTCCCGAATGGGATACGCTCGCGCGTTTCCTGGAGAAGCGGGAGTTCGATTCCGCCTTGATGGAGAAGGGCGGCCTGTTGATCGGGAAGCAGGACAAGAGCGGCTACATCGACCGGTTTCGGGACAGGGTCATGTTTCCGATCTGGAACCGCGACGGCAAAGTGATCGCGCTGGCAGGCCGAATGCTCGGGGAGGGACAGCCGAAGTATTTGAATTCTCCGGAGACGATGCTGTTTAACAAAAGCCGGAATTTGTATAACTTCCATCATGCCAGGGTGGCGCTGCGCAAGAGCAGGCGCGTGGTGTTGTTCGAAGGCTATATGGATGTCGTCAAAGCATGGAGCGCGGGCGTGCATAACGGCGTGGCATCCATGGGAACGTCATTGACGGAGGAGCACGCGGCGGTGCTGCAGCGGAATGCGGACGAGGCGATTCTATGCTACGACGGCGACAATGCCGGACAAGCGGCGGCGCTCAAAACCATCCCGATTTTGGAGAAGGCCGGGCTGCGCGTTCAAGTGGCGATGCTGCCGAAAGGCATGGATCCGGACGAGTTTATCGAACAGAACGGCGCGCATGCGTTCATTCGGGAAATTATCGAACACCCGGTTTCCGCCACAAAATTTAAATTACTATATGCTAAGAAAAACCATATACTCCTAGAAGAAGAGGGACAGAAAAATTACTTGCTGGAAGCCGTACGCATCATTGCCGTGCTGGATTCGCCGACAGAGCGGGAATTTTATTTGAAAGAGCTGTCCCGCGAGTTCGATATGTCCTTGGATTCGTTGAAGCAGGACTGTTTTAACGAACGGCAGCAGCTTCAAAAAATGAAACCGCAAAGGGATAATAACGACAATTCGTGGAATAATGGTAGGAATGAAAACCGTGAAAACCGCCGTTCATCCTCTGCGCCGCCCGTGTTGCCCGCCTATCAGGTAGCCGAGCGCAAGCTGCTTGCGCAAATGCTGCAGAGCGCGGATATCGCGAACACGGTGCACCAGAAGCTCGGGGAAGCTTTTCACGTGGAGGATCACGCAGCGCTTGCTGCTTATTTATACGCTTATTACGCGCAGGGCCATGATCCGGATGTTAGCCGATTTATTGCGTCGCTTCAGGATGACCGCCTTGAACGGGCGGCCGCTTCCATCCTCATGATGGACGACGACATGCCGTTCGACGAGCAGCTGCTCGACGATTATGTCAACGAAATCAGCAAGGTGCCTAAGCTTCGAGAGATTGAACAGATAAAAGAAGCGATGATTAAGGCGGAGCGGTCCGGCGACAACCTGAAAGCGGCACAGCTTGGAATTGAAATGTACAAACTGCAAGCGAGATTATAGCCCTAGAGAGACAGCTTAAAGGTCGGTAGGATGATCGTTTCTAGGGAGGAGGGAGTCGGAATATGGCGAATGATCAACATACTGAATTGGATACCGAACAGAAGCTGGAGCTCGTCAAAGAACAGCTGATCGAACACGGGAAGAAGAGATCCTCCTTAACCTACAAAGAAATCATGGAGAAGCTTTCACCGTTTGATCAGGATCCGGAACAAATCGACGAATTCTTTGAACAGCTTGACGATATCGGCATTGAAGTAGTGAACGAGAACGACGAGGATCTTCCGATTGGCAACAGGGACGATCAGGAACGCGAACAAGACGACTTCAACTTCGACGATGACTTGGCGCTCCCGCCGGGCATTAAAATAAACGATCCCGTTCGGATGTACCTAAAGGAAATCGGCCGGGTGCCCCTGTTGTCGGCGGACGACGAAGTGGAGCTGGCGAAGCGGATCGAGCATGGCGACGAAGAAGCCAAGCGCAGGCTGGCAGAAGCGAACCTCCGGCTCGTCGTCAGCATCGCCAAGCGTTACGTGGGCCGCGGCATGCTGTTCTTGGACTTGATTCAAGAGGGCAATATGGGTCTGATCAAAGCCGTCGAGAAATTCGACCATACGAAGGGCTATAAGTTCAGCACGTATGCGACATGGTGGATCAGACAAGCGATCACGCGCGCGATCGCGGACCAAGCGCGCACGATCCGGATCCCGGTCCATATGGTCGAAACGATCAACAAGCTCGTACGGGTATCCCGTCAGCTGCTTCAGGAGCTGGGCCGCGAGCCGAGCCCGGAAGAGATTGCGGCCGAGATGGATCTGAGTACCGAGAAGGTTCGGGAAATCATGAAGATTGCGCAGGAGCCGGTATCGCTCGAAACGCCGATCGGGGAAGAAGACGACTCGCATTTGGGCGATTTTATCGAGGATCAGGAAGCGCTCGCCCCGGCGGATGCCGCCGCGTACGAGCTCTTGAAGGAACAGCTGGAGGACGTGCTCGATACGCTTACGGAGCGTGAAGAAAACGTGTTGCGCCTTCGGTTCGGACTCGATGACGGCCGTACGCGCACGTTGGAAGAAGTGGGCAAAGTGTTCGGCGTCACCCGCGAGCGGATTCGTCAAATCGAGGCGAAAGCGCTGCGCAAGCTGCGTCATCCGTCCCGCAGCAAACGGCTCAAAGATTTTCTTGAATAACCTTCTGGACCTTACTGCGTTAAGCAGCAAGGTCTTTTTTGGAAGTGCGGGACTTTGCCGCTTCTTCTTACTTAAGCCAACATGACGCCTGGAGAGAGGGACCACAAGCCGACATGGATCAGGAACGCCGGAAAACGATTGTCAAAGAAATCGAGCATTGGCAGCGCTCGAAGCTGCTGCCCGAGCAATATTGCGACTTCCTGTTGAATCTGTATCTGGACGAAGGGGAGACCCGGGCTCCGGCTTCGTTTACGGGACGAGCGGCGATTGTAGTGAAAGGAGCTTCGGCGAAGCAATGGCTCCTTACATTTGGAATTTTTTCCTTGATTTGTTTTGTTGTTCTTTATTTTAACGTTTTTCATCCGCTATTGCAAATTGCGCTGTCGATGACGGGCGTATATGCCCTGCTGTTTATAGGCCAAAAGTATCGGAAGAAAAATGAATCGGTAGGCCTAGGTTTTGTCGGCGCCGGGATGCTGCTCATGCTGGGTTCGGGACTGTATATGCTGCAGCTGCACGAATTGGATGCTTGGGGCTGGAAATCGGGCCTGCTGTCGTTCTGCGCGCTCACTTGGGTCGCGTTCGGCATCGGAGCGAGAATTCCGCTGCTGCACCTGTGCGGATGGATGGCTTCTTTCCTCGTCTATGCTTGGCTGCTGGCGAACAATACGGAATCGCCGGCATGGTACGAGATCCAGCTCTATTGGCTGCCGGTATCGTTCGTATTCGGCTGGTGCAGCTGGTTCGTCCAGCGGTGGACGAAGCCGGCGGCTTCGATCCTGTTCATCGCCGGCGCGCTCGCTTGGTTCATGCCCGAGCTGTACGCGGCGTTGTTCGCGGACAGCATGAGCGGCATCCAGCTGGCTTTGATCGTTAAAATTATCGCGGGGGGCGCACTGCTCTTCTCGCTTCGAAAACAATGGATTGCGTGGGTTGCGTAGACATGATAAAGCTATCAAAACGATTACAGACGATCGCCGATCGGGTAACGGCTGGCGCGCGCGCGGCGGATATCGGTTCCGACCATGCGCTGCTGCCGGTATACCTGCTGCAAGCCGGCAAGTGCCCGTCGGCAATCGCCGGAGAGCTTAACACAGGGCCGCTTCAGGCAGCCAGAAAGCAGATTGCCGAGGCGGGATTGACGAAGGCCATCGCGGCCAGGCAAGGAAACGGACTGGCCGTCCTGGAGCCGGGCGAAGCGGATACCGTCACGATCGCGGGCATGGGCGGCAGCCTGATGGCGGAGATTCTGGAGACGGGACGCCAAGCGGGCAAGCTGGAAGGCGTCAGGGAATTGGTGCTTCAGCCGAACGTCGGCGAGGAGATCGTCCGCAGATGGCTGACGGAACAGGGGTATGTGCTGCAAAGCGAATCGCTGCTCGAAGAGGACGGAAAGCTCTACGAGGTCCTTCATGCCCTGCGGGAGTCCGACAGTCCCGATGACGTCACGAACGAATGGCTGTACGACCCGTCCTTCTTGTCCGTCCAGCTGGGCGAAGCGGAGAAGCGGGATTGGTTGTACCGCATGGGCCCTTACTTGCTTCGGGAGCGAGAAGAGCTGCTGCATGGCAAATGGCGCCATGAATACGCCAAACTGGCGCGAATCTGCGCGCAGCTGGAGCAGTCGGAGCTCCCGGAATCGAGAGAGAAAGAAGCGCAGCTGCGCAAGGAAATGAACGCCATCGAGGAGGTGCTGTCATGTTTGCGAACGGCCAAACCGTCGTCCAGCTCCTAGAGCAGCTGGCGCCGAAGCATATCGCCATGGAAAACGACAAAATCGGCCTTCAGCTCGGCACGCTTCAGAAGGAAGTGACCAAAGTGCTCGTCGCGCTGGACGTTACGCCCGAGGTCGTGGACGAAGCGATCGCGGACGGCGCGGAATTGATCGTCGCGCATCATGCGATCATCTACCGGCCGCTCGCGAAGCTCGATACGTCGACGCCTGCCGGCAAGCTGTACGAAAAGCTGATCAAGCACGATATCGCCGTCTATATTGCGCATACCAATCTGGACGTCGCCGACGGCGGGATCAACGATTGGATGGCGGACATGCTCGGCTTGCCGGCGGAAGGACGCGCTTCGCTGGAGGACGTGCACACGGACAAGCTGCTCAAGCTCGTCGTTTTCGTTCCGGAGACGCATCACGAGCAGGTGCTGCAGGCTATCTGGAATGCCGGGGCCGGTCAAATCGGCGGCTACAGCCACTGCAGCTTCAATATCGCGGGTACGGGGACGTTCAAGCCGGGCGACGGCGCGCAGCCGTTCATCGGCGAGACGGGACGCCTCGAGCGCGTCCAGGAAGTCAGGGTCGAGACGATCGTCCCTCACAGCGCACACCGCAAGGTCGTGCAGGCGATGCTGAAGGCGCATCCCTACGAGGAGGTGGCCTACGACCTCTATCCCGTCGAGCTGAAGGGCCGCGTCTTCGGCTTGGGCCGCGTCGGCAAGCTGCCGCAGCCGGTTACGCTGGGCGAGCTTGCGGCCAGAGCCAAAGCCGCCTTCGACGTGCCGATGCTGCGCCTGGTCGGCGACCCGGAGCGAATGGTACGCAAGGTCGCCGTGCTCGGCGGTTCAGGCTCGCGGTATATTCGGCATGCGTCCTTTGCCGGAGCCGACGTGCTCGTCACGGGCGATATCGATTACCACACGGCCCATGACGCGTTGGCCGCGGGTCTCGCGATTATCGATCCCGGCCATAATATCGAGAAGCTCATGAAGCCGCGCCTCGCCGAATGGCTGCGCCAAGAGCTGGCGCAGCGCAAGTACGCGACGGAAGCGATTGCCTCGCAGGTCGATACGGAACCCTTCCAATTTTTATAGAAGACGAAGCGCAAATAGTGCTTCGGGACGGCCATATTTTCTGTCCGGAAGGAGAAAAGGCAGTCCAATCGGCTTTTCCGCCTTGAGGTTTGGCCCGGTTCTTAGTATACTATTGATTACGCGGAAAGTTTGACAGACAATCGCTGGCGGCCTTGTTGCCGCGAGAGGAAAGTCCGGGCTCCGTAGGGCAAAGATGCTGGATAACGTCCAGTCGGCGCGAGCCGAAGGATAGTGCCACAGAAATGGACCGCCGATGGCCGTGCTTAGCGCGGCACAGGCAAGGGTGGAACCGTGGTGTAAGAGACCACGAGGACCGTTGGTGACAACGGTGCTGGTAAACCCCATCTGGAGCAAGACCGAGAGAACGTAGCAGCTTCGCGCTGCACCCCTGCCCGGGGCTCGTTCGGGTTGGTCGCTTGAGCTGCTCAGCAATGAACGGCCTAGATAGATGATTGTCGCTTCACAAGTGGGAGGGTAGTTCCCGTTCATACCACGAGAGGCACAGAACCCGGCTTACGGCAAGCTTTCCAAACGCTCAAATAACCCGCAAGGCTTTATGCCTTGCGGGTTATTTCGTCTTGATGCGGAATATCGGCTTGCTCGGCTAGCTGTATTTGCGCGCGATCCGCTCGAGGCGGCGCTCGACCTGCTGCGGAAACTGCTGCAGGGACACGTTGGATTGGCGAGCGGCCAGCAGCGCGCGGTCGATATCGATTTGGCCGTATCCGAAATACTTGTCTTTGCCTTTGTCGCCGAGGTCCTTGGCCGATTTGCGGATGATGTCCATCACCTCGTCGTTGGTAAGTCCGGGATTGATGGAGCGTATGAGCCCGGCTAACGCGGCGACATGGGGACTAGCCATCGACGTGCCGGACAACGCGGCGTACTGGCTGCCCGGATAGGTGCTTGCGATGGTCATGCCGGGCGCGGCGACGTCGATGTAGTCGCCGTAATTGGAGAACGGCGAGCGCGTGCCGTCCGCGTTGGTGGATGCGACAGCGAGCACCTCCGGATAAGCGGCGGGATAACCCGGCCGATTCGTGTTGTCGTTGCCGCTGGCCGCGACGAGGACGACATCCTTGTCATGGGCGTATTTGATGGCATCGTGCAGGAATTGGGCTTCGGCATAGTTGCCGAGGCTCATGTTGATGACTTTGATGCCGTGATCGGCTGCCCAGATGATGCCTTGGGCAACGGAATAGGTCGATCCGGCGCCGGAGGAATCGAGCACCTTGATCGGCACGATTTTGTTGTACCACGTCAGGCCCGCCACGCCTTCGCCGTTATTGACGGAGGCCGCGATGATGCCGGATACGTGCGTCCCATGGCCGACGTCGTCGTCGGGCGGGGAGGTTTCGTCGACCAAGTTGGTGCCCTTGTCGATTTTGCCGATCAGATCGGGATGATCCGCCTGCACGCCCGTATCCAGCACGCCGATCCGCACTTGATCGCTGCCCTTGGACACATTCCAGCCTTTCTCCGCTTCGATGACCGGCAGGTTCCACTGGTATTGGGCGTACAGCGCGTCGTTCGGCGTGAGCGCGGCATCCGGGTCGGCCGCCATGCTGACGCCGGGGAGGTCGTTGGTCATGTAGAGATAGTGGGGTTCGACGTAAGCGACGTTCCAATTGCTTTTGAAATACCGCATCATGTCGTCGGCTTCCATGGCGCGCGAACGGAAGACGTACGTATAGCCCAGCTTTCTCGCGGATATCGCCGTGATGTCCTGCTGGATCCGGGCCATCTCGCCGGCGGTCGGATGCTGCTTGAACCGGACGACGACTTCGTTGATATGGTAATGGCTGGCGTTCCCGTTGTCTTCGCCGCTGTCGACCGTGATATCGGTCGTGGAATTCGGTCTGACGGATTCGATCTTGTACTTGCCTTCGGCCGGATACGGCACGAGGCGGAGGTTGCGGCGTTGATGCCCTTCGACCTTCATGACGATGTCTTGCAGGAGCACGCCGACGATGCCGTCTCCTTGATGCTGCTTATCCGCTTCGCCGATGACCATGTAACGGTGACCGTTCGCCTGCAGCGCGGGGGACGCGTAATTTTTGCCGGCCATGACCTGCCTTTCGGCCTCGCGGATCAATCCGTTCAGCTTAGCCGAATTCGGCTTGTCGCCTTCCGCGATGCTGCCGCCCTGATGATGCCACCACACGTACACCATCTGCTTGTGCATGTTCATCATATGCCGGAGATGCTGCTTGTTCATCGGCATCGCCGCTTCGTGCCGAATCAGTTTCTGGAAATTGCGCGCGCACTCCGTCGTGCAGAGCAGCGCGGTCGCATCCATGTCGGATTTCACGGCGGCGAGCTTCATTTGGCGTTCTTTGTGCGCGTTCATCGTGCTGACCTGCGCGTTCTTCTGCGGGGCTTTGGCCGGTCCGCTGAACCATGGGGTAAGCGGAATAAGAAAAGCGAGCGCGGCAAGTACGGCAAACCAGCCGATCCATTTACGTCGAGTCATATCGTCTAATCCTCCCTGTTTGGCGCTGCAAGATGCGAAAGTCATGAAACCCAGCCATCTCTTCTTGGCTTTAGAGTGACGTGCGCCGGACGAAAATATACGGCGGACCGGGTCAAGACGGAGTACCATCTATTCCAATTTTGTGGTACGATGTTGATGATTTAAGTACTGTTTGCGATGATGAAAGGGGATCTACCAATCATGCCTTCGACTAACGTCAAAGCGATTAGCGAATCTACTCGAGAAAAATTAAAACTTGCCATCGGCCAACTGGAATCGTTTCTGAACGAAAACGCCGTGCCCCAGCTCATTGCTGAAGACCAAGGAAACGACTCGGAGCTTTTTTATAAAGGTTTGCTGTCCGATCTCCGTCATATGCTCGTGTTCTCCGAAGTGGCGTACGAGAAGCTCGGCGTTGCGCTGAGACGTCCTAATTTCGATACTGATTTCGCGGAGAGAGCGCTTTACGAAGTGTACCATCAATGCGTCAACGCATTTTTCTATCCGAAGAACGAATGCTATTCGGAAGACGGACGTTACGCGTATACCGGACAAGATGCCATCCGTTTCCGCAAGAAACCGGTTCGCGCGGGACGCGACATCGTATTGTCCGTCTCCAAAGTGTTCGAGGAGCTTCGCGACGACCTGTCTTATTACGAAAGTGATTACATGACGCAGCGCCGCATGCAAGGACAAAAATAAGGCAGACATAACTCACCCCCGGTACGGGCAACTTGATACCGGGGGTGATTTTTATGCCGAATGGCGTAAGCTGCAGCGTTGCGAACTGCTCCTTCTGGAAAGAGGGCAATGCGTGCGGCGCCGAGAAAATTCAGGTCGATATCGACCGCCATGCCGAGGTTGATTTCGGGTCCGAGTTTGCCGGAGAAGGATTTGGTCACGAGCATCAAGACAAAGCCGAAAACAGTGCGTCCACATGCTGCCATACCTTTAAAGCAAAGGAGTGAGGCCGAATGGAACGCGAAGGCGAACAGGAAACGCGCGAACGGTCGGAAAGCCGCCCGCATGACGATTCGGCGGCGAATCCGCTGTACCATCCCGACATGAAAGCTTATCATGAGGAATCGGCGGCCGAAATCGCGGTTCCGCCCTCATCAATGCGGGATTATTATCCGGACCAAACCAGCAACAAGCTGACGAACGATGCCGTTCGCGAGACGAAGTCCGCCGGTGTCGCGACAGGCTGGGCGGCCTTGATTTTGGCCGTGATGTCTTGGATCGTTTGGCCCATCATACTGGGCGCAACCGCGGTCGTGGTCGGCTTCATCGCGTACTGGCAGGGCGCTCGCGGTTTCGGTATCACGTCGATCGTGCTCGGCATGATCGCGGTCGTGGCTTATCTGGTCCTCGTACCTCTTTATTATGCGATAACATGACAGTCGAGCCGGCGAACAATGCTTCGCCGGCTTTTCTTATTGGATTCGACATGGGTCTAACGACTCACTGGCATAAAAGCCCGGCAAGTTGTAAAATAGTGTTAAACCTTGTCGAATCAAAGCGGAACGTGATGGAGGCAAACATAAAAGATGAGCATTGATCCACGAATAATGAAATCGCTGCTTCAGCTTCAATTTCTGCCGAGCTTGGATTTGAACGGCAACGACAATGTATTGTCCGCGGCATCCGGCACGGACGGCTCGTCGATGTTCGACTCGCTGCTCCAGCAATACATGGCCGGCGGATCGGGCAACGATCCCGCGTTGGACGATCCGGCCGCGTATTCCGGCTTGCTGTCGCTCGGCGGCATGAACGCGCTTGCCCCGATGCTGGGCCAGATGGAGGCCCAACCGGCCGATATCGCCGGCAGCGGTTCGGCCGACTACGATGCGCTCATTCAACAGGCTGCCGCCAAATACGGCATCGATCCGACGCTGATCAAAGCCGTCATACATACGGAATCTTCCTATAATCCCAGCGCGGAATCGTCGGCCGGCGCCAAAGGGCTGATGCAGCTAATGGACGGTACGGCCCGCAGTCTCGGCGTGACGGATTCGTTCGATCCGCAGCAGAACATCGAGGGCGGCACCAAATTCCTCGCCTATCTGCTGGACAAATACGGCGGCAACGAACAGGCCGCCTTGGCGGCATACAACGCCGGTCCCGGCCGCGTGGACCGCGCGGGCATTCAGACGAACGACGACTTCCAGGCGCTGATGGACCGCTTGCCGGAAGAGACGCGGCAATACGTTTCGAAAGTGCTGAACGCGCAGACCGGGTTTTTGGCGTAAAGCAAGCAACGACAGGTTAATCGGAGATCGCGGAATAGGCTGAAACGGCAGCATCGTGCGCCGGCTTCGGTTCTGTTCCGTTGATCTCCTTTTCGTTTCTATGCGATACTAATAGGAAACGCGAACGCGAAAGGAAACACGAACATGCATTACTTCGATCACTGCGCTTCGACGCCGCCGCATGAAGAAGTCATCCGGACGATGGCGGAGATCATGGCCAAGCATTACGCGAACCCGTCTTCGCTTCACCGAGGCGGACAAGAGGCAAGAAACTTGCTGGAGCGTGCCAGGACGGTCATCGCCGGATCCTTTGCCGGCACGGACGCCGGCGACTGGATATTCACCTCAGGCGGCACGGAGAGCAATAATATGGCGATCATCGGCGCGGCCAGGAGCATGATCAGAAAAGGCAAGCATCTGATTACGTCGGCGGTGGAGCATCCATCCGTGTACGATACATGCAAGCAATTGGAACGGGAAGGGTGGTCGGTGACGTACTTGCCGGCCAGCGAGGCGGGCCTCGTAACCGCCGCCGACGTGGAGTCCGCGCTGACCGGGGAGACGTCGCTCGTGAGCATCATGCACGTGAACAACGAAGTCGGATCGGTCATGCCGATCGCGGACATCGGCGCCATGCTGAAACGGCATGGCAATATCGCCTTCCATGTCGACGGCGTGCAGAGCGTCGGCAAGATGCCGGTCGACCTCGCGGGCAGCCGAATCGACCTCTTCTCGGCATCCGCCCATAAGGTAGGAGGGCCGAGGGGCGTCGGACTGCTTTACATTCGTCCTGGCCTGCAGCTTGCCTCGGTATACAGCGGCGGCGGGCAGGAACGGGACCTGCGCCCTGGTACGGAGAACGTACCGGCCATCGTCGCCGCGGCCAAGGCGTTCCGGCTTGCCGTCGAAGGCCAGCCGGCAAGGGCGCAGCGGATGCATGCGCTGCGGCAACGCCTGCTTGCCTGCGTCGCGGGCATGCCCGAGCTCGCGATCAACGGAAGCGCGGATGGCGAGATCGGCGGACAGGCTGCTCCCAATATCGTGAACTTCTCGTATCCCGGCATGAAACCGGAGGTCATCGTCCATATGCTGGATAAGCACGGGATACTGGCTTCCACCAAATCCGCCTGTTCCTCGAAGAGCGACGAACCCAGCCGGGTTCTGCTCGCGATGGGCCTTTCCCGGGAAAGGGCATCGAGCGGCATCCGCATCAGCTTCGGGGACGAGCACGGCGATACCGAGATCGATTGGCTTTGCGCGACGCTGAAGAAGGTCGTGCAGCAATTAAAACCGCTGGAACGAAAAGAGGGATGACGGCATGAATCCGGATATGATATTGATTCGTTTCGGCGAATTCACCATAAAAGGCAAGAACCGCGAAAAGTTCGACAAGCGGATGACGGAGCAGGTCAGAAAGGCGCTGTCGGCGTTTCCGCGCGCGGAAATCACCCGCGCCTACGGCCGCATCTATATCGTGCTGAACGGCGAATCCTACGAGGAGATGGCTCCCAAGCTGAAGGATATTTTCGGCATCGCTTCGTTCAGCCCAATCCGCAGGTCGGCGAGCGAGCTGGAAGCGATCAGGAGCGCCGCGCTCGACGTCATGCGCGCGCTGCCGAAGCAGCCGGAGACGTTCAAAGTATCCGTGCGCCGCGTGGACAAGGAATTTCCGCATGATTCGCAGGAGATGAACCATTTGGTCGGCGGACATGTCCTGCGGGGGCTGCCGGGGCTTAAAGTGAACGTGCGCGAGCCCGAGGTCGAGCTCCGCGTCGAGATCCAGCCCGAAGGGACCTATGTTTTCAGCAGCGTCGTAACGGGCGCGGGCGGTTTTCCTTACGGCACGAACGGGAAAGCGCTGCTGCTGCTCTCGGGGGGCATAGACAGCCCCGTGGCCGGGTATTTGGCGATGAGGCAGGGCTTGGAGCTGGAAGCCGTCCACTATCACAGCTTTCCGTTCACGAGCGAGCAGGCGAAGGAGAAAGTAATCGAGCTGGTACGACGGCTGTCGCATTACACCGGGGCTTCGATCAAGCTGCATCTCGTCTCGTTTACCGACATCCAAACCGCCATCGCGCAGAGCAATCATAATTCGCTCATCATTACGCTGATGCGGCGCTCCATGCTTCGGATCGCCGAGCGTCTGGCGGAGAGGCGCGAGGCGCTGGGCTTGGTAACGGGAGACAGCCTGGGCCAAGTCGCCAGCCAGACGCTGAGCAGCATGAACGTCATCGGCCGCACGGCGGAGCTGCCGCTGCTGAGGCCGCTCGTCACGATGGACAAGAACGAGATCATTCGCATCGCCAGAACCATCGGCACGTACGAAACGTCCATTTTGCCGTACGAGGACTGCTGCACCTTGTTCGTGCCGAAAAATCCGACGACGAATCCGAATCTCGCCGTCGTGGAGAAGGCGGAGGAAAGCATCGCCTCGCTCGATGCGATGATCGAACAGGCGGTCGCGACGACGGAAACGCTGACCATTACCCCGGATTGGCGAACCGCGGTCGAAACCGCTGGGCAAGACGACTGGTTTTAACTCGGATAACGGGAGCCGCATGAACTCATCTTAAGGATGGGCGCATCGCGGCTCCTTTTCATTTGACAAAGGCGACGTGTCGGAGTATATTTTAAACATTGTTTAAATCATTGTTTAAAACATCGTTTAACGATACGGATCGGAGTGATTCCCTCGACGAAAGAAAAAATTCTCGCCGCCACTTTGGAACTGATCAAAGCCGAAGGCCTCGACGGCGTTACGATTCGCAAAATCGCCGGACTGGCGGGCGCGAACGTGGCGCTCGTCAATTATTACTTCGGCTCGAAAGAAAAGCTGATCAGCGAAACGCTGAAGCTGCAGCTTCATTCGTTCCGTGCCGCTTTCTCCGTTTTTGACGAAACGGACCTGCCGCCGCTCGCGCGAATGAAGAAATTCATGCTTTCCTATACATCTTCGCTGCAGGAGCACCCCGAGCTGATCAAACGGCTTCTCGGCCAGGAACATTTTTTTGAATCCCAGACGGAATATGCCGAGTTTCTCAAGGTCCAGGGGTTCGAGAAGCTGGGCGCCACGTTGACGGAAATCATCGGACCTTCCAGCCGGGACACCGTCCTGCTCATGTTCCAGCAGATGTTCGCGGCGATTTTGTCGCCCATCATCAAGGCCAGCTTCGCGAACAA
Source organism: Paenibacillus glycinis (assembly GCF_009909185.1). Classification (GTDB taxonomy): domain Bacteria; phylum Bacillota; class Bacilli; order Paenibacillales; family Paenibacillaceae; genus Paenibacillus_Z; species Paenibacillus_Z glycinis. The sequence continues at coordinate 618,393 of NZ_JAAAMV010000001.1, read as the reverse complement.
GGCCGAGAAGATGGAGGCGCAGGGTTTTCAAATCGCCGCTTCCGTGGAGGAGCAGATCGACTTCTTCCTGGATCATTATTTTTACAAATATACCGCTCGCTGAGCAGAAAGCAGAGGCTCTTATGTCCGCTCGTACACAAACTTCACCGCAAAAGGGCGGCGGCGACGATTTTTCGCTCAAAGCCATCCTTCCTCCGCTGCTTGCGATCATCGTGGGCATGATCATGGTTATTCTCGACAGCACGGTCGTGAACAACGCGATTCCGAAGCTCGTCGAATATTTCGGAACGGATCTCAAGACCATCCAATGGACGGTTACCGGCTACACGCTGGCACTATCCGCCGTCATTCCGCTAGCCGGTTGGCTGACCGACAAATTCGGTTCCAAGCAAATTTTCCTGCTCACGATCGCCTTGTTCACGATCGGTTCGGTCTTGTGCGGCATCGCGCAAACGCCGGAGCAGCTCATTCTTTTCCGGGTTATTCAAGGCTTGGGCGGCGGCATGGTCGCTCCGATCGGGATGGCGATGGTATTCAAGCTCGCGCCTGCCGAGCGCCGCGGCTCCATCATGGGCATGCTCGGGATTCCGATGCTCATGGCGCCGGCTTTCGGTCCGGTTCTCTCGGGCTGGCTGGTCGATTCCGTGAGTTGGCATTGGATCTTCATCATTAACCTGCCGATCGGCATTATCGCCTTCTTCCTCGGAATCCGATACTTGCCGAAGACGGTTCGCCAAACGGCGCCTCATCTGGACGTAATCGGCATGTGCCTGGCCCCGATCGCGTTTGCCATGCTGGCTTACGGCGTGAGCGAGGGCGGCACGAGCTGGTCTTCGACGTCCACGATCACGGGCCTCGCCGTCGGCGGCGTCGCGCTGATCGCCTTCATCTTCGTCGAGCTGAGACAGAAGCAGCCGCTGCTGGAGCTGAAAGTGTTCAGATCCTCCGACTTTACGCGCAGCATCATCTTGACCTGGATCGTGCAGCTCGCTTTGTTCGGCGCGATGCTGATCGTGCCGCTTTACCTGCAGGGCGTAAAAGGCTATTCGGCGCTGGAGACCGGCTGGATTCTGATGCCGCAAGCGCTGTGCGCGGGGATCGGCATGCCGATCAGCGGCCGCTTGTTCGATAAAATCGGCGCGAGGCCGCTTGCTTTCTGCGGACTTGCCGCCGTATCCGTCGCGCTGTACATTCTTTCCGGCGTATCGGTCGATACCAGCCTTGGGCTTATTATCGTCTCGATCTGCTTGATGGGGCTCGGCATGGGCTTCTCGATGATGCCGCTCAACACGCATGTGCTGAACTCGGCGCCAAGGCGTCTGGTCAGCCGCGTAACGCCGCTCACGACGGCGGCGCAGCAAGTCGTCGTCTCGTTCGCCGTCGCCGGTCTGACGGGCTACCTGACGTCGCAGATCACTTCCCACTCGGCAGAGGCAGCCGCGGGCGCCAATCCGCTGACGGCGGTCGTCGCCGGATACGGCGATACGTTCTTCCTCTCCGCCTGCATCGCGACCGTCGGCGTGATCCTGTCCTTGATCCTTCGCAAGCCGAAGATGCGACCCGAGGATCAAACCGCCGGCGGGGAACAACCCGACGCGGCGATGATGATGGGACACTAAAGCCCGGCCGCATCCTTGTAATAGCTGAAAAAGATAACTAAAAAAGATCGCCCTCCGCGCGGAGGGCGATCTTTCGTTATGGGTCGGGTTTAGTTTGGACGAATGCGCTTAGTGGGATTCGCCGCTTTTTTCCATCCGCGACGCTCTGCCGCGCATGACGTTTTTGCGAAGTCCGAAAGCGATGACGGCCACGACGACCAGAATCATGAATGCCCACTCGAAAGCGGGGCTGCTGTTGAAGACATCTTCAAGGCGCTTCTCGTGCGTGATCATTTTAGCGGCCGTATAAGCGATGACGGACGAACCGATGTATACGATCCAAGGATAGCGGCCGATGATCTTGATGAACAGCGTGCTGCCCCAGACGACGATCGGAATGCTGATGACCAACCCCAGGACGACGAGCAGGATGCTGCCGTGCCCGGCTCCGGCTACGGCGATGACATTGTCGATGCCCATTGCGGCGTCCGCGATAATGATGGTTCGTATGGATTGCCACAACGTATTGCCGGCTTGTATGTCGCCGTGATCGCCCGAATCCACGAGCAGCTTGTAGGCGATCCACAGGAGCAGCACGCCACCTGCGACCATTAGCCAAGGAACTTGAAGAAGGTAGACGACCAGCACGGTCGCCACGGCCCGTATCCCGACCGCGCCGACCGTGCCCCAGATGACGGCTTTCTTTTGCTGCTCCTTCGGCAGCTTTCTTGCGGCGAGGCCGATGACGATGGCGTTGTCGCCGGCGAGGATCAGATCGATGAAGACAATCGTCACGAGTGCGGTAAGAAATTCAAGCGAGAATAATTCCATGGTTGGTTCAACACCCTTTCTGATTGCGAGAAACTTGACTTTCTCGTTCATACGGACGCCGGAAGAAAAAGATTCAAAAATTCGCAAACATAAGCTGTCCAACTGGGACATACCGTTCATAGACGGGACCTTTCTAGAATGAAAAGAAGCTTCGGATTTGCGTCCCGTCGTCCCGAGCGTGTATTTCAGAGCAAGAAAACGGCCGCGACCCGATCGTTGCCGTTTCTTCGCAGGAGGCGAACCGAATGGACAGCTTAATCGTATTCCTTCAAATCATGTTCATCAACGTGCTGTTAAGCGGCGATAATGCCGTCGTCATAGCGTTGGCAAGCCAGCAGCTGCCGCCCTCGCAGCGGCGCAAAGCGGTGTTGTGGGGGGCCGTGGCCGCGGTCGGACTGCGCTGCGCGCTCACGCTGGTCGCCTTGTCCTTGCTGCAGGTGCCTTATCTGCAGGCCGCCGGAAGCGTGCTGTTGTTCATGATCGCCGTCAAGCTCATCATGGACGCCTCGGACCACGCCCAGGAATTCCATGCCATGCGCAAAGTCGGCTCGCTCGCCGCCGCGGTACGGACGATCGTCATCGCGGATTTTATCATGAGCCTCGATAACGTGCTGGCCATCGCGGCCGTCGCGCAGGGCGAGCCCGTGCTTATTATGCTCGGCATCGTGCTCAGCATCCCGATGATCATATGGGGCAGCCAGCTCCTCAGCAACATGCTGCGCAAGTTTCCTTCGCTGGTATTTATCGGAGGCGGCCTGCTCGGTTACGCGTCGGGAGAGATGCTCGTCCATGATCCGGCGATCCACCGGATGCTGGCGGAAAACGCGGCCGTGCTGACGAAGGCGCTGCCTCTCTTTTTCGTGCCGCTGGTCATCATAGTGGCCCTGCTGCGAACAAAAAAGGGGCGAAACCTATAATTTTCAGTAATTTGCACTACTTTCACTGGTTTTTTGCCTGCCGTTCCATTACACTAGTAATGTTAAAAAAGTGTCGAGAGAAAGGAAATCAGGCATGTCGAAAAATCAATACACCGTCGGATTGCTTTTTTTGATCGCCGGCGCTGTGATTTTGCTCGGAAAATTGGGGCTGTTTGCGTTTATCGGCACAAACTTCTGGCCGCTTTTTCTGTTGATACCCGGCATTTTGCTGCACGTGCTGTTTTTCGGACGATTATTGCCTCCGTTCGTATTGATTCCCGGAGCGATTTTGACGATTAACGCCTTTATTTTTTTCTTTTGCATGGCGCTTGGATGGGGCAAGATGCATTATGTATGGCCTTTTATCATCCTCAGCGTCGCCGCCGGATTGTACGAATACCACCTCTTCGACACGTACCGTCCGAAGTTTCCGCTGACGCTCGCGATCGTGCTTGCGCTTGCCGCGGTTGCGTTTTTCATCATCATGCTAGTTTGGGGTTGGGGGTTGTACGTCATTGCCGTCTTCCTGATCGCAGTCGGCGCATGGCTGGTCGTCGGGCGTAAAGCCCGTTGGTAAGGAAGCAAGGGTTTGACAAGATTCAGGTTGTTCGAAAGTAAACAGACTAAATAAAAAGTGGAGTGGATAACTTACTATGCAAGCCAGAGAGAACCTCAGAAATATCGCCATCATCGCGCACGTCGATCACGGTAAAACCACGCTCGTCGACAAATTGCTGCAGCAATCCGGAACGTTCCGCGACAATGAAACGGTCCAAGAGCGCGCCATGGATTCCAACGATTTGGAGCGGGAACGCGGCATCACGATATTGGCGAAGAACACGGCCGTCAATTACAAGGATTACCTCATTAACATCGTGGATACGCCGGGACATGCCGACTTCGGCGGAGAAGTGGAACGCATCATGAAAATGGTCGACGGCGTGCTGCTGGTCGTCGACGCGTTCGAAGGCTGCATGCCGCAAACGAAATTCGTATTGCGCAAAGCGCTGGAAAGCAAATTGACGCCGATCGTCGTCCTGAACAAGATCGACCGTCCGAACGCAAGTCCGGAGCAAGTCGTCGACGAAGTGCTGGATCTGTTTATCGAGCTCGGCGCGAGCGACGAGCAGCTGGAATTCCCGGTCGTTTACGCTTCCGCGCTGATGGGCACGGCAAGCTTGAACTTGGAGAAGCAGGACGAGAACATGCAGGCGCTCTACGAAACGATCATCGAGCATATTCCGGCTCCGACGGAAAGCGTCGAAGAACCGCTGCAATTCCTCGTGACCTTGCTCGATTATAACGAATACCTCGGCCGGATCGCGGTCGGACGCGTCAACCGCGGCAAGATTCGCCAAGGCCAGTCCGTGGCGGTCATCAACCGCGAAGGCGTAACGAAGCAAGCCCGTATCGAGAAGCTGTTCGGCTTCCAAGGCTTGAAGCGGATCGAGGTCGAGGAAGCTGGCGCGGGCGATATCGTCGCGATCGCGGGCATTCGCGAGATCAATATCGGCGAGACGATCGCCGATCCGGCGAACCCCGAAGCATTGCCGGTTCTGAAGATCGACGAGCCGACGCTGCAAATGACGTTCCTGGTCAACAACAGCCCGTTCGCGGGACGCGAAGGCAAATGGGTCACCTCCCGCAAGCTTCGCGAGCGTCTGTTCAAGGAATTGGAAACCGACGTCGCGCTTCGCGTTGACGAGACCGACAGCCCGGACGCATTCGTCGTATCCGGCCGCGGCGAGCTTCACCTCGGCATCTTGATCGAGAACATGCGCCGCGAAGGCTTCGAGATGCAAGTTTCCAAGCCGGAAGTTATCGTCAAAGAAATCGACGGCGTCAAGAGCGAGCCGTATGAGCGCCTGCTTATCGACGTGCCCGAAGAAAACATGGGCGCGGTCATGGAAAGCTTGGGATCGCGCAAAGCCGAAATGGTCAACATGGTCAACAACGGCAACGGTCAAGTTCGTATCGAGTTCATCATTCCCGCTCGCGGCCTGATCGGCTACCGCACGAATTTCCTGACGCTCACGCGCGGCTACGGCATCATGAACCATGCCTTCGACAGCTATGGTCCGCTCGCAGGATCCTCGGTCGGCGGACGTCATCAAGGCGTCTTGATCTCCAGCGAGACCGGCGTAACGACGTTCTACGGCATGCTTGGCGTGGAAGACCGCGGCCTGCTGTTCCTGGAACCCGCTACCGACGTGTATGAAGGCATGATCGTCGGCGAGCATAACCGCGACAGCGACATCATCGTCAACATCTGCAAAGAAAAAGCGCTGACGAACGTTCGTTCCTCGGGCAAAGACGATACCGTTCGTTTGAAAACGCCGGTGCTGTTCTCTTTGGAGCAGGCGCTGGAATATTTGAACGACGACGAGTATTGCGAAGTGACGCCGAAATCGATCCGCCTGCGCAAGAAGCTCTTGAACAAGAGCGAGCGCGAACGCGCGGAGAAACAACGCAAAACCGCCCAAGCAGGCGTATAATTCACTACCGAATCGCCAATGATGCAGCTTTGAAGGAGGCAGGGCAGCGGATTTCCCGAAGGGGATTTCCGTTGCCCTGCCGTTTGCGTCAAGGGCGGCGATATGCTATGTATATAGAAGATAAGGAGGTAGAGACAGGATGCAAAACTGGCTTCATGATCATCCCATCCTAACGTATATTCTGATTCTGGCGTTCACCATTTACATTTTCAATGCGGTGTTCCGCGCGCAGAAACGGTTGCCGATCCTAAAAGAGATCCTGGTTCACGTTATCATGGCCATCGGCGCTTTCGTGTTGTTCGTGCTTCAGTACGACGAGCTCCCGATCATCCAATGCATGGCGGTCGCCGTCTTCATGATGCTGTTGCTGCGGGGCAGACAGCTCTACGACAGGATCAAAGCCAAACGCGGCAGACGATCCGACGCGGAAGGGGTCTGACGGAGTGCGCCTGGAGGATGCCTTGTTCAACTGGCTGCAAATTCAGCTGGTCGCCGAAGACAGACCCGAAGACCGCGCCGCAGCGGACACCCGTGATTTTTTCCTCGAGATCCTGACGGAAGATCACGGCGTCTCCAACCTGCTCATACATAAGACGGATGATACGATGGTCCACCTGAAGTATGACAAGGATGGCCGCTCGAAGCTGCAGATGTACCCGCGCGAAGCCGCGGAGCAGCTGCTGGCCGACATCAACGAGAATCCGAAATACAATTGACGAAGGTGGAAAACATGTCAAGGAAGGCTACGCACGCCGTTCGACCGAAAAAAAAGAAAAACTACTGGCCGCGCCGCATCTTGGTACTCTTCCTCCTCGTGCTGGTCGGAGTCGCCGGCTACCTGGGCTACTTGGTATACGTTTCCAAAAACGCGCTGAAGGACATCACGACGGATGCCGATCCGACCGTCGTCGTGGCGCCCGAGAATTCCGTGAAAGTCAAACCGGTCGCGCTAATGCTGCTGGGCATGGATTCGCGCGAGCAGACGCAGACGCTCAATACGGACGTCATGATGATCGCGGCGCTTAACCCGAAGACGAAGTCCGCGGTAGTCGTCTCGATACCGCGCGATTCCAGAATCGCCCTGAGCGGCTATAAGATTCGCAAAGCGAATGCGTATTACGCGAATTTCCTGGCGCTGGAGCATCGCGAAGGGCTGAAGAACAAAGAAGCCGAGCAGCAGGCGAAGGTCGATCTGCGCAAGATGTTCGGCAAATTTTTCGATATTCCGATCGACTATACCGCGACGATCAACTTCCAAGGCTTCTCCGATGTCGTCGACGCGATCGGCGGCGTCGAGGTCGACGTCGATATGGACATGCATTACGTCGACAAGGCGGACGGCACCGATATCGATTTGACCAAGGGCCATCAGAAGCTGAATGGCGACGATGCGCTCGATTTCGTCCGTTACCGCAAGTCCAACGACGGGAAAAACATGTCGAGCGATTTCGACCGCAATCGCCGCGAAAGCCAAGTGCTCGGCCAGATCGCGGACAAGCTGAAATCGTTCTCCGGCGTGCCGAAGATCGCCGGCGTCATCAAGGCGGTCGGCAACAACCTGAGGATGGATATCCCGACGGGCGAAGTCGAAAATCTGCTCAAGACGTACTACGGCATCAGCGCCGGCGATATCACGTTCATGCCGCTCGAAGGCGCGTGGAAAAGTCCGTACGTCTACTTGGACGAAGCGAAGCTGCAAGCCGCGAAGGATGCGCTCGACGCAAAACTGGCTGAATGACGGTGGAAGAGCAATCGGGGCTATGCTATAATGGGTGCATCGGAGCATTCATGACACGGTAGCAAGGAGGGCATGCGGATTGACCGAACCCGTCACAGTACTCTCTGACGATTTGTATGGCGCGCTGAACCGAGAACCGTTCGTTCTTCTGCACACCATCGACGCGGACAGCGGATCCCCGACGTCCAGCGCAATCTCGTGGATTTATGCGGTCAACCGCACCACGCTGCGATTTGCGATCGACGGCCGTTCTCGCTTATCGGTGAACATGGCTTCGAAAACCGAAGTAAGCGTGACGTTGTTCGCGCCGGGAACCGTTCAAACGATCTACGGCACGGCAAGGCTCGTCACGGAAGCATTGGAAGCAGTACCCTTCAAGCTCGTCTGCTACGACATTGACATCGCGGATGTTCGCGATGCGATGTTTTACGGCGCGCGCTTGTCCGCTAAACCGGAATATGAGAAAACGTATGATCAAAGAGCCGCCGACAAACTCGATGCACAGGTGTTTGCGGCCATGAGAAAAGCCTAGTGAAATTTCACTAGGCTTTTTCTGTTCTTATACGGCTTCTCATGGAAAGGAAAGCTCGGCGCCTTACGATCTATGCTCGAGCTTTTGTTGGGCCTTGGACCGTGCCTTCTGCGGCTCAGCCTTCATGGGCTGCACGTCGCGGGGAATCTGCGGCACGATCCGTCCGATGATGTCCGCCATCTCTTCGCCGAAGCCGGCGATCGGGCGGCCTCGCCGAATATCCGCTCCGAGCTCGGTCAGCCGATGCGAGAGGTCGATATCGGCGGTCACGACGGCATTGATGCCGTAAGGGTCCTTGCGAAGCGCTTCCGCGACGGCGTATTTGATCGTGCCGACGCGCGAGCGGTCGACGTTCCCGGCCACGTCGATGCCGACGACCGCCGTATTTTTGAACACGACGCAGTGCGCGCCTTTGACGCCCGGCACGCCTCGCGCCAAATCTTCCAAATGCGCGGCGACCTGCTTGGGATTGCTGATGGTTTTCTTCTGCGGAGCGGTCTGCTGCGCGCGAACGCGGTTATCATTCTGCGGAGAGGGTGATGTCTCATTGCGGGCGACGGTATTGCAACCTGTTGCCAGCAAACAAAGGAGCATAGCGGGAACAACCAGCCAATTCCTCATATTCGCCACCTAACCTTTCTAAAGTCTGCCTCTTTTGATCAAGCCTAGTTTGCCTTAAAGCGGGGTTCGCTATGTACGCCTTTGAACGAAATTCCAACGCCAGGAGGGCTCACGATGAAAAAAATATTCGTGCTCGACACCAATGTATTGCTCCATGATCCGCAAGCCATCTTTGCCTTTGATGACAACGAGGTCATTATCCCAGCGGTGGTGTTGGAAGAAATCGACTCGAAGAAAAGACTCGCGGACGAATTGGGCCGCAACGCAAGGCATGTGTCCCGATTGCTCGATCATCTGAGGGAGAACGGGCATTTGCACGAAGGCATCGTGTTCGAAAACGGGGGCGTGCTCAAGGTGGAACTCAACCACCGGAGCTTCATCCGCGTGCAGGAGATGTTCGGCGAGATGTCCAACGACAACCGGATTCTGGCGGTTGCGTTGAATTACCATCTGGAGGAGCAGGAGAAAGGGGAGGCCAGGCCGGTCAGCATCGTCAGCAAAGACGTGCTTGTGCGGATCAAGGCCGACGTGCTCGGCATCGACGCGCAGGATTATTTGTCCGATCAAGTCGTGGCGCCGTCCGAGGTGTATGCGGGCTATCTGACGTTAAAGGTGCACCCGGCGGTCATCGACGAATTTTATACCTACCGGTTTCTGACGATCAAAAACTTGGGGCTCAGCACGCGGCTTCATCCCAATGAATTCATTATCTTGCGAGATGAGATGGGCACCTCGAAATCGGCGCTCTTGAAAGTCAGCCAGGACGGCGCGAGACTGGAGCCGCTTTACTTAAGCAACGATCCCGTATGGGGCATTACCGCCCGCAACGCGCAGCAGCGGATGGCGCTGGAGCTGCTGCTGAACGACGACGTGCCGCTCGTGACCTTGACGGGCAAGGCGGGAACGGGCAAGACGCTCCTGGCGCTCGCGGCGGGGCTGATGAAGGTCGAGGATGAGCACAAATACAAAAAACTGCTGATCGCGAGGCCCGTCGTGCCGATGGGCAAGGATATCGGGTATTTACCGGGCGAGAAAGAAGAGAAGCTGCGTCCATGGATGCAGCCGATTTACGATAATTTGGAGTTTCTGTTCGATACGAAGAAATCGGGAGACATCGATAAAATCCTGATGGGACTCGGCAGCATTCAGGTCGAAGCGCTCACGTACATTCGGGGACGTTCCATTCCGGGGCAGTTCATTATCGTCGACGAAGCGCAGAACCTGACCCGCCACGAGGTGAAAACGATCGTGTCGCGCGTCGGGGAAGGCAGCAAAATCGTGCTGATGGGCGATCCGGAGCAAATCGATCATCCGTACCTCGATTCCATCAGCAACGGGCTCACGCATGCCGTGGAACGCTTCAAGCAGGAAGGGGTCAGCGGGCATATGACGCTGGAGAAGGGCGAACGTTCGAAGCTCGCCCAACTCGCGGCGGATTTGCTTTAATCGGCGGTCGTCGCCGCGAGAGCGAACGAACAGCGGTAAGCGCGGGCGATGCCCGCCAAAAGTTCAATCAGATGACGGTCGACGGCAAGCAGGCGTCGGCCGTCGTCTTGCTTATTCACGGCTATAGCATGCTCGCCGGCCTGCTCCAGCGCCGGCCCGAGCTCCGACGATCCGTCCTCTGCGGCGGCCAAGCTTACGATGGCGGCAAGCCGGAGGTCAAGGAAACGGTGATGGCCGTGCGAGGTCAAGCCATAGTCCGAGAATACCCGTTCATTCGTCTGCCAGCCGTCTTCTAGCCGCAGCCATATTCCCCGTTCGCAATCGACATCGTACATGGCGGCAACGCGCTCGATCGCCTCGCAGTCTTCCGGTCCGTTTACGAACAGCATCGTTTGGTGGCGATCGATCAGCGTGACGGCATCGGCTATCCAACCGATGATCCGGGCAAGGTCCTCCTGCAGCGTGTTCCCGGGCAAAAGCAGGTCAAGGCCATAAACGGTCTTCATCGCAACCTTCTCCTTCTTTCTGGCGTCTAACAGCTAGTATGATGGATAACGGCAAGGGACGCAATCATCCCGGCAAGCAATTGGTTAGCGACAAAAAAACGCTTTCTTGCTACAATGAAAGTTAGCTTGAAAACGGTGAGGAGGGATAAGGTGTCACGCAGAAAAGCGGTTATTCTGCTGCTGAGCGTCTTTACCATTTTCGCGGCTTTGCTCGTATCGACGATCGGCAAGCCGGGATCGCCCATCACGCCGTCAGGCGGCGGGACGCCTTCCAGCCAGCTGCCGGAGGTCGAGGACGGCGACGATAATGAGCATGTCACGTTAACCATTGCCGTATCGATGGACGATGCGGAATACCAATATTGGATCAAAAGCAACGAACGGTATCTGCTCACCCATCCCCGCATGTCGATCAAACTAACGAACATCGGCGACGAAGACGCCGACGAAGCCCGCAAAAAAGCGTCCGAAGCGGGGGAACCCTTCGATATCATGCTCCTCGACAACGACCGCGTGCGCGAGTTCGCCATGCTGGGCTATCTGCTGCCGGTTGACGAGATCGTAACGGGAGACACGGCCGCGGACCAATTGGAAGCGCTAACAGACATGGTCAAATGGAACGGCTCGCTCTGGGGCGTGCCGGTAGACAGCAATCCGCTGCTGAACGTATGGTCGAAGAAGCTGCTCAAAGACGGCGGAGCCGACGGACCGCCGAAGGATCTGGCGGCATTCAAGGCGCTCGCGGCCGCATTGGCAACCGTCAAACCCGGCGGGATAAGCCCGTTCAATCTCGATACGGCCGATACCCGGGACATGTCCGCCTGGCTCGGATTATTTTCCGAGAACGCGTCGTCCGCGGCGGATCTGTCGCCGTTTACCGCGAGTCAGAAGGAGCAGCTCCGCTATGCGGCTGAGCATGCCAAGGAGCTGTCCCGCTTCGATCCGCTCACGCAGCGCAGCGAGCTGATGCAGGCTTTCCGTTCCGAATCGCTGCTCAGCGCGGTTATTCCGTGGTCGGTTTATTTCCGGATGACGAACGAAGAACGCGGGATGCTTGCGATCGGAGCCGCGAACGGACCGATCGTGCGCAGCGACGGGCGCAGCTTCGTGCTGACCGCGGAGACGGACAAGCTGCCCGAAGCGCGGGAATGGATTCAGGACATGACCGCTTCGGACGCGCAATTAGCCCGGTACCGCGCGTTCGGCCGGCTTCCGGCGCGCATATCCGTCATGACGGGCGAGTTCGAATACAACGAAATCGCGAATCGTCCCCCGCACTATCTGGTGCGCATGCTGCAAGCCGCGGCCGCCGCGCCTAATCCGCCTTGGCGGGAGCGCTGGGAACGCTGGTCGGCGCTCTGCGCTTCGATCGGCGGCAACGGGACGCCGTTCTCGCCGGCTGCGGCCGACCGGATAATCGCCGCCTGGAACGGGGAGCCGGCGACGCCGGCAAAAAACGGCGCCGAAGCGCCGCCGTCATAGGCCGATCGATAGTTTGATGATCAAGTCGTTGCCCTTGACCTCCACGGACTTCGCTTTGAGGAAGGAGACGATTTCGGAAGGATAGAATCCGAGATCGAACTGCCGCTCGAGCTGCGCGCGCGTCGTGTCGGGCAGCGCCAAGCCATTGAAGACCAACTCGTCGACGTGGAAGAGGATGGAGCCGTTCGATTCCAGCGAGTAGTGCCCGGACAATTCGACCTCGAGGTCGTCGCGTTTGCCGGTGATGACCACTTTGTCCTGTTCGAAGGCAAAGGCGAAGTTGTCGAAGATGTCGTTTTGCGCGCGCAGGAATTCGTTCAGCTTATCGTCGGGAATCGTCAGCGTATAGTTGAAACCGTCGATCTCCAGCAGGTCTTTGTTGTTCTCCACCCACGCCGGGATTTGTCCCATCGCTTTGGACAGCGCTTTGAAATAGCGGTTGACCTCGACGAGGCCGACATTTTGCCAGTAATTCGTATATTCGTCGATCATCGCCCGCAGCTTATCCGCATCGGTCCGGCCGTCCAGGGCGGCATCCACGTCCTGCTGAAGCGCGACGACCCGTTCGCGCTGCTTCTTCAACCGGCCCTCCACCTCGTCCAGCCGCGCGGACTGGGCATTCAGGGCAGCCATGCTCTTCTTAAGGGCCTGGTAGTGATTCTTGTAATCGTTCAGAGTGATCTTGTCGGATGCGAATATTTGATCGAAAAAGTCCAAAACGGCCAACAGGCCGGATAAATTGCGGGTCGACAGCAGCGCCGTGATCAAGACGTCGCGTTCGCCGGTATAATAGGCGCGGATGACCTTTCCGGCATCCTCGCGCTTCTGGGCGATCGCGGCTTCCTGCTTGTCCAGCGCGGCTTGGGAGGAGGCCAGCTTCGCTTTGACGGCGGATTGCTCCGTCTGGATGCGCCCGATTTCCTTGTCGATTTCCACGACGGACAAGCTCTTCTCGAGCACGCTTCGCGTCTCCTCGTCGACCGGCGCCGCGGGTTCGGCCAGAGCCGGGTAGACCATGAGCCAGCTTGCCAGCGCGAGCACGGCGAACCCGGCGATCCGTCGGCGTATCGTTCCTTGCACGGACCGTCCTCCTTTCCGGCGATTTTGCATGCACTACTATATGCGCAGAATGGTTCTATTATATCTGGTACCGGTAATTTTGTCCTTGGGGTGGAGGTGCTGAATCAAGTGAATCGCTCAAGATTGGAAGCGTCCATACGGGATGAGATCGCCGCCAGCGAAAGGCGCGGCTGGGCGACGGTAACGCCGGCGGCGGACGGTCAAGACGCGTTGCCGGCGATGACGTTCCGCGATTATATGGCACGGTGCCTGTACGACGAACGGGATGGCTATTACCGGTCCGGCGCCGTTCGTATCGGCAAGTCGGGCGATTTCTATACGAGTTCCGGCATCGGGACGGTGTTGGCCGACAAGCTTGCCGGCTATCTGGCCGGCATCGCCGGCGGGCAGCCCCGGCCGGCGACGATCGCGGAGTGGGGAGCGGGAACCGGAGCCTTGTCTCGGCAGATGCTGTCGGCTTGGGCGCGAACGGAGAACGCGTCCTCCTGGCTTGTCGAAGCGTCCTATCTTCTCGTGGACGGCAACCCCGTGCATTTGGACGAGGCCCGGAGTCGATTCGGGGATTGGATGCGGGAAGGAGCGTCCCGCCTTGCTTTCATGACGCCCGAAGAGGCGGAGGAAACGCTGCTGCGGGACGCTGCGGATAACCGCTTCGCGATGATCGTCGCCAATGAATTGCTGGATGCGTTTCCGGTTCATCGCGTCGTCCGCGTTGCCGGAAGGCTGTGGGAGCTCGGCGTGGCGGCAGCCGCCGAATCGAACGTCGCGGGACGAGCGTTCCGCTATGCTTACATGCCGTTGTCCGACGAGCGGATCGAAGCCGTGCTGCGGCGGGACGGCATCGCGCTCCGCGAAGGGCAGATCATCGAAGTGAACCTGGAAGCGGAACAATGGATCGCGAGGATGGCCGGGAAGATCCGGCAGGGCTGCATGGTGCTGATCGACTACGGCCACGAAGCCGGCGAGCTGGCGGCTTCCCATCGGATGCGCGGCACGCTGCTGTGCTATAAGGACCATGTCGCGAGAGACGAGCCGTTCGCGGACCCCGGCGGCCAGGACATGACCGCGCATGTTAACTTTACCGCCTGCATGAGCGCCGCGGGCGCGGCGGGATGGGAGATTGGCTATTACGGCACGCAGAAGCAGTTTCTCGTCGACCAAGGCGTGCTGGCCGACTTGGCCGCGCACGACGGCAAGAATCCGTTCGGGCCCGAAGCAAAGCGCAACCGCGCCATTCGCCAGCTGCTGCTGAGCGACGGCATGAGCGAGACGTTCAAGGTGCTCGTGCTCCGCAAATAACGAACGCATTCGAAAAAAGGCTGTTCCGGAGAGCTTGTCTCCCTGGAACAGCCTTTTGGCTATTTTTTGAAAGTGGAATGTCCGTATATTTAGAATGGGTTCCCCATTACAAATACCGTCCAATACGTGAAGCCGATGAACGAGATAAACATATATCCCCAGAACATCAGCATGTATGTTCTTTCGGAAAAGTTCAAATAGCCTAACAGGACAAACACAGCGGTCTGGATAAAGAACAAGAGCGCCATCTCGTTCATGTGACCCGCAAAAGCCATCAAAGCGATTACAAGCGTCCAAAACCCGAGCACCCGGAACATGCGTGCCATGATTTCTCCCCCTCTCGTCAGTCTCGACCCGATTTCTATTGCCCATTATAACGTTTCAGGTAACGACTGTAAACTGTTTCAGTCGTGACGAATTGGCAAACTTTTCGCCTTTACTTCACGCTTTAGTACAAGTTTGCATCAATTTGTGAGAAAACATGTATGAGCCTAAAAAAAAATGGATATACAAATTAGTATCCGATAGATTCTATGAACTCTACCAAGGGCATAGAGATAAAGTAAGCGCCTAATGTTGGGAGGTTTTGGTTGCATGACAGCAGTGAGACAAGATGCCTGGAGCCCGGATGACGATCTTATTCTGGCCGAGGTCACGCTGCGGCACATTCGCGAAGGCAGCACGCAGCTAGCCGCTTTCGAAGAAGTGGGCGAGCGGATCGGCCGAACTTCGGCCGCATGCGGATTTCGCTGGAACAGCTGCGTTCGCAAGCGCTACGAAGATGCCATTCAAATCGCGAAACAGCAGCGTCAGAAACGGAATTATATGAAAAAGCAAACGTACGCCGCGACGCCTCACGTGTCTTCCATTCACGTACTGGACAACGAGGAACGCGCATACAAGAACGACCCGCTGACGGACGAAGCGCTTTCGGTCGATGCCGTCATCCGGTTTCTGCGCCAGTGGAAAGGCACGTATCAGGAGCTTAACCGCCAAATCAAAACGCTGGAGCGGGATTTGCGCGAGAAAGACGACGAGCTTCATGCGCTGCGCGAGCTGAACGAGAGATTATCTCTCGAAGTGAACAACGCGCAGACCGATTATCGCGCGGTGAACGACGATTATAAGACGCTCATTCAAATCATGGACCGTGCCCGCCGGCTTACCGTTTTGACGGAGGAAGACGAGGCGAAACCGAGGTTCAAGATGGACGCGAACGGAAATTTAGAGCGAATCGAATAACCGGCATGCCGCGCTCGCCGCGGCGGCACCTTAAAATCTCTCCGAACCCGTTGCGGGCGCGGCGGGATTTTTTAGTTTGTTTCTGGTACGATTGCCGTATGGAACCAGCAAGCGAATCGAGGTGTGGCGCGTGAATATCATCATCGTGGGCGCCGGCGCCCTTGGCCTGTCATACGCGGCCAGGCTGTCGCGGGCCGGAGAAGAGGTCGTCCTGCTCGCCAGAACGGACAAGCAGGCGGAGGCGCTGTCCGCGGAAGGGCTCTTATATAAGGAAACGACGGGGGAAGAAACGACGATCGAGGTGTTCGCTCGGTCAGTAAGCGATTATCTCGGATCCGGCAGGGAAGGCGCCTTTAGCCCGGATTGGGTGATGCTGGCGGTGAAGCAGCCGAGCGTGGACGACGGGCTCCTCGATGATCTGCGGCGCTTGACGGCCGGCGGCGTGCCCCTTCTTGCGCTGCAGAACGGCATCGGGCATATGGAGCTGCTTTCGGAAGCGTTGCCGGACTCGCCATTGTTCGCGGCCATTACGACAGAAGGCGCGCTGCGGACGGATCCGCGCGCCGTGATTCGTACCGGCACCGGCCGGTTGACGTTCGGCAGCTGGGCGAATGCCGACAAATGCGGTGCCGAACCTCAAAAAATGTTGCTTCGCGCGTTGAGCGGTGCAGGAATCGATGCCGATATGTCGAAAGAAATCAAAGATCAAGTTTTGCTAAAATTATTGTTGAATGCGGTCATCAATCCGCTTACGGCTATTTTTCAAGTCAAAAACGGCGACCTGCCCCGGGATCCATACCGGTTGATGCTGATGCGGGCGCTTCATGAGGAAAGCGAAGGCATCCTGCGCGCGGCGGGACTTGCCTCGACGGAGGACCATTGGGAGCGGCTGCTCGGCGTATGCGCGGCGACCGCGCAGAACGAGTCGTCCATGCTGCGGGACGTGCGCGCCGGACGGGACACGGAGATCAAGTGGATAAACGGCGGCATTGCCGCGTACGCCAAGCGGCTCGGCATGCCGTCGCGGTTGAACGATGCCGTGCTTGCGCTGGTCGAGGCGCTCGGCGCTTCTTAATCGCTTTGGAGGACTTTGAAGGAGGAAAACCGGGATGCAGTGGATTTGGGAAAGCATCAAGCATGTTTATGCCATCTTGGCTGTTCTTCCCGTCGTTCCTTTCGTGCTCGTCTACTTCGGCTACGCGGCCGTTAGCGGCGACCGCAAGAAGGCGTTCCGCATGGCCATGGACGTCACGACGGCCTTGCTGATCGGCTGCGTCGCGGTACTGTTCAACGACGTGTTCGACAGCCGTTTCGGGCTGTACGGCATTCTGCTCGTCCTGCTGCTGGGCGGCGGCCTGCTCGGCAATGTCCAGTACCGGACGAAGGGGAACATCGACATGTCCCGCATCATGCGCGCCATCTGGCGGCTCGGCTTTTTTTTAATGAGTTTCTGCTATGTCATCCTGATGTGCATCGGCATCGGAAAAAGCCTCTTCGCGGCTTGAACGTCAATTCGCACCCTCCGCCAAAGGAGGGTGTTTTATTTTGACGGTTACCGAAACAATGTGTACAATGAATGAGAAAAAATCGCACTCCATATCAGCTCGTAAACCGAAGCAAAGAAGGTAGAGACTGTTGATGAGAACAGAATCGGTCCAGCTGCCTTTCAGTCAGCCGATCGTCGAGGCCTACGTTCAGCGTACCCACCCCGGCGTGGAGGCGCTGTTCGGCAGTCATCCCGCAGAGGAATCGCATTGGCACCGCCGTTTGAATTGGCTGAAAGCCCAAGCGGGCAAACGCGTAGCACCCGAACGTCTGGCGGAAGCATTGCAGGCGTATAATAAACGGTTGAATGATTATCCTGCCGTCATGGCGAATATCGAAGCCATTCGGTCGGGCGCCCCGGTCGTCGTGACCGGCCAGCAGGCCGGATTGTGGACGGGACCTTTGCTTGTCATACATAAAGCCGTCACCGCGATATCGGCGGCGAAGGACGCTTCGCGGCTTGCGGGCACGGCGGTCGTGCCCGTATTCTGGGTCGCCGGCGAGGATCACGATTGGGACGAGGCTAATCATGCCTATGTCCGGAGCGGCGAGACGACGCTGACCCGCCTCGCGATCCCCCGTCCGAAGGGCGGACGCACGTCGGTCAGCCGCACGAAGGTGGCCCCGGCGGCCATGGCGGACGCGCTGGAGCAGCTTGGTTCGGCGCTGCCGGACACGGAGTTCAAGCGCGATCTGCTGGAGGCGCTTGCGGGCTTTGCGTCGGACTGCGACGACCTGTCCGCGTGGTTCGCCGCCGCGATGGGCTGGCTGTTCGGGAAGCACGGCCTCGTGCTGCTGGATTCCGACGATGCCGGCATCCGGTCGCTGGAAGCGCCGATGTTCGCCGAGATGATCCGGCGCAACGACGAGCTGGAAGCCGCTTACCTGCGGTCGGCGGCTTCGCTTCGCGAGCTCGGCTATTCGCCGACGGCGGACGTGGCCGAGACCTGCGCGAATTTGTTCCTGTTCGAAGCGGACGAACGGATGCTGCTGTTCAAGGGGGACGACGGCTTCCGCAATCGCAAGGAAACGTTCCGCTTGTCCCGCGAAGAGCTGCTGCGCATCGCGGAGCATGAACCGCAGCGCCTGAGCAACAACGTGCTTACCCGCCCGATCATGCAGGATTACGTGCTTCCGGTGCTCGGCGCCGTGCTGGGACCGGGGGAGATCGCGTATTGGACGCTGACGGGCGAAGCGTTCCGCGCGCTTGGCATGGAGATGCCGCTTATCCTGCCGCGGATGTCGTACACGATCGTCGACCGGACGACCGAGAAGCATATGGCGAAGTACGGCTTGGCGTACCGGGATATCGTCGAGCGATACGAAGCGCACAGGGCCGCATGGCTGAAGGAGCGGGACGAACTCGATATCGAGGCGCGTTTCGAAGCGGCCCGGTCGCAGTTCGCGGCGCTGTACGGTCCGGTCATGGGCATGTCCGCTTCCCTCGAGAAAGGGCTCGGGGATCTCGCGGCCGACAATCTGCGCCGGATTCAGGAACAGATCGGTTACCTGGAAAAGCGGACGAAGGAAGCGCATGCCAGAAGGTTCGATTCCGCGCTGCGGCAGCAGGATGGAATCGCGCTGGCGCTCTGGCCGGACAACAAGCCGCAGGAACGGGTGCTGAACATGACGGATTTCTGGAACCGCAGCGGTTCCGCCTGGCTGGAGAAGCTGCTGGATGCGCCGTACGAACGGGCAGGCGGCCATCATCTGATTTATTTATAAACGAAGGGACGTTGACCATGACTGTGAATGCGAAGCAAGACAGCATCGTGCGCGATATGGCGCTGGCGCCGGACGGGCATCTGAAGATCGATTGGGTGGCCGCGCATATGCCGGTCCTGAACCGGATCCGGGAGCAGTTCGAGCAAGAGCAGCCGTTCAAAGGGCTGAAGGTGGCGATTTCCCTCCACCTGGAAGCGAAAACCGCCTATCTGGCCAAAGTCGTGCAGGCCGGAGGCGCGGAAGTGACGATTACGGGCAGCAATCCGCTGTCCACGCAGGACGATGTCTGCGCGGCGCTCGTGGAAGACGGCATCACCGTGTTCGCCAAGTACAACCCTGAGCCGAAGGAATACAAGGAACTGCTGATCAAAGCGCTCGAAACGAAGCCGGATCTCATCATCGACGACGGCGGCGATCTCGTGACCATCCTCCATGCGGAGCGTCCGGAGCTGATGGCGAACATCCGCGGCGGCGCGGAGGAAACGACGACCGGCATCCTGCGCCTCAAAGCGATGGAGAAGGACGGCTCGCTCAGCTTCCCGATGGTGGCCGTGAACGACGCGTACTGCAAATATTTGTTCGACAACCGCTACGGCACGGGCCAGTCCGTCTGGGACGGCATTAACCGTACGACGAACCTCGTCGTAGCCGGCAAAACCGTCGTCGTCGTCGGCTACGGCTGGTGCGGCAAAGGCGTGGCGATGCGCGCGAAGGGGCTGGGCGCGCAGGTCGTCGTGACCGAGATCGACGCGATACGCGCCGTCGAAGCGTACATGGACGGCTTTACCGTCCTGCCGATGAAGGAAGCGGCGAAGCTCGGGGATTTCTTCGTGACCGTGACCGGCAACCGCGACGTTATTCGCGGCGAGCATTACGAAGTGATGAAGAACGGCGCGATCTTGTCCAATGCCGGACATTTCGACGTGGAAGTGAACAAGCCGGAGCTGGAGGCCATGTCCGCGAGCAAGCGCGTCGTGCGCCGCAATATCGAGGAATATAAGCTCAAGGACGGACGCAGCATCTATCTGCTGGCGGAAGGCCGTCTCGTGAATCTGGCGGCCGGCGACGGCCATCCCGCGGAGATCATGGATATGACGTTCGCGCTGCAAGCGATGTCGCTGAAATACGTGAACGACAACTATGCCGCGATCGGCAAGAAAGTCGTCAACGTGCCGTACGAGCTCGACGAGCAGGTCGCGCGCTACAAGCTGGAAGCGATCGGCACCGGGATCGACAAGCTCACGGACGAGCAGAAATCATACCTGGACAGCTGGCAGGAGCATTAAGCCCAGCCCGCATGCCCGACAATAAGACAAGGGGCCCCTTCGACGAGAAGGCGGCTCCTTTTTTGCGTAGCGGGGCCGTACGACCGCAGTCGTAGCGCCTTGTCCGGGCGCGCATGGCCACCTTCGATTCGGGCGGTTACGCGATCGAGCGTTCCGGCGGCGAACGCGAACGGGATTTTGCCGCTCCATGCAACATTTGGAAGGTTTTCCTCGTTTGGGAAGTGCATCGATTACACAAAAACGGGGGGTCGTGGCATGAAGAGAAGTCTGTTGGAAAGGGGTAGTCGTAGGAGGGGCGGCAAATGGCTGTTCGCGCTGGCCGGCATACTGGCGATGGCATGGATGCTTGCGGGATGCTCGGCGGCAAACGGCAACGATGCGGGCAATGGCGCCGATTACGATCGATTAACGGAGGCCGCGAGCCCGGCGGCTTCCGCGGACAGCAGCGCGAGCACTGCGATGAACGGGACGGCGGACGGCGCGGCGGCGGATGACAAGCCTGCCGCGGCTACGGAAAGTTCCGCCGGATCGGAAGCCGAGTCGTCCCTAGGCGGCGGTAACGAGAGCGGCGTCGGCGGGGAGATCGACCGGAAGATCGTTTATCGCGGCAACGTAACGATGGAAGTCGAGGCGTACGATGCCGCCCAGACGGCGCTGCGCGACCTCATTCATCTGTCCGGCGGCTATCTGCTCAAGTTCGCGGATCAGAAGACGTCGACGGAGAAGGGCGGCACCTACACGATCAAAGTGCCTGCGGCCGGCTTCGACGGTTTCTTGAGCGGGCTGGAGAAAATCAAGCATCTCAGCTATCAAAGCAGCGCGCAGGGAACGGACGTGACCCAAGAGTACGTGGATCTGGGGGCCAGATTGAAAGCCCGGCAGGTCGTCGAAGCCAGGCTGCTCGACTTCATGGCGAAAGCGACGAAAACGGCGGATCTGCTGGACATCTCGCAGCAGCTCGGGGACGTGCAGACGGAAATCGAGCAGATCAAAGGGAGAATCCGTTATTTGGACGCCAATGTCGCCTTCTCGACGATCGACCTTCGCATGTACGAGACGATTGAAGCGAAAGCGGCGGCGGATGACGGGAAGACCGGTTTCGGGGAACGGATCGCGGAGGCGGTGAAAGGCAGCACGGAAGTCATGTACGCCTTTCTTCAAGGATTGGTCGTCTTCGCCGCCGGGGCCGTACCGGTGCTGGCGGTGCTGGCCGTAATCGGTATTCCAGGCTATGCGATCTATCGCAGAAGCAGCGGCAGCAAGGGGAAACGGACGGCAGCCGGCATTCGGCCGACGGAACGGGCCTCAACAGATGAAGGGCTAACAAAGATCGAGGATGACCCCGCGGTCGCCGGAAAGGACGATACCGACAAATAAACAGCTGGATAGATCGGAGTCGTGCGCTGCTATCGATGCCGAGGTAGGCCGAAGCAAAGGCGGTTCGAGCAAAAGAGCTGATTTCCTAGTCGTTGACGACTTGGGGAATCGGCTCTTTGTCGTTGCCGTCGGCGAATCGGCCGCCGGCCCGCTGCATGGCGCAGGAGATGGAGGCCGATTTGGCTAGCCTGCGGCGTTCGTCGGTCCCGGCATCCGCGAATCTCGGATTGACGGACAGCGAGAGCAGGGCCAGCTTGCTGGCCTCGGCGGCATCGCGTTCGTTGCCGAGCAAGTAATAGGCGATTTGATAACAATAATGCTCGACGCTGCGAAGCAAGGTGATCGTATCATGCAAGGCGGTAGTGCCGTTCATGGGCAGGCCCCCTATGGAGAAATCAATGTTGCGCCGGACCGGAATCCGGGCATTCGGAACGGACATCCGTCAATCGGCGCGGGAACGCGGGTATCCGACTCCCAGTTTACACGAACGGCAAGGGGAAAAAGTTTCAAATTCGTAACAAATTAATCCCATAAATTATTTCGGGAAAAAATGGGCCGAGAGCAGGAATTACTTTCCCGGTGGCGAATACTTGAACCTTAGTGGCGGAAAGTGGAGCCAAGTGGAGGATTTAGGGGGAAGGGTGGAGCGGTCGAATGTTCATGGGCGAATTTCAGCACAACATCGATGACAAGGGCCGCATCATTATCCCCGTTAAATTCCGCGAACAGCTTGGCGACCATTTTGTCGTCACCCGAGGACTGGATAACTGCTTGTTCGTTTACCCCGTCGGCGAATGGAGCCAGCTTGAACAGAAGCTGAAGTCGCTGCCGATGATGAAGTCGGACGCGCGGGCGTTCTCGCGCTTCTTCTTCTCCGGCGCCACGGAATGCGAGCTGGATAAACAGGGAAGGGTAAACTTGCCGAATACGCTCTGCGACTATGCCAAGCTGGAACGGGATTGCATCGTGCTCGGCGTCTCGAACCGGGTGGAAATTTGGAGCAAGCCGATCTGGGAGAGCTACTTCAAGCAGTCCGAGGAAACGTTCAACGAAATTGCCGAGAAGCTTGTGGATTTCGATTTCAATTTTTAGCCGGGCCTTTACGATCTCGTTCGTAGGAGCCGGCAACCTTAGAGCCGGGAGGATAACATCATGTTTCAACATATAACGGTGCTCAAGGAAGAAGCGGTGGACGGACTCGCCATCAAACCGGACGGCATATACGTGGATTGCACCTTGGGAGGAGCCGGTCACAGCGAGCTTATCGCTTCGCGTCTCGGACCGGGCGGACGACTCATCGCCCTGGATCAGGACGATTGGGCGCTCGACAATGCCAAAGTCAGATTGGCGGCCTACATGGACCGGGTGACGCTCGTCAAGAGCAACTTCCGGTACCTGGCCAAAGTGCTGAAGGAACTGAACCTCGACGGCGTAGACGGCGTCTTGTTCGACCTTGGCGTCTCGAGCCCGCAGCTCGACGAGGGCGAACGCGGTTTCAGCTACAATCACGATGCGCCGCTCGACATGCGGATGGATCAAGACGGCATGCTGACCGCCGACGATATCGTCAACACCTGGGAAGAACGGGAAATTTCCCGCATCATTACGAATTACGGCGAAGAGAAATTCGCCAGATCCATCGCCCGCAAGATCATCGCGGCCAGGGAGAAGGCGCCGATCGCGACGACCGGCGAGTTGGTCGAGGTCATCAAGACCGCCATTCCGGCGGCGGCCAGGCGGACGGGGCCTCATCCCGCGAAGCGAACGTTTCAAGCGCTGCGGATCGCGGTGAACGACGAGCTCGGCGCCGAGGAAGCGGGTCTGGAGCAAACGGTCGACGTGCTGAACCCGGGCGGACGCGCGTCCGTCATTACGTTTCATTCCCTGGAAGACCGGATTTGCAAGCAATTATTCGCGAAATTTGTTGGAAAATGTACCTGTCCGCCGGACTTCCCGATGTGCGTTTGCGGCGGGGGCGACGGAAAGCTGAAGCTGGTGACCCGCAAGCCGATCGTGCCGAGCGAGGCGGAGCTGGAGCAGAACCCGAGAGCGCGTTCGGCCAAGCTGCGCGTCGCGGAGAAATTATAATCGACCATCGTCTAACTCAGATGACCACATAGAAGATTGAAAGAAGCACATGGAGAGAGAGGAACGCCAATGGCCTATGTAAATGGAAATCTCGCCCTTCAGCCGAAGCGAAAGCCCGAGCAGAAGCCTTCCTTCCGCGAGACGAAGAAAGTCGTCATCAAACGCAAGCCGATACCCGTGCAGGAGAAGCTGTTGTATCTCTTCACGATCCTCGCCTGCGTCGTCGTGGCGGGCGCAATTATTTTCCGGTACGCGCAAATCTACCAGATGGAGAAGGAGATCGCGACGCTGACGACCAACCAGGCGAAGCTGGAAGAGCAAATCGCCCATTTGACGTCCCAAAAAGAAGTGGCGAACGATCCTGCGACGATCAAGTCGAAAGCGGAGACCATGTTGGGGATGAACTTGCCGGAAGAGAAAGAAGACGATCCGATCGAGGTTAACGTGCCGACCAAGGCGCCGGCAGCGAATAGCGAGTCTTCGCTTGCGAACAAGGATTAGGGTGAGACGATGACAAAACGAATAAAACTGCGCACGCTGCTTGTCGGAGGGGTTATTTCCCTCCTTTTTGTTTTCCTCGTCGGTCGAATCTACTGGGTGCAGGTCGTCAAGGCGGATTTCTGGACGGAGAAGGCCAAGGAAGTATGGTCGCGGTCGGAGAAGCTCGTCCCCGCGCGCGGCACGATTACGGATCGCAACGGCAATGTCCTCGCCATGGACGTGACTGCGTATACCGTTGCCCTCAACCCTAGCATCATCCATACGTTGAAACTGAGCGACGTGATCGTCAACAAGCTTAGTTCCGTGCTGGGCATATCCAAGGAAAAAGTTCGGGACGTCGCCGAAGCGAAGCAGGCGAACGGCAAGTTTTACATGCAGCGCGAGCTTCATGACGGCGGCTGGAAGATCGATAAAGAGGTTGCGGACCGGATCATCAAGTTCCGCGAGCAGTTGATCGAGCAGACCGACGAGAAAGACGTAGGCATCTATCTGATCGACGAGAAGAAACGGTTCTATCCGAAGGGCTCGCTCGCATCGCACATTCTCGGATACGAGGACAAGGAAGGGAACGCGAAGCTGGGATTGGAATCGGCGCTCGACAGCCAGCTGCGGGGAACCGAGGGAAGCATAAAGTACGAGCGCGACGGAAACGGCGTGATACTCGATAACGGATCCGTGGACATGACGCCGGCCGTCGACGGCAAGAACGTCAAGCTGACCATCGACGACAACATCCAGAATTATATCGAAGACGCGATCAAAGAGGCGTATTACAAATATCAACCGCAGAGCATTACCGCGATCGCCGCCGATCCGCAGACGATGGAAATTCTCGGCATGGCGAACATGCCTAATTTCAATCCGAACTCCTATTGGACGTCGCCGCAGGCGAATTTCTACGATCATTCCATCAAGTCGACGTACGAACCGGGCTCGACGTTCAAGATCGTCACGCTTGCCGGCGCGGTGCAAGAAGGGATATTCGATCCGAGTGCGATGTACAAGTCCGGTTCGATTAAAGTTCCGGGGGCCACCATCCACGACGTAAAACAAAATTGGGGAACGATCTCGTTCCTGGATGGCTTGAAGCGATCCAGTAACGTTGCGTTCGTCAAACTCGGCTACGAGGGATTGAAATCGGACAAACTGTTGAGTTACATTGACAACTTCGGCTTCGGGAAGAAAACGGGCATCGAGCTCGGCGGAGAGGTAGCAGGATTGGTCAATCCGGTTTATCCGTCCGATTTTGCGACGGCTTCCTTCGGTCAAGGGGTGACCGTAACGCCAATTCAGCAGGTGGCCGCCGTAGCGGCGGTCGCCAACGGAGGCAAGCTTCTGGTGCCGCATCTCGTGAAAGAGATCGACGATCCCGTGAAGAAGACGTCCGTCGTGACGAAACCGCAAGTCGTGCGTCAGGTCGTGACCGAGAAAACCGCCAACCAGGTGGATGAATATCTGGAACAAGTCGTCTCCGACCAACAGATCGGATCAGGCAAAAACGCCTATATCCAGGGCTATCGGGTAGCCGGGAAGACGGGAACGGCCCAGAAAGTAATCAACGGCAAGTACGCGGAGGACAAATACGTGCTGTCGTTCATCGGCTTCGCGCCTGTCGGCAATCCGAAAGTCGTGCTGTACATCGTCATGGACGCCCCGAACGACCGGCTGCTTTCGGGAGGCGGCGCGGTTGCGCCGATCTTCAAGCAGATCATGCTGCAAAGCCTGAAGCATCTGGGCGTCCAGCCGATCATTACCAAGGACGAAGCGGCCGATAACGCGGCCACCGAGCAGACGGTAGCCGTTCCCGACGTCACGAAATTGACGTTGACGCAGGCGAAGAAAAACCTCACGGACAAGAAGCTGGCTTACACGGTCGTCGGAAACGGCGGCACGATACTCAAGCAGATTCCGAAAGCGGGGACGGCCATCGGCCCGGATCAGAATATCTTCCTGCTTACGCAGGAACAGAGCAAACTGACGACGCCGAACATGAAGGGCATGTCGCTGCGCGACGCGATGCAGATCTGCGCGAATCTCGGCGTCAAATGCCTGGCCAGCGGCGGCGGCTTCGTCAAATCGCAGACGAAGGCGAAGCTGAACGGCCAAGACGTGCTCCAATTGAACTTGGCGCCGCCGGACAAGGAGATGCTCAAGCCGTCGGACGCCGATGGCTCGAGCGACGGAACGCTGACCGCGTTGAATGGCGGAAAAGGCAAGGGAACCGGAAGCAAGGACAGCGGATAAGAGGATCGGCACGGAACGGCGATAGCCGCTTCTTCTCGGGGGATAGCTTGTTCTATCCCCTTTTCTGTTCGAATAGGCTTGGAATAGGAGACGGTTGGACGAACGTTCCCGTTTTACGAGCCTTTTCGGAGGGATGACAGGTGAAGGTTTCCAACGTAACGATCAGGCGCCGATTGTTCGCGGCGCTTCTCATTGGCGTTCTTGCTTTCGGGCTTTTGGCCGGCAGGCTGGGATACGTGCAGCTGTGGAAGGGCGAGGAACTCGCGGCCAAAGCCGAGGATAGCTGGCGAAGGGAAATTCCATTTGCTGCCAAGCGCGGCGAGATCATGGACCGAAACGGCAGCCTGCTTGCGTATAATATTAG
The DNA here is from genome assembly GCF_009909185.1 of Paenibacillus glycinis. Lineage (GTDB taxonomy): Bacteria > Bacillota > Bacilli > Paenibacillales > Paenibacillaceae > Paenibacillus_Z > Paenibacillus_Z glycinis. Next base: position 591,476 of record NZ_JAAAMV010000001.1, on the reverse strand, counting down.
TTCGCCGACCATTATGGCGATCCCCGCCCAAGTGAAGGACGCGCGCGATGCGGCGGCCAAGCTGTCCGCCGTGCTCGGCATGACGGAAGATTCGATTTTCACGACGATCACGAAGAAGCAGCTGATCGTGTACATCAAGCCGGGCGGTCGCAAAATCACGACGGACAAGGCGCAGCAGATCAAGGATCTCAATCTGCCCGGCATCGTCGTCGCGGAGGACAACAAGCGGTATTATCCGCTCGGCAGCTTCGCCTCGCACGTGCTCGGGTTTACCGGCATCGACAATCAAGGCTTAACGGGCATCGAGGCAAAATACGACGCGCTGCTCCAGGGAATTAATGGCAACGTCTCGTTCCTCTCCGATGCCAAGGGCGATCTCATGCCGGGCTCGTCCGATACGTATTCGGCGCCGAAGGACGGGCTCAATCTGGAGCTGACGCTCGACAAACAGATTCAGACGATCATGGAGCGCGAGCTGGATCAGGCGATGGTCAAGCTGAAGCCGGACGACGCGATCGCGATCGCGATGGATCCCAATACCGGCGAGATTCTGGGCATGGCCAGCCGCCCGACGTACGAACCCGACAAATACAAGGAAGTCGACCAAGAGATCTACAACCGCAACCTGCCGATTTGGATGACGTACGAGCCGGGGTCGACGTTCAAGATCATCACGCTGGCCGCCGCGCTGGAAGAAAACAAGGTCAACCTGACGACGGATCATTTCTTCGATCCCGGCGCCGTGGAGATCGGCGGCGCGCGGCTGCGCTGCTGGAAGAAAGGCGGCCACGGCAGCCAAACCTTCCTCGAGGTCGTGCAAAATTCCTGCAACCCCGGCTTCGTCGCGCTCGGCAACCGGCTTGGCAAAGACAAGCTTTTCGAGTATATTAAAAACTTCGGCTTCGGCAAGAAGACGGGCATCGATCTCGGCGGCGAAGAGAACGGCATCATGTTCAAAATGAGCCAGGTCGGCCCGGTCGAATTGGCTACGACGTCATTCGGCCAAGGGGTGTCCGTGACGCCGATCCAGCAAATCGCGGCGGTATCGGCCGCGATCAACGGAGGCACGCTCTACAAGCCCCACGTCGCGAAGAAGTGGATTAACCCGGATACCGGAGAAACGGTCAGCACGGTCGAGCCCGAGGCGGTGCGCAAGGTAATATCCGATAAAACGAGCGAGCAGGTGCGCGGCGCGCTGGAAAGCGTCGTCGCCAAAGGAACCGGACGCAACGCGTTCATCGACGGCTACCGGGTAGGCGGCAAGACGGGTACCGCGCAGAAGGTCGTCAACGGGCGCTATTCGCCCAACGAGCATATCGTGTCGTTCGTCGGCTTCGCGCCGGCGGACAATCCGAAGATCGTCGTGTACGTCGCCGTCGACAATCCGCAGGGCATTCAGTTCGGGGGCGTCGTCGCCGCGCCGATCGTGCATAACATCCTGGCGGACGCGCTGCCTTACATGGGCGTGCAGCCGAGCTCGAAACAGATCAACAAGGATTACAAATACGGCGAAACGCCGATCGTCACGGTACCGAATCTCGTCGGCAAAACGGTATCCGATATCTATGAAGATCTCAATATGAACTTCAATCTGACCTCAGCGGGCAGCGGCGATACCGTTATCCGGCAGTCGCCGGCGGCGGGAACGCGCGTCGACAGAGGGTCAACCATCCGCATATATTTAGCGCAAGACGATGATGAAAGCGAAAATCCCTGACTATAATGAGTAGTGAGAGTATCGATAGTTGGCGTAGGCTGCGCAGGATGCCTGCCGCCGCTCCGGCGGCTCGCACAACCTGATCTGCTCATGGGAGGGGACCAAAGCGATGCGGGTGGAACAATTGGCCTCACTGCTGCTGACGGCTGTCCTTGTCGGAGAAGGGAAAACGGAACTCGCCGGAATCGAGATCGATTCGCGGAAAGCCGGGACGGGGGACGCGTTCATCTGCCTGCGCGGCCATAAGGTCGACGGGCATGATTTCGCCGCCCAGGCCGTGGCGAACGGAGCCGCGGCGATCGTCGCGGAACGGCCGCTCGAGCTGCCGGCGTCGATTCCGCAAATCATCGTCAAGGACAGCCGGCATGCGATGGCCGTCATTGCGGACTATTATTACGGGCAGCCCAGCCGTCGGCTGAAGCTGATCGGCGTGACGGGGACGAACGGCAAGACGACGACGACGTATCTGATCGAACGGATCTTGCGCGACGCGGGACATGCGCCGGGCGTCATCGGCACCGTGGAGATGCGTTACGGCGGGGGTTCGCACCCGATGTCGGGAACGACGCCGGAGGCGCTCGAGCTGCAGCGAGCCCTGCATGCGATGGCGGAATCCGGCACGGACTACTGCGTGATGGAAGTGTCGTCGCACGCGCTGGAGCAGGGCAGGGTGAAGGGCTGCCGGTACCGGACGGCGATTTTCACGAATTTGACCCAGGATCATCTGGATTATCACCAGACGATGGAGCGCTACGCGGCGGCGAAAGGCTTGTTCTTCAGCCGGCTTGGCAACGAATTCGCCGCCGCGCCGGAGGACCGCCTGTTCGCGGTGCTGAACGCGGACGATCCCGCATCGCCCGGCTACGCCGACGCGACGGCCGCGGAGGTCGTCACCTACGGAATCGAACGCGATTCGGACGTGCGGGCATCGAAGGTTCGCATTACGGCGCACGGAACGGCCTTTCGCGTCGAGACGTTCGCGGGGGCCGCGGACATCACGCTGCGGATGGCCGGCAAGTACAATGTGTACAACGCGCTTGGCGCGATTTGCGCCGCTTTGATCGAAGGCATTCCGCTGCGGCAAATCAAAGCCAGCCTCGAAGCGCTCCCGGGCGTGCCGGGACGGGTGGAAGCGGTGAACGCGGGCCAGCCGTTCGCGGTCATCGTCGATTACGCGCATACGCCGGACGGGTTGGAGAACGTGCTGAAGGCGGTCAAGGAATTCGCCGCCGGCCGCGTCATCTGCGTCTTCGGCTGCGGAGGCGACCGCGACCGCACGAAGCGTCCGCTGATGGGAAGCATTTCGGCGCGCTATGCCGATTACAGCTTCGTCACTTCCGATAATCCGCGCACGGAGGATCCGCTTCGGATCCTGGCGGACGTGGAGGCGGGACTGCTGCGGGACGAAGTGCCCAAGGAACGCTACGAGCTGCTTGCCGACCGCCGCGCCGCGATTCAAAAAGCGGTTGAAATGGCGAGCCGCGACGATGTAGTATTAATTGCGGGGAAGGGCCACGAGACCTACCAGGATATATGCGGCGTCAAATACGACTTTGACGACCGAGAGGTGGCCAAAGAAGCGATAAGGAGTCTTTCATTGTGATCATACGACCATTAAACGCGATTGCCGCCCTTTGCGGCGGCGCGGTTTTGAACGATAACGGCGGCGTCGTCATCGGCGGCGTCTCCATCAATTCCAGAACTCTGCGGCCCGGGCAGCTGTTCGTTCCGATCTTGGGCGAACGCGTCGACGGCCATGATTTCGTCGCCGGCGCGCTGTCCGCGGGCGCCGGCGGTGCGCTGTGGGACCGGAACAAAGCGGTGCCCGACGCGTTATCGGATGCGCCGCTGATTCTCGTGGACGACACGGTCGCCGCGCTGCAGCGGCTTGCGGCGAATTACCGCGACGAGCTCGACCTGCGCGTCATCGGCGTGACGGGCAGCAACGGCAAGACGACGACGAAGGATATGGTCGCGGCCGTATTGTCCGAGACCTGCCGCGTACATAAGACGGAGGGCAACCTGAACAACCATCTCGGACTGCCGCTCACGGTGCTGGAACTGGACGAAAGCTTCGACGCCGTCGTGCTGGAGATGGGCATGAGCGAGTTCGGCGAGATCGACTTTCTGACCCGGCTCGCCAAGCCGGACGTTGCGATCATCACGAACATCGGCGACTCGCACATGGAACAGCTCGGCTCGCGCGAGGGCATCGCGAAGGCGAAGCTGGAGATCGTCGCCGGGCTTCGGCCGGGCGGACTGCTGCTCGTCAACGGCGACGAGCCGCTGCTGCGCGAAGGGCTTCGGTCGGCGCGCCTGCCTGAAGGCGTCGAGGTTCAGACCTTCGGCCAGCAGGACGGCAGCAGCTGGGTGGCGGACAACATCTCCGGGGACGCGGTCTCTTCCGTGTTCGACGTGAGAGGCGACGCCGAGCTTGCGCGCGTCGCGCTTCCGGCCGCGGGCAGGCATAACGTCTCGAACGCGCTGGCGGCGATCGCCGCGGCGAAGAGACTGGGCGTGCCGGCTGCCGCGATCCGTCAAGGCTTCGAGCGCTTGAAGCTGACCGGCATGCGCATCGAGCCGGGCAAGGCGCATAACGGCGCCCTGGTCCTCAACGATGCGTACAACGCAAGTCCCACCTCGGTCCGCGCCGCCATCGATCTCGTGGCCGGCCTGACCGGCTACAGGCGCAAATGGCTCGTGCTCGGCGATATGCTGGAGCTTGGGCCGCGGGAGAACGAGATGCACGGCGAGGTCGGCGCTTACATCACGCCGCTGAAAGCGGATGCCGTCCTGACCTACGGCACGCTGTCGCGGAACACGGCGGCGGAAGCCGGGAAGCAGTTTGCATCGGACGGCGGCGAAGCGCGGGTGCTCGCTTTTGACGATAAAGGGCAGTTAACGGAATGGCTCCAAGCTCGGATCGAGCCGGAGGATCTCGTACTCGTGAAAGGATCCCGCGGCATGCGCATGGAAGAAATCGTCCACGCGCTGCAGCGGGCATAGAGGTGGATCATGGACGTTAAGGTCATTCTACTGTCAATCGGCGCTTCCTTCATGCTTGCGGTCTTGTTCGGACCTCTGTTCATCCCGCTGCTGAGACGTCTCAAATTCGGCCAGCAGATCCGCACCGACGGCCCGCAGAGCCATCTGAAGAAAACGGGCACGCCGACTATGGGCGGCATCATCATCCTGCTCGCGGTGCTGCTGGCGTTCTTGAAATTCTCCGACAAGACGAATGAATTCTGGGTGCTGCTCATCGCCTGCCTGGGGTTCGGTCTGGTCGGTTTTCTCGACGATTACATTAAAATCGCGTTCAAGCGCTCGCTCGGCCTGACCGCCTTCCAGAAGCTGTTCGGCCAGCTGCTGTTCTCGGTGATGATCTGCGTGCTGCTGCATCAGATGCACCACAGCACCGTCATCGGCATCCCCGGCACGTCGGCTGCAATCGATTTCGGCTGGTTCTATTATCCGTTCGTGGTCGTGATGATGTTCGCCACGTCCAACGCCGTCAACTTCACGGACGGCGTGGACGGCTTGTTAGGCGGGACAGGCGCTGTCGCCTTCACGGCGTTCACGATCCTGGCGCTGCACGCGAGCGAGCACGAATCGGCGATTTTCTCCGCGACGATGATCGGCGCCTTGCTCGGGTTCCTGGTCTTCAATGCGCATCCGGCCAAAGTCTTCATGGGCGACTCGGGCTCGCTCGGCATCGGCGGCGGCATGGCGGCGGTCGCGATCTTGACGAAAACGGAATTGTTGCTCGTCGTCATCGGCGGCGTCTTCGTACTGGAAATGCTTTCGGTCATCCTGCAAGTCGGCTCGTTCAAGCTGAGAGGCAAGCGAATCTTCAAAATGAGCCCGATCCATCACCATTTCGAGCTCTCCGGCTGGGGCGAATGGAAAGTCGTGACGGTGTTCTGGACGGTCGGCATCGTGCTCGCGGCGATCGGCGTTTACTTGGGACGTTAGAGGTAAGATGCGAAGGGCATGACCTCCGGTCGGCATGGGTCTTCGCTCGCTGTTGTAGTTCTGATTTCTTGGATTATATAAGTGACAATAGGTAGAAATCAGACTACAAAGGCGAACGCTTACGCTGCTACGACTCCAAGCCGACCTCCGGTCACCTTTCGTAACCTTTAACGTTCCGTATAGGAACAAGGCAGCAAAGCTGCCGACATAACTAACATTGGCTCGCCAACATGGAAGCGTGTCCCGCAAGGGACGAAAGCGGGCGCTGCCCGAAACGAAGCAGTCCAACCGTCTCTGTGACCCAAACGTTCGTCAGGACGAAGTCGCACGGGTGACCCGGGAGCGCAAACGTAAAGTTGGCCCGCAAGGGGCATCGTGCCTTCCGCCGAACCCATGCAGGTGCGTCTCTGAACCACAAACGTTACACCATCCGGGTGCCCAGAGGGTGGAACCCTCGGAATCCCCCTTTCCAAGGGGGATTTAGGGGGATGCTCTGAAGGTATTAAGGAAATATGAAGCTAATAGTTTAATGGGAGTCCAGAGGGCAGCGCCCTTGGCATTCCTCTCCAAGAGGAGCATAAAGGAGTGAACCTATGAAGCACCCATCCTTATACAAGGATCAAAAGGTTATCGTACTGGGTCTGGCCAAGAGCGGGGTCAGCGTCGCGAAGCTGTTTCATAAGCTCGGCGCGATCGTCGCCGTCAACGATATGAAAGAACGCCAATTATGCCCCGAAGCGGACGAGCTGGACGCTTTGGGTGTTTCTGTTCTATGCGGCGGCCATCCGGAGAATCTCGTGACGCCGGACACGGCGCTCGTGGTGAAGAATCCGGGCATCCCGTACACGTCGCCGCCGGTCCGTCAGGCGATCGAGCAGGGCATCGAGGTCGTAACGGAAGTCGAGGTCGCGTACCTCCTGTCGCCGGCCCCGATCATCGGCATCACCGGCTCCAACGGCAAGACGACGACCACGACGTGGATCGGCGAAATGATGGAGGCGGCCGGCTTGAAGCCGACGGTAGCCGGCAATATCGGCACGCCGCTCTGCGAAGCGGCCCAAGTCGCGGAGCCGGACGATTGGATCGTCGCGGAGCTGAGCAGCTTCCAGCTGAAGGGCACGGCGCAATTCCGCCCGCGGATCGCGCTGCTGCTTAACGTCGCCGAGACGCATCTCGATTACCACGGCGACATGGAAGACTACATCGCTTCCAAGGCGAAGCTGTTCGCCAACCAAACGAAAGACGATACCGCGGTGCTGAATGCCGATGATCCGGTCTGCCGCGATCTGATGCGCTCGGGCCGGCTGCAGGCGAGGATCATTCCGTTTTCCGTGACGGAGGAGCTGGCTTACGGCTTATGCGTCACGCCTCCGTTTCCGCGGGAGCTGACGGAGCCCGACGGCGAAGCCGATCGCCGGATCGTTTGGCGGGACCAAGAGGGCGGCGATCGCGACATCATCGCCGTGGCGGAGCTTGGCCTCCCCGGCAGGCACAATGCCTCGAACGCCCTGGCCGGGATCGCCGCTTGCCTCGCGGCGGGCGCGTCCGCGGGATCGCTGGTCGAGCCGCTGCGCGGATTCCGCGGCGTGGAGCATCGACTCGAATACGTGTGCGACCGGAACGGCGTCGCCTACTATAACAATTCCAAGGCTACGAACGCGACGGCCACCATCATCGCGCTGCGTTCCTTCCCGCCCCGGATCGTGCTGATCGCCGGCGGGCTCGACCGCGGCTCGGACTACATGGAGCTGCTGCCGCATTTCCGCGATCAGGTGAAAGCCGTCGTCGCGCTCGGCGAGACGCGCGGCAAGTTCGCGCGCGTAGCGGAGCTGGCAGGTTTAACGGCGGTCAAACTCGTCGAACCTGAAGAGGACGCCGAGAGCACCCTCCGTCTTGCGGTTCGCGAAGCGGCCGCGCTGGCGGAACCGGGGGACATCGTCCTGCTGTCGCCCGCATGCGCAAGCTGGGATATGTTTGCATCCTATGAGGTGCGGGGGAGCATGTTTAAGCAATCGGCGCATAACTTGTAAGTAGGGGGCTTGTCCCTACTTCAGCTCGCAAGAGGTGTTCGCGCATGGCCAAAGCCAGGTCCGCCCCGGATATGTGGATGATTATCTCGATTCTGCTCATTCTCGCCATCGGTCTCATCATGGTGTACAGCGCCAGTGCCGTGTTGGCCTTTCACGACTACGGGGACAAATTTTATTACGTCAAACGCCAGGTGCTGTTCGCTGCGCTCGGCATCGGGGCGATGATCGTCGCGATGAACGCGGACTACTGGATTTGGAAGAAGTGGGCCAAGTTCGGCCTCCTCGTTTGTTTCGGCATGCTGCTGATCGTGTTGATCCCCGGCGTCGGCGTCGTCCGCGGGGGGGCGCGCAGCTGGCTCGGCATCAGTTCCTTCGGCATCCAGCCGTCGGAATTCATGAAGCTGGCGATGGTTATTTTCTTGGCCAAGCTGTTAGCCGAGAAGCAGCAGGCGGTCACGCAGTTCGCGAAAGGGCTGCTGCCGCCGCTCGGCATTCTCGGCTTGGCATTCGGCCTCATCATGCTTCAGCCGGATCTGGGCACGGGGGCGGTCATGATCGGCGCCTCGCTGCTCATTATTTATACGGCGGGCGCGCGCATTCGCCATCTGGGCTCGCTCGCGCTCGTCGGCGTCGCCGGCTTGGTCGGACTGATCTTGGCGGCGCCCTACAGACTTCAGCGAATCACCGCGTTCCTGGATCCATGGGCCGACCCGCTCGGCGCCGGCTATCAATCGATCCAGTCGCTCTACGCGATCGGCCCCGGCGGACTCGTCGGCCTGGGTCTCGGCATGAGCCGCCAGAAATTCAATTATTTGCCGGAGCCGCAGACGGACTTCATTTTTTCGATACTTTCGGAGGAACTCGGCTTTATCGGCGGCGCGGCCATCATTCTATTGTTCGGCATTCTCTTATGGCGCGGCATGCGGACCGCGATCGCGGCGCCGGATACGTTCGGAAGCCTGCTCGCGGTCGGCATCATCGGCATCGTGGCCGTGCAGGTCTTCATCAACATCGGCGTCGTTATCGGCATGCTTCCCGTAACGGGCATCACGCTGCCGCTCGTCAGCTACGGAGGCTCGTCGCTAACCTTGCTGCTGACCGCGCTTGGCATTTTGCTTAATATATCCCGTTATTCGAGGTGAGCTTCATTATGCGTATCGTATTGTCGGGCGGCGGAACCGGCGGCCATATCTATCCCGCGCTTGCGATCGGCAAGCAGGTCATGGCGGAGGAGCCGGGTTCGTCTTTGCTCTACATCGGCTCCCCGAAAGGGCTGGAGAGCCGCATCGTTCCCGCCCAAGGCATCGCCTTCGAGCCCGTCGAAATCACCGGCTTCAAACGGAAGCTGTCTTACGATAATGTACGAACGGTCATGCGGTTTCTGAAAGGCGTTCGCCGCTCCAAGCAGCTGCTGCGGGAATTCAAACCCGACGCGGTCGTGGGCACGGGCGGCTACGTCTGCGGCCCTGTCTTATATGCGGCCGCGAAGCTGGGCATTCCCACGCTCATCCACGAGCAGAATGCCGTCGCGGGCTTGACCAATCAATTTCTGTCCCGCTACGCGGACAGCGTCGCGGTCAGCTTCGAGACGGCGTTGACGCAGTTCAAGCGGTCGCGAAGCACGATCTATACCGGCAATCCTTGCGCGACGAACGTCGTGCGCGCCGATAAGCAAGCAGGCTTTGCCCTGCTCGGCATCCCGCCGCGCAGCCGGATCGTGCTGCTGGTCGGCGGAAGCCGGGGGGCGAAGGCGATAAACGACGTGATGGTGGACATTGTACCGCTGCTCGGGCGGCTGCCAGACGTCCATTTTGTGTTTGTAACCGGAGAAAGCTATTACGAGGGAACGATGAGCCGCATCAAGGCGGCGTCGCCGAAGCTTCCGGCCCGTTTGCAGGTGCTGCCGTATCTGCACCGGATGCCGGAGGTGCTGGCCGCGTCGCAGCTGGTCGTCGGCCGATCGGGGGCTTCTTCCTTGGCGGAGATCACGGCGCTCGGCATTCCTTCGATTCTCGTTCCGTCGCCGAACGTGACGAACAACCATCAAGAGGCGAATGCCCGCAGCCTGGCGGATGCCGGGGCGGCGGAGATGATTCGCGAACGCGATTTGAACGCGGCGGCGCTGTTCGGGCGCATCGTCGGCATTATGAACGATAAGCACGTCCATGCGAAGATGGGCGAGGCGGCACGGGCGCTCGGCATGCCGGACTCGGCGGCGATGATCGTCGGCGAGCTGAAGCGGCTGACCGGGAAGTAAGCCGGTGCCTGTCAAATAGGCGATTGTCACACTCCTGTGCGGGAAGGCATAGTATACAGCATAATCGTGACCATCATCCTGAGGGCTTGAAACCCGGCTGGAAGCTGCGCTTGACGCATGCCGGCAGCGCGGGAACGGGCCGCTCGGAAGAAGGGGCGAACGCCTGGAGGTTTCAGTCGCTTGCAGCAGAAGGAGGTACGACAAATGGAGCAGTTTTTGGCGGATTTACGTGAAATCGACGCGGGCAGCGTCATGTACAACGAACCGCTGGCAGCATATACGACATGGAAGATCGGCGGGCCGGCGGACGTCCTGATCATTCCGGATACCCAAGACCAGCTGGTGTCGGTCGTCCGGTTGCTTCATCAGCACGGGTTGCGATGGACCAATCTCGGACGCGGTTCCAACATGCTTGTCAGCGACAAGGGAATCCGGGGCGTCGTCATTCAGCCGGGCGAACGATTCGATTATGCGCGATTCGATGGCACGCTCGTTCATGCGGGAGCCGCATATTCCTTCATTAAATTGTCGGTCATGGCCGGCAAGGAGGGATTGACGGGACTGGAATTCGCGGGGGGAATTCCGGGCTCGGTCGGCGGAGCCGTCTACATGAACGCAGGCGCCCACGGATCCGATGTGTCACGTATATTCAAATCAGCTGACATTGTGCTGGAAACAGGGGAATTGGTTCGCTTCGGGGCAGAGGAGATGGCGTTTTCCTATCGTCATTCCGTTCTCCACGAAAGTCCGGGCATCGTGACGGGCGCGGTATTCGAGCTGGAAGAGGGAGACCGGAAAACGATCGCGGCGTCCATGGCCGCGCTCAAACAGCGCAGGCTCCACACCCAGCCGCTGAAACTGCCGTCCGCGGGGAGCGTATTTCGAAATCCGCCCAACGATCATGCCGCAAGGCTGATTCAAGAAGCCGGGTTAAAGGGTATGCGACAAGGTGGCGCGGAAGTATCCGCGCAGCACGCCAATTTCATTGTCAACACCGGGCAAGCGACAGCTGAAGATGTCCTCACCCTGATAACGACCGTACGCAAGACCGTTCGGGAAAAATTCGGCATCGAGCTGGTGACGGAGGTACTGGTTGTGGGTGAGCGGTAATTCGGAGGTGATAAATTGGACAAATTGGTGATTGAAGGCGGGAAACCTCTCTCAGGAACCATTGTTATCCAAGGCGCGAAAAATGCCGCTTTGCCGATTTTGGCTGCATGCATGCTGGTAGAAGGAAAAGTGACGATCGACCATGTGCCCAAACTGCTGGACATCGACGTCATGCTGAACATTTTGCGCGAGCTCGGTTGCCGGGCGGAGCACGATGATCAAACCGTGCGGCTCGACACGTCAAGCCTGCATTCTTCCCACATTCCTGAAGCGCTGATGCGCCAGATGCGCTCCTCCATCTTTCTGATGGGGCCGCTGTTGGCCAGGTTCGGCGAAGTGACGATTTATCAGCCTGGCGGTTGCGCGATCGGAGAACGGAAAATCGATTTGCATCTGAGCGGCCTGGAGGCGCTCGGCGCGGAAATCGAAGAAGACGGGAGCCGGATCGTCTGCTATGCGAAGAAGCTGATGGGCGCGGAGATCCATCTGGATTTTCCGAGCGTCGGCGCAACGGAGAACATTATGATGGCCGCCGTGCTTGCGGAAGGGCTGACGACGATCAGCAACGCCGCGAGAGAACCGGAGATCCAAGATTTGCAGCATTTTCTGAACCGCATGGGCGCGAAGATCATCGGCGCCGGCACGGACACGATAACCGTCGAAGGGGTAGAGAAGCTGACGCCTTGCAGCTATCAGGTCATTCCGGACCGCATCGTGACCGGAACGGTGATGGTGGCGGCGGCCGCGACTCGCGGACAGGTGACGCTGCTCAATACCTGCCCTTCGCATCTAACCTCTCTCATCCATGTGCTCAGGCGCACAGGTGTTCAAATAGCGGTAGACGGTGATATAATCAAGGTGGGAACCGCTTCGCGTCCCAAATCGATTGATCGGATCGTCACCTCGCCGTACCCGGCATTTCCGACCGATCTTCAATCGCAGATCATGGTCTTGCTGGCCCTGGCCGACGGCGTCAGCGTCATGAAGGAAACGATCTTCGAAGGCAGGTTCAAGCACGTGGATGAACTCGCCCGCATGGGTGCGGACATTCGCGTCGATCTTAGCTCCGCGTTCATACGCGGCGTTTCCAGGCTCTACGGCGCGACGGTGGAAGCGACGGATTTGCGCGCGGGCGCGGCCCTCGTGATCGCGGGGCTTGCCGCGCAAGGCAAGACCGTCGTCGAGCAGGTACACCACATCGACCGCGGCTACGACCGGATCGAGACGATGCTTGGCCGTCTGGGCGCCAGGATTACCCGCTTTTCACCCGTACCCAACAATACGATCGTGCCTTGAGTCAGCATCCCGAACCAGATAGATAACGCGTAAGCGGCTCCAGCCCATCAGCGGCGGGACGCCGTTTGCGTTTATACGAATAGGGGACAAGCCATGCAAGAGAAGATGCCCGTTCTGCGGGAACCAGTCAAACGGCGCAGAGGCGGCAAAAAGTTGCTGGCGGTGCTCGTGCTGCTTTTTATCGTGATATTGGGCGTGCTGTTCTTCAATTCCTCCATTAGCAAAGTATCGACCGTGACGGTCGAAGGACAGAAGGTCATGCAGGCAGCGGATATCCGCAAAACCGCCGGCATCGCGGCGGGCGATTCCTTCTTCGGCACGTCGACCGAAACGATCGAGGCCAGAATCCGCGCCATGAAGCCGATCAAGAACGTCCGAGTGACCAAATCGTTCCCGGGCGGCATCACGATTCACGTGCAGGAATACGAGACCGTCGCGTACTCGTTGTCGAACAAAGGAGAACTGACGGCGGTTTTGGCGAACGGAACCGGGGTTCCCGCGGGAGCCGACCTCGTCGTCGACAAACCGATCCTATCGGGCTGGAAGACCGGCGATCCCGTGCTCGCCTCCCTGTGCAAGGCGCTGGCCGCGATTCCGGAGCAATCGCTGTCCGATTTCTCCGAGATCAGCCCGGTGCCGTCGACGTCCTATCCCGACCGGATCAAAATCTACACCAGGACGCGCTTCGAGGTCATTACGGCGGTCTCGCTGCTGGCCGATAAGATCGCGACGATGAATGCCGTGATCGAAATTCAGCCGCCCGGAACCATTACGCTGCTGCTTGCGGATAAATACGCGCCGTTCGTCCCCGAAGAGCCGGAAAATCCCGCCGTTACGCAAAAAGAGACTACTCAATAGCTTCAAAGAGTGATAGAATTTTATTTATGTAGATTTATTTAACCCCCTTTGCATTTTATTCGAAACGGACGATGCCGGACATACGCCCGGACACGCGGGCAGCATAAATAAAATGTTGAAAAAATTGTTGAAAAAAGAGGGAAAATGAGTACTGCGTTGAATAAGAAGAAATGCATGCACAGGCACGGCAAAGAAACGTACCTTATCAATGTTGAAACGGAGGTGCCAGAGGTTGAGCAGCAATGACATCATCGTGAGTTTGGACATCGGTACATCCAAGGTTCGTGCTATTATTGGCGAGGTAAATAACGGCGTCATTAATATTATTGGAGTTGGATCTGCCGACTCAGAAGGTATACGCAAAGGCGCTATCGTTGATATTGACCAGACCGTCGCATCGATTCGAAACGCTGTGGACCACGCTGAGCGGATGGTCGATATTCAAATAACCGATGTATATGTAGGCATTCAGGGCAACCATATCGGATTGCAGACGAATCACGGCGTTGTCGCGATTTCCAACGAAGACCGCGAGATCGGAGAAGAAGATATCGAGCGTGTCCTGCAAGCGGCTAAAGTCGTCGCGCTGCCTCCCGAACGAGAAATCATCAATCTGGTGCCGAAGCAATATTTGGTGGACGGACTGGAAGGCATTTCCGATCCGCGCGGCATGATCGGCGTCCGTTTGGAAGTGGAAGCGACAGTCGTAACCGGAGCGAAGACGGCGATACATAACTTAGTCCGGTGCGTCGAGAAAGCCAATTTGCGCATATCCGGCATTATCCTGATGTCGCTGGCATCCGGCCAAATGTCGTTAACCAAAGACGAGAAAATGATGGGCACTGTGCTTGCGGATATCGGCGCAGGCTCCAGCACGATTGCTATTTTCGAACAAGGGAGCATCGTCGCGACGTCCACGCTGCCGGTCGGCGGCGAATACGTGACGAGCGACATATCGTACGGTCTTCGGACCCAGACGGAGCAAGCGGAGAAGATCAAGCAGAAATTCGGCTGCGCGCTCGTGGACGACGCCGCGGAGGATCAGAAATTCAAGGTCATGCGCATGGGCAGCAACGTGGAGAAGGAATTCACCCAGGTTGACCTGGCCAACATCATCGAACCGCGGATGCAGGAAATTTTTCACTTGATCCGCCAGGAAGTCCGGCGTTTGGGCTACGGCGACAAAATCAACGGGTACGTGCTGACCGGCGGGACCGTCACCATGGCGGGCACGCTGCCGCTTGCCCAGCACGAATTGGAAGCGAGCGTACGCATTGCCGTACCGGACTATATCGGCGTCCGTGACCCGGCTTTCACGAGCGGTGTCGGCATGATTCAATATGTATCGAAATACATGAGGGGCCGCACCGGATCCGCGCCGAAAAAGAGCGCGAACAGGAAGGCAAACGCAACAAATACTCCCTCGAAGCCCGGCCTTTTCGAGCGTTTGAAAAATATGTTTAGCGAATTTATTTGATCGGGGGAACTTCAGCATGTTGGAATTCGATTTCGATATGGAGCAGATGGCTCAAATCAAAGTCATCGGCGTTGGCGGCGGCGGTAGCAATGCCGTCAACCGGATGATCGAGAATGGCGTCAGAGGCGTTGAATTTATTACGGTGAATACGGATGCGCAGGCGCTCCATATGGCCAAAGCCGAACAGAAGCTGCAGATCGGCGACAAGCTGACGCGCGGACTCGGCGCGGGCGCCAACCCGGAAGTGGGCAAGAAAGCGGCCGAAGAATCCCGCGAATCCGTCATGAACACGCTCAAGGGCGCGGACATGGTGTTCGTGACCGCGGGCATGGGCGGCGGAACCGGCACGGGAGCCGCTCCGGTCATCGCCGAGATCGCTCGCGAGTGCGGCGCGCTGACTGTCGGCGTCGTGACGCGCCCTTTCACGTTTGAAGGCCGCAAGCGCTCCGGACAAGCCGAGCTCGGCATCGAAGCGCTCAAAGAAAAAGTCGATACGCTGATCGTCATTCCGAATGACCGGCTGCTCGAGATCGTCGACAAGAAGACGCCGATGCTCGAAGCGTTCCGCGAAGCGGATAACGTCTTGAAGCAGGCCGTGCAAGGCATCTCCGATCTGATCGCGGTGCCGGGTCTCATCAACCTCGACTTCGCCGACGTCAAGACTATCATGACGGAACGCGGTTCCGCGCTGATGGGCATCGGCAATGCGACCGGCGAGAACCGCGCGGCGGAAGCGGCGCGCAAGGCGATTCAAAGCCCGCTGCTGGAAACGTCCATCGACGGCGCGCGCGGCATTATCATGAACATCACCGGCGGCTCGAACCTGTCGCTGTACGAGGTCAACGAAGCGGCGGAGATCGTCATATCCGCATCCGATCCGGACGTGAACATGATCTTCGGCGCAAGCATCGACGAGAACTTGAAGGAAGAAATCAAAGTGACGGTCATCGCGACCGGCTTCGAACATCGCGGCGCGCAGCCGCTGCGCCGTCCGACCGTCGGCACGCAGCATAACGAGGCGCCGGCGGCGTCCGAACCGCCGCGTCAGCCGGCTGCGGGCAATGGACCGAAACCGTTCGGTACGCCGGTGTCCAGCGACCAGCTCGACATTCCCGCGTTTCTTCGCAACCGCCGCAACAACGATCGGTAATAATGAGGACTTTAGCCGCTTTCCGTATCTACGGAAGCGGCTTTTTTGCTAGAAACGGGCATGTTCGCCAAGCTTGTCCCTTATATCGGCGGCGGTTCGCTCGACAAAAAAAGATCGCTCCTGACGGCATGTTTAGACAGACATCGTAATAGGATTTAACTATACTAGACACAAGCCGCTCTTCCTCGATAAAAGATCGCGGGAGCCTGGCGAGCGCCGCGCGTAAAGCGTGCGGATACCTCGCGAGAAACTCGCGAAAGCCTCGCGGGAAACTCGCGAAAGCTTTTAAGAGGGGCGAAGAGTGGGACCCGCAGCAGGAAGGTGAAGGTGCTGGATGCCGTTTATATCGACGTACTGTTTCTGGTAAACCTGTTGATCGACGGCGCCAATCTATTGCTTACCGCCTGGGTGCGAAGCATTCGCGCCAAATGGTGGCGGGTGCTGCTGGCCGCCGGCGTCGGTTCCTTGTATGCCGTCATGATCGTTTTTCCGTCGTTGTCGTTTCTGTTTACGATCGTCGTCAAGCTGCTGTTGTCCGTCGTCATGCTGTTCATCGCCTTCGGATTTGGAAGCGTGCAGCATTTTGTCCGATTGACCGGCGCGTTTTACGGGGTTAACTTCGCTGCCGCCGGAGCGGTGCTCGGGTTTCATTATTTGTTCATGAACAGCTCGAACCAGCTGTGGCGGACCGTCATCTACGTGAATGGCAAACCGAGCTTCATGCTGAGCACGACGATGATCTTCTTGTTCGGCATCGTGGTGGTCGGCTACTATATTTACCGTTCGGTGATGGCGCAGCGTCGGGAGCGGGATCTGGTCACAACCCATCTCGCGGAGGTGAGCGTGCGAATCGGCGATCATGTGCATGGCTGCACGGGCCTGATCGATACGGGGAATCAGCTGTACGAACCGCTGACGAGAACGCCGGTGATGGTCATGGAAGCTTCCGTGTGGGAGGATGTGCTCCCGGCGGCATGGTTTCGTCTCATCCGGGAGGCGAAGGTGGATCAGCTTATCGCGGGCATGACGGACCATGAGCCTTTCGTATGGCAGGATCGTTTGCGGCTTGTGCCATACCGGGGGGTGAACCGCGGCGCGCAGTTCATGCTTGCCATCAAACCGGATCTGGTCATCGTCGACCGGGACGGGGACGTATTTCAGTCCAAGAAAGTGCTTATCGGCTTGGATGCGGGAAAGCTTGTTGCAGACGGGACCTACCGGGCGATTATCCATCCGTCACTTCTTCAAGAGCGAAGCGTCACGATCGAAACCATTCACAGTACTTCGGGAAGGGATGGAGCAGCATGCTCGTCAAATGGAAATTAATCCTGCAGTTATATTATTATCGCGTTTTGTTTTTATTCGGCCTCAAGAGCGAGGAAATTTATTATATCGGCGGAAGCGAGGCGCTGCCGCCTCCGCTCACGCGCGAAGAAGAGGAATATTTGCTGGAGAAGCTGCCTTCCGGCGACTCGGCCATCCGGGCCATGCTGATCGAGCGCAATCTCCGCCTCGTCGTGTACATCGCCCGGAAATTCGAGAATACGGGCATTCATATCGAGGATTTGGTGTCCATCGGGGCAATCGGCCTGATCAAGGCGGTCAATACGTTCGATCCGGAGAAGAAAATCAAGCTTGCGACCTATGCGTCAAGGTGCATCGAGAACGAGATTCTCATGTATCTTCGGCGCAACAGCAAGACGCGGACCGAAGTGTCCTTCGACGAACCGCTGAACATCGATTGGGATGGCAACGAGCTGCTGCTCTCCGATGTGCTTGGGACCGAGAACGACACGATCTACCGGAACATCGAGGAACAGGTCGACCGCAAGCTGCTGCATAAAGCATTGGATAAATTAACGGAACGGGAACGCATCATCATGGAGCTGCGCTTCGGGCTTGCGGACGGGGAAGAGAAGACGCAGAAAGACGTGGCCGATCTGCTCGGCATCTCGCAATCCTACATTTCCCGGCTGGAGAAACGCATCATTAAGCGGCTGCGCAAGGAGTTCAATAAGATGGTTTAAACCGAGCGCCGAGGAAAGTCCGGATCCCCCGTCAAGGGGGTCGCGGGCTTTTTTTGCGTGCAAGGCTTCCCCGCGGGACAAAACGATTGACAGCGTTGTGTATTACGGGTATAGTACACATATAGTGTATGAACTAAGTAGTACACACACCAAAATAAGGAAGCGAATCGACAGGGGTGATGATCCGTTGGAAGTGAAATTCAATAATCGCGATCCCGTCTACATGCAGGTGGTCCGGCATTTCAAGGAACAAATCGCGACCGGGCATCTGGCGCAGGGTCAGGTTATTCCGTCGCGCAGGGAGCTGGCGGGCACGCTGCAAATCAACCCCAATACGGCCCAGAAGGCGTATAAGGAAATGGAGGAACAAGGCTTGATCGTAACGGAAGGAAACTCCCCTAGCCGCATTACGTCGGATGAGCGGACGCTGCAATCCATCAGAGGCGAGCTTATCGCGGACGCGGTCGATGCCTTCGTCGCATCCGTCGCTAAGATTCAAGTCCCCGTCGACGAGCTTCTCGCGATCGTGAAGCTTCGCATCGAAGACAGCTACGCCAAGCACGAAGCGGAGGGAACGAGCCATGATTGAGGTCAAAGGCATCGGCAAGAAGTACGGCCGCAAGCATGTGTTGAGGGAGGTGTCGTTTACGGCGGAGAAGGGGCAGATCACCTGCTTGATCGGCATCAACGGCGTCGGCAAGTCGACGGTGCTGAAGGCGATCATGGGGCTCACGCCCGTGGCAAGCGGGACCATTCTGATCGACGGACGGACGGTTTCCAGCCAATTATACGACAAGATCACTTTCATCCCCGATTCGATCACGATGCCGCCGAACATGACCGTGGACGCGTGCATGCAGTTCATGAAAGATTATTACGCCAGCTGGAACACGAAGCGGGCAGCCGAGCTCGCGGGATTCTTCAAGCTGAACGGCCGCGACAGAGTCGGTGAACTGTCCAAGGGCAATGCGGCCAAGCTCAATCTCCTGCTCGGCCTGGCACTCGACGTCGATTACGTCCTGATGGACGAGCCGTTCTCCGGCATCGACATGTTCAGCCGGGAACAGATCGCTTCCGTGTTCACCAGCCACCTCATCGAGGAGCGGGGCGTAATCATCACGACGCACGAGATCAACGACATCGAGCATCTGATCGACAAGGTCGTCCTGCTCGAGAACGGGCTCGTCCGGAGGGAGTTCGAGACCGAAGAGGTGCGTTTGCAAGAGGGGAAATCGGTCATGGATGTCATGAGAGAGGTGTATAACGGATGAATCGCTATTTGAAGCTCGTCCATTGGGAAATTACGCGTTTTTGGAAGATGTTGGCGGCGCTCGCGATCGTGACGATCGTCCTGCAATGCGCTGGTATCCTATACGAAACGCATAGATACGCAAGCGAAGTATATGATCGGGTGGAATCGGACCATAGCACGATCGCCGCTTTCGTGCAGGAGCACGGCAAGCATTCGTTCATCGACGGCCTCGCGCGCGCGGGTCTGGCGGTTTACGCGCCGATCGCGCTTTGCATCGGCGGACTCGTCTTGTACGTCTTCTTGATTTGGTACAAGGAATGGTTTGGCAAGAACGCGTTCATATACCGGTTGCTTACGCTTCCGACAGCGAGAAGAAACATTTACTTCGCGAAGTTTACGGCAATCCTTCTATTCGTATTCGCGCTCGTGGGGCTGCAACTCGTGCTGCTGCCGATCGAGGACGGTTTGTACATGATGGCGGGAGGCGATACGCTCTTCGAATCGAGCAATATATTCGATTTGATTGCGAACGATCGGCTATTGTCGATGCTGATCCCGCAGACGTTCACCGATTTCGTCATCAATTACGGCGCAGGCGCCATCGCCGTCTTTATCGGTTTCACGGCGGTGCTGCTGGAACGCAGCTATAAGTTGAAAGGAATCGTGGCCGCGATCCTATACATTGCCGCCGTCGGCGTATTCATGATGATGCCTGTGTTATTGCCCGGCAACCTTACCGTGACATATTGGTATACGATCGAATGGTTCGGCATCGAAGCCGCGCTCGGGCTCGTCGTCGCGGCGGTCACGGTATGGCTCGGGCTGCATCTCATAACGAAAAAGGTCACAGTTTAGGAGGAGACGGATGAACGTGAAACGATATTGGTTTTCGATTGCGCTTCCGGTCTTCGTCGCGATAAGCATCGGTACGTATTACGTCGGAGCGGCGATGCGGGATTTACCGGATTATCGGATCGAGAAGGTGACCGGCGACGCGAAGGAAGCGGCGAATCTCGTAATAGACGGAGAAACCAAGCGACCTCAAATACGCTATCAACTGGAAGTCGGGGCGGATGGTTCAAGTTACGACATCAAAAAATCCCTGATTGATCAAATGAAAGAGGTTTATTATACCGAGAGCAACCCAGACTTGGCTCATTTAAAGAAAGAACATCGCGGTTTCACGCGAGGCCAGAACAATTATAGCGGTTTTTATGCTGACGACATCAAGCTCGTCTATGCCGCGGCTAATCGTGGCTCGGGTGACTCGTCCGACGGTCGCTCGTCGTATTCTATTTCGATCCGCACGCAGGATCTGAAGTCCGGGAAAAAGAAGGATTTCCAGGCTATCCTGCCGGGCAAGCCGAAGTACTATTCCTTATACGTTTACGACGTTCAGGCTAAAGGAAGCCAATTGAAACTTATGGCGCAGCTGTCCAAAGGTTCGGCGGAGGATTACCGTCGAGGAATTCTAAAGTCCGAGATTCATCTCTATACGGTCGATTTGGATAAAGAAGGGATTATCGACGATCAGACGATTGCCTCCGACAAGAAGTTGGAAGGCGGCAGGGCGGAGCATTTTCAAATTATTGGCGTTAACGCCGATTTCGTTTCTCCTTCCGACTACGTAATGATCGGTCGATCGCTTGTCCAAACGAAGCAGCTCTCCGATGGAAATACAGAAGAGATACCGATCGAGTCAAACTATTTGGCATACCGGTACTCGGCTGACACCTTAATTCCAGTCCCTATTAAAGCTTCAGTTGACGGGATGGATTATCCGATGCTGAGCGAGAGGCAGGTTATTACATTCTCGATGAAGGACAATCAACTCCATGTCGACCGATATGATATTGCGAAACAGCAACAGGGTTCGTCGTTTGATATCCTGCTTTCGTTAAAGCTGTCGCAATTATCGTCGATTCAGAAAATCGTATACGGCGATCGCCTGTATGTGTTCAATCGGGTCAATGCCGAGTACGAAGTAATCGTCGCGGATACGACGAGGGGCAAGGTTGTTTACCAAGGCAAAATCGCCGTGGACGGCAATGCCGAGCAACAGGCAGCACGAATGAAAGAACTGCAGCTTTACGGTTTTTATCTCACATTTTGAGTAACGCGCAGCAAGCCTTCGGACGAAGCCGAAGGCTTGTTTTTTGTTCCGTTTTATGCATGTCCGAACGCCGAGTTTCTTCTGTTCGCCGGGGAATAAATTGGGGGTCCGAGGAGATACTGTACATTAATGTTTCTCCTTGGGAGGTAATCACGTTGACCCGAAATAAAGTCGAGATCTGTGGAGTGGATACCGCTAAACTGCCTGTCCTGACGAATGCCGAGATGCGCGAGCTGTTCACGGCATTGCAAACGCAAAACGAATGGGCAGCAAGAGAGAAATTAGTCAATGGCAACTTGAGGCTTGTGCTTAGCGTGATTCAACGGTTTAACAACCGCGGGGAATTCGTCGACGATCTCTTCCAAGTCGGCTGCATCGGCCTCATGAAAGCAATCGACAATTTCGATCTCAGTCAGAATGTGAAGTTTTCAACCTATGCGGTTCCGATGATTATCGGCGAGATCCGCCGTTACCTCCGGGATAACAACCCCATCCGCGTGTCGCGCAGCCTGCGGGATATTGCCTACAAGGCGCTTCAGGTGCGGGACGCCTTAACGAACAAAAACTCAAGGGAGCCGACGATATTCGAAATTTCCGAGGCGCTGAACGTCCCGAAGGAGGACGTCGTGTTCGCCCTCGACGCCATTCAAGACCCGGTATCATTGTTCGAACCGATTTATCACGATGGCGGGGACCCGATCTACGTCATGGACCAGATCAGCGACGACAAGAACAAGGACGTCTCCTGGATCGAGGAAATCGCGCTCCGGGAAGCGATGCACAAGCTGAACGAACGCGAGAAGATGATTCTCTCGATGCGCTTCTTCGAAGGCAAGACGCAGATGGAGGTAGCCGACGAGATCGGCATCTCGCAAGCGCAGGTGTCGAGGCTCGAGAAATCGGCCATTCAGCAAATGCAGAAGCATGTCAAGACGTAACCCGCATTCAACCAACGATAACGGCGCCTCGCGCCGTTTTTTTTTTCGTTCGCGGAAGCGGCGTGGCAGGGGACGGGCGATAATTCCTGCCAAGCAGGACATTTTGCCCGATAGGCACATATAGTAATAACATAGGCCTAATTGGAAGCAGCCCTCCGGGAAGCGTGGTGAACGGCAAGGTGAAAATTTCCGATTTCCAAACGAAGGATGTCATCAATATCGTGGATGGCCGCAAGCTGGGGCAGGTGAGCGATTTGGAGCTCGATCTGCGGCAAGGCCGGATCGATTCCATCGTCGTTCCGAGCTACTCTCGTTTTTTCGGCATGTTCGGCAGCGGAACGGACGTCGTGATTCCGTGGCGGAATATCGTGAAGATCGGTACGGACGTCGTGCTTGTCAGCATTGACGACGCGAAGGTCTACCGGGTGGAAGAGGACGATGTCAACGTTCGTTGATCCGGCGCGGACGGCTGTTCTCCGCGCATGCGCCGTCGCGCTCGCGCGAAGAGCGGCCGCATGGTACACTAGTGGCAGAGGTGAGACCGAGAATGGAACCATTTGTAAACGAGCGAGCGGCGAAGGGACCTTCGCTTTTTTTATTGCCGCGTTGGAGCGAACGGCAAAACGGGCTGACGGCCGGGTTTACCGGCAGGCAGGGCGGCGTCAGCGCGGCGCCGTGGCAATCGCTGAACTGCGGCCTGCATGTCGGCGATGCCGACATTGACGTCGTGCACAATCGCAGGATGCTTGCCGAGGCGCTCGGCTGGCCGTTCGAAGCGTGGACCTGCGCGGAGCAGGTGCACGGGAGCCGGGTGGCGATCGTTCGGAGGGATGACCGCGGCAAAGGCCGGGAAAGCCGAAGCACGGCCATCGGCGATGCCGACGCGATGGCAACGGACGAGCGCGGCGTGCTGCTGACCTCGTTCTATGCGGACTGCGTGCCGCTGTATTTTTTCGATCCGGCGAAAGGCGTCGTCGCGCTTGCGCATGCCGGCTGGAAGGGAACGGTGCTCGAGATCGCCCGCGAGACGATCGAGGCAATGACCGCAAGCTTCGGCTGCGACCCGGCGGATATCGAGGCGGCCATCGGGCCTTCGATCGGATTATGCTGCTATGAAGTGAATGAAGTCGTGCTGGATCGGGTAATACCCCTTATGCGAAGCTTGAATCTGGAGCCGGATCGACTGGTTAATCCGACCGAAGGAGGAAAAGCCCGGATAAACTTGAAAGAATTGAACCGACAGATTATGATAAAAGCAGGAATTTTGCCGAGTCGTATCGAATGTTCTGATTACTGTACCGGCTGCTCGACGGATTTGTTCTTCTCCCATCGGATGGAAGGCGGAGCAACGGGCAGGATGGTCAGCTGGATCGGCATGAGCGAAGGGGATTTGAAAGCGTGACATTAAGACAGCGAATGGATAACGTGGAGCGGAGGCTGGCGGAAGCTTGCGCCAGAAGCGGCCGGGACCGGTCGGAGATCGAGCTGATCGCGGTCACGAAGTACGTGGGCATCGAGCAGACGCAGTCGGCGCTCGGGCACGGGCTGAGGCATCTCGGCGAGAACCGCTGGCAGGACGCCGCCGACAAGTATAACGCCATTACGGGCAACGGCTGGGACGGCAGCCCGGCGAACGCGCCGGCGGGACAAGCCGTCTGGCATTTCATCGGATCGCTGCAGACGAACAAAGTGAAGGACGTCCTAGGGAAATTTACATATATTCATTCGCTTGACCGGCTGTCGCTTGCGCAGGCGATCGAACGCAGGGCCGAGCAGCTGGGAATCGTCGTACCTTGCTTCGTCCAAGTGAACGTTTCGGGCGAAGACAGCAAGCATGGTTTGGCGCCGGACGCGCTGATTCCGTTCGTCAAGGAGATCGCGGCGTTTCGGCACATCCGGCCCGTCGGTCTCATGACGATGGCGCCGATCGACGCCGAGGGCGAGCAATCGCGTCCCGTCTTTCGCGGCTTGAAGGAATTGCGCGATGAACTGAACCGGAGCGCCGCATCCGCGGAACCGGTAACGGAACTGTCGATGGGCATGTCGGGGGATTTCGAGATTGCCGTCGAGGAAGGGGCCACCTGGCTCAGACTCGGAACCGTTCTGGTAGGAAAGAGCTAGCCGTCCGCGGCGGCTGCGCCGTTCGGCAGGGGAAGCTATCTTATACGAAAGAGGGCGATTGGCATGATGAATAAGTTCATGAGTTTTCTCGGGCTGCAAGAGGAAGAGGAGGTCGTGGAACGCGAGCGCGTGGACGCGCATGACGATCAAGAAGTTGAAACTTCTCAGTTCGAAGCACGTAAAGCATCTTCGAAGGGGAATAATATCGTCAGCATTCATTCGCAGAAGAACGTCCGCGTCATCTTGAACGAACCGCGTTCCTACGACGAGGCGCAGGAGATCGCCGACCATCTGCGTTCGCGCCGTTCGGTCGTCGTGAACTTGCAGCGCGTGCGCTCGGATCAAGCCGTACGGATCGTCGATTTCCTGAGCGGCACGATTTACGCGCTGAACGGCGGCATCTCGAAGCTGGGCCCCAATATATTTCTTTGCACGCCGGATACGGTCGAAATTCAAGGCGCGATTACGGAAATGCTGACAGAAGAGCAAGATTACAAAAAAATGAGGTGACCTTGAGTTGGACGTTGCAGGCTTAATATGGACGCTTACCCAGATTTATCAGTATATGATCATCGCCTACGTGCTGCTTTCTTGGCTGCCGGGCATCCGCGACAGTTTTATCGGGCAGCTGCTCGGAAAACTGGTCGAGCCTTATTTGGCGCCGTTCCGCCGATTTATTCCTTCCATTGGCGGCGTCCTCGATATTTCGCCGATCGTGGCGCTGTTCGCCCTCCGTTTCGTGGCGTACGGATTGATTGCGATCCTCGATATGTTCATATGAAGAACGATATTTACGTGCATTTCCATCCGGACGAACGGCCCTTCGTGGACCGGGCATCGGAATGGGTTGACCGCGCCGCTTTCGCCCATGAACTGAAGCTGACGGATTTTCTGGACCCGCGGCAGGCGGATATCGTGGTCTCCCTCGCGAACCGTAATCCGGACGTGCAAATCCGACTGGACGGCGGCTATCCGGAGGCTGAACGGAGAAGAGCGATCCTTGCTCCGGATTACCGGGTGCTGGACGACGAGCCGGCGCATATCGCGCTGATCGAGGTGACCGGCGGCACGCAGGGACATCTGGAGCTGGATCATGGCGATTATTTGGGCGCGCTGCTCGGACTTGGCATCAAGCGGGATCGGATCGGTGATCTCCACGTCCATGAAGACGGTTGCCATGTGCTCGTTGCCGGGGAGATCGCCGATTATATCAATATTCATTTGCGCCAAGTCCACCGCGTTCATGTCCTGACGGACATTCTTCCTTTGGAGCGGCTGCGTCCGGCAGTCTCGGCCATGGAGGAGATGAATTTGTCGGTGGCCTCTTTGCGTCTGGACGGCATCGCGAGCGACGTGCACCGCATCAGCAGAACCAAGATCGTGGATCCGATCCGGGCGGGAAGATGCCGCGTCAATTGGAAGGTCGAGGAAGATCCTTCCGCGCCGCTCAAGGAAGGCGACGTCGTGTCCATGCAGGGGCTGGGAAGGTTTAAAGTCCTGGGCGTGGAAGGCGTCACGAAAAAAGGCCGAATCCGGGTCAAAATCGGTAAAATTATCTAGGACTTTGCAGGAATATGGCTTCATCTGTCGAAACTAGAATGTACAAATGGGTGATCTGCCCTTGAAACTTGTAAACATTCAGGAGGTGCGCCAGTGCCGTTAACGCCATTGGACATACATAACAAGGAATTTGGCAGACGTCTTCGCGGGTACGATGAGGATGAAGTGAATGAGTTTCTCGACCTAGTCATCAAAGATTACGAAGCGTTGATTCGCGAGAACAAAGAGATTCAGAATCAGGCGCTGGCCCTGCAAGAGAGATTGAATCATTTCTCGAACATCGAAGAAACGCTCAGCAAGACGATTATCGTGGCGCAGGAAGCGGCCGACGAAGTTCGGAGCAACGCGAAGAAAGAAGCGCAGCTGATCGTCAAGGAAGCGGAGAAGAACGCGGATCGCATCATCAACGATTCGCTGAACAAATCCCGCAAGGTCGCGCTCGAAGTCGAAGAGCTCAAGAAGCAAGCCTCCATTTACCGCGCGCGTTTCCGGACGCTCGTGGAAGCGCAGCTGGAGCTGCTCGCCCAAGAAGGCTGGGAGTCGCTCGACAGCCAGCATTCGCTCGCAAGCGAGAATGTCCGCGGGTAAATAAAAAGCACGACTTTTGTTTGACAAATGTATCGAAATGGCGTATATATGGTAATAATCATTGTATACGATCATATTTCGTTGACGAGAACGAGTACGCAGTTGGAAGCTCCACAGAGAGCCGGTCTATGCTGAAAGCCGGTGTGCGGACGATTGCGGAATATCCTCTCCGAGAAGCGGCGCCGAACCTTGCGAATGTTTCGCAGGCATTAAGCTTCGCCGGATTTCCGCCGTTACCCGGAACTCGGATGGCATGTCGGCATCCGTGACGAAGTTGCCAATGGATCCGCGCACTCGTTTTTTGGTTCAAGCCAAGGAAAACGGGCGGGATGGAATTGGAACAAGGGTGGTATCGCGAGCCATGTCTCGTCCCTTTACGGGGACGGGGCTTTTTTTATTTTAGGGACATGGAAGGGGTAATCGGGCATGCAGCGCATTGACGTGAAAGAAAAGGCAAGAAGCCGCGACCTGCGGGTGTTAAACAAATGGAGAGCGGAAAACACGTTCCAGCAGTCGATCGACAACCGGGACGGCAAACCGAATTTCGTCTTCTACGAGGGACCGCCGACCGCCAACGGCGCGCCGCACATCGGGCATGTGCTGGGCCGGGTCATCAAGGATTTCATCTGCCGCTACAAGACGATGGACGGGTATCGGGTCGTCCGCAAAGCAGGCTGGGATACCCACGGCCTGCCGGTCGAACTGGGCGTGGAGAAGCAGCTCGGCATCTCAGGCAAGCAGGACATCGAGGAATACGGCGTGGAAGCGTTCATCAACAAATGCAAGAGCAGCGTATTCGAGTACGAACGGCAATGGCGCGAGCTGACGGAAGCGATCGGCTACTGGACGAACATGGACGATCCTTACATCACGCTGAACAACGATTACATCGAGAGCGTGTGGAATATTTTGTCCACCATCCATGGCAAGGGCTTGCTTTATCGCGGCCACCGGGTAAGCCCGTACTGCCCGCATTGCCAGACGACTTTGAGCTCCCATGAAGTCGCGCAAGGCTACGAGGATGTCAAGGATCTCAGCGCGACGGTCAAATTCAAGCTTGCCGGCAGCAACGAATACGTCCTGGCATGGACGACCACGCCATGGACGCTTCCCGCGAACGTCGCGCTTGCGGTCAACCCGAACCTTACCTACGCGCGCGTCCTGAAGGACGGAGACGTATACATCGTGGCCGAGGCGTTGATCGAGAGCGTCATGAAGGGCGAATACGCGGTGCAGTCCACCGTCAAAGGCGCGGAGCTGCTGAATTTGAAGTATGAACCGCCCTTCCGTTACGCGTCGATCGAGAACGGGCATTATATCATCCCGGGCGATTTCGTCAGCGACTCGAGCGGTACGGGTATCGTGCACATCGCGCCGGCGCACGGCGACGACGACTACAAGGTCGCGCGCCACAACGGCATCAGCTTCTTGAACGTGGTGGACAATGCCGGTCGTTACGTGGATGCCGTCACGGATCTCGCGGGACGCTTCGTCAAGGAATGCGACGTCGATATCGTGAAAATGCTGAGCGAACGCGGGCTGCTGTTCTCGAAAGAACGCTACGAGCACAGCTATCCGTTCTGCTGGCGCTGCAAGACGCCGCTGATCTACTACGCGACGGACAGCTGGTTCATCGAGACGACCGCGGTCAAAGACCAGCTGATCGCGAACAACAACAGCGTGGACTGGTACCCGTCCCATATCCGAGAGGGCCGTTTCGGCAAGTTCCTCGAGGATCTGGTCGACTGGAACATCAGCCGCAACCGGTATTGGGGAACGCCGCTCAACGTATGGATTTGCGACAAATGCGGCGGTCAGCATTCGCCGGGCAGCCGCAAGGATCTCGCCGCGCGTTCCGTTACGCCGATCTCGGAAGACATCGAGCTGCACAAGCCGTACGTGGACGACGTCAAGCTTCATTGCCCGCACTGCGAAGGCGGCGTCATGACGCGCACGTCCGAGGTCGTCGACGTGTGGTTCGACAGCGGCTCCATGCCATTTGCCCAATACCACCAGCCGTTCGAGAAGCAGCAGACGTTCTCGGAACAATATCCGGCCGACATCATCTGCGAAGGCATCGACCAAACCCGCGGCTGGTTCTTCAGCCTGTTGGCCGTATCCACGCTCTATGCCGGCAAGGCGCCGTATAAAGCGGTTATCTCGACCGGGCATATCCTGGACGAGAACGGACAGAAGATGTCCAAATCCAAGGGCAACGTCATCGATCCGTGGGAGATCATCAACGAATACGGCACGGATGCGTTTCGCTGGGCGCTTCTTGCGGACAGCGCGCCGTGGAACAGCAAGCGTTTCTCGCGCGGCATCGTCGGCGAAGCCAAGTCCAAGGTCATCGATACGATCGTGAACACGCACGCGTTCTTCGCGCTCTATGCGTCGATCGACGGGTATGACCCTGCGGCGCAGCCTGCCCGGGTATCCGCGAACAAGCTGGACCGCTGGATCGCGTCCCGGCTGAACAGTCTCGTGGCGAGCGTCAACAAGAGCCTCGCGAGCTACGACTTCCTGAACGCGGCGAAGGGCATCGAGGGCTTCGTCGATGAACTGAGCAACTGGTACATCCGCCGTTCCCGCGACCGTTTCTGGGGCAGCGGGCTTACGGACGACAAACTGGACGCCTACGGCACGCTTCGCTCCGTTCTGTTGACCTTGGCGCGTCTCATCGCGCCGTTCGCGCCGATGCTGGCCGACGATGTCTATTTGAATCTGGGCGGCAGCGGCAGCGTGCATCTGGCCGATTATCCGAAGGCCGACGAGTCGGCGATCGACGAGAAGCTGGAACGCGATATGGAGACGGCCAGACAGATCGTCGAATTGGCGCGCAATGTCCGCAACGAGGCCGGCATCAAGACGCGCCAGCCGCTCTCCGAGCTGATCGTGGCGCTGGACAACGAGTTCGACCTTGCGCCTTACGAGGATATCATCAAGGACGAGATCAACGTCAAAAAAATCACGATCGCGAGCGGGGACAGCGGATTCGTCGATTTCACCTTTAAGCTGAACCTGAAGGTCGCGGGCAAGAAGTACGGCAAGCACGTCGGTCCGATTCAATCGTACCTCAAGTCGATGCTGCCGGACGAAACCAGCCAAATCATGAAAGCCGGCGAACTCTCGTATACGTCGCTGGAAGGCGAAAGCTTCGTCATCGCGCTGGATGAGCTGCTCGTGGAGAAACAAGCCAAATCCGGTTTCGCGTCCGCTTCCGGGTATCAGCTGACGGTCGCGATCAACATGGATATCACGCCGGAGCTGGAGCAGGAAGGACTGGTCCGCGAAGTCATTCGCGCCGTGCAGGACACGCGCAAGAAGCTCGATCTTCCGATCGAGCGACGGATCGCGCTCAAGCTGGACGTGGACGACGAGCTGCGAGCGGCGCTGAGCGCGTTCGAGGACGTCTTGTTCGAGAACGTGCTGCTGAGCAGCGTGGATTATGGCGGCGAATCGGCCATGGAACGGGTATCGCTCGGGGATCGCGAGATTGGAATCGCGATCGCGGGGGCATAGTAACTGCATAGCAGCAACCAAACCGAACGCCCATGGCGCGGCGGCTGGCGGCTTTTGCCGCTTCGGCCTCCGCGCAGCATGGGCTTCGTTTCGTTTTGAAAGGACAGGTTCGGAATGACAGAAGACCAAGAAAACTTAACGGGCGTCCGCCAGTCGCTCCAAGCCCTCGAGAAAAGACTGGAGAAGGTGACGGCGCAGATGGAGCGCACCCAAATCGCGGATTACGTTCAACTGATGAACCGGCCCTTTTCGCTCGCCTGGCGAAATTTGCTCGGCGGCGTGTCGCGCGGAGTCGGAATCGCCTTCGGCTTTACGGTATTCGCGACGTTCATATTGTATTTCCTGCAGCTGCTCGGGGCGCTCAACCTGCCGATCATCGGCGATTTTATCGCCGATATCGTCCGAATCGTGCAGCATCAGCTGGAAGGCAAGACGTATTGACCCGATCGTTCGCAATCCCGATCCGAAAGAAGTCCGATCCCGCTATTCCTTCTCCAGCAAGTGATCGCCTTCGTCTTGCTCCAAATACTTGTCGTAGGCGTCGTTGCGGACGACATAACGGTGATTGCCGGTGATGTCGGTCGCCACGAAGCTTTCGAACGTTTCCACGTAGCCGTCCGCCTCGTCCTGTTCGATGCCGATATCGTCGTACGAAGCAACGTCGCGGTTCTCGGACATGGCCGGCGAGTCGGAATTGCCCCAGCTCTCGACGATCTGCCAGGCGTCCTCGCCGTCGAAGCCGTTGTACCCGCCTTCGTGGTCGTCCATGCTCGTGCGGCCGAACGGCGGCTGCAGGAACTCCTCCTCGATGGGGCGATGCTCGGATACTTCCTGGCGGGGCGAATGCTCCACGCAATAGAGCGTATCCGGAAGGGCCAGCAGACGGGCGGCAGGGATCGGTTGCCCGCATGTCAAGCAGTTGCCGTAGCTGCCGTCTTCCATGGCGCCGAGCGCCGCGTCGATGCGGTTCAGGTGCAGCTCTTCCTGCTCGTGAAGCGCGAGGTCTTTCCCGCGTTCGTACGTTTCGGTGGCGGCATCGGCGGGATGGTTGTCGTAGGCGGACAGATCCCCGGACTCGTCCCGGAGCGAGGCGTCCAGCCCGTAATGCTCGCGGCTGGCCAGCCGCTGCTCGGCGGCAGCCTTCTCCACGATCAGCCTGCTGCGGATATCGCGAAGCTGTGCGTTCGTCAGATTCCTCATCGGAAGTTACCCTCTTTCATGGGAAAGGATTGGCGTTGATGTCGTGCCGTTAGCTTTTGCATGAACGGCCGTTTTTAGAGGCGGTCAATCATGGATACACTGCCAAGGAGAAGCGTATTCCGGCTGGTGGAATGCGGATGGGATATGCTACAATGTGGGGGATAAGGGGGCATTCGCCGTGAAATTTTACTACTATTGGCTGGCAGTTTTTGTGCTCGTGGTCGATTATCTGAGCAAGAAATGGGTGGAACACAGCCTGGACTTGTACGAGACGAAGCACGTGATAGGCGATTTCTTTATCCTCACCTCGATTCGCAATAAAGGCGCGGCATTCAGCATCCTGCAGGAGCAGCGAATCCTGTTCATCGCGATCACGCTCGTCGTCGTCGCCGGCATTGTCTGGTATATGGCGAAGAACCGCAATTCCGGCAAAGCGCTGCTGCTTTCGGGACTGGGCCTCGTGCTTGGCGGCGCCGTAGGCAATCTGATCGACCGGGCGGTGTACGGACAAGTCGTCGATTTCCTGCAATTCACGTTCGGCAGTTACGTGTTCCCGGTATTCAACCTGGCGGATTCCGGCATTTGCGTCGGCGTCGCGTTGATTCTGCTGGATGCGCTGCTGACATCCAAGAAAGAGAACGGAGATTCAAATTCCAATGAACAAGAACGAAAAGGATCCGAAAATCACCAATTCATTCAATGACGAGCAAGAGGCGATGGTCTTCGCTGTCGAGGACCGGGACGCCGGCGAACGGCTCGACAAATACGTGACCGAGAGCATGGAAGACGGCGCGGTGTCGCGCACGCAGGTGCAGGACTGGATCAAGGGCGGAGCCGTGCTCGTGAACAACCGCGAAGCGAAGGCGAATTATAAACTAACCGTGGCCGACGTGGTCACGGTTATTGTGCCTGAGCCCGAAGAAGCGGTCATCGAAGCGCAGGATATCCCCCTCGATGTCGTCTACGAGGACAGCGACGTAATCGTCGTCAACAAGCCGAGAGGCATGGTCGTTCATCCCGCGCCCGGCCATTATTCGGGAACCGTCGTGAACGCATTGATGCATCATTGCAAGGATCTGTCCGGCATTAACGGCGTGCTGAGGCCGGGCATCGTGCATCGCATCGACAAAGACACATCGGGGCTGATCATGGCCGCGAAGAACGACTTGACCCATGCTTCGCTTGCCGCCCAATTGAAGGCCCATACCGTGACGCGCAAATACATGGCGCTCGTTCACGGCAACATGCCGCACGAGAACGGAACGGTCGACGCGCCCATCGGCCGCGACCCGCATGACCGCAAGCAGTTTACGGTCATTCACAAGGGCAGCAAGGAAGCGGTCACCCACTTTCAAGTCGTGGAGCGTTTCGGCGATTACACGCTGCTCGAGCTTCAATTGGAGACCGGAAGGACGCACCAGATTCGCGTTCATATGAAATACATCGATCATCCGCTCGCGGGCGATCCCGTATACGGGCGGAACAAAACGATCGGGCTTAAAGGGCAGGCGCTGCATGCGGCGGTGCTCGGGTTCGTCCATCCCCGTTCCGGCGAATATTTGGAGTTCCGCGCGCCGATTCCGGCGGACATGGAGCACGAGCTTACGATATTGCGGCAGCGATAGGCGATTGGTTGCATCCTCCGACGGAGAACCGCTAATGCAGCATTCGCCGGCTCATTAAGGCGCAGGTCGGGAAATGCACGCCTCGGTCACCATATCCAGGCACGAAATAATGCAAACTTTTCGCTAAATCCTTTATGTGGTCGGCCGCTTCCGTTACGCTATGATTATGATAAACTATAAACTTGGAATCGAAGGGTGAGATAAACGCCAATGACGCAAATCAATCACAACTATACGCAGCTTCAAGGCAGCTACCTGTTCTCCGAAATCGCGAAACGCCGCACGAAATTCACGCAGGAGAACCCGAATGCCCAAATCATCAGCCTCGGCATCGGTGACGTCACGCGCGGTTTGCCCGACGCCATCACGAAAGCGATGCACGACGCCGTGGACGAGCTGGCGAATCCGTCGACGTTCCGCGGTTACGGCCCGGAGCAAGGCTACGACTTTCTGATCAACGCGATCATCGAGAACGATTATAAAGCGCGCGGCATCGACATCGCGACGAACGAAGTCTTCGTCAGCGACGGTTCGAAGTGCGACGTCGGCAACATCCAAGAGATCTTCAGCCAAAACGCGGTCGTGGCGGTGCAAGATCCGGTGTACCCCGTATACGTCGACACGAACGTCATGGCCGGGCGCTCCGGCAAATTCAACAAGGAAACGAACCAATACGAGAATATCGTGTATTTGAAATGCGACGCATCCAACGACTTTACGCCGAGCCTTCCCGATCGCAAAGTGGATCTGATCTACCTCTGCTACCCGAACAATCCGACCGGCATGACGCTGACGAAGGATGAATTGAAGCGTTGGGTCGATTTCGCGAAAGCGAACAACTGCATCATTCTGTACGATTCCGCGTACGAAGCGTTCATTCAAGAAGCCGACGTACCGCGCTCGATCTACGAGATCGAAGGCGCGAAGGAAGTCGCGATCGAATTCCGCAGCTTCTCCAAGACGGCAGGCTTCACGGGCGTTCGCTGCGCGTACACCGTGGTTCCCCGCGAGCTGAAAGCCAAAGACGAAGACGGCAACGTGATTCTCGTCAACGACCTGTGGAACCGCCGCCACACCACGAAGTTCAACGGCGTATCCTACGTGACGCAGCGTGGCGCAGCGGCGATCTACACGCCGGAAGGCAAAGCGCAAATCGCGTCCATCATCGATTACTACATGACGAACGCCGGCATCATTCGCGACGGCTTGGCCTCGCTCGGACTTGAAGTGTTCGGCGGCGTGAACGCGCCGTACATCTGGCTCAAAACGCCGAACGGCCTCGATTCCTGGGCCTTCTTCGACAAATTGCTGTCCGAGGCGAATATTGTCGGTACGCCCGGCGTCGGCTTCGGCCAAGCGGGCCAAGGCTATTTCCGCTTAACGGCGTTCGGCAGCCGCGAGAATACCGAAAAAGCGGTCGAGCGGATCACGAAATTGAGCCTTTAGTCAAAAGTCGATTGACATGAATTGTCGAATGTGACATAATTCTTTTGATAAACAGCAGTACCTTTAACTCAGTCCAGAGAGGCTGGCAAGGTAACGTGAATCGTTTTATCAATCGAACGACAGGGGGACAACCCTACCACTGGCGCATCTTCGCGCAAGTGGGCTTTGTCCAACTTCCCGGATTGATACCGCAAAACGACGAAACTCCTTGCGCACGCCGCAAGGAGTTTTTTTGTGGCCATGGAACTTCGCAATCATGCAAGGAGGCGCTTGATACGAATGGATGAGCAGCATCGCGTCATTATGGACGAAACGGCGATTCGGCGCGCGCTCACGCGGATTGCCCACGAGATCGTCGAGAAGAACAAGGGCATCGACAACTGCGTGATCGTCGGCATTCGCACCCGGGGCATCTACTTGGCCCAGCGCATCGCCGAGCAGATCCGCGAGATCGAAGGTTTGCCCGTCGAGGTGCAGGAACTCGACATTACGCAATACCGCGATGACCGGGAAGAAGGAAGCGCGATCCGACCGGCGGCAGGCTCTTCCGTGAACGTGAAGAACAAACGGGTCATCCTGTTCGACGACGTGCTGTATACGGGACGGACGATCCGGGCGGCGATGGACGCGCTGATGGATCTGGGACGGCCGCAGATGATTCAGCTCGCGGTGTTGGTCGACCGGGGCCATAGAGAGTTGCCGATCCGGCCCGATTACGTCGGGAAGAACGTGCCCACGTCGAAACAAGAGCAAATCGAGGTTTCTCTGCAGGAAGTCGACGAGAACGATCAAGTGACGATTATCCATTGAGGGGGAGCCGCGCGATATGATAACCGCAACATTGACGAATCGGCGAAGCTTGCTTGGGCTGAAGGAGCTCGGCATGGACGAGATCGCCTCGATCTTGGACCGCGCCGCGTATTGGGAAGCTAGCTCGAATAAGCTCGAGCCGGCGCTGCAAGGCAAGTTCATCGCGAATATGTTTTTCGAGAACAGCACGAGAACCCGCTTTTCCTTCGAAGTCGCGGAGAAGCGGCTGGGCGCGGAAGTGCTGAACTTCGCGGCCGCCGTGTCGAGCGTGCAGAAGGGCGAATCGATCTACGATACGGTCCGCACGCTGGAATCGATGGGCATCGACGCCGGCGTCATCCGGCTGAAGCCGAACGGCGTGCTCGCCGACCTGGCGACCAAGATCAAGGTGCCGCTCATTAACGCCGGCGACGGCAACAACGAGCATCCTACGCAGGCGCTGCTCGATCTCTATACGATGCGCAAGCAATTCGGCGAGCTGCGAGGATTGACGGTCTCCATCATCGGGGACATCCTGCACAGCCGCGTCGCGCGCTCGAATCTGTACGCCTTGCAGAAATTCGGCGCGAACGTGCAATTTTGCGCGCCGGCGAGCATGGCCGCGCCCGAGCTGGGCGCGCCGCTCGTGACGATGGAAGAAGCGCTGAAGGCGGATGTCGTCATGCTGCTGCGGGTGCAGCTGGAGCGCCATGAAGCGGGCATGATGGGAACGGCCGAGGCTTACCGCGAGCAATACGGGTTGACGACGGAGCGGGCTTCGCGCATCGCGCCGCATGCGATCATCATGCATCCGGCGCCGATCAACCGGAACGTCGAGATCGACGATGAACTGGTGGAGCATCCCCAATCGCGGATTTTCACGCAAATGCAGAACGGCGTACCGATTCGGATGGCCGTCATCGAACGGGCACTGAACTAACGAGCGAAAGGGGTCAACGATAGAATGGCAGCATGGATCTTGAACGGGTTGGTCTGGAACGAAGAAACCGGAGAAACGGAATTGAAGCATATTCGCATCGCGGACGGCATCATCGCGGAGATCGCGGACGCTTCCTCGGGCCGACCGGACACGAACGGCTTTGAAACGATCGACGCGAACGGCAAGCTGGTATCCGCGGGATTCATCGACATGCACGTGCATCTGCGCGAACCGGGCTTTGAATACAAAGAGGACATCGCGAGCGGCACGCGCTCGGCGGCGGCGGGCGGATTCACCACGATCGCCTGCATGCCGAACACGCGCCCGGTGACGGATACGGCCGATACGGTCCGCTATATCCTCGATAAAGCTGCCGATGCAGGCATCGTCAAGGTGCTCCCGTACGCGGCGATCACGAAGAACGAGCTGGGACGCGAGCTGACGGATTTCGCTTCCTTGAAAGAGGCGGGCGCGATCGGCTTCACGGACGACGGCGTCGGCGTGCAGAACGCCCAGATGATGAAGGACGCCATGAAGCTGGCGGCTTCCATGGCCATGCCGGTCATCGCGCACTGCGAGGACGACTCGCTGGTCGTCGGCGCGGCGGTCACGGAAGGCAAATTCGCCGCGGAGAACGGCTTGAAGGGCATTCCGAACGAGTCCGAAGCCATCCACGTCGGCCGGGATATCCTGCTGGCGGAAGCGACGGGCGTGCACTATCACGTCTGCCACGTGAGCACGGAGCAATCGGTGCGCCTCATCCGGCATGCGAAGCAGTTCGGCATCAACGTCACCGCCGAGGTGTGCCCGCATCACTTGATCCTCTCGGACGAAGACATTCCGGGCATGGACGCGAATTGGAAAATGAACCCGCCCCTCCGCACCCCGCGCGACGTGCAGGCCGTCATCGAAGGACTGGAAGACGGCACGCTCGACATCATCGTGACGGATCACGCGCCGCACAG
The DNA here is from genome assembly GCF_009909185.1 of Paenibacillus glycinis. Taxonomy (GTDB): domain Bacteria; phylum Bacillota; class Bacilli; order Paenibacillales; family Paenibacillaceae; genus Paenibacillus_Z; species Paenibacillus_Z glycinis. The sequence continues at coordinate 554,523 of NZ_JAAAMV010000001.1, read as the reverse complement.
CGCGGAGGAGAAGGCCCGCGGCATGCAGCTTGCGCCGTTCGGCATCGTCGGCTTCGAGACGGCCTTCCCGCTCCTGTACACCCGCTTCGTCCGCACCGGCAAATGGACGCTCGGCTTCCTGCTCGGACGGATGACCTCGGACCCGGCCCGCGTGTTCGGCCTGGCGAGCGGCCGTTTGAAAGCAGGCGCTCCTGCGGATATTACGATCGTGGATCTTGAGCATGAACGTGAAGTCGATCCGGCCTCGTTCGCTTCCAAGGGCAAGAATACGCCATTCGGCGGCTGGAAGCTGTACGGCTGGCCGGCGGCGACCATCGTGAACGGCAAGATCGTCTGGACGGAACAATAAGAGAGCAGCACGCAACTTGAGAACAGGAGTGATACGGATGCAAGCAAGATTGTTATTGGAAGACGGCACGCTGTTTACGGGTCTCGGCTTTGGCGCCGAAGGACAGTCCAGCGGCGAGGTCGTATTTAATACAGGGATTACGGGGTACCAAGAGGTGCTGTCGGATCCGTCCTACTGCGGTCAAATCGTGACCATGACCTATCCCCTCGTCGGCAACTACGGCATCACGCGCGATGATTTCGAGACGGTCGCGCCGTTCATCCACGGCTTCGTCGTGCGCCGCCACGAGCCGATCCCGAGCAACTGGAGAGCGCAATACACGCTGGACGGCTTGCTGAAGGAACACGGCATTATCGGCATCAGCGATATCGATACCCGGATGCTGACGCGCATCCTGCGCCACCACGGCACGATGAAAGGCATCCTGACGACCGGCGCGGAACGCGTGGAAGAGCTGCAGGAGCGCTTGTCCGCGACGCCGCTGATGCGCGACCAAGTGGCGCGTACGTCGACCAAAAGCATCTTCACGAGCCCCGGCGACCGCGAGCGCATCGTGCTCGTCGACTACGGCGCGAAGAGCGGCATCCTGCGCGAGCTGACGAAGCGCGGCTGCGACGTCGTCGTCGTGCCGCAGGACACGACGGCGGAGCAAATCCGCAAGCTCAACCCGGACGGCATCCAGCTGTCCAACGGCCCCGGCGACCCGAAAGACGTGCCGCATGCCGTGAAGATGATCCAAGAGCTCCTCGGCGAATATCCGATCTTCGGCATTTGCCTCGGCCACCAACTGTTCGCGCTCGCTTGCGGCGCGGACACGTCAAAGCTGAAATTCGGCCACCGCGGCGGCAATCATCCCGTCAAAGAGTTGGCGACGAACCGCTGCTACATCACTTCGCAGAATCACGGCTACACGGTGCTTGAAGAATCCGTGGCGGGCACGAAGCTCGAGGTTACGCACATCAACAACAACGACCGCACGATCGAGGGCTTGAAGCATACGGAATTACCTGCTTTCTCCGTGCAGTACCATCCGGAAGCGGCGCCCGGTCCGCTGGATAGCAGTTACCTGTTCGATCAGTTCCTGGAGATGATCCGCACCACGAAACAAAACAACCCGCAAAAACCGCGTCAAGCGCAATTGGCGGCATCATTGAGAGGAGAACTGCAATATGCCCAGAAATAACAAGCTGAAAAAGATTCTCGTGATCGGCTCCGGCCCGATCGTCATCGGTCAAGCGGCCGAGTTCGACTACGCCGGCACGCAGGCTTGCCAAGCGCTGAAGGAAGAAGGCTACGAGGTCGTGCTGATCAACAGCAACCCGGCCACGATCATGACCGACACGAACATGGCGGACAAAGTATACATCGAGCCGATTACGCTGGATTTCGTCACCCAAATCATTCGCCAGGAGCGTCCGGACGGCTTGCTGCCTACCCTCGGCGGACAAACCGGCCTCAACATGGCGGTCGAACTGGCGCGCGCGGGCGTGCTGGAGCGCGAGAACGTGCAGCTACTCGGCACGCAGCTGACGGCGATCGAGAAAGCGGAGGACCGGGACTTGTTCCGCGATCTGATGCGCGAGCTGGAACAACCTGTACCGGAGAGCGTCATCGTGACGACCATCGAAGACGCGGTGGATTTCTCGAATGAGATCGGCTATCCGATCATCGTCCGTCCGGCTTACACGCTAGGCGGCACCGGCGGCGGGATCTGCGCGAACGAGACCGAGCTGCGCGAGATCGTCGCGTCGGGCATCCGGTACAGCCCGATCAGCCAATGCCTGATCGAGAAATCGATCGCGGGCATGAAGGAAGTCGAATACGAAGTCATGCGCGACGCGAACGATAACTGCATCGTCGTGTGCAACATGGAGAACTTCGATCCCGTCGGCGTACATACCGGCGATTCCATCGTCGTGGCGCCGAGCCAGACGCTGTCCGACCGCGAGTACCAGATGCTCCGCTCGGCCTCGCTCAAGATCATCCGCGCGCTGAACATCGAAGGCGGCTGCAACGTGCAATTCGCGCTCGACCCGTTCAGCTTCCAATACTACGTCATCGAGGTCAACCCGCGGGTAAGCCGTTCGTCCGCGCTGGCTTCCAAGGCGACGGGCTATCCGATCGCCAAGATGGCCGCCAAGATCGCCGTCGGCTATACGCTCGACGAGATCGTCAACCCGGTAACGGGCCAAACCTACGCCATGTTCGAGCCGACGCTGGATTACATCGTGTCCAAGATCCCGCGCTGGCCGTTCGATAAATTCATCAACGCGAACCGCAAGCTCGGCACGCAAATGAAAGCGACCGGCGAAGTCATGGCCATCGGCCGGACGTTCGAGGAGTCGATTCACAAAGCGGTCCGCTCGCTCGAGATCGGCGCGCACCGCATTCACTTGAAGGACGCGTCCGAATTGGACGAGGACACGCTGCGCCTGCGCCTGCAGAAGCCGGACGACGAGCGGATGTTCCTCGTGGCGGAAGCGTTCCGCCGCGGCTACCAGCTGCAGGACATCCAAGACCTGACGAATATCGATTGGTGGTTCCTCGATAAGATCGAAGGCATCGTCGCCTTCGAAGCCGAGCTTCGCGGCGCTTCCGTCTTGTCGAAAGAACTGCTGTACCAAGCGAAGCGCAAAGGCTTCTCGGACCGTTCCATCGCGGAGATCCGCCGCGAAGGCAACCAATCGACGTACACGAACGAGTTCGATATCCGCGCCTACCGCGCGGAGCTGGAGTTGAAACCGGTCTACAAGATGGTCGATACGTGCGCCGCCGAATTCGAAGCGACGACGCCGTACTACTACTCGACCTACGAGGTAGAGAACGAAGTGACGGAGTCCGACAAACAGAAGGTGCTCGTGCTCGGTTCCGGCCCGATCCGGATCGGCCAAGGCATCGAGTTCGACTACTCCACGGTGCATGCCGTATGGGCGATTCAGAAGGCCGGCTACGAAGCGGTCATCATCAATAACAACCCGGAGACCGTATCGACGGACTTCAGCACGTCCGACCGCCTGTACTTCGAGCCGCTGTTCTTCGAGGACGTCATGAACGTCATCGAGCAGGAGAAGCCGATCGGCGTCATCGTGCAGTTCGGCGGCCAGACGGCGATCAACCTCGCGGCGCCGCTGACGAAAGCCGGCGTGCGCATCCTGGGCTCGAGCCTGGAGAGCATCGACACGGCGGAGGATCGCAAGAAATTCGAAGCGCTGCTTCGCGAGTTGAACGTGATGCAGCCGCAAGGCTCGACGGTAACGTCCGTGGACGAAGCGGTCGCCGTCGCCCAAGGCCTCGGCTATCCGGTGCTGGTGCGCCCGTCGTACGTCCTCGGCGGCCGCGCCATGGAGATCGTCTACTCCGACGAGGAGCTGTTGACCTACATGGTGCAAGCGGTCAAGATCAATCCGGAGCATCCGGTTCTGATCGACCGTTACATGCTGGGCAAGGAAGCCGAAGTCGACGCGATCTGCGACGGCGATACGGTGCTCATCCCGGGCATCATGGAGCATGTCGAGCGCGCGGGCGTTCACTCCGGCGACTCCATCGCGGTGTACCCGCCGCAGTCGATCTCGCGCGAGCTGCAGCAGAAAATGGTCGACATCACGATCAAGATCGCGCGCGGCTTGAACGTCATCGGCCTGGTCAACATCCAATTCGTCATCTTCCAGGACGAAGTGTACGTCATCGAGGTCAATCCGCGCTCGTCGCGCACGGTGCCGTTCCTGAGCAAAGTGACGAACATCCCGATGGCCAACCTGGCCACGCAAGCGATTCTCGGCACGAAGCTGGCGGATCTCGGCTACGTCGAGGGCTTGTGGCCGGAAGACGAGTTCGTGTCCGTGAAAGTACCGGTCTTCTCCTTCGCGAAGCTGCGCCGCGTCGATCCGACGCTGACGCCGGAGATGAAATCGACGGGCGAGGTCATGGGGCGCGATCAACAGTACGCGAAAGCTCTGTACAAGGGCCTCGTGGGCGCGGGGATGCGCATCCCGCCGACGGGCTCCATCATCGCGACGGTGGCCGACAAGGACAAACCGGAGGCGATCGAGATTTTGCGCGGCTTCTACGAGCTGGGCTACAACATCATCGCGACGGGCGGCACGGCAACGGCGTTGGAAGAAGCGGGCCTGCGCGTGAAAACCGTGAACAAACTGAGCGAGGGCTCGCCGAACATCCTGGATCTGATCCGCGACGGACAAGCGCACTTCGTCGTCAACACGTTGACGAAAGGCAAGACGCCGGAACGCGACGGTTTCCGCATTCGCCGCGAAGCGGTCGAGAACGGCGTCGTCTGCATGACCTCGCTCGATACGGTTCGGGCGCTGCTCAACATGCTGCAAACGATCAATTTCTCCTCGCGTCCGATGCCGGTACTCGCGCAGAAATAATCGCAAGCGAACAAACGAATGGCCGTTATCCGGCCGCGAAAGCCTGCCCCCAAGCAGGCTTTCGCCATGCATAAACCGACAAAGACGAAGGGACTGGAGCAGATGAAGCGAAGCTGGGAAGAAGCGGCGGGACGCGTCATGGTCGCGCTCGATTATCCGAATGCCGCCGCGGCGGAAGCGCTGGTGCGAAGCCTGGAGGGCATTCCGTGTTTCATGAAGGTCGGCATGCAGCTGTTCTACGCGGCGGGGCCGGGCTTCGTCGCGGATCTGAAGGCGCGCGGCTACAAGGTGTTCCTGGACCTGAAAATGCACGACATCCCGAACACGGTCAAAGGCGGGGCGAACAGCATCGCCAAGCTCGGCGTCGACGTGTTCAACGTGCACGCGGCCGGCGGATCGGCCATGATGCGGGCGGCGATGGAAGGCGTCGAGCAGGCGTTGAGCGGAAATGCCGGTCTGCGGCGGCCGCTCGTTATTGCCGTGACGCAGCTGACCAGCACGAGCCAAACGGTACTGAACGACGAGATCGGCATCGGCGGTTCCGTCGCGGACGCGGTCGTGCGCTACGCCAAGCTGGCGCAGGAAGCGGGCCTGGGCGGCGTCGTCGCCTCCCCGCAGGAGGTGCAGCTGATCAAATCGGCCTGCGGCGCATCGTTTCAAACGATCACGCCGGGCATTCGCCCGGCCGGAGCGGACATCGGCGACCAGTCCCGCATCATGACGCCCCGCCAAGCACTGGAGCAAGGAACGGATTATATGGTCATCGGACGTCCGATTACGGGGGCGCCCGATCCGAGACAAGCTTTGGAATCCATAATCGAGGAGCTGGTATAGATGACATCATCCACGCTGGAACAATTGCCAACCGAAATCGCCAAGGGCTTGCTGCAGATCAACGCGGTCGCCCTTCGCCCGAACGAGCCGTTCACCTGGACCTCCGGCATGAAATCGCCGATTTATTGCGATAACCGCCTGACGATGTCCTATCCGGCGATTCGCGACCTGATCGCGGAAGGCTTCGCGACGATCATCCGCGCGCAATACCCGGACTGCCAAGCGGTCGCCGGCATCGCGACGGGCGGCATTCCGCATGCGGCTTGGGTCGCGCAAAAGCTGAACCTGCCGATGCTGTACGTGCGGGACAAAGCGAAGGGCCACGGCAAAACGAATCAGATCGAAGGCCATTTCGAGCCGGGCCAAAAGATCGTGCTGATCGAGGATCTGATCTCGACCGGCGGCAGCTCGCTGAAAGCGGCGGTCGCGGTACGCGAAGCCGGCTGCGAGGTGCAGGGCGTCGTGGCGATCTTCACGTATCAATTCCCGCAGGCGACCGAGGCATTCGCAAAAGAGGGCATCCCGCTCGCGACGCTTTCGAATTACTCGGCGCTCATCGACGTTGCCGTCGAGAACGGCATCGTGCAATCGAGCGACGTCGAGCTGCTGCAATCGTGGCGCGAGAATCCGCAAGCTTTCGGGGTTTAATCGCACCCTCGAAGATGAGCGGCAGATGAACGACGGTGAACAGGATTCCGGGCATGCGCCCGGGTCCTGTTTTTTTGCGTGCGCCGGACAAGTTGTTTCGCTTTTCCGTCAATCGGTTATATGTAGCTAACCTGCCTCATACACTGGATTATTGCCAAATAGATGAAGAGAATGCGAGGAAGCGACTATGAATGCGATGTATCAACGATTGATGGATTCGACGGAAGACTTGCTGTACCGGGTGCGCATATACGATCGGAACTTGGAGAAATGCGACGAGATTCTGCAAATGGACGAGGCGTACAGCCGGATGCGGCAGGCCTTCGATGCGATAGATGCCCGGAACCACGGCGCGCTCGAGCGGATCGCCGCGCGGCTGCAGCAGATGCGGACAAGGCTGATCACGATGATGGAGGATTTGCTGCACACGGCATGAATGGGGTCCGGAGCGGAAAAAATGACCTGCGGCCGGTTCGGGTCTCCGCTCGCTGTTGTAGACAGATTTTCTCATTGCATAAATGATTAGAGGTGGAATTCTGTCTACAAAGGCGACCACTGCGTTGCTCCAATTCCGAACCGCCCTCCGGTCATTTTTTCCCGGACTTTCTTCGTGCCGCCTGCAGCGGTTGGGAGAAGGACAAGAAGACAAAAAACCTCTTGCCAGCCCGCAAATGCGATGGTAATATGTTACATTAAATGGAAGGGTTTCTAGGGATCCGCTTCAAGGCGAACCGAGCGAAGCCAGGCAGAGGACGATACGTCTTGCCACACCGTAGGGATAAAAGACCTTCGGCAAGTTCCACCCAGCATGACTGGGCGGCGCTTGTCGGAGGTCTTTTTTGCTTTATCGGGAAGAAGCGCCGAAATACGCAAAGGGGGCGGGGCAGGTGGTCGCATTGCAGACGCAGGCATTGCGGAAGGTATTCACGGTCAAACGCAAGGACGCCGGCTTGGCGGGCAGCTTCCGGTCGCTGCTGAAGCCGAGCTGGGAGGAGAAGGTGGCAGTGCGGAGCATCGATCTGACGGTGCAGCGGGGCGAGATGGTCGCGTTCCTCGGGCCGAACGGCGCGGGCAAATCGACGACGATCAAGATGCTGACCGGCATCCTGCATCCCTCGTCAGGCGAAGCGAAGGTGCTCGGCTGCACGCCTTGGCGGGAGCGGGAGAAGCTGGCTTTCCGCATCGGGGCGGTGTTCGGACAGAAGTCGCAGCTGTGGTATCACCTGCCGCCGATCGACACGTTCGACCTGATCAGCCGGATTTACGAGCTGGACCGCGCGGACTATCATGCCCGCCGGGACGATTTGATCGAGCGCTTCGAGCTTGGACCTTATCTGCATACGCCCGTGCGGAAGCTGTCGCTCGGCGAGCGGATGCGCTGCGAGATCGCCGTGTCGTTCCTGCACCGTCCGCAGCTGCTCTTCCTCGACGAACCGACGATCGGGCTGGACGTCGTCGTCAAGCAGCGCATCCGGGAGCTGATCCGCGAGGTGAACCGGGACGAGGGAACGACCGTCTTCCTGACCTCGCATGATGCGGGCGACATGGAAGAGCTTTGTTCGCGGGCGGTCGTCATTCATCACGGCGGGATCCTGCTGGATGCGCCCGTCGACCGGCTGAAGCGGGAGGTGCTGAACCGCAAGATCATCTCGCTGACGCTGGCGGCCGGCTATGATGCTTCCATGCTGCCGCCGCTTCCCGGCACTGAGGTGATCGCGGGCGAAGGGCGCCGGCTGAAGCTGGGCGTCGATCTCGCGGTCACCGATATCGAAGCCGTGCTCGGCACGGTCATCGGCACGTACCGGCTCGACGACGTGACCGTCGAGGACCCGCCGATGGAGGAAATCATCGCGCATATTTACGGAACGGGAGGCTAGCGGACCATGGGCAGCCGAGTCTTCGGGGATAGGTTGGAGCTTCTGTCGGCAAGGAGCAAGAAAGCGGGGGCCGTCGCCCGGATTACGATGAAGCAGCAGATGGCCTACAAAACGGATTTCATCATGCGCGCAAGCTTCATGCTGATGATCCTGTATGTGTTCGTCCAGCTCTGGTCCGCCGCTTACGACGGCGACGCCGGACGCGTCATCAACGGCTTTACGCTGAAGCAGATCATCTGGTACCTCGTGTTCACGGAAGCGATCACGATGGGCGTGCCCGCGCTTTGCGGGCTGATCGAGAACGAGGTGAAGAACGGCGACATCGCGATCCGCCTCATTCGGCCGCTCTCTTATATCGGTTATCATTATGCCGCGTACCTGTCGGAGGCGGTCTTCCGGTTCTACATTCATCTGGCGGTCGGCGGGGCCATCGCCTGGCTGTGCGTCGGACCGCCGACGTTCGGACTGGGGTGGGCCGGCTTGTTCTCGCTGACGCTCGGCGCGCTCACGATCGCGTTTCTGCTGAATATGATCGTGGCGCTATGCGCCTTGTGGGTCGAGGAGACGAGGGGCATGGAATTCGTGCTGCACAAGCTGCAGTTCACCGTCGGCGGCATGCTGCTGCCGCTCGATCTGATGCCGGAGCCGCTGCAGCGGGTATGCGCCTGGTTGCCGTTTCAGGCGATGCTGTACTTTCCCGCGCGAACGGCGGTCAATTTCGGCGCCGCCCCGCTGCTGCAGCAATTCGTCATTCAGGCGGCGTGGATCGCGGTGCTCGCGGCAGCCGTCATGCTCATGTACAGGAGAGGAGTGTCGAAGCTGCATGTCAACGGAGGATAATGAACAGGCCGGTGGGTTGCGATCCGTCTCTCGCACCGGACGATTGCGGGGAACGCTGGCGTTTCTGATCACCTGCTGGAAGGTGAATCTCGCTTCGGCGATGGAGTATCGGGCGAGCTTCTTCATGATGGCGGGCATGATGTTCATCAATAACTTCATGTGGCTGTTCTTCTGGAGCCTGTTCTTCGGGAAGTTCCAGGTCGTCAACGGCTGGGAGATGGGCGACGTGATGATGATGTGGGCCGTCGGCGCGGGCGGCTTCGGCTGGGCCAATATGCTGTTCGGCAACTTCAACCGCATCGCGCCGATCGTCGCCGCCGGGCAATTGGACGTCTATCTGTCGCAGCCGAAGCCGGTGCTGCTTCACGTATTGGCCAGCCGCATGTCGCTGACGGCGGCGGGGGATTTCTTCTTCGGGCTGGTCGTCTACGCTTGGGTCGGCAATCATTCGCTCGCGGGCTTGCTGCAGTTCCTCCTCGGCCTGCTGCTCAGCGGCCTGCTGTTCATGGGCATTACGATTCTGGCCGGGTGCCTCGCCTTCTTCATCGGTAACGCGGAAGGGCTGGCGCAGCAGGTATTCAACAGCTTCGTCGCGCTGTCGACGTACCCGTCCGATATATTCAAAGGGCTGGCAAGGACGCTGCTCTTCACGCTGCTGCCCGCGGGCTTCATCAGCTTCCTGCCGATCGGCCTGCTGCGCGATTTCGATCCGGCTTTCGTCTGGAAAGCGGTCGCGGCGACGCTCGCGTTCGGCGCGCTGGCCGTCCTTGCGTTCAGGCTGGGACTGAAGCGATACGCATCCGGCAACGCCATCACGCTTAGAGGCTGAGGCGGATTCGCGCCGGCGGCCGGGAGATGTCATGCGCCGCTCGCCGCCGCTCGCCGGTTGGCGCCGAAGAACCCCTGCTGCCCGCGGTTCGACATCGACCGCGGGCAGCGGGTTTTTTATATTAAATTCTCCTAAAGTCCGCAACCGGTGTAACCTTTTGTTCCCAACGAGCGTCTAAACGTTAGCAAGATTAGAGTTTTCTCATAGGAAGGAGGTTTCGCGGTCAAATGGGATGGTGGAAAAGCAGGCATTCCGTGGCTGAAGCAGTCGAAAACGACGTACATAAGAACGATCAACGGTCATCGGAAGCAAGCGCCGATGCGAAACCGCTGCTGGTCGTAGAAGGTGTCGAACGAACCTTTCAGGTCGGCGGTCAACCGCTGCACGTGCTGAAGGGTCTTCATATGGAACTCAAGCCCCGGCAGCTGGTCATGCTGCGAGGGCGTTCGGGCTCCGGCAAAACGACGCTGCTCAACATGATCGGCGGGCTGGACCAGCCGACCAAAGGACATATTTTTTTCCACGACCTGCCGTTCCATAAGATGGGCGACGACCAGCGCACGAAGGTCAGGCGCAAGGAAATGGGCTTTATTTTTCAGGCATTCGCTTTAATGCCGCTGTTGTCGGCCTACGAGAACGTGGAGCTGTCGCTGCGCATGGCGGGCGTTCCCGGCGGGGAATGGAAATCGCGGGTAGAACACTGCCTCGACCTCGTCGGCCTCGCCAAGCGGATGCGCCATCGTCCCTTCGAGCTGTCCGGGGGTGAGCAGCAGCGCGTCGCCATCGCCAAAGCGATCGCCCATCGGCCGAGCCTGCTGCTGGCGGACGAACCGACGGCCGAGCTCGATTCGCAGATGGCCGCTCAGATTATGGCGGTCTTCCAAACGATCATTCGCACCGAACAAGTAACGATTTGTATGACAACGCACGATCCCACGATTTTGGAGGTTGCCGATCATGTTTACGAAATGGTTGACGGGAAATTCATTTAAGGCGGCTGCCGTCGTCGTCATCGGCGCTTCGCTGCTCGTATCGAGCGGCTGCTCGCTGCTGCCGAACGAGGACCCCGAAGAAGTGCTGCCGGAGATCGCGCCGCCGCAAATCTCCAAGAAGCCGGAGTATGAAGTGACGACGACGACGCTGGAAACGAAGAAGACGGAAATCGGCAAAATGATTGCCACGCAGGAAGAAACGCTCTATTTTACGCTGGACGGCAAACGATTGAAGGACCTGAACGTGAAGATCGGTCAGAAGGTGACCGCCGGCCAGGTCATCGGTTCGCTCGACGTGGACGACATGCGCAAGCAGCTTCGTTCCGATAAGCTGAACTTCTCCAAGGATGAGCTGCAGATGAAGGATACGCTGCGCAAGAAGGACGAGATGGATCCGATCGAATTCGAGCTGGCGAAGATCGCCTTCGAGGAGAAGCGCCAGGCATTGGCCGATGCCGAAGGCGAGATCGCCAAGGCGGAACTGACCGCGCCGTTCACCGGCACGGTCGTCAGCTTGAACGTATCGAAGGGCGATGCCATCAAAGCCTACGACCCGATCTGCATCATCGCCGATACGAGCAAACTGACGGCTGCCGCGATCATGACGCAGGATGAGCTCGAAGGCGTCGCGGTCGGCATGCCCGTCGTCGTGGACATCAACAACGCGGGCGAGTTGACGGGGAAAGTGTCGCAGCTGCCCGTCGTCTCGACCGATGACGGCAATGGCGGCAACGGGGGCAACGGCGGAGGGCAAAAACCCGAAAGACCCGAAGATTTCCTGACGGTCACCTTGGATAAGCCGCTGCCGAAAGGCGTCACGCGCGGCACGCCGTTATCGATCTCGATCATCATGGACCGCAAGGAAAACGCCATCGTCATTCCGCCGTCCGCGCTGCGTTCCATCGGATCGCGCACGTACGTGCAAATCGTCGATGCGGACGGCAAACGCGAGGTGGACGTGGAAGTCGGGCAGCAAACCGCGACGGAAGTGGAAATCCTCAAAGGGTTGACGCCGGGGCAGAAAGTCGTAGGTCGATAACGTATGGGGATACCGCTCTTTCGCTTTTTGTTCCGCAAAATGTGGAACACGCGGTGGATGACGCTGAGCTCGCTCGCGGGCTTGATCATCGCCGTCGCCTTCGCGACCAGCATTCCGATGTACGCGGACGGAGCGCTGAAGCGGGTCGTGGCCCAAACGCTCATGGACGAGAGCGGCGGATTGCCCGCCGGCTCGCTGCTGATGCGTTATCAAGAAACCTCAAGCAAGACGGATTTGAACGGTCTGAACGAAGTCGGCAAGTACATCCGGGAGGACGTTCCTTCCTTGATCGGCTTTCCCTTCGCCACGTACAGCCAGAGCTTATCCATCCGCAGCGCAGAGCTGACGCCGGAGGATCCGACCAAGGTCGACGCAAGCCGCGCCCGCACGATGGCCATCACGTCGATGACCGGGCTCGACAAGAAAGCGGAGCTGACGCAAGGCCGCTGGTTCACGGATTCCGTCGGCGATGACGACACCGTCGAAGCCGTCATGATGGAAGAGGCGATGTACCGCAGCGACATCCATATCGGCGACGTGTTCGAATATCCGATCTACGGCGGGCTGAACCTGACGCTGAAGGTCAAGATCGTCGGCGCCTACAAGCCGCTGAAGGATACCGATCCGTTCTGGTACCAAGGGCTGGAGAGCCTGATGAGCACGCTCACCATCGGAGACAAGGCATTCCAGGACGGATTGCTCAAGGACAGGAAAATACCGGTCCATACGGCAAGCTGGTACTACGCCTTCGATCTGAAGGAGATCAAAACAAGCCAGCTGGCTCCGCTCACCAGCACGCTGGACCGGCTCAACATCGATCTCTATCAGCACTTGAAAGACACGCGCGTGGAGATCTCGTTCGCCAAGCTGCTGGGCGAATTCAAGACGCAGAGCCTGCAGCTGCAAATGCTGCTCTTCACGCTCGCCGCGCCGATGCTGGCGATGGTGTTCTACTTCATTGCGATGAACGCGCGGCAGTCGCTCGACAAGCAGCGCAGCGACATCGCCGTGCTCCGAAGCCGCGGTGCGGGGACGAGGCAGATCATCGGGATCTACTTGATCGAGGGGCTGTTCCTCGGCATCATCGCGCTCGCAGTAGGACCGCTGCTCGGCTGGTTCATGGCGAAGAGCATCGGCTCGGCCAACGGCTTCCTCGAGTTCGTCAACCGCAAATCGATTCCGGTCGGCTTCACCTCCGACGCGGTGATGGCGGGTCTCGGAGCGGTCGTGCTGGCCATTCTCGCGACCGTTATCCCGGCGGTGCTTTACGCGAGAGCGTCGATCGTCGATTACAAGAAGCAAATCGCGCGTTCGGACCGCAAGCCGCTTTGGCAGCGCTGGTACGGGGACGTCCTGCTGCTCGGCGTCGCCGGCTACGGCTGGTATCTGTTCAACGAACGGCAGATGATCTCGATCAAGAGCAACCTGACGACCGACCAATTGAACGTCCAACCGTTCCTGTTCTTCGTGCCGGCGCTCGCGATCTTCGCGATGGGACTCTTCTTCCTGCGGATATTCCCGTGGCTGCTCAAGCTGTTCAACTGGCTCGGCAGAAAGCTGCTGCCCGTGCCGCTGTACTTGACGCTGACGCAGCTGTCCCGTTCGTCCAAAGGGTATTACCCGCTGATGATCCTGCTCATATTGACGTTGGGGCTCGGCGTATACAACGCATCGGCGGCGCGTACCATCGACTTGAACTCGACGGAACGCACGTTATATAAATTCGGCACGGACGTCGTCGTTCAGACGGTCTGGGAAGGCAAGACCGAAGTGATCAACAGCGGCGGCGGCTCCGGCGGAGATAACGGCAACGGCGGCGGCAATGGCTCCGGCGACGGAGGTCAAGGCGGCGGTAACGGCGGAAGCGGGGGCAACGGCGGTTCCGGCGGCGGCCAAGGCGGCAATGGAGGCGGCACGACCGTTCCGACCCGCGTCAATTACAGCGAACCGCCTTTCGAGGTGTTCCGCAAGCTGGAAGGCGTCGAGGCGGCGGCCCGCGTGCTTCAGACGAAAGGCAACATCGTCGTATCCGGCCGTTCGATCGGCCAGGGCACGGTCATGGGCATCGACAACGTCGACTTCTCGAAGGTCGCCTGGTTCCGCAATGACCTGTACCCGGTTCATCCGTTCAATTATTTGAAAAATCTTGGTTTATACGAGCAAGCGGCCATCATTCCGTCGAATGTCGCGGAGAAGTACCAGCTGAAGCTCGGCGATACGATTACCGCGGGCCTGCAGGACGGCGTCGTGGAATTCGCGATCGTCGGCATCGTGCCTTACTGGCCGGCGCAGTATCCGGACCAGTCGCCGTTCATTATCGCGAACCTGGATTATATTTACGATCAAGTGCCGATCATTCCGTACGAAGTATGGCTGAAGATGAAGCCGGGCGCGTTGACGGCGCCGATCATGAAGCAGCTGGAGGACGACGGGATCGAGCTCGCGGACGTGAAAGACGTCCGGATCGAGCTGGCCGCGCAGGCGAAGCATCCGACGCGCGGCGGCGTATTCGGCATCCTCAGTCTCGGCTTCCTGGTCTCCATTCTGATCTCGCTCACGGGCTACATCCTCTTCTGGTTCTTTAATTTATCGGGCCGGATCGTGCAGTTCGGGGTGCTGCGGGCGATGGGGCTATCCCGCAGGCAGCTGACGGGCATGCTCCTGCTGGAGCAGGTGTTCACGGCGGGGCTGTCGATCGGCCTCGGCATCCTGATCGGCAAGATCGCGAGCCTCCTGTTCCTGCCGTTCCTGCAGACGACCGAGAACGTCGCGAATTCCGTTCCGCCGTTCCGGGTCGTGTTCGACGCCAAGGATACGAACCAGCTGTATATCGTCGTCGCCTGCATGATGCTGATGGGCGCGCTGCTGCTGCTGGCGCATATTCGCAGACTTCGCGTGCATCAGGCCGTCAAGATGGGAGAGGAGCGCTAACACGCCATGATTACATGCGAAGGCTTGGTCAAAATTTACAAATCCGACGATCTCGAGGTCGTCGCTCTGCAGGGGCTTAACCTGCACGTCCGCGAAGGAGAGATGATGGCGATCATCGGCAACAGCGGAAGCGGCAAATCGACGCTGCTCAATATATTGGGCGGCCTCGACCGGCCTTCCGCGGGCAGCGTCAGCGTGGGACCGTGGGATCTGCTGAAGATTACCGACGAGCAGCTCGTGTCCTACAAGCGCGACACCGTCGGTTTCATCTGGCAGAATAACGCGCGGAACCTGCTGCCGTACTTGTCGGCGCTCGAGAACGTCGAGATGCCGATGATGTTCTCGTCCAAGCTGGACCGCGCGTACGCCAAGCAGCTCCTGGACTGGGTCGGCCTCAAGGACCGGATGCACAACAAGCTGCATCAGCTCTCCGGAGGGGAACAGCAGCGGGTCGCCATCGCGATCTCGCTGTCGAACCGCCCGAAGATGCTGCTCGCCGACGAGCCGACAGGGTCCGTCGATACGCGGACGTCGGATTTGATCATGGATATATTCCGGCGGCTTAACCGCGAGCTGGGCATTACGATCGTGATCGTAACGCATGACTTGTCGCTGGCCAATAAGGTCGACCGCGTCGTCGCGATCCGGGACGGCTTGACGAGCACCGAATTCATCAAGCGGAATCCGAATCTGGACGATAATTTCGAACCGGGTTCTTCACCGCAAGAGACCGTTCACGAAGAGTACGTCGTCGTGGACCGCGTCGGACGGCTTCAGATTCCGAAGGCGTATTTGACGGCATTGCAGATTACAGATAAAGCATCGATGGAATTTGACGGCGAGCGAATCATTATTTCGCCGCCCAAATCATTGGAGGGGTAACGGGGATGGAGAACAAGCCAACGCAAGCAAGAACGAGGAAGAAAGCAGTTTTGAAAGCATCGTCGATGGCCTTGTCGGCCGCGCTGATCGTATCTGGCCTGTCGGCCTGCAGCAAAGGGTCAAGCGGAGACGATGCCAAGCAGCATGTGCTGCGGGTCGGCTTCGTCTCGTCGAGCGCGGACAACGATCAATATCTGCGCCAGCAGTTTACCGACGGATACGAACTGACGCATCCGAACGTCGACATCGAAATCGTCTCCGCCATGAACTATGACGACCAGCGCTATCAAGAGCCGGATCCGAACAAGAAACAGCCGGATACGTACGAGAAGGTCAAGGAAATGATGAACGGCAGCAATCCGCCGGACGTCGTGATCGTGGACTCGGGCAATCTGCAGCGTCTGGCGCAGGACAATTTAATTCAGAAGCTCGACTCGCTCATCCAGGATAAAGAATTCGATATCGACGATATCGTGCCTTCCGTCATCAACGGCATCAAGGACGCGGGAGACGGCAGCATCTACGCGCTCACGCCGACGTTCAGCTCCTCGGCCTTATTCTATAACAAGAAAATGTTCACCGATGCGGGCGTCGAGCCCCCGACGGACAACATGACCTGGACCGACATCTTCACGCTTGCGAAGCGAATCGCCAAAGGGGAAGGCAAGGACCGTAAATTCGGATTGTCCTTCAACCGTTACAGCGGCGATCCGTTCTGGGATTCCCAGACCTATGCCGCACCGCTCCAATTGAAGATTTTCGATAACAAAGCGGAGAAAATGTCCGTCGATACGCCGCAGTGGAAGAAGGTTTGGGGCGACGTCGCGGATCTGTACCTGAACAAAATCGTGCCGTCCCAAGAAGACATGAACGCCGGCGGCGGCGGTATTATCAAAGACAAAGTCGCCTATGACCCGTTCCAGGGCGATATGTTCCTGAGCGGCCGCGTGGCGATGACCATCGGCGGCTACGATTATGTCTCCCAATTGTCCCAAGCGAAAGACGCGGCGACCAAAAACCCGAAAATCTCCAACGTGGACTGGGATGTCGTTACCGTGCCGCAGTTCAGCGAAGTACCGGGCGTCGGCGGCAACATTTACCTCAATAACTTGATGGCGATCAATGCCAAGGCGCAAAATCCCGATGACGCGTGGGATTTCATCGCGTTCAACAACAGCAAGGAATGGGCGAAGCTCAAGTCGCGCAGCACGTACGAGATGGTCTCCCGCAAATCGTTCCTGAAGCCGAAGGACGGCATGAACTACAATATCGCCGCCTTCTATACGTTGAAGCCGGTACCGCCGCAAGATCCGGCGATCGACAAGCTTTACCAGGATATGCCGAACCTGTATCAAGTGCAGCAGGTCGCGCAGCCGTTGTTCCAGGAAGTGCTGCAGAAGAAGAAATCCGTCGACGAAGCGCTGAAATCGTGGCAAACGCAAGGCGACGTGCTTTTGCAGAAAATCAAAACGAACCCGAACGGGCCGCTTGACGGCACGGGCGGGGGAGCGGTTGGGATCGGCGGCGGCGGGCCTTTGATCAACGTTCAGCCAGTCGGTTAACTACCGCCGTGAGAGAGCGGCTGCGCTTCTTGCGCAGCTGCTTTTTTTTGTTGAAGCCGGAATTCAACGGCACGCAATCCCCATTATAGGAGAGATAATCGAATGGAATCGAAATCTGTACGTCGAGCGAAGTCGAAAATCATATGGAAGGCTTCGTCGATGGCGTTGTCCGCGGCGTTGCTCGCGTCGAGCTTGGCGGCATGCAGTCAAGAATCCGGCAACGATGTAGGCAAGCGGCATGTGCTGCGAATCGGCGTCGTCTCCTCGAACGCGGATAACGATCAATATTTTCGCCAGCAATTCACGGACGGCTACGAGCTGACGCATCCGGACGTCGATATTGAGATCGTTGCGGCCACGAATGCCGACGATCAGCGCATGGATGAGCCGGACCCGAACAAGAAACAGCCGGACTTCTACGAGAAGACCAAGGAATTGATGAAGGGGAGCAATCCGCCGGACGTCGTCGTCATGGATTCCGGCGTGATCCGAAGCCTCGCGCGGGACAATCTGATCCAGAAGCTCGATCCGTACATCCAAGACAAGGAGTTCGATATCGATGATATCGTCCCTACCGTGATCGAAGGTATCAAGACGCTTGGCGACGGGGCGATTTATGCGCTGACGCCGACGTTCAGCTCCTCGGCTTTGTTCTACAACAAGAAGCTGTTCGCCGACGCGGGCGTTCAGCCGCCGACCGATAACATGACGTGGCCGGACGCGATTCATCTTGCGAAGCGGGTCGCGAAGGGTAGCGGCAAGGACCGGGTATTCGGCTTTTCCTTCGACCGTTACCTCAGCGATCCGTACTGGGATTCCGGGACTTATGCCGGGCAGCTCCACTTGAATGTATTCGATAACAAGGCGGAGAAGATGACCGTCGATTCGCCGCAATGGAAAAGGGTTTGGACCGACCTCGCCGACCTTTATCTGACGAAAACCGTACCGACCCAGGAAGACGTCAACAACGGAGGCGGCGGCATCGTCCGGGATGGGCATGATAACAATCCGTTCCAAGGGGATCTTTTCCTGCAAGGACGCGTCTCGATGATGATTACGGATTACAACTACGTCACGCAGTTGTCCACGGCGAAGGATGCCGCGGCCAACAATCCGAAAATCCCGTCCGTGGACTGGGGTGTCGTCACGATGCCGCAATTTTCCGAATTGCCGGGCGTCGGCGGCAGAGTCTATCTAAGCAATCTCATGGCCATCAACGTAAATGCGCAAAACCCTGACGATGCATGGGACTTCATCGCGTTCGACAACAGCAAGGAATGGGCGAAGCTTAAATCACGCAGCACGTACGAGATGGTGGCCCGCAAATCGTTCCTGAAGCCGAAGGACGGCTTGAACTACAACATCGCGGCGTTCTACACGCTGAAGCCGGTATCGCCCCAAGAACCGGCGATCCGGCAGCTGTTCCTGGACAAGCCGAACCTATACCAGCTTGATACGATCGCGCAGCAGCTGTTCCTGGACGTGCTGCAGAAGAAAAAAACCGTCGACGAAGCGCTCAAGGAGTTGCAAACGAAGGGCGATGCCTTGCTCCAGCAAATCAAAACGAATCCGAACAGGCCGTCAGACGGCACTGGCGGAGGAGGTTCCCCGATCGGCATCAAGCCTGGCGGTTAACCGATCCCGCAATCCGGCAGCTGCGCATTGAAGCGCAGCTGCCTCTACGTTTCTGCGGTTTCGCTCGCCGATTGCCGCATGCTGCCGTTCGCCGGGACGCTTATTTTTGGCTGAAATGGGTACGATAAGCGAAACGGCAATGAAAGGGGCTGCTTTCATGAAATGGGTATACTGGGGTCGCTTATACGAGACCAAATTTCAAGCCGGCTGTTTGGTCAGGCGAATGGAGAACGATTGGTGGGTGTATGGCTACGAATGCCCGCAGGAGATCGAAGTCTTCAAGTCGCGCAAAGGCCGATTTGGGGTTCGATTCCTCCCATAGCAGATTATGCTTGACTTATCGTTAATTCCTATAGTATATTAATTCTTGTCGCCATTGAATGATTTGATGCGAATTGGTGTTATCGCGGGGTGGAGCAGCTCGGTAGCTCGTCGGGCTCATAACCCGAAGGCCGCAGGTTCAAATCCTGCCCCCGCAACCAACCTTTCGATTGCTATCGTAAGGGCCCTTAGCTCAGTTGGTTAGAGCGGTCGGCTCATAACCGATTGGTCGGGGGTTCGAGTCCCTCAGGGCCCACCATTCCAACACAATCATACAACATGCCGGGGTGGCGGAACTGGCAGACGCACAGGACTTAAAATCCTGCGGTGGGTGACCACCGTACGGGTTCGATTCCCGTCCTCGGCACCAAGTTAGTAAATTAGGGTTTGAAATAGACCTCCTTTGAAGCTCCGATGATTCGTCGGACCATCGAAGGAGGTTTTCTATTCGACGCCGTTGGATGTCTCGAAGATTTGTATTTCATGCCGCGACTCCCTATACTGATAGAAACAACCTAACCTCCCGCAGAGCCGCTCTGGCGCTTACAGTTCGCTGCAGTGGAGGTTTTTCCATGAACGGGGGAGATGGCGATGTTAAAACCGGCTTTTGACAACGATTGGTCCCGCGTGCTCGAGCGCATATGGGACGAGCCGTATGTTCAACAACTGCTCGAAAACGTATCGCGGCAATATCGGCAGAAAACCGTTTATCCGAAACAGGACGCGATTTTTAATGCCTTTCGTTACACGGACTACGCGGACACCAAGGCGGTCATTCTCGGCCAGGATCCTTATCATGGCCCCGGGCAGGCGCACGGGCTCAGCTTCTCGGTGCTCCCGGGCGTGAAGAAGCCTCCCTCGCTGCTGAATATGCTGAAGGAACTGCAGGACGACCTCGGCTGCGACATGCCGGACCACGGCTGCCTGATCCCTTGGGCAAAGCAGGGCGTGCTTCTGCTGAATACGGTCCTGACCGTCGTCGACGGGCAGCCGGCGTCGCATCAGGGGATGGGATGGGAGCGATTTACGGACGGCGTCATCGCGGAGCTCAACAAGCGGGAGGGGCCCGTCGTCTTCGTGCTGTGGGGCAAGCATGCGCAGGCAAAAGAATCGCTGATCGATACGGCCCGTCATTTCGTCATCGCGTCTCCGCATCCAAGCCCGCTCTCGGCGCGACGGGGCTTCTTTGGGAGCCGTCCGTATTCCAAGATCAATGCCTGCTTGCGGCAGATCGGCTCGGAAGAAATCCAATGGTCCATTCCTTCGCTCGCGGAACTGGAAGCGGCAGCCGGCCGCGGACAATAAGAGGTGAGCGCATATGGCTGAGCAAGGGAAGCAGAAGCCCGTCCGCTGGCTGAACCCCGCTTCGGGCTATCTGACGGGCTATGCCTATACGTTGAATCCGTATATCGGTTGTACGTTCGGCTGCTCCTACTGCTATGTAAGGCGAATGCCGCTCGCGTTATTCAGAGGCAGCCCGTGGGGCGAATGGGTGGAGCCGAAGCGATTCGACGGCGACAGCTTCCGGCGTGAATGGCGAAGGGCGATTGCGAAGGGAGGCCTGACGGTGTTCATGTCGTCGGCTACCGACCCGTACCAGCCCGCGGAGCACGCGGAGCGCCTCACGCGCCGGGTCTTGGAGGCGATGGCCGAGGAGCTGCCGCAATTTCTCCTCGTGCAGACGCGGAGTCCGCTCGTGCTGCGGGACATCGATCTCCTGCGGAGGTTCGGGGAGCGGGTACGGGTCAGCATGACGGTTGAAACGGATCTGGAAGCCGTCCGCAAGGAGCTCACGCCGTCGGCGCCGCCGCTCGCGGCCAGGCTGCGCGCCATTCGCGAGCTTCGGCTGGCCGGCATACCGGTTCAAGCCGCGATATCGCCGCTGCTGCCGTGCAGCGAGGCATTTCCCGCTTTAATCGCCGCTGCGGTCGATCGCGTCGTGGTGGACGATTTGTTTCGCGGGGACGGGAGCGGGGGAAAGCGATCGGCGCAGCTGCAGATGGCCGAACGATATCGCGCGCTCGGTGCGGAGTCGCTGTATGCGCCGGAGACGGCGGACCGGTTCGTCGAGGAGTTGAGACGGCATATGCCCGCGAATAGCGTCTACTTCGGCCAGGAAGGATTCTTGCCCTGATTCGCCGATTGCCCCGATAGACGCAAAGAAGCCCTCGCATCCGCGAGGGCTTCTTTGCGTGCTGGCTTATTTGTGCTGCGGTACCGATGCCTATTCGTTCTGCGTATCGCCGTCGCTGCCGATGATGCCCGTGGAACCGCCGCTTGCCGCGGAGCCGCCGCCGGAGACGTTGTTGCCGAGCACGGGCTTGAACGCGGAGGACACGTACGTGACGGCCTTCACCTCGGTGATGACTTGCGCGAACGACTTGTCTTTGTCGGGATAAACAGGCGCGGCGGTTATGACGGCTTGATCGCCGTCGAAGCTGATCGATGCGATGCGAATGCCGTAGCCGGGATTCGGCGCTTGCGCGGAGACCGTCACTTCGTTGACGTCGGCGCTGATCGCCTTGGTCGATAGCTTCAGTCCCGCAAGCGGGAACGGTTGTTGATCCGCAGGAGGCTCGATCGGCGTGTTCTTGGCGACGAACTGGATCGTGTCGTAGAGCCAGCCTGCCGCGTCGCCGCGCGTGATCGCCCCTTTCGGATCGAACAGCTGCGTGTCGTCCAGTTTCGCGATGCCGGATACCAGCAATGTTTGGATGCTGCCCATATAATCCGGATTGACGTCCGCTTCGTCCTTCAACATCACGTAGAGATCGATGAAGGCGTAATCGCCCTTCTTAAGCAGCGCCTGCATCAAATGATGCGCGAACTGCTCCCGCGTCATGATGTCGCCCGCTTTCGTTTCCCGCGGAATATCCAGTCCGTTCATGGCGGCGATGATGAACGCGTTCGCGTACCAGGCATCGTCCTTCATGTTCGGGAAGCTGTCCGTTACTTTCGGTTCTTTAATGAAGTTCATGCTGTCCAGGTTCAAGCCGAGGCCGTTCACGATCATCGAGATGCCCGCCGCGTAAGTCAGCTTGCCGTTCGGGTCGAACGTATTCGCCTTCGGATCGCCCGTCAAGATGCCGAGCTTCTGCAGCTCGGAGATTTTGGCATCGTTCGGGTGTCCCTTCGTATCCGAGAATGCCCATACGGACTGCGTCAATGCCGCGAAGAGCAGCACGATGACGCTAACCGCCACGATTGGTCGTTTCATTCTTCACACCCCATTTTCCAGATTTTTGTACCAGCCCTCGCTTATGTAGACGCACCCGGGTCATGAAAAGTTGCATGAACCCGGGCGGCGCCTTGCCATGTCGACATCTATGGTCGAATCGTCACTCTCGTATGAATGGGCACGAGCGCGGACAACGTCATCACGTCTTCATTGTACATCCTGATGCAGCCGTGCGAAACTTCGCGCCCGATGGAGCCGGGATCGTTCGTGCCATGAATGCCGTAGTGCGGCTTGGAGAGCCCCATCCACAAAGCGCCGTACGGCCCGCCGGGGTTGAGCTGTTTGTTGATGATCTCGTAGTTCCCCGTAGGCGTTCTCGTGAGCATTTTGCCGATGCCGACCGGAAAGCCCCTGACGACGATATTGCCATCGAGCAAATAAAGCTGGCGGTCGGATAAATCCACGATGATCCGGTAATTGGGCATGGTCCATTCCCTCCCTTTCGTCCATCATATGTGCGCGCCGGAAAGGAGGTTTGGATGGGGCGGCCGATAGACGAGGAATGCATCGCGTTTCGACTGCGAACCGATCGTGTAAAAAGGAGTATGGCGGGATGGGCGCTCGGTCGCCCGGATTAGGCACGGTCGCCGCGAAAGGGGACGTGAATCATGACATTGCCGACGTATTACGTATCGATATCCGCGCGTACGATTCAAGCGGAAGCGCCGGAGACGGATCACTTGGCCATCCGCGGAACCGACAGGCAGCTGGAGATGCTGCGGCGCAAATTGGACCGGGAGGATCGGAACGACGAACGGACCTCGGCCCGGGCGTTGATCCCGTATAAATCGGCGGAGCGCGATCCTTCGACGGAAGAATTCAGCGAAGATCTGCTGGATCTGTACGCCTTCGTATACGAGCTCGGAACGCCGGAAACGAAGTCGCATATCGAAGCGATGAATATATTGCCCAAGCTCACCAATCAGAATGCGAACCTTCCCGGTTATACCTCGTAGCACCCGACGAGAACGGATAATGCCGCCCAGGCATTATCCGTTTTTTGCGTTCATGGACGGTTTGCATCATCATTGCTCCTTGTGCACCATCGGCCGGCTAGCTTCATATTCTATTAAAAACGGAGGTTGATAGATATGGATTTCGATGCCATTCAAGAACTGATCGATCCTTCGCTCTATATCCTGCTCGTCGCGTGCTGGGTGCTCGGCTATGTCTTGAAGAGAACGCCGCGCGTCCCGGATTGGACGATCGTATATATCATCACGGTCTTTGCGGTGATCATATCGCTGTTCATGCTGGGGTTTGACGTCAAGAGCGTGCTGCAGGGCATACTGACAGGCGCCGTATCGGTGTATGGCAGCCAGCTGATCAAGCAGGCGCAGAAAGGAGCGTCCGGCGACGATGCAGGCAAGACAAGCCAGTAACGTGACCGTGATCGACGTCTCGCATCATCAGGGCGATATCGACTGGAACGAGGTGAAGACGGGCGGCGTGGCCGGCGCCTTCATCAAGGCGACCGAAGGCGCCTCGTTCGTCGATCCCCGGTTCGCGGCGAACGCGTCGGAAGCCGCTCAGGCAGGCTTGCGGATCGGCTTCTATCATTACGCGCACCCGGAGCTGAACGCCGCCGCCGCGGAGGCGGCGCATTTCGTTCGAATCGTTAAGGGCTTGAAGGCAGACTTCCCGCATGTGCTGGACGTGGAGGGCGATGCTTCCAAATTAGGCGCGCTGACGACGTGGTGCTCGGCATGGTTAAAGGAAGTGAACCGCCTGACGGGCCATTCGGTCATGATCTATACCGGCGCGAGCTTCGCCAAGACGTATCTGGGCAAGAGCCTCGCCAATTATCCGCTCTGGGTTGCCCACTACGGCACCGATAAACCGATGGATAACGGCATCTGGCCGCAGTGGTCGGTGTTTCAATACACGTCCAAAGGAACGATTGACGGCATCAAAGGCAATGCCGACGTCAACGCGATGGAGAAGGCATTCTTCGATGAGCATTTCGGCGCGAGCGACGATCCGGTGCCGGAACCGACCGCGGAGGACCAGATCAAGATCGTCGTCAATGATCAGCTCGCCGCGTACGGCCGGATCATCGACGGGCATGCCTATCTCCCGTTGCGTCAGCTGGGCGAAGCCTTGGGCGTTCCGGTCGACTGGCGGGCGGCGGAAGCCACGCCTTACGTCGACGGCAAACGGGTCGACTCGTTCAAGCTGATCGACGGGAAAACGTATATCGGCGTCCGGGCCGCCGCGGAGCTGCTCGGCGGGAAAGCGTCGTGGGATCACGGCACGAAGAAAGTGTACCTGTATAAATAAGCAAACCCCCGCTGAACGCGTATCGGCGGGGGTTTGTCGCGAATATAAAAAAAGCCCTTGATTGCTCAAGGGCTTCAATGAATGGTGGATGGTGATCTGGACAGGGTTCGAACCTGTGACCCCTACCCTGTCAAGATAGTGCTCTCCCAGCTGAGCTACCAGATCATAACCAAATTTTTTCTCAGTGAGATTTATTATAGCGGCGGAATGAGCAAAATGCAAGGGGGAGCCGCGATTTTTTTTCGGCTTTATGCCCATCCGAGCGGATTGCATACTCGCGGCGTTGCCCGGCCATACTATAGTTCCGTATGGAAGAACGATCCATACCTATGCGAGCACGAACGGGAGGATCCGTACCCTATGAAAAGATATATGCTGATCTTGATTGCCGCCCTCTTATTGTCCTCATGCGTGACCGCATGTGCGGGCAAAGACGACGCGGTCGGATCGAAAGCCGCGAACGCCGGCAATGTCGTTCATCTCCGCACGCAAGGCGATGCGAGGGTATTCGAAGCGGACGGCCTGAAGCAAAACGGCCGACTGTGGATTCCCGCCGATCGGGCGGCGGCGCTGTTGAACTACCGGTATGCGGTCAACCCGAAGAGCCGCACGGCTGCAATGGGCTTCGGCGACCCGTTGTACACGTTGTCCATGAACTCCGCAAGCGCCAAAATCGGCGACGACGTCGTGCAGCTGCGCGAAGCGCCTCGCATGGTCGGGCATACGCTTTATCTTGAAGTCGGTTCGCTCTCGCAGCTGCTGCAGACGCCGGTGAGATGGGACAAGGCCAGCAACACGATCGTCGTATCGCCTAGACCGGGCGGAGAACCGACGAAGAACACGACGATGGATATCCGCGGCAATACCATGCGAGCCGAGTCGGTCGATTCCGATAACGGAAAGGCGAGGGAGGCGATCGCATTCGCGAAGACGCTGCTGAGCACGCCGTACGCCTTCAATGCCGAGCCGTACGCGCAAAGCCATGCATTCGACAGCTCTTCATTCATGCAGTATGTATTCGGCCATGTCGGCGTTGCGCTTCCGCGGACGGCAAAGTCCCAATCGACGGTCGGGGCCAACGTGTCCCGCAATAACCTTATGCCGGGCGACCTCGTGTTCTTCTATACGCCCGGCAGATTCGGAAGCAACGATGCCGTCGGCAATGTAGGGCTGTATCTGGGCGGCAATAAGATCATTCAGACCTACGGCAATCCCGGGGTCACGATAACCGCCTTGGAAGGGGACTGGGATAAACGCTTCATGTGGGCGCGAAGGGTGCTGTAAGCGACCCGTGTCTCGTGCTTAATAGTAAGACGAAGGCCCGTGCGACATCGCACGGGCCTCTTTAAATAGTGCAGACAAATAAAAAAACCCTTAATTACTTAAGGATTTCGTCAGTTGAATAATGGTGATCTGGACAGGGTTCGAACCTGTGACCCCTACCCTGTCAAGATAGTGCTCTCCCAGCTGAGCTACCAGATCATATGTACTTCGTTTCAGTGACAAGTAATAATATATCAAACGAGCACAACGAAGTCAACCATTATTCACAAAAAAAGATTCTAAATGTTCGTATACCCGCATATGGTGTACTCAAGCTTTGATTTCTGGAGAGGCGGGTTGTCTAGTGGAGGAAGCTGCCTATTTGGCGGTATGGCTGATCGGGCTGTTTGGCATTGTCGGCACGGTATGCGTGTATGTGGCAAAAATGGTCATTCAAGATTCCACGAGTTATGACGAGCAATACGTTTGGAAGCGTAAACTGCCTCCGGAAGCGGGAGGGAAGCGGTAGGCGGGGCGGCCCCGCGTTTGATTTCCGTTCCGGCGGGTATACTATTCCCAAGATAGTTTTTCCATAATCGGGAGTGGTAACCATGAAAACACGATTGAGCGCGATCATGCTTTTGTTGTTTTGCGCGGGCTGCGCGCAGTCCGATCCGGCCGTCACGGTATCCGGCCCGAATGCGCCGTTGTTCGACAGCGTGACAAAGGCGGTTTATCCGCAGCCGCAGGATCAGTCCGTGTTCGGCGACGTCTACGAACCGCCGGGCGCGACGCATGAGCTCGTGCCGAGAATGCCGGGAGAGCCTGCCGCAGAGCAGGAGAAGCCTCCCCTGCTGAATACGAATTAACGCACTCCGTCCGGCTGCCTAACGCATGCCGGGCTTTTTAGCATCCCCGCATGCATAAGCGCCCGGTCGATGTGAAATCCTACATGGGCATCCAAATGATGAAGGAGGAATTCCGATGGTACGTTTGTATGACCCGAATGACGATGCGGCGGGAGCCGGCAGAGAGACGTTCGTGGCAGCGCGCAAGAACGGCGACGGAGATTTGATGTCCTTCAAAACCTCGACCGGTCGCGAATTGAACTATGAAGAAGCCTTGTCGGCCGTGAAGGACGGCACGATCGAAGGCGTCAACGCGTTCAAAGGCAGAGACGGCGAGACGTACATCCGCGGCGATGCGGATGGCGACCCGACGAACAACCTGGATCAGCTGCCGACCTATTAAGTCGTGCCGAGCAGGCAAGCTGCCGTTTCATGCGAAAAAGCCCGCTGAGCGGGCTTTTTGTCGTTAGGGTCAAGAAACTGCCGTTCGCTAGAAACGATACCGTTCGTGCTGTTCGACGAACCGCATGACGCCGGTTTTTCCTTCGAACTGTGGCTTCGTGTCATCGTAATGCATCAGCCAGATCCGCTCCTGGATCGACGCCGGAAGCGACATCAGCTCCTCCAAGGTCGTATGGACGACGCCCGGCGGCTTCAACTGGCAATCGTGGAAGATCGTCGTGCAGCCGCGCTCTTCGACAAGCCCCCGAAGCAGCTCCGGGTTGAAGACGAGATCGGCGGAATAGAAGAACGTATCGTTGATGAGGTAGGAATAGCTGTTCTTTCCCGGAATATGCGCGGTTTGAATCGGTTCGACGGCAAGGCCGGGAAGCAGCTCGGTTCTCGTGCCGGGCTGGATGAGCCGCACGTCGAAATAATCGTCCAGCGACGCGCACTCGTCCTGCAGCAGTCCGCCTTTGAGCGAGGATTCCCACAGCGGCTTCGCAAGCGGCTCCGGAATGAACAGCAGAGGTTTGCGTCCGTAGACGAACTTCATCTGAAAGGCAAGCTCCTCCATGCCTCCGACATGGTCGGCATGAATATGGCTGATCAGCACGGCGTCGATCTCCTCGATCGGTTTGCCCAGGCGGTACAAGGACTGAGAGGCCGTAACGCCGCAATCCAGCAGCAGCGTCTGTTGATTCGCATATAGGAGCGCATTCGTATTTAAATACGTTTTGGCGAATGCGCTGCCCGTTCCGAGCATTTGAATATCCAACGGGACTTCCTCCTCCGTTTGCAATAATTTTCAATTTATCATCTCCGCCCCCAAATGGAAAGAAAAACTATTTCGGCGGGATACGCATCGGCCAGGCACGCTTGCCCGGGTCCGTCATACGATAGCAATGAACGGATCATAGAGGGCAGGTGCGGATAACATGGCTCCAGGAAAAGCGCCGAGCAAAGGAAAAACGGTCAAAAAGCAAAAGTCGGCTTCGGAACGCAAGCAGGCCGTGCTCAAATTAGTGCTGTCGGATACGTGCGCGGTATGCAAGACGCCGTGCGCCAGAGGAATGCGGTACTACGAGAGCATGCAGCAGCCGGGCGCGGTCGGCAAAGGCGTGCCGTGCATCTTGACGCGAACGTACGTGTAGTTTTGCCAGTTCGGGTTTAGCATTTCCCGGGCAAGCGCAGTTTTCGACATCATGCGACACGCTTGCCGGGAGGAAAAAACTTTTTGTATTGGCGCAACTTTGGACGACTTGGGGAGTATAACCATACATCCAGACTAACGGACGGAGGTCTACTACCATGAAGTTCAGAAAGCTTCTGATTGCGTCGCTGGTCATGTCCTTGTGGGGCGGGACGATGCTCTTCGCGGATTCGGCGTCGCAGCGCGTCCGGGTCATCGTCAACGGCAGCGAATTGGATGACGCGGGTATTTTCACGGACGGCAAAACCTATCTATCGGTTCGCCAAGTCGCGAGTACGCTGCAGTCCCTGGTGTTGTGGGACGAGGGCACGAAGAAGGTATCGATCTACAAACCGAACGTGCATATGTTCCTTTTCCAGGATACGACGATCTTCGGAAATGTCGTCAAAGGCAACAAGATTACGTTCAAAGTATTTGCCCAAATCGATAATCTCATGACCAATATATCGGCTGTTAAAGTGACGATCGTCGACCCGGGCGGCAACGAACAGATCATTCAATCGAAGAACGTGACGGTCGACAAGGATAATTTCTGGTACCGCACCGACGATTACGCCTATTCCTTCGATACGGCCGGCAAATATACGATTAACTTCTATATGAAAGTGTCTGCCGGAGACGATTGGAGCTTGGTTTCGCAGAAGACGATCACGGCCAAAGCGCCGTAAAAACGTTCGCGTTCCTGCCGGATCGGCAGGGGCGTTTTCGTTTGACCCGAAGCATGTTCCATGATACTATACGTAGGAAAAGTATCTATGAATGGAAATGAGGGTATACAATGAGCGATCACGTGCATGACGAGAACTGCGATCACGATCATGACCACGAAGAGCACGTATTCCTTGTCACGGACGAGGAAGGCAATGAACGCGAGATGGTGATGGTATTTACGTTCGAATCCGAAGAGCAGGTGTACTCCGTCCTGCTGGATCGCAACGATCCGGAATCCGACGGCGTCATTTTCCGCATTGAGGAAGAAGACGGCGAAGCATTCCTCGTCGGGATCGAAGACGATGCCGAATGGGAACGCGTCACGGCGATTTACGAAGAAATCGCAAAACGCGAAAACGAAGGCCAATAACAACCACAAACAAAAACTCCGATGCCCGGCAGGCAGCGGAGTTTTTTTGATTCGCGGAGGAAGGCATGTTATTTGCGCGGGTTATAGTAGATGGTTCGGCCATTGAACATCTTCAGCTCGGCTTTCAGCTGCTTGGCCATATATTTGCACAGTTCGTTGGCTTTCGATTTGTCGCCGTGCGTGGCGGCATCCGGGAGAACGACCTGGACATGGGATACGCTGGCATCCCCGTTCGCTTCCGAGCCGATGCCGAACAGGATGTAGTTGTACTGCGGCGTCGTTCCTTTCAGATAGAACCAGCGGTCTTCTTCGCCCGGCTTCGTCTCCACCGTGTACGGGAAGGCGGCCTCCACGTAATTCCAGTCCAATTGCTGACCGGTCAGCGCCGTTTGTTCCTTGTAACGGCTTAGCCGGTCCTTCACCTCCGCAAGGCTGAGTGCTTCGACCGCGGACCCTGGAACGAATTTAATGTAAGCGCTTTGACTCATCATCGTCCACCCCCACCAACATCATAGCATTCCGAAAATCGATTGACAATAACCGGAAACGAAGCGAAAAAATCCCCGGCACTCGCCTGGAAACAGGCAAGCGCCGGGGACGGCGGGATCAGGAGATGGCTTCTTCTTCCACGATGACTTTGACGAACTGGATGCTGCGGTCTTCAGGACCTTTGACCGGCAACCCGACTTCGACGTGGTCGACGATGTAATCGATGTTGGTCTGCGAGATAACCTCGCCCGGCAGCAGAATCGGAATGCCCGGCGGGTACACGTAGATGAACTCCGCGATGATCCGGCCGGCGGATTCCTTGAAGGGCACCACCTCGGTGGCGGCGTAGAACGCGTCGCGCGGCGTGAGCGAGAGATGCGGGATCTCCGGAATCTTGACGACGAGCTCGTTGGCTTCGTTCACTTGATGCTGCGCGGCCAAGTCGCGCAGGGCGACGAGCAGCTTGCCGACGGAATCCTCCGTATCGCCCGGCGTCACGAGCGCCAGAATATTGTACATGTCGCTGAGCTCGACTTCGATATTGTAATGCTCCCGCAGCCAGTTCTCGGTCTCGTAACCGGTGATGCCGAGATGCCGCACGTGTATCGTCAGCTTGGTCGGATCGTAGTCGTAGGTCGCTTCCGTGCCGAGAATCTCTTCGCCGATGCAGTAGAGGCCCAACATGTTGTTGATCTCGGAACGCGCATACTTGGCGAGATCGATCGCCCGCTCCGCGATGTCATGGCCGTTCATCGCCAAGTTCCGGCGGGACGTGTCGAGCGAAGCCAATAGGATGTACGACGTCGAAGTCGTCGTCAGCATGCTGATGATCGTCTGGACGCGTTTCTGGTTGATCCGTTCGCTGCGAACGTTCAGGACCGAGCTCTGCGTCATGGAGCCGCCCAGCTTGTGCACGCTCGTCGCCGCCATGTCGGCGCCGGCCTGCATGGCGGACATCGGGAGCTTCTCGTGGAAATGAATCAGCACGCCGTGCGCTTCGTCCACCAGCACGGGAATATCGTAGCTGTGCACGAGATCGACGATTTCTTTCAGGTCCGCGCATATGCCGTAGTAGGTCGGGTTAATAACGAGTACGGCCTTCGCGTCGTGATGGCGGTCGAGCGCCCGCTGCACGGAACGAGTGGTGATGCCGTGATCGATCCCCAGGTTGGAATCGCGCGCCGGCGAGATGAAGATCGGTCGGGCGCCGGCGAAGATGATGGCGGACATGATGGATTTGTGCACGTTGCGCGGGACGATGATTTTGTCGCCGGGCGAACAGACGCTCAGAATCATCGTCATGATGGCGCCGCTTGTTCCTTGCACGGAAAAAAAGGTATAATCAGCTCCGAACGCGTCGGCTGCCAATTTTTGGGCTTCTTCGATGACGCCGGTCGGTTGATGCAAATCATCGAGCGGCGCTATATTAATGAGATCGATCGACAGGGCGTTGTCGCCGATAAACGCGCGAAATTCGGGGTCGCTGCCCATCCCCTTCTTGTGTCCGGGGATATGAAATTGAACGGGGTCTTTTGCCGCATGCTCCGTCAGGGCGGTGAACAGCGGGGTCCGGGTATGATCCATTGCTTCTTCATCCCAGCCTTTCATCTTGGATTGTTACAAACAAAGTTGAGTATAGCAAAAACAGGGGGGATTGCAAGCGGCATTTTTGTTGAGACTAGAGGAACGAAGGCTTGGCCTGAAATAGGCATGAAAGGGGAACCGAAATGGAAATCGCAAAGAGCTGGGCGGGGAAAAAAGTGCTGACTTCGCCGTTCGTGGTCCAGCTGCTCGTCATCATGTATTTCGTCGAATTCGTCAAAGGCGCGCTGCTCGTTTCTATTCTTCCTGTCTATATGAGACAGGAATTGAACCTGACCGCTTACGCGGTAGGCTGGGCGCTCGCGCTTCAATATATCGGGGATAACGCGTTCCGCTCGCCGCTCGGCTGGATCATCGATCGTTTCGGCTACCGCTACGTGATGCTGTTCGGCGTCTTGTTCACCAGCGCGTCCGTGCTGATCATCAGCTTTACGAGCGGCTTCGGCTGGATCGTGGCGGCCTGCTTGCTGCTCGGCGTCGGCACTTCTCCGCTGTGGCCCTGCGTGATCAGCGGGGCCACGACCGTGGCGGGCAACGATTCCAGCGGCACGATCATGAGCGTCGTCTACATGGCTTGGCTGACCGGCGTCGGGTGCGGGCCGATCGTCATCAATTTCTTCATCGCCCATACCTACGCGCCCGGATTCCGCATCCTGATCGGCATGATGCTGTTCGTCGTGCTGGTGGCGCTGTTCCTTCCGAACAGGAAGCAGTCGATGGCGCTCGAGAACCGCGAAGTTCCGCATGTCTCGGAACATGCGCATCTGCCTTGGACAGTTCGCGTGCGGCGTTATTTTGCCAGAGTCGGCGCTTCGCTTCACGCGAGCAAGCTGCTCTATCCGGCGATGTTCACCCAGAATTTCGCGCTGGGCCTGCTGACGCCGGTGCTGACGCAATACGCGCGCACGGTGCTGCATCTGACTCCGCAGCAGTACAGCATGTACTTGGTGGCGGGAGGCGCCGTGACGGTGCTCGGGTTGATCCCGGTCGGCAAATGGGTGGACCGCTTCGGCACCCGGTGGTTTCTGCATGTCGGCTTCATCGTCGCGGCCGTCTCGCTGACCGCGCTCGGTTATTCGCGTTCGCTGCCGCTCGTGCTCCTGATCGTGGCGTTCGTCGGCATCGGCTACGCCTGCATCATCCCGGCATGGAACGCGCTGATCGCGCAGGCGATTCCGAAATCGGAACGCGGCGCCGTATGGGGTTTCTTCCTGACGATCGAGGGACTCGGCATGGTATTCGGCAGCATCTCCTCCGGCAAACTGTGGGACAAGCTGGGGCCGCACTCGCCTTTTCTCGTCAGCGGAGCCGTGCTGCTCGTCTTGTTTGTTCTTCATTTGTTCATAACCAGGCATCGGACAGATGTGGTACGATGATTGGAGTGGAGGGAACAAGATGAACAAAGACAAACGTTTAGGCATCGTAATGGTCATGCTGATGACGACTTTTATCGGTTTCGGAATTATAATTCCGGTCCTGCCGGAGCTTATTAAGGAAGCAAGCCCGGAAGCCGTGGAATTCCACACGGGGATGATGCTGTCCCTGTATTCGCTCGTAGCCTTTATCATTTCGCCGCTTTGGGGCGGCTTATCGGACCGGATCGGACGACGTCCGGTCATCTTGATCGGCGTGCTCGGCTTCGCGGCGAGCTTCCTCGTGTTCGGCATCGCGGACGGCAGCTTGCCGATCATGTACGCTTCGCGGCTGCTCGGCGGATTATTCTCGGGCGCCGTGACGTCCGTGATCGTCGCGTACGTGGCGGACATCACGCCGCCGGATCAGCGGACCAAGGGCATGGGCCTCGTCGGCATGTCCATCGGACTCGGATTCACGATCGGTCCCGGCTTCGGCGGCCTGCTCAGTCTCGTCTCGGGCAACACGCCGTTCTTCGCGGCGGCCGCGCTGGCGCTCGTCACGTTCTTCATCGCCGTGACGAAGCTGCCGGAATCGATCACGCCGGAGATGCGGCAAACGGCGCAGGAGCGCAGACCGTCCAGATGGAGCGCCTTCACGGGCTCGTTGAAATATCTGTACGTGCTGGCGCTGTTCGTGTCGCTGTCGCTCGCCGGGCTGGAAGCGACGCTTCAGCTGTTCGGCTTGCAGCGCTTCGACGTGACGCCGCTGCAGGTCGGCTTCATGTTCCTGATCTGCGGTCTGGTCGGCGCCCTCATCCAGGGCGGCGTCGTGCGCAGAAGAATCCGCAAAGGGCAGGAGCCGATGTACATCGCGGCAGGCCTGGTCATATCCGCCGCCGGCTTCCTGCTGCTGGTGAGCGCGCATACGCTGGCGTCGGCGACGATTTATCTGGCGATCTTCGGCATCGGCAACGCGCTGATTCGCCCGTGCGTGACCTCGCTCATTACGCAGAAGACGACGGTGGGGCAGGGCGTCGCGTCGGGCCTTAGCTCGTCGATGGACAGCCTGGGCCGGATCGTCGGGCCGCTCGTCGGCGCCGCATTGTTTCATGTGCATATCACGCTGCCTTATGTGGCGGGAGGCCTGCTGTCGATTGCCGCGCTCCTGTTCTTGTTCCGCTTCCGCAGCTTGGACCGCAAGCACGGCGCGGTGGAGCCGTCGGCTTCGGTCTAGCGAATGCAAGCAGTCTCTGGAAGTAGGCTGGCAAATAAAAGAAGCTTCGCGCGCCGCGCGAAGCTTCTTTTTGTCGTCGTTCAGGCCAAACCCAGTCCGCGCATGACGAATCGGATCGTCTCCTCGCGTTCCCGCTCGTCGTCCCAGACCGCATCCTCCCGTTCGCCGTAAACCGTCCGCACGGCAATGTAGCCCATGATCGCCGAGATGCTGAGCCGCACGACGGTCGACGAGGGCAGCTCCGCCATTCGTCCTTGTCCTTGGAACTTGGCCACGATGCGCTGCAGCCGCTCGAGGACGATGCCGAGCACGTCCCGCTGAAAGCGCTCCTGCATCTCGGGGTGGAACGGAATTTCCTGCAGCAGGATCTTCAGGATATTCCGGTTCTTCTGCAGGAACTCGATCCGATTCTCGATCATGGCGCGCAGCACTTGGTCGTAGCTGTCGTACTCCGAATCGAGCACTTTATTGAAGCCGCGCAGCACGAACGGCGCGATCAGCTTCGTCATCGCGGGCGCCACGATGGCAAGCAGCAGATCCTTCTTCGTCTTGTAATGGCGAAAGATCGTCCCCTCCGCCACGCCCGCCCGCTGGGCGATCTCGCTGGTGGAGGAAGCGGCGTAGCCTTTCTCGGCGAAGACCTCGATGGCCGACTCGACGATTCGCGACTGCTTCTCCGTCATTTTCCCGCCGGCGCCGTCTCCCTTCAGCAGTTCCTCGATCCATGCTTCCTTCGTGTCGTTCATGACGCCAACTCCCTTGGTACGCTTCGACTTTCGATAGACTCTATCCTAGCATAGCCGCCGGCCGTTTTAAATGGCGCGGTGCTTCTTGAGGGCGATCACGTTGAGCAGGGCGAATACGGCGGAGAAGCCGGCGAGCACATAGACGTCGGTGCTGATGCCGGACCAGCCTTCGCCGCGGATCATGATGTCCCGCATCGCGTCCGCGCCGTAATAGAGCGGCATGATGCGGCTCAGATACTGCAGCCACGGCGTCATGGCGTCGAGGTTGAACAGCCCCGAGAAGAACACCTGCGGCACGATCACGAGCGGAATGAATTGGATGATCTGAAACTCGTTGCTCGCGAAGGAGGAGAGCAGCGTACCCAGCGTCAGCGCCGTGAGCGACAGCAGCAGGTTCATGAGGAGGACGTACCAGATGGAGCCGTCCATGTAGAGCCCGAGCACGTCGATCGAGAACCAGGCGATCAAGGCGGCTTGAAGCAGCGTGAACAGGCCGAAGCCGAGCAGATAGCCGAGCACGATCTCGGATCTGCGGATCGGGGTGGCGAGCAGCCGTTCGAGCGTGCCGCCGGTTCTTTCCCGCAGGAAGGAGACGCCGGCCAGCATGAAGACGAAGAAGAACGAGAAGAAGCCGATCAAGACCGGACCGAAGGAGTCGAAGGAAGCCATGTCCTCGCTGCCGTGCAAATACGAGATGCGGGGCTGGACGGCTTGCGCGCTCTCGCTCAGCACGCGCTGCAGCAGCAGCAGCACCGATTGGTTCATGGAAGGATCGCTGCCTTCGAGCGTAACGGAGGGTTGGCCGTCCGCGAACGCGAGGTACGCATCCAGTTCGCGGTCCCGCAGCGCTCCCTCGGCGGCTATGGCTTCCGGATAGGCGGAGACATGCGCCCCGGCTTTCTCCAAGCGTTCGCCGACCGCCGCGGACGGAGCCTGCACGAGCCCGATATCCGGTTCGATTGCATTGCCGTTGAATACGAGCTTCATGAGTCCGAGAATAAGAAGCGGGGCAAGGAACAAGAGCGCCAGCGTCCGTTTGTCCCGGACGAATTGGCGAATGATGCGAAGGGCCAGCGCGCGGATTCTCATGCGCGTGCACCTCCCCCGAGCGCGATGAACGCGTCTTCGATCGACGCGCTGCCGCTTTGGCGCTTGATCTCCTCGGGCGATCCCGTCGCGGTCAGCTTGCCGTCGCGGATCAGCCCGAGCCGGTCGCATTTCTCCGCTTCGTCCATGACATGCGTCGTCAGGACGATCGTGGTGCCGCGCTTGCGCATGTCGCCGAGCTCCCGCCAAATGGACTGCCGCAGCACGGGATCGATCCCGACGGTCGGCTCATCCAGCACGAGCAGCTCCGGCTCGTGGAGCAGCGCGATCGCCAGCGACAGCCGCCGCTTCATGCCGCCGGAATAGGCGGATACGGCTTTGTTCAGATGCGCTTCCAAATCGACGATCGCCATGGCGGCTTGCATGCGCTTATTCATCCGTTCGCCCTTCAAGCCGTACAGCGCGCCGAAGAACGTCAAATTCTCCTTGGCGGTCAGCTCGCCGTACAGCGCGTCGGACTGCGCCATGTAGCCGAAGCGCTGCAGCATGGCAAGCTTCGGCATCGGTTCGCCGAGCATGCGGACAGTGCCTTCGTCGGCTCGGTCAATGCCGGTCATCAGCTTGATCAGCGTCGTCTTGCCCGAGCCCGACGGGCCGAGCAGACCGAACAGCTCGCCCCGCTCGACCAGGAGAGTGACGCCGTCCAGCACCGTTCGGCTGCCGAAGCGCCGGGTGACGCCGCGGACGTCGATGACCGGAACGGCAGAGGAAGCTTGGATGGGGGACATGGATCATCACACCTTTCACCGTAATGAGTGATTACTCACATTTATTCTATGCGAGCAGCACCCAAAAGTGAAGTGAGTAATCACTCATTCGCGATGAAAATGAAGAAATTTTTAGGAAGGGGCTTCGGGAGTCGTCTGCGCTGTCTTCGTTCCGCGCATCAAGTCGACGGCGAAGACGATCATGAACGGCAGGACCGCGCAGGCGAAGCCCCACATCGGATGGATCGCCGTTACTTCGTAGGTCCATTTCGCCTCGCCCCGTGTCAAGGCCGCGAAGGACACGGAAGCCATGAACGCCGCGAGCGGGAAGATCAGCATGCGGTCTTTCTTGAGCTTGAGCAGATGAATGCAGGTCTGATGGGCGGTGAACAGCACGATCGTCGTTTTCATGAACGAGGCCAGAATGAGGGAGTAGCCGATCAGCGCCTCGAGCCGCGAGAAGACGTCGATGAGGTTGACGGAGCGGGCCACCTCGAAGAGCGAATATTTGCGGTCGCCGGCGATGGGACCGAATACCAAAATGGTGACGACCGTCGTGCCCGCCAACGAGATGGCGTTGACGAGCACCGCCATCAGCGCCTTGAACTCGAACTTCTTCGCGAAGTTCGGCACGTAGCAGAGAATCATCGAGAACAGGACCAGCTCGCAATAGGGGAATCCGTAAGAAAAGTACATGCCGTGCAGCATCGGCTTCAGCCCGTCCGGAAACACGGGCAGCAGGTTGCCGAACGCGTAATTATTGACGGACAAGAGCGTGATCAAGACCGCGAACAGCATGACCGTGCTCATCAGCAGCGGGAACAGGCCCGCCATTTTGTCCATCCCGGTGCGGACGGAAAGCGCGGCGACGAGAAACGATAATACGACGAACCAGCACGCGGACGTATTGCGCATCATGGAGCTGTTCAGAAACAGCGCGATATCGAGGACGATCGCGGCGCCCATGTGAATCTGGTAAAACAGGAGCATCAGCCCGAAAACGACGGTGACCGGCGTGCCGACGGCGCCGCGGCTGTATTGGATGAAATTTTGGCCGGGATGGCGCTTGGCGAGCAGAATGACGGGGAGGATGGTCAACATCCCCAACCCCGCGGTGACCAAGATGCTGATCCAGGCGGCATTGCCCGCGAATTGGATCATCGGGCTCGGAATGTTGATGATGGAGGAGCTGGTCAAAAAAACGAACATCAGCAGCGCCGCCTGGTTTGCCGTGATTTTGATTTCCAACGTTCTCATCCTTTCGCTTTGAACCATTTGAACAGCGCGTCCGACATCGGTCCGAACAGCGCGTTCGCGGCGTCGTAATAGGTCTTCAAGTGAACCCAACCCTCCGCATGCACCATATGGTACAGGCAAAAGAGGAGCAGCAGTCCGTAAATCAGTTTCACGCGCGTCGGCCGCGGGCCTTCGCGGACACCGTCTTTGTAATCGACCGCCAGCATGCAGACGAGGCTGACCGTCACGAGCGCTACGAACATGGTCTCACTTCCGTTAATCTTGATTTGGCTTCAG
Organism: Paenibacillus glycinis; assembly: GCF_009909185.1. Lineage (GTDB taxonomy): Bacteria > Bacillota > Bacilli > Paenibacillales > Paenibacillaceae > Paenibacillus_Z > Paenibacillus_Z glycinis. Next base: position 516,259 of record NZ_JAAAMV010000001.1, on the reverse strand, counting down.
CAGCGTATTCCCGGCGTTCGTGCCGTGCGTCAGCACCTCGGTATCGACTTCGATATCGACATCGAGCCTGGCGAACCGCTCCGGCCAATCCTTCTTCCATTGCCGCCAGCGCTTCGGATCGCGCCTGTAGATGTCGTTTCCGATCCCGAGCAGGTCGGCTTCATCGCGTTTCAAATGCGCCAAAGACTGCTGCATCCGCTGTTTGATCGCCGCGGAAATCTTATCCTCGTAGTCGTTTTCCTGCTTTTCGTTGCCGAGCGTCGTGCAGGACAGCTCGAGCGTCGCCACGACCGCATGCACGCGATAGGTGACGCGAGCGCCCGATTCGCTCAGTTCCATTCGCCGCTGGGCTTTGAACCGCAGCATCTCGGCGGATTCGTCGAGCGGCGCCGTCGGCGCTTCCCCTGATTCGTTCTCGCTGCTCTCGGAATTTTCGGCCGCCGAGCACGGGATTTCGACGACGCCGTTGCTGTAGCGGTTCAAGAGCATCAGGAGCCCTTCGGTTTCCTGGCCGTTGAAACGGTCCGCGACGAGTCCGTCCTTGATGATCGTCACGCCCGCCACGCCGGGTTCGCCGCCGATGTCCTTGGGGCTAAGCGCAAGGTACGGGATCGCGCCGACCTCCGATTCGCTGCGAAGCTGCAGGGCCAGCTGAAGCAGATTCGTGCCGAGCGTCTTGCCGCTGTATTCGTTTTCGGACCTTTCGCTCAAGTAATATTGCTGGCTGATCGTATTTTCGATGAACGGCTTGGTATCGAAATAGTCCGAAGCCCTGCCTCGCGTCACCATGAGAGATATGGTAAGCCGCGGTTCGTTGTCGCGATAGAAGAGATCCAGCAGCTGCGGCACGGGAACCCTGCGGGCGATCTTCTCGCTGATCAGTATGACGCGCGTATGGCTGAACTGCGCTTTGCGCCCGAGATGAATCGTAATGTCCCGGATCGCCTCCATGACGGAGGCGTCCTTCGTGCGGATGTTCACGTACGGCTGCCCGGTTTTGCCCTTGGAGGCGATCGTCTGGGACGGCTTGTAGATCTGGAACGTGACCATGACTTGGCCGCCTCCGGCATCGTCGATGCCGATGCCCATGACGAACCCTTTGTCGGGCAGCTCCGCCCTGTCCCCGCAGCCGGAGACGGCGAAGCCGCACAGCAGCAGCAGTACCGCCACGGCGGAAAGCCGAATGCGCTTCGTTCGCATGAGTACCTCCTATGCCTTCCGTTCGTTACGAGTTCCCCTGCCGGCGTCCGCGCGCTTTGTCGCTTTTCATCAACGCTTTCAGCGGTTTGCGGTACACCGTGTTTTGCAGTTCGCCGACCGTCCACGGCGCCAAGGGCTTCATGTAAGGGACGCCAAGCGACTTGAGTCCGATCAAGTGGATCCACATCAGGGAAAAGCCGATCATCAGGCCGAAGATGCCCAGCATCGCAGCCAAGATCATCAGCGGAAGCTGAAGCAGCCGCAGCGAGACGGCGAGGTTGTACTGCGGCAGCGCGAACGACGCGATGCCGGTCAGCGCGATCACGACGACCATGCTCGGCGAGACGATGCCGGCGTTGATGGAGGCTTCCCCGACGACGAGGGCGCCGACGATGCTGACCGCGGAGCCGACGGGGCGCGGCAGCCGAATGCCGGCTTCCCTCAGAATTTCGAAGATGAATACCATCAAGACGGCCTCCACGAAGGCGGGAAACGGAATGCCTTCCCTGGCGTCGACGACGGCGAGCAACAGCACGGTCGGTATCACTTCCGGATGGAACGTCGAGATCGCGATGTACAAGCTCGGAAGGCCGAGCGCGATCATCAGCGCGGCGAAGCGCAGCACGCGGATGAAATTCGACATCAGCGTCCGCTGGTAGAAATCCTCGCTCGATTGCAGCAGCTCGAAGAACGTGGTCGGGCCGATCAGCACGCTGCCGGTTCCTTCGACGAGCACGATGATTTTGCCGTTCAGCAAGGCGGAAGCGGCGACGTCCGTGCGCTCCGTGTAGCGGAATTGCGGGAAAGGCGTCCACGTGCGTTCCTCGAGGACATCCTCGATATAGCTCGTCTCCAGCACGTCTCCGTCGGGGAGGAGTCCGATCCGCGACACGAACGCGTCCAGTACCTGCTGCTCCACGATGCCCTCCATGTAGCCGAAAGCGATGGCCGTGCGCGATTCGCCTCCGGTCTGCAGGAAGTTGAATTTGACGCTGGAGTTCTGGATGCGCGCGCGGATCATGCCGATGTTTTTCTTTAAATTCTCGACGGTGGATTCGCGCGGGCCTTGGACGACGGGCTCGGTGACGGGCTCGCTGACCTGTCTCGTCTCGAACCGTCCCGGGTGGAAGCTGATCGCGTGATCCCAGCCGTCGATGAAGATGATCAGGCAGCCGCTTAGAATGAACTGTTCGGCCTCTTCCAGCGAATCGATGACCAGGCCGGATTCTTCCGAGCCGATGTGGTTGCCGAAGCGTTTGACGATCATTTCCAGCGTGACCTCGGAGCCGTCGCCGATCTCGTGCTGCACGAGGTCCTGCAGCATCTGCTTGAAATAGTTGGTCCGTTTGTCCAACACGAGCGTGTCCAGGTAGAAGGTCATCGCCTTCAGCCGGAGTCCGGGGCCGTAATGCCACCGGTAGGCGGTCAGATCCGAGCAGGGATGGAAGCGGGCGCGGAGGTACGCGGAGTTCTTGTCGATGTCGCTGAAGACCGGCACTGCCATAACATCCCTTCCCTTCCAGCTTTGGCTTGATTATCAGCGTTCCAAATCAGGCCCTTTTTTATGCATGGGGCATGCGGGCTACGTCGCCGGACGCTGCTCGTTCTCCGTCTCAGGTCGGGGAGAAAGACTGGTCTGCAGACGTTTACGCGCCACCGGCGGGAACAGGTAGACTTTAACAAGGAGTTCCGAGGAGAACCATAGTCTGAAAGGGGAATGGAAGAGAAATGCAATGGATTACGAAATGGGCCTTCAATAATAAGGCCGGGATGAAGCTCGTCGTGCTGATGGCGCTGGCGATGGGGGTCGTCAGTTATTTCCGGCTGCCGATGGAATTTCTGCCGGAAGCGGATAACCCGATGGTCACGATCGCCGCGATCGGCCCGGGCTACGACGCCAAATCGATGGAAACCGAGGTAACGGCCAAGCTCGAGGAGGCGGTTCAGTTCGTCAAAGGCAAGAGCCTCATGACCTCGTCGTCCGGCAACGGCTTCTCCAAGATCGATTTGTCGTTCGACTCCAAGACGAACATGAAGGACGCGAAGGCGGAGGTGGAAGCGGCGGTGCGCGCGGTGCAGCTGCCCGAACGGGTCATGACGCCGTACGTGGTCCAGTTCAACACCTCGATGATCCCGATCTCCTGGGTATCCGTCGGGCTGGACGGCGTGAACGAAGCCGACCGGGATAAAGTCGAGAAAGACCTGATCGACGAATTCAAAAAAGTCGACGGCGCCGGTCAGGTGTCTCTCGGCGGCAAGTCGGCGCCGAGCGTGTCGATCGTGCCGGACGCGGCGAAGCTGTCGGCCAAGGGCGTGCCGTTCCAGGCGTTGATGGGCGTGCTGCAAGGACGCAACGTCTCGGCTTCCATCGGGGAGAAAACGATCGACGGCGCCTCCGGCAACCTGAGCGTCGAAGCGAGCGTGAACGATCTCGACACGCTGCGCAAATTGCCCGTGGCGCAGGGCGTGACGCTGGGCGACGTGGCGGAAGTGAAGATGGATACGCAGCGGGAAAGCATCAGCAGCCTGAAAGGCAAGGACGTGCTCATGCTGACGATATCCAAGACGGCGAACGCAAATGCCGTGAAGGTCGGCGACGCCGTGCAGGAAACGGTCGAGCGGCTCAACAAGGACGTCAAGGGCGTCGATATCCAAGTGCTGTCGAGCACGTCGGAGCAGGTCGTGCATTCCGTGAATTCCATGCTGCGCGAAGTCTTGATGGGCGCCTTGTTCGCCACGATCGTTATTCTGCTGTTCATGCGCAATCTTCGGGCGACGCTCGTGACCATCGTCTCGATCCCGCTGTCCCTCGGCATCACGCTCTACCTGCTGCAAGTTTCCGGCGTGACGCTGAACATCATTACGCTCGGCGGGGTCGCGGTCGCGGTCGGCCGTCTCGTCGACGACAGCATCGTCGTCATCGAGAACATCTACCGCCGGCTCCAGAAAGAATCGTTCTCGATCGGCCTGATCACGGACGCCACGAAGGAAGTGGCAACTGCGATCACGTCGTCCACGCTCGTCACGGTCGCGGTGTTCCTGCCGATGGGGCTGCTGCGCGGCTCGCTGCAGGCGTTCCTGCTGCCGTTCGCGCTGACGGTGACGTACTCGCTGCTCTCGTCCCTGCTGGTCGCGCTGACGGTCGTGCCGCTGCTGAGCGCCGTGCTGCTGCGCAACACGAAAATGAAGGAGCACGAAGGCTCCAAACGGTTCACCGCTTTCCTCGGCTGGTGCTTGGCGCATAAATGGGTGCCGCTCGTCGTCTCGGTCGTACTGTTGGTCGGATCCGTCGGCGCGTACATGGCGATGCCTAAGGGAGCGCTGGATTCGTCCAGCGCGTCGAACCTGAACATCACGCTGGAATATCCGAGCGAAACGCCGCATGAGGCCGTCATCGAAGGCGGGCGCAAGCTGGAAGGCTTCCTCGGTCAACAAGCCGGCATCGACTGGGCATTGATGCAGAACGGCAACAGTTCGGACGGCGCCCAATACGGCGAAGTGTCCTCGCCGACGCTCGTGACGTACCTGGTGCAGATGAAGAAAGGCGCGGACGCCGAGAAAGTCATCGCCGACGTGCAGAAGCAGCGCGCGGCGTTCCCGGGCGCGGATTTGAACGCGGGCGCCATGGACTTCATGAGCGGCTCCGGCGGCACGCAGGTGCTCGTCGACGTGACGGGGGACGACCTCGACGCGATCGCCAAAGGCGCGGACCAGGTCATCGCGGCGATCAAGCCGGTGAAGGACGTGCTGAAAGTGAAGACGAACCAGGAAGAGAAGAAGCCGGTGTATACGTTCCAACTGGATCCGGCAAAATCGAACGGCCAAGAGGTCGCTTCCCAGCTGCAAGGCTTGCTCAATCCGATCCCGCTCGGCGCGCTGACGATCGATAACCGTCAAACGAACGTGGTCCTGCAGCCTTCCGTCGATCCGAGATCGCCGGCGGACTTAAACGGGCTTACCATCATGACGGCCTCCGGCCCTGCGCCGGTATCGTCGGTCGCGAAGCTCGTCAAGAGCGAGCAGCCTAGCGTCTTCTATCACAAGGACGGCAAGCCGTACGTTCGCGTCATGGCGGACGTCGATCCGGCCCAGCTGTCGATCGTCGGCAAGGAAATCGCGAAGAAAGTAAACGCCCTGAAGAAAGCGGAAGGCGTCAAGTATACCGTCGGCGGCGCTTCGGCCGACCAATCGTCCGACTTCGCGGATCTCGGCATCATCATGCTGATCGCGATCGGCATCGTCTATCTGATCATGGTCGTCACGTTCAAGACGCTTCGCGCTCCGCTCGCGATCCTGTGCTCGCTGCCGCTCGCGGCGATCGGCGCGGTCGTGGGGCTGCTCGTCACGGGCGTCACGCCGGACTTCACCGCCGTCTTCGGCGCGCTCATGCTGGTCGGCATCGTGGTGACGAACGCCATCGTCCTGATCGACCGCGTGAAGCAGAACGAACAGCGGATGACGATTCGCGAGGCGCTCGTCGAAGCGGCCGCGACCCGTACCCGTCCGATCCTGATGACGGCCATCGCGACGATCTCCGCCATGCTGCCGCTCGTCTTCGGATCCTCGGAGAGCGGAAGCATCGTCTCGCAGAGCTTGGCGATCGTCGTCATCGGCGGCTTGGCCGCGGCGACGCTGCTCACGCTCGTGATCGTGCCGTGCATCTACGAGCTGTTCTTCTTCCGCAAATCCAAGCGCCAGCGAAGCAATGCTCGCGTGGAGCACGCGGCGTAAATTAGCCCTGAACGCGCAAGAGCCCCGCGCCGGTTATCCGGCGCGGGGCTCTTCGTCGTCGTATCCGGTTGCGGCCGTTCGCTCAGAACGACATCTTGTACAGCGGCAGCACGGTGCGGAAGGTCTCTTTCACTTTGGCGACGAACGCCTCGCCGTCCCGCAGGATCGGATCCTGGCGGTCGATGACGATGCCGCACAGCGCTTCCGACGCTTTGACGGTGCGCAGGCGCTCCAGCAGCTTGGCCAGTCCGTCGCGGCCGAGCTCCTCCTGGGTGTCGCCGCCGGGCACCATATGGTTGCCCGACCAGAGGTAGTGGCCGGGAATGTTCCGTTCGATCTCGTCCAGCTGCCGCAGTGCGTGTTCCGCGAAGACGGTCTTGTTGTCGGACTCGTAAATGATGGCAAACTGCGCGAACAGGTGGGACCCGAACAAGCCGATCTGGAAATGCGGAAACATTTTGTAGCCGCGTTTGCCGGGCGCGAAGGCGACCCAGGTATCGTTAGGCGGATTAATTGTCCGGCGCGCGTGCTTGGCGACGTGCGGGAACATCGGTTCGCCGCACAATTCCGTCAGGAACGGCGACAGCTGCTCGCCGAGCTCGTTCAATTTAGGACGGATGCGGGAGATGAGCGCATCCATGCGGGGTTCCAGGCCCGGAACCGCGAAGACGTCGAAGTCGTCGGGGGCAAATCCGGCGAATGCCCGGTTTGCCGGTTCAGTCGTCAGGGTCATGGCAGTGAATCATCCTTTCTTTCGCGGGGAAACGCATGTTTGGTTCGTCTATTATAGCATAGGTTCGCGTTTGCAATCTCGCGGCTATTCCGTTAGTCTACTTTAGTATGGTTGCACACCTAAGGTTGGGAGAGGTCATTCATGTTTTGGCAGCAATTATGGTTCTTATCGAATATGGTGTTCGTAACGCTCGCGATCGTGTTTCTCTTCATGCACCGCTCGGTGACCGCCGCCCGCCAGGAGGCGGATGCGCCGCTGGTGGCGAAGCGGAAGAAGACCCGGCTGGCGTTCGGCATGCTCGCTTCGGCTTCGTTCATTGTCATGGTTACGTTCTTCCTGATCAACATGCGCGTGAACGGTTGATCGCTTCGCAACAGATGTCAAAACTTGTCTCTTTACAACTCCTTCGCAACTTTAAGGTTAAATTTGCGTCAAAGGTGTCAGAGTAGGCTGCAGAACAGCCGGCCATGACGCTTCCCGCGCAGAGCCACAAAGGAGAAAGAAAAGGAGACACAACATGAAGTCGCTTAAATGGTTATTGATTTTATCGTTCTTATTCGTGCCTTTCACGCATGCGGCGACGAAGAACGTTTACGCGGAGGGTCTTGACGCGGCGGGGTACGCCACGGCCGCGAATCAGCTCGTATTGACGATGGGGAGCGCCAAGATGGTGCATAACGGGACGGCGTACCAATCCGCGCAGCCCGTCGCGAACATCGAGGGCCGAACGTTCATTCCGTTCAGCTCGATCGCCAAGCGGTACGGATACGCGATTTCGTACGACGCCCAGAAGAAAGAATCGATCGCCAGGAACGACAAGCACGAGCTGGTGTTCAAGATCGGCAGCGGCTTCGCATACCGGGATGGCGTCCTGACGAAGCTGACCGGCGCCGCGTACATTTCGAACGGCTATCTCATGGTTCCGCTTCGTTCGTGGGGCGAGATGGCGGACAGCGCGGTCGCGGCGATCGGCAAGACGATCACGCTGACGTGGTCGACCGTCGTCGTCCCGCCGAAGCCGACGGCGAATTTCGAGGTGCAGCCTTCCGAGATTTACGCGGGTCAGACGCAGGTGACGTATATCGATCACGCGGCGAATCCGACGGGCATGCCGTTCATCGACGAACGGTGGGACGGCCGGATGGACGTCTTCCCCGAAGCGGGCACGTACGTCGTTTCGCGGCAGGTGCAGGACAGCAACGGCACGTGGAGCGATCCGTACGCCGTCACCGTCGTGGTCAAAGCGCCGAATCAGCCGCCCGTCGCGGACTTTACCACCGAGAAATCGCAATACCGCATCGGCGAGCAAGTCCGTTATATCGATATGAGCACGGATGACGAGAACGCCATCGTCAAGAGCACGTTTACCGGCAACGACGGCGTGTTCTTCGAGCCCGGCGACAAGACCGTCACGCTGGTCGTCGAGGATAAGCACGGCTTGACGTCGACGGTGACGAGGACGGTAACGGTCACGAGCGAAGTCCTGTATACCAAGGACGAGTATTACCGCTTGAATACGAGGCCGGGCGAGAATTTCCCGATCGATCCCGATTCGGTGCCGAAAATGCCGACGATCACGTACGCGGTCAATTCCGAAACGTCCCAGCTGGTGCGCAGCAACAGCCCGGAGACGCTGACGCAGGAAGGGATCGCTTACGAGGCGCAGCTGACCGGGCAAGTCCGCTTCATGTTCCATAACGTGAATAAGATCGGCTATCCGGTTCGCATGTACCTGCTGGCCACGAACAACAACAGCACGGTCGTGAACGTGAACACGAGCTCGATCGGCGTCGGCGGACCCGATCCGGTCGTCGGAAACACGGGCAAGATGGCGGTCGTGCGCTACTTGAACGCGTACCAAAGCAACCCCGCTCCGAAATGGATGACGGTGCGGCCGCATCAAACGATCGAAATCCTGCCGGAGCTGTCGAAGACGCCGATGAAGGCGGACGAAGTGCTGACCGCCTACGCGGACATCTTCAGCGATCAGGAGCTGCAGTTCCATATCGTCGTCGTGGCAGCGGGCAAGGATCCGGTCGCGGAGCTGCCTAATATGGCCGTCATCCCGCGCGACGGCATTCACGTGCGCGGCACGTTCTACAACGCCGACCGTTCCATCGAGATCAACGATACGCTCGGCAACACCGAGCAGCGCATCGTGCTGGGCGACAAAACGATCGACAAATACTTGGACGGCATCGACGACACGACCGGCCAGCTGCAGTACAACACGGGCAACTTCGGCACGCTGTACCGCATGCATCTGCCGCATGTGGCGCCGCGCACGCTGATCGCGCTCAATGCGAGAGGCGGCCTGTACATCGGGGCGTTCATGGTCAACGGCCAAGTGGTGTCGACGTCGATGATGAACAACACCCAGGCAACGGCGCTGTACCGGACCGGAGCGACGGAAGAATCGGTCGACATCGTCTTCACGCTCGCGGCCGGCAGCAACCTGCCGATCGCGATGACCTTCCTGCCGCTGCCGGAGCTTCGCTGGTAACCTGTGATATTACGGAATCACGATAAGCGGCGATAACCGGACGCAGCCCGGAGCCGCGCCCCAATTGCATCCCCCAATCCATCTCGCGATGGATTGGGGGATTTTTCGTTGGATTCCGGTGCCCGTTCGCGATGTTGGGTCGGTGTTGGTTTCCGACGTTCATCTTTGAATCCGATGTTGGATTTTGAATCGAATGTTGGTTTTCGGTCCGGGCGGATCAGGACTCGAACATGAGAGTTGCCTATTCCGCGCAACCTTTCCTGATTTGGACTGCTTTTACAAATGAAACATGCTGGGTTGAAAAACCGAAAACATATGGCTGTTAAAGTAAAACCAGATAGAAACAGTCATCATGTCTCAACAACTCACAAAAGGAGAGGGACGAGAAACCATGAGAAAGCAACTCACGAAAGGCATCATGCTTTTGGCCGTCATGCTGACGACGGTAAGTTTGGCGGCATGCACGAAAGCGAACGACAACGGCTCGAACGCGGCGGCAAACGAAAACGGAGGCAATGCGCAAACGAACGCCAACGCGGAGGCGCCGGCCGAACTTTCGGTGGACGAGCTGGCCAGCAAAGCGAAGGAACAAGGGGAAGTCGTCAGCGTCGGCATGCCGGATTCTTGGGCGAACTGGAAAGACACGTGGGCGGACATGGACAGCAAGTACGGCCTGAAGCATACCGATACGGATATGTCGAGCGCCGAGGAAATCGCCAAATTCGAAGCCGAGAAGGACAAGGCGACCGCCGATATCGGCGACGTCGGGATCGCGTTCGGTCCGGTCGCGGCCGAGAAAGGCGTAACGCAGCCGTACAAAACGTCCTACTGGGACGAAATCCCGTCGTGGGCGAAAGACGCGGACGGCAATTGGGTCGTCGGCTACCAAGGCACGATCGCGTTCATGGTCAACAAAGACCTCGTGAAGGATGTACCGAAAAGCTGGGACGACCTGCTCAAGGGCGATTATAAAATCGCCGTCGGCGACGTGACCAAAGCGGCGCAGGCGCAAATGTCCGTTCTGGCCGCGTCGATCGCGATGGGCGGCGACGAGAAGAACATTCAACCGGGCGTAGACTTCTTCAAAAAGCTCGCGGAACAAAATCGGATCAGCAGCGCCGACGTGACGACGGCCAACTTCGAGAAAGGCGAAATTCCGGTCGGCCTGTTATGGGATTTCAACGCCCTCGGTTACCGCGATCAAATCAATCCGGATCAATTCGAGGTCGTGATTCCTTCGGAAGGCAGCGTCGTGAGCGGTTACGCCACGATCATCAACAAATTCGCTCCGCATCCGGAAGCGGCCAAGCTGACCCGCGAATACATTCTCAGCGATGCCGGCCAGATCAACCTGGCGAAGGGCTTCGCCCGTCCGATCCGCGACAGCGTCAAACTGCCGGACGACGTGTCCGCCAAGCTGATTCCGCTCGACCAATACAAGAACGCCAAGCCGATCTCCGACTACAGCGCTTGGGACGAGACCGCCAAGAAACTGCCTCAGCTGTGGCAGGATAACGTCCTGATTCATTTAAGCTAATCGAACCGGCCGATGCGGCCCGAACGCGGGCGGCGCAGACAAGCGCCGCCCGCGTTCGCCTGTCGCGCGGCCGACGACAATCGAGCCTTCACGAGGAAGGGATAGAGGATGAGCCAACCGTTGACGCTTGCCAAGAAACCCGCGCGCCGTTTTCGTTTCAAACCGGTCGCGCTCGCGCTGATTCCGTTTGCCGCGTTGATCGTCGCGTTCGAAGTGCTGCCGCTCATCTACCTGGTCATGACCAGCCTGTTGTCCGACGACGAGACGCATTATACGTTAGCCCAGTACGCGACGGCGCTGACCAGTCCGTACTATCTGAAAGCGATCACGAACAGCGTCACGATCTCGCTCGGTTCCAGCGTCATCGGACTCGTCGTGTCGCTGTTCGCCGCGTATTCGCTCACGAAGCTGTCCGGGGCGGCCAGGGAACGGCTGCTGACCATCTCGAACATGTCTTCCAACTTCGCCGGCGTTCCGCTGGCGTTCGCCTACATCATTTTGCTCGGCAATAACGGGATCTTCACGATCCTGCTGGATTCGTGGGGTCTCGACGCCTTCAGTCCCGATCTGTATTCCTGGACCGGTCTGATGCTGGTGTACGTGTATTTCCAAATTCCGCTCGCCACGCTGCTGCTGTATCCCGTGTACTTCGGCATCTCGGAGCAATGGAAGGAAGCCGCGGCGCTGCTCGGCGCCGGCTCGTTCGCGTTTTGGCGGAAAATCGGGCTTCCGGTCATCCTGCCCGGGCTTGCCGGCACGTTCATCATCCTGTTCGCCAATTCCATGGGGGCTTACGCGACGGCTTATGCGCTCGTCGGGGGCAACTTCAACCTGCTGGCGATCCGGATCGGGTCTCTGGTCGCCGGCGACGTCGTGACCAAGCCGCAGCTCGGAAGCGCGCTCGCCGTGCTGCTCGGCCTGATGATGATGGCGGCGCTCGCGGTGAATGCCCGTCTGATGCGCGGACTGCGCAAGGAGCAGACGAACGGATGAGCCGGCCATGCGGAAAGCAATGCGGAAGGAGGCGTTCATGTTGAAAAGCAATAAACCGCGGGGACGTCGAAGCGCGGGACGGTTTCATCGCATCGTCTGGGCGATCCTGATCATTTATCTGGTGCTCCCGCTGGTAGCGACGCTGTTGTACGCGCTGGCCGGCAATTGGCAGACGACGATCCTGCCGGAATCGTGGACGCTGAAGTGGTTCCAGGATCTGCTGCACGACAGCCGGTTCACGGAGGCGTTCGTCCGGTCGATCGTCGTGTGCGGGATCAGCCTGATCGTCAGCACCGCCGTCATGGTGCCGACGGTCATCATCGTCGTGCTCGAGTTCCCCAAATGGGAAAAGGTGCTGAACATGCTGGCCCTGATTCCATATGCGGTGCCGGGCGTCGTTGCCGCCGTCGGATTGATCCGGCTCTATTCCTCCGGCCCGCTCGCCATCTCGGGCACGATCTGGCTGCTTTGCGGCGCGTATTTCGTCGTGGTGCTGCCGTTCATGTATCAAGGCATCCGCAACAGCCTGCGCTCGGTCAATGCCGTCATGTTGCAGGACGCGGCGATGCTGCTGGGCGCCGGACGCTGGCAGGCGTTCCGTTACGTGCTGCTGCCGAACGTCATGCCGGGCTTGACCGTCTCGCTGCTGCTGTCGTTCGCGGTGCTGTTCGGCGAATTCGTGCTGGCGAATCTGCTGGTCGGAGGTCAATACGAGACGATCCAGATTTATTTGTACCGCCGCCAAGGAGAGAGCGGGCATCTGTCGAGCGCGGTATCGATTACGTATTTCGTGCTGGTGGCCATTATTTCCGGCGTCATGCTCAGATTGGGCAAGCGCGTGCTGAACGCGCCGAGTCCCGCGGACGACGACAAGCCGGCGACGGGGAACAAGAAGGGCAGAGGAGCGAGCCCGGGAACAGCCGCGCCGGGAATCACGCTGCAAGGAGGTCAGGAATCCTAAATGAGCTATGTTGAATTCGAACGGGTATCGAAATATTTCGGAAATGCCGGCGGAGCGCCGGTGCTGGATGCGTTGTCGCTTGGCGTGGAGAAGGGCGAATTCGTCACGCTGCTCGGTCCGAGCGGCTGCGGGAAGAGCACGCTGCTGCGCTGCGTGGCCGGGTTGACGGAGATCGACGAAGGCCGCGTCCGGCTGGACGGGGTCGACCTGACGAACATGGCGCCGAAGAAGCGCAACGTCGGGATGGTCTTTCAATCGTATGCGCTGTTTCCGAACATGACGGTTTACGATAACGTGGCGTTCGGTTTGAAAATGAAAGGCATGGCGCGCGCCGAAATCGAGCGTACGGTCAAACGGATGCTGGAGATCATCGACATGTCCGAGAAAAGCGGGCAATATCCGCACCGGCTGTCCGGCGGCCAGCAGCAGCGGGTGGCGCTCGCGCGGTCGCTTGCCGTCCAGCCGAAGCTGATGATGATGGACGAGCCGCTGAGCGCGCTCGATGCGAAGATCCGCAAAATGCTGCGGGTGGAAATTCGCCGCATCCAGCAGGAGCTGGGCATGACGACGCTGTTCGTCACGCACGACCAGGAAGAAGCGCTGACGATGTCGGACCGGATCTGCATCATGAACCAGGGACGGATCGAGCAGACGGGAACGCCGGAGGAGATTTACGCCAGGCCGAAAACGGCGTTCGTCGCGCGTTTTATCGGCAATTACAACGTGCTGAGCGCCGAGGAAATGGCCGTGATCGGCCGGACGCAGTCGGCTTCGGCAGCCGGCTTCGAACCGGAAGCGTACGCGATCCGGCCGGAAGCCGTGCGGATATCCGCCGCGGACGACGGAAGCGGGGACAGCCCGGCGGACGCGTATTCGATGGACGGCACTGTGTCGGACTGCACGTCGCTCGGAGCCCTGCTGCGCTATACCGTGCAAGTCGGGAACCTGAGCATTACGACGGACGAGTTGAACGCGCCGGCGAGCAGCCGCCATGCGGCGGGCGCCCGGGTGCGGCTCGAAGTCGACCGTAATGCGTGCGTCCCGCTTCAAGGCTAGCGGCGTTTTAACAGCCCTTCGGCCATCACGGCTAATGGGCAAGGCGCCACATAGCATGACCGTTAACAGCAAGCCGAATTTTCCAACGAACCGCGCCAAACGAACATCGTTAGCGAACATAGCAGAGGTGACGCAATTGTCAGTTTCATCCGAACAACGCAAAGCATGCATTATCCAGCTCCTCGAGAGCGAAGGCAAAGTGAACGTGCTTCCGCTTGCCAACCGGTTCATGGTGTCTTCGGAGACGATCCGCCGCGATCTCGACGTGCTGGAGCGGGAAGGCCAGCTTCGGCGCGTCTACGGCGGGGCCGTCAAGCATGCAGCCTACAGTCCGCTCGAGCCGCCGTATGCGCAGCGGCAGAGCCAGCACGCGGAGGAGAAGCGTGCCATCGGCCGGGCCGCCGCGGACTGGATCGAGGACGGCAGCACGATCGTGATCGACGTCGGCACGACGGCCATGGAATTGGCGAAGGCCATCCAGGACAAGCAGCAGCTGAAAGTCATTACGAATTCCGTCGCCGTCGCCGGGGTGTTGTCGGATTCGCTGAATCACGGGCGGTTTCGCGGCAAGGTGACCCTGCTCGGCGGCGAGCTCAATCCGGAGCAGCAGTCGATCAGCGGACCGTTGTGCGAGCGGATGATGGAGCAGTTCCGGGTGGATCTGGCATTCCTGTCAGTCGGCGGCGTATCGCTCGTCGACGGCATCACCGATTACGACGCGAACGAAGCTTCGATGTCGCAGCTGTTCGCACGCTGCGCGCAGCGGGTCGTCGTGCTGGCCGACCGTTCGAAGCTCGGCATGACGACGTTCGCGCGGATATTGCCGTTCGACGGGGTCGAAGCGATCATCTGCGACGTCGACTGCCCGGACGAATGGAAGCACGCCGTGGACCGCTCGGGCGTGCAGTGGATCAAGGCCGCGTCCGATCACAAGAAGGAGGAATAACGGCATGCGGAAAACGATCATGGTCGTGCTGGACGGCTTGCGCTACGATACGGCGCGCGCCGTCATGGGCTATATGGAGCATCTGGTCGAGAAGGAGCGCGCCGCCTGCTACCGCGTCAGCTCGGAGCTGCCGAGCCTATCGCGGCCGCTGTACGAGGTGCTCCTCACCGGGACGCCGCCCGTCGAGAACGGCATTACGGCGAATCATACGGTCAGGCTGTCGAATCAGCGCAGCGTCTTTCATCTTGCAGCCGAGCGCGGACTCACGACCGCGGCGGCGGCCTATCACTGGGTAAGCGAGCTGTACAACCGCGCGCCGTTCAATCCGCTGACCGACCGGATTCAGCTGGACGGCACGTCGCCGATCCAATACGGGCTGTTTTATTTCGACGACACGTATCCGGATTCGCATCTGTTCACCGACGCCGAGTTTCTTCGGCAGGCTTATGCGCCGGATTTTCTGTACATCCATCCGATGAACATCGACGATATCGGGCATAAGCACGGATCGGATTCGGCCCAATACCGGCAGGCGGCCGGCACGGCGGACGCGATTCTCGCCGGCGTGCTTCCCGCGTGGCTGGAACACGGTTACCGCGTCATCGTCACGGCCGACCACGGGATGAACGAATTCGGCCAGCATGGCGGCACCGGCCGCGGCGAACGGGAAGTGCCGTTCTACGCCATCGGACCGGAATTCACGCCCGGCGTCTACGAAGCGCCTATTCCGCAGCTGGCGGTGGCTCCGCTCGTGTGCGGCCTGCTTGGCATCCCGGGCTCGCCAGCGATGAGACCCGCGGCGCTGCCGGGCTGCTCGCTGCAGCTTGCCCGCGAAGGCGGGGCCGGGGAATGAAGGTCGATTTTCATTTTCACTTGGAAGAAGGACCGTATTCGCTGCGCTGGCTGGAGCGGACGGCGAGGGCGCTCGCGGCAACGGCGCCCGGGGTCGGGCGGGAAGCGGAGACGGAGCGTTCCGCGCTCCATTCCTTGGCGTGGGTCGGCGGCGTCAGCCAAGCGCTGGGACGGCGGATCGAGCAGGGACCGTTCAGCCCCGATTGGATCGAACGGTATCTGGCCGAGGGAAGGCGCAAGGGGATCGAACGCTTCGGACTGGTCGATCATTTGTACCGGTTCGAGGAGTTCAAGCCGTATTATCTGAATCATATCCGCGTCGACGACACGCCGCTCGGCATCCTGCAGCGGGAATGGCTGGACCGGGTATGCGTGACGTCGGCGGCCGCGTTCATCGAAGCGGCCCGAGACGCCGCCGGCCGCGACGGGGCGCTGTCGGTCGGCGTCGAGGCGGATTATTTCGCCGGCGGGGAAGCGGAGCTGGCCGCGCTGCTCGGCACGCTGGACGTGGATTACGTGATCGGCTCCGTCCATTTCATCGACGGCTGGGGCTTCGACAACCCGGAGACGGCGGACCGGTTCGAGGACGAGAACCTGGAGTCGCTGTATGCGCGGCATTTCGCGCTCGTTCAGCGGGCGGCCCGCAGCGGGCTGTTCGATATGATCGCGCATCCCGATAACCTCAAAGTGTTCGGTTACCGGCCGGATGAAGAACGGCTGGCGGAGCTGTACAGGGAGACGGCGCTCGCGTTCGCGGAAGCGGGCGTCGCGACGGAAGTGAACACGGGCCTCGCTTACCGGTACCCCGTGAAGGAGATGTGCCCGAGTCCCGAGCTGCTCGCCGCGATGCATGCCTGCGGCGTGCCGGTTACGTTTTCCTCGGATGCGCATTTTCCCGACGATCTCGGCACGATGATCGACGAGGCGGTCGAGCTGGCCAAGCGAATCGGCTATACGGAGGCCGTATGGTTCAAGGACGGCAGGCGCCATACATGCGGCTTGTAGCCGACTCCGGGTCGGGCCGCTGCGGATTGCCGGGTCGCTCTCCGGCGCACGAACGCAAAAAGCACCTTTCACGGACCGCGATTGCCGCGGATCGGGAAGGTGCTTTTCTGCGTTTGCCGTTGTTTCGTCTTCGAGCGCCGCTCGCTAGCGCCGGCCTTGAGCGGCGGCAACGAAGGGAGCCGCCTCGGCGCCCGCTCCCGCATGCTGCTTGCGGAATTGCTTCGGCGTCATGTTGAACCGCTTCTTGAAGACGTAGTACAAGTAATTGCTGCTCGCGAAGCCGTGCTCCAGCGCGATCTGCTCGATCGGGCGGCTGCCTTCGACGATGGCGGAGCAGATCTGGGAGAGCCGGTAGTTTTCCAGGTAAGCCGTGAAGGAATCCTCGCCCTGCTCGCGGAACACCCGCTGCAGCTGCCTGGCGCTGATCGGAATCCGCTCGGCGACCTCCTGCAGCGTCAGCGGCTGCGCGTAGTTGTCGTGAATGAACTGCGTCGCGATCCGGAACCGGTGCTCGTTGATGTTGCGCGATGGCGGCTCGAACGTCACGTTCGGAATGGCGGACATCCGCGCGGAACGCAGCAGGATCTGGATGATCGCCTGCTTGATCGTCGAGAACGCGCCGGGCTGGCCTTCGTTCCAAGCGCGATAGGCCGTCAGGAACCAGGCCATCGCGTTGTACTGATCGACATGCGGCTTCATCGGCAGCGTATCGAGCGCCCGGATGCAGGCTTCCGCTTCGTGGCGTTCCCACGGATCGCCCCAGTTCCCTTCCTGATCCGTTTCCTTGATCGGCACGATGTCGATATGGAGGCAGAGCTCGTCCATCGCTTCCCGCGCGTCGGCTTCCTGCTGATGGATCACGTTCGGTCCTGTCAGGTAGAAGAGTCCCTCGTGGAGCGGATAGACGCTTTCCTCCAGCACGACGGTTCCTTTGCCGCGCGGAATAAAATGAAACTCGTATTCCGAGTGCTTGTGGAAACGGACGATTTTGCCGGGGGAAAAGGAGGTCAAGTGGCAGCGCAGCACGCGAAACCCGTAGCCTCCCCAGCGGAATTGGATATCGAGGCGGTCGATCGCGTCGTTGCGTTCGGCCATCAATGAATAAGCGAACGGCTTGGCCATGTTGTACTCCTCCTCTCCCCGTTTCGTTGAACGGACCTTAGTTTTGCAGCTCGGACAGGGATACCGAGCGTTTCTCCGCGTTCGAGATCGTCGCGGCTTCCATCAGCTTCGTCAGATCGACGGCAAGGCCGACGTTTTCCGTTGCTTCCGTGCCGTTCAGCACATGGCCGACCCATTGGTCGAAGGCGGAAATGCGCTTCTCCGGTTGTTCGATCGTGACCCATTCCTGCGCATCCAGCTTGTTGCTGCGCACGCGCACGACTTCATCCGGCGTGCCGTACAGCAGCGAGCCTTCCGTGCCGTGGATTTCCACGCTGAACGGGGAGTGGGCGTTGACGAAGCCCGCTTCGACGACGCCGATCGCGCCGTTCTCGTAGCGAAGCGTCGCGACCGCGTTGTCTTCGACTTCTTTGCCGGTCACGTAGCCGAACGTCGCGTTCACGCTGACGGGCAGGCCGAGGAAGAGGCGGGTCAGGTACATCGGGTGGCAGCCGAGGTCGATCAAGGCGCCGCCGCCGCACTGCTCGAGATTGTAGAAATGCTCCGGAAGCCAGTTGGCGATCGCGCCGTTGTGGGAGAGACGCACGCGGGCCTGCGTCAGCTCGCCGAGCAGTCCTTGGCTAAGCACTTCTTGCGCAGCCAGCGTATAGCGGTCGTTGAGGCGCGGCAGGGAAACCGTCAGCTTCACGCCGGCTTCGCGGACCGCCGCGATGATTTCGTTCACTTCTTTCGTCGTCGGAGCGATGACTTTCTCCGTGAAGATATGCTTGCCGGCGCGTGCGGCTTTCACCATGACGTCGCGGTGAATGTTCGTCGGCGTATCGACAACGACCGCATCGATGTCAGTGCGGGCGAGCAACTCGTCCAGATCGGCAAAGAAAGGCACGCCGAGCTTGGCTGCGGCTTCCTGGCCGCGGGCCGGAATTTCGTCCCAGACGGCGACGACCTCGGAATTCGGATTGTTTTGCACGTCTTTCGTGTAATCCCAAGCGTGAACATGCCAGTAGCTGAGCATTGCGATGCGAATCATTGATTTATTCCTCCTAATAGTGGGTCAAGGCCGGTTTGCCTTGGATTTGGCGCGCGATTAGAGTTTTATATGCTCTAATTATGCGACACATGTATACGGTAACACAAATAAAATCGCGCTATAATATGTTTCCATGACAATAAATCTGCAAAATCGCGACAAACCGGCTGTCGTCATTTCGCAAGCCGGCCGCAAATTGACGCAGACGCCGAATTGCGTCATGATAGAAGCAGACAAGCCTTGCGCGCCAGCGCGGCCAAAGCGCCGACACGCCGCCGAAAGGAGTGCCGCCATGCGGACGATCATCAAAGCGCCGATTCACGTTTACCGCCGTTTCATATCGCCGATCAAGCCGCCGACGTGCCGGTTCTATCCGAGCTGCTCCGCCTACGCGCTGGAGGCGATCGACAAGCACGGGCCCTTGCGCGGCAGCTGGCTCGCGGCCAAGCGCATTTGCCGCTGTCACCCTTTTCATCCCGGCGGGATCGACTACGTGCCTCCTACGCGCGAGGAGCTTGCACGCAGGCCAACCGCCCCGCTTGACAGCCCCTCGGGGGATTCGGTATAGTTTCAGCAAGAGCATTCCTTCCAATAAACGCATACCATTTTTCGATGAACGGATAAGTACTTACGCGACGACCTTACCAGAGAGCCGGGGCAGCTGGAAACCGGCAGGGTGCAGCCTTAAGGAAAATGGTCCGGGAGAACCGCTTTCGAGCAGCAGCGCGCGACTGGCTGGGGCAAGGCTGCGGCGACTGACCTCGTTACCGGTCTGATGCTCATCCGATGCGGGTGAGCCGAATGAAGCTTTCTTCCTTTATCGCGAGTGCCATGCGGCGCCGCCGGACGGAAGAGAGGAATTTGGGTGGTACCACGTTAGCGACAGCTTTCGTCCCATGGCGGACGGGGGCTCTTTTTGTTTTTCGAAAACGATGCATGCTTGCTCCGGCAGGCAAGAGGGAGTGTTACCCATGAGCGAAACGAAACCAACCTTTTACATCACGACCCCGATTTATTATCCCAGCGACAAGCTGCACATCGGACATGCCTACACGACCGTGGCGGGCGATGCCATGGCGCGCTACAAGCGCCTGCGCGGTTACGATGTCTGGTATCTGACGGGCACCGACGAGCACGGGCAGAAGATCGAGCGCAAAGCCGCCGAGAAGGGCAAGACGCCGCAGCAATTCGTTGACGATATCGTCGTGCTGATCAAGGATCTGTGGAAGAAGCTGGACATCTCCAACGACGATTTCATCCGGACGACGGAAGAGCGCCACAAAGTTGTCGTCGAGCGGATCTTCGACCGGCTGCTGGAGCAGGGCGATATCTATAAAGGCCATTACGAAGGCTGGTATTGCACGCCGTGCGAGTCGTTCTTCCTGGAACGCCAGCTCGTTGACGGCAACTGTCCGGACTGCGGACGTCCCGTGGAGCTGGTCAAGGAAGAGAGCTATTTCTTCCGGATGAGCAAGTACGCCGACCGGCTGCTGCAATTCTATGAAGAAAACCCGGATTTCATCCAGCCGGAATCCCGCAAGAACGAGATGATCAACAACTTCATCAAGCCCGGACTGGAAGATCTCGCGGTATCCCGCACGACCTTCGACTGGGGCGTCAAGGTCAAGGGCGATCCGAAGCATGTCGTGTACGTCTGGATCGATGCGCTGTCCAACTACATCACGGCGCTCGGTTACGGTACGGACGAGAGCGGACGGTTCGACAAATTCTGGCCGGCGGACGTTCATCTGGTAGGCAAGGAAATCGTCCGGTTCCATACGATTTATTGGCCGATCATGCTGATGGCGCTGGACGTGCCGCTGCCCAAGAAAGTTTTCGCCCACGGCTGGCTGTTGATGAAGGACGGCAAAATGTCCAAATCGAAAGGCAATGTCGTGGATCCCGTGACGCTGATCGACCGTTACGGCCTCGACGCGCTTCGTTATTATTTGCTGCGCGAGGTGCCGTTCGGCGCGGACGGCACGTTCACGCCGGAAAATTTCGTGGAACGGATCAATTTCGATCTCGCCAACGACCTGGGCAACCTGCTCAACCGGACGGTCGCGATGATCGACAAATATTTCGCCGGCGAAGTGCCTGCTTACGAGGGACCGGTCACGGCGTTCGACGAGAAGCTCTCCGCGCTGGCCCAAGGCACGGCGGAGCAGGTGGAAGCGGCGATGGAACGGATGGAGTTCTCGGTCGCGCTTACCGCCATCTGGCAGCTCGTCAGCCGGACGAACAAATACATCGACGAAACGCAGCCGTGGACGCTGGCCAAGAGCGAAGAAAAGCGCGGCGAGCTGGCTTCCGTCATGCACCACCTGGCGGAATCGCTGCGCATCATCTCGATCCTGCTTCAGCCGTTCCTGACGAACGCGCCGCTCAAGATCCGCGCGCAGCTGGGCATCGCCGAAGGCGAGCTTACCGCCTGGGACAGCACGAAGCGCTTCGGCAGCCTGCCAGGGGGCACGCGCGTCGCGAAAGGCGATCCGATCTTCCCGCGTCTTGACGTCGCGGAAGAAACGGCGTTCATCGCCGTATCCATGAACGGCGGAGCTGCGCCTTCCGAGCCGGAAGCTGCGCAGGAGGCTCCGGCTGCCGCGGCGGACGCAGCCGCAGCCGCAGTGGACGCGGCTCCAGCCGTAACCGCGCTCGAAGCGGCCGCTGCGCCGGAATCCAAAGAAGAAATCGGCATCGACGATTTCGTCAAAGTCGAGCTTCGCGTGGCCCAGGTGCTCGCCGCCGAACCGATCCCGAAAGCCGACAAGCTGCTGAAGCTGCAGCTGGACCTCGGCTTCGAGCAGCGCCAGGTCGTGTCCGGCATCGCCAAGTTTTACAAGCCGGAGGAGCTCGTCGGGCGCAAGGTCATCTGCGTGGTGAACTTGAAGCCGGTGAAGCTGCGCGGCGAGATGTCGCAGGGGATGATCCTGGCCGCGTCCCACGGCGATCAGCTGACGCTCGCCACCGTGCCGGACGATATGCCGAACGGCGCAATTGTGAAATAAGCGTGAATCTTGACCGCCGGAGCCCGACGCTTCGGCGGTTTGTTTGTTGACAGGGACCATGCCCCTCTATATAATCGTCATAGTAATGTTTACGATTATGAACGCGGCTATGAACGAAGATAGATAGACTGAGGTGCGGCAATGTCAGGAAAGTCCAAGTTTCGCAAAGCCGTCGCGGCGGCTTTGCTCGTAGTAATGGCGGCATTCGCGGCGGGCTGCGGCTCTTCCGGCCAAGGCAAGCTCGTGGAAGGGAAGCTGAACGTGGTGACGAGCTTTTATCCGCTCTATTTCCTCTCCCAGCAGATCGGCGGCCAGGAAGCCAACGTCATCAACATGATTCCGGCGGGCGTCGAGCCGCATGACTGGAGCCCGAAGAGCCGGGATCTGGACACGGCCTCGAACGCGCAGCTGTTTCTTTACAACGGCGCGGGCTTGGAAGGCTGGGTCGACGATTTTCTTCAAGGCTTGCCCGGCGCTTCCAAGCTGGTCACGGTGGAAGCGAGCCAAGGCATCGAGAAACTGTCCGGGAATCCGGACGGCGGCAGCGCGGATGCGGGCCATGTCGATCCGCATACGTGGGTCAGCCCCAAGTCGATGCTGGTCATGGCGGCCACGGTGCTGCGGAATTTCGAGGCAACGGATCCGGCGCACAAGGCCGGGTACGAAGCGAATTACGCGGTGCTCGAACAGAAACTCAAGGCGCTCGACCGGGAATATTCGGAGACGCTGTCGCCGCTCAAGCATAAGGACATCGTGGCGTCCCATCAAGCGTTCGCGTATCTGGCGCGTGATTACGGGCTGAAACAAGTGGCGATAATGGGGTTGTCGCCGGATGCGGAGCCGAAAGCGCAGGATTTGCTGCGAATTTCGAAATTCGTGAAGGCGAACGGCATCAAATATATCTTCTTCGAAGAGCTGGTCTCCGACGAAATCGCCAAGACGCTCGCCCATGAAGCGCATGTCGAGACGATGGTGCTGAATCCGTTGGAAGGTTTGACGCCGAAGCAGGCGTCCAAGGGGGAAGACTACTTCTCGCTGATGGAAGCGAATTTGCAAAATCTGGTGCAGGCTTTACAATAGAACTAGCGTGTACGGGATCGGGAGTGAAGCTGTATGTGGATTCAAGAAGGGCCGTCGCGGCTGAATTGCCACGAGCCGATCATCGAGCTGGATAACGTTTCGTTCGCGTACGAGCAGCGGCCGGTCATCGACGATGTCTGCTTTGCCGTGCAGGAACGCGACTTCGTCGGCGTGATCGGCTCGAACGGCGCGGGCAAGACGACGCTGATGCGCATGATCGTCGGGCTGCTGAAGCCGACGAACGGTACCATCAAGCTATTCGGCAAGCCGATCGGCGAGTTTCGCGACTGGGATCGGATCGGCTACGTGCCGCAGAAGAATTCGTTCAATCCGCTGTTTCCGGCAACGGTGCGGGAGGTCGTGCTGTCCGGATTGTACAATCGCGGCAAGCTGTTCAAGCGGGTGACGAAGGCCGACGCGGTCAAATGCGAGGAAGCGCTGCATGCCATGAAGATCGAGGATTTGGCCGGGAAGCGCATCGGACAGCTGTCGGGCGGCCAGCAGCAGCGGGCCTTCCTGGCGAGGGCGCTCATCAATAACCCGGCGCTGCTCATACTGGACGAGCCGACCGTGGGCATCGACGCGGAGACGCAGGAGGGTTTCTTTCATCTGATCAAGCACATGCACCAGCACCATAACATTACGTTCCTGATGGTGTCGCACGACATGGAGATGATTCGGTCCTACCTGGGGCACGAGCCGAAGCAGCAGAGCGGAAAGATCAAATTTTACGTGAAGCATTCCCACGATCTCGAGGATTGTGTGGAAACGAACCTGACGCACAGCCTTCGAGAGCTGCGTCATTCCATGGAGAGAGGGAAAGTAGGCGTATAACGGTTGGATATCTTAACGCTTGAATTTTTTCAGAGGGCGCTGATCGGAGGCGTTCTGATCGGCATCACCGCGCCGCTCATGGGGCTGTTTCTCGTGCTGCGGCGATTGTCGATGATCGGCGATACGCTGTCGCACGTATCGATCGCGGGCGTGGCGCTGGGATTTCTCATCGGGGTATACCCCGTGGCGGTCGGGCTCGTGTTCGCGATCGCGGCGACGTTCGCCATCGAGAAGCTGCGCAAGGCATACAAAACGTACGCGGAGCTGTCGATCGCCATTATCATGTCCGGCGGCGTGGCGCTGGCGTCGCTGCTGTTCTCGCTGGGGAAAGGCTTCAACGTCAGCGTCACCGGTTATTTGTTCGGCAGCATCTATACGCTCGATACGATCGACCTGCTGCTGATCGGCATCGTGACGGTCGTCGTGCTCTTGGCGATCGGACTGCATGCCAAGGAATTGTTCCTGCTTACGTTCGACGAGGATGCGGCGGCGGTCAGCGGGCTGCCTACGCGGTATTT
This sequence comes from Paenibacillus glycinis, assembly GCF_009909185.1. Lineage (GTDB taxonomy): Bacteria > Bacillota > Bacilli > Paenibacillales > Paenibacillaceae > Paenibacillus_Z > Paenibacillus_Z glycinis. Next base: position 492,150 of record NZ_JAAAMV010000001.1, on the reverse strand, counting down.
CAATTTCATGATCAGCATTCTTACGGCGCTCGTCATCAGCGTCTCCATCAAGATCGTCGGAGCGCTGCTCGTATCGGCGCTGCTCACGATTCCGGCCGCGTGCAGTCTCGTCATCGCCAGGAGCTTCCGGCAGTCCATCGTGACGGTCGTCGCGGTCGCCGAATTGGCGGTCGTTGCCGGGTTAATGACGGCCGGTCTATGGAATTTGGCTCCGGGCGGCACGGTCGTCATGCTGCTGATCGTTATACTGTTGGTGCTGCTCTCCTTTAGGAGAAAGTTCAGCGCAGGCTAGAAGCGGGAGGAATCATTCATGTCAGACGTAACGGTATGGGCGGCGTTCGGGGCGGGGATCGCATCATTCATCTCGCCGTGCTGCCTGCCGCTTTATCCGTCTTATCTATCGTACATAACCGGCGTATCCGTCGCCGACCTCAAGAGCGAGCGTCCCGGCAGGGAAGTGCGGATTCGCACGATGAGCCATACGCTGTTTTTTATACTCGGATTCTCGATCGTATACTATACGCTAGGCTACGGCACGAACGCCTTCGCCGAGCAATTCTCGAAGTACCAGGACCTCATCCGCCAATTGTCGGCGGTGCTTATTATTTTGATGGGTCTGATCTTGGTAGGGCTGATTCAGCCGAAAGTGCTTCTCCGCGAGATGAAAATGCCCTTGCGCATGAAAAAGTCCGGCTACCTGGCTTCGTTCATTTTCGGCATCGGCTTCTCCGCGGGCTGGTCGCCCTGCACGGGACCGATCCTGGCCAGCATCCTGCTGCTCGCGGCATCCGAGCCGGGCACCTGGTTCGAGCTGACGACCGCCTACGCGCTGGGGTTCGCCATTCCTTTCTTCGTTCTGGCGTTCTTCATCGGATCCACGCGTTGGATCGTGCGCTATTCTAACCTCATGATGAAAATCGGCGGAGCCGTCATGCTCCTGATGGGCATCCTGCTCTTCACGGACCAAATGACCAAAATCACCATTTGGCTCAATTCCGTGACCCCTGAATTCATGAAATTCTAGAAGTTTCTGAAGGGTTAGTGCCCGGAAGTCAGTACGGAGTCGGAAAAGCGACAGGTGAATACAGCATTCCTGTCTTATGACAGGGATATGTTGACAATCACCTTAAGCGGTCGCCTTTGTAGTCGGATAATCACCTTTAATGATTCGATCAAATTATTCCGACTACAACAGCGATTGGAGATCCGTGCTGACTGCAGGGCATGCTCTTCACTAACTTTTAAGTGAAGTATTCGATCTTCGCATCCTCGAAATGTTCAAAGATGCGCTCCGAGATAAACATGCGGAGCGCTTCTGCTTGTTCATCGGGGTAAACGTATTTGCCCTGTCCCCAGCGGCCCCATTTGTATTTGCGCTTCTCGATGTCCATCTCGAGCTTCGTCCGGGGATAACGTTTCTCGATCACGTTCTTCGCCGTCTTCGTGAACCGGTGCTGGATCAGCTCGAACGTGAGGTTGGACGAGGCGTTCTTCGGCAGCGCCTTGGCGAGCGAGTCCAGCAGCTCGGCGTAGCCTTTCTGCCAGCCCTCGTGCCAGATGATGGGGGCGATGATGAACCCGAGCGGGTAGCCGGCGCCGGCGATTTTGGCCGCGGCCGCGATCCGTTCCTCGAATGGCGAGGTAGCCGGCTCGAAATGCTTGATTACGTACTTGGCGTTGACGCTGAAGCGGATCCGCGTATGGCCGTTATGCTTGATATCGAGCAGAGAATCGACATAGTGGAATTTGGTCACGAAACGAAGCCGTCCGTATTCCTGGTCCGCCATGAACGTAATGAGCTCCTTCAAGCTGCCGGATATCGGCTCCAGGCCGACGGGATCGGACGTGCAGGCGGCTTCGAATCGGGTGATTTCCGGGATTCGTTCGTCGATATAACCTTGGGCTGCCTGCAGGATGTCGTCCATGTTGACGTAGACGCGAATATAGGGCTTTGCGCCGAGCGTCGTTTGCAGGTAGCAATAGTGGCAATGGCCCATGCAGCCGGTCGCGATCGGAATGGCGTATTCCGCCGACGGCTTGGAGGTATCGAATTTCAGCGTTTTACGGACGCCGACGACGAGGGTTCGTTTGGCGATCTTGTATTGCTCCGATTCCGTCTCGCCGGGGAAATTCAAGATCCGGTTATGGGAAGAGGTCATCAGGTAAGGGATGTCCATGGCCTTGACCCATGCCATGATTTTCTGTCCTTTTGGATAGTCGAGGGATGCGGGTTCGAAATAAACGAGTTCGGGTATGAACGATTCGTGAACGCGTTTCTGCCGCGTCGAATGCTCGGGCGTCATGATGCCCATGGCTGCAGGCCTCCTTGGGTTCGAGTTCGGGATACGGGTAGTTTGGGAAAACAAGCGCGGCCGCAAACATGGAAAGTTAAGTGCGCCGGCGCGGGTTGCGGCGTGGGGGCAGGCAGTGTATGATACTAAGAGTGAGCGCGGACGGCGAAGCTGCTGGCATCCTGCCGCGCGCAGGGAATCCGTACGTACGGGATGCTGGTGAAATGGAGGTTGTTTAATGCCGACTCCGAGTATGGAGGATTATCTGGAACGGATTTATAAATTGATCGATGAGAAGGGCTATGCCCGTGTCTCCGATATCGCGGAAGGATTGGAAGTGCATCCGTCTTCCGTCACGAAGATGATTCAGAAGCTGGATAAGGACCAGTATTTGATCTACGAGAAGTATCGCGGTCTCGTGCTGACCAACAAGGGGAAGAAAATGGGCAAGCGGCTGATGGAGCGCCATCATCTGCTGGAATCGTTCCTGACCGTGATCGGCGTGCAGGAAGAGAACATCTACAAGGATGTCGAGGGAATCGAGCATCACTTGAGTTGGGATTCCATTACGTGCATCGAGACGCTGGTGGAGTTTTTTCGGAGAGAACCAGAGAGACTGGAAGCGTTTAAATCCATCCACTCCGAACTGAACACCGAAGAAGCATGACAAAGAAGAAGGGGCTTTCCAAAGACGCATGTCACCATGCGGCCCTTGGAAAGCCCCTTCTTCGTCGTTAACGCCTTTCAATGATACTTAGGCAAGTCATCGTCGTCCTTGCCGCCTTCGATCACGCGGAACGGCATGTTCTTGCGGGTTTTGGTTCGGCCGGCCTGCTGTTGGTCTTTGCGAGCGCTTGCTTTATACCGCTGATGCGGTTTCGCTTTCGCTTTTGCGGCGGCAGCCCCCGGCGGAAACTTGTAGAGCAAGTAAATCACGCCGAAGACAGCGACCGGAATAAGAAGCTGATAGGGATTGCTGATCGTTTGCGAAACAAGGCCGATGACGACAAGCGATAGGATGATGATGGTTGGCAGACTCAGTTTACGAGGCATGACGCGCTCACCCTTCCTTCCCGAATCAAGGTTGTTTGAAGCTCTTAGCGATTACGAATGCTGCCGATCCAATTCCAGCACGCGGTTGAACGAAGCGATGGAGACCGCGACCTGTTCGTCCGTGGGCTCTTTCGTCGTCAGCTTCTGCAGCCACAGGCCGGGATAGCCGAGGAAGCGAAGCACCGGCAGGTCCCGCAGCGCGTTCGTGAAACGGAGCGCTTCATAGGAGAATCCGAGGACGACCGGCAACAGAAGAACGCGCAGATATACTCGTTCCCACAGCGAATCCCAATGAAAGAAAGAATACACGACGATGCCGACGAGCACGGAAAACACGATAAAGCTGCTTCCGCAGCGATAATGAAGCCGGGTAAAACGTTGGACGTTCGAGACGGTAAGCTCCGCTCCCGCTTCGTAAGCGCTTATTACTTTATGCTCCGCGCCGTGATATTGGAAGAGACGCTTGATCAGCGGCGTAAGCGAGATGATGTATAGATACGAGAGAAGGAACAGGATCTTGATGATTCCTTCCAGCAGGTTGTGTACTATTATATTCTTGAACGCATGTCCAAAGATCAATTGTTCGATCAAAGCGGGCACGACGGTAAACACTAATTTACCGACGATGAAGGAAATGATTCCCGCGACGGCCACGCCGACGATCATGCTGAGGCTCCAGCCTTTTTTTTCTTTTTCTTGCGATTTGGCGATCGACCCGTCCTTATCGTCCTCGAGCTCGTCCTCCGCGTACGATTCCATGGAGAAATTCAGATGCTGCGAACCCTTCGCGCTCGATTCGAGAATGGCGACAACGCCGCGGACGAGCGGAATTTTCTTCAGCTTTTGAATCCAAGGCGTCGTTTTGCGCGGGACTTCGTAGAACTTGATTTCGTTATTTTTGCGGCGCACTGCGGTAACGTTCGCGTTTTTTCCCGCAAACATGACGCCCTCAATGACGGCCTGTCCGCCATAAATGTTTTGCGTGCTTTGCGACAAGGGCGAATCACCATCCTTTAGGTTGACGTAGGTTCTCTAGTAAAAACAGATTTCTCTCTCATTGTACTTGATTCTACGCGACATTGCGAGCGGGATCCTTTACCGGGCGCGCCCGGATGGATTTGGAGACCGTTCCGCTGCGCATACTAAATGCAGGCTCCCTAAACTGATGTTTGATCAACGGAGGAATGTCGATGCGCAACTCGCCGAAGGACCGGAAACAGCAAGCAAATCGAACCGAGTACAACGGAACGACCAATACGAACCCTTTCTTTTACTGCCTGCAGCTGGGCTTTTTTGCCGGCTTGATATGGGGACTCGTGCGCTGGCTGCTGTACATCATTCATTTCACGAAAGTGCTTCCGGGATTCCTGGCGGATCCGTTCTTCCGGCAGTCGTTCCTGAAGACGAGCTGGGGACATCTGCTCGGCATCGGCTTTTTTATCGTCTTTTCGATTCTGGCCGCGCTGCTGTACAAGCTGCTGCTCGGCCGGATCGCCGGGCCATGGCCGGGGTTGTTTTACGGCTTGTTTTGGTGGGCGGTGCTGTTCCCGCTGGCGGGTCCGGCGCTGGGATTGTTCCAGCCGATCACCAAAATCGGCTACGATACGATCTTCACGGAATGCGCGTTGTTCCTCGTCTGGGGCCTGTTTATCGGCTACACGATCGCCTTCGAATATACGGACGAAGCATCCCGCGAACCGGCGGGCGCGCACTAGAAGGGCCGGCCGCCCCGGCACTTCTCAAAGCATAGGTCTTTGTGGTAGAATGGCTAATGATCTATGCGCCGGGAGGGCTTCTCAATGACTTCGATTCTTGTATTGAACGGGCCGAATCTCAATATGCTCGGCATCCGCGAGCCAGGCGTTTACGGCTCGATGTCGCTGCCGGCCATCGAAGCGCTGGTGCAGCGGAAGGCGGACGAATTAGGCATTCGCGTATCGTTCTTCCAGTCCAACCACGAAGGCGCGCTTATCGACCGCATTCATGAGGCATACGGGACGGAAGACGGCATCGTCATCAATCCGGGCGCATTCACGCATTACAGCTACGCGCTGCGCGACGCGTTCGGCAGCGTAGGCTTGCCGGTCGTCGAAGTGCATATCTCGAACATCCATAAACGCGAGGCTTTCCGCCACGTATCGGTTATCGCGCCGGCGGCGCTTGGCCAAATCGCCGGATTCGGGGTCCAGAGCTACGTGCTTGGACTGACCGCGCTCGTACAGCATCTCAACGATAAGGAAAAAGGGTGATGGAATGACGACGGCACGCATAGCGGGCTTGAGAGAGAAACTGGGGCATCTCGGCGCGGACGCGATTCTCGTCACGAACGCCGTGAACCGCAGATACATAAGCGGATTTACCGGTTCTTCCGGCGTCTTGCTGATTTCGCAGAGCGACAGCTGGCTGTTGACCGACTTCCGGTATATGACGCAGGCGCCTCAACAGGCGGTCGACTTCACCGTCGTGGAGCACGCGCCCAAATGGATCGAAACCGTGAAGGAGCTTGCCGTATCGGCGGGCGTCAAGAAGTTGGCCTTCGAGCAAGACACCGTCGTGTTCAGCGAGTACGCCGCTTGGCGCGAGGAATTGGACGGCGCGATCGAGCTTGTGCCGGTATCGGGCGTGATCGAAGCACTGCGGATGTACAAGGACGAGTCCGAGCTTGCGATCATGCGGGACGCTTGCCGGTTGGCGGACGAGACGTTCGAGTATATGCTTTCCTTTATTAAACCGGGCCTGCGCGAGAGCGACGTGGCGCTCGAGATGGAAACGTTCATGCGGCGCAAAGGCGCAACCTCGACGTCGTTCGACACGATCGTCGCGTCGGGCGAGCGTTCCGCGCTGCCGCACGGCGTCGCGAGCGACCGCGTCATCGGCTTGAACGAATTCGTGAAGCTTGATTTCGGCGCGTACTACAACGGCTATTGCTCGGACATTACGCGAACGGTCGTCGTCGGCAAGCCGACGGACCGCCACCGCGAAATCTACGACATCGTCCTGGAAGCCCAGCTTGCGACGCTGGCGGGCATCAAGCCCGGCATGACGGGCAAGGAAGCCGACGCGATCGCGCGCGACATCATCACGCGATACGGCTACGGCGACAAATTCGGCCATGGCACGGGGCATGGCCTCGGCATGGAAATTCACGAGGCGCCGCGGGTTTCGAAAGCGGGCACGACCGTGCTCGAACCCGGCATGACCGTGACGGTCGAACCGGGGATTTACCTGCCGGGCTTCGGCGGCGTCCGCATCGAGGACGACATCGTCATCACCGCCGACGGAATTTCATTGTTAACCTCATCTCCGAAAACCTTGTTTATTTTGGAATGAGTTAAACTTAAATCAAATCTGACCTGCCGGCCGCGAACGAGCGATTGGCAACCAATTCTAGGAGGAATCTGCAGTGATTTCAGTAAATGATTTTAAAACAGGCGTAACCGTCGAAGTGGACGGCGATATTTTTACCGTAATCGATTTTCAGCACGTTAAACCGGGCAAAGGCGCGGCATTCGTGCGTTCCAAGCTGAAGAACCTCCGCAACGGCAACACGGTCGAAAGAACGTTCCGCGCCGGCGAAAACATCGGCAAAGCGAACATCGAGAACCGTGCCGTTCAATATCTGTACAACTCCGGTTCGGAGTACTCCTTCATGGATAACGAAACCTACGACCAGTTCACGCTCGACAAAGATCAACTGGAGTGGGAGATCAACTTCCTGAAAGAAAACATGACCGTGAACATTTCCAGCTACAACAGCGAAATCCTCGGCATCCAGCTGCCGAACAGCGTCGATCTGAAAGTCACGGAAACCGAGCCGGGCGTCAAAGGAAACACGGCGCAAGGCGCAACGAAGAACGCGACGCTCGAAACCGGGCTGAACGTACAAGTGCCGCTCTTCATCAACGAAGGCGACGTTCTGCTGATCGATACGCGCGACGGACATTATATCTCCCGCGCGTAGCCCCTACAGCTCGCGGGCAACGCCCGAAAACCGCTTGGCCGCCAAGGCTAGGCGGTTTTTGTCGTATTCAAAACAGCACGGGTATGCTATAATCTTGTTTTGATGAAACATTACAACCTATGACTTTTACACTAGAACTTTCGTGGGAGTGGATGAGCGGTGTCGTTGATAGTAATGAAGTTCGGCGGCAGCTCCGTAGGCTCGACAGAGCGGATGCAGCGGGTTGCAAGGCGAATTGCCGATAATAAAGAGGCTGGTCACGACGTCGTTGTCGTCGTTTCGGCCATGGGAGATACGACGGACGATCTGATCGATCAATCCAAGCTTCTGAACGCCAATCCGCCGGCACGCGAGATGGATATGCTGCTGACGGTAGGCGAACAAATATCGGTCGCGCTGCTGTCGATGACGATCGACGCGCTCGGCTATAAAGCGATGTCGCTGACCGGCTGGCAGGCAGGCATCGAGACGGAGTCCGTGCACGGCAAAGCCCGCATTACCGACATTCAGCCGAAGCGGATCTTCGACGCGATCGAGAGCGGGCATGCGGTCATCGTCGCCGGCTTCCAGGGCGCGACGGATGAGGGCGAGATCACGACGCTCGGCCGCGGCGGTTCCGATACGACGGCCGTGGCGCTCGCGGCCGCGATCAATGCGGACGTCTGCGAAATTTATACCGACGTGGACGGCATCTACTCCACCGATCCCCGAATCGTGAAGTGCGCGCGGAAGCTCGACGAGATTTCGTACGACGAAATGCTCGAATTGGCGAATTTGGGTGCGGCCGTGCTTCATCCGCGCGCGGTCGAATATGCCAAAAACTATAACGTAAAGCTCGTTGTGCGTTCCAGTTTTACGCAAAACGAAGGCACGAGCGTAAAGGAGGAAGCGGTTATGGAACAAGGAATGGTCGTTCGCGGCATTGCCTATGACAAAAACGTGGCGCGCATCAGCATTCTGGGTGTGAAAGACATCCCCGGCGTGCTCGCCAAGGTGTTCGGCGCGCTCGCGTCGAACGGGATCGACGTCGACATCATCGTGCAAAGCGGCACGCAGGAAGGCAAAGCCGACTTTGCCTTTACGATCTCGTTGACCGACAAGGAAAAAGCGATCGGCGTCGTCGAAAGCATTCGCGAGGAAGTGCCTTACCGCGAAGTCACCTCGGAGGAGAACCTCGTGAAAGTCTCCATCGTGGGCGCGGGCATGGTCAGCAACCCCGGCGTCGCCGCGAAAATGTTCAAGGCGATCTACGACCTCGGCATCAGCATCAAAATGGTGACCACGTCCGAGATTCGCTTGTCCGTGATCATTGCGGCGGAACGCGCGCAGGATGTCGTACGCGCGCTTCACAGCGCTTACGGATTGGATACGGCGGAGCAAGTCTTCGTCGGCGGCCCGCAGGATCGGCGTTAATCCTTTCGCCGGCCTCGTTGTTCAAGATATGCATGAAGAATTTAAGCATTAAAGAAGCCTCCGGCCCGCGTTCGTCGCGGACGGAGGCTTCTTTGTGCTTGCGCCACGTCAAGCCGCCTTAGCCTTAAAAGAACCGGCTGCCGATGAAGCTGAACAGCTTGAACAAAATCGCGGTGATGCCGGCAGCCATCAGCGGGCCGACCGGAATGCCCCGGAGAAAGACGATCCCGAAGATCGAGCCGATCACGAGTCCGACGATCAGCTGCGGATCGAGTTTCAGCATCTCGAGTCCTTTCCCGTTGACGAAGGTGGCGATGGCGCCTCCCGTCAAGGCCAATATGCCCGGCCAAGAGGTGACGACGCCGAGTATGTCCTTGGTGCTGATCTTTTCCGATGCGAAGGGGACGAGCACGCTGAAGGTCAAGAACAGCAGGCCGAGCTCCAAGCCTCTTCGTTCGATGGTCGGCAGAAACCGCTCCAGATGAATCAGCTTCACAACCAATAACACGCAGGCTGCCGTCGAAATAATCGGGGAGCGGCCGATTAACCCGATAATGATCAGCACGACTAGTACGACTTCCCCGCTCATGCTTGTTGACCCCTTCAATCGTTGTCACCGCCTCCATGCAGTTGATGGAGCGTCCATACTCCATTGTATGGAACAAGCCTTCCCGTTATGTCTATCGTCAGGCGAGCATGTCGCCCTGCAGCCGCGGCACGATGGAACTGACGCTGACCCGGCAGCAGTGATCCACGTCCCGTACGCTGCCGTTCTTCATCAGCCTGCGGCCGGTCGTACTGCCGAGCAGCAGCTCGCGCAGCTTGCCGTCGCTGCTTTTGAACAAGCCGAGCATCGCGGCGCCGAGATCGTTCATCTCGACCGCGGAGGGACTGATTCCCTGTAGCTCGCCGATGATCAGGCCGGCGCACAGACCGTCTTCCAGCGCGAATTCATTGTGGCTGCCCGCGCAGAGCAGCACGATGTCCCGGCGCAGCTCGGCAGCGGACTGCGCGCAGGCGGCGGCGTTGTTCAGGCAGCCGGCCAGCACGTAATCGGCGCGCATCGCCTTGTGCAGCGCCCGGGTTCCGTTCGTGGTCGTCAGCACGATGCGCTGGCCGCGCACGAGGTCCGCCGTGAATTCTTCCGGCGAATTGCCGAGGTCGAACCCGGGGATCTTGCGGCAAAACCGCTCGCCCGCCAACAGATGGCCGCTGCACTGCAGCGCCCGCGCTTCCAACACGGTCTCGACGGGCATGATACCGGCGGCTCCCGCTTCGAGCGCGGCGACGATCGTGCTCGTGGCGCGGAGCACGTCGATGACGATGACCGTCCGGTGCGCGAACCGGTCGGCCTGCGCCTCGTTGACGCTGGAGATAACTTCGATTTGCATCCTTCTAACGCTTCCTTCCTTATTGCTATTACACAGATTTAAAGGGTTTGTAAGACTATGACCGGAGAGTCGGGGTGGAGTCGGAAAAGCGTCAGCGTTCGCCTTTGTAGTCGGATTTATACCATTTGATAATTTTCAATTCAAATAAATCCGACTACAACAGCGATTGGAGACCCATCCCGACCGCAGGTCGATCTTCTTGTATAAGCCTTTAAATCATATACACGAACGGTTCGACCCGCTCTCCGAAATGAAACGTATCCGAACGCAGGCCGCGCCTCATCGTCTCCAGGGAGAGGACCTCCGATGGCTGAATGTTGCCGAGATTCGCGTCGGCGCCGAACGTCTTCAGCAGCAGCACCTGCTGCTGCTTCAGCGGCGTCTCCCACATGATTCGGCTGATATCGCCGAGCGTGGCGCTGACGGATTCAAGCACGCTTTGCGCGCAATCGCCGTTGCGGTCGAACAGGCCGACCCCGACGCCGGATTCCCTGGCTTCGATCGTCACCATGTCCGCCCCGGCCCACCAATCCACTTCCGCCGTGAGCAGCAGTTCGTTGGCGTCGACGAGCGAGCCCGTCAGCTTTTTCCCGTACTCCGTGACGACCTTCAGGCCATTGCGGATGCCTTCCTGAATGAGCTCGGTGCGAAGCTTTCGATCGAGCTCGATCGTGCCGTCGGAGACTTCGATTCCGTTAAAGCCGAGTCGGCACACCGTGCTGAAAAACACGGGCACGACGTTCTGTTGGACCGCCGTTTCGAGCAGCGTTCCCCCGGGCATGACGGTCAGCCCGCAGCGTTTGGCCAGCTCGATTTTGGCAAGCAGCAGGTCCGTTGGATAGAGCGGCGCCGTTCCGAAACCGAATTTAACGCAATCGATATAACCGGCTGCCGTTTCCATCAGATCGGCGAACGCATGTCGTCCCAGTCCTTTGTCGATGACCATCGTTTGCCCGCGGCCGGTTTTTCGCTGCGCTTCCGGTCCGCCCGGCGTTTCGCGTTGGCCGCTCGGATCCTGCAATGCGGCAGGCCAAGCCGCCTGAGAAATTGATTTCATTCGATCTCCTCGCTATCCATTCGTATCCTTGAGTTCCCGGCAAGCGGACAAGTTCGGCTGCTTTGCCCGAGATTCATGAGGGAAGAAGCTCGCTCCGCCTTTTGCAAGGAAGGCGCCAGCCCTTTCTTCTTGCCACCCGAGCAATATATGCAGTGCGCCCAGAGACGGTGCGAAGGGTGTCCGGCAGGCGCCCATTTTATACGAATGAAAGAGAGACAGGCCCGCATAGATTGTACTAGAGCGGAATTGCTATGGCAGCCGCGTCGGTTCAGCATCAAATCGGAAAAGAGGGATTGGCATGCTTAACAAAATCGTACTCAGCATGGCGACGATTCGCATGTTCTCCGGGACGCTCGAAATCATGGCGGCGCTCCTCATGCTGCGTCTGAATCAGATCGACAAGGCGCTCGTGGTGAACTCTTCGCTGGCGCTGGTGGGGCCGCTCGTGCTGATTTCGACGACGACGATCGGGCTTGTCGGTCTGTCGGATAAACTGTCGTTCGGCAAAATGCTCTGGATCGTCGGCGGCGTGGCGTGCATTTTGATAGGGGCGCTCAAAAAGTAGATTAGGCATATGCGGCGGCTTGTCCGCATACAATGGGAACAAAGATGGACAGTCCATCACTCTAGCAATCTAGCAGGAAAGCCGCAAGGCAGCCAAGATCGAAAGCCGGGAGGGAATGCCGGATGCTTAAAGGAGTGCAGCATTTACTGCCTGCCGAGCTTGCCGAAGTGGTGAGCCGATTACCGGAATCATTGAAAGAAGAGGTAGAAGAGATCCGCATCCGCGAGAACCGGCCGCTGGAAATCGGCACGTCGCGGGGATTCTGGTTTCTGTCGCGGACCGGTCAGCCGCTAGCGCATCCGGAAGGAGCGTACAAGCCGTCCGCGGAGGTTTGCCGCAAGCTGCTGGAGCGGGTCACGAACCATTCCTTGTACGCCATGGAGGAAGAACTGCGGCGCGGGTACATCACCGTCGCCGGCGGCCATCGGATCGGACTGGCCGGCCGAACCGTGCTCGAAGGCGGCAGCGTCCGCGGCATCCGCGATATTGCGGCATTCAACGTGCGGATCGCGCGGGAAGTGGTCGGCGCGGCGGCCGGCCTGCTGCCCAAGCTGCTGGACCATAAGCGGCAGACGCTGCTGTCCACGCTCGTCGTCGCCCCGCCGCAGCAAGGGAAAACGACATTCGTGCGGGATCTGGCGCGGGCGGCGAGCAGCGGAGATTGGGGTCATCCGTCGGCGAACGGCTGGCCCGGCAGGAAAGTCGGGATCATCGACGAGCGCTCGGAAATCGCGGCGTGCGTCAGGGGCGTGCCGACCTTCGACGTCGGTCCCCGCACCGACGTGCTGGACGCTTGTCCCAAGGCGGAAGGCATGATGATGATGCTTCGCTCCCTGTCGCCGGACATCCTCATCGTGGACGAGATCGGCCGCGACGAGGATGCCGCGGCCATCCTCGATGCCAGCCATGCCGGGGTCGCGGTCATCGCGACGGCCCATGCGCTGGATCTCGAAGACGCCCGTGCCCGTCCCGTTCTCGGGAAGCTGCTGGAGGCCGGCGCCTTCCGGCTCTGCGCGCAGCTGCAGCGCGGCGGAGGCGGGCTGACCGCGCGGGTCTTCCCGGTATCGGGGGCATTCCGGGCGCCGGCGGCCCGCGAGCCGACAGCGTCGAAAGGAGGCGGAGGGCATGGTTAAGCTCATCGGGGCGGCGCTTATCCTGTTCGCCGGCGCCATGATCGGCTGGCTGCAAGCGGCGCGCTACGCCGCCCGCCCGAATCAGATCCGCCAGCTGATCCATGCGCTGCAGCGATTGGAAACCGAGATCGGCTACGGCTTCACGCCGCTGCCGGAAGCGATCGCCAGGTGCGCGGCGCATGTGCCCGAGCCGGCGGCCTCGTTGCTGCGGGCGGTGAACGGCCGGCTGGCGGGCGGCGGAGAGCTCACCTTCCGGGAGAGCTGGGAAGCCGCGGTAGTGGACGCTTGGCCGCATACGGCGATGCGGCAGCCGGAACAAACGGCGCTGATCCGCCTGGGCCATAATCTCGGCATCAGCGACCGCGAGGATCAGATGAAGCATCTGAAGCTTGCCGTGCAGCAGCTGCATTTCGAAGAGGACGCGGCGCGGCTCGATGGCGTGCGGTACGTGAAAATGTGGCGAAGCTTGGGCGTTCTCACGGCGGCGCTTATCGTCATTTTGATTCTTTAGTGGGGTGCCGTATGCATGAACATTGATGTCAGCGCCATATTTCAAATCGCCGGAATCGGCATCATTACGGCTATGATCCATACCGTGCTGAAGCAGATGGGCAAGGAAGACATGGCGCATTGGGTTACGCTGATCGGCTTTGTCGTCGTCTTGTTCATGGTCATCCGGCTTTTGAACGACCTGTTCACGGAAATCAAAACGATCTTCTTGTTTCAATGAAGACGGCGCATACGATCGATCGCGAGGCGGGTGAGTAAGGATTGGAAATCATCCAGATTGTCGGCCTTGGACTCGTCTCCACCGTGCTCGTGCTCGTCGTGCGCGAACAGAAGCCGATGTTCGCCTTTCTGCTCGCGGCGTTCACGGGATTGTTCATCTTCCTGTTCGTCATCGGGAAAATCGAAACCGTCATCGGCGTGCTGGAGCAGCTCGCGGACCGGTCCGGCATCCCTTCGATCTACTTGAAGACGGTGCTCAAAATCATCGGCATCGCGTATATCGCGGAATTCGGCTCCCAGATCGTCCGGGACGCCGGCCAGGAGAGCATCGCGTCCAAGATCGAGTTCGCCGGCAAAATTCTGATTCTTGTCCTGGCCGTGCCCATCATCAGCGTCATCGTCGAAACCGTATTAGGCTTACTGCCGATGGGGAGTTGAAGATTATGCGGCAGCGCGTCATGCGTTGTTTGGTCCTGCCGGCCCTGCTTTGCTGGGGACTGCTTCTGTTCCTCCCCGCGGGCGTATCGGCGGATCCATCGGGCGGCTCGGCGCTTGGCGCCGGGCGGCAGGCGGATGCCGCCGCAGCCGAGCCGGCCGCGGAGGACGGCGCGGTCGCCGTCGACAAGCAATTATCGGACGAGCAGATGAACGGCATCGACACGGATACGGTGGAAACGTATTGGAACAAGCTGATGAGCGATTACGGCGGTTTCTTTCCCGACAACGACGTGCCGAGCTTCGTGGAGATGATCATGCCCGGCGGCAAAGGCTTGAAGCTGACGACGGTGCTGTCGGGATTGCTGAAGTACGTGCTCCATGAGGTGCTTTACAACGGAAAGCTGCTGGTCACGATCGTCATTTTGACGGTGTTCAGCCTGATGCTGGAGACGATGCAGACGGCCTTCGAGCGCAATACCGTCAGCAAGGTGGCCTACAGCATCACGTACATGGTGATGATCGTGCTGGCCGTCAACAGCTTCAACGTCGCCATCGGCTACGCGAAGGATGCCATTACCGGCATGATCCAATTCATGATGGCGATGGTGCCGCTGCTGCTGACGCTGCTGGCGACCATGGGAAGCGTCGTCACGGTATCGGTGCTGCATCCGCTGATCGTGTTCATGATCCATGCCGTCGGCACCGTCATTTACACGCTGGTCTTCCCGCTGCTGTTCTTCTCGGCCGTGCTTCATATCGCCAGCTCGTTGTCGGACAGGTTCAAAGTCACCCAGCTGGCCAACGTGCTCCGGAATTTCGCGGTCGGGCTGATGGGCGTCATGCTGACGGTATTCCTCGGCGTGATTTCGGTGCAAGGAGCCACGGGCTCGGTGACGGACGGCGTGACGATGCGGACGGCCAAATTCGTGACGGGCAACTTCGTGCCGGTCATCGGCCGCACCTTCTCCGACGCGGCGGACACGGTCATGTCGGCATCGCTGCTCGTGAAGAACGCCATCGGCCTCTCGGGCGTCGTCATTATCTTGTTCCTGTGCGCCTTTCCCGCCGTCAAAATCATCACGCTGGCATTGATCTACAACGTGGCCGCGGCCGTCATGCAGCCGCTCGGCGACAGTCCTATCGTAGGCTGCCTGCAGACGATCGGCAAAACGCTCATCTATGTCTTCGCCGCGCTGGCCGCGGTCGGGCTCATGTTCTTCCTGGCCATCACGATCATCCTGACGGCAGGCAACGCGGCGGTGATGATGAAGTAGCGGAGTGAGCGGAGGCGATGAGATGTTGAATTGGCTGGCCGTCTGGCTGCAGCAAATCATAGCGGTGGTGCTGCTGGCGGGGTTCATCGATCTCCTCCTGCCGAACAAGGGCATGCAGCGGTACGTCCGGCTGGTCGCGGGCTTGATCATTCTGCTGACGATCCTTACGCCGATCATCCGGGTGCTGCAGGGCGATTTCAGCGCCAAGCTGGACGCGCAGGTAGAGGAATGGATCAACGCCGATTCGTCGAAGGATCTCCGCATGCCGACGCTGCAGGACATCCAGGAGGATGCCAAAGCGCTGAAGCAGAAGGAAGCGGCTTCCGCTTCCGCGCTTGCCGAGCAGCGGATCGCCGAAGCGATGAAGACGGGCATCGAACAGTCCACCGGCCTCAAGGTGGCGGCCGTCGACGTGAAGATGACGGCGGACCGCAGCGGACAGCCCGTCCAATTGAGCGGCGTAACAGTCACGCTTGTCCCGGCGGAACAAGCGCCGCCGGACGAAGGGACCGCCGCCGACGGCGGCACCGGACCGAACGCGGCGCCGGTAGACGAGGTGCAAGCCGTACAGGTCGACGTAACGCCTTCGTCGGACGCGACACCGAACGATGGAGACGGAGGCGCGTACCGGCCCGCGTCGGCAACGATCGCGGGCGCGGTCCAATCGGTGCTGCGGGAAGGCTGGTCCGTCAATCCGGCCGCGGTAGAAGTACTGGAGCCGGCGCCGGCCGCGGCTTCCGCGCGATAGGGAAAGGGGAGAACGACGTTGGCCAAATGGCTGGACGGGCTGGAGTCGACGCTCGGCAAAGGAAACGGAGGCCCGAAACGGGTCCGGACGCTGCGCTGGCTGCTGGTCATCGGCGGCATCGGAGCCGCGCTGATGCTGATGAATTCGTTCCTTCATTTTCAGGAGGTTCCGCAGGAACAGGCGCAAGGGCAGGATCAGGGGCAAGCGCAGCCGGGCGGTTCCGGCGACCAACCCGCCTCGGGGGGAATCAAATCCGGCGGCAGCCCCTTCGATGCCATCGAGCAGCCGCTCGAGAGCCGGCTGAAGGAGATCCTGGAAACCATCGTGGGCGTCGGGCCGGTGGAGGTCATGGTCATGGTCGATTCCACGGAAGAGTCCGTCGTTCAAATCGACGAGAAGGAAGCGCAGCAGATCACGAACGAAACGGACAAGAACGGCGGCAAGCGGAGCATCACGTCGATTACGAAAGAAGGACACGTCGTCCTTTACGATACGAATGGCGACAGCGCGCCGATCATCGTCAAGCGGATTCAACCCAAAATCAGGGGCGTGCTCATCGTGGCGCAGGGCGCGGAGAACGGAACGGTGCGCAGGCTTATCATCGACGCCGTGGAGAAGGGTCTCAACGTTGCGGTCAACCGAATCTCGGTTATTCCCCGCAAGCAACAATAAACCCACTGGGATAATGAAAAGGGAGGCTGTACAAGAATGAATAACAAAAGGCAAACGATTTGGCTCGTATCGATGCTCAGCTTGATGGTGGTTTTGTCGGCATACTACCTCTTCACGGAAGACGTCAGCACGCCGTCGAACGATATCGTGACGACGGACGGCACGAAGCAGCAAGGCGCGGCGAGCGATGCCACCGAAGCTTCCGGAACGGAAGCGGGCGACGACGCGATCATCGCGAACGAAGTGACCGGCGACGACGCGGGCAACGCTGCCGGCGACGCCGCCGCGAACAACGCCGGCAACGCGTCGGCGGATGCGGCGAATGCCGCGGATAACGGGGGAGACGCCGCGGCCGGCAACGCGGACGCGACCAAAACCGACGAGGAAGTGCTGAAGGAACTCGAAGAGGCCGGCGGCGTGGCGACGAGCGTGTTCAGCCAGCTTCAGGAGCAGCGCGACGAATCGTACAACGAAGAATACAATTCGTTGATGGGCAAAGTGTCCGACACGAAGCTCAGCGACAAGGACGAAGCCACCACCGTGCTCGAACAGCTCGATCTGCTCGAGGACAAGAACACGAAGATCACGGGGCTGGAAGAAGAGCTGTCCAATCAATTCGGCAACGCGGCCGTGGTGCCGGATGCCGGCGGCGACCGCTACAAGATCGTCGTGCAAAGCGACAAGCTCGAACGGAGCCAGGCGGACAGCATCCTGACGATGGCGATCGAGGAGCTGGGCCTGTCGCCGGATCAATTGACGATCCAGTACGTGAAGTAAGCCGCCATGGCGGGCCCCGGTGCCGGAATACGCGGTGCCGGGGCTTTTTTCCAATTCGCGCGGGTCAAAAATGCGCTTCGTGTTCTGACGCATTTATGCTATAATAAGGTTTGCTATGTGCAGGTTTGGAAATTTGCACCGTTTTTTCGCGGTTGCTAACACAGCGCTTACATTAAAGCGATCAAGCAGCGTCCCGCAGTGGGGATGCAAAAACTTATAGGAGTGAAACGATGTTTAAACTGAGCGAGATTAAAGAATTGATCAAGCTGGTCGACGGGACTTCGGTCCATGAGCTCGAAATCGAAAACGACGGCGCACGTCTGATGATCCGCAAGCCCGGCAAGACGGAAGTGGTGAACGTCTCGCAAAGCGCGCCTTTCGTTACTACATATACGCAGGCTCCCCAAACCCAAGCGGAGGCGCAGGCTCCCGTTCAGGCCGCTCCCGCGCCGCAAGCGGCTCCGGCGAACAACTACCACGAGATCAAATCGCCGATGGTCGGCACGTTCTACCGCGCGTCCTCGCCGGACAAGCCTCCGTTCGTGAACGTGGGCGACCGCATCAACGACAAGTCGATCGTCTGCATTCTCGAAGCGATGAAGCTGATGAACGAGCTGGAAGCGGAAGTGCGCGGCGAGATCGTCGAGATCCTCGTCGAGAATGGACAACTGGTCGAGTTCGGGCAGCCGTTGTTCCTTGTCAAGCCGGAATAATCCGCCCGCTGCGGAACGAACCGGAAACAACGGACACGAGAGGAGCTTTTAACCGTGAAATTCAATAAAATCCTGATCGCGAACCGCGGCGAAATCGCCGTTCGAATCATACGCGCCTGTCGCGAGCTGGGCATCGAGACGGTAGCCGTTTATTCCGAAGCCGACCGCGAATCGCTTCACGTTCGCCTGGCGGACGAAGCCTATTGCATCGGTCCCGTCGCTTCCAAGGACAGCTATTTGAACCTGACCAATATCATGAGCGTGGCCACGCTGACCAATTGCGACGCGATTCACCCCGGCTACGGCTTCCTGGCGGAAAATGCCGACTTCGCGGAGATCTGCGAATCGTGCGGCGTAACCTTCATCGGCCCGTCGCCGCAAGCGATCAGCAAGATGGGCGATAAATCCGTCGCCAAATCGACGATGAAAGAAGCGGACGTGCCGATCATTCCGGGCTCCGACGGCTTGGTCGAGGACATGGACGACGCCATCCGCGTCGCGCGCGAGATCGGCTATCCGGTCATCATCAAAGCGACGGCCGGCGGCGGCGGCAAGGGAATTCGGATCGCCGAGAACGAGGAATCGCTGATTTCCCAGATATCGACGGCGCAGCAGGAAGCGCAGAAAGCGTTCGGCAACGCCGGCGTCTATCTCGAGAAATACTTGACCGGCATGAAGCACGTCGAGATTCAAATCATGGCCGACAAGCACGGCAATGCCGTCCATCTGTTCGAGCGCGACTGCTCCATCCAGCGCCGCAGACAGAAGCTGCTTGAAGAAGCGCCTTGTCCGGTTCTTAGCCCGGCGCTCCGCGAGCGCATGGGACAGGCTGCGGTCCGCGCCGCGCAGGCCGTGAACTATTCCGGAGCGGGCACGCTCGAGTTTCTCCTCGGTCCGGACGGCAATTTCTACTTCATGGAGATGAACACGCGGATTCAGGTCGAGCATCCCGTCACCGAGATGATCACGAACGTCGATTTGATCAAAGAGATGATTTCCGTGGCCGAGGGCAATCCGTTGTCCTTCGCGCAGGAGGATCTGAAGATCAACGGCTGGGCGATCGAGTGCCGGATCAACGCCGAGGATTCCGAACGCGGCTTCATGCCGTCCCCGGGCAAGATCGACTTTTATCTGGCGCCGGGCGGTTTGGGCGTTCGCGTGGACAGCGGGGCTTATCCCGGCTACACGATATCGCCGCACTATGATTCTATGATCGCGAAGCTGATCGTATGGGGAGCCACGCGGGACGATGCCATCGCGCGCATGAAGCGGGCGCTCTCGGAATTCGCGGTCGACGGCATCCGCACCACCATTCCGTTTCATATGAAGCTGCTCAATCATCCGATGTTCCTGAAGGGCAATTTCGATATCAAATTCCTTGAGGAACACGATATCAACAACCCCGAGGAATTCTCGTTGGAGTAGGCGGGAAACAAGTCCTGCACGGTTTGTCATATTTCCGCCAGAATGCTATAGTATAGGAATAAGAAGCGGATAAGCTATCGGCTGGCGGCTGAAGGCACGCTACTTTACGGGAGGTGTAGGATAACCATGAGTACGCTGGCAGCGGACTATGAGAGAACGGACATGGGCACTATTCAAATCGCACCCGAAGTCATCGAAATCATTGCTGGTCTTGCGACAATCGAGGTACAAGGCGTAGCGGGCATGAGCGGCGGGTTCGCCGGCGGCATTGCCGAGCTTCTGGGTCGCAAAAACTTGTCGAAGGGCGTTAAAGTCGAAGTCGGGCAGCGCGAAGCGGCCGTTGACGTTTCCATTATCGTGGAATACGGCAACCGGATACCGGAGATCGCTTCGGACATTCAACGCAACGTTAAGCGCGCCATTGAAACCATGACCGGTCTTCATGTCGTCGAAGTAAACGTTCATATCCATGACGTTCATTTCAAACTGACGGAGAAGCAGGAATTGGAAGAGGCTCAGCTTCGGGTAAAATAATCGTTCTCGTGGAAATGAATGACTCATACCCCCTAGTGGTTGGGCTTGCCGCTCGGCGCTAGGGGGTTTTATCTAGGAATACAAGAAAATTTCGGTTTTGTTTCACGCTCGGCTTATCTTGCTCCGCCCAACGTAAGGACGGCATGAGCCGTTTCTTCGTAATCGTCCCAAGGAGGCATCTGTCGTTGATTAGAATGTTGGACAAGCTGCTGTTATTCCTATATAGCCTGGCGATCGGGGTGGCGGCGGCCATCGCGTTCTGCGCCGGGGTTTATTGGTTCCCGGAAGAATGGCTGGGCAATCTCGTACATAATTTGTACAGCGGCGACATGCGTTGGCTGCAGCTGACCGTCGTCACGGTAGCGGCAGTCGTTTTCTTGATCAGCCTTCGCTTCTTCTACGTCTCGCTTCGGCGGAGCAACGCGTCCGCGCCTTCCATTGACCAACGCACGGAATTCGGCGACATTCGCATTTCGCTGGATACGGTCGAGAATTTGGCGCTCAAGGCGGCCGCGCGCCAGCGCGGCGTGAAGGATTTGAAAGCGCGGATCCGCATCGGCGAATCGGGTATCGAAGTATCGCTGCGTGCCATCGCGGACGGAGAGAGCTCCATTCCGACGCTGACCGAGGATATTCAGCGCGCGGTCAAGTCCCACGTGGAGGAAATTACGGGCATTCCCGTGGCGAACGTTTCCGTCTTCGTGGCCAACATCATCCAAACCGCGAACTTTAAAAGCCGTGTAGAATAGGGGTGATGCCGATGTGGAGGGAAATCTGGACGACCTACGGTGGACGGATCGCCGGTATCTCGGTGGGTATCATTCTGGGCCTTCTTTATTTCATCGTAGGATTTTGGGATATGCTGTTTTTCGGTTTATTGCTTTGGGTCGGCTACGCGATTGGCAAAATGAAGGACGAGCAGAAGGGCCCGATCATTCCCTGGCAGCAGCTGGTGGAGTGGTTGACGGAGCGCTGGCGGCCGTTCAAATAGCACTATGGTCTCCTCCGTACCCCGGACAACGCGGCATCTGTTCGGGGCAGGGAGGAGATCATATTTTTTGAAATCCGATCTCGGATAAGCGTTCCTTATGCCGAGTTTGGGTTTCTCCGGAATGGATCGGGTCGCACCCCAGGGGTGCGAGCCGATTCGCTTGATACAGGAATTTTCGAGGAACGGTCAGGAGGACACATGAAACGAAGGCTAGCACGGGAAATCGTGGTACAAAGCTTGTACCAAATGGAAATGAACGAAGAAGCGACGACGGCGTCCGCGGTCGACATGCTGGTGGACGAGGTGCACGCGGAGAACGAAATCGAAGCGGACGCGGCGGACGTCGGCAAGATTGACGAGTATATCCGGAGCCTACTGCAAGGCGTCGTGGAACATAAGGCAGCGATCGACGACATGCTGCAGCACTACTTGACGGGCTGGCAGGTGGATCGGCTTTCGCGCGTGGATCGTCAAATATTACGGCTTGCCTGTTACGAGCTGGTATTCAGGGACGACGCGCCGCCGAAGGCGATCATCAACGAAGCGATCGAGCTGGCGAAGCATTTCGGCACCGACGAATCCGGCAAATTCGTCAACGGCGTGCTCGGACGGCTGCTGCAGGCGCTGGACGAGCTCAAGCCGAAAGCGTAGGTTTTGCACCGCGATTCCGATAAGCCCCTTGCAGCCGCAGGCGTAAGGGGCTTCCGATAATTAAGCCCCTCGAGGCGTTTATAACTAGGAGTGATCGAAGTGACCGCACATCGTATTGAAGGGAAAGCAATTTCCGACGCCATCCGGATCGAAATCGCCGAGGAAGCGGCGAAGCTGGCTGCGCAGGGCATCGTTCCGGGCCTGGCCGTCGTGCTTGTCGGCGAAGATCCGGCATCGAAAGTGTACGTGGGAAGCAAAGAAAAAGCATGCCAGCAGCTGGGTTTCTATTCCGAAGTCCACAAGCTTCCGGCCGAGACGACGCAAGGAGATCTCCTTGCCCTGATCGACCGGCTTAATCGTCAAAGCAGCATTCACGGCATTCTCGTGCAGCTTCCGCTGCCGAAGCATATCGACGAGAAAGCGGTCATCGACGCCATCAGCGCGGCCAAGGACGTGGACGGTTTTCACCCGGTCAGCGTAGGCAACCTGGTCATCGGCGACGACAGCTTGCTGCCCTGCACGCCAGCCGGCGTCATCGAGCTGATCAAACGGACGGGCATTGACATCGCGGGCAAGCATGCCGTTGTCATCGGCCGCAGCAACATCGTCGGCAAACCCGTCTCCATGCTGCTGCTTCGCGAGCATGCGACCGTAACGATCTGTCATTCGCGCACGGCCCAAATGGCGGATATCGCGCGCACGGCGGATATTCTCGTCGTCGCGATCGGCAAGGCCAACGCCATCGGCCGCGAGTTCGTCAAGCCGGGCGCCGTGGTTGTCGACGTCGGCATCAACCGTCTCGAGAGCGGCAAGCTTGCAGGCGACGTGAATTATGAAGACGTGCTGGAGACTGCCGGTTACATCACGCCGGTTCCGGGCGGCGTGGGCCCGATGACGATCACGATGCTGATGCAAAACACGCTCAAGGCGGCGAAGCAGCAACACGCAGTGAAGGAGTGATTGCCGTACCATGGCGGACCGAACGCGTATATTCTCGATCAAAGAAATAAACCGCTACATC
This sequence comes from Paenibacillus glycinis, assembly GCF_009909185.1. Classification (GTDB taxonomy): domain Bacteria; phylum Bacillota; class Bacilli; order Paenibacillales; family Paenibacillaceae; genus Paenibacillus_Z; species Paenibacillus_Z glycinis. Next base: position 469,313 of record NZ_JAAAMV010000001.1, on the reverse strand, counting down.
GGGATGAAGCTGGAATCGGACGATCTTCTTAGCGATGTTTGGCTGCGCGGCGAAATTTCCAATTTCACGCATCATTCCAGCGGACATATGTATTTCACGTTGAAGGACAAGGACAGCCGGCTGAAATGCATCATGTTCGCTTCGCATAATCAACGCCTTCCCTTCATGCCGAAGGAAGGCGCGAAGGTGCTGGCGCGCGGCAATATAGCCGTCTACGAGCGGGACGGCAATTATCAATTCTATTGCACGGCGATGCAGCCGGACGGAATCGGGAGCCTTTATTTGGCCTACGAGCAGCTGAAGCGGAAGCTTCAGGACGAAGGGTTGTTCGACTCTTCGCGGAAGCGTCCGATTCCGGCGTTTCCGAAAGCGATCGGGGTCATTACGTCGGCGACCGGCGCGGCTGTACGGGATATACTCATTACGCTGCAGCGCCGCCACCCTTCCGTGCCGGTGCTGCTTTTTCCTGTTTCCGTGCAGGGGGCGTCGGCGGCGCCTTCGATCGTCAAAGCGATCGAAAGCATGAACCGTTTGGCGGAGGTAGACGTATTAATAATTGGCCGGGGCGGCGGGTCCTTGGAAGAGCTGTGGGCGTTCAACGAGGAGGCCGTTGCCAGGAGCATCGCCGCTTCGCTGATTCCGGTCATCTCGGCTGTCGGCCACGAGACCGATTTCACGATCGCGGATTTCGTCGCCGACCTGCGCGCGGCGACCCCTACGGCGGCTGCCGAGTTGGCGGTTACGAGCGTCCACGAGCTGAAGGCGCAGCTCGCGCAGACCGAATCCAGGCTGGTTCAGATGCTGCGCATGACGCTGCAAGGACGCAAGGAGCGATTGAACCGCCTGCGGAAATCGCCCGTCTTCCTCAACCCCCGCAAATACGTGCTGCAGCAGTCGCAGCTGCTCGACGTGATGCGCGAGCGCCTGAAGCAACGGTCGCTAAGGCTGGCTGAACGGAATCGCGAGAAGTTCGCGAATTTGAATCATGCGCTGAACAGGGCGCATCCCGGCGCCAAACTCGCCGCGGCTTCGAAGCAACTGCAGCAGGCCGGCGCCAGGTTGGAAGCCGGCATGGCCGCGGGTTTAAAAGCGAAACGGCTGCAATTAGTCGCCTCTGTTCGGCAATTAGATGCATTGAGCCCGCTTAAAGTTATGTCAAGAGGGTATAGCTTAGTATATGACGAGCAAGGCAAGAAACTGGTCAAGTCGGTAACCGACGTGCAGTTGGGCGATCTGGTCCGGGTGAACGTCACGGACGGCCAGCTGGAATGCCAGGTATGGGGATTGAAAGGGGAGGCGTAAACGATGGCGGCGAAGGAAAAAGAGAAAGAAAAAGAGAAGGACGAGATCAGCTTCGAGGCGGCCATGGAGCGCCTGGAAACGATCGTCGGGAAGCTAGAAAGCGGCGATGTTCCGCTCGAAACGGCGATCGAGCTGTTCCAGGAAGGCATGAAGCTGTCGCAGCTCTGCGGCTCCAAGCTGGATCAAGTCGAGCGCAAGATCGAGATGCTGATCGAGTCGGAGAACGGTTTGCAGCGAAAACCGTTTGCCCCGGCGAACGAAGACCGAGGAGACTAAGCGTGAAAACCTCTCTTTCTCTTACAGACTACTTGAATCGTTCCGTACTGGAAATCGAGGAAGCGCTGCAGGCTTCGCTTCCGCAGGACTGGGATATTCCGCCGACGCTGCGGGAATCGATGATGTATTCCCTGGAAGCCGGCGGCAAGCGGCTTCGGCCGATTCTCGTGTTGAGCGCGGCGGAGGCCGTGGAACGCGCCGAGAACGCGCGGAAGATCGCGATGCCGGTCGCCTGCGCGGTCGAGATGATCCATACGTATTCGCTTATCCACGACGACCTGCCCGCAATGGACGACGATGATTTTCGCCGGGGCAAGCCGACCAATCATAAAGTGTTCGGCGAGGCGATGGCGATCTTGGCCGGCGACGGGCTGCTCACGCATGCCTTCTACTCCGTTACGCGTTCCGCGGCGCTCGGCGCGCCGCCCGAGGTGGCGCTTGCGATCGTTTCGGACTTGGCCCGCCTTGCTGGCGTGCCCGGCATGGTCGGCGGTCAAGTAGCCGACATTCACGGCGTGCAAGGCGTTACATCGCTCGAAGAACTGGAGTATATCCATCTGCGCAAGACCAGCGATCTCTTGGTCTTCTCCGTGCTCGCTGGCGCGCGCATCGGGGGAGCGACGCAGCCTCAGCTGGAAGCCCTGCAGCGGTTCGCGCGCAAGCTCGGGCTGGCCTTTCAAATCCAAGACGACATTCTGGATTTGGTCGGCGACGAAGCGAAGTTGGGCAAACCCGTGCAGAGCGACGTGGAAGAACGGAAGGTGACATACCCGTTTCTGATCGGCATGGAAGAGAGCGAAGCGCTCGTCGTTCGCCTGACGCAGGAAGCGAAGCAGGCGCTCGACGAGGCAAATCTCGCGCAGCCGGACACGCTGCGCGCGATTGCCGATTACCTCATGAGCAGGGACCATTAGATCTCCCTGATCATGGGCTTCTGACGCGAACTGTGATATAATTTAGCCACGTTTGACGATTGTTGGCCAACGAGGGCTGTAAGCCGGGAAAGCGAGGAATTATCGTGTTGCTGGAACATATAAATGAGCCCAATGATTTGAAGTCCTTGTCGATCGCGCAGCTGGAGGAGCTTGCGGAAGAAATCCGCAACTTTCTTATCGAGAAGCTGTCGGCGACGGGCGGACATCTTGCTCCCAACCTGGGGGTCGTCGAACTTACCTTGGCGCTGCATTATTTATTCGACAGCCCGAAGGATAAGTTTATTTTTGATGTGGGGCATCAGTCATACGTCCATAAAATATTGACCGGGCGCAGGGACCAATTCGATACATTGCGCCAATACAAGGGACTTTGCGGATTCGTGAAACGCTCCGAAAGCCCGCACGACGTGTGGGAGGCGGGACACAGCAGCACCTCCCTGTCCGCGGCGATGGGCATGGCGCTCGCACGCGACTTGAAGGGCGAGAAGAACAAAGTCATCGCCGTCATCGGCGACGGCGCGCTTACGGGCGGAATGGCGCTGGAAGCGCTCAATCATATCGGTCACGAGAAGAAGAACCTGATGGTCATCCTCAACGACAATGAAATGTCGATCGCGCCGAACGTTGGGGCGCTGCACCATTATTTGGGCAAAATCCGGACGGACCGCCATTATCAGAAGGCGAAGGATGAGCTCAACCAGCTGCTGAACAAAATTCCCGCGATCGGCGGCAAGCTGGCCAAAACCGTGGAGCGGCTCAAGGACAGCGTGAAATATTTGCTGATGAGCGGCATTTTGTTCGAGCAATTCGGGTTCACGTACTTAGGTCCCGTAGACGGACACGATCTGGCGCAGCTGACGGAGCTGCTCGATCAGGCTAGCCGCATGCCGGGTCCGGTGCTTGTGCACGTCATTACCGTCAAAGGCAAAGGATACTCTCCCGCCGAAGCGGATTCGTTCAAATGGCACGGCGTATCCACGCCGTATAAAATCGATTCCGGCCAAATGCTCAAGGTCGTCGGTCCGCCGATGTACACCGAGGTGTTCAGCGACGCGCTGATGGACTTGGCCGAACAGGATAAGCGGATCATAGCCGTGACGCCCGCGATGCCGGGCGGTTCGGGCTTGATCAAATTCGCGGAACGTTACCCCGACCGGATGATCGACGTCGGCATCGCGGAACAGCATGCGGCGACGATGTGCGCGGCGCTGGCGATGGAGGGACTTAAGCCGATTTTCGCGGTATACTCCACGTTCCTGCAGCGTGCGTACGATCAAGTCGTCCATGATATTTGCCGGCAAAACACGAACGTCGTTTTCGCGATCGATCGCGCCGGCTTTGTCGGCGGGGACGGAGAAACCCATCAAGGCGTGTACGATATTCCGTTCCTTCGCCATGTTCCGAACATGGTTCTGATGATGCCGAAGGACGAGAACGAGCTTCGCCGGATGATGAAGACGGCCATCGACTACGACGACGGACCGATTGCCATCCGCTACCCGCGGATCAACGGGCTCGGCGTGGCGATCGAGAAAGAAATGAAGCCGATCGCGATCGGCACGTGGGAAGTGCTGCGGGAAGGCGAATCCGCGGTGATCGCGGCGATCGGCCCGATGATTCCGGTGGCCGAGGAAGCGGCGGAGCTGCTCAAGCGGGAAGGCCTGAACATCCGCGTGGTCAACGCGAGGTTCGTCAAACCGCTCGACGAAGCCATGCTGCTGCAAATCGCGGATGAAGGCTTGCCGATGCTCGTGCTGGAAGAAGGTTCGGAGCTGGGCGGTCTCGGAAGCGCGGTGCTGGAATTTTATTCCTTGCACCATAGAGACGGCATGCACATCCGCATCATGGGCGTTCCCGACGTTTTCGTCGAACACGGCTCCGTGAAGGAGCAGCGCCTCGAAGTGGGATTGACCGCCGAGCACGCTGCCGCGGAATTGAATACGCTGCTTCCGCGGATTCGCAAGCGCGTACCCGGCCAGGCTTAAGAAACAGGAGATTCGGAACCGATGACGATTGCAAAAGAACGCATAGATATCCTTCTCGTCGAGCAGGGCTACTACGACAGCCGCGTCAAAGCCAAAGCTGCGCTGATGGCGGGTCTCGTCATCGTGGATGGCGAGCGCATCGAGAAGAGCGGCATGAAGGTGCCGCGAACCGCCTCCATCGTCGTGAAAGGCGCGCTTCATCCTTATGTCAGCCGCGGCGGCCTGAAGCTGGAGAAAGCGATCAAGCAGTTCGGGCTGGAGCTCGAAGGCGCGGTCATGCTGGATATCGGCGCTTCGACCGGCGGCTTTACCGATTGCGCGCTCCAGAACGGGGCAGCGTACGTCTATGCGCTGGATGTCGGGTACAACCAGCTGGACTGGTCGCTAAGGCAGCATGAGCGCGTCAACGTCATGGAGCGCACTAATTTTCGCTATACGGTGCCGGAGGATTTGAAGGGACCGGAGCCGACCTTCGCGACCATCGACGTGTCCTTTATTTCGTTGAAGCTGATCTTGCCGACCTTGGGCACGCTGCTGAAGCGGGGGGCGGGCGTCGTCGCGCTGATCAAGCCGCAATTCGAAGCCGGCCGCGAGAAAGTCGGCAAATCGGGCGTGGTGCGCGAATCGGCGACGCATCGCGAAGTGCTCCGTCAGGTGCTTGGATTCGCGGCGGTCCAGGGCTACGACTTGAAGCGGCTTACCTTTTCCCCGATTACGGGCGGCGAAGGCAACATTGAATTTTTGGCCTATTGGCATTGGGAGCCTGGCGCCGAACTGCCTGAGCCAAGCGATGAGGCGATCTCCGAGGTTGTCGCGGAGGCTTCGGCCGCGTTTACATGATTTGCTTGGTGAATCGGGGTAACATGCTGCCGAGACATGAATAAGTCTTTCGTGAGGCTAAGAAGCCGCATGAAAGGCTTTTTTTGACGATTGGGCATCGAATCCCGTTTGCCCCCTTTGCAGACGGCGAATAATTTGCTAAGATAAGAACGAAAGCAAACAAATGTTCGTAGTGGCCGCGAAAGGAAATTCTCCGCTTGGCGCGAAATGATTAAGGATATTCTGATCGATTCGCGGGAGGTATGCCATGGGAGACTTCGGTGATTGGCTGGTCATGATCGTGGCCGGCGGACTGTTGGTGCTTTGGATTTATCGGGCGTTTTACCGTTGGCTGCATGAACCGCCGGGCATGCATACGAAGCTGCTTTTGAGCAAAGCGGAGGAAGTCCGGGAAGACGACGTGAACGTGCAGTTTCTCGAGAAAGCCGGTTATGAAGTCACGCACGGCAAGTACCGCGTTCCGCTGATGATCGATTTGGACGGGACAACCTTGCAGAGCCGATTATTTATTGATTTAATTGCCGAGAAAGACGGCAAACATTATATTGTCAAGACTGCCCGCGAACGGATGCCCATCGATTGGACAGGCAGCGGCGTAAGGGACCGACTGCTCGTCTACGCGCTTTTGATGCCGAATTGCGAAGGGGTATTGTTCGTGGATCACAAGGAATCCGTTATAAGGACGATTACGTTCCGGATCGGTTCCTAACCGAGGAGGAGAATATGAAGAGCGTTCGACAAATGAAGATTCGCGAACTGATAACGGGCCAAATCATCGAGACCCAGGACGATCTGGTCGAATCGCTTAGAGCGGCGGGACTTCAAGTGACGCAGGCAACCGTGTCCCGCGATATAAAGGAAATGCAACTCGTTAAAGTACCGATCGACGACGGAAGGTACAAATATTCCATTCCGCAAGAAACGCGCACGCATTCGATCTCCAAATTAAAGCGCACGTTATCCGATCATTTCCTGCACATCGACTTCACGGATAATCTGGTCGTCATGAAATGTTTGCCGGGAACGGCGAATGCGATCGGCGCGATGATCGATAATATGGAATGGGTTGAAGTGATGGGGACGATCTGCGGTGACGATACCATACTCATCATTTGCAGAACGAGAACGCTTAGCGGAGAAATCGTGGACCGATTGCTTGGTTTAATGAATTGATGTTTCGGGTCTGATTATGAGGGGATTAACGAACACGTTAAGGAGGAGAGCAATTATGCTTCGCGAGCTGTCTATACGCAATCTGGCTGTCATTGAACAAGTATCTGTGAAATTTCATGATGGGTTTCATGTCCTGACGGGTGAGACCGGCGCCGGCAAATCGATTCTGATCGACGCGCTCAGCCTTGTCGTCGGCGGAAGGGGCGCCACGGATATGGTTCGTTACGGCTGCGATAAAGCCGAGATCGAAGCCATGTTCGAATTGTCGGCCTCGCATCCCGTATGGAACATCCTGAAAGCTTTCGGGATACAAGCTTCGCCCGAGGAAGGGCTTGTCATCCGGCGCGAGCTTTCTTCGCAGGGCAAGAGCATCAGCCGCGTCAATGGACATATCGTTACGTTATCCATGCTTCGCGAAGCAGGCGAATCACTCGTTAACATCCACGGACAGCACGAACATCAATCGCTTCTTCGGACGGAGAAGCATTTGGATTGGCTGGATTCTTATGCCGGCGATGCCGTTCTCGGGACGCTGGAGTCCTACCGCATCGTCTACAAGAAATACGAGAAGGTGCGCGCGGAAATGAAAGATCTGGAGGAGTCCTCCAGGCAAAACATGCAGATGCTCGACCTGTATCGTTTTCAAATCGAAGAAATCGCGTCCGCACGGTTGAAGCCCGGCGAAGACGAAGACCTCGCCGAAGAGCGGCAGAAGCTAATGTCTGCCGTTAAACGTCGGGATTCCGCGGCAGAGGCTTACAGCTTGCTGAACGGAAACAAAGGTCTTGACGCCATCAGCAAAGCCGTCGGCAAGGTGACCGACATCCGGGATTTCGATCCGCAAGTGATCGATCCGCTGCTGGAGCAACTGCAGTCGGCCTTTTATCAATTGGAGGATGCGGTGTTCCAGCTAAGGGATTATCGCGACGGCGTAGAATCCGACCCCGAGCGACTGACGCTTATCGACGACCGTATCGACCTCATCAACAGCTTAAAACGCAAGTACGGCGAGAACATCCCGGATATTATAGCCTACCTGGGCAGCATTCAATCCGAAGCGGATAAAATCGAGAACCGCGACGAGCATTTGGCACGGCTCCAACAAGAACTCACGAAGCTGTTGACCGACTGCACGGCACTGGGGCTTCAACTGTCTGCTTTGCGCCGCAAAGCCGCAGATCGTCTAGCGGCCGCAATCGAAAGCGAGCTGCGCCAGCTTCAAATGGAACGGACGACGTTCAAGGTTCAATTGGAGCAGCACCGGAACGGGGACAGTTTCAAGCTGCATGCCAACGGTATCGACGAGGCGGCTTTTCTGATCGCTCCCAACCCGGGCGAGCCGCTCAAACCGATCAGCAAAATCGCATCGGGCGGCGAGATGTCGCGGATCATGCTGGCGTTGAAGACGATTTTCGCATCCATCGACGAAATTCCCGTTCTGATCTTCGACGAAGTCGATACGGGGGTCAGCGGTCGCGCCGCGCAATCCATCGCCGAAAAGATGGCCAGACTGTCCGGCCAATGCCAAGTTTTCTCCATCACGCATTTGCCGCAGGTGGCCTGCATGGCGGAGCATCATTACGAAATCAGAAAAACGATCGTGGCCGAGCGGACTTCAACCCGTGTCCTGGAGCTTAGTCACATGAACCGCATCGAAGAGCTTGCGCGCATGCTCGGCGGCGTGGAAGTCACGGAAAAAACTCGGCATCACGCACAAGAAATGCTTGACTTGGCTTACAAACAGAAGGGAGCATAATGGAACCCATTCAGGGAATGTTTTTGGCGACATAAAACAATAAGGGCAGGGATACCTTAAAGGTACGCAAATGGCGAACCACCTTTCTCGTCAAGCGATTCAGCAGCAGGGAGCGTGAAGTCATTGAATGCCTATCAGCGGAAGCGGTGGCTGGGTCTACTCCTCGTCATCATCGTCTGCATGCTTGGTCTTTCCTCTCCGATTCAACATTTCGCCGCATTTCCGAATGAAGTTCGATTGTTCTCGGGCCAATTGAAGCAATTGGATTACGGCATGCCCGTACATGCGCAAGTCACGTCCGATTCGCAATCGTTGCAGATCAATGGCTCGTACAACAGATCCACATCCATTAATCTTAACAAGCCGGTAACGATTCAGTCTTCCCATAGCGGAGAGACGACATTGAAATTGAAATTATTCGGCAAAATTCCATTCAAGACGGTGAAAGTGAACGTCGTGCCTGATCTGCGAGTCATTCCGGGTGGACAAACCATCGGGGTCAAAGTGAAATCAGCGGGGATCATGGTCGTCGGACATCATCAAGTCGTGAGCGAGAAGGGAACGAAGGTTTCGCCGGGAGAAACGGCAAAATTGCAGCTGGGCGATTTGATCGTTCGCATCAACGGCACTTATGTCAATGAAGTTTATAAGGTCGCCAAGCTGGCGGAAGAAGCCGGATCGGCCAATCGTCCGCTTCACCTCACGGTCAAACGCGGCACGAGGATGTTCGAGACGAAGCTTTTGCCCGTGTTCGATTCGGAAGACCGAGCTTGGCGGCTTGGCTTATATATTCGAGACTCTGCCGCAGGCGTCGGTACGTTAACGTTCTATGCGCCGGATCAAGGCGTCTACGGAGCTCTCGGACATGTCATTACGGACATGGACACCCAAACGCCGATCGAAGTCGGCGAAGGACAAATCCTGCAGTCCAACGTAACGTCCATCAATAAAAGCCAAAATGGCGAGCCTGGCGAAAAACGAGCGCATTTCATCAAAGAAAGCAAGGTGCTCGGCAATATCGAGCGGAATACCTCGTTCGGCATCTTCGGCAAAATGAAGGAGCTTCCTGCGCACAGCTACAATCAACAATCGATTCCGGTTGCGTTTGCCGAGGAAGTTAAAGAAGGTCCGGCACAGCTGCTCACGGTCGTAAACGGCCAGAAGGTGGAACGCTTCAACGTCGAAGTCGTGCATGTTACGCGGCAGCAATCTCCCGCGACCAAGGGAATGGTCATCAAAATCACGGACCGTCGGTTGCTGGAACAGACGGGCGGCATCGTTCAAGGAATGTCGGGTAGTCCGATTATCCAAGACGGCAAACTGATTGGCGCCGTCACGCATGTGTTCGTCAATGATCCAACATCGGGTTATGGCTGCTTCATCGAATGGATGCTTCAAGATGCGGGGGTTCTTCTGAAACCGGCTAGCTTAAATCTTAAGGCGGCATAAGCCCCCTTAAGATTTTTGTTTTGAGGGGGCAGAAGGGGTTACAAAGGGGAAGTCAGCCTGTATAATAAAACTGGAAGAGACCGTTTTCAAGCTTTTTTTGTCGAAATTATACGAACGGTGAGGCTTCGTGTAACAAATTATTTATTATAAAACACAATGAATTAAAAATAAAGAAAAATATTATTCGACAGAAGGAATTTAATCCCTTATGTCGAAAATGTTAAACAGCAGGAAAGACGTAAGCAAACTGCGTCATAACCATTAAATTGACGGAATTGAGTCTAAGGAGGATTATACCTTGCAAAGAATTGAAGTATTGTTGGCTGATGACAACCGTGAATTTACGACGCTGCTTTCCGAGTACATTTCAGAACAAAACGATATGGTGGTTACCGGTGTCGCGTATAACGGGGAGGAAGTTCTGCGGCTGCTTGAAGAAACGCGTCCCGATATCTTGATTCTCGATATCATCATGCCTCATCTCGACGGACTTGGCGTTCTTGAACGCCTTCGCGAAATGAATCTGCCATCCATGCCGAAAATCATTATGTTGACGGCATTCGGTCAAGAGAATATTACCCAGAAGGCTGTTCAACTCGGTGCTTCTTACTACATATTAAAGCCATTCGACATGGAGATTCTCGCGAACCGCATTCGTCAGCTCGTCGGGAATCCTACGGTCATATCGTCTTCGTATTCGAATTCCTCGTCTTCCATGATGACGTCGAAATCCAACGTCGTGCCGATCGCCAAAGGCAAGAACCTTGATGCGAACATCACGAGCATCATTCATGAGATCGGCGTACCCGCCCATATTAAAGGGTATCAGTATTTACGGGAAGCCATCACGATGGTGTACAACAACATAGAAATTTTAGGCGCCATTACGAAGACGCTTTATCCCGCGATCGCCGAGAAATTCAAGACGACGCCTTCGCGCGTCGAACGCGCCATCCGCCACGCGATCGAGGTCGCTTGGACGCGCGGCAACATCGACAGCATCAGCCACTTGTTCGGCTATACCATCAATATCAGCAAATCGAAGCCGACGAACAGCGAGTTTATCGCCATGGTCGCCGACAAGCTGCGGATCGAACATAAGGTATCATAAGGATAACGCACGAACGTAAATGCAACGGATTCGAATGGAACGCCACTCCCTTGCCATGGGAAGTGGCGTTTCATGTTTGTTGCGCGCATAATTTAGGAGGATTGTTTTGACAACATCGACGCTTGCTTCCGTTCCTTCTTGGAAACGACTAACCATCTTGCTCTCCGTTACGCTCATTTCGGGATTTAATCAAGGGCTGCTGCTGCCGCTTCTCGCCATCCTGTTGGATCAGCGGGGCGTATCTTCGGATATGAACGGCATCAATTCCATGGCTTTATATGTCGGCACGTTCAGCATGATGTTTTTCATCGAGAAGCCGATCCGCCGATTCGGCTATAAGGCCGGCATCATCAGCGGCATTGCGCTCGCTGGAACGGCGACGCTGCTGTTTCCGCTGCTTCCTTATCTGTGGGTCTGGTTTGCATTGCGAATTGCCGTAGGCATCGGCGACAGCGCGCTGCATTATTGCACCCAGCTGTGGGTGGTCAGCAGCAGTCCGCCTGAGCGAAGAGGCCGGTTCATATCGCTTTACGGCATGTCTTACGGAATCGGGTTCAGTCTTGGTCCGATCGGCATTAATCTGATCGATGTCGGACATTGGATACCTTTTGCCCTGAACACGCTGCTTTTCCTGTTGGTTCTGATTTTCGTGCTGTCGTTAAAGCCGGAATATCCAGATTCTTCCAGACCGGCCGCTGAACACGGAAACCGGTATTGGTTCACGTACCGCACGGCATGGTTTGCGCTCTTGCCGGCGATTCTGTATGGTTTGCTCGAGGCGACGATGAATAGCAATTTTCCATTGTACGGCCTCCGAATCGGCCTCAGCAAGGCAACCATCTCGATGCTGCTGCCCGCGCTCGGGATCGGCAGTTTGCTGCTCATGTTTCCGCTCGGCAGCGCGAGCGACCGGTTGGGCCGAAAGCGGGTACTCATGTTTTGCGCGTTTTCTGCGGGATTGTTATTTATGGCGGTGCCTCTCGCGGGGGATCGCACGCTCATCTTGTTTGCGCTGCTGGCGCTTATCGGCGGATTGGTCGGTTCTTTTTTCTCGCTTGGCCTCGCCTATGCGGCGGATCTGCTGCCGCGAAACGTGCTGCCTTCGGCGAACGTCATCGCCTCCATGCATTTCAGCATAGGCAGCTTGCTCGGTCCCAGCGTCGGAGGGTACTGCATACAATACGTATCCGCGTCGAGCATGTTTTATTTGCTGGGCAGCGCGTTCACGTTGTTTTCCGCGGCGGGTTTATTGTTCAGGCATGCCAAGGGAGCCGAATCGGACCAAGCGAAAACGTTCGTATAAATTATCGCCGCCGCGTATCCTTTTAGCGAGGCCGTTCGTTTACGGAGTGAAAGCAAACGAAATGGATGAGGAGGTGCTATATCAAATGACGATGCCACACCCGGCTGCCGTTGAGGAGATGCGGTTCGTGCTGTACCGGTACTGCTGTTCGCTGACGCGTTCCGTCTGGGACGCGGAAGATCTGGTGCAGGAAACCTGCCTCCGGGCCCTGCCGGTCATGAACGGCGCGCTGGAGCATCCCAACCCGACGGCGTATTTGCTGCGGACCGCCAAGAATATCGCGGTCGATCAAGCCAGACGTCAGAAACGCGCAGCGCGCATGCTGCTGCTCATGGAGCAGAACGAAGCCGTGCTGAACCGCCTGTATGAGGATTCCCCGGAAATGGAATCTATGCTGCAATTGCTCATTCGGCATTTGTCGCCGATACAGCGCACGGTCTTTCTGTTGAAAGAGCTGTTCGGCTATAAGAACGCGGAGCTCGCCGCGAAGCTGACAACGACGGAGGGGGCGGTGAAGGCGGCGCTCCACCGGGCAAGAGCCGCCATTGATAAGCTGAAGCTGGGCAATCGCTATCGCAATCCGGAGTCGCAGGCCGGCGGGACGTCCGAAGCCAGCGAGAGCTTGCTGCATGCCTACGTGAATGCGGTACGGCATAACGATCCCCAAGCGCTGGTCGTACTGGCGAACGCGGAAGCGCAAATCGTCGATGCCGTTCAAGCCGTCGGCCAGTTGGGTCAGCGGCATGCTGCGACCGGCGCCGGCTCCTCATCCATAAGCATGCTGTTTGCTGCTTAAGCGAATGAGGAGGGAATACGTATGAATTTGACGCCTTACGTGATCGAAACGACCAATCGGGGAGAGCGCAGCTACGATATTTATTCGCGGCTGCTGAAAGATCGCATCGTCATGGTCAGCGGGGAGATCGAGGATCATATGGCCAATGCGATCGTGGCGCAGCTATTGTTTCTGGCGGCCGACGACCCGGAGAAGGATATCCAGCTGTATATCAACAGTCCGGGAGGCTCCGTGACGGCGGGCTTTTCCATTTTCGATACGATGCAGTTCATCAAGCCCGACGTGTCGACGATCTGCACCGGCTTCGCCGCGAGCTTCGGGGCGATCTTGCTGGCCGGCGGCGCGAAAGGCAAACGGTTCGTGCTCCCGAACAGCGAGGTCATGATCCATCAGCCGCTCGGCGGCGCAAGGGGGCAGGCGAGCGATATACAAATCCACGCCAGCTGGATATTGAAGACGCGGGAGAAGATCAATGCGCTGTTGGCGCATCACACGGGCCAATCCGTGGAACAAATCGAGCGGGACTCCGACCGGGATCGCTTCATGAGCGCGGAGGATGCCGTGGCCTATGGGATCGTGGATAAAATCATTGTCTAAATCCTCATCGGGCGAGAGTGCAAACAGCTCCGATCCGGCACGCAAGATAGCATAGAGCCTAGCAAAGGGCTCAATTCAGCGCCCATTATGGGCTCTATGAAGGGCTTAAAGAGGGCTGAAAATAAAAGGCTCAGACACAACCAGTTCTCAAAAGTCCAAAGTCCAAAGCCCAAAGTCCAAAGCCGAAAGCCCAAAGCCCAAAGTCCAAAGCCGAAAGCCCAAAGCCGAAAGCCCAAAGCCCAAAGCCCAAAGCCGAAAGCCGAAAGCCGAAAGCCCAAAAGCCCAAAAGCCCAAAAGCCCAAAAGCCCAAAAGCCCAGTGGCGATTTTACGAGCTTGCAAGTTTCACCAACACGAAAGGACCTCATTCTCCGCTTTGCAGCGGAGAATGAGGTCCTTTCGTTCGTCCATCGGGCTCGCACGACATGCGAAAGAGTGCGAGGGAGCCTGTGTTTTTCTGTACGGCGAACCTTTCCTTGCGAATAGCAATCACCCAAGTCCGTCGCTTTCGCGAAAGTCAGGACTCCGGCCGAGGCGGCCGCGGCCGCTTCTTCTTGAAGCGAGGCGAGACGTAATTGCGTTTCCGGTCGCGAAAAAACGTCCATCCGCCGATGAAGCCGACGCCGAGCAAGAACAGCGCAAGTCCTGCAATGAAACGCCACCATTCGAACGAATGCACGGACGCATCGTCCCCGAAGGAAGCGAAGAAATGAAAAATGGCGTCTTTCATGAGAAGAAAACCGTACGTGGCCCCGAGACCCGGAACCACGAGCAGCAGCACCGCGATGAATCGAATGAATATCTGCTTCATAACCTATGTTCGAACCTCCCGCAGCCTGAAAGAAAACGCTTCTACGGTACCATTTTACTATTTCCGCGCAGGCCTGTCCATTTGGAAACCCGGCGATGTTTTCCCTTGGCTTCGAAAAAAGGTACAATAGAAATGGATTAGCTTCATGAAAGGGAGAGGGGTACGACCATGACGATTGGATGCGACATTGCCATCATTGGCGGAGGAATCGCGGGATACACGGCAGCCATCAGGGCAGCCCAGGCCGGGAAGAAAGTCGTGATTGTGGAAAGAGAGAAGCTCGGCGGAACTTGTTTACATAGAGGCTGCATTCCAAGCAAGGCATTGCTGCGCAGCGCGGACGTGTATGCCACGATGCGCAAAGCGGAGATGTTCGGCGTCCAAGTGGACGGAACGGTTTCCCTGGATTTCCCGAAAGTGCAGCAGCGCAAAAACAGCACGGTGGAAAGTTTGTACAAAGGCCTGCAATATTTGATGCGCAAGCATGACATCACGGTCGTGCAGGGAACCGGTACCGTCATCGGTCCTTCGATATTCTCGCCGAAGAGCGGCAGCGTGGCCGTAGAATTTCCGGACGGCGACATGGATACGGTCGTGCCGGCGCATCTGATCATCGCGACCGGTTCGCGGCCGCGCATGCTGAAAGGGCTCGAGCCGCTGGCCGGTCAGATCATGTCCAGCGACGAAGCGCTCGAAATGGATCGATTGCCGAAATCGATGCTCATTATCGGCGGCGGCGTCATCGGCGTGGAGTGGGCATCCATGCTGATCGACTTCGGCATCGAAGTGACCTTGGTCGAATCGGCTTCGCGGCTGCTGCCGGGAGAAGACGTCGACGCGTCGGCAGAGCTGGCCAAGCAGCTGCGGCGCAGGGGCGTTCGGATATTAACCGGCATCCAATTGAAGCTCGAGACGTATACCTACAGTGACGGACAAGCCGCCATCACGGCGGATACGGCGGACGGCCCCGTCATTCTGAACGCGGAGCGGGTGCTCGTATCCGTCGGCCGCCAGGGCAACGTCGAGAATATCGGCCTCGAGAACACGGATGTTCGCGTCGAGAAAGGCGCGATCAAAGTCAACGCCTACTTCCAAACGAACGAACCGCATATTTACGCGATCGGCGACGTGAACGGCGGATTGCAGCTGGCGCACGCGGCGGCTCACGAAGGGCTCGTCGCGGTGGATCATATTCTCGGCGGCAAGGAACAAGCGCCGGATCATGCCCGCATCCCGCGGGCGATTTATTCCAAACCGGAGATCGCATCGATCGGTTTGACGGAGGACGAAGCAAGCAAGCAGGGCCATCCCGTCAAAATCGGGAAAGTGCCGTTTCAGGCGATCGGCAAAGCGCAGGTGCTCGGCGAGCCGGAAGGTTTCGCCAAAGTCATCGCGGACGCGAAGACGAACGACGTGCTCGGCGTCCATATCGTCGGCCCGCATGCGACGGATTTATTGTCCGAAGCTTCGCTTGCCATGCTGCTGAATGCGACCCCTTGGGAGGTGTCGCAAGTCATCCATCCGCACCCGACGCTGTCGGAAGCCATCGGCGAAGCGATGCTCGCCATCGACGGCAAATCGCTGGTATTTTAAGGGCGGCGGGAGTCGCCGCGGCAATTTCAGGGAGCATTTCCTTTTCACGAGCAGTTCGGTTATAATGGGTATAGGCAAGTCTTAGTACCTGGTTATAATAGTAGCTAAAAGGAGGGTGATCCTCATGTCCCAATCCGAATCGGCCGTACAGCAAACCAAGCATGCGGCTCTTGGACTTACGGATGAACAAGTGCTTGAAATGTATAAGGTGATGGTTACTGCAAGGCGCTACGACGAACGTTGTCTGCTGCTCCAACGCGCAGGTAAAATTAAATTTCACGTCTCCGGCATCGGCCAGGAGGCGGCCCAGGTCGGCGCGGCCTTCGCGCTTGACCGCGAGCAAGATTATTATTTGCCCTACTACCGCGATTACGCGTTCGTATTATCCGTCGGCATGACGCTGCGCGAGCTGATGCTCTGCCTCTTCTCGAAAGTGGACGATCCCAACAGCGGCGGCCGTCAAATGCCGGGCCATTTCGGTTCCAAGCGGCTGCGCATCGTCACGGGCTCCAGTCCGGTGACGACGCAGGTTCCGCATGCCGTCGGCTTTGCGCTGGCCGCCAAGATGAAGCGCAAGGATTTCGTGACCTTCGTCACGTTCGGCGACGGTTCGAGCAACCAAGGCGACTTCCACGAAGGAGCCAACATGGCGGGCGTGCACAAGCTGCCGGTGATTTTCATGTGCGAGAACAACCAATACGCGATTTCCGTGCCGCTGCACAAGCAGGTCGGAGGCCAAATCGCCGACCGCGCGATCGGGTATGGCTTTCCGGGCGTGGCGGTCGACGGAAACGATCCGCTCGAAGTGTACCGTGTCATGAAGGAAGCGCGCGCGCGGGCCGCGAGCGGCGAAGGTCCGACACTGGTCGAAACCGTCATGTACCGGTTGTCTCCGCATTCCACGTCGGACGAGGATCTCGCTTACCGCACGAAGGAAGAGGTCGACGCGAACAGGGACAAGGACGGAATTCCGAAATTCAGGCAGTACCTGATCGACTGCGGCATATGGAACGAGGAACGCGAAGCTGAGATGCTGCAGGAGATCAAGGCGGCGCTCGACGACGCGACGAAATTCGGCGAGCAAGCGCCGTTCCCCGAACCGGAAGACATCCTGTACCATGTCTATGCCGGCGACGATGAAGGCAGAGGAGGACACTGATATGCCGAAAATGGACTATATTGATGCGATCCGTCTGGCGATGAAGGAAGAAATGGAACGCGACGAGGACGTCTTCGTGCTCGGCGAGGATGTCGGCTACAAAGGCGGCGTGTTCACGACGACCAAGGGGCTGCTCGACCAGTTCGGCGAAGAGCGCGTGCTCGACACGCCATTGGCGGAATCCGCGATCGTCGGGACGGCCATCGGCGCCGCGATGTACGGCATGAGGCCGATCGCCGAGATGCAGTATTCGGACTTCATGTTCCCGGCAACGAACCAAATCATCAGCGAAGCGGCGAAAATCCGTTACCGCTCCAATAACGACTGGAATTGTCCGCTCGTGATCCGCGCGCCGATCGGCGGCGGCATCTTCGGGGGCTTGTATCACTCGCAATGCCCGGAATCTGTATTTTTCGGCACGCCAGGTCTGAAGATCGTGGCGCCTTATACGCCGTACGACGCGAAGGGGCTGTTGAAAGCGGCCGTGCGCGACCCGGATCCCGTCATCTACTTCGAGAACAAGAAATGCTACAAGCTCGTGAACGGGGACGTGCCGGAAGAAGACTACACGGTTCCGATCGGCAAGGCGAACGTGCTGCGCGAGGGCGACGACATTACCGTCATCAGCTACAGCCTGCCGCTTCATTTCATCATGGAAGCCGCGGCCGAGCTGGAAGAGGAAGGCATCACGGCGCATGTGCTCGACCTGCGTTCCCTGCAGCCGCTGGACAAGGAAGGCTTGCTTGCGGCCGCACGCCGCACGGGCAAAGTATTGATCGTCCACGAAGACAATAAATTCGGCGGCATCGGCGGCGAAGTGTCTGCGATTATCGCGGAAGAAATGCTGTACGAGCTCGACGCGCCGATCATGCGGCTATGCGGACCCGACGTGCCGGCCATGCCGATCAATCCGCCGGGCGAGAAATTTTTCATGCTGAACAAGGACAAAGTGAAGGAAGCCATGAAGCGTCTGGCGGTTTACTAGGACGGCGCAAGCCGATCCTTGCCGAAACCGAGGCGTTTCAAAAGCATAAAGTTTAGGAGTGGTCGGAATGAAAAAAATGACGGAAATCGTCATGCCGCAGCTCGCTGAATCACTTGTTTCCGCGACAATTGATAAATGGCTGAAGCAGCCCGGCGACGCCATCGAGATGTACGAGCCGATCTGCGAGATCTTGACGGATAAAGTAAACGCGGAGCTGCCTTCAACCATCCAAGGAACGCTCGCCAAGATTCTCGTCGGGGCGGGCGAGACGGTTCCGGTCGGCACGCCCGTGTGCCTGATCGAAGAAACCGAAGAAGCCGACGAGCCGCAGGTTGCGGCAACCGCGAACAGATCTTCCGCGAGCCCGGCCCCGGCAGCGGCCAACGCCAGCGCAAGCGAACGAGCCGCCGTGCGCGCGCAGGCGTCGAGCCGGCCTTCGGCAGGGAGCGCGGACGGCGACGACAGCATGCGCCACCGTTTCTCTCCGGCGGTGCAGCAGCTGGCCGGCCAGCACAACGTCAACTTGACGTACGTGGAAGGAACGGGCCTTGGCGGCCGCATCACCCGCAAGGACGTGCTGGCTTACGTGGAAGCGGGCAGCCGCAATGCCGGCTCGTCGGCATCCGGCGGAGCGTCGGCCGCTTCGGCGGGCATGCCGAACCTGAACTCCAGAGAGCCGGTCCGCTCGACGGGCCTGCATTTGTCGGAAACGCCGCGGATCCCCAAGATCGAGATCGAAGGGCAGCAGCTGCCCGGCCGCAGCGAATATTTCATCGACGTGACGCCGGTGCGCAACGCGATCGCGCGCAATATGCGCCAGAGCGTGACGGAAATTCCCCATGCCTGGATGATGATGGAAGTCGACGTGACCAATCTCGTCAGCCTGCGCAACAAGCTGAAGGAAGATTTCATGAAGCGCGAAGGCGTCAACCTGACGTACATGGCGTTCTGGGTGAAAGCCGTCGTGAACGCGATCAAGGATTTCCCGATCATGAACTCCGTCTGGGCCGTCGATAAAATCATCGTGAAGCGCGATATTCATATCGGATTGGCCGTCGGCACGGAGGATGCGGTGAAGGTGCCGGTCATCAAAAACGCGGATCAGAAAAATATCGCCGGACTTGCGCGCGAGATCGAGGACCTGGCACGCAAAACGCGCGAGGGCAAGCTGACGCTGGCCGATATGGAAGGCGGCACGTTCACGGTCAACAACACCGGATCGTTCGGCTCCATTCTGTCTTATCCCATCATCAATTATCCGCAGGCCGCGATCGTGACGTTCGAGTCCATCGTCAAGCGCCCCGTGGTCATCAACGATATGATCGCGGTCCGTTCGATGGCGAATCTCTGTCTGTCGCTGGATCACCGGATCTTGGACGGCGTCATCTGCGGACGGTTTTTGCAGCGCGTGAAAGAAAATTTGGAAGGCTTCACGTTGGACACGAAACTGTATTGAAACGAAACGAGGCGAACAAGCGATGACAACGAACGTGAAGGCGATCGATGTGCGATATACGCCCATGATGGGCTATGCCGAAGCTTGGGACCTGCAGAAGGCCTGCGTCAAAGAGATCGACAAGGAGGAGCGGCGCGAGTCGCTGCTCCTTCTTCAGCATCCGCCGACGTATACGGTCGGTTCGCAGAAGCATCCCGAGCATTTGCTGTATTCCGAGGAAGAATTGGCGCAGCGCGGCATCGGCGTGTTCCAGATCGACCGCGGAGGCGATATTACCTACCACGGTCCAGGGCAGCTCGTCGGCTATCCGCTGCTTTACTTGGACGGGGCGAACCTGGACCTGCACCGGTACTTGCGGGACTTGGAGCAGGTGATCATCGACTGGCTCGGCGGCTACGGCATCGAGGGCGGACGCAAGCCCGAATATACGGGCGTATGGGTCGGCAACGAGAAAATCGCGGCGATCGGCGTGAAATTCAATAAAGCCAGGACTCGCCGGGGATTCATAACGAGTCATGGCTTTGCGCTGAACGTGAAGGCGGGCATTGCGGAGGACGGCTTTCGGGGGATCATTCCGTGCGGCATTCAAGATTACGCGGTGACGTCTTTCGCGGACGTGACGGGCATACATCTTAGCGTGGAGCAAGTCGCGGCGGAGCTGCTGCCGTATTTCTGCAAGCAGTTCGGCTATGAGGTCGCCGCGCGGGAGGGGCTATTCGAAAATCCAGCCGACGCCGATCAACAGCGTGGAGATCAGCATGGCAGCAATTAGCACCCAAATGAACACTTTCATCATGGCATTGGGACGCATGGCAGGATGCTCCTTTCGTACAAGATAACCTAAGGCCTGTCCCTATTGTAAACGATAACGACGGACGGAGGAAAGCCGATGATCGACCGGAACCGATTGATAGAGGAGTTCATGTCGCTAGTCCGGGTGGACAGCGAAACGAAGAACGAACGGAACATTTGCGACGTGCTGACGAAGAAATTCACCGATTTGGGCTTGGCTGTCGAGGAGGACGGAGCGGCTGCCGTTACGGGCCATGGCGCCGGCAATTTGATCGTGAAGCTGGAGGCGAGAGGCGCGGAGCAGGCGCCGCCGATATTTTTCACCTCGCATATGGACACCGTGACGCCGGGCAAGGGCATTCAGCCGCGCCTGGATGACGACGGCTATATTCGAAGCGACGGCACGACGATATTGGGCAGCGACGACAAGGCGGGGCTAGCGGCGATGTTCGAGGCGATCCGCGTGCTGAAGGAGAACGACCTGCCGCACGGACCGGTGCAATTCGTCATTACGGTCGGCGAAGAGAGCGGTCTGGTCGGAGCGGCGGCGCTCGATCGTTCCAAGCTGGAAGCCCAGTACGGCTATGCGCTCGACTCCAACGGCGAGATCGGGGCCATTGCCGTGGCGGCTCCGGCGCAGGCGAAGATCTCGATCAAGATCTACGGCAAATCGGCGCATGCGGGCGTCAATCCGGAGGACGGCATCAGCGCCATTCAAGTGGCGAGCAGAGCGGTCTCGCGGATGCCGCTCGGACGCGTCGACCACGAAACGACGGCGAACATCGGACGTTTCGAGGGCGGCGGCGCGACCAACATCGTCTGCGACTTCGTGAAGCTCGACTCCGAGGCGCGCAGCATCGTGAACGAGAAGCTGGCGAAGCAGGTCGAGGCGATGCGGGAGGCCGTGGAATCCGTGACGCAGGAATTCGGCGCGAAAGCGGAATTCGAAAGCAAGCTGGCCTATCCCGCCTACATGCACGGCGACGACGAGCCGGTCGTC
The DNA here is from genome assembly GCF_009909185.1 of Paenibacillus glycinis. Lineage (GTDB taxonomy): Bacteria > Bacillota > Bacilli > Paenibacillales > Paenibacillaceae > Paenibacillus_Z > Paenibacillus_Z glycinis. Next base: position 447,996 of record NZ_JAAAMV010000001.1, on the reverse strand, counting down.
AAGCTCGCGAAGGAAGCGATCGCGAAGATCGGCGCAACGCCGCGCACGTTCCATTCCGGCGGCGGCAGCGACGCGAACATCTTCAACGGCTTCGGCGTGCCGACCGTGAATTTGGCCGTCGGTTACGAGCATATCCACACCACCAACGAGCAGATCAAGGCTTCGGATCTGGCGAAGACGGCGGAGCTGGTCGTGGCGATCATTTCCCTGACCGCGCAGCGGCAGGCGTAAACGCAAGCGGACGACCGCATGACAAAGGGGCGCCCCAGCGCAGGGAAAGTTCTTCTGCGCGCGGGTACCCCTTTTCCGGTTCGATCGACTGCGCCGCGCCTGGCGCGGGCATCAGGTCGGGCGGACGGAGGATTGCAAATATTCGCTCAGCGTATGCGCCGGACGGCCGTGCGCGGCGGTGAATTTCGTGCCGGATTTGCTGAGCAGCTTCAGCTGATGCCTGATTTCCCAAGCCTTGCCCACGAGCGTCAATTGGCCGTTCACGATATATTGCTTCATCATCCCGCACCCCTTTTGCTAATCTGTTAGAGAATATGCCGCAGCGGGACAAGTTATGCTTGGCCGCCAACCGATATCCGAGGAGAGATGGAACGTGCTGGAGAAAACCGAACAATTCCAGGAAGTAACCGTAAAGTCCGAACCGATTTTTCAAGGCAAAATCATATCGCTGCAGGTGGATACGATCCAGTTGCCGAACGGAGGCACGGCGACGCGCGAGATCGTCCGCCATCCCGGCGCCGCGGCGGTTTTGGCGCTGATCGACGGCAAGATGCTGGTCGTCGAGCAGTATCGCAAGCCGATGGAGAAATTTCAGATCGAGATCCCGGCCGGCAAGCTGGACGCCGGAGAAGACCCGATGACGGCGGCGGCGCGCGAGCTGGAGGAAGAAACCGGCTACCGCGCGGGCAGGCTGCGTCCGCTGAGCGCCTTCTATACGTCGCCGGGCTTCGCGGACGAGAAGTTGTATCTGTACATCGCCGAGGAGCTGACGAAAGGCGAAAGCGCGCCCGACGACGACGAATTCCTGGCCGTGGAAGCGATCACGTTCGAGCAGGCGCAGCAGTATATCCGGGAAGAGCGCATCGGCGACGCGAAGACGATACTGGCGGTATACGCCTGGCAGGTTTACCGGCTGACGGGAGAGATTTAAATGAGCGGCCAAGCCGCCGGAGCAGCCGAGCCGAAGCGGGTATTCGCGGACCTTCACCTGCATATCGGCCGCACGGAGCGGGGGGAGTCGGTGAAGATCAGCGGCAGCCGCGATCTGACCTTCCGGAATATCGCGCATGAAGCGGCCGTCCGCAAAGGCATCCGCCTGCTCGGCGTCATCGACTGCCACTCCCCGGGCGTGCAGCGGGACATCGAGCAGCTGCTGCAGAATGGCGAAATGACGGAAGCCGACGGCGGAGGCATCCGCTACCGGGATACCGTCATCCTGCTCGGCGCGGAGATCGAGGTCAGGGATGCCGGGTTCGGCACGGCGCATCACCTGGCCTATCTGCCGGATCTCGCCGCGATGCGGGACTTCACGCAGTGGCTCTCGAAGCATATGCGCAACGTCCAGCTCAGCTCGCAGCGGCTGTACGTGCCGAGCCGGGAGCTGCAAGCCGAGGTCAAGGGGAGAGGCGGCTTGTTCGTGCCCGCCCATGTCTTCACGCCGCACAAGAGCCTGTTCGGCAGCTGCTCCGACCGGCTTGCCGATACGCTGGATCCCGGCATGGTGGATGCCGTCGAGCTTGGCCTGAGCGCGGACAGCCGGATGGCGGGCTTCATTCCGGATCTCGACGGTTATCCGTACTTAACCAATTCCGATGCCCATTCGCTGGCCAAGATCGGCCGCGAATACAACGAGCTGAAGCTGGCGGAGCCTTCCTTTCGGGAGCTCGCGCTTGCGCTTCGCGGCGCCGAAGGACGGGAGATCACGGCCAATTACGGACTCAATCCGGTGCTGGGGAAATACCACCGGACCTACTGCCTGAACTGCGGCTCGCTCGCCGAAGCGAGGGAGGACGGCGAGCGCTGCGCCCAATGCGGCAGCCCGAAGCAGGTCCGCGGCGTGCTGGACCGGATCATGGAGCTGGCGGAGCAAGCGGGACGCGGGACGCCTGTCGTGCCGGACGACCGGCCGCGCTACGTCTACCAGGTGCCGCTTGAATTCGTTCCCGGGATCGGCCGAAAGACGCTGGACAAGCTGCTCGAGCGCTTCGGCACCGAAATGAACATCCTGCACGACGCGCCGGAAGCCGATCTCGCCGCGACCGCCGGCGAACCCGCGGCGGCCATGATCGCCTCCGCCCGTCTCGGCGCCCTTCGCCTGCAGGCAGGCGGTGGCGGCAAGTACGGCAAGGTCGTTCAAGGCGGCTAGCGCCGCTTGACCGTCATAGCGCGGGAAGCTTGGACATACACTGTACCAACCCGGTTTGGAGGAGTGTGCCATGCGAACATCCGCGCTGCAATCGTCCGTGAAGGATCAATTGTCGCTTTACGTTTTCGTTTTCGTGCTTTTTGTCGTCGGCGTCGTGTTCGGCGCGCTGATGATCAATGCGCTGACGCTGGGCCAGCAGCAGGACCTGTCCGACGACATCGGGCAGTTCATTTTGCATATTCAGAACGGCACGACGGAGCAGGGCGGCGCCGCTTTCATGGACCGGGCATGGTTCCAGGCCAAATGGCTGCTGCTCGTCTGGGTGCTGGGGCTGACCGTCGTGGGCATGCCGTTCGTGCTGGCGCTCGATTTTCTGAAAGGCGTGCTCGTCGGCTTCGCGATCGGCATGCTCGTGCGGGAGTTCGCATGGAAAGGGCTGCTGTTCGCGCTGGCTTCCGTGGCCCCCGTCAATCTGATCGCCGTGCCGGCTTTTCTGATCGCCAGCGTCTCCGCGGTCACCTTCGCCGTCCATGTCGTCAAAAGCCGCTTGTTCGGCCGCTTCGGCCCGCTTGGCCGCCCGCTGCTGTCGTTCACGGCGACGGCCGCCTTCATGCTGATCCTATTGGTCGGCGCTGCGCTGGTGGAGTCGTATTTGACGCCGATCCTTCTGAAATGGGCGGTCCCGCTCGTGAGCGGCGTTCGCGGTGAATTGGAATCATTCTAAAATAATTGACTTTCCTCGATGGAAGCACCTATAATTAAAGCTGAAACCACACCGGTTCCGGCCGAAGTCGAGTTGCGAGGGGGAAAGCCATGGAATCCCGGATTGATAAAATCAAGCAGCAGCTGCAGTCGCAGGGGTACAAGCTTACTCCGCAGCGGGAAGCTACAGTTCGCGTGTTATTGGAGAACGAAGAGGATCATCTGAGCGCCGAAGACGTGTTCATGCTCGTGAAGGATAAAGCGCCCGAGATCGGACTGGCTACCGTTTACCGGACGCTGGAGCTGCTAAGCGAATTACATGTCGTGGAGAAGCTGAATTTCGGAGACGGCGTGGCGCGGTACGACCTGCGGACTGATAATAACAAACATCATCACCATCATCTCATCTGCGTGCAATGCGGCACGATGAGCGAAATATTAGAGGATTGGCTTGGACCGCTTGAGGAACGTTTGGAGCAGGAATACGGCTTTACGGTTTTGGATCACCGCCTTGATTTCCAGGGCGTATGCAAAAACTGCCGGGCGAAGAACAACCTGGCCAAACCGGAACAACAATAACTCCCTTCCGCAGGGTGCACGGTCCTTGGACTGCGCGCCGCTGTAAAGGGAGTTTTTTGTTGCCCGGTTCGACCTTTCCGCAGCGGAAGGAGCTTGTCGCCGCTGCGCTTGGGACGTGTACTCGGGCGCGGCGCAGCGGCAACCTCGGGCGGCTAAGCGCGGGCCCCCCGGCGAGCATCGGACGGCTGCTATGCCTCCGCCTTCGATGCCTTCGAGACTGCCGTCGCCCGCCGTTATTTCTTGCGGCGGCGACGGCTTTTCCGGCTGCCGCCCCGCTTGCTCGCGGCTTCGGTCTCGCCGCCGTCGCCGACGCTGCCGGCGGCATCGAAGAACTGCGCGAGGCCGTAGCCCTGCGAACGGCTGCTGGAGCCGGAGATCTTCTTCGCCGTCGCGCGCAGCCGCTTCTTGATGCCGTACGGCGTAAGGCTCGGCTGCAGCGATTTCAAGAGCGCCGCGCCGCCGGCGACATGCGGACAAGACATGCTGGTGCCGGACATGATCTCGTAGCCGCCGCCGGGCTTCGTCGACTTGATGAAGCTGCCGGGCGCGGTCACGTCGATGCCGGATCCCCGGCTGCTGTAATCGGCGATCCTGCCTCCTTGCGTGGAGGCGGCTACGGCAATGGTATCGGAGTAGCGCGCCGGCTGGTCGATGCTGCCCGTGTTCGAGGGTCCGCTGTTGCCGGCCGACGCGACGACGACGATGCCTTTTTTCCGCGCGCGCTGCACCGCTTCTTTCAAGGCGGAGCTCGTTTCGCCCTCGAGGCCGAGGCTCATGTTGATGACCGGGATTTTCTTCTTGATGCACCATTCGATGCCCTTGATGAGATCGGAGACGTAGCCGGCGCCGCTGGCGTCGAGCGCCTTGACGGCATACAGCTTGGCGCTTGGCGCGACGCCCGGCTGCATGCCGTTCTTGCCGAGCCCGGCCGCGATGCCCGCGACATGCGTGCCGTGGCCGTTGTCGTCGGCGTACGAGGAACCGCCCATCGTGTTGACGCCGCCGGACACGTACAAATCGGCGTTTTTGCCGATGCCCGTGTCGATGATGCCGATGCCTACGCCGCTTCCGCGCGACGCGGACCATACGCTATGGGCCTGCACCTGCTTGATGTTCCAGGGCGCAGAACTGGAAGTGGATTCCGAATGGATCGAAGCTTTATTGGTTTTGGGGCGAAGATCTCGTTTCAGGTACGGCAGTGAGGGTTTGCTGCTGCGGGTACGCGTCCGCCCGCCGCCGGTCTTCGCGCCGGGGCCCGGAACGAAGCCGTGCGCATGCACCTTGAAATCCGGCTCGACGTAGCTGACGTCGGGATGACGGGCGAGCGTTTGCAGCTTATCGGCGCGGCGGCTGTCGACATGGCAGACGATAACCCGGCCGCGCCGGATGCTTTTCACCGGTTTGATGCCGAAATTGGCCAGCTGGTTGAGGCATTTCACGTAGTGGTCACGCCGCTTGAAGCTGATCAGCTTTCGCGACGTGTGCGTGGATGATCGGGCCGTCGAGCAGCTGAGCAGCAGCTTCTCCACCTTAGGCAAGGCTGTTCCTCCTTTAGCAATGGGCAAACTCGGGCGAAGATGAGCGGAGCCGTTACTGCAGTGTATGGAGACATCCGCACGGGGGCTTGGGCATCCGCCTGAGCGGGTACATATTTTATGTCAGCCGAGGAAATCGTATCAGCGAGGACTGTCAACCCGTCCGCCGCCTGTATATGATGGAGCATGGAGAACAGGAGAGGGAGATGCATATGATCATCGGCGTGCCGAAAGAGATCAAAGCAAGCGAATATCGCGTCGCGCTTACGCCCGCCGGGGCAGCGATGCTGAAGGCGGCCGGCCATGAAGTCGTCGTGCAGAGCGGCGCCGGAAGCGGGAGCAGCTTCGCGGACGACGCTTACGCGGACGAAGGCGCGGTTATCGTCGGCGAGGCCAAGGACGTCTGGGCGCGCGCGGACATGATTATGAAGGTGAAGGAGCCGCTGCCCGAGGAATTCGGCTTTTTTCGCGAAGGGCTGCTGCTGTTCACTTATCTGCATCTTGCCGCCGCGCCGGAATTGACGAAGGCGCTCCTCGATGCGCGCGTGTCGGGGGTCGCGTACGAGACGATCCAAGCGGCGAACGGCAGTCTCCCGCTGCTGACGCCGATGAGCGAGGTCGCCGGGCGGATGGCCGTGCAGGTCGGATCGCAGTTTCTGGAGGCGTTCTACGGCGGCCGCGGCATCCTGCTCGGCGGGGTGCCGGGCGTTCCTCCGGCAGAGGTGATCATACTTGGCGGAGGCATCGTCGGCACGAACGCGGCGAGAATCGCGCTCGGGATGGGCGCGAGCGTCGTGATCCTGGAACGCAGCGCCGAACGGATGCGTTATCTCGACGAGCTGTTCGGAGGCCGGATCCGGACGCTCATGTCCAATGCGTACAACATCGCGAACGCCGTGAAGAAGGCGGATCTCTTGATCGGCGCCGTCCTTATCCCGGGCGCCCGCGCGCCGCATCTCGTGACGGAGGACATGGTCAAAACGATGAAGAAAGGCGCCGTCATCGTCGACGTGGCCGTGGATCAGGGCGGGACGATCGCCACGATCGACCGCGTGACGACGCACAAGGATCCCGTATACGAGAAGCATGGCGTGCTGCATTACGCGGTGGCGAACATGCCTGGGGCCGTGCCGCGGACGTCGACGCTCGCGCTGACGAACGTCACGATGCCGTACGCGCTGGAACTGGCGGGCAAAGGCCTCGAAGAAGCGGTTCGCCATCATGAAGCGCTTCGCAAAGGCGTCAACACCTATAAGGGCCGAATCACGCATCCGCAGGTAGCCGAGTCGGTCGGCATGCCCCATGTCGGCCTGGAACAGCTGCTGCAAAGCATTCCGTTCGAAAAGCTGAATTAGGCGGCCGCCCGCGATCTTTCGCAACGGGCATCCGCCCAGGCATGAATCCGCCGCCACGCTCATAAGGTGTTGTAAGGACAACCTCGGCCTGTTCGCGCATGCCGCGGCCGATGTCCGTTTTCTTATGAGAGGGGACGCTGACCGATGGTGGTATCGGTGCGCAGTTGGATGCGGCGGCTGCTGTTCGTGCTGCTGCTCTGCTTCTTCACGATCACGATGTACGGCGGCTGCAGGCTGCTCGCGGTCTGGATCGCGCCGGACGATCCGTACCGCGTGCCGCAGGGCCAAGCGCTGAAGGTATTCAAGGCGGGCGATCAACAGCAGGGGGAGAACGGCAGCATCGCCGAGCGGCTGCGGCTGTTTTACTGGTACGGCGAATAATCGCGCTCGCGCGAGCGTCCGGATTCGACAAAATCGGCGCCTTTTGCAGGAAATCGACGGCCGGTCGTGGAAGTAGAGCATGAGGATGGACGACTGCCCGGATATCCCGGAAAGGAACGCTTATGAATGAGCATGTGAAGTCTTTTATCGGCTCGCTGCGGGAGGGGGAGCGCAAACGTTCCCCGTATACCCTTCAATCGTATGAACGGGATTTGCTGCAGGTGCTCGGCTATCTGGCGGGCGAAGGAATCGGCCGCGCGGAGGACGTGCAGAAGCACCACCTGTCGCTGTATTTCCGTCAATTGAAGCAGCAGGGGCGGGCGGCCGCGACCATCTCCAGGCAAATGGTATCCGTCCGCGCCTTTTTTCATTATTTGCTCGCCGGCGGCGCGGTGTCGTCCAACCCGGCGCTGCATTTGGAGGCGCCCAAGCTGGAGAAGCGCCAGCCGCAGGCGCTGGCGACGGAAGAAGTCGATCGGCTGCTGACGGCTCCCGATCGGGCGACCGACGCGGGCGTGCGCGATACCGCGATGCTGGAAGTGCTCTACGCGACGGGCATGCGGGTTTCCGAACTTATTTCATTGGATCTTGAACATGTCCAGCTGACGCTGGGCTTCATTCGCTGCATCAACGCGAAGGAACAGGAACGGATCATACCGCTTGGCGGCGCGGCGGCCGAAGCAGTGGCCGCATATTTGGAACGGGTCCGCCCCAAGCTGGCGAAGGACGGCGGACAAGCCCTCTTTCTCAATCTGCAGGGAAGCCGCATGACGCGCCAGGGCTTCTGGAAGATCCTGAAGCGGACGGCGCGGGAAGCCGGCATCGGGAGCGGCTTGACGCCTCATTCGCTGCGCCACGCGTTCGCATCGCATCTGCTGCAGAACGGCGCGGATCTCCGGTCCGTGCAGGAGATGATGGGACACGCCGATCTGCAGACGACGCAGCTATATGTGCAGCAGGCCAAGTCGCGCATCAAGGACGTGTACCATCAAGCCCATCCGCGCGCCAAGCGCAATCCGTGAACGGCCGCAACAACGAGACAAGAATGGAGTGAACCTATGCGTTTTGATCGAATTGGCGTTATCGTGCTCGACAGCGTCGGCATCGGCGAACTGCCCGATGCGCCGGCTTTCGGCGATGCGAATTCCCACACGTTGGGACATATCTTGGAGAAAGTGCCCGCCTTGGATTTGCCGAACATGCGGCGCTGGGGGCTCGACCGGATCGAGCGCCTGGGCAGCTGGAGGCCCGAGAGCGAACCGGCCGCTTATTACGGGAAGATGGCCGAGGTTTCTTCGGGCAAAGACACGATGACCGGACATTGGGAGATCGCGGGGCTAAAAATCGCCGTTCCGTTCCAAACGTTCACGGACGGATTCCCGGCGGAGCTGATCGAAGCGTTCGAGCGGCGGACCGGCCGCGGCGTGCTCGGCAACAAATCCGCGAGCGGCACGGAGATTATGGACGAGCTCGGCGAGGAGCAGCTGAAGACGGGCAAATGGATCGTCTACACGTCCGCCGACAGCGTGTTCCAGATCGCCGCGAACGAAGAGCTGATTCCGCTGGAAGAGCTGTACCGTGCCTGCGAGATCGCGCGCGAGCTGACGATGGACGAGCGCTTCGCGGTCGGCCGGGTCATCGCGCGGCCTTTCGTCGGCAAGCCCGGCGCCTTCAAGCGGACGCCGAACCGGCACGATTACGCCGTCAAACCGCCGGAGCCGACCGTGCTGAACGCGCTGCAGGACGGCGGATTCGACGTGATCGCCGTCGGCAAGATCAACGATATCTTCTGCGGCGAAGGCATCACGGCGGCGCTGCCGACGAAGAGCAACGCGGACGGCATCGCCAAGACGCTGGAAACGCTGGACAAGCCGTTTCGCGGCATGCTGTTCACGAATCTGGTCGATTTCGATTCGCTGTTCGGCCATCGGCGCGATCCGCAGGGCTATGCCGGCGCGCTGGAGGAATTCGACCGCGCCTTGCCCAAATTGGAACGCCGGCTCGGCGAGCGCGATCTGCTGATCGTGACGGCCGATCACGGCAACGATCCTACATACGCAGGCACCGACCATACGCGCGAGTACGTGCCGCTGCTCGCGTTCGGCCCGGCGCTCGCGAAGCCGGGCTCGCTCGGCGTCCGCGCCACCTTTGCGGACGTCGCCGCCACGATCGCCGACAATTTCGGCGTGAAGCGTCCCGCCAACGGCACGTCTTTCCTCGGCGAGCTGCACTAGCGGCGAGGGAGACGCGGCAGCTTCCATCGCCGGGCGGCAAGGCCGGCAAGAACCAATAAGGAGGAACAGGATATGAACATGTTGAAGGCAGCGCAAGTCCGCGAAGCGGCCGATTACATTCTGGGGAAAACAGGCATCAAGCCGGAGATCGGCTTGATCATGGGTTCGGGTCTCGGCATTCTCGGGGACCATATCGAGAACGCGGTCGTAATTCCATACGCGGATATCCCGCATTTTCCGATCTCGACGGTCGAAGGCCATGCGGGGGAATTAATGATCGGCACGCTGGCCGGACGTCCCGTCGTGCTCATGCGCGGGCGGTTCCATATGTACGAGGGCTACGGTCCCGACTTGACCGCGTTTCCCGTGCGCGTCATGAAAGCGATCGGCGCCTCCAAGCTGGTCGTCACGAATGCGGCGGGCGGGGTCAATACGAATTACAGTCCGGGAGACTTAATGCTGATCGCCGACCATATCAATTTCCAGGGCCATAATCCGCTCGTGGGCCCGAACGACGAGGAGCTCGGCGTACGGTTTCCCGACATGTCGCAGCCGTACAGCAAGCGGCTGCGCGAAGTGGCGGCGGGCGTGGCCAAGGAACAGGGCTTCTCGCTGCAGGAAGGCGTCTACATCGCCGTGCTTGGCCCGTCCTACGAGACGCCAGCGGAAATCCGCATGATGCGCGTGCTTGGAGCGGATGCTGTCGGGATGTCGACGGTCTCCGAGGTCATCGCGGCGAATCATTCCGGCATGGAAGTTATTGGAATTTCCTGTATAAGCAACATGGCCTCGGGTATATTGGATCAGCCGCTGTCCCATAATGAAGTCATGGAAACGACAGAACGCGTGAAATCCCGGTTCCTTGGTCTCGTCAAGGGCCTGATTCCTTTGATATAGGCTGTAACAGAAATGTAACAAAGGGCTCGACGCATTGTGACATTCTTTCTTGATTCATCGTCGTATAATGTCCGTGATATCAATACACCATCTTTCAAAAAGTGGGGAATTTTTTTCATGGACAAGCATAGCTATCATTTACTTGAGCGTCTGCGCGGGCAGATGGTTTCCGCCGCAATGGGAAAGGGATCCTTTTTGAATCGCGACGTTCTGCTGCTCAGCCAGACGCTCGACCAGCTGATCGTGAAAGCGCAGCGGGAAAAAAAGCGGAATCCGGGATCGGCTCAAGGCTGAACGCCTCGAAACGCGCATCCTGGTCAAAGCAGTGGAGGTTATCAGACTTGCGAGCGGTCGACATTATTCATAAGAAACGGAACGGCGGCGCATTGACGAACGAAGAGCTGTCGTTTCTTATAACAGGCTATAGCCGCGGGGAAATTCCGGACTACCAAATGTCCGCCTGGGCAATGGCCGTTTTTTTTCAAGGCATGAGCGCGGAAGAAACCGCCTCCCTGACGACGGCGATGGCCGAATCCGGTGATCAGGTCGATCTGTCCCCCATCCGGGGCATTAAAGTGGACAAGCACAGCACCGGCGGCGTCGGCGACAAGACGAGCCTGATCATCGGTCCGCTCGTCGCGTCCTGCGGGGTTCCCGTCGCCAAGATGTCCGGCAGGGGACTCGGGCACACCGGCGGCACGATCGATAAGATGGAATCGATGCCAGGTTTCCGGACGGAGCTGACGCGCGAGGATTTCATCGCGCAGGTCAACGGCATCGGCGTCGCGATCATCGGCCAGAGCGGCAATATGGCGCCGGCCGACAAGAAGCTTTACGCGCTGCGGGACGTGACCGCGACGGTGGAATCCATTCCGCTCATCGCGAGCTCCGTCATGAGCAAGAAGATCGCTGCCGGCGCGGACGCCATCGTGCTGGACGTGAAGACCGGCAGCGGCGCGTTCATGAAGACGCTGGACGACTCCGAGAAGCTTGCCCAGGCGATGGTCGACATCGGCACGCAGGTCGGCCGGCGGACGGCGGCGCTCATCAGCGACATGGATCAGCCGCTCGGATTCGCCATCGGCAACGCGCTGGAGGTCCGCGAAGCGATCGAGACGCTTCATGGCCGCGGTCCGGCCGATCTGACGGCGCTGTGCATCGCGCTGGCTTCGCATATGGTCGTCCTCGGCGGACAAGCCGGCGATCTGGAAGAAGCGGAAGCGCTGCTTCGCGAGAAGCTGCGCTCCGGCGAGGCGCTCGCCAAGTTCAAGCAGTTCGTGGCCGCGCAGGGGGCCGATCCCGCGGTCGGGGATGATCCGGCCCTGCTGCCGCAAGCCCCGCTTCTCGTGGAAGTGCCCGCTCCGAAGAGCGGCTGCGTGCACGCCATCCAGGCGGAGGAGCTTGGCCTGGCGGCCATGCTGCTCGGCGCCGGCCGGGAGACGAAGGACTCCGTCATCGACCATGCGGTCGGGATCACGCTGCAGCGCAAGGTCGGCGAGACCGTCCGCGAAGGCGAGACGCTCGCGCTGCTCCACGTGCGGGAAGACAACGCCGCCGTTCAGACCGTTCTAAAGCGGGTGCAGGAGGCGTACGCCATCGGCGAGGAGCAGCTCGCGCCGTCGCCGCTGCTGTTGTCCATCGTGACGGAACAAGGCGTGACGCGCTTTTAAAACAAAGCGGTTCCAGATCACGCGAAAGGCATCCGGTTTTCATCGGGTGCCTTTCTTTTTTTGCTGGTAGAATTGGAATATTTTACTCCTGAACGGTGCACACTAGGAATGAGATTTTAGCCGTTTTGCGGACTTGCTTTGCCGCGGGCACCACTCAGGAGGAGAACTTCGATGAAAAACAACTTGAAACAGCTCGTCGTCGCCGGATTGACGATGATATTAGCGCTTTCCGTACCTGTATCTGCCTGGGCGGAGGAGAAGGGGCAAGCCCCGCAAAGCGCGGGCGCGGCCGATTTGGCGCCGTCCGCGCGTTCGTCCATTCTGATGGACGCGGACAGCGGAACGATCATTTACGAGAAGAACAGCCATGCGAAGCTGCCGCCGGCCAGCATCACGAAGGTCATGACGATGCTGCTCATCATGGAAGCCATCGACGAAGGACGCATCAAGCTGACGGACAAAGTACCGACGAGCGAGTACGCCGCCTCGATGGGCGGCTCGCAGATTTTCCTGGAGCCGGGCGAGCAGATGACCGTCGACGAGATGCTGAAGGGCATCGCGATGGCATCGGGCAACGACGCCTCGGTCGCCATGGCGGAGAAGATCGCCGGCACGGAGTCGGCTTTCGTCGACATGATGAACAAGCGCGCGGCGGAGCTGGGGCTCAAGAACACCCATTTCGCGAACTGCAACGGCCTTCCCGCGGCGGAGCATTATTCGTCCGCGCATGATATCGCCGTCATGTCGAGAGAGCTGCTGAAGCATAGCGAGATCACGAAATATACCGGCGTGTACCAGGATTATCTGCGCAAATCGAGCGAGAAGCCGTTTTGGCTCGTCAACACGAACAAGCTGGTCCGGTTCTATACGGGCGCGGACGGTTTGAAGACCGGCTTTACGAGCGAGGCGAAATTCTGCTTGACGGCCACGGCGCACAGGGACAACCTGCGCGTGATCGCCGTCGTCATGGGCGAGCCGAACACGAAGACGCGCAACGCCGAGGTGTCCCAGATGCTCGACTATTCGTTCGCGCAATATATGAATCACACGATCTTCAAGAAAGGCGACGCGATGGGCAGCGTGAAGGTCGAGAAGGGCATGGTGCCCGAGCTGGCCCTGACCGCGAAGCATTCCTACAGCGTGCTGCTGAAGAAGGGCAGCTCCGTGAAGGATATCCGCTACGAGCTGAAGCTGAACCCGCTGAAGGCGCCGGTAACGGTCAACCAGCCGATCGGCAAGCTGGTCGTGTTCCAAGGCGACCAGGTCTTGACGGAATTCGCCGTCGACGCGCCGGCATCCATCGACCGCGCGGGCTGGTGGACCTTGTTCAAGCGCTCCATGGGCAGCCTGTTCGGCTAAGCTTGCCCGAACGCGGCGCAATCCGCGCGATGCGGCGCGCAATTTGTCTGCCTTTAGCGCTCTGCTTCTAGTTTTGTCGGGGGGCAGGAAACGAAGGGCGCGGCGTAGAATCCTCCTTCAACACGAAAGCGATCGCCGGGCAAGGGGTTCGGGATTGGCTCGTGCTCCGCAAATTTGAGCATAGGAGTGAACGAGAGGATGAGCTTGCAGGTCGAGTTGGAGCATTACCGAAACGTGCTTATCGTCAGGCTGCGCGGCGAGCTGGATCATCATACCGCCGATGTCGTCCGGTTCAAAATGGAGGAAGCGATTCTTCGCGGCAACAGCGACCACGTCATTCTCAGCCTGAAGGAGCTGCTGTTCATGGACAGCTCCGGTCTCGGCGTCATTCTCGGCCGCTACAAGCAGCTGAAGGCCAGAGGCGGGAAAATGGTCGTGTGCGACGTGAACCAGAGCGTTTACCGGCTGTTCGAATTGTCGGGCTTGTTCAAAATATTGCCGATTCACGATAACGAGCGGCTTGCGCTCACGAGTCTGGAGGTCGTTTCATGAACGAGAGAAATGAGATGACACTTACCTTCTCCGCCAGGTCGGAGAACGAGGCGTTTGCCCGCGTCGCGGTCGCGGCGTTCGTTTCGCAGCTGGATCCGACGCTCGAGGAGCTGAACGATCTGAAGACGGCGATCTCCGAAGCGGTCACCAACGCGATCATACACGGCTACGACGGCGATCCGAACGGCAAGGTCACGATCGAAGGCCTGATCGAAGGCGACGTCGTGCGGCTGATCGTGAAGGACAACGGCAAGGGCATCGAAGATCTCGATCTCGCCCGCCAGCCGTTGTATACCTCCAAGCCGGAGATGGAACGTTCCGGCATGGGATTTACGATCATGGAGAACTTCATGGATGGCTTCGACGTATCGAGCGAGCCGGGCAACGGGACAGCCATCGCGATGACGAAGCGCATTGAATCGAAAAAAGCGCTTTTCAATTAGGCGCATAGGGGTTGGACCGCATGGATGTCGATATGAAACAAACGGCGCAGCCATATTTGGATGATTCCGAGGTGAAGCGGCTGATCGCTTTGAGCCAAGCCGGGGATACGCTGGCGCGCGATACGTTGGTGCAGTGCAACATTCGTCTCGTCTGGTCCGTCGTGCAGCGTTTCATGGGACGCGGCTACGAGCCGGAGGACTTGTTCCAAATCGGCTGCATCGGCCTGTTGAAGTCGGTCGATAAGTTCGATCTGTCCTACGAGGTCAAATTCTCCACCTATGCGGTGCCGATGATCATCGGCGAGATTCAGCGCTTCCTCCGCGACGACGGCACGCTCAAGGTCAGCCGCTCCCTGAAGGAGACGGCCAACAAGGTGCGCAAGACGAAGGACGAGCTGTCGAAGGTGCTGGGACGCCTGCCGACGATCAAGGAGGTCGCCGAACGGCTCGGAATCACCCCAGAGGACGTCGTGTTCGCGCAGGAAGCGAACAAGCCGCCTACTTCCATTCACGAGACGGTCTTCGAGAACGACGGCGATCCCATCACGCTGATGGATCAGATCGCGGACGATTCGCAGGAGCGCTGGTTCGACAAGCTCGCGCTGAACGAAGCGATCGGCGGGCTGTCGGAACGCGAGCGGCTCATCGTCTTCCTCCGCTACTACCGCGACCAGACGCAGTCCGAGGTGGCTGCCCGCCTCGGCATCTCCCAGGTGCAGGTATCGCGGCTGGAGAAAAAGATTTTGCAGCTCATCCGCGACCAGATCGCGCAATGAACGCGACATAACCGCGCTAGCGAAAAGCCGATTGCCCGGCCGGGGCAATTGGCTTTTTTTGCTTTGTTTGCTCTGATTATCCTACGTCGCCTTATCTCATACTAACAGGGAGATCATGACGATAAGGAGGAGTGCGCGATGAATCCCGACATGCCGCCGAGCGTGTATCTGCGCCTGCGCAAGAGGATCGGCATCCGGCCCGAGGGCATCGTAACGCTCGGGCAGGCCGCCCGTTTGTTCGCAAGCGATCCCGTACTCGAAGCGAGGCTGGAGTCGCTCGCGCTGCACCGTCATTCGTTGAAGGACGGCAATCGCGTCGTAATCGACCTGCTGCAGATCGTCCGTTCGATCCGGGAGGAAGCGCCGGGAGCCGTCATCGACGCCTACGGGGATCCGCAGGTGCTCGTCATCGTCGCCGACGCGCCGCGAGAGCCGCGCAAAATCGTGCTGTTCGTCACGTGGCTGCTGCTGTTCTTCGGATCCGGGCTCGCGATCATGAACTTCCACACCGACGTCAGCATGAAGGAGGTGCACGAGCGGATCACGGAGCTCGTCACCGGCAAGAAAACGGAGCATCCGCTTTGGTTTCAGGTGCCGTATTCCCTCGGCATCGGAATCGGCATGCTCGTTTTTTTCAACCATTTGTTCCGGAAACGGTTCAACGAGGAGCCCAATCCGCTTGAAGTGGAGCTTTACATGTACGAGGAGAACGTCAACGCCTACGTCATCGCCGACGAGATGCGCAAGAAGAACGAGCCGGGCGAAGCCGCCGCCGCGCATCCGAAGCGGAACCGCGGAGAAACGGGCATAGACGATGGTTAACATCGCGGCCGGGTCGTTCTTGGCGCTGCTGGGCTTTGCGGGCGGCTTGGGCGTCGGCAGCGCGCTGGCGGCGCTTCTTATCGTGCTGGATATCATTCCGAGGCTGGCGCAGCTGGCATTTGCGTATCGCAAGTCCATCTGGTTCGAGACGGCCGTCGTCAGCGGCGCGGTATTCTGGTCGCTGGCGGATTTCCTCGAGTGGCGGCTGTGGCTGCCGAAGATCGCCGCCATGATCGTCATCGGCACGTTCGACGGCATCTTCGTCGGCATGCTCGGCGCCGCGCTGACGGAGGTCATGAACGTGCTGCCGATCTTGGCGAAGCGGGTCAGGCTCAGCCGCTATCTCGTCACGCTCGTGGTCGCCATGGTCATCGGCAAAGTGACGGGCTCGTTGTTCGATTGGCTGGTGTTTCAATACATGGACCCGTAGAAGCAGGGACGATGACGAAGAAAGAGGGGCTATAGATGCGAGATAACGAGCATGGCGACAAGGAACGAGGGACAACGGAATTCAAGAAGCCGGTGCATGTATTTTGGCATGGGAACGAGGAGGACTTCAAGGTCGAAGTCCGGGAGGACGAAGGCGGTCCGAGCGGAATGGGGACGAATGCGCGCGAATCAGGTTCGATCGCATCGAGTGCGGGCGAGAACGATGCCCCGGCGGATCAGGCGGAAGGCGAGGCCGTTGCGGATCCTATCGCAGCAGACGGCAGATTTGCCGCAAACGGATCCCGTTCGGCGGCCGCAGCGGGTTCGACGGGCGCGGAGGCCGCGACGGCTCCGGCGGATCATGCGCCCCTTGATCCGGGTGCCGAGCACCGTCCGATCATCGGCCACCGGAGGCCGGGGACGGAGGAGCACAAGCCTGCTCCGATTCCGGATACGCTGGAGGGGTTCAAGGACAGGCTGGAGGAAGAGATCGGCTACAAGACCAGCTTCGACATCGTCCTGCGCGAGATGACGTTCGGCGACCGCCGCGTGGCGCTGTTTTTCTTCAACGGCTTCGCCAAGGACACGATTCTGACCGAGGTGCTCAAACGGCTGACGTATCTCGATGCCGAAGATTTCCGCACTGCGTCGTTCCATGATTTTTTCCGGCTGTACGTGCCCGCGATCCAGGTCGTGGAGGAAGAGAACTGGGACAATATGATGACGAACGTGCTCTCCGGCGGCACGGCGATGTACGTGGAGGGCGAAGCCAAGGTGCTCCTGATCGACGCCAAGGCTTTTCCGGCCCGCAACCCCGAGGAACCGACGCTCGAACGGGTCGTCCGGGGCGCGCGCGACGGATTCGTGGAGACGATGCTCGTCAACGTCACGCTCGTGCGCCGGCGGCTGCGGGACAAGCATCTTCGGTACGAGATCCTGAGGGTCGGGGAGCGCACGCAGACGGATATCTGCATCGCGTACATCGACGACATCGTCGACAGGGAGATGCTCGAATCCATCCGTGACAAAATCAAGGAAGTGAAGATCGACGGCCTGCCGCTGGCCGACAAGCAGCTGGAGGAAGCGACGGTGAAGCGGGGTTGGAATCCGTTTCCGCTCGTCCGTTATTCGGAGCGGCCCGATACCGTCGCCGTCCACCTCATGGAAGGCAACATCGCCGTCTTCGTGGATACGACGCCGAGCGTCATGATTTTGCCGACGACCTACTTCGACCTGCTGCAGCATGCGGAGGAGAACCGCCAGACGCCGTTCATCGGCACCTATTTGCGGTGGGTGCGGTTCATAGGAATGGCCGCGTCGCTGTTTCTGCTGCCGCTCTGGTTCCTCTTCACGCTGAAGCCGGAGCTGAAGCCGCCGGCGCTCGACTTCATCGGCGCGCAGAAAGCCGGCCGCCTGCCGATGGTCGCCCAGTTCCTGATCGCCGAGATCGGGGTCGATCTGCTGCGCATGGCGGCCATCCACACGCCGACGCCGCTCGCGACCGCGATGTCGCTCATCGCCGCCATCCTGATCGGGGACATTGCAGTGAAGACCGGGCTGTTCGTGAACGAGGTCGTTCTGTACATGGCGGTCGCGGCGATCGGCATGTTCGCAACGCCGAGCTACGAGCTCGGCCTGGCGAACCGGATCATTCGGCTCGTGCTCATCGTCGCGGTCGCCTCGTTCAAGGTGGAGGGATTCGTGATCGCGACGACGGCCTTCTTCATCCTGCTCTGCATGGAGCGGTCGTTCAACCGCCCGTACATGTGGCCGCTCATCCCGTTCGATCTCAAGGGCATGCTGAGCATTCTCCTCCGGACGCCGGTCCTGCAGAACCGCAAACGCCCGAATTATCTGAAGCCGCAGCAGCGGGACAGAATGCCGAACGGCGAGGAATCGCGGTAGCCCCTTCGAGAAAAATGCAAATGAAATGTGGAATTATCCATTTCGGCGGGGAACCGAATGCGCTATACTGATGTTAAATGGTGCAAACAACACGATTGGGTAATTTTTGATGGAGAAAGCGGAGGGGAAACGGATGTACTTACACGGTACCAGCAAAGTTAACTCGCAAGGACATTTGGAAATCGGCGGCGTGGACACGACGGAATTGGCGAAGCAGTTCGGCACGCCGCTATACATCGTGGACGAGGCGCTCGTGCGCCAGAGAGCCCGCGAATACGTGGAATCGTTCCGCGCGTCCGGCTTGAAATTCCAAGTCGCCTACGCGAGCAAAGCGTTCAGCGTCATGGCGATGTGCTCCATCGCGGAACAAGAAGGCCTGTCGCTCGACGTCGTATCCGACGGCGAACTGTACACGGCGCTGAAAGCGGGCTTCCCGGCTGCGCGCATTCATTTCCACGGCAACAACAAGACGCCGGACGAGATCAACATGGCGCTCGACGCCAACATCGGCTGCTTCGTCGTCGACAATTTCAACGAGCTGTATCTGCTGAATGCCCTCGCGGCCGACAAAGGCAAGCGGGTCAACATCCTGCTGCGCATCACGCCGGGGGTAGAAGCGCATACGCATGATTATATTTCCACGGGTCAAACCGACTCCAAGTTCGGCTTCGACCTCGGCAACGGCACGGCGTACAAGGCGATCCAAGAAGCGTCCGCCCAACCGAACCTGGAATTGCTCGGCGTGCACTCGCACATCGGCTCGCAAATTTTCGAAGTCGAAGGCTTCGCGATGGCAGCCGCCAAAGTGGCCGGCTTCGCCATGCAGGTCAAGAGCGAGCTGGACGTGACGTTCCGCGTCATCAACCTCGGCGGAGGCTTCGGCATCCGGTACGTGGAGGGCGACACGCCGCTTCCTATCGCGCAATACGTGAAAGCCATCACCGACGCCATCAAAACGAATTTCTCCGCGGCCGGCTATCCGCTGCCCGAGATCTGGGTCGAGCCGGGCCGCAGCATGGTCGGCGACGCCGGCACGACGCTGTACACCGTCGGGACAAGCAAAGACATTCCGGGCGTGCGCAAATACATCGCGGTCGACGGCGGCATGACGGACAACCCTCGTCCGGCTTTGTACGAATCCAGATACGAGGCGGTACTGGCCAACCGCGCGAACGACGCGCTCGAAGAAACCGTTACCGTAGCGGGCAAATGCTGCGAAAGCGGCGATAAATTGATCATCGATTTGGAGCTTCCGAAAGCCAGCAGCGGCGACCTGCTTGCCGTCTTCTGCACGGGCGCGTACAATTATGCGATGGCGAGCAATTACAACCGCATTCGCCGTCCGGCCGTCGTCTTCGTCAAGGACGGCTCGGCGGACGTCGCCGTCAAACGGGAATCGCTCGACGATATCGTCGGCAACGACGTCATTCCGGCGCGGTTGCAAACGTCGGCGGTTAAATAACGGTTTCGACTAGCGATCCCCGCCGTGGAAGAAAGGCAGGGCGATTCGAGTGACGAACAAGAGGATTGCTGCGCTATGGCCAGGATCGATGACATGCTGCACTTGAATATTTGACAAGCAGATTGACATAGAGGAAAATGTAGAGATTAAACGAGGGCCGGAGATCGCAAACTCTCCGGTCGTCGAATTCAATAAAAGTGCAGGTGGCTAAGATGAAAAAGGGTAAGATCACGCTTGAAAACGGCGCAGAGGTGCTTATCGATTTCCTTCCGGAAGAAGCGCCGAACACGGTAGCAAACTTCGAAAAGCTGGCAAACGAAGGCTTCTACAACGGTCTTAAATTCCACCGCATTATCCCGGGCTTCGTAGCTCAAGGCGGAGATCCAAACGGAAACGGTACCGGCGGACCAGGGTACACCATCGACTGCGAGACGGCAACGAACACCAGCAAGCATTCAAGAGGCGCGCTGTCCATGGCCCACGCTGGTAAAAATACGGGTGGTTCCCAGTTCTTTATCGTGTACCAGCCGCAACCGCACTTGGACGGCGTACATACCGTGTTCGGTAAGGTGACCCAAGGCATGGAGCACGTCGATGCAATGAAGCCGGGCGACCAGATGAAAGAAGTTACGGTCTGGGACGAGTAGAACTAAAATTCGTACATCTGCATCATTAAGGTTGCCCATGATGGGTAACCTTTTCTATTTTCCAGGACATGCCTGCAATCGTGGCCGAACCGCAAAGGATCGAACCGCAAAGGATCGAACGGCGAATATCGATGGCATGGCGGAGTTATTCGCCTACCGCGTTTTTTGTTGGAGCGGCGGCCTTTGGCAGCGCATTCGACATTTATTCCAACAAAACAGGTTGCATTTTCGATAGTGAAGTGGTAACATTTCCACAAACGTATTTACGATTTTCCTTCGGGGTAGGGTGAAATTCCCAACCGGCGGTGATCAGAGGCAAGCAGTCGATTTGAGCGTTATCCGGCGGCTATCCTTTGTCAGTCCGTGACCCGGCTCGCAAGCGTGCGAATCCCTCCTGGGACCGCTCGGCTGCTTGACGGTGGACCTGGTGCAAATCCGGGACCGACAGTACAGTCTGGATGGGAGAAGGAAAAGGCACGTGAATTCCATTTTTTCATGTCTCGCCAACCTTGTTCATTTTTTCACAAGGAAGCCGAGTTTGTTTGAATGTGTCTTCGAACGCGACCTTTTAACCTGTTCATTCCGATCACCCCGTTGGCGATACGAGCCGAGGGGTGATTTTTGTTATGTCGAGTATGGATGTATTGAACGACGAAACGTATATGCGCCTAGCGCTCGATATGGCTTCCAAGGCGCAGGGGCAGACCGACATCAATCCCGTGGTCGGCTGCGTCGTCGTCCGGGACGGCCGCATCGTCGGGCTCGGCGCGCATCTGCGCCGCGGCGAAGGCCATGCGGAGGTTCACGCGCTGCGGATGGCCGGAGACGAGGCCGAAGGGGCGACGGCATACGTCACGCTCGAGCCCTGCAGCCACCACGGGCGAACGCCTCCGTGCTGCGAGCGGCTGATCGAAGCGAAGGTCGCGCGCGTCGTGGTGGCCTGCACGGATCCGAATCCTCAGGTCGCCGGCCGCGGCATCGCACGGCTTCGCGAGGCGGGCATTGAAGTCTCGGTGGGCTTGCTGGAGCGCGAATCGCTGCTGATGAACGAGATGTTCAACAAGTTCATCGTCACGCGGTTGCCGTTCGTCACGATGAAATCGGCGATGACGCTGGACGGCAAGCTGGCCGCGAAGACGGGCGACAGCCGTTACGTCAGCGGGCCGCAGGCCAGAGAGATGGTGCACACGCTCCGGCACCGGCATATGGGTATCATGATCGGCGCCGAGACGGCGTTGATCGACGACCCGGAGCTGACGACGCGCTTGTCCGTTCCGGCCGTTCATCCCGTGCGCATCGTCGTGGATTCCAGGCTTCGCCTCCCGCTCGAAGCCCGCATGCTGCAGGATCTCTCGGTGCCCGTCATCGTGCTGACGGTGGAGGGCGCCGATCCCGGCAAGCGCGCCGCGTTGCAGGCGGCCGGCGCGGAAGTCGTCGATTGCGGCGACGGAAAACGCGTGGATCTGGCGATCGCCATGCGCAAGCTCGGCGAGCGGGAGATCGGATCGATCCTGCTCGAAGGCGGCGGCAAGCTGAACGGCGCCATGCTGGAGCTCGGCTTGATCGACAAGCTGCTGTTGTTCGTAGCCCCCAAAGTCATCGGCGGCCAAGCCGCTCCCGGGGTATTCCAGTTCGAGGGCTTCGAGAAGATGGCGCATGCCGTTCCGTTCCGGGACGTTCAGGTGGAACGGATCGGCGCCGACATCTTCCTGAGCGCTTATCCCGAGTACGGGGCAGGCGACCGCACAAGCGGAGCATAAAGGGGATGGCGGCAAGCCATTCATTCGGGAGGAGAGGAGGACCTACTCATGTTTACCGGGCTTATCGAAGAAGTCGGCACGTTGAAGCGGTCGTTTAAACAAGGCGAAGCGATGCTGCTCGTCATCGGGGCCGATCGCGTGTTGAAGGACGTCGCTATCGGCGACAGCATTTCCGTGAACGGCGTTTGCTTGACCGTAACGGAATACGACAGCCGCTCGTTTACGGTCGACGTGATGCCGCAGACGTACCGTCATTCCACCTTGAAGGACGTTCGCGCCGGCGAACCGCTCAATCTGGAGCGGGCGATGCAAGCAGGCGGGCGCTTCGGCGGCCATATCGTGCAGGGGCATGTCGACGGCACCGCCGACATCGTCTCGCGCGGCAGCGACGCCAACGCCGTCGTCTTCACGATCCGGCCGCATGACGAGAAGCTGATGCGTTACGTCATTCCGCAAGGCTCCGTCACGCTGGACGGCATCAGCCTCACCGTGGCGCTGGCCGACCGGAACAGCTTCACAGTCTCCATCATCCCGCACACGTTGAAGGAGACGGCGCTGCAGCACAAAGGCGCGGGCGCGGCCATCAACGTGGAGTGCGACGTGCTCGGCAAATACGTCGATCACCTGCTTCATTTCAAAGGCGGCGGGGACGAAGGCGGCCGAACGGGCAAACCGGACGGCAGCAGCAAGATTACCGCAGCGTTTCTGGCGGACAACGGTTTTTTCTGACGTTCGGGAAACGGTCCGCGAGCCGTCTGGACCGGCATCCGGCAATGAACGAAACGCGGCGCGCCGCCGATCGGCGGCCGACCCGTATGATCGAGAGACATAAAAGGCAGTCAAGCACGCCTACAAAAGGAGCGAAAAAGCGATGAGCAACCAACTGGGAGCCAGGAACTTGCCGGACGAACGGCCGGTATTCAATACCATCGAAGAAGCCATATACGATCTGATTCTCGGAAAACCGATCATCGTCGTCGACGATGAAGACCGCGAGAACGAAGGCGACCTGATCGCGCTCGCGAGCAAGGCGACGCCGGAAGTCATCAATTTCATGATCACGCAAGCGCGCGGCCTCGTCTGCGTGCCGATTACGCAGGAGCGCGCGGAGGAACTTGATCTTCCGCCGATGGTGCAGCGCAACACCGATTACCACGGCACCGCGTTCACCGTGTCTGTCGACCATGCGTCGACCTCGACGGGCATCTCGGCTTACGAACGTTCGCTCAGCGTCAAGGCGCTGATCGATCCGAATACGAAGGCGGACGATTTCCGCCGGCCGGGCCATATTTTCCCGCTCATCGCGAAGAAGGGCGGCGTCCTTCGCCGGGCCGGCCATACGGAAGCGGCGATCGATCTCGCCCGCATGTGCGGCTCCGAGCCCGCCGGCGTCATCTGCGAGATCATCAAGGAAGACGGCTCCATGGCGCGCCTGCCGGATCTGATCGAATTCAAGGCGAAGCATGATTTGAAGCTGATTTCCATCGAGTCGTTGATTCATTACCGCAACGAGAAGGAAAATCTGGTGGAACGGGTCGTCGAAGTGAAGCTGCCGACCGATTTCGGCGTCTTCCGGGCAGTGGCCTACACGAACGAAGTCGACAACAAGGAGCATGTCGCGCTCGTGAAGGGCGAGATCGATCCTTCGAAACCGACCCTCGTGCGCGTGCATTCCGAATGCTTGACCGGCGACGTGTTCCACTCCCACCGCTGCGATTGCGGTCCTCAGCTCGAAGCGGCGCTTCGCCAGATCGACGAGGCCGGCGGCGGCGTGCTGCTGTACATGCGCCAGGAAGGCCGGGGCATCGGGCTGATCAATAAATTGAAGGCTTATCAGCTGCAGGAGCAGGGTTTGGACACCGTGGACGCGAATATTAAACTTGGCTTCGCCCCGGATCTTCGCGATTACGGCATCGGCGCGCAGATCCTGAAAGACCTCGGCATCCGCCAAATGCGGCTGCTGACGAACAATCCCCGCAAGATCCGCGGACTGGAAGGCTACGGCCTCGAAGTGGTGGAGCGGGTGCCGATTCAAATGGACGCCAACGCGGACAACGACCTGTACCTGCACACGAAGAAAGACAAATTGGGCCATATGCTTAAATTTGACGATATGCAAAACAACATTTAACAGTTTACTATCCCAGCTTAGAGCGGGTTAAATCAGAGAGGATGACTGAACATGCCGAACGTATTCGAAGGACATTTAATTTCCGAGGGGTTTAAATACGGTGTCGTGGTAGGACGTTTCAACGAATTCATTTCCAGCAAGCTGCTCGGAGGCGCGCTTGACGCCTTCAAACGCCACGGCGCGGAAGACAACGAAGTGGATATCGCCTGGGTACCGGGCGCGTTCGAAATTCCGCTGATCGCGCAAAAAATGGCCGAGAGCGGCAAATACGACGCCGTGATCACGCTTGGCGCCGTTATCCGGGGATCCACGCCGCACTTCGACTACGTATGCAACGAAGCGGCCAAAGGCGTCGCGTCCGTCGGATTGAAAACCGGCGTGCCGACCGTGTTCGGCGTGCTGACGGTCGATTCGATCGAACAGGCGATCGAGCGCGCGGGCACGAAAGCCGGCAACAAGGGCTGGGAAGCGGCCGTTACCGCCATCGAGATGGCCAACCTGACGAAAGTGCTGCAAGGCTAAACGGACGTAGGCAATTTCAATCACCTGTGTAGGAGTGGGCGCGCACCATGGCGGTGACCTATAAACTGGAATCGTTCGAAGGACCGCTCGATCTGCTGCTTCATCTCATCGACAAGGCCGAAATCGACATCCATGAAATTTCCGTCAGCGAGATTACGGACCAATACATGGACTACTTGA
Organism: Paenibacillus glycinis; assembly: GCF_009909185.1. Taxonomy (GTDB): domain Bacteria; phylum Bacillota; class Bacilli; order Paenibacillales; family Paenibacillaceae; genus Paenibacillus_Z; species Paenibacillus_Z glycinis. The sequence continues at coordinate 423,278 of NZ_JAAAMV010000001.1, read as the reverse complement.
ATGCGATGCAGGAGCTGGAGCTGGACGTCACGAGCGAATTTCTCGTCATGGCGGCAACGCTGCTGTCGATGAAGAGCAAGCAATTGCTCCCGAAACCGCCGGTAATCGAGGACGATTACGAGGAATGGCCGGATGACGGCCTTGACCCGCGGGACGAGCTGATCGCGAAGCTCGTGGAATACCGCAAGTACAAGCAAATCGCGGAGCAGCTGCGGGAGCAGGAATTCGAGCGCAGCCTCGTGTTCTCGAAGGAACCGGAGGATATGACGCCGTACATGAAGGTCGTGCCGGACAATCCCGTCAAGGGACTCGGGGTCGGCGACCTCATCGCGGCTTTCCAGAAGGCGCTCCGGAGAGCGACGCGGCGCAACGTGATCGCGACCATTCACCGGGACGAGATCTCCGTGAAGGACCGCATCCGCGACATCGTGGACGTGCTGCGGGAGTTCGAAACCGTCCGTTTCTCGAAGCTGATCCGGGACGATATGAGCCGGCATGAGATCGTCGTGACGTTCCTGGCGCTGCTTGAACTTATGAAGATGAAGCATATTCGCTGTTTCCAGCACAGCCTATTTGATGATATCGTGGTGCATTGGAGGGGAGAAACGGCTGATGGCGGATTATTCGAAGTTGAAGTCGATTATTGAGGGACTGCTTTTCATGGCGGGGGACGAAGGGCTGACGGCAAAACAGCTGTCGGACATTCTCCAGCTGGACGCGGCGGTGGCGGCGGATCTGGCCAAAGATTTGATGAAGGACTTGAAAAGCAAGAAGCGCGGCATCCAGATGTCGCTGATCGCGGGAGCCTACCGGTTGACGACGAATCCGGACCACGCGGCGTATTTCGAACGGATGGCCTACTCGCCGACCCGTTCCAGCCTGTCGCAGGCGGCGCTGGAAACGTTGTCGATCGTGGCATACCGGCAGCCGATCACACGCGTGGAGATCGAGGAGATCCGCGGCGTCAAGTGCGACCGGGCGCTGCAATCGCTGGTCAGCAAGGACCTGATCGAGGAAGTCGGCCGCGCCGAACAGATCGGGCGTCCCATTCTGTACGGAACGACCAAATCGTTTCTCGATTACTTCGGCCTGTCCGGGCTCGATGCGCTTCCGGAGCCTTCGGCGATGACGAACGAGGATTTGGAAGACCAGACCCAGCTGCTCTTCGAACGGCTGGAAGGACGCCAAATGACGATCGAGGATATGTCGCTTGCCGACCTCGACACCGAGCTTGGCGAAGAGCTGCACGTCGCGCCGGAGCCGGAAACGGTGTCCGAGAATTAACTTGCACGAGCAATGCCGTATGAGATTTGTCCGCAAGGTCATACTATATCCGACCAAAGTAGGGAAATGGGGGAAAAACGCCATGCTCGGCTACCCGTTCGGATGGATGATCGCGGCAGGTCTCTTTTTTTTGCTGCTGCTCGTCATTGCGTGTTCTCCGGTCGTCATTCGCGGCCATATCAAGCGGGTCGGCGACAATGACGATGCCGAGCTGCGCATCCGGGCGCTTCTCGGCATCGTGAACTATCAATGGAAACTGCCCGAGATGAAAATGAAGGGCATCGGCATGGAACTGAAACGGGAGCTCACGGCAGAGAACATCGGCGGAAGCGAGTCGAAGGTCAACAAGTCGAACGTGAACGCGAAAAGCATCCTGCAATCGATCGAATGGTCGCATGCGCTGCTGCGGCATGCGGACGATCTGCTCGGCTGGGTCCAACGGACGCTCGGCCATATCCGCGTCACGGAATGGAAATGGACGAGCGCGATCGGCACGGGCGACGCGATGTGGACGGCCATGCTGACGGGAATGGCTTGGTCCGTGAAAACGACGGCGGTCGGCGTGCTGTCCCAGCTGATCCGGCTGGAGACGGATCCCTCCATGGCGGTGCAGCCGGTTTATCAGGCGCCGCATTTCTCGACGGAAGGCAAATTCACCGCCAAGATCAATTTCGCGTATGCCATTTACGCCGGTTTCCGGATTTCGGTCAAGCTGAAGCACGCGGCCAAAGGAATGGAGCGCGGCGTTGTCGGCTGGCAGCGCATATTGCTGCGCGGATGATTACATAATGCGCTGTGGGCGGGGGAACGCTAGAAACGGCAAGAGCAGCTTCTGATTTTGATCCGAGGAGGACTTTATTTGATGACAGACCATCCGATTCAAGGCTTAATGCAAACCGCCATGGAAAACATCAAGGAAATGGTAGACGTCAACACCATCGTCGGCGATCCGGTGCAAACGCCGGACGGCAGCGTCATCATGCCGATCTCCAAAGTCGGCTTCGGTTTCGTGGCCGGCGGCAGCGATATCCGCATGGGCGAACACGGCAAGACCGGCGCCGACATGCATAACGCCGATGTCCAGATGCCCTTCGGCGGCGGCAGCGGCGGCGGCGTCTCCATTACGCCGATCGCGTTTCTCGTCGTAGGCACCCACGGCGTGCGAATCGTGCCGCTGGACAATCAAACGCATCTGATGGAGCGCGTGATCGACTCCGCGCCGCAGGTGTTCGACAAGATTCAAAACATGTTCAAAAAAGACCACGCTGTCGCGGGCGCCGAGATCGATTCCGTGCTCATCGACAGCATGGACGTACGTTAGCGCCGACGGTGGGCTTCGGCTTCACCGACAGACCGTCCACTCCGGGGGCGGTTCTTTTTTTTAGGACGGGTTGGGATATATCCCGAACCGCTTCATATACTTGTACAAGACGAGTACCGACATCAAGGAGGACAGGACATCTATGAGGCTCGCCTGCATCACGAACAGACTGATCGCTATTGCCATCGCCGCGCTGATGCTGCTTCCGGGGTTGCCCGGAACGGCGGACGCGGCGCCGGAAACCATGAGGACGGGTGCCAGGGGCGCCGCGCTGATCGACGTGGAGTCCGGCCGGATTTTGTACAGCCATAACGGGGACAAGCCGATGCTGATCGCAAGCTTGACGAAGATCATGACGGCCATCGTCGCCATCGAGCACGGGAAGCTGTCGGATATGGTCGAGACGAGCGTCCGCGCGGCCGGGAAAGAAGGATCGTCGATTTATTTGCGGCGCGGGGAGAAGATGAGCCTGCATAATATGCTCTACGGGCTCATGCTGAGATCGGGCAACGACGCGGCAACCGCGATCGCCGAGCATGTCGGCGGCTCCGAGGAAGGCTTCGTCCATCTCATGAACGACAAGGCCGAAATGCTGGGACTCGCGAATTCGCAGTTCATGAATCCGAGCGGGTTGGATGCCGAAGGGCATTACGCGTCCGCGAACGATTTGGCAAAGCTGACGGCGTACGCGCTCAAGAATCCGGTGTTCAAGGAGATCGTCAAGACCAAGAGCAAGTCGGCTCCGAACCCCAACGACAATTGGAATTACCTATGGAAAAATAAAAACAAAATGCTGACGATGTACGAAGGCGCGGACGGGGTGAAAACCGGCTACACCAAGAAATCGCTGCGCTGCCTGGTGAGCTCGGCCACCCGCGGAGGCCAGCAGCTTGTCGCCGTTACGCTGAACGACAGCGACGACTGGAACGATCATCAGCGGCTGCTGAGCTATGGCTTCAATCATTATCCGCTCAGCGAGGTCACGCATAAAGGACAGCCGGTCAGCGGGTATCCGCTGGCGGTCGGACGTACGCTTCGTTATCCGTTCGCCGAAGGCGAAAAGGCGCAGCTCCGCAACAAGCTGACCTTGGTGGACGCGCGTTCCGCCGCGTACCTGCTCGGCGAACGCGGGACGCTGGACTGGTTCCTCGGCGACGAACGAATCGGTTCGACGCCTGTCTACGACCCGAATGGCTCGCGGATGGGCCTGCCGGACAAACCGGCGTGGACGACGGGCGAACGCGCGGCGGTCGCGGCCGGAATGAGTCCGCGAGGTTCGTTCCGATAAGCCATGGAGGGCGGCAGCTTGCATCTTGAAGGAAGGAGGCGGCGGGATGGTGAATTTCATTTGGCTGTTTTTCATCGCGGTCAGCTTCGTTGCCGCCATTTTGAACGGCCGCATGGACGCGCTCACGGAAGCCGCGTTCGAAGGGGCCAAAAGCGGCGTGACCGTCAGCTTCGGTTTGATCAGCGTCATGGTGTTCTGGCTTGGCTTGATGCGCATCGGCGAGGATGCGGGACTGCTCCGCAAAATCGCCGTTCTCCTGCAGCCCGCCGTGCGGTTCCTGTTCCCCGATGTTCCCAAGGGACATCCCGCGCTCGGCTACATCATGAGCAACATGAGCGCGAACATATTGGGACTCGGAAACGCGGCGACGCCGATGGGCATCAAGGCGATGCAGGAGCTGCAGAAGCTGAACCCGCATAAGGAAACGGCCTCGGCGGCGATGTGCACGCTCCTCGCGCTCAATACGTCCAGCATTACGCTCGTGCCGACGACGTTGATCGCGATCCGGATGACGTACGGCTCGGTGAACCCGGCCGAGATCGTCGGCACGACGCTGGCGGCGACGCTGGTGGCGACCGCGGCCGCCATCGCGGCGGATCGCTGGTACCGGCACCGGTATAACCGCAAGCCGCCGAGAGATATCGGCCGCGACGGGCCGATAGGCGCAGAGCATGACCGCGAGCTGCCCGGCGCGCCGCCGGGTGCGGCGTCCGCCGGCTTCGACCAGGGAAAGGGTGAGGCCATTGTATGAGTGGGTAACGATGATATCCGCTTGGCTCATTCCGCTCATGATCGTGTTCATCCCGCTCTATGCCGCTTTCAAGCGCATCCCCGTTTACGAGACGTTCATCGACGGCGCGAAGGACGGGTTCGGCACGGCGATCAACATCATTCCGCATCTCGTCGGCATGATGGTGGCCATCAGCATGTTCCGGGCCTCCGGGGCGATGGACATGCTGGCGAGCCTCATCCGCCCGTTGTTCGACGGACTCGGCATCCCGAGCGAGGTGCTGCCGTTAGGGCTGCTCCGGCCGCTCACGGGCGCCGGTTCGCTCGCGTTCACGACGGAGCTGATCAAGACGTACGGTCCGGATTCGTTGATCGGCCGTATCTCCTCCACCATTCAAGGCAGCACGGATACGACGCTGTACGTGCTCACGGTGTACTTCGGCGCGGTCGGGATCCGCAAGAGCAAGTACGCGCTGAAGGTTGGCCTCTTTTCCGACCTGGTCGGGTTTTTCGCGGCAATCATCATTTGTTTATTCGTTTTCGGCGCGTAGCTTACATATTCCCGAAGCCCTATCGGGCGCGGTGCCTTGCCGGTACCTGCGCGCAATAGGGCTTTTTGCGCATTCGACGGAACGGCCCGCCCGATACCGGACTTTCTTTCGCATGTCGATTTAGGGTATGATGGGGGGTGAGGTGAAAACATTGGAACGTTTACAAAAGATTTTAGCGCAGGCCGGCGTTGCATCGCGCCGCAAATGCGAGGAGCTTATTCTGTCCGGGAAGGTCCAGGTCAACGAAGAGACCGTGACGACCTTGGGCGTCAAGGCCGATCCCGCCGTGGACGTCATTACCGTGAACGGCCGCAGAATCCGAAGCGAAAGCAAGCTTTACTTGATGTTGCATAAACCGAAGGGCGTCATTACGAGCGCGAGCGACCCGCAAGGGCGCAAGATCGTTTCCGACTACTTGCCCGGCATCAAAGAACGGGTATACCCCGTCGGCCGGTTGGATTATGATACCGAAGGACTGCTGCTCCTCACGAACGACGGGGAGTTCGCCAATCTGCTCACGCATCCCAGCCATCACGTGCCGAAGACCTATTGGGCAACCGTGAAAGGCGTCCCGCACGGCTCGGCGCTGGAACGGCTGCAGCAGGGCATTTTGCTCGAGGACGGCATGACGGCTCCCGCCGAAGTGGAGTATCACGACGTCGACACGGAGAAGAATCAAGCCACCATCACGATCACGATTTACGAGGGCCGCAACCGACAGGTTCGACGCATGTTCGACGCCATCAATCATCCCGTTATTCTGCTCCGGAGAATTCGCTTCGGCGAGCTGGGCCTTCACGGGCTGGCCCGCGGCAAGTTCCGCCATTTGACGCCGAAAGAGATTCAAGAGCTTCGCGCGGCGGCCGTCAAGACACATAAAATTCAAAAATAACGAGCGGCGGCAATCTCTATTGCCGTCCGATTTTCGTTATAATGGAAATACGCAAAACAGCAGCTTTGCAGCTCACGAACAGGCGGTGAACCAGCATGAAATCAAACCGCAGACTCATTCAAGTGCTGATCTTCCTCGGCGTTCTCATACTGGGCGGATATGCCATCGGCCACTCGCTGTTTGCGAGCGGCGGCGGGCTGCCCGGCAAAGGCCAGACGCCGCCGTCTTTCGCGCTTCTCGACATGGACGGCAAGACGCACCGGCTCGAGGACTATAAGGGGAAAGCGCTCGTCATCAATTTCTGGGGCACGTTCTGCCCGGGCTGCGTGACGGAAACGCCGGATTTGGAAGAACAGTACAAGAAGCACGGGGACAAGCCGTTTGAGATCGTCGGAATTAACCTGAGCGAGGATAATTTGGCGATTAGCAATTTTATTAAGCAGTACGGCGTCAGTTACACGATGCTGCAGGACAACAATCGGCAAGTCGAACGCGCATATGGGCTTAAGTCGTATCCCACCACCTTCTTCGTGAAGCCAGACGGGACGATAATGGACGTCTTTATCGGAGCGATGGGGAAACAAGACATGGACGAGCGCATCACGAAACTGCTGGCGTCCTAGTCGGAGGAGGTTATTTGCATTGTCAGCTTTTGAAAATACGAAATGCACGTGCGGCCACCAGAATCCAACCGGTACCGTCTTGTGCGAAAGCTGCGGCTACCCGCTCGATCCGGAGGAGGAGAGCAGCGACGCCCCGCTGGAGATGCGCTACGACGGCATCGCGCGTCGCTCGCAGAAGAGCAATCCGTCCCCGATCGACCGGGTCTGGAACTTCTTCTCTTCGGTGAAGGTCGCGGTGCGCTTGATCGTGATCACGCTGATCGCGGCGATGATCGGTACGATTTTCACGCAGGAAAACGCTTTTATCTCGTTCGATCCGTCCACGTATTACGAGGGCAAGTACGGATGGATCGGCAAATGGTATTATAAGCTGGGTTTTTCCAACACGTATGAATCCTGGTGGTTCATCGGCCTGCTCGTCATGATCGGCACGTCCCTCGTCATCTGCAGCCTGGACAGGGTTCTCCCGCTGTACCGGGCGCTGAACAAGCAGCAGATCCGCAAGCACGAGCAATTCCTGACCCGCCAGAGAACGGTGTATACCGGTGCGGCCGAAGGACCGGAGGCCGCTTGGACGGAACGGTTGGCCGCGCAGTTGAAGCGCAAGCGGTACAAGGTGCACATGGAGAACGGCGCGCTGCTCGCGGAGAAGAACCGGTTCAGCCGTTGGGGACCTTACGTCAACCATATCGGACTCATCATCTTCCTGCTCGCCGTCCTGCTCCGGACGCTGCCCGGGTGGTCGATCGACAACTACGTGACCGTTCCGGAAGGGCAGACGGTGAAAGTTCCGGAGACGAAGTATTACATCAAGAACGAGAAGTTCACGATCGATTATTACGCCGATGCCGAGCTTCCGACGGAATTGAAGGGCACCGCCCGCGCGAAGCTGTACGAGACGCAGGCCGTCCTGTACGACTGCTCCGCCGATTGCGATGATCCCTCGAAGACGCCGAAGCTGACGGAAGTCACGCGTCACGACATCATCGTGAACGACCCGTTGTCGTATGACGGCATCAAAGCCTATCAGTTCGGATTCGACGATACGCCGAAATTGAAAGCGGTCAATCCGGTTCTGATCGATAAGCAAACGGGTAAAACGTACGGACCGTTCAAGCTGGACATGCGCAATCCGCAGCTCGATTACGCGCTCGGCCCGTACACGCTGGAGCTTCGTCAATCGTACATGGATTTCGCGCTCAATTCGGACGGCCAGCCGACGACCAAGTCCCGCGAACCGAACGCGCCCGCGTTCGTCTTCGTTTTGAAGGGACCCGGCTTGGACGAGAAGGGCGAGCCCTACATGTACTTTCCGAAGCAAACGGACAAGGAGCGCTTCAGCCAGGACGTCATCAACGGCAAGCTGGCCGAACGTTTCGATTTGAAGGTGCCTTCGATGGACGGCGTCGAATTCGCCCCGGTGGAGACTTCGCTCAATATCCGTTACGACCGCGCGATGCCTTACATATGGGTAGGAGCAGGCATTTCCATGTTCGGCCTTCTGCTCGGTTCCTACTGGCAGCACCGCCGGATCTGGCTGCGACTCGATAACGGCCGCGTGACGCTCGGCGCACATACGAACAAGAACAATTACGGCATGCGTGCCGAGGTCGCGTCCGCCCTGCGCGGAATAGGCATCGTCGTAGAGCCGAAGTCGCTCGATAACGGGAGGAACAAATCGTGAGTTTGCTTGATTTCAGCAGCGACGCGTTTATCGTCGCATTTTTTCTTTACTGCTTCGGGTTTCTATTTTACGGAGTAGCCGCGCTCGGCAAGAAATGGAGCAAACGCAGTCCCGAGGAGCATACCAAACGCTGGGGCCGGATCGCTTACTTCGTGGCTTTGCTCGGGTTTATCGCGCACCTGACGTTCTTCTTCACCCGGTGGGCGGGCGGCGGCCATATCCCGACGAGCAACATGTACGAGTTCATGTCGTTCCTCGCGATGGCGATCATGGCGGCGTTCATCATCGTCGACGCGATTTATCGCAAACCGCTGCTCGGGTTGTTCACGCTTCCGCTCGTGGTCATCATCGTCGCGTATGCGGCGGTGTTTCCGCAGGAAGTGCAGCCGCTCATTCCGGCCTTGCAATCCTACTGGCTGAAGATTCACGTTACGACCGCCGCTTCGGGAGAGGCGTTCTTCGCGGTCGGTTTCGCCGCCGGGCTCATGTACTTGCTGCGAACGGTCGATTTCACGAAGAAGGACGAGAAGTCCAGACGCGAACAGCGTTGGGTGGAATTCACGCTCTATGTTATCATTGTCATCATCGCGTTCATCGGCTCCGTGTTCGCGTTCCGCGGCGCGGGCTACGAAGCGAGCTTCAAGCAGGAGACGGTGACGATCGACGACAGCGGTGTCGAGAATTCGACGGTCAATACGGTGGAATACTCGTTGCCGCCGATTTTCAAGCCGTATAACAGCCAAGTGGTGACGATCGATTCGTTCCTTGGCATCGACAAGCCGCTGTTCGAGACGCCGCACTGGATGCATGGCGTCGATGCGGCGCGCAAGCTCAACACGATTACGTGGTCGATCATCAACGGCTCGATTCTTTACGGTCTGCTGCGCTTGGTCCTGCGCAGACGGATCGGCGCGGCGATCCATCCGCTGATGGACGGCATCGACGAAGACGATATCGACGAGATCAGCTATCGGGCCATCGCGATCGGATATCCAATCTTCATGCTCGGCGCCTTGATTTTCGCCATGATCTGGGCGTACATCGCCTGGTCGCGTTTCTGGGGCTGGGATCCGAAGGAAGTCTGGGCGCTCATCACCTGGCTGTACTACACGGCCTACCTGCACCTTCGCTTGTCCCGCGGTTGGCACGGGTCCAAGTCCGCTTGGCTTGCGGTCATCGGTTTCGTGGTGGTGATGTTCACGCTGATCGGGGTCAATCTCGTACTCGTCGGCTTGCACTCGTACGCGGGTGTCTAAATTGCACGCATAAACAGGCGCGCGTCTCTAGGGACGCGCGCCTGCGGCACGGTTAGGGAAGTGGAAGTCCAATCCAATTGAGAGGAGACATGCCGCATGTCCGAAGAACGTCATCGCATTCTCGTCGTCGACGATGAAGAACGAATCCGCAGGCTGCTCAAAATGTACCTGGAGAAGGAAGGCTATGTGATCGAGGAAGCGGAGGACGGCGAATCCGCGCTGCGCATGGCGACGGTCGGCGAGTTCGATCTGATCCTGCTCGACGTGATGCTGCCCGGCATGGACGGTATCGAGGTGTGCACGCGCCTGCGCCAAGTCAAGGCGACACCGGTCATCATGCTTACGGCCAAAGGCGAGGAGATGAACCGCGTGCAGGGCTTCGAGGTCGGCGCGGACGACTATGTCGTGAAGCCGTTCAGCCCGCGCGAAGTCATCTACCGCGTCAAGGCGATTCTCCGCCGCTCGTCCGCCACGGCCTTCCTGACGAAGGAAGCGCTGACGAGCAACAATATCGTGTTCCCGCATCTCATCATCGAGCACGACGCGCACCGCGTCATGGCCGGCGGACAGGAAGTCAGCCTGACGCCGAAGGAATACGAGCTGCTGCACTACCTCGCGATATCGCCCGACAAAGTGTTTTCCCGCGAAGAGCTGCTTAAGGACGTATGGAACTATGAATTTTTCGGCGACCTGCGCACGGTAGATACGCATGTCAAGCGGCTGCGCGAGAAGCTGAACAAGGTTTCGCCGGAAGCGGCGATGATGATCACGACGGTGTGGGGCGTAGGCTACAAGCTAGAGGTATCCAAATAAGTGGTGATCTGGCGCAGCGTAGTCGGCAAACTTTGGCTAACCATCATTGCACTCGTGGCGGCGGTGCTGCTGATCCTGGGCATGTTCCTGCTGCAGTACATCGATATCGCGTTCAATAATTCGCATGCCGTCAAAGTACTCTTCGTCTATACGGCGATTATCGGGTTTCTCCTTTCCACGTTTTTCGCGTTTTTCCTGTCCACGAAGATCACGCAGCCGCTGCTCCAGATGAAGAAAGCGGCCGATCTCATTTCGCAGGGCGAATACCGGACACGGGTGCCGATCCGATCCACGGACGAGATCGGCGATCTGGCGAATACGTTCAATAATATGGCATCCGAGCTCGACACGCTGATCCGCGACTTGAATCATGAGAAGGAGCATCTGGCGAGCGTTCACCGCAGCATGGCGGATGCCGTCGTCACCTTCGACGCCGCGGGTCAGGTCATCCTGGCGAATCCGCACGGGCAGCAGCTGATCGATCGTTGGAACGAGCTGGAGTGGACGGAAGAGTCGAGGATCCGTTCGCAGGTGCCGGAGCCGTTATTCGATCTCTACCGCAAAGTGCTGCGGGAAGGGCGCGATTTGACGGACAAGGTGCATGTACAGAGCGGCGTCTGGTCCGTCGTCATGGCGCCGCTCAAGTCGAACGACACGGTTCGCGGAGCGGTGGCCGTCATGCGCAACGTCACGGAAGAATCGAAGCTCGAGAAGCTGCGCCGCGACTTCGTCGCGAACGTCTCGCACGAGCTCCGAACGCCGTTATCGATGCTGCAAGGCTACAGCGAAGCGCTGCTGGACGACATCGCGGCTTCGCCGGAAGAACGGAAGGAGCTCGCGCATGTCATCTACGAAGAATCGCTTCGGATGGGGCGCTTGGTGAAAGATCTGCTGGATCTGGCCAGAATGGAAGCGGGCCATATGGAGATGAAGCTGGAGACGACGGATTTGACCGTGCTGCTGAAGCGCGTGCACCGTAAATTCCAAGGGCTGGCAAAGGAGCAGAGCATTCAGCTGGACATCGAGCTGCCCTCGGAGCCGCTCGTGATCGCGGAAGCGGACGAAGACCGGTTGGAGCAGGTGCTGACCAATCTGCTCAGCAATGCGATTCGGCATACGCCCCAGGAAGCGCATATTGCCGTGAGCGCGCGGCAAGCCGTCGTCGAACGCAAACTTTTCGTTGAAATCAAGGTCAGGGACGAGGGCGAGGGGATTCCGAACGAGGACCTGCCCTTCATTTTCGAGCGTTTCTACAAGGCCGACAAGGCGCGCACGCGCGGCGCGTCCAGCGGGGGCACGGGCCTTGGCTTGGCCATCGTCAAGAACATCATCGAATCGCATCAAGGGCGGATTCGCGCGGAGAGCACGGTCGGCGTCGGCACGACGTTTACGCTGCTGCTTCCCGTCGATTCGTCGCGATGAATGCGACTGAACGGGCAAGAGGCGTTCCGCTGAGCGGAGCGTCTTTTTGCATGCCATACGTTCCGCGTGACCACTAGGACTACGACCAGCGTGAAAGTCGCTTCTTGTTGAAGGAAGTAGACTAATCTTGTTGGTCGTGAAACATTTTCTTTGCGTAAACGCCGAAATCGGATAAAAAAAGCGCTGTTCCTCGGGAGGACAGCGCTTTTCGATCGTATTGGCCCGATCTGCAAGACTCGATTCTAGTACAGGTTGATTTCTTTGGCTTTGTTGAGATCCGGCAGCTCGACCAGCTTCGCGACGACGTCTTTGGAGGCGCCTTTGTCGACGGAGAGCACCATGATCGCCGCGCCGCCTTGCAATTCCCGGCCAACCTGCATCGCCGCGATATTCACGCCGTTGTTGCCTAGCAGTGTACCGACGCTTCCGATAATGCCGGGTTTGTCGTTGTGCGAGATTAGGATCAGGTTGCCTTCCGGCGCGACGTCGACCGTGAAGCGATCGATCTGAACGATCCGCGGGCCGTATCCGGTCAGCATGGTGCCCGTCACGAGACGCGTAGCAACCTTGGAGCGAAGCTGAACCGTAATCGAATTGGTGAAGTCGCGTGCCGTATGCGACTTGTTCACGACGATGTTGACATGGCGTTCTTTCGCCAGGTGCATCGAGTTGACGACATTGACTTGATCCGCGCCCAAATGGTGGGAAAGCACGCCGCGCACGATATAACGGGTCAGCGGCTGCGTATCGACTTCGGCCAGCTCGCCGGCGTAGCTGACCGTGATTTCTTCCACGGCGCCTTCCGTAAGCTGCGAGACGAAGCTGCCGAGCTTCTCGCCGAGATTGAAGTACGGCTGCAGCTTGTTCAGCACGTCGGCCGGGATCGGAGGCATGTTCACGGCGTTCAAGAACGGCTTGTCGCGCAAAATGTTCAGTACTTGCTCGGAAACGTCGATCGCGACGTTCTCCTGCGCTTCCACGGTGGAGGCGCCGAGATGCGGCGTGACGATGATTTTCGGATGCTTCAGGAACGGGTGATCCGCTTCCGGAGGCTCGACCTCGAAGACGTCGAACGCGGCGCCGGCGACGATGCCTTGATCGGCAGCTTCCACGAGAGCCAGCTCGTCGATGATGCCGCCGCGGGCGCAGTTGACGATGCGCATGCCCTTCTTCATGACCTCGAATTGAGGACGGGAGATCATATGGCGAGTTTCAGGCGTAAGCGGCGTATGAACCGTCATGAAGTCCGCGTTGCGCACGATGTCGTCCACGCTCGACAACCGGATGCCGAGTTTCTCCGCGCGCTCTTCCGTCAAGAACGGGTCGTAGCCCCAGATGACCATGCCGAATGCTTTGGCGCGTTTGGCGACTTCGCTTCCGATCCGTCCCATGCCGAGCACGCCCAAGATTTTGCCGCGGAGCTCGACGCCGAGGAACGATTTGCGGTCCCACTCGCCGCCGACCGTTTTCAGGTAGGCTTGCGGGATATGGCGGGCGACCGCCATCATCATGGCGAAGGTATGCTCGCAGGTCGTGATGGTATTGCCGTCCGGCGCATTAATAACGATAATGCCGCGTCCCGTAGCCGCTTCCAAATCAATGTTGTCGACGCCGACGCCTGCGCGTCCGACGACTTTAAGCGATTTCCCGGCATCCATGATGCGGGCGGTCACGCGGGTTTGGCTGCGCACGAGCAGGGCATCGTATTCGCCGATGATGGCCACGAGCTCGTCTTCGCTAAGTCCCGGCTTCTTGTCGACCGTGACGTCCTCCGCATCCGCGAGCTTCTGAATGCCTAAATCGCTGATTGGATCTGAGACCAATACTTTAAACATGTTGGATTGCCTCCTGAGCGTTTGTATGATGGGGTGTATAGTAGAAGTGAAAGACCCTCGTCCATCCCGCCGCACAGCGCGGCGCCGAAGGCGAGAGTCCGTTCACACGATCACACATCGAGCTATGATTGAATCCTGTGGAACCAGCAATTTAGGGCTTCGTTAATGTTTCTCCTATTATAGCAAGATGAACTATAAATGCAATGCTTAAAACTTGCTCAATTGTGAAAATTTCGTTATGATCGACCGTAAACGGGAGGCGAAAACAATGGAGCCATGGAGTCAAATACAACCGGACGCTTTCTGGCGATTGGTGCAGGAAGGCAAGCTTGAGCCGGAGCAAATCATAGATGTTCGGGAACAGGAAGAATGGAACTATTATCATCTGGAAGGCAGCACGTTGATGCCTTTATCGTCCTTCCAAGAAACATGGGATCGGATTCCGGCGGATAAACCGGTGTACATCGTCTGCGCGCACGGCGTGCGCAGCCAAGCGGCATGCCGCTACCTGAACGAAAAAGGATACAGCAGCCTCGCCAACGTGGTCGGCGGAATGGCTGCCGTATCCCGGCATGACGGATTCCAATACGATTGATCGTAGCCCGGTTATTCCTTTTCGGGGAAGAAGAAGGGGAGCTGCGGGAGCAGTTCCTTCGGATAAAGCTGGGCTTTGCTGGTGCCGAAGTCGCCGGCTCGGACGGCTTCCGTCTTCACGAGCAGGTCGATGACGGAATCGACGGTGCGCATTTTCATGGAACCGGCCTGGCCGGAACGGATGAATTCGTCGACGCGGGAAGTCAGATCCTGCGGATAGAACGGAGCGAGCGATTTGCGCGCGTTCAGCTGATCGGCGGCGACCTTGTTTTTGACGGTAAGCGGGAGCGTCTTCCATTGCGCGATATTCAATCCGGCGGATGCTTCGTATTCGCCGGGGATATCGGGATTTACGGATGCGCTCCATTTCAGCATGGCCCCGTAGTAGTCCTGTTGGCCGCCGAGCGCGTATTTTACGCCGTCGGTGTAATAGGCGTCTTTCATGAGCGCCTTGATCAGATCGGCTTCGGCCATCTCTTTCGAGGAGCCGGCGGCTCGCTGCGAGGCTTCCGACAGCATGCGCAGGCTCTTGAGCAGTTGGAGCTGCGCGGATTCCAAGAGAGGCGAGCTCGCCGAGACCGACGCGTGTTCGGCTTCATTATAAGTTTGGTTCGCGGAACCCGACAGTTCCTTCAACGCCGAGCCGGCATCGTTCAGCTGGCCGGACGATAATTTGCGGATCGTGTCGAACCATTCGTTTTGAAATTCACGGTAAGGCAAAAATACGGTATGATAGAAGGATACGAGATCTTGCTGCTGGTAGGCGCTAGGACTGCCTTTGCCGCTGCCGCTGAGGTGTTTGGCGTTTTCCACCAGCTTCGCTTCGGTCTTCTCGGAACCAATTTTGACGCCATAGAAAAACGCGCCGACAGCGAAAACGAGCATGAAAAGGAATCCAAGACTAAAGAGCATTTCGGTACGTGTTAGTCGTTTCTCCATGTTAATCCCCTTCGTACTATTTTTCGACAAATTTTTCCCGATTGTCCTCCTAGTATAGGGTAAAACCTATAAAAAGGAAATATAAACCTACCATGGCAGGAGCAGGACAGGAGCAGGACATGAAAAAATTCGACATCCGCAAAATCAGGCTGAAAACGATGGACATCGACCAAATCGATGACCGGATGCTGCTGATCAATTTGTACGCCACGCAGGCGATTACCTTCATTATCGGCTTCGTCTGGCTATTATTTCAGCGTCGGAATCCATTTCGTTTGTTCGAACCCGGGATCGATTGGCATTTTGTTTATTGGGGAATCGGACTGGCCGCCGCGGTAATCGCCCTCGACATGCTGGCGGCACGCTTCGTGCCCGACGAAGCCAGCGACGACGGAGGCGTCAACGATCGGATTTTTCGGCATCGCCCGGTCTGGCACATTGCGGTTTTGTCGCTCGTCGTGGCCGTCTGCGAAGAAACGTTGTTCCGCGGAGCCGTACAATACCATATCGGTCCTTACTGGACGAGCATCGTATTCGCGACCATTCATGTCCGATATTTAAGGCATTGGATTCCGACCGGACTCGTGTTCGCGATCAGCTACGCGCTCGGCTGGATTTACATCAAGACCGGTACCTTGCTCGCGCCAATTATCGCGCATTTCGTCATTGATTTGGTTATGGGGTTGGTCATTCGTTTTCGGAGGGAAGCATGAGCAGAATTCAAAAATTCGGCAAAAGGAAAGGGGCGCCGTCCGAGGATTTCATGGATGAAACCGCGGCGGCGTTGGAAGCGGAATGGGGCTTGGAAACGAACGGGCAGGAGAAACTGCCGCTGCCGCCGAGAAGGCAGTCCCATCCTTCAAGCAAACAGCAGCTGACGCGTTGGTTTTACCGGCTGCTGATCGTTTTGTTTCTTCTGCTTCTGGCAGGCATGCTGTGGTGGGGGAGACAGTTCGATTAAGACATGGCAAATTACCCGACGAACCGGGAGGTGCGAACGGAATAAATGGCATTCATTTGGATCTTAGTCGTCATTGCCGCATTGGGTATTGTCGCGCTGGCCTATATGGTGCGGCTTTCCTATCAGTATCGGCTCGATCAACAGGTCGCGGCGTTCGATAGGCTGCCGCAAGCGTTCGACGGAACGGCGCTGATGTTTATCAGCGACATACATAGACGGATCATCCCGATCGAGCTGATCGATGCCTTCATGGCTTCCGGCGGCGCCGACTTGGTATTGATCGGCGGGGATTTGCGCGAAAAGTCGGTTCCGGCCGCGCGCATCCGCGAGAACATCAGGCGCCTGTCGCGGATCGCGCCGATCTACATGGTCCATGGGAATCACGATTACGACGAAGAGATGCGTTCGTACGAGGTGCTGCTGGCCGAAGAGAAGGTGCGGCTGCTCATGAACGAGTCCGTCATCCTGGAGAAGAAAGACGGGAGCCGAATCCGGCTCGCGGGCGTGGACGACCCGCGTACCGATCATGAAGATCCGGAACTCGCGCTTGCCGATATGGAAGACGGGCGCGGCAAGCTGTTCACGATTCTGATGGCGCATGACCCCATCATCGCGAAGCGGCTGAAGGGCGATGAATGCGTCGACCTCATCTTGTCCGGCCATACGCATGGCGGGCAAGTCGCGCTGCCGCTTGCGGGACCGTTGTGGCGGGGGAGCGACGACTCCGGTTATTGGCGGGGCTGGTTTGATTTGCCGGTCCAAGGAATAGGCGTTCCGAAGACAAGAATGTTCGTCAGCTGCGGCTTCGGAACATCGAGGCTCCCGATCCGCTTGATGACGGAACCGCAGCTGCACCGCATTATTTTGCGGACTTCTGCGGCGAATCCAAACCAAGCTCGATCGTAGATGGATCGATGAAGCCGTAACCTTTCGCTTCGAGCTTCGTCAGCAGCGAATCCAGCGCCTCCGTCGTCCAAGGCAGCTCGTGCATAAGGATGTTTACGCCCGGATGAAGCTGGTCCAGGACGTTGGCGATGACTTTATCCGGCTTGTTCTTCGTGCTGCTATCCCAGTCCAGCGAACCATTGGACCAGGTCATGTACAGCATGCCGTCGTTGCGCACGAGCTTCTTCACGGCGTCGTTGCCCGATCCGAACGGCGGCCGGAAAAAACGCGGGTACTTGCCGGTGATCTTTTTGACGATAGCTTGGACATCCCCGATTTGCTTCTTCACGGTCGCTTCCTTTTCCTTCTTTAGATCGATGTGGTCCCAGGAATGATTGCCGATCGTTTGGCCGCGGTCGGCTATTTTTTCGAGCAGCTCCGGATGGGTCTTCACGCGGTAGCCGTTGACGAAGAAGATCGCCTTCGCATGGTGCTTGTCGAGCGTATCGAGCAGAGAGCCGAGCGTTTTATCCGCTTTCGGGCCGTCGTCGAACGTCAGCAGCACGACCTTGCCGGTCGTCGCTTCCTTATTAATAGGAACGAAACTGTAGACGCTGTTCATGCGGTACAATTTCTTCGGCGCGGCTTGAACGGGGGCGGCGGGCGGGTTCGTTTGCTTGTCGTCTTCGTTCCCGTTTCCCGGGGCGGCGGCTTCCTCATCCTGCTTAAGTACGGTCGATTCGTTCGTTCGAGGAGGATTGGGCATATTCGGGTTTGCCGGGGATTGCGTCTGATCAGCCTTTTGATCCGGATCGGCCGAATCCGATGACGCGGAGTTTCCGCCGGATGCGCATCCGGACGCGATCGTCAAGATCGCGATGATCGTGAATGTCGTCAGATAGGCTTGAAGTTGCTTCATGTCAATCCACCTCCAGTAATCGCGGCATCCGCGCGGCGTTAAGAACGCCCTCATTGTATCATATTATATACAACCGTCCGAACTTCCACCTTTCCTTAATTTGTGCTGGGATGACCTCGCCTCGACCAGGCAAAACTATATTCGAATCCGAGTGCATCAGCATTTTTGAGGAGGGCTTTACCGATGAAATGGTCTGTATTTCTGCTTGGGGGTCTGGCCGGCGCCGCGACGGCGGCTTACGTGGCCAAGAAAAGACCCGGAATGTTTGCTTGGGCGACCAGCGCGGCGGGCCAAGCCATGACAGGAGTTTCGAGAAAAGCGATGGGAGCGGTGGTCAGCCGCAAGTTCGGAGGCGAGATGGCGCATTCGTCCCCAAAGCATTCCGGCGTTTCCGCTAGAGATTCCGCAGGCGCTTGGGGACAAATCGAAATGATGCTGAACAACGATCCCGGCGTCAAGGAACAGGTCGACGAAATAAAAGCCGATGCGAAAACGCACTAATAAAGACAAAAAAAAGAATCGTTTCTCCCTCTGCTGCGTATATACAGTTGTTGGGCGGAACCGATTCTTTTTTTTGCGTACTAGTGCATTCCGACCCCAGACATGCTAACATAGCAATAAGAACATTTTATTCACCAAACCACAGCAGTTACATACGCTGTGTATAACAAATGTTACCCGCGTTCAACGCGCTTTCGAAGACGGTTTTTGCTTTGATACACGAAGCAGATGCTTTTCGAGAAGGAGGATCCTATCATGAAAATCGAACGGCTCAATCAAGACAAAATCCGAATCTTCCTGACGTTCGACGACTTGCTGGAGCGTGGGATCCAGAAGGAAGACATGTGGCGCGAAATTCCGAAGGTGCACGAGCTATTCAGTGAAATGATGGATCAAGCCTACAGCGAGCTGGGTTTCGATGCCAGCGGCCCGTTGGCCGTAGAAGTGTTCGCGCTTCCCGCCCAAGGCATGGTCGTCATCGTCACGCGTGGCAAAGTAAACGGCAAATCGGACGAACAGCTGCACGAAGAAGAGAATGATGAAGACGTCTACGAGATGGAAGTCACGCTGGAACAAAGCGATATCGTGCTTTATGCGTTCCGCGACATCGAGGATGTCATTTCCGTCTGCAAACAGCTCAAGGCAGTGGATTTGATTGAAGACGGACGTCTATACGCCTACAACGGCAAATATATGCTAGCCTTCGAACCGGTCGGCATCGAGTTGCCCCGTTACCATGCCATCATCGCCCTGCTGGCAGAATACGGCGAAGCAACCTCCATTACGACGGCCGTTCTCGAAGAATACGGCAAAGTGGTCATGCCTGCGAACGCAGTGCTTGAAATTTGCACTCATTTCTAAGAACGAACAGTTTCTGAAAGCATCAGCAGCGGAATTCCGCGTGTCTGGTGCTTTTTGTTTATTCCCCGAATCGGCCGATTCGAACCCATCGCATAGTTGGCGTTTCACCCGTTCATACTGAAAGAAAAGGTGGTGAACATTCCTTTGACTGGAATGGAAGACAACAATGTCTTGACTTCGACGCAAATCGTCATCGAGGATGCGCTTCGGAAATTAGGTTACGGCGATGATATGGTCGAATTACTGAAAGAGCCCATGAGATTGCTGACCGTGCGCATTCCGGTGCGCATGGACGACGGAAAAACCCGCGTGTTCATCGGATTTCGCGCCCAGCATAACGATGCCGTCGGGCCGACGAAGGGCGGCGTCCGGTTCCACCCGGACGTGAACGAGATCGAAGTAAAAGCGTTGTCGATCTGGATGAGCTTGAAATGCGGCATCGCCAATCTGCCGTACGGCGGCGGGAAAGGCGGAATCATCTGCGATCCGCGCAAAATGTCGTTCCGCGAGCTCGAACGATTGAGCCGCGGCTACGTCAGGGCGATCTCCCAGATCGTCGGACCGACCAAGGACATCCCGGCGCCGGACGTCATGACGAACGCGCAGATCATGGCGTGGATGATGGACGAATACAGCCGCATCCGGGAATTCGATTCCCCCGGCTTCATAACTGGAAAACCGCTCGTGCTCGGCGGGTCGATGGGCCGCGAAAGCGCGACCGCCAAAGGGGTCGCCATCATGATCGACGAGGCGATGGCCAAAAAGAACATCCCCGTGAACGGCGCGCGCGTCGTCATCCAAGGCTTCGGAAACGCCGGGAGCTTTCTGGCCAAATTCATGCATGACGCCGGGGCGCGCGTAATCGCTATTTCCGATGTGAACGGCGCATTGTATAATGAACAGGGACTGGATATCGAAGATTTGATGGACCGGCGCGATTCCTTCGGCACGGTAACCAATCTATTCAAAGATACCATCTCCAACGACGAGTTGCTCTCGCTGGAATGCGACGTGCTCGTGCCGGCCGCGATCGAGAACCAAATAACGGCAAGCAACGCGGACCGGATTCGTGCTAAAATCATAGTTGAGGCCGCGAACGGCCCGACGACGCTCGAAGCGACGCGCATCGTAACGGACCGCGGCATTTTGCTTATTCCGGACGTGCTTGCAAGCGCGGGCGGCGTCATAGTATCGTATTTCGAATGGGTACAGAATAATCAAGGCTACTATTGGTCGGAAGCCGAAGTGGATCTCAAGCTGCGGGAAATGATGGTCCGCGGTTTTAACAGCGTGTATGAGCTGCATGCGATGAAGAAAGTCGACATGCGCCTTGCCGCTTATATGGTTGGCGTTCGCAAAATGGCGGAGGCGGTACGATTGCGGGGGTGGATATAAAGGAAACGGCAAGTTTCCTCGCGCGCGTACCTGCCTTCTCTCTGGAAGGTGACTCGAAACGATGCTGCTTTTTTCGATTGTAACGGCTGCGGTTGCTCCCGGCGTCGCGCTGTTGACTTACTTTTATTTGAAGGACCGTTACGAGGCGGAACCCATTTCGATGGTGCTTCGGGTATTTCTGATGGGCGTCTTGATCGTGCTCCCGATCATGGTGATCCAGCGGGGACTGGAGCTCGGCATCGGAAACGGGCCGGTCGTCTTCTCGTTCGCCGTCTCGGCGGGCGTCGAGGAACTGATGAAATGGTTCGTGCTCTACCATATCATTTTCAAGCATAAGGAATTCGACGAGCCTTATGACGGCATCGTGTACGCGGTGGCGATTTCGCTCGGCTTTGCGACCGTCGAGAACGTGCTGTACGCCATTTATCAGCCGATGACGGTGGGTTCGCTGCTGATCCGGGCGCTGCTTCCGGTATCCGGTCACGCGTTGTTCGGCGTTACGATGGGTTATTATCTGGGCAAAGCCAAATTCGCTTCCGACCGGAGGCCGAAATGGCGGTTCTTGGTTCTGGCGGCCGGCGTTCCGCTGCTGGAGCACGGCTTGTACGATTACATCATGGGCTCCGGCTCGACGTATTGGGCATGGTTCATCGTGCCGCTGATGGTGTTTTTGTGGATCAGGGGCGTTCGGCGGATCAACCGGGCGAATGCGCGGTCGCCGTTCAGGCTGCTTGGCCGCGAAGAAGAGATTAAGCTGTGACATTTCCGTCCATAATAGGTAGAAAACGCCGAGCGCATGCTTCCGAAGCGGAACGCTTCGCCCGCCGTATATGACGGCGCCGGCTTCGCTCGCAACCCCTATAGGAGGAAATGATGGAAACGGCGCGTATAAAAGTGGCCATCCGCTGCAATCGCTGCG
Organism: Paenibacillus glycinis; assembly: GCF_009909185.1. Classification (GTDB taxonomy): domain Bacteria; phylum Bacillota; class Bacilli; order Paenibacillales; family Paenibacillaceae; genus Paenibacillus_Z; species Paenibacillus_Z glycinis. Next base: position 401,606 of record NZ_JAAAMV010000001.1, on the reverse strand, counting down.
GAGAGAAATTCGTGCTTCGCGGACGCAGGGAGAAGGACCGGATCGATACCGGCTTCAAGCAATGCCTGTGCAATAACATCCAAGATTTCGATATCGAAGAACTGGCGCTCTGACAAGCGCCGGCAATAGCAAATCTTACCCAAACATGCATAAAGCTCCTTTCGGCAAACCAAACTAACACCAGGTTTTGCATACGAAAGGAGCTTTTGCTATATGTATCGTCGCTTGAGCGCTGTGCTTTTTCCGGTCATGACGTTGTTCTTCATCGGCTCCATTTACTGGGGCTATCAAGAGCATCAAGAGAAAAATTCGATATTGATCAAGGCGGAGAACCAGTATCAGCGCGCCTTTCACGATTTATCGTACCATGTCGATCAGCTGCACCACCAGCTCGGAAACACGCTGGCCGTGAACGGCGCTTCGCAAGGCTTTCAGCGCAAGGGACTGGTCAATACCTGGCGTTTGACGAGCGAAGCGCAGAATGAAATCAACCAACTGCCGCTCACCCTGCTGCCTTTCAGCAAGACGGAAGAGTTTCTCTCGAAGATCGCTAATTTCTCGTACAAAACCTCCGTTCGCGATTTGACTAAGCAGCCGCTCAGTCCTGACGAGTTCAAGACGCTAAAAACGCTGTACGCGGATTCGGCGGACATCTCCAAATCGCTGACGGGCGTGCAGGAGAAGGTCCTGTCCAACAATTTGCGCTGGATGGACGTCGAAACCGCGCTGGCGACCGAGAAATCGACGCTCGACAATACGATCATCGACGGCTTCAAGACCGTCGACAAGAAAGTAAGCGAGTATCCCGAGATCAACTGGGGCCCCTCGGTCGCGAGCATGTACCAGAAACGGACGATCAAGATGCTCGGCGGCCACATGAGCACGCCGGACGAAGTGAGGGGCTTGGCCGCGAAATTCCTGGGGCTGGACGCAGCGCAGGCCAAGAACATCCGGGTCGTGGAGAACGGCAAGGGCACCGAGTATTCGTCGTTCTCGGCAACCTACAAGGCGAACAAATCCGATAATCAAGTCGAGCTCGATTATACGCAAAAAGGAGCCCAGCTCATTTGGTACGACAATTCGCGGGATATCGGCAAGCCGACCGTCGGCATCCGCGATGCGAAGCGAAAAGCGGGCGATTTCCTGGCTCATCACGGTTACGCGGGCATGAAACCCGTCGCGTACGATGACGGAAATCGCGCGGCGGTGTTCACGTTCGTCGCAAGCCAGAACGGCGTCTTGATCTATCCCGCCAAGCTGTCGGTGAAGATCGCGCTGGATAACGGCGACGCCGTCGCGATCCAAGCCGGGGATTACGTCTACGAGCATCGCAAACGGAAGCTGCCGAAGCCGAAGCTGACGAGCGCCGAGGCGAGGAAAGTGCTGAATCCCGATTTTAAAGTGAACCGGGAGCAGATGGCGCTGATCGACAACGATGCGGACCAAGAAGTGCTGTGTTATGAATTCGTCGGGAAAATCAACGGCTCGACGTACAAAATTTATGTAAACGCGGAGAACGGCGTCGAGGAATCCATCGAGCAGCTGCCGGAATAACCGCCTGGACGTGCGCCTTTGGACGCACGTCTTTTTGTGCCTATTTCCCTCTCTCCCCAAATTTCGACATGCTGTGCTATAATCGAAAAATGGGGAGGGAAACCGATGCTGCCAATGATTAACCAAGTTTTGTTCTTGCAAGTTGCTTCATCCGACGAAGAAGAGGCCGCGTTGGAATATAAAGCCAGGATCGCGGACAGCACCGATGACGAGCTGCTCATCGAGATTCCGATTCTCGAAGGGGCCGGCCGATACAAACGCCTCTTTCTAGGCGATGAACTCTCCGCGTATTTCATTACGCAAGAAGGCGTCAAGCATTATTTCAATACGCACGTGATCGGCTTCAAAGAAGATACGCTGAAGCTGATTCGGGTCCGCAAACCGGATCTCGAATCCATCACCAAAATTCAGCGCCGCCATTTCCTGCGGGTCGCGGCAGAGCTTGAAATCGCCATCACCTTGTCCGGCAACGTCCGATTTATCGGGGTGACCGACGACGTGGGAGGCGGCGGCATTTCCTTCGTGGCCGACGCCAAATGGCCGATCGAGCAAGGTACTGAACTGGAATGCTGGCTGCTCGTCCCGTATCGGAACGGTTCCGTCGACCACTCCCAATTCGTTGCCGAGGTCGTCAGGGTCAAGACGCTCGAGAACGGCAAGCATCAGGTGATGGCGAAATTCGCGAAAATCTCGGACGGGGAACGCCAGCGCATCATCAGGTTCTGCTTTGAACGGCAGCTCGATTTCCGAAAACGATAAATCCGGCCATGGCATGAATAAGGATTCCATTCGTGGAAAAACTAGCCTTATCCGAGATTCAGCCGCGGCGGACGCCGTTTATCGAATAGGAGCCGACGGTTCGGATAAGGAGGTCATCGCCGTGCTACATAAGTCGCAAAAAGATTACCTGGCGCTTGCCGACAACGTGACGAAAGCGTTGAAGATCATCGTCATAGCGTTGCTTGTCGCGATCGCGGTCAGCCAGGTGGCGCTGCAAATCCCGCAGGTCCGGATGTGGGTGACGGGCGTGGATCGTTTGGAAGGAACGCCTTTTTAGAACGGGTAGCATTTGCGGTCGAGCCGCGCATTCGGTTGTTTTCCCGAAGTCGGGAACAGCTTCGCGGCCTGCAGCGACGGCGCCGGAAGTTTCTTCTAGCGCGTCTTGCATTCTTTGCACTTCCCGAGCGGCTGTGGTATAATTTTTACTATCGCAGGCAAAGCCTGCTTTTTTAATGACGATTAGAGCATGGTGGCAGCCGCTGCCCGACTTTCAAGGAGGTCAAACACCGCTTGGGCATGAATGGGGGAAGCATCAGCGGCCGAATAAATGTGGCAATCGACGGCCCGGCAGGCGCCGGGAAAAGTACCGTCGCCCGCAAAGTCGCTGAACAACTTGGTTACATTTACATTGATACAGGTGCGATGTACAGGGCCGTTGCTTATGCGGCAATCGGTGCAGGCATCACCCCTGACGATTCGGACAGGCTGGGTCAGCTCGTTCAAACGTTGAATATCACGCTGGAGCCCGGCGGTGCAGGACAGACGGTTTGGCTGAACGGGGAGAACATCACCTCGGCCATTCGCACGCGCGAAGTGACGCTGATCGTTTCGCAAATCGCTTCCCACGAAGCCATTCGGCAGAGGTTGGTCGAATTGCAAAGAGGGCTGGCGGAATCCAAAGGAATCGTCATGGACGGACGCGACATCGGCACGCATGTGCTGCCGGACGCGGAAGTAAAGGTTTTCCTCATGGCAAGCGTTCAAGTGCGCGCGCTGAGACGGTTTCGGGAACTCAGCGGCAATGAGGCCGTACCGCTTCAACAACTGGAACGGGAGATCGCGGAACGCGATCGAAGCGATGAGCGCAGGGAAATTTCGCCATTGATTTGTGCGAAAGACGCGGAAGTGATCGACAGCACGGAGCTGACGATCGACCAAGTCGTCGCACTTATTCTAGACTTATGCCGAACCAAAACGGTGGAGGCGAAGTAAACTATGCTATATAGCATTTGCCGCAGCCTGTTGCGCATCATTTACGCCGTCTTATTCCGGTTCGAAGCAAGCGGTTTGGAGAATATCCCTTCTTCGGGTCCCGTCGTGCTCTGCTGCAACCATATCAGCAATTTGGATCCGACGACCGTCGGCACGAAAGTAAACCGCACCGTCCATTACATGGCGAAAGCGGAGCTCTTCAAAGTTCCGCTGCTCGGACCCTTGATCCGTTCGCTGGGCGCTTTCCCGGTCAAACGCGGAGGCGTGAGCAAGGAAGCGATCCGCACGGCGATCGGCTTGCTCAAAGAAGGCAAGGTGATGGGCATCTTCCCCGAAGGTTCCAGATCCGCCGCCGGAGACAGCGCGGGCAAGAAGGGCGCAGCCATGATTGCGCTGCGAAGCGGAGCGACGGTCATTCCCGTCGCGATCATCGGAAAGTATAAGGTTTTCCGTAAAATGCGCATCAAGTATGGCAAGCCCATCGATATGTCGGACTTCATTCAAGATTCTTCTTCCGATGTGCTGGAGCGAGTGACGGAAACCATCATGCTCAATATTCGCAGGATGGTGAAGGAAGAGTAATTATTTCACGTTATTCATGTTTTAAACGGTGGGCCAGTTGCGTTTCAAACTGCGGCTTCACGTTTAAATAAAGTTGGGGTATGAATTGAGGAGGTTATTTCAAATGTCAGAAGAAACAAAAGTTCAAGAAGAGTCCGCAGCCGCGGAAGCAATCAACCAGGATGCTGCAGAAGCAATCAGCCAGGATGCTTTGGATAATTTCGTGTCCTTGAAAAAAGGGGACATCGTGAACGGCACGATCGTCAAAATCGAAGATAACCAAGTGACTGTTAGCCTTGGATATAAATATGACGGCGTTATTCCACTTCGTGAACTTTCCTCCGTTCAGCTCGACAGCGCGGCGGATGCCGTGCAAGTGGGTCAAGAAGTGCAATTGAAAGTCGTTAGCATCGATGACGAGAAAGAAAAGCTCGTCCTTTCGAAAAAAGCGATCGACAGCGAAAAGGCTTGGGATGTACTGCAAGCGCAATTCGATGCGGGCGAAGTGCTCGAAGTCACGATCGCGGACGTCGTCAAAGGCGGTCTGGTCGTGGACATCGGCGTTCGCGGATTCATTCCGGCATCGATGGTCGAGCGTCATTTCGTTGAAGATTTCAGCGATTACAAGGGCCGCAAGATCCGCGTAAAAGTTAAAGAAATCGACCGCGAGAACAACAAAGTGATCCTGTCCGCGAAAGAAGTGCTGGATCAAGAGTTCGAGCAAAACAAACTAACGATCATGAACGGTCTGCAAGTCGGCCAAGAAATCGACGGCACGGTGCAACGCCTGACGCCATTCGGCGCATTCGTCGACATCGGCGGCATCGATGGATTGGTTCACGTATCCGAATTGTCCTGGCAGCACGTAGCGCATCCGAAGGATGTCGTAGCCGAAGGCCAATCCGTTCGCGTAAAAGTACTTAAAGTCGATCCGGCTGCAGGCAAAATCAGCCTCAGCATCAAAGCGGCTCAACCGGGTCCTTGGGAATCCGCGAACGGCCAATTCAACATCGGCGACATCGTGACGGGTACCGTCCGCCGCATCGTCAGCTTCGGCGTATTCGTTGAAATCGCGCCGGGCGTCGAAGGACTTGTGCATATCTCGCAACTGGCGCATCGCCACGTGGCAACGCCGAACGAAGTCGTACAAGAAGGCCAAGAAGTGAAAGCCAAAATCTTGGACTTCAATCCGTCCGAGAAACGCGTCAGCCTCAGCATCAAGGAAACGGAAGAAGCGCCTGAACAACCGGCGCGTCCGGAGAGAGAGCGCGGCGAGCGCCACGATCGCGGAGATCGCGGTTCGCGCGGTCCTAAAGTCGAGCTGAACAACCCGAACGTCAGCCTCAGCAACGAAAGCATGAGCTTCACGCTGGCTGAGCGTTTCGGCGACAAGCTGAGCAAATTGAAATAATCGGTTCCGATTAAATTCGAACCCTTACTTGGAAGCCGTTCATTCCGCAGTGTTATTGCGGGATGAACGGCTTTTTTGCGTTGGCGGATTAAGGGATAAGAGGAACGGACGGAAGCGCATAATAAGGGAATCAAGGAGGGATGGCGCGTGAATGATGGCTTTATCGTGTTTTGGCTCTTATCGATGGCGGCGATTCTTTATTTTACCGGTTGGGAAGAGCAGGTAGCGGACGGCATTCGCCTTCGGACGATCGGCGTATTCATCGGCGCTTCGTGCTTACTCCAACTTGTGTCGATCAATATTCGCGGCGAAGCCGTCGTGACGGGAAGCGCCGTCCTGGCGATCGTTACGGCCGTCACGCTGCTGATCACCGTCCGCAGGCTGGGCACCATGCTGTTCGTTTTGTTTTCGTCGCTGCTCACCGGCTTCATGTGGACGTGGATGCGCTATATTTATAGCATGGATCCCGTATTCGTCGTGATTCATCCGCACTGGGACGGACCCGTGCTTGCAGGGCTGTTCGCGGGACTGTTGGCCGACCGGTTCAGGTCGCATTTCACGATCGTCGTGTTGAGCGCCTTACTCGCGCTCGCTTATCATTTCATAGGAACCGCCGCGCAGGATTCGCCGCTGGAGATCGGATCGTTGGCTTGGTGGGACGGCCTTGCGATCGCGCTGACTGCCGCAAGAGTCGTCGGCAGCATCAAGGCGTGGATCAAGCAGATCACGTTTGGCATGATCGACAACCAATCCGGCGAAAGAGGGGGAAACTCGTAACGATGTGGGAACATCTATGGACGCATTTGAGATCGGGGCAGCCTCACCATGTGGTGTACGGCATCATGCTCGGCGTAGCTTTCGGAGTAGGCTCCCGATTGCTTATGCTTCGAACGGACTACAGGCAGTATCCGACTTACCCCCATGGACGCATTATTCATATTTCGTTGGGGGTTATCGCGGCCGCGCTTGGGGCGGTTGCGGTCCCAGCGTTGTATAAGAAGGATTTTACCGCGATCACGTTCCTGACGCTGGCGGCGCAGCAATTTCGCGACGTGCGCAACATGGAACGCCAGACGCTGTCCAAGATCGACAGCATGGAGTTGGTATCGCGAGGTTCGACCTACATCGAGGGCATTGCGATGGTGTTCGAAAGCCGCAATTACCTGGTGATTTTATCGTCGCTCCTGACGAGTCTCGCATCGCTCTCGCTTGGGTTGCCGTTCGGCCTGATCACGGGCGTGCTGACGCTGTTTTTCGTCAATGCCCTAAAGTCGGGCAGATCCATCTCGCATATCGCGAAAGCGGAAATCGCGGAGGTGGTCATTAACGGTCCGGACCTGTACGTCGGCGATATTTATATCATGAACGTGGGGTTATCGGCGAATCAGAAGATCATTGCGGAGCGCGGTCTCGGTATTATTCTTTCGCCTTATAATCCGAACGGGAAGGCCACGCTCAGCAATCTGGGACAGCGGCAGGCGATCCTGTTCGACCTGTCCACGATCCTCGGCGTATATCGGGACGACGGCGAGCCCGCGCTCGTTCCGATGGCCAAGCTGGACATCAAGGACGGCCGGCTGGCGATTTTCCTGCTTCCTCAGGAGAAGGATGCCGAGAAGGCGCGGGCCGTCGTGCAGAAGGTGCCGATCCTGGAATCCGCGGTGCGCATGCCGACCGAAGCCAGCGTCAATCAAGGGGAGGGCAAGCAGCATGGCTAAAATCGTCGCGATCGTGACGTCGGACCAAGACCGGGTAGGCGGCGGGGCGCCGATTTTCGTCGAACCCGACAAGGAGAAACGGGAATCGACAGCATTCCTTCTGGAAAAAATTTTGGATGCCATCGCGCATGACATGAAGGACGGCAACTTTATTTTGGTGGATCACCGAACGGAATGAAATGTTAGCCAATCCCGTAGTTTTTTGCTATGATGGTAGGCGTGAGTGTAGAGAAAGCCCCTTCATGGACTCATCGAAGCTTCATAGGGATTGACGGAGTCCCGCTCATTACAACGGTGTGAAACCGTTTCTATATTAAGGAGTGAAACTATGTCTAAACCCATTATCGCCATAGTTGGGCGGCCTAACGTGGGTAAGTCTACGATATTCAACCGCGTCATCGGTGACCGGTTGGCAATCGTAGAAGACAAGCCTGGAGTGACGAGGGACCGCCTGTACGGTTCCGGCGAATGGAACGGCCGAGCGTTCAGCATCGTGGATACCGGAGGCATCGAGATCGACGGCGAGGACGAGATCATGAAGTCCGTCCGCATGCAGGCGGAACTCGCCGTCGAAGAGGCGGATGTCATTATCTTCATGGTGGATGCCAAGGCCGGTCTGACCCATGCGGACGACGAAGTGGCGCAAATGCTGCTGCGTTCCCGCAAGCCGATCGTCGTCGCCGTAAACAAGGTGGACAACCTGAATCGCAGAGACGATATCTACGAATTTTATAATCTCGGCTTCGGAGATCCGATCGCGATCTCCGGTTCGCACGGCATGGGGATCGGCGATTTGCTCGATGCGGCCGTCGAGAAGCTGCCGGAGATCGAAGAGGAGCATTACGACGACGACGTGATTCGCGTCGCCCTGATCGGGAGGCCGAACGTCGGCAAGTCGTCGCTCGTCAACGCGCTGCTCGGCGAAGAGCGCGTCATCGTCAGCAACGTGGCAGGCACGACCCGCGACGCCATCGATACGCCCTTCGAACGGGACGGTCAGAAGTACGTGCTGATCGATACGGCAGGCATGCGCAAGCGCGGCAAGGTGTACGAAACGACGGAGAAATACAGCGTCATGCGCGCGTTGAAGGCGATCGAGCGCGCGGATGTCGTCCTCGTGCTCATCAACGGAGAGGAAGGCATCATCGAACAGGACAAGCATATTGCCGGCTACGCGCACGAAGCGGGCAAAGCGGCGATCTTCGTCGTCAACAAATGGGATGTCGTCGAGAAGGACGACAAGACGATGAATCAGTTCGAGCAGAAGATCAGGGATCACTTCCTGTTCATGACGTACGCGCCGATCATTTTCCTCTCGGCCTTGACGAAGCAGCGGCTTCATAAGCTGCTGCCTGTCGTCGTGCATGTGTCCGAACAGCATGCGCTCCGGATTCCGACGCATCTGCTGAACGACGTCGTGGCCGACGCCATCGCCATTAACCCGCCGCCTTCGGACAAAGGCAAGCGCCTCCGCATCAATTACGCGACGCAGGTCGCGGTCAAGCCGCCGACGATCGTCTTGTTCGCCAACGACCCGGAGATGATGCATTTCTCGTACGAAAGGTACCTGGAAAACAAAATCAGGGCGGCATTTCATTTTGAAGGAACGCCCGTACGCATCTTCTCGCGTAAAAAATCAGACGAAGATTAAGTCCGCCGCGCTCCGCGCGAAAGGCCTGATGCTTCGACAAAAACGCTGGTGCCCTTGTCTTGAGGGCACCAGTTTCCCTGTCATAACCTGCGGACAGGCCGCCGTATCATTAAGGTAGGCCGCCCAGGACATCTTTGAAAGAGGCGTGATAAATCGTGGTCACCGTAATTACAGTTCTCATCAGTTATTTATTAGGCTCGGTCTCCTTCAGCATTTTGATCGCCAAATGGGTAAAAGGCATCGACATCCGCAATTTCGGCAGCGGCAACGCCGGCGCGACGAATACGCTGCGGGTGCTGGGCAAAGGCCCGGGCATCGCGGTATTCCTGCTGGATATCGCCAAGGGCGTCGTTGCCGTCATCATCGGCCTCAACGTCGCAGGCGGAGACTGGGGCCCGGTACTGTGCGGCCTCGCGGCGATCGCCGGCCATAATTGGCCGGTCTGGTTCGGCTTCAAGGGCGGGAAGGGCATCGCGACGACGGTAGGCGTCATGGCTACCCTGGCCATCGTGCCGGCGCTCATCGCCGGAGCGGTCGCGATCATTTGCATCGCCATCACCCGTTTCGTCTCGTTGGGGTCGCTCATATTCGCGCTGCTGCTGCCTATTTTCATTTGGAACATCGGGGATAAGCCCCATACGTACGTGTGGGCAAGCCTTGTCGTCTGCCTGCTGGCCTTCGTGCGCCACCGCACGAATATCGTAAAGCTGGTGCAAGGCAAGGAAAACAAGCTGGGGGCCAGAAAAGGCTAAGGAGGCACGCTTATGAAGAGCCGCAAAGCGGCTGTGCTCGTGGCCGGCAGCTGGGGAACCGCGCTTGCCGCCGTGCTTGCGGACAACGGCTTCGACGTTGCCCTATGGTCGCGGAACGAAGCGCAGGTCGACGAAATCAACTCGCAGCACCGAAACAGCCGGTACTTGAAGGATGCGGAGCTCCCCGAGCAGATCGTCGCGACCGCGGATATGGAACAGGCGGCGAGCGGAGCGGAGCTGGTGCTGTTCGTGGCGCCGTCCGCGGCCATGCGCGACGTGGCGAAGCTTGCCGCGCCGTTCATCCGTGCGGATGCGCTCATCGTCCATGCCACCAAAGGGTTTGAATCGGGTACTTATAAACGGATGACGACGGTATTGGCGGAGGAGCTGGCCGTCGACGCGGAGCGGCTCGTCGTCTTGTCGGGCCCGAGCCATGCCGAGGAGGTCGTCCGCAGGCTTCCGACGACCGTCGTCGTAGCTTCGTCCAGCCTTGAGGCTGCCGAGCAAGTTCAGGACGCGTTCATCACGCAGCATTTTCGCGTTTACACCAACAAGGATGTCGTCGGCGTCGAAGTCGCCGGCGCGATCAAGAACATCATTGCGCTCGGAGCGGGACTGTCCGACGGCCTCGGCTTCGGCGACAACGCCAAAGCCGCGCTGCTGACGCGCGGCTTGGCGGAGATCAGCCGACTCGGCACCGCCATGGGCGCCAATCCGCTTACGTTCGCAGGCTTGGCGGGAGTCGGGGATCTCGTCGTGACCTGCACGAGCCAACTGAGCCGTAACTGGCGCGCGGGTTCCATGCTGGCGGAAGGATTGTCGCTCGACGAAGTGCTGAACCGGATGGGGATGGTCGTCGAAGGCGTAAGGACGACGAACGCGGCGCGGGAAATTTCCCGGCAATACGGCGTGGAAATGCCGATCACCGATCAGCTCTACCAGGTGCTGTTCCGGCAGAAGGCGCCGCGCAGCGCGGTCGAGTCGCTGATGGGCAGAGGCCGCACGCACGAGACGGAAGAAACCGCGGGCATATAGGCTGATCGTACACGGGTGCAGGTGCTTTTAGGCATTGAATGGACTGCTCGCCCATGCATCCTGGCCCGCACCAACATTGGCCCTTCTTCATAAGATGCTAGCAGCACCCCGTAGCGCGGGTGGCTGACCTAGATTTCTTGCGCTTTATAAGCGTGGAGGAGGGAAACGATGACCGGCAAGAAGGATTTATCCAAGGACGTACTGAACGCCGTGAACAAAAAAACCGGCAAGCCGGTAACCGAGAACGCGGTTAAGAAGCTTGCGAGCGGCGTGAATGAAAATACGATGCAGGACGAAGACGAACTGCGCAAATTGATTTTGTCCGTCTCTGCGATGGCGAAGGTGCCCGTTACGGAGAAAACGATCAACGACATCGTAGGCGCCGTCAAAAAAAGCGGCATGAGCACGACCAACATGGAAATGCTGCTGCGGCTGATGTTGAAGAAGTAACCGTTCCGACTTCCGCATATCGCGACCGGCCTGCAGCTTCGGAGCCGCTGCCGCGCCTAGGCGGGGGTCTTTTCTTGTTATCCGCCGTTCGTACGTTCCAGAAGTAGCCCATTAATCGACACTAGTGTATAATGAAACGAATATCGGATGTACAAGGTGGTAGAAGTCGGCATGGATCCAATGATGAAAATGTGGGTGTCTTTCGTAGGCATCGGTTTGATGGCGCTGGCCGCGGTCATGATCTCGCTGGCACGGTTCAAGACCAAAGGCGTCTTGCGGATGGCATTGTCGCTGACCGCGTTTTTGTTTCTGGTCATCGGCGGATTTCTTGGACTTATCTCCATTGCATAACGCAGCTTGAACGAACCGATGGAGAAAAGAAAGGATGATCTGCCGATGCTGGAATTGAAAAGCCGTACGAAAAGCATAACGGTCGAAGCGGAAGCGGGGTTATCCCTGCTCGATGCGGCCATCAAGCATAATTTGGACTGGGCGTTCTCCTGCACGCGCGGAACCTGCGCCAGATGCCGCTGCCTGATCGAAGAAGGCGCGGAGTTTCTGGAGGAGGCGACGGACGAGGAGTGGGACCGCTTGGAGCCTCATGAATTCGAAGAAGGCTACCGTTTGGGCTGCCAAGCAGTCGTCAAATCCGGGGCAGGCTTCATCAAAGCGGCGAACCGGCCGTACTTCTGATGAAGGGGCTTGCAGCGACAGGCATCGGGGAGCCGCTTGGCCGAGCGCTCGAGGTCATTGCCGGCGCGGTTTCGCGAGACCGGGCGAAATGGTTGATCGGCGGCAGTACGGGACTGCTCCTGCGCGGGCTGGCGCTGCCTTCGCCGCCCAGGGACCTGGATCTATATGCGGACGACGAAGCCGCCAGGACCCTTCATGCAGCCCTGCGTCCTTTCGCCGTCGACGAGCAGCAACTGAGCGTGAGCCCGATATATCGTTCGTTACTCAGCCATTATGACATTCACGGCGTGCAAGTCGAGCTGGTCGGGGGCTTTGTCGTCGCCGCCGGGCGGGACCGTTATACCGTTGAAGTCGAAGAAGTACTGGAACCGCTGCGGCTGACGGTGACAACCGGCGCTTTCGAGGCCGGCGTCGTGCCGCTTGCGCACGAGCTTTGGTTTAACATGCTTCGGGCAAGGGAAGACCGGGTGAGTTTGATCACCACGCACATGCGGAAGGAACCAGGCCTTCATCAGGAAGCCCTCAGGCTGATCGCTGCCCGGAACGACTTGTCCGCGGCTTTGCAGGAGCAAGTTGCGCAGCTATTGCGCATCAACTAGAAGTATGAGGGAAGCAGGGGATCCCGGTGAATGTGGAAATTACGTTCCTTCCTTCCGGACGCAGCGTCATCGTGCGGGCCGGAACGACCGTGCTCGACGCCGCGAGAAAAGCCGGCGTGCCGATCCGCACGCGCTGCGACGGCAAGGCGGCATGTCTCATGTGCAAGGTGACGATGCCCCATAGCTCTTCGGGGCTGACGCCGCTGAACGATAACGAGCGCCGCAAGCTGGCCGGGCTTGACAGGTCGGGGACAAGACTCGCTTGTCAGGCGAGAGTATTCGGCCGCGCCGTCGTCGAGGTGCCGGAAGATCCGTTTCGCGCGGCTGTTCGCAAACAGATGATGCGCCAGGCGGAAGACGATGAATTATGGTAGGCTGGCCGTTCCGCTGACGCGGAGATGCGCGCCTATGCAACCTAGGAGGATAATCGGATCATGAAAGGCTTTAGAAACGCGGCGGCAGCCCTCGTGCTCGCATGCATGACTGCCTTGTTGTCCGGATGTCTGTATCCGAAGGATCAGATGGGACAATTCCAGAAGCCGCCGAAAGACGCGATTCTGAACGTACAAACGGTCGTCGACCAATATCAGAAGGATACCGGACTTCTTCCGATCGAGAACAGCGACGAGAATACGCCGGTTTACGAGAAATTCAAGCTCGATTTTGCCAAGCTGCAGCGGATGAATTACCTGTCCTCCATACCGGAGTCGGCCTACGAGAAGGGCGGAAGCTACTATTATCTCGTAATCGACGAAGAGAAGGATCCTACCGTCAAGCTGATGAATCTCGTTCTCTATCAGAAGGTCAACGATCTGGAAGCGGCCGTGAAAGCTTATTCCGATGCCCATGGAGGCAAATTGCCGGCCGGGCAGCAGTTGTATCCGTCGTTCGCGGCCATTGATTTCGATGCGCTGGACGCGAAGGAACCGGAGCTGCGAAGCGTGTTCACCGGAAGCGTGCTGACGACGATGATGGACCCGTCCGGTCATGTTTACCTGGATTACGGTCCCGACGTCATGCAGCAGCTTTCCAAGCTCGGCGAAGGCTCGAAGCCTGCCGCGGACGCGGATCTCCGGTCGCTGCTGGTCGACGGTTCGGACTTCGTTCCGGTCAAATCGACGATATACCGACTCGTAAACGGCGATCCGCAGGCTGTTTTGAAATAGCCCAAGCTATCGTTTCGACGTCGCTCGCTCCCGCCTTTCATGGCGGGAGTTTTTTTGTCGTTCAGGCATAGCGGGCGCTTTTCTCTCATATATCTCAATCTTGGAAGGTCAATCCGAACGAAGCTCGTGGAAATCGAAAGATTTCATCGCCCGGTCGTCATAAACATGAGACATTCGCAATAAGCTATTACTAGTCCAAAATCATGTACGAGTTGCGTCGCTTGCATTGCTCTCTCGGCAGGCGGGTAGCGGCGAACCCTGACGACAAACAGCAGGAGGAAAGCAGCAGTTACGGTACGTCCATGTACAGGCGAAATACGATTGGGAGGGGATATTCAGTGGAGAAAGTGGACATTTTCAAGGACATTGCCGAACGAACCGGCGGGGATATTTACCTCGGCGTCGTTGGTGCGGTCCGCACAGGCAAATCAACCTTCATCAAGCGGTTCATGGAGACGGTTGTGCTGCCGAACATCACGAACGATGCCGATCGGGTGAGAGCTATCGACGAGCTGCCGCAGAGCGCGGCAGGCAAAACCATCATGACGACAGAACCGAAATTCGTGCCGAATCAAGCGGTCCAGCTCCGCGTGGCCGAAGGGCTCGACGTCAACATCCGGCTGGTCGACTGCGTCGGCTATGCCGTCGTCGGGGCGAAGGGCTACGAGGACGAGAACGGCCCGCGCATGATCACGACGCCGTGGTTCGAGGAACCGATTCCGTTCCAGGAAGCGGCCGAGATCGGCACGCGCAAAGTCATACAAGAGCATTCCACGCTCGGCGTCGTCGTTACGACGGACGGCACGATCGCTGAAATACCGCGCAGCTCGTATATCGAAGCCGAAGAGCGCGTCGTGAACGAGCTGAAGGAAGTCGGCAAGCCGTTCGTGCTGATCGTCAACTCGACGCGTCCGAAGAGCGACGAGGCGCTTCAGCTGCGGAGCGAGCTGCAGGCCAAATACGATATTCCCGTCATCACGCTCAGCGTGGCCTCCATGGGCGAAGAGGAAGTCATGTCCGTGCTGCGCGAGGTGCTCTACGAGTTCCCGGTGCACGAAGTGAACGTCAATCTTCCGAGCTGGGTCATGGTGCTGAACGACAACCACTGGCTGCGCAGCAACTACGAGAACTCCGTGCGCGACACGGTCAAGGACATCCGCCGCCTGCGCGACGTAGACCGCGTCGTATCGCAGTTCATGGAATACGAGTTCATCGCGAGGGCCGGCCTGAGCGGCATGAACATGGGGCAGGGCGTCGCGGAGATTGATCTCTACGCGCCGGATGAGCTGTACGACCAAATCCTGATGGAAGTGGTCGGCGTCGAAATCCGCGGCAAGGATCATCTTCTCCAGCTGATGCAGGACTTCTCGCATGCGAAGCGGGAGTACGACCGGTTCGCGGAAGCGCTCGAGATGGTCAAGACGACGGGGTACGGCATCGCGGCCCCTACGCTTGCGGAGATGGCGCTCGACGAACCCGAACTCATCCGCCAAGGCTCGCGCTTCGGCGTGCGCCTGAAGGCGACGGCGCCGTCCATCCACATGATCCGCGTCGACGTCGAGTCCGAATTCGCGCCGATCATCGGCACGGAGAAGCAAAGCGAGGAACTCGTCCGCTACCTCATGCAGGACTTCGAGAACGACCCGATCAAGATCTGGGAGTCCGATATTTTCGGCCGGTCGCTCCATTCCATCGTGAGAGAGGGCATCCAAGGCAAGATCGCCATGATGCCGGACAACGCCCGCTACAAGCTGCAGGAGACGCTGGGCAGGATCATCAACGAGGGCTCCGGCGGCCTGATCGCCATCATTCTATAGCAGCTGCAGCAGAGGCGCGCCGCGGGCGCGCCTTTTTTGCGTTGGCCTGCGGAATGGAGGAAGCGCCTCCCATTCTCTGCATATCGGTGGAAGAAACGCGTCGGAAAATCAAAAAAGAGCGCGAAATCGGCGAATCTTCGCCGGAAATCGCGTCGTGCCTCTTGAAATCGCATAGGCAACTGTATTACTATAAATCTGTTCTAGGTTCAGTATGCAGGAATTGCACATACCGGAATTTCTTCTCACCGGAGCCGACAGGTATAAATTCCGGGGTTTCGGTAACACAGAATGATAATGATGTGCCTTTTAACTGCCGTCAGGGGAGGTGAAAGAAATGAACAAAACGGAACTGATTGCGAAAGTAGCCGAATTGACTGACCTTTCCAAGAAAGATGCTTCCAAAGCGGTTGATGCCGTATTCGATGCCATCTCCGACTCGCTGCAAGGCGGCGATAAAGTACAATTGGTGGGCTTCGGCAACTTCGAGGTGAAAAGCCGCGAAGCGCGCAAAGGCCGCAACCCGCAAACGGGTGAAGAGATCGATATCCCGGCCAGCAAGATCCCGTCTTTCAAAGCAGGCAAATCTCTTAAAGATCTGGTTTCCAAATAAGAAGCGGCCCTGCCGTTCGAGACGCCCGGATGCATCCCGCATTCGGGCGTTTTGCGTCTCGCCGGGAGGAACGATGACGCGATTTGCCGTCTATTGACAAGTACAAGTAATTCCAGTAGACTGTTGTTTGCGGTTCTTGGGTCAACGGAATCGCATGACGCATGGCGGGTGTTAGCTCAGCTTGGTAGAGCGCTACCTTGGGGTGGTAGAGGTCGCCAGTTCAAATCCGGTACACCCGACCAGTTCTCTCATAATCAAAGCAACGGCTGCTATCTCGATAAGGACGTTCGGGGGCAGTTTTTTAAATATCGGGGCGCAACGGAAGATCGGCGGTCCTGATCGGAAACGCAACAGCTTACTAGGAGGTCAGCGCAAATGACGGAACGGAATGACGAATACATCGTGGTAAAGGCAAAGGCGCAGGGCGTGCAGGTCATCGGCCTGACGCGCGGGCAGGATACGAAATTCCACCACACCGAGAAGCTGGACAAGGGCGAAGTGCTCATTTGCCAATTCACGGACCATACGTCGGCCATTAAAATCCGCGGCAAAGCGACCGTGATGACCAAATACGGCACCATCGATACGGACGTCGAGTGAAAAGCAGGCATAGCCTGCTTTTTTAGTTTGTACACTAAGAGAAGCAGGATATTCTGGGCGCGAAGGAAGGATGCTTCATGCCGCATTGGAAAGGGCTTCTCATCGCATGTGCCGCGACGCTTGCCGTCACGTTGTCGTTGTCCGTGCTGCCGATGGCCGGCGGCCGGATGAAGGAAGGGGCGGGCGACGTCTCCGTATTTCGGCCGGTGCCCGTCAAACGCCTCAGCTCCGATACGATCGTCGATACGATGCTCGGTTTGAATCTGTCGCTGAAGGTGAAGAAGGTAGCATGGAACGGTACGGTGCTGTCCGTGGATTTATCGAACGAGGAATATGGGAATGATGTGGACAGATGGATGGACGATTTGCGGCGGCTGTTCGAACTGGCCTTCAACCGCACGGAGAACGTCAGCCGGGTGCTCGTTCGCTTCGTGGCGCCGCTTGGGCCGGAGATCGAAGGGGTGCGGAGCGACGTGCGGCTGCTGGCTGCCGTGGACGTGCGAAGAACGGACGCGTGGTTGTCCACAGAACTGTCAAACTTAAGCGCCGCCAAGCCGTTTCAGGATGAAATCTGGCGTCAGCGCTTGCGTTTGTCCGCGTCGCAGTTGTAGCGAAACGGCAAACATAGTGCTATAATTATTTAGATTATAAAGCAGCTAACCTTTTGCTGTTTGTCCGGAGGCTAGGCTATGAAACCATACAAAATTCCCGAGATCGCCAAAAAGTACGTCGAGTACGATATGATTCTGGCCCACACGGAGCTGCCGGCGTTTCCCGACTTGCGGGCCAGGCTGCTCTTTGTGTTTCTTTCGAATCAGCGTACGCCGCTGCTGCACAGCGAGCTCTACACCTTGGTCGCGTCGCTCGTGCAGCTCGGCATGGATACCCACGACATGATCGACGAATCGGGACGCGTCGCGGAGAAGGAAATGCGCTCGCGGCAGTTGAAGGTGCTCGCGGGCGACTATTACAGCAGCCGCTTCTATCAACTGCTCGCGCAAGCCGGACAAGTCGGCATGATTCGCCGGATCAGCGACGGCGTGTGCGAAGTGAATAAGCTCAAGGTCAATTTTTACATGAAGATGAAGCAGCTGAAGCTGAGCGCAGAAGAATACCTGAATCAATGCGTGCAGCTGAAAACGGAACTTTTTACGGTTTTCACGGAGATACTGGACGAGAAGATGGCGCGGGTCTGGACGGAGCTGCTTCAAGGGCTGGGCCGCTGCGAGGTCGTACTGGACGAGTGGAATCGCTGCGACAAGCCGGATCGTTTCAACGGCAGCTGGGGCTACTGGCATATCCTGAACGTCGGAACGGAAGAAGAGAAGCGCAAGCTGGCCGACAAGCACGACGAGCCGTCGTTTATCTCCTCGCTGCTCGCGGCGTACGAGATTCGCGGACAACTGGCCGAGAAGCTGAAGCATTCCGTGGCTCAGGTGCAGGCGATCGTAGGGCGCTTGGATTCAGACAAGCTCATGCGCGAACTTCAACAGATCGGAGAGACGTTCCTGCGTCCTCTCCTTCCGGCGGCTTCCGCCCTCAACGAGAGAAGGTAAGGTGACAGAGACAGTGCAATCCAAATCGAAGGAACAACACGTGCATGCCGTGTTTGAAAGCATTGCGCCGAAGTACGATTTGATGAACGACCTGCTCAGCTTCCGCAGGCACAAGGCATGGCGCGCGTTCACGATGCGCAAGATGAACGTACGGCCGGGACAGTCGGCCGTGGATCTATGCTGCGGGACCTGCGATTGGACCATCGCGCTCGCCCGCGCGAGCGGCAGCGGCGATATCGCGGGGCTGGACTTCAGCCATAATATGCTGGAGGTTGGCAAGCAAAAGGTACGCCGGGAAGGGCTTGACCATCAGATTTCCCTTCATCAGGGCAATGCGATGGAACTGCCGTTCGAGGACAACCGGTTCGATTTCGCCACCATCGGCTTCGGGCTTCGGAACGTGCCGGACCTGGAACAGGTGCTCCGGGAAATGATGCGCGTCGTCAAGCCGGGCGGACAAGTCGTATGCCTGGAGTTATCGAAGCCGCTCTGGCAGCCGTTCAAATCGATTTACTATTTTTATTTCGAGCGTATTTTGCCGGCGCTTGGCAAGCTGTTCGCCAAACGGTACGAGCAGTACAAATGGCTTCCGGAATCGCTCAAGGCTTTCCCGGATTCCAATCAGCTGGCGGATAAATTCCGTGACATCGGTCTCCGAAACGTGCATGCCTATCCGCTGACGGGCGGCATCGCGGCTTTACACACGGGGACGAAGGGAACGGACAAAGGATGATACGCAAAACTCGCATCATATTGGAAATGATCAAGGTCGAACATACGGTTTTCGCGCTGCCGTTCGCCTTTATGGGCGCGCTGATCGGCGCGGTCATGATGGAGCACCGGCTGCCTAGCTGGCCGGAGATCGGCTGGATCCTGCTGGCGATGATCGGCGCCCGCAGCGCGGCGATGGGCCTCAACCGGGTCGTCGACCGCGTCATGGACGCCAAGAATCCGCGCACCGCGAAACGGGCGATACCGGCAGGGCTGTTGAAAGCCGGCGAGGTCGTCGTGTTCATCGCGGTGTCCTTTGTCGTGCTGTTTATCGCGGCCTCGCAGCTGGATCCCATCTGCGTCAAGCTGATGCCGATCGCCGTCTTTTTCCTCGTCCTGTATTCCTATACCAAACGCTTTACGTGGCTCTGCCACGTCGTGCTCGGCATTACGATCGGTCTGGCGCCGCTGGGCGGCTGGATTGCGGTTACGGGCCACCTGAACCCGGCTGCTTGGGTACTGTACGGTTCGGTCGTCTGCTGGCTGGCCGGCTTCGACACCATCTACGCGTGCCAGGACATTGAATTCGACCGCCGCGAAGGCGTCTATTCCATCCCGGCGCGTTTCGGTCTTGCGGGGGGACTCCGCATTGCCCGCGGCTTTCATTTTCTGACCGCGGCCGGATTCATCTCTTTATATTGGTTAACGGATTTAGGCTGGATTTATTTGATCGGGGCGATCGCTTCGGTCGGTTTTCTCTGGTATGAGCATATGCTCGTGAAACCGAACGATATCAGCCGGGTGCAAACCGCGTTCTTCACGATGAACGGCGCGCTCAGCATCACCTTGTTCGCGTTTACGCTGCTTGATTTGGTGGTGCTGCATCCATGGTAGAAACGAATGGCGCCGCCGCGCGCAAACGGTGGGTCGTCGGAATCACGGGCGCAAGCGGGTCAATATATGGCATTCGGTTGATTCGCTCCCTGCTGGATGGCGGGGTCGACGTGCATCTCGTCGTCACGGAAGCGGGCTGGCGGGTATTGAAGGAAGAGCAGCGATGGGATACGACCAAACGCCCGGCCGCGCTGGCCGCGCATTTCCCCGAAGCGGTCGAGGATGGCCGGCTGACGCTCCATCCCAACGCCGATATCGGGGCATCGATCGCAAGCGGTTCCTACCGGGTGGAAGGCATGATCATCATGCCGTGTTCCATGGGGACGTTGGCATCGATATCCCACGGCATCTCCGACGATTTGATGACGCGCGCCGCGGATGTTATGCTGAAGGAAGGACGCAAGCTGGTGATCGTGCCAAGAGAGACTCCGCTGCATGCCATACACTTGGAGAACATGTTGACGCTGGCCAGGCTTGGGGTCAAAATCGTTCCGGCCATGCCGGCCTTCTACTACGGACCGCAGAGCATGAGCGACATGGTCGATTTCATGGTCGGGAAAGTGCTGGATCAGCTTCCGCTCGAGCATGCTTTGTACAGAAGATGGGGAGATGATCAGCATGGGAGCTAATCGCCCGATTACGGTCGGCCGCATAGACTATGCGAATTCATGGCCGATTTTTCATTATGCGGAACAGCAGCTGCCGATGGATCGTTTCCGCATCGAGAAGCGGGTTCCGGCCGCGCTGAACCGGGCGCTGAAGCTCGGCGAGATCGATATCACCTCGATGTCCTCCTTCGCGTATGCCGAGAACGCCGACAATTACTTGCTGCTCCCGGACTTGTCGGTGAGCGCGAAGGGCCGCGTCAACTCCATCCTGCTGTTCTTGAAGAAGCCGCTTGAGGACGTGCTTCAAGGACGGATCGCGATGACGGCGACCTCCGCCACGTCGGTGAATTTGCTGAAGATCCTGATGAAGCTCTATTACCATGCCGAGCCTTCCTTCGTCACGATGGAGCCTTCGCTGGACGAGATGCTTGCCGAAGCGGATGCCGCGCTGTTGATCGGCGATACGGCGATCCAGGCTTCTTGGGCCAATAAGGACAGGGGGCTTGCCGTGATCGACTTGGGAGAGCTGTGGCGCAGCTGGACCGGATACGGGATGACGTTCGCCCTCGTCGCCGTCCGCAAGGAAATCGCCGAGCGCGATCCAGGCGCGGTGGCCGACGTGCTGCATGCCTTGACGACGAGCAAGGAACGGAGCCTCCGCAACCTGAAGCCGCTGGTGGATAAAGCCTGCGCGCAGCTGGGCGGGGAACCGGCCTATTGGAATCGTTATTTTCACGAGTTACACTACAATTTCGGATCGGACGAGCAGGCGGGCTTGAAGCTCTACTTCGAATACGCGCATCGGCTAGGATTGCTGCCGAACGAGGTACGGATGCGATTTTTCGAGGACCATGCCGCTCTTAAGGTGAAGAACGAATGAAACTACTCGATATTTACGCCAAAATGAAAGGCGACCTGGACGCGATCGAAGGAAAACTGGCGCGCAGCGTTACGTCGGACCATGTGCTGCTAAGCGATGCCTCCACGCATCTGCTTAAAGCGGGCGGGAAGCGCATCCGTCCCTTATTCGTGCTGCTTTCCGGCAAATTCGGCAGCTACGAGCTGGACGTGCTCGAGAGAGTAGCGGTGCCGCTCGAACTCATCCATATGGCCTCGCTCGTGCATGACGACGTCATCGACAACGCCGAGACAAGGCGCGGACAGCTGACCGTCAAGTCGAAGTGGGACAACCGGATCGCGATGTACACGGGAGATTACATATACGGCAAAGCCCTTGCCATCGTCACGGAGCTCGAGAATCCGCAGATCCACCAGATCCTCTCCAAGGCCATGGTGCAGATGTGCATCGGGGAAATGGAGCAGATCCGCGATTTCTTCAATACGAAGCAATCCATTCGCAACTATCTGCTTCGCATCCGCCGCAAGACGGCGCTCTTGATCGCGATCAGCTGCCAGCTCGGCGCGATCGCTTCGGGAGCGGACCGGCGCGCGGCGAACAGTCTGTACCGGTTCGGCTATAACGTCGGCATGGCGTTCCAGATTCGCGACGACCTGTTGGACCTGCTCGGCACCGAGAAGCAGATCGGCAAACCGCCGGGATCGGATATCCGCCAAGGAAATATCACGCTGCCCATTTTACTCGCGATGCAGGAGCCCGCGAAGGCCGACGAGCTGCAGGACGAAATTAACAAAATCCAAGCATCGAACGGAGCAGGGGAAACGAAGCGTGCGTTGAACATTATACGTAAGAGCGCAGGCATCGGCATCGCGGAGGAAATGGCTACGCGTTACATGAACAAAGCGATCGATGCCCTGAGCGGTCTGCCGAACATCACGGCGAAGAAGAACTTAACCGATATCGCGTATTTCGTAGCGAAACGAAACTACTAACGCGCCTAGGAGGGATCTCGAATGGAACAAACTTTTCTAATGGTCAAGCCGGACGGCGTGCAGCGCGGCTTAATCGGCGAAATCGTGTCGCGCTTCGAACGTAAAGGACTGAAGCTCGTCGCCGCGAAATTCATGCGCATTACGCCCGAAATCGCCGAACGCCACTATGCGGAACATATCGGGAAGCCCTTTTATCCGCCGCTCGTAGCCTTTGTCACGTCCAGTCCGGTGTTTGCCATGGTGTGGCAGGGAGATAACGTAATCGGTCTGACGCGCGCGATGATCGGCAAGACGAATGCTTTGGAGGCGGCGCCGGGAACGATTCGGTCCGACTATGCCGTCCATACGAATTTCAATCTGATTCACGGCTCCGATTCGGCGGAAAGCGCGGCAAGGGAAATCGGCATTTTCTTCGCGCCGCACGAGCTGCTGTCCTACACGCAGACGATGGGGCAATGGATTTAGGCATTGAATATCACTAATTCGCGGCCTTGAGTCTGCTGCAGCGGGGGAAAACAGCGTGGAGGACAAGGATTTTTCGTTCTTTATCGAGCGGATCAAGCATAAGACGGCAATCGATCTGTCGCAGTACAAGGAAGCGCAGATGAAGCGCCGGCTGACGACGCTCAGGCAGAAATACGGCTATGACACGTTCGAGGCCTATTATCGCGATCTCGATCGGGACAAGAAGCTGATGACCGAATTTCTTGATCGGATGACGATCAACGTGTCCGAGTTTTGGCGCAATCCGGGCCGTTGGGAGGCCATGGAGAAGAAGTTTCTTCCGGATCTCCTGAAGAACGGCGGACGGGTGAAGATTTGGAGCGCCGCCTGCTCCACCGGCGAAGAACCGTATACGCTCGCCATGATCGTGCATGCGCTTGGCGCCCAGGATCGGGTATCGATTCTGGCAACGGATCTGGACGAGCTGGTGCTGCAGAAGGCGATTCAAGGCGTCTACCAGGATCGTTCCATCCGCGACGTGCCCCGAGATTATATGGCCGGTTATTTCGTGCAGCATGGCCGTGACGAGGTCGCCGTAACGGATTCGCTGAAGAAAATCATTACGTTCAAGCAGCAAAATCTGCTTCATGATGCATTCGAAAGCGGATTCGATATTATCGTCTGCCGCAACGTCATGATTTATTTCACCGAAGAAGCGAAGCATATGCTGTACCATAAGTTTTCCAAAGCGCTCAAACCTGGCGGACTGCTGTTCGTCGGCAGCACGGAGCAGATCTTCTCGCCGGGCCAATACGATTTCGAATCGGCGGAGACGTTCTTCTACCGGCGACGGGCGTAGCGGAGGCAGGTATAGGAATTTCCGGCTTCACCGATACTAGGCGTATGGAAACTTTTGCGCATAGGAGGTGCAGCATGGACAAGCGAAAAGTGATCTCGGCTTACAAACGTGGCTTTATCAGCGTCCAAGAATGCGCCCAGATTCTTGGCATCGATACCGGTCAAATGAAAGGGCTCATGAACGATCCCCATTTGAACGCCGACCCGCAGACATTACGAGGACAACAATCCGTCAACGGATAAGGGGTTCTTCACCGGCTGCCCGAAACGCCTTTCCAGAAGGCGTTTCGGGCAGTTTTTTCGTTTGGCCGCGCCGATTCGACAGGTTTGCATTTTCTTGTCAAAGCGTTGACGCTGTACTATAATGAGCAAAGATATTTGAGGCCGACATGCCTAGCCGAAATCATACTTCGCGTTGTTCGGAATTGAAGGAGGAGCTTTACTGTGAGTTTACGCTATTTGACGGCTGGAGAGACGCACGGTCCGCAGTTGACGGCGATCATCGAAGGATTGCCGAGCAACCTGCAGCTTGATTTCGAGGAATTGAATTTCCAACTGCATCGCAGGCAGAAGGGGCATGGCCGCGGTCGCCGGATGCAGATCGAGAAGGACACGGCGGATATCGTCGGCGGCGTCCGGCATGGCAAGACGACGGGAGCGCCGGTCGCGCTCGTCGTGGCGAATAACGACTGGAAGCATTGGACGAGCGTCATGAATATCGAACCGATCGAGGGCGGCGACGAGGAGAAACGCCGCGTCAATCGGCCGCGTCCGGGCCATGCCGACTTGAACGGCGGGTTGAAATACAATTTGAAGGATCTCCGCAACGTGCTGGAGCGGTCGAGCGCGCGCGAGACGGCGGCCCGCGTCGCCGTTGGCGCGGTGGCCCGCCAATTTCTCGCGGCGTTCGGAATCAAGGTCGGCGGACAAGTCATTCGCATCGGCGAGATCGAAGCCCCGGCCAACGATCTGCCGCTGGACGAGTTGATCGCGTTGACGGAAGCATCGCCGGTACGCGTAGTGGATAAGGACACCGAAGCGAAAATGACCGCCTATATCGATCAGATCAAGGCGGAGGGCGATTCCATCGGCGGCATCGTGGAATGCATCGTGGAAGGCGTGCCGATCGGACTCGGCAGCCATGTGCAGTACGACCGTAAACTGGATGGCCGAATCGCGCAGGCCGTCGTGTCGATCAACGCGTTCAAAGGCGTCGAGATCGGCATCGGCTTCGAAGCGGGCACGATTCGCGGATCGCAGGTTCACGACGAGATCCTATACGACGAGGAGCGCGGTTATCACCGCCGCACGAACCGCTTGGGCGGGTTCGAAGGCGGCATGACCAACGGCGAGCAAATCGTGGTTCGAGGCGTCATGAAACCGATCCCGACGCTTTACAAGCCGCTTCAAAGCGTGGACATCGACACGAAGGAGCCGTTTACGGCGCAGGTCGAACGTTCGGACAGCTGCGCGGTTCCCGCGGCAAGCGTCGTGATGGAGCATGTCGTGGCTTGGGAAGTCGCCAAGGCGTTCCTGGAGAAGTTCGGCGGCGATTCCATGGAAGAAATCCGCGCGAACTACGACAATTACCTGGCGCAAGTGAGGAGCTACTAATGAGCGGCGTTCGCGAGTTGACCGTCGATCTCGGCGACCGTTCGTATCCGATCTATATCGGCGAAGGGCTGCTGGACGAGGCGGGCAAGCTGCTGGCTAACCATGGGATCAGCAAGAAGTCGCCGCTGCTGATCATTACGGACGCCAATGTCGCCGAGCGGCATTTGGCGCATCTGGAGACCGTTCTGCGGGAAGGCGGATTTGGCGTGACGAGCGCCGTCATTCCGGCGGGCGAGGGTTCGAAGTCGCTGAGTCAGCTGGAGAAACTGGTCGGCGTCGCGCTCGAGAACGGACTCGATCGCAAGTCCGCGATCGTTGCGCTCGGGGGAGGCGTCGTCGGCGATCTGGCCGGCTTCGTCGCCGCCTCGTACATGAGGGGCATCAACTTCGTTCAAATCCCGACGACGATTCTCGCGCACGACAGCAGCGTCGGCGGCAAAGTAGCGGTCAATCATCCGCTGGCGAAGAACATCATCGGCGCGTTCCACCAGCCGGAGCTGGTGCTCTATGATCTGAGCACCCTCCAAACGCTCCCGGAACGCGACGTGAAAGCAGGCCTTTCCGAGGTCGTCAAGCATGGCCTGATCTGGGACGCGGAATTTGTCTCGTGGTGCGACGACAATGCTGAGAAGCTGCTGGCGCTGGATCCGGAGGCACTCGGATACGCGCTGTATAAAGGCTGCAGCGTGAAAGCGGCGGTCGTGTCTCGGGACGAACGGGAGAACGATCTCCGCGCCATTCTTAACCTTGGCCACACGATCGGCCATGCGCTGGAAGCGGTCGCGGGTTACGGCGAGCTGCTTCACGGCGAAGCGATAGCCATCGGCATGGTCGGGTCGGCCCGCCTTGCGGTAAAGCTTGGCGCGCCGGAGGAAGTATACGGCGTCACGAAGCGCGTGCTTTCGCGCGTCGGCCTGCCGGTCAGGCTGCCTGCGCACCTGGATACGGACGAAATCATGCGCGCGATGATGCACGACAAGAAATTTCAAGAAGGCGCGATTACGTTCATCGTGCCCGTCGCGATCGGCAAAGTAGAGATCAATAAGTCAGTTTCCACCGCGCTTATCCGCGATATCGTGGAACAATTGAAACAGGAGGCCGTTTAGCATGCAAGTACGGGGAATACGCGGCGCCATTACGGTAGAGGTTAACGAGGAACAACCGATTTTGCAAGCGACCGTCGAATTGTTGAACAGCATCGTCAAAGTCAACGGCATCGTGCCGACCGACATCGCGAGCGTCTTCGTGACGGTCACGGGGGATTTGGACGCGACGTTTCCCGCGAGAGCGATTCGCGCGATGGGTGGCTGGGAATTGGTCCCGCTAATGTGCGCGCTGGAAGTGCCCGTCAAAGGCAGCCTTGAGAAATGCATCCGTTTGATGGTACTGGTCAATACGGACAAAACGCAGGAGCAGGTCGAGCATGTTTATTTGGGCGGCGCGAAGGCGCTTCGTCCGGATTTGGCGAAGGCGTAATAGCCCGGAGTCGGGCGGAACGCCGTTCAAGATCGGGATTGACGGATGCAATTACGCTATTGTATAGTAAGTTCATATTAGACGCATTAACAGAGATGAGCCGAGCAGCAGTACAGTGAGCAGAGATGAGTAGAGCCGAGATGAGTGAAAGCAATTCCAGCAGCGAGATTCGAATGTGGCGGTATGCGGCGGCTAGACCCTGCGCACTGTTATTTTCCCTATTTCGTTCATACTCATTTACCATCTTCTAACCCACGATACTCCTGCTGCGGCAGGAGTTTTTTATTTTCGATTAGAGAAGGGGAGATTGAGCATGAACAAGGAGCTGCAAAGCGTCATCCGGCAAGCCGGCACGTACAACCTCATACCGATCGTGAGGCATGTGATGGCGGACACGGAGACGCCGATTCGGATATTTCAGCATTTTTACCGCGAGCGCCGCGCGTTTCTCTTGGAAAGCGTGGAGGGCGGAGTCAAGTGGGCGAGATATTCCTTTATCGGCACGGATCCATTCATGCTCATTCGCGGCAAGAACGGCGAGATGGTCATCGAGAAGAACGGGGAAGAGACGATCTTGCGCGAGAAGCCGATCGAGCTGCTGAAGGCGCATCTGCGCGCGTATCGCAGTCCGGCGGTCGCGGACCTGCCGCCGTTCACCGGAGGCGCGATCGGATTTTTCGGTTATGACCTGCTGCAATATTACGAGAAGCTGCCGGCGCACCGGATCGATGATTTGCAGATGAACGATCTGCAGTTCATGTTCTGCGACCAGGTCATCGTATTCGACCACTTCAAGCAGCAGATGCAGGTAATCGGCAATATCCATATTCCGGAAAGCGCAACGGACAGCGTCATCGAAGGCCGATACGAGGAAACGCTCCGGCGGATCGAAGCGACGATCGAGCGCCTTCAGCAGCCGACGCCGACGACGTTGATGACGGGCGGAAGCATCCCGGCCGATCCGGAGCTGGGGGAGATCGCCTCGAACCTGACGAAGGAGCAATTCCTCGCGAACGTCGAGCAATCCAAAGAATACATTCGCGCAGGCGATATCTTCCAGGTGGTACTGTCGCAGCGCTTCAGCATCGAGACGGAGGTCGATCCGCTTCATGTTTACCGCGTGCTGCGCACGATGAATCCGTCTCCGTACATGTACTATTTGAAAATGGACGACGAGGTCATCGTCGGCACCTCGCCGGAAGCGCTCGTGAAGGTAGACGGCGAACGCGTCGAGACGCGGCCGATCGCCGGAACGCGTCCGCGCGGCAAAACGCCGGAGCAGGATCTGGCGCTGGAGAAGGAGCTGCTCGCCGACGAGAAAGAACGCGCCGAGCATCTGATGCTGGTCGATCTGGGGCGCAACGATATCGGCCGCGTCTCCGAATTCGGCACCGTCCGCTGCGACGCCTACATGGAAATCGAACGCTATTCCCATGTCATGCATATCGTGTCCAACGTTTCCGGCAAATTAAGAGAAGACCGGGACTTCTTCGATGCTTTCGTGTCCTGCATGCCTGCGGGCACCGTATCGGGAGCGCCCAAGCTGCGGGCGATGGAAATCATCGCGGAGCTCGAGAACGAGGCGCGCGGCGCATATGCGGGCGCGATCGGGTACCTCGGTTTTAACGGCAATTTGAACACCTGCATTACGATTCGGACGATGATCTTCAAGAACGGCAAAGCCTACGTTCAATCGGGCGCCGGCATCGTATGGGACTCCGTTCCGGAGAACGAATACGCGGAGACGGTGAACAAAGCGATGGCGCTGCTGAAAGCCGTCCGCGTGGCGGAAGCGGCCTTCGCGCCGCTAGAGCGTTCGGCGAGCATGATCAATATGGACTATTACGCGGACGCGAAGGGGTGAACGGGCAGATGACGGTGACAAACGAAATCATGACGATGCAGCGCGCCCTGAATCTGTTGATCGGCGGCTCCAGCCTATCCCGAGAGGAAGCCCGCGGCGTCATGGACATCATTATGAGCGGCGAGGCGACCGGTGCCCAAATCGGCGCCGTGGCGACCGCGCTCCGCATCAAAGGCGAAACGAGGGACGAAATCACGGGTTTCGCGGAAGCGATGCGTTCGCATTCCAACCACGTCGTCACGGAGCGCAACGGCCTGCTGGATACTTGCGGTACCGGCGGCTCCGGCATTCATAAGTTCAATATTTCCACCGCTTCCGCCATTATCGCCTCCGCCGCGGGGGTCAGGGTTGCCAAGCACGGGAATCGCGCCATGTCCGGCAAATCCGGAAGCGCGGATACACTGGAGGCGCTCGGCGTGAACATCACGCTGACCGCGGAGCAAGCGTCGCGCTGCCTGGATGCGATCGGCATCTGCTTCATGTTCGCGCAGCTGTACCACCCTTCGCTGAAGCATGCAGCGGGCCCGCGCCGGGAACTCGGCATTCGCACCATCTTCAACATGCTCGGCCCGTTGACGAATCCGGCCGGCGCCGACAGGCAGCTGCTCGGCATTTACGACCGAACCAAGACGGAGACGATCGCCTCCGTGTTGAGCGATCTTGGCTTGAAGCGCGCGATGGTCGTCAGCAGCTTCGACGGCTTGGACGAGATCAGCGTCTCGTCGCCGACGCAAGTATCCGAGCTGCTCGGCGGCTCGGTTCGGACCTATACCTTGACGCCGGAAGATATCGGCCTTCGCAGCCATGCGCTGTCGGATATCATCGGCGGCGATTCCGCGGAGAACGCCCGCATTATCCGTTCGGTCTTCGACGGGACGGAGCGGGGCGCATACCGGGATATCGTGCTTGCCAACGCCGGCGCCTGCATCTTCGTCGGCGGTGCGGCAAGCTCCTTGCTCGAAGGCGTCGAGACGGCCAAGACGGTCATCGATTCGGGTCTCGCAGCGTCCAAGCTGCGGCAATTGATTGAAACGACAGGAGAGTTGAGCCATGTTTCTTGATAAAATCGTAGCCTCCAAGAACAAAGAAGTGGATAGTCTCGCCGAGCGGTTCTCGCTGCCGGAAGCCGAGCGCCGGATCGCGGAGCTAACGGCCTGCCGCGGGTTCGAACGGGCGCTTGCGGGGCGGACGAACCGTCCGCTCGGCCTCATCGCCGAAGTGAAGAAAGCCTCGCCGTCCAAAGGATTGATCCGTGCGGATTTCGACCCGATTAGCTTGGCCGGGACTTACGAGCAAGCGGGAGCGGACTGCATTTCCGTGTTGACGGACGAGGATTATTTCCAAGGCAAGAACGAATACCTGACCGCGGTATCCGAGGCGGTAAAACTGCCGCTGCTGCGCAAGGATTTCATCGTCGACTATCGTCAAATCTACGAAGCGCGCTTGATCGGCGCGGATGCGATATTGCTGATCGCGGCGATTCTTCGCCCTTCCAAGCTTGCGGAATTTTACGATATCGCCACATCCATCGGGCTGGACGTATTGGTGGAAGTCCACGACGAAGAGGAAATGTCGGACGTGCTCGGCCTCGGCAAAGCGACGCTCGTCGGAATCAACAACCGGAACCTTCATACGTTCGTGACGGATTTGAAGACGACGGAGCGGCTGATCGGCCAAGTGCCTTCGGGCGTGACGGTCATCAGCGAGAGCGCGCTCGCGACGCCGGACGATATCGCGTACGTGCAGGCAGCTGGAGCCAAGGGCGTGCTCATCGGCGAGTCTTTTATGCGCCAAGCGGATGTCGGCGCGGCCGTCGAGCATTTAATGGGACCGGTGACGATCCGATGATGACAGCGACCGGACAAGCGAAACCGGGCTCGCGCAAAACGCGAGTGAAAATATGCGGCTTGCGCGATGCGGCGACGATTCGAACGATGGACGGCCTGCCGATCGACGAGGTCGGCTTCGTATTCGCGAAGAGCCGCCGGCAGGTGACGCCTGCCTTGGCGGGCGAATTGATCGCGGAGGTTCGCGCGCTTCGCAACCGCGATGGATGCATACCGCGCACGGCAGGCGTATTCGTCGATCCGACGATGGACGAGCTTCGCGCCGCGCTGGCCTTAGCGCCGCTCGATGTCGTCCAATTGCATGGCGACGAATCGCCGCAATTTTGCTTGGATGTCAAGCAGGCGTTCGGCATCGACGTGTGGAAAGTATTGTCGGTGACGGAACGCGACGCCGTCGATCCATCCACGGACGGACCTGACAGGCTGGAGCCGTACCGCGGCAGCGTGGACGCGTTCCTGATCGATACGGCGGGCGGAGGGACGGGCAGGACGTTTGCCTGGCATGTCATCGACCGCTATATGGCCGCAGCAGCCGGACTTCCGCTCTATGTCGCGGGAGGACTGCATCCCGATAACGTGGAAGAGCTGTTGTCCCGGCATGCGCCCGACGGCGTGGACGTATCCAGCGGCGTAGAGACGGACGGCTTGAAGGATAGTACGAAAATCAGACTTTTCGCGGAAAGGGTGCAAGGTTTATGACGCAAGTCCCGGACGAGAACGGGCGCTTCGGCAAATTCGGCGGACGGTACGTCCCCGAGACGCTGATGAACGCGCTGATCGAGCTGGAGGAGGCTTATCGGCATTATTCGAAGGATCCTGATTTCATCGCGGAGGTCCGCTACTTATTGACGAAATATTCGGGACGTCCGACGTCGTTATATCATGCGCAGCGGCTGTCCGAGCATCTCGGTGGCGCGCAAATCTATTTGAAGCGCGAGGATTTGAACCATACCGGCGCGCACAAAATCAACAATACGATCGGGCAAGGCGTGCTTGCCAAGCGCATGGGCAAGACCAAGATCATTGCCGAAACGGGAGCCGGCCAGCACGGCGTGGCCTCCGCGACGGTGGCGGCGCTGCTCGGCATGGAATGCAAAGTGTTCATGGGCGAAGAGGACACGAAGCGCCAGGAGCTGAACGTGTTCCGCATGAAGCTGCTCGGCGCCGAGGTCGTGCCGGTGACGTCCGGCACGCGCACGCTGAAGGATGCCTGCAACGAGACGCTTCGCTATTGGGTCAGCCATGTCGACGACACGTATTACATCCTCGGTTCGGTGACGGGGCCGCATCCGTACCCGATGATGGTTCGCGATTTTCAGCGGATTATCGGCGACGAATCGCGCGAGCAGATCCAGAAAGAAGCCGGGCGTCTGCCGGATTACGTCGTGGCGGCGGTAGGCGGCGGCAGCAATGCCATCGGCATGTTCTATCCGTTCATCGGCGACGCGTCCGTCAAGCTGATCGGCGTGGAGGCGGCGGGTCGCGGCGTGGACACCGATGAGCACGCGGCTACGATGACCAAAGGACGGCATGGCGTGTTCCAAGGCTCGCTAAGCTACGTCCTCCAGGACGAATACGGACAAGTGCAGCCGGCGCATTCGATATCCGCGGGCTTGGATTATCCGGGCATCGGTCCGGAGCATGCTTACTTGAAAGACACGGAGCGCGCCGCGTACCTGCCGATCACGGACGCCGAGGCGCTCGAAGCGCTGCAGCTGCTGTCGCGCACGGAAGGCATCATCCCGGCGCTGGAGTCGGCGCATGCGATCGCGCAGGTCATGAAACTGGCGCCGACGCTGGGCAGCGACCAGATCATCGTCGTCAGCCTGTCGGGCCGCGGCGACAAGGACGTCCAAGCGATCATGGGTTATCTCGAAGGAGGCATGTAAGCGGATGGACATCCAAGTCAACGCAATCGATGCCGCGTTCGCGCGGCTTCGCGAAGAAGGGCGCACCGCGCTTATCCCGTTTCTGACCATCGGCGACCCTGATCTGGGCACGTCCGTCGAGATCATCGAAGCATTGGAGCAGGCCGGCGCGGATATGATCGAACTCGGCGTGCCGTATTCGGACCCGCTGGCGGACGGACCGGTCATCCAGCGGGCTTCGGAGCGCGCGCTTGCCAACGGGCGCGTCACGCTCGAGGATTGCATCCAAGTCGCCGAGCATGCGCGCGGCGCGGGCGTCAAGCTGCCGTTCATTTTGTTCTCCTACTATAACCCGGTGCTGCAATTCGGGCTTGAACGGTTTTTCGAGCTCGTGACGGCCAAAGGGATCAGCGGCCTCATTATCCCCGATTTGCCGATCGAAGAAGATGCCGAGCTTCGCGCCATGGCGGAAGCGGCCAATATTCATTTGATCCCGCTCGTCGCGCCGACCTCGAACGATCGCGTCGTGCGCATCGCCGCGAAAGCGCGCGGATTCGTATACTGCGTGTCCTCGCTCGGCGTGACCGGCGTGCGGGCCGATTTTCACCAAGGCATCGACGAGTTTCTGGCTACGGTACGCAGCGCGACGAACACGCCGATCGCCGTGGGCTTCGGGATCTCGAGCCGCGAGCAGGTCGAGCGGTTCAGCAAGCAGGCAGACGGGGTCATCGTCGGCAGCGCGATCGTGCGCAAGATCGAGGAAGTCGTGCCGCTGCTGCAATCGCCGGCCATGAAGCAGGATGGACTTGCGCAGATCCGCGCGTTTGTCGGCGAGCTGAAGGGCTGAGCCGGCTACCCGCGCGAACCGGGATGCCTGCGCTTAACCTTCGAACGGTCATAGGCCGCTCGGAGGTTTTTTGCTTTGCCAGTAAGGTCCCCAGCGAACGAATCGAACGATGGCGCGACGAGCGAAATCCGTTCGTGCTCTTGCTTGCTTCTATGCATAAAAGCTTAAAAGCACGAAAGAAAAATTTGCCGGACTCTTTTAAATGCGCGCAACTTGTGAGACAATGTTGAAATAACCATTGAGCTATGAAACACTTTTACGAGGTGATAAGGATGCAACCAAAACAAAGTATCGTCAGTCTGCCGGTGTATCAGCCGGGCAAGCCGATCGAAGAAGTCAAACGCGAACTGGGTCTTAAAGAAGTCATCAAGCTGGCCTCGAACGAGAATCCGTTCGGCAGCTCGGAACACGCGAAAGCGGCCATTATCAAAGAACTTGAAAACATCAGCATATATCCGGACAGCTTCAGCACGGAGCTGACGGCGGCGGTGGCCGAGTACTTGGGCATCGAACGCAATCAAATCATCTTCGGCGCCGGCTCCGACGAAGTCATTCTGATGCTCGCGCGCGCATTCCTTTCACCGGGCGACGAGACCATCACGGCGGACGAGACGTTCTCGCAATATCGCCATAACGCGGTCATCGAGGGCGCGTCGATCATCGAAGTGCCGCTCCGAGACGGTACGCACGACTTGCCCGCCATGCTGGCGAAAGTGACGGAGCGCACCAAAATCATCTGGGTGTGCAATCCCAACAACCCGACCGGCACGATCGTCCGGCACGCCGAGCTGGACGCCTTTATCCGCCAAGTGCCTTCGAATGTCATCGTGGTACTGGACGAGGCGTACATCGAATACGTCATGGACGAGGATTTCCCGGACAGCCTTGCACTCATGCGCGAATTCAATAACGTTATCCTGCTTCGCACCTTCTCCAAAATCTACGGCCTCGCTTCGCTTCGCATCGGCTACGGCGCCGGACATGCCGATTTGATCCGGATGATCAACCAAGTCCGCGAACCGTTCAATACGACGCGGATGGCGCAAGCCGCGGCGGCGGCATCGCTCGCCGACGACGAATTCCTGCAGTCGTGCAGAGCGCGCAATGCGGAGGGCAAAGCCTACATGTACCGCGAGTTCGACCGTCTCGGACTTCATTATTTCGAAGCGCACGGCAATTTCATCATGGTCGACGTGAAGATCCCGTCCGGTCAAGCGTTCGACGGCTTGCTTCGCCGTGGCGTCATTTCGCGCGCGCGGTGGGCGCATTACCCGACGTACATCCGCATTACGATCGGCAGCCAAGAGCAGAACGAAGCGTTCGTCGCGGCGCTGGAGTCCGTACTCGCAGAAGCGGCGGTGCTAGGTTAACGCCATGACGAAAATAGCGATATTCGGCGTCGGGTTGATCGGCGGCTCGCTGGCGCTTTGCTTTAAAGGCAAGCCCGGCATTACCGTCGTCGGTCACTCCGTACGCGAATCATCCGCTGCCAAATACCTCGAGCGAGGCGTCGTCGATCATGCGACGACGTCTCTTCGCGAGGCCGCGGAAGGCGCGGATTTTATTTTTCTTTGCGTGCCGGTAGGTTCGCTCGAGCAATACGTGCATGATTTGAGCCGGCTCGAGTTGAAGCCCGGCTGCATCATCACGGACGTGGGAAGCACCAAGGCGTCCGTGGCGGCATGCGCCAGGCAGGCCAGCCTTGGCGAGGCGGTATTCATCGGCGGTCACCCGATGGCCGGCTCCGAGCGCTCCGGCGTCGAAGCGGCTTCCTTGTACTTGTTCGAAAATGCGTTCTACGTGCTCACGCCCGAAGCATCGACGCCTCAGCACGACGTCGATCGGCTGACGAACCTGCTCGCCTACACCAAAGCGAACATCGTTCACGTGCATCCCGAGGAGCATGACGAAATCGTCGGGGCGATCAGCCATCTGCCTCACATCATCGCGGTCGCGCTCGTCAATCTCGTTCGCGGCTACAATCAGGACAATTCGCTTTACAGCCAACTTGCCGCAGGCGGATTCCGGGATATCACCCGCATCGCCTCAAGCGATCCCGTCGTCTGGCGCGATATTCTGGTCAACAACCGGAACGTCCTGCTGCGGCTCTTGCGAGAATGGCAGTCGGGCATGGAATCGTTCCTCGATATGCTGGAGGTCGAGAACGGGGAAGCGGTGGAAAAGGCCTTCAAGGACGCCGGACAATTCCGGAGCCAGCTGCCGGAACGGCGCAAAGGCATGCTTCATGCCATTTATGAATGCTACATCGACGTGCCCGATCATCCCGGCATCATCGGGAAAGTCGCGACGGAGCTCGGCAACAGTGCGATCAACCTGAGCAATATCCAAATCATCGAGAGCAGGGAAGACGTGCCCGGCGTGCTTAGGCTCAGCTTCCGAAAGCAGGAGGATTTGGACCGCGCGGTCGAGCGGTTGGGCGAAATCGGCTACGCCGTCCACTTTTAAAAATTATTGTAGCGCTTTTGAAAACGCTTATTGACAAAATGAAAACGTATACATATAATAAAAGTACAGTATGGTTTCTCTCCACTCCTATCCAAATCCATCGCAGAGTTTTGCGGGGCCGCCCCCTATAAGGGCGGTCTTTTTTTTGCCTTTTATGAAACAATCCGGGGCTATCGCTCGTCGAGATACATTGCAGGAACTTCTACGAACGGAACTTTGAGAAATATTTACCCATGCGCTTATCCGGCCGTGTTACAATCGATGTAGTTTATGTAAAAATGTGGGGATTGGAAACGTGTCGAAAGAAGCAGGATTTTGGGCGGATATCTCGAAATGATTAGAGAAGATGCCGGAGTATGCATTTTTTTTATGATCGCGCAACTTTTTACTTTCGTTTCGGTACAATGTATAACCGATTCGAGAGCACTCCTCAGGCCAAGGAGGGTCGCCCGCGATGACGGATTCCCAGCTTATCCGCGAAATCAAAGATGGAAATATACAGCTGTATTCGGAGTTGATGCGGCGCTACCAGCGTAAAATCCTTGCCTTTATCTTCCATATGCTGAAGAGCGCCAAGCTCGAGCTGTTGGCTGAGGATCTGTGCTCGGAAACCTTTTACAAAGCGTACCGCAGTCTTCACTCGTTCAGGGAAGTGGATGCTTCCTTTTCTACCTGGCTGTACACCATTGCAAGAAATACGGTACTTAGCGAATTGCGCAAGCAAAAGGCGGGCAACGTCTCCTTCGAAGAAGTCGGTTTCACTCCGATCGCGCCGCCGGAAGCCGTTCCCGAACAGCGTCTGCTGCAGAACGAGCGCATGACGATGGTGCGCGAAGCGATCAACAGCCTGCCGGAGAAACAGCGTTCGGCGCTAATTTTACGAGAGTACGAGCAATTGGATTATCAAGAAATCGCCAATATCCTCGGTCAGACCGTAAGCTCCGTAAAATCGCTTCTGTTTCGTGCGCGCAGCAGCGTGAAGATTCAGCTGGAGCCGTATTTTGGCGAATCGCCTATGCTGGAAGAGTACGAGGGGATGAAAATGCGATGAACTGCCACGACGTGCAGCAATCGTTCGGTGTTTATTGGGATTTAAACGAAGACGACAGCGAACGCCTACTAGTAGATGAACATCTCCGGACCTGCGAAGCCTGCAGCGAGGAGTTTCGAATTTGGGAAGAAAGCGAGCAGCTTATTCGCTTCTTCTCCGAGGAGTCCGACGCGATCGGGCCGATCGATCACGTGAACCATGGCGTGATGGACCGCATTTATGCGGAGCAATCCTGGTTCATGCCGGTCGCAAGCAAAAGCTATCATTTCACGAAAACGTTCCGCCGCAACGTGACCGCCATTATCGCTTGCTGCCTGGCGATGTTCGTGGTAGGCTTGTTTTACGTTGTGATCGGCAACCATGACGCTTCCTCCGTGGAAGTGGCCAAGCTGACCGGATTGATCGAAACGGCCGACGCGGCAAGCGGCGACAATATTATTCCCGTCTCCTTCTACGCCGACGTGCCCGTAGCCAGCATCAGCGATCCCATCGTCCTGAATATCGTCCCGACGGTTCCGCAATACTATGTTGCGTTATCGCTTCTCGGAATCATCATGACGCTGCTCATCCTGAACTGGTTTTCACGAACGCGAAGCTGACGCATACATAATCGAGAAGACCATTTGAACGACTCCGGCCGCGTGCCAGGAGATTTTTCGTTGAAAGAAGGGAATTGGATTGCGAATCGGACTCATTCGCCACGGCCAGACGGAATGGAACGAGCTTGGGAAAATCCAAGGTCAAACCGACATTCCGCTCAATCAGGAGGGCTACCGTCAAGCGCAGGCGCTGGCGCGGCGGCTTGACCGCGAGCCGATGAAATGGGATGCGGTCGTGTCGAGCGACTTGATGCGCGCGAAGCAGACCGCCGAGATCATCGCCGAGGCACTTGGCATTCCGCTCTTGGATCCGGACGCGCGGTTGCGCGAACGGTTCTATGGCGAAGTGGAGGGGACGACGGAAAGCGAGCGGCTGGCACGCTGGGGTCCGGATTGGAAAAAGCGCGATAACGGACAAGAAAATGACGAGCAGGTTCGGGCGCGGGCGCTTTCGTTCGTCGAAGAAGCTGCGGCAGGCGGTTCTGGACGCCATCTGCTCGTCGTCACCCACGGCAGCCTGCTAGCGCAGCTGCTGCAGGCAATGTGCGCGGATTTGGCCGACAAACCGATTCACAATCTTTCATTCTCGATCATGGAGCGGGAAGGCGCCGGTTGGACGCCGCTGCTGCACAATTGCACGCTTCATCTCGAGCAGCTTCAAAATTGATTTTGCATCCGGGCGATCAGCCGTCATTCTTGCATTCATGCGAGAATGACGGCTTTTTTTCTACCAGTAGTTATAAAAAACGCCAATGTTCCCATAATGATAGTAAACCTTCAAGAGGGATCGGGAACGGAGGGCGGCAGATGAAATTAGCGGACATGCTCAGTTATGCGGACATCGGGCAGCTGAGCCGCATCGCGACAACCTATCAATGCGAGTGCAACGGCAATTCCAAGAATGAGCTGATCCAGTCGATTTTATCGACGGTGAATCGCAGAGATGTGTTCGAAGCTCAAATCGGCGCCTTGAAACTCGAGGATTTACGGTTCATGATTTCCTTGCTGTTCGACGCGAGAGACGCTTTTAGCCTGGAGGAGCTGATCGCCAGGGTGCAGCAAAGCCGGTTCGGCCTGCCCGCCGCTTTGGCGCAAGCCCCAGCAGCTGCCGAAGCGGCCCCGGCGAAGAAAGCCGCGGTCAAATCATCGGCCGCGAGCAGCGCAACCAAACGCGTCGCCAAATCAAAACCGCAGGCCAAGGAACGGCCGGAGCCGGAGAGCGGGCCGCGCGAAACGATATCCCGGTTCAAGCAGTACGGCTGGCTGTTCAACGGATACGCGGGGCCGGAGCGATATTTGTTTCAAGTACCGAGCGATTTGAAGGAACGGTTCAAGCAAACGATGGAGCGGAGGCTGGCTTCCGAGGTCGTGTACGCCGACGATGAACCGCATGCTTACCGGGACGAGCAGATGCTGATGGGCGAAGACGTGATGCACCTGCTCACGTACGTTCATCTGAACGAAGTGGCCCTGACGACCGATGGAACGATGTACAAACGCAGCATCGTGCAGCTGTTGGAGTCGTTCGGCGTGAAGGAGCCGCTGCCGGGCAAAGGGGAATGGCGATTCGGCTACGGCCGCAAGATCAAGGATTACCCCAACCGGTTGTCCCTCTTGTACGATTATTGCTATTACCAGGGCTGGATCGTCGAAAATAACGAGCTGCTGGAGCTTTCGGCCGCGGGCAAGGAACGCCAAGCCCTGCGGTCGGCGGAGCCGCCGGACAAGCTGTATCAGTTCTGGCTTCGGTTGTACAAAGGACCGGTTCCGAACATCCGCTCGCTCGTGCATTGGATCGACAAGCTTGGAAGCCGTTGGGTGAAGGCGGATACGATCATGGCCACGCTGACGCCTTACGTGAAGCCTTTCTATTATGATCAGCCGGAGACGATACTGGAACAGCGCTTGATCGGAACGATGCTGCATCTCGGGCTGCTCCGCATCGGCGAGCATGCCGAGCATGGACAAGTCATCCGGATGACGCCGCTTGGCAAGACGATCGTCGCGGGACGAAGCATCGATGACGAGGCAATCGTCCTGAACGGTTGATCCGTCCCGGCAAGCCGTGGGCACGCGCACATTCGGCATGGCATAGGGCCAACGTCCTTAGCTTCTTTCAATTAAATGAATATAATTTAGTAGAGCCGGTTCATTCCTAAGTGGATGAACGCACCGACATGGAAACCACCTATATGCTTTCACTTATTCGCCTGCGGGAGTCGTCGGCAAGGACAGAATAGACGATTGGCTTGGAGAAACGAAGACGATCAGGAAGCGAGTGGCGTAAGGAAAGGAATATAGGATCTCTTAAACGCTCAGGTGGAGGTGTATCCTATGGACAAAATGAAAGTATCTTACGAAGTGATGCTCGGACTTGCCGCGGAAATGCTCCTGGATGAAGCCGTACTCAAATTTCGAACGGATAAGCTGTATGCCGCGATCGATACGGCGCTTGCCTCCGGCGACAAGGATACCTTTCAGCGGTTGACGGACGAACTGAAGTCCCTGCACGTTTAATGAAGGCAAGCGAATCGTCGCGGCGGCGGCGGTCGACGGATGCCGATCGATTACAGGATGCCAAGATGCACGGGCGAAGGCCCGCCGTCTTGGCTTTTTTGCTGCCGGACCGAATGCGGCCGGATTTTTTTCTTTCAATAAATATGCGATTCCTGTGGTATATTAATAGAATGGATTTTTCTGAAATGACATATGCTAAGGACCGGAGGAGAGAGGACAGGAATGAAATTCAGCGAATTAAACGCGGAGCAGTGGGCGGAGCTCCAGCCCTACCTCGATACGGCGGTGCTGCCGGTGACCGGATTGACCGGTGCCGAAATGCCGCATGAAGCAACGCTGCGGCTGGAACGCTTGCGGGAGGTGCTGAACACGATCGAGCAGCCCTTTAAAGGAAGAACCGTTACATACCCGTCCGTTCAGTACGGCGAATGGACGCCCGATCTGGTCCGGCAATTGAACGGAATTTGCGCCAACCTGCGAAGGGCCGGATTCAAATTCGTCGTGCTCGCATCGGCGATAGCGCTGCCGTCCGCCGAGGGAAGCGGAGCGGATCTTGTCGTGTGCGCGGACAACGATCATCAGGCGCCGGATGCGGGCCAAGTAAGCGAGGCGATCCGCAAACTTTGGCTCGGACGGGCCTGAATTCGGCGGAAGAGCTTGCATCGATTTGCATAAGGTGACAACGGAATGGGAAAAACAAATGCCAGACAAGGTCAATTGTGACAAAATGATAACAATTGACAAAACCCATTTTGAACTGTCCATATATTCGATTGGCAAATTCTTGACGCTCCATATCACCTAGGCTATTATAAGTAATGTCCTAGTTCATCGTATGTTTTGCCTTCTCCGGCAGAACACAGATATGGCTCAGCAAAGGGGGTAGAACAGAAGATGAGTAACCATGAACACGAAAAAACGCACGGTCCTGTGAAACGAAACGGCATGTCCCGGCGTCAATTTTTGTCGTATACGCTCGGAGGCGCAGGCGCATTCATGGCAGCGGGCATGACACTGCCGATGATCCGGTTTGCCGTTGATCCGATTTTGCAAAAGAAAGAAGCCGGCACGTGGATTAAAGTCGTCGAGGAAACGAAACTTACCAATGAACCGCAAGAATTCAAATTCAAAATCCACCAGGTGGACGGTTGGTACGTGAGCGACCCCGAGTTGACGGCATGGATCTCCAAAGACGATCAGGGTAAAGCGTTTGCGCTTTCACCGGTTTGTAAGCATCTGGGATGCACGATCGGCTGGAACACCGAAAAGAATGAGGAATATGTTTGTCCTTGCCACGGCGCCCATTACACCAAGGACGGCAAAAACTTGGTCGTCGCGCCGAAGCCGCTGGACGAATACGATCTGAAGATCGAAAAAGGTTGGGTCTATCTCGGACCGATCAAAGCAAATACACGGGTATAAGGAGGCGTATATCGGATGATGAAAGGTATTTATAACTGGATTGACGAACGTCTTGATATTACGCCGATGTGGAGGGACGTTGCCGATCACGAAGTACCGGAACACGTTAACCCTGCGCATCACTTCTCCGCTTTCGTGTACTGCTTTGGCGGACTGACGTTTTTCATTACGGTTATCCAAATTTTGTCGGGGATGTTCCTGACGATGTACTTCGTGCCGGATATCATCAATGCCTACAAGAGCGTTGACTTCCTGCAGCACAAAGTCGCTTTCGGCGGCATCGTGCGCGGCATGCATCACTGGGGCGCGAGTCTCGTCATCGTCATGATGTTCCTTCACACCCTTCGCGTCTTTTTCACCGGTTCCTACAAGGCGCCGCGCGAAATGAACTGGGTTGTCGGCATGTTGATTTTCTTCATCATGCTCGGTCTCGGATTCACGGGCTACCTGCTTCCTTGGGATAACAAAGCCTACTTCGCGACGAAGGTCGGCATTCAAATCGCTGAATCGGTGCCGTACATCGGTACATACATTAAAGAACTGATGCAAGGCGGAGAGATCGTAGGCGCCGAGACGTTGACCCGTTTCTTCGCGATTCACGTCTTCTTCCTGCCGGGCGCGCTGCTTGCGCTTCTCGCGGCTCACTTCTTTATGATCCGGAAACAAGGTATTTCGGGCCCACTATAAGCCGAAAGGAGGCATTTTGCGAATGGCACACGGTCACAAATCGAACGAGAAAGTCGTATTCGTCGGTGACTCCCGGGTTCGTAAAAAAGCGGTTACCGGTCCAATCACGCCGCCGGATTACTCCGCTTATCCAGGCAAGTCGGAAGCGTTCATTCCGAACTTCCTGCTTAAAGAATGGATGGTCGGCGTCGTCGTTCTCGTCGGGTTCCTCGTACTGACGATTTCCGAAGCGGCTCCGCTCGGATACCCGGCCGACCCTACGAATGCTTCGTTTATTCCGATGCCGGACTGGTACTTCCTGTTCCTGTATCAATTCCTTAAATTGCAATACGTCTCGAAGGATTACGTCGTACTCGGTACGGTCGCAATTCCGGGCATCGCGTTCGGCTCGCTTTTGCTGGCGCCGTTCTTGGACACCGGCAAAGAGCGCCGTTTCTACAGACGTCCGATCACGTCGATACTGATGTTCATGTCGCTGATCTCCGTATTCTATCTGACGAAGCAGTCCTGGGATCACTACCAGCACGAGCTGAAGATCACGAATACGATTCCGGAGCAGATTCTTCGGGAAGAGAAAGCGCGCGAGGCCGCGGAAGAAGCAGCGAAATCAGGCGTTCCCGCGGGGCAACCCGCACCGGAAATCCCGCTTGTCGACGCGAAGGATCCCGCTGTCGCGATCACGCAAAAAGCGCAGTGCGTTGCCTGTCACGGCGCGGATTTGAAAGGCAACGAGAGCTCGGGCATTCCGTCGTTCCACGGCATCGGCGACAAGTTCAGCAAAGAAGAGCTAGTCGATATCGTCACGAACGGCAAGAACAATATGCCTTCCTTCAAGGACAAGTTGTCCGCAGAGGAAATCGATCAATTGACGACTTGGCTTTCGAAACAAAAAGCCCCCGCCAAATAAGCGTGCAGCTCACGACAAAACCTGATCGTAACCGACGATCAGGTTTTTTTGCACCGTATCCTCATTTCCACTCTCAGGGAGGTTTAAAGTGAAAGCAGCCGTTCTTCCGTGGAGCCGCGATTGGCTGACCAATCGCACGATGCTGTGGCTTCTGTTTATCGTCAATGCGTTGGGCACTGTATACGGTTACATCTGGTATGGCCAGCAGATGGAGTACACCGTCGAGACGCAGGCGCTTTGGCAAATCATATTCGTGCCCGACAGTCCGAC
This sequence comes from Paenibacillus glycinis, assembly GCF_009909185.1. Lineage (GTDB taxonomy): Bacteria > Bacillota > Bacilli > Paenibacillales > Paenibacillaceae > Paenibacillus_Z > Paenibacillus_Z glycinis. Next base: position 358,640 of record NZ_JAAAMV010000001.1, on the reverse strand, counting down.
CGCCAGTCTGTTTTTTACGCTCTCGCTGCTTTTTTTGCTGTTCCCGCGCTTGGCCAAGTCCGGTCCGATCGGCATTGCCGTTCGATCCTTGATCGAGGCGCTTGGCGTCGTGACGTCCATCAAATACGGCATATGGGCGGTAACGATGATCATGGCGGGCGGAGCGCAGGGCGACCATCTCGAATGGGAGCATTACATGCTGGTCGTCTCTCACCTGGGGATGGCGATCGAAGCGGTTTTGTTCGTACGCTATATGGTCTTCGGGCGTTTCATGGCATTCATGGCGCTGCTGTGGCTCCTGCTGAACGATACGATCGATTATACGTACTACGTGTTTCCATGGCTTCCGGACGTCCTGGATGATGACTTGTCCGCGATCCAACTCTTTACGATCGGGCTATCGGCGTTCAGTTTGCTGGTGACGTGGCTGTTAATCTCTTTCCGTAAGGTCTAAGATGGGACATCCCTCCATACGATGTAGTAGGGGGGATGAGCATGAAGGCATTATCATCGATCATCGCGCTCGTTTGCGCCGGCTTCGTGCTGGTTCTCGCTTCGGGCTGCAGCTTGAATTCGAAGCCGTTTTCCGTCTTGAATGCTCAATCGGAGCCGGTCGGAGTCGGCGCGGCAAAAGCCGACGCATCGCTGGAGCAGCTCAGTTCGTGGTCGGATGCGCTGTATTCGGCCGCCAATCAATCCAATCGGCAGGAAGCCTACCTCCTGCTGCAACGAATCGAAGGACTAGCCGCGCTGCCGGACGTGCGCAAGTCGGGGACGCCGGTCGGTTGGCAAGCTTTCGACCTCAGCGTGAAGGCAGCCAAGAAGGCGATGCCGCAAAGGGGCACGACGACGCTGTGGTATACGGAAACTGCCCGGCTGAAATTAGCGAGCGATGCCGTATTTCGGCCGGAAGCCCCGCTTTGGCTCCAATATGAAGGCGTGCTGAAGGATGATGCGCAGCGAATACGCGCTACGTGGCAATCGCAATCCGAGGACCGGGCAATGGCCGCGGAAGCCTCGATCGGGATTTATAGCGAGCATCTTGCCCGATTGGAAGTAGCGGCGCTGATGCAGCGCGACGCCGGCCGAATCGAGGCCGTGCAGGAACGGATCGCGTACTTACAAGCTGCCGTGCAAGGCGCGGAAACCGGGCAGCTTCGTCCTGAAGCCGTTACGGTCGCGCTTGAAAGCTTGGCTGCGGCCGCGAACGATTTGTTCCGCGATCCGGATCAAGTCGGGGAAGCGGCGGTCGCGGAAGCGATTCCGCCTGGCGTGACGGTCGGCCAACAACGGGAAGGCGCAATGCTGATCGGGGAGATGTTCATCGCCGCATTCGTGATGGCCGTGCTCGGCTTTGCCGGTTGGCGCAAGTACCGGGGACAAGATAAGGTCGTCCCGTTCTCGCGCAACAAATTCCATTGAACGGGCAGGGCAATGCATGTCGTTGTCGCCGCTCCTTGAATCAGGACGCATAGATTCCATGTCAGCTTCATACGAAGCAATCATGATAACGGTTACCTCTTGAGCGAATAAAAATAACCGGCCCTCGGGCCGGTTATTTTTATTCGGCTTTGAAGCCCTCTCCGAGCACGTCGTGCACGTCATTGATAACGATGAACGCGCGCGGGTCGATGCCGTTGACGATCGCTTTCAGCATGCGGACTTCATGTCGCGCGACGACGCAGTAGACGACTTGCTTCGGCTTGCCGGAGTAAGCGCCTTTCGCCGGAAACAGCGTGACGCCGCGGTCCATGTCCTGCGTAATCTTGAGTCCCAGCTCGTCGCCGCGTTCCGTGATGATGGAAAATTCTTTGGCCGCATAGGCGCCCTCTTGAATGAAATCGATCAGCTTGGAGGCGATGAAGACGGCGACAAGCGTGTACAGCACTTTTTCCTTCGGGATGTACAGCAGCGACAACCCGATAATGATGACGTCCAAGGTCAGGATGACTTGCCCCATGCTCCAGCCCTTCAGCTTGGCTGCGATTCGGGCGATAATGTCGACCCCGCCAGTCGTGCCGCCGAACCGGAACACGATGCCCAGACCGATGCCGAGCGTCACGCCGGCGTACAGGACGGCCAATATGTAATCGTTCGACGTCCGGAACGGGACGATCCAGCCGAGCGCGATCAACTTCTCCATCAGCGCGAGAAACACGGACAGCGATACGGCGCCGAAAATCGTATAGCCCGTATGGGAGCGGCCCAGGATGCGCCAACCGATGAAGAAAAGCGGAATATTCAGCACGAACGTCGAGATCGACAACGGCCAGCCGAGCGCGTAATTGAGCAAGATCGCGATGCCGGTCACGCCGCCTTCCATCAGCTGGTTGGGGAGCAGAAAATAATGAAGGCCGAACGCGTAAATCGCAGTTCCCAGCATGACGGGGAGAAGTGTGCGGAGTACCTGGGCGGTGGTCGTTTTCAAAGGATATTCGGCTCCTTTCGGAAAAGTGGTTGGAACATGAAGGCAATAATCATAGTATGTCTCTTTTACTGGAAAGTCAAAAGCATTGTTTTCAGATACGGTTTGATATAACATATGAAGGAAACCTCATGCACAGAGAGGAGCTTGGACGGTGTCTCAAAAGTCGTTGGCGGACATACAAAAAGAGGTAGACGCATACATATCGCAGTTCAAGGAAGGCTACTTCAGCCCGCTCTCCATGCTCGCGCGGATGAGCGAAGAAGTGGGAGAACTGGCGCGCGAGGTCAACCATCGTTTCGGAGAGAAGCCTAAAAAATCGGACGAGGCGGACAACTCCATCGAGATGGAACTCGGCGATGTCTTGTTCATCGTCGTATGCTTCGCGAATTCGCTCGGCATCGACTTGGCGGAGGCGCATGACCGCGTCATGCATAAGTTCAATACGCGCGACGCGAACCGCTGGACGCGAAAAAACGTCGAACCGTAATACGGGTTTCTACATATGCTGTACCATCAACCTGTGTACAAGGAGGATGGGCGGATGGACGTAGACAGCAGCGTGAAAAAAGCTTACGAAGCCATCCTGAGCGGCGATTACGAACAGGCGATCCAGCGCTTCGAGGAAGCGATCTCGTTGGATCCGGAAAATGGAGCTTTATACCATAAATGCTCGATTACCTGCGCCCGCAGCGGGAAATGGCAAAAGGCGCTCCACTATGCGGAACAGGCCGTTCTGCTGGATTCGGAGCACGAGGAATACGGCTATCATCTGCAAACGGTAAGAGCAAAGGCGATCGTCAGCGACGCGGAACAGCTGCTGTCGCAATCGCCCGCGAACGCGGAGCATGCGCTGTCGATGCTGATCGAAGCGTCGCGGATGGATCCGCTGAACATGGAAGCACTGCTGCTGCTCGGCTCGGTCTATTCGTCGTTGCGGAGATACGACGAAGGCGCGGCCTACGCGAGGGAAGCCGTCCGGCTCGATCCGGAACACGCGGCGGCCCGGCGATTGTATACCGAGCTGAAACGGAAAAGCAGGGCGCTGCGCGCATACGGCCAGCGCAGCAAACGAAAAAGGAACAGGTGATCAGAGATGTCGACAGAACAAATTCGAGTTGCCGTCACAGGGGCAAGCGGACGCATGGGGCGCGAAGTCGTCAAAATGGTGCTTCAAGACGAAGGGCTGACGCTGGCCGCGGCGATTAGCCCATCTACGGGTCCGGTCGACGCGGGGACGCTCGTCGGGCTTTCGCCTTGCGGAATTACGGTACAAGCCGATCTTGAAACCGCTCTAAAAGACGCGGGCGCGGACGTGGTGGTCGACTTCACGGTGCCGCATGCCGCCTATGGCAATGCCAGCCTGTCCATCGCCTACGGCGCGCGTCCGATTATCGGAACCACGGGTCTGACGCCGGAGCAGATGACGGAGCTGGACGAGCTCTGCAAGGAGAAAGGCATAGGGGCCTTGGTCGCGCCGAACTTTTCGATCGGAGCGATCCTGATGATGAAATTCGCGGCTCAGGCCGCCAAGTATATGCCGCATGTGGAAATCATCGAATACCATGGCGACCAGAAGCTGGACGCGCCGTCCGGAACGTCCATCAAGACGGCCGAGCTGATCTCGGAGGCGCGGCAGGAGCTGCGTCAGGGCAATCCTAACGAGAAAGAAGTCATCGAGGGCGCGCGCGGCGGGTATTACAACGGTTTTCGCATACATAGCGTTCGGTTGCCGGGCGTGTTCGCCCAGCAGGAAGTCGTCTTCGGCGGCCATGGCCAAACCTTGAAAATTCGGCATGATTCATACGAGCGCGCGGGGTACATGCCAGGCGTTGCCGTGGCTTGCAAGAAAGTGATGACTTACAGCGGACTTATTTACGGGTTTGAACATCTGATGGACTAGCTGTCCCGAGAGCCGGCAGGTCGAGAGTTCGCGGACAACCAGGAGAGGAGTGCGGCGAGGTTGAACATCGCGTTTATTGCACATGATCGAAAGAAAGATGAAATGGTTAACTTTGTCATCGCATACGAGCATGTTTTCAAGGGGCATGCCCTTTATTCCACGGGTACGACCGGTACGAGGATCATGGAGCAGACCCAATTGAGCATTCACCGCTTCATGTCCGGACCGCTCGGAGGCGACCAGCAAATCGGCGCGCTCGTGGCGCAGAACGAAATGGATTTGATCATTTTCCTGCGCGACCCGCTCATGGCCCAGCCGCACGAGCCGGATATCATCGCGCTGCTGCGCTTATGCGACGTTCAGGGCATTCCCGTCGCGACGAACGTGGCGACGGGCGAACTGCTCGTCCGGGCGCTCCAGCGCGGGGATTTTGCCTGGCGTGAGCTCGTACATAAATATAAGCCGGGTGAAGAACAATGACGGCATACGTCGATATTTTGGCATTCGGCGCCCATCCCGACGACGTCGAGATCGGCATGGGCGGCACGATCGCCAAGCATGTCTCGCAGGGGTACAAAGTCGCGATCTGCGATTTGACCGAGGCGGAAATGTCCTCGAACGGCACCGTGGAGACTCGGCGGCAGGAAGCCGCCGAAGCTTCCGCGGTGCTTGGTTTATCGCACCGTTCCGTGCTTGGCTTGCCGGATCGGGGGTTGAACGGCTCGGCCGACCAGCTGCAGGCCATCGTGAGCGAGATCCGGCGGCTGCGGCCTCGCCTCGTATTCGCGCCTTATTGGAGCGACCGCCATCCGGATCACGTCAGCTGCAGCCGACTGATCGAGGAAGCGGTTTTTAACGCGAAGCTGCGCAACTATTTGCCCGAGCTCCCGCCGGTGCAGGTGGAGCAGCTGTATTTCTATTACATAAACGACAGCGGCGACGTAAGCCTCGTTACCGACATCAGCGAACACATCGGAACGAAGCTGGCGGCGCTGCAAGCGTACCGCTCCCAATTCGCGCCGCCGGCTCCGGGCGAGGACCGGGTACGGACCCCGCTGACCGACCGCTACGTGCAGCGCGTCGAAGCGCGGGACATGCTGCTCGGGCAGACGCGGGGCTGGTCGCATGCCGAAGGATTTGCAATCCGCCGGCCTCATGCGGTAACGTTGTTCTAACGGCAGCCCGGCTGTCCCGTCATTTATATTTCCGAATTCATGAAAAGCCCGATTGCCGCCGGCATAGGCATAGATAGTGAACGAACTGGAGGTGCACCATGGCTAGACGGTTGAAGATCGGAATCACGTGCTATCCGACGCTCGGAGGCTCCGGCGTCGTGGCGACGGAGCTAGGCAAGCTGCTTGCCGAGAAAGGGCACGAGATTCATTTTATTACCCACAGCGTGCCGTTCAGGCTGGGACAGTTTCAGAAAAACATATTCTATCACGAAGTCGAAGTGAACGATTATTACGTTTTCCGTTATCCGCCGTACGATTTATCGCTGGCGAGCAAGATGGCCCAAGTCGTCAAAATGCAGCAGCTGGACGTGCTGCACGTGCATTATGCGGTACCTCACGCGGTATGCGCCTACTTGGCCAAAGAGATGGTCGGCGGCAATCTCCGCACGGTGACGACCCTCCACGGGACGGACATCACCGTGTTGGCGCAGGACGAATCGCTCAAAGACCTGATTCGAATGGGCATCAACAAAAGCGATGCCGTCACGGCGGTTTCCAAAGATCTCATCTGCGAGACGCGCGAGCTGCTCGATATCGATAAGCCTATCGAACTGACGTATAATTTTGTCGACAAACGCGTGTATTATCCGCGGGAATGCAGTTCGCTGCGCAGCGATTATGCTTCGCCGGGCGAGAAGATACTGATGCATATCTCCAATTTCCGTCCGGTCAAGCGCCTGCAGGACGTCGTCGATGTATTCGCCAAGGTCGTGAAGGAAGTTCCGAGCCGTCTCCTGCTCGTCGGCGAAGGACCGGATTTGCCGAAAGTACAGGCGCGGGTCCGGCAGCTGGGTCTGGAGGACCGGGTGCATTTCCTGGGCAAGCAAGACGATGTCGCGCAGGTGATATCGATCGCGGACGTGATGCTGCTGCCTTCGGAGAAGGAAAGCTTCGGACTCGTGGCGCTGGAAGCCATGGCTTGCGGCGTGCCGACGATCGGGTCCGTCGCGGGCGGCATTCCGGAGCTGGTCACGCACGGGGAGACCGGATTCCTCTCGACGATCGGCGATACGGACGACATGGCCTACAACGCGATCAAGCTGCTGCGCAACGACGAGTTGTACCGTCAGGTTCGGCAGGCTTGCCTCTACCGGGCGACGAACCAATTCTGCAATGACCGCATTACGTCCGAATACGAACGGATCTACTACAAAACGCTCGGAATCGAAGCGGATATTCCGGAACCGGTTTGCGAGTAAGCCTATAGAAGGAGGGAGGGCCATGTCGAGGAGCGAAGCGCTGACGAAGGCGCTCCCTTTGCTTTATGTTCTGGAGGAGCGCGGTTTTGAGGCGGTATTCGTAGGTGGCTGCGTCCGCGATACGCTGCTCGGCAAACCGCTGAAGGACGTGGATATCGCGACGGCAGCATCGCCGGAGCAGGTGATCGAAGCGTTTCCGCATACGATACCGACGGGCCTGCAGCACGGAACGGTGACCGTCGTGCATGAGGGCGAGACGTACGAGGTGACGACGTTCCGCACGGAGTCCGAATACGAGCGGTTTCGCAGGCCCTCGCATGTCGAGTTCGTCACGAGCCTGCGCGAGGATCTGCTGCGCAGGGATTTCACGATCAACAGCATGGCGATGCGCGCCGACGGCACGCTGGTCGATCCTTTCGGCGGAAGACGCGATATCGAAAGGGGCGTCCTGCGCTGCGTCGGCGATGCCGACGCCCGGCTGCAGGAAGACGCGCTCCGCATCGTTCGCGCCTTGCGTTTCGCCGCGGCTTACGAGCTGCGCATCGCGCATGGCACATGGCGCGCGATACGCCGCCACAAGGCGCTGCTGGCGCATATCGCCATGGAGCGGATCGGCCTGGAATTCGACAAGATGATCGCGGGCGCCCATCCGCATCAAGCTGCCGCGCTGCTAGCCGAGAGCGGGCTGCTTGCGTGCACGAAGGACCCGCTTCCGGCAGAGATCGTAACCGCCGCGTCCTCGTACGCCTCGACCAAAAATCGTGACCGGCGCGGAACACCGCAGGTAGGTGCTCCTGCATCATTCGGATCGGACGCCGCCAGTCCCCCGTCATGGAAACGGATTGCTTCGGGCATTCGCGCCTTGCATGAGGTCGGCGAGGCCGAGGATCGATGGGCGGCTCTGTGTGCCGCGTTGTCGCTGAACGCCGAACAAGCTTCGGAGCTGTTCGGACTGCTTCGCTATTCGGCAGCCCGGTCGTCGCGCCTTGCCGCGATGATACGCATTCACGTCGCGATGGCGGATACGATCCGTCGATTGTCGGATGGCCTTGCAGGGAAGCAAGTGCAGCCGGTGCCGGCGGAAGCGAACAGGGCTTGGATCATGTCCGTGTTGGATGATGGACAAGCCGCCGCGCAGAGCTGGCTTTCCGTCATCGGCCGCGTTCCCTCGCTCGTCTTGCCCGATGTTACGAATTCCGACGAACGCCGCAAAGCATTGGATGCCGTCGTACACCTGCTGCAGGCATCCCTTGAAGCGATGCCGGCAGCCGCGATTCGCGATCTTGCCGTCAAGGGCAAGGATTTGCTTGGCTTGACCGGGAGACCTTCCGGCCCTTGGCTCGGCCGTCTGCTGCAGCAGCTGCTGCAAGCGACGGCGCTCGGCGAAGTGCCGAACGAGAAAGACCTTTTATTGACGAAAGCGAAGAAATTGCTGAGCGATCATGAACGTTGAGCGCTCGTTGAATACTAGCATCAATCGATAGTGAAGTCATGCCGTATTAGAATCGAGGTGTCGGACCATGAACAATCGCATTCTCGAGCTGCTGGAGGCGAAGGAAAACGAAGGTTACGTCTCCGGGGAATGGCTCAGCCAAGAACTGCAAATCAGCCGGACGGCGATTTGGAAGCAGATCAAGAAGCTGGAAGCGGCGGGGTACGTGATAGAAGCTTCGCGCCGCCTCGGCTATCGTCTGACCGGGCGCCCGTCCAAGCTGACGGCGCAGGAGCTCGGCATCAAGTTTCAAGCGAAAAACGTAACGATGATCGGCGGCCTCCGGCTGTTCGACGAGGTCGATTCGACCCAAAACATCGCGCAGCGCCTTGCCGAAGACGGAGCCCCGGAAGGCACGCTGGTCATCGCCGAGCAGCAGACAAACGGCCGCGGCCGCATGGGCCGCAAATGGGTGTCGCCATCCGGCAAAGGAATCTGGATGAGCTTCATCCTGCGTCCCGGCATGCCGATTCATTTCGCGCCCCAGCTGACGCTGCTGACGGCAGTCGCTTTATGCCGCGCCTTGCGAGCGGCCGCGGCGCCGCTCGATATCGGCATAAAGTGGCCGAACGACCTGCTTATCGGCGGCAAAAAAATCAGCGGCATCCTGCTGGAATCGACGGCCGAGGAAGAACGGCTGCGATACGTGATCGCGGGAATCGGCATCAGCGTCAATTTGACGGAGGACGATTACCCGCCGGAGTTGCGCGAAATCGCCACGTCCCTGCGGATCCAGCTGGGCCGGCCGTTGGACCGGGCCGAGATCATCGCGGGCTTCTTCTCGCAATTCCAGCAGCTCTACGCGGTCTACCAGCGGGAAGGCTTCGCCCCGATACAGACGTTGTGGGAGGCGTTGTCCGTCACGCTTAACAAACCGACGCGTCTCATTATCGGCGGTCTGGAGACGACCGGAACGCCGGTCGGACTGAACGAACAAGGCGCGCTGCTCGTACGCCGGAACGACGGTGCCGTCGTTCCGTTGTTCTCGGCCGAACAGGTGCCTCCGGGGGATAACGGTTCATAGACGGGGGGCCGTTTTTTTGATATACTCGCCTTACCAGCCATGCTCGTTATTGGGGCGGTATCGCCGATCGCGAACCGCACCCTCGACCGACGCGGCATGCGGGAATGACATCATAAACGTCATTAGCAAGGCAGTGCGTATTCTGCTCTGAGCCGTCAGGGACCGAGACAGAAGGAAGCCCGCTTTAGCCAGGATGTTCCTTTTTCGGATCGGAACCTTTTTAGCGGCGGCTAGAAGGTTTTTTTGCGTTGATCACATAGGACGAACGCCGATCGTGAAAGCTTAGACTAGGCATGACGAACTTCGCGGACGCCCATCCAATTCTGAGGAGGACGAAGCCCATGAAACAACCCGTTACGATCACGAAGCTGAAGAAAATGAAGCAAAGCGGCGAGCCGATCTCGATGCTGACCGCTTACGATTATCCTTCCGCCAAATTAGCGGAGGAAGCCGAACTCGATATGATTCTCGTCGGGGATTCGCTCGGCAATGTCGTGCTTGGGTACGATACGACGATTCCCGTGACGCTAGACGATATGGTGTACCATACCCGGGCGGTCGCCAGGGGAGCCAGAAATACGTTCATCGTGGCGGATTTGCCGTTCATGACCTATCATCTCGGCAAAGAAACGACGCTGCGGAATGCGGCAAGACTGCTGCAAGAAGGACATGCGCAGGCCGTCAAGCTCGAGGGCGGCGCGGAAGTGGCGGACGAAGTGGCCGCGCTCGTGAGGGCGGGCATTCCCGTTATGGGCCATATCGGCCTCACGCCGCAGTCGGTTCATCAGCTCGGGGGATACAAGGTGCAGGGCAAACTGGAGAAGGAAGCGCAGCGGCTGATCGACGACGCGAAAGCGCTCGAAGCGGCCGGCGCGTTCAGCATCGTGCTGGAGCTCGTGACGGAGCCGCTTGCGGAAGCCATCTCCTCGGCGCTGACGATTCCGACGATCGGCATCGGCGCGGGCCGGGGCTGCGACGGTCAAGTGCTCGTCTACCACGATATTTTGCAATATGCATCTCCTTATTATGAGAAAAGGTTCGTGAAAACGTACGCGGATATCGGATCGACGATCCGCAGCGCAATCGGCGCGTACGTGGCCGACGTAAAATCGCGGGCGTTTCCGGAGCAAGCCCATGCGTTCCCGATGGAGCAGGAAGTATTGCGGAGATTGTACGGCAGCGGCAGCGGTCCGGAGCATGAAGAAGCGGAAGCCGGCCAGCCGGGCAAGCAGCCGCGCACGAAGAAGAATTCGGAGAGCGCCGCTTCGCCGGACTCCGTCAAAGGAGGCAGCCAATCATGATAATCGTCGATACAATCAGCGAATTGAAGGCCGCGCTGGCCCGCCAGCGAAGCAAGTCGCCGAACGGCTTCATCGGCCTGGTGCCGACGATGGGCTATCTGCATGAAGGCCATGCCAGCTTGATAAGGCGCGCGAGCAACGAGTGCGAGTTCACGGTCGTGTCCGTTTTCGTCAATCCGCTTCAATTCGGGCCGAATGAAGATTTCGAGCGCTATCCGCGAGATTTGGAGCGCGATGCGGCGCTGGCCGAGCGAAACGGGGCGGCGATTCTGTTCGCGCCTTCCGTGCAGGAGATGTATCCGTCCAAGCCGCTGACGCGCGTGCTGATCAGCGAAGTGACGGAATCGCTGTGCGGCGCGTCCAGACCCGGTCATTTCGACGGGGTCGGAACGGTCGTCAGCAAGCTCTTCAACCTGGTTCAAGCGAATCGCGCGTATTTCGGCATGAAAGACGCGCAGCAAGTGGCCGTCGTCCAGCAAATGGTCGACGATCTCAATATTCCGGTGGACATCATCCCGTGCGAGACGGTGCGCGAACCCGACGGACTGGCGATGAGCTCCCGCAACGTCTACCTGAACGCCGAGCAGCGCGCACAAGCGCTGGTTCTGTCGAAGGCGCTGGACGAGGCGGGAAAACGGCTGCGCGAGCCCGAGATGACGGCAGGCCGCTTGGCCGCGGAAGCAGCCGGTCTCATCCGCACGGCGCCGCTGGCGGAGATCGATTACGTGGAAGTGCTGAAGTACCCTTCGCTGAAGCAGCTCGATCCCGATCAACGACTGGCCGAAATTAACGCGCAGCTGATTCTGGCGTTGGCCGTCAAGTTCGGCGGCACGCGCCTGATCGATAACCGATTATTCCAATTGGCTGGAGGTGAACCCCATGTTCAGAACGATGATGAAGTCAAAGCTTCACCGAGCTACAGTCACTGAAGCGAACTTGAATTACGTCGGCAGCATCACCATCGATGAAGACTTGATGGAACTCGCCGACATCTGGCCGAACGAGAAGGTTCAAATCGTCAACAACTACAACGGCGCAAGGCTGGAAACGTACGTGATCACCGGTCCTCGCGGCTCCGGCGTCATCTGCTTGAACGGCGCTGCGGCCAGACTGGTGCAGCCGGGCGATAATGTCATTATTATTTCATACGGCACGATGACGGAAGAAGAAGCGCGAAGCTACAAACCGAAGGTCGTGTTTTTGGATGCGGCCAACAAACCCGTGCAATTGGCAAACGAGGAACGGCACGCGACGATTTCGTGACCGATGGCGCCGCTCCGCGCTGCCAGCGCTGTGAAACGGTTGGGTTGGAGTATGAAAAGCGATGCCCGCGCAAAGAATGAGCATAACAAATCGCTTCATTCTCCACAACTACGGCGTGAAGGTGGGTGCGTACCATGTTCAAGCATGTATTTGCAACGATGCAGGACATTCTTCAAGACATCATTATCCATTATCCGCATGCCGACGACACCGAACGCAAACGACTGGATGAGCAATTAGCCAAGCTGAAGCAATTTAGCGATACGTTTATCGAGGAATGGCTGCAGTTCGAGGAAAGCATGGCCGATTTTCGCGACCTGCAGCAGCAATGCCTCAAGCAAAGCGCCGATTCATCGACGGCGGCGGAACCGAAGCAGCCTTCGAAACAGGCCGCTTATCCGAAAATCGTTTCCGCCGTTCCACCGGCCGCTGCGGCCGTCACCCCTTCAACCGAAGCCGCGGCGAGCGCGCTCGGAACGGAGAACGGGAACGACGACTGGGAAGCCGCGGAACTGCTGCATATGAGCAAGGGGCAGGGGTACTTCAAGCTTCTGATGTTCCGCGACGCGGCGAAGCATTTCGAAGAAGCGGTCACCCGTTCTCCCGAAAACAACCACGCGCGGCTCTTTCTGGGCATGACGTTCATGCATTTGCAGGAATGGCACGAAGCGCAGCGGCATTTCCAATTGTTGGTGGAAGTGACGGAACATCCGAAGTGGCGGGCGCTCGGCCTTAACGCGTTGGGCTGCATCCAGGCCGTACGAATGAACCTGGAACAGGCGGCAAAGTATTTCGAGCAGGCGCATGAGGCCGATCCCGAATTTACCGATCCGCTTGCCAACATGAGATCCTGCGAGCAGCATGCAGGACATTTATCGCTTTATTTCGGAAGCGGTCAGCTATAGAATGGAACAGTCAGGCGAGTAACATGGGGATAGTCAGGGATCCTCGCTGAACGTTCGAAGAAGGAAACGCGCTTGCACCATGGCGGCGCAAGCCGGAATTCGCGAAGCTTGCGCCGCTTGTTTCGGGTTGCGGCCCGTTTCTCGTTTGGGGAGGATACGTACCGGATGAATTATGCCGTATTGGATTTGGAAACGACCGGCCATGGCGCCGGCGATGATATTATACAGGTCGGCCTCGTGCTGCTGGATGAAGACTTGAAGGTGGCGCGCACGTACAGTTCGTTCGTCAAGCCGACGATTCCGATCCCGGCGTTCATCACGGGGCTGACCGGAATCGACGAGACGATGGTCGCGGACGCGCCGGAGCTCGAAGAAGTGCTGCTCGAAGTCGTTCCGATGCTCGGCGATGCCGTGCTTGTCGCGCATAACGTCGGCTTCGACGCGGGCTTCTTGAACGCGGCGCTCGACCGCTGCGGCTACGTGGCGTTCGACGGCAGGCGGCTCGACACGATCGATCTGCTCCGGATCCTGTATCCGGCGTTGACGACCTATCAGTTGGGCGCCGTCACGGAGCATTTCGGCATCGAACACGATCGGCATCACCGCGCGGACAGCGACGCCATGGCAACGGCGGAGCTGTTCGTCGCGTGCTGCCGGAAGCTCGACGGCTTGCCGCTGCTTACGGTGCAGCGCTTGACGCAGCTGCTCGGCGACGAGATCGACGATCTGGGCTGGTTTACCTCGCAATTCGCGCTCAAAAAGGAAATGCAAACCGCGATCGATTTGGATGCATACACGTACTTCCGCCAATTCGCGATGAAAGCCGGCGACTGGACGGAGGAACAGCATCCGCGGAGCGAAGAAGAGCAAGCGGCTTCGGCGGCGGATTGGACGTTTTCCGCGTTCCTCGCGCATATCAAGGCGGGCATAGCCGCGATCGTTCCGGGGTACGAAGAGCGGGAACCTCAAAACATGATGTTCCAGGAAGTCATCGACGCGCTGGACGAGGAACGGCACTTGCTGATCGAAGCGGGCACGGGCACGGGAAAATCCCTCGGTTATCTCATTCCGGCTCTCTACTATGGTGTCCAGCATAATAAAAAGATAGTCGTCAGCACGCATACGATCAACCTGCAGGAGCAGCTGCGCTCAAGAGATTTGCCGCTGCTGCTCGCCGTGATGCCGTATCCGTTCAAGGCCGCCGTCTTTAAAGGACGCGGCAATTATTTATGCCTGCGCAAATTCGAGGGAAAAGTAAACCTGAGGGACTTCGGCGCGCCGGCCGAAGACCGCATCACGGCTTCCCAAATGGTCGTATGGTTGAGCGAGACCGAGCACGGCGACCAGGAGGAACTGAACTTCGGCAACCGCGGAGCGGACTTCTGGAGCGTAGTGGCGAGCGACGCCGATTCCTGCCTGAACCGCGCGTGTCCGTGGTTCAAACGCTGCTACTATCATCGCGCCAAGCAGGAAGCCAATCTCGCCGACGTCGTCATCACGAATCATTCCATGCTGTTCACGGACATTCGCGCGGATCATCGGTTGCTGCCGGGCTACGAGCACTTGATACTGGACGAAGCGCATCATCTGGAAGAAGTCGCGGGCAAGCATCTCGGCACGCAGCTGTCGTATTATTCCGTTCAGCAGCCGGTCTTCCGCCTGTGCAAGGACGCGCGCAGCGGGCAGTTGATCGTGCTGAACAGCAGGCTGGCGAACGAGAACGTCGAGAATACGCAGAAGTGGCGGGAAGAGATCGACGAGGTCGTGCCCGTATTCGGCGAACTGCGGGACGAGTGGGACCGCTTGTTCGAGCTCCTGTACGCCATCATGAGCACCGGCGGCGGAGCGAGAAACGCCGCCCAGGACGGTCCGGGCGGCGGGGAAGCGGGACAGTTCGTGCTTCGACTGCGAGGGGGCAAGTTGCCCGACCCGTGGAAAGAAGCGCAGCTGGTGGAAGAAGCCATACATGGCTACTTGAGCCAAATCATTCGGCCGCTCGAAAAAGTGTTCGCCGCCATCAAGGAGGACGTCGACGATCCGGGCATCGCGGCGCTCGTGACCGACTTGAGCGGCACGGTGAAGGATCTGGCCCGCGCCCGCGACGATTTGCGCCAATTCATCAAGGCGGACCGGACGGATACGGTGTATTGGCTGGAGGCCAACAGCAATTCCAGGGCGAAGTCGGTTCAGATGTACGCGGTCCCGGCGGACGTCAGCAATCAGCTCAGAACGTATTTCTTCGAGACGAAGCGCAGCGTGGTCATGACCTCCGCGACGCTGTCGGTGCAGAAATCCTTTCAATACGCCTGCGAGCAGCTTGGCCTGAGCGGCGAAGAGGAAGCAGGCAGATTGAAAACCGTCCAGCTGCCGTCGCCGTTCAATTACCGGGATCAGGCGCTCGTCATCATACCGCGCAATTTTCCGGTACTGAAGGGAGCCGCGGGCGACCCGATGTTCAACGAGATGCTGGTGCAATCGTTGACCGAAGCGGCGGTCGGCACGCATGGGCGGATGCTGGTCTTGTTCACTTCATATAAGATGCTCAAGCAGGTATACGAGCCGCTGAAAGAGGCGCTTTCGCAAAGCGGCATCCAAGTGCTCGGACAAGGCATCGACAGCAGCAACCGCAGCAAGCTGACGCGAAGGTTTCAGCAGCAGGCCGCCTCGGTGCTGCTCGGCACGAGCAGCTTCTGGGAAGGCGTCGATATTCCGGGCGATGCATTGACCTGTCTCGCGATCGTGAGACTTCCTTTCCAGCCGCCTAACCATCCGCTCGTGGAAGCCAAATCGGAGCTGCTGCAGGAGCAGAAGCAGAACCCGTTCATGAAGCTCTCCATCCCGCAAGCCGTCATTCGATTCAAGCAAGGCTTCGGGCGTCTGGTTCGCACGGCGAAAGACCGCGGCGTCGTCCTCATCTACGATACCCGCGTGATCGACACGTATTACGGCAAATATTTTCTGTACTCGCTTCCGGGTCCGAAAATCGAAACGATGCATTTGGACCAAATCGTGCCGCGGATGCATGAATGGCTGACACCAAGCGCAGAAGGAGTGGAATCATGAAACCGATGAAAATTTCCGAAGCGGTCGTTCGCAGGCTTCCCGTGTATTTGCAAGTATTGAACGACTTGAACGCGCGGGATGTGCAGACGGTTTCATCACAGGAGCTTGGCAACAGGCTGGATCTGAACCCCGCTCAAATCCGCAAGGACCTCGCGTATTTCGGGGATTTCGGGCGAAAAGGGATCGGGTACGACGTCACGTATTTAATCGAGAAAATCAGGCAAATCCTCAAGCTCGACCAGCCGCTCAACGTCGCGCTGGTCGGCGCGGGGAATCTCGGCCGCGCGCTGTGCAACTATAACACGTACCTCAAGGACAACATGAAAATCACGGCGGTGTTCGACGTGCATCCGTCGATGATCGGCAGCGCGATCAACGGCTTGACCGTGCTGCCGATGGATAAGCTGAAGGAAACGATCGTCGCGCGCAATATCCGGATCGGGATCATCACGGTGCCGGCCGTCGAAGCGCAGCATGTCGCGGACCAATTCGTCGACGCCGGCGTCGACGGCATCCTGAACTTCGCGCCGACGATTCTTCGGGTGCAGGACCAGGTACGGATTCACTACGCGAATTTCACGACCGAATTGATGAGTCTCGCGTATTATTTGGACGAAGAAGGAGAAGAGGATCACCATGAACCGGATCTGGATTAAAGAAGGCACCTTCGTCACGATGGACGACGCGCGTCCCGTGCTCCAAGGACATATGGTCACCGAAGGCGATACGATTCTGTATCTAAGCGAAGAGACGCCAGACCCGGCTCCGGAAGGCGCCGAGATCATCGACGGGCGAGGGCTCGTGTTCATGCCCGGCCTGATCAATACGCACGGCCATGCGGCCATGTCGCTGCTGCGCGGTTATTCCGACGACGAGGCGCTGCAAGTATGGCTGGAGCAGAAGATGTGGCCGATGGAAGGCAAATACACGGACGAAGACGCCCGCTGGGGAACGGCGCTCGCGGTGAGCGAGATGCTGCGTTCCGGCACGACGACGTTCGTCGACATGTACGACCGGATGCACATCGTGGCGGACGTGGTGGAGCAGTCCGGCATGCGCGGCATGCTGACGCGCGGCGTCATCGGCCTGTGCCCGCCGGAGGTTCAGACCGCAAAGCTGAACGAAGCGAAGCAGTTCGCAACGGAGTGGAACGGCCGCGCGAACGGACGCATCCGGACGATGCTGTCTCCGCACGCGCCGTATACCTGCCCGCCCGATTACATTGCCCGCATCGTGGAAGCGGCGCATGAGCTGGATCTGCCGCTGCATACGCACATGTCGGAATCCGCCGCGGAAGTGCAGCAGAACGTCAACGACTACGGCGTGCGGCCGGTCGAGCATTTGGATAAGCTCGGGTTCTTCTCGCGTCCCGCGCTGGTGGCGCATGCCGTTCATTTGACGGACGACGAGATCGCCCTGCTTGCCGAGCGCGGCGTCGGCGTCTCCCACAATCCGGCCAGCAATCTGAAGCTCGCTAGCGGCGTCGCGCGCGTGACGGACATGCTCGCGGCGGGCGTCACCGTCGGACTCGGGACCGACAGCGCGGCCAGCAACAACAACTTGGATCTGTTCGACGAGATCCGTTTGGCGGCTCTGATACATAAAGGCGTCTCCGGGGATCCGACGGCGGTGCCGGCTTGGGAAGCGCTCAAGCTCGGAACGGTGTACGGCGCGCGCGCGATCTGGCAGGAGGAGCGCATCGGGAAGCTGAAGGAAGGCATGAAAGCCGATTTTATCGCCTTGAACGCCGAACAGCCGCATTTCTATCCGCGAACGGAAATCGTATCCCATCTCGTCTATTCCGGTTCCGGCCGGGACGTGCTCCATGTCTGGGTCGACGGCGTTCAAGTCGTCCGGGACGGCGAGTGCGTGTTCCTGGACGATGCGCGCATTCGTCAGGAAGCGCAGCGCTGCTTTGAAAGGCTGTTATCCAGCTGATGCGCACGATCCGGTACAAAAGAGCCCCGATCATGACGACGGGCCGATGGATCACGCTGATCGCGATCGTCGTCGCGGCGCTGCTCGTTGCGTTCAACTTCTATTACCGTTACGTGCAATCGCCGGTTTGGGCGGCCCAAGCGACGGCCGAAGCGGATGCCGGGCAGATGAGCGGGTTAAAGGAGATAACGGATTCGTATTCCTACGTGTGGGACGAGCCGGTATGGGTCGTGAAAGGGAAAGACGATCAAGGCGCGGACACGTACGTATGGCTCAAGAAAGATTCGTCCATTACGCTGAAGGCGAGCGACGGCCGAACGAAGGAAGAGATCAAATCGCAGTTCCTGCAGCAGAAGCCGGATGCCGACATCGCCCACATGCGGCTAGGCCTCTTCGGAGGCGAACCGGTCTGGGAAGTGTTCTACTCGCGCAAGCAAGCCGGCGACGTCAATCATTTCTACGATTTCTACCGCTTCCGCGACGGCTCGCTCATCGTGATGTACAAGCTGCCTTCCCAATAAAGGCGCAGCCTTGCGCGATGCACAGGTTCATCCAGCCTTCCCTGTAATTGCACGCTCCTGGAATCAACAGTCTATGATATACTTTCGTATAGCGTAATTGCTAGATGAGAGTGCAGCGTACTCTGTGGATGAAGGGAGCTTTTTGTCATGAAAATACGTCCTTTGCCGATTGTGCTGACAGCCGTTATATCGGCGGGTTTATTGGTAGGCGGCTGGTTCATGTACCGCAACGAAGCCGACCTGAAGCCGCTTGACCGCATCGCGACAGGCGTACCCGGCGTCGTGAACGCCCAGCCCGTGATCGGCCGCAGCTCCGTTACCGTGAATTTGACGCTTGACCGGGATGCGAATCTCCGGACGATATATGATACGATCGCGACGAAAGGCAACGACATCATCGGCTCCCGGGAGCTGAAGCTGAATATCGAGAAGGCCGGGTCGTCCGACAAGCTGGACGATGCTTGGGCATCCATGCTGTTTCAGGTCGCGCAGGCGATGGACCACCGCGAGTACGCGGAAATTCCGGCCGCGCTGAATAAGGCGCAGGGAGGCAACTCCGGCATTCAGGCAGATTCGGAGATGGACGATACCAACGTGTACATTACGTTGAAGGACGACAAAGCCGTCAAATACATCGTCCTGCCTCGCAAGGCCAATACGATGGGGGCGTGGCCAAATGCTTAAATACGGAAAAGAAATGCTGATCGGTTTCGTGCCGGTCTTGATTTTGTTTCTGCAGTTTGCGGTGGGCGTGAACGTCATTCCGTTCGTGCTGCTGGCCGTGATCGTTGGCGGGCTGATTTATATGGCGCGGGCGCGCGGCCATTTGGCGACGGTCGGAAGCGAGCGCAAAGGCAAGCCGCGTCCGCTGAAGCCGATGTCGTTCGAGGAAATCGGCGGGCAGGACAGAGCGAAGCAGGAGCTGATCGAGGCGCTTGATTTCCTCGTTCACGTCGATCAGATCTCGAAATTCGGCATTCGCCCGTTAAAGGGGATCCTGTTGACCGGACCCCCGGGAACGGGGAAAACGCTGCTGGCGAAAGCCGCGGCCAACTATACGGATTCCGTCTATCTCGGCGCCTCCGGCTCGGAATTCGTGGAAATGTACGTCGGGGTCGGCGCGAGCCGGATCCGGGACTTGTTCAAGGAAGCGCGCCAGAAAGCCGCCAAGCAAGCCAAGAGCAGCGCCGTCATCTTCATCGACGAGATCGACGTCATCGGCGGCAAGCGCGACGGCGGCCAGCAGCGCGAATACGATCAGACGCTGAACCAGCTGTTGACGGAGCTCGACGGCATCCATACGACGGATACCCCGCGCATCCTGCTGATCGGCGCGACGAACCGCAAGGATGTGCTGGACGCCGCGCTGCTTCGCCCGGGCCGCTTCGACCGGCATATCGCCGTCGATCTGCCGGACAAGAAGGGCCGGGAGCATATCCTGAACCTGCATGCGCGCAATAAGCCGATCGACGAAGGCGCCGTCAGCCTGGAGAAAATCGCGGAAGAGTCGTTCGGCTTCTCCGGGGCGCAGCTCGAGAGCGTCATGAACGAAGCGGCGATCTACGCGATGCGGGAAGACGGCGAGTCGATCAGCCAGCGGCATCTGTCCATGGCGATCGATAAAGTGATGATGGGCGAGCGCACGGACCGCGAAGCGACGAACGAAGAGCGCGAGCGCGTCGCGCTGCACGAGCTGGGCCATGCGATCTCTGCCGAGCTCGTGCGGCCGGGGAGCGTATCCCAGGTGGCGCTGCTCCCAAGGGGCGGAGCGCTCGGCTACGTGCGGCACAATCCGCAGCAGGACAAATATTTGTACACGAAACAGTTTCTCGAAGGCCAAATCATGATCGCGCTGGGCGGCGCCGCCGCGGAAGAAATGTTTTACGGCGAACGGAGCACGGGCTCCCGCGGCGATTTCGAACAAGCGATGAACATCGTCCGGTCCATGGTGGAATCGGGCCTCACGGAGCTTGGCATCGTCGACGGCTCCATGATGACCCCGGACAAATGGGCGGCCGTGACGGGAGGCATCCTGAACGGGTTGATGCACGGCGTCAAGGAACTGCTGGAGGCGCATCGCGCGGTGTTCCTGTCCGCGCTCGACGTGCTGATCCGGGAAGAGACGTTAAGCGGCGACCGGTTCCGCGAACTGCTGCGGCAGTTGACGGACGGGCAGCGCGGAGCGATCGCGCACTGATCGCGCAGGGAAGGCGGAGCAGCTGTCCGCCTTCTTATTTTTGCGGAAAAACGGTATACTAATAGGTGAAATTCGGAGGTGTGGAAGTTGACGGGAGTACGTAAAGTCGGCGTCGTAGGCGCCGGAACGATGGGGCAGAGCATTTGCGAAATGCTCGCCGCAAACGGACTTGATGTATATATGGCGGAGCAAGGCGAGGACCGTCTTGCCCATGCCATGAGCATGATCGAACAAAGCTTGGACAAACAAATGGAACGATGGGCGCTGACGTCCGCCGAGAAGAAACTCATCCTGGGGCGCATTCAACCGAAGTCTTCCTTGAACGAGCTGCAAGCCTGCGAGCTGGTGATCGAGACGATCACGGAGGACCTGGACAGCAAGCTGGCGATCTTCAAGGAGCTGGACGCCGTCTGCCTGCCGGACGTCATCCTGGCCAGCAACACGTCGACGCTGAGCTTGACGGAGCTCGCCAGCGTGACGTCCAATCCGGACCGGGTCATCGGCATGCATTTCGTGTATCCCGTTCATAAAACGAATCTCGTGGAAATCGTGCGCGGGCTCAAAACGAGCGACGCGGTGTTCGAACGGACGAAGCAGTTCGTGGAGACGACGATACATAAGAAAGGCGTCATGGTGTTCGAGTCCCCGGGATTCGTCACGACGCGGCTGATCTGCCTGTTCATCAACGAGGCGCTGCACGTGCTGGAAGAGGGCGTCGCGTCGGCGGAGGATATCGACAGCGCGATGCGGATCGGGTACGCGTTTCAGCACGGCCCCTTCGAGATGGCGGACCGCTTCGGTCTCGATGCCGTGCTGGCCGCGCTCGATCGGATGTTCCGCGACTACGGGGAACTCAAGTACCGGCCGTCGTTCATCCTGAAGAAGATGGTGCGCGGCGGCCAGCTTGGCGTCAAAAGCGGAAGAGGGTTCTTCGAATACGACAAGGAAGGCGGACGGGTATGATCATTCTTGTCATGAACGCGGGCAGCTCTTCGCTGAAATACCAGCTGTACAACATGGAAGAGGAGTCCGTGCTGGCGCAAGGCCGCGTGGAACGGATCGGCATGGACGCTTCGATCGTCGTCCACGAACCGACGGGCAAGCCGGAGGTGAACGAGGTCAGCGAGATCTTGGATCATAACACGGCGGTTCGCCGCTTGATCGAGCTGCTGACGAACAAGGAGCACGGCGTGCTGATGTCCATGAAGGAAATCGACGCCGTCGGCCACCGGGTCGTGCACGGCGGCGAGAGCTTCAAGCAATCGACGCTCGTCACGGAAGACGTGAAGAAGGAGATCCGCAGGCTGTTCGACCTGGCTCCGCTGCACAATCCGCCGGCGATGATGGGCATCACGGCCGTGGAAAACAATTTGCCGAACGTGCCGCAGATCGTCGTGTTCGACACGGCCTTTCACCAATCGATGCCGCAGGAATCCTTCCTGTACCCGATTCCGATGGTGCTGTATCGCCGCCACAAAATCAGGCGTTACGGCTTTCACGGCACGTCGCACGATTATGTCAGCAAGCAGGCTGCCGAGACGCTCGGCCGGCCGCTGGAAACGCTCAAGCTGGTCACCTGCCATATCGGCAACGGCGCGAGCTGCGCGGCGATCATGAACGGCAGGTCATTCGACACGAGCATGGGCCTCACGCCGCTGGAGGGCCTCATGATGGGCACGCGGAGCGGGGACCTCGATCCGGCAATCGTGCCGTTCACGATGAACAAGGAAGAGCTCACGCTGAACGAGGTCAATTCCATGTTGAACAAGCACAGCGGACTGCAGGCCATCAGCGGCATCGGCAGCGACATGCGCGAGATCGTGGAAGCGATGGACGCAGGCGACAAGCAGGCGAAGCTGGCATTCGACATGTACACGTACCGCTTGCGCAAATACATCGGCGCTTACGCCGCCGGAATGAACGGATTGGACGCCGTCGTATTCACGGCGGGCGTGGGCGAGAATTCCGTCGCGGTGCGCAAGGCGGTCTGCGAGAACCTGTCGTTCCTCGGCATCGAGCTCGACGCGCAGCGCAACGAAGTCCGATCCAAGCAACCGCGGTTCATCACGACCGACGAATCCCGCGTCAAGGCGCTCGTCGTGCCGACGAACGAGGAACTGCTGATCGCCAGGGACGCGTATCAGATCGTAAAGGCCGAATCGGCCGAGATTACAGAATAGGGGACGATAAACGATGAAAACATTGACGACGATCGGACAATTGAAGGCAGCCGTGGGACAATCCGTATGGATCGGCTGCTGGCTGAACGGCAAACGCTCCAGCGGGAAGATTCAGTTCCTCCAGCTGCGCGACGGCACGGGCTACGTGCAAGGCGTCGTCGTGAAGAGCGAGGTGGCGGAAGCGGCATGGAACGCCGCCAAGGAACTGACGCAGGAAAGCTCGCTCTACGTGAAGGGCATCGTCCGGGAAGAGCCGCGGAGCCAATCCGGCTATGAATTGACGGTCGAAGAGGTCGAGATCATTCAAATCGCGCAGGATTATCCCATCACGCCCAAAGAACACGGCGTCGATTTCTTGATGGACCGCCGCCATCTGTGGCTGCGTTCTTCGAAGCAGCGCGCCATTCTGGTCGTTCGCGCGGAGATCATCCGTTCGATCCAGCAGTTCTTCGACGATCGGAACTTCACGCTGGTAGACCCGCCGATCCTGACGCCGTCCTCGAGCGAGGGCACGACGAACCTGTTCCATACGAAGTACTTCGAGGAAGACGCGTACTTGACGCAGAGCGGCCAGCTGTACATGGAAGCCGCGGCGATGGCGCTCGGGAAGGTCTACTCGTTCGGTCCGACGTTCCGGGCGGAGAAATCGAAGACGCGCCGCCATCTGATCGAATTTTGGATGATCGAGCCCGAGATGGCGTTCGTCGACCATGAAGAAAATTTGCGCGTGCAGGAACAGTTCATCGCGTTCGTCGTGCAGAACGTGCTGGCGAACTGCCGCAAAGAGCTGGAAACGATCGGCCGCGACGTGAGCAAGCTGGAAGCGATTCAGGCGCCGTTCCCCCGCATCACGTACGACGAGGCGATCGCTTTTCTTCAGGAACAGGGGCAAGAGATCCAGTGGGGCGAGGATTTCGGCGCGCCGCACGAGACGGCCATCGCCGAGAAATACGACCGGCCGGTGTTCATCACGCATTATCCGGCATCGTTCAAAGCCTTCTACATGAAGCCGGATCCGAACCGTCCGGAAGTCGTGCTGTGCGCGGACATGATCGCGCCGGAAGGCTACGGGGAAATCATCGGCGGTTCGCAGCGGATCGACGATCCGGAGCTGCTCGCGGAGCGGTTCCGGGAGCACGAGCTCTCGACCGAGGTGTACCAATGGTACCTCGACCTGCGCAAGTACGGCACGGTGCCGCATTCCGGTTTCGGACTCGGCTTGGAGCGCACGGTCGCCTGGATTTGCGGCCTCGACCATGTTCGCGAGACGATTCCGTTCCCGCGGACGCTGTACCGGTTGTATCCGTAAGCCGGCCGAGGCCGGGGTTTGGCAAGGCAAGGGGGAGGACCGACCGGTGAAAAACGAAATGTGGAAGTCATACGCGCGCGGGATGGCGGCGGCGATGAACGGCGGCAGCGTCTCCGTCCCCGCCGGTCTGCTGCGCGCATACCGCGGCATCGGCATGTCCGATACGGAGATGCTCCTGCTGCTGCAGCTGATGCTGTTTCGGCAGGTGGAGGGCGTCGATTTTCCGACGCCGGAGCAGCTGGCCGAACGGCTCGGCATCCTGCCGAAGGCGGCGCACGGCTTGCTCGGGCGCTTGATGAAGGACGGGCTGCTCGCGATCGACGAGGAGGTCGATCCCGTCAGCGGCATCGGCCTTGAGCGTTATAACTGGACCGGCTTCATGATCCGCAGCGCCGAGTGGCAGGCGGACGAAGCCAAACGCGCCATCGAGCACGAACGCGAGCTGCAGCCGGATCGATTCGCGGTGCCGGCGCAGCAGACCGGCGGCGAACGGCCGAGGCCGGGGGACCTGTTCACCGCGTTCGAGCAGGAGTTCGGCCGGCCGTTGTCGCCGATGGAATGCGAGACGATCAGCGCTTGGGTCGACCAGGACCGGTATCCGGACGAATTGATCCGCTTCGCGCTCAAGGAAGCGGTCTTCGCGGGCAAGCTGCATTTTCGGTATATCGACCGCATCTTGATCGAATGGAGCCGCAACCGGGTGACGAACACCGACGAGGCGAAGGCGCATACGCAGAAATTCAGGAACGGCCGGGGGTCTTAGCCCCCGGTTTTTTCGTGCGTCGCGGCGCGTGGCGCAAGGCATTCGCCCAGATTGGAGAAGGACAAAAACGGCGGAGGCGGAGGGTGCATAAGCTGAGAGGACGAAGAGCGGCTTTCGGCTCTGAAGCTTCGCATTCGAAGCGGGGAGGATGTTGACGACCGCCATGACGGAAGCATCGTTTTGGTCAGGCAAACGGGTTTTCATTACGGGACAGACCGGCTTCATGGGGAGCTGGCTGACGTTGTGGCTGCAGCGTCTCGGCGCCGCCGTGACGGGATTCAGCGACGATCTGCCGAGCGGTTCGTCCATGTACCGGCTCTGCGGCCTCGAGCCGCATCTGCCATGGATTCGCGGAGACATCCGCGATACGCGCCGGCTGGTCGCTGCCCTGCAGCAGACGAAGCCCGATCTGGTCTTTCATCTGGCGGGCGCCGCCGCGCCGTTGTCGACCGACGAACCGGCGCTCGCGGCGCTGTTCGACGTCGAGGTCGTCGGCATCGCCGCGCTGCTGGACGCGGTACGGTTCGTCAGCCGCGACGTGCCCATTCGCGCCGTCGTCGCGGTGACGTCGGATGATTGTTACGCGCCTCGCGCAGGGGAGGACGGCTTGCGCGAGACCGACCCGCTCGGCGGCGAATCGCCCGCCGCGGCGAGCAAGGCCGGCGCGGAGCTGGCCGCGGCCGCGTTCCGCCGCGCGTTCTTCGCCGGCGCGGCCGGCGGGCCCGCGGTCGCGACCGTGCGCGCGGGCCATCTGCTCGGCGGCGGCGATTTCGCGGCCGGCCGCCTCGCGGCGGACTGCGCGCGCGCCGTCTCGCACGGGCGCGCGGCGCTGCCGCCCGCCGGGCCGGCGGATGCCCGGCCCTGGCTGCACGTGCTCGACGCGCTCGCGGGCTGCCTCGCGCTCGCGCAGCGCTTGTTCCCGCCCGGCGGCGAAGCCTTCGCCGAGGCGTGGAACCTCGGTCCGCGCGCGTCGGAGGCGCGGACCCCGGCCTGGCTGGCCGAGGCGCTGTGCGCCCGCCTCGGCAGCCCTTGGGCCGCGCCGGCGGGCGGCGGGGCCGCCGGCGAGGGCGAGCATGGGCGCCAGCCGTCCGCGGCGACCCTGCTCGATATCGCCAAGGCCGCGGCGCGCCTTGGCTGGCAGCCGCGCCTTGACGCGGAGGCGGCGGTCTCTTGGACCGCCGAGTGGTACGCGGCATGGATGAAAGGGCTGCCCCTGCGCGAAGCAAGCCTGCGGCAGATCGCGCGCTACGAGCGCCTCCTGAACGGCGAAAGCGCGAGCTAGGCAGCGCTAAGCTTCGCAGCTTCCGCTCTTACATTACGCTGCGTTCACTTGCGTGCTACGCTGCCAGAACTCTCGTTCTACGCTGGGTTCACTCGCGTGCTAAGCCAGCTACCAGGCCTATATAACGCTATAACTCTCCCGTCCTACGCTGTGTCCATTCCGTTTTACGCGAGTTTCTGCTTCCGTCCTACGCTGTGTCCATTCCGTTTTACGCGAGGTTCTGCTTCCGTCCTACGCTGTGTCCATTCCGTGTTACGCGAGGTTCTGCTTCCGTCCTACGCTGCGTCCATTCCGTTTTACGCGAGGCTCCGCTTCCGTCCTACGCTGTGTCCATTCCCGTTTTACGTGATGCTCCGCTCCCGTATTACGCCGCACTCACTCCCGTACGACGAAGCTCCCGCTACCACTCCCATCCTCGCCCTCCAGCTCGCGCCCCCCGCCTTGGAGTTTTCCGCATTAAGGGGTGCCATTTTACGGAATGTCTGCTATAATAGGCACGTTGCGACCGAATTGAATACATGACGGGGAGCTGGGAATTGGCCGGCTGAGAGGAGATCCCTAACGATCTCGACCCTTGACCTGATCTGGATAATGCCAGCGTAGGAATTGCGTTCGGCTTTGCGCGCGCCTCTTTGAAAGGCGTTGCCGCATGCCGTTAGCCGCTGATTGAGGCATCCTCCGACCGGAGGATGCCTTTTGTTCGTTTGCGGGAGAACGGCGGTTGGCATGCCGGCGCCGCGGCCGCTGATTCAATCAGGAACGCGGGGGAAACATAAGGGTATCAGGTCACGGTATGGGACGGTTGACGGCTCGCAAACTATCCGCAGCCCGGCAAGGAGCATGCGAGGGGAGAGAACGGAAGTGGGAAGTAGATTAAAGCAGGCGGGGTTGAGATCCGCGCTGTCGGCGCTGCTGATATTGGCGGTGGCATTGGCAGGCTGCGGGGCGAAGAACGATAACGGCAATGCCGCGAATGGAACCGAGAACGGGGCCGCAAACGGAAACGCGACAACGGCGGCAGGCGACAACGGCGGAACGGCTTCCGACGCGGACAAGCTGCAGGAAATCAAGGTCGTGCTGGACTGGACGCCGAACACGAACCATACGGGCCTCTACGTGGCCCGCGATAAAGGCTTTTTCGAGCAGCACGGCCTGAAGGTCGACATCATCCAGCCGGGCGAGGCCGGCGCGGACACGATGATCGCGACGGGCGCCGCCGATTTCGGCGTCAGCTACCAGGAAGGCGTCACCCAGGCGCGCATTCAAGGGGTGCCGCTCGTGTCGATCGCGGCGGTCATCCAGCACAACACGTCCGGCTTCGCTTCGCCGGCCGAGAAGAACATCAACTCGCCGAAAGCGTTCGAAGGCAAGACGTACGGCGGCTGGGGCTCGCCCGCGGAGCCGGCCGTCATCGACTCGCTGATGCAGGAAGACGGCGGCGACGCCAAGAAAGTCAAGATCGTCAACATCGGCGACTCCGACTTCTTCACCGCGACGAAGAAGAACATCGATTTCGCCTGGATCTACTACGGCTGGGACGGGATCGAAGCGGAGCTGCGCGGCGAGAAGATCAACATGGTCTACTTGACCGACTACAGCAAGAAGCTCGACTACTACACGCCGGTGCTGGCAACCAACGAGAAGATGATCGCGGAGCATAAGGATACGGTGGAAGCGTTCATGGCGGCGGCATCCGAAGGCTACCGATTCGCGATCGATCATCCGGACGAAGCGGCGGACGTATTGATCAAAGCCGTGCCGGATCTGAACGCCGACCTCGTCCGCGCCAGCCAGAAATGGCTCAGTCCCCAATACCAAGCGGACGCGCCGCGGTGGGGCGAGCAGAAGCTCGAAGTATGGACCAACTATGCCGGCTGGATGTACGACCATAAGCTGCTCGACAAGCAGCTCGACGCCGAGAAGGCGTTCACCAACGATTTCCTGCCCAAAAAGGAGAACTGATCGACTATGGCCAACGCACTCGTAAGCATTCAAATATTACCGCGCACGCCGAACGGGGAAAGCGTCATTCCGTTCGTCGACCGCGCGATCGAGATCATCAAGGCGGCCGGCGTGCCTTACCGCGTCGCGCCGCTCGAGACGACGATGGAAGGCGATCTCGGCAAGCTGTTCGGGGTCGTGCAGGAGATGAACGACGCGATGGCCGAGATGGGCTGCCCGTCCGTCATCTCGCAGATCAAGGTGTACTACGTGCCGGCAGGCACCGCGTCGATGGACGTGCTGCTGGAGAAATACCCGGATGGGCAGTAAACGCGCCCGCCTGCTGCCGCCGTTGATCGTGACGGCGGCTTTTCTGCTGCTCTGGCAGGCTGCGGTCTGGCTGTTCGGCACCGACGCTTACATCCTGCCGTCGCCGTCCGCCATCGCGAAGCAAGCGTACGATTCCGCGCCGCAGCTGGCGCATCATATGTGGGGCACGCTTCGCATCACGCTGATCGGCTTCGGCGCGGGCGCGCTGCTCGGATTTCTGATCGCCGCGCTGCTCCATGTCATTCCATGGGTGAAGTCGGGCTTCTATCCGCTGCTCGTGCTGAGCCAAAACGTCCCGATCATGGCGATCGGCCCGCTGCTCGTGCTCTGGTTCGGCTTCGGCATGCTGCCGCGCGTCATCTTGATCGCGCTCGTGACGTTCTTTCCCGTGGCGGTCGCCATGATGACGGGGCTGTCGAAGAGCGACGGACGGCTGTTCGAGTATATGCGGATGATCGGCGCGTCGCCAAGTCGGCTGTTCTGGCGGCTGGAGCTGCCGGGCGCGATGCCGCATCTGTTCTCGGGCCTCAAGATCGCGGCTTCGTACAGCGTCATCAGCGCCATCTACGCCGAGGCGATCGGCTCGGACAGCGGGCTCGGCTACTTCATTCTGATCGCGCAGCACGGCTTCGAGACCGTGAAAGTGTTCGCGGCCATCGCGGTCATCGTCCTGCTCAGCCTGGCGTTGTTCGGCGTCATCGCGCTCGCGGAACGGCTGTTCGTCCGCGGAGGGTCTCCACGCGGGAAGGAGGGAAGCCGCTCATGAGCAGCGTGCTGGAAGTTCGACACCTGTCCAAACGCTTCGCCGGTTCGCGCAAGACGCCTGCCAAGGAAGTGCTTGCGGACGTCTCGTTCCAAGTGGGCGAGGGCGAGTTCGTGACGCTCATCGGCCCGTCGGGCAGCGGCAAGACGACGCTGTTCCGCATGATCGGGGGGCTGGAGCTGCCGACGGAGGGCGATATCTCCATTGATGGCGCAAACGCCGTAGGTACTCGCGGCCATATCGCGTACATGCCGCAGCAGGCTTCGCTGATGCCGTGGCTGACGGTGTCCGCGAACATCGAGCTGTCGCTGACAATCGCCGGCATCGGCAAACGCGAGGCGCGCGCGCTGGCGCGCGACTGGCTGGCGCGGGTCGGCTTGGAAGCGACGGCGCACCAGTATCCGGACGTGCTTTCGGGCGGCATGCAGCAGCGGGTATCCTTCCTGCGGGCGCTGCTGTCCCCGCAGAAGCTGATGTGCCTGGACGAGCCGTTCAGCGCCCTCGACGCGCTGACCCGGCAGCACATGCAAGCGTGGCTGCTGTCGCTGTGGGAAAGCAACCGCCGTTCCGTGCTGTTCGTCACGCACAGCATCGAGGAGGCGCTGCTGCTGTCCGACCGGATTCTGGTCCTGTCCGCGGCGCCGGCCTCCATTATCCGGGAGGTCAGGGTTCCGTTCCCGCGCCCGCGTTCCGAGGCGCTGTGGGGCGATGCCGAATTCATCCGCCTCAAGCAGGAGCTGTACGATATGCTGAGGCCCGATCCAACGCTCTAACCCGATTTTCGAGGAGGCATTACGATGAATCGCGACAATAGGCAACGCCGCTGGATCGATGCGCATGTCCATCTGGATTTGTACGAGGAGCCGGAGCGGCTTCCGCTCCTTCGGCAGACCTTTGAGGAAGACGGCATCTCGTCCGTCGTGGCCGTATCGATGCACCTGGCCTCTTGCAAGACGAATTACGAGCTGTCCCGGCGTTTTCCGGGGCTCGTCCATCCGGCGTACGGCTTTCATCCCGAGCAGGAGCCGCCGTCCGAGTCGGAGCTGGAGGCGTTGATCGGTTGGATCGGCGCGCGCGCGTCGGCAGGGGAGGCGTTCGCGATCGGAGAAGTCGGGCTTCCCTATTACACGCGAACGGAAGCCGCCGCGGCAGGCAAGCCTTTCGATGAAGCGCCGTATCTTGCCTTGCTCGAGCGCTTCGTGCGGCTAGCCGCGGAGTTGGATCTGCCGATCGTGCTGCACGCGGTATACGAGGATGCCGACAAGGCTTGCGAGCTGTTGGAACGGCACGGCGCAAGGCGGGCGCATTTTCACTGGTTCAAAGGATCGGAGCGTACGGTCCGGCGCTTGATCGCGAACGGGTATTTCGTTTCCGTCACGCCCGACGTGCTCTACGAGGCGGAAATCCGCGAGCTCGTCCGGCGGTATCCCCTCGAGCTGACGATGACGGAGACCGACGGGCCGTGGCCGTTCGAAGGCCCCTTCGCCGGCTTGCCGACGGTACCGGGCATGGTGCGCGGCGTGGCCGAAGCCATCGCGGAACTCAAAGGGGTCCCGGTTCCGGAAACGGAATCACGGCTGCTGGATAACGCGAGAACGTTCTACGGTCTGCGATAGCGGACGCCGGCATGCGGCCCTTCTCCTTGCGGGAAGGGTCTATTCGGCATGCAAACGGGCAGGGCGGTTCAAAAGAGAAGGAATATTCGACGAAATATGCTAAACTAGATTCATAACGGCTCCGATGACGGCGCTGCATTTGCGGATGATGTCGCTGGGTTGCGCATTTCCGGGCAACATTGAGCGTCTTTGTATACTAGAGCGAGCAAGCGGCGATCGTGCCGCGGCTGACGATAAGCAGAGAAAGGGCGAGGGACGATGGCAGACGCGCATAACCATGATTCCGTGAAGCAGATGATCGGGGTCATGACCGCGAACGGATGGCGGATTACGGAACAACGCCGGGAGATGGCCGTGATTTTCTCGCGGGCGGAAGGGTATTTGTCGCCGAAGGACGTATACGATCAGATGGCGGTCGCCTATCCCGGCGTGAGCTTCGATACGGTCTACAGGAATTTGCGGCTGCTGAGCGAGATGGGGGCGCTCGAACAGTTTTATTTCATGGAGGGCGGCTTGAAGTTTCGGGCCAGCTGCCTGGACCACCACCACCATCACTTGATCTGCATCAACTGCGAGAAAACGTTGACGTTCGAATATTGCCCGATGGAACAGAAGCTGGACCTGCCGGGCAATTTCAAGATCATGAACCACCGGTTCGAAGTGTTCGGCGTATGCGAATCGTGCCAGAAGGAGTAGGTTTTGCCGGTGTGGAGGAAGAGCGTCCCGACCGTTCGCATGCGAATGGAAGGACGCTCTTTTTGATGCCGTTTCAGCGGAGCGGATTCGTAATCTGAAGGCGAAACGAATACCGTTCGCTTTGATTTGCCGGACCGGTCGGGCGAAGCCGGCTGCGCTTATGCCAGCAGCTCGCGGAGCTGCGTCCGGACGTCGCCTCGGAAGCAGCCGCCGTGATAGCAGATGACGGCATCGATTTCCATTGCCTCCAGCTGTTCAAGCGAACGCAATGCCTGCGCGTCGTCGCTGTTCAAAGCGGCGCCGGGGAGCTGCAGCCGTCCGCCCGTCAGGACGAGCGCGTCGCCGGCGATCAACGTTTTGCTGGCGCGATGATAGAGGCTGATATGCCCTGGCGTATGTCCGGGCGTGTCCAGCACGGCGATGCCGGCGATCGGCGTTTCAGCATGCCCGAAACCGATAATTCGGTCGACGGGACCCTTCGGCGGATGCAGCAGCGCGTTCCGGAATGCGCCGCGCCGCTCTTCCGGCCATTCGCTCGGCAGCGCCGCGAGCGCTTTTTCGACGGTAATCGGCGTTAGTTTGACGAGCATCCGATCGCCTTGAATATAGGGCCGCTCGAGTTCGGAGGCCCAGGTGACAGGTCGACGGGAGAGAAGCGGGTATTGCCAGCTGCGGAATACGCTCCGATTACACGATGAACATCGCGAAAACCGTCGTGACGGCGAGGCCGATCAGCACGGGCTTCAAATTGCGGCGCGCCAGCTCGAACGGGCTGACGCCGCAGATCGCGGCGGCCGGGATGAGCGCCCACGGAATGAGGGTGCCGCCGCCGACCCAGATTGCGGCGATTTGGCCCAAGGCCGTGAGGGTCGCGGCTCCGGAGCCGATCGCGGACGCGAACAAGTGGGCAATGGAGCCGGCGAGCGAGATCCCGGAGAAGCCGGAGCCGTCGAGGCCCGTAATGGCGCCCGTGACGGTCAACGTCACGGAAGCGACCGCCTGGTTGAGCGGCACGTGGTTGGCGAGTGCGACGCCCAGATCGTTGACGATGCCTTGCGAGCCCTCCGGCAGCGCGTTGCCGAACAACGTCGTGAAGGCGGAATCGCCCAAGTAGAAGAAGGCGGCGATCGGGATGACCGGCCCGAACACCTTGAAGCCGAATTGGAAACCTTCGATCAGGTATTCGGTCGTTTGCTCGAGGCCTTTATTGCGGTGCGCGAGCATCGTCACGAGCAGCAGGATGAAGATCGCCGTGCCGCCGACCAGCGCGGTCGCGTCGCCGCCTTGCAGATCGAGCGCGAACATGCCGACGACGTCGAGGACGAAGAGCAGGGGAATCAACACGGCAAGCGTTTGCTTCCAACGCGTCGGCAGCGGGATCTTCTCCTCGGCGGCGGATGCCGCGAGCGTCTTGCCCTCGACGAGCCCGTCGCGCCATTTTCCTTTGGCGATATCCCTTCGCATCATCCAGAAGGCGGCAGCGGTCGTAACGACGCCCATGACGATCACGAGCGGGATGCTCGCCTCCATGACGCTGGTCACTGGCAGTCCGGCGGCATCGGCGGTCAGCTTGGGCGCGCCTTGGATGATATAGTCGCCGGAGAGCGCGATGCCATGTCCGAACAGGTTCATCGCCATTGCCGCGCCGAGCGCCGGGAGCCCGACGCGGACCGCGACGGGCAGCAGCACGGCGCCGATGAGCGCGACGCCGGGCGACGGCCAGAAGAACCAGGACGTCACCATCATAATCAGGCCGATGCCCCAGAACGCAAGCGCCGGCGTCCGCATGAAGCGGGTCAGCGGCTCGACCATGATTTCGTTAATGCCCGTTCGAATCAGGATGCGGCTCATCGCCACGATGATGGAAATGATGAAGATCGTGCCGATCAGCTGCTGCGTCGCATAGATGAAGCTGTTGAATATGCCGCTGACCGAGCCGCTCAAGCTGTCGGTCGCGATGAGCCCGAGGGCGAAAATGCCGACGACGCACACGAGCGTCGTATCCCGGCGCTTGATCAACACGCCGAGGATCAGCACGATAAAAGCGAGATAAACCCAATGCAGCGGAACCAGATGTAATTCCACCAGAAATCATCCCTTTCGCAGACGAAGCGAATATGTGGCCCTACAGCATATGCAGCGCCGTATATGGGCGTTCGTCCTTACGATGCAAGCTGGGAGGCATCGGTTTCGCGCGCTTTTCCGTTTACTAGGGATCGGATAGGCGTTCGTCCCTTTCCGGGGCAAGCCGGGCACCGGCGGTTTCGCCGCGCGCGTTTCCGGCATATAGATAGGACAGAGGAGCTTGTTTATTTCGGGGAGGCTGAGGGTGAAGATGGACAAACAATCGTTTTTCGGGCTGATTCGCCCGATCGCCCGGCTGCTCTATGCCGAGGGCTCGCCGATCTTCCCGTCCGTTCGCATGGCGCAGGGCTGGCTCGAAACCGGCGGCAACATTCCGGGGTGGAACAACCTCGGCGGGTATAAAGCGGGCGGCGGCGTTCCGAACGGCTATTGGAAAGGAGCGGTCGTGAGCAAAAGCACGTGGGAAGTGATCGACGGAAAATGGGTAAACGTCATCGCGTCTTTTCGGGCTTACGACAGCATTTACGACTTCTATAAGGATCAGGATCTATTGTTCGCAAGGAGCCGCTATCTCTCCGTCAGGAACGCGGCCAGCCCCTTCGAGCAGGCGCGGATGCTGCAAGCGAGCGGATATGCGACCGATCCGGATTACGCGAATAAACTCATCGCGATCATAAATGCCAACGGGCTGATCGCCGACGACGAGGTTGGAGAGGAGGAGGGGGAGCCCATGACGACGGAGGAGAAAGCGGCATTCGCCGCGCTGCAGGCGGCGGTTGCCAAGCTGAGCTCGGATAACGTTGCGCTGAAAATCGAGCTCGACAGTCGAAACGAAGCCCTGGAATCGCTGCGCGAGCGGGCCGACGCGCTTGAATTGCTTCACCGGTCGGCGGCTATTCCGGTTTGGGCCAAGGAAGCCGTAGCCGCCGCGGCGCAGGCGCATGTCATCGATACGCCGGAAGGCGGAAGCTACGACTTTTACCGGATTTTGGCCGTGCTGCATCGCGCCAAGCTGCTCTGAGCTTTGGTCGGCAAGACTGAATTGGCCAAGGCATCCATGCGGCTTCAGGCGGGGAATCGCGCGCCATAGGCGAAGCTCGATGATGCGCCTGCCGATTTTTTTGGTCTTCGCCTATGCTGATTCCTGAGGCGGCATCGCTCGCTTTCATAATGAGACGAAAAAGCAACCTTCCCGGCGCAAGGCCGGAACGGGTTGCTTTTTGTTTTGAAACACGGTGTTTTATTGTTCGATATATTTATCGATCGTGTTCAGGATTTCGATCAGCTGCGAATGATCGAATACGACTTCGTGTTCGTTTTCTTCCGGCTTGTTGATGATTGCATTGTAGTTGTTCATGTGCTTGAAGACTCTGAAGCCTCTGTAGTTTTCGTAAATCGTACGCATGTTTCCAGCTCCCTTATGTCCTAAGATTATCGCGTGCGCGTGCTTCTAATGCTATGCGAGCTTGCTTATGGGGGCCACGCCTAAGAATTGGGCTGCTTCCCAGTTCAATTCCTGCCGCAGGACGGTCAGGAAAAAGTGATTCAATCCTTCCGAGATAACCAAGACGGGCTTGTCATAGAGCGATGTCCGAGGTAATGAATACAAGCTGCGTATCGCATCGAGGTGATCGATCGCGCCTTCCGCGGTGCAGATGGATAAGCGGATGCGGCCGTATGCCTTGAACTGATGCGTGGAATCCGTTGCTTCCGCGTCGTACCAATCAAGCCTCTCCGCCTGGAGGACGGAAAATACCTTCGACTCGCCGAGTTCGTTCCTGAGCGTGATCCGATCCAGCGGGAGGTTGGAGGCATTCAATTCGTGCGCAGCCTTCTCGATCGCCTGCTTTTTCGTTCTCGTGATTACCAACCGCGATACATGCGCTTCAAACGTCGCCCGAGAATAAGCCTCTCTTTTTTTCATGTGGAAAGTTGAATTCTCCTTTTGACTATAGAGTAATAGAGTTTTGTTGTCGCAATATTAGAATATTATCTCGATCTTGATAAAAAGTACGTCGAAATGCAGGGGCGAGTTAACGTTTCTTTTGTCGAACCGGTTTTAAAGACTGTTATTTTGAATTTTTTCCAAATGCAGTGATGAATTAACTATTGCGTCGGCAGGCTTTCGATTCTTGGGAGCAGTTTTTCGTGAGAGGCGCAAACGCTCGTCCGATTCGCCGGTAACGGGTTGGCAATAACCTCCTGTATAGATCGGCCGGTTTTCGCTTGATAAGAACAAGTGTTCCGGTATATAATGAACGCACCGGACACTATAGCCTTCAGAAGGAGGAGCTTCAGATGCATGCCAAACACGTAGGCACCGTCGTTACGATCGTTTATTCGGACCGGCGGGGCAGCATTACCCAGCGGCGCATTCGCGTCATTGCGATCCAGGACGGTCAGGTCAAGGCTTACGATATGGAGAAGTGGGGGCCACGGATTTTTCGGGCCGACCGTATCCTGGCGTGCTTCCCGGACCGACGAACGGCGTAGGCTGCATTCGTTTATTCGCGATTTATCTTGAAATTTATGGAAATTAATCCCTTATCTGTTTTGAAATTGTTGTTATTGTTTAAATAAAAAAGAACCGCTCGTTTCGGAGCAGCCCTTGCATGATCGACAATGGATATCGATGCCGCGAATCGGCATAAAAAATCCGGGGCCCTTCTTTCGAAGGGCCCCTTTCATGGGAGAGGAGAAACCGGACGAAGAGCTTATGGGGAAACGTAAGTCTTCTCCGCGGTTGTCTACGGCATCTCGCGACGCCGATATCTTCAGAATGCCCATAATGCGCCGTTCTATACGTCGATGCCGATTTTCTTCTGATTTCATTACATCGCGGCTGTCTTGTTGTATGATCTTCTTAAGCGCAAACCAAGCATGGGAGCCGAAAGGAGAAGCATCGAGATGAAAATCGTTGTGTTGGACGGATATACCCTTAATCCGGGCGATCTGGACTGGGAGGCGATCGGCGGATTAGGGGAGCTGACGGTGTACGACCGTACGCCGAAGGAAGAGATCGCGACCCGCGCGGCGGGAGCCGAGATCCTGCTTACGAACAAGACCCCGTTGTCGGCGGAGATTATCGAAGGACTGAACGAGCTCAAATACATAGGCGTTTTGGCAACAGGCTATAACATCGTGGACGTTGAAGCCGCGGCCAAGCGGGGGATCGTCGTGACGAACGTTCCGAACTACGGCAATAATTCCGTTGCCCAGCTGGTCTTCGCTTTTATTCTGCAGCATGCCAGCCGCGTCGATGCGCATAGCGAAGCAGCGCGGGGCGGACGCTGGGCGGCAGGGCCGGATTTCATGTTTGCCTTGTCTCCGCTTCACGAGCTCGTCGGCATGACGCTCGGCATCGTCGGTTTCGGCAGCATCGGGCAGCAAGTCGCGCGCATCGCGCTGGCATTCGGCATGCGGATCATCGTGCATTCCAGATCGGAGAAGAGCGTGCCGGGCTTGGAGCAGGTTACTTTCGTCTCGACGGAGGAGTTGTTTCGGGAAGCGGACGCCGTGACGCTGCATTGTCCGTTGACGGCGGATACGCAAGGTCTGATCAATGCCGCAACGCTGTCCATGATGAAGAAGAGCGCGCTGCTGATCAATACGGCACGCGGCGGCCATGTCGTGGAACAGGATCTGGCGGATGCCTTGAACGCGGGCGTCATCGCCGCAGCGGGCTTGGACGTATTAAGCGCCGAACCGCCTTCTCCCGCCAATCCGCTGCTGACCGCCGCGAATTGCATGATTACGCCGCATATCGGTTGGGCGACGGTCGAGGCAAGGGGGCGCCTGATGGGTATCGCTTCGGGCAACTTGAGCGCCTTCCTGCAAGGCAGGGCCGTCAACCGGGTCAATTGAACCGATGCGCGGATTTTGCATCATCATGGGCTTCGACGGGGCCGGTTATTTACTCCATCAAGCCGTCGGCGTGCCGCTCCCGTCTCACGTGCTGGGCCTTCTTTTGTTGACGGCCGCGTTGTTTCTTCGCATCGTCAAGCTGGAATGGGTAGAGAACAGCGCTTCGTTCTTGACGAAGCATATGATGCTTTTCTTCGTGCCTCTGCTCGCGGGAGCGGCCGCGATTCTCCCCGCGCTCGGCGAATCCTGGTTAGCCGCCGCCGTCGGCCTCACCGTCGGAACGTCGATTATCATGGTGGCGACCGGTCTGGCTACGAAACATCTCGCGTATCGGCGAAGAGAGAAGGCTGCCGATGAAGGATAGCCTCCTTGCCGATCCGCTGCTGGGAACGACGTTGACGCTGGCGGCTTATGCGGTTGCGGTGCTCGTGTACCGAAAGTATTCCTGGCTGCATCCGCTGATCTGCGCGCCGCTCATCGTCTATATCAGCCTACGAATAAGCGGGATTTCGTTCGAAACGTACAATATCGGCGGCGACTTGGTTTCGTTTTTCCTCGGTCCCGCGACGGTCGCGATGGCAGTGCCGCTGTACAAGCATGCGACGCGGCTGAGAACGATGCTTCCGTCGCTGCTGCTGGGCGCATTGACCGGCAGCGCCTTGGGACTGCTCGTGAACGGAGCTTGCGTCATGGTGCTCGGCGGAACCTCCGAGTTCCTGCGCTCGGCGCTGCCGAAGTCCGTTACGGCGGCGGTCGCGGTCGATTTATCCGGCTGGCTTGGCGGATCCCCCGGTTTGACCGCGGCACTGACGGTGCTTACCGGATTGTTCGGCAGCGTGACGGGACCGCCGCTGCTCCGGTTATGCGGAGTCTCGGATCGGATCGCTTCCTCGATCGCGATCGGCGCCGCGGCGCACGGCATCGGATCCGCGCGGTTGATCGCCGAGTCGGAGGAGCAGGGCGGGCTCAGCGGATTTTCGATGGCGGCTTGCGCCGTGTTCACGCCGATCCTGCTGCTTCCGGTGCACGCCTGGCTGCTGTGACGCCATTGGGGAACGGACTGAATGGCAGGCTCGAGCAGCGCTGCATGGTTCTCGAATCGTCCTTCAATCAGGCGAGTTTAGACGGTTTCGACCCGTTTCAACAGGATTTTCAACTTTTATCTTTTCTTAAGGTTTGTCGATA
This sequence comes from Paenibacillus glycinis, assembly GCF_009909185.1. GTDB lineage: Bacteria > Bacillota > Bacilli > Paenibacillales > Paenibacillaceae > Paenibacillus_Z > Paenibacillus_Z glycinis. The sequence goes on along the minus strand of NZ_JAAAMV010000001.1, from coordinate 320,160 downwards.
TTTTTTCTGCTATAGTGACACAGTAGAGGAAAGACGACTGCTAAAGCCGGAAGGGAGATTTCAAGTTGAACGACAAAGAGAAAGAATTCAAGCAAGGCAACGATGATTCGTTGGAGCACGAAAACCAAGCGGGTGCCGATACAGAAGAAACGACTCACGAGCTTGCGAACGGCCAAGAAGATTCAGTAGCCGAGAACGAAAATACGGTTGCGGAAGATCGCGGTCATGAAGAACCTGAGCATCACCTACGCGATCGGGAAGAACTTGAAATCGCAGGCGCGGCTCCAATTTCGCAACCGGTCAGAAGCGGCGGAGGAGGCGGCGGCAAAGCTTGGATGTATATCTCGCTTGCTCTGGCGCTGATCTTGATCGTCGTGTTGGTCAAGCCTCCGTTCGGCGGAGCTTCGGGCAAGAAGGCGATCGGTTCCGTCAACGGCACGGCAATCACGAAAGATCAGCTCTACGATGCGATGGTGGAGCTTGGCGGCGCGCAAACGATGGACAACCTTATCCAAGACCAGCTTATCAAGCAAGAAGCCGATAAAGCCGGCATCGTGATCAGCGATGCGGATGTCGATAAGGAAATAGCGAACATCAAGAAACGGTTCCCGACGGAAGCCGATTTCGAGAGCGCGCTGCAGCAAAGCGGCATGACGCTTGACGATCTGAAGAAACAAACGCCGATGCAGCTTCGCATCCGCAAGATCCTTGAGCCGCAAGCCAAAGTAACGGACAAGGATGTCGAGGATTACTTCAACCAAAACAAAGCGCAATACGATACGCCGGAAGAAGTCAAGGCTTCCCACATTCTCGTCGCGACGAAAGAAGAAGCCGATGCGATCATAAAGCAGCTTGACGGCGGGGCGGACTTCGCGGCGCTTGCGAAAGAAAAATCCACGGATACGGGCAGCAAAGACAACGGCGGCGACCTTGGCTTCTTCGGCAAAGGCGCCATGGATCCGGCTTTCGAGAAAGCGGCGTTCGCGCTTAAAGTCGGCGAAACGACGAAAACGCCGGTGCAATCCCAATATGGCTACCACATTATTAAAGTAACGGACCGTCACGAAGCCAAAGCGGCAACGTTGGCCGAGAAGAAGGACGAGATCAAAGAACAGCTGATTCAGTCCAAAGTATCGGAGCTGTCTACCGCATGGCTGGACGATCTCAAGAAGAAAGCGAAAATCACGAACACGCTTGCCGACGACGCAGCGGCCGCAGATCCGGCAGCCGCAGATCCAGCGGCACCGCCGGCTACGACAAATAATGCAGCAACGGGTACAGGTCAGTAATCGGACGCTTTGATCGAAACAAAAAGCATCGCAGCCATAATTTGGCTGCGGTGTTTTTTTTGTTCTGCGGACATACTGTTATAGAAATCTCAAGTTGCGGCGCGGATGAAGGCGCTACCAGTTACATAAATGTGAACTAATGTGACATAGGGGGATAGTAAATCTTTACAAGTGTTCAAAATATGTTTTACAAATTGTAAAAATGGATGTATGATAAGCATCAGGTTTAAAAAATTATACTTTTTGAAACATGGAGGCGGGCTCTGAAGAATGAAGAAAAAATTGCTGCTTTTGGTTTCACTTACGCTGGTTTTGACAGGAATTTTGTCGGCCTGCGGTAAGAGCGGATCGGGTACTTCCGATCAAACGTTCCGGATGAACCTAACGACCGAACCGCCAAGTCTCGACGTGGCGCAAGCACAGGACCAAGTGTCCTTCACGGTGCTTTCGGGTCTGTTCGAGGGTCTGGTGCGCATGGATGCAAAAGGAGAAATCGCACCGGGCGTCGCAGAGAAGTGGGATGTATCCGATGATGGCAAAAAATATACCTTCCATCTGCGCGACAATGCAAAATGGTCCAACGGGGATCCGGTAACGGCACAAGATTTCGAATACTCGTGGAAACGCACGCTTGATCCGAAGTTGAATCCGCCGGCACCTTACGCTTACCAGCTCTATTACGTAAAAAATGGTCAAAACTATAATATCGCTACGGACAATCCGGATCATGTCTCGGATCCGAGCCAAGTCGGCGTCAAGGCGCTTGACGACAAAACGCTTGAAGTCGATCTTGAAAACCCGACGCCTTACTTCTTGAACATCGCGGCTTTCTTCACGGCTTATCCGGTTAAGAAAGATGCAAAATTCGGCGAAGCGGAAGGCTACATCAGCAACGGACCGTTCAAACTGAAATCGTGGAAACACGGCGATTCCATCGAACTCGTTCCGAACGAAAACTACTGGGACAAGGATTCCATCAAGCTGAAAGACGTAAAATTCTTGATGGTCAAAGATCCGAACACCGAGTTCAGCATGTATAAGACAGGTCAGCTTGACTGGTCGGGCTTGCCTACAGGCAGCATTCCGCCGGCTCAACTCGACAAATTGCGTCAAGAAAACAATAAAGAGCTCTCCATCAAAGGTATCGCAAGCACGTACTTCTATAACTTCAACAACACGAAGAAACCTTTCGACAACGCAAAGGTCCGCGAAGCGCTCTCGATGGCGATCAACCGTCAAGACATCGTCGACAAAGTCACGAAAGCAGGCCAAACGCCGGCTTACGGCTTCGTTTCGACCGGTATCCACGGCGTGAACGGCGAATACCGTTCCGAAGTGAAAGACGATTACTTCAAAGAAGACGTGGCGAAAGCCAAAGAATTGCTTGCTGAAGGCTTGAAAGAAGAAGGCATGACGAAAATGCCCGAGTTCTCGCTTTCGTTCAACGAAGGTCCTCATAAAACGATCGCGGAAGCAATCGCGAACATGTGGAAAGAAAACCTCGGCATCGACGTGAAGCTTGAACTGCAAGAATGGAAAGTCTTCCTGAAAAACCGTCAAAGCTTGAATTACGACGTCGCTCGCGCAGGTTGGGGCGCGGATTATAACGATCCGATGACATTCATCGATTTGTATACGTCCAAGAGCGGCAACAACGACATTGGCTTCAAGAACCCTGAATACGATGCGCTCGTTAAAGAAGCTTACAGCACGGCCGATCAACAAAAACGCGTAGACGCAATGGCGAAAGCAGAGCAAATCCTGATCGGCGACAACATGGCCGTCATGCCGATTTACTACTACTCGTCCAACCAGCTGGTTAAACCATACGTGAAAAACTACGTCGTGGATTACAGCGGCAACCTTGATTACACGCGAATCTCGATCGAAAAATAATACGCAATACGAATACAGGGGACATAGGGATATATGTGGTACACCCATATATATCCCTTCTCTATGATTGGAGAGTGCTTAGGATGGTTCGGTACTTGGGTGGTAAACTTATCAACATCGTGTTTTCCCTTCTTATTCTAGCCACCGCAACCTTCTTCTTGATGAAAGCAGTCCCTGGGGACCCTTTCACCCAAGAGAAGGCTATTCCACCGGAAATAAAAGCGAACATCATGGCGCATTACGGCTTGGATAAACCGATTGGCGAGCAATATTTGATTTATATGAAAAAACTGGTTCAATTCGACTTGGGCTTGTCCATGAAGAGTCAGGACCGTACGGTAACGAGCATCATTTCGCAGTCCTTCGGCACATCGGCGAAGATCGGCGCGTTCGCGATCGTGATTTCGGTCATTATCGGCGTTTATCTGGGGATGATGGCCGCGCTCCGGCATCGAAAGCTGGTCGATAATACAGCCATGTTTCTTGCCGTAATCGGCATATCGGTACCGAACTTCGTTATTGGGTCGATGATCCAGTATTTTTTGTCGGTTAAACTGCAGATTTTTCACGTTGCGGGGCTTGAAAGCCCAATCGATTACGTGCTTCCTACGATCGCGTTGTCGACGCTTCCGATCGCTTTCATTGCCCGTCTTACCCGTTCCACCATGCTGGAAGTATTGACTTCCGATTATATCCGTACCGCTAAAGCCAAAGGTCTGACGCCACGCGCGATTTTGTGGCAGCATGGCTTGCGAAACGGCATTTTGCCGGTCGTTACGTATCTGGGGCCGATGACGGCGAACATCATTACCGGTTCGGTTGTCGTCGAGCAAATTTTCGGTCTTCCGGGTCTCGGCGCGTATTTCGTGGACAGCGTCATGAACCGGGATTACACGCTTATCATGGGGATTACCATTTTCTATGCCGTGATTCTGATGGCAGCGCGTTTCATTACCGACGTCCTGTACATTTTCGTGGATCCGCGTATCAAATTGAGCGGAGGTGTAGTTAAATCATGAGTCAAACTGCTCCGTCTCCGTTTGAAAAGCTGGAACACAAGCATCAAGAGGCCGAGGTTATCGCAACCGAGAGCCGATCAACTTGGCAAATTACTTGGGCACGGCTTCGCAGCAATCGTTGGGCCATGACCAGTTTGTATATTTTGATTGCGATTACGCTGCTGTCCATCTTTTGTCCGATCTTTTCGCCCTACACGTCGTATACGAACAACCTTGACAATACGTTTGCGTCTCCTTCGGCCAAGCATTGGTTCGGAACGGACAACCTGGGTCGCGATTTGTTTACGCGCACGTGGTTGGGCGTACGAATTTCGTTGATCGTCGGCGTCGCGGCCGCCTTGTTCGATTTGATCATCGGGATCATCTACGGCGGCATCATGGGTTATGCCGGCTCGCGCGTAGGCGGCGCGATGAACAAGATCGCGGAAATGCTTTATGCCATTCCGCATCTGCTCGTCGTCATTCTGCTTAGCGTCGTCATGGGTTCGTCCTTGACGACCATCATCATCGCCTTGTCGATCACGGGGTGGATCACGATGTCCTGGATCGTCCGCGGTCAAATTTTGCAATTGAAAAACCAAGAGTACGTGCTGGCGGCCCAGTCGATGGGCGCAAGCAGCGCTCGGATTTTGTTTAAACACTTGATCCCGAATACGCTTGGTCCGATTATCGTCACGGTTACCTTGTCGGTGCCGTCGGCGATCTTTGCCGAAGCGTTCCTAAGCTTCTTGGGTCTAGGCGTGCAGTCGCCGGCGTCCTCCCTCGGTACGTTGATCGGCGAAGCGCTGTCTTCGTGGACGATCTATCCTTGGATGATGTTTATTCCGGCTTCGCTGCTCAGTATCACGATGCTTGCCTTCAATATTTTCGGGGACGGTCTGCAGGACGCATTCGATCCGAAAATGAAAAAATAACAGCGCTGGGAGTGAGCTCTATGAACGATCCGATCTTACGCATTTCCGATTTGCATATCTCGTTTCATGTGCGCGGTGGAGAAGTACAGGCCGTGCGCGGCGTTAATTTGGATGTCAAACGCGGCGAATCCGTAGCGATCGTCGGTGAATCGGGGAGCGGCAAAAGCGTTACGGCGCAATCGATTCTTCGTTTGATTCCTACGCCTCCGGGCGAATACAAGCAAGGCACCATCGAATTCATGGGCCAGGATTTGCTGGCGAAGTCCGAGAAAGAGATGGAAGCCATCCGCGGACATGAGATCGGCATGATCTTCCAAGATCCGATGACATCCTTGAATCCGACCCTGACCGTCGGCCGCCAAATTTCCGAAGTGCTGATCAAGCATCAGAAGCTGACGAAATCGCAGGCGACGGCGCGGGCGGCGGAATTATTGACGCTGGTCGGCATTCCGAACGCCGCTGATCGGGTGCGTCAATACCCGCACCAATTTTCCGGCGGCATGCGTCAACGGGTCATGATCGCGATCGCGCTGGCCTGCAATCCTGCGCTGCTGATCGCCGATGAGCCGACGACGGCGCTCGACGTGACGATTCAAGCGCAAATCATGAAGCTTATGAAGGAACTGCAGGAGAAAACGGGAACATCCATCATTCTGATCACGCATGACCTCGGCATCGTCGCCGAGATGTGCGACCGCGTCGTCGTCATGTACGCCGGCAAAGTGGTGGAGACCGGCACGAAACAGGAAATCTTCAGAAACCCGCAGCATCCGTATACGAGAGGTTTGCTGCGTTCCCTGCCGCGCCTCGACCATAAGAAGGACGAGCCGCTCGTGCCGATCTTCGGTACGCCGCCGGATATGTCCGCTCCGCCGAAAGGCTGCGCGTTCTGCGCGCGCTGCGACGAGGCGATGCGTATCTGCGTCGACAACGATCCGGTGAATTACACGATCAGCGAGACGCAAACCGCGAGATGTTGGTTGCATGATCCCGCCAGCAAGGAGGGAGCTAGCGCATGATTAGCAAAAACAGCGACGTGTTGATCGAAGTCGATCACTTAAAAAAATATTTTCAGGTAGGCGGCAATCAAACGCTCAAAGCCGTGAACGATCTGAGCTTCGGCATCCGTCAAGGCGAGACGCTCGGGATGGTCGGAGAATCCGGCTGCGGCAAATCCACGGCGGGTCGGACGATTCTTCGCTTATACGAACCGACTGCGGGAGCCGTAAACTTCCAAGGCGAAAACATCATGAAAGCCAAAGGCTCGAAACTAAAGGCGCTGCGCCGCGAAATGCAAATGGTGTTCCAGGATCCCTATGCTTCGCTGAACCCGCGCTGGACGGTCGAGAACATCATCGCCGAGCCCCTGGATATTCACGGTTTGGCGAGCGGCGGCAAAGACCGCAGACTGCAAGTCGAGCGCCTGCTCGACCGCGTTGGCCTTCGGTCGGAGCATGCTTCGCGCTACCCGCATGAGTTTTCCGGCGGACAGCGTCAGCGGATCGGGATTGCCCGCGCGCTTGCGGTGAATCCGAAATTCATCGTCTGCGACGAGCCGATTTCCGCGCTCGACGTTTCCATTCAAGCGCAGGTCGTCAACCTGCTTCAGGATTTGCAGCGCGATTTCGGCCTGACGTACCTGTTCATCGCGCATGACCTGGCCATGGTCAAGCACATCAGCGACCGCGTGGCCGTCATGTACTTGGGTAAAATGGTGGAGCTTGCCGAGAGCGAAGAGCTCTATTCCAACCCGAAGCATCCGTATACCAAAGCGCTGATGTCGGCGATTCCGGTGCCGGATCCCGATCTCGTGGACAACAAGGAACGCATCGTATTGTCCGGGGATCTGCCTAGCCCGGTCAATCCGCCGAGCGGCTGTCCTTTCCGCACGCGCTGTCCGTTCGCGACGGAGAAATGCGCGGCGGAAGTGCCGGCATTCCGCGAAGTGGAGCCGAACCACTGGGCTGCCTGCCATTACGCGTAATATAATAGAAGACAAGCGTTTCGCCCCCGGGCGAAACGCTTTTTTGTGCGGGCTCGTTGATACGATCCGCGAGGTTCGACGCCTAAGCACAGCCGCATCTTTAAATTGCCCGGATAATTGTGTTACGATATTCAAGGCGTGGGCATCGGGAAAGCGAAAGGGGCAACTGAAACATTGAGAGTGATCGCAGGCACGGCCAAGGGCCGGTCTTTAAAAGCGGTGCCGGGCAAAAACACGCGCCCGACGACCGATAAAGTGAAAGAAGCGATTTTCAGCATGATCGGTCCTTATTTCGATGGGGGACTCGCGCTTGATCTGTTCGCCGGAACGGGCGGACTCGGCATCGAGGCGTTGAGCCGCGGCGCGGACAGCGCCGTATTCGTCGATCTGGAAGGCGCCAGCATCGAAGTGATCAAACAAAACGTGCAGGCGGCAGGCTTGTCCGAGCGCGCGGAGATCTATCGCACGGATGCGGCGCGGGCAGTCAAAGCGCTGGCGAAACGAGACCTGAGATTCGCGCTCGTATTCCTGGACCCGCCCTATCGGATGAAGGATATGGACGAACTCATGGCGGGGCTTGCGGAACGCGGGCTGCTTGAGGAAGCGGCAACGATCGTGGTCGAGCATGACGCGGAGCACCGGTATCCGGAGTCGATTTCGGGTTATAGGCAGATTAAACATACGCATTACGGCGATACGGCCGTCACGATTTACCGCTACGAAGCGGAGAACGAGCAAGACATAACGGAGGACTGAATATGGCATCATCATCCACATCCCCATTGGGACTGACGGGTCGGCGCGTAGCCGTGTATCCCGGCAGCTTCGATCCCGTAACCTGCGGCCATCTGGACATTATCCGCCGCGCGGCGAAGCAGTTCGATCATTTGATCGTGGCGGTACTGAACAACACGAGCAAAAAACCGTTGTTCAGCGTGGAGGAGCGCAAAGAGCTGCTTGCCGATGTGACGAAGGATCTGCCGAACGTGACGATCGACAGCTTCAGGGATTTGCTCGTGCATTTCATGAAATCGCGGGAGGCGCACGTGATCGTGAGGGGCATCCGCTCCGTTACGGACTTCGAATACGAGATTCAGATGGCATCGACCAATCATCAATTGGACGACGATATCGAAACGATATTCATGATGACGAATCCGAAATATTCGTATTTAAGCTCCAGCATCGTGAAGGAGATCGCCATGTTTCATGGCAATGTACAGGATTTGGTTCCGCCCGAGGTGCAGGCGGCGCTGATCGCCAAGTTCTCGGAATAAGGAACGTTCAGGATAGACGCAGCTTGGCCGTAAGCGCAGAGACGACGGTCAGCAGCAGCAGCGCGCCGGCGAACGCAAGCAGCAGGGCGGGCGCGTAAGGCCATAGCGAGTGCAGGTCGCCGGCGCGAATGACGGCGGGTTGGCCGTAGGCGGTCTCTTCGCGCTGTCCGGCGAAGGTCGCGACGGCGGGCGCGATGCCGTTCATGAACGCGGTAAGCGGCTTCCAGGCCAGAAGCGTGAGCAGAAAGGCGACGGCGCTTTGGAGCAGGCGGGCAGCCGCGAGCGAACGCAGGGTGAGCCCCGTGCCCGCGATCGCCGTTCCTGCCTGCAGCAGGGCGCTCAAGCCGCCCCAGCTGAGCACGGCGGAGACCGCGGCGGCTTTCCAAGGCACGCCGCCCGCGAATGCGGAGGCCGCTGCCGCATACGCGCCGATATGGCTCTCGATCAAGCCGGGAAGCACGAAGGGCGGGACGTTGTCGGGGATTAGCGGTCCGACCAGCCGAACGAGCACGGCGCAGAACATCATGAAGCCTCCGATGGCCATCAGTTTATAGACCGAGACGGTGACGGCGTCGCCCAGCAGCTTGCCGAACGTGCGGCCGTCGCGTGCCCGGGCTTCGCGCATCGCGGCGGCCGCTCGGCGCATTAATCCGGACGAAGTGCCGGCGGTGGCGGCGACCGGTTCCCGATTGGCGAATCTGGCGGCGATCAAGGCCGGCAGGAGCGCTGCGAGCCACACGACGATCGCGATGGCCGCGCCGAGCTCCGGACGGTGAAGGAAGCCGGAGCCGACGACGAGGAGCATGAAGATCGGGCTCGGCATATGCGATAAAGCAAGCAATCGCTTGCCTTGCGGGACGGTCAAGACGCTGCTTTTGCGCAAGGCGGCTGCCGCTTCGGCTCCGCAGGGGAACCCGCCTGTCCAGCCAAGCGCCAGCGCGATGCCGGCTTCTCCCGGCAAGCGGAACAGCTTTGCCATCAGCGGGTGCAGCAGCGCGCCGAGCGCATGAACGGCGCCGAAGGCCAGCATGAGCTCAAGCAGGGTCAAGAAGGGAAGGAGTCCGGGAAACACGATATTCCACCATACGGACAAGCCTTGCAGCGAAGCCTGGAAGGCTTCGTCGGGCTTCATGATGATAGAAGCGACGAGCAGGATGGATAAACAGGCAAGCGCAAGGGTGCGAATCATCGTACCACGCTCCAAGTACAAGGTAGGGCCTGGATGAACCGGGGCCACTACATGTTTACGCTTGTCTGCTCGCGGATAGACCAGGGTTGTTCGGTGATCGCTATTCGATCGTAACCGGCTTCTCGTAATAGTCGCGGAACAGATCCCGCGGCGTCGCGTTCGGCCAGCCAAGGGCATATGCCGATGTAGCTTGGACGTCGAGCATCAGATAAGGATCGTGTTCCGCGACTCCGGCTGCGCTGTTCACAATCGGAAGCGCGGCGGACGTTCGCATGCGCTTCAGCAATTCGCGGCCTCGGGGACTGTAGCCGAGGACGCGTAGGTATCGAACGCCCGTTCGCAGGCGTTCGGCCGATAACATATCCTTGTCGTGCCCGAGCAGGATGGCAAGCAAGGCCCGCTGCAGCTTCGTGCGCGTGTAGCGCTTGGTTTTCAAGCGTTCCAGCAACGGCTCGAAACGGGCGCTCTCCAGTTCAGGCAGCATGCGCTTGATCCGGTGCTCGAGTCCTTCGTTGATCTCTTGATAGCGTCCGAGCGCGTTCGCGGACTCGGTGACCAGCTTGTGGAACAGCTGCGGCGCATACTGTTCCCAGCCGTTGCGCCCGCGGCCCAGCGCGTGGTCCCGCATGAGCAGCTCCAAGGTCGAAGCGGGGACGAAAGGCGCGGCGCTGACCGGGGAAGCCGATTCCGCCACGAGCTTGCGAATGGCCGTCGCGCTCGCGATCTGCGCGTCGGTGATGCTCGTCTGCGCGTATCCGGCTTTCTCGCGGCGCAGCGAGAACGGTTCGATCGCGCTGCCGAGCCGTTCCAGCGCCAGCAGATAGTGCAGCCCCAGCGTGTTGTTGGGCTGCTCGAACGGGAATGCCGCGGCCTCCGGATCGCCGGCATCGGCCATGAAGCGCCGGACGGCGCCGCTATAGGCGGCCGGATAGCTGACGCCCGTCCGAAGCTCGTCCGCCATGAGCGCCGCGAACGCGTCCGGCTCATGCGCGAGCAGCCGCGCCACCCGGCGCAGCGGCGCGATATCGCCCGCCTCGCTGCCGAAGCAGAGGGCGTCCACGACGCCGGTCGCCTCGAGCAAGGCCGCGGCGCCGTAAGCAAACCACTCCGCCGCCTGCGCGGAATAGGCCACGGGCAGCTCGATGACCACGTCGCAGCCGCCGCGCAGCGCCATCTCGGCGCGCGTCCATTTATTCAGCAGCGCCGGCTCGCCGCGCTGCAGGAAATGCCCGCTCATCACCGCGACGACGGCATCGCTGTTCGTTATTTTAAGCGATTCCTGCAAATGATAGTGATGTCCGTTGTGAAACGGGTTATACTCGACAATGATCCCTACAGTGCGCATGGGCAGACCTCCGTACGTCAATGCTTACGTTTTCACTATATCACGACGTGAAAATGTTGACAAAACGATTCAATAATCGATATAATAAACTTTGTTTGTTTGGAGTGATACCATGGAGATTCATGTACGAGAAGTAGCGGCCAAAGGTTCGGCGACGACGACGTTCAAGTCCAGCTTGAATACCGATTGGCTGAAGCAAGTGCGCAAGGATGTCCTGAACGCGAGTCCGATGGACGTGAACATGACGGCTTGGGGCGAAGACGGCGTTGCCCATGTGGAGGGTCAACTGTCCATCGACGTGGAACTGGCCTGCTCCCGCTGCTTGGATCCGACGACCGAGCATGTCGTGTTGCCGTTTCATGAGCAGTTCAAGCTTGCTTCGACAATGGACGGTTCGGAGCCGGAAGAGATCATCGCGGTCGACGAGGACAAGCTGGAGCTCGAGCCGATGCTGGAAGAAATGCTGATGCTTGCGCTGCCATTCGTGCCGCTGTGCAGCGAAGACTGCAAGGGGCTTTGCCACACATGCGGAACCAACCTAAATGAGCAAAGTTGCGGGTGCTCGAACGATCGGATCGATCCAAGGCTAGCCGCATTGAAAGACTTGTTTAAAGATTCGCAGCAATAAGAGGGGCCGCTGCCGAAGCGCCCTTCGAGCAATTCTGTTAAGGAGGTGGGAAACATGGCAGTACCACAACGTAGAACATCCAAGACGCGTCGTGACAAACGCCGCACGCATTTCAAACTGGCGGTGCCGGGCATGGTGAAGTGCGATCAATGCGGAGAATTGAAATTGGCTCACCGCGTATGCAAGGTTTGCGGAACTTACAAATCGAGAGAGATCATCAAACAATAGTTTGCATGAACTTATAGCACTTCATCGCGGATGAAATGCTCTTTCTTGAATGGCGCGAATAGCACTTCATCCCTGGATGAAGTGCTATTTTTATGCCGGAACGGGCACCTGACATTGCGCCGGGCGGTGTTCTTCTATATACTGTTAGTACCTGGTTATAATAGCTGATTTTAAGGCGGCTGGCATTCCGGGAAGCAGCCGGCGGGAATTGCCGCGTATGAATGGCTGCCGGCGCATATACTTAGAACACTAGGCAAAGGTGGTGCGGACCATCGAACGGCTTCCCAAACGAGAACGTCATCAGCTTCTAACCTCGCTGATTGAAGATAATCCGTTCATTACGGATCAAGAGCTGACGCGTCAGCTGAAAGTCAGCATCCAGACGGTGCGGCTCGACAGGCTGGAGCTTGGCATTCCCGAACTGCGGGAACGCATGAAATTGATGGCCGAGCGTTCGTACGATCCGGTCCGTTCATTGCCGCTGCACGAGATTATCGGCGATATCGTGGATATGCAGCTGGATCACAGCGGCATTTCCATTTTTGAAATCAAAGAAGAACATGTATTTTCCAGAACCGGCATCGCCCGCGGCCATCATGTGTTCGCGCAGGCGAACTCGCTCGCGGTAGCGGTGATCAACGATGAAATCGCCTTGACGGCCACGGCGGACATTCGCTTCGTCCGGCAGGTGAAGCTGGGCGAGAAATGCATTGCCAAAGCGTATGTAAGGTCAATCTCCGGCGGGCGCAGCAAGGCGAAGGTCGAAGTGTTTTCTTATGTAAGCGATGAAATGGTGTTTCAAGGCAGCTTTGTCATTTATCGTTCCGCTGGCGAGTCGGTCATCGAAGGAGGTATGGAGGGTGCGGATCGCAATTGATGCGATGGGGGGCGACCATGCTCCTTCGCTCATCGTAAAAGGCGCATATGAAGCAGCGATCGATATGCCCGACGTCACGATCGTCCTCGTCGGGGACACGGAGCAAATCAAGACGCATTTGGGCGCGAAAATTCCGCCGAACATCGAGATCGTCCACGCGGACGACGTTATCGGTCCGGACGACGAGCCGGTGAAGGCGGTTCGCCGCAAGAAAGGATCGTCGATGGTCATGGCGGGCCAATTGGTTCGCGACGGTCAAGCGGAGGCCATGCTGTCGGCAGGCAATACCGGCGCGCTGATGACGACGGGATTGCTGGTCGTCGGACGTCTGGAAGGCATCGAGCGCCCGGCGCTCGTGTCGATGCTGCCGACCATGGACGACGTAGGGGTGCTTGCCCTCGACCTGGGCGCGAACATGGATGCGAAGCCGGAGCATTTGCTGCAGTACGCCATCATGGGGAGCATTTACCGGACCCGGATGAACGGCCAGAACAATCCGCGCGTCGGTCTGCTTAACGTAGGCACGGAAGCGATGAAAGGAAACGAGCTGACGAAAGCGGCTTACGATCTGCTGGAGACGGCGCCGATCCATTTCATCGGCAACGTGGAGGCGCGGGACGTCTTGCTGCGCAATTGCGACGTGCTCGTGTGCGACGGCTTCGCGGGCAACATCATGCTGAAGGCGATGGAAGGAACGGCGGGTACGCTGTTCAAAACGATCCGCGACGTATTCACGAGCTCGCTGCTTTCCAAACTGGCCGCGGCGGTCGTCATGCCGAAGCTTCGGCTGCTCCGCAAGAAAATGGATTACAACGAGCATGGCGGCGCTCCGCTGCTGGGCATTAAAGGGCTTGTGTTCAAATGCCACGGTTCCTCCGACGTAAAAGCCATCAAAAGCACGGTGCGGCAAGCCAAATTGGCCATCGAGAGCAATTTGGTCTCTTCGATCGCAGCGGAAATTAGCAGGAAGTGAGTGGGCGCATGAGCATGAAGCTACATCCCGTAGGTATAATCGGCTCCGGCAAATACGTGCCGGAACGGATATTGACGAACAAAGACCTCGAGCAAATGGTGGAAACGAACGACGAGTGGATCGTGACCCGGACCGGCATGCGGGAACGCCGGATCGCCGCCCCGGAGCAGGCGACCTCCGATTTGGCCTATGAGGCGTCGCTGAAAGCGTTGGCCGCGGCAGGATTGGCGGCGGAGGACCTCGATTTAATCGTCGTCGCCACGATTACGCCGGATATGTTTTTTCCGTCGACGGCTTGCCTGCTGCAGGATAAGCTCGGCGCGAAGCGCGCGGCGGCGTTCGATTTGTCGGCGGCCTGCTCGGGCTTCATCTACGGGCTCGCGACGGCATCCAATATGATCGCGACAGGCATGTACAAGCATGTGCTCGTAGTGGGAGCGGAGTGCCTCTCCCGGATTACGGATTACACCGACCGCAACACGTGCATTCTCTTCGGGGACGGCGCCGGCGCCGTCGTGCTCGGCCAAGTGCCCGAAGGCCGCGGCTTCCGCTCCTTCGAGCTCGGGGCCGACGGTTCGGGAGGCGAGTTGCTCCGCATTCAGGGAGGCGGCTCGCGGAAACCGTCCTCGCCGGACACCATCGGCGGCAAGGATCATTTCATCTACATGGCCGGCAATGAAGTGTACAAGTTCGCCGTGCGCATCATGGGCAACGCCGCGGAAGAAGCGCTGCGCAAGGCGGGCATGGACAAGAAGGACGTCGATTTGCTCATTCCGCATCAAGCGAATATTCGGATCATTCAATCCGCGATGAACCGCTTGGATCTGCCGCAGGAGAAATGCATGATCAACCTGGACAAGTACGGCAACGTGTCGGCGGCGTCCATTCCGATCGCCCTGGCCGAAGCCGTGGAGCAGGACCGCGTGAACGAAGGGGATTGCATCGTATTGGTCGGTTTCGGCGGCGGCTTGACTTGGGGCGCTTCCGTCTTGGTATGGTAATCATCCTTCCTTTCTAATTTCAAGCTATAGTAATCGTGTCGGAGGTGCAGATTCAAATGGGCAAAACCGCATTCGTTTTCCCCGGCCAAGGCGCGCAGGCGGTTGGCATGGGCCGAGATATTTACGAAGCGTTCCCTTCTTCGCGCGCCATCATCGACGCCGCGGACGAAGCGCTCGGTTTTAGATTGAGCGACATTATTTTTCAAGGACCGGAAGAGCTTCTGAAGCAAACGGTCAACACGCAGCCTGCGCTGCTTGCCGTCAGCGTCGCGTTTCTTGAAGCGCTGAAGACGAGCGGCCTGAAGCCGGACTTCGTGGCCGGACACTCGCTCGGCGAGTACAGCGCGCTCGTCGCCGCCGGAACGCTTTCCTTCGCGGATGCCGTGCGTACGGTTCGCGCCCGCGGCGAATTCATGGAACAAGCCGTCCCGAGCGGCCAAGGCGCGATGGCGGCGGTATTGGGCGCGGAACGCGAAGCATTGGCGTCGCTCTGCGCCTCGGCTTCCGCCGAAGCCGGCGCCGTCGAGCTCGCGAACGTCAACTGTCCGGGCCAAATCGTCGTCTCCGGCACGTCGGCGGGCGTCCAAGCCATCGTGGAACGCGGCAAAGAAGCCGGCGCGAAACGGGTGATTCCGCTCGAGGTCAGCGGTCCGTTCCATTCCTCGCTCATGAAGCCGGCGGCCGATCGCCTGAAAGACGTCTTGGCCGGCGTCGAGATGCAGGACGCGACCGTTCCGGTGATCGCCAACGTAACGGCCCAGCCGGTCACGGACAGCGGCGAAATTCGCAAATTGCTCGCAGAACAGGTATACTCGCCAGTGTTGTGGGAAGACAGCGTACGTTATCTGATCGAACAAGGCGTCGACACGTTCGTCGAGATCGGATCGGGCACGGTTCTGGCCGGCCTTATCAAGAAAATCGACAAATCGGTCAACATCGTCCCGATCAACAGCGTGGAAGCGCTGAAAGCGGCCGCGCTTTAAAAGTTATTAAAAGGTACTTGAACAGGGTATTAATCTGTAAGAAGTGGATGCCCCAGGCATCCATAAACCAACTTCAGCGGCGAACACCTGCCGCTCCAGGCAAGCCAGCCAAAGGCGCCGGCTTGCTCTAACAAGCGGCGAGCACCTGCCGCTCCAGGCAAGCCAGCCGAAGGCGCCGGCTTGCAACCGCCGTAAAGCGTGTCCCGGAAGGGACGGAAGCGAGGCCAAGCACCAGCAATCGCCAAACGCGCCTCTGCCTCGCGCCACGTTACCAGGGTCCCGCAAGGGACAGCCGGTAACTCGCGAGCGCCGATCGTAAAGTGTGTCCCGCGAGGGACGAAAACGAGGCCCGGCACGCAGCAACCCAAGCGCGCTTCTCAGCAGCGCCAACGTTATACCATTCAGGTGTCCAGAGGACGGAGTCCTTGGGGTCCCCCTTCCTGGGAAGGGGGATTTAGGGGGAAGGAGATAAGTATGTTCGCAGATCTAACAGGCAAAGTAGCGCTGGTAACCGGCGCATCCCGCGGCATCGGCCGCGCGATCGCATTGGAGCTGGCCGAGGCGGGGGCGGATGTCGCCATCAACTACAGCGGCAGCGAAGCGGCCGCGGCCGAGACGGCCGAGGCCGTTCAAGCGCTCGGACGCCGCTCCCTCGTGCTGAAAGCCAACGTCGGGAAAGCCGACGAGTTCGACGGCATGGTCAAGCAAGTCATCGATACGTTCGGCGTCATTGATATTTTGGTGAATAACGCAGGCATCACGCGTGACAATCTAATCATGCGCATGAAGGAAGAAGAGTTCGACCAAGTCATCGAAACGAACTTGAAGGGCGTGTTCAACGGCATCAAAGCCGTCACCCGCCAGATGATGAAGCAGCGTTCGGGCCGCATCGTCAACATCTCGTCCGTCGTGGGCGTGCTTGGCAATCCGGGGCAGGCTAACTATGTCGCGGCCAAAGCAGGCGTCATCGGTTTGACGAAAGCGTCCGCCCGCGAGCTGGCCTCGCGCGGCATTACGGTCAATTGCGTCGCGCCCGGCTTTATCCAGACGGACATGACGGACAAGCTGCCGCAGGAGATGCGCGAGAAGCTGGCGGGCGACATTCCGCTGGCCCGTCTCGGGGATCCGCGGGACATCGCGTCCGCGGTTCGTTTCCTGGCTTCCGGCGCAGCAGGTTACATGACGGGCCAAACGATTCATGTCGACGGCGGCATGTACATGTAGCCATTTCACACATGTCCCGTCAGTCGGGCAAACCGTTTGACGTATGGCATTTTGTCCGTAATTCTCGTATAATACCATGGAGGAGGTGAACCGGATGTCCGATGTATATGATCGTGTAAAGCGCATCGTTGTCGACCGCCTTGGCGTTGACGAGTCGGAAGTGACGCTAGAAGCTTCGTTTAAAGAAGATCTTGGAGCGGACTCTCTTGATGTCGTTGAATTGGTCATGGAACTGGAAGATGAATTCGATATGGAAATCTCTGATGAAGATGCAGAGAAAATTACGAGTGTAGGAGAAGTCGTAAATTACATAGCTTCTCTGGCGAAGTAATAAAAAGTGACAAGTCCCGTTGCAATAGCGGGACTTCTCTCCATCTATAGAGCGATACGGCGCTGCCCCGGCAGCGGCTGTAAGCGCATTAGCGTTCTTATAGATAAAGCAAGGATTTGAGTTCCCATTTGAGGTGAATAGAGATGAAGCAGAGAGTAGTCGTTACGGGCATGGGGGTTATGACTTCGCTCGGTTCCGAATTGGAGACGTTCTGGGGTAATTTATTGGAAGGCAAATCCGGCGTTTCCTTAATTGAAGCATTTGATGTTTCCGAATATCCGACCCGCATTGCGGCTGAAATAAAGAACTTCAATCCGGAAGAGTATGGCATCGACAAGAAAGAAGCGCGCCGCATGGACCGCTTCGTGCAGTTCGCGGTTGTGGCCAGCCAGCTCGCCGTCAAGGATGCAGGCATCAACATCGGTGCCGAAGTGGATGCCGAGCGCGTAGGCGTGATGATCGGCTCCGGCATTGGCGGTTTGGGCACGTGGGAAGACCAGCATAACATCTTGCTGGAGAAAGGTCCGAAGCGCGTCAGCCCGTTCTTCATTCCGATGATGATCGCGAACATGGCGTCCGGACAAGTATCGATGGCCACCGGCGCGAAAGGTCCGAACAGTACAGCGGTCACGGCTTGCGCCACGGGAACGCATTCCATCGGGGATTCGTTCAAGCTGATTCAGCGCGGCGACGCCGATCTGATGATCTGCGGCGGCGCGGAAGCGACGATCAGGCCGACGGGCTTGGCGGGTTTCTGTTCCATGCGCGCGATGTCTACGCGCAACGAAGAGCCGGCAAAAGCGTCCCGTCCGTTCGACGTGGACCGCGACGGCTTCGTCATGGGCGAAGGCTCGGGCGTGCTGGTGCTGGAATCGTTGGAGCACGCGCAAAAGCGCGGCGCGCATATATATGCGGAAGTGATCGGCTACGGCATGAGCGGCGACGCGCACCACATGACGGAACCGGATCCGGACGGCGCGGCTCGCTGCATGGCGAAGGCGCTTCGGGACGGCGGATTGGAACCGGCTCAAATCGATTATATCAACGCGCACGGCACGTCGACGTCGATCGGAGACAAGTCGGAGACGACCGCGATCAAGAAAACGTTCGGCGATCATGCGTACAAGCTGGCGGTCAGCTCCACGAAATCGATGACGGGCCATCTGCTCGGCGCGGCAGGCGGCGTTGAAGCGGTTATTCTCGGATTGACGCTGCAGAACGGCATCATTCCGCCGACGATCAACCTGGATAATCAAGATCCCGAATGCGATCTCGATTATGTCCCGAACGTGCCGCGCAACGCGGACGTGCAATACGCGTTGTCGAACTCGTTCGGCTTCGGCGGGCATAACGCGACGATCGTGATGAAGAAATATGAAGCATGATCAGTTTGATGAGCTGCAGCAGCGTCTGCAGCTCCGTTTTCGTGCGAATAAGCTGCTCAGACAGGCGTTCACGCATACTTCATACGTCAACGAGCATCGTCAAAGCGGTACGGAGCACAATGAACGGCTTGAATTTCTCGGCGATGCCATCCTGCAATTGACGGTATCCGAATTTTTGTACCGGACCTTTCCGGAGCGTCCGGAAGGACAGCTGACCCGGATGCGGGCTTCGATCGTTTGCGAAGCTTCGCTTGCGCGGTTTGCGGAAATGTTGGAACTCGGCAAGCATATTCTGCTCGGCCGCGGAGAAGAACAGCTTGGGGGCCGGCTGCGTCCGGCCCTGCTCGCTGATTTGTTCGAAGCTTTTGTCGGGGCGATTTATTTGGATCAAGGTTTGGAAGTCGTCAGAACGTTCCTGGCGTCGCACATGTTCCCGCATATCGATAACGACGGCGTGATGGTCGGCAAGGATTTCAAGTCGACGCTGCAGGAGAAAGCGCAGCAGGCAGGCATGGGGCCGATCGAGTACCGGATCGTCGAAGAGCGCGGGCCCGCGCATGACCGCGAGTTCATCGTGGAAGTGTACATCGGAGAGACATCCTACGGCTCAGGCAGCGGCCGGACCAAGAAAGAAGCGGAACAGCAGGCGGCGGCGGAAGCGTGGCGGAAGCTGTCGAAGTAACGGCATATGCAGCATGGCTAAAATTCTGGCACCCCTGGTACCGGGATTTTTTCATTTTTTGGATACGAATCGGGAGTGGGTTATTATTCCAGTTATGGGTGACTGGTTGAAGGATCGCATGCGCTTCCGCATTGGCTTTCGACGTTTTTCGACCTGTGCTTTTTTAGCAATTATGGTACAATAGTCGTTGAGGTGAAGGTAAGCGATGTTCCTGAAAAGGATTGAGTTAGCTGGATTTAAATCGTTTGCCGACAAGACGGAACTGGAATTCGTCCGTGGCATTACGGCGGTCGTCGGCCCGAACGGCAGCGGCAAAAGCAACATCAGCGACAGCATCCGCTGGGTATTGGGCGAGCAGAGCGCGAAGAGCCTTCGCGGCGGCAAAATGGAAGATATCATCTTCGCGGGAAGCGACGCGCGCAAGGCGGTCAATTTCGGCGAGGTTTCTTTGACGCTGGATAACGCGGACGGCGCGCTGCCGCTGGATTACAACGAAGTGACCGTGACCCGCCGCGTGCACCGCAGCGGGGACAGCGAATATTTGATCAATAAACAGTCTTGCAGACTGAAGGATATAACGGAATTGTTCATGGATACGGGGATCGGCAAAGAAGCGTATTCCATCATCGGACAAGGCCGAATAGAGGAGATTTTAAGCACGCGTTCCGAGGACCGCCGCGGGATATTCGAAGAGGCTTCGGGAATCGTCAAATACAAGTCGCGCAAGCGCGAGGCGCAGAAGAAGCTCGAGGACACGGAGTCCAACCTGCTGCGCATCCACGATTTGGTGACGGAGCTCGAGGATCAGGTGGAGCCGCTCCGGGTCCAATCGGAGAAAGCGATTCAATACAAACAGCTGCGCGACCAATTGAAAACCGCGGAAATCTCCATGTACGTACATAATATCGAGACGGTCCACACGTCTTGGACGGAATCGAACGCCCGCATGGCCAAGCTGCAGGAAGAGCAGCTGTCGCTGTCCACGGTCGTAAGCAAGCACGACGCGACGTTGGAGAAGGACCGCCTGAAACTTCGTGAATTGGAGGAAGCGCTGGACCGGCTTCACGAAGCGATGCTGCAATATAGTGAAGAATACGAGAAATGCGAAGGCTACGGGGAAGTGCTCAAGGAGCGCAAGCGCAACCTGGATCAGAACCGGGCGCAGCTGGATGCGTCGTTGACCGCGCAAAACGAGCGGATCGGGGCGCTCACCAAGGAAGAAGCGGAGTTTCGCAGCAAAGCCGCGCTGCTCGATAACGAGCTCGAAACGCTGCGGAAGAAGCTATCGGAGGAAGAATCGCGGCTGCTTGGCACGAACGCTTCCGCCTCCGGCGACGCGGAAGAATCGCTGAAGGGCGAGCTGCTGGACGTGCTGAGCACGATGGCGCAGCTGCGCAACGAGATTCGTTACGCCTTGCAGCAGGAAGAAGCGCTTCAGCGACGGATGGAGCGGCTCGGCGACGAGCATGCCAAGTGGCAGGAGCAGCACGAGCGGCTTACGGCGCGAAGAACGGAGCTGCAGCAGAAGCTGGAGAAGACGCTCGCGGAGATCAACAACATGCGCAACCGGTATATCGGCGAATCCGAAGGCCTGCAAAGCGGCCAGAAGCTGCTGGAGGAAGCGCAATCCGCGATTCGGAAATGGGAACAAAAGCTCGAGGCGCTCACGTCCCGGCGCGATACGATGAAGGAAATGCAGGACGATCTCGACGGCTTCATGCACGGCGTCCGCGAGATTCTCAAAGCCTCGCGCCGAACGACGGGCGGCGTAGAGGGCGTGCACGGCGCGGTCGCGGAGCTTGTCCGGGTGCCGGAGAAAGTCGAACTTGCCATCGAAACCGCGCTCGGCGGGGCGCTGCAGCATGTCGTCATGAACGATGAACGCAGCGCCCGGGCGGCGATCGCTTACCTGAAGTCGCGTCAATTGGGACGCGCGACGTTTCTGCCGCTCGATGTCATCCGCGGCCGGAACATACCCGAGCATGACCGCAGAACGATCGCCGGCATGGAAGGCTTTGTCGGTATCGCCTCAGAGCTCGTTTCCTGCGACGCGAAGTATGCGCATATCGTGGAGAACCTGCTCGGCAACGTCCTGATCTCCGAAACGCTGGAGCAGGCGAACCGGATCGCGTCCAGGATCCAGTATCGCTTCCGGGTCGTCACGCTGGAAGGCGACGTAGTCAATGCCGGGGGCTCGATGACCGGGGGAAGCATCCAGAAGAAAGGCGCGAACCTGCTCGGCCGCCAGCGCCAAATCGAACAGCTGGACGAAGAGATCAAGTCCGCGGATATCCAGCTCTCGAAGCTGCGCGACAAGATCAGCGATCTTCGCAAAGAACAGTCGATCCGCAACCAGAAGGTCGACGAGCTGCGAGAGCTCGGGGAAAAGCTGCGCATCGACGAACAGCATTTGCGTGCCGAACTGCAGTCGCTCGATAACGAGAAACGGCATCTGGACGATCAGGCGCAGCTGTTCCAGGCGGACAGCGCAGGTCATAAGTCGGAGCAGCGGCAGATCAGCAGTTCCGCCAAGGAAGCGGAAGAACGGCTTGCCGTGCTGACGACGGAAGAGGCTCGGCTGCAGGAAGCGATCCGCGCGGCGGAGGAACGACGCAAGGCCGGAGAATCCGCCAAAGAGCAGCTTCAGGATCAACTGACGGATTTGAAGATCGCGCTCGCGAAGACCGACCAAGAGAAGATGTCGTTCGAGGACCAAGCAGCGCGGGTTCGCTCCGATATCGGACGGGCTAAGCAGGAGCTGGCGGGCATACGCGACATGCATCAGCGCCAGGACGAAGATACGCGAATTCACGGCGAAGAGAGCGCGAAGCAGATCGAGCAGCTAAATGCTTTGAAGCTCAAGAAGGACGGCTGCTCCGAGCAGACGGACCTGAAGCGTGCGGCGCGCGCGGAGCTCATTCGCGAGCTGGAGCAAGGCGAGAGCGAGACGAAGGAACAGCGGGCGCAGCTGCGCAGCGTGGAAGAACAGCTCCGCCAGATCGAGATCGCGGTCAACCGGCTCGACGTCGAGCTGGATAACCTGCTTCGCAAGCTGAGCGAGGAATACGAGCTGAGCTACGAGCTGGCGAAGGAGCGATATCCCGTTCCGGAAGACGTCCTCGCGCTCCAGAACGAAGTCCGCGACTTGAAACGCCGCATCTCGAGTCTCGGCGAAGTCAATCTGGGCGCGATCGACGAGTACGAGCGCGTCAAGGAGCGGTATACGTTCCTGAATGACCAGAAGAACGATTTGATCGAGGCCAAGACGACGCTCTATCAGGTCATTCGCGAGATGGACGACGAGATGAGCCGCAGGTTCCGGACCACGTTCGAAGCGATTCGCGGCCATTTCGTGGTCGTGTTCTCCAAGCTGTTCGGCGGCGGCCGCGCGGATCTGATCATGGTGGAGCCGGACCGCGTGCTCGACAGCGGCATCGACATCGTCGCGCAGCCTCCGGGCAAGAAGCTGCAGAACCTGCAGCTGCTCTCGGGCGGCGAACGCGCGCTGACGGCGATCGCGCTGCTATTCGCGATTTTGCAGGTCAAGCCGGTTCCTTTCTGCGTATTGGACGAAGTGGAAGCGGCGCTCGACGAAGCGAACGTGGCCCGGTTTGCCCAATATTTGCGGGAATTCTCGGAGCTTACGCAATTCATCGTCGTCACCCATCGCAAAGGGACCATGGAAGAAGCCGACGTGCTCTATGGGGTTACGATGGAAGAAGGCGGCGTGTCCAAGCTCGTCTCCGTCCGCCTGGAGGATGAAGAAGCGGTATCCGCATAAATGTTGCATCGAAATAACCGCAATCGACGTATACAAGAAGCCGGAGCCTGGCCCTCGCAGCCGGGCTCGGTTTTTGCGAGTAAAGGGATGGAGGTCCAATCATGAGTTTCTTTAAACGGTTGAAAGAAAGCATCGCCCAGAAGACCGAGGCGGTCACGTCCATATTCAAGGAAGGCTTGACCAAGACGCGCACCGCGTTCGTCGGAAAGATCGAGGATCTGATCTCGCGCCGCAAGAAGATCGACGAGGCGTTCTATGAAGAGCTGGAAGAGATCTTGATCGGCGCCGACGTAGGCGTCAATACGGTCATGCAGCTGATCGACGACCTGCGGGCGGAAGTGAAGAAGCGCAAGATCGAAGAAGCCGCCGAGCTCCAGCCGATCTTGTCCGAGCGACTGGTGGAGCTGCTGAAAGGAAACGCCAAAACCGAGCTGCGCATGGCGGAGCAGGGGATGACGGTCATCCTGTTCGTGGGCGTCAACGGCGTCGGCAAAACGACGACGATCGGCAAGCTTGCGCATAAATTCAAGCGCGAAGGCAAATCCGTCCTGCTTGCGGCCGGGGATACGTTCCGCGCCGGCGCCATCGAGCAGCTGGAAGTGTGGGGCAAACGCGTCGGCGTGGACGTCATCAAGCAGGAATCCGGCGCGGATCCGGCGGCGGTCATGTACGACGCCGTCCATGCGGCGAAGCAGCGGAACGTCGACGTGCTCCTCTGCGACACGGCCGGACGGCTGCAGAACAAGCACAACCTCATGGAAGAACTGAACAAAATCTTCCGCGTCATCCAGCGCGAGGTTCCGAGCGCGCCTCATGAAGTGCTGCTCGTTCTCGATGCGGCGACGGGCCAGAACGCGCTGAGCCAAGCGAAGCTGTTCGGGGAGAAGAGCGGCGTGACGGGTCTTGTGCTCACGAAGCTGGACGGAACGGCCAAGGGCGGCATCGTGATCGCGATCCGCAACGAGCTCGATCTGCCGGTGAAGCTGGTCGGGTTTGGCGAGAAAATGGAGGATCTGCAGGAATTCGATTCGGAACAATTCGTCCATGCGCTGTTCGGCGGCTTGCTTCAATCCGTGGAAGACGAGAAGGAATCGGGTCAATAAAGGGTGACAAGCAAAACTACTTGACAGGTCATAGGCCTCTGCGCTATGATAATCGTCGTGGAATTGGTGTAAAGGTAATTGCCTTGACGTAAAGGAGCGGATAGCATGACGGTCCATGAAACCGACGCCTTGGCGAAGACGACCCGGATAAATATGCTGTTCGATTTCTACGCGCAATTGCTGACGGAGAAGCAACAGACGTTTCTTAAATATTATTTTCATGACGATTACTCGCTCGGCGAAATCGCCGCCGAATTCGATATTAGCAGGCAAGCGGTCTACGAGCATGTCAAGCGCGCGGAAGCGGTGCTCGAGAACTGCGAAAGCAAGCTGAACCTCCTTGCCAAGCACGAGTCGGCCGAACGTTGGTTGAACCGGTTGGACGAATTGGCGGAGCGGCTTGCGGATCACGGCGATATCCGCGCGGAACTCCAAGCAATCGCGCATGGCTTGCGCGGTGAAGGATTGGTGGGCACCTAAGTCGGGCCCGATCCCAAGATGGGTTACGCATACATAACTTCGGTTATGCTTACGAAGTAGTTTTGTTTATCTTGCCGATAACGGGCAAGGCTACGCATACAAAACAAAGGTTATGCTTACGAAGTAGTTTTGTTTATCTTGCCGTATACCCGGCAAGGCTCCGCATACAAAACTTTTAGGAGGTGACGATCATGGCATTTGAAGGGTTGTCCAGCAGGCTGCAGAACGTTTTCGGCAAATTGCGCGGCAAGGGTAAAGTGACGGAGGACGATGTTAACGAGGCGATGCGCGAAGTGCGCTTGGCGCTGCTCGAAGCCGACGTTAACTTCAAGGTCGTCAAGGATTTCATCGCGAAGGTGAAGGAGCGGGCGATCGGGCTTGAATTGACGAAGAGCTTCACGCCCGGCATGGTCGTCGTCGATATCGTAAACAAAGAATTGACGGAGCTGATGGGCGGCACGAACACCAAGCTCGCCAAGTCGAACAAACCGCCGACGGTCATCTTGATGGCCGGTTTGCAAGGGGCAGGTAAAACGACCTCCTCCGCGAAGCTCGCCAAATTGCTGCTCAAGGACAAGCATAAACCGCTCATGATCGCCGGCGATATCTACCGGCCGGCCGCGATCAAACAGCTTCAAGTGCTTGGAGAGCAAATCGGCGTGCCGGTATTTACGCTCGGCGATCAAACCTCGCCGGTCGACATTGCCCGCCAGGGACTTCAGCTTGCCAAGGATAACGGACATGACTACGTCATCATCGATACGGCCGGCCGGCTGCACATCGACGAAGCGCTCATGACGGAGCTGCGCGATATTCACGAAGCGACGAAGCCCGACGAAGTGCTGCTCGTCGTCGACGCGATGACGGGACAAGAAGCGGTGAACGTGGCGCAAAGCTTCCACAGCCAGCTGGAGCTCACGGGCGTCGTGCTGACGAAGCTCGACGGCGATACCCGCGGCGGCGCGGCGCTGTCGGTCAAAGCCGTTACGGGCTGCCCGATCAAATTCGCCGCAACGGGCGAGAAGATCGAGCCGCTCGAGCCGTTCCATCCGGAGCGGATGGCGTCACGGATCCTCGGCATGGGCGACATGCTCTCGCTGATCGAGAAGGCGCAGTCCAGCATCGACGCCGAGAAAGCCGCCGAGATGGAACGCAAGATGCGGACGGCCGAATTCACGTTCGAGGATTTCCTCGAGCAGATGGAGCAGGTTCGCAAGCTCGGTCCGCTGGATCAATTGCTCGACATGATGCCGGGCATGGGCAAGATGAAGGACATGAAGAACCTCAAAGTGGACGAGAAACAAATCGGACGCGTCGAAGCGATCGTCAAATCGATGACGAAAGAAGAGAAGCGCAAGCCCGAAATTCTCAATCACAGCAGGCGCAAGCGCATTGCGATCGGCAGCGGGACTTCCGTCGCGGAGGTCAACCGGCTAATCAAGCAATTCGACGATATGAAGAAAATGATGAAGCAGTTCTCGTCCATGATGGGTCCGAAAGGACCGAAGGGCGGCATGAAAGGTCTCAAAGGCATGCTGCCGAAGGGCATGAAATTCCCGTTCTAAGCCATTGCCGCTTGGAAGGCTTGCCTGGACAAGAGCAGGCTCGATATTTATTGAAGGAGGTGAATTCTCATGGCAGTACGTATTCGTTTGAAACGTATCGGTGCGCATAAAGCGCCTTTCTACCGTGTGGTAGTTTCCGATTCCCGTTCCCCGCGCGACGGCCGCTTCATTGAAGAAATCGGTACTTATAACCCGGTTGCTCAACCGGCTCAAGTTAACATCGATGAAGAAAAAGCTCTTAAATGGCTTCAAAACGGAGCGCAAGCTTCCGACACGGTCCGCAACCTGCTCTCCAAAGCAGGCGTAATGACGAAGCTTCACGAGCTGAAACTTCAAAAATAACCTACTCTGTGCGGGGGGCCTATTGTGATGAAAGAATTGATTCTTGTCATAGCGAAGGCTTTAGTGGATAACCCGGAGGATGTACGCGTCGACGTGAAAGAAGACGATCGCGGCACCGTCTACCTGCTGTCGGTCAACCCCGACGATGTCGGCAAGGTGATCGGCAAGCAGGGACGGATCGCCAAAGCGCTGAGAACGGTCGTCGCATCGGCAGCCGTCAAATCGCAGAAGCGCGTCATGGTCGATATTATTTCGTAGCGATCGTACATCGAGACAGGGCTAGGATGAATATCCTAGCTCTTTTTCGATGGCAAATACGAAAAAAGGCAGGGACAGGGCATGGATCAACAATGGTTATCCGTCGGCAAGCTCGTCAATACACATGGCATTCGCGGCGAAGTGAAGGTCATATCGCAGACCGATTTTCCCGAGGAGCGGTTCGCGCCGAATTCGGTGCTGAGGCTCATCAACGAGGAGAGCGGCCAGCAGCTGGACGTGGAAATAGTGAGCGCGCGAGAACAGAAGGGCATGTTTTTCTTGAAGCTTAAAGGGTACGACAACATCAACGACGTCGAGAAATACAAAGGTTGGTCGCTGAAGGTGTCCAAGGAAGACCTTGTCGAGCTGGAGGAAGGCGAATATTACCACCACCAGATCATCGGCTGCAAAGTCGTGACGGACGAGGGCGCAGAGCTTGGCGTCATCACGGAGATCCTTGTGCCTGGCGCCAACGACGTGTGGGTCGTCCAGCCGGCTAAAGGCAAACAGGTGCTCATCCCCGTCATCGACGAAGTCGTCCTCGATGTGGACATTCCGAACAAAACGGTTAAGGTTCATCTGATGGAAGGGCTGATCTAGCTCATGCGCATCGATGTATTGACGCTGTTCCCCGAAATGTTCCAAGGCGTATTCGGCGCCAGCATTCTGGGCAAAGCCCGCGATAAAGGCATCGTCGCTTTGAACGCGGTTAACTTCCGGGATTATGCGAATAATAAACATAATACGGTAGACGACTATCCTTACGGCGGAGGCGGAGGCATGGTGCTCAAGCCCGAGCCCTTGTTTGCCGCGGTGGAGGATCTCATGCCGGAGAACGGGAAGAAACCCCGCGTAATCCTGCTTTGCCCGCAGGGGGAGCCTTATACGCAGAAGAAGGCCGAGGAACTGTCGGCGCAGGAGCATTTGGTCTTTGTATGCGGGCATTACGAGGGGTATGACGAACGGATTCGCCAGCATCTCGTGACCGACGAGATCTCGCTGGGCGATTACGTTCTTACGGGGGGCGAGCTGCCTGCGATGGTGATGATCGACAGCATCGTTCGCTTGCTGCCGGGCGTGCTGGGCAACGAAACGTCGGCCGTCACGGATTCTTTCAGCACCGGTTTGCTGGAGCATCCGCATTATACGCGCCCGCCCGTATTCCGCGGCTGGGAAGTGCCCGACGTGCTCATGTCCGGCCACCATGCCAACGTGGAAATTTGGAGGCGCCAACAATCGATCCTGCGGACGCTGGAGCGCCGCCCCGAGCTGTTGGACAGCGCCGAATTGACGAAGAAAGAACGTTTATGGCTGGCTGAACAAATCCGCGCCCGCAGCGAAGAGGAATCTTTGTAAGCCTTCCGAAAGCAACCGGGCAATGCTGATTCCCGTTGTTGTATTCTGGGCTGGATTATGTTAGAATAGCAGAGTTGCTTTGTTAACTCGGACGGTCCGCTATATAGCGATTATCCGGATTCTAACGTGATTCCGGTAGCTTATAAGAACGTCTATGGTGGAAGGAGTTGAATCAAATGAATCTTTTGCAAACCATTGCGCAAGAAAATCTTCGTACTGACCTTCCAAGCTTTCGCCCGGGCGACACGCTTAAGGTACACGTAAAAGTTATCGAGGGATCGCGCGAGCGTATCCAGCTGTTCGAAGGCGTCGTGATCAAACGTCGCGGCGGCGGCATCAGCGCTACTTTTACAGTGCGTAAAATTTCGTACGGCGTTGGCGTTGAAAGAACGTTCCCAGTGAACTCGCCGAAAATTGAGAAGATCGAAGTTGCACGCCGCGGTAAAGTCCGTCGCGCGAAACTGTACTACCTTCGCAATCTTCGCGGTAAAGCTGCGAGAATCAAAGAAATTCGCTAATGTACGTCAAGAGGGGGACTTGCGCAAACAAGTCCCTTTTCGCTTTTTTACATATAAAAAAGCAATTTCGGCGTAATCGGCTTTTATGCATGCGGAGTGAAACTTGCCTGGCCGAAAATACGTTTATCTCTTACATAGCCGATTATCGATCGCGTCGGTGAAATAAATTATTCCTGCTTAGAAGAGGTGGAATCGTGGATCAACAGCACCGCAATGACGAGCAACAATTGGAGCAGGAAGAAGTAAAGCCCGAGGAGCATCAAGCGCCCGTCGACGGCACGGATACCCCTGATACGCCAAACAAGCCGCCCGCTAAGGGACGCGCGCAGAAAGAAGTGTTCGAATGGGTCAAAGCGCTTGCGATCGCGGCGATACTCGTTCTGGTGATCCGTTACTTCCTGTTCGCGCCGTTTATCGTGGACGGGCCATCGATGGAGCCGAACTTTTATACCGGCGAGCGATTGATCGTCGACAAAGCGATCTTCGAGATTCGCAAGCCGAAGCGCGGAGAAGTCATCGTCTTCCATGTGCCTGAGGAAGGCCGCGATTTCATCAAGCGCGTAATCGGCGTGCCCGGCGACAAGATCAAATACGAGGACGACAATCTTTACGTCAACGGCAAGCTGGTGGACGAACCTTATCTGAAGGAATCCATTGCGGCTGCCAAAGCGAACGGCGAAATCTTCAACAATAACGGCGGCGAGGAACGGAACTTCCCGAACTCGAATTTCGATACGGACGTCGTCCCTGCGGGCCATGTGCTTGCGTTCGGGGACAACCGCCGCAACAGCAAAGACAGCCGGATTATCGGTTTTGTCGATGACAAAGAAATCGTCGGACGGGCGGATGTCATCTTCTGGCCGATGAACAAACTGGCTTTCGTGAAACAAGGATGAGGAGAATGACAGCATGACGATTCAGTGGTTTCCCGGCCACATGACGAGGGCGAGAAGGGAAATTCAGGAAAAGCTCAAATTAATCGACATTGCCATCGAGCTCCTGGATGCCCGCGTACCGCTTTCGAGCCGGAACCCGATGGTGGATGAGATCCTGCAAGGCAAGCCGCGTCTGATTCTGCTGAACAAAGCGGATTTGGCCGATGCGCGGACGACGGAGAAATGGCGGGCGTACTTTACCGGGCTGGGCTATGCCAGCCTGGCGATCGACGCTTCGACCGGCAGCCATGTGAACGAAATCCCGGTAAAAGTGAAAGAATTGCTGCATGAGAAAATCGCGCGGCAAATCGCCAAAGGCATGACGCCCCGTCCCGTGCGCGGCCTGATCGTCGGCATTCCGAACGTCGGCAAATCGACGCTGATCAATCGCCTTGCAGGCCGAAACATCGCGGCAACCGGAGATCGTCCCGGCGTTACGAAAGGCCAGCAATGGATCAAGATCGGCACGGAGATGGAACTGCTCGATACGCCCGGCATTCTGTGGCCGAAGTTCGAGGATCAGCTCGTCGGCTTCAAGCTGGCGATGACCGGCGCGATCCGCGAGCAGGTACTGAACGTCGAAGAGGTCGCTTTCTTCGCGATTAAAGAATTGGTTGTCCGGTACTGGGATGCGCTGGCGGAGCGCTTCGGCCTAACCGAACCGCCGCGTGACGCAACTGACAACGACGAGCTTGTTCGCGTGATGGAAGATATCGGCCGCAAGCGGGGTTGCCTCGTAAGCGGCGGGCGCGTGGACTTGGAGAAAGCGTCCGGCATTATCCTCAGAGAGCTGCGTGCAGGAAATCTGGGACGCATCACCCTGGAAACGCCGTAAGGCGCGAAATAACCCGAACGGCTGCCTCAAGGGCGGTCGTTTTTTTATTGGAAAAGTAGTAGCCATGAATATCGCGCCTCAATCGACTGGATGCCGGTTTGAGCCATTGAAGTCGTTGAATCGAATCACGCGGACGCAGCTTCTCGGAAGCTTTGCTGACAGGCGGCGCGAAAATTGCGATAATGAAAATTGCGATCATGATGCCAACATCGGCATGGAGGAATTTGCGGGATTAGAGGCGGCGGGCGAGTGATACATAACGCAGGTACATCGAGATAAGCACAAGCGAGCTTAAGGGGAACAAGGGGGAGAACCGAATGTTGGACGAATTCGAGAAACCGTTGTGGGAGCAGGGATACCGCAGCTTAGCCGGCATCGACGAGGTAGGTCGCGGCTGCTTGTTCGGCGACGTCGTCGCGGCAGCGGTGATTTTGCCGGAGGGACTGGTTTTGGACGGCATCAACGATTCCAAGAAGCTGTCGGAGAAGAAGCGGGAGGAGTTATACTGGCAGATCGTCGACTGCGCCGAAGCGTGGGCGGTGTCGCGCGTGGATTCGTCCGTCGTGGATGACATCAACATCAAGCAGGCGGCGAGGCTCGCGATGAAACAGGCGGTCGAGACGCTGGGCGTACAGCCGGCGTATTTGCTGGTGGATGCCGAGAAGGTGGACATCGCGCTGCCGCAGCTGGCCATCATTAAAGGGGATGCGCGAAGCCAGTCCATCGCGGCGGCTTCCATCCTCGCGAAAGTCACGCGGGACCGGTTATGCCGCGACGAATGGGACAAGCTTTATCCTGCTTACGGCATCGCCATACATAAAGGCTACGCAACCAAGCTGCACCGGGAAAAGCTGTTGGAGCACGGTCCGAGTCCGATGCACCGGCAAAGTTTTCTGGGGAAGCTGTTCGCGGAGCAGCAGGCGTTGTTTTAAATATCGACGGCCTGGTTTAGGCAAGGAATCGCTTGGCGGCCCCGTAAGCGCTGTACATGACCAATTCGCAAGAATCGCCAATGCGGCGCTCTTCTAAGCTCGTCGTTTTGCTGTGCGTCCAGCTCGCCTTGTCGCCCAGGGGTTCAGACGAGGGCGCGGTTGGCCGATAAAGAGCTATAGGTATCGTGCGAGTGGAAGGATGTGCGGCGAATGTCGATGTCGATCGGACAATTAATGAAGGGCCTTATCGGCGATGCTCAGCCCGGCGACGGCAAGGCGCTGGAGCTTAAGGTCGGGCAAACGGTACGCGGCGTCCTGGTGAAAATGACCGGCGATCGGGAGGGGATCGTGCAAATCAACGGCACGCCCGTTCAGGCTAAGCTCGATACCCCGCTGGAGCCGGGAAAGGCCGTCTTGCTGCAGGTGCAGCCCGAATCGGCCGACGGCGCGCTTGTCTTGAAGCCGGCGGATCCGAAAACGGCGGCGATTCCGGAAGCGAGCGTGAAGGAATGGATCAAGGCGCTCGGCTTGCCCGATACGAAGGCGTCCGCGGATCTGGTCGGGGAGCTGCGCAAGGACGGCGTCGTTTTGACCCGCGAGACGGCGGGGCAATTCAGAGCCGCGCTCGCCGCCATGCCGGACGGCGGCGACGCGCGGTCTTGGATGCGGGCGGCCGCGCTGGCTTTCAAGCGCGGGTTGCCGATGACGGGCGCGACGAT
Source organism: Paenibacillus glycinis (assembly GCF_009909185.1). Taxonomy (GTDB): domain Bacteria; phylum Bacillota; class Bacilli; order Paenibacillales; family Paenibacillaceae; genus Paenibacillus_Z; species Paenibacillus_Z glycinis. The sequence goes on along the minus strand of NZ_JAAAMV010000001.1, from coordinate 288,111 downwards.
CGGCGCGCTTCAGCAGGTTCTTGCCGGTCCGCCGGCGCATGCGCTGTTGGAGGCGCTGGAGGCGGGTCTTGCCGCTTGGAGCGACCCTGCCGGTGGGCAGGCCGCGGCAGGGTCCGCGCAGCCGCCCGGGGCGGCGCAAGCGGCCGCAGCGAAGCTGCAGGCGCTGCTGGCCGAAGGCGCGGCGCTGATGCGCGAAGCGCAGCAGGCGGGCGGGGCGAAGCCGCCCGCGGGTTTTGGGGGCGCCGGGGCGGAGCCGGCGCCCCGGGGAGCGGCCGGCGCGGCTGCCGCTCCGGGCGCGCGCAGCTCGGCGTCGGCGCAGCCGGCCGCCGCTGGCGCCGCCAACGGAGTGGCGGAGGGAATGAACTCCGGCAAGCTGCCTGTCGATGGTTCGGCTTCGACAATCGGAGGAAGACAGAAGGTCAGTATAGATCATGCGATATTGCCGCAACTTAGCGAAACTGCTGCCACGGCCGGTGCTTCAAAGCAAGCAGGAGCGCCAGCAAACTTAAGCAGCGGGCAGCAACAAGTTTTCGGGGAAGCGGTGTCGGATGTAGGACATGCGCCAGCAGGCCGTGCTTTGCAGCAGTCTCTCGCACGTCCGGAAAGTGTGCCGTCGCGGCAGCAAAGCAATTCGGCTGTTGCAAACGACCGAAGGAACACAGGGTCGGCCCCGCAAGCATCAAATCTTGGGCAACCAGGAGGTTCGGGCGCCGCGCGGACAACTGCTCAGGCTGGCAGCGGCACCAGCTGGGTAGGACAAATGATGAAATGGATCGGCGTCGACCATGAGCGGATGCTGGCGACGGCGACCATTCAGCAAGAAGCGCATGCTTCGTCAAAGGCCTCCGCTACAGTACCGCATGCAGCAGAGGATGAGCAGTCACCACATGTTATGAAGACGGCGAGCGAAGCTCGGATGCCTGCGTCAGCCGGTCAAGAACGCGCCGCATCGCTCCTATTCGATCGGAACCAGCAGCAAACGACCGCATTGGCATCCATCATCCAGGACAGCGCCGCGCCGAATGGCGAAGGGACGAAATCCAGCACGGCCGACACGCTGAAGAGCGCTTTATTGACCATTGCCGCGAGCGATGACGTACCTCAACAGCTTCGCGATACCGCGCAGCAGCTCGTGTCGCATATTACCGGTCAGCAGCTGCTGCTTTCGCCGGAAAAAAACGGTTCATTGTTCTCCCACGTAACCCTGTTCATCCCGATGAAGGGACCGGACGGCAGCCAAACGGCATCCGTTCATATCCAGACGAGGAGAGGACGCAAAGGGGAGCTGGATGGCGATAACTGCCGACTGTTGTTCGATTTGCGAATGAAGACGATGGGCGAAACGGTGGTTGACGTACAGGTCGTCAATAAAATCGTCAACCTGCATGTCTGGAACGACCACCCCGCTTCTGAACAGCTGATCGAATCTTCGCGCTCCGAGTTAACCGCGGCCCTTGCCAACGCAGGGTATCAATTGCTGACGCTGCGGGCCGAACCGATGCCGGAACGGTTCATGGACCGGTTCCATGCATCCGAAAGAACGGTTGCGACGGCAGAAGACCGGGATTGGTTCGCAAAACCGTATAAAGGAGTGGATGTCCGCGTATGAGCGCTCCGAAGAGACGCAGTCAATCGTCGAAGACCGAAACGTACGAGCCCTCCAAAAAAGCGGTCGCGTTAAAATACGAGCCGGGCGAGAACACCGCGCCGGTCATCGTAGCGAAAGGCAAAGGCAAATTGGCTGAAGCCATATTGGAGAAGGCCGCGGAGAACGGGGTGCCCGTTCAACAAGATTCTTCGCTTGTCGAGGTTTTGTCGAAACTGGATCTCGATCAGGAAATTCCTCCTGAACTGTACACGCTCGTCGCCGAGATATTATCCTTCGTTTACCGTTCGGATCAACGCGCCGGAGGTGGCTTGCTTTGACTAAACCGGAGCGGACCGGGAAGCCGGACGCCAGGCGCGCGATCGGCATTCACGGCGAATCGGAAGCCGCCGGCTATTTGCTGGATAAAGGGTATTTGCTGCTGGACAGGAATTGGCGTTGCCGTTCGGGAGAATTGGATATCGTGGCGAAGCTGGAGTCGACGATCGTCATTGTCGAAGTCCGCACGCGCAGGGCCGGCGGCAGATTCGGAACCGCCGTGGAATCGGTCGATGCCAGGAAGCAGCTGCAGGTCCGTTCGACGGCGGAGGTCTACCTGTCGATGAACAAGCTGCACGGGATACGTATTCGATTCGACGTCATCGCCATTACCCTTGCGCAAAGCGGGAGGGAGCCCGATGCGTATGAAGTCGTCGAGCTGCGTCACGTGGAGGCGGCGTTCTGAGGCGCGGGAATCCGGATTACGCTAAAAAGGAGATGCCCGTTGATGGCATCTCCTTTTATTTTACTCCGCAGCATGAATACAAGCAGTGCCGACTATAGCGATTGAAGCTTGCGGTCCAAGCTTCTGTAGCCGATCGCTTCGGCCACGTGCTGGCTGTCCACGCGGTCGTCATTCTCGAGATCGGCTATGGTTCTGGCGAGTTTCAGGATACGGTCGTGCGCGCGCAGGCTTACGCCCAAGGAATCAAAAGCTTTTCGGAGCAAATCATCGGCATCTTTCGTCATTTCGACCGCCTTGCGAAGCGAGGCGCCGGCAAGCTGGCTCAGCTCCGTCTGTCCGCCGCGCCGTTCTTGCTTGCGACTGACGGCCTGAAGCACCATTTCGCGCATCTGAACCGTGGTCATTCCAACCGTCAAGCCTTCGGAAGTGAGCGGCCTTGGAACTTCGATATGCATATCGATCCGATCCAGCAGCGGCCCGGAAATCTTGGTGCGGTAACGGGCGATTTGAATCTCGGAACAGACGCAGCGCTGCTCGTCCATGTCGTGGCCGTAGTAACCGCAAGGGCATGGATTCATGGACGCCGCCAGCAAAAAAGAAGCGGGGAACCGAAACACGGCGCGCGATCGCGCGATCGTCACCTCCCGGTCCTCGAGCGGCTGCCGCAGCACTTCGAGCGCGGTTCTCGAGAATTCGGGCAGTTCATCCAGAAATAAAACGCCGCGATGGGCAAGCGTCACTTCTCCCGGTCTCGGAATGGAGCCGCCGCCGATTAATCCCGCTGCCGAAATCGTATGATGCGGGCTTCGGAATTGTCGTTCGTGCATGAGAGAAGGGATCCCGCCCGGCAGTTTTCCGGCCGCGCTGTAAATCTTCGTCACTTGCAGCGCTTCTTCTTCCTGAAGCGGGGGCATGATGCCCGGAATTCGTTTGGCCAGCATCGTTTTGCCTGTTCCGGGAGGTCCGGCGAGCAACACGTTGTGATTTCCGGCCGCCGCGATCAGCAATGCACGCTTCGCATGATGCTGACCCAATACATCGCCGTAATCGCCGTGAATGAAGGCACCTCCGCTTCCGAAACAATTTACCGTAATCCGTTCCCGCTCGGCGGCTGCGTCGTAGCGGAGGGGTTCCCAGGATTGGTTGTCGGACTTGGGGTCTCCCAACTCGCGCAAGTGGGAGGCGGCATACAGCTCCATGCCCTCAATGCAGGCGGCTTCGGCCGCGTTGCCGCGCGGCAAGAGGACCTTCGACACGCCGCGCAGCTTGGCTTGCTCGACCATGGCGAGCACGCCGGGGACCGCTCGTAATTCGCCGTTCAACGCAAGCTCGCCGAGCACGAGAAAATCCTGAAACAACGCGCTGCGAAGCTGATTGCTGGCAGCCAATATTCCCGCGGCGATGGCCAAATCGAAGGCTGTCCCTTCTTTCCTTAAATCCGCGGGCGCCAGGTTGACGGTGATTCTCTCCATCGGAAACGCGAACCCGCAGTTTTTCACCGCGGCCCTGACGCGTTCGACCGATTCCCTCACTGCCGGATCCGGCAGGCCGACCACGTTAACTTGCGGAAGACCGCTTGAAATGTCGACTTCGACGGCAATCATTCGACCTTCGACGCCATACACGCTGCCGCTGCAAATTTGCATATACATAACAAAAAACACCTCACCGTTATCGGCCGAAGGTGCTTCCTCACAGGTCCGTCGCTAAACATATTTATCACCATCATAGATGACACGCGAAAAAGCTGTCAACAGTTTAGGCCGATGCGAACGAATCGAGCTGAGGATTGCAAAGGCGCTTGCTCCGTTCGGATAATCATGCTAAACTCGATCAGACGAGAACAAACGTTCCGTATCGATATTTCGAAGGGTTTTGGTAATACTAGGATCTATATCAATACATCTCCATTCGATGTGCATATTGTCCGCTTTCATATCGATATGAGATGAAACTGATATCAAAAAAGCTGTATTTTTGTCTTAAAAAATTAGGAAAGCCATGACGAATCGTGTTACAATACTTATTGGTTTTGTGTACATACGTAGGATTTGACTGCGGATAGGAGGATTTTCGTAAATGAATATCCATGAGTATCAGGGTAAACAATTGCTGAAGCAATATGGGGTTGCCGTACCGGACGGTAAAGTGGCATTCTCCGTGGACGAGGCCGTAGAGGCGGCGAAATCGCTGGGTACGCCCGTTGTCGTTGTGAAAGCGCAGATTCATGCAGGTGGACGCGGTAAAGCGGGCGGCGTCAAAGTCGCCAAAAATTTGGACGAGGTACGGGAGTACGCTAGCCAAATTCTCGGCAAAGTGCTGGTCACGCACCAAACGGGCCCGGAAGGCAAAGAAGTCAAACGCTTGCTTATCGAGCAAGGCTGCGACATTAAGAAAGAGTACTACATCGGTCTCGTCGTAGACCGGGTAACCGGCCGCATCGTCATGATGGCTTCCGAAGAAGGCGGCACGGAGATCGAAGAAGTCGCTGCGCACACGCCAGAGAAAATTTTCAAAGAAGTGATCGACCCTGCCGTCGGCCTTCAAGTTTTCCAAGCGCGCAAACTCGCTTACGCCATCAACATCCCGAACGAACTCGTGAACAAAGCGGCTAAATTCATGCTTTCGTTGTACGCGGCGTTCGTTGATAAAGATTGCTCCATCGCGGAGATCAATCCGCTCGTCGTAACCGGCGACGGCAATGTCATGGCGCTCGACGCCAAGCTGAACTTCGATTCCAATGCGCTGTACCGTCATAAAGACGTCGTCGAGCTGCGGGATCTGGAGGAAGAAGACGAAAAGGAAATCCAAGCGTCCAAATTCGATCTGAGCTACATCGCGCTGGATGGCAACATCGGCTGCATGGTTAACGGCGCGGGTCTTGCGATGGCGACGATGGATATCATCAAATATTACGGCGGCGACCCGGCCAACTTCCTGGACGTAGGGGGCGGCGCTACCAAAGAGAAAGTAACCGAAGCTTTCAAAATCATTCTCTCCGACGAGAAGGTTAAGGGTATTTTCGTCAACATTTTCGGCGGAATCATGAAATGCGACATTATCGCCGACGGCGTCATTTCCGCTGCGAAAGAGCTTGGACTGGACCGTCCGCTCGTCGTTCGCCTGGAAGGCACCAACGTCGAGCTCGGCAAAAAAATGTTGAACGAATCCGGACTAAACATCGTTGCCGCCGACTCCATGGCCGACGGTGCGCAGAAGATCGTCGCGCTTGTGAAATAAGTTAAATTTTGTCGCAATACGGCGGCATACGAATTCTTTTAGGGGATGTGAGTTTCGATGAGCATTTTGGTAGGCAAAGATACTAAAGTCATTACGCAAGGCATCACAGGTGCCACAGGGTTGTTTCATGCGAAGGGCGCCCTGGATTACGGTACCCAAATGGTTGGCGGCGTAACGCCGGGCAAAGGCGGAACCAACGTCGATATTACGCTTGAGAACGGCACGGTCGTTTCCTTGCCGGTCTTCAACACGGTTGCGGACGCAGTCGCAAAAACCGGCGCAACGGCATCGGTCATCTACGTACCGCCGGCATTCGCGGCTGATTCCATTTTGGAAGCCGTCGATGCGGAGCTGGATCTTGTCATCTGTATCACGGAAGGCATTCCGGTTATCGACATGATCAAAGTAACCCGGTACATGGAAGGCCGCAAAACGCGCCTGATCGGACCGAACTGCCCGGGCGTCATTACCCCAGGCGAATGCAAAATCGGCATTATGCCGGGCTATATTCACACGAAAGGCCATGTAGGCGTCGTTTCCCGAAGCGGAACGCTTACCTACGAGGCCGTGCATCAATTGACGACTCGCGGCATCGGACAATCCTCCGCTGTCGGTATCGGCGGCGACCCTGTCAAAGGCTCGGAATTCATCGACATTTTGAGCATGTTCAATGACGATCCGGACACGTACGCGGTTATCATGATCGGCGAGATCGGCGGTTCGGCGGAAGAAGAAGCGGCGGAATGGGTCAAAGCGAACATGACGAAGCCGGTTGTCGGCTTTATCGGCGGCGCAACGGCGCCTCCGGGAAAACGCATGGGACATGCCGGCGCGATTATTTCCGGCGGCAAAGGCACGGCAGCCGAGAAAATCGAGACGTTGGAGAGATGCGGCATTCGCGTAGCTCCAACGCCTTCCGAGATGGGTTCCACGCTTGTCAGCGTTCTTGAAGAGCGCGGCTTGCTGGACAAATGCAAAACGCACTAAGGCTTATCGCCAATAGCATATCGTAACACTGAAGGTAAGCAACCTTTCCATGGCCCGATTCGGGCAGGAGAGGTTGCTTTTTTTTTGCGATCCTAAAATCGGCTTGCATTCTCCTTGCTGCTCAAGCACAATAGTATGCAAGCCTACGAGAGGCTGGGTTATTCGATGAACGAGTTGAATAAACGGAATGAAGCACTGATCACGATGCATGAAACCTCCGGCGTAGGCTGGCAATCCGTACGAAAGGCCGTCGAGTGCGGCCAGTGGGCCAATTACGAGCGATTCTCGCCGGAAGCTTGGATATCCGCTGTCGGATTGAAACCGGAGCAGGCGAATGCGTTAACGAATGCGTTTACATCGGTAAATCCCGCGGTCAGGCGGCAGGAAGCAAGCATTAGAGGAATAAACATCCTTACTTATTACGACGACGCTTACCCGGAGCTGCTCAGGCAATCGCCTCAGCCGCCCTGGGTGTTATATGCGATCGGCCGCCTGGAATTGCTTCAACGGCATTCGATTGCCATCGTAGGAACGAGAGGGCCGACCTCTTATGGTAGAAAAACGGCTTCTTCGTTGGGAGAGAAGCTGTCGCAAAAAGGGATCACCGTCGTTAGCGGGCTTGCGCGGGGCGTAGACGCCATGGCGCACGAAGGCGCGCTAAATGGAGCCGGAAGCACGATTGCCGTCTTAGGGACGCCGGTAGATCGCGTATATCCGGCCGAGAACCGGTTCCTGTACGGGAGAATCGCAGAACGGGGACTGGTCGTCTCCGAAGTTCCGCCCGGAACGCCTCTTCATCCGGGTTTGTTCCCGCTTAGAAACCGCATTATCGCCGGGTTGTCCTTAGGCACCGTCGTCGTGGAGGCTGCGGAACGCAGCGGGTCGCTCATTACGGCCGATCAAGCGCTCGAAATGTCTCGCGACGTGTTCGCCGTTCCGGGGCCGATCTCGTCTCCGAAAAGCGCGGGCACGAACGGGCTGATCCGACAGGGAGCCAAGCTTGTTGCCACGTTCCAGGATATCATGGAAGAGTACGAAGGCGTGCTCGATTTTCAAAATCGGCCCTTGTCCGAGGAGAACCGGGTTCCCGTAGAATCAGAGGATTCGCTTACAGAAAATGAAGCGATTATTTACCGCATTTTGAAAGAAGAGGCGCGTACGACGGATGAGCTTCACGAGCTTTCGTCCTTTCCGTTTGGACTTTTGCACTCAGTTCTGATAAATTTAACTATAAAACGGAAGATTGAACAGCATCCCGGTTCCATATATAGTGTATTGTAGCAAAAAGCAGTGGAGAGGAGGGCATAGCCATGGCGGATTCACTTGTCATTGTAGAATCACCGGCAAAAGCGAAGACGATCGGTAAATATCTTGGCAACAAGTTCATCGTCAAAGCATCGATGGGTCATATCCGCGATTTGCCCAAAAGTCAGATCGGCGTTGAAGTGGATAATGATTTTCATCCCAAATATATAACGATTCGCGGAAAAGGCAGTGTCCTGAAAGAATTGAAGGATGCCAGCAAAAAAGTGAAAAAAGTTTATCTCGCGGCTGACCCGGATCGCGAGGGAGAAGCGATTGCCTGGCATTTGGCGCATTATCTCGAAATTGACGAAAGCGACACCTGTCGCGTCGTATTTAACGAAATCACGAAGCAAGCGGTCAAGGACGCGTTCAAAACGCCGCGGCCCATCAATATGGATTTGGTCAACGCGCAGCAAGCGCGTCGGATTCTGGATCGGCTCGTCGGTTATAAAATCAGCCCATTATTATGGAAGAAAGTCAAAAAAGGATTGTCGGCCGGGCGCGTGCAATCCGTAGCGGTCAAGCTCATCATCGACAGGGAGAACGAGATCGATGCGTTCGTTCCCGAAGAATATTGGAGCATTACCGCCCAACTGAAGAAAGGCGCGACGACGTTCGAAGCCAAGTTTCATTCGCTGAACGGCGAGAAGAAAGAGCTCGGCAACGAGGCGGAAATGCAGACGGTGCTGGACGCGATGGGAACGTCCGCTTTCACCGTCAGCGAGGTGAAAGAGAAAGAACGGCTGCGCAATCCCGCCGCTCCGTTCACGACCAGCTCCCTGCAGCAGGAGGCCGCGAGAAAACTCGGTTACCGGGCTTCCAAGACGATGTCGGTCGCGCAGCAGCTGTACGAAGGCGTCGATTTGGGCAAGGAGGGCACGGTCGGTCTCATTACCTACATGAGAACGGATTCGACGCGCGTCTCTCCGGTCGCGCAAGAGGAAACGAAAGCTTATATCGAAGAGAAATACGGGCCGGCCTTCGCGCCTGAACAACCTCGCGTATACGCGAAGAAGAACAGCAACGCCCAGGACGCGCATGAAGCGGTTCGTCCGACGTCCGTTTTACGCGATCCCGATTCGGTGAAGGAATTTCTCAGCCGTGACCAATTCAGGCTGTATAAGCTCGTTTGGGAACGCTTCGTGGCAAGCCAGATGTCTTCTGCGGTATTGGACACGATGACGGTCGACTTTACGGTCGGCAACGGTGCTATATTCAGAGCGGTCGGATCGAAAGTGAAATTCCAGGGCTTCATGAAAATCTACGTCGAAGGCAACGATGACGGCACGACCGACGAAGAGAAGTTCCTTCCGCCCCTCGTCGCGGAAGAGTCGATCCCGGCAGAAGCCGTTGAGCCGAAGCAGCATTTCACGCAGCCGCCGCCAAGGTATTCGGAAGCGCGTCTTGTACGCATGATGGAAGAGATCGGCATCGGCAGGCCGAGCACGTACGCCCCGACGCTGGAAACGATCCAGAAGCGCGGCTACGTCGCGATGGAAGAGAAGAAGTTCATCCCGACGGAACTCGGCGATCTCGTCATTCAGATGATGGAAGAGTTTTTCCCCGAAATATTGGATGCGGAGTTTACCGCGCATATGGAAGAAGATCTCGACCATGTGGAAGACGGCAAGGAAGATTGGGTCCGCGTGCTCGGCAATTTCTACGAGTCGTTCGAGAAACGGCTGGAAGTCGCGGAAGAGGAAATGAAGGAAGTCGAGCTGCAGGATGAAATATCCGATGAAATTTGCGAGAAATGCGGCCGACATATGGTATTCAAGATGGGCCGCTTCGGCAAGTTTCTCGCCTGCTCCGGTTTCCCGGACTGCCGGAACACGAAACCGATCGTCAAGGATATCGGAGTGACATGCCCGAAATGCAAGGTAGGCAAAATCATCGAACGCCGCAGCAAAAAAGGCCGTTTCTTCTATGGCTGCGATCAATATCCGGGCTGCGATTACGTATCGTGGGATAAACCGGTCAGCAAGCCTTGTCCGAATTGCAGCGGTTTGATGGTCGAGAAACGCAACCGCAGCGGCGCGAAGCTGATCTGCACGCAATGCGAATACAACGAAGAAGTGGTTGAAGAGCCGGAATCCGCGGAATTGTAGACCGAGGCTCGGGATTGAAAGGAAGGTAAGCGCAGTGTCAGAGATACAAAGAGTTACCGTTGTCGGGGCGGGTCTCGCGGGCAGCGAAGCAGCATGGCAAATCGCCTCGCAAGGCGTCCCAGTCACGTTATACGAAATGCGGCCGGCTACCAAAACGCCGGCTCACCATACGAATCAATTTGCCGAGTTGGTCTGCAGCAACAGCCTCCGCGCGAACGGCTTGACCAACGCGGTTGGGGTGCTCAAGGAAGAAATGCGCCGCATGAACTCCTTGATCATGGACAGCGCCGATCGCAATGCCGTTCCGGCAGGTGGCGCGCTAGCGGTGGACCGCGACGGCTTTTCCGGGGATATTACCCGGACGCTGAAAGAGCATCCGCTCATCGACGTGCGGATGGAAGAAATAACGCAAATTCCGGACGAGGGCATCGTGTTGATTGCTACGGGTCCGTTAACGGCTCCCAGTCTATCCGCTCAGATCCAAGGACTGCTGGGAGAAGAATATTTTTATTTCTACGACGCCGCGGCACCGATCGTCGAGAAAGATTCGATCGACATGTCGAAAGTGTACTTGGCTTCCCGTTACGACAAGGGCGAAGCGGCTTACTTGAACTGTCCCATGACCGAAGAAGAGTTCGAACGCTTCCATGAGGCGCTCATTACGGCGGAAACGGCCGAAGTGAAGGATTTCGAGAAGGAGCAGTATTTCGAGGGCTGCATGCCGATCGAAGTGATGGCCAGCCGCGGCAAGCAAACCGTGTTATTCGGGCCGATGAAGCCCGTCGGTCTCGTTAATCCGCATACCGGCAAACTGCCGCATGCCGTCGTTCAGCTGCGTCAGGATAACGCCGCAGGGACGCTGTACAATCTGGTAGGGTTCCAGACGCATCTCAAGTGGGGCGAACAGAAGCGGGTGCTCGGACTCATCCCGGGACTTGAAAACGCGGAATTCGTTCGTTACGGCGTCATGCACCGGAATACGTTCATTAATTCGCCGAGACTGCTCCGGCCAACCTATCAAACGATAAAGCGCGAAAACTTGTTTTTTGCCGGACAGATGACAGGGGTGGAAGGTTACGTGGAATCGGCCGCCTCCGGCATGATCGCCGGCATCAATGCCGGCCGGGTTGCCAAAGGGTTGGAGCCGGTCGTCTTCCCTGCCGACACCACGCTGGGCAGCATGGCGCAGTACATCACGACGGCGGACTTCAAGCACTTCCAGCCGATGAACGCGAATTTCGGGCTTTTCCCGCCGCTGGAGAAACGCATGCGCAGCAAGAAAGACAAGAATGATGCGATTGCTTCCAGGGCGCTGGAACAGCTGGCTCGCTTCAAAGAAACGCAGTTGAACGACCAAACCGCGGAACAAGCGGCACTGCAGGATTAACCGCAAGCCGGCCTAAGAACAAGTCAACAGCGGCAGCAACGAGCATACGGCGGCCGCTGTTGACTTTGTTTGAAGTTTTTTCAATAATCAAGCTATTCTAACGAATGATGAACATGGGCTGCATTGACATAATCCGGCTGTCGGCACATGAACGAGGGGGCATTCACATGAACATGGAATTTCACGCAACGACGATTTGCGCGGTTCGGCATAACGGGAAGGGCGCTATCGCCGGCGATGGACAGGTGACATTCGGCAACAGCATGGTGATGAAGCATCACGCCAAGAAAGTACGGCGCTTGTACCGCGGCCAAGTCATTGCCGGTTTTGCGGGATCGGTAGCGGATGCGATTTCGTTATTCGAGAAATTCGAAGGGAAGCTGGAGGAGCATCACGGCAATTTGCAGCGTGCCGCCGTAGAGCTTGCCAAAGACTGGCGGTCCGATCGCGTTCTGCGTAAATTGGAAGCAATGATGATCGTGATGGATGCGAACGGCCTGCTGCTTATATCTGGCGGCGGCGAGATCATCGAGCCGGATGACGGCATTCTTGCCATCGGCTCCGGAGGCAGCTTCGCGCTGGCGGCGGCTCGGGCCGTCCGTCAGCATGCCCCTCATATGGAAGCGAAGGACATGGTCAAATCGGCTTTGGAAATCGCCGCCGATATTTGCGTGTTCACGAATCGGAATATCATTGTCGAAGAGATCGAATAGGTTGGCAGCGAAAGGCTAATTGGAGGGATATAAGATGCTAAACGAAGCATTGACACCGAAACAAATCGTCACGGAGCTCGATAAATACATCGTCGGCCAGAAGCCTGCAAAGCGGTCCGTGGCCGTTGCCCTTCGCAACCGCTACCGGAGAAGCCGCCTGGACGAGGCGATCCGCGATGAAATCGTGCCGAAAAACATCCTCATGATCGGACCGACCGGCGTGGGCAAAACCGAGATTGCCAGAAGGCTGGCTAAGCTGGTTAACGCTCCGTTCGTCAAGGTGGAAGCAACGAAATTCACGGAAGTGGGCTATGTAGGCCGCGACGTCGAATCCATGGTCCGGGATCTCGTCGAAACGGCGATTCGCATGGTAAAGCTCGAGAAAACGGAAAAAGTGAAGGATAAGGCGGAGGCCATGGCCAACGACCGCATTGTCACCTTGCTGGTTCCGTCTTCGGTGAAGGCGAAGTCGTCCAAGAATCCGCTTGAAATGCTGTTCGGGAACTCCTCAGGCGCGAAGGAGGCCGAGACCGAGCCTGAAGAAAGCGCGTCGGTCGTCGAGCGGCGCAAGCAGGCGAAAGAGCAGCTCGCGGCAGGCAAGCTGGAGAATGAAATAATCGAGATCGAAGTGGGAGACAATTCGCCGAACATGCTGGATATGCTGGCGGGCCAGGGAAACGAAGGCATGGGCATGGGAGCGAACATGCAGGAACTGTTCGGCCAACTGATGCCGAAAAAATCCAAGAAGCGCAAGCTGCCGGTCAAAGAAGCCCGCAAAGCGCTTACGCTGGAAGAAGCGAACAAATTGATCGATATGGACGACGTGATCGCCGAATCCGTCTCCAGGGCGGAGCAATCGGGCATTATCTTCATCGACGAGATCGACAAGATCGCCAGTTCGTCGCGCGGCTCCGGACCCGACGTATCCCGGGAAGGGGTTCAGCGGGATATTTTGCCGATCGTGGAAGGCTCGACGGTTATGACCAAGTACGGACCGGTTAAAACGGACTACGTGCTGTTTATCGCGGCCGGCGCGTTTCATATGGCGAAGCCGTCCGATTTGATTCCGGAGCTGCAAGGACGGTTTCCGATTCGTGTCGAATTAACGAACTTGAACCTTGAAGATTTTGTGAAGATTCTTACGGAACCGAAAAACGCGCTCACGAAACAATACACGGCGCTTCTCGAAACCGAGGGCATCACGATTTCGTTCTCCGACGAAGCCGTCCATGAATTGGCATCGATCGCGGCGGAAGTCAACAAAAACACGGAAAATATCGGGGCTAGACGTCTTCACACGATTTTGGAGAAGCTGCTGGAGGATCTATCGTTCGAGGCGCCGGAGCTATCGCTCGAGCATCTGACCATCACGCCGGAATATGTGCGCGAGAAGCTGGGCAATATTGCGAAAAATCGCGATCTGAGTCAATATATACTGTAAGGGTCGGACAGGGAAAGTAGGAGGCAAATAGCAATGATTTTATTGGCAAAAACCAGAACGCTTAACCGGCTGCTGCAGCGTGCGGCCGGAGGGGCGCTCAATTTCCGAGAGATGGCGGAAGTCTTGTGTACCACCATACAAGCTGACGTATTCGTCGTCAGCCGCAGGGGGAAAGTACTGGGATGCGCCGCGGCCGGGCCGTATCAGCACGAGCAGCTGCGCGCTCTGCCGGCAGCCGAGCTTCGGTTTTCTCTTGAGAGCAACGAACGGTTCATGAACATGCAGGAAACGGCGACGAACGTCACGTCGGACATCGGCATCTCGGAGTCGTTTCCGATGATGGCGGCGCAGGATATCATGACCGTGGTCCCGATCGTGGGAGGACGCGACCGGCTCGGGACATTGATCCTGCTGCGGAGCTCCGAACAGTTCGGAGACGACGAGTTGATATTGGCGGAGTACGGCAGCACGATCGTCGGAATGGAAATTTTGCGCGAACGCGCGGAAGAGATCGAGCAGGAAGCCAGGAGCAGGACGGTCGTTGCGGTTGCGGTAGGTTCGTTGTCTTTCAGCGAGCTTGAAGCGGTGGAACATATCTTCGATGAGCTCGATGGCAAAGAAGGCCTGCTCGTCGCTTCCAAAATCGCGGACCGCGTCGGAATTACACGCTCGGTGATCGTCAATGCTTTGCGCAAGCTGGAGAGCGCCGGCGTGATCGAAACCAGGTCCTTAGGAATGAAAGGGACCTATATCCGTATCTTGAATACCCAGCTTCTTCATGAGCTAAAAAAAAATAAAAGCTAAAAATTTCAATTTTATTACAATTTCATTCAAAAACTAGTGCAAATAGCCCGGATTAAAGCCTCGTCTTCGACAAAGATGGGGCTTTTTTCTTATTGTAATAATTTAGGAAGTTGGGGAAGATTAGTTTGTTGGAAAAGTTCGACAAGACTCTCTCATTTATTTAATATTTCTTTGTCGAACAAAGAAGGATTGCAGGGGAATCTGTTGAATATTAACATCACAAGAATTCGAAAGTGGGGTTTTTTGGTGAATTTGTTGAATGGCCCGGAATTTAGTCGCTTACAGGGCGCCTTGAATGCTGCGGAGATGCGCCAACGTGTCATTTCCAACAATATCGCAAATGTAGATACGCCAAAATTCAAGCGTTCCGACGTTGTTTTCGAACAGCTGCTCGAACAGAACATGGGCGCAGGTACGCCCCAGCTGGCCGGAAAGCGCACGAATCCTAGACATATACCGATCGGTTCATCGGTTTCTGCGCCGCAAGCCCAGATCGTCACGGACGAGTCGAGCGTGATGAACAACGACGTAAATAATGTCGATATTGATCGGGAAATGTCGTTAATGGCCAAGAATCAATTGAATTACAACTTCTACGTTCAACAAATCAACCATGATGTGAAAATGATGCGCATCGGGATCGAAGGGAGAAGCTGATTATGAGACTAACGAACGGGTTTGACGCCAGCGCTTCTGCATTGACCGCCCAGCGTCTTCGGATGGACGTCATTTCTTCGAATATCGCGAATGCAGAAACGACAAGAGCCTCTTACGTAAACGGACGCTACGAACCTTACAAACGAAAAATGGTCGTGTTAGAACCGACTTCCCAGTCGTTTGCCGACACGTTGAATAGTCAAATGAACGGCTCGGATTCCGCTCCCGGCGTGAAAGCAACGCGCATCATGGAGGACTCGACGCCTTCGAAGCTGGTATACAATCCGACGCATCCCGACGCGGACGAGAATGGATATGTAAAGATGCCGAACGTCGACGTGTTGAAGGAAATGGTGGATATGATCTCTGCATCGCGCTCGTACGAGGCGAACGTCACGGCTTTAAATGCATCGAAGGGCATGTTTGTCAAAGCGCTTGAAATCGGTAAATAAACAGAGATAACGCGGAGGGATACCCTTGATTAACCCCATGACACTCAACCCGGTGCAAATCCAGACCGTTAAACCGGTCGTTTCCAACAACCTCGGCAATTCTTCTTCACCGGCAGACATTACAAAAACCTTCAGTGATTTCCTTCAAAACGCGCTTGACGGCGTCGGCGCACAGGAACAAAACGTACATACGATGAACGATCAATATTTGCTCGGAAACGTGGACGTCTCGCAGGTCATGGTGGCCAGCGAACAAGCAGAGCTCGGACTGCAGCTTACCTCACAAATCCGCAACAAAGTGATAGAGGCATACCAGGAGATCATGCGGATGCAAATCTAATGACAGCAAGACAAGCATTAGAAGCCAACAGTGAGGTGGAATCGTGAACGAGAAATTTGCCCAATATCGAGCTAAGGTCGCTCAATATTGGAACGTATTGGAGAAAAGACAGAAGATTTGGCTAGGCGCTTCGGCCGCGATCCTCATCTTGTCGATCATTCTGCTGACGGTCCTGTTTTCGAAAACGAATTATGAGGTCGCTTTTCGCGATTTGGATAGCACGGACGCAGCCGCGGTCATGGAGTATTTGGATGCGAGTAAAATTCCTTACAAGCTTTCCGATGCGGGGCAGACCATATCGGTTCCTACCGCCGAAGCTGCTAAGGTAAAAGTCGAGGCCGGATCGCAGGGGATCGTGCGCAACGGGTCGATCGGATTTGAATCGTTCAACGACAGTTCCTCGATGTTCGGATCGACGGACCGGGAGTTCGACGTCAAATACCGCAGCGCGTTGAACGGGGAAATTCAGCGATTGTTGAACGACATGCAAGGCGTTCAGAAGTCGAACGTGTTGGTGAACCTGCCGGAGTCGACGCCATTCATGACGACGGAGGAGAAAGAACAAGCCTCGGCGTCGATCATGCTCACGTTCCGCCCTGGTTATCGCCCGGCTCAAAAGGAAGTCGACGGCTATTATAACCTCGTGAAAACGTCGATTCCGAATATTAAACCGGAAAACATTACGATCTCGAGTCCCGAAGGCGAGCTGCTCGCTTCGAGCGAAGTCGGGGGCGGCGGCATCGGCGGCGATTTGCTCGAGACGCACTATCAGATCCAGCATAAATACGAGAACGATTTGAAACAAAAAATCCAATCGTTCCTCGGTCCGATGGTCGGCATGGACAACCTGGTCGTAAACGTATCCAGTTCGATCAATTTCGACAAGAAAAAGTCGGATCAGCAATTGGTATCGCCGCTCGAGAACAACAACAATAACGGCATCGTGCTCAGCGAGTCGACATCATCCAAATCGGCAACCGACGGCGCGGGTTCCGCAGGAGGCGTCGCGGGAACGGGCGCAACCGACGTTCCGGGCTACACGGCCAGCGACAGCAGCGGCGGCACTTCGGAAGAGAACAGCCGTACCACCAACTACGATTACAACAAAAGCAACATTCAAATCGAGTCCGGCCCTTATGTAATCAAAGATCTATCTATTAGTATCGGCGTGGAAAAGACAAAGTTGAGTGCAGAAGCCAAAACGGAGACGACAAATTTTCTGACGTCGCTCATTCGCTCCCAATTGATCGAGTCCGGACAGGATGTTACTAATGACGCGCTCATCAATAAAAAAGTTTCGATCATGGCGCAAAGTTTTATCGACAACGGCGGCGCAACTTCTTCATCCGGCCTTTCGACCGGCTGGTTGGTCGGAATCGGCCTTGCTGCTCTTGCGTTGATCGGCGGACTTGGCTACGTAGTCGTTCGTCGGAGAAAACAAGCGGCGCTCGTCGAAGAAATGGCGGCACCGGGGAAAGTGGAATACCCGACGATCGATCTGGAAAGCGTTCAGAACGAAAGTCAAGTTCGCAAGCAGCTTGAAACATTGGCCAAGCGCAAACCAGAGGAATTCGTTAATTTGCTCCGGACTTGGCTCGTTGAAGAATAGAGGTGGCTGGTATGGCAAAGTTACAAGGTTTCAGCGGTCGACAGAAAGCAGCCATTTTGTTAATTTCGCTAGGTCCTGAAGTTTCCGCTCAGATTTTCAAGCATTTACGGGATGAAGAGATCGAACAGCTGACGCTTGAAATCGCGAATGTGCGCAAGGTGGATACGATCGACAAAGAGACGATATTGAACGAGTTCCATCAAATCTGCGTGGCGCAAGAATACATCTCGCAAGGCGGCATCACCTATGCCCGCGAAATTCTCGAGAAAGCGCTCGGCGAGCAGAAAGCGCTGGAAGTGATCGGCCGCTTGACGGCGACGCTGCAGGTTCGCCCGTTCGATTTCGCGCGCAAAGCCGATGCCGGTCAAATCCTGAATTTCATTCAGAACGAGAACTCGCAGACGATCGCCCTGGTCCTGTCTTATCTTCAAGCGGAACAGGCGTCCCAGATTCTATCGTCCCTGCCGCAGGATAAGCAGGCCGAGGTGGCGCGCCGCGTTGCCCTGATGGACAGCACGTCGCCGGATGTCATATCGTACGTGGAACGCGTGCTGGAACAGAAGCTGTCCGCTACCGTTACTCAAGATTACACCAGTGCGGGCGGTATTGAATCTATCGTTCAAATCTTGAACGGCGTCGACCGCGGCACGGAACGCACGATCCTGGATGCGCTGGAAATTCAAGATCCCGAATTGGCGGAAGAGATCAAGAAACGGATGTTCGTCTTCGAAGATATCGTCAACATCGACAACCGTTCCATCCAACGCATCATTCGCGATATCGAGAACGCCGACTTGCAGCTCGCCCTCAAAGTGGCCAGCGAAGAAGTGCGCGAAGCGATATTCCGGAACATGTCCAAACGGATGGCCGAGACGTTCAAGGAAGAAATGGAATACATGGGTCCAGTCCGGCTGCGTGACGTCGAAGAAGCGCAAACGCGCATCGTAGCGACGATCCGTCGTCTGGAAGAGTCCGGCGAGATCATCATCGCACGCGGCGGAGGGGATGATATCATTGTCTAAGTTGTATAAATCTTCCAACGTTATCTCGGTTGAAGATTTAAAACGGCTGGAATGGTATAACCGCTACGTGAAGCCGGCAGCCGAGCAGGACGAGCCTTCCGGGCCGAGCGCCGAAACGGTCTCGCTTCGCGATCAAATCCTGAATGACGCCGAACAATTCGCCAATCAGCGAATCCAGGAAACCGGCGAGCACATCGAAACGATGTATGCCGACGCGACGGCGCAAATCGACCAATGGTGGCTTGAGCGCCGCCTGCAGGACGAAGAAACGATGGCGTCGATTCGCCGCGAAGGTTATGAGCTCGGATTCCAGGAGGGCAAGGCGCAAGCCGAGGCGGAAGTGCGCGCCCAATGGGAAGCGATGCTGACGGAAGCGAAGTCGATTCTCGATTCT
Source organism: Paenibacillus glycinis (assembly GCF_009909185.1). Lineage (GTDB taxonomy): Bacteria > Bacillota > Bacilli > Paenibacillales > Paenibacillaceae > Paenibacillus_Z > Paenibacillus_Z glycinis. The sequence continues at coordinate 269,322 of NZ_JAAAMV010000001.1, read as the reverse complement.
TCGTACGAAACGAAGGAGCAGATCATTCAAGAGGCCGAACCTTTCGTCGTCGCGCTTAGCGCGGCTATCGCCGAGAAAATCATTCAGAAGCAATTGACCGTCGAGCCGGCTTGGTCGCTCGATATTATCCGCAAAGCCTTGGAGCGCCGGCGCGAACAAGGGGTAATAACCCTTTGCGTGTCGCCGCAGCAGCTGGCCTACGTGCAGGCGGCGCGCGAAGAGCTGACGCTCGTTATCGATTCGCAGGCCGAACTTCAGATCGTGCCCGATGTCTCGGTCAAAGCTTACGGATGCGTCATTCGTTCTTCCTTTGGCAGCATCGACGCCAGGATCGACACGCAGCTGTCCGAAATCAAGCGCGAGCTGATCCAACTGGCCGTCCTGGCCGAAGAACGAGGGGCTGCCGATGAAAGCTAACCGATTGGATCCCGAACGCTATATCGAGCATTTAAGACCGATCGATCCCGTTCGCGTCAACGGCAAGGTGACGCAAGTCATCGGATTGACCGTCGAATCGGAAGGGCCGGATGCCAGCATCGGCGATGTGTGCCTGATCTATCCGGCCAAGTCGTCCAAACCGTTGAAAGCCGAGGTCGTCGGATTCCGCGACAACAAAGTCATTCTGATGCCGCTTGGCGAGCTGCAAGCGATCGGTCCGGGCTGCGACGTGGTCGGGACGGGCAAGCCGTTAAGCGTGCAAGTGGGCTCCGAGCTGCTTGGCAAGGTGCTGGACGGACTCGGTCAGCCGCTCGACGGATCTTACATATCCAGCCGGATGCCGCATCATTCCACGCATAATCAGCCGAGCAATCCGCTCATGCGGCCGCGGGTCAAAGAACCGCTGAGCATCGGCGTTCGCGCCATCGATGGATTGTTGACGGTCGGCCGGGGACAGCGCGTCGGGATATTCGCCGGGTCGGGCGTCGGCAAGAGCACGCTGCTCGGCATGGTTGCCCGAAACACGTCCGCGGACGTGAACGTCATCGCGCTCATCGGGGAGCGAGGACGCGAGGTGCTCGAATTCATCGAGAAGGATCTCGGTCCGGAAGGACTGGCGCGATCCGTCGTTATCGTGGCAACGTCCGACCAACCGGCTTTGATCCGCATCAAAGGCGCGCTGATCGCCACGACGATCGCGGAGTACTTCCGCGACCGGGGCTTGAACGTCATGCTCATGATGGATTCCGTAACCCGGTACGCGATGGCGCTGCGGGAAGTCGGACTTGCCATCGGCGAGCCGCCGGCGACCCGGGGATATACGCCATCCGTGTTCGCCAACTTGCCGAAGCTGCTCGAACGGGCGGGAACGGCCCAGAAGGGAACGATCACGGCGTTCTATACCGTGCTCGTCGACGGCGACGACATGAACGAGCCGATCGCGGATGCGGTCCGCGGCATATTGGACGGACATATCGTGCTTAGCCGCGATTTGGCGCATAAGGGACATTTCCCGGCCATCGATATTCTGGCTTCCATAAGCCGGGTCATGAAGGAAATCGTGCCGGAGGAACAGCAGGAAGCCGCCAATGAATTGAAGCGGCTGCTCGCTATTTATAAAGATTCGGAAGACCTCATCAATATCGGGGCGTACCAGCGGGGTTCGAACGAAAAAATCGACGAAGCGATCGAAGCCAACGAAGCCATTCGGACGTTTACCCGCCAAAAGACGGATGAGAAGATCGGATACGAGGCGTCTCGGGATCGACTGATCCATGATTTTTACCACAACCACGGGAGTTGAACTGATCCATGACCCGATTTCAATATGCCTACCAAAAAATCGTCGATTTGAAGACGAGCGAGAAATCGCAGGCGGAATGGCAGTTGTCCGTAGTCGTCGGCAAGCTTTCGCAGGAGGAGCTCAGTCTTCGGAAACTGCGCGAAGATCGCGCCGCTTGGAGCGAGAAGCTGCAAAACGCGTCGGTGCACGCGGTTCCGTTGACGGAAATCTTGACGATACAGACGTATATCGATTTTTTGGACGACGGCATCCTGCGCAAGCTTCGCGACGTGAAGAAGGCGGAATCGGCCGTGGAAGCGGGCAGGCGATTCTTATCCGATCGAATGGTTGACGAGAAAGCATGGCTGAAATCGAAAGAGCACGCGCTGCATCGTTTCAAGTCCGAAATGTCGGTGAAGGAACAAAACGCGTTGGATGAGCTTGCGACCGCTCGGTTCTTGCACGCCGCGCATTAACGAGAACAGAAGCTTTGCGAATCGGGAGCCAATGCCCGAGGGAGGGAATTATTTTGGCAGACTTGGAAATGGAAAAGCAGGGCTATAGCGGATTCGAACGATTCATGTTTTTCTTTACGCCGATATTATTCACGCTCATTCTGCTTGGGGTGCTTGTGACGTTGTTCAATTTTGATTTGCGCAACAAAGCGCTGGAGATCGGGAACGACATTCCGTTCTTGAGCCGTATCCTCCCCGCTCCGGCGGTGAAGGACGGTCAGGCCGTCAATGAGGACGCGATCAAATCGGCCAACGCGACAGCAAAGATCGCCGAGCTTCAATCCCAGCTTACGGCGAAGGAAGCCGAACTCAGCAAAGCGCTTGGCGAAAAAAGCCAACTGACCGGATCCGTCAAAGATCTCAAGCAGCAGATCGAGGAGCTCAAACAGGCGAACGCGGATAAGCTGCTTGACGATGCGGCGTATCAGAGCAAAATCGGCGAATTGGCATCGATGTATGCCACGATGACGCCAAGCAAGGCGGCACCGATCTTGGAGAGCATGGAGACGGAAGAAGCCGTGCTGGTGCTGGACGCCATGCGGCCGGAGGACCGGGCCAACGTGCTCGCGAAAATGACGCCGAAGAAAGCCGCCGACGCGACGATCATGCTGAAAGACGTCAAAACGGTGAAGGATCGCGAGATCGCGGCGCTGCAGGCCAGGATCAAGAAGCAGGGCTCCACGGCGACGCAAGACCAAGCCGCGTCGGTATTGAGCACGGCGCAGTTGAATTCCACGTTCTCGCAAATGGATCCGAAGAGTGCGGCCGACTTGCTGCTGAAAATGGCGGACCTCAGCCCTAGCAAAGTACTCCGTATCCTGAATGCCGTGGACGATGCGCCTCGCTCCAAGATCGTCGCGGAGATGTCGACCGCGAACAAGGCGATCACGGCGCAGCTGGTATCCAAGCTTATGGTCGGAAAGTAACGCATGCAGCAGCGCTCAACCTTCATCGAAAGGAGGTGAGATAAATATGCAAATGCCAATTTCAAACGCTTCTCCTGCTCCCGCTCCGGGCCCTGGCGCCGCAAGCGCTGCTTCCGCGAAAGGAACGGATGGCGGAAATTTCAATCAAACGCTCGTTCAGACGGTAGCCGGCTCGCAAGGAAAAGAAGCGAGCGCGCAAGCGGGTAGCGAGACTGCGGTTCCGGCAGGAGCGGCTTCGGCTTCCGCGACACTGGCTTCGCTGCTCGGTGGAAAACTGGATGCAAAGGATCTGCTGGCCGCGATCGAAGCGCTCCTGCAGCGGTTGGATGACGCCGATGCCGGGGATTTGTCGGAGGCGACGACGGAGAGCAATCTGGCCGATGCGCTTCAGCAGCTGGACGATCTGCTTAGCGTCTTAGCCGGCGTGCCGCTCCTGCAGCAGCCGATTGCGACCACTCAAGCTGGAGCAACGTCGGATGGCGATGCCTCCGCCGATAATGGAACGGATGCGGGAAGCGCGCTGCTTGCCGTGCTGTCCAACATGAACGCGGCCGTATCGCAAGCCGCATCCATGCAAGCGGCGGAAACCGCCGTGCCGAATCAGGCGCAAGCCGTCGTGGCGAATTTGGAAGAGCTGAACGCGTTAAAGGCCGGCTTGCAGGAAGCGCTGACCGATTTGCGGGGCATGCTGCAAGACCCGAAAGGGCCGTCGGCGAACAAGGACCAGCTTGCCCTCATCGGCAAAGAACTGGCGTCGGTTGAACGGTTAATGCAAGGAAAACCTGCAGCCGCTTCCGACCCGATCGCCGCTGCGAACAACGCGAATGCGGCAGAGGTTGTCGATTCCGTCCGTTCGCTGCAAACGCCGATCCAAGGGAACGCCCATCTTCAGCGCATGTCCCATCAGCTTCTTCACGTTGGACTGCTGAACGTGGTGCAGCAGCCGGAGAAACAGGGAACCGAGGCGGAGGCATCGACGAAGCTGGCCGCGGACGCGAACGAAATCAATCCGCAGCTCGCGGGAGCCAACCTGGATCTTCAACGTCAGCTGGCGTCGGTCGCCAAGCCGCTCATCGCGCAGCCCGTACCCGTTCAACAATTTGCGTCGACGATCCAAGGCCTTGTCGTGAAGCAGTTTAACGTTTCGACGGGCAACGGGATTTCCCAAGCGCAGCTAACGCTCTTTCCGGAGCACCTGGGCCAAGTCAACGTCAACATTTCCGTTCATAACGGCACGCTGACCGCGCAGTTCGTCACGGATACCGTCACGGCGAAGGACATGCTGGAGAACCAAATGGCGCAGTTACGCTCCGCGTTGCAGTCCCAGGGCTTGCAGGTCGATAAGCTGGTCGTTTCCCAAACGGCGGTCCAGCCGAACATGTTCCAGGACAGACAGGGCCAACAAGGACAAAACCAGGGAACCTCGAAGCGCAATAAATCGCAGGACGATGCCATCGACGAGATCGATTTCACGGCTGATTTGGAAGAGCTGTCCACGCAGCAGGCCGTCGACCGGGACTTGGGACTGGGCAGGGGCATTCATACCATCGCCTAGCCGCGGGCCGCGATTGCAGTTTAAGGGAACGGAGGTGACGAGAACAAATGCCGGATCGCGTTTCAACCCAGAATGTATGGCCGTATTACAGTTCAAGCAACGTCCAGGCTGCGGCGAATAAGCCGGAGGATACTTCCTTGGGCAAGGACGATTTCTTGAAGATCCTCGTAACGCAGCTGCAAAATCAAGACCCGATGCAGCCGCTGGAGGACAAGGATTTTATCGCGCAGATGGCGCAGTTCACCTCGGTCGAGCAGCTGGTGAACATGTCGGATCAACTAACGGCGCTTCGTCAGAATTTGGGCATGGCCTCTACGATGATCGGCAAAAACGTGCAATGGTACGACTATTCGGATACGGGGGAAATGATTCCTCAGAACGGCGTGGTGGATTCCATTGTCATCAAGGATAACGTGCAGTACGCGAGAGTCGGCGATAAAGACATCGACCTGAGCGCCATCGTGGCCATCGGAAGCGATGACGCGGGCAGCGAAGGCGGCGATACCGACGAAAGCGAAGGCGGTGATGCGGTTAATGGATGACGTGATGAAAGTCGGTCATTTGCATCTCGCCGCGAACGCGCAGTTTCGTAAACCGGCGCAAACGGACAACGCGGGAGGCAATGCTTCCTTTAAAGAAGTGTTGGACCGCAACGTGCTCAAATTCAGCCATCATGCCGAACAGCGCATCGCGCAGCGCGGCATTACGCTGAAGCCGGAAACGTTGACGAAGATCGGTAACGCCATCGACCAGGCTGCCGCCAAAGGGGCGAAGGATTCGCTGGTCGTATACCGCGACATCGCCATGATCGTCAACGTGCCGAGCCGGACCGTCGTGACCGCGATGGACGGAAGCGCCATGCAAGGAAATGTGTTCACTAAGATCGACAGTGCGGTCATCGTCTCGTAATTCCGGCTGGACCTGCTGATAGGAAGCCGAGGGCCGTGGATCGACGGAAGCGGCTCATCGCGGGCGTTGACGCACCATTTTCGCAAATCCGACTTATACCCGTAGGAGGTTGTCAATCGAATGTTAAGATCAATGTACTCCGGTGTTTCCGGCATGCGCGGTTTTCAAACGAAACTGGACGTGATCGGCAACAACATCGCGAACGTGAATACGGTAGGTTTTAAAGCGGGACGCGTCATGTTCAAGGATATTTTGAGCCAGACCGTATCCGGCGTTACGCGTCCGGAAGAAGGAACGACGGGCGGCGTGAACGCGAAGCAAGTCGGTCTAGGCGTCGCGATCGCTTCAATCGATACGATTCATACCCCGGGCAGCGCGATGACGACCAACGTGCCGACCGACGTTCGGATCGACGGCGACGGATTTTTCGCGGTAGCGCCTAACGGCGACGGCGCCGAAGCGCCGTACCTGACGCGCGCGGGCAATTTCACGGTCGATGCGACCGGACAGATGGTTAACGGCGACGGCATGTTCGTCCTCGATTCCAACGGAGCCCCGATCGTCTTGGATCCGGCGGAAGTCAAGTCGTTCTCGATCGCGCAGGACGGCTCCATCATCGCCGTGAATGCCGACGGCACGACCGCGGCAACCGGCATTCAGCTGGGCATCGTGAAGGTCACGAACCCGAACGGCTTGGAGAAAATCGGCGGCAACCTGTACCGCATGACGCCGAACGCCAACGTCGACGGCGAAGTTACGTTGACGACCGCCAACGATCCGGAAGCCGGAACGGGCGCCATCATCGCCGGCCAACTGGAAATGTCCAACGTGGATCTGACTTCCGAGTTCACGGAAATGATCGTCGCGCAGCGCGGTTTCCAGGCGAACTCCCGAATCATCACGACGTCGGACGAGATTTTGCAAGAGGTAGTCAATCTTAAGCGATAGGTAAATAGCCGAAGGGAGGCGTTAACTCGCCTCCCTACCAGGTTAAGGAGGAAGCCCATGATTGCTGTGACGCGTTTGAACGGAAAAACTGTGCATCTCAACGCGCTGCTTATCGAGTTGGTTGAAGAAACGCCTGACACATTGATTACGCTGACCACAGGTAAAAAAATACTGGTGTTGGAGAAAGCAAACGACGTGATTTCCTCCATACAGTCCTATCTTCGCTCGATCGGCGTGTATGCGGCGACCATTAAGAGTGATCAAACGGAGGGAACATCCCAATGAAGAAAATGCTGCCTTGGCTAATAACCATTCTGTTCGCCATCACTTTGATTGCGATCGTAGCCGTCATCCTCATGAAAACCGTTATGGGCGGCGACGACGCCAACGACACGGCAACGAAAGCGGCGAACAACGCGGCGACCGTCAAAACGGAGAAGCTCACAGCGGACAAACGCGTGGAATTGACAAGCACGATCGAGAAGATTCAAACGAATTTATTGGACTCTGATTATGTTGCAGTTCTTGGCTTTGCCTTTCAACTGGATGAAAAATCGACGAAGAAAGACTTCGATAAAATCAAAGACATCCAGATCAAGCCGATTATTATTCGGACGCTTTCCGACATGAAGCCGGAAGAAATCAACGGCTCGCAGGGGAAAGACAAGCTATGCGCAGAACTGCTTAATTTGATAAATCCCGAGCTGCCGGACGGCAAGCTCATCAACGTCGAAATCACGGACTACATCGTAACGAAGCTGTAATCATCGTAAGCTAATGCCGCATTCCTTTGAAGGGGGTGAGAAAAATGGTTGATGTTTTGTCGCAGAACGAGATTGACGCGCTGCTTGCTGCTTTATCATCCGGCGAGATGGATGCGGAGGAACTGAAGAAGGAAGAGACGCAGAAGAAAATTCGTGTGTACGAATTCAAACGTGCGGTTCGTTTCTCGAAGGATCACATCCGAAGCTTGACGCGGATCCATGAAAACTTCGCGCGATATTTGACCACTTATTTCTCAGCGCAGCTTCGCACATTTGTTCAAATAAATGTCGTTCAGGTCGAACAGCTGCCGTATGACGAATTTATCCGGTCCATACCGAAGATGACCATCCTGAATATTTTCGAAGCCGAGCCGCTCGAAGGCCGAATGGTGCTGGAAGTGCATCCGAACGTCGCTTATGCGATGCTGGACCGCATGCTCGGCGGACAAGGGCTCGCGCCGTCCAAAATCAACGCGCTGACGGAAATCGAAACGACGATCATGGAACGGATATTCAGCCGCGCCTTCGAAAGTCTGCAGGAAGCATGGAAGACGATCATCGATATTCAACCGCGGCTCGAAGCGCTGGAGACGAATCCGCAGTTCATGCAGATCGTGTCCCCGAACGAAACGATCGCGCTCATCTCGCTAAGCACCAAAATCGGCGATACGACCGGCATGATCAATTTATGTATCCCGCATGTGGTCATCGAGCCGATCATGCCGCGTTTATCCGTGCACCACTGGTTCGTATCGCAAAAGAAAACGAGAGCGCCGGAAGAGATCGAGGTGCTCAAGCAGCGGGTCAGCAAAGCCAAGCTGCCGATCGTGTGCGAGCTAGGCAACTCCAGCATATCGATTCGAGAGTTTCTGGGTCTCGCGGTCGGCGACGTCATTTCGCTGAATAAATCGATCGACCAGGGACTTGACATCAAAGTCGGGGACAAGCTGAAATTCATCGGCAGCCCGGGCTCGGTCAAGGAACGGATGGCCGTTCAAATCAACGAGGTTCTCACCGAAGGAGTGGAAGAAGAGTATGACGAGTAAAGATTACTTATCGCAAGAAGAAATCGATGCCTTGCTGCGTCAATCCTCCGATGAGCCCGATATGCCCGAGCCGCTTAGCCGGGAACAGGAATTGAATACGTACTTGAGCTCGATCGAGCAGGACGCGCTGGGGGAAATCGGCAACATCACGTTCGGCAGCGCCGCGACGGCGTTATCGACGCTGCTCGGCCGGAAAGTCGATATTACGACGCCTCAGGTGTCGTTAATCAGACGGAGCGAGCTGGACGAAGAGTTCCCGAAACCGCATGTGGCGGTGTCCGTCAGTTACGTTGACGGTTTCCAGGGCATCAACTCGCTGGTCATCAAAACGAAGGACGCCCAAACGATCGCGGACCTTATGCTTGGCGGAGAAGGCAAATTGCTGGGCTCCGAGCTGAACGAGATTCATATCAGCGCCGTTCAAGAGGCCATGAACCAAATGATGGGCTCCTCCGCGACGTCGATGTCGACGATTTTCAACCGTTTCGTCAACATCTCGCCTCCGGGGATCGACATCCTTGACGTGGCGAGAGGAGAAGGCGTGGACAACCTGCCGCCGGACGATCGTTTCATTAAAGTCTCGTTCCGTTTGACGATCGGGGATCTGATCGATTCGACCATCATGCAGCTGCTGCCGATCGCGTTCGCGAAAGAAATGGTGGATACGCTGATGGGCGGCACCTCGGACGCCGCGCCTGCGCCTGCATCGCCCCCGGCATCAGCGCCTGCGGCGGCGAGTACGCCGATTCCGGCCGCCGCATACGTCGAACCGGTCGCGGCTGCTCCCGTACATACGCCGCCGGCACCGGCCGCCCCTCTCGATGCCTATGCGCAGCCGCCGATGCCGCAATATGCCGCCGCCGCACAGTCGGGGCCGCAAACCTACGGCGGGATGCCGAACCGGAACGTGAACGTGCAGCCCGTTCAATTCGCTAATTTTCAAGGTACGCCGTACGTTCAACCGGACGAGTCGAATTTGAATTTATTGCTCGACATACCGTTGAAAGTGACGGTAGAATTAGGAAGGACTCAGAAACAAATCAAAGATATTCTTGAATTGTCGCAAGGTTCCATTATCGAGTTGGACAAGCTGGCAGGCGAACCGGTCGATATTTTAGTCAATAATAAACTGATCGCCAAAGGCGAAGTTGTCGTTATCGACGAAAATTTCGGGGTTCGCGTGACCGACATTGTAAGCCAATGGGATCGCATCCAAAAGTTACAATAACATCATAGGGGGAAGAAGCAATGGCAAACCGAATTTTGATCGTTGACGATGCAGCTTTTATGAGAATGATGATCCGCGATATTTTGACGAAGAACGGATATGAAGTCGTGGGGGAAGCGCAGGACGGCGCGCAAGCGATCGAACGATTCAAAGAATTGAAGCCGGATCTGATCACGATGGATATTACGATGCCGGAAATGGACGGAATCGTCGCCCTGAAAGAAATCAAAAAGCTCGACGGCAACGCCAAAGTCATCATGTGTTCCGCGATGGGGCAGCAGGCAATGGTCATCGACGCGATCCAAGCCGGAGCGAAAGACTTCATCGTGAAGCCTTTTCAAGCTGACCGCGTCATCGAAGCGATCAAGAAAACGCTAGGTTAATAGGATGAAAGTTTTGAAAGGATTCCGACTTGCTGGATTAGCCGTCTTCGGCTGGCTAACGACAGCAAGTCTCGCATCCGCGGCGGTCGGCGCGGCGGATGAAGGCAAGCCCGAGATCGGCACGGGAATTGGCTATTTGATCTGGGTGATCGTCGCGCTCTTGATCGTCATCGGATTGATCGTGCTCCTCATCAAGTACCTCGCCAGCCGCAATCGCGGTTGGGGCACCAACAAAGCGCTGCGTTCGCTCGGAGGCATACCGCTCGGGCAAAACAAATCGCTGCAAGTCGTAGAGCTGTCGGGACGCTTGTACGTCGTCGGGGTCGCCGAAGCTATCACGATGCTGGACAAAATCGAGGATCCGGACGCCGTGGCGTCCATTATGGACGCGATCGAACAGCAGAACGGCCGTACCTGGAGCACGCCGACAATTGCCGATTTTCTGGGCAGACTCCGCAATAAGCAGCAGCCGTCCCGCCCATCCGAGGACGATTGGCAGTCGTCCGTGTCGTTCAAGGAGCTGCTGAACAACGGAATGAAGCGGCAAGCGGATCAGAAACAGAAAGTCGAAGAGCTGCTTAAAGAGCAAAATCACAATGATCGGTAGTTGGACGAATGAATAAAAAAATCGTACTGGCGATACTGGCTTTTCAAATTATTGGACTTATGCTTCATGCGCATGCCTTTGCAGAACCGCTTCCGAACGTCAGCGTCAGCATCGGCGACCAGGGAAGCGATACACCGGGGACGAGCGCGCTATCGCTGCTATTGATCATCACGGTGCTCAGCGTCGCGCCGGGGATTCTGGTCTTGATGACAAGCTTTACGCGAATCGTCATCGTGCTCGGGTTCGTGCGGACCTCGCTCGGCACGCAATCCATGCCGCCAAACCAAGTCATGATCGGATTGGCCATGTTTTTGACGTTCTTCATCATGTCGCCGACGATCGGCGCGATTAACGACGTCGCCTTGCAGCCGTATTTGAAGGGCGAACTCACGCAGACGCAGGCGCTCGGCAAAGCGGCCGAACCGATGAAGAAATTCATGTTTAACCAGACGCGCGAGAAGGATCTTCAATTGTTCATGAAGTATACCAAGACGGAAGATCCGAAGACGTACAACGACATCCCGATTACCGTCATGGTGCCGGCTTATGCGCTCAGCGAGCTTCGAACGTCTTTTCAAATGGGCTTTATGATCTTTATCCCGTTCCTGATCATCGACATGGTCGTCGCGAGCACCTTGATGGCGATGGGGATGATGATGCTTCCCCCGGTGATGATTTCGCTGCCGTTCAAAATCTTGCTCTTCGTTCTCGTAGACGGCTGGTATCTCGTAGTCAAGTCGTTATTGTTAAGCTTTAACACGACATAGCCCCTGCTGGGAAGGAGTGCAATCATGAGTTCGGACTTCATCATCGCCTTGGCTGCGCAGGCGGTCTATACGGTGTTAAAGGCCAGCGCTCCCATGCTGTTGATCGGTTTGATCGTGGGGTTGATCGTCAGTATTTTTCAAGCGACGACGCAAATTCAGGAGCAAACGCTGGCATTCGTTCCGAAAGTCGCGGCAGTCTTGCTGTCCATCTTGTTATTTGGTCCATGGATATTGAACACGCTGGTCGATTTCACTTACAACCTGCTGAATAACTTGTATAAATACATCGGATAGGGCTGTGGATCGATGGAGTTGTTTCTTCAAGGGTTCCCTATTTTTTTGCTTATTTTTTGTCGAATTACAGCATTTTTCGTCGTGGCGCCAATCTTTTCGACTCGAAACGTGCCGAATACGTTTAAGCTGGGATTCTCGTTTTTCATCTCGTTTCTCGTATTTCTGACCTATGGCATGAAGCAAACCGTCGTGCCGGATGCCGAATACATATTGGCCATCATTCGCGAGATCTTGGCCGGGGCGCTGCTCGGTTTCGTCGCCTATCTGTTCTTCACGATCATCAACACCGCAGGCAGCTTCATCGATTTGCAGCTGGGCTTCGGGATGGCGAATATCATCGATCCGATGACCGGAGCATCGGCGCCGCTGCTCGGCAACTTCAAAGGCATGATCGCGACGCTGGTCTTTCTATCGATCAACGGGCACCACTATCTGCTCTCGGCGCTGCTGCAAAGCTACGACTGGATCCCGATATCGAATTCGCTGTTCCTGCATCTCAAGACCGGGAGCATAACGAGCTTCCTCACCGGGATGCTGGCACAGACGTTCATGCTGGCGCTTCAGATGTCCGCGCCGCTTGTCGTGGCGATGTTTCTGACGGACGTCGGGCTCGGGTTTCTCGCCCGTACCGCGCCGCAATACAACGTGTTTGTCATCGGAATACCGATCAAGATCCTCGTCGGCTTTCTGATGCTGGCCATTTTGATGCCGACGCTGGTCACGCTCTACGAGCATATTTTCGAACAAATGTTTAGCGCCATACAGAAGCTGATGTCGATCTTGCAGGGTCCTGCATCTTAAGTGGGAGGCTCTCGTGATGAAGAATTACCGTTGGACGCTCGATTTACAGATGTTCTCGCAGGAAAAGACGGAGCGTGCAACCCCGAAGAAACGGCAAGAGGCCCGCAAGAAAGGGCAGATCGCGAAAAGCCAGGAACTGCCGGCCGCGTTCATTCTCTTGTTCGTTTTCCTCAGCTTCATAATGCTGGGCGGTTATTACAAAGAGCGTCTGCTGCACCTATTCGGCTTGCTGCTGGAACAGAAGCTGCTGATGGAGGTAACGACGGGCAACGTCGTGACGCTGTTCTCCGATCTGATGATGCAAGGCCTCATGCTTCTGGCGCCCATATTCATCATCGCGATCCTGATCGCCTTGCTCGGGAACTATGCGCAGGTCGGCATTCTCTTTACGGGCGAACCGCTCAAAATGAAGCTCGACAAAATCAATCCGATCAAGGGCTTCAAAAATATTTTTTCCATGCACTCGGTCGTGGAGTTCATCAAAAACATCCTGAAGCTGATTTTGATCGGCTTCATCGTGTACTTCACGCTTTGGAGCGAACGGGACCGCATCATGGGGCTCGCCACCGTTTCGATCGGGAATATCTTCGGCTTTATCGCCAGCATTACCATCAGGCTCGGCCTGGAAATCGGCGCGATTCTCGTCGTGCTCGCCGTTTTCGATTACTTCTACAAGCGCTACGAACACGAGAAAAGCTTGAAAATGTCCAAACAAGACATCAAGGACGAATATAAAAAATCCGAAGGCGACCCGCTCATCAAAGGCAAGATTCGCGAACGGCAGCGCCGGATGGCGCTTCAGCGGATGATGCAGCAGGTGCCGAAAGCGGACGTGATCATCACGAACCCGACTCACTTCGCGATCGCGCTGCAGTACGACGGAACGAAAATGGAAGCTCCGACGATCATCGCGAAGGGAATGGACTTCGTCGCACTTCGAATTAAAGACATCGCGAAGGAGCACGGAGTCATTATGATGGAAAACAGGCCGCTTGCCAGAGCGTTGTACGATCGGACGGAAATCGGCGATACGGTTCCGGCCGACCTTTTCCAAGCTGTGGCCGAAGTATTGGCATACGTATATAAGCTCAAGAACCGAGTGAACTAACGAGAGCATGATCGATGGAGGAGGGAACGACTTGAAGGCCAGAGATTTAACCATACTCATCGGAATTATCGGCATCGTGCTGATGATGGTGATTCCGATTCCGACTCCGCTGCTCGACGTCTTGCTGATCGTGAACATCTCCGCGGCGTTAATGATTTTGCTGATTTCCATGAATACGCAGGACGCGCTCCAATTTTCGATTTTCCCGTCGCTCCTGCTCATTACGACGCTGTTCCGGCTAGCGCTGAACATCTCGACGACTCGCAACATCCTGCAGCATGCGCATGCCGGCAAAGTCGTGAGCACGTTCGGGAACTGGGTCGCCGGCGGACAGATCGCTATCGGCTTCGTCGTGTTCCTCATCCTCGTCGTCGTGCAGTTCATCGTCATTACGAAAGGCTCCGAGCGCGTCGCCGAGGTTGCCGCGCGCTTTACCCTCGACGCGATGCCCGGCAAGCAGATGAGCATCGACGCCGATTTGAACGCCGGCATGATCAACGAGCAGCAGGCGAGGGAACGCCGGCAGAAAATCGAGCGGGAAGCGGACTTCTACGGCTCGATGGACGGCGCCAGCAAATTCGTCAAAGGCGACGCCATCGCCTCGATCATTATCCTGATCATCAACTTGATCGGCGGATTCATCATCGGGATGTCCGTGCACGGCATGTCGTTCGCCGATTCGTTGAATACCTTCTCCGTCCTCACCATCGGCGATGGTTTGGTCAGCCAAATTCCGGCCTTGCTCATATCGACCGCAACCGGTCTGATCGTGACCCGCGCCGCTTCCGACGGCAACCTCGCGCAAGACGTGACGGCCCAATTGTTTCGGTATCCCAAACTGCTGTATATCGTCGCCGGGACCGTGACGCTGCTTGGCCTGGGCACGCCGATCGGTCCGATTGCCACGCTGCCGTTCGCGGCCGTGATCGCATTCGCGGGTTACCGGATGCAGCAGAACCTGACGAAGCAGCAGCAGGCGGAGGATCAATTGGTCGAGGAACAGGAAATCGAGGAAGTTCGCAGTCCGGAGAGCGTCATCAGCCTCCTGCAGGTGGACCCGATCGAATTCGAATTCGGCTATGGCCTTATCCCCCTCGCCGATACGCAGCAGGGCGGCGACCTGCTAGACCGGATCATCATGATTCGCAGGCAATGCGCGCTCGAGCTGGGGCTTGTCGTTCCGGTCATCCGCATCCGGGACAACATTCAGCTGAAACCGAACGAATACGTGATCAAAATCAAAGGGAACACCGTCGCGCGCGGCGAGCTGCTGCTCAATCATTATCTGGCGATGAGCCCGGGCTTCGACGACGACGGCATTATCGGAATCGAAACGGTAGAGCCGGCATTCGGCCTGCCGGCCATATGGATCGACGAGGCGATGAAAGAGCGCGCGGAATTGACGGGTTATACGGTCGTCGATCCGCCGTCGGTCGTCGCCACGCACTTGACGGAACTGATCAAGCGTCATGCGCATGAGCTGATCGGCCGCCAAGAGACTAAGGCGCTCATCGACAATGTGAGAGAGTCGTATCCCGCGCTCGTGGACGAGCTCATTCCTTCCATTCTGAACGTCGGCGACGTTCAGAAGGTACTGTCCAAGCTGCTGCGCGAGAAAATATCGATCCGCGACATGGTGACCATTTTCGAAGCGCTCGCCGATCACGGCGCGTATACCAAAGACCCCGATATTTTAACGGAATATGTTAGGCAGGCGCTATCGAGGCAAATCACGCAGCAATTCTCCAATCAGGGCGACACGCTTCGCGTTATCACCGTAGGCCCTTCCCTGGAGAAGAAAATCGCGGAATCCGTGCAAAGCTCGGATCAAGGCAGCTATTTGGCGCTTGATCCGGTCGCGACGCAAACCATTTATCAGAAGCTGAACGAGCAGGTGAACAAGCAGATTCAATCCGGCAACCAGCCGATCGTGCTGGCTTCTCCGACGATCCGCATGTATCTCCGCCAAATCGTGGAGCGAACCATGCAGGATATTCCGGTCCTTTCGTACAGCGAATTGGAACCGAGCATTGAAGTTCAAAGCATTGGGGTGGTGAATCTATGAAGGTAAAGCGCTACGTCGTCAACGCATTACCTGAAGCACTGCCCATGATTCGCAGCGAGCTTGGGTTGGACGCCGTTATCTTGAATACGAAGGAAATTCGCGTCGGCGGGTTTCTCGGCATGTTCGGCAAGAAAAAAACGGAAGTGATCGCGGCAGTCGAAACGAGCGGCGCCGAGAAAGCCAAGCCGGCTGCCAGGCCGTCGGCGTCGTCGGCAAAGCCGTCGCTCTCGCCGGAAGCCGCCGCGACGATGGCGGCGACGTTATCGGCCGCGGTAGCCGGCCGCGAGAAGCAGTCGGCGGCGCCGTCCAGGCAGGCGGGGGCAGCCGTGCTCATGCCGGAAACGGCTCAGCCGGAGCCGGTTGCGGCGATTGCGCCCGGCGCAATCTATGCAGCGTGCACGGCGGCCGCGCAGACGGCTTCAACTGTGCCTTTGTCCCAAGAGCCATCCTCCCGAACGGCAAACCCGATCGGAACGTCAACGTCGGAGCAGCGGAAGGCGCGCGTATCCGACGATACCCTGATGGAAGAAATTCGCGACATGAAGCAGTGGATCATGCGCATGTCGAAGCAGCAGCAGCTCAAAGCGCGGCCCGAATCCATTCAGGCGCTTTACGATCGTTTGCTGGAGCAGGAAGTCGGCCCGCAGTGGATCGACCGGCTTCTTGAAACCGTGGAAGCGCAGCTCGAACTTGCGATGGACGACCAAGAACACATAGCCCCGGATCGCGCCGAAGTTTGGAACATCGCGGAACGGACGCTGCTTGAATGGTTGAGCGAATTTGAAGACGGCGAGATCGGCAAGGAGACGAAGGTTATCCACTTCGTAGGTCCGACCGGCGTCGGCAAGACGACGTCGATCGCGAAGCTGGCCGCCGAACAAACGTTGAAAGCCGGCCGCCGGGTCGGATTCATTACGTCCGACACGTACCGGATCGCGGCGGTCGATCAGCTTCGCACCTATGCGACGATATTGAACGTGCCCCTGGAGGTCGTGTTCTCGCCATCCGAAGTGACGAGAGCGTTCCGGGCGCTGGAGGATCGCGAATTGATCTTCATGGATACGGCGGGACGCAATTTCCGCAACGAGCTCTACGTGTCGGAAGTCAACAGCCTGCTGCAGTCCGGAAGCCATTCGGAGACGTTCCTGGTGCTCAGCTTGACGGGCAAGTTCAGCGATATGTCCGCGGTGGCCGGCAATTTCGCGAAGTACGGCGTCAAGCGCGTCCTGTTCACGAAGCAGGACGAGACGAACGCCGTCGGATCGATTTTGAACCTTGCGCTGGAGCACGGGCTGAAGCCGACTTTTATCGCCAACGGCCAGACGGTTCCCGACGATATCGCCGCTTTCCGGGCATCCCTCTACGTCGCGCAATTATTGGGGGCTTCGCATGAATGACCAGGCGGAAGCGCTCCGGCACATGGTCCGCAATCAGGAATTAAGGAGCGAAGGCCGCACGACGCGCGTCCTTACCGTTACGAGCGGGAAGGGCGGCGTCGGCAAATCGAATTTCAGCTTGAACTTCGCGCTCGCCCTGTCGCGGATCGGCAAGAAAGTGTTGATCTTCGATGCCGATATCAGCATGGCGAACATCGACGTGTTGATGGGCATTTCGTCCACGTACAATCTCTATCATCTCTTGAAGCAAGAGAAGACGATTTGGGAGATTATCCAGGAGGGGCCGCAGGGCGTTCATTTCATAGCCGGAGGTTCAGGGTTTAAGGATTTGCTGGATTTGTCGGCATCCCAGCTAGATTATTTCGCGGAACAGATCGGCAGGCTCCATGGGCAGTACGATGTCATCCTGTTCGATACGGGCGCGGGATTGTCCAAAGAAACGGTGAAGTTCATTACCGCCGCGCAGGAGACCATCGTCGTGACGACGCCGGAGCCGACGTCCATCACGGATGCGTACGCGCTCATCAAAATGGTCACGGCAATGGAGCATGACGTGAATTTCAAGCTCATCGTCAACCGGGCCGTGGATGCACGGGAAGGCCGGGCGACCGCCGACAAAATCGGACTCGTCGCCAGAAGGTTCCTGGAACTCGACATCCCGGTGCTCGGCATCATGCCGGACGATCCCAACGTCATAAAAGCCGTTAAAAAGCAGGTTCCGTTCGCCATCGCCTATCCGGGTACGGACGCCACGCGGTCCATTGACGAAATCGCCCGCCGGTTCGTGGAATTTCCCGGCTCATCCGTTTCCGTAAACCATGGCGTCAAAGGGTTCCTACAGCGCATGTTCAAACGATCATAATCAACCTTTGATATTGGGGAGGCTGGCCAATGAGCGCGACTTCTCGCGTACTCGTCGTAGACGATTCCGCCTTTATGAGAAAAATAATCTGTGATCTGATTGCGGGAGATTCGCAGTTTACGATAATCGGCACGGCAAAAGACGGACGCGAGGCGATTGAAGCCGTCCGCGAGCATAAGCCGGATGTCGTCACGATGGATTTGGAAATGCCGGAAATGAACGGCCTTGAAGCGGTCGAACGCATCATGCGCATCTATCCGGTGCCGATCATCATGATGTCGAGCATCAGCGATGACGGGACGAGGGAAACGATCAAAGCGCTGCAGAACGGCGCCTTCGACTTTATCCGAAAGCCGGCCGGGCCGCAATCGCCCGATATCCGCAGCGTCGGCGAGCAACTGCTCGAGAAACTTCGCGTCGCGGCGATGACGAAACGGCATTCGAAATTTTACGTCTCGGGCATCGCGCCTCCGCGAAACGCCGGAGCGATTACGAAACCGGCGGTGAGTCCGCCGCCGCCGAAGCAGAAGCCGGATAAACGATCGGCCGGCAAGGCCGAGCGCAAGGAAATGCCGGCCCTGCTCGAACCGTTGGCGGAACAGGCGGAACCGAACGTCAGGCATCCTGCCGCCGAAGAGAAACCGGCCGCCGGCGCCGGCAAAGAGCTTGCCCGATCGCAAACCGCCGCATCGAACGAGCCGGAGCCGCCGCTTCAGCCGATGGACAAGCCGAAGCCGTCGAAGGCGTTTCAGCATCTCGTCGCCATCGGCACGTCGACGGGAGGTCCGCGGGCGCTGCACGAAGTGATCTCGTCGCTTCCCAAGGATTTTCCGGCTCCCGTGCTCGTCGTGCAGCATATGCCGCCGAAGTTTACGCGCTCGCTGGCCCAACGGCTTGACTCGTTCAGCGCGCTGCATGTGCGGGAAGCTGAGCAGGGCGAACGCGTTTTCGCCGGCGTGGTCTATGTAGCTCCCGGAGGCTATCACATGGAATTGGCCAAGGTTGGCGGGAGCTACAGCATCAAGCTGACGGAAGACGCGCCGCGGAGCGGACACCGCCCTTCCGTGGACACGATGTTCGAATCCTGCGCGGAATTTCCGGAGCTGAGACGCCACGCCGTGCTGATGACCGGCATGGGCAACGACGGCGCGAAAGGCATGCTGCGGTTGAACGATTGCGGCGGAGAAAGCGCGATTGCGGAATCCGAAGAAACCTGCGTCGTTTACGGCATGCCGCGCTCCGCAGTCGAAGCGGGCGCCGCGAAGGCCGTGCTGCGGCTGAAAGAGATCGCGCCTGCGCTCGTGCAAGCCGTGAGCAAGTAAAGCGAATGTTTTGTATGGCAACCACTCATACAGGAGGTGCATGGAAATGGATATGAACGCCTATCTATCGATGTTTATAGACGAATCAAACGATCACCTGCAGTCGCTGAACGAAAATTTGCTGAAGCTCGAAAGCGCGCCCGACGACATCAGCATCGTTCAAATCATTTTCCGTTCCGCGCACACGCTCAAAGGCATGTCGGCGACGATGGGCTTCGAAGACTTGGCTTCGCTCACGCATGAAATGGAAAACGTGCTGGATCTCGTACGCAACCATAAGCTCGCCATGGACAATTTTATTTTCGATACGTTGTTTAAAGGGCTGGACGCGCTGGAATCGATGGTGCAGGACATTACCGGCGGAGGAACGGGCAAAGCGGATGTGACCGCGATCGTAGCCTCGCTGAAGGCCATCGTGAAAGGCGACTACAAGAAAGAAGCCGCGTCGGAATCTTCGGCTGCCGGGACAGCCAGTCCGGAAGACGGCAACAAGCTGGATCAGTTCCAAAGCTCGATCCTGCTGCAGTCCATCGAGGCGGGCATGTCGGTTTTCCACATCGTGGTAACGGTCCGCGAAGACTGCGTGCTCAAAGCAGCCCGCGCGTACATGGTATTCGACTTCTTGGAGCGCAGCGGCGAAATCGTGAAGTCGTCTCCGAGCGCCCAGGACATCGAGCAGGAGAAATTCGACCGTACCTTCACGGTCTTCACGATCGCCAGCATCTCGGGCGACGAGCTGCGTAAAGGCATAGAGTCGGTATCGGAGATCGAGAGCGCCGCGATTACGCAGCTGGACAAAGAATCGCTGATTCAGCTCGGCGCGGCGTCCGCGCCGGGGGCGCCGACGGCATCGGCTTCCATCGCGCAGGAAACGGTCGCGGCCGCCAAAGCCCAGACCGCAGCAGCGGCGGCGTCTCCCGCGGCACCTGCCGCAACGACTGCGGCACCGGCTGCGGGAGGCAACGCGTCGCGCACGATCCGCGTCGATATCGAACGCCTGGACTCGTTGATGAACTTGTTCAGCGAGCTGTTGATCGACAGGGTGCGCTTGGAGCAGCTGGCGAGCGAGATTCGCCGCAACGACTTGACCGAAACCGTCGAGCATATGTCCCGCGTCAGCAGCGATCTGCAGAACATCGTGCTGAAGCTTCGCATGGTGCCGGTAGAATCCGTATTCAACCGGTTTCCGCGAATGGTCCGCGATTTGGCGAAGTCGCTCGATAAGAAGGTCGAGTTGGTCATTGCCGGCGCGGATACGGAGCTGGACCGGACGGTCATCGACGAGATCGGCGATCCCCTCGTCCACTTGCTTCGCAACTCGCTGGATCACGGAATCGAGTCGATCGCAGACCGCGTCGCCGCCGGCAAATCCGAGACGGGAACCGTGCATCTGCGCGCGTTCCACAGCGGCAACCACGTGTTCATCGAAGTCGAGGAGGACGGTCGGGGCATCAACGCGGAGCGAGTCAAACAAACCGCGATCAAGAACGGCGTGCTCGATGCCGAAGCAGCGAACCGGTTGACGGACAACGAGATCAACATGCTGATCTTCGCCGCCGGCTTCAGCACCGCGGACAAGATCTCGGATATTTCCGGTCGCGGCGTCGGACTGGACGTCGTTCGCTCGAAGATCGAATCGCTCGGCGGCCACGTCAGCGTGGAATCCACGCCGGGCAAGGGCACGAAATTCTCCATTCAGCTTCCGCTCACGCTGTCGATTATTTCCGCGATGCTCGTCAAGCTGGGAGCCGAGAAATACGCCATTCCGCTTTCGTCGATCGTCGAGACGGCTATCGTGCCGCGGGAGCAGATCCGCAAAATCCACGGCAACCGCATGATCGATTACCGCGGTTCCGTCATCCCGCTCATCTCGCTCGCGCAGGTGCTGGACTGCCGGTCGTTCCCGGAGGAAGACGAGCTGGAGACCGAGATCGTCGTGATCCGCAAAGGAAACAAGCTCGGCGCGGTGACGGTGGACGAATTCCTCGGCCAAAGCGAGATCGTCCTGAAGACGCTCGGCAAATATTTGACGAATATCGAAGCGATCTCCGGCGCAACGATTCTGGGCGACGGCCAAGTCGCGCTGATCGTGGATCCGAATGCGCTTATTAAATAAAGGAGGGATTACGTATGGGTGAGGAAATGAAAGTGATCGTGTTTGGATTGGCTAATGAGGAATACGGGATCGAAGTGGAAAAAGTGCGCACGATCGAGCGAATGATGCCGATTACGCGCGTTCCGAAAACGTTCGCCTTCGTCAAAGGCGTCGTTAATCTGCGCGGCGTCGTCATTCCCGTCATCGATTTGCGCGGCCGGTTCGGGCTGCCTGAATCCGAGGCGACCGAGAGTTCGCGGATCATCATCGTCGCGGTGAACGAGCTGGAAGTCGGCTTTATCGTGGATTCCGCGAACGACGTCATCGATATCGATTCCGATACCATCGATACGCCTCCGGAAGTCGTCGGCGGCGTCAAAGCGAAATACCTGCGCGGCGTGGCCAAGGTCGGAGACAGCCGGCTCCTGATTATGCTCAACTTGTCCGAAGTGCTGAACAAGAGCGAAATCATCCAGCTTGAGCAGCAAGAGGCTTAAGGCGTGAATCCGTTGAACAAGTTGGCGGCATTCAAGCTTGACGTTCTGAAGGAAGTCGGGAATATCGGAGCGGGCAATGCCGCTACAGCGCTGTCCCGGCTGCTGGACAAGCCTGTCGATATGAACGTGCCGACCGTCAGTCTAATTCCGTTCGAGCAGGTCGCCGATAAGGTCGGCGGCTTCGAACAGGTCGTCATCGCCGTGTTCCTGCGCGTCGAAGGCGACGCGCCGGGCAATATGTTTTTCATCATCGACGAAGATTCGGCGAAGCGATTGCTGCGCAACTTGCTGTCCATGGATGTGCAGGATGAAGGGTATTCCGAGATGGAATATTCGGCATTGGGAGAAATCGGGAATATTTTGGCGGGCTCGTATTTATCGTCGTTGGCGGATTTTACGCATTTGTATTTATCGCCGACGGTGCCGGCGATTGCCGTCGACATGGCCGGGGCGATTCTAAGTTACGGGCTTGTGCATTACGGAGAGATGGGGGATTCCGCGTTGTTGATCGACACGACGTTCCTGGAAGGACAGGAAGAGCTGGCCGGCCATTTCTTCCTAATTCCGGATCCGGAATCGTTCGATAAAATTTTCAGCGCCTTGGGAGTGCCTAACGAATGATCCAAGAGAATGTTGTGAAGGTGGGTATGGCGGACCTTAAGATTGCGGCAGGCGGAGCCATTCTGAAAACGACCGGACTCGGTTCCTGCGTCGGATTAACCTTGTTTGACGAAAGCACCAAGGTAGCCGGAATGATCCACGTCATGCTGCCGTCTTCCGAGATCGCCAGGGAAGCATCGATCAACATTGCTAAATACGCGGATACGTCCGTTCCCCATCTGATCGAATTGATGAGAACGGAAGGAGCCGAGCCTAGACGGTTCGTGGCGAAAATGGCCGGCGGCGCACAAATGTTCGCGTTCAATACGGGCAGCGAAACCATGCGCATCGGTCCGCGAAACGTGGAAGCCTGCAAACTGATGCTTCAGCGGTTCAACATCCCGCTGCTGTCGGAAGATACGGGCTTGAATTACGGCCGGACGGTCGAGTTTAACAGCATGAACGGCATATTGACCATTCGCAGTGTTCAGCAAGGAGTAAAGGAGATTTAACATGATCGGTTCATGGCGCTGGAATGTATCGCTTGGAATAGGCGGAAGCCTGCTGACGTTGCTTTTCTCGCTCGGCAGCAACGGGCTGGCGATTACCAGCTTCCGGTGTTTGTACGCATTTATCGCTTTTTTCGCAATGACGTTCCTCTTTCGGGCTTTGCTTGCCATGATCTTGAAGCCAAGCCCGTCGGCGGCCATGCACCAGACCGCGGCCGGCGAGGAGCATGCCGTCGGTCACGCGATCGATTACTCCACGCCCGAAGAAGGCGACGAACTGAATGAATTGCTCAAAAATCAAATGGACGGAAACGTAATGCTTGAGCCAGGCCAACAATCGACTTTTAAACCGCTGACGCCTCCCAAACTAGTATCTACGCAGAACAAAGAGCCTGAAGAATTGGCAAAAGCGATACGTCACCTAACAGGAGGGTGAGACGATGATTGAGCCGAAAGCGCCTCATTTGTCGAACATCGAGATTTGGCGGAAGTGGAAAGAAGACGGGGACATCGAAGCAAAGAAACGGCTGATCGAGTATTACTTGACTTTGGTCGATTACGTGAGCAACCGGATGGCCATCGGCTTGCCGAAAAACGTCTCCAAGGACGATCTGGCGAGCAATGGCGTCATGGGACTGATCGATGCCATCGAAAAATTCGATTACAGAAGAGGACTTCAGTTTGAAACGTATGCTTCCTGGCGTATCCGGGGCGCGATCATCGACGGCCTCCGCCAAGGGGATTGGGTGCCGCGCTCCGTTCGCGAGAAGGCGAAACGAATTGAAGAAGCTTATCAAATATTAGAACAGCAGTATATGCGTTCCGTGTCCGATTCCGAAATCAGCCGGCATCTGGACGTGACGGAAAAGGAATTCGGCGTCATGCTCCAGGAAATCGCCGTTACGACGGTATGCTCGCTGGAAGATCCGATCCGCGATGAGGAGTCGGAGACCCGACTGTCGCTCCTCGTGGACGAGAAGGCCAAAAATCCGGATTACAAAGTGCACGAGTTTTATTTGAAGGAGTCGCTCGTTCGCGGAATCGACCGTTTGACCGAGAAAGAACGGACCGTGATTTCGCTCTTTTATTACGAGGAGCTCTCGCTCAGCGAAATTGCCGAAGTCATGTCGCTTTCGCCTTCTCGGATCTCGCAGCTTCATTCCAAGGCGATTTTGCGGCTCCGGGGTGCCCTGGAGAAGCAAAAGGATCAGTTGATGCAGCATTAATGCAATAAGGGGGGGCGGATTTGACAACGACCGAACAATTACAGCATTACCTTGTTGTCCAACAGTCACCGGACAAATTGACCGCGACCGTTCAATTCAACATCGCGGACGACAGTTTCTCCTGCACGCTGGCGCAGCTGGAGGAGTTTTTGAAGAGCCATGGCGTGAAATACGGACTGCAGCGCGAGACTTTGGAACAGATCGTCAAGCTTCCGAGCCGGTTTTTTCACGGCCAAACGGTCGTCGCGTTAGGCGAAGGGTCGGTTCAGGGAGAAGACGGCTTCATTCGTTTCGCGTATGACATGAACGAAGACGACTATCGGCCCGTCGAGCTCGAAGGCGGCAAAATCGATTTCAAAGAAGTGACGCAGCTCAAAAACGTGAAACGGGGCCAGCTCATCGCGGAGAAAGTCAAAGCAACCCCGGGCCGGGACGGCATCGCGGTTACGGGAGATCCGATTCCGTGCCGCAACGGGAAAGAAGCCTACTTCAAGCTGGGCAAGAACGTCGTGCTCAATCCCGAGCAAACGGCGATTTATGCCGCCATCGACGGCTTGATCTCGATCACGGACAAATCCAAGATCAACGTTTTCCCGGTCTATGAAGTAAACGGAGACGTGGATTACAAGACCGGAAATATCGATTTCGTCGGAACGGTCGTCATTCGGGGCAACGTTCTGACCGGCTTCAAGGTCAAGGCATCCGGCGACATCCGTGTCGTAGGCGGCGTAGAAGGCGCCATTCTGGAAACGGACGGCTCCGTCGAAATATCCGGCGGCGTGCTCGGGAGCGGCAAAGGCTACATAAAAGCAGGCAAAAACGTGAAATGCTCCTTTATCCAAGAAGGCAACGTATCGGCCGCCGAAGATGTCATGGTTTCGCAAAGCATCATGCATTCCCAGGTGCGCGCGGGCCGGCATGTCGTATGTACCGGAGCGAAAGGTCTTGTGGTCGGGGGCAATATTCAGGCGGGCGACCGCGTGGTTGCGCGGGTGATCGGCAATTCGATGTCCACCGCGACCGCGATCGAGGTCGGCGTACGTCCGGAGCTGCGAAGCGAATTAATGGAAAAACGAGCGCTGCTGAAGCAGTTAAACGATAATTTGGACAAGACGGAAAAAGCGCTCGCGCTCTTGGATCAGCTTGCCGCAGCCGGGCAATTGTCGAACGATAAGATGGCCATGCGCATCAAGCTGAGCTCGACGAAACGCGCTTCGCTTGAAGAGATTGCCGTGAACAAAGACCGGGTGCTCGAGATCGAGAAGTCGTTGGAAGATACCGAAAGCGCCAAAGTCGATGCGGTCAATGTCATCTATGGCGGAACCAAGATCGTCATCGGGCGTTATACGCGCTTCATTAAAGACACGACGCAGCGCGTGTCCTTCCGTTATTCCGAAGGCGACATCGTAATGGCACCATATATGTAATCGACGCAGTCAAGCGAGAGACGATTTGTCGGAATGGGAGGGATCATGAATGCCGTACAGGCCGATTGATTTTCAAATTTCCGTGCCGCGCGCACCCGAAAACGCATCGCAGCAGAGCCAACTGAACCATCGTCCGGCCATCGAACAAACGCTGCTGGAGCAGAACGCGGTCAAACAGATCGAGCAGCAGCGCACTCGCAATGCGGCAGTGGAACAGAGCGGCAACCATGGCATAACCGCCAACCGCAATCGCGATTCGAATTCGCCGTCCAAACGCAAACGGCGAAGCGTTCGGGAGCAGGATGCTTCGGACGAGCAGGATAGTTCAAGTCAAACGCCGCATCCTTTTAAAGGCAAGCACATCGATTATTCGCTTTAAGGCATTTTAAACATATTGCAGGTGAATGTAATGGAACCCTGGCAAACCATCATGATTATCGGCGGCATCGCCGTCGTCTGTTCCGCCGTCCTTCCCCGCAGAGCGGCAGCCGCGAGCGGAAGAGGCAGCGACAATCAAGCCGTCCGCAACATGGAAACCGCCTTGGAGCAATTCATGGAGAACATGGAGGCGGACAACCGGGAAATTGCCGGCTTGGTCAGCAAATCGAACCAAGACGCGCAAGCGCAGGCAGTCAAACGCGACGAACGGATCGATCGACTGGAGAAACGCTGCGCCGACCTCGAACTCGCGCTTGCAGAGCAAACGAAACAAGCAGCATTAGCGTTATTGAGCGTTCCTCCGAAGCCGGCTGCGATCGATGAGGCAAAGCCAGCCGTTGCGCGGCAGGATTTTACGGCAAGCGTCTTGCAGGAAGAAGAGCTCGCGGAACTCAACGAACCGGATCTCTCCCCCCCGTCGATCCGCGTCCGATATGCGGAATTATTCGACATGCATCAAGCCGGCAAGTCGATTGATGCAATCGCGAAGAAGCTCGGCCGCAACAAAGGCGAAGTTCAGCTGATTCTCCAGTTATCCAAACAGGAGGAGGCGGCTCGTCATGAATAAACGGATATTCCTGTTCGGTCTCGGCATCGGCATTATTTTGGGAGCCGGGTTGCTTCAATTAATGTTGATCGGCGAGAAACAGGCCGATGCGCTGAACGACGCGGAGCCGGCAGCGAGGACCTACACGCAAGCCGAGCTCGACAAAGCCGTTTCCGATGAGCGCGGCCGGATCGAAGCCGAACGGAACGCGCAGCCGGCATCCGCGGTCAAGTCGGACAAGCCTGCGCAGCCGGCCGATGAACAAGTGTCCGAGCCGGCGGTCAAGACGGATACCAAGCACGAGACGAGCGAACGGGATCCGGACGCGTCGAAACCGTCCCGCATCATCGTTCGCATACCGCCGAATGCCAGCGTAGCGGAGACGGCGGCTTTGCTTTCCGATCGCGGCGTGATCCCCGATACGAAGGCGTTTATAGACCTGATGCGTAAGAAGACTATACGTGCAGGCTATTTTGCTTTTCAGGGTAAATTAACGCTGAAACAAGTGGGCGGCATCATCACGAGCCAGCCGCTGGATCCGGAGAAGGCCAAAAACGAAATGGCCGCGAGCGGCGGGTGAACGGACGCCGAGAGGAGCTTTGAAAAGCCGTCAATCGCGGTTGCATGGCCGCATATAATTGTGGTATAGTAATTGACGGTGTTAAAAACACACGCCGATTAATTTCGTCATTGGTGCTTCGACCCGGTCGGAGTGATGTCGAAAAATGAGATTGGCGGAGGCAAACACAAAACCATTTAACAGGAGGTGTTGAAGAGATGGCGGTTATTTCCATGAAACAGCTTCTAGAAGCTGGGGTACACTTCGGTCACCAGACGCGTCGTTGGAACCCGAAGATGGATCGTTATATCTTCACAGAACGTAACGGGATTTACATTATCGATTTGCAGAAAACGGTTAAGAAAGTCGAAGAGGCTTACAACTTCGTACGTTCCATCGGCGAAGAAGGCGGCACGATTCTCTTCGTAGGCACGAAAAAGCAAGCTCAGGATTCGGTGAAAGAAGAAGCAGAACGTTGCGGCAACTTCTACATCAATCAACGTTGGCTCGGCGGTACGCTGACGAACTTCTCGACGATTCAAAAACGTATCGATCGTCTGAAAACGATCGACAAATGGGAAGAAGACGGTACGTTCAACGTGCTTCCTAAGAAAGAAGTTATCCTTCTCCGCAAAGAGAGAGATCGCCTCGAGAAATTCCTCGGCGGCATCAAGGGCATGAGATCGTTGCCAAGCGCGCTGTTCATCATCGATCCGCGCAAAGAGCGCATCGCGGTTGCGGAAGCACGCAAACTTGGTATCCCAATCGTAGGTATCGTTGATACGAACTGCGATCCGGACGAGATCGACTACGTTATCCCTGGTAACGATGATGCAATCCGCGCAGTAAAATTGCTGACGGCGAAAATGGCCGATGCAATCGTCGAATCGCGTCAAGGCGAGCAAACGACTGCTTAATAAGCATTAACGAACGACTAGAAAGGGTGGTCAGAAGGTGTATAACCTCTCACCGCCCTTTTTTTAAAGTCTAACCTTATCTAATTTCAGGAGGTCACGAACGATGGCAGTTAGTGCAAGTGCAGTGAAAGAATTGCGTGAAAGAACAGGCGCAGGCATGCTGGATTGCAAAAAAGCGCTTGACGAAACGAACGGCGACATCGCGAAAGCGGTCGACGTGCTTCGCGAAAGAGGCCTTTCCGCTGCGGCGAACAAAGCGGGCCGCGTAGCTACGGAAGGAACGGTGGAGTCTTACATCCATGCGAACGGCCGAATCGGCGTATTGGTTGAAATCAACTGCGAGACGGATTTCGTCGGCAAAACCGATCAATTCCGCGAATTCGCGCGCGACATCGCGATGCAAATCGCTGCCGCAAACCCTAAATTCGTCAGCCGCGAAGAAGTGCCTAACGACGAGCTGGACAAAGAGCGCGAGATTTTGAGAGCGCAAGCGCTGAACGAAGGCAAGCCCGAGAAAATCGTCGACAAAATGGTTGAAGGCCGCATCAGCAAATATTACGAAGAATACTGTTTGCTTGAGCAACCGTTCATCAAAGATCCGGATAAAACGGTTCACACGCTGCTGAAAGAAAAAATCAGCACGATCGGCGAGAACATCTCCATCCGTCGCTTCGTTCGTTACGAGCTCGGCGAAGGCCTTGAGAAAAAAGAAGACAACTTCGTCGCCGAAGTTATGTCCCAAGCAAAATTGTAATCCGAACGCACAGGCGGGGCGGGGCGTTCGCCCCGCCATTTTTTCTACCTATCGACGGTTATAGGGTAAGCAATATTTTTTAAAGTATGCGGCCTTTAAACAAGGTCCAAGATGGAGGTAAACCACGTTGCAAAGTCCCGTGTACAAACGTATAGTGCTGAAGGTGAGCGGGGAATCGCTCTCGGGTAACAATGGATACGGCATAGATTCCGCCGTTATATCTTCGATCGCCGAGCAAGTCAAAGAAGTGGTGGAATTGAACGTCGAGGTGGCTATCGTCGTTGGCGGCGGTAACATCTGGCGCGGCATCGCCGGTTCGGCTAAAGGCATCGACCGCGCAACGGCCGATTACATGGGAATGCTTGCGACGGTCATGAATTCTTTGGCGCTGCAGGATGCCCTCGAGCAAATCGAAGTGCCGACACGCGTGCAAACTTCGATCGCGATGCAGCAAATCGCGGAACCTTATATTCGCCGCCGCGCGATTCGCCATTTGGAAAAAGGGCGCGTCGTTATTTTCGCCGCGGGTACGGGGAACCCATTCTTCTCTACGGACACTACTGCCGCTTTGCGCGCAGCTGAAATAGAAGCCGAAGTCATTTTGATGGCAAAAAACAAAGTGGATGGCGTATATTCCGCCGATCCGTTCAAAGACGCAACGGCGGAGAAGTTCGAAACGTTGACCTTCATGGAAGTGCTGAACCGCAACCTGGGCGTAATGGATTCCACCGCATCCTCGCTTTGCATGGACAACAACATTCCGCTGGTCGTATTCTCCATTACGGAATCAGGGAATATTAAGCGAGTCGTGCTCGGCGAGAAAATCGGAACAATCGTGATGAAGGGAAGTGCCACTTAAATGCCACAATCCATAAAGAAAAACGCCGAAGAACGGATGGACAAAGCGATCTCGGCTCTCAAACGCGACTTGTCCACGCTTCGCGCGGGCCGCGCCACGCCGGCGCTGCTGGACCGTCTTCAAGTCGAATACTATGGGTCGATGACGCCCGTGAATCAACTGGCGAACATCAACACCCCGGATTCGCGCACGCTGCTGATCCAGCCTTGGGATAAATCCTCGCTGTCGGCCATCGAGAAAGCGATACTGAAATCCGATCTCGGCTTGACGCCTTCGAACGACGGCATCACGATCCGGATCGGCATTCCGATGCTGACGGAAGAGCGCCGTTCCGACCTCGTCAAAATGACGAAGAAGTTCGGCGAAGAAGCGAAGGTCGCAATTCGCAACATTCGCCGCGACGCGAACGACGATATCAAGAAGCTGGAGAAATCGGACATATCCGAAGATGAATCCCGCCGTCATCAAGAAGACATTCAGAAAACGACGGATAAATTCGTCGCCGAAGTCGAGAAAGTGCTTGCCGCCAAAGAAAAAGACATCATGGAAGTTTAATAGTGCTCACCGGCCCCTCCGAATGGTGGGGTTTGTTGCATAAATCGACGCTAGCGGCGGGAGGACGAACATGTTACAGCAATTAAGAGCCTTGTTTGGCAAAGCGCCCGCGAAACCGTTGCTGTCGCTTGAACCTGATAACATACCGCAGCATATCGCGATCATCATGGATGGCAACGGCAGATGGGCGAAGAGCCGTGGCTTGCCGCGCATGGCCGGTCACCATTCCGGGATGAAGGCGGTCAAGCGGATCACGATGGCTGCAGATCGGCTAGGTGTCAAATACTTAACGCTCTATGCGTTTTCGACGGAAAATTGGAAGCGGCCCAAGGCGGAAGTCGAGTTTCTGATGAAGCTGCCGCAAGAGTTCCTTACGATGGAAATCAAAGATTTGATGGAGAAGAACGTCCAGATTCGGATGATGGGGCACAAGGAGGAATTACCCTCCCATACCTTGAAGGCGGTCGAAGACGCGGTCGTTCAAACCTCCGGCAATACTGGACTCGTTCTTACGTTTGCCTTGAATTACGGGAGCCGGAAAGAAATGATCGAAGCCGTTCGAAGCATCGGACGGGATGTCAAGGAAGGGAAACTGATTCCCGAGGACATCGAAGTCTCCCATATGGAAAGCCATCTGCTCTCGGCGGGGGTTCCGGATCCGGATCTGCTCATTCGCACGAGCGGAGAACTTCGTCTCAGCAATTTCATGCTCTGGCAGCTGGCTTACAGCGAGATGTGGTTCACGGACGTGTACTGGCCCGAATTCACGGACGAGCATTTCTATGAGGCGGTACGAGAGTACCAACGAAGGGCTCGCCGATATGGCGGATTGTAACGAGCTGAACTGGAGAGTGTCATACGCGTGAAACAACGCATAATATCGGGCGTGATTGCTGGCGCTGCGTTTGTGGTTTTAACCGTGCTCGGCGGGTGGTTCTTCTTTGCGCTGCTGCTCTTCTTGACGGTCGTGGGGATGACGGAATATATCCGAATGAACGGCGTGTCGATGAAGCATCCGTTTGCCTGGATCGGAATGGCGGGCGCGTTGCTGCTATTCTTGCCATGGCATGACATGGGAATGCCTCAGCCGGCTGCATTACATATGATTTGGATTTTAATGTTTATCCTGCTCAGCGTAACGGTGCTCACGAAGAATGAAGTGACGATCGACGGGTCGGCGTTGATGCTGCTCGGCGCGCTCTACATCGGCTACGGATTTCATGCGATGTACGAGGTGCGCGGCGGCGATACGCACGGCCTGATGACGACGATCATGGCGTTTTTCGCCATTTGGGCATCGGATGCCGGTGCGTATTTTACGGGAAAAGCGATCGGAAAAAACAAGCTCTGGCCGGCGATCAGTCCGAATAAAACGATCGAGGGCTCGCTCGGCGGCGTGGTCATCGCGCTGCTCATCGCGCTCGTATTCGCCTTCATCTACCCGGATGTCATCGGCATCGGCCGTGCGGTCATGATCGGCCTCATCGCGGCAGTTGCGGGACAGCTCGGGGATTTGATCCAGTCCGCTTACAAGCGGGTTCGCGGAATCAAAGATTCGGGTTCCCTCCTGCCGGGGCATGGCGGGGTATTGGACCGCTGCGACAGCTGGCTGATCGTATTCCCGCTCCTCATTATGACGAATTTACTGCCGCTGTAGAGCTTGGTTAGGGGGCATTCGAAGTGAAAAAAATTACGATTCTCGGCTCTACGGGCTCGATCGGGACGCAAACGCTGGATATTATCGGCCGCAACCCGGACCGTTACGCAGTCGAAGGACTCGCGGCGGGGAATAACGTGGACCTGTTGATCGAGCAGGCCAAGCAGTTCAGACCCAAAACGGTATGCTTATCGAATAAAGCCCTGGCGGACGAAGCGATGCCGCATCTGCCTGCCGGCACGAAGGCGGTATACGGAGACGAAGGGCTCGTCGAGATCGCGGCCGGAACGGACGCGGATACCGTCGTGACGGCGATCGTGGGCAGCAGAGGGCTGCCTGCGACGCTGGCGGCCATCGATGCCGGGAAATCCATCGCGCTCGCCAACAAAGAGACGCTCGTAACGGCGGGGCATTTGGTCATGAGGCGGGCGGCCGAGCGCGGCGTGACGATTCTTCCGGTAGACAGCGAGCATTCCGCGATCTTCCAATGCCTGAACGGCGAACGCCGGGAAGCGATCAAGCGCATAACGCTGACGGCTTCCGGCGGTTCGTTTCGCGACCGAACGAGAGAAGAACTGCATGGCGTAACCGTCGCGCAAGCGCTCAATCACCCGAATTGGTCGATGGGGGCGAAGGTGACCATCGACTCCGCCACCATGGCGAATAAAGGCTTGGAAGTCATCGAAGCCCACTGGTTGTTCGGGTTGCCTTACGATCAAATTCACGTGCTGATCCATCCGGAGAGCATCATTCACTCTTATGTCGAATTCGTCGATCACAGCGTAATTGCACAGCTAGGTATGCCGGACATGCGCGTACCGATCCAGTACGCGCTCACCTATCCGGAGCGCAGGGCGACGCCGACGGATTCGCTCGATTTCGCGAAGCTGTCCGCTTTGCATTTCCGGGAGATGGATTTCGACCGTTATCCTTGCCTGCGCTATGCATACGAGAGCGGAAGGACCGGAAAATCCGCGCCGACGGTTTTCAATGCGGCCAATGAAACGGCAGTAGCCCGGTTTCTGAACGGCGAGATCGCGTTCCTCGATATCGAGTCCGTTATCGCAACCGTGTTGAATCGGCATGAAATCGTCGAAGTGCCCGATGTAGCGGCGATCGCCGACGTCGATGCTTGGGCCCGCCGAATGGCGGCAAGCGTCTGACCGACGGTTCTCTTGTATCGAACGGGAGAATAATGATAATCTAAGTACAGGCCGTTACGAACAGGAGGCTCGAGAGCGATGCATACGATTCAAGTCGTCTTTATGACGGTAATGGTCTTCTTCGTCATCGTGACCATACATGAATGGGGTCACTTTTATTTTGCGAAGCGTGCCGGGATTTTGGTTAGGGAGTTTGCGATCGGGTTCGGACCGAAGCTGTTTTCCATCAAGCGCGGGGAAACCCGTTATACGCTGCGGCTCGTTCCGGCAGGCGGATTCGTCCGGATGGCCGGCGAGGATCCGGAGCTGGTTGAAGTTCAGCCGGGCCAAACGGTAGCCGTCCGCGTGAAGGACGGCAAGGTAACCCGAATATATTTGGATCGGCTCGACGATCGAACGAACGTCGTGCGAGGCGAAGTCGAAACGATCGACATCGAGAATAAGCTGAAGATCGCCTTGAATGCCGACGGCGTGATCGAAAAATTCGATATTATTCCGCAAGCCCTGATGATCGCGAAAGGGAAAGAGACGCAAATCGCGCCGCTCGACCGCCAGTTCGGCAGCAAAACCGTCGGACAGCGGGCACTGGCCATCGTGGCCGGTCCCGTCATGAATTTCGTGCTTGCGTTCGTGCTGTTCTTCGCCTATTTCCAAATGTCGGGCGTACCGATGGAGAATCCGGACCGCTTGCTGATCGGCGATATCGTCGACGGAATGCCGGCTTCGAAAGCCGATATCAAAGTGGGCGATACGATCGATTCCGTGAATGGCGTCAAGATCGGCGGAGATTCCACGAAAATGATCGATTTGATCAGCAAATCGGTCAACGTGCCGCTGACGTTTACCGTCATCCGCGACGGAAAGACGATCACGAACAAGATCACGCCGAAGCCCGATGACGCCGGCGTAGGCAAACTCGGCATTTCCGCCGCCGTGCCATCGCGCTCCGTCAAGTTTGGCGAAACGTTCAAATACGCGGGCCTGGCGATGAAGAACATGACGGTGACGATTTTCGAAGGCTTCAAAAATTTGATCATCGGGAACTTTAAGCTCGACGATCTCGGCGGTCCCGTTAGAACGGCTCAAGTGACGAGCCAAATCGCGGAACAAGGCTTCGTTCAATTGACGTCTTGGGTGGCCATTTTAAGCTTGTATTTGGGGATATTCAACCTGCTGCCGATTCCGGCGCTGGATGGAAGCCGCCTGCTCTTCCTTGGCCTGGAAGCGGTTCGCGGACGTCCGGTCGACCCGAATCGGGAAAGCATGGTGCATTTCGTCGGCTTCGCGATGCTGATGCTGCTGATGCTGGCCGTCACGTACAACGATATTTTGCGTTTGGTAAGAGGGGAGAACTAGTCGGTCATGTCGAAAGAAAAGCAATTCGTAACGGAAATAACGCCGCAAAGCGAAGATTTCTCCCGTTGGTATATCGATGTCATCAAGAAAGCGGAGCTGATGGATTATTCGCCGGTCCGCGGGTGCATCGTGTTTCGGCCCGAAGGCTTCGAGATTTGGGAGCATATGCGCGACGAGCTCGATCGCCGATTCAAGGAAACGGGACACCGCAACGCATACTTCCCGATGTTTATTCCGGAGAGCTTTTTCCTGAAGGAAAAGGAGCATGTCGAAGGCTTCAATCCGGAGCTGCCGTGGGTGACGGAGGCGGGAGGCGAGAAGCTTGAAGAGCGCCTTGCCATCCGTCCGACCTCGGAGACGATCATCGGCCATATGTATTCGAAATGGATCCAATCCTACCGCGATCTGCCGGTTTTGATCAACCAGTGGGCGAATGTCGTCCGTTGGGAGAAGCGTACCCTGCCTTTCCTGCGCACGACGGAATTTTTGTGGCAGGAAGGGCATACGGCGCATGAATTGGAGTCGGAGGCGCGCGAAGAAACGAATCGGATGCTCGAGATTTACCGCGACTTCTGCGAGAATTACCTTGCCATTCCGGTGATCATGGGACAAAAGACGCCTTCCGAGCGGTTTGCGGGCGCCGTGGACACCTACTCCATCGAAGCGATGATGAAGGACGGACGCGCCGTTCAAGCGGGAACTTCGCATTATCTCGGCACGAAATTTGCCGTTGCGTTCGATATCAAATATTTGGACCGCGAGAATACGCAGCAGTTCGTACATACGACGTCATGGGGCGTATCGACGCGACTCATGGGCGCGATGATCATGGTGCATGGCGATGACCGCGGATTGGTGCTTCCGCCGAAGGTGGCTCCTACGCAAGTCGTCATGATTCCGATCGGGCCGCCGAAGACGCGCGAACAAGTGGTCGGCCGCGTGGACGAGCTTTTTGCGGAACTCAAGAAAGCCGGGATTCGCGTGAAGGTCGACGACCGCACGGACATGAGCCCGGGCTGGAAATTCAACGAGTACGAGATGCGCGGCGTGCCGGTGCGGCTTGAGCTTGGGCCGCGCGACATGGAGAATGGACAAGTCGTTCTCGTATCGCGCATTTCGGGCGAGAAGCGCATCGTGCAGCAGAGCGAGCTGAAGGAAGAGATCGAACGCATGCTGGCCGACATTCAGGCCGATATGTTCGAGCGCGCGAAGCAATTCAGGGCGGAGCATTCGTATTCGGTCGAAACGCTGGACGAAATGAAGGCCTTGTTCGAGGAGAAGCGCGGCTTCGCGCTCGCGGGCTGGTGCGGTTCCGAAGCCTGCGAGCGTCAGGTGAAGGAAGAAACGGGCGCTACGAGCCGCAACATTCCTTTCGAGCCCGCCGAACGCAAGACGACCTGCTTGGTATGCGGCGAGAAGGCGGAGCATTCCGTCGTATTTGCTCGGGCGTATTGATTTTGGGGGAGGGCGACATGAACCAAACCGGGGAAAAGCGGCAGAGGTTCGAGCTTCTGATGAAGCAAGCGGAGCTGCCGCAGCATTTGACGGATGAACATTTTGGCGACGGATATATAGACAAAGTGATCGTAAGCCGGAGTAACCGGGAATGGACGTTTTGCATCAGCAAAGCGTCCTTGGTTCCTTTACCGGCTTTTGGTGTTTTTTGCAGGGCGATTCAGGGGAAATTCGCGCATATCGCGAAGATTTCGTTTCAATTCCAGTACGGCGAAGACGTTCCGCGGGAGGAACTGGTCACCGAATACTGGCCGGCTTGCGTCGAATGGCTGAAGCACAGCAATGCGTCTGTTAACGGTTGGATCAGCAAAGCGAAGCTGGAAACGGACGGGGAGCTCATCACGCTGCATATGATGGACGAGATGGGCCTCGAGATGGCCAAGAAGAAACGGATCGATGAGCTGGCCGTCGGGTTCTACAAAGACCAATTCGCGGTCGCATGCCGAGTCAAGCTGAAGGTCGCTGAATCGAAGCAGGAAATGTATGAGGAGTTTGCGCAAAAGCTGGAGCAGGAAGAACGCGACGTCATTCAGCAAATGATGACCAGCTCCATGCCGGAAGCGCCGCCGGTGGAAGAAGGCGATGTCCGCCTCGTCGTCGGCTACGACATCCGAGAGGAAGCCGTGCCGATTATGAACGTCGTGGAAGAAGAGAAGAAGATTACCGTGCAGGGCGCGGTCTTCGGTCTCGACGAGAAGGAGCTGCGCAACGGCAGCACGCTCTTCACGTTCAACGTCACGGATTTCACCGATTCTATTGCCATGAAAATGTTCGCCAAGTCGAAGGACGACGTCAAGGTCCTCAAACAGCTGGCGAACGGCAAATGGATCAAGGCGCGCGGCCGCGTGGAATACGACCGGTTCATGATGGAGCCGGAGCTTGTCATGATGCCGTCCGACTTGCATGAAGTGGTGGCGCCCAAGGAACAGAAGGACGAGGCGGAAGAGAAACGCGTCGAGTTCCACCTGCATACGACAATGAGCACGATGGATGCGGTCACGTCGGTCGACGCGTACATCAAACAAGCCGCCAAATGGGGGCACAAGGCGATCGCGATTACGGATCACGGCAACGTGCAGTGTTATCCCGAAGCGGCAAAGGCGGCGAAAAAGAACGGCATCCAGGTGCTGTACGGCTTGGAAGCGAATGTCGTGAACGATGCCGTGCCGATGGTATTGAACTCCCGCGAAGAGCCGTTGGCGGCCGCCGTATACGTCGTATTCGATATCGAGACGACCGGTCTATCGGTCGTGAACAACAAGATCATCGAGCTTGCGGGCGTCAAGATGCAGGAAGGCAAAGAAATCGGCCGGTTCTCGACGTTTATTAATCCGCATGAGAATATTCCGTACAACATCCAGCAGCTGACGAACATCACGAACGAGATGGTCGTCGACGCGCCGGAGCTGGAGCCGAAGATGCGCGAGTTCGTCGAATTTATCGGCGACGCGGTGCTCGTGGCGCATAACGCGCGCTTCGATATGGGCTTCATCCAGGCCGCCTGCAAGCTCTACGGCATGCCGGAGATCAAGAATCCCGTGCTCGACACGCTGGAGCTGGCGCGTTTCCTGCATCCGACGATGAAGAACCACCGGCTGGGCACCTTGGCCGATAAATTCAAAATCAGTCTCGAGAACGCTCACCGCGCCATCGACGACTCCATCGCCCTAGGAGGCGTGTTGTTCGGCCTGATCGGCGACGCGGCTGGCCGGAACATTACCGGCCTGCATATGCTGAACGATTACGTAGGGCTCGATTTATCCAACATGCGGCCGTTCCATTGCTGCATTTACGCGTTGAATGCGGTCGGCAAGAAGAACTTATTCAAATTGATATCCTTATCCCATACGCAATATTTCAAGCGCGTCGCGACCATTCCGAAGAGCAAGCTGACCGAGCTCCGCGAAGGACTATTGATCATTTCCGGCTGCGAGAAAGGCGAATTCTTCGAAGCGGTCCTGAACAAGTCGATGGAAGAAGCCGAGGAAACCGCCCGTTATTACGACGTGCTCGAGATCCAGCCGGTCACCTTCTACATGCATCTGGTCGAGAAAGGCTTCGTCGCCAGCCGGGCCGAGATCGAACAGGCGCTGCGCCGCGTCTGCGAGATCGGCGATAAGCTGGGCAAGCCGGTTATCGCGACCGGCAACGTGCATTATCTGGTTCAACGGGATAAAATGTTCCGGGACATTACGATTCACGGCATCACGGGCTTCAGCCCGCTGAAGGATATCACGAAACCGGACGCACACTTCCGGACGACCAAAGAGATGCTGGCAGAGTTCGCCTTCCTTGGCGAAGCGCGCGCGTACGAGGTCGTCGTGAAGAACACGAACGAGCTGACCGACCGGTTCGAGCCGTTCGATTTGTTTCCTTCGAAGCTGTTCGTTCCGATCATGGAAGGCGCCGACGAGGAGATGCGCAATACCTGCTACGAAACGGCAAGGCGTCTTTACGGGGAGCCGATTCCGGAGGTCGTCGTGCAGCGCTTGGAGAAAGAGCTCGTGCCGATTACCAAAGCGGGCTTTTCGGCGAACTATCTGATCTCGGAGCGTCTCGTCAAAAAATCCAACGAGGATGGCTATCTCGTCGGCTCGCGGGGTTCGGTCGGATCTTCCGTCGTCGCGACTTTCCTCGGCATATCCGAGGTAAACCCGCTCCCTGCGCACTATACCTGCTTGAACGAGGCTTGCAAATACAGCGAATGGTTCCTCGACGGCAGTTACCCGAGCGGTTTCGATCTGCCGGACAAGATTTGCCCGAATTGCGGGAAACCGCTGAAGGGCGAAGGACAGGACATTCCGTTCGAGACGTTCCTGGGCTTCAAAGGAGATAAAGTTCCCGATATCGACTTGAACTTCTCCGGCGAATATCAGGCGACGGCGCATAACTTCACGAAAATCATGTTCGGCGAAAAAGCGGTGTACCGCGCAGGGACGATCGGTACGGTTGCGGAGAAGACCGCTTACGGATTCGCCAAGAAATACGAGGAAGACAAGGGCAAGAAATGGCGCGGCGCCGAACTCTCAAGGCTGGCCAGCGGCTGCACAGGCGTCAAGCGAAGCACGGGACAGCATCCCGGCGGCATCGTCGTCGTACCCGATTATATCGACGTGGAAGACGTCACGCCCGTGCAGTATCCCGCGGACGACCAAAATGCCGAATGGCAGACGACGCATTTCGATTATCACGCATTCGAGGAAAACCTGCTGAAGCTCGATATTCTCGGGCACGACGATCCGACCATGATGCGGATGCTGCAGGACTTGACCGGCGTCGATCCGACGACGATTCCGATGAACGATCCCAAGGTCATGAGCATGTTCAGCTCGACCGATGCCTTGGGCATATCGCCGGAGAAGATTCGCTCCTCGGTCGCAACGTACGGCGTTCCGGAGATGGGAACGAAATTCGTGCGCCAGATGCTGGAAGAGACGAAGCCTTCGACGTTCGCGGATTTGCTGCAAATCTCGGGCTTGTCCCACGGTACGGGCGTATGGCTCGGCAATGCGCAGGAGCTGATCAAGAACCGGACCTGCACGATCAAGACGGTCATCGGCTGCCGGGACGATATCATGCTGTTTCTTATTTATAAAGCCGGCATGGATGCGGGACTCGCGTTTAAGATCACGGAAAGCGTGCGTAAGGGACGCGGTTTGACTCCCGAATGGATCGAAGAGATGAAGCGATGCAAAGTGCCGCAGTGGTACATCGATTCGTGTCTCAAGATCGAATACATGTTCCCGAAAGCCCATGCCGCGGCTTACGTTATTTCCGCCGTGCGGACGGCATTCTTCAAGCTGTATTATCCCATCCATTATTATGCAACGTATTTCTCAATCCGGGCCGAGGATTTCGATCTGGAGCTGCTGTGCCAAGGTTACGACGCGATATTGAAGAAGCTGATCGAAATCGAGCAAAAAGGCTTCAGCGCCACGCCGAAAGAAAAGAACAGCGTCTCCCTGCTCGAGATGTCGCTCGAGATGACCGCCCGCGGCTTCTCGTTCAAGCCGGTCGATCTGTATCGTTCCGAAGCGACGCGCTTCATCGTCGACGGCACTTCGTTGATCCCGCCATTCGGCGCGATCAGCGGAATCGGCGAAAACGCGGCCCGCAACATTGCCGCCGCGCGCGATTTCGGGGAATTCTTGTCCATCGAAGACTTCCAGCAGAAGTCGAAGGCGACGAAGACGATCGTCGAAGTGTTGACGGGCATGGGCTGCTTCCGCGGATTGCCGGAGTCGAATCAATTATCGTTGTTTTAAGGGATCGCTGATCGGCGTGCGTGTCCGGCATCGCGCGTTCGACGGCGGCCGCAAGTTCGCCGCCGCCCGGGGCGATGGACCGCCCCGATCGCGCATTCCGGCGTCCCTTATTGTCACCACTACATGGTTATGATATAATCTTTCTGGTAATGCTGATGATACGACTTTTTCGCAGAAGAGTGGGGAAACCCACTCTTTACGTTTTGTCTGCACCTTTTTACGTTTACGAATGGCAAGAAGCTATACTTCAAGATTGCTTTTCGGCTGAAAATTTACTGACAGCGCGACAATGAGACGACCGGCTGCAGTGGGAGGTACATCGTTTTTGAGCACACCTAAAATCAAAACCGCCGTCGAGGAAATGGTCAAACCGTTTCTCGACGAAAATGGATTTGAACTCGTGGACGTGGAGTATGTCAAAGAAGGAAGCAACTGGTTTCTTCGGGTCTACGTCGACAAAGAAGGCAATATCGATATCGACGAATGCGGACGGATCAGCGAGTTTTTGAGCGAGAAGCTCGACGAGAACGATCCGATTTCCGATGCTTACTTCCTGGAAGTATCTTCGCCCGGCGCGGAGCGCCCGCTGAAGAAGCCCGAGGATGTCGCCAAGGCCGTGGGCAAGCATGTATTCGTGACCACCTATGAGCCGATCGGCGGCTTGAAAGAATTCGAGGGCACGCTGCTCTCCTTCGACGGCGAAGAAGCGGTCGTGGAAATCGGCAAGAAGAAGCATGCGATTCCGTATGCGAAAGTAGCAAGCGCCCGTTTGGCCATTGTCTTCTAAAAGACTTGGAAGAGTTGGCTTTATTATAACGTTAGGGAACCAGTCGAAAGGGGGAACTCATTTCCAATGAGCATGGAATTTATCGAAGCATTGACGGAAATCGAAAGAGAGAAAGGGATCAGCAAAGATATTTTGCTGGAAGCGATCGAGGCGGCCCTGATTTCTAGTTACAAACGCAATTTTAACACCGCCCAGAACGTACGGGTGGACATCAACCGGTTTACGGGCGTCATCAAAGTGTATGCGCGCAAAACCGTCGTCGAAGACGTGCTGGACCCGCGCCTTGAAATTTCGGTGGAGGCTTCCCGCGAAATCAACCCGCATTATACGCTCGACGACGTCGCGGAGATCGAAGTGACGCCTCGCGACTTTGGCCGGATCGCGGCGCAAACGGCGAAGCAGGTCGTGACGCAGCGCATTCGCGAAGCGGAGCGCGGCTTGATCTACAATGCCTTTATCGACAAGGAAGAAGATATCGTGAACGGCATCGTGCAGCGCCAGGACGTGCGCAACCTGTTTATCGATCTTGGCAAAGTGGAAGCGGTCCTGCCGCTGACGGAGCTGATGC
Source organism: Paenibacillus glycinis (assembly GCF_009909185.1). Classification (GTDB taxonomy): domain Bacteria; phylum Bacillota; class Bacilli; order Paenibacillales; family Paenibacillaceae; genus Paenibacillus_Z; species Paenibacillus_Z glycinis. Next base: position 227,811 of record NZ_JAAAMV010000001.1, on the reverse strand, counting down.
CGACGGATAAATTCAAGCACGGCGACCGCGTCAAGTCCTTCATCACGAAAGTGGAGAACACGACGAAGGGGCCGCAAATCTTCTTGTCGCGCACGCATCCCGGCTTGCTCAAACGTTTGTTCGAGCTGGAAGTGCCGGAGATTTACGACGGGGTGGTCGAGATTCGTTCCGTTGCGCGCGAAGCGGGCTTCCGTTCCAAAATCGCCGTGCATTCGCGCAATGCGGAAGTTGATCCGGTCGGATCCTGCGTAGGCCAGAAGGGCATGCGCGTCCAGACGATCGTAACGGAGCTGAAGGGCGAGAAGATCGATATCGTGCGCTGGTCCGAAAGCGTGGAAGAATACGTGGCGAATGCGCTTAGTCCTTCCAAGGTCATCGAGGTCATCGTGTACGAGCAGGAGAAGATGGCGCGCGTCATCGTGCCGGATTACCAGCTCTCGCTCGCGATCGGAATCAAGGGCCAGAACGCGCGGCTGGCGGCCAAGCTGACCGGCTGGAAAATCGATATCAAGAGCGAAACGCAGGCGGAGCAGGAGTTCGGCCGCCCGAAATCGCCCATGAGCACCATGCATCAGGATTCCGTCTCCATCGACTAAGAGCAAACGGGGAAGCGTATCAGGAGGGATGAATGGTGAGACCGAGAAAAATTCCGCTGCGCAAATGCGTGGCTTGTCAAGAAATGAAGCCGAAAAAAGAGCTCATCCGGGTCGTGCGAACGCCGGACGAAGCCGTCCTGATCGACTTAACGGGCAAAAAAGCGGGACGCGGCGCTTATCTTTGCGGCAAGGTGGAATGCTTCAGGCTGGCGAAGAAAAGCCGGGCGCTCGACCGGGCGCTGAAGCAAACGGTCGGACCGGAAATCTACGATCAGCTTGCGCGGGATTTTATCGCCGTCGAGGATGAGTTTAACGCCGGTAAGGATGCGATGGACGATGAACAAGAAGAAGCATAAAGCGCTCGCCATGCTCGGCATGGCGATGCGGGCAGGCAAACTGGTGACCGGCGACGAAACCGTATTGAAATCCGTCAGGCAAGGAAAGGCGAAACTGGTCATAGTCGCGGCGGATGCATCAGATAATACGAAGAAGAAGTTTCGCGACAAATGCGCGACGTACAATACGAATTGCGTGGAAGCTTTCGACCGGGTCGCGCTCGGAGAAGCGATCGGCAAATCGGAGCGGGTCATTCTGGGTTTGACGGATGCCGGCTTCGCCAAGAGTATCGTCCAAAGCTTAACTGAACCTACGGAGGTGGCGTATATTGACTAAACAACAAGACAAAGACAATAAAGATAAATTGCGCGTATACGAATACGCGAAATCGCTCAGCATGAGCAGCAAAGAAATCATCACCATTCTAAAACGTCTCAATCTGCCCGTGAACAATCATATGAGCGTCATGGAGAATGAGATGGTTTCGAAGGTGGAAGGCTTCTTCCGGGATATCAAAGCGAACGCAGCAGCCAAACGCGCGCAGGAGAACGCGACGATTTCGGCGGCGCAGTCGTCCAACCGTCCAGGGCAGCAAGGCCAGCAGGAGCGCAAGCCTCAGCATACGCTCAATGCTTCCGTGCAGCAGGGGCAAGGAAACAAAAATACGAATGAAAAACAGGGGAATACGACTATTTCACATACAACGGAATCAACCACGACCGCGGCATCGTCCGCGAATACGACGACAAGTCAGACGCCGGCCAGCTCGGCTTCGACCGCGCAATCATCGGGCAGTTCATCGGCAAGCAGCGACAACAGCAATCAGCGTCCGCAAGGCCAAGGCGGTCAAGGCAGCCGTCCGCAAGGTCAAGGCAATCGCCCGCAGGGCCAAGGCGGCGGCTACCAAGGCAACCGTCCGCAAGGGCAAGGCGGCGGCTATCAAGGCAATCGCCCGCAAGGCCAAGGCGGCGGTTACCAAGGCAACCGTCCGGCAGGCGGCCAAGGCGGCGGCTACCAAGGCAACCGTCCGCAGGGCCAAGGCAGCGGTCAAGGCGGTCAAGGCAGCCGTCCGCAAGGCCAAGGCGGGGGTTATCAGGGCAATCGTCCGCAAGGACAGGGCAGCGGCCAAGGCGGCGGCTATCAAGGCAACCGTCCGGCAGGCGGCGGCGGTCAAGGCGGCTATCAAGGCAATCGCCCGGCAGGCGGCGGCAGTCAAGGCGGCGGCCAAGGCGGATTCCGTTCGTCCTCCGCGCCTGCGCAGAGCCAACCGGCAAGCCGCGGCGGAAGCGGCGGCGCCACAAGCGCACCGGCGCGCACGTTCGATAACAATCGCGGACCTTCCGACGATCGGAGAAGAAACAATCCGAAAGCATCGAACAATTCGTACAACAGCAACAAGCGTTTCGACGACAACAGCCGGTCCGGCAATTTCAAGAACCGCGGGGGCAAGAACAGCCGAGGCAAAGGCGGACAACAACAGGAACGCCGCGAGAAAATCGATAACACGCCGAAGAAAATCATCGTCCGCGGCACGGTAACCGTCGGCGATTTGGCTAAATTGCTGCATAAGGATGCTTCCGAAGTCATCAAGAAGCTCATTACGCTCGGCGTAATGGCGACGATCAACCAAGAGGTCGATCTGGATACGGTTCAACTGATCGCATCCGAATACGGCGTCGAGGTCGAAGTCAAGATCCCGGTCGAAGAAGATCAATTCGAGACGATCGAGGAGAAGGACGACGAGGAATTGCTCGAAGCGCGTCCTCCGGTCGTGACCATCATGGGTCACGTCGACCACGGTAAAACGACCTTGCTGGATGCCATTCGCCAAACGAACGTTACGAGCGGCGAAGCAGGCGGCATCACGCAGCATATCGGCGCGTACCAAGTCGAGATCAACCATAAGAAAATCACGTTCCTCGATACCCCGGGTCACGAAGCGTTTACGCTCATGCGCGCCCGCGGCGCACAGGTAACGGATATTACGATTATCGTCGTTGCGGCGGACGACGGCGTTATGCCGCAAACCGTCGAAGCGATCAACCACGCGAAAGCGGCGAACGTGCCGATCATCGTGGCCGTCAACAAAATCGATAAGCCGGGCTCCGATCCGGACAAAATCAAGCAAAGCTTGACCGAGTACGGTCTCGTGCCGGAAGAGTGGGGCGGCGATACGATTTTCGTCAACGTTTCCGCGAAACAACGCATCGGCCTCGAAGAGCTGCTTGAGATGATCCTGCTCGTCGCCGAAGTGAACGACTACAAAGCGAACCCGAACAAACGGGCGCGCGGTACGGTCATCGAGGCCGAGCTCGACAAAGGCAAAGGGCCGGTCGCGCGTATCCTCGTGCAGCACGGTTCGCTTAAGATCGGCGACGCCTTCGTTGCAGGCAATTGCTTCGGACGCGTCCGCGCCATGGTCAACGACAAGGGCCGCCGTCTGAAGGAAGCGGGACCGAGCACGCCGATCGAGATCACCGGTTTGACGGAAGTGCCGCAAGCGGGCGATCCCTTCCTCGTATTCGAAGACGAGCGCAAAGCGCGCGCGATCGCCGATCGCCGTGCCATCAAGCATCGCCAAACCGAGCTTGGCGCGAATTCGCGCGTAACGCTCGAAGATTTGTACAATCATATTAAAGACGGCGAGATCAAGGATCTCAACGTTATCATCAAAGCCGACGTGCAAGGTTCTTCCGAGGCCCTCAAAGGCTCGCTCGCGAAGATCGACATCGAAGGCGTTCGCGTTAAAATCATTCACAGCGGCGCGGGCGCGATCACGGAGTCGGATATCAACCTGGCTGCCGCGTCGAGCGCGATCGTCATCGGCTTCAACGTTCGTCCGGAGCCGCAGGCGCTCGCAACGGCCGAGCAGGAGAAAGTGGATATTCGTCTCCACAGCATCATTTACAACGTGATCGACGAGATCGAGCACGCGATGAAAGGCATGCTGGATCCGGTATTCAAAGAAGTGATCATCGGCCAAGCCGAAATCCGCAACCTGTTCAAAGTGACCAAGGTCGGCGTTATCGCGGGCTGCATGGTAACGTCCGGCAAAATCACGCGCAACGCGAAAGCCCGCTTGATCCGCGGCGGCATCGTGGTGTTCGAAGGCGAAATCGAATCGCTCAAACGGTTCAAGGACGACGCCAAGGAAGTGGCCCAAGGCTACGAGTGCGGCATTACGCTCGATAGGTACAATGACCTCAAAGAGGGAGACGTTATCGAAGCCTTCATCATGGAGTCCGTAGAGAGGTGATTGACCGATGGCCAAAGTCCGCGTAGGACGCGTAGGCGAACAAATCAAGAAAGAGCTCAGCACGATCATCCAGACCGAGCTTAAAGATCCGCGCATCGGATTCATTACGGTGACGGGCGTGGAAGTCACGAACGACCTGTCGCAGGCGCGCGTCTACCTGAGCGTGCTGGGCAGCGACGAGCAGAAGGAAGAGACGCTCAAGGCGCTGGCGCGCGGAACCGGATTTATCCGTTCGGAACTGGGCAAACGCATTCGATTCCGCCATACGCCGGAGCTGCTGTTCAAGTTCGACAGTAGCATCGAGTACGGCAGCCGAATCGAATCGCTGCTGACGAACATCAATTCCGGCGGCGGGAGAGACGAGCAATGACCGCGTCGAACGCGGCGGCGTTTTCAGCCGCTTATCAAGCTCAGCTGCGGGACGCATTGGATTTTATCCGGGACGGCAGCAGATTTCTTGTCGTCTCGCATGTTCAGCCTGACGGAGACGCCATCAGCTCGACGCTCGTCGTCGGCTGGCTGCTCCGGCAGCTGGGCAAACAGCCGGTGTTGATCAACGAAGGAGCCGTCCCGGTACGGCTCCATTTCCTGGAAGCGTCAGCGTCGGTCATCCACTACGGCAAACAACCGCCGGACGAGAAGTTCGACCGTGTCATTGCAGTCGATTGCGCGGATTTCCGCCGAATCGGCACCGTCAAGGACTGCTTCGCGGAACAGGCGCAGCTGCTGAATATCGACCATCATCCAACGAACGATGCCTTCGGCGCCCATAATTTGATTCGGGTCGACGCCGCGGCAACGGTTGAAATTTTATATGATCTTATCGAGTTTGCAGGCATTCCGATCGACAAAGAGGCGGCGACGGCGATCTACACCGGTTTGTTGACGGATACCGGCGGATTCCGTTATTCCAATACGAGCCCGCGCGTCATGCAGATCGCCTCGCGCATGCTCGCCGAGGACGTTACGGGGCATTGGATCGCCAACCATCTGCTGGAGTGCATGACCAAGCCGCAATTGCTGCTGCTGCAGCGGGCGCTTAGCAGATTGACGTTTTCGGAGGACACCCGCATTGCTTGGCTGTACGTGGCCTTTGACGATATGGCGGAGACCGGTGCGGTCGGCGACGATTTGGAAGGTCTCGTCAACTACGCGCTCAACGTCGAAGGCGTGGAAGTCGGGATCCTGTTCAAAGAAACGGAGAACGGCGAAGTGAAAGTGAGCATGCGTTCGTCGGGGAGAGCCGACGTGGCGGCGATCGCGCAATCCTTTGGCGGCGGCGGCCATGTCCGCGCAGCGGGCTGTCGGCTGCAGCAGGATATTCAAGCCTCGATCGCATCCGTCGTGCAAGCCGTAAGAGAGGCGCTGAGCGCATGATGGATGGCATATTGGCGGTTTGGAAGCCGGCTGGCTGGACCTCTCATGACGTCGTCGCGAAAGTCAGGGGAATCTTAAAGGTCAAACGCATCGGTCATACCGGAACGCTGGATCCGCAGGTGACCGGCGTTCTGCCGCTCTGCATCGGAAGGGCTACCCGCGTCGTGGAGTACGTGCAGGAACGGCCTAAAGCCTACGAAGCCGTCATGCAGTTCGGACTGGCGACGGATACGGAGGATTTGACCGGCACGATCATCAAGGAGTTGCCCGAAGTCGTTATCGATGAACAGCAAATTCGCGAGGTATTGGCATCCTTTATCGGCGAGATCGATCAGGTACCTCCGATGTATTCGGCAGTCCGGGTAGACGGCAAACGATTGTACGAGCTTGCGCGGGAAGGCCAGGTCATCGAAAGGCAGTCCCGCAAAGTGACCATATACGAGCTGGACTTGTTAGAGGTTCAGTTGGATCAGCCGCATCCCGTCATCCGTTTCTCCGTCGTCTGCTCGAAAGGAACGTACATCCGAACGCTGTGCGTCGATATCGGCGAGGCGCTCAGCGTGCCGTCCGTGATGGTCCGGCTGACGAGGACGATGTCGGGCGGATTTACGCAGGAAGATTGCCTGACGCTGGAAGAAATCGCGGCGCTAAAAGACACGATTGCGGACAGGCTGACCGCTTCCGATGAAGCGCTGGATCATTTCCCGCGCGTTACGGTCAGCGCGGCCGACGTGCAGCGTGCATTCCAAGGCAAGCGGATTTCGCTTCAAGGCATACTGGACCAGGAGCCTTTCGATGTAGGCTCGCTGCTGCGCGTGTATGGCGAAGATAGATTGTTTGCAGGTATCTTTCAGCCGGATGAGGAATCCGGAACGCTTAAGGCCGTCAAGGTGTTTACGCCCACGGCAGACTAGCAAGTTGATAAAGCAGGTGTGACGGCAGTGGAAATTATTTCTTTACAGTACCCGATCGCGGAATCGGAAGCCGCCCGGGCTGCTTTGCCAAAGACGCTGGCCATCGGGCATTTCGACGGCGTTCATCGCGGCCATCAAAATGTCATCGCGAAGGCCATCTCGTCGGCTCGGGCGTTCGGTCTCCAAGGGGCTGTGATGACGTTTCATCCGCATCCCAAGCAAGTTCTCGGCCGGAGCGAGCAGTACGTCGCCTGTTTGACGCCGCTGGACGAGAAGGTCGAGCGGTTTCGCAGGCTCGGGGTCGATGTCGTGTATATCGTTCAATTTGATTTGGATTTTGCCAAGGTATCGCCATTCGACTTTGTCGGCAACATGCTGCGGCCGCTGCAGGTGAAACGGGCCGTCGTCGGCTTCGACTTCACGTTCGGCGCCAAAGGCGCCGGCAAGCCGGAAACGTTATGGGCGCTTGGCGAACCGGATATCGAGGTGGATATTGTGGAACCATTCATGCAAGACGGCGATAAAGTAAGCAGCTCGCGCATTCGCGAGGCGCTGATGAACGGACGTCCCGAAGAAGCGGCTGAACTGCTTGGCGAGCCTTATGCCGTACGCGGCGTTGTCGTGCAGGGCGAAGGCAGGGGCAGGAAGATCGGTTACCCGACGGCGAACATTCAGCAGGAAGACGGCTTCTTAATTCCGCGTCAGGGCGTATACGCGATCATGGCGGAGACGGATGGGCAGCGTTATTCGGGCGTCTTGAACATCGGCGTCAAACCGACCTTTCACGATAACCTGACCGAGCCGGTCATGGAAGCGCATCTGTTCGATTTCGGCGGCGATCTGTACGGCAAGACCGTCTCCGTGCAATTCATTGCTTTTTTGAGGACGGAGAAGAAATTCGGATCCATCGATGAACTCATCGCTCAAATCCATTCCGATGCCGATCAAGCGAAGGCGTTGTTGACGGCTTACGACAAGAAATAGGAACCGCATTTACTTCTTGCTTTCAGTTATGGTATACTCTAAGACGTTGCGTAGTCACAGACTGACATCGGTATGCGCAGCAATTGAACCTTAGCTTGGCCTGTCCGTCATTCACCGGGCGCTGGCGAGGCTAACGGCGATTATGAAACAAGGAGGTGAACACGGATGGCACTTACGCAAGAACGCAAACACCAATTGATCGACGAGCACAAAACCCACGCGAACGATACGGGATCCCCGGAAGTTCAAATCGCTATCCTGACGCAAAACATCGTCAATTTGACAGATCATCTTCGGACGCACAAGAAAGATCACCACTCGCGCCGCGGTCTGCTCAAAATGGTCGGTCAACGCCGTAAGCTGTTGGCTTACCTGAAGAACAAAGACGTACGACGTTACAGCGCATTGATCGAAAAACTCGGCCTTCGCCGATAATAGATGCGGGGATAAAAGCAACCTGGTTGTTACGCCGCCCGGGAATGACGGGCGGCTGCGCTGGGTTGCTTTTTATAAATATCGCATCGCGTGCATACATACATCGACTTGATGAGCTCCCCGCGGAGCTTGAATCTCTAAATGAAAACAGAACCGGCTTGACTTCTTCGGCCGGGCTTTCATATAAGGACACATAAAAAGTAGACTATTATCGATGGGACGCTCCTGACGGGCGGTCCATTGCTATGAGGAGGAAATATATGCTGCATCGCGTAGAAACAACATTGGGCGGCCGCCCGCTGATCCTTGAAACGGGACGCCTGGCGAAGCAAGCGAACGCCGCGGTGACGGTCAAATACGGCGAAACGGTAATTCTGTGCACCGTCGTTTCGTCCGCCGAGCCGAAGAATCTCGACTTTTTCCCGCTTACGGTCAATTATGAAGAGCGTTTATACGCAGTAGGCAAGATTCCGGGCGGCTTCATCAAACGCGAGGGCCGGCCGAGCGAGAAGGCGATTCTGGCGAGCCGGCTGACGGACCGTCCGATTCGCCCGTTGTTCCCTGAGGGCTTCCGCAACGAAGTTCAAATCGCGAACATCGTCATGAGCGTGGATCAGGATTGCACCCCCGAAATCGCGGCTATGATCGGAACGTCGGCTGCGCTTACGATTTCGGACCTTCCGTTCAACGGACCGATCGGCGGCGTTATCGTGGGTCGTATCGACGGTCAGTTCATCATCAACCCGACGGTGGAACAGGAATCGAAGAGCGATGTCTATGTCGTCGTCGCGGGAACGAAAGACGCCATCATGATGGTGGAAGCGGAAGCGAACGAAGTGCCGGAAGAAGTGATCCTTGAAGCGATCATGTTCGGTCACGACGAGATCCGCCGTATCGTAGCTTCGCTGGAAGAGCTGCAAGCCCTTGCCGGCAAAGCGAAAATGGAAGTCAAACTGCATGCGGCCGACAGCGGCGTGGACGAAGCTGTCCGCGCGTTTGCCAAAGCGCGTTTGGTCGAAGCGGTTCGAGTCACGGAGAAGCATGCCCGCCAAGAAGCGATCGATGCGGTGAACGCCGATACCATCGCGCATTTCGAAGTGGAGTATGCCGAGACGCCGGAATTGCTTGGCGACGTGAAAGAAGTCCTATACGATATCGTGAAGGAAGAAGTACGACGCTTGATCACGCATGACAAAGTTCGTCCGGATGGACGGGCTCTGAGCGAGATTCGGCCGATCGAATGCGACGTCGCGCTTCTGCCGCGCACGCACGGCTCCGGCTTGTTCACGCGCGGTCAGACGCAAGCGCTCAGCATTTGCACGCTCGGCGCGCTCGGGGACGTTCAAATTCTGGACGGCATCGACCTGACGGAAACGAAACGATTCATGCATCACTATAACTTCCCGCCGTTCAGCGTCGGCGAAGCCAGACCGCTTCGTCCTCCGGGCCGCCGCGAAATCGGCCACGGCGCACTGGGCGAGCGCGCCCTGTCGAAGGTTATTCCGAGCGAAACGGAATTCCCGTACACGATCCGTCTGGTGTCCGAGGTGTTGGAATCGAACGGGTCCACCAGCCAAGCCAGCATCTGCGCGAGCACGCTTGCGATGATGGATGCCGGCGTGCCGATCAAAGCGCCTGTCGCGGGCATCGCGATGGGTCTGATCAAGGATGGCGACCATTTCTCCATTCTGTCGGATATCCAAGGCATGGAAGATCATCTCGGCGACATGGACTTTAAAGTAGCCGGAACGGCGGCTGGCGTAACGGCCATTCAAATGGATATCAAAATCGACGGCATCGACCGCGCGATTCTGGCGCAGTCCCTCGAGCAAGCGCGCGAAGGCCGCATGCACATTCTCGGCAAGATGAACGAAGTCATGCAGGCGCCGCGCACAAGCTTGTCGCAATACGCGCCGAAGATCGTGATCATGCATATCAATCCGGACAAAATCCGCGACGTTATCGGTTCCGGCGGCAAAATCATCAATAAAATCATTGATGAAACCGGCGTAAAGATCGATATCGAGCAGGACGGCACGGTGTTCATCGCGTCCTCCAACGCGGAGGCGAACGAGCGCGCGAAACAAATCATCGAAGGCATCGTTCGCGAAGTCGTGGTCGGCGAGGTTTACTTGGGAACGGTTAAGCGCATCGAGAAATTCGGCTGCTTCGTCGAGATTTTGCCGAACAAAGACGGTCTCGTGCATATCTCGCAAGTGTCTACGGAGCGTATCGCGAAGGTCGAGGACGTCCTGAAGATCGGCGATCAAATCACGGTCAAGGTCACGGAAATCGACGCGCAAGGTCGCATCAATTTGTCCCGCAAAGCGGTGCTGGCGCCTGAAGTGCCCGCACAACAATCTTAATCGCGTACGGAACCGCAAGGAGGCAGGCGAACCTGTCTCCTTTTTTTGTTGCCGCGTCCGCTTCTTCTTCTCATATTGTGGGCCGAGCCATAATAAGATGAAGGAGAAGGGTGGGACAACGCGATGAAGCTGAAGAAAGGGATCATCATGCTTTTGACCATGTGCGCTTTGCTGATCGCGGTAAGGCTGAACGCGCCGATGTCGGCTTACGTGTCCGCGGTCAAGCAAGGGGATATGGCCGTATACGCCTCGGCGATGCCGGAGCCCTCGGCACAAGGCAAAGCATCCCTGCGCGAGATGATTCAATCCGAAGCCGAGAAGAGACGCGTTGCTCCGGTGGATGCTCGGGTGGACCGCGTATGGAAAGCCATTCCGGGCTATAACGGCCTTGAAGTCGACGTGGACAAAACCTATAGGCTGATGGTGCATGCGCCGGAGAACGAACCGATCCGCTTGGTGTACCGGGAAGTGGAACCGAAAGTGACGTTGGAAGATCTCGGCCGCGTCCCGATTTACAAAGGGAATCCGAACAAACCGATGGTCGCGCTGATGATCAACGTCGCATGGGGCAATGAGTATATTCCCTCCATGCTCCGGACGCTGAACAAAGAGAACGTCAAGGCGACCTTTTTCTTCGACGGTTCCTGGTTGAAGAAATATCCCGACATCGCCAAGCAAATCCAAGCGGATGGGCACGAAATATCGAACCACGCGTACACGCACCCTAACATGAGCCAGCTGGACCGCAATGCGGCGTACAATCAGATCGCGAAGACGGAAGCGCTGCTGCAATCGACGCTCCAAGTAAAGAATCATTGGTTTGCGCCGCCGTCGGGCGACTTCAATCAGATGACGGTCGATGTCGCCGCCGAGCAGGGATTGAAGACCGTGCTGTGGACGCTCGATACGGTAGATTGGACGCATCCGCCCGCGTATTCGATTATTCAGAAGGTCCGCACGCGCGTGGAGCCCGGTTCGCTCATTCTTATGCATCCGACGGATTCATCCAGCCAAGCGCTGCAGGGAATGATCTCGGCCATCAAGGCCAAAGGGTTGATGCTCGGCACGGTCAGCGACACGCTTTCCGCCAAACGGGTATCGTTAGTTGAGACGGCACCATAATTTTGTTATAGTGAAGTCATTAATTTCATGCTGTTGCCGTAGGAGGCGTAAGGATTGAACAACTATAAGCTTAGCAACGGCCTGAGAGTCGTTGTGGAATACATTCCGACCTGCCGTTCCGTGTCCTTCGGGATATGGGTGAAAACCGGATCTCGCAACGAGACGCCGGAGAACAACGGCATTTCCCATTTTATCGAACATATGCTGTTCAAAGGCACAGAGCGGCATAACGCCAAAGACATCGCCGATCTGTTCGACGGCCTCGGCGGCAACGTCAATGCCTTTACGGCCAAGGAGTATACCTGCTATTTCGCCAAAGTGCTGGACCAGCATCTGCCGATCGCGGTGGACGCGCTTGCCGACATGTTCTTTAATTCCAAGATGGATGCAACGGAATTAAGCAAGGAGAAGAACGTCATCCTGGAAGAAATCTCGATGTACGAGGACACGCCGGACGACAAGGTACATGACGAGGCATCCCGCGCGGCCTATGGCGATCATCCGCTGGCATACTCCATTCTTGGCTTGGAAGAACGGTTGAACGCCATGGACGGCGATGTCCTGCGCGGATATATGAACAGCCATTACCGTATCGACAATACGGTCGTTTCCGTTGCCGGCAACGTCGAGGAAGCGGCGCTGCTCGAGCTGTTGGAGAAGCATTTCGGCGCATTCAAGACGACGGGTTCCGAGCTCGAAGTGACGACGCCGGTCTTTAGCGGCAATTATTTGTTCCATAAGAAGAAAACGGAGCAAAATCATATTTGCATCTCGTTTCCGGGCTGTTCGATCGCCGATCCGCTGCAGTACGCGATGATTCTGCTGAACAATGCAATCGGCGGGGGCATGAGCTCCAGGCTGTTCCAGGAAATCCGGGAGAAGCGCGGACTCGCCTACTCCGTCTACTCGTATCATACGTCGTACGCGGACAGCGGTCTGTTCACCGTCTACGCGGGCACGGCGCCGAAGCAGACGAAGGAAGTGCTTGACCTGACGCTCGAACAAATGCACGATTTGGCGACGAAAGGCTTGACGGACGCCGAACTGCAGCGCGGCAAGGAACAGTTGAAAGGCAGCCTGATCCTAAGTCTCGAGAGCACGAGCAGCCGTATGAACCGGCTCGGCAAGAACGAGCTGATGCTCGGCCGCCACTTTACGCTCGATCAAATGCTGGAACGCATCGACGCGGTGCAAATGGGCGATATTCGGGAAGTAACGAAACGGATCTTGTCCGTGCCATTCTCGGTTGCGATGGTCGGAAGCAACGACAAGGCGGCTGCCGCCATCGGGAGGGACTCGCTTGTTTCAAGTATTGTTTAAGCGCCTGCCTGGGAACGAAGACATTCAGTTACCGCGCAAGATGTCCGAATTGGCTGCCGGATTCGACCTGCATGCCGCCGTTAACGAACCCGAAACGCTGCATCCCGGAGAGCGCAAGCTGATTCCTACCGGCTTCGCGATGGCCATGCCCGCCGAGCTCGAAGCGCAGATCCGTCCGCGCAGCGGCCTAGCGTTCAAGCACGGCATCACCTGCTTGAATTCGCCGGGTACCATCGACGCGGATTATCGCGGCGAAGTGAAGGTGCTGCTCGTCAATCTCGGTCAGCAGCCGTTCACCATCGAACGCGGCGAACGCATCGCGCAGATGCTGTTCCAGCTGGTGCCCGAGGTTGCGATCTCCGAGACGGAGGAATTGCCCGATACGGTGCGCGGAGCCGGCGGATTCGGACATACCGGCGTTTAGCGGATATCCATCCATTGAATAAGCGCAAATCCATAAAAGCATCGGAGCCCAAGCTCCGATGCTTTTCTTTTTTGCTTAAAAGAGCGTATCGTTCTCACCTCGCTCTGGGCGGGTGCATAAGATGGTCTATAACCAAGAGCGCACACTGTCAACCGTGCAGCCTTTACGCGGGCTGACGGTTTCAGTTTGTACTGCCGACCGAACCGCTGGCAAGAAGCAGCGCGGATCGGTTGCTGTTGAAAGGAGTGATGCCTTTATGCTGACAGGAGTTCAGGTCGTGCTGCTCGGCGGCGACGCGCGGGGACTGGAGGTCATCCGAAAGCTGACCGAGCTCGATGCAACGGTGACGGTCGCGGGATTCGATCAACTGCATTCGTCGCTCGACGGCGCGGTTCGGGCGGAGTTGGGCGATGCGCTGTTCGCGAATGCGGATGCGCTCGTGCTGCCCGCGGTGGGAACGGATGACGACGGCAAAATCGTAGCCGTGTTCAGCGACCAGGAGTTGGTCCTGACCGATGAGTACGTCGCAAAGCTGCCAAAACACTGCAAAGTCTACGCGGGCATGGCCAAACCTTACCTTCGCAATCTTTGCGCAAAGCATGACATAACGCTGGTCGAACTGTTCGACCGCGACGACGTGGCGATTTACAATTCGATCCCGACCGCGGAAGGCGCCGTCATGATGGCGATCCAGAACACGGATATCACGATTCACGGTTCCTCCTGCATGGTGCTCGGCATCGGGCGGACGGGGATGACGTTGGCGCGGACGCTGCAGGGACTCGGCGCGAAAGTGAAGGTCGGCGTGCGCCGGGAAGAGCATTTCGCGCGGGCGTACGAGATGGGCTTCGAGCCTTTCTACATCAAGGATTTGCAGCAATACGCAGGCAGCATCGACTTGCTTTTTAATACAATTCCGACTATGATAGTCACAGCGCAAATTATAGCAAATTTGCCCTCTAGAGCGGTCATTATCGACCTTGCTTCCAAGCCCGGCGGAACGGATTTTCGCTTTGCCGAGAAGCGCGGAATCAAGGCTTTGCTCGCCCCTGGCCTCCCGGGAATCGTCGCACCCAAAACAGCTGGACGCATCATAGCGGATTGTTTAAGTCGATTGATTTTGGAAGATACCAGGTTACGGGGGAATGAGCAATGAAATGGCAAGGAAAAACGGTGGGCTATGCGCTCTCCGGGTCTCATTGTACGTTCGCGGAGGTTATGCCGGTCATTCAGCGGTTCGTGGACGAAGGCGCGAACGTCGTTCCGATCGTCACGCAGACGCTCATCACGACGGATACCCGCTTCGGCACGGCAGCGGAATGGCAGCGCCAGCTGAAAGGCATTACCGGCAATGAAATCATCTCGACGATTGTCGACGCCGAGCCGCTTGGCCCGTCTAAACTGCTCGACGTGCTCGTGATCGCGCCTTGCACGGGCAATACGACGAGCAAGCTGGCGAATGCGATGACCGACAGTCCGGTCCTGATGGCGGCCAAAGCGCAGATGCGCAATCAGCGTCCGCTCGTATTGGCCATCTCGACCAATGACGGACTTGGTTTGAACGCGGCGAACATAGCAAAACTATTAGTTTGCAAAAACGTATATTTCGTACCGTTCGGACAGGATAACCCGATCCAGAAACCGAATTCCTTGGTTGCCAAAATGGAACTGGTTCCGGAAGCATGCGAAGCCGCCTTGAACGGTCAACAGCTTCAGCCGCTGCTGATCGAACGCGCGTGATCTAGCCGATCGACGACGTATGCACACGGAGCAATCCTTGACATAAGTTCTTTCTTGAAGGGGAGACGACAACCAATGTCGCAGCAGAAATTGTTTAACGTCGCCGTAGTCGGGGCGACAGGCGCAGTCGGAGAACAAATTATCGGGTTGCTCGAGAAGCGCGATTTCCCGATCGCCGAACTTAAATTGCTGTCATCCGCCCGTTCCGCGGGCACGAAGCTTACGTTTAAAGGCAAGGAATATACGGTCGAAGAAGCGACTCCGGATAGCTTTACGGGCGTTGAAATCGCTTTGTTCAGCGCGGGCGGCGACGTGTCGAAAGCACTTGCCCCCCACGCTGTGGAACATGGCGCCGTTTGCATCGACAACACGAACGCGTATCGCATGGATCCGGATACGCCGCTTGTCGTGCCCGAAGTCAACCTCGATAAAGTGAACGAACATAAGGGCATCATCGCCAATCCGAACTGCTCCACCATTCAATTGGTCGCGGCGCTGAAGCCGCTGCAGGATCGGTACGGCATTTCCCGCATTATCGTCTCCACGTACCAAGCCGTGTCCGGCGCCGGCAGCCGGGCGATCGACGAGCTGCTTCGCCAAACGCGCGAGGTACTGGACGGCAACGAACCGAATCCCGATATTTTGCCGGTAGGTTCGCTGCCGGTGAAGCATCAAATCGCCTTCAATGCGATTCCGCAAATCGATAAGTTCCAAGAGAACGGGTATACGCTGGAAGAGATGAAGATGGTGCGCGAGACGAAAAAAATCATGGACGACGAATCCATCGACGTCACGGCCACCTGCGTGCGGATTCCTGTCGTATACGGTCACTCGGAATCGGTTTATGTAGAACTCAAAAACGATTATGAACTGGAAGACGTCAAGAATCTGCTTGCTGACGCTCCTGGCGTCGTACTGGTCGATGACCCTGCAGGTCAACGTTACCCGCTTGCCACGGATGCAGCCGGGAAGCCTGAAGTGTTCGTTGGCCGTCTTCGCCGTGATTTGGGTCATGCACGCGGCCTCAACTTATGGATCGTATCTGACAACCTGCTTAAAGGCGCAGCATGGAATGCAGTTCAAATCGCGGAATTCATCGCAATCGAGAAAGAATAAATATTCGTGGCAGAGTGGTTGTCAGACGGGACGATCCGACGGGCTTCACAGTCGGATAACGGAGGTTTGACCATGCGCATCCTCGTGCAGAAGTTCGGCGGTACTTCATTGTCTTCGCCTGAAGCGAGGGCATTCGTGATTCAGCATATCCAAAGAGAACGGCAACGACAGTACGGGATTGTCGTTGTCGTCTCTGCAATGGGACGAAAAGGCGATCCGTACGCAACGGACACGCTGCTCACCCTGATTGCCCAGCACGGCGATTCCTTGCCGGCCAAGGAGCGCGATATGCTTCAGGGCTGCGGCGAAATTATCTCCGCGTCGGTATTGTGCAGCTTGCTGCGCGCAGCCGGCGTGCCGGCCATTGCGTTGACCGGCGGCGGCGCGGGCATCATAACGGACAATCAGTTCGGCAAGGCGCGGATTTTGCAAATCCGCACGGATCGGATCCATCAGGCGCTGCAATCGGATCACGTCGTTGTCGTGACCGGCTTTCAAGGCGTGACCGAATCCGGGGATTTCACGACCCTCGGCAGAGGCGGAAGCGACACGTCCGCGACGGCGCTCGGCGCCGCGCTTCGCGCCGAGCGCGTGGATATTTATACGGACGTTAACGGAATCCTTACCGCGGATCCCCGCATCGTAAAGGATGCGCGGGCGCTGTCTGTCATCAGCTATTCGGAAGTGGGCAATATGGCCAGGCAAGGCGCGAAGGTCATTCACCCGAGAGCCGTCGAGATCGCGCAGCAGGCGCGTATCCCGCTTCGCGTCCGCTCGACGTTCTCGGAGGACGAAGGCACGCTGGTCACGGACACGATCGAAGCGCTGCAATCCGGGCCTGTCCGCGACCGTCATGTGACCGGGGTTACGCATGTTAGCGGCGTTACGCAAATTACGGTCCATGCGCAAGACGGCCACACCGACGTGCAGCTGCAGGTATTCCAGGCCATGGCCAGGCATCATATCAGCGTGGATTTCATCAATGTCAATCCGGGCGGGGCGGTGTATACCGTCTTCGACCATGACGCGAAAAAAGCGGTATCCGTATTGCGGGATATCGGTTATGCGCCGCGCGCGGTGAGCGGTTGCGCCAAAGTCTCGGTCATCGGCGGCGGCATGAACGGCGTACCCGGCATCATGGCGCGCATCGTGGAAGCTTTGACAGAAAAAGGGATTCCCATTCTGCAATCCGCGGATTCCAACACGTCGATCTGGGTGCTGGTACAGGAGAACGACATGGCTGACGCGCTGCAGGCGCTCCATGCAAAATTCGCGCTGCATGACATTAAAGAGTTGAAGTAAGCTCGAAATAAGCTTACAATGGCGAATAGAATCATTTTTTCTTAGATTACGCCGACGCTGCGAATTTTTGCATTCGCAAAAATTGGAGATTATGCTTACGATGCGAATTTTTGCATTCGCAAAAATTCTGAGGAGGAATAGTTTTGGATTTCGGACGCTTGGTGACTGCGATGGTGACTCCGTTCTCGGCGGACGGTTCGATCGACTGGGATACGACGGGGCGGTTAATGGACTATTTAATTGAAGATCAACTGAGCGACAGCATCGTCGTCTGCGGTACCACGGGAGAATCGCCGACGGTCAACGACGAAGAGAAGCAGGCGCTGTTCTCGTTTGCCGTCAAGCATGCCGGCGGACGCTGCAAAATCATTGCGGGAACCGGCAGCAACGATACCGCGCACTCCGTCCATCTGACGAAAATCGCGGAGCAATGCGGCGTGGACGCGGTTCTGCTGGTCGCGCCTTATTATAATAAACCAACGCAAGAAGGCCTTTATCAGCATTTTAAAGCCATTGCCGAATCCACGACATTGCCGGTCATGCTGTATAACGTGCCGGGCCGCACGATTATCAGCTTGTCGGCGGCGACGACGCTCCGTTTGGCGCAATTGCCGAACGTGGTCGCCACCAAAGAATGCGCGGGCTTGGACCAATTGACGGAGATCGTCATGGGCGCGCCCGAACAATTCCGCGTCTACAGCGGAGACGACAGCGCGGGACTGCCGGCTTTATCCGTCGGAGCGCATGGCATTGTCAGCGTAGCGAGCCATGTTATCGGGAAGCCGATGAAAGCGATGATTCAAGCTTATTTGGACGGCGATGTTGCCCGGGCCGCCAGGCTGCACGGCGAGAATCTTCCGATTTACAAAGGGCTGTTCGATCTTCCGAATCCGGTCCTCGTAAAAGCAGCCTTGGCGCTTCGCGGACTTTCGGTCGGCGGCGTGCGTTTGCCGCTGGTAGCGGCGACCGAGGACGAAGTAGCCGTCCTTCGCCGCGTATTGAACTGAGGTTCGTTGGTTTCGCGGTCCTATGACGATATTCACGATAAACCGGTGCGCTTGCATCGGTTTTTTGTGTTACCGATTTCGATCGAGATGCTCATGAATCGGGCGCGATTGACGCGGTTTTCGTTGTCCGCGGTCGAAAGCGTTCCCACTCGAACCGACTCCATAAAAGGAACAACGCAAGATTACTTGTTTTTCTTATTTTCAATCATGTATAATGAGAGCAAGTGACGGTGTGCGGCAAAATTTTGAAAAAGTGTAACGCCGAGTGGCGGCGTTCAACAGCACTAGTTATTGATTGCATGCAGCGGCGTTTCCGAGGGAGGGAACGGCTGCCATGTAATTTGAGTACGGACAATAAATAGGATAGATGAGACAGAGTGTCTTCTTTCGCTGTTTTCACTGCGAACGGGGTACATCTTGTTTCGTACTACGATTAGGAGGTATGGATTCACTTGTCTAAGAAGAACATCCAGGATAAGCTGCTTATTTTCGCGCTAGGCGGCGTAGGTGAAATCGGTAAGAACATGTATGTCGTTCAATATGCTAATGATATCGTCGTGGTAGATGCGGGGCTTAAATTCCCCGAAGAAGATATGCTCGGTATCGATATTGTCATCCCCGACATTACGTATTTGACGGAGAACCGCGATAAAGTAAGGGGTATTCTCATTACCCATGGTCACGAGGATCACATCGGCGGATTGCCGTACGTGCTGAAACACCTCAATGTGCCGATCTACAGCACCAAATTGACGCTCGGCCTGATCGAAGGCAAGCTCAAAGAAGCAGGTTTGCTCGGCGAAACGAAACGCATCTTGATCAATGCCGACAGCGAAGTACAGCTCGGCTCCATTAAAGCTTCGTTCTTCAAAACGAACCACAGCATTCCGGATTCGGTCGGCGTATGCTTGGACACGCCGGAAGGTACCGTCGTGCATACGGGCGACTTCAAATTCGACCATACGCCGGTAAACAATCAATACGCGGATCTGCAGCGAATCGCCGATATCGGCCGCCGCGGCGTGCTGGCTCTGTTGTCGGACAGCACGAACGCGGAGCGCGCGGGCTTCACGCCGTCCGAGAGCATGATCGGCTCGGAGCTGGAAGATATTTTCCGCAAAGCGACGCAGCGCGTCGTTGTCGCAACTTTTGCATCCAACGTGCACCGTATTCAGCAAGTCGTCAACGCGGCGATCGCAACCAAGCGCAAAATCGCGGTTGTCGGACGCAGCATGGTCAACGTCGTGACGATTGCTTCCGAATTGGGGTACTTGAACATACCCGAAGGCACGATCATCGAGCCCGAGGAAATCAATAAGATGGCCGCCGACCGCGTAGCGGTATTGTCCACGGGCAGCCAAGGCGAGCCGATGTCGGCATTGACGCGGATGGCGCGTTCCACGCATCGCAAGGTCGACATCATGCCTGGCGATACCGTCATCATCGCGGCGACGCCGATTCCGGGCAACGAGCGTTATGTCGGTCGCACGGTGGACGAGTTGTTCCGTTTGGGCGCCAACGTCATTTACGGACCGGGTTCCGTATCCGGCGTGCACGTTTCCGGTCACGGCAGCCAAGAAGAGCTGAAGCTTATGCTCAACTTGATTCGTCCGAAGTACTTCATTCCGATCCACGGCGAATACCGGATGCTTCGTCAGCACGCCTTGCTCGGCGAGGCGGTAGGAATCGAACGCGAAAATATTTTCATCGTCGATAACGGCGATACGGTCGAATTCCAAAACGGCTCTGGCCGCAAGGGCAGCAAAGTACCGGCCGGCAACGTGTTGATCGACGGTCTTGGCGTCGGCGACGTCGGCAACATCGTGCTTCGCGACCGCAAGCTGCTGTCGCAGGACGGGATTCTCGTCGTCGTGGTCACGCTCAGCAAGCAGGACGGCACGATTTTGTCCGGACCGGACATTATCTCCCGCGGCTTCGTCTACGTCCGCGAATCCGAAGGACTGCTCGAAGAAGCGAATCGTATCGTAACCTCGACGCTGCACAAGCTGATGAACGACAAAGTCAACGAATGGGCATCGCTCAAAACGAACGTGAAGGATGCGCTCGGCCGTTTCTTGTACGAGCAGACGCGCCGTCGTCCGATGATTTTGCCGATCATCATGGAAGTGTAATTCATAGATTGCTTGCAAAACGGTCTTTGGCGAAGCGGGAGCTTCTGCCGAAGGCCGTTTTTCGTCGTGAAATTTACATAAGCCTAATCGATACCTTTAATCTGCGCACTCTTGGCTTTATTTCCAAGCGCTTGCATAAATCCGTAAGCAGATTCCATACTATGCAGAGCCAGCCAAAGCAAAGCTAGCAAGCATACGGAGGAGGACAAGCAATGTGGGAGGAAACAGCTTTTACATCCGAACAGCCGGAGCCGCCGGCAGGAGAGCGTAAACCGGCGATCGTCAACCCGATCGTCGAGACGATTCAGCAGTTGGGGCAAACGACGACGCCGGCCGCGGAATCCAACGTTTTTTGCATGACGATCATCGGACAGGTGGAAGGCCATATCGTCTTGCCGCCGCAAAATAAAACGACGAAGTACGAGCACCTCATTCCGCAGCTCGTCGCAGCTGAGCAAAATTCCAAAATCGAAGGCATCATGATCGTCCTCAATACGGTGGGGGGGGACGTGGAGGCGGGACTTGCCATCGCGGAAATGATCTCGTCCTTGACGAAACCGACGGTGACGCTCGTGCTCGGCGGCGGGCATTCCATCGGCGTGCCGATCGCGGTTGCCGGAAACACGTCCTTTATTGCCGAAACGGCCACGATGACGATACATCCGATTCGCCTGAACGGGCTCGTTATCGGCGTGCCTCAGACGTTCGAGTATTTGGAGAAGATGCAGGAGCGCGTCGTGCGCTTCGTGACCTCGCACTCCAACGTAACCGAGGACGTATTCAAGGAGCTCATGTTCAAAACAGGCGAGCTGACGCGAGATATCGGGACGACGGTCATCGGTACCGACGCGGTCAAGCATGGCTTGATCGACAAGGTGGGCGGCATCGGCCAAGCGCTCCGGGAATTAAATCAGTTGATCGAAGCGAGACGGCAATCGGCAGGCGTTCCGGCGGCGGGAGGGCTGACGCAATGACGATCTATTCGATCATGCCGATGGAGCTCGTCTTCGAAGGCATCCACCAGGAACGCGGGCCATACGTATCCGTTCAAGTCGGCGACGTAAGGCTGCAGCTCGAAGCCGTTTCGCCGGGAATCGGCCGGATCGTCAGGCTGTTGGACGGTCCGCTCGATGCCTATTTGAGACCTGAATTAACGCCCGGCACGATGGTCGCGTATGGCCCCACGACGCCGTAAACAAGCTCCGCTGCTGGATAATAGTAGCACATCGCGCTTTGCTCCTATGGTATAATGGCTACCAGAGGTGACGATTTTGGCTAAGAAAAAGAGGAAGAGAAAACACTCAGTCGGGACGAGCCTTAAGTACGAAGTATACGGTATATTGCTCATAACCGTTTCCGTCATCGCGTTATCCGGAGAAGCGACCGTCGGCCGCGCATTATCGAAGTTATTCGGACTTGTTCTAGGCAAGTTCTATTTTGTTTTGGCATTGGTCGGCATCTATGTCGGCTTGGCCGTCATGATCAAACGGGCATGGCCTTCGGGCTGGTCCAGCCGCAAGACGGGCGTGCTGCTGCTCGTGCTTGCCTGCACGCTATGGAGCTCGATTGCCGTCATGGATCAGAAAACGGAGCCGACCGGCGGACTGGATGCCTCGTATATACTGTCGCAGCTGGGAAGCGACATCCGGGGAGCGCTCTTTGATTCTCCAGCCGATCCGTCGGCGGACGGCGTAGTCCATTCGGCGAGCGGCGGCTATGCGGGCGCGATTCAGTACACCTTGCTCTACTGGCTGTTCGGCTACTTCGGCGCGAAGTTCATCATGATCGTCATGTTCGCGATCTCGATCATGCTGATGACGGGCAAGTCCTACGTGGACTTGCTGCGCGCGGGCCGCGTCCGGGGCGGGCGGCTATGGTCGCTGCTTCGTATGAAGTTTGCCTCGAGACGCCAACCGCTGCCGGCTGCCGCTTCCAAAGGAGCGGGCAAGGCCGTGACCTTGGACGACTTGGACGATGATGACGACGACGAAGGTTATGCGGCGGCAATGAAATCGCGCGCCCAGAAAAAACGTTCTCCGATCTTCTCGTGGTTTAACGACGTATCCAAGCCGGAGCATTCGGAACACGGGGAGAACGAATGGCAGCTTGAAGACGGCCATGATACCGAATCCTACGGAAGCAAACCGGGTCATCCCGCTGCTTGGCAGGACGAGGAGGACGAGGACGGCGATCAGGAAGCATGGCGGGATCCCGTTCTTGAAGACGGCGGTAACGCCGGCGTGCTGCCTTCGCAAGAGCAGCTGCGGAATTCGCCGGCGCAGATTGACCGTCAAGTTGAGGAGGAAGCGCACGAAGCGCCGTTTGATCCGGCGGAGAGCTTCGATGAGGCGGATGAGATGGACGAGTTCGAAGAACCGTCGCCCGCGCAGCCGCTTCGCAGTCCGGCGATCGCTTCCCCGGACGAAGAAGAAGGGTTGGACGCGCCGGGCAGCATCATTAAACCGCCGACGGAAAAACCGTATCTTCTGCCGTCCTTGGCGCTTCTGCAGAAGCCGAGCGGAGGCGGGAAATCGGGGGATACGGCGGACTCGATAGAATCGCGCCGCAAGCTGGAAGCAACGCTGGAGAGTTTCGGCGTCCGCGCGAAAGTGCTCGACGTCGTTCGCGGGCCCGCGGTAACGCGTTATGAAGTGCAGCCGGCGACGGGCGTGAAGGTCAGCCGGATCGTCGGCTTGACCGATGATATCGCGCTTGCCCTTGCGGCGAAGGATATTCGGATGGAAGCGCCGATACCGGGCAAGTCGGCCATCGGCATCGAAGTGCCGAATACGGAAGTGTCCGTCGTGACGATGCGCGAGGTTATGGAGACGCCGTCGTTCATGAACGCGACTTCCAGGATGTCCATCGCGTTCGGCCGGGATATCTCCGGTCAACCGATCGTCGGCAACTTGGCCAAAATGCCGCATTTGCTCGTCGCGGGGGCCACGGGCTCGGGTAAATCGGTCTGCATCAACGGGATTATTACGAGCATTTTGTACAAAGCGCGACCCGATGAGGTAAAGCTGCTCATGATCGATCCCAAAATGGTCGAGCTCAACATGTACAACGGCATTCCCCATCTGCTTGCGCCGGTCGTGACAGATCCGCGGCGCGCTTCGCTCGCGCTCAAGAAAATCGTCGTCGAGATGGAAAAACGCTACGAGTTGTTCTCCAAGTCCGGCACGCGGAATATTGAAGGTTACAACACGTTGATGGCGGACAACCCGGCTGCCGTATTGCCGTATATCGTCGTCATCGTCGACGAGCTTGCCGATCTCATGATGGTCGCGGCCAACGACGTGGAGGATGCGATCTGCCGACTGGCCCAGATGGCCCGCGCGTCTGGCATCCACCTGATCATCGCGACGCAGCGCCCGTCCGTCGACGTCATTACGGGCGTCATCAAAGCGAATATCCCTTCCCGGATCGCGTTCGGCGTATCTTCGCAGGTCGATTCGCGCACGATTCTCGATATGGCCGGCGCGGAGAAGCTGCTGGGACGCGGCGATATGCTGTTCCTGCCGGTAGGCATGTCCAAGCCGATTCGCGTTCAAGGCGCCTTCCTTTCCGACCAAGAGGTCGAGGCTATCGTTGCCTACGCGCGCGGTCAAGGCGAAGCGGAGTACAAAGAAGATTTGGTCCCGGAAATCGATGATTCGGCGGCCGAGAACGAAGAGATTCTGGACGAGCTGTACGAGCAAGCCGTCCGTATCGTGCTTGAAGCGAAGCAGGCGTCGGTATCCCTGCTTCAGCGGCGCATGCGCATCGGTTATACGCGCGCGGCCAGGCTCATCGATCAGATGGAGGCGCGAAGCATCGTCGGTCCTTACGAAGGCAGCAAGCCGCGCGAGGTTCTGCTGTCGGCCGACCAATACGATGCCGGGCGAATAAGTTCATGATTCGGCATCATGCATAGTTATTACCTCGATTTCTCATAATAGGAATATGCTTCGCTTGCTTGGCACACCATTTGCAAGAGAAAGGCAGATTCCAAGATGAGAAATCGTTTAATTGCGGTGACCATCGTCATCGTCCTTCTGTTGTTTGGGGCGTTCACCCTCAAAAACGCGTATTTCGGCAAGACGGCCGAGACGTTCAGCAGCGCCACCTTGAAGGTAGGCTCGTCCGGCAAAGACGTGACCGAACTGCAGGGGCGGCTGAAGTTCCTGGGCTTCTTCGACGGCAAAGTCGACGGTCAGTTCGGCACGACAACGAAAAACGCAGTCACTTGGTTCCAATGGAAATTCGGGTTGAAATCCGACGGCGTCGTAGGCGCCAAGACGAAGCTGAAACTCTGGGAAGCGACCAAAAGCTGGGCTCCGTCGGCTGCGGACACGGCCGGTTCCGGTGGTTCGGGTTCGGGAGGCGGCAGTGGCGGCGGATCGAATCAAGGCAATGCGGCATCGGACGTGGACAAATCCAACAACCTCGGTTTATCCGCGAACGATCTGAAACTGATGGCCAATGCCGTTTACGGCGAATCCCGCGGCGAGCCCTACATCGGGCAAGTGGCGGTAGCGGCGGTCATCCTGAACCGGGTGAAATCGCCGAGCTTCCCGAACACGGTATCCGGCGTTATTTTTCAGCCCGGCGCGTTCACGGCGGTAGCCGACGGCCAGATCTGGTTAACGCCGAACGAGAAGGCTTCGCAGGCGGTCCAAGACGCATTGAACGGGATGGATCCTACCGGCGGTTGCCTCTATTACTTCAATCCGGAGACGGCGACGTCCAAGTGGATTTGGACGCGGCCGCAGGTGAAGACAATCGGAAAACATATTTTCTGCATGTAGAGTCGGCTGAAGCAGCCCGCATTTGGACGCGGGTTGCTTCTTCCTTTTCCGATCGGGTAGAATGGAATAGATCCTTGGAAATTGGAATAGATTGACTTTATATTACTGGAGCGGAAGGGGACGTGAGGCGTGAGCAACTCGCCATTTCAACGAGGACAGCTGAACCGGATTCGACTGCATGTGCTGCCGACGCAGCGTTTCAAAACCTTTTCAATATCACTGTACGCGGGACTGCCGCTTCATGAATCGACCGTGACTGCTGCCGCTTTGATTCCGTTCGTGCTGCGAAGAGGGACCGCTTCCACGCCGGAGACGATCGCGTTTCGCGAGCGATTGGATGAGCTGTACGGCGCGGGTTTCGGTTTTGACGTATATAAACGCGGAGATGCGCAAATCGTGCAGTTCCGCATGGATGTCATCAACGACCGGTTCGTTTCGTCCGACCGGCCGCTATTGGCGGCTTCGCTTAAGCTGCTTGGCGAAGTGGTAACCGATCCGGTGCTGGAGAACGGCCAGTTAAGGTCCAAATACGTGGAAGCGGAGAAGGACACGCTGCGCAAACGGCTCGAAGCGATCATCAACGACAAAATCAGGTATGCGGCCGAGCGCTGCCTGGAAGTCATGTGCGAGGATGAGCCGTATCGGCTTCATCCGCTCGGAAGAATGGAAGATATCGACGGCATCACGCCGGCATCCGTCACCGGCGCTTATCGGGACTGGCTGTCGCAAGCCGCGTTCGACTTGTACGTGGTCGGGGATACGTCGCTCGATGAAGTGAAGTCCCTGGTTGCGGAGGCGTTCAAGCATAACCAAGGCGAGCCGGCCGATTACGGCCTGCCGCGCGTAAGCAAACCCGTCCAGGAAGTCCGGACCGTCGTGGAGCGCATGGACGTCACCCAAGGCAAGCTTAATTTGGGACTTCGCATCAATACGGCTTACGGCGACGACGATTACCCGGCAGCCTTGATGTATAACGGCATACTCGGCGGCTACCCGCATTCCAAGCTGTTTCTGAACGTTCGCGAGAAAGCTAGCTTGGCTTACTACGCGGCGTCCCGCCTTGACGGCCACAAGGGAATTTGCACGATTCAATCCGGCATCGAATTCGGAAATTACGATAAAGCGAAGACGATCATCCAAGAGCAGCTGGAGCAAATGCGCAGCGGTTCCTACAGCGAGCTGGAGATGAACCAGACGAAGGCGATGATCGCCAATCACCTGCGGGAGCTCCAGGACTCCGCGAACGAGATGATCGGCTTTGATTTCAATGCCGTGCTGTCGAAGCGCGAGCGCTCGGCCATGCAGCTGCTGGAACAGGTGCAAGCCGTAACGGCCGAACAAATCGCCGCGATCGCGCGCAAAACCGAGCTGGACACGATTTACTTCCTGCGCGACAGAAAGGAGGGCTGAGCTTATGGAAACGTTAGCGTACCCCGGCGTTCAAGAGACGTTGTACCGCGAAGTCATGCCGAACGGCCTGGAAGTGGTCGTCTTACCCAAAGAAGGCTTCAGCAAAACCTACGCAACCTTCTCGACCAAATACGGTTCCGTCGATAACCGTTTCGCGGTCGGCAATCAGCAGCCGATCTCGGTTCCGGACGGCATTGCCCATTTCCTGGAGCATAAGATGTTCGAAGAGCCGACCGGCGATATTTTCGCTACCTTTGCCTCGCAAGGCGCGTCTGCGAATGCCTTTACGAGTTTCGACCGGACCGTGTATTTGTTTTCGGCAACGGAGCAGATCGAGGCGAATTTGGCGACCTTGATCGATTTCGTTCAACACCCGTACTTTACGGACGAGAACGTCGAGAAGGAGAAAGGCATCATCGAGCAGGAAATCAATATGTACCGGGATAACGCCGATTGGCGCGTGTATTTCGGGCTGATCGACGCGTTGTATCACAAGCATCCGATCCATATCGATATCGCAGGCACGGTGGAATCCATTCGCCAAATCGACAAAGAGACGCTTTACCGCTGCTACGAAACGTTCTATCATCCCTCGAACATGTTCCTGTTCGTTGTCGGCGGCGTTCAGCCCGAAGCCGTGATGAAGCTGGTCCGCGACAATCAAGCGCGCAAGGCGTATGAACCGCAGGACGTCATTTCCCGTTTCTTCGAACCGGAGCCGGATACCGTCAAGGAGCCGTTCAAGCGAACGGCGCTGCCGGTTTCCATGCCGAAGTGCATGATCGGTTTCAAGGAAAGCCGCGGTTCGGCCGATCCGGTCGAGCTGCTCCGCACGGAGCTGACCACGAAGCTGATGCTGGAAGCGCTGCTGGGATCCAGCTCGCCGATCTATCATGAGCTTTACGATGACACGCTCATAACGGATTCGTTCGGACATGAATTCAACAGCAGCGAGGATTACGCCTTCTCCGTCGTCGGCGGCGAGACCCGGGATCCCGAGGAACTGCTGCGGAGACTTCGCGCGGCGATCGAAGGCGCTCAGGCGAAAGGCTTGGACAAGGAATCGTTCGAACGCACGAAACGCAAAAAAATCGGCGGTTATCTTCGCATGCTTAATTCTCCCGAGGCGATTGCGAGCGAATTTACGCGTTACCGGTTCCGCGG
Source organism: Paenibacillus glycinis (assembly GCF_009909185.1). Classification (GTDB taxonomy): domain Bacteria; phylum Bacillota; class Bacilli; order Paenibacillales; family Paenibacillaceae; genus Paenibacillus_Z; species Paenibacillus_Z glycinis. The sequence goes on along the minus strand of NZ_JAAAMV010000001.1, from coordinate 200,020 downwards.
CGCGGATTTGTTCAAGCTGCTCCCGGTTTACGAGGACATTACGCTCGAGGAAGCAAATGCCCGCCTGCGCAGCCACTTTGATTGGAACCGGATGGCCGTATCCATCGTGGCGAAGGACGAGAAGTGAAAACCTTGAAGGAAATGACGGTGCTGGTTACCGGGGGAAGCCGGGGGATCGGCGCGGCGATCGCCCGACGATTCGCCGTGGAGAACATGAACGTCGTCATTCATTACAACCAGGCGCACGAGGCCGCGAACGAAACCGCTCGCGGCTGCATGCGGCTCGGCGCGGCGAACGTGCTTACCGTAACGGCGGATATCCGGTCGCGGGACCAGCTGATGCGGATGCGCGAGAAGCTGGAGCAGAGAGGGATGATTCCGGATATCGTCGTCAATAACGCGGGCATTGCGCATTACGGCATGCTCGCGGACGTGACGGACGACGTGTGGGACGAAGTCATGAACGTGAACTTGAAGGGCATGTTCCTATGCACGCAGCTTTTCATGCCGGCCATGATCAATCAGCGCTTCGGACGGATCATCAACGTATCGTCGATTTGGGGGTTATCCGGCGCATCCTGCGAAGTGCTGTACTCCACGAGCAAAGGCGGCATGAACGCTTTTACGAAAGCGCTGGCCAAGGAGCTTGCACCCTCAGGCGTAACCGTGAACGCGGTCGCTCCCGGAGCCGTCGATACCGTCATGCTGGACAACCTGAATGCCGACGAGAAAGTGGCGCTCGAATCGGAAATTCCGGTCGGACGCTTCGCGCAGCCGGAAGAAATCGCGTCGCTCGTGTATTTTCTGGCTTTGCCGGAATCGGCCTACATAACCGGTCAAATCATCAGTCCGAACGGCGGATGGCTGACCTGAATCGGTTGAAATCATAACCTACCTCAAATGTTGGACAGGACCTTGGCCGGAGGAATAAGATTCGTCTCTTGCGCGAACAATACGGTTGTTGCTGATCAACAGCCAACACGCAAAGGAGGAACAACACTAATGGCAACAGTCCTTTCTAACTTCGGTACATGGAAAGAGTTTTTGTCCGACCGCGTTGAACAAGCAAAGAGCATGGGGTTAAACGAAGATACCATTGCAAACCTCGCTTTCGAGATCGGCTCCTTCCTTGATGAGAAGGTCGATCCCAAAAACGAAGAACAACGCACGCTCAAAGAACTGTGGGATGCCGGCGACGAGTCGGAACGCAAAACGATTGCAGGCCTGATGGTCAAGCTAGTGCAACATTCGTAAACCTTCCTCGAGAAAAGCCTCCCCAGCGGAGGCTTTTCTGTAATGTTCGTTTATTGTTGCAGGAATTTGACGAATATTGTAGAATAAACTTTTTAAAGCTTCATTATCGTCAACTATTCCTCAAGCAGAGGTGTCATATGGAATTCAAACAATGGTATATGGAATACAAAATACATAAAAACCGCCCCGGCTTGCTCGGGGACATCGCATCGCTGCTCGGAATGCTCGAGGTCAATATTCTGACCATCAACGGCGTAGAGAACCGGACGCGGGGCATGCTCCTGCAAACGAACGACGACGAGAAGATCGAAATTCTCGGGCGGATGCTGCAAAAGGTCGACAATATTACGGTGCTGAAGCTTCGCGAGCCTAAGCTGGTCGATATATTGGCCGTTCGTCACGGCCGCTACATCGAGCGGGATTCCGACGACCGCAAGACGTTCCGATTCACGCGCGACGAGCTGGGCATGCTGGTTGATTTTTTGGGCGAAGTGTTTAAAAGAGAAGGAAATCAGGTCATCGGCCTGCGCGGCATGCCGCGCGTCGGCAAGACGGAATCGATCATCGCCGGAAGCGTATGCTCCAATAAACGATGGACCTTCGTATCCTCGACGCTTCTTCGCCAGACTGTGCGGAGCCAGCTGTCCGAGGAAGAAATGACACCGAACAATATTTTTATTATTGACGGAATCGTCAGCACCATCCGCTCCAACGAGAAACATCATGCGCTGCTTCAGGAAATCATGGCGATGCCATCGACCAAGGTCATCGAGCATCCCGACATTTTCGTGAAGGAGTCCGCATTTGAATACAGCGATTTCGATTATATCATCGAATTGCGCAATACCCCGGACGAGGAAATATCGTATGAATCGTTCACGATGGGGTTCAACGATTTCTAGCTGCCATTTGTTAAAATGAAGAGGAGGTGTGGTCATGTCGGATTTGGGCGCTTTGCTCAAGAAAGCGAGGGAGCAGCGAGACCTGTCCTTGGACGATATTCAGGACTTGACGAAGATCCGCAAACGCTATCTTGAAGCCATCGAAGAAGGCAATTACAGCGTGCTGCCTGGCTCGTTTTACGTGCGCGCATTCGTGAAGAATTACGCCGAAGCCGTTGGACTTGACGCGGAGGAAGTGCTTCGGCTCTACAATAAAGAAATTCCCTCGAGCGTACCCGAGCAGCAAGTCATCGAGCCCGTTCAGCGACCGCGCCGCGCGACGCAATCGCAAACGTCCGACCGCATCAGCAGATGGGGCTTTCGTGCGTTAATGTGGTCGTTTTTGCTGCTCATCATCGTGCTCGTGTACATTTTCGCCATTAAACAACCGGCCAAGGACAAAGTGGATTCGGCCGATCAGACGAAAATGACCGATGAAACGAAACCGCCGGAGACATCCCCGGACAAGGATACGGTGAAAAACGGCGAGCAAGGGCAAGATACGGCGACAAACGGCGGAACGACCGGCGGCAGCGACACGGGGACGGACACTTCGAATCCGCCGGCCGATCCGCCTCAGGATACGACCCCGCCTCCTCCGACCACGACGCTTACGCTTGACCGCACGTCCGGTTCGACCGACTACTACAATGTTTCTCCGGGCGGCGCGCATAAGATTGAAATGAAGTCCACCGGCCATGCCTGGGTGGGGATTTACCAGAAGAGCCGATCCGGGAAAATGGTCCTCAGCAAAACGATGGAAGACGGAGATACCGCAACGTACGAAGCGGACGGTCCCGTTTATATATCGGTCGGACGAGCCGATTTTGTAGAGGTTACCGTCGACGGCGTCGCCATCGACGATGGCAACGGTTCCGGCAAGCCGCGCAAAATGCAGCTGACGCCCGTCGAGGATACGGCGGGCACGGACGGCGCGACCGGAACGGATACGGCAACGACGCAATGATTTTCCCGGCAAGCCCGAGGCATTCAGACTGGATTTTTCGGTCCTGGATGCCTTTTCCTATGAAGCGGGATGCGTTATAATACATGTTTAGAATAAGTATAAATAAAGGAGCTAACTCACATGGCGGAACATTCATTCGACATTGTCTCGAAAGTCGATATGCAGGAATTGAGCAACGCGATCACGCAAGCGGAACGCGAGATCGAGACGCGGTTTGATTTCAAGGGAACGAAGAGCAGCTTTACGCTCGAGAAGAGCGACCTTGTCGTCGTTTCGGACGATGAGTACAAGCTGAAGAGCGTCATCGACATTTTGCAGTCCAAAATGATCAAGCGCGGCGTGCCGATCAAGAACATGGAATTCGGCAAAGTCGAAGGGGCATCCCTCGGAACGGTCAGACAACGAATCAAGCTGAAGCAGGGTATCGAGCAGGACAGCTCGAAGAAAATCAACGTTCTGATCCGCGACTCCAAGATCAAGGTCAAAAGTCAAATTCAAGGCGATTCCATCCGGGTAACCGGCAAGAGCCTCGATGAGTTGCAAGCCGTTATCGCGCTGCTGCGAGGCGCGGATCTGCAAATCGATCTGCAATTCACGAACTATAAATAAGGCGCCGGACGCTTTTTGCTTACATAGATCGGAGTCCCATAAGCCGCGATAAATGCGGCCGAGTGGGACTTTTTCCGGTTTTGACACTGCATAGGCCATGTATTATACTTGTTAGGATAGCTTTTCGGAGGGGTTTGGGGGATACATCGATGACTGAAAGAGTGAAAGTCGTAACATTAGGATGCGAGAAAAACCTCGTCGATTCGGAAATCATGTCGGGGTTGATCGATGCGCGCGGTTACCAACTGGTGGATCAGGCCGACGAGGCGACGGTCATAATCGTCAATACGTGCGGATTCATCGACGCCGCCAAGGAAGAATCCGTCAATACGATTTTGGACATGGCCGATTTTAAGCAAACCGGCCGATTGAAGGCGCTTATCGTTTCCGGCTGTTTGACGCAGCGTTACAAGAAGCAGCTGATGGAGGAAATGCCGGAAATCGACGGCATTGTCGGAACGGGCGACTTCCATCATATCACGGACATCGTCGACGAGGCGCTTCGCGGCAAACGCCCGGTGAAAGTCGGCAATCCGGCCTTCGATTACGATCAGAAGCTGCCGCGGCTCGTGACGACGCCGCGTTACACCGCGTTCGTGAAGATCGCGGAAGGCTGCGATAATGCTTGCACGTTCTGCTCCATCCCGATCATGCGAGGCAAATTCCGCAGCCGTTCCATGGAGTCGATCGTTGCCGAAGTGCGGCAGCTTGCGGATCAGGGCGTGCGGGAAGTCAGCTTGATCGCGCAGGATTCCACGAATTACGGCACGGATTTGTACGACAAATTCATGCTGCCCGAATTGCTCAACCGCGTCAGCGAGGTAGAAGGCATCTCGTGGGTTCGCCTGCATTACGCGTACCCGGGGTTCTTCTCGGACGAATTGATTGAAACGATCGCGACCAATTCGAAGGTGTGCAACTATATCGACATGCCGCTGCAGCACAGCGAAGATTCCATTCTGAAACGGATGCGGCGTCCGGGCAGGCAGCGCGACACGCGCGAGCTTGTTGCCCGCATCCGCGCGAGGATTCCCGACGTGGCGCTTCGCACCTCCATCATCGTCGGGTTTCCGGGCGAGACGGACGAAGATTTCGAACGTCTGTGCGATTTCGTCCGCGAGATGAAATTCGATCGTCTCGGCGTCTTCACGTATTCCCCGGAAGAGGACACGCCTGCCGTTCGTTTGCCGGACGCGGTGCCGGACGACGTGAAGGAATGGCGCTCCAATACGTTGATGGAGATCCAGCGCGAAGTGTCCAAATCATTGAGCGGCAAGCATATCGGCAAAGAAATCGAAGTGCTTGTCGAACGCTATGACGGCCGCAGCGACGTTTACGTGGGCCGTTCGCCTTACGATGCTCCGGAAATCGACGGCGAAGTGTTCATCTCCAACTGCAAGGCCGCGATCGGCGAAATTCAAAAGGTGCGGATCACGCACGCTTACGAATTTGACATGTCCGGGGAGGGGCTATAGTGAATTTAGCCAACCGCATCACGCTCGCACGCATCTTTTTGGTTCCGATCATCATGGTGCTGCTGCTCATCAACGTGGATTTGAAGCCGCTCTCGTTCGACGGCTCCGATTTTTCCATTACGTGGAATCAAATTTTGGCTGCGCTCGTATTCATAGTAGCGGCGAGCACGGATGGCCTTGACGGCTATATCGCGCGCAAGAACAAGATCGTCACCAACCTGGGCAAGCTGCTTGATCCGCTCGCGGATAAGCTCTTGGTCGCGGCCGTGCTCATTTCCCTCGTGGAAATGGAGAAACTGCACGCGTGGATCGCCATCGTGATCATCAGCCGCGAGTTTGCGGTTACGGGCTTGCGTCAAATCGCCTTGCTGGAAGGCACGGTCATGGCGGCGAGCAAGTGGGGCAAATGGAAGACGGCCGTGCAGATTACGATGATCATCGATCTGTTGCTGAACAATTTTCCGTTCGCGTTCCTGGACTTTCCGTTCGATCAGATCTCGATTTACGCGGCGGCGCTGATCACGGTGTATTCCGGGATCGACTACTTCGTTAAAAACAAGAATCTCATCCCGCTTACGGCATAGCACGACAGATACGGCATCACTCCTTCGCCTTTTATGGAAAGAGTGGTGCTTTGCTTTTCCTTGCTCGGGTATCGCCAAATCCTATACATAAGAAGTGGAGATGTTCAGATGCGTGCAGAAATCATAGCGGTCGGGACTGAGCTGCTGCTCGGCCAAACCGTCAACACGAATGCGACCTATTTGTCGCAAGGGCTGGCCGAACTCGGAATCGACGTGTATTTTCAAACCGTTGTCGGCGATAATGCCGGCCGTATCCGGCAAGCGATCGAGCTGGCTCGCACCCGTGCCGACTTGATTATGTTTACCGGCGGATTAGGCCCCACGATGGACGATCTGACGAAGGATGCCCTGGCGGAATATTTGGGCCGTTCCATCTCGGAGCACGAACCGAGCATGGCCAAGATCGCAGCCATGTTCACCTCGCGCGGGATTCATATGGTGGAGAGCAACCGCAGGCAGGCGAATTTGATCGAAGGCAGCGATCCGCTGGATAACGAAGCGGGGCTTGCCGTCGGCAACGCGCTCACGGTCGACGGCACCCACTACGTGCTGCTGCCGGGCCCGCCGCGCGAAATGAAACCGATGTTCGACGGACCGGGAAAGGCATGGCTGCGAACCGTCATGAACGAGGAACGCCGATTGTACTCGCGGCTGCTGAAGTTCGCGGGAATCGGGGAATCGAGTTTGGAGCAGGCTTTGATCGATTTGATCGAGACGCAGACCGATCCTTCCATCGCGCCTTATGCCAAGGAGGGCGAGGTGGCGATCAGGCTGTCCACCAAGGCGCTCAGCGAGCTGGAGGCGAACGGCAGGCTGGATGCAGCGGAGCGGCAGATCACGGACCGCGTCGGCCAATATCTCTACGCGCGCGAGGACATCACGCTGGAAGAAGCGGTCATCAGGCTTCTAAGGGCCTCCAGAAGAACGCTGGCGAGCGCGGAAAGCCTGACGGGGGGATTGCTCGCCCAACTGATTACCCGCATTCCTGGCAGCAGCGGGGAGTTCACGGGCGGCGTGGTGACGTATACGAATTTGATGAAGCATCGCCTGCTCAGCATCCCGTTGTCACAGCTGGAAGGAACGGGCGCGCCGGGCGCGATCAGCGAATCGACGGCGGCGCTGATGGCGGAGCGGGTTCGGGAGCTGGCCGAGAGCGATTTCGGGGTTTCGCTGACCGGCGTCGCGGGTCCGTCGGAGTCCGAGGGCAAGCCCGTAGGGCTCGTCTATTTCGGATTGGCCGAGCGCGGGAAGCAGACGAAAGTATTCACGGCCACATTGAACGGAAACCGCGAAATGATTCGCGTCCGCGCCGCGAAATCGCTTCTTTACAGGCTGTGGCAGGCGTTGTCCGGCAAGGACGTAAACTAGCGTATCGTGTAAAAATATAGCTTGCCAACGTATGGATGATCGACTATAATCGACCTTAGACGGAAGAACCGTGGCGAAGATTACTTTGCTGCGGTTTTTTTTATGCTCTCTGTTGGCCAATGGAGAAATAAGAATATATGTTCGTAAAAAGTCTTGTCAAAGCATTCGAAACAAGGTATCATGAGAGTATAAATCATGAAGGATGTGAGTTCGTTGGCAGATCGTAAGGCTGCGCTCGAAATGGCTCTACGTCAAATAGAGAAACAATTCGGTAAAGGTTCCATAATGAAGCTTGGCGAATCGACACACATGCAAGTCGAGACCGTTTCCAGCGGTGCGCTTGCGTTAGATATTGCTCTTGGGATCGGCGGTTTTCCGAGAGGTCGGATTATCGAAGTATACGGACCGGAATCTTCCGGTAAAACGACGGTAGCGCTTCATGCCATCGCGGAAGTGCAGCGCTCGGGCGGACAAGCTGCTTTCATCGATGCGGAGCATGCGCTGGATCCTTCCTACGCCAGCAAATTAGGCGTCAACATCGACGAACTGCTCCTTTCGCAGCCGGACACGGGCGAGCAGGCACTTGAAATCGCCGAGGCGCTCGTACGCAGCGGCGCGGTCGATATCGTCGTCGTCGACTCCGTGGCGGCTCTCGTGCCTAAGGCGGAAATCGAAGGAGACATGGGTGATTCCCACGTAGGTCTTCAGGCGCGTTTGATGTCGCAAGCGCTTCGTAAACTTTCCGGTGCCATCAGCAAATCGAAGACCATCACGATCTTCATTAACCAATTGCGGGAGAAAGTCGGCGTAATGTTCGGTAACCCGGAGACGACGCCAGGCGGACGCGCGCTGAAATTCTATTCCTCCGTTCGCCTTGACGTACGCCGTATCGAATCGATAAAGCAGGGCAATGACGTGGTAGGTAACCGCACGCGGATCAAGGTCGTGAAGAACAAGGTGGCGCCTCCGTTCAAACAAGCTGAGGTCGACATCATGTACGGCGAGGGCATCTCGAAGGAAGGCAGCATCGTCGATATCGGCGTCGAGCACGATATCATCCAGAAGAGCGGCGCATGGTTCTCCTTTAACGGCGAGCGTCTCGGCCAAGGCCGCGAGAATGCGAAGCAGTTCCTGAAAGACCGCGCGGACATATCTTCCGTGATCGAGAAACAAATTCGCGAAGCTAGCAACGTGGCTGCGAACGCGAACGCTGCCGCTTTCAGCGAAGATGAAGAGTCCGAGGACGAATTGGAACTCGAATTGGAATAATTCGGCATCCCGTATACGTTATATCAGGAGCACCTTTAAACAAGGTGCTTCTTTGTTTATAAGAGAGGTGAAGACATATCCTTACGATTACGAGCGTTGAGCAGGACAAGAAGAAAAAACAACGGTATTATTTGTATGTCAATGATGCAAATGAACCATTCACAAGCGTGCATGAAGATCTATTAATCAAGTTTCGGCTTCTGAAGGGGCGGGAAATCGAAGCGGATGAGCTGAAGCAAATTATACTCGAGGACAGCCACCATCGCGCTTATATATTGGCGTTGGCCCATCTGGGAGCCAGGCCGAGAACCGAGAAGGAAATTTTGCGTTATTTAGCCCGTAAGGAACTGGATGAACAGGCGGCGTTAATCGCGATCGAGCGACTGAAACGGGAGGGGCTGGTAAACGATCCCGTGTATGCGGAACTTTATGCCACGCAGCGGATGCGTTCGCAATTGAAGGGCAGGCGACTGCTGCAGCAGGAATTGCAGCAGCGCGGAATCAAGCGGGATACGGCCAAGGAAGCCGCAGCGAAGCTGAACGAAGAATCCGAGACGGAGATCGCCATCCGCGCGGCGATGAAGAAATGGCCTTATATTAAAGGAGAAGAGCGCGAGAGGAAACAGAAGCTGGCGGCGTTTTTGCTGCGCAGGGGCTTTCCTTCATCGACCGTCAGAGAAGCCGTAAAAACGGCCGCGCAAGAGGATCTGGAGGATGAAGATGGGCTCATGCTTGACAATTGATTTTCACAAAAGATAAAATGAGTTTGTATTCTATCTTCCAGAATCGATTTTCCTTCCAAAAATTGATTCAAAACGATTATTTTCGCCAATTAAGAATGTACGTTAAAAACCGGCTGGAAAACCAAATACTGTCCCAAGCGTTTGCTTAGGTGAACAACGAGGAGGTGAGATAATGCTGCCAGTATGGGCAACTATCCTGATCGCTCTCGTTGTTGGTGCAATTTTCTTTGGTGTCGGTTATTTTATTCGAAAATCGATCGCCGAGGCCAAAATTTCAAGTGCCGAGCAAGCCGCTAGTCAGATCGTAGAGAATGCGAGAAAAGACGCGGAGGCGCTGAAGAAAGAAACGGTTCTCGAAGCGAAAGATGAAGTCCACAAGCTCCGTACCGAGGCTGAGAGAGATATTCGCGAACGTCGTAATGAGGTACAGCGTCTTGAAAGACGACTGATTCAGAAAGAAGAGTCGTTGGATAAAAAAATAGAAGCGCTGGAACGCAAAGAAGAACAAGTAGCCAACAAAGAGAAGCGGATCGAGGAAACGCAAGAGCAGATCGATTCACTCTACAAGCAGCAGCTTCATGAACTGGAACGAATTTCCAACCTGACGATGGAAGATGCCAAACAAGTCATCTTGACCAACGTTGAACAAGAGGTTCGTCATGAAACGGCTCAAATGATCAAGGAAATCGAGCAGCAAGCGAAAGAAGAAGCAGACAAGAAAGCACGCGATATTATCTCGCTTGCTATCCAACGCTGCGCAGCGGATCATGTTGCAGAAACGACGGTTTCCGTTGTGGCATTGCCGAACGAAGAAATGAAGGGCCGTATTATCGGCCGCGAAGGCCGCAACATCCGCGCACTGGAAACGTTGACCGGTATCGATCTCATCATCGACGATACACCGGAAGCGGTCATATTGTCCGGTTTCGATCCAATTCGCCGCGAAATCGCCCGGACATCCCTCGAGAAGCTCGTTGCGGATGGACGCATCCATCCTGCCCGCATCGAGGAAATGGTCGAGAAATCGCGTAAGGAAGTGGACGAGCGCATCCGTGAATACGGAGAGCAGGCGACGTATGAAGTTGGCGTTCACGGTCTGCACCCAGATCTGATCAAAATATTGGGCCGCTTGAAATACCGTACGAGCTATGGTCAGAATGTGCTTAAACATTCCATGGAAGTCGCGTATTTGACCGGTCTGATGGCAGCAGAGCTGGGCGAGGACATCACGTTGGCGAGAAGAGCGGGCTTGCTGCACGACATCGGCAAAGCGCTTGATCACGAAGTGGAAGGCTCTCACGTCGAGATCGGCGTCGAACTGGCGAAGAAGTACAAAGAGCATCCGGTTGTCATCAACAGTATCGCGTCGCATCACGGCGACTGCGAGGCAACTTCCGTCATCGCCATGCTGGTCGGCGCTGCGGATGCACTATCTGCGGCAAGACCGGGGGCAAGAAGAGAGACGCTCGAAACGTACATCAAGCGCCTCGAGAAACTGGAAGGCATCTCGGAATCGTTCGAGGGCGTCGAGAAATCCTACGCGATCCAAGCCGGACGCGAAGTGCGCGTCATGGTGCAGCCGGATAAAATCGACGATACGGAAGCATTCCGTTTGGCTCGCGACATTACGAAAAAAATCGAGAGCGAGCTCGATTATCCAGGGCATATTAAAGTCACTGTCATCCGCGAAACGCGCGCAGTCGAATATGCCAAGTAACCACATAGCATGAAACCGGGAAAAGTGGCTGCTTGTCAGCCACTTTTCTCGGTTTATAACAGAAAGGTTTGACGAACATGAACGTATTGTTTATCGGGGACATCGTAGGTAACGTAGGCCGTGCCGCACTCAAAAAAGTACTGCCCGCCTTGAAAACAAAATACAACCCGCATATCATCATTGCCAACGGCGAGAATGCGGCGGCAGGCAGAGGGATTACCGCCGCGATCGTGAAGGAATTGCTGGAGGCCGGCGTTCACGGGATCACGATGGGCAACCATACATGGGACAACAAAGATATTTTCGAATGGATCGACGATCAGCCTCGCCTCGTGCGTCCGGCGAACTTCGCGCCGGAGGCGCCGGGCCAAGGAGCCGCGATCATCAAGGCCAATGGGAAGGAACTGGCGATCATCAATCTGCAGGGCCGGGCGTTTCTGCCGCCGATCGATTGTCCTTTCCGCAAAGCCGACGAGCTCATCGAACAATTCAAGCAGAAAACGAAGAACATTCTCGTCGATTTTCACGCGGAGGCGACTTCGGAGAAAATCGCGATGGGCTGGCATCTGGACGGCAAGGTTTCGCTCGTCGTCGGCACGCACACCCACGTGCAAACGAACGATGACCGGATTTTGCCCAATGGGACGGCTTATATTACGGATGTCGGCATGGTCGGTTCCATGGAAGGCGTGCTCGGCATGGAGCGGGAAGCGGTGCTGCATAGGTTCCTGACCCAGCTGCCGGCGCGTTTCGTGGTCGACGAAGGCGATTGGCATCTGCACGGGGTTTCCGTGGAAATCGACGATGCGACGGGCAAAGCGAAAAAAATTCAAAAAATCCGGTTGACGGAAACGGAATGGCTGCTCATGTAGCAGCCGTTTTCTATTCTACGATGCCAGATAGCTTTAAAGCTCGTTAACTGGCGTCCTCAGGCTGGGAGAGCAAGCTTGCCTCGGTGCGCTGGACGTCAAGCGGGGTCTTCCTGCTCTATGAAAATTCTCGCAATTCAGAAGATTTTGCTAACATAACGCAAGAAAGAAGGAATTTTTTTGCCTCTCTCGAATACTATCTTAATAGCGGTATTCATCCATCATTCCCGAGGAGGTCACTTTCCATGGATGTCTTAAAAGTTTCAGCAAAGTCTAATCCAAATTCTGTTGCAGGAGCGCTTGCCGGCGTGTTGCGTGAACGCGGAGCGGCTGAATTGCAAGCTATCGGGGCTGGTGCGTTGAATCAAGCGGTAAAGGCGGTCGCGATCGCGCGAGGCTTCGTGGCCCCGAGCGGAGTTGACTTGATCTGCATTCCGGCATTTACGGACATTGTCATCGATGGCGAAGACCGCACGGCAATCAAGCTGATCGTCGAACCCAGATAGAACCGGAATCCAGGCGAGACATGTAAATCGACTAGACCTGTTTACGACGTAGGCAGGTTTTTTTGCATTGCGCGGACAAATCGATTTCAGGAAGGATGATGGTCTTGGGGAATGTTCGGAAGGTCGATTTTCACTGTGACGTGCTGTCGAAACTGCTGGAGGACCCGACGCTGTCCTTCATCCAGGACGATCAGCGGAAACTCGACGTGACGCTGCCGAGGTTGAAGCAAGCGGAGTCTGTCTTTCAGACTTTCGCGGTCTACGTGCCGGAGCGAACGGACAAAACGATGGTACCGATCCTGCAAAGCATCGATCTTTTCTACCGCAAGGTACTGAGCGCGCCCGAGATGACGTTTATCCGCACGGCGGGGGATGTTAAGGCTTTGCAAAGGAAACCCGGGGCAATCGGCGCCATGTTATCGCTCGAGGGCGCAGACGGCCTCCAGGGAGACCTAGCGATGCTTCGCATCTTGTTCGCTCTCGGCGTCAGGGCGGCGGGGCTGACTTGGAACCATGCGAATTGGGGGGCGGACGGCGTACTCGAACACCGCGGCGGCGGCTTGACAAAAAAAGGCCGCGCCTTCGTAGAAGAATGTAATAGATTGGGTATACTGTTGGATGTATCGCATTTGAGCGACCGCGCTTTCTGGGATATGCTTCAGGCGACGGTCAAACCGGTCATCGCGTCGCATTCCAACAGCCGCAGTCTATGCCCGCATCCGCGCAATTTGACGGACGAGCAAATCAAGGCGCTTCTTGCCGCCGGGGGACTGATCGGGGTGACGTTCGTGCCGCAGTTCGTTTCTTCGCGCGTTCCTGCCGAAATTGCTGACGTGCTGCGTCACGTAGAGCGGATTTGCGAGTTTGGCGGCGAGCGGCAGCTCATGTTCGGATCGGATTTCGACGGAATCGACCGTTACGTGAATGATTTGACCCATCCGGGAGAGGTGCATCGCTTGCTGGATGCGCTGCTGGCGAAATACCCGGAGGCCTTGGTAAAGTCGTTTTTCGAAGAAAACGCATTGTCGTTTTTGTCGATGCATCTTCCGCGGTGAACGATGTTTTTATTCCGATCTCGCTGCGATATGGATATAATCGAAAAGAACTATCCGAGAAATACGTTGGAACTGCTTGCATTTTAGTACTTAGAGACATAAAATTTATTTGATTATGAGATAGAATGGTTCAACCCTTTACGATTCGTTAACGCAGCAGAAAATATGCAGGTTTATTCAAAAGAGGAGATGGGCATTTTGATCAGTCAATTGTCTTGGAAAATCGGGGGACAGCAGGGGGAGGGCGTCGAAAGTACCGACCGTATTTTCTCGACAGCGCTTAACCGCCTTGGCTATTATTTGTACGGGTACCGCCACTTTTCATCGCGGATCAAGGGCGGTCATACGAACAATAAGATCAGAATCAGCACGAAGCCGAAGCTTGCCATTTCGGACGATCTGGATATCTTGGTCGCGTTCGACCAAGAGAGCATCGATTTGAACGCGCACGAATTGCGTGCCGGCGGCGTCGTCGTGGCTGACGCCAAGTTTAACCCGGTTCTTCCGGAAGGCATCAATGCCCGCCTGTTTCCGGTGCCGATCACGTCGATCGCGGAGGACCTGGGCACGTCGCTCATGAAAAACATGGTCGCGTCCGGCGCATCCTGGGCGCTTCTTGGCCTGCCTATCGACGTGTTCAACAAAGCGGTCGAAGAGGAGTTCGGGCGCAAAGGCCCGGCCATCGTGGAGAAGAACATCGAAGCGGTCAAACGCGGCTCGGATTTCGTGCTGGAGCTGGCCGGCGGACCGTTGGAGGAATTTCGGCTTGAACCGGCCGACGGCAACCAAAAGCTGTTCATGATCGGGAACGAGGCGATCGGTCTCGGAGCGGTCGCGGGCGGCTGCCGGCTGATGTCGGCATACCCGATAACGCCGGCTTCCGAGATTATGGAATATTTGATCAAGAAGCTTCCGAAGTTCGGCGGCACCGTCGTTCAAACAGAAGACGAAATCGCGGCCGTGACAATGGCGATCGGCGCCAATTATGCCGGCGTTCGCACGATGACCGCATCCGCCGGACCCGGACTGTCGCTCATGATGGAGGCGATCGGCTTGGCGGGCATGACGGAAACCCCGCTCGTCATCGTGGATACGCAGCGCGGCGGCCCGTCGACGGGCTTGCCGACCAAGCAAGAACAGTCCGACCTGAACGCGATGGTATACGGCACGCACGGCGAAATTCCGAAGATCGTCATCGCGCCCGCCACGTTGGAAGATTGCTTCTACGACACGATCGAATCTTTCAACCTCTCGGAGCAGTATCAGGTGCCGGTCATTCTCATGACAGACCTTCAGCTCTCGCTCGGCAAGCAATCCTGCGAGCCGCTGGATCTTCATAAAATGCCGATTAACCGCGGCAAGCTCGTGCGCGAACTTCCCGAGCTGGAAACGAACGAACTGTTCAAACGGTACCAGCTGACGGAAGACGGCGTATCGCCGCGCGTCATCCCCGGCGACAAATTCGGCTTGCATCACGTCACGGGCGTGGAACACGACGAGACGGGACGCCCTTCGGAAAGCTCGGTCAACCGCAAGAAGATGATGGATAAACGCTTATCGAAGCTCGACGGCATGTACATCCGCGATGCCGTTCGCGCCGACGCGCCTCATGCGGAAGCGGATCTGCTGATCATCGGCATGGGCTCGACGGGGGGCACGATCGACGAAGCGCGCGCACGCATGGAAAACGACGGCTTGAAAACGAACCATATCACGATCCGCCAGATCCATCCGTTCCCCGCGGAATTGGTCGAGCCTTACCTGAAGAGCGCCGCCAAAGTCGTCGTGCTGGAAAACAACGCGACCGGCCAGCTGGCCGATCAAGTGAAGCTGCATGCCGGCCATGCCGACAAAATCAAAAGCGTCCTGAAATACGACGGCAATCCGTTCTTGCCTTCCGAAGTGCACAAAGCATGCAAGGAGTTGGTGTAAGATGGCGACATTCAAAGAGTTTCGCAATAACGTAAAACCGAACTGGTGCCCGGGCTGCGGAGATTTCTCCGTACAGGCCGCGATTCAGCGCGCCGCCGCTAACGTCGGGCTCGAGCCGGAAAGCCTCGCCGTCGTATCGGGCATCGGCTGTTCCGGTCGGATCTCCGGATACATTAACGCCTATGGACTTCACGGCATTCACGGCCGCGCGCTGCCGATCGCCCAAGGCGTGAAGCTGGCGAACCGCGAGCTGACGGTCATCGCGTCCGGCGGCGACGGCGACGGCTTCGCGATCGGCATGGGCCATACGGTTCATGCGATTCGCCGCAACATCGACCTCACGTACATCGTCATGGACAACCAGATCTACGGGTTGACGAAAGGTCAGACGTCGCCTCGCAGCGCGGAAGGCTTCAAAACGAAATCGACGCCGGAAGGCTCCATCGAGTCGACGCTGTCCCCGCTCGAAATCGCCATGTCGGCCGGCGCGACGTTCATCGCGCAGTCCTTCTCCAGCGATCTGAAGCAGCTGACGGCTTTGATCGAAGCGGGCTTGAACCACAAGGGCTTCTCACTCATCAACGTATTCAGCCCGTGCGTGACGTTCAATAAAGTGAACACCTACGACTGGTTCAAGGAGAACATCGTCAATCTGGATCAATTCCCGGACTACGATCCGTCCAACCGCATCGCGGCCATGAACAAAATCATGGAGACGAACGGCATGCTGACCGGTCTCATCTATCAAAACAAAGAGCGTCAAGCGTACGAGTCGATGATCACCGGGTTCCAGCCGGAAGGTCTGGCCAACCAAGACCTGTCGCTCTCCCAAGACCAGTTCGACAAGCTCTTGGCGGAGTTCAAATAAGCATTAAGCAAGTTTCCCATCGCAGCAGGACAGAAGGCATACCGCTTCCGTGTGGGGCGGTATGCCTTCTTGAAATCGCAGCAATACTAGCAGAAGCAACGGTCGTAACGACCGGGCACGGAAAGAAGGTTTGGGCAGCATGAAGAAAGTACCTGTGGGCGTCTCCGCCCGGCATATTCATCTGGAACAACGGCATGTCGAGCAACTGTTCGGACCAGGCGCCGAGCTATCGGTGTTCAAGCCGCTCTCGCAGCCGGGACAGTACGCGGCGAACGAGACGGTCGAGATAATCGGGCCGAAAGGAAGCTTCGGCAAGGTCAGAATCCTTGGCCCCGTCCGCAAGCGCACGCAGCTGGAAGTATCGCGCACGGATGCGTTCTCGCTCGGCATCAACCCGCCGGTTCGCGAGTCGGGCGACATCGACGGATCCGTCGGCATCACGATCAAAGGGCCGGCCGGCGAAGTGACGATCGAGGAAGGCGTCATCGTGGCCGCGCGCCATATCCATTTCCACACGAGCGATGCGGAGCGTTGGGGCATAGCGGACAAGAAGAAGCTGGCGGTACGTCTCCACGGCGAACGCGGCGTCGTGCTGGAAAACGTCATCGCGCGGGTATCGCCGGAATTCGCGCTCGATCTGCACATCGATACCGACGAAGCCAATGCCGCAGGAGCCAAAACGGGCGACGAGGCCGAAATCGTCGGGTAGCGAGTCGAAGGGATGTTTGCCGCCATGCGGCGAACGTCTCTTTTTTGCGTTGCGGCGCAGATGGAAGAGGAGGAGCATTTTTCTTTCTAATCGCGGCGGATTTTGCTATAATGCGGAGATGGACACGTATAGAGAGGGGACGTGAATGCTGTGGCCAGCACGGGGAAGGACTTCTCCAAGTACTTTGATTTCTCGAACGCGAAAGTACTGAACGAATCGGACGGAAAAACAACCTATCGCATCAACGGTAGAGATATAACGATAAACGCGGCGCCGAATTACAAAGACGAGAAGCGCAGGGGCAAGGAAGAGATTCAGGTTCACTACGAATCCGCGATCCCGCCGGAGCTCATGGAGCTCGGCAAAGGAAAAACCTACAACATCACGACGTACGGGTGCCAGATGAACGAGCATGACACCGAGGTGATGAAAGGAATATTCGAGCAGATGGGCTACCTGCCGACCGACGACCGCAATCAGGCGGACGTCATCCTGCTCAATACCTGCGCCGTTCGCGAGAACGCGGAGGATAAAGTGTTCGGCGAGCTGGGGCATCTGAAGCACCTGAAGATCGAGAAGCCGGGGCTCATCCTCGGCGTCTGCGGCTGCATGTCGCAGGAGGAGTCGGTCGTCGGACGCATCATGCAGAAGCACGGCTTCGTCGATCTGATCTTCGGCACGCACAACATCCACCGTCTGCCGTACTTGCTGCAGGATGCGCTGTTCGGCAAAGAGATGGTCGTGGAAGTGTGGTCCAAGGAAGGCGACATCATCGAGAATCTGCCGAAGAAACGCGAGGGCATGCGCGGCTGGGTGAATATCATGTACGGCTGCGATAAGTTCTGCACGTACTGCATCGTGCCTTATACGCGCGGCAAGGAACGAAGCAGGCGTCCGGAGGACGTCATCGCCGAAGTGCGCGAGCTGGCGCGCCAAGGCTTCAAGGAGATTACGCTCCTGGGGCAGAACGTCAATGCCTACGGCAAGGACTTCGAGGACCGCGATTACCGGTTCGGCGATCTGATGGCGGACATGGCCAAGATCGACCTGCCGCGCATCCGCTTCACGACGAGCCATCCGCGGGATTTCGACGATCGTTTGATCGACGTCCTGGCTGAGCGCGGGAACCTCGTCGAGCATATTCATTTGCCGGTGCAATCCGGCAGCACGGAAGTGCTGAAGCGGATGAGCCGCAAATATTCGCGGGAACTGTATCTGGACCTTGTCGGCAAGATCAAGCGGGCGATTCCGGATGCCGTGCTGACGACCGACATCATCGTCGGCTTCCCCGGCGAGACGGAGGAGCAATTCGAGGAGACGCTGTCGCTGATGAAGGAAGTCGGATTTGCTTCGGCATACACGTTCATCTACTCGCCGCGCGCCGGCACGCCCGCCGCGGACATGGAAGACAATATTCCCGAGGCCGTGAAGAAAGCGCGCTTGGCGCGGTTGAATGCGCTCGTCGGCGAGCTCAGCCTTCAAAGCAACAAGCTGATGCTCGGTCAAACATTCGAGGTCTTGATCGAAGGGCAGAGCAAAAACAATCCGGACGTGCTGGCCGGACGCACGCGCACGAACAAGCTGGTTCATATGAAGGGACCGGCGTCATGGATCGGACAATTCATCGAAGCGCGCGTAACGGACGTGCAGACCTGGTATGTCAAGGCAGAGCCGATCATAGAAGAATTGAAGCAGGAAGCCGTATCTTAACGACTAGAGGAGCTGGAAACGATGGCAAATGAACAAACGGCAAAACACGAGCATGATCACGACCACGATGCGGGCTGCGGCGTGCCAAAATTCAATACGGAGGACATTATCGTCCGCGCGGACATCATGGCCAAGACGAAGGAATTGGCGAACATGCTGTTCACGTCCGAGGAAGTGCAGCAGTTCCAGCGCGCCGAGAAGCAGATTCAAGGCAATGATCGCATCCAAGGCTTGATTGCGCAGATCAAGAAGAAACAGAAGGAAATCGTCGCGTTCGAGACAACGTTCAAAAATGCCGACATGGTGGCGAAGATCGAGAGCGAGATCGCCACGCTGCAAGACGAGCTCGACGGCATTCCGATCATCACGGAGTTCCAGCAAAGCCAAGCGGACATCAACTACCTGCTGCAAACGGTCGTGTCCGTCATTCGGGATACGGTCGCGGAGAAAATCACGATCGAGGATGCGCAGACGGAAGATCCGGAAGAGTGCATGTAAGCAGGCCATAAAAACACCAGCCGATTCGACGCTCGTCGAACCGGCTGGTGTTTTTGTTCATTCGGCGGAGGCGGCCGCTCAGGAATGCTTCCAGATCAGCGTCAGCAGCAGCGCCGCCGCGGCGAACCCGCCGCCGAGCCAGAAGCCGTAATCCCGGCCGAACCTATCGTTCACGAAGCGGGCCAGGAACGGTCCCGTGAACATGCCGACGGAATACACGGCTTGGTAGAAACCCATGGCCGTCGCGCGTTTGGCCGATTCGAACGGCTGGATGGCAAGCCCGAGCAGGATGGGCAGAGCATGCCCTGCGCGAAGCCGTTCAGGGTATTTTCCAATGCGGGCAAAGGAACTTTCACTCCTTCGGCATTTATGAATGTCAGCTTTCTAAATGTATAATAGGACCTGTGGAAGAGCAATCCTTTTTAAGCAATATGTCCCTTGGAAAGAAACTTATTTGGCGGTACTGTCGTATTAGTTACAGGCATTCGGACAAGCAAACCCGGAAAGGAGTCAGAAGCAGATGAAGAAATCATGGATTCGAGAGGTGCGGGACTGGTGCGTCACGCTGGGCATTGCGATTGCCGCGGCGCTCCTTATTCAGAACTACGCTTTTGCCCAAACCGAGGTCAAGAACATCTCCATGCAGAAAACGCTCGTGGACGGGCAGCGGCTCATCGAGGATAAAATCAGCTATCGTTTCGAAATGCCGCACCGGGGGGACATCGTCATCATCGACGGGCCCGAGAGCGATAAGCGTCTTATTAAACGCGTCGTCGGACTGCCGGGCGACGTGATTGATTTTACGAGCGACGGCCATGTCCTGGTGAATCAAAAATTGCTTCAGGAGCCATACGTGAAGGGGCTCACGTATTCCAACGGCTTGAAGGTGCCGTATACCGTACCGGCAAAATCCGTATTCGTCATGGGCGATAACCGCGAGAACAGCCAAGACAGCCGGATGCTGGGACCGATCGCGCTGTCCAGTCTCGAAGGAAGGGCCGTGTTCCGGCTGTGGCCGCTGAGCAAGTTCGGTCAATTGGAGTAAGGGCATGCCGTTTACATTCTCGCATCCTTTATTCGCGGTGCCGCTCCGCCGGATTGCGCCCGGATGGCTGAGCGTGACGGGGCTCTTGCTCGGCAGCATGATTCCGGATATGGAATACTTCATGGCCATGCAATCCTATCAAACGATCGGACATTCGCTGCGCGGTTTTCTGGTGCAGGGGGTACCGCTCAGCATCGCGCTCGCATTCGCGTTCCATACGGTCGTGAAGCCGGCGATTCCGAAGTTTCTCCCGTCGGTCGGCCATGCGGACCAGTTCGCGAAAAGCTTGTCTTCGGAGGAATGGAAGCTGAATTCCGTTCGCGCCTGGATCGTATATCTCGCGTCGTTGTATATCGGGTATTTGACGCATCTGTTCATGGATTCATGGTCGCACGGAACCGGCGTATTCGTGAAATGGTTTCCGGTCTTGCGCGATCACGTCGGCGACCTGCCGGCCTATCAGCTGCTGCAGTACCTGTTATCGCTGGTCGGCTTGTTTATTCCGGCGCTGCTGCTGTTCATCCGATATCGAAGCTGGTACGCGCAAGCGAAAGGCATGCGTCCGCCGAAAATCTCGCGGCCGGGCACGCTGCTGCTGCTGTGGGCGACGGCTGCGGTTTTCGGCTTCGGCTTGTTCGCGGCCAAGATGACGTTCTCGGTAGATCGTTACAATTGGGTCAGTCCGCTGATCGTGGCGCCTTTGTCCTCGGCCTTGTTCGGCGTATTCGTGGCTTCCTTGTCATACCGGGCCGTCAAGAACCGCAAAATCGCCGGCGGGGCCTCCGCCGTGGCGTTGCTGCTGCTCGCGCTTGTCCTCTTTCGCACGAGCGAATACCTGCTCGCGCCTTATCAGCTGCATCACGCGTCGGCGCATGCGTTCCGGGCGTTCAAGGGGGACTTTCAATCGGTATGGAACGCCTATATTTGGTGCTGGTCCGCCATGCTGCTGCTGAGCTGCTGGCTGACCGCGAACGACCGGCAACGCGCGAGCGCGCGGGTCGGCAGGCACGGACGGACGAAAACCTTTTAGCGGATTGCATAAAAAGATCGTCGGCGGGCCATTCTAGCAACGCCTGAAACGGGTATATCCTTGATGAAGCGCATGATGAAACCTTTTGGAGAGAGCACCGTATGACGCAGTATACCGAGTGGGAGGGATTACGATGATTTATTCGACAACGCCGACGATCGAAGGCCATCCGATCGAGCAGTACCTGGGCGTCGTAACGGGAGAAGCGATCATGGGCGCGAATATCATGCGCGACTTGTTCGCTTCGATCACCGACATCGTCGGCGGACGTTCGGGCGCGTACGAGACGAAGCTCAAGGAAGCGCGCGACGTCGCGTTCGGCGAAATGTCCGGCCAGGCTTCGCGGCTGGGCGCGAACGCGATCGTCGGCATCGACATCGATTACGAGGTCGTCCGCGAAGGCATGCTGATGGTCGCGGTCAGCGGCACGGCGGTCCGCATTCAACCCGAATAAGCGACGAAGACGGCATCCGCGATAAACGCGGATGCCGTCTTCATGTCCGGGAAGCTGGACACGGCCAGGAGCTTAACGGTAAAATGCCTATATAGCAAGGCAACATGAAGCTTGAAGGAGTGCATGCAGCAATGGGAGAAATCACGGCCAGCGAACTGGAAACTCGGCTTCGGGAAGGCGAGAAGCTGAGCGTTATCGATGTCAGGGAACCGGACGAATGGGAATCCGGCCATATTAAAGAGGCGGTCAGCATCCCGCTGTCCGTCTTCGTCGAGCGCGTGGGCGAGCTGAACGGCATGGAAGAGCCGCTGTACATGGTGTGCAGAAGCGGGAACCGGAGCGGCAAAGCCTGCGATTATTTATCCGCGCAGGGCTACGAGGTCGTCAACGTGCTCGGCGGCATGCTCAGCTGGCCGGGCGAAGTCGAAACCGGCAATTAAGCGGCTTGAAGAAGCACTTTCGCATTTCGATGCGGAAGTGCTTTTTATTTTGTATCATGCGCCTTGCGTTCCTGCCATATAGTGGAGAGTAGGACAGCTTGGGTTTGTCTGTACGGCTGTCGAGTAATCCGGATGTTCCTGCATCGCGAACGACGAATCGAAGGAGGGCGGGCCATGCAGCCGCTGGACGAGGAAGAAGTGCTGGATTTGCGCATCCACGGCATGAGCTGCACGGCTTGCGCGACCCGGATCGAACGGGCGGTCGGCAAGCTGGCCGGCGTGTCCGGCGTGTCGGTGCATTACGCGGCGAAGTCCGCTTATATTACGTACGCTTCGGGGGCCGTTACGCCGGCAGTCATCATCGAGCGGATCGGGCAAATCGGCTTTCAGGCCATTCCGCACGGACGGGACGAGGATGCGGGCTCCGAGATCGACGCGTTGAAGCTCCGCGTCATCGCGGGTTCGCTGCTGACGCTGCCTTTGTTATGGACGATGGTTCATCACTACGACCTGCTGCGCGGCATTCCGGTGCCCGCTTTCATCGAAGAGCCGATCCTGCAGCTGCTGCTCGCGTCGGTCGTGCAGTTTTTTATCGGCA
The DNA here is from genome assembly GCF_009909185.1 of Paenibacillus glycinis. GTDB lineage: Bacteria > Bacillota > Bacilli > Paenibacillales > Paenibacillaceae > Paenibacillus_Z > Paenibacillus_Z glycinis. The sequence goes on along the minus strand of NZ_JAAAMV010000001.1, from coordinate 177,379 downwards.
TGCCGTTTTACTTCGGCGCGTACTATGCGTTGCGGGAGCGGACGGCCAACATGGACGTGCTGGTCGCGATCGGCACGACGGCCGCTTACGTGTACAGTTACATCTCGATGATGGCGGGAGGCGCCCTGTATTTCGAGACGTCGGCCGTCGTCATCACCGCCGTGCTGGGCGGCAAGCTGCTGGAGGCCGCCGCCTCCGAGCGGGCGATGAAAGAAGGCGACGGCTACGCGTCGCTGCAGGCGAAGGAAGCGATCGTCGTGCGCGGCGGCAAATCCGAACGGATTCCGCTCGACCGGCTGCGCGTCGGGGATCAGCTCATCGTCGAAGCGAACGGGCATTTGCCAGCGGACGGGATCGTCGCGGATGGCGAAGCGACGCTGGACGAATCGTTTCTGACGGGGGAGAGCGGGATGGTCAAACGGCTCGCGGGAGACCGCGTGTTTGCGGGCACGACCGTCATCGGCCATCCGCTGCGCATGCAGGTGCTTGCCACGGGACGCGGGACCTTGCTGAGCCGCATCGCGGCGATCACGAGGCAGGCGCAGGCGACGAAGTCGTCGATCGGGCGCAAGGTGGACCGCATGGCGGCCGTGTTCGTCCCCGTCATGATGGCGCTGTCGCTCGCCACGCTGGCGCTGTGGCTGCTGTGGCTCAACCCGGGCGACTGGAAAACGGCATCGATTCATGCGCTGGCCGTGCTGCTCGCGGCATGCCCGTGCGCGCTCGGGCTGGCCGCGCCGATATCGCTCGTGCTGGCCACGGGCAAGCTCGCCAGAAGGGGCATCGTCCTGAAGGAAGCGAGCGCGCTTGAACGACTGGCGCAGCTGAACCTGATCGTGCTGGACAAGACCGGCACGCTTACGGAAGGCAAGCCGGCCGTAACGGGCGTGTCCGCGCTGAACGGCGCGCCGAACGGGCTGCTGCGGCTTGCGGCGGCGGCGGAGGAGCGGTCGCAGCATCCGTTCGCGGAAGCGATCCGGGAGTCGGCCCGGCGCGCGGGGCTGGTCGTTCCGGCTTCGGCGTCGCATGCCGCATACCCGGGCAAAGGCATCGAGGCGCTCGTCGAGGGCAAAGCGGTCGCGGTGGGCAACGCGGGCTTCGCCGCGGAGCGGTCTTGGCCGATTCACCGCTCGCTGCAAGGATTTGCCGAACGGAAGGAGGAAGCGGGCGAGACCGTCGTCTACGCTTTCGTCGACGGCGTCTGCGCCGGGGCGTTCGCGCTGGCCGATTCCGTGAAGCGCACGTCCAAGGAAGCGGTGGAGGACTTGAAACGAGAGGGCATCCGCGTGCTGCTCGCGACCGGCGATCATCCGTCCGCGGCCAAGAAGGCCGCGGGGCTGACGGGGATCCGGGACGTGCATGCGTCCATGCTGCCGGACCAGAAAGCCGCGTTGATTCGCAGGCTGCAAGGAGACGGGCTGGTCGTGGCGATGGCCGGGGACGGGTGGAACGACGCGCCGGCGCTCGCCGCGGCGGACGTGGGCATCGCCATGGGAGGCGGCACGGAAGCTGCGCTGGACGCGGGAGACATGACCTTGCTCAGGTCGCGGCTGACAGGGATCTCCGAGGCGCTGCAGATCAGCCGGCTGACCGTTCGCAACATCCGGCAGAACCTGGGCTTCGCCTTTCTCTACAATGCGGTCGTGATCCCGTTCGCGGCGGTAGGCGGCATCGAGCCTTGGATGGCGGGAACGGCGATGGCGCTCAGCTCCGTATCGGTCGTGGGGAACGCGCTTCGCTTGAATGGCCAGATGAAGCGCAAGTTGGACCGGCGCTTGGCAGCTTAAGCGGTCGCGGCTCGCAGCCTGCCTGCACGCGGGCAACGGCAAGCACGGCCGCGGCGGCGAACAGCGCCGTGCGGCATCTGGCGGCATGAAGCTCTTTCCGGCGAGACATTCGAACGCCTCCCAATAATGTATAGTGCCATGCTCGGAATTAGGGGAAGGGTATAGGATATGCGGCACAACCCGGCCAAAAGACCTCGCGATTGCCAGCGAATCGTCTGGACAATACTTGCGGGGGAATGGTATAGTAGCTCAGATACAATTGCATAGATGAAGTTACAGGTGCTGCATGACCGCGCTGTCAGCGAGCGTGCGGCTTAATAGGGAAGACCGGTGAGAAGCCGGCACGGACCCGCCACTGTAAGGAGCGCCCCGGCTGCATGACGAGCCCGGGCAAGGCATCGATGAAAGTCACTGGACGGTTCGACCGTCCGGGAAGACGACGATGCCCGCTGCTCCGAGTCAGGAGACCTGCCTGTAACGGGATAACGCTGCCTACGAGGATTTAGGAGGGTGTTAGAAAATGGCAATGAGCCGGATACGAACTCGAATTCCGCCGCTTCCGTCCGCGGAGCGTTTATTGCCGCCGTTCATTGGGACATGAGCATTTCTGACACTGCAGTCGGAGATGCTTTTTTTGTTGCGGGAACCAGTGAAGGCGAAGAAGTAGAGGCATAAGATGATAAGAACGGGAGAGAGAACGATGAACATGAAACGGGAATGGAAACGGAAATCATCTGCTATCAGGAATGTCGCCTTCGTCCTGCTGGCGGCGGCGCTGCTGCTGCTCGCGACGGCCTGCGGCACGCAAAAAACGAACGAAGGCGGAGCGACGAACAATGCGGCGGCGGGCAATGCGTCCAATGCGGCTGCCGGCAACAACGCGCCCGGCAACGGGGCGACGGCCGATAATGCGGCTGCCGGCAATGAAGCAGCCGCCGATAATGGCACGGCCGCCGGGAACGAAGTCGCCGCGGCAGGTCCGCAAGCCACGACTTACCCGCTCACGGTCAAGGACGTCACGGGTACCGAGCTGACGTTCGCGGCCGCGCCGCAGCGGATCGTGACGCTCGTGCCGAGCGAGACGGAAATCGTCTACGCGCTCGGAGCGGGCGATGCGGTCGCGGCCGTGGACAACTTCTCGAATTATCCGAAGGAAGCGGCGGATAAGCCGAAGATCGGCGACATGAACGCGGATATCGAGAAGATCGTCTCGCTCAAGCCGGACTTGATCCTCGCTTCGTACAGCATGAGCTCGGCCGTCGTCGATAAGCTGCGCGCGCTGAAGCTGCCGGTCTATGCGTCGGATCCCAAGACCTACGACGCGGTAATCGAGAAGGTGAAGCAGATCGGCGCGGTGCTCGATAAAGCGAACGAAGCGGCGGCGGTCGCCGAGCACATGGAACAGGTGCGCACGCAGGTGGCGGATACGGTCAAGGATGCGCAGAAGCCGAACGTGTACCTGGAATTTTCGCCGGGCTGGACGGTCGGCAAGGGCGAGTTTCTGGACGAACTCATCACGCTGGCCGGCGGCACGAACATCGCCACGGAGCCCAATTGGTACGAGATCGATCCGGAGGCCGTCGTAAAGGCGAACCCCGACGAGATCATTTACGCGTCCATGACGGTGAAGGAGGGCGAGAAAAACCCGATCCTCGCGGCGATCGAATCGCGCCCGGGCTGGAATGCGATCAAGGCCATCAAGAATAAACAGGTATTCGAAGTCGATCAGGATCCGCTGACGCGCGTCGGTCCCCGCTTGGCCGACGGTCTGCTGGAAGTCGCGAAGAAGCTGCATCCGGATCTGTTCCACTAAGATGCGGAAGAAATTATACGCGTATGGAGGAGCAGCGATGCTCCTCTTACTCGCATCTATGGTCATCAGCCTGTCGATCGGCTCGGCCGGCTTGGCGCTGAAGGACGTGTGGGGCATTCTGCTGCATCAGCTGCCATGGATGCCGGATGCCGGCACGAAGTGGGATGCCGCGGAGATCGCCATCGTGACGCAGCTCCGTCTGTCGCGCGTCGTGCTGGGCGTGCTGGTCGGCGCCTGCTTGGCTTTGGCCGGAGCGGGCTTCCAGGGCGTGCTGCGCAATCCGCTCGCGGATCCGTTCACGCTCGGCGTGGCTTCGGGCTGCTCCGTAGGCGCCGCCTTCATGATCGTGTTCGGGCTGCAAACGGCGCTAGGCCTTTGGACCGTTCCTTTGGTCGCCTTCGCCACGGGCATGGTTACGCTGCTGATCGTGTTCGCGTTGTCCCGGGCCAGGGGCGCCATGAACGTCGAGACGCTGATCTTGTCGGGCGTGATCGTGCAGGCTTTCCTCGGCGCGCTCGTCTCGTTCCTGGTGACGCTGTCGCAGAACGTCGTGAACGAAGCGATGTTTTGGCTCATGGGCAGCCTCAGCGCGAGAAGCTGGGAGCACGCGAAACTCGTCGCGCCTTTCTTGGTCGTGGGATTGCCGGTGCTGATCCGGTATTCGCAGCATCTGAATCTGTTCGTCTTCGGCGAGCGGCATGCGGCGCATCTGGGCGTCAACGTCGAGCGCACGAAGCTGATCGTCCTGCTCGTCTCCACGCTGCTTACCGCGGTCGCGGTCTCCGTCGCCGGCGTCGTCGGCTTCGTCGGGCTGGTCGTGCCGCATCTGATCCGGCTGATCGTGGGACCCGATTACCGGATTATCGTGCCGTTGTCCGCGATCGGCGGCGGCTTTTACCTCGTCTGGGCGGACACGCTCGCGCGGACGGCCCTCAGTCCGAAGGAAATCTCGCTCGGCATCGTGACGGCCTTGATCGGCGCGCCCTTCTTCGCGTATTTGCTCTATCGGCGCAAGGTGCTGCAAGGAGGTGCGTCATGATCGAGGCGAAGGGACTCGCGATGACGATTGCCGGCCATTCGATATTGAACGAGATGAGCTTCGCGATGCGCAAAGGCGCCATGTACGGCATTATCGGTCCGAACGGCGCCGGCAAATCGACGCTGCTGCGCTTGCTCTCCGGCATGGAACGCCCCACTGCGGGACAGGCGCTGCTGGAAGGCAAGCCGGCTTCGGCATACAAGCGCAAGGAGCTGGCCAAACGGGTCGCCGTGCTTCAGCAGGGCGGACTGCCGGCCGTCAGCTTCACGGTGCGCGAGGCCGTGACGATGGGGCGGTTCCCGTACCAAAACTGGCTCGGCGAGGAGGCCTCCGAAGGCGGGCGGGTCGTGGAGCGGGCGCTGCGCGATATGGGGCTAGCCGAGCTGCAGGATCGCCGGGTCGACGGCCTGAGCGGCGGCGAGCGCCAGCGCGTCGCGCTCGCGAAAGTGATGGCGCAGGAGCCGGAGCTGCTGCTGCTCGACGAGCCGACGACTTATCTGGATATCGGTTACCAGGTGCAGCTGCTGGATACCGTCAAGCGTTGGCAGGCGGAGCGGCAGTTGACGGTGGTGGCCGTCCTGCACGATCTTAACCTGGCGGCGCATTATTGCGACGAATTGCTCGTGCTGCACGGCGGCGGCATCGAAGCGTTCGGACCGCCTTCCAAGGTAGTTCAACCGGATTTGATAGAGCGGGTCTTCGGCGCCCGGACCGTCGTGCTGCCGCATCCCGAAACCGGCGTGCCGCAGCTGCTGCTGCTGCCGGAAGTCCCGCCAGCCGAAGAGAGAAGAGAGGAAGCGAGTTCATGAGCGAAGAACGATTGACGGCATGCATTGAAAAAATCGGCGAGCTGGACGCCGCGGGCATGGCGTCCGCGGAACAACGCCTGAACAGCTTGACGAAACCGCCGGGGAGCCTGGGCCGGCTGGAAAGCATCGCCGTTCAGGCCGCGGGCATAACCGGGGAGATTGGCGCGGATTTCTCCAAGCGCGCCGTCATCGTCATGGCCGGCGATCATGGCGTATGCGAAGAGGGCGTCAGCGCGTTCCCGGCGGAGGTAACGCCGCAGATGGTGTTGAACTTCCTGGCGGGCGGCGCTGCGGTGAACGTGCTGGCGCGAGGCGCCCGCGCGGACGTCTTTTGCGTCGATATGGGCGTGAATGCGGATCTGATGCACGAAGGACTTATCGTATGCAAGACGCGCAACGGAACGGCGAACATGACGCGTGAAGCCGCAATGTCGCGCGCGGATGCGGAAGCCGCCATTCAGGGCGGATTCGACCTCGTCGCGGGATTAGCGGCCGACGGTTACCGGATGTTCGCGACGGGCGATATGGGCATCGGCAATACGACGGCGAGCGCGGCGCTCTGCGCCGTGCTCGGCGGCCTGCCGGCGGACGAGGCGGTCGGACTCGGCACGGGGATCGACGAAGCGCGCCGCCGGCACAAGGTCGATGTCGTCAAGCGCGCGATCGCCCTCAACCGCCCCGACGCGTCCGATCCCATCGACGCGTTGGCGAAGGTCGGCGGGCTTGAGATCGCCGGCCTGGTCGGCGTCATTCTAGGCGCGGCGGCGAACCGCTGTCTCGTCGTCGTCGACGGCTTCATTTCTTCCGCGGCCGCGCTCGTCGCGACCGCCATCGCTCCGAAAGCGGCCGCATTCATGCTCGGCTCCCACCTCTCGCACGAGCAGGGACATGCCGGATTGCTGCGGCGCATCGGCCTCACGCCGCTGATCCATTTGGAGATGCGTCTCGGAGAAGGAACGGGCGCCGTGCTGGCGTTTCATTTGGTGGACGCGGCTCTCGGCGTGATGCGCGAAATGGCGACCTTCGAAAGCGCCGGGGTGTCGAGAGAGTAAGCTCGTTCCGCGCGAACACTTGCCGTTAGGATTACGAGTCCGGCCTGCGGGCGCGGACGGAACGATATCGGAAACGGGGCGAGCGAAATGGCGATATTCATAACGGGCGGGGCGAGAAGCGGCAAGAGCGGCTTCGGCGAAGCGTATGCGATGAAGCTGTCCGGTCATGGCATCTATATCGCGACCGCCCAGAGCTGGGACGACGAGATGAAGGAGCGGACGGCGCGGCATCGGTCGATGCGCGAACGATCCGGTTATCGCTGGCGGACGATCGAGGAGCCGCTCGCCCTGGCGGAGCTGCTGGGCGAGCTCGAACGCGAGCAGAACGACGGCGGCGAACGGCCCGCGGTGCTCGTCGACTGCTTGACCCTATGGCTGACGAACTGGCTTCTGCGGTTGGATGCAGGCAAGCAGGGCGATGGCGATCAGGATACGGGAACGTACGGGGAGCTGCACGCGGAAGCGGATAAGCTGACCGCCGCCGTCGCCGCCTATACCGGGCCGCTGCTGCTCGTCACGAACGAAGTCGGCAGCGGAATCGTGCCCGCCTACCCGCTCGGAAGGCGTTTTCGCGATGAGGCTGGCCGCTTGAACCGCAAGCTCGCCGCGACCTGCGAGGAAGCCTATCTCGTCGTGGCCGGCATCCCGCTGGATCTGAAGAAGCACGCGTTTCGCCTGGAGGAGGATTAATCGGGATGTTGTTCTATTCCCTGCACGAAACGCTGCTGCTCGCGGCTGCCGCGATCGCGATCGATTGGGCCGTCGGCGATCCCAGATGGATCACGCATCCCGTCATTCTGATCGGGCGGATGATCGCGTGGCTGGAGCGGGTGCTCCGCCCGGAGGGGGTACGCCTGACGCCGATCGCCTTGAAAAGGCGCGGCGTGCTGTTGACCGTCGCGACGGTTCTCGTCTCGGCGGCCGCGACCGCGGGGATATGCTGGCTCGCCGCATGGATTCATCCGTGGCTCGGTTATGCCGCGTCGGCTTGGCTGATGTCGACGACGATGGCGGTCAAAGGGCTCAAGGACGCGGCGATGCTCGTCTTCCGACCGCTTGCCGCGGGCGATTTGAACGAAGCCCGCAAATACGCCGGCTATATCGTCAGCCGCGATACGACGGCGATGGGCGAGCAGGAGACGGCCCGCGCGGCCATCGAAACGGTCGCTGAAAACACCGTGGACGCCTTCCTGTCGCCGCTGCTGTTCGCGGTGCTCGGGGCCGCTCCGCTTGCGATGCTGTACCGCGCGGCCAATACGCTGGATTCCATGGTCGGCTACAAGAACGAACGTTATGCGCGGTTCGGCTGGGCATCCGCCCGGTTCGACGACGCGCTGAATTACATACCGGCCAGAATAAGCGGCTTGCTGCTGGCCGCGGCCGCCTGGATCACGCCGGGCCTGTCGGCCGGCAGGGCGCTCCGGGCCGTGCGGCAGTTCGCGCGCCTTCATCCGAGCCCGAACGGCGGCATCCCGGAATCCGCCGCCGCGGGCGCGCTCGGCATCGAGCTCGGCGGACGGAACGTGTACTTCGGGGCGGTCAGCGAACGCGCCAGGATGGGCTGGCCGCTTCGGCCGATCGAGGCTCGGGATATCGTGCGGACCGTCAGGCTGCTGTATATCGTGAGCTTATTTTGTTTTGCGGGGGTGGTCGCCGCATGGCGATGGGTTTCCTGAGACGGGAGCTGCAGGCGGCCGGGGCCGCATTTCAACTGTTGACGCGCATTCCGGTGCCGGCGTCGATTCCGTTCACGCCGGAGCTGCTGGCCCGGAGCACGGTCTATTATCCGGTCGTAGGGGGCGTCATCGGCGGTCTGGTTGCCGCCGCAGGCGCATTGTTGGACGGGCATATGCCGTCCATGCCCGCGGCGGTGCTGCTGCTGGGATTCTGGGTGCTGCTGAGCGGCGGGCTGCATGTGGACGGGCTGATGGATACGGCCGACGGGGTGCTGAGCCATCGTTCCCGCGAACGGATGCTCGAGATCATGAAGGACAGCCGCGTCGGCGCCATGGGCGTGCTGGCCGCGATTATGCTGCTGCTGTTCAAATTCTCGCTGCTCGCGGCATGGTTGGACGACGGGAAGGATTGGCTGGCGGAAGCGCCTCTGCTGGCGCTGGGCTGCGGCCTAAGCCGCTTGTGGGTCGTCGCCGCCATGGCATGCTGGCCGTTCGCGCGGGCCGATGAAGGCATGGCTGCGCTGTTCAAGGACGTCAAGCCGCGACATGCCGTCGCCGCGGCAATCGTCCAGGCGGCGATGTCGGTCGCGTGCCTGTTGACGATACCGTCCGCTTCAATCGGCTGGCTGGCGGCAATCGCGCTGCCGGCGGGACTTGCCGTCGCGGCCGGCGCCGCGCTCGCCGCTTGGCTGACCCGCAAGTTGGGCGGATTGACGGGCGATACGTACGGCGCGATGGCCGAGATCCTCGAGGCGATGCTGTTGTTCGTTATCGTTTTGCAAGTGAGTTAGCGTTGAGAGCTGAATTAACGGGAGGAGTGGTACGATGTTGGAGCGCTACGGTCACGGCGGAGATTGGGCAACCGCCCGGGAGCTGTTCGGAGCGAACGGCGGTCCCCGGCAATTCATCGATTACAGCGCGAACATGAATCCGTTCGGTCCGCCCGCCGGCGTCTTCGAGCTTCTTAGGAATTACGGGGACGCGATCATGATTTATCCCGATCCTGCCGTTCGCGGACTGCGCAACAAGCTTGCGCGGCATCACGACGTGCCGATGGACAGCCTGCTCGTCGGCAACGGCGCCGCCGAGCTGATCGACCTGCTGTTCCGGTCGATGCGGCCGAAAGCGGCCGTGCTCGCGGAGCCCTGCTTCAGCGAATATCGGGAGGCGGCGGTCAAGAACGGCGCAAACGTCGAAGCGATCGAATTGCGGGCCGAAGAACGATTTCGCCTGACGCCCGAAGCGGTGAGGGAGAAGCTCGCGCAGCTGCGGCGATCGGGCTTGCGCGGCGGGCAGACGCTGTGGTTTCTGGGCTCGCCGAACAATCCGACGGGACAGGTCGTCGACGCGGCGATCGTGAAGGAGCTGTTGGATGAAGGCGAAACGGTGGCCGTGGACGAAGCGTTCATGGATTTCGCCGCGAATGAATCGGAGCTTGGCGTGCTGCGCGACGCCGCCTCGCGCGAGGGGCTGATCGTCATCCGGTCGATGACGAAATTTTACGCGATTCCCGGCATCCGGCTCGGGTACATGGCGGCGCATCCTGCGCTGATCGGTCGGCTCGCGGCGCTGCAGGTGCCGTGGAGCGTGAACTCGCTCGCCCAGCAGATCGGAGAAGCCGTGCTGGAGGATACGCGCTACGCGCGCGACACGATCGCGTGGTTGCGGGAGGAACGTCAATGGCTGCGCTCGGAGTTGGCGGCGCTTGGTTTGGTTACCTATGGCAGCGCTTCGGTTAATTACGTCTTGTCGGCCTTCCCGGACAAGCGAAGCTGGACCTCCGCGCGCCTGCAGGAGGCGCTGGGGTTCAAGGGGATATTGATTCGCGACGCGGCGCATTTCGTCGGTTTGGATGAACGGTACTTCCGCCTGGCGGTCCGGCTGCGGCCCGACAACGAGTTGCTGCTGGAGCAGCTTCGGCAGCTGCTATCGACGAACCCGCAGGCGGCGAGCAGGGAGGCCGAATGCGAATGAGCCGTTCCGATTACCGCCCCGCGCGCACGCTCATGATCCAAGGTACGGCCTCGGATGTCGGGAAGAGCCTGCTGACCGCGGCCGTTTGCCGCATTCTGAAGGAGGACGGCTACCGGACGGCCCCGTTCAAATCGCAGAACATGTCGCTGAATTCATACGTCACTTGGGACGGCAAGGAGATCGGCCGGGCGCAGGGCATGCAGGCGGACGCCTGCGGCATTCTCGCCACGACCGACATGAATCCGATCCTGCTCAAGCCGAAGAAGGAGATGGTGTCGCAAGTCGTCGTGCACGGCAAGCCCCTCGGCGACTTCGAAGCGCGGGTCTACCGCGAAGAGGTGCTGGCGGAAGCCGGCACGATCGTTCAAGCGGCGCTCGGGCGGCTGAGAGACGACTACGACGTCGTCGTCCTGGAGGGAGCGGGCAGCCCCGCGGAAATTAACTTGAAGGACCGCGATATCGTCAACATGCGGGCGGCGGCCTGGGCGGACGCTCCGGTCGTGCTGGCGGCGGACATCGACCGCGGCGGCGTGTTCGCGGCGATCGTCGGGACGCTCGAGCTGCTGGAGCCGCATGAGCGCGAACGGGTCTGCGGCTTCGTCATCAACAAGTTCCGCGGCGACGTCACGCTGTTGCAGCCGGGCCTCGACTGGCTGGAGGCGCGGACGGGCAAGCCGGTTCTCGGCGTCGTGCCGTACTTGCCGAACGTCGGCTTGGAGGACGAGGATTCCCTCTCGCTGGATACGGCCATCGCGGCGGCGGCGGACTCGTCGGGACGCCGGCCGGAACGCCGCGCCGGCAAGCTGGATATCGCCGTCATCCGGCTGCCCCATATCTCGAATTTCACCGATATCGATCCGCTGGGCGCCGAGCCGGACGTTGCGGTGCGTTTTATCGCGAGGGCCGAGCAGTGGGGCGAACCGGATGCGGTGATCGTGCCGGGCAGCAAAAACACGGTCGACGACCTGATCTTCCTGCGCGAGAGCGGACTGGCGGACAAGCTGGATCGCTTCAAACGCGATGGAGGCCATGTCGCCGGACTGTGCGGAGGCTACGAGATGTTCGGCGAGCGGCTGCTCGATCCCCTGCATACGGAATCGGATCGCGATGAAGTGCCGGGCTTCGGCTGGTTTCCGTTCGACGTGCGGTTCGCGGCCGAGAAGCGCACGGTCCGGGCGGAAGGATATGCCGCCATGCCAGGCTGGCAGGTGGAATTCCCCGTGTCGGGCTATGAAATTCATACCGGCCAGGTGATTTGGCGCGGTCAGGCCTGGGTGGCCGAATCAGCGGGACTGGCATCGCCGGCGGCCGGCCGGCCGTTCCGGCTGCGCGAAAGCCGCATGGCGGAAGAATCGTCCGCGGCCGATTATGCGCCCGAAGGCTGCGCGGACGAAGCTGGACGCGTGTGGGGGACGTTTTTGCACGGCGTGCTGCATAATGATGATTTTCGCCGGGGCTGGCTGAACCGGCTTCGCATGGCTAGGGGCATGGCTCCGCTCGAGGGCGGCATCCGCGTCGGCGAGCTGCGGGAGCAGGCATTCGCGCGATTGGCCGCTCATGTACGGCAGCATGTCGACATCGATCGGCTGAAGCGCATCATCGGACTAACTTCATAGAGAGGAGGAGGGCGATGAGTCAACCTTTTCGAAAAGGAACGGCGTCCTTTCAATCCGCGCTTTGCCCCGGCATTTCCATTCGCTGCGAGGAAGACCGCTTAGTGCTGAAAACGGAAGACGCCTATCTCACCTTAAGCAGCGCGGTGCACGGCGGCGGTTACGGAAGCGCCTATCGGTTCATCAATTGGAAGGTGCCGCTTAGCTACGATTGCGCCGACCCCGCCCGGGATTTCGGATTGATGCTGAGCGCCTGGGGATATTCGCCGCATACGACGATCGGATTTCTGACCGCGGCGAAGCTGTCGCACGCGTCGGTCTTGGAGTCGGAGGGCGAGGCGTTCAGCCTCTTATGCTGCACGACGGCCGGGACCGGGAACGCCGCGCGCGCCGGTCTGACCCGCGAGACGTATCCGGCCTACGAGCCGGGGACGGTCAACCAATTCTTGTTCATTGACGGGAATTTGACGGCGGCGGCGATGGTCAACGCGGTCATCACGGCGACCGAAGCCAAGGCGGCGGCGCTGCAGGACTGCGGCGTGCTGGACAAGCTGCACGGCCGGCCCGCGACGGGGACCACGACGGATGCCATCGTGATCGCCTCCAGTCAGACCGACCGGCATGGACGCACGCATCTGTACGCCGGCGCGGCGACGCAGCTCGGGGACGCGATCGGCCGCCTCGTATACGATACGGTGACGGAAGCCGTGCGCACGCAGGGCGAGGCTTGACCGTTCGAAGCTTCCGCGTCTCGACGGAACGGGGACGAGTCAAGATGAAGTAGACTGTTGCTGCAAAAGCAAACCATGAATTCAAGCGGTTAATAGCAAGCCGAAGTCAAGCGAAAGACGGCAAGCCGGAATCCAAGCGCGCAGACCGAACGGTTTGCGCGCTTTTTTGTCGGGCCGTTCGGGCTACCCGGCGCTTTTTGACGGGTCTGCCGTAAAGTCCCTATAATGGAGCATAGGAAAAGACAGGACAGGGGATTAGGCGATGAACGATCATGACGATAACCAAAACGCTGCCGCCCGGGGGCATCTGCCGATCGACTACCTGCTTCCGGAGCTTCGGACGGCGTTGGCGAACCGGCCATCGGCGGTGCTGGTGGCGGCGCCGGGCGCGGGCAAGACGACCCGCGTTCCGCTTGCGCTTCTCGATGCGCCATGGCTTGCCGGGCAGCGCATTCTCATGCTGGAGCCCCGTCGGCTGGCCGCCCGTTCGGCTGCCCGGTTCATGGCGGCATCGCTCGGGGAAGCGGTCGGCGGGACGGTCGGCTACCGCGTGCGAATGGACACGAAGGTCGGTCCGCGCACGCGGATCGAAGTCATTACCGAAGGCGTGCTGACGCGGATGCTGCAGCAGGATCCGTCGCTCGACGGCGTCGGGCTCGTCATCTTCGACGAGTTTCACGAACGGCATCTGCACGGCGATCTCGGGCTGGCGCTGTGCCTGCAGGCGCAGTCTTTATTCCGCGAGGAGCTGCGGCTGCTCGTGATGTCGGCGACGCTCGAAGCCGAGCCGGTCGCGCGCCTGCTGGGCGGCGCGCCGCTGCTCGTCAGCGAAGGCCGGGCGTTCCCGGTCGAGACGGTGTATGCGCCGAAGCCGACGGTTGGCCGAATGGAGGACGCCGTCGTTCGCTGCACGCTGGAGGCGATGCGCGCGCATGAAGGCGACGCGCTCGTGTTCCTGCCCGGCGCGGGCGAGATCCGCCGGGTGGAGCGATTGCTGCGCGCGGCGCAGTCCGGCGGCGCGAACGGTCGCGGACCGGGGCTGGAGGCGGGCGTTGCCGTGCTGCCGCTCTATGGCGCGCTGCCTCCGGAAGCGCAGGACAGGGCCGTCTCGGCCGTGGCGGGCAGCGAACGAAAAATCGTGCTTGCGACCTCGATCGCGGAATCGAGCGTTACCGTTCGAGGCGTGCGCATCGTCGTCGACTGCGGGTTAAGCCGCGTTCCGCGCTTCTCCCCGCGAACCGGCATGGCGCGGCTCGAGACGGTGCCCGTATCGGCGGCTTCGGCGGATCAACGCCGCGGCCGTGCCGGACGGGAGGCGCCGGGCGTATGCTATCGCCTATGGACGGAAGGCGAGCAGCGCCAGCTCAAGCCGCAGAGCGATCCGGAGCTGCTCGGCGCGGATTTGGCGCCGCTTGCGCTCGAGCTCGCGATCTGGGGCAACGCCGATCCCGGCGAGCTGGCGTGGCTGTCCCCGCCGCCCGCCGCGGCGTACGCGCAAGCCGTAGAGCTGCTGCGCGAGCTGCGCGCGCTGGATGCCGGCGGCAAGCCGACGGCGCACGGGCAGGCGATGGCGGAGCTCGGCATGCATCCGCGCCTCGCCCATATGGTGCTGGAGGCGAAGCCGCTTGGCCTAGGCGCGCTTGCCTGCGAGCTCGCGGTATTGCTAGGCGACCGCGATCTGCTGCGGAGCACGCGCAGCATCGATATCCGCCTGCGTCTCGACGCGCTGCATGGCCGCGGCGCCGGCGAAGCCGCCGATCCCGCGGCGGTCCAGCGGCTCGTCGCGGAGGCGCGCGAATGGATGCGCGCGGCGGGTATATCGCCGAGCCCGGACGGCAGAGCTTCCGGCGCCTCGTCTGCCGCTCCGCCGCAGCCGGATGCCGCCTGCGGCGTGCTGCTCGCGCTCGCGTACCCCGACCGCATCGCCCAGCGGCGCGGCGACGGCCGCTTCCTGCTCAGGGGCGGCCGGGGAGCCGCCGTGCAGGAGCTGCAGCCGCTGTCGGCGGCGCCGTATCTGGCGACGGCCGAGCTGGAAGACAGCGGCAGCGACAGCCGAATCCTGCTCGCGGCCCCGCTCGGGCTGGACGAGCTGCTCGCGTATTTTGCCGATCAGATCCAATCGGAGACGGAAGTGAAATGGGAGCGTCAGGCGGAAGCCGTGCGGGCGAAACGGAGGCTGCGGCTCGGGGCGCTCGTGCTGAAGGAATCGCAGCTTGCCGATGCGGATCCGGGACTCGTCGCCGAAGCGCTGCTCGGCGGAATCGCGGAGCAGGGCCTCGAGCTGCTGCCGTGGTCCAAGCAAGCGAGACAACTGCGGGACCGGATGAATCTCATGCATGCGCATAATCCGGAATGGCCGGATGTCTCCGACGAAGCGCTGATCGATTCGATCCGGGACTGGCTCGGTCCGTACGTCGGCGGCATGCGCAGCCGGAACGACCTGTCGCGCCTCTCCATGGCCGCGATCATGGAATCGCTGCTCACGTGGCAGGAACGCCAGCTGCTGGAGAAGGAGGTGCCGACGCATCTGACGGTACCGAGCGGCTCGCGCATTCCGCTCGACTACGGCGATCCGGCCGCGCCGGTGCTGGCCGTCCGCCTCCAGGAGCTGTTCGGCCTGCGGCAGACGCCGCGGATTGCGGGCGGCAAGCTGCCCGTGACCATCCACATGCTGTCGCCGGCGCATCGCCCGGTGCAGGTGACGCAGGATTTGGCCAGCTTCTGGGAACACGCGTATTTCGACGTCAAGAAAGATCTGAAGGGCCGGTATCCGAAGCACTATTGGCCGGACAATCCGCTCGAGGCGCCGGCAACGAACCGGGCCAAGCCGAGGCCGCAAGCGTAAGCGGCCTCGTCGCTTCGTTCGGCGTTCAGCCAGCGCTTTGGCGTAAGCCAGCGTTTCGGCGGTCATGCCGCAAACGCCTCGCCGTCCGCAGCACGGAAACAGCAAGCACGCATCCAGCCTGCCGTCAAGGCAGCCCGCGATCCTAAAGGAGAATTTCATATGTTGCCCATCGAGAAACTCGTTGCGATCTACCTCGTCATCCTCAATATCTACGCGTTCGCGCTGATGCGCATCGATAAGATCCGGGCCGTGAAGGACCGCAGGCACCGGATTCCGGAACGCAGGCTGCTGGGCGCCAGCGCCGCGGGAGGCGCGCTCGGCGCCTTCGCCGCCATGCGGTTGTTCCGGCATAAGACGAAGCACCCCGCGTTCGCCGCGGGCATTCCGATCATGCTGCTCGTCCATATCGCCGTCATTGTCTGGCTGGAAACCTTATAACGCTGCAACGAAAACGCCGCAGGGGAAGAACCATTCTTCGTCCGCGGCGTTTTTCGTCGCTTGAATCCGGTTTACACGGGCGGGACTCTGGGGTATACTCAATCCAATGAAGAACAAATGTTTATGCTATGTACATATGTACTAAAAAGGTGGCGATCGGATAAATCATGAGCGAAATCAACCTGGAACGCCGCCGGATTCTCGTCAAGATCTGCCAGCTCTATTACGAGGACGGCTTGAATCAGCAGGAGATCGCCAAACGGCTCGGCATATCGAGGCCGCATGTCAGCCGGATGCTGACGGCCGCGAAGAACGAGGGAATCGTGCGGATCACGATTCAGAATCCGTTCTCCGGCGAGCAGGAGCTGGAGAAGCGCTTCGCCGAAACCTTCGGCATCCAGGACGCGATCATCATCGATGCGTCCGCGGGCGATCCGGCGAAGCTGCGCGCGCAGCTTGGACGGACCGGCGCCGCGTTGCTCGAATCCGTGCTGATGGACGGGGATATCGTCGGCATCATGGCCGGCCGGACCGTGGCGAGCGCGGCGGAGGAGCTTGATTATTTCGCCCGCGAAGAACTGCGGTTCGTGCCGCTCATCGGCGGCTGGGGCTCGGAGGGCGGCAACTGGCATGCCAACTCCAACACGATGGCGTTCGCGAACAGGCTGAAGGCGAAATATTGGATGATGCATGCGCCCGCCACCGTTGCCAGCGTCGAGACGGGGCGGCTCCTGCGGCAGGAGCCGGAGATCGCCAAGGTGCTCCAGCTCGCCCGGCAAAGCCGCGTAGCCGTGATCAGCATCGGCGAAGTGGACGATCAGGCGACGATGGTGGAGTCGGGCAGCATGAATCCGGCTGACGTCGGCGATTTGGAGGCGCTTGGCGCGGCCGCGAATCTGTGCGCCTCGTTCATCGACGCCGAAGGCAGGGAGCTTGATTTTCCGGAACGGCAACGGTGGATCGGCTTGTCGGCCTCCGAGCTCCGGGCGATTCCGACGGTGATCGGCATGGCCGGCGGCGAACGCAAAGTGAAGGCGATAACGGCGGCGCTGCGCGGCAAATGGATCGACATCCTCGTCACCGACGCGGCGACGGCCAGAGCGGTCCTGGCGTTCCATCAAGGCGGAGGAACGAACTGAATTCACGCCGTGCCGACCGGACCTGGTAAGGCTGGATTGAATAGCTGCCCGTCTGCGCCATTAATGAAACATTCAGCCGTACAACCGTACAGCCGTACATTCTTACAGACAGACGTACAGTCGTCCGTACAACCGACAACAACAAGCCCAAGTTCATCACGCTAACCGTTACGAAGGAGGACGCATCCCATGTCAACAGAACCAATAGCAGCCGATAATGCGATTCCCGGCGCGACCCGCGTTCTCGCGCCGGAGAACGGGTATTACGGCAATTACGGAGGCACGTTCATCCCCGAGATTCTGGTTCCGGCGTTCGCGGAGCTCTCGGCGCAGTTCGAGGCGATCAAGCAGGACGCGTCGTTCTGGCAGGACTATACCGCGCTGCTGACGGATTATTCCGGCCGCCCGACGCCGCTCACGCACGCGGACAGGCTGACGGCGCATTTCGGCCGCGCGCGGATCTACGTCAAGCGCGAGGACCTGAACCATACCGGCGCGCACAAGCTGAACAACGCGCTCGGCCAAGCGATGCTCGCGAAGCGCATGGGCAAAACGCGGCTCATCGCCGAGACCGGCGCCGGCCAGCACGGCGTGGCGACCGCGACGGTCGCCGCCAAGCTCGGCATGTCCGCGACCATCTACATGGGGCGCGAGGACATGGAACGCCAATACGCCAACGTGTTCTGGATGAAGCGGCTGGGCGCGGAGGTCGTCGCCGTCGATTACGGCTCGCGGACGCTAAAGGACGCGATCAACGAGACGCTGCGCGACTGGGTGTCGAGCTTCGAGACGACGCATTATCTGCTTGGAACGGCATCCGGCGCGCATCCGTTTCCCGCGATCGTCTCCTTCTTCCAGTCCATCATCGGCATCGAGGCGAAGGAGCAGGTTCTGCGCACGGCGGGCCGTCTGCCGGACCGGGTCTATGCCTGCGTGGGCGGCGGATCGAATGCGCTCGGCGCGTTCCAAGCGTTTCACCCCCACGACGAGGTGCAGTTGGTCGGCGTCGAAGCGGGCGGGCAGGGCCGCGATTCGGGCAAGCATGCGTCGCGTCTCGTCTACGGCGAAGCGTCGCCGGGCATCGCGCAGGGCTACAAGACGATGTTTTTGCAGGATCGGGACGGGCAAATGAAAGATACGTACAGCATCGCCGCGGGGTTGGATTACGTGGGCGTATCGCCGATATTGGCGGATCTGGCCGAGCGCGGGCGCGTCCGTTTCGAGGCGGCGACCGACGCGGAGGTCGTCGAGGCCTTGCAGCTCGTCATGCGAACAGAGGGGCTGATTCCCGCGTTGGAATCGACGCACGCGTTCGCCGGGTTGTTCAAGCATATCGAGGAAACGTCGGCGTCGGAGATCGTCATCGTCAACATGTCCGGGCGGGGCGACAAAGATATATTCAATGTAGCGGAGGGGTTGCGGGATGAAGAATGGAACGGCTTTATCGAGCGGAAGCATCAGCAGTACAACGGGTGAGCTTGCCGAACGCATCGCGCGGACCGCGGCTGCGGGGAAACCGATCCAGTTGATGACGCATCAAATTCTCGGGTATCCGGACTTCGACGCCAACTACGAGATGATTCGCCTGTTCCACGAGAACGGCGTGGAGATCGTGGAGCTCCAGCTGCCGTTCTCCGAACCGATCGCGGACGGGCCGGTGTTTCTGAAGGCGAACCAAGCTTCGCTCGAGAACGGAACGACCACGGAACAGTGCCTGCGGTTTGCCCGCAAGGTGGTGGCGGATTTTCCCGGCATCGCCTTCGTCTTCATGACCTATTACAATATCGTCGTTCGGCAAGGCATTCAAGCGTTCGTCCGGACCTGCGCCGACATCGGCATCCGCGGACTGATCGTGCCCGACGCGTATCCGGAGGAGAGCGACGATTTCCTCCAAGCCTGCCGCGAGCATGGCGTCGAGCCGATCCTGATCGTCACGCCGTACACGTCCGATGAGCGCCTCGCGTATCTGTCCCGCCAAACGGGCGGCTTTCTCTACTGCGCGGCGCGCAAGGGCGTCACCGGGTCGAAGACGACCTTCGGCGAAGAGACGGACGCGTTCCTGGCCCGCGTCCGCGCCGTCGCGCGGACGCCGGTCGCCGTCGGTTTCGGCATCCAGCATGCGGAAGACGTCGCTTTCCTTCGGGGAAAAAGCGATATCGCGATCATCGGCACCCGATTGCTCACGCTGCTTGAAGAGGAAGGGCTTCCCGGCGTCGAACGGTTTCTGAAATCGCTGTCCGGAGCTGCCTCTTAGACGGCTCGGCACCGATTGACAGCGGTTTACGGCGTATGCTATATTGTGAACTCATGCTCCTAGCGAGCGCATATCCGCATACCAAATACGATCAGACCAAGCCGCATGCGAATGCGGCTTTCGCCGCCTTCATTCGCAATTCGGGGGCAGCGCGGGCCGCGGACGACGCGCGAGGCTTGCTGTCGCAGAGGGAGGTAACTGACATGACCGTTCAAAGTGCCTTTCAAGAAGAGGCGAAGCGCATCGACGAGGTGCTGCGCAGCATTCGCAAGCAGCTGCGCGAGATCGGACCGCGGTACACCGGGAACGATTTTACGGAGCAAATGCTCGAGCTTCAGCGCGAGCAGCGGGAACAGCGGCTGACCGTCGCCGAGCGCGAGCCGTATTTCGGCCGCATCGATTTTCAAGAAGAAGCGCATCCCGCGCCGAAGCCGCTTTATATCGGCAAAGCGGGGGTTGCCCACGAGAAGTCGAACGAAGTGCTGGTCGTCGATTGGCGCGCGCCCGTCGCGAGCTTGTTCTATGCCTTCAGCGGCGGGGAAGCCCCGGTCGCCTACGAATCGCCGGACGGCGACGTGGAAGGGACCGTGCATCTGAAGCGCAACCTGATGGTGCGCGAAGGGAAGCTCGAGCGCGTCGTCGACAGCTACGTCCGGGGGCAGGAGGACGAGAGCGTCACGGACGAATTCCTGCTCTACCGGCTCGGCGAGAGCAAGGACAACAAGCTGCGCGACATCGTCTCGACGATCCAGCAGGAGCAGGACCGCATCATTCGGACGGACAAGAACAAAGCCGTCTTTATCCAAGGGGTGGCGGGAAGCGGCAAGACGACCGTCGCGCTTCACCGCCTCGCTTATTTGCTGTATCGGTACGCCGGCAGCATACGCGCGGACCGCATGGTCATCTTCGCGCCGAACCGCATGTTCCTCGATTATATCTCCGGCGTGCTGCCGGAGCTCGGCGTCGGCGATATCCAGCAGACGACGTTCGCGGACTGGGCGCTCGAGCAGCTGCGGCAGGAGGTTCGGCTCGACGAGGCGTACGACCCGATGGCGTATTGGTTCGAGCAGCCGCGGACGCGCGAAGAGCTGTTGGCGTCGACCGGGCGCATCAAGGGCAGCCTTGATTTCAAATCGGTCATCGACGCGAAGCTGGCGCACACGGAAGCCTCGCTCATACCCGGCGAGCCGTTCGAGCCGATGGCCGGCTGGCGGGTAACCCCCGCCATGATTGCGGAATGGCTCGCGACCGATGACATCGGCGAGCCGTACATGAAGCGCCGCGCCCGCCTTGTCAGCCGTTTGAAGCGCTGGCTGGAATCGGAATGGAAAGCGCGCCGCTTGACGGACGCCAAGCTGAAGTCGAAGCTGAACGCGAAGCTGACCGCCTATGCGAAGAAAATCCCTTCGCCGACGGCGGCGCAGCTGTACGGCGCGCTGCTTGGCGAATCCGCCGCCCAATCGCTGCTGCCGGCCAAGAGCTGCGCCGCGACGGCCAAGCTGCTCAAGGGAAAGCTCGTTTGGCCGGAGGACTTGGCTCCGCTCGTCTACATCCAAGTGCGCTTGAACGGCTTCGACGGCTCGCCTTACGATCATATCGTCATCGACGAGGCGCAGGATTACTCGCCGTTCCAGCTGGAAGCCCTGAAGCAGTGCCAGCGCCAGCCGTCGATGACGGTGCTGGGCGATTTGCAGCAGGGGATTCACGGATATGCCGGCATTCACGGCTGGGCCGAATTGACGGCGCTGTTCCCGCAGGCGGACACCGGCTACTTCGAGCTGGACCGCAGCTACCGGTCGACGATGGAGATCATCGATTTCGCCAACCGCGTGCTCGGCGGCATGGGCGACGGCGTGAAGCCGGCCGTGCCGGTCTTCCGGAGCGGCGAGGCCGTGGACGTCGTGGCGCTGGAATCCGACGAGCAACGCCTGGTCGAAGTCGAGCGGACCGTGAGAGATTGGCAGCAATTCGGCGATTACCGCACGGTCGCCGTACTGGGACGCAATATTCGCTCCTGCGAAGCCATCGCGGAGCGGTTGAACGGTGCCGGGATTCAAGCTTCCCTCGTCCAGAGCAAGCAGGAAGCCTATGGCGGCGGTCTTACCGTCGTGCCCGCTTACCTGGCCAAGGGGCTGGAGTTCGACGCCGTGCTCGTGGCCGATGCCGACGGCGAGCGCTTCGGCGCCAACGACGCCAAGCTGCTGTACGTCGCGTGCACCCGGGCGCTGCATAAGCTGAAGCTCCTCTACTGCGGCGAGCTGACCTCGCTGGTCGCGGAACCGGCGGCCGTCGTCTAGCGAATGCCGTTAGAAGTTTGCCCATCGAATCGTTCCGTCCGTCCGCCTCGCGCAGGCGGACTTTTTAGCGTCCGCGACAACAAGAACATGCGCCGCGGGGAATTTCTCTTTTTCGAACGAGGCACTCCCGTTATGATTTGAATTGTCGGCATGCGGCGAAGAAGACGAAGGGCGATGCCGTCAGCGTAAGGCTGCGCCGGCGCGGCGGTTCCTTCGCGACATCGGCGGAACGAAAGCAACGAATACGACCAAATGCCCCGATAACGGTCACGACAGCCGGCGCCGAATTATGCTATGCTAATGACTCGAGTGCCGCTCGGCACTTCTTACGCTAGAAGATCATCTCGGCAAAAGGAGCCATTTTACCGCATGGACTTTATCGTGGAATATTTATCGTTCTTCGTCATTCAAGGAGAAGGCGGCGACAACAACGCGGCCAAGACGTTCAGCCATTATCAGACGATGGACCGTTACGATTACGCGGACAGCGAGCTGAAGTCGTTCCTGGACGGCGAGTTCTCCCGGATCGTGAAACGCAAGGCGGAGCGCCATCCGAACTCGGAGGCGGCGCCGACCAAGATCGGCCGGTTCATCGTGGAGCCCGGCTACGAGCTTGACAGCAATCCCAATTACAACACGTTCCAGCGTCTGCGCACGGCCGAGAACGCCGCCGAATTTCACGGCTTCGCGGACGAGCTGGTCCGGCTCTACATGGACGCGGCAGCCGTGCGCGGCGGCGCCTTCATCGTCGTGCACGCCACGCCGAACCGGCATACGGACCAGCCGATCCTGTTCGTGCTGAAATGCGATTTCGAACCGAAGATCGCCCGCATCACCGACGAGCGCAACCTGATCTCGCACGTGGAGATGGCGATCAGCGCGCGCAACATGAAGTCGATTCAATACCCGCACATGCCGGAGGAAGGCATGCTGGAATATTGGGAACTGAAGATTCACCAGGCTTCGCATGCCCGGTATTTCGAGGACTTCCTGCGCTTCATCAGCTATGAGAAGGCGATGCCCGAGCTGATGAGCGAGCAGGTGCTGACGATGGTGCACGAGTACATGGAAGATAAATGGCAGGGCCAAGACGGCGAGGACCGCCAGCAGGAAGCGCAGCGGTTCGAGGTCTGGGCGGCCAGCGAGAAGCGCGAGCTGCAGGAGTCTTGGCCGCAGGAGCGCGTGATCGCGGCGGCCGAACAGCTCGTGGAGCAGCAGCCGAATCTGAGCGTGGCGTTCAAGCTGGGCGACGTCTCGGTGAAAGGGCCATTGTCGGAGTTCGGGCAGTCGATCCATTTCGCGACGTATAACGGGCGCTACGTTGCGCTCATTGAAGGCGACTTCTTTCAATTCGACCGCAGCATGTCCCCGGTGGAGCTGCTACAGCCGCCGGATTTGCTGGAGGTGCTCGAAGTCGTGGGGCGCGGCAAGGAGAAGGAGCAGCCGAAGGATAACCTGCCCTATTAACGTACATCCGGACGGCGAAGGGAAGTGGGGAAGCTGGCAGGCGACGAACGTGGAAGCAGCAATCATACCCGCAATGATCATGCCGGAAGCGAGAAGAACGGCGACGACGGTGAAGGAAGCGAACGACCGGGCAACTATCGCGGCGGAAAGAATATCGTACAGCGCAGTCGGCCCAGCGGCAGTCGAACCGGACTACGGTTCGGCTACTTTCTTGCCGCAGCGGCGTCCGTCGTTCTCGGCCTGTGCTCCAGGCGCTTCGCCGCTTCGCTGCCGGAATGGGTGGCGGACCAGGCGGGCGACGCCTTGTGGGCGGCGATGATTTATTATGGCTGCCGGCTGCTCCGGCCCGGACGACTGCCGTCGTTCGCGGCAATCGCCGCCGTCCTGTTCTGCTTCGCCGTCGAATGCAGCCAGCTCTATCAGGCGGATTGGATCAATGCTATCAGGCGGACGGCGCTGGGCGGCTTGGTGCTGGGGCAGGGCTTCCTGGCCGTCGACTTGCTGCGTTATGCCGCGGGTATCGGCATGGCCTTGCTGTTGGATGGGTTAATCTTCGCGCGAAGGAGCGGGAATAGTCAGGGACGAAGCGATGACGCTGATCTCGTCCGTCGTGCGGATCCTCTGAAGGGCACCGGGCGAGCTTCGCGACATGACGGCGAAGATCGACAAGGCGCCGGACGGCCATGACGGATTCGACCGGGCGGGGTGCCGAAGGGGTATCGCGCGTTCGGGCGGGAGCCGCTTGACTTCTCCCATGCGATTGACTATTATTTACAATAACTTGCATAAGCTGAATAGCGACGAAGAGAAAGAGTACCTTGGCCATGTCTTTCGCCAGAGAGCCCCGGCAGCTGGAAAGGGGCAAAGACGAGTCTTGGGAACATGGTCTCCGAGCTGCGCGCCGAACCCGTTCGCGGGCGTAGGCTGCGCCGTGCCCCGCACCCGTTATCGTGCTAGGGTATACACGCCGCCGGCGTCGTACCCGAAGAGGTGAGCGCCGCAAGGCGTTCATGAAAATTGGGTGGTACCGCGCGAGCACAGCTCTCGTCCCTTTGGGATGAGGGCTTTTTTGTCATTTGGCGACGAACGGGCCGCGGCGACCGGTCCACGGTCGGGCAACGAACAATTCGAAGGGTGGAGATCGGCATGGCGAATGTATTTATCGGCGGGGCATGGCCCTACGCCAACGGTTCGTTGCACATGGGACGCTTGGCAAGCGTACTGCCGGGAGACGTGCTGGCCCGTTACTTTCGGCTGAAGGGCGACCGGGTGCTGTACGTCTCGGGCAGCGACTGCCACGGCACGCCCGTGGCGGTCCAAGCGATGCAGGAGGGCATCGAGCCCGGCGATATCGCGAGCCGGTATCACGAGGAGTTCGCGGCGTGCTTCGCGCAATTGGGCTTCACGTACGACCTGTACACGCGCACCGACCAGCCCTTCCACCACCGCGTCGTTCAGGAATTATTCTTGGCATTGTTGACGAACGGCCATCTGTACCAGAAAACGACGCTGCAAACGTATTGCGAGACGGATCGGCGGTTTCTGCCCGATCGCTACGTGGAGGGGACCTGCCCGGTGTGCGGGAATCGCGCGCGCGGCGACCAATGCGACTACTGTTCGACCCTGCTGGAACCGTCCGATCTGATCGACAGCGTCTGCAAGCTGTGCGGCAATCCGCCGGTGGAGCGGGAGACGGAGCATTTCTACCTGGCGCTCTCGCGGTTTCAAGACGCGCTCGCCGGCTACGCCGGGCAAGCCGAAGGCTGGAAGGACAACGCGAAGCAGCTGACGAAGCGCTATCTGGACGAAGGCCTGCAGGACCGCGCGGCGACCCGGGACCTGACATGGGGCGTCGACGTACCGGTCGAAGGCTTCGAGGGCAAGAAAATCTACGTCTGGATCGAGGCCGTCAGCTCTGTCGGCGAGCAAGCAGTGGGGCGAGCTGACAGGGGGCGACTGGTCGTCCTTCTGGATCGACGGGCAGGAAGCGATTACGGCTTATTACGTGCACGGGAAGGATAACATTCCGTTCCATACGCTGATCTGGCCGGCCCTGCTGATGGGCGCGGGTGGACTGCATCTGCCGGACCGGATCGTCTCGAGCGAATACATGACGCTGGAAGGGAAGAAATTCTCGACGAGCAATAACTGGGCGGTTTGGGTGCCGGATATCCTGAGCCGCTATCAGCCGGATTCGATCCGCTATTTTCTGATCGCGAACGGCCCGGAGAAGCGGGATACGGATTTCTCGTGGCGGGAATTCATCCTGAGCCATAACGGCGAGCTGCTCGGGGCCTTCGGCAACTTCGTCAACCGGACGCTTGCCTTCATCGAGAAGTCGTTCGACGGACGCGTTCCCGCGGGAAGCCTGGATTCCGAATGGACGAACGCGATCGAATCGCTGTACGCGGACGCCGGGGCGCTGATCGAAGAGGGCCGGCTCAAGGAAGCGTTGGAGCTGATCTTCGAGCTCGTCCGCCGGGCCAACAAGTTCTATGACGAGCGCAAGCCGTGGCTGCAGATCAAGACGAGCGTCGCGGATTGCGGGGCTACGCTCCACGCCTGCACGCAGATCATCGTCAATCTTTCCCGCCTGCTTCAGCCGTTCATCCCCTTTGCCTGCGCGAAAATCACCGCCTTTCTCGCGCTCGAAGAACCGGCCTGGAAGTCGGCCGGCGTGCCGGAAGGCAGGCGGATTCAAGGACTCGAGCTCTTGTTCCAGCGCATCGATCCGAGCCGCATCGACGAAGAAACCAAGCGACTGGAGGAGCAAACGAAACGGCGACCCTGAACCGGGCGTTCGTTCGCGGCTGTTCATATTCCGTTCACGCAACGATTCTATAGTGGATTCATCAGGACCGCGGGAAATCGAAGCGGACCGACTAGACTAGGCGGAGATGATGAAGGTGACGACATTGCTGGTCGTAGACGACGATCCCCATATACGCGAGCTGCTGCGCCTGTTTCTGGCGCGCGAAGGCTTTGATATCGTCGAGGCGGAGGACGGCGGGGACGCGCTGCGCGTGCTGGAGCAGACGCAGGTGCAGCTGGTCGTCCTCGACGTGATGATGCCGAACATGGACGGCTGGGAGCTGTGCAGGGAGCTCCGCCGCGACAAGGAGCTGCCGGTGCTCATGCTCACGGCCAAAGGGGAAACGAGCCAGAAAATCAAAGGCTTCGACCTCGGCGCGGACGATTATCTCGTAAAACCGTTCGAACCGCTCGAGCTCGTGGCCCGGGTCAAGGCGCTGCTGAAGCGATACCGGATCGCGACGTCCCGGAGCGTCCAGGCCGGAAAGGTGCAATTGAACCGCGAGACGCATGCGGTGACCTTGGAGGAAGAGACCCTGTCGCTGCCGCTCAAGGAGTTCGAGCTGCTCTTCAAGCTGGCCAGCTATCCCGGCAAAACGTTTTCGCGCGAGCAGTTGATCGAACAGCTCTGGGGCTTCGATTACGAAGGAGACGAGCGCACGGTCGACGTGCACATCAAGCGGCTGCGCGAGAAATTTCCCGAGGAGCGGAGCCGTTTCCGCATCCAAACGATCCGCGGGCTCGGTTACCGGCTGGAGGTGTGACGGATGGCCAAGCCCAAACGCGTACCAAAGCCGAAGCCGCCGATGTGGCTGCAGGTCGTAAAGGTGATCGCAGGCATTTTGCTCATGAATGTTTTGACGTATACCTGCTTCTTCATTTCCTATACGGTGATCGGCTTCGTGAAAGAAAAGCACGGCCAGGCTGCGATCACGGAACGGTTGGTCCAGGACGGACGGCTGATCACCGACGCGCTCGGGTCGAAGCCCGCGGCCGATTGGCCGGTCATGCTGCAGGCGATCGCGAAGGAACGGCGGTATACGGTCGTGTTGGCCGATGCCGCCGGCAAGCTGACCTATTCGACCGCGAACGGGGACGGCAATCGGAACAACATCGAGCAGGAGGACGTCCAGCAGGTCATAGCCGGGGTCGAAGTGAAGGAGATTGACCGGAGATACCCTTTCTCCGAGGGGACCGCGGTGGCGGGCGTGCCGGCCGTAATCGACGGACAGCCTACCGGTCTGTTCCTTGCGCAGAAGGCGCCGAGCCTGTATCACGATTTCTGGCAGCAGGTGCTGACCGTTTTCTTCGGCTTCCTGCTGATGTTCATCCTCATGATGCTCATCGGCCGGCCGTGGAGGGAGCAGGGCGGCGTCTACGTCTACATCTCGGCCATTCGCCGGATGTCGAAGGGGGATTTCACCGTCTCGATCGATAAGGCGGAGAAGATGCGCGGGCATTTCGGAGAGCTCGCCGCCAGCATCAACGACATGGCGGCCGAGCTGAACCAGATGGAGCAGATGCGGCAGGCGTTCATCTCCAACGTATCGCACGAGATCCAATCCCCGCTGACGTCGATTCGAGGATTCGCGCGGGCCCTTCAGCAGGATGGGCTCGATGAGCAGCAGCGACAGCACTATGCCGGGATCATCGAAGCCGAGAGCATCCGCATGTCCAGGCTGAGCGATAACTTAATGAAGCTGACGACGCTCGAAGCGGACGAGCAGCAGCTGCATCCCAAGCCGTTCCGGCTGGATCAGCAGCTTCGCGCGATGATTCTGGCCTGCGAGCCGATCTGGACGGAGAAAAACATTTTGATGGACGTCAATTTGGATGAACGCGTCATCTTGACCGGCGACGAGGAGCTGCTGTCTCAAGTCTGGATGAACGTGCTGACCAACAGCTTGAAGTACACGTCCGAAGGCGGCACCGTGTCCGTCGAGGTGAAGCGCAGCGCAGAAGGAGCCGTCGTCGTCATCTCCGATAACGGCATCGGCATCGACAAGGAAGACCTGCCGCATATCTTCGAACGGTTCTTCAAGGCGGACAAATCCCGGACGCGCAGGCATAACGGCAGCGGGAGCGGGCTTGGATTGTCCATCGTCAAGGTCATCGTCGACATGCATGGCGGCCAGGTGAAGGCAAGGAGCAAGCCCGGCGTCGGGACGACGATTACGATCTCGCTCCCGAATCTGCCGGATAAGCAAGCCTAGCTTTCCGGAATTAACGCTCTTCGAATCGCACGCGCCGAATTCGGCGATCCGCAGACAAGTCGCTGCCGCGATTTTGCCATTCGCATCAGGCAACGCGTTTCCGGCAAGCCCTCTTTCTCGATTCCTAACGCTCATGCTCTTCAGCACACTACGGCAAAGCCCGTCCCTGACGGCGTCCGGCGCAAACCTGCGTCCGAGGCGCCGGCAGGCGGGCTTTAGCCGTTTTTTAATGTTTGTTCGCTTGCGGGCGGCTCGGCGGAACACTACAATAAATGGAAATCATTAATAATCCGTTCAATGCAATGCATGTAAACGATAAGCAATCATTATGAATGAAGACGGTTTGCCGCAAGATGCATGCCGGCGTGCGAGCGGGGGAAGCTACCAACAATGAACTTGTACGGGTTGATCGTGTTTCATCACGTGGCCGTGACCGGCAGCGTCACGAAAGCCGCGGAGGCGCTCGGAATCAGTCAGCCGGCCGTGACGGCGCATGTGCGCAACATGGCGGGCGAGTTGGGCATTGCGCTGCTCGCCCCGAAGGGAAGAGGGATATTCCTGACCGAAGCGGGGCAGCGATTGGCCGCGAATGCCGCCCGCTTATTTGCCCTTCAGCAGGAAATCGCGCGCGACATGACCGATTATCTGTCGGGGGCGGCCGGGGAACTCCGCCTAGCCGCGACGTCGCTGCCTGCCGGTTTCTACTTGCCGGAACGGCTGGCCGCCTATCGGGCGGCTTATCCGGACGTCGCCATCTCGCTGAAGACCTTCCATGCGGACGCTGCGCTGAACGCGCTGCTTCGTTACGAAGCGGACGCCGCCGTCATCGAAGGCGTGATTCTGGACGATCCCGGCGTGTCCCGGACTTTGCTGCTGGAGGACGAGTATTGGTTCGTCGCGGCGCCTGCGCATCCGCTGGCCGGTCGGCGGTTCTCGCTTAAGAAGCTCGCAAACGAGCCGTTCGTCATGCGGGAGGAAGGAAGCGAGGCCAGGAACCAGCTGCTCTCGCTTTGCAGGATCCGCGCCATGTCGCCGCCTAAGGTCGCGCTGCAAGTCAGCGGCGCCCACGAATCGCTGCTTGCCGCGGCTTCCGGTCTCGGCTTGGCTTTCGTCTCGTCCCTGGAAGCCCGGGCGCCGGTTGCGCGAGGCGAACTCGCGCGCCTGCACGTGGAAGGAACCGACCTGCGCAATCCCATCCTGCTGTACACGCGGGCGGACGAAGCGCCGGTCCCGGCGGCCTTGCATTTCGTCGACCTGCTGACCGGCCGGTCCGAGCCGCCGCCGCAACGAATTGGCGGAGAATCGTGAGGAAACCTTCATTGGCATATTGCGGCCGACTGTGCTATAACAATAAGACCGGAAACGGTTGACGCTCCGCGCGGGCGGAATTGAGGCGTGTGTTCAAGGCCGGCAAGCGTGGCGCGCCCATGGGGAATCAACTTTAATTTGCTTCCGCCGGGCATTCGTAATGTACCGAGGAAAGCCGCCGGCGTATATGCCGGGCCGGTTAAATTAAGCAATCCCGCCAGCAATAATCGCGCTCCCGCGCCCGAACCGTTACATGAAGCCCTCCTTGGCGGAACAACCTATGGAGCGTCACTCATTCTAACGAAGAGGCAGGGATTGCATTCAACCATGGCGAAAGTACTCTACATTACCGCGCATCCGCATGATCACGCCAAGTCATACAGCATGGCAGTCGGACAAGCGTTCATCGATGCTTACCGCGCGTCTCATCCGCAGGATGAGATCAAGCATCTGGATTTGTACGAGATGGACATTCCGCATATCGACGCCGATGTCTTCAGCGGCTGGGGCAAGCTTCAGACCGGCGGACAGTTCTCGGATCTGTCGGCCGGGGAGCAGTCGAAGGTGGGCCGTCTGGGCGCGATCGCCGACGAATTCGTCGGCGGCGACAAATACGTGTTCGTGAACCCGATGTGGAACTTCTCGTATCCGCCGATCATGAAGGCGTACATCGACTCCATCTGCGTCGCGGGCAAAACGTTCAAATACACGTCGAACGGCCCTGTCGGGCTGCTGCCGGGCAAATCGGCGATTCATATTCAAGCAAGCGGCGGTATATATTCAGAAGGTCCGGCCACGGGCATGAACTTCAGCCATAATCATTTGGCGAGCATCATGCAGTTCTTCGGCATTACCGACTTCAAGCATGTTTTCTGCGAAGGCATGGCCGCCATGTCGGACAAAGCGGAAGAAATCAAAGCCAAAGCGATCGAAGAAGCCAAACAGGCCGCGATAACGTTCGGGCACGACAAAGTAAACGCGTAATCATAAGCGGTGCACAGGCTCCCCTTCGGTCCCCTCGGTCTTCATGCACGATGGTTGAAGGGGAGTCGTATGTATACATAGCGATTTTCGCGCTGGCGACATTAGGAAAGGGTGGTTTAGGGTGAGCGAGAGAGAACCGGAGTGGCTTGTCGAGCAGCAGCGCGTCGACGAGGTCGTCGAGCAGGTCGAACGGCGTATCGAGGCGCTTGAGCTGGAAACGTCCGATGCGCATTCGGAAATGGTCGACATCCGCAAAAACTTTTGGGACGACGTGACCGTCAATTTCGAAGATTCGGCCGAGATGGCCGAGACGTTCGCGAGCCTCAAGCAGCAGGCGGAAATCCTGTCGGAGCGGGAACGCACGCACCGCCATGCCGCTCGGCAGCTGCGCACGCTGCGCAAGCTGAGATCCTCGCCGTATTTCGGACGCATCGATTTTCTGGAGAACGGCGAAACGGCGGCGGACCAGGTCTATCTCGGCATCGCGTCGCTGCGGGACAAAGCGGACGAGAATTACCTGATCTACGATTGGCGGGCGCCGATCGCCAGCCTGTATTACGACTATCCGCCGGGTCCGGCCGAGCTGCAAACGCCGTCGGGCCGCATCGAAGGCGAGCTGCGGCTCAAACGGCAGTTCGTGATCCGGGAAGGCGAGATCGTCAGCCTGTTCGATACCGGCGTCACTATCGGCGACAAGCTGCTGCAGGAAGTGCTGGGCAGGCATTCCGACGCTCAGATGCGCAGCATCGTCGGCACGATCCAACGGGAACAGAACCGCATCATCCGCAATGAACGGAGCCGCCTGCTGCTCGTGCAAGGCGCGGCGGGCAGCGGCAAGACGTCCGCGGCGCTGCAGCGCGTGGCTTATTTGCTGTACCGCTTCAGAGGCACGCTGAGCGCCGATCAAATCGTGTTGTTCTCGCCGAATCCGATGTTCAACAGCTACGTCTCCACGGTGCTCCCGGAGCTGGGCGAAGAGAACATGCAGCAGACGACGTTCCAGGATTATCTGG
The DNA here is from genome assembly GCF_009909185.1 of Paenibacillus glycinis. Classification (GTDB taxonomy): domain Bacteria; phylum Bacillota; class Bacilli; order Paenibacillales; family Paenibacillaceae; genus Paenibacillus_Z; species Paenibacillus_Z glycinis. Next base: position 146,116 of record NZ_JAAAMV010000001.1, on the reverse strand, counting down.
CCGCGCGCCTGGGGCATTCCTTCAAGCTGGAGAATCCGTACGCCCAGCTGGAATACGCGCTCAGAGCCGAGCTGGAGCCCGGCTACGAATCCCGGATGTCGGGTATCCGGTATAAAGCGACGATGGGCTTCGTGCGGCTGATCGACGGCTATCTCGGGGTACTGGGCGGCGAAGGAATCGTCTTTCGGGACGTGCGATTCCGCGAAGAGGTTCTCGTCGCCGGCGAGGCGATCGGCGCGTATTTCTACGGGCTGGACCGCACGATCGCGGTGCCTAACCGGATGCGCTTGACGGCGGAGTGGCTGCTCGGGCAGTTGAAGGAGCGCCAGAAAGCCGCGCTCAAGGAAGACTGGGTGGACGCGGCTGTCGACCTATTGGACAAAGAAACGTATCTGAAAGCGTACCAGACGATAAGGCGCCAGAACCGGAAGTTCAAGGACGAATCCTTCGACGATTATGACCGCGAGCGCGAGCTGCTGGGCCAATATGTCGTGATGGAGGCGGTGAAGCCGGTTCGCGCGCGGATCAAGCGGCTGACCTTCGTCGACGTGCGCTCGACGTTTCTCAAGCTGTTCCTGGATTCGGACATGGCCGCGCGCGCGGCGTCCCAAGCGGGCATCGAGCTTCCGGAGCATTGGGAGGCGATCTGCAAGGATACGATCGACCGGCTGCTCGTCAAGAGAATGGCGTACGAGGACGCGACGCCTTTCCTGTACGTCGTGGAGCGGCTTCGGGGCTTCCAGACCAATACGTCCGTGCGGCATGTGCTGATCGACGAGGCGCAGGATTACACCGCGTTCCAATTCGCGTACTTGCAGCGGTTGTTCCCGTTCAGCCGCATCACGGCGCTCGGAGACCTCAATCAATCGATTCAGGCGCATGCGGACACGGGCGAGAGCACGGGCTTTACGGCGCTTGCTTCGCTCTACGCGGCCGAGGAGACGGAGACGATCGTCCTGAAGCAGAGCTATCGCTCCACGCGGCCGATCGTGGAGTTTACGAGCATGCTGATTCCCGGCGGCAGCGAGATCGAGCCCTTCAACCGGGACGGCGACAAGCCGACGTTGACCGTCGCCGCGGACGCGGACGCGCTGGAGGGCATGATCGGCGAAAGGCTGAGACAGCTGGCGTCGCAGGGGAACCGCACGATCGCGGTCATTTGCAAAACCGCTTCTCAAAGCAGGGCGGTCTACGAAGCGTTGCGGGACGGCGTGCCGCTGCGGCTCGTGGAATCCGAGACGTCCACGTTCGAACCGGGCGTCGTCGTCATTCCGTCGTATTTGGCCAAGGGCGTCGAATTCGATGCCGTGCTCGTCTACGACGCTTCCGGCTCGCCCTCGGGCTACGGCAAGGAAACCGACCGCCGATTGTTTTACACGGTCTGCACGCGCGCCATGCACGAGCTGCACTTGTTCGCGCTCGGCAGCGCGGGCCCGTTCCTGAAAGGGCCGGTCGAGGCGTACTTCGAACAGGCGCAGCAAGCGGCGGACATGCAGACGAACTCCTAGACGAACGAACTTATGCATCCCTATAAGAAGAAAGAGGTCATTCGAAGTGGAATACTTGAAAGTAACGACGCAAGACTTGCTGGAACAAGCCATCGAAGTGCGCTTTACGGTGTTCGTGGATGAGCAGAAGGTGCCGGTCGAGGAAGAGCGGGACGCTTACGACGACACGCCGGCATCCTGCCATCATTTCGTGGTCAAGGACGGCGAGAAGGCGATTGCCGCCGGCAGATGGAAGGAATACGAGCCCGGAACCGCGAAGCTGCAGCGGATCGCCGTGCTGCTGCCTTACCGGGGAACCGGCGTGGGCAGAAAGCTGCTCGAGGTCATGGAAGCCGACGCCAAAGCGGCGGGCTACTCGGCGGCCGTGCTGGGCGCGCAGGTAACGGCGGAAGGCTTCTATCATAAGCTGGGCTACGAGACGGAGCCGGGCGGCGTATTCCTCGATGCCGGCATTCCGCATGTCAATATGCGCAAGCGCCTATAACGGCAGGCAGGATGCGGTTACATGGTTACAGTTACGGACGGCGCGTTGCCGCTCCATTTAATAAGTTCAGGGGTCCGCTCGCGCAGCGGGCCTTTTTTCGGTTCGTTTCCGGCATATTTTGATGCATTCTTGTATGGAACGCCGCGATTCTCTCGATTAGAGTGAGACATGTACCTCATATCATCGTTTAAGCGAGAGGAGAAGTTAATCATGAGAACGCTTTCGAGGATTGCGGCGATCTGCCTGCTGGCCGGCAGCATCGGTTATGGCGCAGCGCCGCTATCCAATGCCGATCCTTCCGAGACGGCAAGCTCGCCTGCGGTCGTCCGACAGGCGGCCGCGGACGATTCGCCGGTCAGCTACGAGGCCGAGGCGGAAGGCAACGCGCTGACCGGCAATGCTTCCGCGGCGGACTGCGCCGCCTGTTCGGGGGGCAAGAAAATCGGCGGCCTGTACCAAGGCAGCAGCCTGCGGTTCGCGGACGTATCCGTTCCGGATGCCGGCCAGTACGACGTGACGTTCGCCTACCTGTCCGGGGACCCCCGGGGAGCCGATATTCGCGTGAACGACGGCGCGCCGGTGCATTACGAATTCGATAAAACCGCCGACTGGGACACGCTCGGCGCCAAAACCATCCGCATGACGCTGGCGCAGGGCGGCAACGCCATCGAGATCTCCGACGGGGGCGGATATGCGCCCGATATCGACAAGATCGCCATTGCGCCCGCCTCCGACGGGTACGAGGCCGAAGCGCCGGGGAACGTCCTGACCGGCAATGCGAAGGTCGGCGATTGCGGCGGCTGCTCGGGCGGGCAGAAGGTCGGCGATCTCTATCAGGGCGCGACGCTGCAATTCAACCATGTCGCGGCGCCGGCAGCCGGCGATTACAAGCTGACCGTCGATTACATCTCCGGCGATCCGCGCAGCGCCGACATCTCGGTCAACGGAGGCGCGGCCCGGCATGTCGATTTCGATAAAACGGCGGATTGGGACACGGTCGGCAGCATGACGATAACGGTCGCGCTGAGCAAAGGCGAGAACGCGATCCTGTTCTCGGACGGCGGGCAATATTCGCCGGACATCGACCGAATCGCGATCGCGCCGCTGGCGTCCGGCTACGAAGCCGAATCGCCCGCCAACGCGCTGAGCGGCAACGCGAAGATCGCGGAATGCGGCGGCTGCTCGGGCGGGCAGAAGGTCGGCAATCTCTATCAAGGCGCTTCGCTGCAATTCAACGGCATCCAGGCTCCGGCCGCGGGAAGCTATACGGTGACGGTCCATTATATCTCCGGCGATCCGCGCGCGGCGGATGTCAGCGTGAACGGCGCGCCGCCGCAGAACATCCTGTTCCCGGCCACGGCGGACTGGAACACGACGGGGACGTATTCGTTCGCCGCCCCGCTGAACGCAGGCGGCAATTCGATTCTGTTCTCCGACGGCGGCGGTTACTCGCCGGACTTCGACAAGCTCGTCGTCACGGTCGACGACGGCCATGCGATCCAGCCGTGCGAGCGGGCGCAAGCGACCCCTGCGGAGCCGGGGACATCCGTATTGAGCAAGACGATCCAGTCCGTCTCGGTGAAGCAATTTGCCGACGCCGTGGTCGTCGATAACGGACAGTACAAGGTCACGTTCGATCTCAAGTCCGGCATGGCATCCTATGCCTGGAACGGCAAGACGGTCGCAACCGGCGTTTACAGCAAATTCGGCGACCAGGCCAGCAGCTGCTACGGCGCGCACGGCTTCGCGATGAACGACGTCAAGCCGATCAAGGACGGGTTCGGCAAAGGAATCTCGCTCAAGATCGTCAACAAGCAGGACGGCCAGCCTGACCTGACGCAGACGTACAGCTTCTACGCCGATTCGCCGTTCTTCCTCACCAGCACGGAAGCTACCGCCGCCGCGCCGGTCAGCGCGAATTATTTCGCGCCGCTGGTCACGAACACGAACGGGGGCGTGGACGTCGGGGTCGTCGCGGACGGCCGGGTATTGTCCGTGCCGTACGACAACGACATGTGGATCCGCCACCAGGCGGTGCCGATCAATGCCGCCGACACGAGCTACGAAGTATCGGCGGTCTATGACAATGCGACCCGCAGCGGGCTGATCGTCGGCTCCGTGACGCACGATACGTGGAAGACCGGCATCCGTTTCGCGGGCGGCGCCAACAAGCTGAACGCGCTCGAGGTCTACGGCGGCGCTTCTTCCGCCAAGACGCATGATTCGCAGCCGCACGGCACGGTCACCGGGTCGCGGCTTCAGTCTCCGACGGTATTCGTCGGGTTCTACGACGATTACCGCGCGGGCATGGAGGCGTACGGCCGGGCGAACGCCGTGATCGCGCCGCCGCTTGAATTCGGCAAGCGCGTGCCGGACGGCGTGCCGGTGGGCTGGAACAGCTGGGGCGCCTACGAGAGCAGGCTGACGTTCCAGGACGTCATCGACACCTCGAATTTCATCAAAGCAAGCCTGCAAAAGCAAGGCTTCAACAACGACGGCACGACTTACGTGAACATGGATTCGTATTGGGACAATTTGTCCGACGCGCAGCTTGCGGACGCGGTCGCGACGATCAAGCGCAACGGGCAGAAGGCGGGCATCTACTGGGGACCGTTCGTCTATTGGGGCGATAATATGGACCAGCCGGTAGAAGGCTCCGCGACGTATAAGTACGGGGACATTCTCTTGCGGGACGAGAACGGCAAGCTGCTGCCGAAGCTCGATGGGGCATATGCCGTCGACCCGACGCATCCGGGCGCCAAGCAGCGGATGGATTATTACCTCAAGAAATTCAAGAAGCTCGGGTTCGAATACATCAAGCTGGACTTCTTGACGCATGGCGCGCTGGAAGGGCGTCACTTCGATCCGAAGGTTCAAACGGGCACGCAGGCGTACAATCAAGGCATGGGGTATGTCGACAAGCTGGTCGCGGACCAGATGTTCATCAGCGAGTCGATCGCGCCGCTGTTCCCGAGCCAATACGCGCATAGCCGCCGGATCGCGACCGATACGTTCGGCAGCATCTCCGATACGGAATTCGAGCTTAACGCGCTGACCTACGGCTGGTGGCAGAACGGGACGATCTATTCGTACACGGACCCCGACCACATGGCGCTGAGCCGAGCGGGTTCGCTGACGGAAGCGCGATCGAGGGTCAATTCCGCGGTCATCTCGGGCACCGTGTTCCTGAACTCCGACGACATGCACGATCAGCGCGCGCAGGAATACATGAAGACGCTGCTGACGAACAAGACCGTGCTCGCGCTTGCCAAGAAGGGCGAAGCGTTCCGGCCGCTCGAAGGCAATACGGGCGCGAAAGCGGCGGAAACGTTCGTCCTGAAGGACAAGGACGCGTATTACCTGGCCGTGTTCAACTACGATAAGTCGCCGGCCGCCAAGACGATCGATCTCGCGAGAGCCGGTCTGAAGGCAGGCGCGGCCTACAAGGTAACCGACCTGTGGACGAATGCCGTTTCGAGCGTTGCCGGCCAGCTGGCGGTCCAGCTCGAGGGCACGGAGTCGAAGCTGTTCCGCCTGGAGCCGGACAAGAAAAACGGGCATTAACCCCGCGCCCGGCTGCCGTTAGACATCGCCGGTCCGGGACAAGAACCGGAAGCATGTAAATTGTACGCTGCATGGAATCGCATCAAAATGCATGCGGCGAGTCGCAACGGCAAGCATGCCGCGACCCAGCCGGAAGCACGGCAAGTAACCCGGGGGCAAACGCCTCCGGGTTACTTGCCGTGTCGCGCGCGGATCGGATATCCGGCCGCGTCGGGCCATGTTCATCCAGCCTCCGTCCGGCTTGTTCAAGGTTGACCATAGCGATGGCGCTCACTGGCAGAGGGCTTCTACAGCGGGCCTCTACAGCGGGCCGCTGAGCGGCACCCGCAGCTGGACCGTCGTGCCGATACCGAACCGGCTGTAGATCCGCACGCCGTACGCGTCCCCGAACGTCATCTTGATGCGGCGGTCGACGTTGCGGATCCCGTATCCGCCCGTCGCGCCGCCCGTCGCGCCGACCGTCGCGCCGCCGGCCGCGTCGTCCGCCGCGCTGCTCCGGATGCGGGCCAGCGTCTCCGGGCGCATGCCCATGCCGTCGTCGATGACCTCCAGCACGAGCGTGTCGTCTTCGATCCGGGCCTTGATGATGATCGCGATGCCGGCATCATCGTCCCAGACGGCATGGTTGATGGCGTTCTCGATGAACGGCTGGAGCACGAGCTTGACGACCGGATAAGGCAGCGCGGCTTCGTCGACCGCATAATGCAAATGCAGCAGCCCGTTGAACCGGAGCTGTTGGATCGCGACGTAGGAATTCGTCAGCCGGAGTTCTTCGCCGAGGCTCACGATCGTCTTGCCCTTGTTGAGCGAGATGCGGTAGAACTTGGCGAGATGCGTGACCATCGACTGAATGCGGTCGTCATGGTTCCGCATGGCGAGCGCGGAGATGGATGCCAGCGTATTGTACAGGAAATGCGGGTTGATCTGCGCCTGCAGCATGTTCATCTCGGCTTCCTTCTTGGCGATCTCTTTCTTGTAGACCTCGTTGATGAGCGCCTTCATGCGGCCCGCCATTTTCGTCATGGCGAACATCAGCCGGCCGACCTCGTCCTGCGAGACGGAGCCGGCCTGCACGTCGAAGTCCTCGCGCTCGATCCGGCGCGTGATCTGCAGCAGCTTCTCGATGCGCTTGGTAAACATCCGGGCGGCGACGTAGATCAGCACGATCGCGAGGAGGACGCAAACGATCGCGATCGTGAGCAGGCGGGAGAACGCCCGTTTGACGTTGCTGAGCAGGCTGTCGTAGGAGACGATCGAGACGACCTTCCAGCCGTTCTCGATCGCATTGTAGACGACGTAGACGTTCTCGTCGTCGTACCGGCCGAGGAAACTGCCCGTCCGTCCTTGCTCCGGGCCGCCCTTGACGTATTCGCCGAGCGGATGGTTCAGCTTCGCCTTGTCCCGGGCGGAGATGATGACGCCCTGCTCGGAGACGATGAACAGGTCCTTGTTGCGGTTCTCCTTCGCCATGAGGGCGTACAGATCGGTCTCCGGAATGTCCATCGTCAGGATGCCGTACGGAAAGTTAAGGCTGTCGTTGTCGAGCAGGCGCGCAAGCACGATCCGGGACGGCTTGCGTTCCAGCACGCCCTGGGTCACCTGCTGGTCGGTCGGGTGGGTCGCCGGCATGGGGGTGAAGGTGACGTTGCCGAAGGCTTTGTTCGCGGCCTCGTACCACGGCGACCGCTTCGCGTCCGCGTTCGCGCGACGGATGTAGACCTCGTCGACGGGCAGCGTGGGGTTGTCCAGGTAGACGGCGATGCTCGTGATGTCGGAATTGGTGACGAGCATGTTGCGAAACACGCCGTCGACGTAGTCGTAGCCGTCGATATACGCAAAGCTGTTCGTATAGTCGGCGGACAGGAAGTCCCGCAGCCGCCGGTCGAGGTAGAGCGAGGAGGATACTTTGGAATACGAGTCCAGCTTCATTTTCAGATTCGCGCCGATCTGGTCGGTCGTCGTGGCCATGCTGGCGTACATTTGGCGGCTGAGCTCGTTCTTCATCGTTTCGTAGGAATAGACGGCAAAGAACAATAGGGGCGCGACGGAGGCGAGCCCGAGCGCCACGAACAGCTTGTTGCGCAGGCGCATGTCGAGGAAAGGCCTGATGAGATAGCGTTCCAGCGGGCGATGCACGAGGCTTCATCCTCCATCGTCAATAAAATTGTTTGCGGTACTGGTTGGGGGTAACCCCGGCGGTCTTGTGAAACAACGAGCAGAAATACGACACGTTCTCGTAACCGACCAGGCCGGCGATCTCGTGAATCTTGAGCGAGCGGTCCGCGAGCAGGGCGGAGGCGCGCTCCATCCGTTTGTCCGTGATCGCCTCCAAGATGGTCCGGCCGGTCTTTTCTTTGAATATCGTGCGGATGTAGTTCGGCGACAGGTAGATTTCCTTGGCGATGTCCTCGACGGTCAAGGGAAGGTGGAACGATCGGTCGAGAATCGCCTCGATGCTGCGGGCGATGCCGAGATGGCGATCGCGGTCCTTCTCCGAAGAGACGAGGATGAGGCTGCCGCAAGCCTGCTTCAGGTAGTCGCCGATGTCATCGAGCACCTCGCAGTTGTTCATGATCTCCCACTCGCCGCGATTCAGGCCGGAAGAAGCGTCCTTGACGGAGGCGCCGAGCTGCTGCTTGACCCCGGACAGCAGGCGGACGGCGGCGGCGCGCGCCGGATGGCGGTGCACGTAGCGCTCCTTGAGCGCGCGCATGAACCGGTCGATCTCCCGGTCGGCTTCCTCGGGCTTCAATTGGCCGATCGCGCGGACGAGAGCGGCTTGATGCTCTTCGACGCCGAACTCCTCCGTACGGGGCTCCCGCATCGCTTCCGCTTTTAGCAGCGCGCCTTTGCCGAGGTAGAAGGCATGCTCGGCCGCGGCGCGCGCGTCCTTGAACAGGGCGAAGGCGTCCTCGGGCCGTTCGCCCGGACGGGACAGGCCGATCGTCAGCCGTACCGGGAAGCTCTCCTGCATCTCCCGCTGAAGCGCCGTCCACAGCGCGTCGCCGTTGCGTGGATCGTCGGACGGGAACAGCGCGGCGAAGGAGCCGTACTCCCAATCGATCAGGGCGCCGGCGAAGCCGAGCGCCTTCAGGCGGGCGCGGACGGCTTCCCCCAGGCTCTCCTCCAGCTGCTTGGGCGGACTTTGGACGGACGCCGAGCCGACGTCACCGTTCGTCCAACCGATGGTCAGGCAGGCGGCCGCGAGCGGACCGCGCAGCAGGTCGGCCATGCCTTCCATGCGGAGCAGCTTGGCCGCGGCTCCCGAGCGGGCTTCGCGGCGCGGCTCGATGAACAGCGTGCGGAGCAGCTTCTCCGCCGCCATCGCGTGCGTCTGCTCCGCCAGCCGCGCCTCGTCGCATTTCTGTTTCACTTTCTCCATCAGGGTCCGCAGCTCGTCGAGATCGATCGGCTTCAATAGGTAGCCGGACGCTTCTACGGCGATGGCCGCTTTGATATATTGGAATTCGTCATGGCCGCTGAGGAAGACGATCTTTACCCGTTTGCTGAGCGCTTTGGCGCGCTTCGCGAATTCGAGCCCGTCCATGATCGGCATGCGCACGTCGGTCAGGATGATGTCCGGCTCCAGCGTGCGGGCCAGCTCGAGCGCATCCCTGCCGTTCTTGGCCGTGCCGGCGACGGCAATGTTCATCGACTCCCACGGCACGTAAGTTGAAAGCGTATCCAATTCCATTTTTTCGTCGTCCACGAGCAGGATCGAGTACATGGGCATACATCCTTCTTTCTCAATGAAATGGAATCTGCTGCCGGATATCGCATGCGATCGCCGTCCAACCGCGAGCTTCCGCTACATTATTGTATGTCGGCCGATGGATTTCAACAATGGGACGGAAGCAACTGAGGAGGTTTGGAGCATGAATCGGCGGATGTTTGCATGGATGCGCCGGCCGTTTGTCTCCTATAATGGGGATTGTTCCCGCTAAGACAACATAATGGACGGAGGAAAGCGATCGTGAAAACCCAAGCGGATCATGCGGCTTCCGGCCTGCCGCCGGCCGCGCGGCGAACCGGCAATTGGAAACGGTTACGAAACCAGAAGTTTCTGTGGCTGATGATCCTGCCCGCCTTCATATGCACGCTGCTGTTCTCGTATACGCCGATGTTCGGGCTGTATATGGCCTTCATCAACTACCAGCCCGGAGGATCGTTCGCGTCGTCGTTCTTCGGCGGCGAGTTCGTGGGACTGCAGTGGTTCAAGTATTTTTTCGACAGTGGCGATTTCTGGATCATCCTGCGGAACACGCTGGCCCAAAGCTTGCTCAGCCTGGCGTTCGGCTTCCCGGCGCCGATCATTCTCGCCATCGCCATCAACGAGGTGCGGAGCGGAGCGTTCAAGCGCTTCGTGCAGACGGTGTCTTACCTGCCGCATTTCATCTCGTGGGTCATCGCGGCCAACATCATCATCTCGGTGCTGTCCTCGCAGGGGCTCGTGAACAAGGTGCTCATGCTGCTGCACGTCACGGACAAACCGATCGCCTTCTTCCAGCACGGCCCGTACTTCTGGTGGATCATCGCGCTCTCGAACATGTGGAAGGACATGGGCTTCAACGCCATCATGTATCTGGCGGCCATCGCCTCCATCAACCCGGAGCTGTACGAGGCGGCCAGGGTCGACGGCGCGAGCCGCATCCGTCAAATGCTGCACGTCACGCTGCCGGCGCTGCGCCCGACGATCGTCATCCTGCTCATCCTCGCGGTCGGCGGCGTGCTGAACGCGGGCTTCGATCAGCAATACCTGATGCAAAACGACCTCGTGCTGAAATATTCCGACGTCATCGATACGTACACGTACCGGTACGGCTTGCAGAACGGCATGTTCTCCTACGGCGCGGCGGTCGGCCTGTTCAAATCGCTCGTGGCGTTCATCCTGGTGCTCATGGTCAACCGGCTGGCCAAGAAAGTCAACGACCAAGCGCTGTTCTAAGCCGGAGACTATACGCGAAGGAGTGAGGGCATGAGAGGCAAATCGACGGGGGACCTGCTGTACGCGGGCGTGGTGTACCTATTTCTGTTCGCGGTCGTGTTCGTGACGTTCTATCCGTTCTGGAACGTGCTCGTCCTGTCGGTCAACAGCGCGTCCGACACGATCAAAGGCGGCATTTATTTCTGGCCGCGGGAGTTGAATTTTACCAGCTACAAGGAAATATTGACCGACCATGAGATCCTGCACGCGGTCTGGGTGACGGTGGCGCGGACGGTAATCGGCACGCCGCTGACGGTCATCGTGATCAGCCTGCTCGCGTATCCGCTAAGCAACCGCGAGCTGGTGGCCAGAAGGCCGGTGACGCTCTACTTCATCTTCACGATGTATTTCGGCGGAGGCTTGATCCCGTACTACATGGTGCTGAAGAACCTGCAGCTCATCGACTCGTTCTGGGTGTTCGTGCTGCCGGGCCTCATGAACGTCTTCTATATGATTCTCGTGCGGACGTTCATCGAGCAGCTTCCCCAGGAAATCTCGGAATCCGCCAAGATGGACGGCGCGAACGACCTGCAGGTGTATTTCCGGATCATCATGCCCCTGACGATGCCGGTGCTGGCGACCATCGCGCTGTTCACGGCGATCGGGCACTGGAACGCCTGGTTCGATTCCTACGTGTTCACGTACAAGTCGAGCTTGAAGACGCTGCAGGCCGTGCTCGTCAAAATTCTGAACCAGTACCAGACGGGCGCGATGGTATCCGATGCCCAGAAGCTGGCCGATTCCAGCAAGCGGCTGGCGGTCTCTTCGGACACGATCCGCATGGCCGCCACGATGGTCGCCACGATCCCGATCGTCATGGTGTACCCGTTCCTGCAGCGCTATTTCGTGAAAGGCATGACGCTCGGCTCCGTGAAAAGCTAAAGGGAACCGATGCAAATTGGAAAGGGGTGAACGCCGGCCATCCCGAGCCCGGCCTGCCGGAAACGATAGACATCCGCTCGATGGAAGATCCATTCCGATTCATCAACTATGCCTATAGGGGGTAAGTTTCCATGAAGAAAAAACAAGTTCTGCCCTTCGTGCTCGCGGCGGCGTTAATGCCGGCCCTGCTCGCCGGATGCGGCAGCAACGGAGACGGCAACGCGAACACGAACGAGGGCGCGAACGCCGGATCCAACGCCGGCACGAATGCGGCGGCCGACAACGCGAACGCCGCGAACGCCGACAAACCGTCCGATCCGATCACGCTGACCTTCTTCGATAAGAACACTGGCGCGGCCTTCGACAATCCGGTCGCCCAGGAGATCATGAAGCGCACCGGCGTCAAGGTCGAGATTCAGCAGCCGACCGGCAATCCGTCGGAGAAGCTGAACCTCATGCTGGCGAGCAACGACCTGCCGGACATCATCTTGATGGACCGCGGCGGCGATATCGTGAACAAATACATCGCGGCCGGCGCGATCATTCCGCTGAACGACCTGCTCGACAAGTTCGGCCCGGACGTGAAGTCGCAATACGGCGACATTTTGCAGAAAACGCGCTTCAAGGACGGCAAGAACTATTACCTCTCCAATTGGTACGGCATGGACAACGATCCGGTATTCGGCGTTCAGATGCGCAAGGACCTGCTGAAGGAGCTGGCTCCGGACAAAGCGGAAGGCGGCCAGCCGTTCACGACGGACGAATTCGAGCAGCTGCTGAAGGATTTCAAGGCGAAATATCCGAGCATCGACGGCAAGCCTTCGATTCCGCTGACGCTGAACGCGGAGAACATGGGCGCGGTGCTGGGGACGTTCAAGGGCATGTGGGGCATGAAGCCTTATTACGAAGACGGCGACAGCCTGAAGTTCGACGTGAAGGATCCCAAATACCGCGACATGATCCTCTATATGAACAAGCTCTACCGCGAAGGCTTGATCGAGCAGGATTGGGCGGTCAACAAATCGCAAACCTGGGAGCAGAAGATATCGAACGGCATCGTGTTCTCCACCGTATCCGCGTATTGGGATCTCGGCAACGCGAACGGCGCCTTGAAGAAGGACGGCGGCTTGGATAAACAGCTGTTCGCTTACAAGGTCGTGGCGCCCGGCACGGACCCGTCGCAAACGACGTTCGGACCGCGCAGTCCGCTCGGCTGGGACGCGATCGCCATCACGAAGGCGAACAAGCATCCGGAAGAAACGATGAAATTCATCAATTACCTGGCCAGCGAGGAAGGGCAATACCTGTTGATGTGGGGCGTGGAGGGCCAAACCTGGGATACCAAGGACGGCAAGCATACGCCGAAGCCGGAGGTGCTGAAGGCGCTGAAGGACGACTGGGCGGGCGAAACCAAGAAAACGGGCATCCGCACGTGGACCTGGTTCATCAAGAACGGACTCGGCTCCGACGGATCGCCGTACGACATCTCGCGGCTTAACCGGGGCGAAATCGAGCAAATGGCGACGAAGAACCTGCTGGATTCCGTCTACGACACCTCGCCGTACGACAACTTGAACCCCGAGGGCGGCACGCCGGTATCGCTGAGCTTCCAGAAGGTGCAGGACATCATGAAGCAGTCCCTGACCAAGATCATCATCTCGAAATCCGAGCAGGATGCGAGCGCGGGCTTCGACGCCATGCTGGCGGAGATGAAGGCGGCGGGCGACGAGAGCGTCGAGAAAGCCATCACGGACAATTACAAGGCGCGCATGGAGCTTTGGAAATAGCGTTGCACGGGGGGGCTGCGAAGCCCCCTTCAGGCATTCAATTCGGGAGGGTGAAACGATGACAATCGAACAATCGCAATGGAGGACGACGTCGGACGGCGCGCTGCTCAAGGTCGACAACGGCTTGATGGAGCTGCAGGTCGATCTGGCGGCCGGGACCTATGATCTTGTCTGGAGGGACGGCTCGGCGCTGACCGGCGTCTCGGCCGCGTACCGGTTCGGGGACGACGTATTGCGTACCTCGGATTACGGGATTCATACCGCGGGAGGGGATGCGATTCAGGAAGTGAACGACGGCGCCGTCCGCGGCATCCGGCTCACGGTTCGGCACGAAGCGCCGGAGCTGCCGCTGTTGAAGCAGCATTTCACGCTCTATGAGGAGCGGCCGTCGATCGTCGTCGGCTTCGAGCTGGAGGCCCAAGCGGGCGGCATGCTGGAATCGAATTATTTGGCGCCGGTGCTGGCGGCTTCGGCGCTTGGCGCGCTCAGGCTGGGAAGCGGCGACGGCGAACGGGCTGGGGACGGCAACGAAGCTGCCACTGCGCTGCTGGCGCTCCGCGTGCCGTTCGATAACGACAAATGGGTCCGGTACGAGACGACGGCGATGCCCGGTGCGCTGGAGAGCTACGAAGCGACCGCCGTCTACGAGCCGGTATCGCGCAGAGGCATGGTGATGGGGTCCGTGCGGCACGATACGTGGAAGACGGGACTGAAGCTCGCGAGCGGCAGCGGCGCGCACGTCGAGGCGGTCGAAGCGTACGGCGGGGCGGCCGGCGAGCTGACCCGTGACAGCATCGCGCACGGCGCCGTGACGGGGGCGACGATCGCTTCGCCGGACATCTGGATCGGCGTCTACGGGGATTATCGCCGGGGACTCGAGGCGTTCGGGCAAGCCAATGCGGCGACCGTTCCCGCGCTCGCGTGGGAGCAAGGCGTGCCGTTCGGCTGGAACAGCTGGTCCGCGGCCGCCAACAAGCTGGATTACGACTTGTACGTCAAGACGTCGGATTTTTTGCGCGGGATGCAGGATCGGGGATTTCACAACAACGGCGACGTCTATATCAATTTCGATTCGTTCTGGACGAATCTGACGCCGGAGCAGCTCCGGCAGTCGGTGGCGCATGTCAACCGCAACGGCCAGAAAGCCGGCATCTATTGGACGCCGTTCGCGTTCTGGGGCAAGGACGCGAGCCGCAAGGTCGAAGGAACGGACGGGCGTTATGCGTACGACGAGCTGCTGCTGCGCGATCGCGAGGGCAACGTGCTGCCGGAACTGGACGGCGGGCTGGCGATCGATCCGACCCATCCCGGCAATCTGCTGCGGACCGAATACCATCTGAACCGCTTCGTGGACTGGGGCTTCGACTACGTGAAGCTTGATTTTCTGGGCCACGGGGCGCTGGAGGGCAAGCATCACGATCCGTCGGTACATACGGGCATGCAGGCGTATAACCTCGGCATGGACTGCGTCCGCAAGCTGCTCGCCCCCGAACGGATCGGCCGGCCGTTCCACGTCAACTTGTCCATCGCGCCGCTGTTTCCGTACCAATACGGGCATAGCCGGCGCATCTCGTGCGACGCGTTCGGGACGCTCTCGGACACGGAATACATGCTCAACTCGCTCGGCGGGGCCTGGTGGGCGAACGATGCGATTTACCGGTTCAACGATCCCGACCATACGGTGCTCTACAAGAGCTACAATCAGGACGCGACGTCTTATCACGAAGGCCGAAGCCGGTTGAACGCCTCGGTCGTCAGCGGAACGGTCCTGCTCCTGGGAGACGATTTCCGCAAGGAGGAGGCGCGGGAGCGGGCGTCCGAATGGCTGCCGAACGACAAGGTCATGGCGCTGGCCCGGCGCGGACAGACGTTCGTTCCGGTCGAGGGCATTCCCGGCGCGGGCTCGACGGATGCGTTCGTGCTGGAGAGCCATGGCGAAGGAATGTATCTGGCCGTGTTTAATTTCGATCCGGTATCGCCAGCCGTAAAGTCCGTGCCGGCGGAGCGCCTGGCGGCCGGCCGGGGATCGTCCCGTTACCGGCTGGAGGATCTGTGGTCCGGGGCCGCGACCGAAGGCGCGGGAACCATCGAGCTGCCGCTTGCGGCCGGGGAATCCGCGCTGCTCAAGCTGACTTGGTTGGCGTAATGGCTTCAAGCTTCGTTCCGGGAGCCAGACGGCTTGACCCCGGAAGAGAGGCCGCATGGAGACGGAAACGGCAGCTGCCGTACCGCTCCGGCGGCCTTTTGCCGCATCCGTCCGCCTCCGAACGCATGAAGGGCAATGATGAATACGATCGGAGAAACCGATAGCGTCGGCCTGTCCCTTCGCGCGCAAGCACGTTATAATGAAGGGCATGGGTTAATCAAGGGCAAGACGAACGGAGATTATCCGACGTGAGCAAAATGTCGCATTCGATCGAGGCTGAGTATGAGAATGAACAACAAGGACGCTGAATCGCACGACCGGCCTCGAAACGGGACGTCGGCCTGGAAACGCTGGCTGCCGCTGCCGGCTTATCTCGTCATCCTCGCCGCGGTATGGGCGAACAAGACCGAGCTCATCGCCTGGCTCAACGGCGGCGGCGTTCCGCCGGCGCTGATGCTGCTCATCGTAGCCGGGCTTGCCTGCGTGCCCGTCATTCCGTTCAGCGTCGTCATCGGCACGATGGGCTATCTGTACGGTCCGCTGCTCGGCGCGTCGATGAGCTTAGCCGGCGCTTGGTTTGCCGCGCTCATCATGTACGGCGCATTCCGGTATACGCTGCGCGACCGGGCGCGGCTGCTGCTTGGCCGTTATCGCCTGACCGACCGCTGGACGACCCTCGTCGAGCGCCGCCCGTTCCGCTCGATCGTCGTTGCGCGGCTGCTTCCGGTCGTCCCGCAGCAGGCGGTGAACGTCTATGCGGCGGCGCTGCCGATCCCGTTCTTGATCTATGCGGGCGCATCGCTGCTGGGCAAAATCCCGGGCATGCTCGTGTTCGCCTTCATCGGCGACCGGATCGCGGGCGATCGGCGGTCGTTAATCGCCGCTATCTGCGTTTACGCGGGCTTCCTGCTCGCGATCTATATCGGACATCGGCTCTGGCAAAGAAGAAGCGTTTCGGCGCGCGCGGAGTGAGGCGGACAAGGCTTCTTGCCCCGTTCGGAGGAGCCGGCTGCCACGAAGGGCGCCGTCGGCGCCTTTTTTTGTTTTCCAATATTTAGAATACCGTTATAATGGGAGAGTGCCTTTCGGGAGAAACACGGGGCAACGATCGACTATCGGTGAGCGCGATAGCTGCGAGGTGAAGGCGTTGAAACGTATCGTTGCAGGCATTTCGATGCTGTTCTGCGGAATCTTATTATATCTCGGAACGAGCATCGCGGCGGTAATTTACCTGCCGAACGTCACGGCGTGGAGGACGTCGAGAATGCATCAGGCACTGCGGGAGTCGGGAGGGTCGGCCGCGCATGTCATGGGGATCTGCCTCGCGGTCGCGGGACTCGCGGTGCTCCTCTACGAGTGTTTCATGAAGGGTATTTCTCGGCGCTACAAAGAACTGCTGAAGCAACGGAACGAAGAATTTGACCGGAAGTACAAGGGTTCGGTCTTGGATGAAGAAGGAAAATGAGCGGCTTCGGAGAACATTGATCATGTAGGCGCTGCTTGCGGATCGTCGATCGGCATCGTTCATGCCGGAGGAGGAGGATGGATCGAGTGAGTGCCAATCAAAGTCAAAATCAAAGTCAACAGCCGGGCAGCGATCTGCCGGAAGGGCTGTCCAAACCCGCGCAGCGCGCGCTGGCGAACGCCGGGCTGAACAGTCTGGCGCAGTTGTCCGGGCTAAGCGCAAGCGAGTTCAAGGAACTGCACGGCATCGGCCCGAAGGCGATCGAGCTGCTAAGTCGGGCGCTCGAACGCAAGGGCTTGTCGTTTCGGGGGGAGTAGATGACGGAAACGCCTCGATCCAAGCCTTCCTGAATGGAGATTGGCAAGTTCTCGCTTAGACCGCTGGCCGCCGAGGAACCGGCGTTGATCGCTACGTTTCCGCAATCCGCGGATGAGTCGTTTTACGTAAGCCCGCGGTTTCATTATCCGCTGACCGCCGAGCAGATCATGCCGTTGCTCGAAAATCGACATTCGCTTACCGTCGTTGTCGAGGAAGGCACGGGCAGCGTCGCGGGCTGGCCTTCTGCCATAAGCAGGGCTTTAAACCCTTCGATCTGAAAATCGTGCCCGTCGAACATAAAGGGAGCATCATCACGATTCACATGGGAATCGACCTCCGACTGTAATTGGGAACGCTTCCTTTGGAGAATGATGGAAGACCGGAAGCGCCGATCTTCGTCAAAAGCGCTTATCGGCTGGAATCGACTGCAATTACGTGACGTAAAAGGAGGCATAAAGCTGAATACGCCGGATGCTCGTATCTATCCTACGCTGTCCAAGCCTATCGTCTGGGGAACGGTGACGGGCACGTTCGTCGGCTCCGAAGAAGCCGGCGATTTGTCGCTCGTCAGCAATGTCAGCATCGTCCCGCATGTCGGGGACAAGGTCGTCATGATGCAAGTGGACGACGGGCGGTGGGAACTGCCCGGCGGGACGCTCGAGGCGGGGGAATTCTACCTCGACGGGCTGCGGCGCGAGCTGTTGGAAGAGCTTGGCGCCGAGCTCGCGTCCTATCGGATCTTCGGCCATTTTCTGTGCCGCTCGAGCGCGCCTGCGCCTTACCGGCCTTACATTCCGCATCCGAGTTTCCGAAGAGTGGTCGGATATGGCGACGTAATCGTCGTCGGCCAACCGCTCAACCCCGCCGACGGCGAACGGGTCTTGCGCGTCGAAGCGGTCGATATCGGCGAGGCGGTTCGACGGTTCCAAGGCGGCGGGAGGTTCGATTTGGCCGAGCTTTACCGGCTGGGCCACGCGATTCGGATGCATGCCGCAGCCGGGCAATGACAGAAGCGATCGTTGGCGCACCGACACGGGGAGCTAACTACCGGCAAGGCGCAACACATCGGCGTTTCCTTACATGACGTTAATCCGCGAAGGGAGATGGACTATGAAATTGCGTCTACTATTGGCAGGATTGGGGATCTCCGCAGCCTTTCCTTGGCTGGTGTATTTTATTTTATTGGGCATGCAGGCCAAATTTCAAACGCAAACAAACGATTTTCAATATCATGACAGTTATTTTATGGTCATGCATGTGGGATGGACGGGGTATGCGATTTGTTTTCTCGCGTGCTTCGCGCTGTTTCTGATCGGGTATGCGGCGTATTCGTTGACGAGGAAGGTGAAATCATGAGAGATCCGATCGTGATCATGCCCTATGATGCGAATTGGCCGGCGGAATTCAACGAGATCGGCAGCCGGCTGCGGCATGCCCTCGCGGCGCGGGCGCTGCGGATCGACCACATCGGGTCCACCGCGATCGTCGGTTTGGATGCCAAACCGGTCATCGATATCCAGGTGTCCGTGGAGCGGTTTAACGACAAGCGCGAGTTGGCCGAGTTGTTCGCCGAGCTCGGTTACTTGCTTCGGGACGATAATCCCGATTTGACGAAGCGGTATTTCCGGGAGTCGGACGGCATGCGCAGAACGCATATCCATGTCCGGGAGCAAGGAAGCTTCACGGAGCAGCTGGCGCTGTTGTTCCGGGATTACGTCCGGGCCCATGCGCACGAAGCGAAGCGTTACGCCGCCGTCAAGCATTCGCTCGCCAAGTCGCTGCGCCACGAACGCGACAGGTACACGGAGGAGAAGGAACCTTACGTGTGGGACATCCTCCGGAGCGCCAGCCGCTGGAGCCAGAAGACCGGTTGGAAGCCCGGGGAATCGGATGCGTAACGAGCCATTATTTTCATTTTGAGCGGTAAAGGAAGGTTGCGTCATGATGAACATGCAAGAAGCGGTCGCGCTCCGGGAGCAGGGCCGGCCGGAAGAGGCCCGGGCGATGCTGGCCGAACTGCTGAAGCAAGAACCGGGCAATCCGGATCTCTGGTACCAATATGCCTGGGTGCACGATGTCATGGAACTGGAGCGGGAAGCGGTGCCGCATTACAAGCGCGCGCTCGAGCTCGGTCTGGCGGGCGAGGCGCGGCCGGGGGCCATGCTCGGTCTCGGCAGCACGCTCCGAACGCTGGGCCGGTACGCCGAGGCCCGGGCATTATTCGAGTACGCGATTCGCGAATATCCCGAGCGGCGCGAATTCGAGACGTTTTATGCCATGGTGCTGTATAATTTGAACGATCATGCCGCGGCGATGCACATCCTGCTGCGCCAGCTCGCCGATACGAGCCGGGACGAAGGCATTCAATCCTACGGCCGGGCGATCGGCTTCTATGCGGATCAATTGGATCGCATTTGGGCGTGAGCAGGCAGGAGGAGGCTAAGCGGTCGAGCCCATTGACGTTCCGTTTCGCCGTGCCGGACGATGCGGCGCTGCTGGCCGGCATGAACCGGCAGCTGATCGCGGACGAGGGCAGCGAGAACCCGATGGGACCGGCCGAGCTGGAGGCGCGCATGCGGGGCTTTCTGCAAGCGAATTGGACGTGCGCGATCCTGGAGCTGAAGGAGGACACGGCCGGATACGCGCTTTATCGGATACAGCCCCGTCCGTATGACGAGGATCGCTGGGAAGTCCATCTGCGGCGGTATATCATCGCGCGAGTACCTGAGCAAAGGCATCGGGCGGGCGGGCATCGCGATGCTGGAGGCGGAGGCTTTCCCGCCGGGCGCGGCGGTCGTGCTCGACGTGCTGAGCGCCAATCCGCGAGGGGAACGGTTTTGGCGAAGCGTCGGCTTTGTCCCCTACGCGGTCAACATGCGCAAGATGAACGAAGAAAGGAGCGGCTGCATCATGAACCTGCGAATGCCGGAACCGGCAAGCTCTCGCGAAGTGAGCACGTATATTCGAAACCGGCTGATCGCCTTCAATAGCAGCCGTTTGCCGGAAGCATTGGGCAGCCGGTACGAGGAAATCGATCTCGTTCAGCGCGATGCGGACGGCCGGATCGTCGGCGGGATTTTGAGCGTCTATTGCTGGAATTGGATCGAAGTCGACATTCTGTGGGTGGACGACGCCTGCCGCGGCCAAGGGTACGGCTCCGCGCTGCTGGCGGCCGTCGAACGCGCCGCGGAGGAACGCGGCTGCACGTTCGTCAAGCTGAACACGTTCTCGTTCCAAGCGCCGGCATTTTATAAGAAGCACGGATACGAAGAGCTTGCCGTCATCGATAATGCTCCCCTCGGACATCGGCATTATTACTTGATCAAACCATTGCAGCATGAAGGGGATCGAAAATATTGAGTCCAATCGTCGCGGCCGCGGTTCCGGCCGTTATGTTTTTTATGCTTATTTTCGGTTTATGGCGATTTCAGAAGAACGCGCAAAGAGGCCGTTCGGCGGGGAGTCGCAATCGGCAAGCCGGCGTATCGTTCGATGCCGCGCCGGACATGCCGGTTCCGTTCGGCTGCAAATGCCAGTGGTATGCGGTCAAAACGACGGATACGCGCGCGGTCGCGGATCTGCTGAAGCTGGCGGACCGGCAGCGGGCCAATTGGCGGACCGGCATCGACGGCGCCTACCGGGGCTATTATTTCGTCGCTCCTCCGGTGCGCGGCTGGACGCTCGTGGTCAACGCGTCGATGCCGGATCTGTCCGCGCCGGAAGCTGCGGGACCGCTGCCGACGCTCGCCGGACTGAGCTTGGCCTTCGGCGAGGCGTGTTATTTCGCGACGCATCGCGTGGTCGACTATCAGGCTTGGATCCGATCGTCGAACGGGGAAATCGTCCGCGGCTATGCTTATCTCGGCGAGCGCGGGGAGACGCTTCTCGATCAAGGGGAGCTTAGCCGGGAAGAGCGGGAAGCGAATCTCGCCTTTACCGGAATGGATGCCGAAGAGCCCGTGTCGCCGAACGAAGCCGACGTGCTGCGCATGGCCGGGCTATGGAGCGTCGACCCTTCAGTGGATTCGAACGGCGGCGAAGCCCGCGCGGGGGTGGTTGGCATCCGGTAGCCAACAGTTTGGCGATTCCGCCTTAAACGGGAGGAGATGGGCGAATGGGCATTGCGGTTATCATTTGGTTGTTCGCGGCGATCATCGGCGGCCTCCTCTTGCATTGGATCATCCAGTCCGCGATCAACGGCTCGGTGCTGGGCGAGGTATTCGACGAGCTGCGCACGGCGAGCAGCGTGCATAGGCGCGAGATGCAGGAGATGAAGGAACGGATCGCGGAATTAACGGCCGTCATCAAGGCGCAGCAAGGCGTTACCGGAACGACAACGCCGGCCTCGGGCGGAAGCGAAGGCGGAACGCCAAGCGGCGGATGATGGACTGTCGAAGGAGGCATCGGCTTGGACCGGATAACGTACATACGCGAACAAGAGAAGGCTTACCATGACGCCTGCTATCGCGAGCACGGATTGTTCGAGCCGGGATCGTGGCTGCACAAGCCGGTTCGGACCGTCATGGAGCTGATGGCCGAGTTCGAAGGCCGCGAAGACCTGCGGGTGCTGGATCTCGGCTGCGGCATCGGCCGCAACAGCATTCCGATCGCCGAAGCGTTGATCGGCCGTAGAAGCACCGTCGTGGGCGTGGATCTGCTGGATTCGGCAGTCGCGCAGCTGGCGGCGTACAGTCGGAAGTTCGGCGTCGCCTCGATTATCCGGCCCGTTCTCTCGAGCATCGAAGCGTTCGAGATCGAGCCGGGACGTTACGATTATATCGTCGCCGTATCGACGCTGGAGCATTTGGCATCGCTTGAAGCGCTCGATGCCAAGCTTGCCGAGATGGTCCGCGGCACGAAGGCGGGAGGCGTCCATTGCCTCGTCGTCGGCACGGGCATCGGCGAGAAGGACGCGGACACCGGCGAAGCGCTGGAGCCGCTGTTCGAAATCAATTTGGCGACAACCGAGCTGCTCGCGCTGTTCGATAAGCATTATGCCGGCTGGGAGATGCTCGCTCGCACGGTCAAACCGCTGGTCTTCGACATCGACCGGCAGGGACGCCCGGTCATCCTCGCTTCGGACTGCGTCACGCTCGCGGCGAAGAGACCGATCGGATAACCGCCGGAATCGGGTTGACAAGCGGAAGCCGGTCGGCCGAAGGCGGTTCTTGCCGAAGGCGGTTCCTGCCGACTGCGGTCCGGCTTCGGCACCTTGAGATTCCTGATCCGCTGGAGAGGATGCAGCAATCGCTGCTTGCCCAATGCTCGCTGCCCAAGCAGGATTCGTCGGCAGGCAGGCGCTCTGGCTGCACGATCAACAGATCGGCGCCCCGCGTTCCAAGCGCGGTGCGCCTTTTGCCGTTTTCGACGAAAACGGCTCCTTGGAGCTCGCAGCCCTGCTTTCGCGGCAAGCGGCGCATAATGGTCCGTTTGCGCAGATTTCGTTTTTGGGATATGATGCGCACAGAAGGGGGTTGCGGGCTTGTTCGTGAATAGAATACGGCTGGAGCGAAAGCCGCCCGTCACCCGCGGGGAACGGGACGCGGGGTGCGGCGGGTGAACGGTCTAGCGAGACGCTTGCAGCGCATGCTGCCCTATACGCTAAAACGCCGGCTGCTCGCGATGCTGCTCCTGTCGGTCATGATTCCTCTGTCGCTCATCGGGGCGATCTCCTATTACGGCATCTACAACGTGCTGCAGAACAAAGTCGAACGGGGCGTCGAGAAGAATTTGGAGCAGGAGCGCAACGGGCTTGAGTCGGTGCTGAGCAACCTCGACTATTCATCGCGGCAGCTTGCGTTCGAGGGCAAGGTCGGCAAGGATTTGAAGGCGTATCTGAAGAAGGACGACTTGGTCGTCAAACAGAAGCTGGGCGAAGAAATCGAAGACTATATCTCGCTGATCAATTATACGAATCCGCTGCTCGGCCTCACCGCGTATTATTTGCCGGAGACGAAGCAGTTTCTCTTCGAGAACTTATACATCAATCCGAAGCTGAGCATCGAAAGCTTTCATAAGATCACCACGGATACGGACAATTACACGCTGAACGGGCCGCATCGGACGCTGTACGTCAACAGCGACAATTCCGTGTTTTCGATCATGCGCGAGACGGAAGCGGGCTCGGACAATCCGGACGGACCGCCCATCTTCGTCTATATCGAGACGAACGTGTCGACCGTCGCCAAATTATTCAACAGCGAACCATACGGCATGCCGGTGACGCATCTGCTGCTGGACGAGCAAGGGAACATCATCTACAGCGGCGGCAACAAGCAATTTCCTGCGGGAACGAGCTACAAGGAGATTCAATCCGCGCGCAAGAGCAGCTTCGTCTTCTTCGATATCCCGAGCAAGTACGGCATCCAGCTGGCGCTCGTCATCGACCGCGTGGATTACCACAAGGAAATGAACACGTGGCTGAAGCGCTTCTCCCTCGTCGCCCTGCTCTCGCTGGTGGTCGGCCTGCTGATCGGATGGGTCATCTGGACGATGATCTACCGCCCGCTGCAGCGCATCCGCGCGCAGTTCATGATGCTTGGCGAGAACCGGTTCAACGAGCCGCCCGATTCCATACAGATCAAGGAATTCGACGAGCTGCTCTCGCATTTCTACGACATGCGCAAGCGCATCCGCGGACTGATGTCCGAGATCGAAGAGAAGGAGACGCGCAAGCGCCATTTGGAAGTCGAGAAGCTCATGTATCAGATCAATCCGCATTTTATCCATAACACGCTCAATTCGGCGCAATGGCTGGCCAGGATCAACGGGCAGGAGGAGATCGTCAAGCTGCTGTCGATTTTCGCGCGCGTGCTGAATTACAACTTGGGCAAAGAAGGCAAGCTCGTCACCGTTCGGCAAGAAATCCAAACGGTCCGGGATTATATCGAGCTGCAGCAGATGCGCTACAACCATCAGTTCCGCGTGGAGATCGACCTGGACGAGGACGCGGCATCGATCCGGATGCCCCGGTTTTTGCTGCAGCCGCTGGTCGAAAATGCGCTCTATCACGGCTTTAAGCATAAGAACGGCGTCATCCGCGTCGCCGTAGGGCTGACCGGCGACGGGCATTTCCTGATCGAGGTGACCGACAACGGAGAAGGGATGGCGCCGGAAACCGTACAAGCGCTGTTCGCGCAGGACGGCCGGGAACAAAGGAAGGTCGGACTCGGGATCGGGCTCGCGTTCGTCAACAATATCGCCGCCGTCTATTACGGGGACGAATACGGATTGCAGGTCGAGAGCGAGCTCGGCGCGGGTACGGCGATGCGGCTGCGGCTGCCGGTCAGGATGAAGGAGGTTTCGGGATGATCAGGACTTTGATCGTGGATGACGAGCATTGGGTCCGACAAGGCTTGCTTTTGACGCTGCCGTGGGAAGCGCGCGGCTTTCAAGTCGTGGGCGAGGCGGACAACGGCGAGACCGCGCTGGACATGATGGAGAAGCTGCCGGTCGATTTGCTCATGACGGACTTGACCATGCCGGCCATGGACGGCTTCGAGCTGATGAGGCGGGTCAGGGGCCGGTATCCGTCCGTGTTCACCGTCGTGTTGACCTGCCATCAGGATTTTCATTTCCTGCAGGACGCGATGCGCCTCGGGGCGATCGATTACGTGGTCAAGACGAATTTGGCCGACGAAAACCTCGAAGAGATGCTGGTACGAGTCGCGGACCGCATGCAGCTGTACCAAAGGCATCCGTCTTCGCTGGCTCTTGCGGCGGCGCCGATCAAGCAATCGCTGGTCCTGCTCGGCACGGAGAATGCGGACGAAGCCGGGGTTGCGCGGATCGAGCCCGCGGGCGGCGCGGTCCCGCTCGGCGGGAACAGCTGGCTGATCGCGAACCGCGCCCGGTCGGAGATCGACGACCTGATCGCGGAATTGTCCGCTTCGCCCTTGGTCGGCCATGCCGGTTTCGTCAGGGTGACGGATTGGCATGCGCGCGCGAAGCCCGCGGAATGGCTTGCCGCGCTGCGCGAGAAGCTGTTCTATGACGAAGACGCCTTCGCGGAGGGCGCATGGTCCGTCTCGCTCGAAGAACTGGAAGCGCTGCGGCTTCCGAGGCCGTCGGAAACGGACGTGCGGTGCGTGCGCCAGGCTTGGACGGCGATGCGCTGGGTATTCGACGCGAAAGAGTTTCAAGGTCTGACGTCGATGCTGCGAACGTTGCGCCTGCCTAGCCGCACGGCGATCATGCTGTTCGAGCGGAGCGCGGCTTCCTGGGCGATGCTGGCCGGGATTTCCGAGCCGTTCCGGCAATGGCGGGAGCATGTCGCGCGCTTCCGCACATTGGAGGACTGGCTGCGCTGGTTCGGGCGGTACCGCGACGAACTGGCGGCGATCGCGAAGGGCTTCGCATGTTCGGGCGACGTCTTCGTGGCCATATTGCGCGCGATCGAGCTGCTGCAGACGGAGGACGGAGAACATGCCGGACGCGCGGATCTGGCGGCGAAGGTGAATTTGAGCCAAGGCTATTTCAGCACGATTTTCAAGGAAATCGTCGGCCGTTCGTTCCATGACGCGGCCAAGGAAATTCGGCTGGAGAAGGCCAAGAAGCTGCTGCTCGATCATGCCGATATGCCGATCTACTGGATCGCGGAGAAGACCGGGTTCCAGGACGAGAAATATTTCAGCAAAATCTTCCGGGTCCAAACCGGCATGCTGCCCTCCGAATATCGGGATAAGCGCCTTCGTTAGGCAGGGAGCGCCGTTTCGTGCCCTTGAGTGGTGGCTCGACCGGCAGGGCATTCCGGTCGACATGGATTCATGATGAACAACATCGCGAAAGAAGGGCTCGCATGAGCAAGAGAATAACGACCGTCGCCGCGGCGCTGACGGCGCTGCTGCTTGTAACCGCATGCGATTCGAACGGCGGCGACCGCGCATCCGATCGCGCGGCGGCGGACCGCGGCGAATCCGGCGGGGCTTCGAACGCGGGCCGTCCGGACGCGGGCCCGGATCCGTTCGGCAAATATCCGGAAACCATCGCGTTCACGACCATCCTGAACAACAATCCGGAAGTGGCGAAAAGCTTTCCTCCGGGCGAATCATTCGAATCCAATCGGTACAAAACCTATATCGAGAACGCGCTCAACATCAAATCGACGCCGCTCTGGGAGGCGAACGGCGCCGCGTATTTCAACAAGTTCAACCTGATGATCGCAAGCGACGACCTGCCGGACATCTTCACCGTCGAACGTATCGACGCCGAGCCGGCGAAGACGATTCTGAAGCGGATGTACGACAACGACATGCTCGAGGATTTGACTTCGGTCTACGAGCAGTACGCCAGCCCGGCGATCAAGGAGGTGCAGGACTCGGTCCAAGGCAAGGCGCTGCAGAACGCGACCTTCGACGGCAAGCTGTACGGTCTGCCGAACGTGCTGGACATGAACAACGTGCAGATGGTCTGGGTCCGCCAGGATTGGCTGGATAACCTCGAGCTTCCGGCTCCGGACAGCATCGCGGATCTGATGAACGTCGCCAAGGCGTTCAAGGACGACGATCCGGACGGCGACGGCAAGGCGGATACGCTAGGCTTGGCGCTCAAAGGAGACATGCTGTTCGATTCGCAGCCGTTTTCCTTGAATGCTTTCGCGTGGGCGATGGATGCCTATCCGGCGATGTGGGTCAAGAACGGCGACGGCAAGCTCGTGTACGGCTCGACGCAGCCGGCCATGAAGGAAGTGCTCGCGAAGCTCGCGCAGATGTACAAGGACGGCACGATCGATCATGAGTTCGCGCTTCGCGACGGCAACATGACGAGCGAATTCTTGGCGGACGGAAGCGCCGGGTTGATGCTCGGCAAATGGTGGGCTCCGGTCTGGCCGCTCGGGGGCGCGATCGACAACAACCCGAAGGGCGAGTGGAAGGCGTATCCGATCATGACGGGCGATCACGTCAACGTCGACAACGGGTTTGTCTCCAATGCGTTCCTGGTCGTGAAGAAGGGCTTCGCCCACCCGGAGCTCGCGATGAAATTCATGAACGTGCTGAAAGAGGCATCCCAGCAACGCATTCCGGAGCTGCAGGAGCTCGAGACGACCGGCATCTATAAATCGGCTGATTCGACGCGCTATATGTTCGGCTTGAACAATAATCTGATCGCTCCGGTGTTCACGGACACGACGGCGCGCACCGTGCGCAAGTTCGACGCGATTTTCGCCGGCAAAGCGCGGCCGGACATTCTCGACGCGGCGGAGAGGTCGATCTACGATCGGGTGAAGTCGGAGAAGGATAACCCGAAGAAGGATCTGGGCAACTATAAGACCTATCTGGCGTGGATGGAAGGCAACGGCGTGGTCGCGCGCACGAAGCAGAACAACGTGTTCAACGAGTTTACCGGCACGACCAAGACGATGGAGCGCGACTGGAGCGCGCTGACCGACCTCGAAACGAAGGCGTTTCTCGAGTTTATCACGGGCGGCAGGCCGATATCCGACTTCGACCGCTTCGTCGCGGCATGGAACAAGAAGGGCGGGGAACAAATCACGAAGGAAGTCAACGAACGGCACGAGAGCGAAACGAACTGATCCATCCCGTTCCGTTCATGGCGCGGTCGTGCGAATCGGGCGGCGACATGATAAGAACGGTCCGTTCGCCTGCGCCGGTCCCGGCATTCATGCGGTTATTCTTCGTGCCGAAATGCGAGTTCAAGCGCCGAACGGTCCGGCAGGTAAGAAAAACGTCATCTGCGCAGCCCGTATTCCAAAAAATGGTTCAAAAGGGTTCCTCATTCCGTACGAATTTCCCCCTGCCTAAGTCGCCGCGCCGTTTTATAATGAAGATGCAGGTCATTCTGCATACTTTATTCAGTCCATCAGGAGGATTCCATGAACGGCATGCAACCGTGGCTGCACCTGATCGAGAAAGCATCGCTTCATATTTTGCAGCATGACGTGCTTCGGCGCACTGAGCTTCGGCAGCTTGGCCGCGAGCTTCCGTTTTACGTCGTCTCTTTTATCAAGGAAGGATCCTGCCGGCTCCGAATCGGAGGCCGCGATTACCATGCGAATCAGGGGGATGTGCTCCTCGTGCCGCCCCGGGCGCTTCATGACCAAGTGAAGGATACGGGCGAGGTCACGACCATGCTGTGGTGGCATTTCACGCTCACGATCGCGGACTGCATGGACGCGCTGCAGCTGTTTCAGTTTCCGCTGCTGTTCCGTCTGGGCGATACGGAACGCTTCGAGCATTTGTACCTGGAATACCGCCGGTGCGCGGAGCGTCCCGCATCGCTTGCGGACAGCTTGATGAGAGGCGCCAAGTCGCAGGAATTGGCCGCCATTCTGATCGAATCGGCGCTGCGTCAGCCGGATGCGCGCTTGAAGGCCGATTATTCGGAAGCGTTCACGTCGATTCTGAACGAACTGCTCGAGAGCCCGGAGACCCGCATCGACCTTGCCGGGCTAGGAGAGCGCTACAGTCTGCACCCGACTTACATTTCTAACCAATTCAAGAAAATATACGGAATCACTCCGATGCAGCTGCAGCTTCACCTTCGCTTGCGAAAAGCCAAGCATTTGCTGGAGACGGAGAAGCGTCCGATCGGCGAGGTCGCGAAGCTGATCGGCTACGAGGATGCCGACGATTTCTCGCGCTTCTTCAAGAGCAAGACGGGAATCTCGCCGCTGAAGTACCGCAACGAGGGCCGGTTCGAACCGAGCCTGTAAGGGGCGCGCGGACCATCTCCGTCTCTTGGGGAACGTCATGCAGTCGGCCGCGGAGTTTGGAACGATGCCGAGCTATCGTTGACGTTGCGCGAGCCCGAACCGCCAGCGCGCGGCGTACAGGCCGCATTAAGCATGCATGCCAATAACCGCCAAAGGAGAGCCTGCGGCGGTTTTTTCATGCGTTGCAGGACCTCGCGCGCGCTTGCCGTATCCGATCGGTTGCCGTCGTCGCGCGGCCAGCTTGCGGCCTGTTTCTTGTTCGCGCGCGATTGACGGGCGGTTTCGCGTTTCGCCGGCAAGGTTATACTTGAAGCAGAGCCGAACTGCGATAACCGCTAGAGGAGGCGAGCCGGCCATGTTGTTTACTTCGATCAAGCCCATGCTCTTATCGACGGGGATGAAGGCGTTCGACGACGAAGCGTTTCTGTTCGAACCCAAGTGGGACGGGGCGAGAATCCTGCTGCATAAGCAGGGGGATCGGCTGGAGGCGTATACCCGTAACGGGCACGTCGTCACGGGCAAGTTTCCCGAATTGAGGAAAGCGGTTGCAGCCATCAAAGCGCCCGCCGCGATCTTGGATTGCGAGGGCGTTTGCTTGCGCGGCGGCAAACCGGCCTTCGATGATTTCGTCTATCGCTTGCGCATCGGCGATGCCGCCAAAATTAACGCCGCAATCCGGTCGCATCCGGCGACCTTCATCGCGTTCGACGTGCTGCATACGTCGGCCGATCACATGGACGAGCCCTTGACGGACCGGAAAGCAAGATTGGCCGACATCGTCGCGCCGTCGGATACGATTGCGCCTACGGCCAGCGTAAACGGAAAGGGCAAAGCGCTCCAGGCTTGGACGATCGAGCGGGATATGGAGGGAATCGTCGCGAAGCGGCTGGATTCGCGCTATCGGACGGACGTCGTCTCCGGCGATTGGATCAAAATCAAGAATGTCAAAACGATCGACGCCATCATCTTGGGGTATAGAACGGAACCGCGATTCGCGCTCATCGTCGGCCTTCACTTCAGGACGATCCGCTATAAACCGGTCGCCACGGTCGAGACGGGATTCACCGACCTCGAGAAGCACGCATTCCTGGCCATTGCCGAACAGCTGCAGGATCGGACGGACCGTCTCGTCCGGTGGATAACGCCGAAGCTGTGCTGCCGCATCGAATATCGGGATCGCACCGACCGTCATCAGCTGCTGGAGACGCGGTTCAAAGGCTTTCTGTTCGACAAGAATCCCGAGGATTGCCGCTGGACCTATTGACCGCCGGCCGAGCCCGGATGCGATTTTTATCCCATATGCCCAAAATCTCTGCTAAGCTGGTAAGAGGAACAAAATCCAAGCCGGCGCGTCTAATGAAGGGCTGCTGGTCCGGCAGGATTCGTCAGAACTGGAGGAGGTGTAGATGATTATCGATGTTGGCTTGTATGCGCCGGTGAAGCGGATCAAGGACGGGCTTCAGGCGCAGCGCCCTATTTTTGCGGAAATGACGTCCTTCTTGAAGGACACTTTCGGTTACGACATCCTGTGCTGCGGGTATCTTCATGAACGGATCGAAGGCGAGCGGCCTTATTTTGTCAATCGGCTCGACATTTACGCCAACGACAACGAAACGTACGGCTTGATGATGGAGAACGGATTCAATGTCCGGTATAACGGGCAATCGTCGACGCAGGAGACGGAGGCGCTTCATCATTTTTTGCGGCTTGCTGCGGAGCATCGCGTCCCGCACAGCTTCCCGCTGCTCAGGCATCCGCGCAAATACGCGAGCTTGCTGCTCAAGGACACGGACAAGCTCTATATCGACACGAAGCAGCTGTTTCCGATTTGCCATTCGTTTGAAGATGCGTATAAAGGGAATTTGTTGAACCGCAACGCGGACGAGCTGAAGGCATTGATCGTGGGCCGGTTTCCGGACCGCTGGATTTATCGGGTGTACGTCTCCAGCGAGCGCATTTATGTCTTTTACGATACGATTCGGCACGAAGACGAGAACGACGCGAACGGTACGACGGAAGAAATCAAGAACCTTTGCCATGCGTACATACGGAGTTTGGACGAATACGGCTACTTCAATCAGACCGCGAACCTCGTTCAGACCGACAGCGATGAAATCGTCAAGCAGCGTTACGGCGGAAATTATTACTATTATTTCAAATGAACGGACGGGAAACCGGCGATAAACGAGATCGAGCCGCCTGATCGCAGGCGGCTCTTTTTCGTGCGTCGATCGTGCTTCTTATCCGCTCATGCCTTCTCCGGAACGGGAGCCGGCGGAAAGTATTTGCCTCCGAAGAACAACCGAACGGTGCCGGCGGCCACGATCAACGTCAGCAGCAGCGAGCCGATCAGCAGGATCGCGGCGACGATAGCAAATGCCCCCGACCGTTCCCGCGCCATAAGCAAAAAACCTTGCGCGACCGTGGCGATTCCGAACGTATACGCCCAATAGCCCGGCGCGAATTCCTGCTGTCTAAGCCAAGGGTAAGACAACGCCAACGAGACCGTGAGGAACAGCGCATAGCCGGCCAGCGCGTACGTGACGAAGTTCGACGATTGTCCGCTCAGCACCTGGTAGGCCACGAGGACGATGGCGGACGGAGCCATATAGATGCCCATGAAATTCCGGGTTTTCGCATCCAAGCCTCCGGTTGCGAGCTGCTGCAGGAGTACCGAGTCCAAAATGAGCCAGGACAGCGCGCCGATGCCGAACACCATCCAGCCGTACGTGGAATAGCTCATCTGGCCGGCGATCAAGGCATTGACGAGCACGCTGGCCGTATAGGTCAGGAACAAGGAAGGCGTGATCTGCGCGGGCTGGCGCTGAATCGTCCACATGCGCGAGAATCGCATAGCCGCATAGCCCAGATTAGCCGCGGAGCCTGTCCAGAAGAGCGCGTGCGCGAATGCGGCCTGGTACGGCAGGAACGCGGAGGCCAGCAGGATCAGGGATTCGGGAATCAAGGCGATAAAGGAAGCCTGGACGGGATCGCGCCATTCATGCAGGGCTGCCGATCGGTGGCGGATCCATTTGAGGATATACAGCCCTCCCCACCCTATGAAGGAGAGCAGCGCCAACAGTTCCAGCAGCTCTCCCAACAGGCGCGGCACCTGCCAGATGTCGTGCGCGAAGCGAAGCGCGTTCCCCGTCTCGGCCAAGCCGAGGGTCATGGCGAAGAACGATGCGGGCGCAACGGGGAGTCCGGCCGTCGTTCCTTCGGATCGTTGAAAGCGTTTCGTGCGGGCGAAGAGTTTTGATTCCATCGGTTGTAGCCTCCTTGTCGAGTCGGAATGGATAGCTACAGTGTAGGCAATACGAGAACGATAGATCAATACATGTTTTTCTATAATAACGATCGGGAATTCGAATGATTGAGTGCGAAGCGTCGGAACGGAAGCATCCAACAAGAGAACGCCGAACCGGCGAATGGGGATGGCCATTCATGCCGATTCGGCGCGAGTGTCAGGGCTGCTTCCCGCGAATGAACGGCAGATACATGAGCGTGAAGATAGCCAGCGCGATCAATTCTTCCACGGCCAAATAGTAAGGATACGGCCCGAGCAGGCTCAGCAGCGAAGCGGCCTCGGGCTTGTGCCTGAGGAACATATAATTGGCGTCGAGCCCATAATCCAGTCCGCCCACGACGATGACGAGCACGTTCAAAAAAATCATGACGGCGCCGATGGATTTCCAAGTGGGGCGGAATCGTTCGATCCACGTCATGTAGAGCGAGGCCAAGATGATCGCGATATGCGCGATGAAGAAGTGGAAGAACCGAAAATGCGGAAACGGATAGATCAGATCGGGCGTGAGCATCGCCTGCAGCGCCCCGCCGATGCCGGCGAAGAACACGATCGGATACAACAGGCGGCTTCGCGTCAGCAGCATCGCGACGGCGAGGAGCTGCGTAATGCTGCAAAGCTCGAGGGGCAGCGTGTATCGGACGTTCCACAAGCCTTCGACGGCATACCAGTAGAACAAGCCCGCCTCGGGAACGACGAGCCCCAGCAGGAGGATCATGCGGACCGCATACCTTGCCCGCCGATGGTTCGCGATGTTGGATCTGAAGCGAAACAAGATCGCGGCCAGCGCGATCAACGCCGCGATCATGGCGATATGCGACCATGAATAAGCTTGGAACCGCGAGCCCGAAAGCTCGGAATCGAAAAAGGCATGCATGTCGCTATCCCCCGAATGGATGATGGATTGCCGTAACGGTCGTACCGCAATCGATAGGACCCTTACGGGGTATTCGCGATGAATGGCGCAATCTCCTCTTGGGCCGTTGCAGCACGTAATGTGCCTCGGCGTCGCAAGACAGTACAGCACGCAGCGAGGAAGCGGTCAAGCGCGCTTCGCGCGCTGCAACGGGACTAGAACGGCAGCCGTCCGCCATATTCGGCAGGTTCCAACATCACCGCCAGGCCTGTCCACGCATAATCCTCTCTGGCTGCCCGGAGCCGGTTCTCGCGCGCGATGCTCCGATAGAGCCGAAGCGCCTCGCGGTCGTTAAGCGCCTCGGTGTCGGTGCCGAGATGCTCGGATAGCAGCTCGCGGCGCAGCGAACGTACGACGGCCGGGTCCCAGATCGAAGCGTTCATCTCCGTATGGCCGTACAACGAATTCGAGTGAAGATTGCAGGAGCCGATGGTCGCCCATTCGTCGTCCACCAGCATCATCTTGGCATGGACGTAGATGCTGCTGCGCGTTCCGCTCGCGTTCGGGCCCGCGATGCCGACGAGCGTAAAGTGCTCATAGCGGCCCAGCGCCTCGAGGCGGGCGAAGAAGTCGGTTCCGCCCGGCTGCCGGCGGCGCTCGCGCACATGGGACTCGGGTTCAGCCGGCACGAGGAGCACGACATCCACGCCTCGCTTCAGCGCCTCCTCCAGCCGGTCGGCGATCTCCGGAACCGGGAGCGCTTGATTCTCGATATAGATCGAGCTGCGCGCGGCATCGATGGCCAGCTTGTACTGCTCCAGTATCGTTCGTTCGCCTTCGGCGATCGGATACGGCTCCCCGCCGGGCGTGGGGAAATCATGGGCGTATCGTCCGGGATGCACGTTCCGCTGCATGTGGACGAGGCTGTCTCCGCGCGGAGCGGAGACGCGAGCGGGGAACGGAAGCTCCTCGTCTTCGCCCATGCTCCATGCGCCGTCCGCTTCGTGCCTCTCGCTGGCTTCGTTCCAGCGTTGGACGAAATTATGGTGCACGTCGGTCGCGGAAGGACCGGTCACTTCGACATAGCTGTCGTGGCGTTGATCCTCGCCGCGGTGTCCGGGCTCGACGGATTTGAAGGTCGGATTGATCCCGCCGACGAATGCCGTCTCGGACGGCTGCCCGGCATCGATCAGCCAGATCTTCTGATGCTGGCAATAACGGCCGTGCGCGCGATCCCAACGGGCGCGGAATCGCGAGCCGCGCGCGGCGAGCAGCTCGCGGTCGGCGGGCGAGCCCGGGAACGTCTGGCCGTAGCCGCTGCTCTCCGGGTTGGGACGCCAGAAGATGACCCGAACGTCGAGCCCTCGGGCGACCGCGCGGTCCAAGACGTCGAACAGCGTGCCGCGGTCGTCCGGCATCCGGAAATCCGTCGCGAAGAACGTAATCGAGATCCACACGCTGGCGGTCGCCGCTTCGACCGCCTCGCATATCCGCCGGAAGGCGGGACCGCTGTCGATCAGCGGTCGGACGGCATTGCCGGATCGGAGGGGATACGTGCCGGTTGCGGGGTAGGGAATGGAAGTCATGTTGAGCCTCCTTTTGGTTTTTCAATAGTGTAGCACGGTCTCTGCGGAGGAACCATTGAGATACCGTAAACGGCGCGGTTCGTCGGTTAGGCAAGGTTCCGCGGCAATCGGCCAACGTGCGAGCTTCGCCGCGTTCAATATCGGGGGGATGTCCCAGGGCGAGCCGTGCTCGCAGCCGATCCTTCGAGACTGCCGGAGCAGCCTTTTTTGACGCCGAGTATGCCCGAGCAGTCGCTAGAATGATATAATGCAACTGAATTATCGCGGCGTCGAACGCCGGTCGGACCCTGCCAAACTGCAGTTCCAGTAGCGCAAAATCGAACAGAAAAGAGGCGTAAGCCGCATCATGCAAGCCGACGAATCCCTTCTAAAGCAATCATCCTTCACGAAATTCTGGCTTTCCCGCACGCTGTCGTTCACGTCGTTTCAAATGATCTCGGTCGCGATCGGCTGGCAGATGTACGCGCTGACGCGCGACGCCTACAGCCTCGGTCTGGTTGGACTCGCGCAGTTCCTGCCGATGCTGCTGCTGACGTTGGTCGTCGGCCATGTCGCCGACCGCTTCGACCGACGCAAGATCGTGTTCATCTGTCAAATCATCGAAAGCGGGATCGCCGTGCTGCTGCTCGTCGGCAACATGGCCGATTGGCTCGGGCGCGAGGAAATCCTGCTCGCGGCGGCGATTCTCGGCGCGTGCCGGGCGTTCGAAGGCCCATCCTCGTCCGCGCTGCTGCCGATGCTGGTGCCGAAGGAATGGATGCAGCGGGCGATCGCCTGGACGACCTCGGCCGGGCAAACCTCGCAAATCCTGGGCCCAACGCTGGGCGGCGTGTTGATCTCGGTCGGACCCGTCTACGTTTATTTGACGGCTGCCGCGGCGCTGCTGACCGCCGCTATCCTGACGATCCTGATCCGCATGGAGCGGACCGTCAGGAAGCTGGAGCCGCTGACCGCGCGCTCGATCTTCTCGGGGCTGCTCTTCGTCAGGCGGCATCCGGTCATCTTGGGTACTATCTCGCTGGATCTGTTCGCCGTCCTGCTGGGAGGCGCTACGGCGCTGCTGCCGATCTTCGCGCAGGATATCCTGCGCACCGGCGCATGGGGGCTCGGCGTCATGCGGACCGCGCCGGCGGTCGGCGCGCTGCTGATGTCGATCGTGCTCGTCTACGTGCCGCTCCGGAGGGCGCTCGGCCCGATATTGTTCGGCTCGCTGGCGGTGTTCGGCCTGGCGACGATGCTCTTCGCGGTCTCGACGAGCCTGATCCTGTCCCTGGTCGCGCTGCTGTTCATCGGCGCCTCGGACGTGATCAGCGTGGTCATTCGTTCGTCGCTCGTGCAGCTGCAGACGCCGGACGAGATGAGAGGCCGCGTGAACGCGGTCAACTCGCTCTTCATCGGGACGTCCAACCAGCTTGGCGAATTCGAGTCGGGCACGATGGCCGGCTGGCTGGGCGCCGTGCCCGCGGCCTTCATCGGCGGCGTCGGCACCATCGTGGTGGCGGGGCTGTGGATGCTGATGTTTCCGTCGCTCAGACGGCTGCGGTCGCTCGAGGAAGAGCAGGCGGGCTGAAAGCGAGAAGCGGAAGGCACGCGGGAGCGCAAACGCCTGCGCTGAGAAGGAGCTTGGTTCTTACGGGGCCGACGGATCCAGCGCGGAGCGGATCGCGTCCAGATTGGAGAGGATGCGCGCGCGAAGCGGCGGCGGACCGACGTCTTCCAGCAGCGTGCCTAACGACAGCAGGTAGCTCTCGAGCCAGCTTCCCGCCGGAAATGCGGCCTTGATGCCGAAGGAACCGTCCGCGTTGCGCGTGATCGTCTCTTCGGCGAACTCGTCGTAGACCCGGTAAGCGCCTTCGGCGGCAATGCGGAGCGTCACTTCGATGGCATCCGCCATGATGTTGTCTTCCGCTTCCGCGAGCGGAACCGCGGGTCGGGGCTCAAAGCGTTCGTCGGTGACGACGATGTCCTTCATCCGGCCGATCTTGAAGATGCGAGGCCCGTTGCTCGCGAGGCAGTGCCCCGTCAAGTACCAGGCTTTGCTCTTGAACAGCAGGCTGGCCGGCTCCACGCTTCGCTCGCTTTGCTTGCCGTAGGAATTGTAATAGCGGAACCGGATGGTCCGGTTCTCCACGATCGCGCCGCGCAGGAGCGGGAAGAGCCGTCGCTGGCTTTCCTCGCTTCCCCAAGGGGAGAAGTCCACCTCGATCCAGTTGTTCGTTTCTTTCTTGAACAAGCGGCTGAGCTTGCCCAGGACCTCCTCGGCTTCAGGGAATTTCGCGGCGGTCAAGCTCTGGAGCGCGATCAGAATATCGTCCTGCTCGCGCTCGGACAGCAGCGATTTATTGAACACGTACCCGTCCATGAGCGAGATTCCGCCGCCTTTGCCCCTGCTGGCGTAGACCGGGATTCCGGCGGCGCTCAGCATGTCGATATCCCGATAAATGGTCCGCGCGGACACCTCGAAGTGTTCCGCCAGCTCGGCCGCGGTCAGCGTTTTCTTGTGCAAGAGCATGTATAAGATTTCGAAATGCCGGTTCACCGACATGCGCATCACCTCGTAACCAGTATACGCATTAAACTTGACATTCGAAAGTCATATTACCTGGGGATCCGGAGCTACGACGCGGCGATGCGTCTAACGGACGCTTGTGAGACGAATTTGGCAATATATACCCAATCTGCGCCGCGCAGCATCGACGATCGATCGTAACTAACTATACGCAAGGATAGAAACTGATCATGTTTTCCCTTCTTTCGAGCGGAATGGGCGCGTCCTATAATGGAGATGAGGACAAAAGGGACGAAAGCGGGGCTGATAGCGCGATGGAGAAACGATCGTACGGAAATACGGGGATGAACGTAAGCATACTCGGCTTCGGCGGGGCGGAGATCGGCTTCGAGGGGACGACGCCGGAACAGGCGGACAGGCTGCTCGGCAGCGCGCTCGACGCCGGGCTGAACGTAATCGACACGGCGGAATGCTACGCGATCAGCGAGGAGCTGATCGGCAGGTCGGCATCGCATCGCCGCGACGACTATTACCTGTTCACCAAGTGCGGCCACGCCTCCGGCTTCGACCAGCCGGATTGGGACATCGCGATGCTCGAGGCCAGCATCGACCGCAGCTTGAAGCGGCTGCGGACGGATTACGTCGACGTCGTGCATCTGCATGGCTGCTCCGAGGCGCTGTTGCGCCAAGGCGATGTCATCGACGTGCTGAAGCGGGCGAAGGAGAAGGGCAAGACGCGGTTTATCGGATACAGCGGCGACCACAAGGCCGCGCAATACGCGGTTCAATGCGGCGCTTTCGACTCGCTCGAGACGTCCGTGAACATCGCCGACCAGGAAGCGGTCACGCTGACGATTCCGGAAGCGCAGGCGCGCGGGATGGGCGTCGTCGCCAAACGCCCGATCGCGAACGCCGCATGGAAGACGGGGAGCAAGCCGTTATCCGGGTATCACCATACGTATTGGGAACGGCTGCAGGCGCTGGATTACGATTTTCTGAGCACGGGCTTAAGCGAATCGATCGGCACGGCGCTGCGCTTCACGCTCTCCATTCCGGGCGTGCATGCCGCGATCGTCGGCACGGCCAATCCGGACCGGTGGCACGAGAATGCCCGTCTCTTGGAGCGGGGGCTGCTGACGCGGGAGCAGTTCGAAGCGATCCGCGCGCGGTGGCAGGCGAAGGCTGCCGCCGATTGGACCGGCCAGGGCTGAGCCGACTGCCCGGACACGTCGAGCAAAGGGATCCATGAAGATGGCCCGTGAAGCGCTGCGAGCCGCAACCTTCCGACCCGTGAATCGTTAACGCTGCACGAGCCGCTTGGCCGCCGGGATCGTTCCGGCGGCCTTTTCGCGACGGCGCGAGTGCCGCGACCGGGCCGCGGCGAATAAGATCCAACCGGGGACGTAGGTTTATAGTTCCCGTGGCCCCGATCGACTCTGCTATGATAAGGGAAGATTTGGCAGGCGAAAGGGGGGGGGGGAAGTTGCTGAACGTATTCGATGTTGCCGATCTGCTCGTCGAGCGGATCAAGAGCGCCTATCCGGATGACGTCGCGATCGTCGCTTATTACGGGTCCTATGCGCAAGGGACGGCCACGAGGCGCTCCGATTTGGATTTCGTTTTTATTCCGGCGACGTCTGCCGGGCATGGCGCAAGCCTGCAATTCATCGTGGACGACATCAGCTTCGACTTCTGGCCGATCAGCTGGGAGCGGGCGGAGCGGATGGCTTCGTTTCAGGAACCGACGACGTCGATTATCGCGGATTGCCGGCTGCTGCATGCCCGCTCGGACGAAGACCGTGAACGATTCCTGCGGCTGCGGAATGGAATCGCCTCCCTGCAGGAGCCGGAATACGCGCGTCAATTCGCGGACATGGCGGAGTCGCGGTTGCGCGGCGCATACGTGCATTTGTACAAGCTAATTCGTGCGCGAGATTCGGAAAGGGAAAGCCATCTTCGCGCGAATGGCGTCGACATCCGGCGATTCCGAAGCCTTGGACAATTCGCAGCTTTCCTGCGCGCGAGGGAATGAAGGGTTAAGCACGGTCTCGAGCTGAACTGAGGAACGTTTCACTATGTTGCTATGTGCATGCGGAGGTTGTCATGCCGGGCCTTTCCGGAACGTTTTCCGTGCATGCAGTCCCCCGAGCAAGCCGAACTTATGTTTTTTCCATCCGATTGCAGGAGATACATGACTTCCTGCGAATGCTTTAATAAGCATGCGTAAGGGCTTTCATTTGTCGGAAACTGGGACAGGCGGATGCGCGGCGGAATCGGGTTCATTCGCTGAACGGAGGGGCGTTATGGGGCAAACGGAACGGAATCGAACGGCGCTTGTCACCGGGGCAAGCATCGGGATCGGGGCAGGCATCGCGCTGGCGCTGGCGTCCCGCGGGTACGACGTCGCGATCGGTCATTATGCCGAGCCGGCGGAAGCTAAGCTGGCGGCCGAGCGGATCAAGCGGGAGTACGGCCGCGCATGCCATGTCTTTCAAGGCGATCTTGCCGAGCCGTCGATGCCGGGCAAGCTGGCCGCGTTCGCGATCGAAGCGCTCGGCGAGGTCGACGTGCTGGTGAACAACGCGGGCTTGGTGCGGTTCAAGGCGATTGCCGAGCTCGACGCCGCGGAGATGGATCGGATGTACGCGATCAATTTTCGCGCGCCGATGCTGTTGATGCAGGCCATAGCCAAGCATATGATCGAACGGCGGCTGCGCGGCTCCATCGTCAACATCACGTCGTCCCGGGCCGAGAGGGCGTATCCGGCGGACGCGACGTACGGCGGACTGAAGGCGGCCTTGATGCGTGCCAGCCAATCGATCGCGCTCGATCTGGCGCCGCACGGCATTCGGGTCAACTGCGTCGCTCCCGGCGCGACCGCCGTTCGGGAAGACCCGCGTTCGTTGGCCGGCTACGCCGCTCTCGGCGCGAAAATTCCGCTTGCGCGGATCGGCACGCCGGAGGATGTCGCGAACGCGGTCGCTTGGCTGGCTTCCGGGGAAGCCGGCTATACGACCGGCACGGCGATTCGCGTAGACGGGGGATTGATCTTGCCGGGGATGCCGGAAAGCGGCGGCGGGACGGGATGGACCAAGTAAGATGCAGGACCAATACGCAGGCAGGGAGAGGGAACACATGTCGAACTTGACGATACGCGACGTGAACGTGATCTTGACGGCACCTGAGGGCATTAACCTGGTCGTGGTGAAAATCGAAACGTCCGAACCCGGATTGTACGGGCTGGGCTGCGCGACCTTCACGCAGCGCTACCTGGCGGTGGCCACGGCGATCGAGCAGTATTTGAAGCCGTTTCTGATCGGCAAAGACCCGCATCGGATCGAGGACATCTGGCAATCCGCCATGGTCAGCTCCTATTGGCGCAACGGCCCCGTGTTGAACAACGCGCTATCCGGCGTGGATATGGCGTTATGGGATATTAAAGGGAAGTCCGCCGGCTTGCCGGTCTACCAGCTTCTCGGCGGAAAATGCCGGGAAGCGGCGGCCGTCTACCGGCATGCCGACGGCCGGGACGAGCACGAAGTCGAAGACAACGTACGCAAGTACATGGAGCAGGGCATTCATTATATCCGTTGTCAGATGGGCGGCTACGGCGGTCGGGGACATCAGCTTCGCCAACCGGAAAATCCGCTGCCGGGCGCGTATTTCGACCCGAACGCCTATGCCCGCAGCGTGCCGCGCTTGTTCGGGCATGTCCGGAACGCCGTCGGCTGGGAAGTCGAGCTGCTGCACGACATCCACGAGCGGCTCGTGCCGATCGAGGCGATCCGGCTGGCCAAGCAGCTCGAGCCCTACCGGCTGTTCTTCCTGGAAGATCCGCTGGCGCCCGAACAGCTGGACTGGTTCGAGACGATGCGCGGCCAGACCGCGACCCCGATCGCCATGGGCGAGCTGTTCACGCATCCGCGGGAGTGGACGCCGCTTATCGCCGGCAGGCTGATCGACTTCATCCGCTGCCATATCAGCGCGATCGGCGGATTGACGCCGGCGAAGAAGCTCGCTTCGCTGTGCGAGGCATTCAGCGTGCGCACCGCTTGGCATGGGCCGGGCGACGTATCGCCGGTCGGACACGCGGCGAACCTGCATCTCGACGTCAGCTCGATCAACTTCGGCATCCAGGAATGGTACGGCTTCTCCGAGCGCATCCAGGAAGTTTTCCCGGGCTGTCCGCAGCTGCGGAACGGGTTTGCGTACCCGAACGACAAGCCAGGTCTCGGCATCGATCTCGACGAGAAGAAAGCGGCCGATTATCCGTGCGACAATCGTCTGCCGGCTTGGACGCTCGCCCGCACGCC
Organism: Paenibacillus glycinis; assembly: GCF_009909185.1. Taxonomy (GTDB): domain Bacteria; phylum Bacillota; class Bacilli; order Paenibacillales; family Paenibacillaceae; genus Paenibacillus_Z; species Paenibacillus_Z glycinis. The sequence goes on along the minus strand of NZ_JAAAMV010000001.1, from coordinate 104,739 downwards.
GGACGGCACTTCGGTTCGGCCGTGAATCTATGGGATTCGGAAGCCTGCACAAACAGCGCGGAATAGCGTCCTCGGGACGCGTTCCGCGCTTTTTTGCGCTTGCTCCTAGTGTTCTCGTTCACGTCCGGCCTTATGCGAAGCGGTTGCTTCGGCTCCTTGGGGCTGGGATGCCCCCGCCTTGACGAATCTTATAAAAGTGCTAAACTTAAACTAAGTATAAATATAAAGGAGGCGATCGCATGTCCCGTCAAAGCTTGACCGCGCCGAGAAGGTTGATCTTGGACATCTTAACGGAGTCGCACGATCATCCTACCGCCTCGGATATTATCGACCGTCTCAAGACCCAGGGCCAGAGCGTCGCGTACGCGACCGTCTATAATTCGCTTCGCTATCTGACCGAGCAAGGGCTGATTCGGGAATTGAAGCTGGAAGGAGACGCGAGCCGGTACGATTCCCGGACCGAGGACCATCAGCATATCGTCTGCGTTTCCTGCGGGAAAGTAAGCGAAGTGATGACCGAGTCGCCGAAGGAATGGCTTCGGCACATCGAGGAAGAGACCGGATATTCGATATCGGAGGAACAATTTTTGTTTAAAGGGGTGTGCGGGGAATGCCGAGCGTCGAACGACCGAACGGTTCAATGAACGAATCGCCTGTCCCGTTTCCGGAAGGAGCTTTCTGCGAAACGACGAAGCGGATCGTCGTCATCAGCCCGTTTCCGGCGCTCCTGCAGGGGCTGGTCTCGGAGCTGATGGCACGCTGCTACGACGTGCTGACGTTTCACAACGCCAAGGAGCCGATTCTCCCGCTGCTGCAAAACGACCTGATCGTCGTGGATCGGACTTGGGGAACGGAAGAAGACGGAACGATTGCCGAAGCGGCGACTTCGGAGCGCCTGTACCTGATCGGAGAACGGACGCCTTCGCCCGTCCCCGCCGGACATACGCTGGCATGGCCAGCCGCGCTCGAGACGGCGATCGCGAGGATCGAATCGCTTGCGGGCCAAAGCAATCCCCCTGCCCCAGCGGAAACGGCGTCCGACCGGCTGCGCTTCAAGGACGTCGAGATGGATCTGAAGCGGATGACCGTCCTGCGCCGCGGGGCGAAGATCGATCTGACGAAGACGGAGTTCGACCTGCTGCGCGTCCTGCTGTCGTCGGACGGCGGCGTCCTGACGCGTCAGGCGATCATGGAAGCCATCTGGGGCGACGGTTACTTCGGGGGCAGCAACTCGGTCGACGTGCACATCAAGAGCCTCAGGCAGAAGCTCGGCGACGATCCGAAAAGCCCGGTCTATATCGCGACGGTTCGCGGCGTCGGCTATCGGATCGTGGAGTAACCTCTGGGCGCCGGGCCGGTCCCGGCGCGGCTTCGGCGAATGGGGCAGGACTTCTTCATCCAACCTTTATCATCTCTTCATCAGACCTTCATGATGCCTTCATCATACCTTCATGCAAGCCTTTCGCATGGGTGGTATGATTTTTTTGTAGCCAATATTTAAACTAAATCTAAATATAAAACAGGAGGGAAACGCGATGCGCAAAACGATTATCGTCGGTACCGGCCCCGCCGGATTGACGGCAGCCATCTATCTGGCAAGAGCGAACCTGAACCCGCTCGTCATCGAAGGACCGGAGCCGGGCGGCCAGCTCACGACGACGACGGAGGTCGAGAACTTCCCCGGTTTCCCGGACGGCATCATGGGTCCCGAGCTCATGGACAATATGCGCAAGCAAGCGGAGCGGTTCGGCGCCGAGTTCAAGACGGGATGGGTCAACGAGATCGATACGTCGAAGCGGCCGTTCACGCTGAAGGTCGAGGGGCTCGGCGAGCTGGAGGCCGAGACGCTGATTATCTCCACCGGCGCATCGGCCAAATACTTAGGCATCCCGGGCGAACGCGACAACATCGGCCGCGGCGTCAGCACCTGCGCCACCTGCGACGGTTTCTTCTACCGCGGCAAAAAAATCATCGTCGTCGGCGGCGGGGATTCGGCCATGGAGGAAGCGAACTTCTTGACGCGCTTCGCTTCGGAAGTCGTCATCGTCAATCGCCGCGAGGAGCTTCGCGCCTCCAAAATCATGCAGGATCGCGCGCGGGCCAACCCGAAGATCAGCTGGGCGCTCGGCCGGACGCCGCTTGAAGTCGTCGCGGACGAATCCGGTCTGAAAGGGCTCCAAGTGCTGAACAACGAGACCGGCGAACAAGAGCTGCTCGAGACGAACGGGATCTTCATCGCGATCGGCCACTCGCCGAACACGAAGTTTCTCGGCGGGCAGCTGACGACGGACAGCCATGGCTACCTGGTCGTCACTCCCGGTACGACCGAGACCAATATTCCCGGCATATTCGCCTGCGGCGACGTGCAGGACAGCCGTTATCGCCAAGCGATCAGCGCCGCCGGAACGGGCTGCATGGCCGCCCTCGATTGCGAACGGTTCCTGGAAGCCGCCGAGGTGCCGGAGACCGCTGCGGTCTGATGGCGCGGATCGGCTTGAATGATATAAGCATGCGAATTTGAACGCAACATGTTGAACGCATAAGAACGAAGGAGGAAGAACGATGTCCGACACGAATCCCGTCATTGTCTATACGAGCACGCACTGCAACTATTGCAAGCAGGTGAAATCGTTCCTGAGCGACCGAGGCGTTGCTTATGAGGAGCGCAGCATCGACCAAGAAGAGAAATTCGCCGAGGAACTGTGGAATACGGGCATGCGTTCCGTGCCCGTGACGGTCATCGGAGAGGCGAAGATTCTCGGCTTCAACCAGACCCAGCTCAATCGCGCCGTCGCCGAGCTTCAAGCCTAGACCCCAATTCACCCACTAACAGGAGGTTCAACTCTACGATGAATAATCAACCTGCCGTCGCTTACCCGTTCGCCAAAGTCGGCCTGCCCGCGCCGGATTTTAAACTCCCGTCGACGAAAAACCTGGAATCGCTCGAAGAAACGGTCGCGCTGGCCGATTACCGCGGCAAGTGGCTCGTGCTGTTCTTCTGGCCGTACGACTTCACCTTCGTCTGTCCGACGGAGATCGTCGGCTTCAGCGACAGCTACGAGCAATTCAAGGCGCTCGACTGCGAGATCGTCGGCGCTTCCGTGGATAGCGTCTATACGCACCGCGCCTGGATCGAGACGCCCGTCGACAAGAACGGCATCGGCGACATCCGCTTCCCGATCGCGTCCGATTTCACGAAGGAAACCGCCCACGCGTACGGCATTCTCGACGATGCGTCGGGCGCGGCTCACCGCGGCTTGTTCATTATCGATCCCGAAGGCATCCTGCGCTATCAGGTCGTGACGGACATGAACGTCGGCCGGAGCGTCGAAGAGACGCTGCGCGTGCTGCAAGCCCTGCAATCCGGCGGCCTGTGCCCGGTCAACTGGAAGCCCGGCGACAAAACGCTCTAATACGCATGCATGCCGGAAAGACAACCCGATGCATACGGACAATAAAAACAGACTCGCCCCTCTTCGGGCAGAGTCTGTTTTTGCGTGAACGCGCGGCTGCGCCTGAGCTTGTTGCGCGCTTAATATGGCTCGGCTTCATGTCCTTTGCGCACGGCATCCCCCGGAGCTTGGTCGCCTTTCCGATTGCCCAGCGGTTTCCGGCTGGAGCCGTCCTTCGCGGCATGCGCCAATCCTTCGCTCAGCCGGCGGCCGTACTCTTCGTCGGCTTCTGCCGCCAGCTGCATCATCCGGGTTCGGATCCGCTCATCGCAGCGCGAGAGGTCCCCTACGAGGTTGGCGATCAGTTCGGCTTTCTCCCATTCCTCGAAATTCCGGAACGTTTCCCCGGCTTGCTTGGTGTTGTCCTGCCGGTCGATCGACCGGCGCACCAGGTTTCCTTGCACGAAGGGCTCATGCTCCTTGCCCGGCTGCTTCGCCTCGACAAGCCCACCGAGCATCGACGGCTCGTAATTGATATGCGGATTTTGTCCGGGGGCGCGGTCGACTTTGACCTGCATGAGTCCGCCGCTTTGATTGGTCGCGACCCGTTTCTTGGGGGCGTTGATGGGGAGCTGCAGGTAGTTCGCGCCCGCGCGATGGCGCTGCGTATCGGAATAGGAGAACGTTCGTCCCTGCAGCATCTTGTCGTCGGAGAAATCCAAGCCGTCGACCAGGACGCCTACGCCGAACGCGGCTTGCTCCACTTCCGTGAAATAATCGTCCGGATTCCGGTTCAGCGTCATTCTGCCGACCGGCAGCCAAGGAAAGCGGTCGTTCGGCCACAGCTTCGTATCGTCCAGCGGATCGAAGTCCAGCTCCGGATGCTCGTCGTCGCTCATGATCTGAACGAGCAGCTCCCATTCCGGAAAGTCTCCGCGCGCGATCGCCTCGTACAGATCCTGGGTCGCATGGTTGAAATTCGTCGCCTGAATCTCGCCGGCTTCCTTTTGCGTCAGATTCTTGATGCCCTGCTTCGGCTCCCAGTGATACTTCACGAGCACGGCTTTGCCTTCCGGGTTCACCCAGCGGTACGTATTGACGCCGGATCCCTGCATCATGCGGTAATTGGCCGGGATGCCCCATGGCGAATAGACGAAGGTCACCATGTGGAACGATTCGGGCGAGCTGGCGCAGAAGTCGAAGAAACGCTCGCTGTCCTGCACGTTCGTGAGCGGGTCCGGCTTGAACGCGTGGATCATGTCGGGAAACTTGACCGCGTCGCGGATGAAGAAGATCTTGAGGTTATTGCCGACCAGATCCCAGTTGCCGTCCTCCGTGTAAAACTTGACCGCGAAGCCGCGGGGGTCGCGAAGCGTCTCCGGCGAATGGTTCCCGTGGACGACGGTGGAGAAGCGCACGAAGACCGGCGTTCGTTTGCCTTTCTCCTGGAACAGCTTCGCGCGCGTGTACTTCGCTACCGGTTCCCCGCCGACGGTTCCGTACGCCTCGAAGACGCCGTGGGCGCCGGCGCCTCGCGCATGAACGACGCGTTCCGGCACGCGTTCGCGGTCGAAGTGGCTGATTTTCTCGATGAAATCATAGTTTTCGAGCGTCGCCGGACCGCGGTTGCCGACGGTTCGGATGTTTTGATTGTTGGTAATCGGATGTCCTTGCCGATTGGTTAAGAGGTTATCGTCTTCTGCCACGGTTGCATCTCCTTTGCGCTAGCCATGCTTGAATAAGCCGATGGTAGTATTGGTTGCCTTTGCCAATTTTATTCTCCGGGACATGCCGCCGTCCTGCAGCGGCGCTCGTCCGGGTATACCAAAAAGACTCCCGTGCCGCTGAGCGGAGGGGAGTCTTTTTGGGCGCTTCGCCGCAGACGGCACGGCTTGCGCAGGGAATGACAGCCGAACCGGCATCGAAGCCGCAGGCAGCGCAATATTTTCGGGCTTACGTGTCGCAATCGACTGATTGCATCGCATACGAGCTATGGTATCGCAAACGAGGTAGCGTGTCGAAAGCGAGATAATCGCATTGCAAGCGGGCTAATGTGTCGCCTCTCGTCCTTGACGGCGTCGACGGAAAGCGTCAGCTGCCGCTCTTCCTGCGGTGGTAATGCTGATTCGCCTTCATGCGGTTGCCGCATCTGTCCATGCTGCACCAGCGGCGCTGCTGATTGCGGCTCGTATCGTAGAAGTGGAGGATGCAGGTCTCGTTCTCGCATTTCTTCAGATTGTCCGGCTTGAAGGACGCGAAGAACAGCGCGGCTTCCTCCAGGAACAGCGCAGGCAGCTGCGATACGTCATAATGGCGCACGGCCGCGACGCCCGATTCGGTCGCGTCGAGCTGGCAATAGCTGCGATAGCCGGACAGCTCATCGTTGAGCGAGGCGACGAACGGAGCCGGGAGCGTCCGCTCGTCTTCGATCGCGGCGAACGCCTGCTCCAGCTTGCCCCGGAAAGCGATAATGCGCCGAAGCAGGTCCGCTCGTTCCTCTTCCGGGAGCGCGTCGCCGCTTCCCGTGACGACATGGGCCTTGCCGGCTTGCTCCAGCCACCGCGTCAGCTCCTCCCAGGAGGTCAGCAGCTCGGTGCGCTCGCCTTTGATCGTTTTCCGCGTATTCACGAAATCCGCGGTAAACTGATTGCCGATAAATAGGAAATCGGACGATTCCATAGCGATTCATCTCCATCGATCGAATTCGGATTCCTAGTCGGACCAGGATTTGATTATGTTCTATTTTAACTGTCTAAAATGATGTTTACAAGTTATAAAATCTCCCGAATTCGCAAGGGGCATCCTCGATAAGTTTAATTGAAACGAAGAACGTCAATAACCGTTATAATAGAAGAACAGAAGCGACGGAGGTGTCTGAGATGGATTTTCTGAAGGGCATTGGGAAGCTGGCGGGAGATGTAACGGGCAAAGTGCTTGGAGGCACGGTGCGCGTTGCGGGAGAGCTCGTGCACAGCGAGTACATTAAAGAAATCGGCAATGACGTGGAACGAGTGACGGCGAAGACGGGGGAAATCGCCGGTCAAGCCGCGAGCGGCGTATGGGACGTAGGAGCCGGCTTGATTACGTCGGATAAGCATCAAACGCAGACTGGCCTGGGCGAACTCGGAGACGTTGTAACGACAACGGTCAAAAGCGCCGGCCAAGGACTCGAATACGTGGTCGACAGCGGAATCGATTTGATGACCGGCATCAAGGACAACGATAAAGCGCTCATGAGAGAAGGCGCCAAGAAGCTGGGAAGAGCAGCCGCGGTCACGGTTCTTGCCGTCGGCGTCGTGGATATTATCGATGGTCCGGACGGTCCGGATACATCGGGATCGGCATAAAGGAACGCAAGGCATCCGTATATCGATTCAAGATTAAAATCAGTCTTGCTTTGAGGCGGCCAAATCGAATTCGAATTGGCCGCCTTTCCATGCCTGGCAAGAAAGCGATTCGTTCTGCCCGCCGGGAGGCAGAGACAACTTGTTTACAAGTCGATGAAGCGTTGAACACATCCCTCCTTTACATTGTAAATCGGGACACTTGCCCAAAACCCAGTATGAGTGTACCCGGAAAGGTGACAAAACAATGATAAAGAAAGGGTTGTCCATTACGCTCGGTCTGATCGTGCTCGCGCTTTCTGCTTGCAGCAGCAATAACGCGAATGGCGGAACGCCGCCGACGGCTCCCGGACAAGAAGCCGGCGATCATGCCGGAGGGGAGGGGACGGACGAAGGAAGCGTCGATCTCCCCGCACAGGCTCCGGAAGATCAAACCGCCGATCCGTCCAAGCCGATAAAACTCGTATTCGCCACGGTCAATCCGAGCGCGCAGCTCAAGGCGTCCGTGAAGAAGTACGAATCGCTGCATCCGAATATCACGATCGAGCTGACCTATACGCAAAGCGAGTTCAAGGACATCGATTCCCAAGAGGCGAATATCGAGAAATACGTGACGACGACCAATACGGCGATGCTTGCAGGCAAAGGCCCCGATCTGCTCGAGATGGATCTGCTTCCGACGGACAACTACGCAAGCCGTCATCTGCTCGCCGATCTGAAGAATCTGATGACGCAGGACGAATCGTTCGACAAGACCGATTATTTTGCCAACGTGCTGGACAACGCCGAGATCGGCGGGGGACTTTACGCCATGCCGCTTTCGTTCTATCTGGACGGACTGATCGGCGATGCGGATGCAATCGGACGTTCCGGCGAGCAGATCGACGACAAGAACTGGACATGGGACGATTTCACGGCCGTCGCGAAGCGGCTTGCGCAGAAGGGCGGCGATACGACGGTGCTGCTCAGCACCAAGGATTACATGCTCGGCGAGATGGTCAGCGAAAATTATCCCTTGTACGTCGATGAAGCGGGCCGCAAAGCCAAGTTCGATTCGCCGGCCTTCATCGGAATGCTTCAGCGGATCCAGTCGATGTTCGACGAGGGCGTGGCCAAGCAGCTCGATCGCGGCGTCGGGAAAGGGGCGGTACCCACATATTTCCGGGAAGTCCCCGTTCAATCACTGACCGATTATTTGTTCGCCATGGATTCCTTCGACGGCCACGCCAAGCTCTATGCGAAGCCGCATGCGCCGGAGCTCGGACCGGGCGGGTATTTCCAGACGAACCAGACCGTCGGCGTCAACGCGGGCTCGCCCTACAAGAAGGAAGCCTGGAAGTTCATCGCCTTCCTCGTATCCGAGGAAGCGGCGACCGTTCACGACGATAACGCCGCCTCCGGCTACTCGATCAGCGATATCTCCTTTGGGGGCTTCCCGATCAGCCGAATCGCCTATACCAAGCAGACCGAGCAATTACGCAAGGCGGGAACGGTCAGCACCGCGCCGAACGGTCCCGCCGACGGCGTGACCGTCAAAGCCGACGGCGCGATGCTCGATCGGCTCGACGGCTATTTGACGGGTGCGGTTCACGCCGTCGGGAAACCGTCCAGGATCGGCGAGATCGTATCCGAAGAGGGCGAGGCTTTCTTCAAGGGGCAGAAATCGGCGGCGGACGTCGCCAAGCTTATTCAGAACAAGGTTAATCTTTATCTCAACGAATGAGAAAGGAACGACCCTGTAGAACTCTAATTTATTGGGGGACAACCATGCAATTAATCATGCTGGACGCGACATTTTCCGTAGTGAAATTACCTCCGACAGAAGAAATGCCTACTTGGGCGGGCAGAGGCGAATTCCTCTCGATCACCTATACGAGCGAAGAACTTTCGATCGTGTGCGCGTCGTCATGCGTCCCCGACCACATTCGAATAAACGTCGAGCAGGATTGGAAGTGCATGAAAGTGGAAGGCGTGTTGGATTTCGGACTGACGGGCATACTCGCTTCGCTGGCAAATCCTCTGGCGGATCATCAGATCAGCATTTTTGCGATCTCTACCTTTAACACCGATTATTTATTGGTAAAACGGCATGCCGTGGAAAAAGCAATCTCGGTATTGGAAAATGCAGGTCATACGTTTATTTAGCGGATAGGCACTGAAATAAATAAGCTGGACTAATGCCGGATATATCTCCGTACGCCGATGATCGCACGCACCGCGTTCGGGTCGGGCCGTTCGGCTTTATTGAAGTACGGGCGCATGTCGGCCGGCGCGAATTGAGACAACGAGCGGTAAGCGGGATAGGTCAACTGGTTTACCAGGTAGGCGGATTCCGTTGCTCCCTGCACGCGGTGCCTGTTCAGTGCGGCTATGATGCCGTCTGCGGTATTGATGCCGATTCCGTGTCCGAAATAGAGATCGTCGCTCATCTTAATGACGTTCTCGCCGCGCCACTCCATTTTCTCCGGATTGACTTCCGGGTTTTTGAAGTACAATGCGTCCCCGGGCCGCGCGTAAGCGCTGGGGGCGTCTTCCGTAGTCAGCCCAAGGTCGCTGTCGGCCTCCCACGAGTACAGGTACAGGTTCGGAAACAGCTGGTTGAACCGAGCCGAGCCGAGCGTATCCAGAACGCCTTTGTACATGATTATGATGATGGCCGTCGCGCACTCGAAGCCGTACTTTTTCGCATTCGAAAAAATGTCCCCGACGCCATCGGCCGGCGTCACGTCATCCCTCAGCTGAAATCCTCCGTTTTTCGTCAACTTCCAGTAGTCCCGATTGCAAAACGCTGTCCGAAACGTCGCGAATTCCGCTCCGTTGCCGCTCATATCCTTGGCTGCAGCAATAATATTCGACCGCAAGATCGGTTCGAAATACATGGTGGTTCATCCTCCTCGTCTTCATCGCATGCCTACACCATTGTATGGGCGAAGGCCGATGCTTGTGCTCCAAGCCTGTTTAGGCATTGGATGCGGCCGAGTGGCGATATGTTAACCTGAAATAATTATTTTGGTTTATAATTCAAAGCCGCCGAATTATAATTCAAACCATTAGGCATCGGCTTCCTGACGGAGGCGTGCATCTGCTCCATCGGCTGGGCTTCGAAACAAACCATCCTAATTAAGGTGTGACCGAAAAATGAATCTGGTAGAGCCAATACTAAACCGCGCATCACGGGAACCGGACCGAATCGCGATCACGCACGGGCGGGCGGAAGCAGCTTACATACTCCCGGCTCATGGAACGGGTCGAAAGGATTGCCGACGGCTTCCGGAAATGCCGCTTCGACCGCGATAGGATAGCCATCCTATCGCGGAATCGAGTCGAGTTCGTCGAGGTTTTTATCGGTGCTGTCCATGCAGGCTGCGTGCCCGTGCTGCTGGATCATCCATTAGCGAAGAGGTTGAGGTCACGGTAGCGGGCGAGAATGGTGAAATCCTAGCCAGTGGATGCTTCTCGGCGGGAGGAGAGCTCGATCCTGAATAAGACCGTTGTCGTTACCGGTTCCAGCAGGGGAATCGGGCGCAGCATAGCGTTGCATATACACCCGTTACCGAAGGAGAGTGCCTCGTCGAAGATACCGTACCGGCTTGATTAATTCATCGCTCATGGGTCGGTGCACCGCTCGGACTAAGGGAGCAATATAACTTTGCCTGACGTTCGGCGCGCTTCGATCTGACGATGCGCCTCGGCTGCCTCCCCAAGCCGGAAACGGTGATTAATCTGCGGTTTGACTTGGCCGGCAAGCACGTACCGGAGGAGCGCCTGCCAATCCGGGAGAAACAAGTCGGGCCGAGAACCCATAAATCCAGCGTAATACCCCGTAACGGAATGACAACGCGACGTAAGCTTCTCTGCGTCGATGACCCCGCGTTGCCCGCTGGCTGCTCCGAACATGACAATCCGGCCAAGCGGTGCCAAAAGGGCGAAATGATCCGAAAAGGCACTTCCCCCCTGCATATCCAGGATCAGATCTACGCCTTTTCCTTCCGTAGCTTCGATAAGTCGATCCTTCCAATCCGAATGGCTGTAATTGATTCCCGCATCCGCTCCAAGCGAAAGGGCAAAATCGAGCTTCGTTCGGGAACTGGCTCCCGCGATAATCTGCCCCGCTCCAAGTACGCCAGCCAATTGCACGGCCATATGTCCTACGCCTCCCGCGGCCGCCTGAATGAAGATGCGTTCCCCAGGCTTCAATCGCCCCAAGGCGGCGACGATCTGATAGGCGGTAATCCCCTGAACGGGAAGCGCCGCGGCCTCGACCGCATCGATTCCATCGGGAATCGGCAGGAGCAAGGCTGCGGGTACCGTCACATACTCGGCATAGCCGCCGCCTCGCGGCAGCAGCGCAATGACCCGAGTGCCGACAGGGAGGGACGTGGCGTCTTCTCCTCTTTCAACTACTCTTCCTACGATCTCTACTCCCGGCGTAAACGGTAGAGGCGTCCGTTCTCTAGTGGAATTACGACGCCTTGCGATATCCGTGTAGTTGACGCCTATCACTTCGGATCGGATCAGCATCTCTCCCTTTTTCGGTTTAGGGATCTCCGTTTCTTCCAATTTCAAAACGTCCGGCTCGCCGTGTTCGTGCATGCTTATGATTTTCATGTTCGTCATCCCTTCTTAGTCGGTTTTTGGTTTCTTTTGAACATTTTGACATCACGCGATTCGACGTTTAGAGTATAAACGATAAAGTATACTTGAAGGTCAATACCTATTTTTTGTGAGGAGATTCCCATGAAAATTCATGCGTTGGCGCAAAGGACAGGTTTAACGGCTCCTACCATTCGATTCTACGAGAAGGAGGGGCTGCTGGATGAACGTCATGTGCGGCGAGGAGAAAATAACTATCGCGACTATTGCGAGGAAGCAGTCGAACATCTTCGGATGATCAAAAAGATTCAGGCCGTAGGATTTTCGATAGCGGAACTGAAAGAATTGACTCAGGCAGATGCAGCCAAAGCGCTTCCCCTGTCAAGGATCGTCGAGCTTCTTCGCCAAAAGATACAAGAGATCGGAAGGAAACAAGATGAATTGGAGCAAGTTCAAACGCATCTCAAACGGATGTTAACAAACAATTTGGCGTTGATGGATGCTGAAGAGAAGGGGAATAGGTAATCGATCTTTTCGATGTGCATACCGGGAGGGAATGATTTGTCTTTTACGGACACGGAAATGCGGAATGAGAAAAAATTGCGGCAAACAATCGGTGTGATCAAATAATTTGCGCCTAATTTATCATTGACAGTTTGCGGAAAATTGCGTAAATTTAGAACAGAATTTGCAGCAAATATGAACAGTTTTGCGCGACTTACTGAAGCGGCAGCCAGGCCCAGGCCCAAGTTCTTGCATTTGGCTATTGCCGGCGTCGGCGGCATGGAATTTTCATTTGCCGTTTCATCAAGCCGCGCTGAATCCGGAAGGAGGCGACAAGCGCCAATAGATATTCACGACCCTCCCAATAACGAAGAACTGCCCACAAGCGGAGGACGCTTACTTGCGCAGAAGACTGCCAGAGTAAGCCAAGGTTTATCGATTCTCAGGAATGAGTGCGCTTACATCGAATGACAGGTTAAGGGAGGCTAGGAAAAATGTTCACGACAATCCAGGCGCGGCGGTTGCTAGGCGCGGCATTGGCAGCTGTTCTCGTCTCTTCTCTGGCTGTTTCGGGCGTTTGGGCGAAAGCCCCCGATGCTTCGGCCGGAGCTGGCGCGGGCTTCGAGGGAAGACCGGAACAATGGGCAAACGTACCTCATGCTTCAACGAGTTTGACGCAATCATTGCAAGCGATTAAAGCGGTACAACAGGATGGAAAACTGCAATTGCTGGTGCAAGGGCCCGGATTGGAGGGCCAAGGCGTCTGGTATATCGATACGGATGGCAACGACAAGACCGGGTCGGCCGTTCCGATATGGAACAACGGCTCCGGGATCGATGCGAAAATTTCGGACGGCAAGATATGGCGTGCCGTTGACGGGGGCTGGAACGAGGTTGGAGCGGTCCGGCAAATTGTAAAAGGCGATGTATTGGAAGCAGAGGCTGAATTGAGCATTCTGGGCGCCGGTACGCCCGCTAATATGAGGGTAGGCTTCGCCCTGGCAGGCGATCAATACCTGCCGGCTGCAGGGAAACTGATGCTGACTGTCCCGCCGCCGTCCGGCAACGTGTTCGGACCGGATCTGAATGTGACGGTGGATGCGGATGCGTCGGATTGGTCGGGTGCGGAGCCGGCCGCCATGTCCGCTGACGGCAAGACCTCGCTATATGCGGCGGAAGACGCCGGCAGCCTGGTGCTGCTGGTGCAAGGCAGCATGGCGGAATTCAACGACATTTATCTGGATACCGACCGCAGTGCAGATACCGGGTACACCGACGTGGGATGGCCGGAATTCGGCGGCAATTGGCTAATCGAGAACGGTGCGCTGTTCCGAAGCACGGGAGCAGGCTGGAACTGGGCGCCGGTCAACGACGCGGTCCTCGAGTACAAGCAGAAGGACGAGAACGGGATCAAGACGGTGGAATACCGCATTCCGTTTACGAATATCGGCTTGACAGGTCCCAAGGCATTCTCGATCGGATTTACGTCCAATGACATTACGGTACCGGACAGAGCTCTTCCGGCCCCGCTTGTGGCTCCCCCGAGTCCCGACATAACGGTGGACGGCAGTTCCGACGAGTGGAGTTTACTGCCTGTCACGGCGCAGGGAGAAGCATCCGTTTCCGCGCTGAAGGCGTTTGCGAAGGACAAGCAATTGTATGTCTTGGCTCAGGCTGCATCCTTCGATGCGGAAACGAACATCTTCATCAATAGCGATAATGATCCGGATACCGGTTACCTCGGCTGGGAGTTCAAACGCACCGGGGCCGACTATCTGATCCAGAACGGCAAGCTGTTTCGCAGCACCGGCCCGGGCTGGACATGGGAAGAGATCGGTCCGGCGGATTGGAAAGTGTCGGATACGGCTGACGCTTCCGGATTCCGTAGCCTGGAAGCTCATGCCGACTTGTCCGCGTTCCCCGATGCAGGCAACTCGGTGCGCGTGGCGATAGGCGTGGGAGAGAACTATGCGCCGGCCAAATCGTCCGATGGCGAATACGCCCTCGCATCCGGCGGCAGCGGCGCGCCGATCGCGATCGACGGCGCAGCCGGCGATTGGGCATCCATCGATAATTCAGCTGCCGGAACGGGTGAATCCGTGGAAGCAAAAGCGGCTCAGGATGATGCCAAGGTATATCTGCTTGTCGCCAACGATGCCGTGGATACCCGGAACCTGTTTTACCTGGATACCGACAATAACGCTGCGACTGGCTTCCGCGGCACGGGCTGGGATGACCTCGGCGCAGATGCCAAAATCCTGTATAACAAGCTGTACCTGTATAACAAGAAGAACGGGGAGTGGACAGAGGCCGGTCCCGTGCGTGCCGAAGTAAACGACAGCTTCGCTCTCTTTTATTTCTATCAGGATCAAATCGGCAGAAAAAAAGCCAAGCCCTTGAAAATTGGCTATACCGGCAAGGAAGTCTATCATCTTCCCGCAGCGGGAGGCCACTCCCTCGCCCTTAAAGAGGCCATACCGGTCAAGAAGCATGACAATGACTTCGTGCCGCGAGAGCGGTTTGATGTCCTGGATAACCCCTTCATGGGCTGGGCCGGATGGGGCGATGCCGCGGATCCCTTGCCACAGCCCCACAAGCTCGTTTACGCGAACATCAACTGGCGGGATCTCGAACCGGTGAAAGGCACTTTCGATTGGGCCGGGGTGGAGCAAAAGTTCCAGTTCGCAAAGTGGCGCGCCGAGGGCAGCCGGTTGATACTGCGCTTCGTGCTGGACGATCCCGGCAACGATCCGGAGATGGATATTCCGCAATGGCTCTATGACGAATTGGCGCAAGCGGAAGGCGAAAGCGGCGCCGGCAAATGGTACGATACTCCGTCTTCCGTAGTCGGAAAAGGGTTTGCGCCAAACTACAGCAGTCCGCTGCTCATTCAGGAGCATGGACGGGTCCTCGAAGAATGGGGAAAACGGTACGATAATGACCCGACGGTCGCATTTATCGTGATCGGCAGTCTCGGTCATTGGGGAGAATTTCACAATTGGCCGGAAGAAGTATCCGGCAAATTCCCGAGCGTGAAGGTGTCGGACCAATACGTGCAGCAATATATCGACGCGTTCCCTCATAAGAAAATCGGCATGCGAAAACCATACCCGATCGCGGCTTCCAATCGCCTTGGATTGTTCAACGATGTGTTCGGCAGCAAAGGCGCAACCGATACTTGGGTGAATTGGACCGTCGACGGCTGGAATGAAATCGCTCCGTATGTGGAGGAGGGCGAAGATCCGGCAGCTGCGCAAGCCGCGTCGAAGATGCCGGATTTCTGGAAAACCGGTTATTCCGGCGGGGAATTTTATAATGGAAATCCGTTATTGTCCCTGGGCGACGACACGATCATGGAGACATTGCGCGAAACGAGGGCAAGCCATACCTCCTGGTTGGGACCTTCTTCACCGGCCGGGTATCAGCCGGGCGAGGACATCACGGAAGGCCAACAAGCCAATATCGATTTGATGCACAACACCATGGGGTACAGGTTCGTGCTTGAATCGGTCGCGCATGACAAGAAAGCCAAAGCCGGTAAGTCCCTGGAT
This sequence comes from Paenibacillus glycinis, assembly GCF_009909185.1. Taxonomy (GTDB): domain Bacteria; phylum Bacillota; class Bacilli; order Paenibacillales; family Paenibacillaceae; genus Paenibacillus_Z; species Paenibacillus_Z glycinis. The sequence continues at coordinate 89,355 of NZ_JAAAMV010000001.1, read as the reverse complement.
ATCCGCATGAAATGGAACAACAAGGGCGTGGCGCCGTTTTACTTTGAATGGCCGCTCGCGCTTGCGCTCGTCGATTCCTCAGGAAAGCTGGTATCGGGAAGCGTTCAGCGAATGGAGACCGAGGACGTGACCGAATGGCTTCCGGGTCGCCGCGATGTCAAGCTCGGCTATACGCTGCCCCGCAATCTGCATCCGGGCAAATACGCCTTGGCCGTCGCGATTCTCGATCCGGACACTGGACTTCCGGGCGTCAGCCTGGCTATCGAAGGCGCAAGAAAGGACGGCTGGACCACGCTGGATTCCTTCCAGGCAACCCGTTGATCGTTCTTGCCGTCATTGTCGTCCTGAATAACCGATAAAATATGTAAAAGGCCGCGAAAATCGCGGCCTTTCGTATTTATAAGATAAAGTTCAACGCAAGAGATTCTAGTGCAGGAATCTGAACTACAATGATTTTGCTCCCTCGAACAAATTGGCCAAAAAGATCTTCTTCACGACCTCTCGCCGGCTCCTTACGCCTACCTTGTCGAAAATGTTGCTCAGATGCTCCTGTACGGTATGCGTCGAAATGGATAATTTTGCGGATATTTCCGCCGAATTATTTCCCTTGGCCACAAGATGAACGATCGCCTTTTCTTGCGGCGTCAATCCGTAAGCCGCCGTCTGAAATTGGATCAGGTCACGATGGACGGCCGGTCCGAGGATGATGCCGATTTTGCGGTCTTTATCCTCATCGGCGCTCATTTCATAGGCTTTTATCGTGATGCAGCGCCCGTTCCGTCCATGCCGAGCCAGCTCCGGCACGATTTCGAAATCATGATCGGAAAGCATGGACTGCGATCTCTTGAGGGCACTGACGACTTGCGTAATGTAGACGGGAAGTTCTTTGCGGCACCAATCGGGATGGAGCTCCCCTAATTCTCTCAACCAATGTACCGCAGCAGCCGTATAAGATTCGATATAACCGCCGGGATTGTAGATGAGCAGGCCGGGAATATCCATATTCTGCGGGGCAGCCTCCGGTTCGGTAGCGGCCATCCGCTGCTGCATGGCCGTTCGAAAACCTGCGCCGATATGGGGCGCGAGCTTGGCCAGAAGCCAAGCATCTTGCTCGGAGTAATGCGAGGCGGTCTTTTCCCGAGCCATCACCATCGTGCCCCACATGTTTTTGCCGGCATGCATGACGGCGCGGATCTCGTCATCCAGGCCGATCGGGGCGTATAGCATGCGATGGCGGTAAGCTTTGCCGGGATTTCCCGACGTTTCGTCCGACAAGCGGTTAACCGGAAAGCCGGAATGCAATAAACGCCGGTAAGCGGGGAGATAATCCTCGAAATACAAGTGCTCGAAAAAAACATGCTCCGAATCGCTCACCGCATGATCGTGAATCCCTTCCCTTACATTGGACGTGATTAACCCGGTCGCCGGGTCTACCGTTTGAAAGCAGCAAAGATCGGATTTCGTGATGGGGTGCAATAGGCCGATGATTTCATTGCGCAATTGCCGGTCGTCCAATCCGGAGTAGCACAGGCGCTTGATTTGAACCAATGCTCGTTGATAGCGTCCGTTGAATTTCACCCTTCATCGCCTCCCCCGAACGAAAAAAATACCCCCAATAAGTTGGCATACAAATTGTATCATCGTTGGAATTATAATGAAACAAGCAATCGCGCAGGCGCTAGAAAAGGGGTTATCAAAGCCTTGCAGATTCGTCTGAACACAGGCAGGCTCTGATCGGCAGCGACATTGCTTTCTCTGCGGAAGAATGGACGTACATAGGATTTGAATCGCGGTTCCGCTTCTATAGGCCCAGAAGATCCATGGCACAAGAAATCATTTCGGACAATAACCGGTATGGTTATTAATTAGCTGCTCAATATTGACAACATGCGAGTATTTCGCGTTGGGTAATGAGATGGATTTGAGGGTACCGCCGAACAAGTTATAGTAGTAGTAGTTCATGCTTCGCCCGTCGCTTGCTTGCACGAAGTCATGATAACGAAGGGGGGCCAACCGATTCCCCATGGATCGCTTGCTGCAAACCGGCACGGAAGCAAGCCCTGCAGAAGTACCTTATGCAGACAATTCGGAATATCTCCGGGACGAATTAAAACGCCTCGACTACATGATCCAAATTCACCGATTGCGCATATCGGAATCGGTTCCCGCGCAACCTGCGGATGCGTCGGCGGGACTTGGCTGGCCAGAAGAGGGCCTCTTGCAAGAATGCCATGCCCTCGAAGCTCGGATGCAGAGGAGAACGATACTTAGCAGGCATGCGGGCGTTCATTTGGCGCTTCCGTATGTGACTCAGCTCTTCCGATTATCCGATATCGAACAGTCGATTCTGATGATCGCCATGGCGCCTGAACTAAATATCGAATATGCCCGGCAGTATGCCGATTTGCAGGATGATGCCACGCGGACGAAACCATGCGTCGAATTGGCGATGCAGCTGCTTCGAACGTTTCGAACCGCCCGGATGCCGGCGCAAGCGATCTTGGATCCCTCGGCAAAGCTGATGAAGTTCCGGCTCCTGCGATTCCAAGAATCCGATCCTTCCCATTGGTTGCTATCCAAGAGCCTCTATGTTGATTCGCAAATCGTCAACTATCTGATCGGGATCGAGCAACTGGACGGCAGATTGGGAGCGGCGGCATACTTTGCAGACCGGCTCCCCGATCCCGATACCGATTGGCTCCATGAACGTCATCTCGGCCGCATGCAAAAACTGATCCGGTCACAGCTCACTGCGAGCGGAGCCCTGAATCGAAAGTTCATGTTCGTCTTTTCCGGCGAGGCCGGATCCTGGAAACGGCGATCGGCGGAGGCCGTATGCCGGGAACTCGGGATCTCGCTGCTCCTCGGAGACGTCGCCAAAATGCTTCAACACCCCATGACATTCGCGGATTGTTTGTTCCTCCTATGCCGAGAAGCGCATCTGCACCCCGCGGCTTTATGTCTCCTTCACTCAGATTCGCTCTTTGCCCACCCAGACCGGCATCCGAAAGAAATCGCGGCATTCTTGGATACGATGGATCTGTTTCCCAACTTGACTTTCGTACTGGGCACGCGTTCTTGGCCGGCTTTGAAATCCAGCGGGAACGAAGGACTTGTCGACGTCGAGTTCGAATTGCCGGGTCCCGAGCTTCGAAGATCGCTTTGGAACAGATTGGCCGCACTGGTTCCCATGGAGGAACGCGTGGATTTGGAGGCCGTCGCGGACAAATTTCGCTTTACGCCCGGTCGCATCCAGCACGCGCTGAACATGGCCCGTAACCTGGCGTTATGGCGCGATCCGGATCATGCGCGAGTCAGCATGAAGGACCTGCAAGCATCCTGTCATGCGCAGTCGAATCATAACCTCGGTCAGCTTGCCGATCACTTGACGCCAGCGGGGACTTTGCACGACCTCATACTTCCTCCGGATCAAAACAAGCGCCTGCAAGAAATCATCGATCAAGTGAAGTACCGCAGCGTCGTTCACGGAGAGTGGGGGTTCCGGAAGAAGCTGTCCCGGGGCAGAGGCGTCAATATTCTGCTGCACGGTCCGCCGGGCACGGGGAAAACGATGGCTGCCGAAGCAATCGCAAACGAGCTGGAGATGGACCTCTACCGAATCAATCTCGCTCAAGTGGTGAGCAAGTATATCGGCGAAACCGAGAAAAACTTGCACGCCATCTTCCAAGCAGCCGAGGAAAGCTACGCCATTCTGTTCTTCGACGAAGCGGATGCGCTGTTCGGCAAACGCACCGAAGTGAAGGACGCGCTGGACCGTCATGCCAATACGGAGATCGCGTTCTTGCTGCAAAAGATGGAGGAATACGACGGGATTACCATTCTGGCCACGAATCTATTTCACAACATGGACGCCGCCTTTATCCGTCGGGTGCAACACTGCATCGAATTCCCGATTCCGAACGACAGCCAGCGCCGCGAGATTTGGAAAGCCATGTTCCCGGAGGAGGCTCCGCGGCGCGAGAACATCGATTACGAGTTCCTGGCGCGGCAGTTTAAAATGGCCGGCGGGCATATCAAGAACGTCGTACTATCCGCCGCGTTTCTCGCGGCCAAAGAAGGCCGATCCATCGGGATGGAGCATCTGATCCCTTCCGTGAAGCGAGAGATGGACAAAACGGGCAAGTTGACGTCCAAGGAAGACTTCGGCGCTTATTACGCCTTGTTGGGAGGGGGTGAACCGTGAGCGCCAACGGGATCGCGGATGTCGGGAAAACGCTCCTCCTGCTGCTGCAGGACGGGATGAAGGACATGGTCCCGCACGATCAGATCGTGCTGCATTCGCCTGCGGAAATCGTCGCTTCGAACATCCGCTTGACGTTATTTTTGTACAACATCCTCGAAAATCCGTACATGCGTTATCAGGAAGGCTTGCTTCCGAAGACCGAGGCCTACAAGCTGCCCCCGCTCGTCTTGGATCTGCACTACATGCTGACCGCGTACTCGGCAGCGGCGATCTTGACGGAACGGACGATCGAAGAGCATCAGCTGCTCGGAAGGGCGATGAGCGTCCTGCACAATCACGCTTCGCTTGCAGGCGCCGTGCTGCAAGGGAGCTTGGCCGAACGCGAGCAAGAATTGCGCGTCACGCTCAATCCGGTAACCGTGCCGGAGTTATCCGACATCTGGACGGCCTTCTCGGATAATAATTTGCGTCCGTCGGTGTGTTACGTCGTATCGCCGCTCGTTATCTTGCCGGAACCCGCAGCGCCTGAACCTGCGAAAACGGTGGAGACGAGAAGGTTCAAATTCGCTGCGCCGATTAACTCGATCGTGCAAAAAGACGGTGACGCTTGACGATTGTTCAAGCGCAGAACGATGGGAGGAAAGAGAAGATGCCGCAATATTTTGCGCCTGGCGTGTATGTGGAAGAGATTGAACTCGGAGGAAAACCGATCGAAGGGGTGTCCACGAGCACGGCCGGATTTCTCGGCCAGACCGAACGCGGTCCGACGACGCCGAAATTCATAACGAGCTGGCTGCAATTTCAGCGCGTATACGGCGGGGTGCTCGGCGATACGCCGTACTTGCCGCATACGGTGAAAGGGTTCTTCGATAACGGCGGCAAACGCTGCTGCATCGCGCGGATCACCAAGGCAAGCGCCGTGTCCGCCAAATGCAAATTGCTAAATAAGGCAGCTCAGAACGCCTTGACCGTCTTCGCGGTCGGCGAAGGCGCCTGGGGCAACCGAATCGCCGTAATGGTAGATAGCGGATCGCTTAGCGGAATCAAGATCAACGTGTATGACTTGAAAAATGAAAATCTGGATTCCGCCGCATTAGCCGCGATGTTCGCTGATTCAAAAAAGCAGCCCTCGATTACGGAGAGCTTCGATAACGTCTCCACCGATGCTTCCTCCCCGGACTTCTACGGCATCAAAGTGAACGGCGCATCCGCCTACATCGTCCTGAAGATCGAAAGCGGCGACACGGGGGCGTTAACGAAGGAAGACAAAAATGAAGTCAAGTTATTAATTGGCGGTTTGGACTCGCAAGAGAACGAAGGCAAACCGTTAAACGTCGATGCGGCGGCTAAAACGCTGAAGCTGGCGGATTCGGCTTCGTCCGATATTGATGCCTACAAGAACATGACGCTCGAAATCGTAGAAGGCACGGGCTCCGGCAAAGATAAGAAATATAAGATCACAGCCTATGACAAGGCCTCCAAGACGGTAACGATCGATCGTGCTTGGGACATTGCTCCGGACCTAACCTCCACCTACCGGATTACGACAACAACGCTCGCCGTCGCCGACTTCGAGAGAGACAAGACGGAAAAGCCGGAAAAAAAAGGGTTGTTCGCGTTCGCGGATATCGACGATATCTCCATGCTTCACGCGCCTTACTCCGAAGCGGTTCCCGGGCTAACGACCGCATTGATCACGCAATGCGAGAAACTAAGAGACCGCGTCGTCATCATCGATTCGAAGAAAGGCACGGCGCAGATTACGGATGTGAACCCGCGCGCGGATCATTACGATTCCATGTTCGCTGCCTACTACTATCCGTGGATCAAGATCGTTCATCCTACGAGCGGGGCGACGATCGAAGTGCCGCCGGGCGGTCATGTCGCAGGCATCTACGCACGTTCCGACGCCGAGCGCGGCGTTCACAAAGCGCCTGCCAACGAGATCGTGCGCGGCGCGGTCGACCTGGAGTTCCAGATTACGATGCCGGAGCAAGAGATTCTCAATCCGCTCGGCGTCAACGTCATTCGCTCGTTCCCCGGCCGCGGCATCCGCGTATGGGGCGCCCGTACGACCTCCAGCGATCCGTCTTGGAAATATATCAACGTGCGCAGGTTGTTCAACTACATCGAGGAATCGCTTGACGAAGGCACGCAGTGGGTCGTGTTCGAGCCGAACGACGCGAAGCTGTGGGCGAGGGTCCGCCGCACGCTCAACGACTTCCTTACCCGCGTCTGGCGCGACGGCGCGCTCATGGGCACGAAGCAGGATCAAGCGTTCTTCGTACGGGTCGACGATACGACGATGACGCAGGACGATATCAACAACGGCAGGCTTATCGCGCTCATCGGCATCGCCCCGGTCAAACCTGCGGAGTTCGTCATATTCAGAATCGCGCAAGTGGCTTCCGGCGCCGACATTAACCAGGCGTAACATTAGAAGGATTGAGATAGAGGAGGAACATGTTCATGGCGACAGGGCAGCGTAAAGATCCATTTCGCAACTTCCGGTTCCGCGTCGAGATCGACGGTATCCAGCAGGCGGGCTTCAGCGACGCGACCGGCTTCGACTCGACGATCGACGTCATCGAATATCGGGAAGGGACGGACCCGACGCATGTCCGCAAGCTGTCCGGCTTGACCAAGTACGGCAACATTACGCTCAAATGGGGCCAGACGGATTCGCTCGACTTGTACAACTGGCACAAGGAAGCGATCGCGGGCAGCATCCAGCGGCGCAACTTGTCCATCATCGTCGTCGACGAAGCCGGCAACGACAAGGGCCGCTGGGATTTCGTCGGCGCATGGCCGACCAAATACGACGCGCCTGATTTCAACGCCAAAGGCAACGATATCGCGGTCGAATCGCTCGAAATCGTGCACGAAGGCATGACCCGCGTCAGCTAAACTACCGAATTGATCAGGAGGCATCCGGATGGCATTCGTCACCGAATTCGAATTCACGCTGCCCAAAGGCTACGTAGACCGGCACGGCAATCTGCACCGCGACGGCATCATGAGGCTTGCGACCGCGGCCGATGAGATATTGCCGTTGAAGGACCCTAGAGTGCAGCAAAATCCCGCCTATCTCACGATTATCCTGCTCTCCAGGGTCATAACGAAGCTGGGAGATTTGCAGGTGATCAATCCCGGCGTCGTGGAAGGCGTGTTCTCGACCGATCTGACGTATTTGCAGCAGCTGTATCGGCAGATCAACGAGAGCGGTTCCACGGGCGTCGAAGCCGAATGCCCGCGCTGCGAGCATAAGTTCGCCGTCGAGGTACTCGCGTCGGGGGAAGCTTAAGCGGCTACCCTCTGGATAAGCTGTACGAGGAGATAGCCTTCATCGCTTACTATTTTCATTGGCCGCATTCGGAGATCATGCACTTGGAGCATCGGGAGCGAATACGCTTCTGCGAGGAAATCTCGACCATTCACCGGAAGCTGAATCAGACGCCGGACAACGTATTCAAGCGATAGGAGGGATTCGGTATGCCGACTGGCGCAAGACAAGATCCGCTGACGAACTTTCGGTACCAGATCGAGATCGAAGGGCTCGTCGTCGGCGGCTTCTCCGAAGTGTCCGGCGTGCAGGCGGAGCTGGAAACCGAGGACTACCGCGAAGGCGGCGTCAACGGCTACGTCCATAAGCTCGTGAAAGCGTCGAAAGTGCCCAACTTGACGTTCAAACGAGGGCTGACGAGCTCCGACACGCTGTGGACTTGGTTCCAAGCTGCGAAGAACGGCCAGATTACCCGCAGAAGCGGTTCCGTCATCATGGTCGATGCGGCGGGCGAAGAGCAGTGGCGCTGGAACTTCACGAACGCGTTTCCGGTCAAATGGACGGGGCCGGACCTGAAGTCCGACAGCGGCAGCGTCGCCTTCGAATCGATCGAGCTCGTGCACAACGGCTTTAGCAAGGACGGATGATGACATGACGCCGACGCCGCTTCAATTCGCCCAGAGCATCATAGGCAAGCACGGCATAACGGTTCAGAAGTCGAAGAGCCGCCGCACCGCATTGGTGTTTCTCGCCGCCGCATCTCCCGCCCGCACCATTCATATCCAGCGGGAGAAGTTCATGGAACGACGCGAACGGCTGACGATCGTGCGGCCGATCGAGGTGCGCTTGCTCGTGAGCGTCGGGAATCGAACGACCGTACGGCATACGGCGAATCTGCATGCCTATCGACGGGGTAACCGGTATGAGCGGATGAGGGTTTCACGACAAGCAGTGCGGGAGCATCGCCATCTGTCGCGTCATGACCGGGAAGCGCAGCGCGCGGGAGACCCGAATCCAGTTCCTATTCAGCTTCACGTGCGGCAGACAATTCTCGCGCCTCAACGTGTCATGCGCCTAGGCTCTATTTTTCATAACCCGACCATTATGCGGAATCATCCTTCCCGGTTGGCGCAACAACCGCAGAGGGCTGTTCCCATGACGACCTCATGGGTTCCGGCGCCGCCTGCATCACCGCTGCAGGACACCCCCTCAACCGCAGGCATGCCGCATCCGCAACGACTTATGCATCAGCATGCATCTAGCACGTATCGCGATGCGCGATCCGTCAGCTTGCATCACGCCCATCCGAACCCCGACGAGGGCTCGGTCGGCTCGCCGCCTCGTCGCGAAGAAGACGTAAAGGATGTCGCGCAACCCGTTGCGCCCGAGGCAACTGCGCCGGCCGCGCCTACTCTCGACATGAAACGGTTAACGGAAGACGTGTATCAAGCGATTGAGCGGAAGCTGCGAATCGAACGACAAAGAAAAGGCTTATAAGCCAAGTTCCCGGAGGCGTCCATGGCTTTGGAGAAAGCGCTCATTCAGCCGCTGGACGAACAAGGCGGCCATAAAGGACAACCGGTCAAGGTGCTGTTCAATCCCAGCGAATATTCGATCGAGAAGGGCAACCAATACCAATCCGTCTCGATTCCGGGCCTATCCGTACCCGCGACGCAGTTCGTGAGCGGGAACGCCGGGACGCTGACGATGGATCTGTTTTTCGACAGCTACGAACGAGGCGAGGACGTGCGAGCGTATACGAACCAAGTGACCGGTCTGCTCGACATCGACGGCAGCCTGCGCGCGCCTCCGGTGTGCAAGTTCATCTGGGGAAAGCTCGAGTTCAAGGGCGTCATCGAGAAAGTGTCCCAGAAGTTCACGATGTTCCTCGATTCGGGCATTCCGGTGCGCGCGACGCTTAACGTATCGTTCAAGGAATACAGGACGATTCAAGAACAGTTGACCCCGAGCAGCGCATCCGTTCAGACGAGACAAGTGACGGCGAACGCCGGCCTGTCATTGTCCGCCATCGCGCAGCAGCAATACGGCGACCCCGGCAAATGGCGAGAAATCGCCCAAGCGAACAACATCGCGAACCCTCGCCGATTGACGCCGGGTCAACCGATAACCGTACCTCCGTTGGAGTGATCGCATGGATTTCGCGCAGTTGGACAAAGATTACGGCCATTTTTATGCGCCGGTATTCGAGATCGAGGTCGAAGGCCGGAACTTGATTCGGGAAGGCATGATCATCTCCGGCGTAACCGTCGATCAATCGCTTGACGAAGCGGATCATTTCTCGTTTACGATCGACCATGCGTTCGATGCGATCGCGGGCGACATGAAGTGGATGGATCTGTTCTTGCCCGCGACCAAACGATTGACGATTCGAATGGGCTACGCCGGCAAGCTCAAGCTCATGCTCGTCGGCATGGTTACTTCCATGACGGTCAAATTCCCCGCGAGCGGCGCTCCGCAGCTGGAAGTGAGCGGACTCGACCTCTCGAACAAGCTCATGCAGAAGAAGGAGCCCCGGTCGTGGAACAACATGAAGCACAGCGACGTCGTCGCCGCGCTCGCTGCGGAATATCGACTGAAGAGCGCCGTCGAGGACACGAAAGTGCCCTATCCGAAAATCACCAAAGACGCCGGCAAAAACGACTTTCAGCTGATTCAGTCGTTCGCGCAGAAAAACTACTTCGAGTTTTTCGTGTTCGGGGACACCCTTACTTTCCGCGCGCCGGCACTGGACAGCGCACCGGTCGTGAAGCTCGAATGGCATAAAACGTTGATCAGCTTCCAGCCGGAGCTCAACTTCGCCGGGCAAGTGGAAGAAGTCGAAGTGCGGGGCTGGGATCCCAAAGCCAAAAAAGAAATCGTGGGGACGGCGCGCGTCGGAGACGAAGCGGGCAAGCAGTCCCACTCCAAGGAGAAAAGCGGCGGGGAGCTCATCTCCTCCTCCTCGTCCGAGAAAATAAGCGAGAACGCGCGCTATCCCGTCTTCTCGCAGCAGGAAGCCGATCAGCTGGCGAGGTCGATTCTGAACCAGCATGCGGAAGGACTGATCAAAGGCAGCGCGGAGTCGATCGGCATTCCGGACATACAGCCGGGCAAACGAATCGAACTGGACGGTCTCGGCAAGCGGTTCAGCAAAGCCTACTACATCGAGAAGAGCACCCATACGATAGGCGGCTCCGGTTATACGACGACTTTCCACGTCAAGGAGAATGCGCTATGAGTTTATTGGATCTGATGCAGCCCGGAGACCGGAACGGAGAGCAGGTGCAGGGCGTCGCCAACGCGATCGTCACGAACAATCAGGATCCCGAGCATATGGGACGCGTAAAGCTCCGATTTCCGTGGCGCGGCAGCGAGGACGAGAGCCATTGGGCAAGAGTGGCGACGCCGATGGCCGGCAAGGACCGCGGCTGCTATTTTATCCCGGAAGTCGGGGACGAGGTGCTCGTTGCTTTCGAGATGGGCAATATCGACCACCCTTACGTGATCGGCGCCTTCTGGAACGGGCAAGACAACCCGCCGGGCGCGAACGCGGACGGAAAAAACGATATTCGCAAAATCAAGTCCCGAAGCGGACACGAGCTCGAATTCGACGACAAGCGCGGCCACGAGAAAGTGACGCTGCAGACGAGATCGGGTCATCGGATCGTCATGGACGATACGTCCGGTTCCGAGAATATCGAGATTGTCGATCATACGGGCTCCAACAAAATCGTGATCGATTCCGTTAAGAACGAGATCCGGATGGAAAGCGGCTTGAAGCTGGTCTTGAAGTCGAGGACGATCGAGATCGACGCGGATGCCATGCTGACGATCAAGGCGGGAGCGACGGTCACGATTCAGGGCGCCATGGTGAATATCAATTAAAATCATGACGTGAACGAAGTAGTCTTAGGAGGGAAGAACATGCCGCCTGCCGCGAGAGCCGGAGACATGACGAGTCACGGATCGCCGCTCGGCCCGGGACCGGGAAGCGCGAACGTGTTCATCGGAGGAATGCCCGCATGGCGCGCGGCGTCGGACCCGCACGTTTGCCCGCTTGCCACGCCGAATCCTCATGGCGGCGGCGTCGTCGCGATGGGGAGCGCGACGGTATTCATCAACGCGATGCCGGCTGCCCGGCTTGGAGATACGATCGTAGAAGGAGGCCCTCCGAATGCGATCGTGTCCGGAGCGCCGAACGTGATGATTGGATAAGGGGGAGTTCGAATATGGCAAACGATTTTCTGGGCGTCGGTTGGCTCTTCCCCGTGATCGTGAACGGTTCTTCGGGCGTCATCGCCATGTCTTCCCATGAGCAGGACATCGAACAGGCGATCCGCATCATTTTGTTTACGGTCAAAGGCGAACGCGTCATGCGTCCGGATTTCGGCTGCGGCATTCACGATTACGTGTTTGCTGCGCTGAATACGGCGACGATCGGCTTGATGGAATCGAGCGTCCGCGATGCGCTTGCGCGCTGGGAGTCCCGAATCGCGGTGACGAAAGTAACCGTGTCGGAGGATCCGATCGAGATCTCGCTCGGGAAACTCCTGATCGACATCCAGTATGTCGTGCGCGCCACGAATCAGCCCGGCAATCTTGTGTTCCCGTTTTATTTGAGAGAGGGTTGAACGACTTTTCGTTCCGGTGGTGAAGCCATGAAAGCTCCGTTAATCGATGCAAGAGACGTGGACGCGATCTTCAAGGAAATGCGGGAACTGGCTCCTTTCTTCACGCCCGAATGGAAACCGGATTCGGACCAGGATACCGGTACCGCGGTAATGGATATATTCGCTAGGATGTACGGGGGAATCCTGGGACGTCTCAATCGGGTGCCGGACAAAAACTTCGTCGCTTTCCTGAATCGGCTCGGAATCAAGCTGCTCCCGGCGAGTCAGGCGCGAGGACCGGTAACGTTCGCGCTAAGTTCGGGAGCCGTCGATCCCGTTACGGTTCCTTCGCGCAGTCAAGTCGCCGCGCAGCCGCCCGGCGGAGGGAAACCGATCGTGTTCGAGACGGAACGAACGATCGCGGCGACGCCCGCCAAGCTGATGAAAGCGATGACCTATTTCCCCGAGCATGACAGACTCGCCGAAGCCGGATCGGCACTGCTAGGCGCGCATTCCGGGTTCCCGTTCGAGTTATTCTCGGTGTCGAATCTGCAAGCGCATGCGTTGTATATCGGTCATGCCGAGTTGTTCAATATCGCTTCGAAAGCCAATATCAAGCTGGCATTCATCGGAACCAATCCCGACGCCGCGCGGCATTTAGCGCTCTTGGCGCAATCTCAAACCGTGCAATGGCACTGCAGCAGTACGGATACGGAGGACGGTTGGAGCGCAATAAAAACGCAATTCGTAAACGATTGTATCGAGATCGATACGACAACGTTGACCGGCATTGCCGAGACGGCGGTAAACGGACTTCAAAACCGTTGGATTCGCGCGCTTGTGCAGCCGAACCGAATCAAGGAAGCCGAGCTCGTTCAGTTCGATACGCTCGCGATAACGATGTCCAACGAGCTTCCGCATCCCGACATGGCGTTTGCGAACAACGTTCCGCAGAATGTCGACAAAAACGACTATCATCCGTTCGGACTTACGCCCCGGCTGTACGATACGTTTTACTTGTCCAGCAAAGAAGCTTTCTCCAAAAAAGGTGCCGCGATCACGCTCAGCTTCACGTTGAAGCATGAAGACTGGTCGACACTCGTCCCGCCCGAAATCGTTACGGCAGCAGCAACAGAAACAACAGCAACGACTGCAATGACTACGGCAACGACAGCCGCAACAATGCCCGTAACCGCGCAGCTCTCCTGGGAGTATTGGAACGGGCAAGGATGGATGCGTTTAGGGAATTTCGATGAACATTTCTGGATCACGGCCGAAGAGACGGGGCCGTCCGGCAGACCCGTCACGCTGACCTTTACGATTCCAAGCTCCATGTCCGAGACCGTCGTGCAAGGGCAATCGAGCTATTGGATCCGGTGCAGGATCGCCAGCGGCAATTACGGCAGGGAAGTGGTTACTCGATACGAGCCTCAACCTCAATTCTACGTCCCCAACATCAGCGACGTGAAAATCAAATACGAGCTTAAAAGCAAGCCCGCGCAACGAGTCGTCACCTGCAACAATTTGCAGTACCGCGACCGTACAGCCGAGATCGGTTCGGGCGCTCGGCCGATTCAGCCCTTTAACCGACTCGCCGACGAACATCCCGCGCTGTATCTCGGATTCGATCAGCCTCCGCTCAAGGGGCCGATCAGCGTCTATTTTCGCGTGCAGGATCAGGAGTATAGCGAAACCGCATTCCCGCGGCTCGAGTGGGAGTATTACCGGGCAAGCGGAGCGAAGAGAGGTTGGACGAGAATGGAGGTGCGGGACGACACGCGCCATCTGACGCAGAGCGGTTGCGTGGCGTTCGTCGGCGCTCCGGACTTCGCGATACCCGATTCGTTATTCGGGACTTCGTATTATTGGATACGCGCAGTCGACGTCAAAGACCGGTTCCAGCCGATCGAATCGCTGAACGGCATGCCTGCCGACTCGATCGTCCCAAGGCATTCCGCGAACGCGAAGAAAGACGAAGCTTGCGGATGCGGATGCGGTTGCGGCCCCGATCCGTGCAAGGGCTTCGTGCTGTTCGACCCGCGCTTCTCCGCCGCGGCCGGCGGAAGACTGATCCCGTCGCCGCTCTTGAACGGAATCTTCCTCAACACGACGATGGCCTCCCATTCGGAGAGTATCGCGAACGAAATTGTCGGTTCCGGCCTCGGCCTGGCCTCGTCTACCTATGCGTTGACCAAATATCCTGTGCTGGCCGAGCAACTCTTCGTTGACGAGCTCGGCGTTTTATCGGAGGAGGAGCAAGCCGCGCTCCGAGAAGACCGCAACGTCGTCGTGCGCGAGGAGAAAGACGATGCCGGCGTGACGACGGCGTTCTGGGTTCGTTGGACGGCGGTTGAAAACCTGCTGGAATCGGACGGCGACGGCCGCCATTACGAGATCGACAGAACGTTCGGAACGGTGCAATTCGGCGATGGCATCCATGGCAAAGTACCGCCGATCGGCTCGGACAACATCGCCGCCGACTATCAAGCGGGCGGAGGCGGCGCCGGTAATATCGGAGCCGGCGAGCTCAGAATCATGCGAACCTCGATCGCTTACGTCGATGGCGCGAGCAATCCTTATGCTTACGATTGCGGTTATGACACGGAGCCGCTCGGCCATGCGCTGGAACGCGGGCCGCTCTTGATTAGAACCCGCAACCGCGCCGTTACCGCCGCCGATTACGAGCAGCTGGCGCTGCAAGCATCCCGGGGCATCGCCAGGGCGAAGTGCTTGCCGAACTTCAACGACAAAGGCGAACGGGATAGCGGGTGGGTAACCGTCCTTATCGTGCCGCAGAGCAGCGACGCGAAGCCCGTGCCCGCGCCTCCGTTAAGGCAGCAAGCCGAAGCGTATCTGAGGAGCCGCGCCGCGAACGTTGCCGCCTATCCGAGGCATATCAAAGTATTCGGGCCGGTGTACGCGGAAGTATCCGTATCCGCCGAGCTGATCGCAAGCTCGTTCGACGCGATGCCGGCGGTCGAGACGGAAGCGTACCGGAAGCTAACCGCTTATTTGCATCCTTTGACAGGCGGGAAGGACGGACGCGGTTGGGATTTCGGGGAACTGCCATGTCTGAGCGAGTTGTATGCTTTGTTCGAAGCGGATCGGAACGTCGACCATGTCGAAGGACTTGCGATGACGATTCGCGATCCCGCGAGCGAATCGACGATTCGCGTGACGCCGAACACGTCCGCGGACATTCGTTCCGTGCCATACATGCTGATCTATAGCGGGGATCACAAGCTGGTCGTCTCCGGTTTGGCTATACGCGCTTGGGATAGATAGGAAGGGGGGCGGGTTCATGTTGCCTTTGCCGAAATTGGATGATCGAACGTACGCGCAGCTCGTAGAAGACGCAATCAAGCGGATACCGCGGCAAGCCCCCGTCTGGACGGATCATAATGCCCATGACCCCGGCATCACGTTGATCGAGCTGTTTGCTTGGCTGACGGAGCAACAGCATTATTATTTGGACCAAATCCGCAGCGACAACGAACTGAAGTTTCTAAAGCTGCTCGGTCAGCAACCGTCGGCCGCGAAGCCCGCTTCGGCGCAAATCACGGTCTCGCACCGACCCGGCAGCGATGCTTCCGTGCTCATTCCGGCCCATACCTCTGTCACGAATCGCGAAGGGGACGTGGCGTTCGAGACGGAAGCGCCGCTCCTGGCAACCGCCGTAAAGCTGCGTAAAATCATCAGCATGCCGAGGGCGGGCGTCGCCGATTATTCCGAGGCGAATATCCGCGCCGGCATGCATTTCGCTGCGTTCGGGAAGAAGGCGGAAGCGGGCAGCAGGCTGTATCTCGGCTTCGATCGACCGTTCCCCGCCGGCGAGCGAATTCCGATCGCATTCGAATTATTCGACCGCTACCCCGTTGCCGGGAACCCGGTCGCGGCGGACGACCGGTGTCTTTGGATTCGCCCGTCCGCAGAGATCGCATGGGAATATTATTCGGCAGCAGCCGGCGGATCCTGGCTGCCGCTTGTCATGGACGCGGATGAGACGTTGCGGCTGACTTTCAGCGGCAGCGTGATTTTCACGGCGCCGGCTGACGCGCTTAACCGCAAGATCGGCACGATCGATGAGGAGCTCTATTGGATCCGCGCGACGGTAAAGCAGGCGGGCTATGAACTCCCGCCCAAGCTCGAGCGCATTCTGCTCAACACGGTGCCCGTCGTCCAGCGCGCGACGGTGAAGGATGAGCCTGTCGGCAGCTCGAACGGACTGCCGGAGCAGTATTTCGATCTGACGCGATTTCCCGTCCTGCCGGAATCCTTGCATCTGCTCGTGGAAGAGAAAACGGATACGGGCACGGAATGGATCGAATGGAAGCGCGTCGATACGCTGGATGCCTCGAGGCCGACTGATAAACATTATCTCCTCTTGCCGGATTCCGGCCGGATCCTGTTCGGAGACGGAGTGAACGGCGCCATTCCTCAGCCGGCGCACCCGAAGGACGCCATCACGATTAAGGCCGCATGTTACCAAACCACGATGGGCGTCAAAGGAAATGTCGGCGCCGCTGCCATAACGCGATGGGTCGACACGACTTCTGCATTTGACGCGCTTGAGCTGACCAATTGGCTTCCGGCCGCGGGCGGCGCACCGCAAGAAACGATTGAGCAAGCACAAGTTCGAACGCGCAAACAGCTGCAGAGCGCGCACAGCGCAGCCACGTCCGAAGATTATGAAGCGATGGCGTTGTCTACGCCGGGCTTGAGGGTGGCCCGCGCGAAAGCGATACCGCTGCAAGATCGGGACGGCAAACCCGCCCCCGGCGTCGTCATGGTCGTCGTCGTCCCCTACGGAGAGTCTGCGAACCCGGTACCAAGCCCGGGATTTCTAAGCACGGTTTGCCGGCATCTTCATCCGCATCGTCTGCTCACGACAAGGCTGCGGGTCGTGGCGCCGGATTACGCGAAAGCGTCCGTCGAAGCGGACATCGAGGTGCAATCCGGTTACGATGCCGCGGCAACGAAGCAAAAAGCGATCGATGCGCTTCTCCATTACTTGCATCCTTTGATCGGCGGGAACGACGGAACGGGCTGGCCCTTCGGCCGGCCGATTTACGTGTCCGAAATTTACGATGTCGTCAAGCGCAGTCCGGGCGTCGATCGCGTGCATCGCGTCCGCATCGCCGCTTCCGGGAAAGGGATCCGGCAAGATGCGGAAGGCAGCGTCTTCATACCGCCGCACGGTCTTGTCTATTCCGAAGCCCATCGTATCGACATTATAACGGCGGATGCGGATTGCGAACCGCGCGGAGGTTGCCATGGCCACGAATGAACAATCCGAATTCACCTCGCTCACGATCAATCATCGCGCGGCCTGGGAAGAAGGGCTGAGGATCAACGTCGACGTCCGCGGCCAAGACCAATTGTCGCTTCGAACGATGAATCAATATTTGCAAGGCGACATCATAGAAGCAAAGGCGCTGCCGCGCGGTACCGCGTTCGCCGATTTTGCGATCGGTCCATGCCGGACGCTCTACATCCTGGACGCGGTCGCGAGCGTGATCTATCGCTATGATTCGATCGACTCCCGGTATGAGGAATTCGTCAGTTTGAGGAGTTACTGCGCGTCTCCGACATCCATCGCGTACGCTTGCGGCGGCATTATCGTGGCGGATCGCGCCGGTTCCCATCGGCTGCTTCATTTCGCGGAGCTGAACGGGCAGCTCACTTGGCGCGTCGGCGATCGGGAAGATTCCGACGGGAGGCCGTTACGCGTTGCCGCAGGGGTAAGCTTCCAACCGGATCAGATCGAAACGAATGCCGACGGATTGATATACGCGCTCGATGCCGGGCGCTGCCGCGTCGTCGAATTCGATGGACACGGGAGGTTCCGCACCGAGATCGGGGTCTCGGAGCTCGGAGGCAAACAGCCTGCCGCGATATCCGTATCCGCGAACGGCACGCTGTACGCGTTGGACCTGCAGGCTCGGCAGATGCTGGCCTTCGCGCAGGGCGAACTCGCTTCCTCCTTCGACCTCCCGCCGTTGCAATCCCCGACCGCCATGGACGTCGACGCCGAAGGCTTCCTCTACTTGGGCGAAAGCCGGAAGCTGCTCGGGCAGGACGATGACCGATCGATCTTCAAGCTCTCGCCGAACGGCGAGCAGCCGGAAGCGCTGGCAGCTTATCAAGGGAACGCGGATCGCATAAGGGCAGACGACGAGAAGAGGCTGTACGTCCTGGACCGGGAAGCCGGCAAGATTACCGTGCTATTGTTGACCGAAGTGCTGCATAGAGCACCGGGCAATCCGCTCGCGACCGGCACTTATTATTCGAAGGCGTTCGACAAGACCGAGTCGAGATCGTTCTGGCATAAGCTGGTCGTGGATGCGGATCTTCCGCCCAATACGCAGATCGAAGTGTCGTACGTAACGGACGACGAAGAAATCGACGACGTCGAGGCGAGGACGGATTGGTCCAAGCCGCAAATCAACCCGAAGCAGATGCTGATCCTGCGAAGCAAGGAACGATACCTCCGGGTCAAGCTCGCGTTAGTCGGAAGCGAAAACGAATCCCCTCGCGTACGAAGCGTTCAGGCCGTCTTTCCTCGAATCTCCTATTTGCGCTACTTGCCGGCGGTATACCAAGAAGAGGAGAAAAGCCGAGATTTTCTGGAACGGTATTTGTCGATCTTCGAAGCGATGATGACGAGCTCCGAACGGCAGATCGACGGGATCGCCCGCTGGTTCGACGCCGACAGCGTCGGCGGGGATTTCCTGCGATGGCTGGCCTCGTGGCTGGCGATCGCGTATGACGAGCATTGGCCGGAGGATAAGCTGCGGCAGCTGATTCATGCCACTCCGGCGTTGTACGGCAAGCGCGGCACCCGGGATGGCCTGGAGGAACTGATCCGGCTATTTACCGGCGCGCGGCCGATCATCGTCGAACAATATCGGATCCGATGCGCCGAAGATCCGGAGATCGCCGCTCTGCTGGAACGTTTGTTCGGGAGCGAACCTTATAGCTTCTGCGTGCTCTTGAAGCCCGATCAGATTCGAACCGCTGGCGAGTACGCGACCGTCAAGCGTATCGTGGACGCCGAGAAACCGGCGCATACGAACGGCGGCGTCCTTCATCTTCAGCCCTGCATTTACCTCGATATGCACACGTACGTCGGGATCAACAGCGAATTGACCGAACCGGAACCCAGACTCGAGACGGGCGTTATCCCGCGCGATGCCGTGCTTCGCAATCCGACGCCTTTCGGTCAAGTCGGAAGCTCTACGTTAAAAGCCGATCATTCGGCGCTCGCCTGACAGAACCAAGGAGGGATCGGACGCATGACACCAGTTCATCTGCACGCTTTCGAGCGGAATCGGTATTATAGCGGCAAACTGATGACGGTTCGGGATTTTCAGACCGAACAAAGCTACTTGAACGAGAAAAGACATCTGCTCAACCGGCTCGTCCACGGGTGCGGCATCGCGTACGGCCTTCAGGTGGAAGCTTTGAGCGCGAGCGCGGACAATCGCGGCCTTCTCATTCGAGCGGGCGTCGCAATCGACGGCTGCGGCCGCGAAATCGTCGTCAGCCGCGACTACGATCAATTGACGGACATCGGGAAACTAGACGGCTACCCCGCCGAGACGGACGGGGGCAAAACGCTCTACTTGCTGTTGAATTACGAGGAGTGCTCGCGCGAACGAATGCATACGAAGGCGCATGCGGCATCCTGCTGCTGCGAGGCGTGCGAAGCAAACAAAATTTTGGAAGGTTTCTCGCTGTCCGTATCGACGACGGCTCCGGATACCAGCGACGGCTTTTGCTCGCTGATGGGAGATACGCGGGTTATTTTCCAAGATTCGAACGTGACGATCGAAAGATCCGCGCCGCTGGCGGTTCGGCCTGGTGAAGCGTTCGAGGTTGCGCTAACGTTGACGACGCGGCGAACGATCGACGGCAGCCCTCGATACGTGATCGCGGAACAGACGAAACTTCCGTTTTCGCTCCTGCATGCCGACGATTTGACGTTTGCGCTCGAGAACGGAACGGCGAAAGGAAGCCGAATCGAGAAGCGCTATGCGGTACGGGTAGAGACCGTCGAGACGGGCGGGACATATTCGATTACGGGCACAGTGAATGTTGGCAACCAGATTGCTTCGGAGCTCGAACCAAGCAACGTGGACATCTTGTCGCCGCATCTGTACCGGCAACAGCAGATGGAGCGCTATTTAGCGCAGCTTGCTGAAGGCTCCATCCCATCCGCAGTCTTAATCGCAACGCTATCGGTGAACGCGCAGGACGTCATCTCGAATATCGACAGTTCCGATCGCATGTACGTGTACGGCAACGCCTATCTCGACAAGCGATTGGGCTGCGACGAGGAAGGGTACGGCAAGCTCCCCTTGCATGCATGGACCCATCAAGCGGGAGGAAGCGATCCGATCGAGGTAACCGGACTCCGCGGTACGCTCGCCGATGCGCAGAAAGTCGCCATTTCCTATAACGACGGGAAAGACAAGGCTATTGCTTCGAATATCCGGATCGGAGACGGTCTGACCGTCGAGGAGCTTGGCGAAGATTCGGTGCAGATCCGCGCCGCGAATGCCATGCAAGTGTACTCGGGAACCGTCGTGTTCAAGAACAGCTCTCGCGGGGCGGTGTTCGTGTCGGATATGATCAAACTGGATCTGGACGATCCGCTCGTCTATTACGGAATGGATGATTCTCGCAGCGTGCTTACTTTTACGAATCGCACCGACATCGAGGTCATCGCGACTTATATTCGAGGGGAGAAGTTGCTGCGTTTCCGCATCACGGACAATCGCGAGACGCGAACCGAGATCAGCACGCTTCGTTGGTGGGCGATTCCCAAGACGGTCGAGATGCAAGAGGCAGGCAGCAAGCGACTTGATTAAGAACGAGGAGGCCAAGCGATGTCCCAGGTGTTCGAACGCAACCATTATTTTTACGGCAAGCTGCTGACGAGCCGCGATTTCAAAGAGGAGCAAACGTATTTCAACCAAAAGCGTTATTTGCTGAACCGCCTGATCCATGGTCATGGCATCGTATGGGGGCTGAAGGTTCAGGGCGTCGACGACCATGTGCTCGAGGTCGGTTCCGGCGTCGCGCTGGACGAGATCGGCCGCGAAATCGTCGTCGACCAATCCGACCGGGTCGATCTTCGTCAGTTGGACGCTATTCCTCCGGAGGCGAAGCATTCGACGATGCTGTATCTGGTTCTCCTCTATGAAGAATGCCCGAGGGAACCGATGCCGGTCCTCGTGAATGCCCCAACGTGCAAGGAAGATTGCGAGCCGAACCGGATTCGGGAAGGGTATAAGCTCGCCCTCACGGACATCGCGCCCAAGGCGCCTGTCGGGATCGGACATGGGAATCGGCACGAGACGACGACGCTGCTTCATACGGATCAGTTCGACTTGGTGCGCGTCGTACCGAAATGGGTGCAAGCAAATGACGCTTTCGAGGTCGTGCTGCGGCTGACCGTGGGCGAAACGATCGCGGCGGCGGATGTCATCACCGTAGACGTGACGGAGAAGCTTCCGGATGCTTTCGCCTGGTTATTCAAAGACGAGCTCGTCTTCACGCTGACAGACGTTCCGGCGGGTACCGTGATTAAGCAATCGTATGTCGTTAGAGCAGGCAGCGTACTCGGAGTTGCGACGATAGAAGGGCAGACGTCCATTCAGGCAGGGGCGGGGAACTTGGTTTCCGTGTCTCCCGCAAGCGATGTCACGGTTATCGCGGAAGAGACCGTCTACGAGCAGATCGCCCTGCAGCGCTTCGCGGATCAATCGGACGGAGGCTGGCTCGCGCCCGATCGTTCGATGATGTATCTCGCAGAGCTGAAGCTGGGCGACGATCGGTCGATTACGGAAATTTCTCCTCATGTGCGCGAATATGTATATAGCAATCCGTTGTTGGCTGAGCTTATCGGAGGCGGCGACGAAGCAGCCGGCAAACTGCTCCGTCATCGCTTAAGCCATATGGCAGGCGGCTCGGATCAGCTAGACGTGACCGACCTTCCCGGCGTGCTGGCGAGACCGCAAAAAGTGACCGTCCTCGATGGCGGCGGAACGGCAATCGAAGCGACTGCGATTCAATTCGTCGGCGACGGCGTAAAGGTAGAAAATCACGATCAAACGGCCGTCGTGACGATCGCGGGCGGCGGAGGCGGGATCCCCGTTCCCGCGGATGAACCTCCGATCGTGACCGGCCTTGTTAGATACAGCAAAATGAAACCCGGCGAAATTCGTCTCTCCCCGGCGATCAAGATGCCGATCGAACAGCCTTGCTCCGTCAATTTGGCCATGGAGTTCGATGCGGATAAAACCCGGCGCGGTTTTATGGGGGATCTAGCGGATAAAGATGTCCGTCTGACGGCTGTTTATAACTTGAACGATTTCACGTTTCAATTATTCCTGCAGGATATCCGTCCGGCGAAGGATGATTTCGTTATGGCGTATACGGTGCGCTACTGGATCATTCCGCCGGCGGAGCGCAATAAGGACCTGGAAGCGAAGCCGGATGAGCTCTGGTACCAAGATTACGTGCTGAGCCGTTTGATCCTGTACGGCGGCCGGACAATCGATCAACTGTCCATCGATCCGCTGCTGTCGCAAGCCAAGGTGACGGCGGATGCGCTCAAGCTGCTGCTCACCCAGCTTGAAGGTGCCGGTCTCGTGAAGAGCAGGGATAACGGTTCGTGGATTGCCGTTTGATAGGAGCGGCTTTTAGAGCGAGGAACGGCAAAATCCTGCTTAATGATCAAAAAATACTGCTCGCGCAAAATGATTCCGAACGGGAGGGGTTCCCATAAGAGGCGCAATGGAGGCAGAGAAGAAGTCGAGCTCCACGTCGAATAGACAAGGGGGACGGACATCCAAGCCGTCTCCCTGGATACAAACCAAGCTGACCGTGAGCCAGCCCGGGGACCCGTATGAGCGGGAAGCGGACCGCGTGGCGGAGCAAGTGATGCGGATGCCGAGAGCTTACAATTCTTCGGAATCTCATTTTTCTGCGGCGGCAAAGGATAGTCATATTCAACGAAAGTGCGCAGCATGCCAAGCTGAGGATGAAGACAAGCAATTTCAAACCATAAGAAGGTCCACCGACAAACATATACAAACGCAGTCCATCGATGGAGGCGACGCCAAATCTGCGCGAATACTTTCCCCGAGTATGGAAAGTTCGATTAGTTCACTTCAAGGAAAAGGGGCACCTCTTCAACCGCAATCACGCGCCTTCTTCGAAAATCGCATGGGGTGGGACTTCGGAAACGTGCGCGTCCATACGGACGCCGAGGCGGCAAGAACTTCCCAAAAGCTTCAGGCGCGGGCGTTCACCGTTGGCTGCAATATCGCATTCGGTTCGGGTGAATACCAACCCTACACCCCGGAAGGAGACCGGTTGTTGGCACATGAATTGACACATGTGATACAACAGACCAAGGTCGGCAACCGCCGGGTGCAGCGGGATTTCTTCGACGACGTCTCCGAATCGCTTGGCGTAATCGAGGAGGGCGCAACGTCCGCATGGGATGCCATGACAACCGCCGCCGGCGAGGCATGGGATACGGCGACGGGCGCGGCTTCCGGAGCCATGGATGCGGTTAGCGAGACTGCGGAGGGAAGCGCGAAGGACGCCGCACTCGGACTCGCTCTGAGCGCCGCGCAGGCGATCGTCAGCCGATTCGGCGGCAAACTCACGGTCGAAGATGGCGTCATCATGCTCGACCTGCCTAACGTGACGCTGCTCCGCAGATTCGCGAAGGGAGCGGCATGGAACGATGGCACCGACGATGCGTTGGTCGGGCAATATACAATGGAACTGGAGGAGCTCGGTTATCTGTTCATATCCGTGCTCGCACGGGGAGAAATGGACGTATCCGGCGAAGTCGGGGTCGGACCTGTGCAATTAAAGGACATCATGCTTCGCTACGATACCAAGACAAATAACTTTAGCGGTTGGGGTACGTTATCGGGTCAAGCCGACGTTGCTGCTTCTCTTATGATGACCGGTATCTTGAGCGGAGTGGCCGATTGGAATTGCGCCAAGGAGATCGTCAGGATCGAGGGCGGGCTCTCGGTGACGGGCTCTCCTTCCCTAGCCGCCGCGTTGAATAGGCGGGTGATGCTCAACTACGAGAACGGAGAATTTACCTTGCAGGATAGCATATCTTTCGATCCGTGCGTCAGTTTCGCGCTGTCCTTGGACGGAATGCTTAGACTATTCATATTGGACTATCCGGTCGCATCCGGCTCCTGGCATCTTGCGGATCATGCTTGGGAGAATTGCTGGAACATACCTATTACGCTTGCAAACAACAATCCAGCCGCGCAAGGCGGATCTTCGGGTGGAGGCGGGTCTACCGACTCATGGGGAGAAGAACAAAGCGGCGCTGCCGACAACTTGATCGGCATCTCGCCGGCAAGCCTTGACGGTGTCTTCTCGGCGTCCGGCGTTCTTCATAATCTATTCGGCTTCGCGAAACCGGAATTCACGATGCTCGGGCCGCTCAGCGTCGACGATCAGTCAAAAGCGATGGCCATCTGCAAGCCGAAGCCCAGGCCGGAGGCTAAACATAAAGCTCCGACCGGCGAATTAGACGATCCGATCAAGATGATTTGGTATAAGCCGCTTCGAGCATACCGAAATCCGATCTACTTAAAGTTCGATCCGTCCGACCCGTCGGATCCATACGATAAGAAAGAGCCCTACTACCGGAATTTGCGAAAACGGCTCCCGCGCTCTTCGAAGTTCATCGGCGTGAACTTCTGGCCGAAAATCGGAACGAAGCTGCAGCGCAATCCTACCCCGAGAGACGCGTCCGTGACAAAGAAATACCGGGAGGACCTGGAAGAGTTCGGATTCGACATGTGGGAAAAAAGCTGTCAACCGGACCACGTCGTCGACTTGGCGTTCGGCGGAGCAGATACTTATGCGAACCTTTGGCCGATGGACGAAGATAAGAATATGGCGGCAGGCCCTCTGCATAGCTTCAAGCAGAAGGTGAAGTACAACTTTCCCGACGATCCTCCGGAGCACGAGCCGCGAGAAGAATTCATCGCGTCTCCGCGCAATCCTACGTTTTTTAACGGCCGTTGGTTCGTGATTTCTTCGGTTCAATCCCCCTTATAGCCAGCCGGATAAAGAACTAACCATCGAGGTGGAATCAAGAGCAACTGGAAGGCTTCGCCGCTCAGCGCGAAGGAATTGGCAGCACTGGCCGGCGAGGCACCGCGGCGGTGGTTCAAAGAGGGAGCGGAAGCGAAGATAAGTTGCATGTTAACCTTCGCAGACGCATCCGGCGATATAAAGTGACGCAGCCACTGCTTTAGTTGAAGCGGAATACGTTCGCGGTTACGATTGAATCGTCGCAAAGCAAACATAACGCGATTACCAAGTAAATCAATATCGGCTACCGTCTACTTGCAGGGAGTCGCATTCGCGTTCGTTAGAGACGGTGTAGGAGGACAAGAACAATAATGCTTTAGAAGCCGCATAGTTGCGGCTTTTTTTTATGTCAAAAAGCCAGTCTTAAATACGAGTGTCGTGAGCCGGTGATCATTGCGTAGAAGAACTGTCGCATCACGAGGATATGGGAACCGAATCGGCCTGACCGATGCCGAAAGTCCAAAAATCATAAAGAAAATACAATTTTTATCCCGAACGAATTCCGCATGGCAAGCGAGGCGCCGGATTGTTATAGATTCCGCCGAAATGTCCATGTTTCTCGGAGAATCCCTTTTTTATAATGAGTGCATAAGACGCGGGACTGCCTAGAGGAGTCCCTTTTCCAGTAAAGAGAAGGTGGATGCCGAATGAGCGTATCGTCCCGTGCCATATTCGCGGATGTAGAAAAGCAACGCTTCCAATACGGATCGGAGTTGTCGATGTACACGGAATCGCTCGTGGACGGCAGGCTGCTGGCTGCGGGATTTCAGGATAACGGCATTACGATCTACGAGTTAAGCGACCTCAAGGATAAGCCGGCGTTCGATCTGGTCGTGGACGGCGAATCCCTCTACTACGGGTGGGAATTTGCGGACTTCGTCACGGACGAAGACGCGGTCGGCAACGCGCGCGGAACGTTGACGTTGAAACATGCGAGGAAGCCGTTGGTATTGAAAATCACGACGAGCTGCTGCGGATTCGGCTTCTTCACGAGAGCGATGGAACTCACGAATCTCTCGGACGATGCGACGCTGGGTCTGACGAGCATGGTTCCGTTTAAGGGATGCCTCTGGAACGTAACCGACAATTTGGCGGATAATCTGCGCGACAATACGGTAGCTCCGTATTCGGTCGGACGGTTCAAGGATCTGTATTGGTCGCACGAGGGCAACTTCGATTGGCAGGACATCCCCTTGAACACCGGCGTATTCTTCCAGTCGACCTTCGGCATGAGCGGGCACAGCCATCCCTTCTTCGTGCTTCGCAACAATATTAACGGCGGCTACTTCGTTTGCCAAATGGGCTGGTCCTCCAACTGGAAAACGGCCTTCTTCGCGGATTACTTCAACGACGGCCGGCTGCCCATGAAAGTGAACTTGAATTTCGAGATCATGCCGGCGACGTCGGCCCCGGCCAGACTGATCGCGCCGGGGGAATCGATCCAAGCGCCCGTCGTGCATTTCGGCATGAGCCATGTCGACTTGGATACGGCGGTCCAGCACCTCCATTCGCATCTGCGAAAGTCGGTCCTGCGCCAAGTCGGCGACGGCCTGCAGCCGGTCATCTACAACCAGGCCGGTTACATGCAGCCGGGCTACAAGCAGCCGCAAATGAGCGAGGAAGGATTGAAGCGGGAGGCGGATATCGCGGCGGCATTGGGAGCCGAGCTCCTGATGGTGGATGCGGGATGGTACGGGAACAACGGCAAAGAAGGCACGGATTGGGGGAACACGACGGGAGACTGGCATCCCGCGGAAGGTCTGCCGAACGATCTGTTCCCCGTCTTCGACTACGCGCGCGCCAAAGGCCTGAAGGTCGGATTGTGGGTCGAAGCGGAAACGGCGGGCTCCAAATCGAAGCTGGCGGAAGATCACCCGGATTGGTTCCTCCATAAGCACGGCAACGCCGTCGAGCGCGTCCTCGATTTGGCGAAACCGGAGGTCAAAGCATTCGTGGAATCGGAAATCGTCCGGCTCGTGGAGAAGTACGATCTGGATATGTTCCGCCTGGATTACAACTCCAGCTCGAACGAAGGCGGATTCAACCTTCGCGACGGGCGGAACGAGAATACGCATTGGAGGCACGTCGAAGCCGTATACGATATTTTCGAGCGCGTGGGGACGCGGTTTCCGAACTTGCAGCTGGAGAACTGCGCAAGCGGAGGCGGGCGGACGGATATCGGCATCGTCAGCCGGTTCACGACGACCTGGGTGTCCGATTGGTTCAAGATGCCGCGGACGGTTCGCATCCTGAACGGCATGAGCATGGCGCTGCCGCCCGAATACATCAACCGGTCGACCGGCATCGAAAGCGCGTACGTCGGCAATCTCGACACGCAAATGCACGCGATCGTCATGGGGCATCCGACATTGTTCGGCATAACGCCGTCGCTGGAGAAGGCCAACCCGGCCATTATGGCGACGACCCGCAAATATATCGACATCTACAAAAATTTCATTCGAACCTTCCATCGGACGGCGAAAGTCTATCATCATACCCCGGTCATTCCCGGAGCCGACGGCAGCGGTTGGGCCGCGCTGGAGTATGTATCGGAGGACCGGAGCAAAGCCGTCGCCGCGGTATTCCGTCTCGTCAACGCGGAAGAAAGCGCGTATCCGATCAAGTTCAAAGGTCTGAAGAAGAATGCCGTTTACCGGGTGAACATCGAGCCGGAAGGCAGCGAGTTCTCTCGCGGCGGCTACGACCTGTCGAGAGAAGGGCTGGAGATCCGATTGGACACGGCTTTGACGTCGCAGCTGATCTTGCTGACGGAGGAAGAACGGCAATAAACCGAATACGCGGAAATGAATATCGACGGATAACGCACGGTCATTCCCGATGGAGAAGGAGGGCATTCGCATGAGCGATCCGGCATATTCATTGAAGCTCGTCGAGCCTTCGCCGCATCAGGTATTTCAAAGAGACGAACGGGACGAAGCCGTCATTCCGGTCAAGCTGGAATGGGCGGGCGTTCCGCCGGCAAGTTCGGAGCTCCGCGCGGAAGCGCGAATCGTCGGGGCGAACGCGGTCGGCCCGTGGAATCCTCTGGATTCGGCAGCGGGCAGCGCCTTTTCGGGCGTTTTGAAGCACGTTCCCGTCGGAGAATATGCCATAGAAGTACGCATCGTATCGGCCATGGCCGATTCCGACTTGGCGAGCATTCATGCCGCGCCGGTATTCGTCGGAGATCTCTGGATCATGGCCGGCCAATCGAATATGGACGGCGTAGGCAAGCTCGGCGAGATTCCGCCGCCGGAAACCGGAATCAGCTGCTTCTACTTGGGCGATCGCTGGGATGTCGCGAGCGATCCGCTGTGTTGGCTGCTGGAATCGGTCGATCCCGTCAACCGGGAGGTGCCGGACGCCGAGCTTGCGCGCGCGATTGCCGAACAACGGCAATTTCGCCAGCATGGCGCGGGGTTGGGCATTCCGTTCGCCA
The DNA here is from genome assembly GCF_009909185.1 of Paenibacillus glycinis. Classification (GTDB taxonomy): domain Bacteria; phylum Bacillota; class Bacilli; order Paenibacillales; family Paenibacillaceae; genus Paenibacillus_Z; species Paenibacillus_Z glycinis. The sequence goes on along the minus strand of NZ_JAAAMV010000001.1, from coordinate 60,667 downwards.
AGGAAGTCAGGCAGCATGTCCAAGTGCCGATCGGCCTCGTCGTTTGCTCCCATTCCGGCACGAGCATGGCGCATTGGGATTACCGGCTGGCAGGCAAAGGAGGCCATTCCTTCTATGGAGCGCTGCTTCGCCGGGTCGACAAGCTTGGCGGCAAAGTCAAAGGCTGCCTTTGGTATCAAGGGGAAAGCGATACCGGCGCGGAAACGGCGCCCCGGTATTACGACGCGATGGTTTCCTGGGTAGCCGCCTTGCGCCGGGACCTGAACGCACCGCGGCTTCCTTTTATCTACGCGCAGCTCTCCGTGTTCTACGTCCTCGAGCCGGATGCGAGGTGGCCGGATCCGGCCTTGTGGAACCGCGTGCAAGACGATCAGTTGGCGCTGGAGAAAGCCATCCCGCATTCGGCCATGGTTCCGACGATAGATGCCGGATTGGCGGACATCATCCATCTGGATACGGAATCGCTTCGGCAAGTCGGACGAAGAATGGCCTGGCAGGCGCTGCGGATTGCCTACGGCATGCAGGTCGCGAAGAGAGGGCCTCGCCCGGCCGGGTATCATTGGAACGAAGAACGAACGGAGCTGACGATCGCCCTGTCCGGAGTCAACGGCCGGTTGCAGGAGATCGGCCGCGCGTGCGGATTCCGGGCGGAGGCGGAGGAGCGGAGCATTCCGTTCTCGGCCGAATTGACGGAAGACCGGCAGCGGATCCGATTGCGTTTCGCGCAATCCGTCCCGGCCGCGTGTCGGCTGTCCCATGGCGCCGGCTTCAACCCCGTCGTTAACGTGAAGGACGAATTAGGCATTCCGCTCGTCGTGTTCGGACCGATTGCCATATGAAGAGACGACTAAGCAAAGGAGCAAACCAATGAAGCTGAATTATAGCATGGAGCATGGACCGCTGCTGGACGTCGCCTCGCGCGATCGGCTGATCGGTCTCATGAAGGACGCGGGGATACGGAAGATTTGGATCGCCGGCTTCTTCTCCGGGAAAATGATCGATGCCGAAGAACTCAAGCAGGCGAAGGCCTTCGCGGAGCAGCACGGGCTCGAGGTCGGAGCGGTCACCATTCCGATCGGGCATCCCGGCAACGCGCTGAACCCGGACGATCCGGATCTCGCCCATCTGGAAATTCCGAAGCATTGGCATTATCGGATCGATAAATCGGGCGAAACCGTCTATTATTGCGGCGCGATCGATGCGAGCTTGATCGCGGACAACGCGCAGGCGGCGAGGAATTTGAAGGCAGCGGGCTTCCATGAAGTGTTTCTGGACGACGACCTCCGGGCCGCCAACTACGGTCCGGACATCGAAGGCTGCTATTGCGAAGCCTGCATCGCGGAATTCAACCGGCTCTATCATCGGGAAGCGACAAGGGAATCGCTCCGCGACGCGACGACGGATAAGCTGGACGCGGACTTGATGCTGGATTGGGCGGCGTTCCAATGCGACAAGGTGACGGACGTCGTGAAAGCGACGGACATCGAAGGCGTTCGGCCGGGCATCATGGTCATGCATTACGGGGACGAACGGCACGGCATCGACGTTCCCTCCATCCGCGAGCGGATTCCGAACGCGATATTCCGCGTCGGGGAGCTTCACTTCCACGACGGGACCTTCGGCAACCCGAACGGGAAGGCGCAAGAGATGATGGGCATCGCCTATCACCTGAATTTCATGGCCGGCGCGGAAGCGTACAGCGAATCGACGATTTTCCCGCCGAGATCGCTCAAGGCGCACAATCTGGTCTATAAAGCGAAACTGGCGATTACGGCCGGCATCGAGAACGTGCTGTTCATGAGCGGCACGTGGCTGCTGGACGAAAGCTACTGGAAAGCGTTGGCCGCCGCGCGCCCGGTATTGGAAGCGCTCGACCGAGCGTGCTCGGATACCGTCCGGAACTATCCGGTGCACGTCGCCTACGGCACGAACGGCGCGTATTCGGAAGCGTTCATCCCCGCGACCTTGCCCGTGTTGGCGGGCTTGCCCGCGAAGCCGGTTCGAGCGGACCAATCCGCGGGCGACGGGGAGCTGCTCTTGTTCTTCGGAGCTTACCGGTTAAGCGAGCTATGGCAAGCGAAGCTGCCGAACTACAAGCAGGTCATTTTCGACCGGACGGCCACGGCAAGAAACAAAGAAATACTCGAGCAATCGAAGACGTCCGCCTCCAATTGGGTTTTCTGGGATCAGGACGCGTCCGCGGCGAGCGCCGCGGAAGGCATCGCGCAGCTTCGCGAGCTGGCGAACCGGAAAGCCTGGGCGTTCCCTTGGATCGCCGAGGGCGAAAATATCGGACTAACCTGGCTTGCGGACAGCGGAAAAACGGTGCTGTTCAATCTGGCGGAAACCGAAACGGAAGGCGTCGTGAAATGGTCGGGCAACCGGTATCCGGTTCGGCTGAAGCCGTTGTCATTCGCCGTACTGGATCGATCGGGCGCATACGTCGAATACGATTCGGAGGTCGCGCCATAACATGCGCAATCCAAGCACGCGAAACCAAATCTGGGAATGGACGGGATTGAACGCCGTGATGTCGCGCGAAGCCGAACGCGCCGATGTGGGCCCCGGTCAAGTCGAAGTCGGCATTCGGGCGATCGGCATCTGCGGCACCGACCTGCACATCATGAGCGGCCATGCCGAGTTCGGCGAGCCGCCGCTGCCGCTCGGACACGAATTGGCGGGCGTCGTGGAGCGGGTCGGCGCGGGCGTCACCGCATGGCGGACCGGCGACCGCGTGTGCATCGACCCGCTAACGGGTTGCGGCGAGTGCGGCGAATGCTTATCCGGGAACAAGCACCGCTGCCCCGATGCCGGGGAATTCGGCCTTCGTTACCCGGGAGGGTGGCAGCGGTTCATGGTCGTCCCGTCGGCCAACCTGTACCGGCTGCCGGGCGCGATCGGCTTCGCGGAAGCCACCCAAGCGGAAACGCTGCATTGCTGCTTGGGCGGCATCGATAAATTGGACGTTCGCATCGGCGATCGAGCGACCGTGATCGGGGACGGCCCGACGGGCTTGTATTTCGTCCAGCTGTTAAGAGCGGCGGGCGCGGGCAAGGTCCGACTGATCGGCATGCGGGACTATCGGCTGCAGCTGGCGCTGGAGCTCGGCGCGGACGAAACGACGAACGTGCTGGCCGCCGATTCGCTTCCGCCCGCGGCGGCTTCCCAAGACATCGTCATCGACGCGGCGGGAACGGAGACCTCGCTTGCGCAAAGCATCGAACTGCTGAAGATCGGCGGACGGCTGCTCTTGTTCGGACTCGCCGGCAAGCCGATCACGGTGGACATGCAAACCGTCGTGCTGAAGGAATTAAGCCTGCTGGGCTCGACGAACGCGCCGCGCGTATGGTCCCGCGTCATCGGGATGATGGCGTCCGGCCAAGCGCGGGTGAAGCCGCTGCTCACGCACGCGTATCCGTTCGGCGAGCTGGACCGGGCGATCGCTTTCGCCCGAAGCCAGACCGACGAAGCGATCAAAATCATCGTTACCGTAGATGAAAATCAGGGGGAATCGCAATGAAAATCACGGCCGTACGCACGAAGCCGATTAAAATCCCGTTCTACAAAGGCGAAAAATGGTCGGGCGGCACGAGGTACAGCGCGCCTTCGCTCATCATCCGGATCGAGACGGACGAGGGCTTGATCGGCGTCGGCGAATCCGTCGGGCCGACCATACCGGTCATTCAGACGGTGGTCGACAAAGAATTCGCCCCGTTCGTCGTCGGCCGCGACCCGATGGAACTGGAATCCATCCTCCACCGGCTGGAGGAATATTGCGTCAATTGGAAGCAGATCGGCTATTACGGCATGGCGGGCATCGAGATGGCGCTCCTGGATTTGAGAGGGAAGATCTTGAACACGCCAGCCTACAATCTGCTGGGCGGGAAGGTGAAATCGGACGTCGCGTTCGCCGGCTACATCTTTATCGACGCGCCGGAAGCGAACGCCGAGGAAGCCCGGAAATTCGCCGCGGCCGGGTATACGGAGTTGAAGCTGAAGGTCGGTCGCGACATCGATTTGGATACGAAAAGGGTCAAGGCCGTGCGCGAGGCGGTCGGCCCGGCGATGAAAATCCGCATCGACGCGAACCAGAACTGGAGCGTGCCCACCGCCATTAAAGCGATTCGCGCCATGGAGAAATACGATTTGCAGATGGTCGAGCAGCCGACCCGGTACGACGACGTGGACGGCATGGCCGCCGTCGCGCGCGCGGTCGACGTGCCGATCATCGCCGACGAAGGCTGCGCCACCTACGAGGATGCGCTGCGGCTGATCGACAAGCGCGCGTGCGCGTGCTTCCTCGTCTACCCGTCGGAAGCGGGCGGGATCTTGAAGGCGAAGCAAATCGTCGATCTGGCCAACCATGCCGGCATTTGGTGCGTCACCGGAAGCTGGGCCGAGACCGGCATCGGAACGCTCGGCAACGCGCATTTCGTCGCCGCTTCGCGCAACTTCCCGTTCGCGAACGACACGCACTTGAATTTCATGACCGGCGACTTGCTGCGCGAGCCGTTGACGTTCAACCAAGGCCGGATCGCGGTGCCGGATCTGCCGGGCTTCGGCATCGATCTGGATATCGCGAAGCTCGACCGCTACGGGGCGAGCTTCGAGAGGGAAATGGTGTTTTACGATCCGAAGGATCCGCAGTTTCAGCCGCGGATCGGCCAAATCTTGTAGGCGGCGAGTCCTTGCATATGGCGTTCATAAAAGGCGCGCTTCGGCACGCGGACGGCGGAAACGCCGCCGTTCGAGTGCCGGAGCCGGCGCCTTCGAGATGGCAGAGATCGGATCGCGGGCGAGGAGGCCGGAAGCCATGCTGTTGGAGAACAAAGTCGCGCTCGTAACGGGAGCGGCGAGCGGAATCGGACTGGCCATCGCGCGCAAGTTCGCGGACGAAGGGGCGATCGTCGTCCTGGCCGACCGAAGAGGCGAAGCCGCGATCGCCGCCGCGCGCGGCCTGGAAGCGGACGGCGCGGCGGCGACAGGGATCGAGCTGGACGTGACGCAAGAATCGCGGTTCGCGGATGCGATCGCGCGCGTGGAAGGGACGTACGGAAGTCTGGACATTCTCGTGAATAACGCGGGCCTGCAGCATGTGTCGCCGATCGAGCAATTTCCGACGGAACGATTCGAATACATGCTCCAGGTCATGGTCACCGGCGCCTTCATCGGCATCAAGCACGCGTTCCCGATCATGAAGCGGCAGCGCCGGGGCCGCATTCTCAACATGGCGTCGATCAACGGCGTGGTCGGGTTCGCGGGCAAGGCGGCCTACAACAGCGCGAAGCACGGCTTGATCGGCTTGACGAAGGTCGCGGCGCTGGAAGGAGCCGAGCATGGCATCACCGTCAACGCGCTCTGTCCCGGTTACGTGGATACGCCGCTCGTACGCGGACAACTCGGCGATTTGGCGCTCGCGCGGGGCGTGCCGCTGAACGACGTGCTGGAAGAAGTCATCTACCCCCTGGTTCCCCAGCGCAGGCTGCTGGATCCGGAAGAGATCGCGGATTACGCGGCCGTGGTCGCAAGCGACAAGCTGCGGGGCGTTACCGGAGCGGCGCTGATGATCGACGGCGGTTATACGGCTCAATAGGAGGTTTCGGCAGCATGAACAAATTAGCGCGTTCGGCCGAAGAGGCGATCCGGAACATTCCGGACGGAGCGACGATCGCGGTCGGCGGATTCGGGTTGTGCGGCATACCGGAGAACTTGATCGCGGCGCTGCGGGACCTTGGAACGAGCGGACTCACGATCGTCAGCAACAATTGCGGCGTGGACGATTGGGGCCTCGGCCTGCTGCTGGCGAGCCGGCAGATCAAGAAGATGGTCTCTTCCTACGTCGGGGAGAACAAGACGTTCGAGCAGCAATTCCTGAGCGGCGAGCTGGAAGTCGAACTCGTCCCGCAAGGGACGCTGGCCGAACGGCTGCGCGCCGGCGGCGCCGGCATCCCGGGCTTCTATACCCCGGCGGGGGTAGGCACGCCGGTGGCGGACGGCAAGGAGACGAGAACGTTCGACGGACGCGCCTATCTGCTCGAACGGGGGATTAAGACGGACTTCGCGCTGGTGAAAGCTTGGAAGGCGGATCCATGCGGCAATCTCGTCTATCGCCGCACGTCGCGCAACTTCAACCCGCTCGCCGCGGCAGCCGGCATGGTGACGATCGCGGAAGCGGAAGAGATCGCGGACGTCGGCGAGCTGGATCCCGACGAGATCCATACGCCGGGCATCTTCGTGCAGCACGTCGTGCACGGGCGGCATTACGAGAAACGGATCGAGCGCCGAACGACGCGGAGACCGGAGGGGGAGCGCGAATGAGGGACAGCCGTTCGATCATCGTATCGCGGGCGCTCGAGGAGATCAAGCCGGGCATGTACATCAATCTGGGTATCGGGATGCCGACCTTGATCGCGAACGAAATTCCCGCCGATCGCGGCGTCATGCTGCAGTCCGAGAACGGCCTGCTCGGGATCGGCCCTTATCCCGAGGAAGGGCTCGAGGACGCCGATCTGATCAACGCGGGGAAGGAAACGGTGACCGCCGTGCCCGGCGCTTCCTGTTTCGATAGCGCGGATTCGTTCGCGATGATCCGGGGAGGGCATGTCGACCTTGCGATTCTGGGCGGCATGGAGGTCGCGGAGAACGGAGACTTGGCCAATTGGATGATCCCGGGGAAGATGGTCAAGGGCATGGGCGGCGCGATGGATCTGGTCCATGGGGCGAAGCGGATCGTCGTCGTCATGGAACACGCGAACAAGCAAGGAGATTCGAAGGTGAAGCGATCCTGCGCGCTTCCGTTGACGGGGCAGGGCGTCGTGCACCGGCTCATCACGGAGCTGGCGGTATTCGACTTCCGGGACGGCGAGATGACGCTCGTCGAGCTGCAGCCCGGCGTCACGGCGGAAGAAGTGCGGGAGAAGACGGAGGCGCGTTATCGGCTCGGCCCCGGACTGGGCGGGACCGGCGAGGAGGAACGATCATGAGGGAAGTCGTGATCGTCAGCGGCGTTCGGACGGCGATCGGAAGTTTCCGGGGCGGCCTCGCTTCCGTGCCCGCGACCGAATTGGGAGCGACCGTCATTCGGGAGGCGCTCGTGCGCGCCGGCCTGCGCGACGCGCAGGTCGACGAAGTCGTCATGGGGAACGTGCTCCAGGCGGGACTCGGACAGAATCCGGCCAGGCAGGCCTGGCTCCAAGCCGGATTATCGAACGAGGTTCCGGCCATGACGGTCAATAAAGTGTGCGGTTCCGGCTTGAAGGCGGTCGTGCTCGGCGCGCAGGCGATCCGGGCGGGCGATGCCGACATCGTCGTCGCCGGCGGCATGGAGAACATGAGCCGGGCGCCGTATCTGCTGAACGAAGCGCGCGCCGGCCTTCGAATGGGCGATGCTCCCCTCGTCGACGCGATGATCCGCGACGGCCTCTGGTGCGCGATCGACGACGTGCATATGGGCATCACGGCGGAGAACGTGGCCGAGCGCTATCGCGTCTCCCGCGAGGAGCAGGACGCCTACGCGGCGATGAGCCAGCGGAAGGCGGAACGGGCGATCGAGGCAGGCGCGTTCCTGCGGGAGATCGTGCCGGTGCGCGTTCCCCGCAAGAAGGCCGAGCCGCTCGTCTTCGACAAGGATGAGCATCCGCGCTTCGGCACGACGGCCGAAGCGCTTGGCAAACTAAATCCCGCGTTTCGCACGGACGGGACCGTGACGCCCGGCAACGCCTCCGGCATCAACGACGGCGCGGCGGCGCTCGTGCTGATGTCCGCCGACAAAGCGGGCGAGCTGGGGATTCGGCCGCTCGCGACCGTGCGCGGCTACGCCAGCAGCGCCATCGATCCTTCGATCATGGGCATGGGCGCTTATGCGGCGACGAACCGGCTAATGTCCTCGCTCGGCGTCGGTTCGCCGGACGCCATCGACGTCTTCGAGCTGAACGAAGCGTTCGCCGCGCAGGCCATCGCCGTCGCGAGAGAGCTCGGGGTCGACGAAGGGCGATTCAACCCGAACGGAGGGGCGATCGCGCTCGGCCACCCGATCGGCGCCAGCGGGGCGCGAATCTTGGTTACGCTGCTGCACGAGCTGGAGCGAAGGGACGGACGGACCGGCATTGCCGGCCTCTGCATCGGCGGAGGTCAAGGCATCGCGATGATGATCGAGCGAAGAGGAGGAGCAAGATGAACGTATTGGCGATTTGCGCCCATCCCGACGACGCGGAAATCTGGTGCGGAGGAACATTGGCGAAATACGTTAAGCGCGGGGACAAGGTCACGATCGCGATCGCGACCAACGGGGAAGTCGGCTCCGCGACCCATACCAAAGCGGAAATCGCGGAAATCCGCAGGAACGAGTCCGTCGCGGCGGCTCGGGTAATCGGCGCGGAACTGCTGTGGTTGGGTTACCGCGACGAGTTTTTGTTCGATTCGGAAGAAACGAGGCTTGCGTTTATCGAAGCCATGCGCGCCAGTCATGCCGACGTCGTGCTGACGCATTGGCCCGACGATCTCTACAATCCGGATCATACGATTGCCGGCCGCATCGCGAACGACGTCGCGATCATGACGACCGTCCCCAACATTACGACCGCCAGCCCGCCCCTCGCGAAAATTCCGATCGTGTACTTTATGGAAAGCGTCGCGGGTCTGGGCTTTCAACCGGAGGAATACGTCGACATCACGGAGACGTTCGAAGCGAAGAAAGACATGCTTGCCCGGCATCAGAGCCAGATCGGCGACTGGCTGCAAGATCAATACGGCTCCAATGCCATGGAGATGATCGAGGTCACGTCCCGGTTCCGGGGGATACAATGCGGGGTTCGTTATGCGGAAGGATTCATCAGAGCCAAAGCGTATCCTCGGAATATCGCGGGCTCGCTGCTTCCCTGACCGAAACATGCAATGGCACGAATCGAGGAGCATGACAAAGGGAGTGGAACGCATGAAAATTACCGAAGTCGAAGCGATTCATTTGCGAATCCCGGATCTGGACGCCGCGCAATGCGACGGAACGCAAGACACCTTGGTCATCCGGATTCATACCGATGAGGGGATTACGGGCGTCGGGGAAGTGGATTCTTCCCCGCTCGTGGCCAAAGCGGTCGTCGATGCGCCGGCCTCCCACTCGATCGCGGTCGGACTGCGCAGCTTGCTGATCGGAGAGAATCCCGTCGAAGTCGAACGGCTGTGGGACAAAATGTACCGCGGCACGATCTATTTCGGAAGGACCGGCCCGGCCTTGCACGCGATGAGCGGCGTCGATATCGCATTATGGGACATCATCGGCAAAGCCATGAATCGTCCCGTCTGCGAGATGATGGGCGGCGTATTCAATTCCAAACTGAAAGCTTACGCGAGCGCCTTAATGCCGGATACGGTCGACGAAGCAGCCCGCATGGCGGAGCGCTACGCCAACCAAGGGTATCTCGCGATGAAATTCGGCTGGGGCCCGATCGGCAAGAATCCGAGGTTCGACGAGGAACAAATCAAAGCGATCCGGGGCGCGGTCGGGGACGGGATCGACGTCATGATCGACGCCGGACTGGCGTGGGATCTGAAGGGCGCCCTGCGGATGGCGGACGTGTACGAGAAGTATAACGTCCACTGGCTGGAAGAGCCCGTTCATTCCAACGATATCGACGGTTATCGCGAGCTTTCGAGGCGCACGAGCCTCTCCATCGCCGGTGGCGAACAAGAAAGCGGCAGGCTGGCGTTCCAGCGTCTGCTGGACGAAGGAGGCCTTGATATCATCCAACCGGATCTGGCGCGGGTCGGTGGCTTGACGGAAGGGAAACGAATCGCCTACCTCGCGTACGACCGGCATAAGAGAATCGTGCCTCACGCGTTCAAGACGGGCATTCTGGTCGCGGCCAGCACGCATTTCGCCGCCGCGATTCCGAACGGCTACATGATCGAACATACCGTATCGACATCGCCGCTCGCGAGGGATCTGGTCAGCCGGGAAGTGGAATTCAAGGACGGTTACGTCACCGTTCCGCTTAACCGCCCGGGTCTGGGCATCGAGCTTAACGAGACGGTATTGAACCGTTATCGCGTCGGTTAATCGAAGAAACCATAAACGAAAGGTTGTTCCGATCATGAAGGCACGCATGCAGACGATGCTGACCCACTTCGGCGAAGAGAATATCCATGGAGCGGTCGTTCCGCCGATTTTTTTGAATTCCACGTTCGTCCACGATTCTTACGAAGCGTTCCAAGAGGGGGAGGGCTATTATTACTCCCGCGTCGCGAATCCGACATTGGACGTGCTGGAGAAGAAGCTGGCCGCGCTGGAACAGGGCGAAGCCGCGAAAGCGTTCGCCTCCGGAATGGCCGCGCTATCCGCCGTGCTGTTTCACTTCTTGAAGCAAGGCGACCATGCGGTCTGCAGTACGCCGGCCTATGGCGGAACCTTCGGAATTCTAGGATCTTATATGCATAAGTTCGGCATATCGGTCGACTTCGTCGATTTTCGGGACACGGACCGCGTGCGCGCCGCGATAAAGCCGAATACCCGCTTAATCGTCTGCGAGTCGTATTCGACCTTTTTCATGGACGTATTCGATCTTGCGGCGATCGTAGCCATGGCCAAGGAACACGGACTGCATACGGTGATCGACAATACATGCGCGTCTCCCGCGAATTTGCGCCCGCTGGAATGGGGATTCGACGTCGTCGTCCATTCCGCGTCCAAATACCTCGGCGGGCACAGCGACGTCATTGCCGGGGCCGTGATCTCGTCCGAAGCGATCATCGATCGCATCGTCCAGACCGAGTACGGCATATTCGGCGGCGCGTTAGGTCCCTTCGAGGCTTGGCTGGTCACGCGCGGCTTGAAGACGTTCGGACTCCGGATGAGGCAGCATGCCGATTCGGCGATGCAGATCGCGAGGATGCTGGAGGCGAACGACCAGGTGGCGAAGGTGAATTTCCCGTTCCTGCCCGGCCACGAGCAGCATGCGCTGACCCGGAAGCAATTCGACGCGCCTTCGGGCTTGCTCAGCTTCGAGCTTCGCGGCGGGAAGGCTGCCGCGGTCCGGATGATCAATCGCTTGCGATACTTCAAGATCGGCGTGAGCTGGGGAGGCTTCGAGAGCCTCGTTTATTCGCCGGGGATGAGCGGGGGGCACGAGCAATTTGCCGGGACGGACTATGAACCGCGGCTGGATCCGCTGATCCGGATCTCCGTCGGACTCGAAGATCCGGCCGATCTCATGGACGATTTGCGATCGGCTTTGGAGGTGCCGGCATGAGCGGCTCGCGCATGGACGTATATCGGAACATGCTGCTGCACCCGCCCGTCGAAGCGAAGGGGTTCACGCGCTGGTGGTGGTACGGGGCGGCGGTGACGCGCGAGCAGGTCAGCCGCGAGCTCGCGCATATGCGGGAGGCGGGGCTCGGCGGCGTCGAGATCCAGATCACCTATCCGCTGCAGGAGGATTCCGAAGCGGAGGGCATTCGGAATCGCGCTTATTATTCGCCCGACTTTTTCGAGATGTTGGACTACGCGCTGTCGGAAGCCGAACGGCTCGGGCTGTTCGTCGACTTGACGCTCTGCTCGGGCTGGCCTTTCGGAGGTCCGTTCGTTCCGTACGACATGGCGCCGGAAATTCTCATTCCTTATCAGATCGACCTCGTCGGACCCACGGAATACGAGATGGACTTCACCACGATTCTGCCGGGCAATCCTTGCCATGCCGTGATGGGCAAGTTCGAGAACGGAGCGATCGTGCCCGATACGTTGACGGATCTCGCGGCATACCTGGACGCGACCTGGCTTCACGGTTGGCCCTGGGGCCACCGGATGAACAAGGTGAGCATTCCGGAAGGCCATTGGAAAATCTACGTCTTCATCACGAACATGTATAAGCAGCAGGTCGGCATCCCTGCGCCGGGCATGGAAGGCTACGCCATCGACCACTGCCGCAAAGACGTCTCGGACTTTTACTTCGCGCAATTCGGCGACCCGCTGATCGAGAAGCTGGGCCAAGGGCGCGTCCGCGCCTTCTTCTGCGACTCGATCGAGCTGGGCGGCAACAACTGGACGAAGATCCTGCCGGAGGAATTCCTGGCGCGCAGAGGATACGATTTGACTCCCTTCATGCCCGCCCTGTGGGGCCAGATCGGCGAAGCGACGGGGGACATCCGCTACGATTATTACCGCACGTTCTCGGAGCTGACGATCGAAAATTTCTTTCGCAACTTCACCGATTGGAGCCATTCGCGCGGGGCGAAAACCCGCATCCAGGCGCATGGCACGTGGGGCGATATCCTGCAAGCGTACGCGGCGGCGGATTATCCGGAAGGCGAGACGTTCGGCGCGAACGACAAGTACGAGGTGAACGCCGTTCATCGGCGGCTCGCATCGTCCGCGGGCCATGTCTACGGGCGCAACGTGATCACGAACGAGACGTTCACCTGGCTCCGGACGCCGCGGTTCATGGAAACGCTGGAAATGATGAAAGCGGCGGTCGACGCGGTATTCCTCGACGGCATCAATCAAATCGTCAATCACGGCTACTCCTATTCGCCGGAATCGGCGGGAAAACCCGGTTGGGCATTCTACGCGTCCTCCTTTATCTCGCACAACAACACGTGGTGGGAATACTATCCGATTCTGTCCGCCTACATTCATTCGGTATCCGCGTTCCTGCAGGCCGGCGACAGCTATGCGGAGACCGCCATCTACTTGCCGCAGGCCGACGTCTGGTCTTCCATGCCGCTCGCGGAGCTGCATATGGCGATGAAGCTGGAGGAGCATATCGGCAAGACGCTGGTCGACCGGGTACAGAAGGCCGGCTATGCGTTCGACTTCCTGAACGACGAAGCCGTGACGGCGTTGTCGCGCATGACGGAGCAGGGGATGGCGCTCGGCGCGAACCGGTATCGGACGATCATCCTGCCGAAGGTCGCCCGGCTGCCGCTCGATACGGCTGTCCGTCTCCTGGCGTTCGTGCGCGAGGGCGGCGTATTGATCGCCGTCGGGGATCGTCCGCGGACGGTGCCGGGTTATGTCGGCCGGGAAGCGAACAACGAGCGCCTCGGGCAGCTGATGGACGCTTTGTTCGACGACCGCGGCGAGGAGTGGCATCCGGTCGGCAAAGGGAAGACGATCCGGGTCGCCGGCGAAGACGGGGTGATCGCGCGTCTGCGGGAGGCGCAGGTTCCCGTCGTCGCGATCGAAGAGATCGGCGAAGCCGGAGAGCCGGATCTAGCCGCGCAAACGATCGGCTACGCGCATCGGATCCTGGAGAGCGGCCGCCTGTACTTCGTCGCCAACGTGTCCGGGGAAGAGCGGAAGGCGCGGATGACGTTCAAATACGGCGGCCGATCCGCGGCCGTGCTGGATCCGATGTCGCGGGAAGCCGTTCGGTTCGTTCATCGCGGCGATACGGTCGTCGAGCTCGCGTTCGAACCGTTCCAATCGTTCGTCGTGATCTTCGACGACGCGCTTCCGGAGACGGCTGGGGACTTCGCGACGCTGGCGGAAGCGCCGGAACAAGTCGACGTGCTGCAGGACATCTCGCAGGGTTGGACGCTGCGGATTCCGGAAGCGGGCTTCGAACGCGAGCTGACGCGGCTGGAGACCTGGGAGCGGTTCGAGGAAACGCGCTATTACTGCGGCCATGCTTACTACGACAAGACGATCGTCCTCCCGGAGATCCCGCCGGCAAGCAGCATCCGGCTTGAGCTCGAGGGCGTGCACGAAGTAGCGGAAGTCTTCGTGAACGGCGAGAGCGCCGGCGTTCTCTGGAAAGCTCCGAGACGCTTGGACGTGACGGACCGGCTGCGCGAGGGAGAGAACGACCTGCGCATCAAGGTCGTCAACCTGTGGATCAACCATATGCTGTCGCCGGACGCGGTCGAGCCGAAGCCGGCGTCTCCCGTGTCGGAGAATTGGCCGTACTTCACGGAGAAGATCAGGCAGATTCGCGACAGGCGGCTGTACGGACACAAGGAAAGACAGCAAGTGGCGTCGCCGCAGCCTTCCGGTTTATCCGGCAAAGCCGCGTTGACCATCAGAAGCGGGGGGATTGATGCGCAATGATAGCCAACGAACTGAAGACGGACAATACCTTCCAACCGCTCGGGATCCTCACGCAGCAACCGTTGTTCAGCTGGAAACCGGAAGCTTCCGGGCGGGCGCAGCGGCAGACGGGCTACCGCATCCTCGTCGACACGGACGCCGAGCGATTGGCGCGTTCGGTCGGGAGCGTCTGGGACAGCGGGAAAGTCGCTTCCGACGAGACGCTGCAGATCCGCTATTCGGGAAACCGTCTGGCGTCCGGGCAACGCTATTATTGGAAGGTCATGGTCTGGGACGGCAATGACGCCGCTTCGGAATGGAGCGCCGCGGCTTGGTTCGAGACGGGGCTGCTGCAGCCCGAAGAATGGCTGGGGAAGTGGATCGGCGGCAACTCGGGCTACAACCCGCTCGAGGGATGCAAGTGGATCTGGCATGCGCTGCCCGCCATGGCGGACGCGCAAGTCGTCTTCCGGCGAACGATCCGCGTCCCGTCGCGCCAGGCGCTTCGCCAGGCGATTTTCCACGGGACATGCGGCGGCGCGTTCACGCTGTTCGTCAACGGCAGCACGGTCGCGAAGCAGAATGCGCGATGGAAGCAGGACTGGACGTCCCCTTTCACCTACATCGACTTCACGTCCAAGCTGGGCGAAGGGGATAACGTCCTGACCTGCGAAGCCGCCTCTACGGACGGCGAACAGGCGGGCTTCATCGCCGCCTTCGAGCTCCGGTACGAGGACGGATCGATCGAGCTGATCTCGACCGATGCCGCGTGGCAAGCCTCGTACAAGGAAGCCGGCGGGAACGAAGGGCAGCCGGCGGTCATCGTCGCGGAGTACGGCGACGCGCCGTGGGGCCGTATCAAACGAAGAGGGCCGGCGCCGCTTCTGCGGAAGGAATTCGCCGTCGAGAAGCAGGTGAAGCGCGCTCGCCTCCATATTTGCTGCCTCGGGTATTTCGAGCTGCGCCTGAACGGGAAGCGCCTCGGCGACGGTCTGCTGCAGCCGGACTACACGCAATTTCCGAAGCGGACGTACGCGCTGACGTTCGAGGGCGAGTCCTTCCTGACGGAAGGGAGCAATTGCGTCGGGGTCGAGCTGGGGCGCGGCCATTACGCCTACCAGAAGGATTGGATCGGCGACGTGCTGAGCAAGCCGGAGCCGAGCACGGGCACGATCGAGCCGAAATTCCTGCTTCAGCTGCAGATCGAATATGCGGACGGCACGAGCGGCACGATCGTCAGCGACGAAACGTGGCGCACGGCGGACGGCCCGACCCGGGACGACAATATCTGGTACGGCGACAAGTACGACGCCCGCTTCGAGCGGGAAGGCTGGGACACGGCCGGATTCGCGAGCGGCGACTGGGCGCCCGTTAACCTGATGACGCCGAACGAAGGCGCGATCGAAGCCGCTTTCGTCCCGCCGATCCGCGTCGTGGAGACCGTCCCGTTCGGTCTGATCGGCAATCCGAAGCCGAACGTCCACGTGTTCGATTGCGGCAAAGTAACGGCAGGCTGGGCAAGGCTGACGCTGACCGCCGAGCGCGGAACGAGCGTGAAGCTGATCTACGACGAGCGGCTGCGCGACGACGGCACCTTGGACATCTGGAAGCGCGGCTACGATCATCAATTCTGGGAGAACGCGCAAGAGGACGTCTATGTCTGCAAAGGCGGCGGCGAGGAGAGCTGGGAGCCGAAGTTCAGCTACAAAGGCTTCCGCTACATCCAGATCGAGAGCTCGTGCGACATCAGCCGCCTGAAGCTGGAAGCGCTCGTCTTCCACAACGACGTCGAAGCGATCGGCAGCTTCGAATGCTCGAACCCGCTGTTCAACCGCATTCACCGCGCCATGGTCGACACGATGCTGAACAATTTCCACAGCATTCCGACCGACACGCCGTACCACGAGAAGAGGGGCTGGCTGGGGGATGCGCAGGCGATCGCCGAATGCGCGACGATGAACCTCGACCTGACGGCGTTCTTCTCCAAGTGGGTGCAGGACATCGCGGATTCGCAGGATGAGCACGGAGCGGTCTGCCACACGGCGCCGGGCCCGTTTCTCTACATGACGCCTACGCCGGCGTGGATGTCGGCCTTCATCATCATCCCGTGGACGCTGTACGAGTATTACGGGGACCGGGAGACGATGCGGAAGCATTACGCGGGCATGAAGCGGTACTTGCACTACGAATGGAATCGCCTCGTCGACGGCACGAGCACGGACGAGAGCTACGCCGATTGGGCGGTTCCGGGGCCGTTCATCGGGCCGGAAGGCGGCGATCTGCTGGCGACGGCCTACGTGTTCCATTCCTGCACCCTGATGGCGAGAATCGCCGAAGTGCTGGGGGAAGAGGCGGATCGCGCGGCGTATCTGGCGGCGGAAGAGCGGCTGAGGACGGCGCTGCACGGGAAATTTTACGATGCCGATCATCAGGTATACCGCACGCCGATCGAAGCCGGCTACCGCCAGACGTCGAACGTGCTCCCGCTCGCCTTCGGCGCGGTGCCCGCAGCCGACGTGCCTCGCGTGATCGCGAATTTGGCGGCGGACATCCGGACGCGGACGAACGGACACTTGGACACGGGCTGCTTCGGCACGAAGTATCTGGCGCCGGTGTTGACGGAGCATGGGCTTGGCGAACTCGCGTACGAGATCGCGAACAAAACGACGTACCCGAGCTGGGGCTATTGCCTGGCCGTCGGCGGCACGTCGTTCTGGGAGGCGTGGGAAGAGGAGACGCGCTCCTACGACCATTACTTCCTCGGCACGATCGACGATTGGTTCTACAAGCATCTGGCGGGGATCCGGACCGTCTCGAACGGGTACCGAACGAGCGTCATCCAGCCTTATGCGCTGGGCGACCTGACCCAGGTCAGCGGCATGATCGACACCGTCCGCGGCCGAATCGGGTCGAAGTGGGAGAAGACGGCCGGCGGCTTCGCGCTTGCGGTCACGATCCCCGTGAACACGACCGCGACGGTATACGTGCCGAAGATCGGCGGCGGTTCGCTCCAGGAAAGCGGAGTTCTGGCAGCGCGGGCGGAGGGCGTCTTCTCGGTCGCGGAGGAACGCGATCATTGGAAAATCGAAGCGGGTTCGGGAACGTACCGGTTCGAGTCGACGAACTAGCGGAGGCGCGGCATGTCGGACAAATCGGTCGTTTTCCAGCTGCTCGGCGTCACCTTGCTATGGGGCGGCAATTATGTCGCCAGCGCTTATCTGCTGACGGCGTTCTCGCCCATCCTGCTCGCGTTCTTGCGATTAACGGTCACCTGCCTGCTGCTGATCGGCGTATGCCTCCGGCGCGGGGGGATTGCGAAGCCGAATCGGCAGGAATGGGCGCTGCTTATCCTGATCGGCGTGACGAGCTCGCTCCTGTACCAAATTTTCTACTTCGTCGGTCTCGCGCATACGAGCGCGGGCAACGCGGCGCTCATCATCGCGCTGTCTCCCGTCGCCACGGCATTCCTCGCGCGCGCCTTCCTGAAGGAAAGGATGACGGGCTTCCAGCTGCTCGGCGCGCTGGTCGCGCTGGCCGGCGTCGCGCTCATCGTCTTGAACGGCGGCAACGTGACGGACGCCTCGAGCGGGGACTACTTCATCCTGCTGGCCATGGCGATGCTGGCCTCGAGCGTGCTGTTGATCCGCAAAGCCGCCATGACGATGAAGTCCCGGGACGTGACGCTTTATTCCACGCTCATCGGCACGCTGCTGATGATCCCGGCGGCGGGCGCCGAACGGCTGCAGGGCCATCTGCATTACGGCGATCATTCGTATCCGTGGGCGCTCCTGATCGTCATGGCGCTGTTCGCCCAGGGGATGGCCGGCCTCTGGTGGAACCGCGGCATCTCCAAGGTCGGCGCTTCGGCGAGCGCGATGTACATGAACATTCCGCCGTTCGTCGCCATCCTGGTCGCGTACGCCGTTCTCGGCGATCCCATCCGGCTCGCGCAAATCGCCGGAGGCGCGCTCATCGCCGCAGGAGTCGCGATCGCGAACGCAAAGGCTAAGAATACATCGAATCGAGGGGATTTCGTTCCATGGCGCCGAATCTGAAGCTGGGCATCAACATGGGCTTCGCGAACAACAAGTATCCCGAGCCCGAAGTCTGGACCCGTATCGTCGCGGAGGAGATGGGGCTGAAGTACGTGCAGTTCGTCGCGGACCTGCTTAACGTCTACCTGCCCGAAGACATCGTCGAAGAGCAGACGGAAGAGATTATCAAATACGCGGACCATTATAAGCTGTCGATCACGAGCAGCTTCCTCAGCTCGTATACCCGGGTCAATCATTTCATGCATCCGGACGCGAAACAGCGCAAAGCTTGGCTGGCCTGGTTCAAGAAGTTCGCGGTCGTCTCCGCGCGGATGGGCGCCAAGATGACCGGCGGCCACCCCGGCATTCTGACCTTCGCGGACTACGGCGATCCGGTCCGCCGGGAAGAGCGGACGGCCGAAGGCATCCGGTACTGGCAGGAGCTCAGCTGGTTCTGCCGCGAGCTCGGGATGACCTGCATGATCTTCGAGCCGATGTCAATCCCGCGGGAATTCGCCAACACGGTCGAGGAGACGCGAGACCTGCTCGCCAGGCTGAACGACGGGGCGGGCATCCCGTTCAAGCTGTGCCTGGATCCCGGCCACGCGCCGCATCCGAACGATCGCGACCCGTACCGCTGGATCCGCGAGCTGGGCGGCGAGTCGCCGATCATCCATCTGCAGCAGACGGAAGCCGGTCACAGCCGGCACTGGCCGTTCACCAAGCCCTATAACGACATCGGCATCATCCATGCGGATCAAGTCATCGCGGCCATCGAGGCGTCCGGCGCGACCGAGGCGGAGCTGATCTTCGAGATCTATCACCGCGAGGCGTGGTCGTCGGAGTTCAGCATCATTCCCGACCACCGGGAATCGGTCGCCTATTGGCGCCGGTACGTGAAACAGTAGACGGACAGCAAGGGAAGGGAGCGGCGACAATGACGCAATCCGGCAAGGAGTCGGCGGCAGCCGTCGATGTCATGGTATGCGGCCATATTTCCGTCGACGTCATTCCGAGATTCCGCGCGGGCTCGGAAGAACCCGGCGGCGCGACGCTGACGCCGGGCAGCTTGATCGAGACCGGTGCGGCGGAATTCAGCACCGGCGGCGCCGTCTCGAACACCGGCATCGCGCTGCATAAGCTCGGGGCGAAGGTGCGCCTCGTCGGGAAAGTAAGCGACGACTTCTTCGGCAGCTTAACGCTGCGTCTGCTGGGCGACGTACATCCGGCGCTGACGGAGGGCATCGTCCAGGCGAAGGGAGAAACGAGCTCGTACACGATCGTCGTCAATCCGCCGGGAACGGACCGGATCTTCCTGCATTGCCCCGGGACGAACGACACGTTCTCCGAGCGGGATATCGACTGGGAACGAAGCGCAGGCACGCGCCACTTTCATTTCGGGTATCCGCCGCTGATGAAGGGGATGTACGCCGACGGCGGCGAACGGCTGGCCGGCATGCTGCGCGCCGCGCGGCAGCAGGGCATGACCGTCTCGCTGGACATGGCGATGCCGGGCAGGGGAACGGCCGCTTATTCGGCCGATTGGGCCGGTATCCTGAACCGGGCGCTTCCATACGTCGACATCTTCCTGCCGAGCCTGGAAGAGATGCTCATGATGGTCGGTCGAGACCGGTACGAGCAGCTCGACAGCCGCGGCGAAGACCTGTGCGAGACCGTCTCCGCGGAGACGGTCCGGGAGCTCGCCGAGCAGCTTCTCGCGATGGGCTGCGGCATGGTCGTGCTGAAGCTCGGCGCATCCGGGCTCTACCTGCGCAGCTCGGAACGCTTCGCCCTGCGCGGGGCGGAATGGCGCAACCGGGAATTATGGTCGCCTTGCTTCCGCGCCCGCGTCGAAGGAACGACCGGAGCGGGCGATTGCACGATCGCCGGGTTCTTGAAGGGCTTCCTGCTCGGTCTCGGACCGGAGGAGACGATGACGGGTGCGGTGGCGGTCGGCGCGTTCAGCGTCGAGCATCTCGGCGCGACGGGCGGCATTCGGTCGTGGGAGGCGGTGAAAGCGAGAATCGATTCGGGATGGGCTCGGCTCCCGATGAGCAGGCCGCTGCCGCATTGGCATTGGCAGGAACGAGCGGGAATATGGGCCGGACCGGCCGACGCGGACGGCGAGGGCCGCGACGAATACGAGGGGGAGACCATCGATGGCACGTAAAACAAGAGGGCGTACGACGCTGGGCGTCATCGTCGGGAATCGCGGGTTTTTCCCGGGGCATCTATGCGAGACCGGGCGCGCGGACATCGTCCGCATCCTGGAAGAGGAAGGCATCGACGCCGTCCTGCTGGACGTCGAAACGACCAAGTACGGCGCGGTGATGACCTTGGACGACGCCAAGGCGTGCGGCAATCTGTTCAAGGCGAACCGCGACCGGATCGACGGCATCCTGATCACGCTGCCCAATTTCGGGGACGAGAAGGCCGTCGCGAATACGATCCGGTACTCCGGCTTGAACGTGCCCGTGCTCGTGCACGCCTTCGCCGACGAGATCGGCGCGATGGGCATCCAGGATCGCCGGGACAGCTTCTGCGGCAAGATGTCCGTCTGCAACAACCTCAAGCAATACGGCATTCCGTTTACGCTCACGACGCTGCATACGGTAAAGCCCGACAGCCCGAGCTTTCGCGCGGACCTTCAGCGCTTCGCGGCCGCCTGCCGCGTCGTCAAGTCGCTGCGGAACGCCCGTCTCGGTTCGATCGGCGCGCGTCCGGCCTCGTTCAATACGGTGCGCTACAGCGAGAAGCTGCTGGAACGCTCGGGCATCACGATCGAGACGCTCGATCTGTCCGAGGTGTTCGGACGCGCGAACAAGCGCAAGGAGAGCGATCCCGAGGTGCAGCGCAAGCTGGAAGAGATCGCCGCCTACGTCGACGTGGCGGGATTCCCGCGGGATAACCTCGTGCGCATGGCGTCTCTCGGCGTCGTCGTCGAACAGTGGATGGACGACAACGACCTGTCCGGCACGGCGCTGCAATGCTGGACGTCGATGGAAGAGTACTTCGGCATCGTGCCCTGCACGATCATGAGCATGCTGAGCAGCAGCCTCATCCCGAGCGCCTGCGAAGTCGATATCACCGGACTCGTCGGCATGTACGCGCTGCAGGAAGCGTCGGGCAGGCCGAGCGCGCTGCTGGACTGGAACAACAATTACGGGGACGATCCGGACAAAGGCGTCGTCTTCCACTGCAGCAATCTGCCGAAGGAAGTCTTCGAAGAGATACGCATGGACTACCACGAGATCCTGTCGGGCACGGTCGGACGGGAGAATACGCTCGGGACGATCCAAGGCCGAATCAAGGCGAGCCCCTTCACGTACTGCGGCATCGCGACCGACGACTTGAACGGCGGCATCGCGGCGTATGCGGGCGAAGGGATCTTCACCCGCGATCCGCTGCTGACGTTCGGCGGTTACGGCGTCGTGCAGGTGCCGAAGTTCCAGAAGCTGCTGCGCTACATTTGCGAGAACGGCTTCGAGCACCACGTCTCCTCGAACATGTCGCAGGTAGCCGATTCGATCGAAGAGGCCCTCGGCAAGTATATGGGCTGGAAGATGCACCGCCACGGGGAGTCGAGCGCCCATGAATAAAGCGAGCCTGATCGTCGACAAGGAATTCGTCATCGGGGCCGTCGATCCGAGGCTGTACGGCTCGTTCATCGAGCATGTCGGCCGGGCCGTCTACGGCGGCATCTACGAGCCGGGCCATCCGGAGGCGGACGAACAGGGCTTTCGCCAAGACGTGACGGCGCTCGTACGGGAGCTCCGAGTCCCCGTCGTCCGCTATCCCGGCGGCAACTTCGTGTCCGGGTACGAATGGGAGGACGGGGTCGGCCCCGCCGCATCGCGCAAGCGGAGGTTGGATCTGGCTTGGGCGGCCGTGGAAACGAACGAATTCGGCACGAACGAGTTCGCGGCATGGGCGCGAAAGGTCGGCGCGGAAGTCATGATGGCCGTTAACCTTGGCACCCGCGGGCCGGCGGATGCCCGGAATTTGATCGAGTACTGCAACCATCCCGGCGGCACGTATTGGAGCGATCTGCGCCGATCGCACGGGTACGAAGCGCCTCACGAGATCAAGACATGGTGCTTGGGCAACGAGATGGACGGTCCCTGGCAGATCGGGGGAAAGACGGCGGACGAATACGGACGCACGGCACTGGAGACCGCCAAGCTGATGAAGTGGGTCGATCCTTCGATCGAGCTCGTCGTCTGCGGCAGTTCGATGCGCGACATGCCGACGTTCGGCCAATGGGAAGATACCGTACTGGGCCACGCGTACGACGAAGTCGACTATTTGTCGCTGCATGCGTACTACGGCAACCGCAAGGACGATACGGCCAGCTTCGTCGCGAAGACGCTCGAGATGGACGATTACATTCATTCCGTCATCGCCGTCTGCGATTACGCCAAGGCCAAGAAGCGCAGCAAGAAGACCATGATGCTGTCTTTCGACGAATGGAACGTCTGGTATCACAGCGCGGACGCCGACCGGCAGCTCGAGCGGTGGACGATCGCGCCTCCGCGGATCGAGGACGTCTACACCTTGGAAGACGCGATCGTGGTCGGCTGCATGATCATTTCCCTGCTGAAGCGCGCGGACCGGATTCGGATGGCCTGCATCGCCCAGCTGGTGAACGTGATCGCCCCGATCATGACGGCGAACGGCGGGGACGCTTGGCGGCAGACGATTTTCTATCCGTACATGCATGCATCGCTCTACGGCCGCGGCGTTTCGCTGAAGCCGATTATTCGAAGTCCCAAGTACGATTCCGCGGCGTATACGGACGTTCCTTATCTGGAGTCGGCCGTCGTCTACGAGGAGGAGTCGGGGCAGTTGACGATCTTCGCGGTGAACCGGGACCTGAAGGAAGCGCTCGAAGTCGAAGCGGATCTCCGGCAATTCGCCGGTTATCGGATCGCCGGGCATCTGGTGCTGGACGATCCGGATCCGAAGGCAAGGAATACGGCCGCTCGGCCGCTTCGGGTCGCGCCGCATGCCGGAGGCGATTCCGAGCTGCGGGACGGCCGCTTGCGGACGATACTGCCCAAGCTGAGCTGGAACGTCATTCGATTGACTAAAATCCAATTCCACTAAGAAAGCGAGAGGATCCTCATGAACGTATTGGCCATCGGCGCGCATCCGGACGACATCGAAGTGTTCTGCGCGGGAACGTTGTTGAAGTACAAACAGCAAGGACACCGCATCTTTATCGCTTTGACGACGAGCGGCAACATCGGCTCGAACGAGTACGAGAGCCGCGAGGCGATCGCCGCGCAGCGGGAGCGGGAGCAATTGGACGCGGCCAAGTTATTGGATGCGGAAGTCCGTTTCCTCCGCTTCGACGACCAAGGCTTGCAAGACACGCCCGAGACGCGGCGCGCCGTCATCAACGCGATCCGCTGGGCGAATCCGGACGTCATTCTGGCCAATTATCCCGAGGACGCGAGCACGGACCATGCGGTCACCGGGAAGATCGTCAGCGAGGTCATGCTGTCGATTCCGGGCAAGCTGATCCCCGCCGACGAACCGCCGATCGCGAAGAATCCTTCGCTCTTTTACTATTCCTCGGCCGCGGGAATCGGTTTCCTGCCTGAAGCGTACGTCGATATCTCCGATGTCTTCCCCGTGAAGAAGGAGGCCTTGTCGAAGCACGCCAGCCAGTTCAACTGGATGGACGTCTACCAGACGCACAACCTGATCAACATCTTGGAGATCGCCGACAAGTTCAGAGGGCTGCAGGCCGGGTGCCAGTATGCCGAGGGATTCCGGGCGTTCCGAATCCACGGCTATATGCCGAACTTCAAGCTGCTTCCCTAGCATGCCGCACGGACGTTAACTGCCGGAGGTCAAGCGAATAGAGACGAGGAGCGGGAATCGTGCACAAGCAAAAGCTTCAGGATGCAATTCGGGGGGCGCAGGAAATTCGATTCAAGCTGCTCGGCGACCCTTACCGCCCGGGGTACCATTTCGCGGTACCCGAAGGGTTCGGCTGGCCCGGCGACCCGAACGGGACGTTCTACGCGAACGGCCGGTACCATCTGATGTACCTGTACAGGGACCACTACACGACGGCGGAGAGCTATAATTGGGGGCATGTTTCCAGTCATGACCTCGTCCATTGGCGGTTCCACCCGGATGCGCTGGACGCCAGCCACGGGGACAACGGCGCTTTCAGCGGAGGCGCGTTCGTCGACGACGACGGGACGGCCTATCTCTCGTACTCGAGCTTGGCGACGAACCTCGAGACGATGTCCGGCGGCGGAGTCGGCATCGCCAAGAGCTCGGATCGCCACTACGACAAATGGGAGAAGTTCGAGAAGCTCGCGCTGCAGGCCACGGAACTCGGCATTATCGAGATCGCCGGTCCAGCCGGGGAGATGCTCTCCGCCGGCTGCTGCGACCCGAGCAATATATGGAAGCATGACGGCGTTTACTATATGCAGACCGGCAATTTATGCGTGCTCGGGAAGCTCGGGAGAGCGGCGGATTCCCCGCTGGAAGCGAGAGGCGACTACACGGATCTCTTCCGTTCGGCCGACTTGATCGACTGGGAATACGCGGGCCGCTTCTACGAACGCGACCGTTCGAACAAGTGGACGGAGGAATCCGAGGACGACATGTGCCCGAGCTTCTTCCCGCTCCCGTCGTCGAGGCACGGGGGCGAGCCTACCGCCAAATACCTGCAGCTGTTCATCTCCCACAACAAAGGCTGCCAGTATTACATCGGCGATTACCGAGGGGAGCGATTCCTGCCGGAGCGGCACGGGCGAATGACCTGGGGCGATCGGGCGTTCTTGGCGCCGGAGGCGTTGATGGACGCGAAGGGCCGGCAGATCATGTGGGCATGGCTGATCGATAATCCCGAGGAAGACCTGGAGAAATACGGGTGGTCCGGCGTGTTCAGCTTGCCTCGCACCTTATGGCTGGGCGAAGACGGCGATTTGCGTCAGGCGCCGGTCGACGAGCTCGCCGCGCTGCGGTACAACGCGATGGAATTCCCCGCCGCGAGTCTCCGGGACGAAGAGAGCCTCGAGCTGACCGGCATGAATGGCGAGTCTTCCGAGCTTAAGCTGACGATCGCGCCCGGAAGCTCCGCCAAAGTCGGCTTGAAGGTGCGCGCGTCGGCGGACGGGAAGGAAGAGACGCTGCTCTACTACGACCCGGAGGCCGGCGAGCTCGTGTTCGATTCGACCCGCAGCGGCACGGCCGGCATGAGAATCCGCGAAGCGGCCCCTTTCCGATTGGCGGACGGCGAGAAGCTCGAGCTGACGGTATATATCGACAAGTCCGTCGTCGAGCTGTTCGCGAACGATCGGCAGGCCATCGCGAGACGGGTATATCCGGAGCGTCCGGATAGCACCGGCGTGTATCTATTCTGCGAGGGCGGCGCGGCTTCCTTTGAATCCATCCTTGCCTGGGAAATGATGCCGTCCAATCCTTATTGACGGGCGCCGTTTCCGGTTTCCGAACATACCAATATAACCCAGCATTTACCGCGAAAGAGCCGATTCTTAACCCGAATAGGCTCTTTCTATTTACAATCCGGGGTCTTCTCCTGATAATCGTAATTACTAGGAAACGTAAGCTAGAGAAGCGAGGTGCGCGTCATGATCAAGGTCATTATCGTAGAAGACGAGATGCTGGTGCGGATCGGCCTGAAAAACTCGATCGAATGGGCGAAAATAGGCATGGAGGTCGTAGCGGACTTCTCGAATGGGCAGGCTGCGTGGGAGTTCTATCAGCAAGCCAAGCCCGATCTCATCTTGACCGATGTCCGGATGCCGAATATGGACGGCATGGAGCTGATCTCCCGCGTCAGGGAGAACGACGCGCAGACCAAGATTATCATTCTGACCGCCTACGAAGAATTCGATTGGGTTCATAAAGCCATGCGGTTCGGCGTGACCGATTATATCCTCAAGTTCAAGATGTCCATCGACGAAATGGTGGCGGTGCTGCAAAAAGTGCGGGCGGAACTGCAAACGAAAAGCGTGCGGTCTTCGGCGGAACCGCGGCACGACCTGCTGAACGTCATCCATCTCAAGGAAAACGCCCTGAAAGATTATATGTCTTACGGGCGGTACTCGGATGCGGAATTCGCCGTCATCACGAAAAACCTCGGCTTCCGTCTCCAGCCGGAGCGATTGATTCTCTGCGTGATGGCGATCGACAATTTCAAGCAGATGGAGAGCAAATTCAAAGACAGCCACGGGAATTTGATCCGATTCAGCATCCTGAACATGGTGAGCGAGCTGCTGGCCGGCTACAACCGGGGCGAAGTCATCTACGAGCGTGACGAGAACTATATCTTGGCGTTCAGCTTCCAAGATATCGTCAGCGAGTCGAGTATCTATCAGCAGCTGCAGGATATCCTGTCTCATATCGCCAGCGTCATAAAATCCTACCTGAACGCGTCCGTCACGTTCGGCATCAGTTCGATCGACAACGGCTACGCCGCGATCAAGCACCTGTACGTGGAATGCCTCCGCGCGCTGGAGCTCAGATTCGTTCTCGGGCACGAGAAATATATCCGATCGGACTTGACGAAGACGGAGCGCGTCTGGAAAAACGCGGAAGTGAAGCTCGATAAGATGTATCGCGAGCTGGAGCCGTTCAACGAGAAGTACTTCAAAGAAATCGAAGCCGGAATCCAGTCGCTCGGAAAGCTTGAGAATCTCTCCAAGCAGGGCATCCAGGTGATGATGATTCGCTGGATCCACTGGCCGACCGTTAACCTCAATATTTACGCCAACGACATCTCCAGCCTGGCGCTCGATTATGCGGGCCGGATTCATCAAAGCGCGACTTTGGACGAGAACATCGCGATTTTCACGCATTATTTGCTTGAAGTTCAGAATTATCACAAGAAGAAAAGAGCGATCAGCAAAGAAATCGCCGAGGCGATCAAATATATCCAAACCCATTACGATCAAGATATTTCCCTGCAGCAGCTGGCCGATCAAGTGAAAATGAATCCAAGTTACCTCAGCAAGCTGTTCAAGAAGCATCTGCAGACCAGCTTCATCGAATACCTGAACCATTATCGGATCGATATGGCCAAAAACCTGTTGATGAATACGCATCTGAAATCCTATGAAATCGCCGAGAAGACAGGCTATATGGACGACAGTTATTTTAGCCGGATCTTCAAGAAGGTGACCGGCATGAGGCCGAATGAATTCCGGAAGCATTGGTTCGTGGACGGCAGAGAGGAAAGAGAGGGCGAAGGCGACGATGAGAATCTTCCATAAAGGAAATCGCTATTCCTTGGCGAACCAACTGGTCGTCTCGTTCCTGGTCATCTTCTTGTTCATCTTCACGATCAGCTCGCTGATCGCTTATTTCGGCATCTTGAATATATTGAAAAACAATGCGAAAGACGCAAATCAACAGCAGTTCAAGCAAAACGATTATAATCTGTCGGTGTTCGTGAACGAGGTGGATCAGGTATCCAGGCAGCTCTTCCTCAAGGCCGAACTGGAAAGCTTGATTTACTTCAAGAGCATGACCGAGACGAACAGCGTCGTGCAGGTGATGGCGGCTTTCCAATATTTCGCGGAAACGCTTTCGGCCAATAAATACATCGACTCGATCAGTTATTTCGGCGATAACGGCTTCATGATTCGAGCGACCGCGCAACGCAACGATATTTTATTCGATTCCTCCAGTACCGTGAACGAATTTTATCAAACCCGGATTTTCGAAAAAGTGAAGTCGGCGGCGCAGACGCTAGTTTGGTTCGGAGGCTTTACCGATCGGGATTTTAATATCGCGGACGTGAAACCGCCTTCCAGGACGATCGCGAAGCCGACGCATTATATTACCGCCGCGCGCAGCTTTTTCTCGAATAACCACTCCGCTACGCTTGTCCTCAATATCGATATGAAGTATTTCAACGATATCTATAATCATGCCGACGACAGACAAAATAAAGAACTGTATCTGGTCGACGACACGGGGAGGATCGTCTCCAGCGGGGAAGAAACGAAGATCGGTCAAGAGGGCGCCCTCCCCGTAAACGCCGATGCTCCCGCGGACGCAAGCGATCTGTTCGCCAGCGCGGAACGGAACGGCAAACAGATCATGTCGTACCGGATCAACAGTTTGGGTTGGCTGCTCGTTCACGAGATTCCCGTCAGCCTATTCACCAAAGATATTTCGACGCTCCGGCTCATCGTCGTGACGATGTTTATTTTCAGCCTGGCAACGGCGGCCATTCTTTCGCGGTACTGGATTCGCAGGGTAACGAAGCCGCTCAACAGTTTGACCGGCGTCGTCCGAAGAATGGGACAAGGCAATCTGGGACTCACGCTGAAGCTGGATTTGAAGAACGAACTCGGGATCCTCATCGCGCAGTTCAACAAAATGTCCAAGAATATCCAAGACTTGATCGAACAGAAGGAAACCATTCAGGAAGAGAAACGGACGATCGAGATCGGGGCGCTGCAGTCGCAGATTAACCCTCATTTCTTCTATAACTCGTTAAATACGATCAAATGGATGGCGATTATGGTCAAGGCGGACAATATCGTGGAGAGCATCACGACCCTCGGGGACTATTTGCAGCCGATGTTCAAGCAAGGCATGCTCTGTACCATCCGGGAAGAAATCGAGTATATCGAGAACTATATCAAAATCATGAATTACCGGATGGCAGGCGGGGTAAAGCTCGAGTATCAGATTTCCCCGGAAGTCCTCGAATACCCGATTTTGCGCTTCCTGCTGCAGCCGCTGGTCGAAAATGCGATTATGCACGGGCTGAAAAACCGAACCGGCGGAACGATCACGATCATGGCCGCGGAAGACAAAGACCAGATCGTCTGGAGCATCTCCGACAACGGCGAAGGCATGTCCGAAGCGAAGCTGCAGGAGGAACGGGCATCGCTGTTGAACGGCAATAGCGAACCGTCGCGGGAGAAGAAGGGGATCGGCTTGTACAATACGAACCGCCGGATCCAGCTTCACTTCGGCGACCATTACGGCATCAAGATTCATAGCAAGCTGCAAGTAGGGACGGAATTGAACTTTAAGCTTCCGAAAGTGCAAAAAACGTAAAGAAAGTGCAACTAATTCGGCATGACGGCGATAAGCCGCTTTTGGGCATTCGGTTTGTTGTGTATTTCACTAGATAGTCCATTTTTTAACGATTATCCTCCTTCTATAATGAATATAGAAGACCTACTATCGACAGGTAAGGAGAATCAAGGATGCTATCTAAACGGAACAAAATCGGATGGACCTATTTCCTGGTCGCCATGCCCTTCATGATTTACGTGATCGCTTTCTATTTCGTGCCGCTGTTCGGTTGGGTCTATTCCTTCTACAACTACAATCCGGCGCTCAGTTTCTCGCAGCTGAAGTTCGTGGGCTTCGATAACTTCGTGAAGATCTTCCATGAACGAAGCGAGATTTTCCGGGTGCTCAAGAATACCCTCGCGATGAGCTTCCTCATGATCCTGATCACGCCGTTGCCGATGATCGCGGCCGTGATGATCAATGAAATCAAGCATAACAAGTTCAAGCGATTCATTCAGACGGTGACGACGCTGCCGAATTTTATAAGCTGGATTGTCGTATTCGCCTTATCGTTCGCCATCTTTTCGAATGAGGGACTCTATTATACGCTGCTGCGCAACTTGCATATCGACGTGCCCGTGATCGGCATCATGGGCAACAACGGGGCGGCTTGGTTTTTCCAGGCGGGTCTGTACGCGTGGAAGACGATCGGCTGGACGATGATCATCTATATGGCCGCGATCGCGGGAATCGACAGCGAGCAGTACGAAGCGGCCCGCATCGACGGCGCCGACAAGTTCGGCCTGATGCGCCATATCACGATTCCGGGACTGGGACCGACGCTATTCGTTCTCCTCTTGCTGCAAATCAGCAATTTGTTGAACAACGGCCTTGATCAATTTTTCGTTTTCTATAATCCGCTCGTAGCGGATAAATTGGATGTCCTCGATTACTACATCTACAAGGTCGGCTGGGGAGTCAGCGACTATTCCTATGCTACCGTGCTGGGAATGGTCAAGTCTCTGCTGGGCATAGCGCTGCTGTTCGCCGTCAACTATCTCTCCAAGAAAACGAAGGGGGAGTCGATCCTGTGATAAGCAACCAACGGCGTTCGCTGGCCGAACGGATTTTCGACATCTTGAACTACGCGTTCATGGCCTTGTTCTCCTTTATCTGCATCTATCCGTTTTATTACGTCTTCATCTATTCGATCAGCGAACCCCGATTGGCGCAAAAGGGCGTGTATCTCTGGCCGGGCCAATTCAACGTCGATGCTTATATCAAAATCTTCAGCCTTCATACGATTCCGCATGCCTTTCTGGTTTCGGTAGAGAAAACCGTGATCTTCACCGTATTATGCGTCTATTTCTCCTCGATGCTTGCTTATCTGTTCACCAAACACGTGATGCCTTTCCGCAAAGTCATGTATCGTATCGTGATTTCATCCATGTATCTGAACTCGGGCTTGATCCCCTGGTATATCACGATGAAGACGTATGGATTGCGCAATTCCTTCCTCCTCTACGTCCTGCCGGGCATCATTAACGCCTTCTATATCATCCTGATCAAGACGTATATCGAGCAATTGCCCGCCTCGCTCGAAGAGTCGGCTCAAATCGACGGCGCCGGGTTCATGACCGTCTTCAATCGCATTATCTTTCCGTTGTCCAAGCCGATCGTCGCGACGGTTGCCGTCTATGCCTCGGTAGGCTGCTGGAATAGTTGGATCGATAATTACTTGTTGGTCGAGAATCCCAACCTGCAGACGATTCAAGTCATCTTGTTCGGCTATCTGAACGAAGCGCAGAGCTTGACCCAGGACATATCGGCCATGTTGGCCAATGCGGGTTCGGGCAGGCAGCTCCATCTCTCGCCGGAAACGATCAAGATGAGCATCACCGTCATTTCGGTGCTTCCGATTATCCTGGTCTATCCCTTCCTGCAGAAGAATTTTATCAAGGGCATCATGCTTGGCGCGGTAAAAGGTTAATGCGGCTATAGAATGCGGATACGATGGTTTTTCTAGAGAACCATTTATCAATAGATCCATCTTTGAACCGATAATTCCAGGGAGGCTATTCGATGAAGAAGAGAAGATATCCGCTTGCGATGGTTCTGGTCATGATGCTTCTGATGCTATCGGCTTGCTCAAGCAAAAACAATACGAATGACACGAACAATGCGGCATCCTCCGAGCCGGCCGCATCCAACGGCGCGGATGCGTCAACCGATACGCCTGACGCTTCGGCAGGATCGGATAACGGCGAGCTTCCCCGGGATCCCATTACGCTGAAAGTATTCATCGGCGGCACGGACGATAACAAGGGCGTTTGGAATACCAGCATCGCGAAGGAAATTCAGAAGAAATTCGGCATCACGCTTGATTTCATCACGGGCGACGACGTCAAAGAGAAAACGTTGATCGCCGGCGGCGACTTGCCTGACGTGATTACGACCGGCGGATCCGTCAGCGCGCTGGTCGACTCCTTGATTCAAGGCGGCCAGGTCATTCCGCTCGATGATTTGATTGCCAAATACGGCCAGAACATCACGAAGAATACGCCGCAAGCACTCGATATCATGAAAGCGACGGCCAGCAACAACACGGGCAAAGTCTATTTCCTGCCGGTTCGGGTGAACAAAGCGGCAAGCACGCCTACGCCATTGTTGACCGCGCTTGCCGGGTTCTACACGAGATGGGATCTGTATAAAGCGATCGGCGCCCCGGCGATGAGCAACGAAGACGACTTCCTGAAGGTCAATAAAGAAATGCAGGATAAGTTCCCGAAAACCAAGGACGGCAAGAAAACCTACGCGTTCTCGGCATGGGCCGCGGATCCGTTCCCTTACATCATTTCGTATCCGTTCTCCATGGGGTACAACAACTGGACGGCGGATACGTCCATCAGCGCGACGACCGGAGACGTCGTCGACAATTACCTCGACAAGGATGGCGTATTCTGGAACGGAATCAAGTTCTTCAATAAAGCTTACCGCATGGGATTGTTCGATCCGGAAGGTTTCACGCAGAAAATCGATCAGTACATCGCCAAGCTGAACAACGGCCAAGTCTTCAACTCGGCAGCGAGCTTCTGGACGGGCGGCAATGATCTGATCGCGAATACCGGCAACGATAATGCGGAATTGCAGCAGCTGCCCGGACCGTTCCCAGGCTATATGGCGTTGTATGCCAAAGATGCTCCCGGCGGAAATCTATTGGGGCCGGCTCGCGCCATTACCAAGGCGAATAAATATCCGGAACGCACGATGGAGCTGTTCAACTACCTTAGCGGAGACGAAGGCGGAAGATTGCTGTTTACCGGCGTGAAAGGCGTAGATTGGGACGTCGTGGACGGCAAGCCGCAGCTGATCGGCAAAATGGCGAATCCTTCCGATCCGGGGTACAACGATTACGTGAAAAGCGTAGGCGTGACGACGCTGAACAAATTATCGAATCTGCATGAAGCCTGGACGGCGGAAGACGGATATCCGCTCGATCTCAAGCTTGTCATCAACCCGGCCACCATTACGAAAGCCGAAAAGGAACTCGCTCAGCAAAACGGCGCCGAGCTGTACCCTGGGCAAGTATACGACAAGCTGGTCAAAGACGGAAAAGCCGTTACGGATTCCAAGTACTTCGCGTACACGGCATTCGTCAAGCAGTTGTCCGAACCGAGTCAACAGGTGTTCGTTAAAGCGGACCAATACTTCTTGGCGAACGTCGCCAAATACATCATGGCCAAGGACGACGCCGCCTTCGATGCCGCGAAGAACAAAGCCGTCGACGATTTCGTCGCGATGGGCGTGGACAAAGCGTATGCCGAGTTCCACCAGCTCATCGATGATGCCAAAAAGTTCGCGAAGGACAACAACCTGGAATAGGAATGGACGCAGCGTCGCTTCAACCCTGGTCATCGGGGATGGATGCAGCAAAAAGGGACTGCCTTAGGGGGTCCCTTTTTACTTAGCGGGAGGAGACAGCCATGAGCATTAACTATTCGGGCCTTGCGGTCGTGCCTACGAGGCCGGCTTCCATGAACGTCATCGTCGAGCCGGGAATAATCGATACGGGCGATCGGCTTATCGAGCTTGCCCAGACGGTCTCGGTTCGTATTCGCGAGGGCGGGCAGAGGCGGTATGACAAGCAAATCTATCGCATTCAAGGCGAAGGGACCGCTTCCCCGAGCGGCTGGAACGGCGAGAGCCTGCGCGGCTCGGCCGGAATGCCTTATCAACGCATGGTTCCCGGATCGCTGCAGGTGTTTTCCCGAGACCGGGAAAAGCGTTACGTTTCGGAAGTCGATTATACCGAAGACAGCTATTGGGGCACCATTAAGCGCCATCCGCAAGGGGAGATCGCCGCGGAGCAAGAGCTTTCCATCGATTACGAGGCATGGTTATGCAGATACGATGCCGTCGTTCTGCGCGAGGACGGCACGATCCAAGTCGTCGAAGGCGCAAGCGCCGCGCCGGAGTCGCGCGAGCTGCTGCTGCCCGAGCCGCCGCCGGTTCATGCGGGATTCGTCTTGGCCCATATTTTCACGGGCTGGGGACAGACCTGCATCTACGGCGGAGGCAGCGTGATCGCCGCGAGCAGCTCGCCTCCTTCTTCGCGGTCGAAGAGATCGCTGCCGGTTCTGAAGGGACGATACGAAGACATGGCGGAACGTACCTACGTGGTCGAGGTTACGGCCGCGGCTAGCGATGCCGAGGAACGATACCGGGTCAGGATCGGCGCTACGGGCGAGGATTACGGCACGGCGGAATCCTTGACGATGGATAATTTGCGATGGACGGAACAGAAGCCGCTGCCGCCCGATCGGAAGCTGCCCTTGCTCGCGCAGTCCGCCTACCGATATCCGGTAAGCTGGGGGTTGGAGCTGGATTTCTCGCCAATGGAGTCGGATGCCAAGCTTGACTTGTCTGGCGAATACCGCGTTACAGCTTACCCGGACATGATATTCGATCGAAGACAGGCGCTTAACGGCAGCGATCCGCTGGCCTTCATTCCCTTGGAGCAGCCCGGTCATCTGGACGGGTTCAGGCATAAGGCCGCTTCCGGACATCCGGTGCGCGTCGCGTTCTTCGGCGCCAGCAACGCGCGTGCCGGATTGTGGCCCGCTCAAGTCGTCAGGGAACTCAGGCAGGCCTATCCGCAAACCGCCATCTCGACCTCGATCATTGCGTACGGCGGGGAGGAGATGCGCCATGGCCGGCATCGTTTCCGCGAGGAAGTACTGCGCGTCGCGCCCGACTTGATCGTGATGGAGTATTTTATCAACGATGTCTGCTTCGGCGATCCGGAGGAGACCGAGCGGGCCGCCCGCGATATTTTGCAAAACATCCAAGCTGCCGGCATTCCTTGCATCCTCCTGACGAATAACGGAGCCAACCCGCTCTTCTCCGGAAACGGCTCTTCAAGCAGCTTTCGGAAGTATCATGAGCTGTATCGCAGCCTGGCCGCCGAATATGGAATGGCCTTTGTCGGCGCTTACGCCTATTTCAGCCAGCTTCATTTGTTCGGGAAGTATTTCCTCACGGAGCTCAAAGGCAACATGGTGAACCATCCTTACGGGCTAGTCGACCAGAATTGGGGGCCGTTCGATCGCGTGCTCGGCAAGGCCATATTGAAAATCCTGGAGAACGAATGAAGTCGACAAATCGGAGGCGTTAACATGCACAGCATCATCCCGACGCATCTCAAAACGGAATATTTAGTCAACCCGCTTGGCATCGATTCGCCGCGGCCAAGATTGAGTTGGATGACCGAGACCAAGGCAAGGGGCTTTCTCCAATCCGCATACCGCATCCTCGTCTCCGCGGACAAACGGCAGCTCCTCGATGAATCCGGATTCGTCTGGGATTCGGGGAAAGTGAACTCGGATCAGTCGGTATTCGTTAATTAT
The DNA here is from genome assembly GCF_009909185.1 of Paenibacillus glycinis. Taxonomy (GTDB): domain Bacteria; phylum Bacillota; class Bacilli; order Paenibacillales; family Paenibacillaceae; genus Paenibacillus_Z; species Paenibacillus_Z glycinis. Next base: position 25,682 of record NZ_JAAAMV010000001.1, on the reverse strand, counting down.
GACGGGACGCCTCTATTGTCCAACGAGCGCTATTATTGGAAGGTCCGCGTATGGGACGCGGGAGGGAATCCGTCCGAGTGGAGCGACATCGGCGAATGGTCCATGGGACTCCTGAGCCGGAGCGATTGGAAGGCGAATTGGATCGGCGAGGTTTTCGCGCCCGTCGAAGGAAGCCGGGAAGCCGGCTTCTTCCGTAAATCGTTCGCGATCGGCCGACCGGTCCGCAGCGCGACGATCCATGCGACCGCCTTCGGCGCGATCGAGATCAGCCTCAACGGCAGCCGCGTCGGCGAGGACTATTTCGCTCCGGAATGGACCGATTACCATACGCGGGTTCATTACCGGACGTATGACGTCACCGCATTGCTTCGCGAGGGCTCGAACGCCGTCGGAAGCATTCTCGGAGAGGGATGGTACAGCGGCCACATCGCCTGGTACGGGAAGAACCTGTACGGCGAGGCGCTTCGTTTCATGCTGCAGCTGAATATCCGTTACGAAGACGGCACGGAGGAGACCATCGTCTCGGATGCCTCGTGGAAAGAGAGCAAGGGACCGATTCTGTGCTCGGACTTTCTGATGGGAGAGCGCTACGACGCCAGGTTGGAGCACGGCGGTTGGAACGAAGCGGGCTTCGATGATTCGGCCTGGCGCAGCCCTCATGCATTCGGGGATTTCAAAGGATGGATTCATGCGCAGATCAGCCCGCCGATCCGGGTCATGGAAGAAAAGGAGCCGATTGCAAAGCAGACGCTTGCGTCCGGCGCGCAGCTCGTCGACCTCGGCCAGAATATGGTCGGTTGGGTACGCATCCGATTGACGGGCGAACGGGGCTCGACGGTTACATTGCGCTACGCGGAAGTGTTGAACCCGGACGGCTCGATCTACACCGATAACCTGCGAACGGCGAAACAGACGGATACTTACATCCTCAAAGGCGAGGGAGAAGAACGATACGAGCCCAAGTTTACGTTTCACGGCTTCAGGTACGTGGAGATCGCCGCATCCGCGGACGTGAACGTGATCGAAATCACGGGACGCGTCATCCACAACGCGATGAAGCCGACAGGCGGGCTCGTCACGTCCGATGCGGGCGTCAATCGATTGTTCGGCAACATCCTATGGACGCAGCGCGCGAACTTTATCAGCGTCCCGACGGACTGTCCGCAGCGGGACGAGCGGATGGGGTGGACCGGGGACGCGCAGATCTTCTCCCGCACGGCGACGTATAACATGGACGCCGCCGGTTTCTTCGCGAAGTACATGACCGATATCGCGGACGCGCAGCGGAAAACGGGCGCTTTCACGGACACGGCCCCGTTTCTCAAAGGCTTCTCGGATTGGAGCACGTTCGTCGCCTCCGCGGGCTGGGCCGACGCGGGCGTTATCATCCCGTGGACGATGTACGTCGTTTATGAGGATCGGAAGCTCATCGAAGACCATTATGACGCGATGGCCGCCTGGATGGCTTATCTGGTCAAGATGAATCCGGGCCTGCTGCGCACGGATACCCAGTATTACGGAGACTGGCTGTCGCTGAACGCGAACACGCCGATGGACGCGTTCGCGACCGCTTACTTCGCCTATTGCGCCAAGCTCATGGCGGACATGTCGGAGGCGGTAGGGAGAACGGAGCAAGCTGCTTCGTACGGCGCGTTATTCGAACGCATTCGTGCCCGGTATAACGAAGCGTTCGTCGCCGAGGACGGCCGAATCGCGGGCGAGACGCAGACCGGTTACGCGATGGCGTTATTCATGGACTTGCTGCCCGAAGAGACGAGGCGTCAAGCCGCCGCCCATCTGGTCGCGGATATCGAGCGGCGCGGCTGGCATATCACGACGGGGATCCATGGCATCAAATACTTGCTGCCGGTATTATGCGAAGCTGGCTACGAGGACGCGGCTTACCGCCTGCTGCTGCAGGACACGTATCCTTCCTGGCTCTATTCCGTTCGCAACGGGGCGACGACGATCTGGGAGCGATGGGACGGTTGGACCGAGGAGAAAGGGTTCCAGAATCCCGGCATGAACTCCTTCAACCATTACGCGCTCGGCGCCGTGGGGGAATGGATGTATCGTTACATGGGCGGGATCGACAGGCATCCCGATACCCCGGGGTTCAAGCATATACAGATTCGTCCCATCATGAACGAGAGGCTCTCGTTCGTGGATTGCCGCTATGAATGCAGCTACGGGACGATCCGGAGCCGGTGGTCGATCGAGGACGATATCGCCGACATGCAGGTGACGATCCCGCCGAATACGATAGCCGACATCTATATCCCGTACGCGGACGGCGAGCCCGTGTATGAAAGCGGGCAACCGATACCGGGCGGGGCGACTGACGGGACGGGCGCGTCCGTTATCGATCTCGGGATTATCGGCAACAGGCGCGTCTTTCAAGCAGGGTCCGGCGAATACCGTTTCCGGACCCGGTTCAAATCGTCAAAATCGCCGAATGGAGGAAGCGCTAACGATGGAACGAACCGCGCCCAACGATGAGTTGAAGTGGCTCTCGCCCGACGAAGCTCCCTTTCAGATCGCCGGCTTCGCTTGGTGGGCGAAGGAGCGCAAGTATCGCCGGCTGCCGGTCACGGCGCCAGGCGCCATACGGGAAATCTTGGACGAGTTGGCGTATCACACGTCCGGCGGACAAATTCGTTTCCGCACGAACGCGACGAAGCTCGCGATTCGGGTCAAGCTGTTCGCGCCGAACGCCGCGGAGCATATCCCCGCGACGGCCGTGAACGGATTCGACTGTTATCTGGGAGGACCCGGGGAGCAGCAGTATTTCGGAACGACGAGATTCCCGCACGATGCCGATCATTACGAGTACGCGTTCTTCGAAGGACTGGAACCGGAGATGCGCGCCGTCACCTTGAATTTCCCGTTGTTCCAGGGCGTCCATGAAGTTCGGATCGGGGTGGATTCGGAGGCTTGCTTGCTTGATTATCCGGCCTATGCGTCGGATCGCAAAGTCGTGCTGTACGGAACTTCGATTACGCAGGGAGGCTGCGCGTCGCGGCCGGGCATGTCGTATACGAACATGCTGAGCCGCAGATTCGACAGGGAATTTATCAATCTGGGTTTCTCGGGCAACGGTCAGGGCGATCCGGAAATCGCGACGTTCATGAGCGAGATCGACGACCCGGGCTGCTTCGTGATCGATTATGACGCGAATAATCCGCATATCGATCATCTGATTCGCACGATGCCCGAGTTTCTGCGCATATTGCGAAGCCGGCATGCCGAGGTGCCGATCCTCGTCCTGTCGCGGATTCCGTACGGATACGAACACGTGCTGACGACATCCAGGCAGGACAGGATCGCGAGACGGGATTATCAGCGGGAGCTGGTCGAGCGGCTTCGCGGTCTTGGCGATCGATATATCGCATTCTACGATGGCGCCGATTTGACCGGTGATCTCTGGAACGAATGCACGGTAGACGGCGTTCATCCGACCGATCTCGGCTTTATGAGCATCGCGGACCGCTTGACGCCGATTTTGCAAACGATATTGAATGGAGGAAGCAAGCAATGAACGATTCCATATCCGCCGGTTTGCGGCCGTTTCCGATCGGCCTTTGGGTACCGCCACCGGCTCATGAGGTTTCCGTCGAAAGCTACAAGGATATTCGCGATGCCGGTTTTACGTTCGTGATCGGATTCAGGGAAATCGAACACGGCGAGGAGGCGGTGATCCATGCTTTGGATTGCTCGCTGGCAAACGGGTTGAAGTATATCGTCAGCGATCCGCTCGTGAAAAATTTGGATGTGACCGAATTGTCGGTCCTGGAGCCGCTGGTATCCCCATTCTCCTCCCATCCCGCCTATATGGGACATTTGTTCTACGACGAGCCGGGCACCGACCAATTCGACCGCTTGGCAGCGCTTGCCCGAACCTACGAATCGCATGTACCGGGCGGACTGGCCTACGTGAATTTGCTGCCTGACTATGCGTCCGCCCAGCAATTGGGAACGGACGCGTACGCGGACCACGTGGAAATGTTCCTGCGGACGTTCAAGCCGAAGGTGTTATCGTACGACTACTATCCTTTGCGGATGGACGGTTCGGTGAAGGCGACGTATTACGCGAACTTGTGGACGATCCGCGAAGCATGCCGCTTGCACCAAGTGCCGTTCTGGCTGTTCATCCAAGCGATCGGCTTCAACGGCACGTACCGGGAACCGAACGAGGCGGAGATCCGTTGGCAAGTCAATGTCAGTCTCGCGTTCGGCGCGAAAGGGATTCAGTACTTTACCTATTGGACGCCGGAACCCGCGAACGGAGAAACTTACGGGGAGGCGCTGATCCGGATGGACGGTTCCAAGACCTCGACCTATCGGAACGTTCAAATCGTGAATCGCGAAGTGGCTTCCGTTGGTCCGATGCTGCAGTCGCTGCAGTCCGTCGGGCTGCTCGTATCCGGGGACGCGCTGCCCGGCGTCGAGCATGCAGGCCGATCCTTCGGTCCCGTGACGGACCTGGAGGGAGATCCGGTTATCGCGGGTTGTTTCGCCAGCGGCAATCGGCCTCATTCATTATTCGTGGTGAACCGCGATTATGCGCGACCGGCCGAATCGGTCGTCGTGTTCGAGGACAATCGAAGATTGACGATTCGGTTGGACCCGGGCGAGGGCAAGCTGATACCGCTCACGCCATGATAGACGCATGGATTTTCGATCTTAAGCAGCGCCGATTCGGGCTTTTGCGTTCATGGGGCTGTCATTTTGACCATAGAGGGAGAGGCAAGCGATGGGCAGATCGGGCGAGTTGAAGCTTTCTTTTCGGATCGTCGTGAACCGCTACGAGGAGGAGGAGCAATTTCGGCAGCTCCTGGCCTTCCTAACGGACTATAAGGACTGTATCGACGAGCTCGCGATATTTTCGGAGTATTGGCATCAAGGTTACTATCCGTTAGATGAATTTAGTGCCAGATGCGCCATCATCGAGGATCGGATCGCGCGTTTGCGCGCGGCCGGCTTCCGGAACGTCGGCGTGAACATGCTTGCCACGCTCGGCCATTTTCCGGAAGCGTGGGACTGGTTGCCGGCGCTGCCTTATCAGGGAGCCGTGGGGCCGGACGGGGCGGCGTCCACGAGCAGCTTCTGTCCGAACTCCGCCGAGTTTCGCGCTTATATTGCCGACAAATATAGGCTTGCCGCGCAGACGAAGCCGGATTTCATCTGGGTCGACGACGACGTTCGGATGTTCGCTTTGGGCGTCGACTATGCTTGCTTCTGTCCGGAATGCCTGCGAATCTATAATCGCAGCTGCGCATCCGACTTCTCGAGAGAGCAGCTGGTGAGCGAGCTGAACGCGAGCGAAGGCGGAATCCACCGGGAGCGGTGGGTCGCGCAGAACATAGCGACGATCGAACGCTTGCTTGCGCATATCGCGGAAGCCGTTCATGGCGTGGATGCATCGATCGAGCTGGGCCTGATGACGGTAAGTCTCGGCATCTCCACGTATTCCGGCGCGGATTACGCGAAATGGTTTCACGCGTTGAAAGCCGTGAAGGCCCGGCCGGGCGGCGGTTTCTTCGAAGACGGCAAGCCGTTCGGCTTCGTTCGCAAAATCCACGAGACGAATCGTCAAATCGGAATCTACCCGGAATCCGTCCGGGATATCCAGTACGAGCTGGAAAATTTCCCTTTCCAACGGCTGGCCAAATCCGTGCATATCACGCTCTTGGAATGCACGGCCGCGATCATGGCCGGTTCGAACGGCGTGGCATTCGACGCGCTGAAGGGAGAGAAGGGATCGCTGGATGAATATCGCGAGCTGATGCGCGGCATTCGAGCGAGCAGACCGTTATGGGCCGAGATGGAGCGCATTGCCGGGGCGTATAGAACGGCGGGGCTTTACCCCGCCTTGCCTGCCGCCTATGAAGCCAAAAGAAACGTCGAGAACGGCAACTGGTTCGACAGCATCGCGGTAGACAATTCCCCGAAGCCTTACGTGCTGAGCGAGATTGGCATTCCGCTGGCCATGAATCAGGCCACCGCATGCGGAGTCGTACTCTGGGGGAACATGCCGGAAGCGTACGCGACGGAAGAGCTGGTCGCGATGTTAAGCCGAGGGGTATTGCTGGACGGTCGCGCGTTGGAGATTTTAACCGAACGCGGCTTGGGCGCTTATTGCGGAGTAGCGGTTGACCGCATCTATGACAACGGGGTACTGGAACGTTTGACGGACGATCCGCTGAACGATGGCCACCAGGGCGAGGAGAGAGACGCGCGCAATTCGATGTCGAAAGGGTTGTGCTACGCCTTGACCCCGCTTCGCGAGGATGTGCGCGTGCTTAGCCGGCTGGTAAGCTTCGGCAATGCGGATCTAGGTCCGGTCTCCTCGGTATACGAGAATACGCTGGGCGGCCGGGTTGCCGTTCAAGGCTACATCCCTTGGCAGCATATCCACTCCGGGGTCAAAAGAACGCAATTGCTGCGAATCTCGGATTGGCTGAGCTACGGGCGTCTTCCCGTTGTCATCGACCGCGCCTGCAAGGTGATGCCGTTCTTCAAAGAAGCGGAGGACGGCAGCGCCTGGTTCGTCCTGTTAGTGAACGGGTCGTTCGACGATGCGAGCGCGATCGAGGTCAAGCTGCGGGCAGCGGCGGACATCGGAACCGTCTGCGAGCTGATGGCCGACGGCAGCAGCCGCGTGGTGCCGGACGACGCTTATCGGCAAAGCAAAGGCGAGACCATCCTTACGCTGGATCGCATCGGGAGCTGGCAGAGCAGGATGTTTTATCGCAGGGAGCGCCCGTAAAACCGTCCAATCCCTTTGAATCGCAGCTGCGACGCGGATAAAGCCGGTTCCTTCCATATGTTGCACGTATGCCGCACGCTGTCCATGAATTGACTTGCGGATGAAAATCGTTTAGTATTTCGTTATACATTCGTTGAATGAAATTGGAGGAAAGCGAGGCGAATGCACGGAATAGGATTTCCAGACGAAAGACCGGGCATTCATCCGGATGATGTTCCGAGACGCGGAGTCCAGTCACGCGTCGAGCTTAGGAGTCGTATTCGAAACACGGTCGCTTTCGCCGTGACCCCAAGGCGAAAGTGATTTCTTTTTTCTAGTTTTATTAACCGAACGTAGAATGAATGAAGTGGAGGCTTAAACGGTTCATGATCAGATTTTTTCGACAAAGGCATCCTTATCTTACGGTCCTCCTTGTCTTTCTCGTTGTGCTCGTCCTCGGCTTGGCGCAGCTCGGTTCAAGCGTTAACCCGGTGCCGCGCGACCTGCCCGTGCTGCTCGTGCAGGGAGATGCCGGCACGATGACGCCCGCCGGCGACACGAATTTCGGGCGCGACCTGTCGGAGCGCCTGCGGAATGCCGAGCCGCCGGGCGGAGAGGGACCGGTGCTGGTCTGGCACGTCATTTCTTCCGAGGCTGCGGCCATCAAGGCGATGAACCGCGAAGTGGCCTATGCCGCGCTTGTCATTCCGGCGGATTTCTCGAAGAAGCTGTCGAGCCTGCTCTCGCCCGATCCGCGGTCCGCTTCCACCGTCTTGTACGTTAACCAGGGCATGAATTATAACGGCGCGACGATGGCAAGCGGCATCGTGTCGCAGATGCTGGGCGCCGCGAACGCCCAGCTTCGCGAACGGCTGTTGGCGCAAGCCGGTCCGGGCGGTACGCTGACGCCCGCGCAGACGGACGCGCTCGCCGAGCCGATCCGGGTTTCGAGCCGCAGCATCAACGCCGTCGGTTCGAACAGCTCGAACGGCAACGCGCCGGTCGTGTTGACCCAGCTCGTCTGGTTCGCCGCGATGGTCGCGACGATGATGCTGTTCGTGGCGGCGAACCGGGCGACCGCGAACGGGTTCCGCCTGCATCGCTTCGGTATCCGCGCGTCCCAAATCCTCATGGGCATCCCCGCCTCGGGCGCCGCCGCGCTTAGCATCCTCTGGATCGCCGGCCAATGGTTCGGCCTGCATATCCCGGATTACGCCGGCATCGGCTGGTATTTATTTTTCGTCTGCCTCGTGTTCTTCCTGGTCCAGACGACGGTCGTCAGCTGGCTGGGCTTCGTGGGCATGCCGCTCTTCGTGCTGCTTTTCTTTTTCTCGGCCCCGCTGCTCGCGCTTCCGCCGGAGCTGCTGCCGGCATTCAGCCGCCGCTTCCTGTACGACTGGATGCCGCTTCGGTTCGCGGCGGACGGGCTGCGGGATCTGTTTTATTTCAGAGGATTGAATTTGGAAAGCCCGACGTGGACGCTGGCCGCGATTGGCGGCGTTGCCGTCGGCTTGATCCTTTTATCGGTGGTGAAGCGGCACCGGACGGCCGATAACGCAATGGAGCGTAAGCGTCTGGATACGGACGTACCCGGCGATTCTTCCCGCGCGGAGGCAGCGGCGGCTCATACGGACTTGCCCATCAAGGATGGCGAATTCCGCAACGCCATTCGAGGTTTCTTGACCCCGCCTCAGCCCGCGAGAGAAGATGGGCCGTTCACCGACAACGAATACCGGAAGGCGCTGCTGAAGCTGAACGATGCCGCTAACAAGGAAGAGGACCGATACGAAGGAATGCCCCCCGATAAAGCCTACCGGGAAACGCTGAAGAAATTGACGGGGCGCCAGCAGAAAAACGAGTCATAAGCCGGTCTGAATAACCGTCAAGAGGGGAGAACAATCGATGAAAATCTATATCGTTTACGATAGCGAAGCGGGGCATACGGAACAACTGGCCCGTTCCATTGCCAAAGGAGCACAAAGCGTGGAAGGCGCCAAGGTGTTCATCAATCACGTGAATAAGGCGAACGTCAGGGATCTGGCCGATATGGATGCCATTATCTGGGGATGTCCGGGACACTTCGGCACGATTAGCTCGGGCTTAAAGCAATGGATCGATAAACTCGGGTATTTGTGGGCAAACGGGACGTTAGTGGATAAAGTCGGCGCGGTATTTTGTACGACGGTCACCATTCATGGCGGTATCGAGGCAACCTTGCTTAACCTGATCACGCCGATGCTGCACCAAGGCATGATGGTTGTCGGCTTGCCGGCCAATATTCCGGAGAACGCGCTGTACGGCAGCTATTATGGAGTCGGAGTGACGTCTCCCGTCGAAGAAACCAACGATGAGCTCATTCAATCGCTATTCGCGAAGGGTCTCGAGCTGGGGGAAGTGTTGGGAAAACGCGTGGCCCATACTGCAATCGCGGTTGCGGCCGGCAGGAACTCGCTTGGAAATCCTTGAATCACCAAAGCGCTGCGCCGTTCGGCCGTTACCGCCGGCGAACAAGCCATGCATGGGATTCATAATGCCGGTTTGTCGGATGACCGGAAATGACCGCACAAAAAGCCGCAATAAATGCGGCTTTTTGTGTTGGGAATAGATGTTGTAAAACAGCGATGGACGCCATCGCGGCTTACGGGGGGATTTTTGCTTATTTGATCACGCGTCGTGCCGTTAAGTAGTGGGAATTCCAGTAGGAGTTAAGCGTCGTGATTTTCACGCCGCCCGCACCGTATGTGTTTAACATTTTGTTGCTTCCAAGGTAAATGCCTACATGTGCGACTCCCGATCTGCCGGGGACGGAGAAGAAGAGCAGGTCGCCTTTCTTGCGATTGCTTTTTGAAACGTAACTTCCGACTTTCGCTTGCTGAGCAGCCGTTCGCGGAAGGGTAACTCCGTATTTCCCATAAACGTATTTCGTAAATGACGAGCAGTCGAAGTTGCGCGTTTGCCCGACTTTAGCACCGAATTTATAGGGCGTGCCTAAATATTTTTTCCCTAAAGAGATGATGCTATCGGCTTTAGCGGTCGCGGACATTGAAGAAATGCTAGCGGCTTGAGCAGCATGAGGACGACTGATTGCCCCGCCAGAAATAGCAATCGTTGCTCCGATCGTAACAATGGCCAAGCGTTTAGTCCATCTAAGATGTAATTTCATCGCTGTTGTTCTCCTCCTTGGTGTTAGCTGAATCATCGCCTGGTCAAGTATAGCAGACCGGAAGCCGCCTATAATTTGCTAGAAGAGGAGTAAACCATTGGCTGATCAGGGAATGGCCTGTTTTATTAGAAAACAATGAGAATCTTAATCGAATTCTTTCTTGACTATCTTCGGGAGAGCATTACAGCTTCGACCGGTCAGGCACCAGGATGCCTAAGCAGCGCGCTCGTCGCATCCCGAGGGTTGAAAATAAAGTTGTAGACTTGCTGCGGACGCGTTAAGCTCTAATGGAGAACGGCAGGTTCAAGTCATCGACGAGGCGAAGAGGGGGAAAACGAAATGAAAACCATCACGCGCATGATGGACCACCTGTACTGGGCGGACGGGCGCATCTTGGACGCGCTCGAGGAGTGCGAGACGCCGAACAAGGAACTGCTGAAGCTGGTTCGGCACGTCGCGGTCGCGGAACGAGTCTGGCTATCCCGATTGCAGAATAAGGGCACCGCGCAATATTCGTTGTGGGAGGACGCGGAAGACCTGACGGCGATCCGGACGATGTTCGAAGAAAACGCCGAGCACTACCGGGCCTATATCGCCGGACTCGAGGAGTCCGAGCTGGACGAGATGATCGACTATGCGAGCCAGAGCGGGGTTCCGTTCCGAACGTCCGTCCGGGACATCCTGCTGCAGGTGCTCTTGCATGGGCAGTATCACCGGGGACAGATCAACCGGGCACTTCGGATCGATTCGGCAGCGCCTGTCCAAGTCGATTACATCACCTTCGCGCGGCTTTGACCGGGTCTGCCATCGGCAGGATTCGGGAACTGCCCGGAGATATGAGCGAGGTACGGCTTGTTTAGGAGTGAGGATCCGTGTTAACGTTGGAAGTTTTGCGACTAGACGATGTATGGACCGAGATGCTTGATTCTTTTGAACGTTTTCAAAAAACAACGAAGGTGCTCTTCAAAGATCGGGACAAGTGGGTCGAGATCGAGGATTCGTTCGAAGATAATTGGAGTTTGGAAAGGAAACGGGAGATCGTGGAGCATTTTACGGAGACGATTAAGAATGGCGGTGCGGTCGTAATCGCAAAAGAAGGTGCGCGATTGATCGGTTTTGCTGTTATTGAAGCCGTGCCTTTCGGCAGCAGGTCTATTTATCGGGAGCTATCTTTTCTCCATGTAACTTGCCCCGCCCGAGGACGAAAGGCAGGTAAGTCTCTATTTCTAAAGGCAAAAGAAGTTGCAAAATCATTAGGTGCGGAGAAACTGTATATTGGGGCGCACCCATCGGTGGAAACGCAGCATTTTTATCGTACAATGGGCTGCGTGCACGCAGCAGAGATTAATGAGCGGATATATCAACGAGAAGTGCGGGATATTCAATTAGAGGTGGCGTTATAACGACCGGATACTTACGCATCTTGGAGCAAGCAATTCCGAATCAGTAATCAAAACGGGGTGGTAGGCGTGCTGACGCCGATTAAATATCTGTTCGATAAGTTTCTCGAAGCACCCAAAGAGCGAAATACGCTGATCATAGGGATCGACGGCGGCGGCGCTTCCGGTAAAAGCACGCTTGCTCAGAAATTTCAAGCTCTTCAAGACGACGTAACCGTCGTTCACATGGATGATTTTTATCATGTGTCAGCGTATAGAAATCAACGTCCGCATCAAAATGAAATCGGGGGCAATTGGGATTGGAAGCGCCTTCTTATGCAGATTCTGGAGCCGTTACAACGAAACGAGGAAGGTAAATATCAAATTTACGATTGGGATCGCGATTCTTTGACCGACTGGCATTCGGTACCCGTCGGCGGCATTGTTATGATCGAAGGGTGTTATGCATTAAGAGAGGAATTGTCGTCCTTGTACGACATTCGAATCTGGGTGGATAGTCCTCGTGAATTCAGACTCGAAAGAGGCGTGCGGCGTGACGGCGGAGGGAACCGCGAAATGTGGGAAAAGGTATGGCTGCCTGACGAGGATAGATATTTTATGGTCCAACACCCGTTTGATTCGGCTGATATCATCATCGACGGCACGGGGCATGTCGGGGATATCAATCAATCGGAAGTGAATGTCTTACATGCACCCGATGGCTGGTTTTAATAAGATTTCCCCTTGCACCTTACGTAACGTAATGATTTATTGTGAACGTGACAGCAGGACAACACGCGGGACAACGGTCACAAAATCGTACGGGATCCATTGGAAATCGGAGGAGGAACGAACATGAGAAAACTCGTATTGTTCATGCATGTGTCGCTGGATGGGTATGCGTCGGATTCGAACGGAGGACTGGGCTGGATTCCGTACGACGAGGAATTGGCGAACTACGCCGAGGAGATCGTAGCCGAAGTCGGTTCTCCCGTTTACGGACGTGCGACGTACCGGTTGATGGAGAGCTACTGGCCCGCGATGCTGGATGATCCGAATGCGTCGAGGCATGAAACGGAGCATGCCAAATGGCTGCAGGATGTCGAGAAGATCGTCATTTCCGGCACGATGGACAAGGCCGAGTGGAACAACACGGTGCTGATCAAGGACCGAATCGCAGAGAAAATCAAGGCGCTCAAGGAGCGGCCAGGCAAAAATCTCGTTATCTTCGGCAGCCCGGGGGCTGCGAAGACGCTGCTTGAGCTCGGTCTGATCGACGAGTTCCTGCTGACGATTTGTCCGGTCGTCCTGGGCGGCGGAAAATCGGTCTTCGACGGCGGCGTCGAGAAAATCAAGCTCAAGCTGCTGTCCAGCCGGACGCTCCAGTCGGGCATTATCGCGACCCGCTACGAGTTGGAGAAATAGTCGTGCCTAGTGTTGCCTGACCGGAAAAGAGACGGGAACTTGCTGGATCGGAAGATATCGATCGCGAGCGCAGCCGACTGCTGCCGTCGAACATCCAAACCTGTCGTACCTAGAACCTTGATCGGCTTTGCGCCGCTCAAGGTTCTTTTTGTTCGCCGCGCCGCCCGGTGCCGGGCGGCTAGCGTCCTCTGCCGTCGCAATTCCTCGAATACGCTGCGTTTTCTTCCCGATTATCCATTTATTTATATGTCATTGAATCGTTGAAAATAAACATGCGCTACACTCATGATGCGCGATAGCCCGTGGACGAGAGCCCGATGCGCACCTTGAAGGTCTCGCCGATCGTTATGCAAAATAATCAACATCTTGGCAACGTTACCTCATTGTCGTTTCTCCGCCATTCTTTCATAGTTAAAGCGTAGAAAAAAATAAGGAGGGAACTGTTTTGTCTGTGGTAACCGCTTTTTCCGCCCGCCGCATGCTGGCGCCTGCGCGATCCGGACGACGATGCCGGATCGGAGCGGAGGGCCATCACCCGTGATTGCTTTACCGTCGGCCCGCATGCGTAACGGTTGGATTCATGCACAGATTCGTACATACAGCGTGACGTAAAGCCAGGAAATCGCAATGGACGGACAGCGAGAAGTCAGTTACGAAGGAAGTACGCGTCTATCACTTACAAATGTGGAGGAATATGAAGCATGAATGCGATTAAAAACAATTCAGGTCAGCGGTTGCTTGCCGGGGTAATGACGCTTCTCCTCTTATGGTCGGCGTTAGCGGCCTTATTCCCGGCCCGAATCCTCGCGGCATCGGAGGAAGAGCCCGCCCTTGCTTCGCTTTCCATAAGCTCGGGTTCGCTTTCCCCCGCCTTTCAATCTACGCATACGTCCTATGCCGCGAACGTGGCGGATTCGGTTAACGCGTTATCGCTTACTCCGACGGCGTCCGATTCGGAAGCGAGCATCTCGGTATCGATCAATGGCGATGCGGACATCCCGGTGGCAAGCGGGGCGGCAAGCCCTTCGCTGCCGCTCGAGATCGGCCGTAACGTCATCGCGGTTCGAGTAGAATCCGCGGACGGCCAGTCAAGAACCGACTATTCCATTGCATTGACCAAGACGGCAATCGTCCTGCAACAGGGCGCCGGTTACGCCGGGCAAAAAGACGCCCACGTCAGCGAGGGGAAACACGGAAGCAAAAATACCGGTGCTAACGAGGCCATAGAAGTCGGTTATTTCGATCCGTTAAAGACGGATCGCAAGTGGGGGCTTTTCCAATTCGACGTATCGTCGATTCCGCAAGGAGCGCTTGTGAAGGACGCGCGGCTGGAATTGAACCTGATTGATATGCGCGTCCGCAGCGGGGCGAAATACGACAAGACGTTGAACCTGTACAAAATTACGAGCGCGTGGGAAGAGGGAACGGGTGCCGGCTATGACGGGACGGCCGGAGCGCCGGGCGTCGTCTGGGGAACAAAGCCCGGCTTCGACGAAACCGCCGCACTGGACTCCAAGGTCGTCGGCACTACCCTGGGCACTTGGTACGATTGGGGGTTAACCGAGCTGGCTCAGAAATGGATCGATGGCAGCGAAGCGAACAACGGCGTCATTTTAAAGGAGATCGACAGTGCGAGCGATGGCGAAACGACGCCTTCGACGAAGGATTTTGCCTCGGCGCAGCAAAGCAATGCCAGTATCAGACCCAAATTGGCGCTCAATTACGAGATGCCGCTGACGGGCATCCGCATGGCAAGCGAGCCGGTCGAGCTCGTGGCCGGACAAGCGCCGGTCGAGCTTGCGGACTACGCCTTCCCGAGACCGCTTAACGCGCATCTGGACGAAGCGCTTGCATGGTCTTCGAGCGATGCGGCAGTCGCGACCGTGGACGCCGCCGGGACGGTGACGCCCGTCGGTCCGGGAACGGCGGAGATCCAAGTGACCGCGACGGGCAACGGCACCTCCTACTCCGATACGGTCCAAGTGACCGTAACCGAGCTGAATGTGCAAGGCGTCCTCTCCGGGCTTGAAGTGAAGGGCGCGGCGATCGTGCCCGGATTCAAATCCGAGGTGCACGAGTATACGCTCGAGGTGCCGCTGAACGCGAAAGAGGTCTATTTGACCCCGACGGCCTTCGAGCAGGATGCCGTCATTACGGTAACGGCCGATGGGGCGGAACCGCAGACGGTCGCAAGCGGCAGCTTGAGCCAAGCTGTTCCGCTGCAGCAGGACGCCACGCGTGTCGACGTGAAGGTCGAATCGCAACATGCCGACGAGCCCGGGAAGACCGGCGTGTATACCGTCTTGATCAAGCATAGGGAAACCGGCGGAACGGGCGATCAGATCATCCGCGACTTCCTGGATCCGAACGGTCGCGTGCTCGTCGTCGCCCACCGGGGGAATTGGCTGAACGGCATGCCGGAGAACGGGCTGAACTCCATCCGCGCGTCCATCGAAGAAGGCGTGGACATGGTCGAGCTGGACATTCGCACGACGAGCGACGGCGTTCCCGTCCTCATGCATGACGACAGCGTCAACCGGACGACGAACGGAAGCGGCAACGTGGGCAGCCTTACGCTGGCGCAGATCAAGCAGCTTTGCCTCCGCAACAGCAACGGCACGATCAGCAACCCCTGCGAGACCATTCCGACGCTGGAGGAAGCGATGACCGTCGCAAGAGGCCACATCATGGTCAACTTGGACATCAAAAACGCGAATTGGGACACGATGTGGGATATCCTGGTCCGCACCGACACGACGGATCACGCCTTGTACAAAACCGGCTCGGACAAATCTTCGACGGCAGCCTGGATGGCCAAATTCCATCAATCCGCCGTGCAGCCGCTGTTCATGCAGCTGACCTCCGATCCGGGTACGGCCCGCGATTTCATGAATCCGGCCACGACGCCGTTTACGGTCAATGCCTTCGAGATCAGCTTCAACGACGACAACGCTCCCATCGTGGATCCTGCTTTAATCAGCGAGCTTCGGGCGGCTGGCGCAAGAATATGGGTCAACACGATCTTTTCCGTACCGGGCTTGGTAGGCCGACATGGCGACTATGCGTTCCTCTCGGATCCGAATGCAGGGTATCCGTGGCTGTTGAACCGCGGAGTCAACATGATTCAAACGGATACGACGGCGCTCCTGCTTCATTATCTGGAGGCAAGGGAAGGCAATCCGCAGACCGGCGTCACGCAGACGACCGTCCTGCAGAATGGGGCAGGCGGTTATGCAGGGACATCGGACACGCAAATCGTGGAGCTCCCGGCCAATGACGCTAATAGTCACAACTTCGGCCATTACATGCAGTTGAAAGTCGGACCGCAGCAGCCCGTGCTGCCGATGATGAACGGCAACGTCAGCGGCAAAGTGGCCACGGTCTCCGCCACCGGCACGAGTCCCGATAAGGAAGGCAAAGACAATCTGATCGATTACGGGCTTGGGGCGAAATGGCTGGCGTTTCAAAATCAAGCCGTCGTAACGTTCGCCATGAAGGCACCCGTTGCCGTGAACGGCTATGCGCTCTCGTCCGCGAACGATACGCCGGCCAGGGATCCGAAGGACTGGACCTTCGAGGGGTCGAACGACGGTCAGCATTGGGATGTGCTGGACACAAGGACGGAACAGTCGTTCGCCGACCGTTTCACGACCAATTCCTACCGGAATATCGGAAACCAAACGGCCTATGCGATGTACAGATTCAATTTTACGGCCAACCATGGCGATGGTTATCTTCAGATCGCGGAAATCCAATTGTCCGACGGAAGCGCGGTCAAGCCGGATATGCCTGCGACCCAGGATCATCGGAACGGATTGATGCGATTCGATCTGTCGTCCATTCCGAAGGGCGCCAAAATCGTTTCGGCCAAGCTGGGCCTTTACATGCTCGAAGCAGGCATCGCGGACGAGACGCTTGTTCAAGGCATCTCGGTACATCGGGTAACGGAGAGCTGGAACGAGGGAGAGGGAACGGGAGATAACGGCAGCGCGGTTCCAAGCGGGAAGAACTGGACGACCTGGGAGACGCGCCCCACATATGATACCGTCCCGTCCGTCACGGCTTCGATCGACAAGCAGGCCTATCGTTGGAACGAGATCGACATGACGGGCCTTGCGAAGGGGTGGATGGAACAACCGGCATCCAATTTCGGCTTCCTGTTGGAAGGCAAGGACAAGGCCTACGCATTCGCTTCGTCCGATAACGTGCTGGAATGGCGGCCAAAGCTTGAACTCACTTATACGATTCCGGCAACGGGCGTCACGATTACGCCATCGGAGCTGACGCTGGAAGCCGGCGAGCAATCCAAGCTTTCGGCGAGCGTATTGCCGGACTACGCGCTGAACCGCGACGTCACCTGGAGCTCGAATAACGAAGCGGTGGCGACCATCGATAGCACGGGCACGGTGCATGCGATCAGCAAAGGCAGCGCCGTCATGACGGCAACGACCGTGGACGGCGGACATACCGCGTCCATGACGGTAACCGTCACTCGCCCCCAAGCGACGGGATCGCTGCAGGAGCTCCGGTTAAGCGCCGGCGAATTCACGACGCCGTTCCAACCGGAGACGACCACGTACGCCGCTGCCGTGCCGGAGACCTACAATCACCTGGCGATTACGCCGATCGCGGAAGACGAGGATGCCGTCATCGCGTTGTCGGTCAACGGAGAGACGCCGACGCAGATCGCGAGCGGTCAACAAAGCTCGTCTTTCCCGCTCGAAATCGGCGATAACCGCATTATCGTGACCGTGTCGATCGGCGGCACGATCATGAAGACGTATGACGTCACCGTGCCGAAGGCTGCCGTCGCGTTGCAGCAAGGCGTCGACGGCTACGCAGGCACGGCGGACACCCAGCTTTCCCAAGGAACGGGATCGACGGGCAACAAATACTATCAATACAATCTTGGCGGTCAGCATGGCATCGAGGTCGGCTATTACAATCAGAGCGCCAGCGACCAGAAGTACGGCCTGATTCGATTCGACAACCTGCCGATACCGGAAGGGGCGATCGTAAGCGAAGCTACCTTGAACCTCTACCATTACGCGCAACGCAGCACGAATCGCCCGTTCGACATTTTCGCGCACAGAGCCAATGCGCCTTGGACGGAAGGCTCCGGCGGCAGCGGCGATTCGAACGACGGCTCCCCGGGTCAGGCCGGCGAGGTGACGTGGGAGAATTACATTACGAACGGAACGGATCCGTTCGCGTCCGCTCCCAGCGCCACGGTGAACGTGAACGACGATCCGGCTTGGTACGCGTTCAATCTCTCGGGAGACGTCCAGCAATGGATCGATACGCCGGCTAACAACTATGGCGTCGTACTGAAGACGACCACTTATCAGGACGCGAGCAATCCCGAGATGACCGGGACGAAGCGATTCCGCACCAAAGATTACACGGATGTCTCGCAGCGGCCTTATTTGCGAATCGTGTATACGATGCCGATTCAGGCGATCACGCTGGACCGCTCCGAGCTCGATCTGCTGCTCGGCGGCAGCGGAAGCAAGCTTGTCGCGACGATCAAGCCGCTTAACGTGGCGGACCGCTCGGTGCGCTGGACGTCCAGCGACGAGAACGTCGCCGCGGTCGATGCCGACGGCAACGTTACGGCCGTAGGCGAAGGAACGGCCACGATTACGGCTGCCAACGCGGTCGGAGGAGAGGCGCACGCTTCCGTTCGCGTTCGCAAGTCGGGCGTATCCGCCGATTTGAATGGCCTGCAGCTGACGGCAGGCCAGTTATCGCCGGCTTTTGCGAAGGATCTTTACGAGTACAAGGTGCTCGTGCCGGCAGGCAGCGACGCGATTCAAGTCACGCCTGACGCGGTCGACGAACGCGCCTCGATCACGGTGCGTACCGGGGACGGCGAGCCGGTCGAGGTGAAGAGCGGAACCGCGAGCATGCCGATCGCCGCCGTCGACGGAACGACCATCGTCGTCGCGGTGACGTCGGAGGACGGCCAAGCGAAGCGCGAATACCGGATCGTCGTCGAACGAAGCGCGGCATTAACTGATATCGGCCTGTCCGCGGGAAGCTTGTCGCCGGCCTTTGCGCCGGACCGGCTTCAGTATACGGTCGAGGTGCCGAATAGCGTTACGGAGCTGAAGCTCCGTCCTGCGGCGCGGGATGCAAGCCTCTCGATCGTGATCGGCCTGCCGGATGGCGTGGAACGCACGGTGGCAAGCGGAGAGGAAAGCGAAGCGATCGCGCTTCAAACCGGCGTCAATCTGGTCACGCTGGAAGCAAGGGCTGCAGGAGTGGCGGATCGCACGATCTACACCATTGCGGTTCATCGTCAGGCGCCCGCAGATTCCGGCCACACGGTGGTGGTACAGCAGCCGGCTGCGCCGGCAGGCGAGACCAAGAAGCTGGGCGACGAATTGACGGTCGATATCCCGCAAGAGAATCAGGGGCTGGGACTGAAGCTTCGGAAGCTGGAAGCGGGAACCGATACGGCGCCGTACAAGTTAATAAGCCCCGTGTACGCGATCGAGACGGATTCGGGCCGGAAGCTGAGCAAGGCAATCACGCTTTCCATCCAGTTCGATGCGTCGTCGCTAGGCGGGGGAAGAGCCTCCGTCTTCCGGTTGGATGAAACCGGTCATCAATGGATCGAGCTCGGCGGCTATGTGAAGGATGGAACGATCACGGTCGCAACGCTGGAGATCGGCAAGTTTGCCGTTTATTCGGTGGACGGGGAGCAAAAGCCGGAGCTGCCGAATCCGACTTGGTCCGACGTAAACGGTCATTGGGCCGCGGCGGAAATCACGGAAGCCGTTAAACTGGGCATTTTGACCGGCTACCCGGACGGAAGCATGAAACCGGATGCCCAGCTTACGAGAGCCCAATTCTCCGCCATGCTCGTTCGCGCGCTCGGCTTAAGCGAGGCTCATGACCTGAGCGGCTTCGCGGACCGCAAGGATATCCCGGCATGGGCCGAGGAAAGCCTGGGGGCGGCCGTCGCGGCAGGCATCGTAACGGGCTACGAAGACGGTACGCTGCTTCCCAATAAAAGCATCGACCGCGCCGAGATGATCACGATGCTGGTACGCGCTTTCCAACTGGGCAAGAACGAACAAAGCCCAATCGTTTTCAAAGACGAAGACAAACTGCCCGATTGGTCGAAAGCCTCCATCCATTCGGCGGCAGGCTTAGGGATTATCGAAGGCTATCAAGGCGAGTTCCGGCCGGCTAATGGAGCGACCCGAGCAGAAGCCGTAACGGTTATTCTTCGCACCCTGTCGATTGCGAAATAACATGCAAGCACCGGCAGGCAAGCGGCCGGAGTAGGAAGCGTAAGTCATATCGTAGAGAGAAGACAGGGAAGAGGACGGCTTTATGCCGTTCTCTTCGTTTTATTTCACTCGTATTCCAACAAGTACTTCCCGATGGCTTCAAACGGGATGGATAAGAGGCGCATGGGGTTAAACAGGGGCGTCCTGCTTAACGCCACGACCGCGTACATCGCCACGGCTATGGACATTAATGCCATATAGGCGTAGGCTGCCGTCTTTTCTCGTTGAAGAAACAGCCTGCGGACTTGAAAAAACGTCACGGCAGCCGCGAGCAGGAATAACAGCAACACGGTTATCATCTGCATTATTCCACATCACCTTTGGTCTCTTTTCGGTGCAACGGCAACTTTACATACCCTGTGCCTATAACGGATGTTTTTGCTCGAACGGTTACTTCGACTTCGGGATAGACGTTCGCCCATGCAGCCGACAATCGTTTCCACTCCGAAGGATAAGCGGCATGCACGCTGCGTCCGAATCCGAAGACATCGGCCTTGTACAGCCGTTGGCTTTTCTTTACGGTCGCTGCGATGGATTGCGTAAGCTGCGACGAGAGAAGCGCATTCAAAAGCTTAACATTCGCAGGCTCGCTAAAATCAAGCTTCGTCCCGTTCTCGATGAGCTCGCATTCACTTTGGACAGACACGCCCATGGTGATCCGATTCCCTTTAACCAGCGGATGAAAACCGTGCTTGGACTTCAGGATTTGCACGCTGACGTTGCCGTTTCCTTGCGGAACGTAGACCGTAAGGAAAGAACCCGCCATGTTTTTCGTGGCCCAATTCATCGCGCGGGTTTCTTCGTCGTTAAAAAACCCGAGCAACTTTAATTCCTTGAAGACGCCGACTCCGTAAAGCTTGATATGCGGTTCTGCCCCGGTCGAAGACGCGGACGGGCCGGACGCTTGCTTTTGAATCACCTCGAATGCCCCCATCGTGGGCTCGATTCCCTCGGTGGCGGCCGTTGCATCGAAGTTCATGATCGTGGTTGCCCTGCCGGCCGGCTGCTTATGCAGGTTTTTGAATTGATCCGCCGGAATCGCTTCGAGCGCGACGGGATAATTAAGCAGCGATTCGGCAGCCGCTCCTTTGGCGACAAATACCATGTTTCTCATCCGCATGTCCATCTCGCGATGAAAGCTGTCGAAAACAGATTCTAGTCCATGTCGGGCCATGCGCTCGCCGATGATAATAACTCGCCGATGTGAGTAATACAGCTTCAGATGAATTTTTTCCTGCAGCCGTTGGCGCGAATCGGCCAGCGTTTTTCCTTCTGCGGCGATGACGAAAAAGGACTTTGCATCACTGCTGCTCCCGCTGGATTGCATGGGAGTCGGGATCACGATCTGGACGCTTTGCGTCAACGTTCCATCCTTGTTAAGATCAAGACCGCTTGCGGTAACGATCGCGAGATCCTTCACTTCCTTCCGATCCCAGCACCCGGTCATCATAAGCAAACACGCGATAACCGCGGCGGCGGCCGTATTTCTACGCTTCATGCAAAGCCCTCCGCCTTGAATAGGTCCAATCGACGACTAATAGCACGGTCGGTATTGCATTTGCGGCGACGAAACTCGCGACAGGGAACGTATAGACGTAGAACTGCAGAATGGCATCCATGCCGGGAGCATCCTTCATGATCCCTGTCGTTCCGGCGAATACGAGGAGAACCACGGGAAGCGTTATCGTTCGCTGATTCTTGACTCGGCTGATCCGGCTGACGCAGAGACACGCGACAAACAAAAACGTGGCTAATTTAATGAAACCCACGGAGACCCAGATCGGAAAGAAAACCGGATCGAGCCTTTCCAACATATCGCCCAAACTGATGTAGCGGATTAAAGCGGCGTAAGGAAACGGGAATTTCGTGACGAGCGGCCCTTCGGCAAGGGTGCATATCAGCACGGTTTTAAGCATGAACACGGTAATGATCAGCGTCGAATAGTACGATGCCTTGCGGGCTTGTCCCGGTTGATTCAGAAAAGGAATCAAGAACGCGATAAGAACGGTTTCGCCTAGCCAGCCGCTCGGGACGGAAGCCCCTCGCAGGATCGACGGCAGTCCCTTTTCCGCAACGGGTTGCAGGTACGTCACGTTCCAATCGCGAATCGATATCAATAAAATCATGGTCGCAATGACGATCATGATCGGAAAGATGATCTCGCCGCAACGACCGATCACGCCAATGCCGCACCATGCGGCGGTGCCGCAGACGGCGAGCAGCATAAGCAAGATGATGGCATGAGGAGTAAGCTGATGCGAGATCATGGCAATCAGATCGGCGAGCGCTTTTGAAATCACGGTCGCGTATACGAAGAGGAAGCACAAGTAGTAGGCTTCGACTAATGTGCTGACCCAGCTTCCCAATATGCTTCTGCTGTACTCGATGATCGTCATGTCGGGGTAACGACGGGCTAACGCCGTGCAAACCGCTATACACCAAAAGCTTGTAATCGGCGCGATCAACACGGATATCCATGCATCCTGCCCGGCAAATTGCGCAGGGAAGGCCGCGATATTGAAAATTTCCGTTCCCAGAACGGAGATGCTGATCATAATCACGAACTGCCATTGCGTGAGCTTCTCCGTCTTCATCGTCTGTGCCTCCGCATCTAATCGCCGCGATCGCCGGAATCCGGCCGCTGTCCCGGCGGAATCCTTAATCCGTTTTGTTCGGCGGCCGTTCTTGGCCGCAAATTCATGCCGAACCACGCTTTGCGAATGAACACGTCCTTTAATCCGTCCATCGAAAGCGGCGCTAACGGATAGAGGTAAGGAGTGCCGAAAGAACGCAGCGAAGCTAAATGGATGAGGATTCCAATGATGCCGATCATGAGTCCGAAGAAGCCCATAAAACCAGCCAGCAGCAGCAAGGGAAATCGTAATAAACGAAACGCCAGTCCGAAATTATAGCGAGGAATAATAAACGACGCGATCCCGGTCGTCGCCACCACGATGACCACCGGGGCCGAGATAAAGCCGGCCTGGACGGCGGCCTGTCCGATGACGATGCCGCCGACGATGGTGACTGCGGAACCGACGCCCTTCGGAAGACGCAACCCCGCTTCGCGTAAAGCTTCGAACGTTATTTCCATCAGCAGCGTTTCGATAATGGCGGGAAATGGAGACATTCGTTGCGATGAAGCAATGCTCAAGAGCAGACTCGTCGGCAGTGCAGGATGATCGTAACTGACCAGCGAGACATACAAGGAAGGCAGGAATAAGGAAACGGACGTAAATAAGATGCGGAGCCAACGGATGGGCGTTGCGGTTATCGATCGCTCGTAATAGTCTTCGCTTGCTTGCAGGCCTGTCCAAAAGGTCATCGGCAGCACCAAAGCGATAGGAGAACCGTCCGTGATGACGGCTACTTTCCCTTCCAGAAGACTCCCGATTACCACATCGGGCCGTTCAGTATTCTGAATCTGCGGAAATGGCGAGTAGGGGGTATCCGTAATAAGTTCTTCGATATAACCCGACTCCAACACCCCGTCGATTCGAATGCGCCGAAGCCGATGACGGACGTCATGGAGCAGTTCGTCTTTCGCGATATCCTTTATGTATGCGATCGCGATTTCCGTCTGCGAGAGCGTTCCGATCGATAACGTTTCAATTTTCAAACTGGCGCTTCGAAGTCTGACGCGCAATAAGCCGGTGTTGATTTGCAGGCATTCCACGAATCCCTCGCGAGGTCCGCGGATAACGGGCTCCGAAGCGGGTTCTTCAATGGCTCTTCTTTCCGTCCCTTGAACGGAAACCGCATGACCGTAATCCACGCCGTCAAAAAGGAAAACGACGTCTCCTCTCAAGATGCTATCGACGGCTTCGGAGAGGAAAGCGACCTTCTTTGTCATGCTGACAGGGATAAAGCTTGCTTGAACGGCTCGTTCCATGCCATCCGGCTTATCCAGGTCTCGCGAGCGGCTCGCGAACTGATTGAAAATCAGTTCGTCCAGATGTTTCGTATCGGGCAGGCCGGCGATGTAAATCGCGAGCATGTCGATCTGCCCGGGCGTTGAAGCGGAATGGATCACGACATCGGAACAAGCTTCGAATACGCTTTTTAGCATGCGTTCGTTTTTCGAGATATTCGGCTCTAACGGAATCCCGGTTACGTCAGGATCGGGTCCTGAAACCATTCCATGGAAGAGATGTTTTCGAAATCTCATGACCAGCGTCTCCTGAAAACATGTAGTTAATAACAAATAAATTATCCTAAATTATCCTTTTTATGCGGAAAATTAACGCTATATTTGGTCGTGTAATAAATAAATTTATGATAGTGTTGTATTTTTGTAATTTGTAATACAGAAATAATATAACTACAATATTAAAAGCTATTAAATATCAAGAAAATAAATGCGGAATTACCAGAGATACCCGTTCTGCACGGTCTGATTGCATTAGTATTGGTGAAAGCCTTGCTATAAATCTTTTTTTCCAGGAGGAGCATCATGAACAACAAAAAGACCATCGTATCATCCGTCGCCATACTTGCAGTTCTGCTGGCAGCGGCACTCACGGCTTATGCTTCCGGCAGCGAACCGGCAACGAAAGCCGCTGCCGATTTTAGCGTGGCAGAAGCCGAGAAAGCCAAGGCAGCTGCAGAATTGAAGCTGGCCGAGGCCGAGGCAGCCAAAGCCGCCGCGGAAATCAAAGTGGCCGAGGCCAAGTCGGCGAAAGCCGCCGCGGAAGTCAGCGTGTCGAAAGCGAAGGAAGCATCGGAGAAGGCCAGTCAAAATTCGTTGTACCAATACTCGACCATTAACGCTTTGATGCAAGGTCAATTCGATGGGGAAAAAACGCTTCGCGAAGTGGCGGAGCATGGGGATACGGGGCTTGGAACGTTTAACGGGGTAGATGGCGAGCTGACGCAGGTGAACGGTAAATTCTATCGTTTCGATAATGAAGGTCATTTCTATCAAGTAGACGAGAAGGAGAAAACGCCATTCGTATCGACAGTGAATTTCCAAACCGATAAAACGATCGAAGTGGGTCAAATCGATACTTTCGAGGGTCTGACGAAAATCCTTTCTACGGAAATAACCAAGAAAAACAACTTCTACGCGTTCAAGGTGCACGGGACGCTGAACTACCTGAAAGTCCGTTCCGAGCCCAAGCAGAACAAGCCGTATCCGACGCTTCCCAAAGTGCTGGAAAAGCAATCCGTCTGGGAGTATCAAAACGTAACCGGCACCTTGGTTGTGTTTTACACGCCTAACTATGCCGCCATGCTGAACGTTCCCGGATTCCACGCGCACTTCGTAAGCGACGATAAAAAAATCGGCGGACATGTTCTGAATCTGAAAATGGGTTCCGGTACCGCGCAAATCGATGCGATCGATAAGCTGCAAGTAGAGCTCCCGCAATCGCAAGAGTTTCATGATACCGACCTAACCCAAGTTAATCCGGCCGACGTTCACCAGGTCGAAACCGATCACTAGGTTCAACCGGCTGCGGAGTGCCGATGCAGAAGGATCGGTGGGGCTGATCGCAGCGGCGATATCGCCTGCACGTCAAGGTTAAAATACAGGAGGTTTCATCCATGGCAGTTACATTGTATTACGAGCAAGACGCAGACGAAAGCGTGCTGCAAGGCAAAACGATCGCAGTCATCGGTTACGGTTCCCAAGGTCACGCGCAAGCGCAAAACCTGCGCGACAGCGG